>NZ_JAIGNL010000001.1 GCF_019711395.1 Qipengyuania xiapuensis
TTCGGGTTCGGGTTCGGGTTCGGGTTCGGGTTCGGGTTCGGGTTCGGGTTCGGGTTCGGGTTCGGGTTCGGGTTCGGCGGGTGGTGGCGCTACAGGCGCTTCGGGCAAGTCCGCGCGGACCTCGTCCACAGTCTCGGTATAGGCCGCCTCGCGCGGAGCGAATTCGCCCGCCGCGACTGCCTCGCGCTCGGCACTGCGCTGCATTTCCGAGGCCAGGAAGAGCGCCTTCTCGCGCGCTTCGGTAAGCTGCGCGAAAGCCGAGATCCGCATCGAACCGTCGAGTTCGGCCTTGCGCGCCGCATAGGCAGCGCGGATCGCTTCCTTGTCGGATGTCTCCGCGATCCCGAGCAGGGACCACGGCCAGTTCTGCGCGACCCCCAATGCCAAGAACTAGTGCCCCACGCTTTCCCCGCGCTCGAGGCCCGACAGCGCGAGCTGTTCGTCGATCTGGCCGACCAGCCGCTCGAGACCTTCCTCGCTGTCGCTTTCTGCGCGCGCGACGAGCACGTCCTGCGTGTTCGAAGCCCGGAGCAGCCACCAGCCGTCAGCGGTGTTCACGCGCACTCCGTCGGTGCCGTTGACGTCGGCATCGGTGCCGGACAGGCGCTCCTTCACCTCGTCGATCGCGGCGAACTTGCGGCTCTCGTCGACCTGGAAGCGCATCTCCGGCGTGTTGATCATCTGCGGCATGTCGCTGCGCAGCTGCGTGACCGATTTGCCCAGCCTCGCTGCCGAAGCCATCAGGCGCACGCCTGCGTAGAGCGCATCGTCGAAGCCGTAATACTCGTCCGCGAAGAAGACGTGACCACTCATCTCGCCGGCAAGCGGTGAACCAGTTTCCTTCATTTTGGACTTAATCAACGAGTGCCCGGTCTTCCACATCAGCGGCTCCCCGCCGCAGGCCGCGACATGATCGTATAGCGCGCGGCTCGCCTTCACATCGGCGATGATCGTCGCGCCCTTGCGTGATTGCAGCAGGTCCTCGGCATAGATCATCAGCAGTTGGTCGCCCCAGATCACGCGCCCTTCGCCGTCGATCGCGCCGATGCGGTCGCCGTCGCCATCGAAGGCCACTCCGAAATCGAGGGACTTTGCGGAGACGAGCTTTCGCAGGTCTGCAAGGTTTTCCTCGACAGTGGGATCAGGGTGATGATTGGGAAAATTGCCGTCGACCTCGGTGAAGAGGACATGATGCTCGCCAGGGAGTCTGGCGACGAGCTTTTCGAGCGCGGGGCCGGCAGCGCCGTTGCCCGCGTCCCAGCCGACGCGCATTCCTTCGAGCGCGCCCGTGTCGACACCGTCGAGTGCGGAAACCATGCGGGCGATATACTCGTCGAGGATATCGCGGTCCTCGACTTCGCCCGCCCCGTCGGCCCATTCGCCGGCAGCAGACAGGCGGCCCAGCTCCTGGATGTCGGATCCGAAGAACGGACGTCCCTGGAAGACCATCTTGAAGCCGTTGTAATTGGGGGGATTGTGGCTGCCGGTTATCTGGATGCCGCCATCGATCTCGTCGTCGCTGGCCTCCGCATAGTATAGCATCGGGGTCGCCCCCAGCCCCACGCGCACGACATCGCAGCCGGCCGAATTAAGGCCCTCGACGAGTGCGTGTTCGAGCATGGGCGAGCTGACCCGGCCATCGTACCCGACAGCGACCTTGCTGCCACCTTCCTTGCGCAGCATCGAGCCGAAGGTGCGGCCGATCGCGCGCGCATCGTCAGCGCCCAGCGTCTCTCCGATGATGCCGCGAATGTCATATTCGCGCAGGACGGTCGGATCGAACTCGTGGCTCATTGCGGGGGTTCCTCAACTTCGTGGGTGAGTTCATCGAGCAGGAGGTCGCGTGCCGCGTTCAGCTCCTGCATCTGCGCCTTGCTGCCGCCCTTGTCGGGATGCGCCATGGCGGACAGGCGCCGGTGCGCCTCGCGGATTTCCGTATGATCGGCCCGCTCGGAGACGTTGAGCAACCGGCGTGCGCGGAAGAGCGCCTGCGAACGCGTGGGTGCGGGGCGCAGGTATTCCCACGGCCACTTGCCCAGAGCCCAACGGCAGAAAACGCTCAGCCCGACGGCGAACATGAGTATCTTGATCATGCGGTTTCACGTTCCTTGGTACGGGTGACTTCAGGCAGGCGCAGGGCCGCAATGAGACCGCGCAGCTCCTGCCGTGCGACCAGGTGACTGGTCCCGAGATCGCCAAGATGCCCCTTGTCGAGCAGCGTCAGGCCGGACGGGAAAAGCTCGCGGTAGATGACGCGTTCGGAGAGGCCATGCGCGACGCGAAAGCCGACGCGTTTCGACATTTCGGTGAGCGCCTGTTCGATACGCGCGACGTTGCGCGCCTCGGTGTGACCCGTGCGGTTGCGCACAACCACCCAATCCATCGGGGGGCGGTTCTCCTCGATCGCCTTGCGGCTGCGCTGGATGCGCGCTTCCCAGATCAGCTCGGCATAGAAGGACAGTTTCTTGACCTTGAAACTCTCGCTCTCGACCTGACCGATGAGGTCGAAGTCCACGAAGCTGTCGTTCATCGGCGTGACCAGCGTATCGGCATGGGTCGCTGCAAAGCGCGCCAGCGGGTCGTCACGGCCGGGCGTGTCGATCAGGATGAAGTCCGCGTCGCGCCCGTGGCGCTGCACCATTTCCCCGAATTCCTCTTCGGGGATCAGTGGCACGGTGTGGCACTCGACCGTGGGCAGATCGATCCCCCGGCGATGCGCGGTGTCGGCGCGGTTCTCGAAATAGCGGTTCATCGTGCGCTGGCGATGGTCGAGATCGAATGCCGCGACCTTCGCTCCGCGATAGGCCAGCGCCACCGCGACATGGACTGCGGTGGTCGACTTGCCCGTCCCGCCCTTCTCGTTGGCGAAGGTAATCCAGTGGGGAGCGGCGTGCGGCAATTGCGTTCCAGATATTGAAATGTTGATGCCCGGCCCTGCGCGGCGCTAGGGCAGGTGATATTTCCATCCTTATCCAAGGGGATGCATGCGTGCAAACAATCGGCAAGCTCGAAGTGTTGAGGAAAAGGGTCGCTGACCTGCGCGAAAGCGGTAAGACCGTTGCGCTGGTGCCGACCATGGGAGCCCTCCATGATGGCCACCTGACCCTGATGCGGCGCGCGCGCGAGGCCGCCGATCACGTGGTCGCATCGATATTCGTCAATCCGCGACAGTTCGGCGAGGGAGAGGATCTCGATGCCTATCCGCGCCAGTTGCAGCGCGATTCCGAATTGCTCGAAGCCGAGGGCGTGGCGCTGCTGTGGGCGCCGCAGCCGGACGAGGTCTATCCGACAGGCTATGCCACCAACATCTCTGTCGCAGGCGTCAGCGAGGGGCTGTGCGGCGGCGACCGCCCGGGCCATTTCGACGGCGTGGCGACAGTGGTCTGCAAGCTTTTCAACCAGGTGCTGCCCGACATGGCCTTCTTCGGCGAAAAGGACTGGCAGCAGCTCGCCGTCATCCGCCGGATGGCGCGCGACCTCGACCTGACGCGGCCGCATGTCGAAGCGATCATCGGCGTACCGATCGTGCGCGAGGATGACGGTCTCGCGATGAGCAGCCGCAACGCCTACCTTTCGGCCGAGCAGCGCGCCCAGGCGGCGGCCCTGCCCAAGGCGATGCGCGACGCGATCGCGGTCATTGCGCAAGGCGGTGCGGCGGACAGGCCGCTCGGAAACCTGCGCGAGGTGCTGCAGGTCTCGGGCTTCGACAGCGTCGATTATGCCGAGGTGCGCGATGCCGACAGCCTCGAACGGCTAGAGGCGGACAATGGCAATGCCCGCCTCTTCGTTGCCGCCCGGATCGGTGGGACGCGATTGATCGACAATATGGGGATCCACGCTCAATAAGCGAAACGGTCGCGCAGGTGGAATCCCCTCCTACGCATACGTATGTGATAACGGTCGCAATTGGCTAAATTCTGCCTTTGCACAAAGGGTTGCAGGATTGTTTTGTTAACCGGCGGTTGCATGTCCCTCCATTGGGGGACTAGTGTTTTAGAAACAGGTAATATAGGGCGCTCGACAACGTTTGGGCGCTGATAAAGCCCTTCGGGTAGCAAGGCCGGTTGTTCGCATCCCCCCGCGGACATCCGGCCTTTTTTGTGCCGGTCTGAAACTGCCGAAAGGGAGTGGAGCGGGTAAGGGGAATCGAACCCCTCTAGCCAGCTTGGAAGGCTGGAGCATTACCACTATGCTATACCCGCATGACATTGGCCTGTCTGGCCAATCGAGCGGGGCGCAGATGCCACCGCTCATGGCCATTCGTCAACACATCATTGTGGCTGATCTTGCGTCTGCGCTTCGGCAGCCCCTTGCGTCGATGCGGCATCCGGCCGGGTCAGGGTCTCGACCAGCGTCTGCTCGCGCTCGGTGCCGCGCGCGGTCTCGACGGTCAGCTCGACACGGCGGTTGGTGGCGCGGCCCTCTTCATTAGGTGAGCCGTCGGGCAGGGCATTGGGCGCGAGCGGGTTCTGTTCGCCGAACGGGATGATCGCGATGCGCTCTTCCGCCACGCCGTTCTCGATGAGGAAGTCGCGCACCGCCTCGGCCTTCTCGCGCGAAGACTGGAGCGTTTCCGCGTCGCTACCCTGTGCATCGGTATGGCCACGCAGAATGATCGCCCCGCCCGCATCCATCTGCGGCGAATCGACCACCGTCGCGAGTTCTGCACGCGCAGCTTCGGTCAGGTCGCTGGTGCCGTCGGCAAAGGAGATGGTGGTCTCGAGCGGGCGCAGCACGGAGGCAGGTACGCCGGCGCTATTCGACTGCGCGTCTTCCGACTGGAAGATCGAGCGCGATCCCTCGCCCTGCGAAGGATCGTTGTCGGCCTCTTCGCTCTGCGAACATCCAGCGAGCAGCGCAGCGGTGATCAATGCGAAATGGGTCGGTGCGTATCTCATGTCGGCTGCGGCCCCTGTTTCTTGCTCGCTTTCTTTGCTGCCATTTCCTCCGCGGTTTTCGTCTGCGGGGGCGAGAAGCTCAGGATGGTATCGCCTGCGCGCGGCTCCGGCTTGGCGGCGTGGGTGAAGAAGCGGATCGTGCCGTTGCTGCGCACCAGCAACAGCATGTTCGCGGCATTGGGGAGCCTCTCCTGCATCTTCTCGAAGTCGAATTCGTCCGATAGCTTCGTCTTGCGAAATACCCAGCCCTGTCGCTGGCGTTCGCTGACGTCTTCCACCCCGAAACCGCTTTCGAAGAGCGCGCGACCGCGCAGGCTTTCGGGAAGCGCATGGCGATCCTCGCCGTCGGCACTTTCGCCCAGCTGGAAGACGCGGTCACGCCCGATCTCGTGGGCGAACTCGTTGCACACGAGCGCGTTGTATGCCTCGTTCTCCGTGGCCGCGACGAGGTTCTGGTAGGGCGCGAGCTCTAGGTTGTGCTCGGTCGCCTCGTTGAGGATTTCCCCGTGGTAGAAATCGATCCCCTTCTGGCGGGCGAGGCCAAGCCGCTGCCAGCTGGCATCGACCACGATGACCGGCGCTTTCAGCTCTCGCATCTGTTCGGCCAGGGCAATGGTCCAGGGCGTCGAACCGACAATCAGCATGCCCGGGCGCGTAACACCCTTCACCTTGAGCAACTTGGCCACGAAATCGATCGTGAAGCCATGCGCGACGATGGTGACGACGACGACGGCAAAGCTCAGGCCGATCAGCAGGTTTCCGTCGCTATAGCCAAGGTCCGACAGGCGCAGCGCGAACAGGCCTGAGATAGCGACCAGCACGATGCCGCGCGGGGCGATCCAGGCGAGCAGGAGGCGCTCGTTCCAGGGTACGCTGCTGCCGAGCAGGCTCAGCAGGATCGTCGCCGGCCTGACAAGGAACAGCAACGCCAGCAGGAACAGCATCATGTTGAGGCCGGCAGGCGTCATCGGGTTGAGATAGGAAAGCTCTTCCCAGTCGAGCGATGCGGACAGCAGGATGAAGATGCCCGAGACGAGGAGGATCGCGATGTTCTCCTTGAACGGGTGGATCGACCTCAGGCTGGAGACATTCATGTTGGCCAGCGCCACACCCATCACGGTGACTGCGACCAGCCCTGCTTCGTGTTCGATCAGGTTCGAAATCACAAAGACGCCGATGACGGCTGCCAGCAGGACAGGGACTTTCAGGTACTCCGGCACGGCGCCGCGCGGGAAGGACCATGCGATCGCTAGGGCGGCTACATAGCCGATCAGGCCGGCGAGGATCGCGGCGATGATGAGCGGCGGGACCACCTGAAACAGCGTCGCGTCGGGGGTTTCGGCAACCTTGCGGAAGTATTCATAGGCAATCACCGCGCACAGCGCCCCGGTGGGGTCGTTCACGATGGCTTCCCACTTGAGGATTGAGGCCGGGCGCGACTTGATCGAGCTCTGGCGCAGCAGGGGGATGACGACCGTGGGCCCGGTCACCACGAGGATGCCGCCGAACAGGATGGCCACTTCCGGAGCGAGGCCCGCGATGTAGATGCCGGCCAGAGAGCCGAACAGCCAGCCGAGGACCACGCCGATAGTTGCAAGCCGCATCACCGCGCTGCCGCTATGGCGCAATTCGCGGAAATCGAGGCTGAGGCCGCCCTCGAACAGGATCAGCGCAACGCCGACCGCCACCATGGGCTCGAGCAGTTCGCCGAAAGCATGTTCCGGATCGAAGATGCCGAGGACCGGTCCGGCAAGGAAGCCCGCGGCAAGCATCAGGACGATCGCCGGCCAGCCGGTCCGCCATGCAATCCACTGCGCTCCGATGCCGAGGATCCCGACCAGCGCTATGACAAGTGTCTGTTCCATGCCCCTCGCAACAATGCGCGCCGATACGCGGCGCTCAGCAGGTTCAATGCCCTAGCGCGGGAAATTATCCAAGTTTTGCAGCAAAAAGCGTCAGTCGCCCTCGAATTCCATCAGGGCTTGGACGGCGACATCACAGTCCTTGAGCCTGGTCGCACCACCCAGATCAGGCAGGTCGATGACGAAGAAGGCGTGCTCGACCCGCGCGCCAGCCTTGCGCAGCAACTCCGCGGTTGCGCATGCGGTGCCGCCAGTGGCGAGGAGATCGTCGACCATTGCGACAAGCTGCCCTTCGCTCACCGAGGCGGGGTCCATTTCCAGCCTGTCCGAGCCATATTCGAGCGCGTAGTCGACGCCGATCGTGTCGCATGGAAGCTTGCCCGACTTGCGCACGGGCAGGAACGGCAGCGCGAGCTTTGCCGACACGGCGGCACCGAAGATGAAGCCGCGAGCTTCCATTCCGGCGATGGCCTGCGCGCCGCTAGCGCTGACGCGATCGGCCAACCACTCCACGGTGGCAGCAAAGCCCTCGCCATTGCCGATCAGCGTGGTGATATCGCGGAACTGGATGCCCTCGATGGGAAAGTCGGGAATGGTCCGGACCAGCGATTTCAGCTCTTGCGGGGTAATGATGCGTCTCCCGAAAATGAAAGCGCCCCTCGCATCGCTGGGATGGAGGGGCGCGTTTCGTGTTCGCTAGCGAAGCAGCTTACTTCTTGGGCTTAACGGCAGCCCAGATCTGCTTCTTCGACATGTAAGCGAGGATCGTTGCGAAAAGCAGGAAGATCATCACCGGCCAGCCGGTCTGCTTGCGCTTGATCATGCTCGGTTCGGCAGTCCACGCGAGGAACGCTGCGACGTCCGTGCTCATCTGCTCGATCGTTGCCTCGGTACCGTCGTCATAGGTCACCTGTCCGTCCGTCGTGAGCGGCGGTGCCATGGCGAGGTTGAGGTTCGGGAAGTAGGAGTTGTGATACAGGCCCGGACCCGGTGCCGCCTCGGGGTACTCGGCCAGCAGTTCGGCGGAGGGTTCCTGGTAGCCGGTAAGCAGCGAAGCGACGTAGTTCACGCCATCCCCGCGCGCCTTGGTCATCAGCGAGAGATCCGGCGGGATCGCGTTGTTGTTGGCCGCGGCAGCCGCGACATTGTTCGGATAGGGCGACGGGAAATAATCCGTCGGCAAGCCGGGACGCATGGTCGCTTCGCCGGTGTTCGGGTCGATGCCCGGAACCTGCTTGGCAGCGGCATAGGCCTTCACCTGTGCTTCGGAGTAACCGAGCTGTTCGAGATCGCGGAAGGCGACGAACTTGAGGCTGTGGCAGGCAGCGCAGACTTCGTCATAGACCTTGAGGCCGCGCTGGAGCTGCTGCTGGTCCCACTTGCCGAAAGGACCGGAGAACGACCAGTCGTAGTCGTTCGGCTTTTCGTAGGGCGCGTGGGGAACCGGCTCTTCGGTCGCAAGCGCGATGACACCGACCACGAGGGCCCAGAGTGCCGCTACCGCGAACACGAGGCCGACTGCCATGGCTACGAGGCGGACGCTGAGGAGTTTGAGCATGACCTTGTATCTTTCTCGTATCTCTTAAACGGCCGGCGCGGTGTTCTCGCCCTTCACCATCGTCTTGTCCGAGCCGAGGACGGCTTCGGTGATGGAGTAAGGCAGGGGTTCAGGCTTTTCCACGCTGCTGACGATCGGCAGGATCACCAGGAAGTGGATGAAGTAGTAGGCCGTCGCGATCTGGCTGAGGATCACGTAGGGCTCTTCGGCAGGTGCGCCGCCGCAAATGAACAGGACGATCATCGCGGGGATCAGGCCGAACCAGAAGAACTTGCGGAACAGCGGACGGTAGTGGCCGCTGCGCACCGGCGACTTGTCGAGCCAGGGCAGGAAGAACCACAGCAGGATCGATGCAAACATCGCCAGCACGCCCATCAGCTTCGCGGGAACGAAGAAGAAGTCGACGGTGAAGGCGCGCAGGATCGCGTAGAACGGCCAGAAGTACCATTCCGGAACGATGTGCGCCGGGGTCGAGAGCGGGTTCGCTTCGATGTAGTTGTCCGGGTGGCCGAGCGCGTTGGGCAGGAAAAAGACCAGCGCGAAGTAAGCCAGCAGGGCGATGCCGAGGCCGAAGCCGTCCTTCGCCGTGTAATACGGGTGGAAGGGGACGGTGTCGCTTTCGCTCTTCACTTCCACACCCGTCGGGTTCGACGAACCCGGGATGTGCAGCGCCCAGATGTGCAGGATCACGACACCGGCAATCACGAAGGGCAGCAGGAAGTGGAGGCTGAAGAAGCGGTTCAGTGCGGCGTTGTCGGGGGCGAAGCCGCCGAGCAGCCATACCTGGATCGGCTCGCCGACGATCGGGATTGCGCCGAACAGGCCGGTGATGACCTTCGCGCCCCAGAAGCTCATCTGGCCCCAGGGAAGCACGTAACCCATGAAGGCGGTAGCCATCATGAGCAGGAAGATCACGACGCCGAGCAGCCAGATCATCTCGCGCGGAGCCTTATACGAAGAGTAGAAGAGGCCGCGGAAGATGTGGAGGTAGACAACGATGAAGAAGAAGCTTGCGCCGTTGGCGTGGGCATAGCGCATCAGCCAGCCCCAGTTGACGTCGCGCATGATGTGCTCGGTCGTGGCGAAGGCGACCTGCGCGTTCGCTGCATAATGCATGGCGAGCACGACGCCGGTGACGATCTGCACGACGAGGAAGAATCCGGCGAGGACGCCGAAATTCCAGAAGTACGAAAGGTTGCGCGGAACCGGATAACCTGCGCCGACGGCGTTATAGACGAGGCGCGGAAGCGGCAATTTCTCGTCGAGGAACTTCGTCAGACCGTTCTTCGGTTCGTACTGGCGTGCCCAGGGAAAGCTCATGTCTCTGTCTCTCGTCTTCTAACTCAGCCGACCTGGATGACGGTGTCCGAGGTGAACTCGTATTCCGGCACTTCGAGGTTGGTGGGCGCAGGGCCTTTGCGGATGCGTCCTGCGGTATCGTAGTGCGAACCGTGGCAGGGGCAGAAATAGCCGCCGAATTCGCCCTTCACTTCGCCTTCTGCAGCGCCCAGCGGCACGCAGCCGAGGTGGGTGCAGACGCCCATGGTGACGAGGATGTCCTCGTGGCCTTCCTTGGTGCGGTCGGCGAGGCTCTGCGGGTCGCGCAGCGAACCGGTGGCGGTTGCGTTGGCAGCTTCGATTTCGGCCGGCGTCAGGCGCTTGACGAAAAGCGGCTGCTTGCGGAACACGGCCTTGATGGCCTGGCCCGGCTCGATCGACGAGATGTCGACTTCGGTCGAACTCGCTGCGAGCACGTCCTTCGAGGGCGCCATCTGGCTCACCAGCGGATAGACCACGGCGAGACCGCCGATGCCTGCCGCACTAACGGCTGCGATGTCGAGGAAGTCGCGGCGACGAACGCCGTCTTCGCCCGCGGTGGGTGTTTCGGGATTAGCGGTTGCAGTCGTGTCTGCCATCAGCGCCTTGCCTTGCCTGCCTTGCGTTCCGCGCCGGATGGCGCAGGTAAAATGTTGCGATCCAGTTTCCGGTCCTTGCCGGAGGGCTGCGCCGAAAAAATTTGCGCGGAAGCCCCCGTTGGTTCCGGTTTGGTCGCGCCTCTAGCCGCTATGCGACCCCTTGCCAACCGCCATTTTGGCAACAGATGTGCCTCGTCGCGCAATGCCGCGTGGCAATTACTGGCCCAGCGCTACGGCAAGGCGATGGCGCTGACCTGCCGGCCTTCGGTCGGCTCCGCGCGATGGGTCGCGCGGCGGTAGGAGTGAAAGCGGGTTTCATCGGCATAGGTGTCGAGACCGATATCGGTGATTCGCCCCACCCCCGCCTCGCGCAGACGGTGCGCTGCGTAGGCGGGAAGGTCGAATTGGAGATGCCCTTCGCGTCCCGGCAAGAAGAACCGCTCGTCGGCTTCCTGGAATTGGTCACGAAATGCGCAGTCCACCTCGTAGCTTGCCTGCGCGATAGTCGGTCCGATCACCGCGACGATGGCCTCGCGCCGCGCCCCGAGCTGCTCCATTGCGCGCACGGTGTTCTCGAGCACGCCGCCATGGGCTCCGCGCCAGCCGGCATGCGCCGCGCCCACCACGCCTGCTTCGCTGTCCGCAAGCAGCACCGGCGCACAGTCGGCAGTCACGATGCCGAGCACGATACCGCGCCGGTCCGTCACCATCGCATCGGCCCGCGCCAGCGCGCTGCCCGCCTCGCTCACGGTCACGACATCGGCCGAATGCACCTGCTGGAGCATGGCGAGCTCTCCGCCCGGCAGGATATCGGCCGCCCCCAGCCCCTCGCGTGTCGAAAAGCCGTGCGGCACGCCTTCAAGCGCCGGGTCGGTCAGCACATCAGCCAAGCGAGCGCGAGACCTGTTCGAACGTGTCGCGCGACAGCTTCGGGGCAGCCGCGATGCGTTCCAGCTGTTCACGCATCAATGCGCTGCGGCCCGGTTCGAGTTTCCGCCAGCGGCCCAGCGCCGGCACGAAGCGCGCAGCGGTCTGGGCGTTAATCGGATCGAGTTCGAGAATGAGGTCAGCGATCAGCTTGTAACCCTCGCCCGAAGCGGCATGGAAGCCGTGCGGGTTCGCGGCGAACGCCATGTAGAGCGAGCGTACGCGGTTGGGGTTCTTCATCGTGAAGTCCTCGTGATCGGCGAGCGCCTTCACATGTTCGAGAACCTTGGGGTGGAGCGACATCGCCTGCAGCGAGAACCACTTGTCGATGACCAGCGCATTGCCGCGGTAGCGGTTGTAGAAATCGATCAGGGCGTTGGTGCGCTCGGCGCTGTCGATGCCGGTGAGCACCATCAGCGCACCCTGCCGGTCGGTCATGTTGTCCGCGTTCTCGTACTGGTGCGCGGCGAGCTCGGCGGCCTTCTGCGGGTCGTGCGCCGCGGCGTAGACGAGGATCAGCGTCTTCAGCTTGCGTGCACCCTTCGCTTCCGCCGAATGCGAGAAGGGAAGTTCGGCCGCGCGGTCGTAGAGTGCGTGCAGCTCGTCCTGCAGCTCGCCCGCGATCGCGGCCTTGAGCGCCTCGCGCTCTTCATGGATACGACCCGGGTCCGCTTCGCTCATCTGCTCGGCGAGATAGGTCTGGCTGGGCATCGACATCAGCTCGCCGCGCATGAGATCGTCGAGCCCCTCGTCCTCGATCACGGCGCGCATGGCACCGACGATATCCTTGCGGCCGGCCGCGCGGTCCTCCTCACCGAGTTCGCCCTTGCTGGCCGCGACGAGGTGGCCGACCATCAGGTCCTGCATCGCCTCGTAGCGGGCAAAGGGATCATCGTCCTTCGCGGCCAGGAACACCAGTTCGTCACGCGCGATCTCGCGCTGGATCGTCACCGGTGCCGAAAAGCCGCGATTGATCGACAGCACCGGCTTTTGCGCGAAACCGCCGAAGCGGAACGTGTCGCTCGCCTTGTCGAGCACGATCAGCTGCTCGCCCGAATGCGTGCCCTTCTCGCGATCGAACAGCGCGATCTTCAGGGGGATCGGCATGGGCTTCTTCTCGTCCTGCCCCGGCGTTGTAGGGACCAGCTGCGAGAGTTTGAGCACTGCCTCGTCGCCCTCGTGGCCGAACTCGACGCTCACCTTCGGCGTACCCGCCTGCGAATACCACAGGCGGAACTGGGTCAGGTCGAGGCCAGCGCCATCTTCGATCGATTTGACGAAATCCTCGCATGTCGCGGCTTCGCCATCGTGACGGTCGAAATAGGTGTCGGTGCCTTTCCTGAAGGCCTCCTCGCCCGCCATGGTGCGCATCATGCGGATGACTTCGGCGCCCTTGTTGTAGACAGTGGCCGTGTAGAAGTTGCTGATCTCGCGGTAGCTGTCGGGCCGGATCGGATGCGCGAGCGGTCCCGAATCCTCGGGGAACTGCGCACCGCGCAGCACGCGCACGTCCTCGATCCGCTTGACCGGCTCGGACCCCATGTCCTGGCTGAAGAGCTGGTCGCGCAGCACCGTGAAGCCTTCCTTCAGGCTCAGCTGGAACCAGTCGCGGCAGGTGATGCGGTTGCCCGACCAGTTGTGGAAGTACTCGTGGCCGATCACGCCCTCGACCCCGTCATAATCGCCATCGGTGGCGGTTTCCGGGTCGGCGAGGACGTATTTGGTGTTGAAGACGTTGAGGCCCTTGTTCTCCATCGCGCCCATGTTGAAATCGCTGACGGCGACGATGTTGAACAGGTCGAGATCGTATTCGCGCCCGAAGGCTTCCTCGTCCCATTCCATCGAGCGCTTGAGGCTTTCCATGGCATGCTCGGTCCGTTCGAGATCGCCTTCGCGCACCCAGACGTTCAGCTCGACCTCGCGCCCGTTCATGGTGGTGAAGCTGTCGGTCCGGGCGACCAGGTCGCCGGCGACCAGCGCAAAGAGATAGGAGGGCTTGGGCCACGGATCGTGCCACTCGGCCCAGTGGCTGTCGCCCTCCTCGCCGGTGGCGACCTTGTTGCCGTTGCACAGCAGGATCGGGAACTGGTCCTTCGGCCCGCTCATCCGCACCGTGTAGGTGGAAAGCACATCGGGCCGGTCGGGGAAGAAGGTGATCCGGCGAAAACCTTCGGCTTCGCATTGGGTGCAGAGCATGCCGGAGGAGGCGTAGAGGCCCATCAGCTGCGAATTGGCGCTGGGATCGATCTCGGTCTCGATCGAGATCTCGTGCGCGTCGTCGGACAGGGTGAGGACGAGATCGTCGCCATCCATCACGAAGCTCTGCGTCGGCTCGCCATCGACCTTGACGCTGGTCGGCTTGATCCCGTCACCGTCGAGCCGGATCGTGGGCGAGCGCGCAGCCTTGTTGTTGTGCACCACGGTCAGCGTGGAGCGAACGCGCGTGCTCTCGAGGCCGAGCTCGAAGTCGAGCCGGGTCTCGGGCACCAGCCAGGGGAAAGGTGTGTAGTCCTCGCGGCGGATGACCGGCGGATCCTTCGGCTCGACGGCGGCATCGGCCATTTCGATGTTGCCGTCGGGCGTGGCGGGCGTGCGAGCGATATCCATGCTTTTCCTGTCAATTGCGGCTTCGTGAGCTAATACGCTCCGATGGCCCGATTGTTCATCTTCGGTCTCGGCTACACGGCGGGGCGTTTTGCGCAAGAGATGCGTGCGCGAGGCTGGCATGTCGATGCCACCGGAAGCGCCGGAAATGTAGAGTTTTCGGACCGCGGGGCAGTCGGGGAAGCGCTGGCCTCGGCAACGCATGTCCTGTCTTCCGTCCCGCCCGACCGCGAAAGCGGCCGCGACCCCGTCCTGCATGGTCACGGTGACAAGTTCGGCGAGCCGTGGCTCGGCTACCTCTCTTCCACCGGCGTCTATGGCGATGCGGCAGGCGCGTGGGTGGACGAGCACTCGCCCACCGGCGGGGGCCGGCGCACTGCCCGAAGCGAAGCGGATTCCGGCTGGCTCGAGCTCGGCGCACGGGTCTTCCGCCTGCCGGGCATCTACGGGCCGGGCCGCAGCATTTTCGAGCGGCTCGAGGCGGGCAAGGCGCACCGGATCGACCTGCCGGGGCAGGTGTTCAGCCGCGTCCATGTCGACGATCTCGTTGCGGGCGTCGTTGCGGCTATCGAGAGCGGCGCTCCGGCAGGCGCCTACAATCTCGCCGACGATCTACCGACCAGCCAGAATGCGGTAGTCGAGGAAGCGGCCCGCCTCCTCGGCATCGATCCACCGCCCCTCCAGACGATCGAGGAGGCCGATCTCTCGCCCATGGCGCGCGGCTTCTATGCGGAGAACCGGAGGGTGGCGAACGGAAAGGCGAAACGCGTTCTCGGCTGGGAGCCTCGGTACCCCACCTATCGCGAAGGCCTCGCTGCGATCAGGGCTCAGGCGTAGCGCGCCTCGGCGGCGGAGCTGCGCGGCCGCGCATCGCCACCACCATGCCCGCCAGCGTGATCGCCGCGCCTGCGGCCGGCAGTGGCCCCCAGACGAACCCCTCGAAGAGGGTCGAGAGCACCATAGCGACGATCGGAACGATCACCGAGCTGTAGGCCGCCGTTCCCGCCCCGACCTTGCGAACCAGCCCGTAGTATAGCGGGAAGGTGATCACCGACCCGGCGAGGCCGAGATAAAGGATGCCGAGCGCGTACTCGGGCCGCGAATCGAATTGCGGCGGCCCCTGGGTAGCGAGAGCGAAGCCCGTATTGAGCAAGACGCCCACCACCATCGACCATGCGAGCAGGGTGAGCAGCGGCTGGCGTTTCGCGCCATCCATCGCCTGCACGATATTGGCCGCGCTCGCAGAGAGGATGCCGCCCACGGTCAGCGCGGCGCCGGTCAGCACCTCGCCCAGCGTCGCCGGCGAGGCGCGGTACTCCTGGGCAAAGAGCATCGCGACCCCGATCGCCGCGATCGAGGAGCCGAGCACGAATTCGCGCCTGATCGGCTGGCCGAGCACGATCCGCCCGAGCACCGCATTGGGCACGACCAGCAGCGCGAACATCACTGCGACGAGGCCCGAGGTAATGAACTTCTCGGCATTGTATACGAAGCTGAAATTGAGCGAGAACTGGAACAGGCCGAGCGCCAGCGCCCAGCGCCAGCCTTCGCGCGGCAGGCCGAGCGGCTCGCCGCGCAGCTTCGCCAACACGAACATGCCGAGCGCGGCCACAATGAAGCGCCAGGTGATCGACCAGCTCGGCGGGACGGAGGATATCTGGTCGCGGATGACCAGCCAGGTGCCGCCCCAGATGAGGCTCACCAGCAGGAAGGCGGCAAGGTTTCTCGGAGCAAGCAGGCTTTCCCCGCCGGTCTGCGCGCTCATAGGCCCGCAATCGCCTTGGCGAGCGCGCGCGCATCTTCCTCGCGCGTGTTCCACGAGGTGACGAAGCGCGCCGCGTCATAGCCCCAGTCGTAGAAACCGAAGCCCTGTTGGCGCAGCGCCTCGCGTTCTTCAGGGGTGCAGCGCACGAACACCTCGTTGGCCTCTACCGGATGCATCAGCCGGTCCGCGCAGGCTCCGCCGATCTCGGCCGCGGCTGCATTGGCCGAACGCGCATTCTCGAGCCAGAGGTCACCGTCGAGCATGGCGTGGACCTGCGCAGCGAGGTATCGGCCCTTGCTCTGCAAATGGCCGGCACGCTTGCGGCGATAGAGCGCGACATCGGCAAGAGCCGTATCGAAGAAGACGATCGCCTCCGCGCTCATGCCGCCGTTCTTCACGAAGCCGAAGCTCAGCGCATCGACCGCGCCCGCCACTTCGCCTGCCGGAAGATCGAGGAATGCCGCCGCATTGCCGAACCGCGCACCATCCATGTGCAATGACAGCCCGCGTTCGTCCGCCAGATCGCGGATCGCCGCGATCTCTTCGGGCCTGTAGGTCCGGCCGTACTCGCTTGCCTGCGTGATCGAGATGGCGTGAGGCTGCACCTGGTGCACATCGTCGCGGATCGGATCGAGGACTGCGCGGATCGCATCCGGCGTGAGTTTCGCCCCCTCGCCCGCCGCCAGCAAGAGCTTCGCACCGTGAAGGTAGAAGCCCGGCGCGCCGCATTCGTCCATCTCGATATGTGCTTCCTCATGACAGACCACGCCGCCGTGGGGCTGGACCATCGTCGCAAGGGCGAGGCAATTCGCCGCAGTACCGGTTGCCACCCAGAGCACCTTCGATTCCCTGCCGAAGAGTGAGGACATCTTCTCATCGAGCGAAATACTCAGTGCATCTCCGTCGTAGGGAGAATCGGGCGCGTCGGCGGCGCGCATCGCGTCCCACACGCGTGGGTGAACACTGGCGGCATTGTCTGACAGGAACTGCATCGGAACGCGCATAGCGCCAGCTGCGTTGGTTGCACAGCAAGGAAAGATAACGACATGGGTCACGCAGAAATCGAAATAGAACGTCGCGACAGGGTCACTCACGGTGATTATGTTGCGAAGCTGGATGCCGGTGACACTCCGGCCAAGCTGAGCTGGACCCAGCGCGACGATGTCCGCCATGCCGAGCATACCTTCGTTCCGACCAGCCATCGCGGACGGGGCATCGCAGAAAAACTGGTCGAGGCACTGATCGAGGATGCCCGCTCAAACGGCTTCAAGATCGCGCCCGACTGCTCCTACGTCGAGCGCTATTTCGATCGCCACAAGGAGCTCGCCGACCTCAGGGCCTAGGTCGCGGGCGCTCCCGGCGCATCGAGCAGTTCGGAGAAGTCGGTCCGCGAGATGCTGTCGCAGATCGCTGCACGCCAGCGGCTCGCCTCTTCCACCGGCATTCCGTCAATCCTCAGCCGCCCGCCGGCCAGCCCGAGGTGCAGGCTCGCGTAGCCACGCAGACGCGCGATCGGCCCTTGCGCTATCTCGACCGACTGGAGCTTCACTCGCGAGGCAATGGCAAGGCTCGGCGAGAACCAGCCGTGACGCGAATAGAGCTGCCGCTCGCCAAGCGCGCGGTAGTCGTGGTGCCAGCGCCACCATTGCTCCGCCAGCGTATAGACAAGCCCGACGGCAGGCGCGAGCCACATCCAGGAACTGCCGACGATTGCGACCACGATGGTCGCTGGCAGCAGAATCATCGTAGCGAGCGCGGCCTTGTCGATCCGGTAACGGCTGACTGCGCGGTGCCATTCGGCATTCTCGGGCGGAAGGTGAAAACCGGTGACGCCCACGACCGGCGCGATCTCGTCCATCTGGCCGAACGGCACGGCATCGTGATTTGCCCCGCCGGTATCGCTGGCAAGGCTGATGACCTTGAGCGAATGCCAGCCGAAACGGCGGCGCAGGAAGCCGGTCCCGATACGCAGCGCCTGCACGCGGTGGAGCGGCATCACGAGATCGGTGCGCGTCAGCAGGCCCCTGCGCCGTCGCAGGCCCTTGGCTGTCCTCTCCAGCCGGAAATCCCATTCGCGAAGCGCGGTGCGGACGAGACCCGTCGCGACGCCGAGGACCCCGAGCGACAGGAGCGCGAAGATGATGCCCGCGAACTGCGCCAGCGGGCCGAGGCCCGACAGCCACTGCCCCTGTCCCGCGATACGCTCTTCCCAATAGTCGATGTCCCACAGATCGAAGGGCAGCAGGAAGTCGAATTGCTGCGCAAGGCCGCCGATCACTGCCACCACGGCCAGCGAGAACTCGAACAAGCCAAAGGTGAAGACGCGCTTCGGTCCCATGGCAAAGAGCACCTCTGCCTCTTCCGCCGGCTTGGCCTCGACGCCTTCCTCCTGCGCGATCTCCTCGCCCTCACGGCGCGCACGCACCAGTTCCCGCAAGCGCTCGCCCTCGTCTTCCGAAAGGTAGCTGAGCGCGAGGTCGTCCTTGCCGCCCGCGCCGGTCTCGAACTTGACCTCCACGAGGCCGAACAGGCGCGGAACCAGCTTCTGTTCGAGACTGACGTCCTGGATGCGCTCGTAGGGCACCGAACGGGCCGCCCGCGAAAGCACGCCGCTTTCCACGCGGATATCCGCCTCGCCCACCGTGTAGGTGAGCTTGGTCCACTGGAGATAGGCGATGAAGACGTTGAGCAGGATGATGCCGGTCACGAGCGGCAGGAAATAGCCGACGAGATCGGTCACCTTGCCGTCGTCGAGTATCGTCGCCGAAGCGATCGCGATCGGGATGACGAGCTGGAACAGCATCATCACCGCGCGTACTGCGAAGCTGCGCGGATCGGTGCGTTTTGCCTCCTGCGGCTCGGGCGTCATCGCGTATCGCGCCGGATCGCCGCGCGGATATCCTCGCGCATGGCAAGCGCAGTCTCGTGGGCGAGGCCCGGGAGCGAGACCGAGGCGTTGTGCGAACCCGCAGTATGCACCGTAAGCGTCGCGAGACCGAAGCCGCGCTCGAGCGGCCCCTGGTCGACATCGATATGCTGGACCCGCCCGAAGGGGACGATCGTGTCCGAATGGAAAAGTACCCCGCGCACGACGCGCAGTCGCTCCTCGGCCAGCGAGTAACCGCGTGTCGCGTAGCGCCGCATCGGCAGGTAGAACACGATATAGGCGACCACCAGAAGGACTGGGGCCCAGACCACGCCGGTCCAGCCGGGAATGGCCAGCTCGGCAATCGTCGCACCGACCAGCAGGACGATGGCGAACAACCCCGCAACGAGCCGCATCATCGTCTTGTAGCGCGGGTCGAGCTGGGTGAGGTCGTCCGGCGAGCCGTCCGCCAAAGGGGTCGGGCCGGGATCATCGGTGGGCACAGCGTCCTGTCGCGGAGCGTCTTGGGTCTCGTCCATACTGGTTTACCTATGCAAGACAGCCGCCGCGTCAACGCCTTTGATCGAAACGCCTTCCCACGATTGCTGCCGCGATATTGGTCTTCTGCACGTCGGTCGTGCCTCCCGCGATGCCCCAGGCAAAGCCGTCGCGCACGCGCTGCTCCATGCCGTATTCCTTGTGATAGCCGTATCCGCCCATCACCTGCATGCCGTTCGCGGTGACGCTACGCACGATCTCGTTGGCGAAGCATTTCGCGGTCGAGCTCTCGTAGACGCTCGGCAGGCCACCTTCATTGTGTTCGGCATTGGCCGCGGCGCGGTAGATCAGGAGCCGCGCCGCCTCCACCTGCATCGCCATTTCGGCAAGGCGCATCTGCACCGCCTGGAAATCGACGATCGGCTTGCCGAAGGCCTGCCGCTCCTGGACATATTCGGTCGCCTGTTCGAGCGCAGCCGCCGCGAGGCCGAGCGATTGGGTCGCATTGCCGCAGCGCTCCAGCCCGAATGCGCTCATCAGTTTTCCGAAACCGCCGGCGGGCACGATGACATTCCCTTCCGGCACCCGCACCCCGTCGAAAATGATGTCGCGCGTTTCGATACCGCGGAACCCCATCAGCTGCTCACGCTTGCCGAAGGAGACGCCTTCCATTTCCTTTTCGACCAGCAGCGCCCCGATCCCCTTTGCCCCGGGCGCATCGGAGAGGCGCGTGTAGACGACGTAATAATATGCGTGCCCCGCTCCGGAGGTCCAACGCTTGTTTCCGTCGAGGATGTAATGACCATTCTGGAGAAATGCGTTGGTCGTCAGATCCGTCAGCGCGGTGCCTGCATCAGGCTCGGACATGGAAACCGCAACCGTCGCTGCGCCCCTGACGACCCGGGGAATAATCTTCGCTTTCAGCGCATCCGAACCGAATCGCTCGATCGTCCTGACCGGACCGACCAGCGCCTCGAAGATCGGGAAGGCCACGGCATTCGAAATCATCGCGAACTGTTCGAGCACCAGCAGAGCTTCGAGATGGCCGAGCCCGAGCCCGCCGTATTCCTCGGGCAGATTCACCCCGAGAAAGCCCATCTCGCCGTAACGGACCATCATCTCGGGCGGTACGGAGAAGTCCTTCTCCTCCATCTCGCGCGCGAGATCGGGCAATTCCTTGCGCGCGAATGTGCGCGCCGCGTCCTGCAGCTCGCGCTGTTGTTCGGTCAGGCGAAAATCCATGAAGCTCTCCCTTTAGAAAAGGAGTGCCGCGATGGGTGGCCATGCGCAACCCGGTTCTTGGTCACGGCAGTCAAAGCGCGACTGCGCGCCGCCGCTGCTGCGGCGAAGCCAAGCGACGCGGAGGCGGCGCGCCCGGCGTTTGAGGGTCCAATCAAAAAAGAAAATGGTGCTGCTGGGGAGGATTGAACTCCCGGCCTCACCCTTACCAAGGGTGCGCTCTACCACTGAGCTACAGCAGCACATGCCGCCGCGAGAAAAACCGTCGCGGGGTGGAGGCGCGCGCTATTGGCAGGCGCGGCGAGAAAGTCAACCTTCGCTTGCGGCTCCGCGCGATTTTCGCAAAAGGTTGCGCGATGAGTGGCAGCAACGAAAAGATGACCCGCGAAGAACGCCTCGCCGCGAAACTTCGCGAGAACCTTCGCAGGCGCAAGGTGCAGACGCGCGAAATGCGCGAATCGGGCGATACAGGCCTTCCCAAGGATGGCGGGGACCGCTAACGCGCAGTGCTCCTAGGGGAAAACCGGAGTAATCATGTCGAAGCTGATCCTCGTTCGCCACGGCCAGAGCGAGTGGAACCTCGCCAACCGCTTTACCGGCTGGTGGGATGTCGACCTGACCGAGAAGGGTGTCGAGGAAGCCCGCGCAGCCGGACGGCTGATGAAGGAGAAGGGCGTTCTGCCCACCACCGCCTTCACCTCGGTCCAGAAACGCGCGATCAAGACGCTCAACCTCGCGCTGGAGGAATGCGACCGGCTGTGGATCCCGGTCACCCGCGACTGGCACCTGAACGAGCGCCACTATGGCGGGCTTACCGGCCTCAACAAGCAGGAAACCCGCGAGAAGCACGGTGACGAGCAGGTGCACATCTGGCGCCGCAGTTTCGACGTGCCGCCGCCCGAGCTCGAAGCGGGCAGCGAGTTCGATCTCTCGGACGACCCGCGTTACGCCGGTATCGAGGTGCCGCGCACCGAAAGCCTCAAGCTCACGATCGAGCGCGTCCTTCCCTATTGGGAAGAGGCGATCCTGCCGCTGCTGGCCAAGGGCGAGAATGTCATCATCTCCGCCCACGGCAACAGCCTGCGCGCACTGGTGAAGCATCTCTCGAACATCTCGGACGACGAGATCACCGGTCTCGAGATCCCGACCGGCGAGCCGATCATCTATGATTTCGACGGCGCGAATGTGTCGGGCGAACGATATTACCTGAAGGACGCGTAAGATGGCGCAGGGGGAGGCAAAGGTCGCGATCGTGATGGGGAGCCAGTCCGACTGGTCGACCATGAAGTGTGCTGCGGAAGTGCTCGAGGAGCTGGGCGTCGAAAGCGATGTGCGCATCGTCTCGGCGCACCGCACACCCGACCGCATGTATGATTTCGCCAAGGCAGCGGAGAGCGAAGGCTTTCACGTCATCATCGCAGGCGCTGGCGGCGCAGCGCACCTGCCCGGCATGATCGCGGCGCTGACGCATGTTCCCGTGCTCGGCGTTCCGGTTCAGTCGAAGGCGCTGTCGGGCCAGGACAGCCTGCTCTCGATCGTCCAGATGCCCGCCGGTGTCCCGGTCGGCACGCTGGCCATCGGCGAAGCGGGTGCGACCAATGCAGGCCTCTTCGCTGCAGCAATCCTCGCCAATAACGACCCGGCGCTGGCTCAGCGTCTCAAGGATTGGCGCCAGGCGCGCAGCGACGCCGTGACCGAAAGGCCTGAAGGCTGATGCTGGCGCGCGGATCGACGATCGGCATCCTCGGCGGCGGCCAGCTCGGCCGCATGATGGCGATGAGCGCGGTGCAGCTCGGCTACAGGTGCATCGGGTTTGCCCCCGAAGGCGACAATGTCGCAGCCGCCGTCTGCGATGCATTCCATACCGCCGCATGGGACGACAGCGATCGGGTCAGGGCCTTTGCCGATGCCTGCGACGTCGTGACATGGGAATTCGAGAACGTACCAGTAAAAACCGCGCGCACGGTCCCGGCCGAAAAGATCCACCCCGGCCCGCTCGCGCTCGAGACTGCGCAGGACCGCCTCAGCGAAAAACGCTTCATCGAAGGCCTCGGCGGAAGGCCCGCTGCCTATGCGCGTATCGATTCGCGTCACGACCTCGAAAGCGCGGTCGACCGGCTCGGCGCGCCCGGCATCCTCAAGACCCGCCGCGACGGCTATGACGGCAAGGGCCAGTGGCGCATCGCCTCGTCGCGCGATGCGCAGGCGCTCAAGCTGCCCGACGTCCCGCTCATCTACGAAGGCTTCGTCGAGTTCGACGCTGAGTTCTCCGTCATCCTCGTCCGCGCGCAAGACGGCGAGATCCGCTTCTGGGATTCGACCCGCAACGTCCACGAGGGCGGCATCCTCGCCGCTGCGCACTATCCTGCTGGCAGCGCCGTCGAAGGACAGGTTGCCGACGCCCGCGTGCTGGCCCGCAAGGTTGCCGATGCGCTCAATTACGTCGGCGTGCTGACGCTCGAATTCTTCGCCACGCACGAAGGCCCGATCTTCAACGAGATGGCCCCGCGCGTGCACAATTCGGGGCACTGGACGATCGAGGGCGCGGCCACCAGTCAGTTCGAGAACCACATCCGCGCGATTGCCGGCCTGCCGCTCGGCGACACGCGGACCGTCGCGCCGGGCATCGAGATGCGCAACATCATCGGCAGCGAGATCGACGGCGCATACGCTTTCCTCGCGAGCAGCAATTCGCACCTGCACGACTATGGCAAGGCCGAGGCGAGCGAGGGCCGCAAGATGGGCCACATCACCAGGCTGTCGCTCGACACCCGCGGATGAGTTTGTTCCTGATCTATGCGCGCTCGGCCAATGGCGCGATCGGCAAGGACGGGGCTTTGCCCTGGCACCTTCCCGCCGATCTCAAGCGCTTCAAGGCGCTGACGATGGACAAGCCCATGATCATGGGCCGCAAGACCTTCGAGAGCCTGCCCGGCCTCCTGCCCGGACGCCGCCATATCGTGCTGACGCGCAAGGAGCGCTGGGATTCGACCGGCGCGGAAGTCGTCCGTTCTGTCGAGGAAGCGATCGCGAAGGCAGGAGAAGGTGACATCGCGGTCATCGGCGGCGCTGCGATCTTCGACGTTTTCATGCCGCTCGCCGAACGGGTCGAGCTGACCGAGATCCACGAGGAATTCGACGGCGACGTCTTCATGCCGCCGCTCGGCCCCGAATGGGAAATCGCCGGCCGCGAGGACCACGAGGCGAAGGACGAGCGGCCTGCCTATTCCTTCCTGACCTACACCCGCGTCGGAGAGACTGCGGAATGAAGCGCCGGATCGTCATCGCTCTGGTCGTGCTGGTGATCGGCGGATTGCTGGGGTTCTTCATCTTTGCGCCGGGATATGTCGAACGCGACCTCAATCGCATCGATGGCGAGCCGCTGATCGAGGTCTCGCAGGAAGCGCGTGACCTCCACGAGACATTGCAGATTGTCGACCTGCATTCGGACACGCTCTTGTGGAAGCGCGACATGCTGGACCGCGCCGACCGAGGACACGTGGACTTGCCGCGCCTGCGCGAAGGCAACGTCGCCCTGCAGGTCTTCTCCAGCGTTACGAAGTCGCCGCGCGACCAGAATTACGATTCGAACACCGGCGAGACCGACAACATTACCCCGCTCGTGATCGGCCAGCTCCAGCCGCTGCGCACGTGGAGCAGCCTGCTCGAACGCTCGCTATGGCATGCAGAAAAGCTGGACCGCGCCGTCGGGGAAGAGCGCGACACGCTGTTCCAGATCCACGGGCAGGAAGACGTCGAGCGCTTGCTCCGCTCACGCGATACCGGTCGGGACAGCGTCGGCGCGATGCTTTCGATCGAGGGCCTGCACAATCTCGAAGGCGACCCCGCCAATCTGGAAAAGCTCCACGCGGCAGGCTTCCGGATGGCGGGCCTTACCCATTTCTTCGACAACGATCTCGCCGGCTCGATGCACGGCGTCGACAAGGGCGGTTTGACCGACATGGGCCGCGCGGTGGTGCGACGCATGGAAGAACTCGGCATGATCGTGGACATCGCGCATTGCAGCCCCGCCTGCGTCGCCGACATCCTTGCGATGGCCCGCCGCCCTGTCGTCTCCAGCCATGGCGGCGTCCAGGCGACCTGCGAGGTGAACCGCAATCTCACCGACGAGCAGATTCGCGGCGTGGCGCGGACCGGCGGGATTATCGGCGTGGGCTATTGGCCGGGCGCAGTCTGCGACACCTCGCCGCGCTCGGTAGCTACGGCGATGCGTCATATCCGCGATCTTGTCGGCATAGAGCATGTCGCCCTCGGAAGCGATTACGACGGCTCGGTCACGACCCGTTTCGACACCAGCGAGCTGACCCAGGTGACGCAGGCGCTGCTGGACGAAGGCTTCACCGAAGAGGAAATTCGCGCGGCCATGGGCGGAAACGCCCTGCGCGTCCTTGGCGCCGGGATTGAACCGATGGAGACCGCATCGTGAGGTTCCTTGATCACCGCGAACCGCTGCCCGAATCCTTACGCGGTGCGATCATCGCGCTGGGCAATTTCGACGGATTCCACCTCGGCCACCAGGCAGTGGCGAAGGAGGCGATCGACTGGGCGCGTGCGGAAGGTCGCCCCTCGATCATCGCCACCTTCGATCCGCATCCGGTGCGCTTCTTCAAGCCCGATGCGGCTCCCTTCCGGCTCACCACGCTCGAACAGCGGCAGGAGCTCTACCTTGCCGCCGGAGCCACCGCGATGCTGGTGTTCCATTTCGACGGCGAACTGGCCGGGACCACGGCGGAAGATTTCGTCCGCGTGCTGCTGGCTGAAAAGCTGGGCGCGAAAGGCGTCGTGACCGGCGGAGACTTTACTTTCGGCAAGGCGCGCGGCGGCAATTTCGAAAAGCTGGTCGAGCTCGGCAAGGAAGTCGGCATCGAGGCGCGCGCAGTCGATCCGGTGATGGATGGCGGCGCGCCCGTATCCTCCAGCCGCGTGCGCGAGGCGCTGCGCGAGGGCGATCCGCAGGAAGCCGCGCGCCTTCTCACCCGCCCCTTCGCGATTCGCGGCGTGGTCCGGCACGGCGACAAGCGCGGGCGCGAGATCGGCTATCCCACCGCCAACCTCTCGATCGAGCATTACCTGCGCCCGAAATACGGCATCTACGCCGTGACGGGGCGCATCCTTTCGACCGGGCAGGAGCTGAAAGGCGCGGCCAATATCGGCGTGCGCCCGCAGTTCGAACCGCCCAAGGAACTGCTCGAACCCTATTTCTTCGATTTCTCCGGCGATCTGTACGGGCAGGAGATCGAGGTGGCCTTCCACCACTTCCTGCGCGGCGAGGCGAAGTTCGACAGCCTCGATGATTTGATCGCGCAGATGGAGAAAGATTGCGAGAAAGCGCGCCATCTTCTAAGCGCGCGCGGCAATGACTGAACAGCGCGATTACAGAGACACGGTCTTCCTTCCCAAGACCGATTTTCCCATGAAGGCCGGCCTCCCCCAGAAGGAGCCGAAGATCCTTGCGCGCTGGCAGGAAGAAAACCTCTACCAGCAGCTGCGCGAGGCGCGTGAAGGCCGCGAGAAGTTCATCCTTCACGACGGCCCTCCCTACGCCAATGGCGACATGCATATCGGCCATGCGCTGAACCGCATCCTCAAGGACATGGTGGTGCGTTCACAGACGCTGCTCGGCAAGGACGCGCCCTTCGTGCCCGGCTGGGACTGCCACGGCCTGCCGATCGAGTGGAAGGTCGAGGAACAGTTCCGCAAGAAGAAGCGCGACAAGAACGCCATTCCGGCGAGCGAATTCCGCGCCGAATGCCGCGCCTATGCGCAGAAGTGGGTCGACGTTCAGCGCGAACAGCTCAAACGTCTCGGCCTTATGGCGGATTTCGACAATCCCTACCTCACCATGCAGTTCGAGAGCGAGGCGACCATCGTTGCCGAGCTGATGAAGTTTGCCGAAGCCGGCAATCTCTATCGCGGATCGAAGCCGGTGATGTGGTCGCCGGTCGAGGAAACCGCGCTGGCCGAAGCCGAGGTCGAATACGAGGACATCACCTCGACCCAGATCGACGTGGCCTTCGAGATCGTGGAATCGCCGATTCAGGAACTTGTCGGCGCGCATGCGGTGATCTGGACCACCACGCCGTGGACGATCCCGGTGAACCAGGCTTTGGCCTATGGGCCGGATGTTGAGTACCGACTTGTCGAGATGCGTGGAATCGGCTTTCGCGCAGGCGAACCGGATCCATTCGATGTATCCTTACACCCTCTATTTCCCCTGTTGCGTGGGACGAAGCTGCTTGTCGCAGTTGAGCGGGAGGGTGAGTTCTTTTCGCGTCTGGCGAAGGAATTTTGGCGCGCGTCAGCGCAAATATTTGACGGAGATGAAGAGAAGGCGAAGCCGACCTTCGAGTATTCCTATGAAAAGATCAAAGGTTCCGACTTAGCGGGATCCATAGTCCACCACCCGATGCATCATCTCGGCGGCTTCTACGCCAAGCCGCGTCCGCTGCTCGCGGGGGATTTCGTCACCACCGACAGCGGTACGGGCCTCGTCCATATGTCGCCCGACCATGGCGAGGACGACTTCCTGCTCTGCCGCGAGCACGGCATCGAGCCGGTCTTCGCCGTCATGGGCGACGGGCGCTATCGCGACGACTGGGAATGGCTCGGTGGCAACGACGAGCGCCGCCGCGCGGTAATCAACAAGGCCTTCAACGCGCCCGAAGGCCCGATCTGTTCGGACCTGCGCGAAGCAGGTGCGCTGCTTTCGGCCAGCGACGACTACGCACACTCCTATCCGCATTCATGGCGTTCGAAGGCCAAGGTCATCTACCGCTGCACGCCGCAGTGGTTCGTGCCGATGGACAAGCCGCTCGACGTGGGCGACTTCGACGTAGCCGTGCCCGAAGGTTTCGGCGCGGCTGTCGCTATGGCCACGAGCAAGGACCACTCCACCTTGCGCGAAATCGCCATGCGCGAGATCGAGCGGGTGAAGTTCTATCCCGAAAAGGGCCGCCGCCGCATCGGTTCGATGGTCGAAGGCCGCCCCGACTGGGTGCTCTCCCGCCAGCGCGCATGGGGCGTGCCGATCACGCTCTTCGTGCGCAGCGACGGCACCTACCTCCAGGACCCGGCGGTCAACGCGCGTGTGGTCGCAGCGGTGCGCGAAGAAGGCGTCGATGCCTGGGACGAAAGCCGCAAGGCCGAATATCTCGGCGCCGATCACGATCCGGCAGAATTCGAGATGGTCACCGACATTCTCGACGTCTGGTTCGATTCGGGCTGCACCCATGCCTTCACCCTCGAAGGCGACCGCTGGCCCGACCAGCGCTGGCCCGCCGACCTCTATCTCGAAGGCAGTGACCAGCATCGCGGCTGGTTCCAGTCGAGCCTGCTCGAGAGCTCCGCCACCCGCGGCCGTGCACCCTATGATGCGGTGCTGACCCACGGCTTCACCATGGCGAGCGATGGCAAGAAGATGTCGAAGAGCCTCGGCAACACCATCGACCCATTGAAGGTCATGGAACAGTACGGCGCCGACATCATCCGCCTCTGGGCGCTCAGCGTCGACTTCACCGAAGACCACCGCATCGGCGATGAAATCCTCAAGGGCGTGGGCGACCAGTACCGCCGCCTGCGCAACACCTTCCGCTACCTGCTCGGCGCGCTCGACGGTTTCGTCGGCGACATGGGCGATGCGGGCGAGATTCCCGAGCTTGAGGTCTATGTCCTCGCGCTGCTGGCCGATCTCGACGGCAAGCTGAAGAAGGCCGCCGAGGAATACGACTTCAACACCTACACGCGCCTGCTGGTCGATTTCTGCAACGAGGACCTCTCGGCCTTCTACTTCGATATCCGCAAGGACGTGCTCTATTGCGACGGGCCCGACAGCGTGAAGCGCAATGCCTATCGCACCGTGCTCGACCTGCTGTTCCACGCGCTGGTGCGCTACGCCGCGCCGGTGCTGGTCTACACGGCAGAAGAAGTCTGGACGACGCGCTATCCGGAAGGTGGCAGCGTCCACCTGCTCGACTGGCCGCCGGTCATGGGCGTGACTGCCGACGGCGAGCGCTGGGACAAGCTGCGCGCGCTTCGCGAACGTGTAACCGAGGCGATCGAGCCGCTGCGCCGCGACAAGACCATCCGCTCCAGCCTCGAAGCCGATGTCACCGTGCCCGCAAGCGCGGTGCCCGAAGGCTTCTCGGACGAAGATCTCGCAGAACTGTTCATCACCGCGTCAGTGACGCGCGGCGATAGCGACGAGGTGACTGTCTCGCGCACCGACGAAAACAAGTGCGGCCGCTGCTGGCGCCTGCTGCCTTCCGTTCCGGAGGACGGCGCACTGTGCGACCGGTGCGAGCCGGTCGTCGCCCAGCTGGATGCTGCAGAATGAACCCGCTGCTCAAACTGCGCCTGATCGGCGTTGCGATCGCATTTGCGCTCTATGCGGCCGACCAGTGGGTGAAACGCCTCGTCACCGGCTCCCTCGGCATCGATAGCCCGGGCGACGTGATGTACCTGCTCCCCTTCTTCGACCTGCGCTTCACGCGCAACTTCGGCGTTTCGATGGGCATGTTCGAGGCGAACAGCCTCGAGGCGCGCTGGATGCTCGTCGGCGCAACCGCACTGATCGCGCTGGTGGTGACGATCTGGATGTTCCGCGAAAAGCTGTTCGGCGACATCCTCGGCCTGTCGTTCATCCTCGGCGGCGCTCTGGGCAACATCAAGGACCGCTACGAGCTCGGCTATGTCATCGACTATGCCGATTTCCACATCGGGGATTTCCGCCCGTTCCTCATTTTCAACATCGCCGATGCGGCTATCACCATCGGCGTCCTCATTATCCTTGCCCGCGCCTTCTTCATGCGCGACAAGGACGATCAAGAGGTCGACGACCTCATGGAAGGCAAGCCGGCAGACGCCGCGGAGAGCAAATAATGAACACTATCGCCCGTATCGCCATTGTTGGTGCAGTCTCGAGCATGCTTGCGGCATGTGGCGGCGGCGGTTTCCTCAACCGCGACCGTCCCGACGAATTCGCCGTCCAGCGCCAGGCTCCGCTGGTGGTGCCGCCCGACTTCAACCTCGTGCCGCCCGCTCCGGGCGCTCCGCGTCCGGTCGAAGGCACTGCCGCCGACCAGGCTCTCGAAGCACTCTTCGGCGGCCCCGCCCCCCGCAGCGGCGTCGAGACCAGCGCTCTCGACCGCGCCGGCGCTGCAGAACCGGGCATCCGCTCGGCCGTGGGTTCGGAAGACACCAACACCGTCGCCAAGGGCGCCGTGACCCGCGACATCATCGCCGCCCCCGAAGGTGACGGCGCATCGGCACAGGCCGTAATCCCGGGTTGATATTGCTTTTCGAACCCGCATCCGCGGGTTCGTCCCCACAAGCTAGATCGTGAAGTCTTCCGGGTCTTCGCTCTTCGCCTTGGGCGAGATGTCGGTGACTAGGACCTTGTCGATCCGGCGTTCGTCGAGGTCGATGATCTCGAAGCGCCAGCCCTGTTCCTCGAAGAACTCGCCTTCGCTCGGGAGCTTCTTCAGCACGGCGAGACAGAAGCCCGCCACCGTAGCGAATTCGCGGTCGTCGCCGTAGTCGAGGCCCAGCCGGTCGGCGAGCGCATCGGCCGAGAGCGATCCAGCCACCAGCAGCGAGCCATCGGTGCGTTCGACGATACCCGGCGCATCGCCCGGGTCCTGGTCGCTGGCGAAATCGCCGACCAGCGCGGTGAGCAGGTCCACCGGCGTCACGATGCCGTCGAGGTGGCCGTATTCGTCGTGCACCATGGCCATGGCGATATCGGCCTGTTGCAGCACGCGAAGCGCATCCACCGCGTCGAGCTGGTCGGGCACGACCTCGGCCTTGCGCATCAGGGTTTCGAGCGCGACGCCTTCGCCTGCAAGCAGGACGCCGAGAACCTCGCGCACACGCACGAGGCCTAGAATCTTGTCGGGCGAGCCGTCGGCGACGGGCCAGATCGAATGCGGGCTCTCTTCCAGCAGGGCGCGGATGGCCTCTTCGTCGGCGTTGACGTCGATCCAGTCGACATCGGTGCGCGGCGTCATCACCTCGCGCACGGGACGCTGCGCCAGCCGTACGACGCCCGCGAGCATCTGGTGCTGTTCGGTCTCGATCACGCCGGTCTTGGTGGCCTCGGCGAAGAGCATGTGCAGTTCTTCCGCCGTGACCGCGCTCTGCCCTGCGGGCTTCACGCCCAGCAGGCGGATCAGCAGGCCCGAGGAAGTATCGAGCAGCCAGACCAGCGGCGCCGCCACGCGTGCGAGCAGCGCCATCGGGCGCGCCATGGTGACCGCGATCGGCACCGCGGCGCGCAGCGCGACCTGCTTGGGCACGAGCTCGCCGATCACGAGGCTGAAATAGGTGGTGAGCGCGATCACCAGTGCAAAGCCCGCTTCGCCCGCCCACTCGGATGGGACACCCAGAACGGCAAGGCGTTCGCCCACCGGCTCGCCGAGGCTCGCGCCCGAATAGGCACCCGCCACGATCCCGACCAGCGTGATGCCGATCTGCACGGTCGAAAGGAACTTGCCCGGGTCCGCCGCCAGCGCAATTGCCGTCTTGGCGCCCGCGCTTCCCTGCTGCGCGGCAGAGCGCAGCCGCGCGGTGCGGGCGGAAACGATTGCCAGCTCGCTCATGGCGAAAACGCCGTTGAGCAGGATCAGCCCGGCAATGATCAGGAGGTCGGTCCAGGGAAAGGGTGTCACCCCTTCTCGCTAGCACAAAAGTGCAGCCTTGGAAGCGTCTGTCGGAACAGGCTGTGAATTCACGTGTTTGGGAAGTCTAGAGACGCGGTGGGTGCGTCCCTCCGCCAATGGGCATGACCGGCTCTCCCGAACCGGTGTGTGTCAGTCTCGATGAAGGGGAAGAAACTATGAAAACATCAAGAATATTTCTCGCAGGCTTCTCGGCAATCGCCCTGATGGGCACCTCTGCCTGCGTCACCGACCCGAACACGGGCGAACGCAAGGTCTCGCGCACCGTTCTCGGCGGTGTCGGCGGCGCTGTTGCCGGCGGCCTGCTCGGCGGCGTCATCGGCGGCAAGACCGGCCGCATCATCGGCGCGGCAGCCGGCGGTGCAGCTGGCGGCTATGTCGGCTACCGCATGGACCAGCAGATCAAGGAGCTGAAGGAGCAGACCGAAGGTTCGGGCGTCGATGTCACCGAAGTCGACGGCGGCGATGCCATCCTCGTGAACCTGCCCGACGGCGTGACCTTCGCCACCGGGAGCGCGACGATCAACTCGGCCTTCCGTGCCACGCTCGACAATGTCGCAGCGAACCTCGTCGAGTATCCCAACAGCCTGATCGACGTTTACGGCTACACCGACACGACCGGTTCGGATTCGCTCAACCAGCGCCTGTCCGAACAGCGTGCGCAGGCTGTCGCCAATTACCTGATCAGCCGCGGCGTCAGCTCCTCGCGCATCCGCTGGCAGGGTTATGGCGAGCAGTACGAGCATCTCAAGATCAAGACCGGCGACGGCGTGAACGAACCGCTCAACCGCCGTGTCGAAATCAAGATCATCCCGTTCGACCAGGACGACGTCGACGCTGCACAGGCGAACCAATAGGTCGCCTTCCTACCGAGTTCTTCGGAACAGTCGCAGAGAGGGGTCGGGCACCAGCCCGGCCCTTTTTACTTGCCCGCGACCTTGTGGGCGCGCTCGGATAGATGCTCGATCGTCGCCGCGTGGATCGCCGGAGCGCTGGCCACGACACCGAAGGCGCGCGGGTCGCGCTTGTTGTAGTCGAGCTTGCGCCCGAAACTGTCGGAGATCGCTGCTCCTGCTTCGCGCGCGATCAGGCCTGCCGCGGCAATATCCCACTCGAAGCCCCAGCGAAGCGTCGCCACGAGATCCGCTTCGTCGGCAGCGACCATGGCGATACGCAGGGCGATCGAATTGGGCTGGTCGACCTTGGTCAGCATGCGGTCCTGCTTCATCAGGTCCGCTGCCGGCACGCGCGCGCCTTCGAATTCGGTACGCGTCGAGGCCGAGAGCACCTTGCCGTTGCGGCTTGCCCCCTGCCCCGCAACCGCCTGCCAGACCTCTTCGCGGGCGGGCGCACACAGGGTGCCGATCAGCGGCCGTCCCGCGCTGATCAGCGCGACGGAAACCGCCCAGCCCGTCCGGCCCCGGATGAAATCGCGCGTCCCGTCGATCGGATCGACCATCCAGATGAGGTCGTGCTCCAGCCGGGCAGGATCATCGGCGGTCTCTTCGGAAAGCCACCCTGCCGCCGGCAGAAGTGCGCCCAGCTCTCGCTTGAGGAAGGCATCAACCGCGAGATCGGCCTCGCACACCGGGCTGCCCGGGGTCTTCTCCCACGCGCGCAGCTCGGCACCTGCGCCGGGCCACAGGCCAAGCGCGATCTTGCCGGCTTCAGCGACAATAGTTTCGAGTCGTTTGCTGTCGATCATGGGATTGGGGGGCACTGCACCCGAAAGTCGCACTTTTCAAGCGGGCCTACGTATGCTTATGCGCCCGTGAAGAATCTCCGCACGCAAATCTCGCGAAGGACCAGATCCCCCATGAACATCCACGAATACCAGGCCAAGGAACTTCTCGCGAAATACGGTATCGCCGTTCCCGCGGGTCACGCAGCAATGACTGTCGAAGAAGCAGTCGCAGGCGCGAAGCAGCTTCCGGGGCCGCTCTATGTCGTGAAAGCCCAGATCCACGCGGGTGGCCGCGGCAAGGGCAAGTTCAAGGAACTCGGCCCCGATGCGAAGGGCGGCGTCCGCCTGTCGAAGAGCATCGAGGAAGTCGAAGCCAACGCGAAGGAAATGCTCGGCAACACGCTGGTGACGATCCAGACCGGCGACGAAGGCAAGCAGGTCAACCGCCTCTACGTCACCGACGGTGTCGACATCGCGCATGAATATTATCTCTCGATGCTGGTCGACCGCGCCACTGGCCGGGTCGCCATGATCGCTTCGACCGAAGGCGGCATGGACATCGAGGACGTCGCGCACGAAACGCCCGAGAAGATCACCACCATCACCATCGACCCGGCACAGGGCTTCATGCCCCACCACGGCCGCGCGGTGGCCTTCGCCCTCAAGCTGACGGGCGACACCAACAAGCAGTGCCAGAAGCTCGCCAAGCAGCTCTACACCGCATTCATGGACCTCGACATGGAGATGCTCGAGATCAACCCGCTGGTCGAAGACAAGGACGGCAACCTCCTCGTCCTCGACACCAAGATGAGCTTCGACGGCAACGCGCTCTATCGTCACAAGGACGTGGAAGCGATGCGCGACGAGACCGAGGAAGACCCGGCCGAAGTCGAAGCATCGGAATACGACCTCGCTTACATCAAGCTCGACGGCAATATCGGCTGCATGGTCAACGGCGCAGGCCTCGCCATGGCGACGATGGACATCATCAAGCTGAACGGCGCCTTCCCGGCGAACTTCCTCGACGTTGGCGGTGGCGCCACCACCGAGAAGGTCACCGCTGCGTTCAAGATCATCCTCAAGGACCCGGCAGTCGAGGGCATCCTCGTCAACATCTTCGGCGGCATCATGCGCTGTGACACCATCGCAGAAGGCATCGTGGTTGCGGCCAAGGAAGTCGAACTGGACGTGCCGCTGGTGGTCCGCCTCGAAGGCACCAATGTCGAGAAGGGCAAGGAAATCCTCGCCAACTCGGGCCTGCCGATCGTTCCGGCAGACGACCTCGGCGATGCTGCCCGCAAGATCGTGGCAGAGGTCAAGCAGGCGGCCTAAGCGCCTCATCAGACCAGGTTGAAAGGCCGTGCCGGCTTCGTGCTGGCGCGGCCCTTTTTCTTTACGGCGTGGGCTTGGGCTCGGGCAGGACGGGAGGCGTGCTGTCCATGTAGGTGAGCCAGTTGCTCCAGATTGTAAGCGTGCGGCTGTCGGTCATGGAGATGCTGCAAGTCAGCCCCATCACGCCGCGGATCGTGCCTTCCTTCCAGTCTTCGTAGACAGCTCCGCATTCCGCATCGCGATAGGCGAGGAAGGCCGCATCGCTGGCCGCGATCTCTTTCGCCAGCTCGGGCCGGTCGGCATGTATCTCGACCGCTTTCGCGAGATAGGCCTCGCGCCGCTCGTCGGCGCGGCCGAGCACATCGGCATAGCACTGGTTCATCTCGACCGTGGTCATGGCATCGGGGCAGCGCTGTGGATGCTCGGGGCCAAGCGCATCGAAGCGGAATACCAGCTCCCCGCCCGATTGCATGCGGACCGCCGCGAGCAATCCCTCGCCCGGGAAGCTAGGGTTGCGACACCGCAAGGTGAGCGCATGGAAATAGGCTGCGCAATCCTCCACCGCGATCAGGCGGAAGGTCAGCATGCCGTCCTTTTCCTCCCAGCCGGTGAGGTCGGCGTTGAAATGCTTGAGGCGCAGCACCAACGTGCCCTCTTCTTCCATCAGGTAGAGATGCTCGGTGAAGCGAATCCCGCCTTCTTCCGTTTCCTGGATGAAAGTGCCGACCATGGTGCCGCCGCTCGGCGGCAGCCAGCTTTCCATGGCGGGCGCGCCGCCGATGCCGGTGCCGGCCCACTGGCCGACGAGCCAGTCCACCTGATCGAGCGTGGCCGGAGGAGGCGTATGGCCCTCTGGTGCCACGCGCGTTTCCTGCGCGGCAAGCGGGCTCGCCAATGCCGCCAGCACCCCTGCGAAAATCGTCCAGCCGCGCATCGCAAACCTCCCGTCTCTCCGCCGAAACTAGCGCGGCAGGCCCGCGTTAGTAAAGCAAGGCGCACCAGCGCGCTTGACCTCGCCACTGGCGCGGGCAATCACCCCGCCGGGCAACGCAAAAAGCTCGCCCGCCCAACTTGACGTTTACGTAAACGCAAGCTAGGCGTGCGCCACAGATTCTATCGAGAGGAAGGTATCCCCCATGAAAATCCTCGTCCCCGTCAAGCGGGTGATCGATTACAACGTCAAACCGCGCGTGAAGGCCGATGGCTCGGGCGTGGACCTTGCCAACGTCAAGATGAGCATGAACCCCTTCGACGAAATCGCCGTCGAAGAGGCTATTCGCCTCAAGGAAGCCGGCAAGGCGGAAGAAATCATCGCCGTCTCGATCGGCCCGGCCAAGGCGCAGGAAACGCTGCGTACCGCGCTCGCCATGGGCGCCGACCGCGCGATCCTCGTCGAGACCGATGACGAAGTCGAACCGCTCGCTGTCGCCAAGATCCTCAAGGCCATCGCCGACGAGGAAACCCCGGGCATCGTGATGCTCGGCAAGCAGGCGATCGACGACGATTCGAACCAGACCGGCCAGATGCTCGCAGCCCTCATGGGCCGTCCGCAGGGCACCTTCGCCAACACCGTCGAAGTCGACGGCGACAGTGTCGTCGTGAAGCGCGAAGTCGACGGCGGTCTCGAGACCGTAAAGCTTTCGCTCCCCGCCATCGTCACCACCGACCTTCGTTTGAACGAGCCGCGCTATGCTTCGCTGCCGAACATCATGAAGGCGAAGAAGAAGCCGCTCGAGACCAAGAGCCCGTCCGATTACGGCGTCGACACTGCGCCGCGCCTCAAGACCACCAACGTCTCCGAACCGCCGGTTCGCCAGGCAGGCGAAAAGGTCGAGGACGTCGATGCGCTGGTCGCCAAGATCAAAGCGCTCGGCATCGCGTAAGAACCCGGACAGGAAAGGAACAGAACTATGAAAACTCTCGTCTGGGTCGAACACGACAATGCCGAGATGAAGGACGCAACGCTTTCGGCGGTCACCGCTGCAAGCAAGCTGGGTGAAGTGCACCTGCTGGTCGCTGGCTCGGGTTGCCGCGCCGTGGCTGAACAGGCTGCCAAGATCGCAGGCGTCGGCAAGGTCCACCTCGCCGACGATGCGGCCTACGAGCACGCGCTGGCCGAAAACGTCGCACCGCTGATCGCGGCGCAGATGGGCCACCACGATGCCTTCGTCGCGCCTGCCACCACCACCGGCAAGAACATCGCACCGCGCGTCGCAGCCCTGCTCGACGTGATGCAGGTTTCGGACATCCTCTCGGTCGAAGGCGAGAAGACCTTCACCCGTCCGATCTACGCCGGCAACGCCATCGCCACGGTCGAATCGACCGACGAAAAGCTCGTCGTCACCGTCCGCGGTACCGCATTCGAAAAGGCAGCCGCAGAAGGTGGTTCGGCCGAGATCGAGGACATCTCCGGTTCGGGCGACGCTGGCATCTCCAGCTTCGTCAGCCAGGAAATCGCCGAGAGCGACCGTCCCGAACTCACCAGCGCCAAGGTCATCGTTTCGGGTGGCCGCGCACTCAAGGACGCAGAGACCTTCGAGGAGTACATCACCCCGCTGGCCGACAAGCTCGGCGCAGGCATCGGTGCATCGCGTGCCGCAGTCGACGCGGGCTACGTCCCGAACGACTACCAGGTCGGCCAGACCGGCAAGATCGTGGCTCCGGAAGTCTATATCGCCATCGGCATCTCGGGCGCGATCCAGCACCTTGCCGGCATGAAGGACTCCAAGACCATCATCGCCATCAACAAGGACGAGGACGCCCCGATCTTCCAGGTCGCGGACATCGGCCTCGTCGGTGATCTCTTCAAGGTCGTGCCGGAGCTTACTGAAAAGCTTTGACGAAAATCTTGTTCTAATTCAGACCCCTTCGAACCAATACTGGTTTGGAGGGGTTTTTTCATGCGGTCGCTCGCCAAATTCATGTCGCCTTTGCTTGCAGCAACTTGCCTTGCCGGGGCCAATGCCGCCTCGGCGAAGGACGACCCGGAGCTCGTCCTGCTAGAGCCGTCGAGCTCGTGGAACCTCGACATGGGCGAACACAAGTGCCGCATCGCGCGGCTGTTCGGCGAGGGCGAGAACAAGACGATCTTCATGATCGACCAGTGGGACCCGTCGAAAATTGCGCAATGGACCGTCGCGGGGCCTGCACTGGAGAAATACCGCAACGGGCGTGACACTTCGTTCGAATTCAGCGGCGGAGGCGATTCGGGCGAGTTCGAACTGCTGGGCTCGTTCTTCGGTGAGTTCGGGAACGCGATCCAGAGTTCGAGCGGCTTCGTTGCTGACGAGCCCGATGATGACGGCGAAGACGAAGAACCCGACTATCTCGCCAATCCGCGCAGCCTGCCCGCACTCGACGCCAAGGGCGCGGCGGGTATCGAGTGGCTGACCCTTTCCCAGCGCGGGCGCACGCCCGTCCGGCTCAAGCTGGGCTCGCTCGAGGCCCCGCTTGCGGCGATGAACGTGTGCATGGAAGACCTCGTCGAGTTCTGGGGCTTCGACGTGGAGGAGCAGCGAAAGGTCGCAAGCCCGCCCGAAGTAACGAACATGCCGAAGGTCGCGCGCGAGGTGGCCGAGCGTTATCCGGAATCCGCGCTAAGGCGGGGCGCGCAGGCGGACTTCCACATTCGCATGACCATCGACACGCAGGGCCAGATCGAGAACTGCGTGCTCCTCAACCAGACGGCGGCGGACAATTTCGAGCTAGGCGGCCATCCCTGCACGGCCTTCGAGCGTTACGCGGAGATCGAACCTGCGCGCGACAAGGAAGGCCAGCCTGTCCGTACCTACCTGACCAATAGGATCGTCTACCGCATTCCCTGAGGGCGCCGCGCGCTAGCCGAAAAGCTCCATCAGGCCATGGAGCGTCAGCCCGACGAGCCCGCCCACCAGCGTACCGTTGATACGGATGAACTGGAGGTCGCGGCCGACCGCGCTCTCGACTCGGTCGGTCAGCGTGGTGGCGTCCCAGCGGCGTACGGTCTCGCTCACCAGCTGGACGATCTGGTCACCATAGCGCGTGGCAATGCCGACCGCAGTGCGGCGCGCGAAGCGATTGACCTGCTGTTGCAGCCGCTCGTCGTCGCGCAGCGCTTCGCCCAGTTCGGCGAGCGTTTCGCCGAGATAGCCGCTGCCCGTACCGCCGCTGTCGCGTATGCTGGTGATCAGGCGTGCGCGAATGCGCTCCCAGACCGATTGCCACCAGTCGGCGATCGCGGGATTGTTGAGCAGTTCGACCTTCATCCGCTCGACCCGCTCCTGCATCTCGGGGTCTTCGCGCATGCCACGCGCGAGTTCGTGCAGGCCTTCCTCGATCTTGTCGCGCAGCGGATGTTCGGGATCGACCAGCACCTCGGCGAGCAGCTTGTAGAGCCCGTCGATGACCGAGTTGGCGAGCCTTTCATCGAGGCCGGTGAGGCGCAGCACCGCATTGGCGCGCTTGTGCACCATGTCGCGGACCATCTGCTCGTTGTCCTCGAGCACAAGGCCTGCCCAGCGAATGATCTTGTCGATCACGATCCGGTGCCGCCCGTCCTCGATCATGGCGTCGAGCATCGATCCGAGCAGCGGTGCGACCTCGAGCTTCTCGATCTGGGCTGCGAGACCCGAGCGGACCTGCGTCCCCAGCCGCTCGGGATCGAGCGATTCGAGAACCTCGACGGCAAGTTCGCCCGCGCCGATGCGGACGCGCGAATCGTTCGCGGCCCTGGGTTCGGCAAGATAGCTGCCGACCGCCCCGGCAAGGTTCATCGCGCCCATGCGGCGCGCGACCACCTGCGGGGTGAGGAAGTTCTCGCGCAGGAAGCCCGCCATCGTATCGGCGATGCGGTCCTTGTTCTCGGGAATGATGGCCGTGTGCGGGATCGGCAGGCCCAGCGGGTGGCGGAACAGCGCGGTCACTGCGAACCAGTCGGCAAGGCCGCCGACCATGGCGGCCTCGGCAAAGGCATGCACGTATCCCCACGCCGGATGCAGTTCGAGGTAGCGGGCAGACAGGATGAAGATCGCCGCCATCAGGAACAGCATGCCCGTGGCAGTCCGCCGCATGGCCCGCGCACGGTCAGGGGGGAGCGGCGCTCCCACCATCATTCCCGTTCCTTTTGATATGCCCGCCATAACCTAGGCGACGCTTACTCCGCCGGTTCGATCCCGGGCTGCTGGCCCTGGGATGGGACAACGCGATCCTCGTCGCCGGGGCGATAGGTGAGGAACTTGTTGCGCAGCCACGGGCCGGCGCGCTTCTCGAACCCGTCGGCAAGGCTGAAGCCTGCCGGCACGATCAGCAGCGTAAGCAGCGTCGAAAGGATCAGGCCGCCGATCACGACGGTGCCCATCGGTGCGCGCCATGCGCCGTCGCCCGAAAGGCTGAGTGCGGTCGGCACCATGCCCGCGGTCATGGCGACCGTTGTCATGACGATCGGCTGCGCACGTTTGTGGCCAGCGTCGATGATGGCATCGATCTTGCGTGTGCCCTTGTCCATTTCCTCGATCGCGAAGTCGATCAGCAGGATCGAGTTCTTCGAGACGATACCGAGCAGCAGCAGGATACCGATCAGCACCGGCATGGAGAGGGGCTGTCCGACGATCCAGACGAGGAAGATACCGCCGAGCGGGGCGAGCGCGAGCGAGGTCATGTTGACCAGCGGGCTCATCAGTCGCTTGTAGAGGAGCACCAGCACGGCGAACACGAGCAGGATGCCGGCAAGCAGCGCGACCGCGAAATTGTCGAGCAGTTCCTGCTGCAGTTCGTCTTCGCCCACCTGGTCGCGGATCACGCCCTGCGGGAGATTGGCGAGGGTCGGCAGCGTGTTGATCTGCTGCATCGCGTCGCCGCGCAGGACACCGCTGGCAAGGTCTGCACCGATCAGGACGCGGCGGTTCTGGTTGTAGCGCTGGATGGTCGTGGGACCTGCACCGAAGGAGATGTCCGCGATCCGGCCGAGCGGGACCGAGGTGCCGTTGGCAGTCGGGACCGGCAGGTTCTGGATCGTCGTGATATCCTCGCGCGCCGTCTCGGGGAGGCGGACGCGGATCGGGATCTGGCGATCGGAGAGCGAGAACTTGGCGGCGTTCTGCTCGATCTCGCCCATCGTCGCGATGCGGATCGCCTGGCCCACCGCCGCAGTCGACACGCCGAGATCGGCAAGCAGTTCGGGGCGCGGACGGATGAGGATTTCGGGACGCGGCACGTCGGCGGTGATGCGCGGCGCGACGATCGTATCGAGATCCTTCATCTCCTCGACCAGCTGTGCGGCCGTATCGTTGAGGAGGACGGGGTCGGACCCGGCGAGCATGATCGACAGGTCGCGGCCGCTACCGCCGCCGCCCGGGCCGTTCATGTTGTTCCAGCGCACGCGCGCATCGGGAATACGCGAGAGTTCGGGCGCGAGATCGCGGGTGAAGACGTAGGACGGACGCTCACGATCCTGCTTGAGCGTGATGTAGAGCGTCGCGTTACCTTCCGAAACGCGCTCGAGCACGCGTTCCACTTCCTGCTGCTCGTAAAGTAGCGCGGCAACGCCGTCGGAAACGCGTTCGGTGTCTTCCAGCGTGGTGCCGGGGACCATCTCGATGCGGACCTGCGCGTTCGAATCGTCGACTTCCGGATTGAACTGGAAAGGCGTCTGGCCGAACAGCAGGATGGTCAGCAGGAACGAGAACCAGCCGACACCGAGCATCCAGACGCGGTGATCGTAGAAGCGCGCTTCGAGATAACGCCAGCTCTGGCCCAGGCGCTGGCCGAAGCGAGTGAGCAAGCCGAGCAGCTTGAGTACGCCGAAGGCAATCGCAAAGCCTACGGCGGTAGCCACGGCCAACTGGACCAGCTGGAGCGGGCGCATGATCAGCGAGTGCAGGAAGGTGTCTTCTGCAGCGACCGCATTTGCAAGCGTCTGCGGGATCTGCAGACCGTCGATCGCGCCGAAGGTCATGAAGACGCCGATCGCCGAGACCACGAGCAGAACGATTACCGTCAGCAGCAGCGAGAGAGCATAGGCCCAGCGGCGCTTGGGCGGCAAAACGCCATCACGGCGCTTGCGCATCTTTCCGCGCTCGAGCGACCAGTGGAGCACGTTCATGTAGCGGTCCATCCACTTGCCCTCGCCGTGGGCGGCATGGCCCTTGGCCTGGAGGAAGTAGGCCGCCAGCATCGGCGTGATCATACGGGCCACGGCAAGGCTCATCAGCACGGCGATCACGACGGTGAGGCCGAAGTTCTTGAAGAACTGTCCGGTCACGCCCGGCATCAGGCCGACGGGCAGGAAGACCGCCACGATACAGAAACTGGTAGCGACCACGGGCAGGCCGATCTCGTCGGCTGCGTCGATCGACGCCTGGTAGGCGCTCTTGCCCATTCGCATATGTCTGACGATGTTCTCGATCTCCACGATCGCATCGTCGACCAGAACGCCCGCCACGAGACCGAGCGCCAATAGCGAGAGCTGGTTCAGGTTGAAGCCGAGCAGGTCCATGAACCAGAAGGTCGGGATCGCCGAAAGCGGGATCGCGACGGCGGAAATGAAGGTCGCACGCCAGTCACGCAGGAAGAAGAACACGACCACGACGGCGAGGATCGCGCCTTCGATCATGGCGGCGAGCGAGCTCGAGTACTGGTCCTTGGTGTACTTCACCGTGTCGAACAGCTGGATGAAGCGCACGTCGGGGTTGGCGGCTTCGATCTCGGCGATCTTCTTCTGCGCTTCGGCAAAGACGGTGACGTCCGAGGCGCCCTTGGCGCGGCTCATGTAGAAGTTGACGACCTCCTGGTCGCGAACCTTCGAGATGGAGGTGCGTTCGGAATAACCGTCGCGCACGGTCGCGACATCGCCGAGCTTGAGAGTGGTACCGTTGGCGAGGCGAATCTGGCGCTGCGAAAGCTCGTAGGCACTGCCGGTGTTGCCAAGGACGCGGACCGACTGGCGGGTGCCGCCGACTTCGGCCATGCCGCCTGCCGCGTCGAGATTGTCGCGGCGCAGGACCGAGTTGATCTCGCTCGCGGTGACGCCGTAGGCCTGCATCTTGGGCAGGTCGAGGATGACCTCGATCTCGCGGCTCACGCCGCCGAAGCGGCCTGCTTCCGCCATGCCGTCGATCGAAAGCAGCTGCTTGGCCACCGTATCGTCGATGAACCAGCTCAGCTGTTCGATCGTCATGTCATTGGCTTCGACAGCGTAGATGCCGAGGAAGCCGCCGGCGATCTCGACCTTCTCGACACGCGGTTCGAGAATGCCGTCGGGCAGGCTCCCGCGCACGCGGTCGATCGCGTTCTTGACCTCTGCGGTGGCGTTGTTCGGATCGGTGCCGATCTCGAATTCGACGAAGGTATTCGAGCTGCCTTCGCGCGCGGTCGAGGTGATCTTGTTGACCCCGTTGACCGACCGCACTGCGGATTCGACCTGCTGGGTGATCTGGTTCTCGATCTCGGTCGGGGCGGCGCCCGGCTGCGAGATCGTTACGTTGACCGCGGGGAATTCGATGTCCGGGTTGTTCACCACGTCCATGCGGGCAAAGCTCAGCATGCCGGCCAGCAGCAGCGCGGTAAACGCAACCAGGGGGATCACCGGGTTGCGGATCGACCAGGCGGAGATATTGCGGAAATTCATCGCGGGAAGTCCCTTATTCGCTGGCGGACCGCGGGTTCACCGTTTCGCCTTCGGTCAGGAAGCCGCCGGCGCGCAGGACGATCTTCTCGTTGCCCGAGATGCCGCTCTCGATGACGACGCCATCGCTGGTGACCATGCCGGTTTCGACCGCCATTCGCTGCACCTTGTTCTCGTCATCGACGACGTAGACGAAGCTGCCCTGGCTGTCCGACAGGACGGCGCTTTCGGGAAGCAGCGGCGCAGTGGTGGTGCCACTGAGGATGCGTGCGGTGGCAAAGCCGCCGGGACGCAGAGCCGGGTCATAGGACAGCGCGATGCGCGCGGTGCCCTGGCGGTTGCGGGCATCGATCGTGGGCGAGATCTGCCACACCTGACCGGTGAAGGTCTGGGCAGTGCCGACCGGCGTTACCTCTGCCGAGACGCCTGCGCTGAGGCGCGCAAGCTGTTCTTCGCCGACCTGGGCCAGCATTTCGATCTCGCCGCCGCGGGCGAGGCGGAACAGCGCGCCCGAGCCCGCCGAGACGGTGGCACCGACCTCGACATTACGTTCGAGCACGAGGCCTGCCGACGGAGCGACGATGTTGAGGCGTGCGTTGCGGGCATTGAGTTCGCTGAGCGAGGCCTGGGCCACGCGTACACGGGCCACGGCGGCATCGCGCGTTGCCGTCAGGCGATCGACGTCCGCGGTCGAGACGAAGCCGCGCTCGACCAGCTGGAGAGCGCGGTCGAGGTTCGACTGGGCGAGGTTTGCATCGGCCTGCGCCACTTCGACCTGTGCTGCGGCGGCGCGCGCCTGCTGCGACTGGACCGAACGGTCGATCACCGCGAGGACCTGGCCCTGGCGGACCCAGTCACCCGCTTCGACGGGGATCGAGACCACGCGGCCGCCTTCGCCGACAACGCCGACGGGCGCTTCACGGCGGGCAGCCAGCACGCCGGTAGCGACGATCTGGCCCTCGACCGTCGTGCGGCCGGGCGAAACGACGGTGATCGCCGGCGCCTGCGCTCCGCGGTCGGCCACTTCTTCCTCGGCGCCCATCGTCAGGAAGACGTAGGCAGCGATAATCGCCGCGAGCAGCGCGATGCCGATGATCACGTACAGGCGCGTGCGCGAACGTTCTTCCGCCGGCTCGCCGATGGTGTTGCCATCGAGTGTTACCGCCACGGGTTCATCGCCCTGTGCCTTGATATCCGATTCATACGTCATCTTATCTGCCCCGTCTTGTCGCGGCCGTCGTTGGCTGAGTGTATTAGTCGACTAAATCACAAAGCGCAAGACCGTGGATTCGTTGCCTAGAACCAAGCGTGAGGCGGGGCAATCAGCAACTCGACCGGGGGCATAGCACGCCTGACGAAGTGCGTCGCGCGCCGCGTAAAATGCAAAAAGGGCGGCACGATTGACCCGTGCCGCCCCTTTTTGGCTCAAATTGTCGCCTGTGCTTACCGCACGCGGCCACGCTGAACGAGGTTGGCGATGCCAAGCAGGACGACGGCGCCGACGATGGCGATGATCAGTCCGGTGAGCGAGAACTCCTGCACGCTGCCCGAAATGCCCAGCAGCGGGCCGGCAATCAGGTTGCCGATGACGGAGCCGACGCAGCCGACCACGATATTCCAGAAAATGCCCATCGAGGCGTCACGGTTCATGACGAGGCTCGCAAGCCAGCCCGCGATACCACCGACGATAAGTGCGATAATCCAACCCATTGCAATTCCTCCTGTTTTAGTCCGGTCAGGACATCACCTCGCAATGCGCAAGGCATGCCGGACCGGCCCCCTTTCTGCATGGGGACAGGTTTCAAGCGGTATTGCAAGCGAAAGGTTCCCGCGCCGCGCGTGGCGGATTGGCGGGATAACCCCTTGGATCAGTACTTGAACTGGCGCTCGTAAAGGTCGCGATAGTGCTGGATGCGGGTCACGCGCAGTCCCTGCATGCCCGAACGATCGACAGCGCGCTGCCAGGACGCGAATTCTTCCAGCGTCAGGCCGTAGCGCTCGAGCACTTCGTCGATAGTAAGAAGGCCGCCATTTACCGCAGCGACCACTTCGGCCTTGCGACGCACCACCCAGCGCTTCGTCTTGGGCGAAGGCAGGTCGTCAAGGGTCAGCGGCTCGCCAAGCGGGCCAATCACCTGTGCAGGGCGGATGTCCTGGTTTTCGATCATCTATTTCTCTCGGTCGCCATGCACCGCACCATTTGCGGCTCGACCACTCTCTAACCCGCTTGATTTGCCATGAGTTAAATCAGCTTGGTTAACAGGCCGTTTACTTTCTTCGTCGCTTTCGCGGCGAACTTCGCCGAAAGCCTCGAACCCCCCGGTCTCGGATTTCGACAGTTCCTCGCGCAGCTCGCGAGTCGCCGACAGCTTCGCGACCAGGTCGGTCCAGCGAAACTGGTGCAAAACGTCGGATTCGCGCCCCTGCACGAATGCCTTCTTGTTGATGTGCCCCTCGAACATGCGACTCGGAATAGTCCAACATGGTAAAGAGTCTGTGAAACATCGCATCGCAGGCATTCCAAGGGAAATGCTGGAGGCGCGCGGCCAAGGCGTGTAAGGGGCGCGCCATGCCCGAATCCCGTCTTCTCGATGCGGCCTCAGCCGCCGATCTTTTCGACTTGCCGCGTCCCGCGTCCGAGTGCCGGATCGTGGTCGCCATGTCGGGCGGTGTCGACAGCTCGGTGGTCGCCGCGCTTGCCGCGAAGAGCGGCGCGGAAGTCATCGGGATCACGCTGCAGCTCTATGACTACGGCGCCGCGACGGGCCGCAAGGGCGCATGCTGTGCGGGCGACGATATCGCCGACGCGCGCGCGGTCGCCGACCGGCTCGGCATTGCGCATTATGTTTCCGACCACGAAAGCGCCTTTCGCGAGGAAGTGGTCGAGACCTTTGCAGACGAGTATCTTGCAGGCCGCACGCCGGTGCCCTGCATCCGCTGCAACATGGGCCCCAAGTTCACCGATCTCTTCGCGATGGCGCGCGAACTGGGCGCGGACTGCCTCGCCACGGGACATTACGTCCGCCGCGTGATGGGACCAGCCGGACCCGAGCTGCACCGCGCGCTCGATCCGGCGCGCGACCAGTCATACTTCCTCTACGCCACGACCGAGGACCAGCTCGACTACCTGCGCTTCCCCCTCGGCGGCCTGCCCAAGAGCGAGGTTCGCGAGCTTGCCGAGGCCGCCGGCCTGCGCAACGCTGCCAAGCCCGACAGCCAGGACATCTGCTTCGTGCCCGACGGCGACTATGCGAAGATCGTCAAGAAGATGCGCCCCGAGGGCGCGCGCCCGGGCAAGATCGTCCATGCCGCGAGCGGCGAAACGCTGGGCGAGCACAAGGGCGTGATTCACTACACCGTCGGCCAGCGCCGCGGCCTCGAGATCGGGGGCCAGCCCGAACCGCTCTATGTCGTGGGCATCGACGCCGAGAATGCCGAGGTAAAGGTCGGCCCCAAGCGCATGCTTGCAGTGGAAGCGGCACATGTCGTCGAGACCAACCGTATCGGCCCGCTCCCCGACGTGCAGCTTACGGCGAAGGTGCGCAGCCTTGCCAAGCCGGTTCCCGTCACGCTCGAGGGTCCACTGGGGGACAATGCGCCCACCACGATCCGTTTCGCGGAGCCCGAATACGGCGTCGCGCCCGGGCAGGCCGCTGTCCTCTATGCAGGTGACAGGGTCGTCGGCGGAGGCTGGATCGACGCCACGACGGGGGTTTCCGCCTAGGCGACGCTTGCCAAACCGGCGGCCCTTTCCTTACCGCAGCGCCATAAAAGGAGAAACGGGTTGAGCGCCAAGCGGGCATTGATAACCGGGGTCACCGGACAGGACGGGTCGTATCTTGCGCGCCTGCTCCTGGAGAAGGGCTACGAGGTCCACGGCGTGAAGCGTCGCTCGTCCTCGTTCAACACCGGCCGGATCGAAGACATCTACGAGGATCCGCACGATCCCGATCCCCAGATGCACCTGCATTTCGGCGACGTGACCGATGCCACCAACATCATCCGCGTGGTGCAGGAAGTGCAGCCGCACGAGGTCTACAACCTTGCCGCGCAAAGCCACGTGCAGGTGAGCTTCGAGACGCCCGAATATACGGCCAATGCCGATGCACTCGGCGCGCTCCGCCTGCTCGAGGCGATCCGCATCCTCAAGCTCGAAGGTCACACGCGCTTCTTCCAGGCCTCGACCAGCGAGATGTTCGGGCTGGTGCAGGAAACGCCGCAGACCGAAACGACTCCCTTCTACCCGCGCAGCCCCTATGCGGTGGCCAAGCTCTATGCGCACTGGATCACGGTGAACTACCGCGAGGCGTACAATATGCACGCCTCCTGCGGGATCATGTTCAACCATGAAAGCCCGGTCCGCGGCGAGACCTTCGTCACGCGCAAGATCACTCGCGGTGTCGCGGCGATCGCGCTTGGCATCGAGGACCGGCTCTATCTCGGCAATCTCGATGCGCAACGCGACTGGGGCCACGCCCGCGAATATGCGCGCGGCATGTGGATGATGCTGCAGCAGGACGTGCCTCAGGATTACGTGCTCGCGACGGGCAAGACCTCGAGCGTGCGAGACTTCACCCGCTGGGTGTTCGAGGACGCGGGCATCGAGCTCGAATTCCGCGGAGAGGGCGAGGACGAGAAGGGGTTCTGCGCGAAGACCGGCAGGTGCCTCGTCGAGATCGATCCGCGGTACTTCCGGCCGACCGAAGTCGATTTCCTTTTGGGCGACGCTTCCAAGGCCAAGGCCGAACTGGGCTGGGAAGCGCAGACCTCGGCGCGCGAACTGGCGAGCGAGATGCTGGCCGCGGACATGGAAGCGATGAAGGCCGCGAGATCGTGAGCCGCTACGCGCTTTCGGGAAAGCGCATCTACGTCGCCGGCCATCGCGGGATGGTGGGGCAGGCATTGGTGCGGCGGCTCGAGAGCGAGGACTGCGAAATCCTCACTGCCGAACGTTCGCTCGACCTGCGCGAACAGGCCGAGGTGCGCCGCTGGTTCTCCGATAACAGGCCCGATGCGGTTATCCTCGCTGCGGCAAGGGTCGGCGGTATTCTTGCCAACAGCGAGCGGCCGGGCGAGTTTCTCTACGACAACCTCATGATCGCGGCGAACGTGATCGAGACCGCGAGGAGGCAGCGCTGCGAGAAGCTGCTGTTCCTCGGCTCCTCCTGCATCTACCCCAAGCATGCCGAGCAGCCGATCACCGAGGACGCATTGCTCACCGGCGCGCTCGAACCGACCAACGAGGCCTATGCGATCGCGAAGATCGCGGGCCTCAAGCTCGCCGCCAGCTATCGCCGGGAGTACGGCTGCGATTTCATTTCCGCCATGCCGACCAATCTCTACGGCCCGGGCGACAACTACGACCCGCAGAGCAGCCACGTCATCCCGGCGATGATCCGCCGCTTCCACGAGGCGAAGCTATCGGGTGCGGACAGCGTTGCGATCTGGGGAAGCGGCACGCCGATGCGCGAATTCATGCATGTTGACGATCTCGCCGATGCCTGCATCTTCCTGCTGCGCGAATATTCGGAGGAAGGCCACATCAATGTCGGCTCGGGCGAGGAGGTCTCGATCCGCGATCTCGCGGGCCTCGTCGCACAAACGGTCGGTTTCGAAGGCCGGATCGAATGCGACACCACCAAGCCCAACGGCACGCCGCGCAAGCTGATGGATTCCTCGCGTCTCAGGGCGATGGGCTGGACCTCTTCGGTCGGTCTCGAGGATGGCCTGCAAACGGCCTACGAGGCTTACCTCAGCGACGTCGCCCGCTGATCAGCGATCCCACTGCTGCAATACGCAGCCATATCCCTCGCGGTAGGACGCCGTGTCGGAAGCGACGAACGGGATCGACGCGGTCACGCTGCGGTTGGTCGTGTTCTCGCTCAGCATGACCAGTTCCATCCCGGCAAGCTTGTCCTTCCCGCAATCGTCGAGGCTGCGCCCGGCGACATAGCGGCACGAACAGGCGACCCGCGCCGCATAGGCCGTGCCCGCCTCGCTCGTGCGCCGCATGTCCTCGCCGTAGGCGACCCAACCGGCCGCCAGCAGCGCGGCGACGACCACCAGCAACCAGAACCACCAGCGGGTGAAGAGAGAGCGTTTTTTGGCCATTGCGCGGGTCAGTTCCTCATGCGAGTGACGATTGCATGTCAGTGTGGTCGCGCCCCCTTATCGCCCTTGCCCTTGCCGCTACAACCCTTGCGAGCTGCGGCGCCCCCGGCCCTGCCGAAGAACCCCCGCTTTCGGACGAAGCGCTCTCGGCGGTGACCGCCGATCCGGGTGCGCCGACCAAGGCGCTGGCGCGTGAGGTGGACGACCTTTTCCGCATGGAAGGCCTCGGCGAAACCCGCGCGCTGATCGTGATGCACGACGGCAAGCTCGCCGCCGAACGCTATGGCGCAGGCTACGACGCCGAGACCCGCTTCGTCAGCTGGTCGATGGCCAAGACGGTCACCGCGCTTCTCATCGGACAGCTCGTCGGCGACGGCCTGCTGCGCCTAGACGAGCCCGCCCCCGTTCCGCGCTGGCAGCGCAGCGGCGATCCGCGCGCGGACATCACCTTGCGTCACCTCCTCCAGATGCGCGCCGGGCTCGAGCACACCGAGGCCGGCCCCGTGCCCTACGAGAGCAGCGAGGTGCGCATGCTCTTCCTCGACGGGCGTGACGACATGGCGGACTATGCCACCGCGCAGCCGCCCGAGGCCGAGCCGGGCGAGAAGTTCGAATATTCCTCCAACACCACTGTCATCCTCGCCGATATCGCGGCGCGCACGCTGGCCGATGCCGACCATGCCGAGGCGCGCCGCCGCGCGGTGAGCGACTATCTCGACGCGCGCCTGTTCGAGCCGCTCGGAATGACCTCGATGGTCCCCGAATTCGACCGCGCGGGCACGCTCGTGGGCGGCAGCCTGATGCACGCCACCGCGCGCGACTGGGCGAAGCTCGGCGAACTCATGCGCCGCAAGGGCTCGCACCGCGGCGAGCAGCTCGTCCCGCGAAGCTGGATCGAGAAGATGGTCGCTCCCAGCCCCGCCAGCCCGCATTACGGCCTCCAGACCTGGCTCAACCGCCCCAATGGCGAGCCCGAGCACCCGCTCTTCCCGAACCGCGCTCCGCAATCGATGTTCGCCATGATCGGACACATGGGCCAGTACGTGATCGTCTCGCCCGAACAGGGGCTGACGATCGTGCGCCTCGGTCATTCGAACCGCGATGAGCGCATCGCGATGCTCCAGCAGGTCGCCGACATCATGGAACTCTACCCCGTTCAGGGCAGGTAGAAGCTACCTTCCACCACGGTCACGCAAGATCCGCCGAGGATCGCCTTGTCGCCCTCGAGCCGGCAAGTCGCGTGGCCGCCGCGCTGCGAGGCCTGGAAGGCGGTGAAGCTGTCGCGGCCGAGCCGGTTCGCCCAGAAATGGGTGAGGCAGGCATGGGCGGAGCCGGTGAAGCTGTCCTCGTCCACGCCGCCGCCGGGCACGAAGACACGGCTGACGATATCGGTGTCTGATCCGGGCGCGGTGCAGATGAACTGGTCGTTCCCGAGCGCCCTGAGGCCCCGCAGATCGGGATCGAGCGCGCGCACCTCTTCCTCGGTCTCGAACAGGTAGATGCCGTAGCCGTCGGGGTTGAGCCAGACTTCCTGCGGCTTCGCGCCGAGCAGCGCGACCGCCTCGTCCCACTCGCCGCGGCTCGTCGGGATGGCCGGCAGCGCGAGCTCGTAGCCATCGCCTGCCTTCGACACTTCGAGGACGCCCGCCTTGCGCGTGCGCAAAGTGACCCGCTCGCCTCCGTCGCGGGTCAGCAGGACATGCCCGCTCGCCAGCGTCGCATGGCCGCACAGCCGGACTTCCTCGGTCGGGGTGAACCAGCGCAGCTCCCAGTCGGCCTCGCCGCTCGCGTCGGGAACGAGGAAGGCGGTTTCGGCGAAGTTGTTCTCCACGCCGATGGCCTGCAGCACATCGTCGGGCAGCCACTCATCGAGCGGCATGACCGCCGCCTGGTTACCCTCGAAGGGGCGCGAGGCGAAGGCATCGACGTGCCAATAGGGAAGCGTCCTCGTCATTCGTCGTCCTCGAGCTTGGCGAATTCGTCGGCCTCGGCGAGCGGGTTGTCCGGCTCGTCGACATGACCCACGGGGTCGATGTGGATGAGTAGCTCCATCCCCGGGAAGCGGCCACGAAGGTCTTCTTCCACCCGCTCGATGATGTCGTGCGCTTCCTCGACCGTCATCTCGCCCGGCAGGTCGACGTGGAACTGCACGAAGTCCCGATTGCCGCTGGTGCGGGTGCGCAAGTCGTGGAGGTTGGACAGCTCCGGATGACGCGCCGCCGCTTCGACGAAGGCGAGCCGTTTCTCTTCGGGCCATTCGCGGTCCATCAAATCGTCGACCGCATCGCGGGCGGCCGAATAGGCACCCCAGCCGAGCCATGCGGCAATCGCGAGACCGAACAGCGGGTCGGCACCGGTCACCCCGAGCATCTGGTCGATGACCAGCGCCGCGATCACCGCGAGGTTGAGAAAGAGGTCCGATTTGTAATGCAGGTGGTCGGTCTGGATCGCCAGGCTGCGCGTCCGGTTCATCACATAGCGCTGCCAGCCTAGCAGTGCGAAGGTCAGCACGATCGCGAAGACCGAGACGGCTATGCCCTCTTCGGCCGCCTTGACCTCGCTTCCTTCAACGAGCTGCGTGATCGCGCGCACCGCGATGCCGAAGGCCGAAATCGTGATCAGCATGACCTGGACAATGGCCGCCAGTGCCTCGGCCTTGCCGTGGCCGAACCGGTGGTCCTCGTCGGCAGGCATCGATGCAATCCACACACCGGTCAGCGTGGCGATGCTGGCAATGAGGTCGAGCGCGGAATCGGCAAGGCTGCCGAGCATGGCAGTCGAGCCGGTGCGCCAGCTCGCCCATGTCTTGAGCAGGACGAGGATCACCGCGACAGTGATCGATGCCATGGCCGCCGAGCGGGCCAGAAGGGCGCGGTTGTCGGTCACTCGTCGGGCCTCACGGATAGAGCAGCGTGTTCGACCAGGCGTCCTTCGGTCCCTCGCGGGTGAAGCGGCGGCGGTCGTGGAGACGATACTTGCGGTCGTGCCAGAATTCGATCGCACGCGGGCACAGCAGGAAGCCGGTCCAGTGCGGCGGGCGCGGGATATCGCCTTCGGGGAAGCGCTCTTCCAGCGCGGCCACGCGGTCGAGATAGACCTGCCGTTCGGGAAGCGGGCGCGACTGGTCGCTGGCCGCCGAACCGATCTGCGAGGCGCGCGGGCGCGAGTGGAAATAGGCATCGGCCTGCTCCTCGCTCACCTCGGTGAGCGGGCCCTCGATGCGGATCTGGCGGCGCTGGCTCTTCCAGTGGAACAGGAGGCTGGCGTGCATGTTGGCGCGGATTTCCTCGCCCTTGCGGCTTTCGGCGTTGGTGTAGAAGACGAATCCTCCGCCCTCACCCAACCCGCTGCCATGACCCTTCAGCAGGACCATGCGCACCGAGGGGCGGCCCTCGGGCGTCGCCGTCGCCAGCGCCATGGCGTTGGGATCGTTGGGCTCGGTTTCCTTGGCCTCGCCGAACCACTTCTCGAACAGGGCGAAGGGGTCGGTGACCGGAATCGCGCTCTTCGTGTCGTCCACAGTCTCGGTCACGGGGCACTCCTACAGCTTGGAACGGATGGAACACGGTCCAGGGAGAAAAAACGCAAGGCCTGCAATCCGCCCGCAAACGCCGGAACTTCGGCGACTTTCGGAGGATTGTACCTGCGCATGTGGCGTCCCCTAGCCGCCTGTGCAATTGTAGGAAAGGCTCGCAGCTTGCGGAAGATAAGCGTAGCAACTAGCTAACACACCATGGCAGACCCGTATTCCACCCTCGGCGTAACGCGCTCGGCAGACGAGAAGGCGATCAAGAGCGCCTATCGCAAGCTCGCCAAGGAGCTGCATCCGGACAAGAACAAGGACAATCCCAAGGCGGCGGAGAAATTCTCCGACGTGACCAAAGCCTACGACCTCCTGTCCGACAAGGACAAGCGCGCCCAGTTCGATCGCGGCGAGATCGACATGGAAGGCAATCCCACCAATCCCTTCGGCGGGATGGGCGGCGGCTTCGGCGGTGGCGGCGGCGGTTTCGGAGGCGCGGGCGGCGGACAGCGCGGCTTCCGCGCGGAGGATTTCCAGGGCTTCGGCAACGACCAGGTCGACCTCGGCGATATCTTCGAAGGTCTGTTCGGCGGTGGCCGCGCACGCAGCGGCGGCCCGGGCGGAGGCTTTGCCGGCAGGCGCCCGCCCCCGCGCAAAGGAGCCGACATCGGCTACACACTGCGCGTACCCTTCATCGATGCGGCGACACTGCGCGACCAGCGAATCACGCTCGCGGACGGCAAGACCATCGACCTGAAGCTGCCCAAGGGCCTCGAGGACGGCACGCAGATGCGCCTCAAGGGCAAGGGCGAACAGGGCCCGGCCGGAGCGGGCGACGGCATCGTCACCATCCGGATCGACAAGCACAAGGTTTACAAGCGCGAAGGCGACGACGTGCGCTTCGACCTGCCGATCACGCTCGACGAAGCGGTGAACGGCGGCAAGGTGCGTGTGCCCACGGTCGACGGGCCGGTGATGATGACCATCAAGCCCGGCACGCATGGCGGCACGGTCCTGCGCCTCAAGGGCAAGGGATTCACCCGAAAGAACGGCACCCGCGGCGACCAGCTCGTGACGCTCGAAATCCAGCTTCCTGAAAATCTAGAGGAACTTGCCAAGCGGCTCGATGGGTGGAAGGACGAAAGCGACCCGCGCAGCAAGCTCCAGGTGTAATCCTGTCCGACGCCGATCTACCCCCGCCCAAGGAACGCGAGATCCACTCGCTGTCTCCCGAGGCGCGGCGGATGGAGGCGGCCCACCTGCGCGGCCGGATCGAGCGCCATGTCGGCCCCGGAACGCGCGCGTGGGAAGTGGCCAAGCGCACGCTGATCGGCACCTATAACGACGGCTTCATCCACGCGGGCAACCTTGCCTATCTCGCGATGCTTTCGATCTTCCCCTTCTTCATCCTCGGCGCGGCGATCTTCTCCGCGATCGGCGAGGAAAGCGAGCGTGCGGCGACCATCAATGCGGTGCTCTATGCCCTGCCCCCGGTGGTGGGGAACGTGATCGAACCGGTGGCACGCGACGTGATCCAGGCCCGCTCGGGCTGGCTCCTGTGGGCGGGCGCGGCAGTGGCGCTGTGGACCGTGGGCAGCCTGATCGAGACGATCCGCGACATATTGCGCCGCGCCTATGGCACGGAGCCGACGCAGGCCTTCTGGAAATACCGCCTCTTCTCGACCGCCGTGATCCTCGGGGCGGTGCTGCTGTTGATGCTCAGCCTGATGGCGCAATTCGTGATCGGCACCGCGCAGGAAATCATCGAGGCCTACTTCCCCGAACTGATCGACCGCCTCGCCGCGCTGCAGATATCGCGCATCGTGCCCGCCTTCGGCCTCTTCGCCTCGCTCTACCTCATCTTCTACACGCTCACGCCCTCGAAATATCGCGGAGGTCGCTATCCGAAATGGCCAGGAGTACTCCTGACGACCTTTTGGTGGATCGCGGTGACCACGGTTATGCCTGCGGTGCTGAGCCGTTTCTTTGCCTACAACCTCACCTACGGCGGGCTGGCCGGCGTGATGATCGCGCTGTTCTTTTTCTGGCTTGTCGGCCTCGGGGTGGTTATCGGCGCGGAATTGAACGCTGCGCTGGCCGAAACTCCGGAAGAGGAACTGGCCGAAGAGACCGACGAGGAACGCCGGGCGCAGCTCGAGAAGGAAATGCTCAGCGAGCAGGAAGGATGCGAAACATGAGCGGATTGATGGCAGGCAAGCGCGGCCTCATCATGGGTCTCGCCAACGACAAGTCGCTGGCCTGGGGGATTGCCAAGCAGCTGAAGGAACAGGGCGCGGAGATGGCGTTCTCCTACCAGGGCGAAGCGCTGAAGAAGCGCGTCGGCCCGCTCGCCGAACAGCTGGGCAGCGATTTCGTCTTCGAATGCGACGTGTCGGACATGGATGCGCTCGACAAGGCATTCGATACGCTGAAGGAGCGCTGGGACACGATCGATTTCGTGGTCCACGCGATCGGCTTCTCCGACAAGAGCGAGCTGCGCGGCAAGTATGTCGACACCAGCCTCGACAACTTCCTGATGACGATGAACATCTCGGCCTACAGCCTCGTCGCGGTGGCCAAGCGCGCCCGCGAGATGATGCCGAACGGCGGCAGCATCCTGACGCTGACCTATTACGGCGCGGAAAAGGTCATCCCGCACTACAACGTCATGGGCGTGGCCAAGGCGGCGCTGGAAACCAGCGTACAGTACCTCGCCAACGATCTCGGCCCCGAGGGCATTCGCGTGAATGCGATCAGCGCGGGCCCGATCAAGACGCTCGCGGCCAGCGGCATCGGCGACTTCCGCTACATCTTGAAGTGGAACGAGTACAACTCGCCGCTGCGTCGCAATGTCACGATCGAGGATGTCGGCGGCTCGGGCCTCTACTTCCTGTCCGATCTTTCCAGCGGCGTGACCGGCGAAACGCATCACGTCGATGCGGGCTACCACGTGGTCGGCATGAAGCAGGAAGACGCGCCCGACATCGCACTCGACAAGGGCTGACGGCACAACGGGGGGTGACTTGGCGAGAGTACTGGTAACAGGAGCCGCAGGCTTCATCGGCGCGGCGGTGGCAGAGCGGCTCTGCGCGCGCGGCGACGAGGTTCTCGGGATCGACAACCTCAACGATTATTACCAGGTCTCGCTGAAGCACGACCGCGTGGCGCATGTGCGCGAGGCGGCCCCCGATGCCTTCGCCTTCAAGCAAGTCGATTTCTCCGACTGGGACGCGCTTTCCGCAGCGCTCGATGGCGAGGCGTTCGACAGCATCGTGCACCTCGGGGCGCAGGCGGGCGTTCGCTACAGCCTCGAGAACCCGCGCGCCTATGTCGAGGCGAACCTCATGGGGCATGTGAACATGCTCGAGATCGCCCGCCACCGCGAGAGCGCGCACATGGTCTATGCGAGCTCGTCATCGGTCTATGGCGGCAACGACAAGCTGCCCTTCTCGGTCGAGGACCGCGCCGACCACCCCGTCTCGCTCTATGCCGCCACCAAGAAGGCGGACGAGCTGATGAGCGAGACCTATGCCCATCTCTACCGCACGCCGCTCACGGGCCTGAGGTTTTTCACCGTCTACGGCCCATGGGGCCGGCCCGACATGGCGCTCTGGCTGTTCACCGACGCGATCCTGTCCGGCAGGCCGATAAAGGTCTTCAACGAGGGCGAAATGTGGCGCGATTTCACCTTCATCGAAGATATCGTGAGCGGGGTGGTCGCCTGTCTCGACAAGCCTCCGGCAGATGACGGGACCGAAAAGGCAGGCGGCAGCGTCAAGCCGCATGCGCTCTACAATATCGGCAACCACCGCAGCGAGAAGCTGACCCGCGTGATCGAGCTGATCGAACAGGCCTGCGGGAAGAAGGCGGAGGTCCAACTCATGCCGATGCAGCCCGGCGATGTCGAAAAGACCTATGCCGATATCGACGCGATCCAGCGCGACATCGGCTACCAGCCGACCACGAGCATCGAACAGGGCATCCCGCAATTCGTCGAGTGGTACCGCGCGTACCACAAGGTCTAGGCGTCAGCCGGCGAGCAGCTCGCAGATTCGCTGCGCCGATTTTCCGTCGCCATAGGGGTTGTGCGCCCGCGCCATCGCGGCATGCGCGCGCGGATCGTCGAGCAGGCGCTCGGTTTCGCGAACGATCCTGTGCGGACAGGTGCCGACCAGCCGCGCCGTGCCCGCCGTCACGCCTTCGGGCCTCTCGGTGGTCTCGCGCATGACCAGCACCGGCTTGCCCAGCGCGGGGGCTTCCTCCTGGACGCCGCCGCTGTCGGTGAGGACGATATGGCAGACCGAGAGCAGGCGGGCGAAATGCAGGTAGTCGAGCGGCTCGATCAGCGCGACATTGTCGAGGCCGCCGAGTTGCTCGTGCATGATGGCGCGGACTTCGGGATTGCGATGCATGGGGAAAATAACCGCAGCATCATCCCGTGAGGCGACATGTCTAACCGCTTTGGCGATGTTTGCCATGCCCTGCCCAAGATTCTCGCGGCGATGACTGGTCAGGCCGATGATCCGCTTTCCGGCGAACCGCTGTTCGAGCTCGGTCATCCCGGAAACCAGCGAGGGTTCTGCATCCGTGCGCTGCGACACCCAGTGCAGCGCATCGATGACGGTATTGCCGGTCACGTGGATCGTCGCGGAAGGAATGTTTTCTCGCAGCAGAGCCTCGGCGCTCGTCCTCGTGGGCGCGCAGTGGAGGCTCGCGATCGCTCCAACCATGCGGCGGTTCGCCTCCTCGGGCCATGGCTGCGAGAGATCGCCGCTGCGCAGCCCCGCCTCGACATGGCAGACCGGTATCTGCCGGTAATGCGCGGCGAGCGCCGCGGCCATGACAGTGGTCGTATCGCCCTGCACCACCACCCAGTCTGGACATTCCTCGTCCAGCACCTTCCCGATGCCGGTCAGCGCACGCGCGGTCAGGTCGTCGAGCGACTGGCCTTCACGCATGAGGTCGAGATCATGGTCGGGGACGATGCCGGCAAGGCCAAGCACCTGGTCGAGCATCTCGCGGTGCTGGGCGGAAACGCAGACCCGCACTTCGAAGCGCGGATCGGCTTCAAGCGCATGGATCAGCGGGAACAGCTTGATCGCTTCGGGCCGCGTACCGAAGACAACGAGAATGCGTGCGCCCGACCCCATGCGCGAGGTCTAACGCCAAACATCCTGAAATCAAACGGAAATTCAGCCCTCCGGGTCGCCCGCGACGACTTCGGGTTCGGGCGTGGTCTCGGGCAGCGGCTCTTCTTCGCCGGCCTCGCCTGCACGCTCGCGCTCGAGGCGCTCCATGTAGGCCCGCTCGATCGATTCCACTTCGGCCTGGGTGCGCTCGGCTTCCTCGTCGATACCGGCAAGGCGCTCTTCGCGCTGGGCATTGATGATCTCGCTGAAGCGCACTTCGGAGGCGTTCTCGCGGTCGTCATAGGCTTTCGCGATCAGCTCCTGCGTACAGCCGGTGAAGCCGCCCGCACCGGTGGGCGAGCAGGACATGATGCCGCTCTTGCCGACCATCTCGAGGCGTTCGACACGCTCTGCCCAGGCCTGCGCCTGCGGACCGTCGGTGAAGCGCAGGGCCTCGGGAATGCGGTAGCGTTCGCTTTCCGCCTTGCGCGCGCACACTACGATCGTGCCGTCGTCGCCCTGCGGGCATTCGTCGTCGCCGTAGACGATGACCATGTTGTAGCTGTCGTCGCCCGTCTCGACCGGGGTCTGCGCCTGTACGGGCGCGGCGATGGCTGCGGCTCCGAAGACGGAAAGGGCAATGAGGGACTTGGTCATGCTGGGCCTCGCAAATGGGTCGATGCGCATTTAGGCGCCTTGTCGGGTGAACTGTCAATGAAGCGCTTGGGCGCACCCCGCGCCTTCGCGTCAGATACGCTCGGAAATCTTGATCGCGGCCTTGCAGCCCAGGCGGATGATGCCCGAGAGGAGCGGATAGGCGGGCGCGCGTTCGGCACCTGCCGCGAGCGCGGCATCGCGGTGCTCGCGCTCGTCCTCGCGGAATTCCTCGATCATGGCAGCGAGTTCGGGATCCTCGTTGGTCGCCTCGAGCTGGTCGAGCTGGTCCGAGTAGTGCTTGTCGATCTCGGTTTCGACCGCAGCGGTGCAGGCCATGGCAGCCTCGGGGCCGATCAGCGCGGTGGCCGCGCCGAGCGCGAATCCCGCCTTGTCCCAGAAGGGCTGGAGGGCGGTCGGACGCACGCCGCGGCGCGCCATCAGCGCGTCGAACTTGGCCCGGTGTCCGGCTTCCTGTTCGGCCATCCCGGCAATTTCTGCCGAATCGGGTCCGCGGTCACCCATCACGGCGAGCTGACCGGCATAGATCCGCGTCGCGCCGAACTCGCCTGCCTGGTCGACGCGGATCATCCGGGCGATGTGGTCGGGAGTTTTCTTGGTCATTCTCGGGTCTCTATGCCTTCGCGGCGTCCTTGCGCAGCAGGTTGAAGATGACCAGCGCAGCGCCGGTCGAGATCAGGAAATTGAATCCCGCCAGACTAATGCCCAGGAACGTCCATGGTGCCTCGTCGCAGCGGATGACAGGCGCATTCATGATCGCATCGAGCGCGCTCTGGCCTTCGGCCGCCTGCGGGATGGCAGTGCAGGAGGTCAGCCCTTGCCACCAGTCGTATTCGACGCCAGCATGGAACAGGCCGATGAGCCCGGAGGTGAGGATGCCGCCCGCCGCAAGCGAAACCCACAGCCGCTTGGGCGCGAGGAAGAAGCCCATCAGTGCAAAGGCCAGCGCGGCGAAATGGGGCCAGCGCTGCCACCAGCACATTTCGCACGGATAGAGGTCGAAACCGTATTGCGACACATAGGCGCCGGCCAGCAGGGCAGCGGGCACGGCAAGCGCGAGGCGCTGGGCCATTCGCAGTGAGGAAGTCTCTGTCATTGCGCCCGAAGCGCTATCCTTACTTTGCGCGGCTGGCAACGGCGCTCGGCGTGGTCCGGCGCAGCGTTTCGATCGCGTAGTGCAGCTGGAAGTCCTCGATGCCCTGTTCCTCTAGCTCCTCGGCGGTCAGCTGGAAACGCGGATCGTCGCGCTGGTCGCGCTCCATGTCCTCGTCCTTGAGGCCGAGTTCGTTGACGAGGTGACCGCGAAGGTCGCTCTCGCGCATGATGAACTTGCTGCGGCGGGCGAGGTCCGGATCGGACAGCTGCGGCACGTCGATATCGGGCTTGATGCCGCCTTCCTGCACCGAGTGGCCCGACGGCGTGTAGTAACGTGCCGTCGTCAGCTTCAGCGCGGCGTTGCGACCGAGCGGCAGGAGCGACTGGACGCTGCCCTTGCCGAAGCTGCGATTGCCCATGACGACTGCGCGGCGATGATCCTGCAGCGCGCCGGCGACGATCTCGCTGGCCGAGGCCGAACCGGCGTCGATCAGCACGACGATAGGCAGGCCTTCGGCGATATCCCCGCGGAAGACGGTCTCTGCATCGTAAGCCACCGATTCGCCGCGGGCGCGGCCACGCTGGGTGACGATGCGACCTTCGGAGAGGAACAGGTCGGACAGCGCGACTGCCTCGTCGAGCGAGCCGCCCGGGTTCGAGCGCAGGTCGAGCACGAGGCCGTTGATGCGGCCGGTCGCCTTGGTCTGGAGGTCCTTCCACGCGGCGAAGACATCGCTGCCGACATCGCGCGAGAACTCGTTGACCATGATGTGGCCGATGTTGCCGTCCTTGAGTTCCCAGGTGACGGGTTCGAGTTCGATCACGCCGCGCGTCACGTCGACGTCGAACGGCTCGTCGCGGCCCGGACGGAATACCGTCAGGCGGATCGTCGTGCCTTCGCGGCCGCGCATGCGGGCGACGGCTTCGTCGAGTTCGAGGCCGTAGATGAGCTCGCCATCGAGGTGGGTGATGTAGTCGCCGGCCTTGATGCCGGCCTGGTCGGCCGGGCTGCCGCGGAAGGGCGAGATGATCTTCACCGCGCCGTCGTCGCTCACGACCGAGAGGCCGAGGCCAGAGTAATTGCCGTCGATCATCGTTTCGAGGCGCTGCAGGTCGCTGCCGTCGAGATAGCCGGAGTGGGGGTCGAGCGCGGCCAGCATGCCGTCGATCGCGCCATTGATCAGGACATCGTCCTCGACCGGTTCGACATAGCTCGCCTTCACCCGCTCGTAGACCGCAAAGAGCTTGCCGAATTCGGGGCCGGCATTGCCGTCGACACGGGCGAGGCCGGCCGTGGTTGCCGGGATCAGCGCCACCGCGGTAACGAGTGCGGCCGAACGGGCGAGATTGGCGATCTTCATGCGGCGAATTCCTTCAGGGCTCTTCGTGCGCATTCTATAGCGCTGCTGGAGTGAATGGAAGATGACCCTGTTTAGCGCGCAATTGCGAGGAAAATTCGACGAATGTCCCGATCGGGGGCGATAATCGCCCGCTAGCGCTGGAAATCGAGCGGATTGACCGGTCTTCCGTTGCGCCGCAGTTCGAAGGCGATGCGCGGGCGACCCCGGGTCGCGAGGCCCAGCGGCGAGCCTGCGGTCACGCTCTGGCCGACCTCCACGCTGACCTGCCCCAAGCCGGTCACGAGGCTGGTCCACTCGCCGTCATGTTCGAGGATCACGATGCGGCCGAAACCCTCATACGGGCCGGCAAAGGACACGCGGCCTGCTGCGGGCGAGACCACCTGCGCGCCGGGACGCGGCACGATGGCGAGACCCGATGCGCGTCCGCCCGAAGCGCCGGTCTCGCCGAAACCTTCGGCGACACGTCCGGAAACGGGGAGAAGGAAACGTTCCGGTGAGTTGCGCGACGTAGATGAACCAGATTGGCGAGGCGCGGCCACTGCCTGGCCATCCGTGGGGCGCGGGAGGGGGCCATCGAGTCCAGCAAGCCGCTGGCGCATGGCAGCATCGGACTCCAGACGGCCCACAAGCCCGTCTAGATCACGCGCCTGTTCGGCGAGTTCGACCGCCAGTTCGGCCTCGCGATTGGCACCGCCAAGTGCCTGGCGCGCAAGGATTCTTTCCTGTTCCGCCCTCGCGATGACGTCACGACGCCGGCTTTCGAGGCGACTCTCCGCCTCGCGGCGGTCGGCGAGCACGCCCGCCCGCTCGATTTCGAGTGCGCGGGCGCGGTCGAGTTCGCCCCTGAGCGAAGCCGTGCGGGCGCGGACGACCGGGACAGTGCTCGCCAGCACGGCGCGGGTGTGGACGACATCGCGCAGCGATCCGGACTGCAGCGCCGAGAGCGCCAGCGGGCGGCTTGCCATGGTCTGCAGCGCGCCGGTCAGCCGCGCGAGCGGTTCGCGCCGTTCCGCCAGCCGCGCATCGAGCGCCTTGCGCTGCTGTTCCACCAGCGACAGTTCGGCTTCGGCAGCCGCGATCGCCGCCTCGGCCTGCTGGACGCGCGCAGCTAGCGCCGCCGCCTCCTGCAGCGCCTGCTGCGCGGCTTCGCGCGATTGTGCCGCCTGGCCTTCGAGGCGTTCGGCACGGCTGCGCGCATTGCGTTGCTGCTGGCGGGCAATCTCGAGTGCCTCGCGCGCGTCCACCGCCTCTTCCGAAGTTAATGGGGTGGTCGAATGCTGCGCGACAAGTGCATGAAACCCAAAGGCAAGTGCGCCGCTGGCGGCAAGGCAGGCAAGGGCAGCGCGGGTCATGACGTCAGCATCCCTGCCGCATTATCCGCTGCGATGATAGGGGTGACCGGCGATGATCGTCGTCGCGCGGTAGAGCTGTTCGGCCAGCATCGCGCGGGCCATGAGATGCGGCCATGTCGCCTTTCCGAAGGCGAGCAGCAGGTCGGCCTCGCGCCGTTCCTCCTCGCTATGGCCGTCGGCCGCGCCCAGCACGAAACGGCACTCGCGCATGCCGTCATCGCGCCAGCGCTCGAGCGTTTCGGCCAGCTTTTCCGAGGAGATGTCCTTGCCGCGCTCGTCGAGCAGCACGGTCTTGTAAGGCGTCTGTGGATCGGGAATGCGCCCGCCGGTCTCGGGCAATTCGGTGAATTTCACCGGCCAGGTCAGGCGCTTCTCGTATCGCGCAACCAGCTCCGCCTCCGGAGAACGGGCAATCTTGCCGCGAGCGATGACGTGAAGAAGCAAGAGCAAACCCCTGAAACTCGAAGGTTCCTGGCCACGGCAGTCAAAGGGCGACTGCCCGCCCGCAGGTGCTCGACGCGAACCGCGTCGAAACAGCACCGAGGACGCTCGCGCGGAGGCGCGAGTGAAAGACGATTACGCCGTGCCGGCCACCGGTGGAGCGTCGCCGAACGCCCACATGCGCTCGAGATTGTAGAAGCTGCGCACTTCGGGGCGGAACAGGTGGACGACGATGTCGCCAGCGTCGAGCAGCACCCAGTCGGCCTGCGGCAGCCCTTCGAGCTTCACCGGGCCATAGCCCTCGTGCTTCAGCTTTTCGGCGAGTTTCTGTGCGATCGAGGCGACCTGGCGGGTCGAACGGCCCGAGGCGATGACCATGTGGTCGGCGATCGAGCTTTTCCCGGCGAGGTCGATGGAAACCACCTCCTGCGCCTGGTCGTCGTCGAGCTGCGTGAGCACGAGGTCCAGCAGTTCGTCCTTCTTGGCGTCAGTCATTTTCACGACCTTCGCCGTATCGGCTCCGGCAGCAGCCGGATTTGTATGCGCCTGAGTCATAGGCGAGTGCATTACTCCTGATTTTAGAGGCTTGGTGCATGAAACAATCAACGCGCATCATGGCGTAGTCGTTTCCTCCCCTGAAGGAATGAGGTGGTGTGTCACCTGGTCTCGCGGGGAAAAACCGGCGTGGCGCGATGCCCAGTCGGGATCGGCGCGGCGGATGGCCGTGGCCGAACGCGGGTCGGGATCAAATCGCAATGTCACCAGTGCCGGTGCGCTCCATTCGCCCCTGTTCCGGAAGCTGGCGAGCGGCACGCGATAGCGCCGTAGCCAGGCCATCGCGGGGCTTGCGACAGCAGCGCCATCATAGCCGGGCCGCGCGATCACCGCAATCGGCATGCTTCGTGCGATCCCCCGCCAGTCGCGCCAGCGGTGGAACTGGGCGAGGTTGTCGGAGCCCATCAGCCAGGTGAAATCGTGCCGCGGGAAGCGCCTCTGGATCGCGCGCAGGGTTTCGACCGTGTAGCGCGTGCCGAGCTCGCGCTCGATCGCGGTGACCCGGATCGGCGCGCGCCGCGCCTGCATGATGGCGGAGGTGACGCGCGCGGCCAGGGGCGCCATGCCCGCCTTCGGCTTCAGGGGATTTCCGGGCGACACCAGCCACCAGACCTCGTCCAGCCCCAGCGCCTCGCGCGCAAACAGCGAGATCTTCCGGTGGCCGCCATGCGCCGGATTGAAGCTCCCGCCGAGCAGGCCGATCCGGCTCATGCGGTGCGCCCCGTCGGCGGTGCAGGAAAGCTTGCGCCCATGGCGCGACGCCTATCAGGCGAATCCCCGCGTGTCAGCGCTTTGGGAACGTTACCGATTCGGAATCGGAAAATTAACCTCTCGGTAACTTTTGTGGCTCGCAAATGAACGAAAGTTCCCGCTCGACGAAACGCTTCATCCCGCCGAGCACTCGACTCGTGGATTCGGGGGGAATGACGGTTCGATTTTATTAAGGATTGTCTGTAGGGAATGGCCAAGGGTCAAAGACCAAGGGACGGGTCGTTTTGGAACACACTATCGCCAAGCGCGGTTGGCTAGACCGCATCAACAGCTGGTTTCCTGATCGCGAATTCTTCATGCGGTCGGAAGGCCAGGTCCGCTTCATCACCATTTCGTCGCGTGTGCAGAAGGCAGCCGCTGCCTCCGCGCTGCTCGTCGTCGTGGTGTGGGCGGTCTCGCTGGCGATCGCCGGCTGGGCGCAGTACAGCGCGAGTGCCGATCGCATGTCGCTGCTGAGCCGTGAAGCCAAGGTGGCGACTTCCGAGGAACGCCTCGCCGCCTATGGCGACAACCTCGAAGCGGTCAGCGAAGATCTCGATCGCCGCATGGAATTCATCGAAGGCGTCGCAGAGCTCCTTCCGGAAAACATGAAGGTCGATACCGCGATCAGCGATTCGACCGGCGAAGCCGCCGCCACGGTCGAAAAGGTCAGCGCAGCTTTCCCGCAGGCTGCCGAACTCGCCCGCATCGAAGCGCGCCAGCTCGCCATCGTCGAAGGCCTGACCCGCTACGCCGACTGGCGTTCGGCCCGCGCTGCAGAAGCGCTCAAGAAGCTCCAGCTCAATCCCGACGCTGTGATCCGCCGTAGCGAAAGCCAGGCAATGGGTGGTCCGCTCGAAGGGCTTTCGACCAGTGCCAACGGCGAAATCGACCCGCGCTTCGAGCGCCTCGGTCTTTCGATGGCCCGCATGTCGGCTCTCGAAAGCGCGCTCGACGGCGTCCCGCAGCTCTCCCCTGCCGCTGGCGGTGTCACCTCGAAGTTCGGCTATCGCCGCGATCCCTTCAACCGCCGCGCCGCGATGCATAACGGCATCGACTTTCGCGGAGCGATCGGCAGCCCGATCTACGCCGCCGCCAAGGGCCGCGTCAGCTTCGTCGGCTGGAAGGGCGGCTACGGCAAGACGGTCGAGATCACGCACGGAAACGGCTTGATGACGCGCTATGCCCACCTGTCACGTTTCGATGCCAAGGTCGGTGACCGGGTTGCAGCAGGCGAGAAGATCGCCGGCATGGGCAGCACCGGCCGTTCGACGGGTTCGCACCTTCACTTCGAAGTCCGCATCAACGGGCGACCCGTAAACCCCCGCACCTTCCTGGAGACAGCCCCCAATGTTCTCGAAGAAATCCGCCGAGCCCCAGAGCTCGCCCACGCTTCCCACTAATCCAGGACGCAGCAATTCCATGGCCTCCAAGAGCAGTTCCACGTTTTCGGTCCTCGGTTCGGACCTCGCCATCAAGGGTGACATCAAGGCTTCGGCCGACCTCCACATCGACGGCAGCATCGAAGGCGATATCGCCTGCACCAGCCTTGTTCAGGGCGAGACCAGCAAGGTCACCGGCGCAGTCCAGGCGGAAACCGCACGCCTTGCCGGCACGGTCGAAGGTTCGATCACCGCGCGCGAGCTCGTGATCCTCAAGACCGCCAAGATCACCGGCGACGTCTTCTACGATGCGCTGACCATCGAACAGGGCGCACAGGTCGAAGGCCGCTTCGCCCACCGCGATCCCAAGAAGAGCGCACAGCCCGCCGCCAAGGCGCAGGGCGACAGCAAGCCCGAGCTGCAGCTCGCCAACTGAGTTATCCTGCTAGGAGAGGACGAAGGCCGCTTCCGCAACGACGGAGGCGGCCTTCTCTTTATGGTGCGCCGATAAAGCGGCCTCAGGCGCCGACTTCGGCACGCAGGGCCTTGCGGTCGAGCTTGCCGATGATCGTCTTGGGCAGGTCCTCGCGCAGGACGACCTTCTCCACCCGTTCGTGCTTGCCGACACGCTTGTTGAGCCATTTCCTGAGCTCCGCCGCAGTCGCGGTGGCTCCGGGCTGCAGGACGACATAGGCATAGGGGCATTCGCCGCGATATTCGTCGGGCTGGCCAATCACGAGCACTTCCTTCACGTCCTCGTGCTGGAGCAGGACGTCCTCGACCTGGCTCGGGAAGACCTTGAAGCCGCCGACGGCAATCATGTCCTTGATACGGTCGACGATCTTGAGGAAGCCGTCCTCGTCCATCACCGCGACATCGCCGGTGCGCAGGTAGCGCTTGCCGTCGCGGGTGACGAAGGTCTCGTCATCGGTGTCCGGGCGGTTCCAGTAGCCGCGCATGATCTGCGGGCCGTGGACCGCGAGTTCGCCCGGCTCGCCCTCGGGCGCGAGCCTGGTCGGGTCTTCCTTGTCGAGGAAGACCACTTCGGTGCCCATGACCAGCTGGCCGATCGTGCCCTTCTTGCGCACCCCGTCATAGGGATTGGCGGACACCACGCCCGAGCTTTCGGTAAGGCCGTAACCTTCGACGACGCGAACGCCCGTGACTTCCTCGAAGCGCGTGTGCACCGGTGCGGGCATGGGCGCGCCGCCGGAGATGCAGACCTTGATCGAGGAGACGTCGGTCTTCGCGAGCTTGGGGTGGTCGAGCAGCGCCTGGAACATGGTAGGCACGCCGGGGAAACCGGTCGCCTTGTACTTGGCGATCGTATCGAGCACCTGCCCCGCCTCGAAACGCGGGACCATGGCGATCGAAGCGCCGGTCACCATCGCGTGGTTGAGCAGCGCGGTGTTGGCGAAGACATGGAAGAAGGGCAGCGCGCCCATGAAAACTTCGCTCGACGCTGTGCCGAAGGGATTGAGCCCGGCGGTCTGCTGCGCGTTCATCGAAAGCTGCGAATGGCCGAGCATGGCGCCCTTGGGGCGGCCGGTAGTGCCACCGGTATACTGCAGCAGGGCAATGTCCTCGGCGACGTCCACCGCCGGAAACTCCGCGTTCGAAGGATCGGCGAGCATGTCACGCCAGGCGCGGATGTCTTCGCCGTAATCGACCTTTGCGATCTTGCTGCGGCCGAGCATCTTTAGGGCAAGGCCCTTGTACCAGGGCAGCATGTCGGCGAGCGAGCCGACCACCAGCGTTTCGAGCCCGGAAGTCTCGAGCACCTGCGATGCCGTGTCGAACAGTTCTGGCACGTCCACCGTCACCAGCAGGCGGGTGCCCGAATCCGCGACCTGCCAGCTGAGTTCCTCGACCGTGTAGAGCGGCGAGAAATTGACCACGATCGCGCCCGCCAGCATCGCGCCGTAATACGCAGAGGCGTAGATCGGGACGTTCGGCAGGAACAGGCCGACCCGGTCGCCCTTCCTGATGCCGCTGGCGATCAGTCCGGCGGCGAAGCGGCGTGCTTCCTCGTTGATATCGGCGTAGGAAAAGCTGCGCCCGAGGAAATGCAGGAACGGCGCCTGCGGATTCTTCGCCGTGGTGGCGGCCAGCATATCGGGCAGGCTCGCCGGCGTGAATTGCGCGTCCCAGGGGGTGGGATGGTGATAGGCGTAACTATTTACATCCATGTAAGTTACATGGCGCATCACGCCTTAAACGCAAGTAAAAAGGGCGGGAAAAGCCACTGCCTTTCCCGCCCTTCGTGATTTGGTGCAGTGGGCTCAGGCTTCGCCCGGCGTCTCGCCTGCCTCTTCGCCGGCTTCCTCGGCAGCGCGCTTGGCGGTGAGCCATGCTTCGGCCTCGGCTTCCTGCGCAGCTTCGGCGGCAGCCTTCTCGTTGGCTTCGCGTTCGGCGCGCAGTTCTTCGATCAGCTTCTCGCGATCGCTGACGCCGCTCGGTGCTGCGGGGGCTTCGCCCTCTTCCGGAGCGGGAAGGTTCTTGGCGGCCTTGGCAACCACGGCATCGAGCTCGCGCTGCGAGCAAAGGCCGAGCGTAACCGGATCCTTGGGCTGGATGTTCTGGATGTTCCAGTGGCTGCGCTCGCGGATCGCGGTGATCGTGTTGCGCGTGGTGCCGATCAGCTTGGAGATCTGCGCGTCCGAAATCTCGGGGTGGTTGCGCAGCAGCCATGCGATGCCGTCGGGCTTGTCCTGGCGCTTGGAGACCGGCGTGTAGCGCGGGCCCTTGGTGCGGCTGACCGCAACCGGAGCGCGCTGCATCTTGAGCGTGTATTCGCTGTCGGCCTCGCCCCTGGCGATTTCTTCCTGCGTCAGCTCGCCCGAGTGGAGCGGGTCGCGGCCCGTGTACTTGCTGCCCGCAAGATCGTCGGCCATCGCCTGCACTTCGAGGATGTGGAGACCGCAGAATTCCGCGATCTGCTCGAAGGAGAGACCGGTGTTGTCGACCAGCCAGGTGGCGGTCGCATGCGGCATCAGCGGAGTGGGTTGGTCGGCCATAGAATATGCCTTTTCTCGAAACTCAAAATAGAAGGGCCGCCCCTCGCGGAGCGGCCATTGCGCCTCCCATGTAGGCGAGCGCGCCGGATTCGGCAAGCAAATGCCGTTCTAAGAGTTGCTTAACGACCATTCGCTATACTTTCCCCGTCAAATCAATGGGGAACATGATTATGCGTCAATGGGTTGCACTTGCCGCCGCGCTGGGACTGGCGGCTTGCGGAGGAGGCTCGGACTTCTCGGTCAAGGTGAAGGGCGATGCCTCTGCAGTGAAGCAGAACCTCGCAAAGGCCGGCGGCGGAAGCAGCCTTACCGGCGTCGCTCCGGCTACGATGACTTCGGACGCGAATTCGCTCGTCTTCAAGATCGCCGCTGCCCAAGGTTACGACCCGGCCGAGATCAAATTCGAATTCTTGCAGGAAGGCGAGCAGACCAAGGTCGATGTGACCGTGGACGTGCCCGAAGTCTCGATGGGCGCGAACGAGTACCTCAGCGAATCCAAGGTCGAAGGCGAGCTGCGCAAGAATCTCAACAGCTGGGCGCGCGACTATAACAAGTCGGGCAGCATGGCGAGCACGGGTGAGATCGCGCTGACCATGTCGCTCGTCGGCGTGGCCGCGCAGCAGGTGAACATCGACAACGTCCATTTCGCGAGCGACTGGTCGGTCGGCGAAGCCCGCGAAGTCGATTACGACAACTGGGCCGGTGCTGGCGAAGACAACAGCGGCTGGGCCTCGGATGCCTCCTATGACGACGGCGGCTGGGGCGACTGACACTAGGCCGGCAGCGGCTCTCCATCGAGCGCGGCGAGGCCGGCCAGGAACTGGTCGGTCGCCGCTTCCCAGCTGAAACGCGCTCCGTAATCGGCGCAGCTTCGCGGATCGCAATAGAGCGCCGCGTCGATCGCGCGGTCGATATCTTCGGACAGAGCGCCGACATCGTCGGTCACGATATCGCGCGGCCCGGCGACCGGATAAGCCGCGACCGGCGTGCCGCAAGCCAGCGCCTCGATCATGACGAGACCGAAAGTGTCGGTCCGGCTCGGGAAGACGAAGACGTCCGCCCCCGCGTAGCAGCCAGCGAGCTCGCGGCCCGATTTGCGGCCGAGGAAATGTGCCTCGGGAAAGCGTGCCTTCAGCTTTTCCAGCGAAGGTCCGTCTCCGACCACCACCTTGCTGCCGGGATGCTTCGCCTCGAGGAAGGCCTCGATGTTCTTCTCGACCGCGACGCGCCCGACATAGAGCTGGATCGGGCGCGGCAATTCGGCAAACTCGGGCGGCGGCGGCGCGAGCGGGTCGAAACAGGCAAGGTCCACGCCGCGGGTCCAGTGATGCAGCTTTTCGAGGCCATGCGCGCGCAATTCCTCGCGAATGCTCTCGGTCGCGACCAGCACACGGTGCGCGGGGGCGTGGAACCACTCGATATAGCGCCAGAACCAGCGCGCCGGCAGGTGCGTGCGCCTCGCGACATACTCGGGAAACTGCGTGTGATAGGCGGTGGTGAACGGCGTGCCCGCACGCCCGCAGTATCGGCGCGCCGCCATGCCGAGTGGCCCCTCGGTCGCGATATGGATCGCCTCGGGCGCGAAATCGCGCAGCTTCTTCGCCACTGCGCCGGGGCGGCTGATGGCGAGGCGTATCTCGGGATAGGTCGGACAAGGCACGGAGGCGAACTGGTCGGGCGAGATGACCATGACCTCGTGACCCTGCCGTCGCAGAATCGAGCAGGTCGTGGCGAGCGTACGGACCACGCCGTTCATCTGCGGACGCCAGGCATCGGTGACGATCGCGATGCGCTTGGGGGCCGGGCCGGCCATCCCGGGGGCAGGCATCCCCTCTTCGGGCAACTTCACGCAGCCTCCAGCGCTTCGGTCGCGGCGAGCACAGTTTCGCGCTTCGCCACTTCCTCGGGCCAGTGGAGCAGTTCCATCGTGCCGTCGAAATGTTCGACCAGTGCGTTGCAGCCTTCGACCCAGTCGCCGTCGTTATAATATGCGACCTTGCGGCCTTCATATTCGAAGTCGCGGATCTCGGCGGTGTGGATGTGGCCGCACACGACGCCGTCGACGCCGCGCTCGCCCGCGGCGCGCGCCACCACCTCCTCGTATTTGGAGATGAACTCGACCGCGTTCTTGACCTTGTGCTTGGCCGCCTTGCTGATCGACCAGTAGGGCAGGCCGAGCATGCTGCGTGCCTTCGCCACCCAGCCGTTGAGCTTCATCATCATGTGGTAGAGCGCGTCACCCACGAAGGCGAGCCAGCGGTGCGCGAGCATGATCGTGTCGAACTCGTCGCCGTGAAGCACCATCAGGCGGCGGCCGTCGGCGGTATCGTGGAAGGCCGCGCGGCGAATTTCGACATCGCCGAAATTCATGCCCGAGAACGGCCTCACCATCTCGTCGTGGTTGCCCGGGATATAGACGATCCGCGTACCGCGCTTGGCGCGCTTGAGGATGCGCCAGACGATGTCGTTGTGTTCGGGCGGCCAGTAGAACTTCTTCTTCAGCCGCCAGCCGTCGATGATGTCGCCGACGAGGTACATGGTCTCGCTGTCGGTATGGTCGAGGAAGTCGATCAGCAGCTCGGCATTGCAGCCCTTGGTGCCCAGGTGGACATCGCTGATCCAGATCGTGCGGTACTTGCGCCGCTCGTCGACAATTCTTTCCGGGACGCTCGGCTCCACCGGCGGAAAACCCGCCACATTGGTGAATTCGGCAAGGTCCTTGGGCAGTTCGGTCATGGTCCATCTCCCGAAGCTACGTTGGGAGAGCCATGACAGCCGAATGTTACCGGAGAATCTCGTTTCCGTTACGGATTCAAGGATTTGCTACAGATTGGCGTCAATCCGCCGCACGCACCTCGAGCACGATCTTGCCGATGTGGTCGCCGCCTTCCATGCGGGCGTGCGCCGCGCCCGCCTCTGCGAGCGGGAAGGTCTTGTCCATCACGGGCGCAATGGTGCGGTCTTCGAATAGCGGCCAAGCGTGGTTGTAGATCTCGTCGGCGAGCAGCGCCTTGAACTCGTCCGAACGCGGGCGGAGCGTCGATCCGGTCAGCACCTGACGCTTGCTCATCAGCTTGGCCATGTTGATTTCGGCCTTCAGCCCGCCGAGCACGGCGATAGTCACGTGGCGGCCATCTTCGGCAAGGCAGTCGAGGTTGCGCTGGACATAGTCGCCCGACACCATGTCGAGAATGACGTCGACACCCTTGCCGCCGGTGAATTCGTTGGTCTTCTCGACGAAGTCCTCGGTCTTGTAATTTATCGCAAGGTCGGCACCCAACTCGCGGGCGGCGTTGCATTTTTCTTCGCTGCCGGCGGTCGTGACCACCTTCATCTCGAAGGCCTTGGCGAGCTGGATCGCCATGGTGCCGATGCCCGAAGTGCCGCCATGCACGAGCAATGTCTCGCCATCGGCGGCGAAACCGCGTTCGAAGACATTGTGCCAGACGGTGAAGAGCGTTTCGGGGATCGCGGCGGCAGAGGCCATGTCCATGTGCCGAGGAACGGTAAGACAATGGGCCGAATGCGCGAGGCAGTATTCGGCATATCCGCCGCCAGACACGAGCGCGCAGACCTTGCGGTTGAGCATTTCGGGCGCAACGCCCTCGCCTACCGCGACGACCTTGCCCGACACCTCGAGCCCGGGGATCGGCGAAGCGCCCGGCGGCGGCGGGTAGAAACCCTGCCGCTGGATGACGTCGGGACGGTTCACGCCCGCATGGCTGACCTCGATCAGCACCTGGCCCTCGCCGGGCTGCGGGACGGGCAATTCCTCGGGCCGGAGCACGTCCGGGCCGCCGGGTTGGTCAAATCCCATTGCGGTCATGGTCTTAGGTAAGCCGGTCGCCAAAGGTGCCCCCTCGAATGCGTGACGTCGTGCCGGAGAAACGGTGCATTACCGTGGGGGCGTGTTGACAGCAACCGGGCTGAGGGGGATTGTGTAAGGGCAATGGAAGACGACGATCGTCCACGCCCCAAAGGCGACGCCGCGAGCAAGCTCGCCGCCGAGGATCTCGGCCCCTATTCCCAGGACGAACTCCAGGAACGCATCGCCCTGCTCGAGCGCGAGATCGCACGGGTCGAATCGCACCGCCTGAAGGCCGCAGCCCACAGGGATGCTGCAGAATCGCTTTTCGGGCGAAAGGACTGAGCGTGGGCCGGACCCTTCCAAACCGGCATCTCGTACCCATATCACCGGAACATACAGCTTTGGCTAACCTTCATAAGGTAGCCTGTCTTCCTCTCGCGAGTTTGCGAGTCCCCGCAGAAGTAGAGACCTGATGCCCAGTTTTGCTGCCAACCTCGAAAAGACCCTCCATGCCGCGCTGACCGATGCAGGCGAGCGCCGTCATGAATACGCCACGCTCGAGCACCTCCTGCTCGCGCTGATCGGCGACGAGGATGCTGCGCAGGTGATGGCGGCATGCGGCGTCGACACGGGCGAGCTCGAAGCGGTGGTGAAGCAGTATCTCGAGCAGGAATACCAGTCGCTCAAGAGCGAGGACGGCGCCGATCCGCAGCCGACCGCGGGATTCCAGCGCGTGATCCAGCGCGCGATCCTGCACGTCCAGTCCTCGGGCAAGGACACGGTGACCGGCGCAAACGTGCTCGTCGCACTGTTCTCCGAGCGTGACAGCTATGCCGTCTATTTCCTCCAGCAGCAGGACATGAGCCGCCTCGACGCGGTGAGCTACATCAGCCACGGCATCGGCAAGGGCGGCAAGCAGGTCGAGAACAAGACCCCGCAGGGCGCAGCAGAAGGCGCGAATCCGGCCGAACAGGGCGCCGAAAGCGGCAAGCCCGGCGACAAGAAGGAAACCGCGCTCGACCAGTTCACGGTCAACCTCAACCAGAAGGCCGAGGACGGCCGGATCGACCCGCTGATCGGCCGCGGACCCGAAGTCGATCGCACGGTGCAGATTCTCTGCCGTCGTTCGAAGAACAACCCGCTATACGTGGGCGACCCTGGCGTGGGTAAAACCGCGATCGCCGAAGGTCTCGCGCGCAAGATCGTCGAGGGCGACGTCCCCGACGTGCTCGAAGACGCGGTGATCTACTCGCTCGACATGGGCGCGCTGCTTGCCGGCACGCGCTATCGCGGCGACTTCGAGGAACGCCTGAAGCAGGTCGTCTCCGAACTCGAGGACATGCCCGAGGCGATCCTCTTCATCGACGAGATCCACACCGTGATCGGCGCCGGCGCGACCAGCGGCGGGGCGATGGACGCCTCGAACCTGTTGAAGCCCGCGCTGTCCAGCGGCACGATTCGCTGCATCGGATCAACGACTTACAAGGAATTCCGCAACCATTTCGAGAAGGACCGCGCATTGCTGCGGCGCTTCCAGAAGATCGACGTCAACGAACCGACGATCGAGGACACGGTTGCCATCCTCAAGGGCCTTCGCAGCGCCTTCGAGGAACATCACAAGGTCAAGTACACGCCCGATGCGCTCAAGACCGCGGTCGAGCTGTCGGCACGCTACATCAACGACCGCAAGCTGCCCGACAAAGCGATCGACGTGATCGACGAGGTCGGCGCGATGCAGATGCTGGTCCCGCCCAGCCGCCGCAAGAAGAAGATCACCGCCAAGGAAATCGAGGCCGTGATCGCGACGATGGCGCGCATTCCGCCGAAATCGGTCAGCTCGGACGACAAGAAGGCGCTCGAGAACCTCGAACGCGACCTCAAGCACGTCGTCTTCGGCCAGGATCCGGCAGTCGAGAAGCTCTCGACCGCGATGAAGCTCAGCCGCGCAGGCCTGCGCGATCCGGACAAGCCGATCGGCTCGTTCCTGTTCTCGGGCCCCACCGGCGTCGGCAAGACCGAGGTCGCGCGCCAGCTCGCCTCGATCATGGGTATCGAGCTGAAGCGCTTCGACATGTCCGAATACATGGAGCGCCACAGCGTTTCGCGCCTGATCGGTGCGCCTCCGGGCTATGTTGGTTATGATCAGGGCGGCCTTTTAACCGATGCGGTTGATCAGAACCCGCACTGCGTCCTCCTGCTCGACGAGATCGAGAAGGCGCACCCGGACCTGTTCAACATCCTCCTGCAGGTGATGGATAACGGCCGCCTGACCGACCATCACGGCAAGACGGTCGACTTCCGCAACGTGGTGCTCATCATGACCACCAATGCCGGCGCGTCCGACATGGCCAAGCAGGGTATCGGCTTCGGCGACGTGTCGAAGGAAGATGCGAGCGAGGAAGCGGTGAAGCGCATGTTCACCCCCGAGTTCCGCAACCGTCTCGATGCGATCGTGCCCTTCGGCTACCTCAACAAGTCGACGGTCGCCCGCGTGGTCGACAAGTTCATCCTCCAGCTCGAACTGCAGCTGGCCGAACAGAACGTCGACATCCAGTTCGACAAGGAAAGCCGCGCGTGGATGGCCGACAAGGGCTACGACAAGCTCTACGGTGCCCGCCCGATGGGCCGCCTGATCCAGGAAAGGATCAAGCAGCCGCTGGCCGAGGAACTGCTGTTCGGCAAGCTGTCCGATGGCGGCGAGGTCTCGGTGACGATGAAGGACGGCAAGCCCTCCTTCGAACTCACCCCCGCCCCGCCCAAGACCAAGCCTGCCGCCAAGAAGAAGGCGGCGCCGAAGAAGAAGGCTCCTGCAAGGAAGAAGCCCGACGCCGGCGCGAGCGAAAGCAAGGACGGTGGTAAGGACGAGAGCTAAGCCGCCGGACTCGCTTCCATAGCGCAAATATGATTGAACCTCCCCCGCACCTGCAGGGGAGGTTTTTTCATGCGCAAAGCCATCGTTCTGGCTCTATCACTCGGCATCGCGGCACCGGCTTACGCCCAGGAGGCGCCCGACCGGCACTTTACCGTCGACGACCTGTTCGGACTGACCGTGGCCGCCGATCCGCAGATCAGCCCCGATGGCAAGCAGATCGCCTATGTCAGGCGCGCCAACGACATCATGACCGATGCGGCAGTCAGTTCGATCTGGATGGTCGACACTGCCAGCGGTGCGCAGACCCCGCTCGTTACGGGCGCAGGAGCGCATTTTGCGCCGCGCTGGTCGCCGGACGGATCGCGGCTCGCCTATGTCTCGACCGAAAGCGGCGGCGGACCCGAACTGCACGTGCGCTGGATGGCAAGCGGCGAGAGTGCGAACATCACCGCACTTCCGGAAAGCCCGGGCAGCCTGAGCTGGTCGCCCGACGGCACGATGATCGCATATACCGCGCGCGTGCCCGGCAAGCCCGTCTCGCTCGGCAAGCCCGCCAGCAAGCCCGAGGGCGCACAGTGGAAGGCGCCGCCCGCGATTACCGATGCGGTGACCTATCGCTTCGATGGCGCCGGTTACCTCAAGCCCGGTTACACGCAGGTCTTCCTCGTCTCGGCTACCGGCGGCGCGCCGCGCCAGCTGACCTCCGGCGACCGCAACCACGATGGCCCCATTGAATGGATGCCCGACGGTAGCGCGCTCCTCATCAGCGGCAACCGCGACGAGAACTGGGAGCTCGCCGGCCTCGACACAGAGGTTTACGCGATCGACATCGCCAGCGGCGCGATCCGCGAGCTCACTACCCGAGATGGACCGGATACTTCGCCGCAGGTCAGCCCCGACGGACGCCGGATCGCCTATCTCGGTTTCGACGACGAAGGCCGCGACGCGCATATGGCGGGCCTCTATCTGATGGATTCCGACGGGAGCAACCATCGCCGGATCGCCGCCGGTTTCGACCGCAGTTTCGACAGCCTCGAATGGACCGAGGCGGGCATTTTCGCAGGGTACGAGGACGAAGGCGTCTACCGCGTAGCGCGGATTTCGACCTCCGGTTCGGTCGATCCGCTGCCCGCGCGTATCGCAGGTCCGGGCTACACCCGCCCCTATGTCGGCGGACAATGGTCGGTGTCGGATCGCGGCAATCTCGCCTTCACTTCGGGCAGTGCGACGCGGCCGGCCGATGTCTCGGTGCTGCGCGGCAACCGTTCGGTGCAGCTCACCCGGCTGAACGAGGTGTTCCTCTCGGGCAAGCAGCTCGGCGAGACGCGCGAGATCGCCGTGACCATGCCCGACGGAAAGGATATCCCGAGCTGGATCCTGTTGCCGCCCGACTACGTCGAGGGCACGCGCGTACCCATGATCCTGGAAATCCATGGCGGCCCGCACGCCGCCTATGGCCCGCATTTCGCGAGCGACTACCAGATCTATGCGAGTTCCGGATATGCGGTGCTCTTCACCAACCCCAGCGGCTCGTCTGGCTACGGATCGCAGTTCCTCGGGGGCATCGACGGCACCTATCCCGTACCCAACGACGCCGAGCTTCTCGCCGCGGTCGATGCGGCAGTGGCGGCCGGATACGCCGATCCCGACAACCTCTTCGTGACCGGTGGCTCGGGCGGCGGCATCCTCACCGCATGGTTGGTAGGCAAGACCGATCGTTTCGCTGCTGCAGCCTCGAACAAGCCGGTCATCAACTGGACGACGATGGCGCTCGCGGCCGATGCCTACCCCTTCTTCGCGCGCTACTGGATGAAGGGCATGCCCTGGGAGAACCCCGAAGGATACTGGGCGCGCTCGCCGCTTGCGGCAGCGGACAAGATCAACACACCCACCCTCGTGCTCGTCGCGGCCGAGGATTACCGCACGCCGCGTTTCGAGGCCGAGCAGTTTTACGGTGCGCTCAAGCTGCGCGGGGTCGATACGGCCCTGCTCGTGACGCCCGGTGGCAGTCACGGCGATACAACCATGTCGCCGAGCCAGCTTGGGGCGAAGACCTCAGCCGTCGTCGCCTGGTTCGACAAGTACCGGACCGACTCCGGAGCCGAGTAGGAAACTTGCGCGCTCCCCCGCCGTTGAGACGGGGATGCGCGCGCCGTTTTCCTGGATAAAGCCCGAACCGCACGGGATCTATATCGAGCCTGCCGACTGTTGGGTCGATCCCAGCCGCGCGGTCGATCATGCGCTGGTGACGCATGGTCATGCAGACCATGCACGCGGCGGGCACGGCCGCACGGTGGCGACTCCCGAAACGCTGGCGATCATGGAGCTGCGCTACAACACGCGCGAGGGCGCAACGCCGGTCGAATATGGCGAGACCATCCGCCTGAAGGGCGGCGTCGATGCGACCTATATCCCGGCGGGCCATGTGCTCGGCAGCGCGCAGATCCTGCTCGAACACGCGGGCGAGCGCGTGATCGTCACCGGTGACTACAAGCGCCGCGAGGACCCGACCTGCCCGCCCTTCGAGGTGCAGAAGTGCGACATCTTCATCACCGAGGCGACCTTCGGCCTGCCGGTTTTCTGCCATCCGCCGATCGAGGAAGAGATGGCCAAGCTCCTCGACCGGTTGCGCGCCCATCCCGATCGCTGCGTGCTCGTCGGCGCCTATGCGCTGGGCAAGGCGCAGCGCGTGATCTCGGAGCTGCGGCGCGCAGGCCACAAGGACCCGATCTATCTCCACGGCGCGATGGAGAAGATGTGCCGCCTCTATGAGGAACACGGTGTCGATCTCGGCGAACTGAGGCTGGTTGCCGATCACGGGAAGGACGACATGCGCGGAGCAATCGTCGTCTGTCCGCCCTCGGCGCTCAACGACCGCTGGAGCCGCCGCCTGCCCGACCCGATCACTGCCATGGCGAGCGGCTGGATGCGCATCCGCCAGCGCGCCCGCCAGCGCAATGTCGAGCTTCCGCTGGTGATCTCCGACCATGCCGACTGGGGCGAACTCACGCGGACGATTCGCGAGGTCGATGCGCATGAGAACTGGATCACCCATGGCCGCGAGGATGCGCTGCTGCGGTGGTGCCAGCTTCACCAGCGCCGCGCCCGCGCGCTGGCGCTGGTCGGCTACGAGGACGAGGACGACTAGGGTTGGAAGAGTTCGCCGCCCTGATCGACGCGCTGGTCTACACGCGCAGCCGCAACGAAAAGCTGCGGCTGATCGCCGAGTATTTGCAGGCGACGCCCGATCCCGACCGCGGCTGGGCCTTGGCCGCGCTGTCCGACGGGCTCGATTTCCCGGCGGTGAAGAGCTCGACCATCCGCAATCTCCTCAAGGACCGGATCGACCCGGTGCTGTGGACGCTCAGCCGCGACTTCGTGGGCGATACGGCGGAAACCGCCAGCCTGCTGTGGCCCGCACCCGAGGAACCGCCCTCCCCGCCCACCCTCAGCGAGACGGTCGGCCTGCTTGACGCCATGAACCGCAAGACGGTTCTCACCGAGTTGCCGCTGCTGATGGACCGGCTCGATGCCTCGGGCCGCTACGCGCTGCTCAAGCTGGCCACGGGCGGCATGCGCATCGGCGTCTCCTCGCGCCTCGCCAAGACGGCATTCGCGCAGGCCTTCGACGTCTCGGTCGACGAGGTCGAGGAGTACTGGCACGGGCTGAAGCCGCCCTACCCCGAGCTTTTCGCCTGGGCGGCGGACGGCGAAGACCCGCCCGATATCGAGAACCTGCCCACCTTCCGCCCCTTCATGCTCGCCCATCCGCTCGAAGAGACGGTAGTCGACCTCGAAGACTATGCCGCCGAGTGGAAATGGGACGGCATTCGCGTGCAGCTGGTGCGCGCCGGCGGTGAAACACGGCTCTATTCGCGCTCGGGCGACGATATCTCGGCCACCTTCCCCGAATTGCTCGACGTCCTGCCGATGAACGCCGTGCTCGACGGCGAACTGCTCGTGCGCGGCAGCACGCAGGGCGGCGAGGCGGGCGGCGCGGCGAGCTTCAATGCGCTCCAGCAGCGGCTCGGACGCAAGACCGTCTCGAAAAAGATGCTCGCCGAGTATCCGGCCTTCGTGCGGCTCTACGACGTCCTGCTGCTGGAGGGCGAAGACCTGCGCCCGCAGCCATGGACGCAGCGCCGCGAGCGGCTCGAAGCATTGGCGTCACGCTTGCCGGCGTCGCATTTCGATATCAGCTCCGTTGTCGAAGCAGCTGATTTCGAACATCTTTCGAGGATCCGCGAAGGCAGCCGCGAGGATGCCATCGAGGGCCTGATGCTCAAGCGCAAGGACAGCCCCTATATCGCCGGAAGGCGCGTGGGATACTGGTACAAGTGGAAGCGCGACCCGCTGCTGGTCGACTGCGTGCTGATGTATGCCCAGCGCGGCAGCGGCAAGCGCTCGAGCTTCTTCTCCGACTACACCTTCGGCTGCTGGGACGGCGATCCCGACAAGGGCGCGGACCTGCTGCCGGTCGGCAAGGCCTATTCGGGCTTCACCGACGAGGAGCTGAAGAAGCTCGACAAGCACGTGCGGCAGAACACGATCAACCGTTTCGGGCCGGTGCGCGAAACCGAGAAGAAGCTAGTCTTCGAAGTGGCCTTCGACAGCGTGCACGAGAGCAAGCGCCACAAGTCGGGCCTCGCCATGCGCTTCCCGCGCATCCACCGTATCCGCTGGGACAAGCCGCCGCACGAAGCCGACCGGATCGACGCCTTGCGCGCGCTCATCGCCGATTGACGGCATGCTCCCAGCCGCTAACCCTTGGCGGCACACGGGAGAGACGAATGACCCACAAGGACCTGATCGTAAACGTGCACCTCAACATGCTGGGGACGCTCGACGGATTGCTGGCCAAGGCGGCCACGCACGAAAAGGGCGAGGCGCTGCTCGGCGCGAAGCTCGCCGACGACATGCTGCCGCTTTCGACCCAGGTGCGTTTCCTCTGCAATATGCCGGGCGAAGCCATGGCGCGGCTCATCGGGCTCGACTTCACCTCGCGCGAGGAAGATCCGAAGAGCCTCGCCGAAGCGCGCGAGATGGTCGCGGCCTGCAAGGCTGACATCGAGGGATGGTCACAGCAGGACTTCGTCGGCGAGGACGAGCAGGTCGAGCTGGTCATTCCCAACGGCATGGCGTTCGACCTGACCGCGGGCGAATACGTGCGCGACTGGGCCGTGCCGCAGTTCTATTTCCACGCCACCACCGCCTACGCCATCCTGCGCAGCGAGGGGCTGGAAATCGGGAAAGCCGATTTCGTCGGTTACATGTTCAAGTATCTGCGCCAGCCAGCAGGCTAGCGGGTAATCCGGAGCACTTTCTGGCGCGAGGTCTGACCGCGCAACATCTCGACCTTGCTCGGCGCGAGGCCAAGCGCCTTGGCCACCACGGCCATGACCGCTTCGTTGGCGGCGCCATCCTGCGGTTTTGCCCGTGTCTTCACGGCGAGCTGGCCTTCGACAAGGCTCACATCGTCCGTTCGCGCGCCGGGAGTGACGCGGACCTTCAGCTGGCCGCGATCATCGATTAGGGATTCGATTTCGCTCGCAGCCGGAAGGGCCAGGCGTGGCCGGGCCATCGCCTAGCCAAGCGCTGCCGCAACGGCATCCGAATGATGCTTTGCATTTTCCGCGTAATGCGCAGTGCCCATGCGCATGCCGGCAACCGCCATGTCGTCGAGATCGCGCATCTTGCGCGCAGGGCGGCCGCCCCATAGCTCGCGCTCGCCCATCACCTTGCCTTCGGTAAGCATCGCGCCGGCTGCCAGCATGGCGTCGGAGCCGATGACTGCCTTGTTCATGGCGATCGCGCCGAGGCCGACGAAGCCGCGATCCTCGATGCGGCAGCCGTGCACCATGGCCATGTGACCGATCAGCACGTCGTCGCCGATGATGAGCGGGCTACCATCGGGATCGCCCGGGCGTTCCGGATCGCAGTGGAGCACGCTACCGTCCTGCACATTGCTGCGCTCGCCGATGACGATGCGGCTGACGTCGGCGCGCAGCACGCAATTGTACCAGATCGAGCTTCCCGCCCCTATCGTGACGTCGCCGATTATCGTGCAACCGGGCGCGATGAAGGCGCTCTCGTGGATCTGCGGCGTCTTGCCGTGGATCGGGACGATGTTGACGCCGGGTCGGTTGGTCACTGCTGGCTCTCCCATTGGTCTTTCGTGAGCGAGTACTGGATCGTGCGGCGATCTTCGGGCGGATAGTCCGGATCGTCGAAATCGAGGTCTTCGCGGCGCACCATGCCGAGTTTTTCCATCAGCTTCCAGCTTGGCACATTGGCTTCACTCGTCAGCGCGACGACATGCGGCGCATCGACGCGGCCGAATGCCCAGTCGATCACTGCGCGGACTGCTTCCTCGGCAAGCCCAAGCCGCCACCGGTCCTCGCGGATGAGCCAGCCAATCTCGTGATCGCCCTGGTTGGGCGCGAGCGGGTTATCGACCAGCTTGATCCCCGCGTGGCCGACCAGCTCTCCGGTCTCCTTCTCGATCAGCATCAGGAAGCTGAAGCCGCGCGTCGCGTACCACTGCATCGCCTTGGCATGCTTCGCTTCGATCTCGTGCAGTTCCTTGGGCCCGCCCAGCCGCGCCATGACGGCCTGCGTGTTGAGCACCCGGTACTGCTCGGCAGCGTCGCTTTCCTCGATCGTGCGCAAGATCAGCCGGTCGGTTTCGGCGATGATGTCAGCCACGCCAGCCTTCCCAATCCTCGCGCGAGATCGAATAGACGATGATGGTATCGTCACCGAAGTCACTGTTTGCAAAGTCGAGGTCGGGCCGGTGCTCCATGCCGAGGCGCTTCATCAGCCCCCAGCTCGGCTCATTGGGCTGAACGGTCAGGGCGATGACTTGCTCGGCACCGAAACGGTCGAAGGCGAGGTCGAGCGAGGCGATCGCGGCTTCCTTCGCATAGCCCTTGCCCCAGGCATCTTCGCGCAGGCGCCAGCCGACTTCCATTTCGCCGACCGGTCCGCCCTCCTGGTTGCAGCGCTTCAGGCCGCAAAAGCCGAGGATCGCGCCATCTTCCTTGCGCTCGACGACCCAGAACGTGTGGCCGTGATCGCGCTGGTATCCGAGCAGCCTGTCCTGCGCGCCCTGCCGTTTGGCGTCGTCGCATACACCGCCGAGCCATTCCATGACGGCAGGCGTGTTCGTGCCTTCCCAGAAGCGCGGCCAGTCTTCATCGCGCCAGTCGCGCAAGACCAGCCTGTCGGTCTCGTGGCAGAACTCAGCCATTGAGGACGCGCGCGGCGAGCGGCGCATGGTAGGTCAGCACGCCAGAACATCCGGCGCGCTTGAAAGCGACCAGCTTTTCCATGAGCAGCGCCTCTCGGTCGGCTACGCCTGCCGCCGCCCCGGCCTCGATCAGCGCATATTCGCCGCTGACCTGGTAAGCGAAGACCGGAACGCCGAAAGCCTCTTTCGCGCGCCAGATGACGTCGAGATAGGCAAGGCCCGGCTTCACCATCACGCTGTCGGCACCCTCGGCGATGTCGAGCGCGATCTCGCGCAGCGCCTCGTCGCCATTGGCCGGGTCCATCTGGTAGCTCTTCTTGTCGCCCTTCAGCAGGCCGCCCGAGCCCACGGCGTCACGAAATGGGCCGTAGAAGGCCGAGGCATACTTGGCCGCATAGGCCATGATCTGCGCATTGGGAAAATCGTTCATTTCCAGTGCCATGCGGATCGCTTTTACGCGGCCGTCCATCATGTCCGAAGGCGCGATGATATCCGCACCTGCCTGCGCCTGGTTCAGCGCCTGGTCGACGAGTACCGCCACCGTGTCGTCATTGAGGACATAGCCGTCATCGTCGATCAACCCGTCCTGCCCGTGGCTGGTATAGGGATCGAGCGCGACGTCGGTGAGGATGCCGACGTCATTGCCGCATGCATCGCGCACCGCCTTGATCGCCTGGCACATCAAATTGTCAGGATTGAGCGCCTCGTCGCCCTTGTCGCTGCGCTTGTCTGCAGGCGTGTTCGGGAACAGGGCGACACAGGGAATGCCAAGCTCGACCGCTTCCTTAGCGCGCTTCGCGATCCCGTCGACCGACCAGCGCGATACGCCGGGCAGGCTAGCGACGGGTTCTTCCACGCCGCTCCCGCTTGTCACGAAGAGTGGCCAGATCAGGTCCGCGGGTGTGAGCACGGTTTCGCGGTGCATCGCACGGCTCCAGCCGTGGGCGCGGGTGCGACGCAGGCGCATTGCGGGATAGCTGGCATTGGTCATGGGGCGAGCCTTGCCGCAAAGCGCGCGGCTTAGCAATCGGGGCCGGTCAGCCGATCTTCCGGGGCTGGTCGAGCTTGTCGATCTCGCGGGCGGGCTCTTCGCTCGCGGCTTCCTCTGCAGTCGGGGAAAGATCAGCCAGCGCAGCGCCTTCTTCGACCTTCTTGAGGTTCTGCAGCGTGTCGCGGAACTTGGTGAGATCCTCGCCCGAGAGCTGGCGGCGCGTTACGAAGCTGACCGAGGCCGGATTCACATGCTTGCCGCCGCGGTACATCTCATAGTGCAGGTGCGGTCCGGTCGACAGGCCGGTCGAGCCGACATAGCCGATCACCTGGCCGCGCTTGACGCTCTCGCCCCGGCGGACGGAGACGCGGCTCATGTGGCAATAGCGCGTGTCGACGCCGTTGCTGTGGCGCAGGCGAACTGCATTGCCGCAACCACCCATCCGGCCAGCGCCGGTAACGCGGCCATCGGTCACGGCGACGATCGGCGTGCCATGGCGGGCGCGGAAATCGACACCTGCGTGCATGCGGCGATAGCCGAGGATCGGGTGGCGGCGCATGCCGTAGCGCGAGCTCATCGGGCCGGGCACGGGCGCCATCAGGCCGCCCTTTTCCTCGCCCTCTCCATCGGCGCTGTAAAACTCGCCGTCCTTGCCCCAGCGCATCAACTGTACGCCGTTGCGCGATCCGCGCTCGAGGCCGGCAAAGAGGAGCTGGCCCGCCTGGCGTTCGCCCGTAGCGGCGCGGCGGTGCGAAATGATCATGTCGAACTGGTCGGTCGACCGCACGTCGCGCTGGAGGTTCACTTCCTGGCCGACCGCCTTGAGGTAGGCCTGGATGGCGCTCGCGGGAGCGCCGGCGGCGCGCGCCGAGCGGTAAAGGCTGTCGCCCACCGTGCCGCGGATGCGCAGCGGGGTCTCGTCGACTCGGATGAGGCGGCGGGTGAGCGCGAGCGGGCCGTCCTCGTCGAGACGGGCGACCTTGAGTTCGAGGTCGAAGCGCGCGCGGAGGTTGAGTTGGTCGAGCGGGCGGCTTTCGCCTGGTGCGGGGCGGCGGCCGAGCGTTATGTCGATCTGCGTGCCCGGCTCGATGTCTTCGAGGTTTACAGCCCTGCCGATCAGCGATGCGACCTGGTCGGCCTCCTCGCTGCTGACGCCTGCCCGGCGTAGCGTGCGGTCGAGACTGTCGCCGCGGCCGAGCGTTGCCAGCATCTGCATCTGCGGGCGTTCAGGCGCCTCGGCGAGCGGGCGGACCAGCGCAGTCGGGCCCATGCGGCGACCGGTGTCGGCGCCGAGTCCGAGCGGCGTGATCATGTGACTGCGGTATTCGCCCCGCACTTCGGCGTCGTCGGGCAGCGGCGAAGCGGCCTCGAGCGGAGCGAAGTCGGGCCAGAAGGCCAGCGCGACCACCGAGAGGCCGACGAAAGTGCCGAGACCGCGGAACCAGCGGCGCGAGCCGATGTCCGAACCGAGGTCGGGCGCGATATCGAGTGCTTCAATGCGGGCGTAGGCCTTTTCGCGAAGCTGGCGAATGGCCGAGGAGGGATTGCGCGATCCATCGCCGGCAGGCGCGCTGCCTGCCGCTTCGAATGCCATCGAATACTGCTGGGTCTGGTCCTTGCTGGACTGATCCACCAAAATTCCCTCCGCCGCGGACCGGCCGGCACCATGCTGTGCCTTGGCGCTCGATCCATCTGCATGAATGACGTGAATCCATAAGGAAACAAAGTAAAGGGCGAATTAACGGACGGCCCTGCTCAGGCTTGCGCAGCGGCCATCCGGCAGCTGCGGGGGACGAGCGGTTGCGCCGCGCCCCGCGCGCTGCCACCTAGGCTGCAGTGAACGACGCCAGCATCAAGGCGGTCCTCGGACCCACCAATACCGGCAAGACCCATCTCGCCATCGAGCGGATGTGCGCGCACTCGAGCGGGGCGATCGGCTTCCCGCTGCGGCTCCTGGCGCGCGAGGTCTACGACCGCGTAGTCGCGATCAAGGGCGAGAAGAATGTCGCCCTGATCACTGGCGAACAGCGGATTGAACCTGAAGGCGCGCGCTACCTGTGCTGCACCGTCGAGGCGATGCCGCGCGCATCGAACGAGCGGGCCTTCGTGGCGCTGGACGAGGCGCAACTCGCCGCCGACCGCGAGCGCGGACACGTCTTTACCGACCGCCTGCTCAACACGCGCGGCCGCGAGGAAACCATGCTGCTGGGCGCGGCGACGCTTGCGCCGATGGTCGAGGCACTGGTGCCAGGCGCCGAAATCTCCGAGCGCCCGCGCTTCTCAACCCTTACCCACATCGGCCCGCGCAAGCTCTCGCGCCTGCCCCCGAGAAGCGCAATCGTCGCCTTCAGTGCGGAGCAGGTCTACGCGGTCGCCGAAATGCTGCGGCGCTTCCGCGGCGGCGCTGCAGTGGTCATGGGCGCGCTTTCACCGGAAACGCGCAACAAGCAGGTCGAATTGTTCCAGAATGGTGAGGTCGACTATATCGTCGCGACCGATGCCATCGGCATGGGCCTCAACCTGGACGTCAATCACGTCGCTTTCGCAGGGCTGACGAAGTTCGACGGCGTTCGCATGAGGCGGCTGCAACCTGCTGAAATGGCACAGATTGCAGGCCGGGCGGGGCGTCACCAGCGCGACGGCACCTTCGGGACGCTGGCAGGTGGCGGCGGCAAGGCGGGTCCCGCCCCCGAATTCACCGAGGAAGAGATCTACGCGATCGAAGAACACCGTTTCGCGCCGATCACGAAACTCTTCTGGCGCGAGCCCGAACCGCGCTTCGACTCGCTTTCCACGCTCATCGCCGACCTCGAACGCCCGCCCGAGCACGAGGCGCTGCGCCTCGCCCCCGAGGCGATCGATCTCGCCACGCTGAAGCGCCTCGCCGAGGAACCGCTCGCCGAGACGATCCGCGGTTCGGGGCAGGTTCGGCGCTTCTGGGAGGCATGCTCGCTGCCCGATTTCCGAGCGCGCGGCCCCGACGTCCATGCCCGCTTCGTCGCGCGGCTGTGGCAGGACCTGCGTTCAGGGTATATCGGGGCGGACTATGTTGCCGCGCGCATATCCGAACTCGACAATGTCAGCGGCGATATCGATACGCTGCAGGGCCGCATCGCGGCGATTCGCAGCTGGGCCTATATCTGCCAGCGGCCCGACTGGGTGCTCGCCCGCGACGAAATGGCGTCACGCGCCCGCGGGGTCGAAGCCAAATTGTCGGACGCGCTCCATGCGCGGCTCACCGAAAGATTCGTCAACCGAAGGACTGCCATTTTGATGAAATCGCTGGGACAGGATGCCTCCATGCTCCCGATCACGCTCGCCGAGGACGGCACGCTGCTCGTCGAGGACGAGGCTCTCGGCAAGGTCGAGGGCTTCCGTTTCGAAGTCGATCCTGCCGCCAACCATGCCGACCGCAAGATGTTGCTTGCCGCTGCCGAGAAGGCGCTGCCGCGCATCCTGGGCGAAAAGGCCGAGGTGCTGGCGGCTTCGGACATGGCTGACGTCGAGCTGTCGCGCGGTGCGATCCGCTGGAACGGCCAGATGCTGGCAAAGCTCGCTCCGCGGGACGGGCAGGTGAAACCCGCGCTCGAACCTTCGCGTGAAATCTCCGCCCTGCCCGATAACGCCAGGAAAACATTGCTCGATGCGCTCGATGCATGGCTCGACAAGCAGCTCGAACCGCTCGAGCCGCTGCGCAAGATGCATATCGCATCGGCCAATCCGGAAGCAGGCAGTCAGGCGCGCGCGCTGCTGCTCAACCTCATCGCGGGCCATGGTTTCGTGACCCGCGAGAAGGCGGGGATCGAGCATCTGCCCAAGGAAATGCGCCCCTTCCTGCGCAAGATCGGCGTCACTTTCGGCGCGCTCGACATTTTCGCGCCGCTCCTGCTCAAGCCCGCGCCGCGCCAGCTGCTGAGCGCGCTCGGCACCGACCGCCGCCCGCTGCAGGAAGCGATGCTGCCGGTCATCCCCGACGCCAAGAAGCTGCCCGCCGGTTATCGCCACGCAGGGACACAGGCGATCCGCCTGGACCTCGCCGAAAAGATCTTCCGCACCGCTCACGAAGCGCGCTCGAAGGCGGGCAAGAGCCGCAAGTTCACGCTCGACCTGAGCCTGCCGATCTCGATCGGGCTGGAAGAGAAGAACGCCGAGCGCCTGCTCGGACAGGCGGGCTTCCGCGTCCAGCGCGCGAGGCCGCTTGCGGAAGGCACCTTCGGCCCGCCGCGCCCCGATAGCTGGGAATGGCGCCCTTCGCGGCGCAAGCAGCAGCGCGGCAAGCCCCGCACCGAGCAGAAGCCGCGTGAGGGCAGCGCCTTTGCCGGCCTCGCTGACCTGATCAAGCAGGGCTGAGGCTTGCGGATCGACCGCCTGCTCTGCTTCCTGCGCTTCGTGCGCACCCGCAGCGCCGCACGCAAGCTGGTCGACGAAGGTCACATCCGCCTCAATGGAGAGCGCGTGCTGCGCGCCAGCCGCGATATCGCCGCGGGTGATGTCCTCACCCTGCCGCTCGGCAAGACGGTGCGTCTCGTCGAGGTTCTCTCGCTGCCGGAACGGCGCGGGCCGCCGCGCGAGGCGCAAGAATGTTATCGGGAACTTGACCCCGGTGCATGATTAGCCATAGCAGCGCAGAAACACCTACCACTCAGGGGAAACACGCCCAATGACCTATGTCGTCACCGACGCCTGCATCAAATGCAAATACACCGACTGCGTCGAGGTCTGCCCGGTCGACTGCTTCTATGAAGGCGAGAACATGCTCGTCATCAATCCGTCGGAATGTATCGATTGCGGCGTGTGCGAACCCGAATGCCCGGCCGAGGCCATCCTGCCCGACACCGAGGACAATCTCGAAAAGTGGCTCGAGCTGAACACCAAGTTCAGCGCCGAATGGCCGAACATCACCGGCCAGAAGGAACCGCCCGCAGATGCCGACGAGCACAAGGGCGAAGAGGGCAAGTTCGAGAAATACTTCTCGCCCGAACCCGGCGAAGGCGACTGATAGCCCCCCGAGGGTGCTTTCAGACCCCGAGGCCGCCTCGGTTCCGTGCTTGTCCTGATCACCTGGTCCTAGGCCAGCGCGATGCGCCTGCCGGGCGCGCAACTCGCTCCGGTGAAAGGAAGCGGTAAGGCCAACGAGGCGCCGTAAACTGCGAAGACTCGCAATATTCCGCCTGCTGTGCTATATAATGCAACAACTGCCCCGGCCTGAACCGGTGCAGATGTGAGAATTGAAAGGGCCGTACCAGCCGCAACACCACCATCGGAACCAGACTGCACACCGTCCGACGGCGTGCGGCCATGGGTTTCCTTGGCGTTGCTCCCCCCTCGGCCCCGACGAAAGGATTGATGCATGGCGAGCAAGGCGGACGCCTTCGACGTTGGCGATTACGTTGTTTACCCCAAGCACGGCGTTGGCCGTGTCATCGAGCTCCAGAGCGAGGAAATCGCCGGCATGCAGCTCGATCTCTATGTCCTCCGTTTCGAGAAGGAGCGCATGACGCTCCGCGTTCCGGTCAACAAGGTCGAATCGATCGGCATGCGCAAGCTGTCGAGTGACAAGACGCTCAAGGAAGCCATGGAAACGCTGAAGGGCAAGCCCAAGGTCAAGCGCACCATGTGGAGCCGCCGCGCGCAGGAATACGAGGCGAAGATCAACTCGGGCGAAATCGTCCTGATCGCCGAAGTGACCCGCGACCTTTTCCGCCCCGACGACCAGCCCGAACAGAGCTATTCGGAGCGCCAGATCTTCGAAGCGGCCTCGAGCCGTCTCGCACGCGAACTCGCAGCGATGGAAAAGACCGACGAGCCGACCGCGCTCGAGAAGATTCTCGACGTTCTGCGCGAGCATGCTCCGCAGTATTACAACAACGAGGAAGAGGACGCCTGATCGCCTAACGGCCATCGGCACTCGACGAAGGGGCCGCTCCGCAAGGGGCGGCCCTTTTGCTTTGGGTTGAAGTCGGTCTAATGCTGTATTATATCGCCAATACGCCGAGCGTGGGCTCGCGCCAGGATTCAAAGGGATGAGACTTATGATTCACAAGCTTCTGAAAGGCCTCGCTCCGGTCGCGGCGCTTGCTGCGAGTGCCATGCTGACAGGCTGCAACGTCGACATGCAGATCGGTGACGGCAAGGGCGTACCGCTGGCCGAACTCGACCGTGGCGGCGATGCGCCGACCGAAATCATTCTCGCAGGCCCCGATACCGTGATCATCAACACGGGCGAGACCTTCGATATCGACGTCTCCGGCGATGACGACGCCGTTGCCGCGCTGCGTTTCCACCGCGAGGACTCCACGCTCGCCATCTCGCGCGAGAAGGACAGCGGCAAGGGCCTCGGCACTGCAACCGTTCGCGTCACCGTCCCCAGCCTGACCGCCATGGTCCTGGCGGGATCGGGCACGATGGAAGCCGACGAAATGACCGGCAGCGCCGACGTCACCATCGCCGGTTCGGGCACCGCCAAGGTCGCGCGCATGGAAGCCGAAAAGCTCGACATGACGATCGCCGGTTCGGGCGATTTCGAAGCATCGGGCACCGTGGACCGTCTCGACATGACCGTCGCGGGCTCGGGTTCGGGCAAGATGGAAGGCCTCAAGGTCGAACGCGCCGACATCACGATCGCCGGTTCGGGCAATGCCGCCTTCGCTTCGGACGGCCGCGTCGAAGCGAGCATCGTCGGCTCGGGTGACGTATCGGTGACCGGCAGCGCGACCTGCGAAGTCAGCGCGATGGGTTCGGGCAAGCTGCGCTGTTCTGCAGGTACGACCGAAACCGCCAGCTGATTCACCGAATACTCACCAAGACTGCTATAGGCGGTGCATCGAAAGGAACCTCGATGCACCGCCTTAGTCTTGTCGCCCTTCCCGCAACCGCCTTCCTGCTGTCCGGCTGCCTCGGCACGGTCGCCGACGTGGTGACGGCACCGGTCAAGGTTGCCTCCAAGGGCGTGGACCTGGCCACCACCAGCCAGTCCGAAGCCGACGAGAAGCGCGGCCGCGAGCTTCGCAAGCGCGAGGAACGTCTCGGAAAGCTCGAGCGCGACTATGAAAAGCAGCTCGACGAATGCGAGGAAGGCAATCGCCGCGCATGTGACGATGCGCGCGACACCTATGCCGAAATGCAGCAGATCATCCCGACCATCCCGGTCGAGCCGGAAGGCTAATCCGCGGGAGTGGCGGCGCGGCGCAGCCGGTCGTTGATCGCCTTGCCGATGCCTTCCTCCGGGATCGGAGCGACGGCAATTCGCGGCTTTTCCGAGGCGGCGGCGAGGTGCAGGCACGCATAGAGGCGTGACGCCGCTTCCCCGAGATTACCTTCGGCAGAGAGCGAGCAGTCACCGCCAACATCCCTGAATCCAATCATGAATTCGTCGCTATCGGCGTGTTTGGCGTCAAGGCGAACGGGCTTGCCCGGCGCATAGTGGCTGGCGAGCTGGCCGGGCGCTTCGACCCCGCCCTTGCCGCCAGTACCGCTCGCGATATCGAGCGGCCCCGGGCGCAATTCCTCCACCGAGCCGTCTGCGCGGACCGCGACAATGGTGGATTCGACGCCGGCACTGCATTCGCCGCCATCGACGACCGCATCGATGCGCCCCTCGAGCGAAGCGAGCACATGCTGCGCGCTCGTCGGACTGATGAAGCCGCTGCGATTGGCCGAGGGCGCGGCAAGCGGGACACCGGCCTCGGCAAGCAGCGCCTGCATCACCGGATGGTCGGGCATGCGTAGCGCGATGGTCGGGAGCCCTGCTGTCACGGCATCGGCCAGACCAGCGCCCTCCTTGCGCGGTAGGACAAGCGTCAGTGGCCCGGGCCAATGCTCGGCGGCGAGCCTCTCCGCTTCCGGTTCGAAATCGGCCAGCTTCTTCGCCTGCTCGATGCTCGCCACGTGCACGATGAGCGGATTGAAGCTCGGGCGCCCCTTGGCCTCGTAGATCCGCGCAACGGCGTCATCGCTATCGGCCCGCGCCGCGAGCCCGTAGACCGTCTCGGTCGGAACAGCCACGAGGGCGCCTGCACGCAGGATTTCTGCGGCGCGCGCAATGCCACTCTTTGTCGCCTCAAGCGTTTCCGTAGCGTATTTGCCGCTCATGCCTGCGCGCTATATCTGCAGGCACACAAAGCCAAGAGGATTGAACGTGACCTATACCCCCGCAACGCAAGACCAGCTGCTCGCGATCCGCGTGAACGCCGGGATCGAGGAGCTTGCGAAGTCGGAGAAATTCGCCGCCGCCGAGCCCGACATGGTCGAGGCCATCGTCGAAGGCGTGGGCCAGTTCGCTGCCGGGGAATTCGCCCCGCTCAACCGCGTCGGCGACCTCGAGGGCGCGAAACTGGAAAACGGCGTCGTGCGCCTGCCCGATGGCTATGCCGAGGCCTATGCCGAATATGTCGAGCAGGGCTGGAACGCGATCGCATCGCCCGAGGAATTCGGCGGCCAGGGCCTGCCCTTCACCCTTGCCTGCAACGTGCTCGAGAACCTCGGCACGGCCAACATGGCTTTCAACCTCCTCCCCATGCTCAGCGTGGGCGCGATCGAGGCGCTCGAACATCACGGATCGGAAGAACTGCAGCAGAAATACCTCCCCGACCTCGTCAGCGGGAAGTGGTCGGGCACGATGAACCTGACCGAGCCGCAGGCAGGCTCCGATGTCGGCGCATTGCGCAGCACTGCGCATCCCATCGAGGATGGCGAGCATGCAGGAAAATACCTGATCAAGGGCCAGAAGATCTACATCACCTGGGGTGAGCACGAGCTGGCGGAGAACATCATCCACCTCGTCCTCGCGCGCCTGCCCGATGCGCCCGAGGGAAGCCGCGGCATCTCGCTATTCGTGGTCCCCAAGTACCATGTGAAGCCCGATGGCTCGCTCGGAGCGCGCAACGACCTGCGCTGTGTCAGCCTCGAGCACAAGCTCGGCATCAACGCCTCGCCCACCTGTGTGATGAGCTATGGCGACAATGACGAATGCATCGGCGAGCTGGTGGGCGCGGAAAACCGCGGTCTCGCGGCGATGTTCACGATGATGAACAATGCGCGCATCAATGTCGGCAACCAGGGCGTGCAGATCGGCGAGCGCGCCACGCAGCAGGCGCTCGGCTATGCGCAGGAGCGCGTGCAATCGGCCCGCGCGGGTTCGCCCGACAAGAGCCCCGTCTCGATCATCGAGCACCCCGATGTGCGCCGCATGCTGCTGCGCATGAAGGCGCTAACCGAGGGTTCGCGCGCGCTGCTCTACTACACCGCCGGACAGGTCGATCGCGGCGTCCTGGGCGACGAAGCCGCCAAGGCACGCGGCGAGGTCCTCACCCCGCTGATCAAGGCCTGGGGCACCGATATCGGCATCGAGGTCGCCAGCCTCGGCATCCAGGTGCACGGAGGCATGGGCTTCGTCGAGGAAACCGGCGCCGCGCAGCACTGGCGCGATTCGCGCATTGCCCCGATCTACGAGGGTACGAACGGCATCCAGGCCGCCGATCTCGTCACGCGCAAGCTGGGCCTCGACAATGGCGAGGCGCTGATCGGCCTGACCGAGGACATCGCGCGCGATGCTGCTGATGAGCTAGCGCTGTTCGCGCTTGCCGGCGATTGCGCGGCGATCGCCAAGTGGATGCGCGAGGACGCCACTCTCGACGACCGTCTCGCAGGCAGCGTGCCCTTCTGCACCATGCTCTCCGTGGCGACCGCCGGTTGGCAGCTGCTGCGCCAGTTGCGCGCAGTCGAGAACGGTGAGGCCCCTGCCCTCGCCAAGACCAAGGAGGCAAGCGTGCGCTTCTTCCTCGACCGGATCGTGCCGGAGGCCACAGGCCTCAAGGCCGCGGCGACTGCAGGTGCGCAGCCGCTCTACGAACTCGATACGGCGGCGCTGCTCGGCTGAGCGGCGCCCCTCGCGCTTACTCTGCCGTCACTTCGCGGGCGAAGTCTTCTTCGCCGAAGGTCGCCCGCTGTCCGCGCAACTCGCGCTGCGGCGGCAGGCGGCGGCCGGTGATGCGCTCGATAGCGGCTTGCGGTTCTGCACCCGGCGCCGTGACGCGCCAGATGATCCCGGCGGTATCGTCGCTCACCAGCAGCGAACCGTCACCTGCCCATTCGACCCAGGTCGGGCGGCCGCGCGTCGTGCCGTCGTCCTTGAGGAAGCCGGTCAGGACCGGAACGGGCTTGCCCTGCGGATTGCCGCGCTCGTCGAATGCCACGTAAACGACGTCATAACCTGACGGCGGCTTGCGGTTCCATGAGCCGTGGCGGGCCACGAAAGCGCCGCTCGAGAAGTTCTCGCCCATCTTCGCGCCTTCCTTGCTGAAGACGAGGCCGAGCGCCGCTACGTGCGGACCCATCGAATATTCGGGGCGGCGGACGTAGTTGATATAGGCGGGGACCGGCGCATCGACGCGGCGGTCGTAATTGTCGCCCCAATAGACCCAGGGCCAGCCATACTGCGCGCCCACCGGCACGTTGGTGAGGTAGTCGGGCACGAGGTCGCTGCCGAGCATGTCGCGCTCGTTGACCGTGGTCCAAAGCTCGCCCGACCAGGGATTGAAATCGAGGCCGTTGGCGTTGCGCAGGCCGCCTGCGAACTGGCGGCGCGAACCCGTTTCGAGATTGATCTCCCAGATGAGCGCGCGGCCCTCTTCGGCCTCCATGCCCTTGTCGCCGATATTGGTGTCCGAGCCGACGGCAATGAACAGGCGGTCGCCTTCGGGGTGTAGCTCGAGATTGCGCATCCAGTGACCGCCGCCGGGCGCGAGATCGGTTACCTTGGTCGGCTCGCCCGAAGGCGCGCCTGCGCCAAGTTCGTAAGGAAAAGCAAGGACTTCGTCGTGGTTTGCGATGTAAAGTGTGCCGTCGTTCCAGGAAAGGCCCGAGGGCGAGTCCAGCCCGTCGACGAGAACCTGCCGGGTCTCTGCCACGCCGTCGCCATCACCGTCACGGAGCAGCACGACCTGGTTCGGGGATTCGCCCGTGGCGCCCGCGCGGGTCATCAGCTTGTCGGCGATCCATCCCATGATGCCGCCGCCGCCCTTGTTGGGCGAGCGCGTGAGCGAGACGAGGATATCGCCATTGGGCAGCGCATAGAGCGTACGCGGATGATCGAGGCCCTCTGCAAAGCGCGAAACCTGCAGCCCTTCTGCCGCAACCGGTACCTCGCCCTCTTCCCAGCCGACCGGCTTCGCGATCGCGACGGTCGGGAATGTTTCCGCATCCGCTTCGTCGAGCGTGGGATCAGTACCGGTGACCTCATCGAAGGGCACATCGGCCGTATCGCCGCGCGAGATGAAGAAGAACGCGATCGCAAGGACCAGGATCAGGACGAGAAGGGCAATGCCCAGCTTCTTGAGAATGCTCATGGGTCTAGCGTTACGACAGCAGTGCTTTGGCCGCAACGGCTCTTGCAAGCGTGGCGCTTAGCCCTAAGTGACGCCCATGTACGATTTCCGCCCCGCGCCCGACTGTCCCAAGCCCGAAGCCTATCGCCAGCTGGTCGATGCTGCCGATGCCCTGACCTCGGGAGAGCCGGATCCGGTCGCCAATATGGCGAATGTCGCCGCGCTGCTATGGGACTTCCTGCCCGACCTGAACTGGGCGGGTTTCTACCGCATGGTCGAGGGCGAGCTGGTGCTCGGCCCCTTCATGGGCCGCCCTGCCTGTATCCGCATCCCGCTCGGCAAGGGCGTTTGCGGTGTCGCGGCCGGCGATGCGGCGACGCAGCTAGTCGAGGACGTGCATGCCTTCCCCGGCCATATCGCCTGCGATTCCGAGACGAATTCCGAGCTAGTGGTACCTGTTATCCGCGGCGGCGACGTCGTGGCGGTGATCGACCTCGACAGCCCGCTCAAGGCGCGCTTTGACGAGGAAGATCGCGAGGGAATTGAAGCACTTGCGGCGCTTATCGCCGAACGCATCTGATCCTTAGATATCGCCGCCCGTAAGGCGCTGGCAGATCAGGTCGAGCTGGTCGAGCGTGCGATAGCCGATGGTCACCGTGCCGGTGCCCGGTGCGCCTTCGGTCTTGATCTTGACCGGAAGGCCGAGAAATTCCTCGAGATGGCCCTGCACTGCCGCGATATCGGCGTCGGTGGTGCTGTCCGCGACTGGCTTTGTCGTTCCGGCACTCGCCTTCTTGGGCTTGTCGCCGCGCGCCAGCTTTTCCACTTCGCGGACCGAGAGATTGTCGTTGGCGGCACGGCGGGCAATTTCGCTCGCTTCCTCGTGGCCGATCAGCGCGCGGGCATGGCCCATGCTGAGTTTTCCGTCGGCAACCAGGGCAAGCACATCCTCGGGCAGCGCGAGAAGGCGCTGGAAGTTCGCGACATGGCTGCGCGACTTGTCGACCAGCTTGGCGATTTCCGCCTGGGTCATGCCCTCGTCGTCCGCAAGTTTCTGATAAGCCTTGGCTTCTTCGACAGGATTGAGGTCTTCACGCTGCAGGTTCTCGATCAGTGCCAGCGCCATCACTTCGCGCTGGTCGAGCTCGCGCACGATTGCAGGGATCGTGTGGAGGCGCGCGCGCTGGGCGGCGCGCCAGCGGCGTTCACCGGCGACGAGGCGATAACGGCCCTTTTCCGCCGGAGTGACGATAACAGGCTGGATAACGCCGCGCTGCGCGATCGAATCGGCCAGCTGGTCGAGCGCTTCCTCGTCGAAATGCGTACGCGGCTGTCCGGGAAGCGGCGAAATGTCCGCTACCGGGATGTCTGCAAGGCCGCTTGCCGGCGTTGCGGAGCCGGTTTCGCTGGCACCGGCGTCTTTCGCGCCCTCTTCGCGAACCAGCGGCTCTTCGCGCTGGATTTCGCCCATCAGCGCGCCGAGGCCGCGGCCGAGTTTCTTCTTGCGGTCGATGGCGGTGCTCATGCGGCTTTCCTCTTCTCGGGCAGGCGTCCGATCAGCTCGCGCGCCAATCCGATATAGGCGCGGCTGCCGGGGCAATTATGGTCGTAGATCAGGGCGGGCATGCCGTGGCTCGGCGCTTCCGAGAGGCGGACATTGCGCGGAATGACATTCTCGAAGACGAGGTTGCCGAGACAGTCGCGCACGTCGTCTGCGACCTGGTCGGTCAGGCGGTTGCGGCGATCGAACATGGTCAGCGCGATGCCGACGATGCCGAGATCGGGATTGAAGCGCTGCTGGATGCGCTCGACCGTCTGGAGCAACTGGCTAAGTCCCTCGAGCGCGAAGAATTCGCACTGCAGCGGCACCATCAGCGTATCAGCCGCGCCGAGCGCATTGAGTGTCAGCAGGCCCAGCGAAGGCGGACAGTCGATGAAAGCAATGTCGTAACCGGCGAAACCGGGCTGCGGCGCATCGAGCGCCTTCTGCAGGCGGTGTGTGCGGTCCTCGACCGAAACCAGTTCGACTTCGGCGCCCGAGAGATCCTGCGTCGCCGGGACGATGTCCAGGCCGGGGATCTCGGTCGGCTGCGCGGCCTGCGCGAGCGTGGCTTCGCCCAGCAGCAGGTCGTAGGTCGTGTATTCGCGGGCGGAATTCTCGATGCCGAGGCCGGTCGAGGCATTGCCCTGCGGGTCCATGTCGATCAGCAGCGTTTTCCAGCCGGACGCCGCCATGGCCGTGGCGATGTTAATCGCGGTGGTCGTCTTGCCCACCCCGCCCTTCTGGTTTGCGATCGCGATTGTGATCATTTTCCCGTCCCTATTTTGCCGCCCCAATTCGACCTCGTCCGACCACGATTCCGGCCTCTTCGTCGGTCAGCGATTGTTCCACGTGGAACAATTTGCGCTTGGCTTTCGGCAGTTCGCTTACTTCTTGCGCCGCCGATCGCCCTTTGGGCAACACCCAATATGTGCCCGCTGTGGAGAAGCGTGAGGATAAACTGAGGAGTTTAGGAAGTGGCGCGAAGGCCCGGGCCGAGATTACTGCGGCTTTGCGGCTTTCGACGAGTTCGAGCCGTTTACCTTCGATTTCGCATTTTTCGAGGGCAAGCTTCTCCCTCATCGCCTCAAGCCAGTCGACGCGGCGGCGGCGCGATTCGACGAGGACGGTCGGCTGCTCCGGTCGGAGGATGGCAAGGACGAGGCCGGGAAAGCCCGCTCCGCTACCGAGGTCGAACCAAGCGCCCTGTGTTCCACGTGGAACATGCGTGAGCAGCTGGGCGGAGTCTGCGAAGTGCCGGATCCACATGGTATCGAGCGATCCGCGCGAGACGAGGTTCTGGCGTTCGTTCTCTTCGCGCAAGGCCGCGCCCAATGCCTCTAGCTTCTCGATGGCCTCTGCGCCGCCCCATTCGGAAATGAATGCGCGTGCCTGCGCTTCGTCGCGGATCATGCTGCGCGCTCCTCTAGCCGGCGCGCATGGACAAGCAGCGCGGCGAGCGCAGCGGGAGTGATGCCCGGCACACGTCCCGCGGCGGAGAGCGTCTCTGGCCGCGCCTTGCTGAGGCGCTCGACCATCTCGTTCGAAAGCCCGGGCACATTGGCATAGGGAAAGTCCTGCGGAAGGCGGAGCTTCTCGCCGGCCTTCAGCTCGCGCAGCTCGGCCTCCTGCCGCGCAAGGTAGGGTTCGTAGATGGCGTCCTCGACCATTTCGACTGTCAGCGCATCCTGAGCGTCGAGCCCGCCGACAATCCGGGAGAGCTCATCGATCGAGATCTGCCCGCCCCGCAACCAGTCGCGCAGGCGCTGCGAACCGCGGTCGGCCTTTGCCTTCACACCGCCCTCGATCAGGGCATTGGCATGCACTTCTTCGTCGAGCTGGTTGTCAATGACAGAGCGACGTGCCTCGCGCGAAGCGAACCATTCCGCCCGCTCCTCGCCCACCAACCCTGCCTCGATGCCGAGGCCTGTCAGGCGCGTATCGGCATTGGCCGCACGAAGACGCAGCCGGTACTCCGCGCGTGCCGTCAGCATGCGGTAGGGCTCGCTCACGCCCTGGAGCGTGAGGTCGTCGACCATCACGGCGATATAGGAATTGCTCCGGTCGAGGCCCACGGGATCGCGGCCAAGCACCTTCGCCGCCGCATTCATGCCGGCGACGAGGCCTTGGGCGGCCGCTTCTTCATAGCCGGTCGTTCCGTTGATCTGCCCAGCACAATAAAGGCCCGGCATGTCGCGCAGTTCGAGCCCTGGCGTCAGCGCACGCGGGTCGATGTGGTCGTACTCCACGGCATATCCGGGCACCGCCATCTCAACTCTTTCGAGACCCTTCATGGCGCGAAGCATGTCGAGCTGGACGTCGACGGGCAGCGAAGTGCTGATGCCGTTGGGATAGACGAGATGCGTCGACAGCCCCTCGGGTTCGAGGAAGATCTGGTGGCCTTCACGGTCACCGAAACGATGGATCTTGTCCTCGATGGACGGGCAGTAGCGCGGCCCCGCAGCGCCGATGGCTCCGGAAAAAAGTGGCGACCGGTCGAGGTTGGCGCGGATGATATCATGCGCCTCGGCATTCGTGCGTGTGATCGCGCAGAAGACCTGCGGGTTCACCCGGCACTTCGACAGCGAGGACATGGTCCAGCTTTCGCCATCGGAAGGCTGCTCCTCGAGCGAGGCCCAGTCGATCGTGCGTCCGTCGAGGCGGGGTGGAGTACCCGTCTTCAGTCGCGCCATCGGCAGGTCGGCCTCGCGCAGCTGCGCCGCAAGAACGCGCGCGGCATCCTCGCCGATGCGCCCGCCCTCGAATCGCTCCTCGCCGCGGAACAGCGTTCCACCGAGGAACGTGCCGGTGCACAGGATCACCGCGGGCGCCTCGATCGCTGTTTCGTCGGCCAGGTTCAGCCCGCAGACCGCCGGGCCGTCGAAGCGCAGCGAAGCGGCCTCCCCTTCTACGAGCGTGAGGTTGTCCTGCCGCGCAACCAGGCCCTGCACCGCCTTGTGGAAGAGCGCACGGTCAGCCTGCACGCGCGGGCCCCAGACAGCACTTCCCTTCGAGCGGTTCAGCATGCGGTAGTGGATCGCTGCGGCATCGGCTGCGCGTCCGATCACTCCGTCGAGCGCATCGACCTCGCGTACGAGGTGGCCCTTGCCCAATCCGCCGATTGCCGGATTGCAGCTCATCGCGCCGATCTTGGACAGGTCGAAGCTTACGAGCGCGGTGTTCGCGCCCATGCGTGCGGCCGCACATGCCGCCTCGACGCCGGCATGACCGCCGCCGACCACGATGATGTCGAAACTCTGCATGGGCGGGCCGATACCGCAATCATCCGCGCGATCAAAGACAAAGCTGTTCCACGTGGAACAATCGCGGCAAATAGCGCGAAATCACTTCCCGATACAGAAACGTCCGAACAATGCGTCGAGCATGTCTTCGGTCGAATGGCGCCCCAGCAAACGGTCGAGCGCAAGCCGCGCCAGCCGCAACCGCTCGCCGGTCAGGAGCGGGTCGTCATCGGCGGAAATGTCTTCGATCGCAGCAAGCGCCTCAGCGAGAGCAGAACCCTGCCGCGCATTTAACGCTGCTTCACCCGGTTTCGGAAGTAATGACCTTGCCGCATCCACCAGCCCACGGGTGAGATCGCCAATGCCGGTACCGGTTACTGCCGAGACCACATATTTCGGCTCCCTCTTGGCACCTTCATCGACATCGCAGCGCGACGCGATTTCCCAGGCCCCATCGGGACCTTCTCCCTCCGGTCCGAGCCATAGGACAATGTCCGCTCTCTCGAGTTCGGTCCGCGCGCGGCCGATACCGATTTGTTCGATCTGCCCTGCCCCTTCCTCCCGCAGGCCTGCGGTGTCTACCAGCACGAATGGCACCCCGGAGAAAGCGACCGGGCGCTCGATCACGTCGCGTGTGGTTCCGGCCTCTTCGGAGACGATCGCCGCGCCCTCGTCGAGCAGTGCATTGAACAGCGATGACTTGCCCGAGTTCGGAGGTCCGGCAAGGACTACCCTCACCCCGTCGCGCAGACGCTCGGCGCGCGGCGCCTCGATCGTCTCTCGCCACTCACCCGCAAGCCGCGAAAGTTCCACGTGAAACATTTCGGGCAGAGCATCGACATCATCCTCATCGCCGAAATCGAGAACGGCCTCGACCAGGGCGGAGAGCTGCAGGACGCGCTCTCGCCACTCTTCGACCCGGCGCGACAAACCGCCGCCGGCGGAGGCCTGTGCGGCCCGGCGCTGCAACTCGGTTTCCGCCGCGAGCAGGTCTCCGAGACCTTCGGCTTCGGCGAGGTCGATCACACCATTGGCGAAGGCACGGCGGGTAAACTCGCCCGGCTCCGCGCGGCGCAAGCCCCCGATCGCTCCGAGCGCGTCCTCGATGGCGGCAACGACCGCCCTGCCCCCGTGGCAATGGAATTCTGCCAGGTCCTCACCCGTCGCGGTGCGCGGGCCGTCGAACCACAGCACGAGAGCGCGGTCGAGCTGGCGCCCTTCGCTATCCCGAAGCGTACGCAGGCTCGCGCGGCGGGGCTCGGGAAGCTCCCCGGCCAGCGCGCGCACGGCGTCGCCGGCAGCAGGCCCGCTGATCCGCACCACACCGATCGCAGCGGGCGGCGCTCCGCTCGAGAGGGCGAAGATCGTGTCGGTCATGCGCTATGCGGAGGTATCAGTCGTCGGAGGGTTCGGGCTTCTTGTTCTGCGACTTGGCAGCCTGCGCGCCCTCCATGAAGCTCTGGAAAAGCTTGAATCCGGCCTGCCCCATCGGCGCGAGCTGGCGTGCGTAGTCCTGCAGCTGGTCGGTGTTGGAAACACCCTTCATCGCCTTCGACATCATATCGACATAAATATCGTTCGCCTTGCCCACGTCGGGCAGGCCCATGAAAGTCCGCGCCTCCTCGGGCGTGCAGTCGATTTCGATATGGACCTTCATCGCGTTTCCTCCGTTAGAGCTTGCATCAAGCCGCTTCTTGCGCCCTATCTGGGACTGCAAGTCGCGTCATGCAAGCATAATACACCGACCCAAGTCGAGGGAGACTTTTCGAAATGAGCGAGACCGTCAAGATTGCCACCCTTTCCGGCGATGCGAAATTCGATGCCTATGTCGCCCGGCCTGCCGGTACGCCGCGTGCTGCCATCCTCGTGATCCAGGAGATTTTCGGGGTCAACGCCGGCATCCGCCGCAAGTGCGACAAGCTCGCCGAAGACGGATACCTCGCGGTCGCGCCCGACCTGTTCTGGCGCCTCGAACCGGGTGTCGAGCTCGATCCCGATGTCGAGCCCGAATTCCAGCGCGCGCTCGACCTCATGGGCAAGTTCGACCAGGACCAGGGCATTCGCGACATCGAGGCTACGATCCACCACATCCGCCGCGAGGAAGGCGTCGCCAAGGTTGGCTGCGTCGGATACTGCCTCGGCGGCCGCCTCGCCTACATGACCGCAGCGCGCACCGACGTGAATGCATCGGTCGGCTATTACGGTGTCGGTATCGATGGCCTGCTCAACGAGAAGCACGCCATCGCGCATCCGCTGATGCTGCACATCCCCACCGAGGACGGTTTCGTCGACAAGGATACGCAGAAAGCCATGCACGAGGGGCTGGACGACCATCCCAAGGTCACGCTCCACGACTACGAAGGCCTCGATCACGGCTTCGCCACCGAATTCGGCAAGCGCCGCAGCGAGGAGGCGGCCAATCTCGCCGATGGGCGGACCGCGGAGTTCTTCAGGGAGAACCTCGGATAGGGCGCGCTCGTGATCGAACGCATTCCATTCCGCTATTTCGTCCCCGTGGCGCTGCTGCTTCTCGTGGTGGCGTGCTGGGTGGTCGAACCACTCCGCTGGACGCTATGGATCCTGGTCCCGTTCACTCTGCTGGCTGTCTGGGATTTTTTCCAGCCACATCATACACTTAGGCGAAATTATCCGCTTCTGGGCCGGATCAGGTGGCTGATGGAGGACCTGCGCCCTTTCGCGCAGGCCTATATCGTCGAGGACGATCTCGAAGGCCGCCCCTTCAGCCACCAGGCACGCGCGCTCGTCTATGCACGCGCCAAGGGCGATCTCGACAAGCACCCGATGGGGACCGAACTCGACGTCTATTCGGACGAATACGAATGGGTCGGCCACTCGATCGCGCCGAGCCGCAACACGCCCGAAGAGTGGCGCGTCACCGTCGGCGAAGGCACTTGCGATAAGCCCTATTCCTCGTCGCTCCTCAATATCTCGGCCATGAGCTTCGGTTCGCTCTCGGCGCGCGCGATCGAGGCGCTCAACGCCGGCGCAAAGCTGGGCAATTTCGCGCATAATACGGGCGAAGGCTCGATTAGCCGCTATCACCGCAGCCCCGGCGGAGACCTCATCTGGGAACTGGGCAGCGGCTATTTCGGCGCGCGGCGCGAGGACGGCCGCTTCGATGCCGAACAGTTTCGCGAAAATGCCGCGAGCGACCAGGTCAAGATGATCGAGCTCAAGCTCAGCCAGGGCGCCAAGCCCGGCCATGGCGGCGTTCTGCCCGGCGCCAAAGTCACGCCCGAAATCGCCGAGGCACGCGGCGTACCCGTGGGTGAGGACGTCCTTTCTCCCGCAGCGCATCCCGAGTTCGACACGCCGATCGAGATGCTCGAATTCGTCACCCGCCTGCGCGAATTGTCGGGGGGCAAACCCACCGGCATCAAGCTGTGCGTCGGGCTGCCGCACGAGATTTTCGCGATCGGCAAGGCCATGCTCGAGACCGGGCTGCATCCCGACTTCATCACAGTCGACGGCGCAGAAGGCGGGACCGGGGCGGCGCCGCTCGAGCTCAGCAATTCTGTGGGCATGCCGCTGCGCGAAGGGCAGATCTTCGTGCGCAACATGCTTGTCGGCATAGGTATGCGCGACAAGGTCAAGATCGCCACGAGCGGCAAGATCCACTCGGGCGCGCAGATGGCCAAGAGCTTCGCGCTCGGCGCCGACTGGTGCAATGCCGCCCGCCCCTTCATGTTCGCGCTGGGCTGCGTGCAATCGATGAACTGCCACAAGGGCACCTGCCCCACCGGCGTCGCCACGCAGGAGGAATGGCGACAGCGTGGCCTCGTCGTGGAGGACAAGGCCCCGCGCGTCGCCCGCTTCCAGAGCCAGACGCTGTTCTCCCTGCGCGAGATCGTGATCGCCATGGGCCTCGACAGCCCCTGGGAAATGAAGCCGCTCGACATGCGCGAGCGGATCAACGGCGCTCGCTCGGACGCATTCGACAAGATCTATTATTTCGCCGAAGAGGGCGTGCTGCTGCACAAGCCGCAGACGACCCCGCTGGCGCGGCATTGGGCCGCAGCAAGGGCGAACAGTTTCCGGAGGGATGGATGAGCGCAAGGAACGGATTGGCACGTTGGCACAAGGTGATCGAGGACGGCTCCTCGCCCTCGGATCTTGCCGCAATGATCCGCGAGGATGCCGCCTTCCACTCGCCCGTGGTGCACACGCCGCAGCAGGGGCGCGATCTCGTGGTCGCCTATCTCTCGGCCGCCGGACAGACGCTCGGCAATGACAGCTTCACCTACGTCCGCGAACTGGTCGACGGGGAGAACGCCATGCTCGAATTCACAACCGAAATGGACGGCATCCACGTCAACGGCGTCGACATCATCCGCTTCGACGAGGACGGCATGATCACCGACTTCAAGGTGATGGTGCGGCCATTGAAGGCGGTGAACAAGGTCTGGGAGCAGATGGCCGCCATGCTGGAGCGCATGAAGGGCTAGGCGTCACTCCGCTCGACGAGAAAATAGTCTCCACGCGCCTGCGGGCTGAGGGGAAATCCTATCGCTGCGAGCGGCGACATGAGCAACGCCCAAAACGGAAGAGTGCCAAACACAACGCCCGCACCTGCCGTGGAGACGAGAATTCCCACGTACACGCCGAAAACACGCCGAGCCGCTCGTCTGGCACTTCGACTGAAATGCCATTGCTCCTGCACGCCTGCCTCACGAACAAGCTCGCTGGCTTGCTCCCACTGCGATTCCGGGACCGTGATCCGGTAACCACCGAGCGCTAGCGGGATCACCTCCACCGTACCGTGGCAATAGCCGACGATATGGACGGCTATTCCCTCGGCATTCAACATGTCAGCAAGACAGAGCGCCTCCACCCTCGACACGAGGATGGCGATCGTCGCCATGTCACCGCCGGACGCCATCTGGCTGGCGCCCCGACTACTGGTTCATGGTGGCGAAGAAGTCTTCGTTGGTCTTGGAATCCTTCATCTTGTCGAGGAGGAATTCCATCGCGTCGACCGTGCCCATCTGCATGAGGATACGGCGCAGGACCCACATCTTGGAGAGCTTGTCCTTCTCGACCAGAAGCTCTTCCTTGCGGGTGCCGGACTTGCCGACATCGAGAGCCGGGAAGATGCGCTTGTCGGCGACCTTGCGGTCGAGGACGATTTCGCTGTTACCCGTGCCCTTGAACTCTTCGAAGATAACCTCATCCATGCGGCTGCCGGTGTCGATCAGCGCGGTGGCGATGATCGAAAGCGAACCGCCTTCCTCGATGTTACGCGCGGCACCGAAGAAACGCTTCGGGCGCTGCAGTGCGTTCGCATCGACACCGCCGGTCAGCACCTTGCCCGAGCTGGGCACGACGGTGTTGTAGGCGCGGCCGAGGCGCGTGATCGAGTCGAGCAGGATGACGACGTCCTTCTTGTGCTCGACCAGGCGCTTGGCCTTCTCGATCACCATTTCGGCAACCTGGACGTGGCGGTTGGCAGGCTCGTCGAAGGTCGAGGAGATGACCTCGCCCTTCACGCTGCGCTGCATGTCGGTGACTTCTTCCGGACGCTCGTCGACGAGCAGGACCAGGAGGAAGACCTCGGGGTGGTTGTCGGTAATCGCCTTGGCGATGTTCTGCAGCAGGACGGTCTTACCGGTACGCGGCGGCGCAACGATCAGTGCGCGCTGGCCCTTGCCCTGCGGCGAGATGATGTCGATCACGCGCGCCGACTTGTCCTTGACGGTCGGATCGAGCGTATCGAGGTTGAGCTTCTCTTCCGGATAGAGCGGCGTGAGGTTGTCGAAATTGGTGCGCGTGCGCACGTTCGCCGGATCCTCGTAGTTGACCGAGGTCAGGCCGGTCAGCGCGAAATAGCGCTCGCCTTCCTTGGGCGCGCGGATCTGGCCTTCGACGGTGTCACCCGTGCGCAGGCCCCATTTGCGGATCTGGTTGGGCGAGACGTAGATATCGTCAGGGCCGGCGAGGTAGTTCGCCTCGGGGCTGCGCAGGAAGCCGAAGCCGTCCTGCAGCACCTCGATCGTGCCGATACCCATGATCTCTTCGTCGTATTCTTCATCGTCCGCGAGTTCGCGCAGGATGCAGAACATGAGGTCCTGGCGGCGCATGGTGCCCGCGGCCTCGACACCCAGCTCTTCGGCCATGGCCACGAGCTCTGCGGGTGCTTTTGCTTTCAAGTCTTTGAGATGCATGTATTTTCTCGAATATTCGAATGTGGAAATGGCCGGCAGGTCGATGGGCTTGGAGAAAGCGGACCTGGTCCCGTTATGGATGCGGGACTTATCGCCGGTCGGTAGGCGTCAGATAAATTCGCTTGGAGGCCGCGTCAATCGATAACGCGGTCGCGTCACATGTAGCGGAAGACGACGACGGTCACCACGATCAGCGCCAGCAGCACGCCGGGAACCTCGCCCCACATGCGCAGCTGTTTCTCGCTCAGCGGGCGTTCGCCGGCAGCCATCTTCTTAGATTGGGCCACGAGATAGCCGTGGAAGCCGCTCAGAGCCACGACAAGCAGCAATTTGACGTGCAGCCACCCCTCACCCCACACCTGCAGCGTTTGCGCCAGCAGCAGGCCCAGGATCCACACCACGATGATGCTGGGTGTGAGGATGATCTTGCGCAGCAGCCCCATGCGCTTCGCCCAGAGCTTCGATTCCTCCGAATCCGGCGCCGCGGGGTGGAGATAGATCATCTGGCGCGGAAGCATGAACAGCCCGGCAAGCCAGAAGACCATGAAGATGATGTGGCCTGCCTTGAGCCAGAGATAGGTCATCGAAAGCACATCCTGCATGACTGCGATGTAGCGACACCGCGCGCCGATTTCATCCCCGTCCGATCAGACGGCGTGGTTGCGTACCGCTGCGATCAGCCGCTCGACATGTTCGATCGGCGTGCGCCGGTCGATCCCGTGACCGAGATTGAAGACATGCGGCCGCCCGGAAAAGGCATCAAGGATCGTGCGCACGCGCTTTTCCAGCTCGTCCGAACCGGCAAGCAGCAGCAGCGGATCGAGATTGCCCTGTACCGGCATGCCCTCGGGCAGTTCGCGCGCGACCCATGCCGGATCGAGCGTTTCATCGACGCCGACGGCCTTCACGCCCGTCTCGCGGGCATAGGCGGGAAGCTTCTCGCCCGAACCCTTCGGAAAACCGATCACCGGAGTATCCGGGTGCTTCTCTGCCAGCGCTGCGACGATCCGCGCATTGGGCGCGATCACCCATTTCTCGAATTCGTTGGGAGCAAGGCTGCCTGCCCAGCTATCGAACAACTGGACCGCTTCTGCGCCTGCCTCGATCTGGCCGGAAAGGTAGGTAATCGTCTCGTCCACGATCGCATCGATGATCACCTGCAGCGCCGCCGGATCGCGATAGGCGAGTGCGCGGGCCTCGTGCTGGTCACGGCTCCCCTCGCCTGCGACCATGTAGGTCGCGACGGTCCAGGGACTTCCCGCAAAGCCCAGCATCGTCACGCCTTCGGGAAGTCGCTTCCGACACAGGCGCACCGTCTCGTAGATCGGCTCGTAGCGTGAGGGATCGCGCGTCAGTGCATCGAGCGATGAATCGACCAGCTTGGGCGAAAGCTTGGGTCCCTCGCCAGCGAGGAACTCGAGGTGCTGGCCCAGCGCATGCGGCACGATCAGGATATCGGAAAACAGGATTGCCCCGTCGAAACCGAACCGGTCGATCGGCTGCAAGGTAATCTCGCAAGCCGCCTCGCTATCGTAGGCCATCGCGAGGAAGCCGCCCTTCTTGGCGCGCAGCTCGCGATATTCGGGAAGGTACCGGCCCGCCTGGCGCATGAGCCAGAGAGGGACCTGGCCGCTAGGCGTGCCGTTCAGCGTGTCGAGAAGGAGTCCGGGCATTCAGGAGTCCAATAATACCTAGTTATTATAAGGATTGATGGAGTCTGTTGGCCCTGTGGATATCGGGCACAAGCGGCCCCTGCCCGAATTCTTCGGCGATTGGAAGGCTTCTGGCGGGTTTGCGACTCGTGGTCGCACATGAGTCGAGTCAAACTTGTCCCCACTGTTCCCAGCCTGCGCAAAACTCCCCCCTTGGTGTGCGGGAATCACCCCCGAAGATGACTCGTAGCGGGGAGGGAATTCATCACCGAACTTGTCGCCAGACCTGTCCCGTGGTTTATCCCGCCGCTGTCCACAGGCCGAGAGCGAGGCTCCTATCTCCCAACGCATCCATCTCCACCTGCTCTCCGATTCCACCGGCGAGACACTGGAAATGCTGGCAAAAGCGGCGCTGGCGCAGTTCGACGACGCCGATGTCGTGCGCCATTTCTGGCCCATGGTCAGGAGCAAGCAGCATCTCGACCGGATCGTGCCCGAACTCAAGGCCAATCCAGGGCTCGTGCTGTTCACGCTGGTCAATCCAGAGGCGCGCGGAAGGCTGGAAGAGGTCTGCGCACAGAACGGCCTGCCTGCTGTGCCTATCCTCGACCGCGTCACCGAGGCACTGGAAAAGGCGCTCGGCCAGCAGGCGCATGGCCGTCCGGGCAAGCAGCACCAGATGGACAAGGCCTATTTCGAGCGCGTCGAGGCGATCCAGTTCACGATCGCGCATGACGACGGTGTCGGCTGGGAGAACTGGGAAGAGGCAGATATCCTTCTCGCGGGCGTGTCGCGCAGCTCGAAGACGCCGACCAGCATCTATCTCGCCAATCGCGGCTACAAGGTCGCCAACATCCCGCTGGTGGTCGAAAGCCCGCCCCCGCCCAAGCTCTTCGATCTGAAGGGGCCGATGATCGTCGGCCTGACGACCGCGCCCGAGCGGCTCGTCCAGATTCGCCGCAATCGCCTGCTGACGCTCAACGAGAAATCGCAGACCGACTATGTCGACAACGAGCGGGTGAAGAGCGAGGTCGCCTTCGCACGCCGGATGTTCGCCGACAATGGCTGGCCGGTCATCGACGTGACCCGCCGCTCGATCGAGGAAACCGCCGCCGCCGTGATCCGCCTGCTTGGCGAACGCGAACAGCGCGAGCAGGGCCTGTTCGAAGGAATGAAGCCGATATGAGCGGGCTTGCGAACGAGACAATCGTGCTCGCCTCCAACAGCGCATCGCGCAAGGCCATGCTCGAAGCGGCAGGCGTGCCCTTCGAAGCGCGCGGGGCCGATGTCGACGAGCGCGGCCTCGAAGCCGAAATGGAAGGCGCAGAGCCGGCCGAGATCGCCCAGGCCCTGGCCGCAGCCAAGGCAGCCGCGGTCGAGGCAGACGGTGTCGTGCTCGGCAGCGATTCCCTCGTCGAAGTGGACGGACGCCGTTTCGACAAGCCTGCCAGCCGTCAGCAGGCCGCCGAGCACCTGAGGTTCTTCTCGGGCAAGGTGATGACACTCCACAGCGCGGCGGCGCTGGCGAAGGACGGGCAGATCGTCTGGGTCGGTTCCGATTTCGCCCGGCTTCGCGTGCGCGAATTGTCGGAGGAATTCATCGAGGCCTATCTCGATGCCGAATGGCCCGAGGTCTCCTATTGCGTCGGCGTATTCCGGATAGAAGGTCCGGGCGTCCAGCTGTTCGAGAGCATCATGGGCGACCAGTTCACCGTCCTCGGCATGCCGCTACTCCAGGTGCTCGCCGCGCTGCGCGAACAGGGTGTGCTCGCCTCGTGACGATCTATGCCGAAGTGATCGGCGATCCGATCGCCCAGTCGAAGTCGCCGCTGATCCACGGGTTCTGGATCGAGCAGCTCGGGCTCGATGCAGACTATCGTGCGCATCATGTCACGAGCGATAATCTGGCGGACTATATCGCCTCGCGCCGCGAGGATCCCGACTGGCGCGGCTGCAATGTCACCATGCCGCACAAGCAGGCGGTGATCCCGCTGGTCGACCGGCTCGAACCGCTGGCGAAGCGCGTGGGTGCGGTCAACACGATCCACCGCGCTCCGGACGGCAAGCTCGTCGGTCGCAACACCGATGTCGCGGGCTTTCTCGAGCCGCTGCGCGAGCGGCTGGCGAAGCAGCACTATTTCCGCATGGCGCGGGTGCTCGGTACGGGCGGCGCGGCCCGCGCGATCGTGGCCGGGCTCGCGCGCGAAGGCTTCACCATCGTCCTTGCCGGCCGCAATCCGGAAAAGGCGGGCGCGCTCCTTTCGGAACTGGCCGAGGGCGAGCATCACGCCGCCGATCTTGCGCATTTCGCCGAAACGACCGACTTCGACTTCGACGACCGCGAAGGCTGCTGCGACCTCGTGGTCAACGCCAGCCCGCTCGGCATGCGCGGCCAGCCTCCCCTGCCCTTCGACTGGAGCCACGCGCCGCCAGGATCGCTCGCTTATGACATCGTCACCGATCCGGTCGAGACACAGTTCCTCGCAAATGCCCGCGCGGCCGGTTTCGAGACCATCGACGGGCTCGCCATGCTGATCGGCCAGGCGGCGGCTGCCTTCACCCACTTCTTCGGCGAGGATGCCCCGCGAGAGGGCGACGCCGAACTGCGCGAAAGGCTCCTTGCATGACGAAACCGCTCATCATCGGCCTCACCGGCTCGATCGGCATGGGAAAGTCGACCGTCGCGGCGATGTTCGAGGCCGCCGGCGTGCCGGTCTTCGATGCCGATGCCGAAGTGCGCGCCATGCAGGGGCCCGGCGGCGAGCTGGTCCCTGCGATCGAGTCGGAGTTCCCGGGCAGCACCGACGAGACCGGCGTGCTGCGCGATCATCTCGGCAAGCAGGTCTTCGGCGACAAGGAAGCGCTCGCCCGGCTCGAGGCGATCGTGCATCCGGCAGTGGCGGCGAAACGCGAGGCGTTCCTGATCGAGCACTTCGGTGCGCCCTTCGTCGTCTTCGATATCCCGCTATTGTTCGAGAAGGGCGGCCATGCGGCGGTCGACCGGATCGTCGTCGTCTCCGCGCCTTCGGAAGTGCAACGCAAGCGCGTGCTCGCCCGGCCCGATATGACGCCCGAAAAATTCGCGCATATCCTTTCGCTCCAGACACCCGATGCCGAGAAGCGAGAGCGCGCGCACCACATCATCGATACGGGCCAGTCGCTCGCCGAAACCGAGGACGAGGTGATCGACCTGATCGCCCTTCTGCGAGCCGAGATAGGTAGCCAAGACCCCTTGTAATCTGCGGAATTGAGTCCGATAGGTTAGCCAATGCGTGAAATCGTTTTCGATACCGAAACCACCGGACTCGACCCCAAGACGGGCGACCGGATGGTCGAAATCGGCTGCGTGGAAATGGTCAACCTCGTTCCCACCGGCAACACCTACCACGCCTATTACAATCCCGAACGCGACATGCCTGCGGGCGCGGAAGCGGTGCACGGCCTGTCGAGCGCGTTTCTCTCCGACAAGCCGCTCTTCCGCGATACCTTCCACGAGCTGCTGGAATTCATCGGCGATGCGCCGCTGGTCGCGCATAATGCGGGCTTCGACTTCGGATTCCTCAATGCCGAGCTCACCCTGATCGAGCGCGAGCCGATCTGCATGAGCCGGATGATCGACACGGTGCAGATCGCCAAGAAGCGCCATCCGGGCGCCAAGCTTTCGCTCGATGCGCTGTGCACGCGCTACGGGATCGACCGCAGCCACCGCGTGAAGCACGGCGCGCTGCTCGATGCCGAGCTGCTCGCGCAGGTCTATGTCGAGCTGAAGGGCGGTCGCCAGATCGGGCTCGAGCTGGCTGCCGAGGCTTCGGTCGTCTCGATCACCGAGGAAGTCACGGCCGTTCGCAAGGCGCCGGAGGGGCCGCGCCGCGAACCGCGGCCGCACATGCCGACCGCCGAAGAGCTGGAGCGGCACAGGAAGTTCATGTCCGGGATCGACAACGCCCTCTGGGGCTAGGTCACCGGCCAAGGAATCCGGCGGACGGGGCCGGAAGGATCGTCGGGGCGTTACAAGAGGAGAACGACGCTTATGGATATCCGTGTTTCGGGCCACCAGATCGACACCGGCGCAGCTCTGCAAGCGCATGTCGAGGACCGACTGGAAGGCATCGTGGAGAAGTACTTCAACCGCGCGATCTCCAGCCACGTCACTTTCGGCAAGGCCGCGGGCGGCGCCTACTCCTCCGACATCGTCACCCACGTGATGCAGGGCCTGATCCTCAAGGGTCATGCCGAGGCGCATGACGTGCACCAGGCCTTCGATGCGGCCGTCGCGAAGATCGAAAAGCAGCTGCGGCGCTACAAGCGGCGGATCAAGGACCGGCACGAACAGGCCGATCACGCCATGCGCGAGCAGGAAGCGGCCTATACGATCTTTGCCGCGCCCGAGCCCGACACCGAGGAAGAGATCGATCACGAGAGCCCGCCGGTGATCGCCGAAACCAGCGCGATGATCCCCGAATGCTCGGTCGCCGATGCGGTGATGCTGCTCGACCTGCAGAACACCAATGCGCTGTTTTTCAAGAACGGGGCTACCGAAGCGCACAATATGGTCTATCGGCGCCCCGATGGTTCGATCGGCTGGGTCGAACCGCGCGGCTAGGAAAGGCAGGGCGACGCGACCATGGACGGGGCGGCAAGCAGCGGAGCCGAGCGGCACTGGCGCGCGCTCGAGAGCCTTTACGCCTCTGCTCCGGTCAATTCTAAGTTCGAATCCTCGCTCGAGGTAACCGGCGAAGGCACCGCGCAGATCACCTTCGAAGTGACCGAGGCGTCCTATCACGCGGCCGGCGCCGCGCATGGCACGATCTACTTCAAGATGCTCGACGATGCGGCCTTCTATGCCGCCAACACGCTGGTGACCGACCGCTTCCTGCTGACGACCTCGTTCAACCTCCACTTCACCAAGCCCGTGCGCGAGGGGAAAGTCGTTGCCGAAGGGCGCTGGGTGAGCGGCAAGAGGCGCGTTTTCGTGGCGGAATCGCGGCTGGTCGATGCCGAGGGTGACGAAATCGGGCGCGGCACCGGGACTTTCATGAAATCGCGCATCCCGCTCTCCAGCCTTGAGGGATATACGGGCTGATGGAAGACGCGCGCCTTCCAGCGCATCTGGAAGTGGCCGGATTGCTGCGCCTGGCGCAGGAATTGGGGGGCTTCGGCATGGTCCTGCAGAAGGGTGAATACGATGCCGGAACTATTGCCATATTAACCACACATAGTGGCAAAAATACCCGCTTGTGGGAGCGGATGCCGCAGATGGACGGGTCTCGAAGGTTCACCTGCACCCGCGAGCAAGACGATGAAAACGTGCGGGAATTCGATGAATACATCGCCCGCAGGAAGCGCCAGGATCCCGATTGCTGGTTCGTTGAGCTCGACGGTCCCGAAGTGGAACGGCTGATAGATTCACCCGCTCGTTAACTTGACAAGGTTTCAATTGAGACTATTTGGCCTCGCAGCTTCGATGCGTAGGCGGTCGGGATCGGCAATGGGGTCGAATTGACAAGCACGCAGACGGGGAGCCAGCGGCAGGCCCGCTAAACGGATTCGAGTTTCAAGACGCAAGATAACGCGCACTGAATCCCAGCCTGTGACTGCTTGCTCACCGCCTTAACAAGCGGAATTATGCGTAAATCGATTTTCGGTCTTGCGGCAGGCGCCGCAGCCATGATTGCAACGTTTGCCGGTGCGGAAGAAACCGGTGCCCAGGTCGCCGATGCGGCCGCAGAAACCACCGCCGAGGAAACGGTTCTCACCGACGAGGTCGTTCCCGTTTTCGTCAGCGAAGAAGTGGTCCAGGAGCTTCCCGAGGAAGCCTCCCCCGAATATATCGGAGACGTTCCCGCCGCGGCGAACAACCTGCGCGACCTTGTCGCTGCAATGTCCGCGCCCGAGGAACTCACCGACGAGATGCGCTGCCTTGCCGGCGCAGTCTATTTCGAATCGCGCGGTGAACCGCTTGCCGGCCAGCTGGCCGTTGCGCAGGTCGTGATCAACCGCTCGGAATCGCGTCGCTTCCCCTCGAGCTATTGCGGGGTCGTGTACCAGCGCGCGCAGTTCAGCTTCGTGCGTGGCGGCACCATGCCGCGTATCAAGACCGGTTCGGCCGCTTGGGCGCGCGCCAAGAAGATCGCGCGCATCGCGCACCAGGGCCTGTGGGAAAGCGAAGCGGACGATTCGCTCTATTTCCACGCCACTTACGTGAACCCGCGCTGGGCTTCGAAGAAGACCCGCCGCGCTGCGATCAAGACGCACATCTTCTACCGCTAAGCGGTAAACCGGACGGGAAATCCGAGGGCCGTCGCTGCATGCGGCGGCCCTTTTCCTTTGCGCAGCTGCCTCAGCCGGCGATCTCGACCCACACGGGCGTGTGGTCGGAAGCTTTCTCGCGCCCGCGATATTCCTTGTCGACGCCTGCCGCCGCCATCCGGTCGGCCAGTTCGGGCGAGAGCAACAGGTGGTCGATCCGGAAGCCGTGGTCGCGCTGCCATGCCCCGGCCTGGTAGTCCCAATAGGTCCACACGCCGCCGCGCGGGTTGAGCGTGTTGATGGCATCGGTCCAGCCATCGGCAAGCAGGCGCCGGTAAGCATCGCGGCTTTCGGGCTGCATCAGCGCATCGCTGGCCATTGCCTTGGGAGACCAGACGTCCTTGTCTTCGGGAATGACATTGAAGTCGCCCAGCACCACGGCGGGCACCTCCTCGTCCCAGACCGCCTTCATGCGCGCGCGCAGCTTCTCCATCCAGGCAAGCTTGTAATCGAACTTGGGTCCGGGATGCGGATTGCCGTTGGGCAGGTAGAGGTTGCAGATGCGCACGCCGTTTACCTCGGCCTCGAGATAACGCGCCTGCTCGCCTTCGCCGTCCTTGGGCCCGTCGATCCCCAGCCCGCGCTGGATTTCTACAGGCTTGGTCCCATCGGCAAGGATGGCGACGCCGTTGAAGCTCTTCTGCCCGTGCCAGATGGCCTCGTATCCGATCTTCTCGAATTCCTCGGCCGGGAAGTTCTCGTCCATGCTCTTGATCTCCTGCAGGCAGGCGACCGTGGGCCGGGTTTCCTCGAGCCATTCGATGAGGCGCGGCAGGCGCGCCTTGATACCGTTGATGTTGAAAGTGGCGATCTTCATGAGCAGGGCTTTATGGCGTCTGACCGGACATGGCTAGCGCCACGTCCTGCGCTCGGCTCCGGCCCGCTCCCCCACTCGGCCTCCCACGGCACGATCCTGCTTGGGTGGCCGGGTGGGGGAGCGGGCTGGTGCCGAAAGGTTCGGACGGATGTCCGGACCGCATCACCAGAGAAAGTCTAATCTAAATCCCGAAACTCGATCCGCAGCCGCAGCCGGCGGCCGCGTTGGGATTTTCGACGCGGAAGGCCGCGCCGCCCAGCGATTCCACGAAATCGACCTTGCTTCCGGCCACCAGGTCGAGGCTGACCGGATCGACGACGAGGCGCACGCCATCGGTTTCGCTCACCATGTCGTCGCTTTCCGCGGCCTCGGCGAGGTCGAACTTGTACTGGAAGCCCGAGCAGCCCCCGCCCTCAACCGATAGTCGCAGGATCGCGGGCTTTGCCTGCTTTTCGGCAATGGCGGCCACGCGCTTGGCGGCGGCATCGGTAAGGGTGAGCATTTCGGCCATGGGCGCGATGTAGGAGGCGTTGCGCCTTGTCTCAAGCGGTCTGGATATATTCGCGCATCGCTTCGGCTTCGTGCTGGATCTCGTCCAGTCGTGCCTTCACGAGGTCGCCGATCGAGATGAAGCCGCACATCGCCTCCCCGTCGATCACCGGAAGATGGCGGATGCGGCGCTTCGTCATGAGCGAAAGTGCATCGAGTATGGGCGTGTCGTTGGTCGTCGTGATGGCAGGAGAAGTCATCACCTCGCCAATCGGGCGATCGAGGCAGGCGGAGCCTTCGTCGGCCAGCCGGTAGATCACGTCGCGTTCGGAGAAGATCCCGGCAACCCTGCCACCGGACATGACCGGCAGCGCACCGATGCGCCTCGAAGCAAGCAGTTTCACCGCTTCCCTGACGGGCTGGTCGACATTGACCGAGATGATGTCCGAACTCGCCCGGGCCTCGATCAGGTTCCCAATGTTCATTCGCGCCTCCTCAACAGACCACGAAAGAATGCCACTTCTGGCCGCGAAAAGCCAGCGAGCGGCCCCGAAAGCGTTGAAACGCGGTCCGTTGAAGGCCATGTGGGCCGCCGATGACTGGCAATTCCCCGCTCGACGATCCCGAAGCAGCCGCATTCGCATGGGCGCGCTACCGCCGCATCATGCGCGCCATGTTGCTGTTCACGATCGGCCTCGTCGCGATCGCGATGGCGCTGCTCTGCAAGTTCGGCGGCGAGGTTTCGGTGCACTTCTACATCGCGACCGCGCTCGGCGTGGGCTTCGTGATGTTGCTGGCAGGCGCGCTGATGGGCCTCGTGTTCCTGTCATCGGGAACGGGCCACGACGAATCGGTCGACAACAACCTGCCCGACAACGATCCCGACAGTTAGGCCGTCTCGCCGCTCTGCAGGCGGTATTCCTCGACCGGAACACCGCCGATCAGGTGGCGCTGGATGATTGCCTCGAGCACTTCCTCGTTACACGAATGGTACCAGACGTTGTCCGGCCAGACGACGGCGATCGGCCCGTGCGCGCAAATCTGCAGGCAGTCGGCCTTCGTCCGCTGCACGGTACCCCCACGCCCGACGAGCTCCAGCTCCTTCAGTCGCTTCTTGAGGTAGTTCCAGGCCGCCTTCCCGTCACTGCGCGAGCAGCACTTCTGCTTCTCGCTCACCGCGCACAGGAAGATCTGCCGCTCGGCCGTCTCGCCGCCGATCTTGCCGAGTGCCTTCTGCGCCTTCTCGAGGCTGCCCTTCTTACTCATCCGGCTTGAGCCAGCGATCGAGCCAGTTGAAGACCGTGTTGTGCCATTGGAGCGAGTTCTTCGCGCCGAGCACCCAGTGGTTTTCGTTCGGGAAAACCAGCAGCTGGCTCTCGATGCCGCGCTCCTGCAGCGCGGTGAAGCTGGCGAGACCCTGCGTATAGGGTACGCGGAAATCCTTCTCGCCTGCGACCACGAGCATCGGCGTCTGCCACTTGTCGACGTGGTTCACCGGGTTCCAGCGCTCGTAGAGCTCGCTGTTCTCGGCGTAGCTGCCGCCGAAGTCCCACTTGGGAAACCACAGTTCCTCGGTCGTGTAATAGAAGCTGCGCATGTCGAAGAGGCCGTCATGCTGGACGAGGCAGTCGAACCGATCGGGCCAGTTCCCCGCGATCCAGTTCATCATGTAGCCGCCGTAACTCGCACCCATGGCGCAGGCGCGGCTGCCGTCGATCTGCGTGTCGCGTTCGAGCGCTGCAGCAAGGCCGAGCTTGAGGTCCTCGAGCGGCTTGCCGCCCCAGTCGCCGTTGATGCTGTCGGTGAAGTCCTGCCCGTATCCGGTGGAGCCGTGGAAATCGACCGAGATCACCGCATAGCCCTGGCTAGCGACGACGCGCGGGTTCCAGCGGCTCGACCAGCCATCGTTGAACGAACCCTGCGGTCCGCCGTGGACATAGAGGATCGCGGGCATCTTGCCCTTGTGCCCTTCGAGCTTGGTAATCTGGCCCCAGACCGTGTCGCCATTGGCGCCGGCGAAGCTGAAACGCTCTACCACCACTGGTGCGAACTTGCCGATCGTCGGGGTGGCGACCTGCGTCAGCGGTTCGGCCATGCCCCAGTCCTTCGACAGGAACAGTTCGGCAGGGGCCCCGATCGAATCGCGCGTGAAGAGGATGTCGCCGCTGGCGAGCGGCGTGACATTGCCGATATGCGCTTCATTGCCCGCCATCAGGTCGAGGCGTTCGACCGCGCCGCTACGCGGGTCGATGCGGAATGCGGGCGTATCGAGCACGTCCTGCGCGGTAGCGACGATCCAGCGCGAGTCGGGCGTCCATGCGAGCGAGCCGAAGCTGCGGTCGAAATCGGCCGTCAGCGGGGTGACCACTCCGCTCTTCAGGTCGCGCAGCATGATGACCTGCCGGTCGGCTTCGTAGGTCGGCCGTTCCATTGCGACATAGGCGAGGAACTGGCCGTCGGGTGAAGGCACCGGCAGCGCGTCTAGCGCCTCGTTTGCATCCGTGAGATTGGTGGGCGCACCGCCCGAAAGATCAGACCACCAGATGTCGAGATTGGTGGAATAGGGTTCGCTCGCCCCGCCCTCGCGGGCGACGAAATAGACGCCGGAGCCATCGGGTGCCCAGACTACGTCCTCGCCCCCGCCGAACGGCTTGGTCGGCGTATCGCCCTGCGGCCCGCCTGCGCCGATCGCTCCGTCGACCGGCGTGAAGGCTTCGCTCGACAAGAAGCTGCCCATCCCGGCAGTGAAGACACGGCTATAGGTGCCCGGGGTCTCCCACTGGTCCCAGTGGCGATAGAAACCGCCGTCGCCTTCGTAGAGGCGCCCATCGCCCGGTCCGGGCGCATAGGGCTTGGCGCTGTCGTCGCAGGCGAGATCGGTGCAGCTGCGGGCGATATCGGTCCAGATCGCGATCTTCTCGCCATTGCCCGAGACGCTGTAACCCTCGACGCCGCGAGGGATGTCGGTCACCTGCACGATGTTCGATACGCTTCCGTCCGCTCCGATCTGCGCGCGCCAGACCTGCGTCGGTCCTCCGTGATGGCCTTCTGCGAGATAATACAGCCAGCCATCGCCTGCGAAGCTTGCCGCACCGCCTGCAAGGTCGAGAGCGACGGGCTCCGCGTCCTCATCTGCAAGCGAGCGCATGTAGAGCTGGCCCGAGCGAGCCAGGCTTTCGCTATCGGTGGTGGTCACCGAATAGACCGCCATCGTGCCGTCGGGCGAAACCGTCGGGCTGCCGAGGCGCGGCATGGTGACGAGGTCCTTCGCCTGCATCGGCGCGGCATCGGTATGCGCGGCGAGAGGAGTGGCGATGAGCGCGAAGGCGCTGGCGAGCGGGAATGCGGCCCGTTGGATTGCTGTCATGGCTGCGCGGTCTAGCGCGCAATGGAGCCTTAGGTAAGGGGAATCAGCGCTTCTTGCCGGCGATGCGCGCGATCTCGGCCTTGACCAGTTCCTCGACCATCGAGGGCAGGTTGTCGTCGAGCCACTGTGCGAGCATCGGGCGCAGCATCTGGCGCACGAGGCCCTCGAGCGAAGTCTCGCCCGAACGCACGATCTGCGGCTGCTTGCCGGGCTTGGCGAGCATACTGAGCGCGGCGAAATTCTGCTGCATCGCGCTGCGCGTGGCGTCGGCGATCAGGCTTTCGTCGAGGCCATCCTCGTTTTCGCCGGGCTCGTCGCCGAAACGGGCGTTGATCGCGGCATCATCGTCCAGCGCGTCTTCATCGATGATGAGTTCCTCGCCGAGTTCCGCACCGAGTTCGAGGACTTCCTCGGCCTCTTCGGCATCGGCAGGTTCGGCGTCACCGGCCACGAGGCCGCGGCGACGGCCGAATGCAGCGGCAGGCGTCTCGCCGCTGTCGCGCGCGATCACCTTCTTGATCGAGTCGAGGATTTCTTCGACCGACGGTTCGCCGTTGTTCTGCATCTTGCGCCCTGCCCTTGCCTCAAGTCCGATCCCGAATCGGGAAGGATTCCAGTGCTAAGGCCAATCGGCCCCATCTTCAATCTAGCGCGTGGTCAATCCTGCGGACCCTGCACTTCGGGAATGTCCGAGGTGGCGGGAGGGATGTCGACGGTGCGGGTCGATTTGGCTGTCGGCTCGGGGTCGCGGCCCCAGTCCCAGATGCTTCCGCCAACGCGTTCGTAATTGTCGATCGGGTCGTAGAGTACGCCCTCGTCGCCGAGGCCGAGATCGCGCGCTTCTGCGCGGCCCATGGCTGCAAGCAGCGAGAAGCCGGCGACATAGGCGTTGCGGCGCGCGGTCACCAGCTGGACGCGTGCGGAAAGCAGTTCCTGCTCGGCGTTGAGCACGTCGAGAATGGTGCGGTTGCCGATCGAGTTCTCGGCGCGCACGCCCTCGAGGCTCAGCGTGGCCGCATCGACGGCCGCCTGCGAGCTTTCGATGATGGCGAGGCTGGCCTGCCAGCTCGAATAGGATGCGCGGGTCTGCGCGATCACGTCACGCTCGGTCGCGATTACCTGTTCGAGCGCCGCCGATTCGCGGGCCATCGCCTGGCGCTGGCGCGCAGCCGGAAGGCCGCCCTGGAAGATCGGGATGCTGACCTGCACGCCTGCATTGGCGGTGGTCTCGTTCTGGGCGATCCCGCCCGCACCACCGGCCAGCGTGTCGAAGTAATTGGTGTAATCTGCGCCGGCGAATAGCGAGAGCGTCGGCAGGCGGCCAGCTCCGGCCACTTCGCTGTCGTAGCCTGCGGCCTGTGCGCGTTCCTTGGCGGCGATCAGATCGGGATTGTTCTCAAGCGCCACGTCGACGGCCTCGATGGCGCTATCGGGAAGGCCGGGCAGCGGCGGGGGCGCCTGCAGGTCCTGCGGCGCATCGCCCACCAGCGCGATATAGGTCTCGCGGGCCTGGATCAGGGTTGCCTGTGCGCTCCGCAGGTCGCTCTGCGCCACCGCGAGGCGTGACTGCGACTGGGCAACGTCGGTGCGCGTCAGGTCGCCGATCTCGAAGCGGTCTCCGGTTGCCTCGAGATTGACCGTCAGCACGTCCACCTGGTTTGCCGAAAGGGCCACCAGCGCCTGTCCGCGCAGCACGTCCATATAGGCGGCAACGACCTGGCTGAAGATCGCGCTCTCGGTCGCACGCAGGTCCGCGCGTCCGGCATCGACCCGCTCGCGCGCTGCCTTGATGCCATTGCGCACGGCGCCGCCGGAATAGACCGGCACGGTGAGATCGGGGCCGACCTGCAACCGGCGATCGGGTGCAGTGAAGCTGTTGGGCGAGTTCTTGATGAACTCGATGTAGTTACCGCTGGCGGTAATCGACGGGAGACCCTGCGCACGCTGGATCTGCACGCCCTCGTCGGTAGCGCGCTGGTTTGCCCGTGCGGCCTCAAGCGTCGGGTTGTTCACATAGGCATCGGTCAGCGCTTCCTGCAGCGTGTCGGCATGGGCAGGAGCCGTCGACATGGCGAGCGCGACCACGCTCCCCGAAATTGCCAGCTTTCTCATGACCCCTCCCGTCTGCATTCAGAAACTCCAGCTTGCCGGTTTGTCGAAGGCGCCCATGCGCGGCACGCCCATTTCGGCAAGCGGCAGCAGTGCCAGCGCCTTGCCTGCCTTGCGGCCCGTGGCGAGGCGGGTGACGCCGCGCTCGACGAGGCCGGTGACGATGCGGCCGCCTTCGGCGACCAGCTTGGCCATATTGGCCGGAACATGTTCGATCGCGCCGTCGACGAGGACGAGCGTGTAGTCGCCCTTCTTGGCCTTCAGCGCCTCTGCCGGGGTGATCGTCTTCACCGACGCCACCAGCGGTTCGACCAGCGCGGTCAGGTAGCCGCTGCCGCCATCGACCACGAGGACCTTGTCGTCGCTCTTCGGGCTCGCCTCGGCAAGCATCGCGCCGTGGAACAGCGGAGCGGGCAGGAAGCCACCATCCTCGAGCCGGATCGCGCGGTCCATGTAGGCGGTGCCCTTGGCGTTCTCGGGCACGTGATCCTCACGCGCGACACTGCCCATGCGCTCGAGCACGAAGGGCTCGTTCACGCCGCTGGTGCGCAGCTGGCTGTCGATCATCGCCTTGCGGGCGGCGGCGTAGTCGGGGCGGGTCTTGGTCGTAGTGGTCATAAATATCCGAGGGGCTGTATTACATCGATAACACGGCTTGGCAAGCCCTGTCCTCGATAGGGTCTGTCACTGGGCGTTGCCTTAGGCGCAAGACCCTTTGCTTCCAAGCGCTTTGACCGATGGCCGCAAACGCGCCTATCGGGGAGCGCAATTCTGCAACATGGGAACGCGCAGCGATGAACGGCATGGTGGTAATCAAGGAAGAAGACCTTATCGAGAGCGTGAAAGACGCGCTCCAGTACATCTCCTACTATCATCCGATGGATTATATCCGGGCGCTGGGTGAGGCCTACGAAGCCGAGCAGGGTCCGGCGGCCAAGGACGCGATCGCGCAGATCCTCACCAACAGCCGCATGTGCGCCGAGGGTCACCGCCCGATCTGCCAGGACACGGGGATCGTCAACGTCTTCGTCAAATGGGGCATGAACTGCCGCATCGACACGACCCGCAGCTTGCAGGAAGTGGTCGATGAGGGCGTGCGCCAGGCCTACAACCATCCCGACAACAAGCTGCGCGCCTCGATCCTCGCGGATCCCGCCTTCACCCGCCGCAATACGCGCGACAACACGCCCAGTGTCCTCTCGGTCGAGATGGTGCCGGGCGATACGATCTCTGTCGATGTCGCGGCCAAGGGCGGCGGCAGCGAGAACAAGTCGAAGTTCAAGATGATGAACCCCAGCGACAACATCGTGAACTGGGTCGTCGAACAGCTGCCCTCGATGGGCGCGGGCTGGTGTCCGCCTGGCATGCTCGGCATCGGCATCGGCGGAACGGCGGAGCACTGCATGAAGCTCGCCAAGCTTTCCCTGATGGACCCGATCGACATGGGGCAGCTCAAGCAGCGCGGTGCGCAGACCGATCTCGAGCAGCTGCGCATCGACATTTTCGATGCCGTCAACGCGCAGGGCATCGGCGCACAGGGCCTCGGCGGCCTTTCGACCGTGCTCGACGTGAAGATCCTCGATGCGCCCTGCCACGCGGCGGGCAAGCCGGTCGCGATGATCCCGAACTGCGCCGCCACACGCCATGCGCATTTCACGCTCGACGGATCGGGCCCTGCCTATCTCGATCCGCCGAACATCGACGAATATCCGGATGTGACCTGGCAGCCGGATGCGGCCGCCAAGCGCGTCGATCTCGACAATCTCACGCCCGAAGAAGTGGCCAGCTGGGAGCATGGCGACCGCCTGCTGCTCTCGGGCAAGATGCTCACCGGGCGCGATGCCGCGCACAAGCGCATTCACGACATGCTCGAAAAGGGCGAGGAACTGCCGGTCGAATTCAAGGGCCGCGCGATCTATTATGTCGGCCCGGTCGATCCGGTGATGGGCGAAGTCGTCGGCCCGGCTGGCCCGACCACGGCCACCCGCATGGACAAGTTCACCGAAATGATGCTCGACCTCGGCCTGCTCGCCATGATCGGCAAGGCAGAACGCGGGCACGATGCTGTCGAGGTCATCAGCCGCTTCAAGGTCGCCTATCTCATGGCCACCGGCGGCGCTGCCTATCTCGTCAGCCGCGCGATCAAAGGCGCTGAGGTCGTCGCCTTCGAGGATCTCGGCATGGAAGCGATCTACGAGTTCGAGGTGCAGGACATGCCGGTGACCGTCGCGGTCGATGCGGCCGGCAACAATGTTCACACGCTGGCGCCTGCGCGCTGGCGCGAGAAAATCGCGAAAGGCGAGGTAGAGACCGCCTAAGGAGCGTTCCTGCTCGACAAACGGCAGTGCATATTCGACGGCGGCGCTGGCCTTCGCCCCGTCGAAACGCCATCTAGAGCCGGTGTCAGACACTGAACCCCAGATTAATCGCACCGAGGCGCGTGCGCCGGTCAAGGTCATCGCCTTGTCCATCGTCGGCCTGTGGATCGCCTACTTCCTGCTGATCACTGCGCGCGGCGCCGTGGTCGGGCTCGAAATGCAGAACGAACTGCTGTGGAGGCGCGCCGTCGTCTGCATCGCGGGCGGCGGGATCACCGTCCTGCTGTGGATGTTCCTCCGCATGTTCGATGCGAAGAGCCTCGCCTTCAAGGTCGGCATTGCCATCATTGCTGCCGTGCCCGCCTCGCTCGCCATTGCGCAGATCAACACGATGATCTTCGCGCCGATCGAGGACGAGGTCCGCCAGAAAATCGGCGAACAGCGCGGCCTCACAATCCGCCGCGACGAATCGGGTAACCTGCTGCTCGATATTCCGGGGCAGGGCACCGAGGGCGGCTCGCGGCGCGATGCCGGCGATCCCTCGTCACCGGGCCCCGCCTCCATCGTGATCGAACCCGCGCCAACGGCTGCCGATTACTGGCGCCGCCTGACTGATCTTGCCCTCAGCCGCTACTTCCTGCTGCTCGCATGGGCCGCGCTCTACCTCGCGATCGTCGCCGGTGCCCGTGCCCGCGCTGCCGAACGACGCGGCGAACGCTTCCGCACCGCTGCCAAGGCGGCCGAGCTGCGGAGCCTGCGCTACCAGGTGAACCCACATTTCCTCTTCAACACGCTCAATTCGCTGTCCTCGCTGGTGATGACCGGCAAGGCCGACCGCGCTGAGGAAATGATCCAGTCGCTCTCGCGCTTCTATCGCCATTCGCTGGCCGACGATTCGACCGGCGATGTCAGCCTCGAGGACGAGATCGACCTGCAGGAGCACTATCTCGAGATCGAATCGGTGCGTTTCCCCGAACGCCTCAAGGTGCGCGTCGACCTGCCGAGGGATCTCGCCCAGCTCAAGGTACCGGGCATGATCCTGCAGCCGCTGGTCGAGAACTCGGTTAAATACGGCGTCTCGGCGAGCGCGCAGCCGGTGACGATCAGCATCGTCGCGCGCGAGGAATACGGCCGCCTCGTGATCCGCGTCAGCGACAATGGTCCGGGCGTGCCCACCGGCCATTCGGGCGGTTTCGGCATCGGTCTCGCCAATGTCCGCGACCGGCTCGAAGCGCGCTTCGGCCAGGAAGCGACGATCACGTCCGGCCAGTCGATCGATGGCTATGAAACCGAATTGAGGCTACCCATGGTGAAGCATGGCTGAGGAAACCGAAGACAAGCTGCGCACGCTGATCGTCGACGACGAGCCGCTGGCGGTCGAACGCATGCAGGTGATCTGCAGCAAGATGGACGCGCTCAACGTGGTCGGCACCGCGAGCGACGGGGCACAGGCGCTGCGGCTGGTCGAGGCACTGACGCCCGATCTCATCCTGCTCGACATGACCATGCCCGAAGTCGACGGCCTCTCGGTCGCCAAGACTCTCGCCAAGCAGGAACAGCGCCCCGCGGTCGTCTTCGTCACCGCGCATGACAATTACGCTGTCGAGGCCTTCGATCTCGACGCGGTCGATTATGTCCTCAAGCCAGTGAAGCCCGATCGCCTCGAACGCGCGATCCAGCGTGCGCTCGCCCGCCGCGGCGATGGCGACCGCGAGGAAAGCAAGTGGCTCGAGGAGCTGTGGATCCCGCATCGCAGCGAGCTCATCCGCATCGACACCGAGGAAGTCTCGCGCATCGATGCCGAGCGCGACTATGTCCGACTCCATGTCGAGGACCGGTCCTACCTGCTGCTGCAGACCATCGCCGGCCTCGAGAAGCGGCTCGACCCCGCCAAGTTCATCCGCATCCACCGCTCGACCATCCTCAGGAAGGACCGCATCAAGGGCCTGCGCCACGATGGCCTGGGCGTGTGGTCGGTCGAGATGGAAGACGGCGAAGCGCTGCGCATCGGCCGGACCTACCTTCCCAAGGTAAAGGCGATGGCGGGGCGGTAATTTTCCCGGCTTGCGCTCTCGCGATTATGCGAGCGCGCCCCAGGTTCCCTATTCAAAGACTGCTTGTGACCGATCGGGCTGCGAACAGCAGTCCGCAAGGCCAACCGACTGCCCGCAGCGGGTGCAGCTTGCTGCACATCGAGTGAGGACACGCCTGCGGATGTGGGCGCCAAACATAAAAGCGCCCCGGCCGGGGGACTGCAATCCGGCCGGGGCGCAGGTTGTAGCGGACTGGGGGTTGATCAGCCGCCGTTCGCGCGCTGCTCTTTGACAGCTGCGAATTTCTTGGAAGCCGAGGCCTTGGCCTCGAGGTAGCAGCGGCGCGTATCTGCGCTGCGCATGCGGGAACCGGTCTCGTGGCGGCTGTAACGGCAGGCCTTGCGGGCCGCGACGTCGATGCGCTCTTCGAGGGTTTTCTGGCCGTGCGCGCTGGCAAGGTCGAGGTCGCGATATTCGACTTCGAACGAAGCGGTCTGCGCGCTGGCGGGGAGTGCAAAAGCGGCAATTGCGAGAGCTGTGAGGGTCTTCTTCATGGGTCTTTCCTCCGGGTCTGCGGCGGGCCCTAACTTTACTGGGGGACTGTCTTACCGGACCCGCCGCACAACCTGTATTGCTCAGCTACAACTGTAATTGCACGCGGCTATCGACGGGCGTGAACGCATTCTGGACCGATGATCGAAAAGTGCCGACGAAGTGCGATTGGCAATCGGCGAACGGCACACCTATCTTTGGAGGGATGCTGATTTTCCTGCTCTTCATCCTCGGTACGGCGAATTTCGCCATGCAGAAGGCCGTGCTGGAGAGCCGTCATCCCATGCTCGACGCGCTGCCCGGCTTCTACAAGCGCGGTGGCGGGCGCTTCTCGCTCGCCTTCGAGTTCGTCGTCCTCGTGGTGGCGATGATTCTCACCGCGCAGGGCTGGTCAGGTGCAGCCGTCGCCTATGGCATCTATAGCGCCCTCAACCTCGCCACCGCCTGGCTGATCCTTTCGGGTCGCATTTAACCCGCGGGAACCGCGCGCTTTTCGGCGCGCTTAAGCCGCATGGCGAGCGACAACTCCATCTGGCTTCTCACCAATGCCCGCTCAGGCAGCAATTCGGCGCAGGCGATCGGCCTGATCGAAGAGCACTGCGATCGGCACGGCTTCTGCATCGAGCGGAAGATCTGTTTTCCCGACGAGGACCTGCCGTCTGCCGCCGATCTCGACCGGGCAGGAACCACGCGGCTGGCGATCTTTACCGGCGACGGAACGCTGAACGCGGCAATTACTTCGCTTTATGGCTGGGGCGGGGCAATCGCCGTGCTTCCGGGCGGGACGATGAACCTGCTCAGCAAGCGTCTGCACGGCGTGGATGCTTCAATCGAAGAGATAATTGCCCGCATGGCCTCGGGCGCCGCGAAACGCGTGCGGCCCCAAATCACGCGCTGCGCCGCCGGGGACGCGCTCGCAGGCCTGCTTGTCGGCCCCGGGACCTCTTGGGCCGGCGTGCGCGAGTCCATGCGCGATTTCGATATCGCCGGGATCGCGGAAGGCACGAGTGAGGCCATCGCGGACATCACCGGCGAATCCATGGTGCGCTGCGTCGAGCCGGACCGCGGCAGAAGTGAGGGATATCCGCTGATCGAGCTCTCTCCGGGACACCGCGGCATGCATGTCGATGCCTTCCATGCAGAGGGGACGGGCGAAGTGCTCAGCCAGAGCCTCGCGCTCCTAAAGCGCAATTTCCGCGAAGGGCCGCACACGCGCCTCGGCCTGCTCGACGAAGTGACTCTCGAAACGGCCGACGGTTCGCCGCTCTCTATCCTGATCGACGGCGAACCTGCCGAGCTTGGCCCCAGGGCGCAATTCACGATGGCTTCCTGCGAGGTCGATCTGCTAGCGACCCACCATGGCTACTGACGCGCGTCGCATCTTTCATCTTTCGGACGTCCACTTCGGTCTCGAGAACAATCGGGCGCTCGACTGGGTGAAGCAGGAAATTGCCGAGAAGCGGCCCGATGCCGTCGCCATCACGGGTGACCTCACCATGCGTGCGCGGCACCACGAGTTTGCCGCAGCGACCGAGTGGATCAATTCGCTCGACGCACCGGTGACGGTCGAGGTGGGCAATCACGACATGCCCTACTTCAACCCGATCGAGCGCTTCCTCGACCCCTACCGCCGCTTCAACGGCATGAAGGACAAAGTCGAGAAGGAAATCGACCTCGGCAATCTGGCGATCATCCCGCTCAAGACAGCAGTCCGCGCGCAGCCGCGCCTCAACTGGTCCAAGGGCTGGGTCACCGATGCCGCGCTGGAGAAATGCCTCGCCGCGATCGATGCCATGCCCGAGGGACGGCGCGCCCTCGTCGCGGTGCACCACCCTTTGCGCGAAGTGGGGACGCAGGGAACCGCGCTGACCAAGAACGGGGAGAAGGCGCTGCGTGCGCTTGCCCGCCGCCCGGTCGAGGCGGTGCTTTCGGGCCACGTCCACGATGCCTTCGACATCATGGAAGACACCAGCGAAGGGCCGGTCCGCATGATCGGTGCGGGCACACTGTCGCAGCGTACCCGTTCGACCCCGTGCAGCTTCAACGAAATCGAATGGGACGGCACCCGCCTGACAGTCGCGGTGCGCAACCTGCAGCACGTCGAGACGGCTGACATGCAGATCGACGACGTGCCCGAGAATGCGCTCCCGCCACGCGATCCTCGCGATCCGGTAGCGCCCGTGCGGCAGATCCCGCGGGTCGATCCTCCGGTGCATTAACCACCGCCGTCATCGGTTTCGAAACCCGGAGACGCGAGGTTCACCCCGAGCCACATTGACCGGAGCCAAGGGGGAAAGCCGGTGATCGAACTCTTCAAGGCCGTGCCGCTGGGCTCGATCCTGACATATGTGGTGGCCCTCGTGGTGGGCAGCCAGGGCTCGCGCGGAGGGTACCTCGCGATCTTCCGGCAGGAAATCTACGAATATGAAATGTGGTGGAGCTGGCCGCTGTTCTTCGCGGGCACCGCACTCGCATGGGGCATCATGACGCTCCAGCGCTGAGCCTTTCGGGTTCGCTGCGAGAAAGACAACTCGGCGCAAACGAAAAGGGCGGCCCCTCGCGGGACCGCCCTTCCTCGGTGATCGAAAAGATCGGTGTCGAAACTTAGCGCTTCGAGAACTGGAAGCTACGACGTGCCTTGGCGCGGCCGTACTTCTTACGCTCGACCACGCGGCTGTCGCGGGTGAGGAAGCCGGCGGCCTTGACCGTCGAACGCAGGGCCGGCTCGTACTTGGCGAGAGCCTGGCTGATGCCGTGCTTGACCGCACCGGCCTGGCCCGAGAGACCGCCGCCGCGAACGGTGGCGACAACGTCGTACTGGCCCTGGCGCTCGGTGATGGCGAACGGCTGGTCGATCACGAGACGCAGCGTCGGACGGGCGAAGTAGACTTCCTGGTCCTTGCCGTTGACGGTGATCTTGCCGCTGCCGGGAACGAGCCATACGCGAGCGGTAGCGTCCTTACGACGACCGGTTGCGTAGGCACGGCCCTGTGCGTCGAGTTCCTGCTCGCGCAGGGGAACGTCGGCCTTGGCTGCGATGTCTGCAGCGTCGCCCTGAGGCGCGTCTGCAGCGATGTCCTTCAGATCTGCGAGATCCGAGACGGTTTCGTTCTTGGTTTCGTCAGCCATTATGCAACAGCCTTGTTCTTGCGGTTCATCGAAGCGACGTCGAGCGTCTTGGGCTTCTGGCCCTCATGCGGATGCTCGGTGCCGTTGTAGAGGTGGAGCGCCTTCATCTGCGCACGGCCAAGCGGGCCGCGCGGGATCATGCGCTGCACGGCCTTTTCAAGGACGCGCTCGGGGAAACGACCGCCCAGCACCTTGGCAGGGGTGGTTTCCTTGATGCCGCCCGGGTGGCCGGTGTGCTTGTAATAGATCTTGTCGTCCATCTTCTTGCCGGTGAACTTCACCTTGTCGGCATTGATGACGATGACGTGGTCGCCGCAATCGACGTGCGGCGTGTAGCTCGGCTTGTGCTTGCCGCGCAGGATGTTGGCGATGATCGCCGCGAGACGGCCGACGACGAGGTTTTCCGCGTCGATGATGTGCCAGTCCTTTTCGACCTCTGCCGGCTTGGCCGACTGGGTCACTTTCGTGAGAGCCTTCATGGCTTGATGTCCGTTTGCTCGAGTTATCGTGCCTTGCTGCGGCACTAAACGATTTCGCGGCCCCTGCTCGAGGAGCCGCTAAGCGGGCGCCAAATGGCGGTGCGGACGCGATTCGTCAAGCAATTCTGCGGATCAGAGCGGAGGTAAAATAATACCGACAGGGTTCCGGGCAGGGTATCAGGCGATCGCCCAGGTCTCCCGCGACACCCTTGCGCTGTCGCCGATCCGGGTGACGATCCGGCGCTCGCTCTGCCTCAGAAGGCCGCTGGCGGGTTCGGCGCTCACGCTGACCGAAACCTCGTAGCTGCCTTCGGCGCCGCCGGGCAGGTCGAGTGCGCGGCTTTCGCTGCGCTTGCCCGCCTGCGGGAAGAACAGGTCGCGCGGGACCTGGCTTACGAGCGAGGCCGCAGTCCGGCCGATCTCGGCAAGCTGCCGCCTTACGTCCTGCGATGCATTCTGCTCCCTCGCGCGCTCCTCGATCAACCGCGACGCGCGCTCGACGGCGTGCTGGATGCTCGCATCGCCTTCAGGCCAGCCGACGATCACGCCATTGCTGTCGAGCGTCATCGGAAAGAGGCCGGTGACTTCGCGCTTGCGCTCGATCTCGGCGAGCGAAGCAAGCGGGGGAGGGGCATCGACCGTGACGGCGAGCTGCCGCGCCTCGATCCTCGCGCCGCCTTCGAGCGCGCTGAAGCGGCATTCCCATTCGCGGGTCACGAGCAGGCTTGCGCCGCCGCCGAGACCGCGCTCCAGCTCACGTCTCAGCCGCAGGGGTCGCTCGGGAAAACTTACCGTCCGCCTGCTTGCCGCGAGCGGTATGGAAATGGATAGCGCTGGCAATGCAGCGCACCATCCCAAGGCATTCAGAACATTCCTGCGGCTAGCTTGCGACACCCGATTTCCCCCCGTGCAATTGTCCTAGCCAGGCGCTCGTTCCGGCGCTCGCCTCGCAGGGCCAACCCACTATTGCGGGGGTATCGTAAGGGTGCAAGTGTTCAATGCGATCAATGGCTTGGCGCAACTTCGCGGCATCCGTCTTGAGGAGCGCTGGGACTTCCTCACCCTCGCCCCTCTCGCCGTCCCAGACGAAGAGCGAGCGGATCGGACCACCGATATTGATGCAGCCGATCAGCCGTTCATCGAGCAGTTGCGCGCCGATCCTCTCTGCCGTCTCCCGATCGGGAAAGGGGCAGTAGATCAGCGCGGTCATTCCTGGCGGCCGATCGCGTGGGCGCCCCAAGCGTAAGCAGCCACGAGCAGCGCTCCCACCAGCTGGTGCAGCACGGCGAGGTGGAATTCGACGCCCGTCATGACCGTCGCGATGCCGAGCAGGATCTGGATGCCGAATGCCGAGTGGATGGCAATCGATGCCTTGCGGTTCACCGGTTTCACTTTGCGCGCCATGACAATAAGCGCGGCGACCGCGACCCACGCCCACCAGCGGTGCATCCAGTGGATCAGGAAGGGGTCGTGCGTGAGGGCCCAGAACATGCCCTGCGAGGTATCGTATTCGGGTATGAAGCGGCCCTGCATCAGCGGCCAGCTATCCGAGGCGAGGCCTGCGTTGAGGCCGGCGACCCAGGCGCCGAGCAGCAGCTGGATGAAGAGGATTGCGCCGGTCCATCCGGCAACCGCGCGCATCCGTGCCGGACGCTGGTGACCCTTGGCCAGTGCGCGCAGGTCGAGCGCGGTCCAGATGAGGCCGCCCAGCAGGATCAATGCAGTGCACAGGTGGATCGCAAGGCGGAAGTGGCTCACGTCGGTGCGCGTCTCGAGGCCCGAGGCGACCATCCACCAGCCAAAGCTGCCCTGCAGGCCGACCAGAGCCACCAGCGCGAAGAGGCGCCAGAAATAGCCCTGCGGGATGATCTTGCGCGCGGCGAAGAGCGCGAGAGGGACAGCCAGCGCAAGCCCGATCAAGCGGCCGAGCTGGCGGTGGATCCACTCCCACCAGTAGATCGTCTTGAACGCCTCGAGATCCATGCCTGCCGGGCCGTTGATCTCGATATACTCCGGAATCTTCTTGTAGAGTTCGAACTCCGCTTCCCAGTCGGCCTGGCTCAGCGGCGGCAATGCGCCCAGAACCGGTTTCCACTCGGTGATCGACAGGCCGCTTTCGGTAAGGCGCGTGATGCCGCCGACGGTCACAATCACGATGACCATCAAGGCAACGATGAAGAGCCAGTTCGACAGCAGGAGCGGGCGGGCGCGAGAGGCGGTCTCGTTCATGATGTGCGCTATGTGCTGTCCGGCACGCAAATCGCAAGTGCAAATGGTTCAATCGGCATACCGGCCACAGCAAGCGACAAAATGCGTCCCTGATCGCAACCGGCTCTTGTAACAGGTGATACTATCACATATCTGCAGTGACATGTTGCAACGCGCCATCCTGCCGATTCGTCGGAGGCTCGACCGTTTCGGTATCGGGCTTTCGGGTCTTTGCGCGCTGCATTGCCTCGCCAGCATCGTGCTGGTGTCGGGGCTCGGCATCGGCGGGGAATTCTTCTTCGCTCCCGAAATCCACCGCTGGGGCCTTGCGATCGCGACGCTCGTCGCGGCCGTCGCCATCGGCTGGGGCGCGCTGCGCCACAAGATGGCCGCACCCTTCGTGATCGCGATGACCGGCCTCACTTTCATGGGCGGCGCGCTGGCCGTCCCGCATGGCTACAAGGAAGCGATCCTGACCATCATCGGCGTCGCGCTTGTGTCGCTCGGTCACATCCTCAACCTGCGCCATGTGCACTCCGCCGCTTGCAAGGAGCGCTGCGGAGACTAAGTGACGCGGGCTATGATCAGCCTGACCGTCAATGGCGAAACCCGCCGTACCTCCGCCCAGACCATCGCCGACCTCGTGCGCGAGCTCGATCTCGATCCTGCCAAGGTGGCGGTCGAGCACAATGGCACGATCGCGCCGCGCAGCGAGCTTGCCCAGCACGCCATCGCCGACGGCGACACGCTCGAGATCGTCCATTTCGTCGGCGGCGGGCAGGATGACGGCAATGCCGACACCTGGAGCGTGGCCGGACGTACCTTCAAGAGCCGCCTCATCGTCGGCACCGGCAAGTACAAGGATTTCGAGCAGAACGCCGCCGCCCTCGAAGCGAGCGGTGCAGACATCGTGACCGTCGCCGTGCGCCGGGTGAACGTCAGCGACCCCAAGGCGCCGATGCTGACCGACTATATCGACCCGAAGAAGGTCACCTACCTGCCCAACACCGCGGGCTGCTTCACCGCCGACGACGCCATCCGCACGCTGCGGCTTGCGCGCGAGGCCGGCGGCTGGGACCTCGTGAAGCTCGAGGTGCTGGGCGAGGCCAAGACGCTCTATCCCGACATGCGCGAGACGCTGAAGGCGACCGAGGTGCTGGCAAAGGAAGGCTTCCATCCGATGGTCTACTGCGTCGACGATCCGATCGCTGCCAAGCAGCTGGAGGAAGCAGGCGCGGTCGCCATCATGCCGCTGGGTGCGCCGATCGGCTCGGGTCTCGGCATCCAGAACCAGGTCACCATCCGCCTGATCGTCGAGGGCGCGAACGTGCCCGTACTCGTCGATGCGGGTGTCGGTACGGCTAGCGATGCTGCCGTGGCGATGGAGCTCGGCTGCGACGGCGTGCTCATGAACACCGCCATCGCCGAGGCCAAGGACCCGATCCGCATGGCCCGCGCGATGAAGCTCGCAGTCGAGGCGGGCCGCGAGGCCTATCTCGCCGGGCGCATGGGCCGGCGCAAATATGCCGACCCTTCGAGCCCCCTTGCCGGACTGATCTAGGAGAAAGCGCCGTGGCCGACCTCGTTATCGAACTGGAAGAGCACGGGTCGAAGGGGCGCTATGTCTACCGTCCGGCCAGCGGCGATCCTGCGGAGATCACCTATTCGGTCGTCAACCCGACCAAGATCATCGTCGACCATACCGGCGTGCCGGAAAGCATGCGGGGGCAGGGCGTCGGCCAGGCGCTGGCCGAACATGTCGTCAAGGATGCGCGGGCGAAGGGTATTTCGATCATCCCTCTGTGCCCCTTCTTCAAGGCGCTCGCCCAGCGGCACGAGGACTGGCAGGACGTCGTCGAACTCTAGTTCGCAGCCCGCAAAACCAAAAATTAACCATCGCAATGCAGGGTATCCCTCGAAACAGGGAGTGCCGACTCATGGCCATTACCAATGCCGCTTCGATGACGATCGCCGAGATGCGCGAGTTCGCCAGCTTCACCGCAGCCGAACAGCGCTACATCCGCCGGAGCCTCGATATCGGGCTAAGCCGTTGTGACGCCTTCCGTATCTGGGGCCGCACGCAGGGCGAGACCGCCGCGATCCGCAGCCAGTACGTCGCCTACCAGGAGTTGAAGGCCCTGCGCGGCTCGATCCCTAGCGAATCGGGTTTCGATGCGATCGAGGAATTCATCGGCAAGATCACCCGCGTGGCCGCCTTCGACCTCGCGCAGGAGCGCATCGAGTGCTTCTCCGCCTTCCGCTTCCTTTACGAGCGCCTGCTCGGTGCCGAAGCGCGTCCGTGGCTGCCGAGCGCCTTTTGCGCCGCCGCCGCGCTGCCGCAGATCCGCCCCGAACGCCGCAAGATGCTCCTCCAGAGCCTGAGCGAAGCCGCCGCGACCGCCCCCGGCTGGTCCGACCGCGCGCCGAGCTTCTATCCGGAGTTCATCGAGGAAGTGGCTGCTTGACAGAAGTTGCAGACTAGCCGCAGTTTAAGGCTATGTCCTTGCACGAAAATTTAGAGCAAAACTGCCGAAACGATTACGAGCCGCACACTTGGATAGGGTTGGTTCTTGATCATTTCGCGCAGGCCGAGCAGGCGCTTGGTAAATTCTCTGTCGAACTAGGTCTACCGATTGCAAATGGCTCTTTGAGTTCCCTCAATGAAGTTCGCAATCGCCTTCAAAAAGTCGAAAACAAGAAATGCAGGGCGCTCGATAAACGCATTGATCGCTGGGTGGCCAACAGGCCCTTTCGGCATCTCCTCGCTCACGCCACGGTGACCACTTTGTTTGATGCCGCAGGTCAAGTGGTGGTGGTGACACGCCACCTACCGCGTGACGCCGATGACGTTACACCGGATCGAGTTTGGAATATTGAGGACCAACAGGATCTTCTAAGGAAGGCGAGAAGCGATAGCCGTTCGATTTGCGACCACGTCAACAATCTCAGCGCGGACCTCGTGTGTCTCAAGGCACTTAGGGAAGCTTAAAGCTCTTCCACGATCAGGTAGGTGACCGTGGTCTCACCCACATTCACCACCTCGTGCCACTCGGTGCCGTCGCTCGAATAGTCCGAGCCGGTTTCAAGCGTCGCCGTGCGCGTTTCGCTCTCGCTGGTGAGCTGCATCGTACCTCCGCTCAGTGCGTAGCCGTAATGCGCGGGGTGGTAGTGGCGCTCATGTCCCACGCCGGGCGGGAAGGTGCAGCGCAGGACACGGTGCGTGTCTGTCTGGTGCCTAAGTTCGCAAACCCGTTCGCCATTCCAGCCGGCTTCGAGCGCGGACGGCAGCGGTTCCTTGGTGTCCCCGGCATGCGCGCCGGCCGCAAGAATGGCTCCCGCGGCCAGGGGCGCGGCAATCGTCAGCAAATTGCGCATGATCAGCTCCGGTAAAGCCCGTCGAGGCGCTCGCCGTAGCGTTCCTTGATCTTGTGGCGGCGGATTTTCATCGAGGGGGTCATTTCCTCGTTCTCGATCGTGAATCCCTCGTCCGCAAAGGCGAATTGGCGGACCTTCTCGATTACCGAGAGATCCTTGTTCACCCGGTCGACCGCCTTGCGTACCGCCGCGCGGAATTCGGGATCATCCTGCAACGTCTTGAGGTCGAACTTCTTGCCGTTTTCGCGCGACCATTCGACCGCCCATTCGGCATCCGGCACGATCAGGCCGACGATGTAGGGGCGCTTGTCCCCCGCTACCATCGCCTGGCCGATCTCGGGCTGGAGCGTGAGCATGCCCTCGACCTTCTGCGGGGCGATGTTGTCGCCCTTGTCGTTGACGATCATGTCCTTCTTGCGGTCGGTGATGACGATCCGGTCCTTCTCGTCGAGATGGCCGATGTCGCCGGTGTGCAGCCACCCGTCCTTGATCGTGCGCTCGGTCTCGGCCTCGTTCTGCCAGTAGCCGTGCATGACCAGCTCGCCGCGGCACAGGATCTCGCCATCCTCGGCGATCTTCACCTCGACACCGCGCATGGCCGGACCGACCGAGTGCATGGCGATGCCCGCCTTCGGACGGTTGCAGGCGACCACGGGGCCGGCCTCTGTCTGGCCGTAACCCTGCAGCATGGTGAGACCCATCGATTCGAAGAAGATGCCGACGTCGGGATTGAGCGGCGCGCCGCCCGAGACCATCGCCTTGATCCTTCCGCCGAAGCGCTGGCGGATCTTGGGCTTGAGCAGGGTGCCGACCACGGCATCCTTCATTCCGTCGCCGAACTTCTTCTGGCCCTCGGCGCGGCGTTCGCCGACCTCGAGCGCGGTGTTCATCAGCTTTTCTGCAAGGCCGCCCTGCTTCTGGACCTGCTTCATGATGCGCGTGCGCAGCACTTCGAACAGGCGCGGCACCACGACCATGATCGTGGGCTTGGTTTCCTCGATATTGCTGGCGAGCTTTTCGAGGCCTTCGGAATAATAGATCTGCGCGCCCACCGCGATCGGCAGGAACTGGCCGCCGGTATGCTCGTAGGCGTGGCTGGCCGGCAGGAAGGAGAGGAAACGCTCGTCGTCGTCGATGCCGAAATCCTCGATCAGGATGTCGGCTGCGCCCGCGACATTGCACAGGATCGCGCCGTGGTGCTGCATCACGCCGCGCGGGGCACCGCCGGTGCCGCTGGTGTAGATGATGCAGGCCGTGTCGCCGCGTCCGATATGCGCGATGCGCTCGTCGACGGCCTTGCGCGCTGCTGCCGCATCACCGGTGGTGAGCGCGTCCCAGTCGTGGAAGCCGAAGCTGCCCGACTGCTGGCGGTGGAGATCTTCGATGCCGATCACGTGCTCGGCAATGCCCGAGGCCTGCAGCGCGCCGTGGAGCGGGCCGAGCAGCTTCTCGTTCGAGACGATCACCGCGCGCGCGCCCGAATTGTCGAGGATGTGGACGTGATCGCGTTCGGTATTGGTGATGTAGGTCGGCACGGTGATGCAGCCGGCCGCCATGATCGCGAGGTCCGAGATGCACCATTCGGGGCGGTTCTCCGACACCAGGCACACGCGGTCACCTGGCTTCAGGCCGAGCGCGAGCAGGCTTTCTGCGAGCACGCAGACCTTCTCGGCCGCCTCGGCCCAGGAAATCGTCTGCCATTCGCCGTCGCGCTTGGCGCCCAGGAACGGCTTGTCGCCCCGCGCATCGGCGCGCTTCAGGAACAGTTCGACAAGATTGTTGGCGGAATCGATATCCGACAGCACAGGCAGACTCCTCAGCGAAATTGTTTTCTTATGCAGTCAACTCGGGCGCGATGCTTAGGCTCCCCGGTGCGCAACGGCAAGAGAGCGCGCCAGAGGCCTCAGGGTAGGTCGAGCACGCCTTCGAGCCGCGGATCGCGCTCGCTCTGCCATGTGCCGTCACGATAGAGGATGGCGCCGGCCTTGATCGGGGCCGAACGGACGATCAGCTCCTCGTGGCCGAGCGCGCGGAAGGCATCGGCCGAGGTCTCCAGCCAGGTCCCTTCCTCGATCAGCACGCGGTCGCCGAAGGCCATGACGAAGGGCAGGTTAAGCGCGTCCCTCGCCGACATGCCGAAATCGATGGCGCCGATGATGCTGCGTACGGTAGAGACCGGGATCGTGCTTCCGCCCGCCGCGCCCACGGCCATGAAGGGCTTGCCTTGCGGGTCGTAGATCACTGTCGGCGACATGGACGAGCGCGGACGCTTGCCGCCCTCGACCCGGTTGGCCACCACGCGCCCGCCCACCACCGGCGAGCGGCTGAAATCGGTGAGCTCGTTGTTGAGATAGTAGCCGCCGAACATCAGCCCCGAACCGAAGGGCCCCTCGACAGTGGAGGTGTAGCTCACCATCGTGCCCGCGCCGTCGACCACGGCGAAATGCGATGTGCCCTTCTCTTCCGGCTCGTCGCCATCGGCCATGACCGTGAGGGCGCCCGGCGGTGTGCCGGCCTCTGCGGTTTCCATCCGGCCGTCGGCTGAGATCAGCTCGCTGCGCTGCGCGAGATAGTCCTTGTTGAGCAGGCCCGTGACCGGGACAGTCACGAAGTCGGGATCGGCGAGGTAGATCTCGCGGTCGGCATAGGCGAGCCGCTGCGATTCGAGGAACAGGTGCCATGTGACCGGATTGTCGGCGCCGAGCGCGGCAAGGTCGAAGCGTTCAAGCTGGCCGAGGATCTGCTGCACGGCGACCCCGCCGGACGTCGGAGGGCCCATCGAGCAGACGCGGTATTCGCGGTACGATGTGCAGACCGCATCGCGCTCTTTCGCCTCGTAGCCGGCGATGTCGTTGTAGGTCATCGCGCCCGGCCTCGGCGTATCCTGCGCGACGACGAGCGCGAGCCCGGTGGCATTCTCGCCCTCGTAGAACGCTCGCGTGCCGCCAGCGGCAAGCCGCTCGAAGGTGCGGGCAAGCGCTTCATTGGTAACCAGCGTTCCGACCGGGAGGGGCTCTCCATCGCTGCCGAAGAACAGCGCCCGGCCCTCTGCAGTGAACGCAGCGCGGTTCCGGGCGCTGGAGAGCGAGTTGTTGAGGCGCGGATTGATCCGGAAGCCTTCGCGGGCAAGGCGGATCGCGGGCCCGAACAGTTCGGCCCATGCGAGCTTGCCATGTGCTGCATGCGCCTTGGCCGCGAGCGCGATATTGCCGGGCACGCCGACGCTCAGACCGCTGCGGACCGACTGGATGAAGGGCGGCAAATCGCCGTTCTCGTCGAGGAACCAGTCGGGCGTGGCTCCCGAAGGCGCGGTCTCGCGGCCGTCATACGTCGTGACGTCGCCATCGGCCTCGCCGCGAATGAGGAAGCCGCCGCCGCCGATGCCCGAACTCTGCGGTTCGACCACGGTCAGCGCGAGCATCACCGCGATGGCGGCATCGGTGGCGCTCCCGCCTTTCGCGAGGATCTCCTCGCCCGCCTCCTGCGCGCGCGGGTCGGCCGCCGTGACGGCGCCGATCGGTACGATATGCTGCGGGGCGGATGGTGCGGTCTGGCAGCCGGCAAGGGCCAGGGCGCTGAGCGAAACTAGGGCGATACGGTACATCGCGCGCGACGCTATTCGCTTCCCACCGCCTCTGCAATCGAGGAAAAGCCTTCGCGCTTCATCAGGCTTTCGAGACCGCGCGTGATGCGGTGTGGCAGCCCGGGGCCTTCGTAGACCATCGCGCTGTAGAGCTGGACGAGGCCCGCGCCCGCCTTGATCCGCGCCCAGGCATCCTCAGCGCTGGCAATCCCGCCGACGCCGACCAGCGGAATCGCGCCGCCGGTTGCCTTGCGGAAGTCGCGCACGCGCTGGAGCGCAAGGTCGCGCAAGGGTGCACCCGAGAGGCCGCCTGACTCGCCGGCATGGCTCGAGCGAAGCGGCGGGCGGGAGATGGTGGTGTTCGAGACAATCAATGCGCCGAGGCCGGTATCGTTTGCGATGCGCGCGATCGCGTCGATGTCCGCGGGTTCGAGATCGGGCGCGACCTTGAGGAATACCGGTGGGCCCTGCTCGCCGCGGGCTTCGAACACGGCCTCGAGCAGGCCGACCAGCGCGCTCTCGTCCTGCAAGGCGCGCAGGCCCGGCGTGTTGGGGCTGGAGATGTTGACCGCAAGGTAGCTCGCGAGCGGCGCCATGATGCGGGTCATCTGCGCATAGTCGGCAATCCGGTCCTCGCTGTCCTTGTTCGCGCCGATGTTGATCCCGACGATACCCGGACGCCCTGCCCGCCGCTCGAGCCGTGCGTGGGCGAGCTCGGCCCCGCCATTGTTGAATCCCATCCGGTTGATGACCGCCCGGTCCTCGACCAGCCGGAACAGTCGCGGCTTGGGGTTGCCGGCCTGCGGACGCGGGGTGATCGAGCCGACCTCGGCAAACCCGAAGCCGAGCCCAAGCAGTTCGTCGGGTACTTCGGCATCCTTGTCGAAACCCGCCGCCATGCCGAGGGGGTTGGGAAACTCGATCCCCGCGACCGTAGTTGCGAGCGCTCCGGCGTGGGCGGGGCCGCGCCTGGGCGAAAGCTTCAGGGCCTTGAGCGTCAGGCCGTGGGCGCGCTCGGGATCGAGGGAAAACAGGGCGGGGCGGGCAATTTCGAACAGCATGGCGCGCCGCCTATGATCGAAGCGACCGCCGCTGTCGAGCGGCGCGCGAACGACAAAGTCCCGCTTGGGGACGGCGTTGTAAATTTCCGCCAAAATGCATGCGCGTGATATTCTCTGTCGCCTGCATACAATCAACTGTAACAGAATCAGGCTAGCACACTTTTGCGACCCGAAGGGCTCGGAGCAGCAATGCAACGAGTTCTCACCTATAGAGGGCGGCTCTTCAACGGGCCGCCCTTTTTTTCTTGGTTATGCCTGAGCCACTTGGCAGCCCAGATTCCGCCCGCGACGCGGATTGTCGGATTTTTACTATTTACTGACCATAAGCTTCGTGCTCAGTCGCTTTTCGATTATTTCTTCGAGGAGACTTCGCATGCGAGCCACTAGCCGCACCCTTTTCACCTGCGCATCCGCCGCAGTTCTCGCTGCCTGCTCGGCAGCACCTGCGCCGCAGGCGGAAGTTTCCGACCCGGTCGTACAGGCTCCGGCCAAGAGCGCGGCGCTGGCCGAACTCTTCGAAGAGTACGACGCAGCCAGCCTCGCGATGTCGCCGATGGGCAAGTCCTACCGCGGCATCCGCGACGAGGATTACGGAAGCTGGGACGACATGAGCGACGCTGCCGAAGTTCGCGGCGAGCAGCTTACCCAGTCGACCGCGGCGCGCATGCGCGAAGGCTTCGATCTTGCCGAACTCTCTGCCGAGGATGCGCTCAGCTACCGCCTGTTCGACGCCATGGCCGAGCGCAGCGCGCGCAGCCACAAGTTCCGTCGCAACGGTTTCATCTTCAACCAGATGTTCGGCGCGCAGAGCCAGGCGCCCGCATTCCTGATCAACATCCACCGTGTGAGCAATGCGAGCGATGCTGAAGCTTACGTCAGCCGCATCGAGGGGATTGCACCTGCTCTCGACACCCTCATCGCGGAAGCGCGTTCGCGTGCGGACGACGGCGTGATGCCGCCCGACTGGGTCTACCCCTACGTGATTTCGGATGTCGAGAACCTGCTCAATGCGGGTGACGACAATGCCATCATCGAAGACTTCATGGGCAAGGTCGACGCCATCGAGATCGACGACGATGCCCGCGTCGCGCTGAAGGAAGATGCGCTCGCCGCGTGGAATTCCTCGGCCCGCCCGGCCTACGAGCGGCTGCTTGCCGAAATGAAGCGCCAGCAGGCGATCGCACCGACCGATGACGGCATCTGGCGGCTCGACGACGGTGCCGAATATTACCAGGCGCTGCTGAACAACTACACGACGACCGACCTCACCGCCGACCAGATCCACGCGATCGGCCTGCGCGAAGTGGCTCGTATCCACGGCGAGATGCGCGCGATCATGAAGCAGGTCGGCTTCGAAGGGTCCTTGCAGGATTTCTTCCAGTACACGCGCACCGACGACCGCTTCTTCTACGACAATCGCGAGGACTACCTTGCCGATGCCGAGGCCCATATCGACGCGATGGAAGCAAAGCTGCCCGAGTATTTCGGCGTGCTGCCGACCGATCCGCTGGTAATCAAGCCGGTCGAGGCCTTCCGCGAGAAGAGCGCCGGCAAGGCCTTCTACCAGCGCCCGGCACCCGACGGTTCGCGCCCTGGCACCTATTACGTGAACCTCTACAACCTGCGCGACATGAGCAAGAACGAGCTCGAGGCGCTTGCTTATCACGAGGGCCTTCCGGGCCATCACCTGCAGCTCTCGATCCAGACGCAGCTGGGCGATGTGCCGCCATTCCGGCGTTTCGGCGGGGTCACCGCCTATAGCGAGGGCTGGGGCCTCTATTCCGAAGAGCTCGGTAAGGACATGGGCTTCTACACCGATCCCTATTCCGATTTCGGCCGTCTCGGCATGGAGCTGTGGCGCGCCTGCCGCCTGGTGGTCGACACCGGCCTGCACCACAAGCGTTGGAGCCGCGAGGAAGCGATCCAATACCTCACCGACAACACGCCCAACCCCGATGGCGATATCCGCAAGGCGATCGAACGCTATGCCGTGATGCCCGGACAGGCGACCGCTTACATGATCGGCAAGCTCAAGATCATGGAACTGCGCGAGCGTGCGCGGGTTGAACTAGGCAATAGATTCGACATTCGCGCATTCCACGATACAATCCTTACCAGTGGGCCGGTGCCTCTTTCTATCATGGAAGAGAATGTCGAGACCTGGATCGCCGCCGAAAAGGCCGGTGACTGAAGGTCCTCAGGGAGAGCAGGGGCGCAGGGCATGACCACCAATCCTAGCAATGGCGCAGACGCGGCCGAGCCCTACAGCTTCGAGTGGGTAGAGGCGCCCGAGGATATCGCGCGCTATCTCAACTCGCTCTATATCCTCAGGACTGGTCCGCAGACTGTCGACGACATGATGCCCGCCTATTCGGGCCAGTTGCTCGTGACGGTACGCGGCGGTGGCGTCATGCATTTTGGCGAGGGCAACGACCAGACTACTTTGCCCGCCTATATCCAGTGCCCTCTGACCGAGGCGCGCAAGTTCGAGATCGATGCCAACACGGTAATGCTGGGCGTCTCGCTCAATTTCCGTGGCTGGGCGGCGCTCACCGGTCTTCCGGTCAATGAGAACCACGATGACTACCGGCTGATCGAAGATGTGCTGCCGCACGAAATCGCGGTGCGCATTGCCGCAGTCGGCCCGCGCGTGACTGCCGGCGAGATCACCGAGCGCCAGGCGCTCGACGAGCTGGCCGATATCGTGCGTGACGGGTTCAACGAACTGCCCGAGCGCCAGGCGCAGGTCATCGACACCACGCTCAACTGGCTTTCGGCCTCGTTCAAGCCCGAAATCGAGACGCTGCTCGATCGGCTGCCCTATTCGGAACGGCAGGTGCAGCGGCTGGTCACGCAGTTCTTCGGCGCGCCGCCGGTGCGCCTCATCCGCCGCTATCGCGCAATGCGCGCCGCGACGCTTCTCGCAATGCCCGATCTCGATCCCGCGCTCGAGGCCGAGATCCGCGATGCATTCTATGACCAGGCGCATATGATCAAGGAAATCCGGCACTTCACCGGCCGCACGCCGCGCCGCCTGATGCCCAAGGAGCATTCGGTGATCAAGGACACGCTCGCCCCTGACGGATACAGCTCGGTCGACCTGTTCGGCGGCAACCAAGACCAGGAGCTCGCCAAGGAGTAGTCCGCGCCAGTTGCTAACGACTCGCAATTGGCGGTTTTCCGTTGAAAATCGGCGATTCCGCTCATAGCTGGCTAATCGGAACGGATTCGTCCGATTTAAGCCGAAGCGAGCAGATGCGCCTTTCTAACCTTGCAGACTATGCCGTGGTCACGATGTGCCAGGCCGCACGCCATTGCGGCGGCGGGCGCGTCAGCGCGAGCGAGCTTGCAGCGGAAACTCGCCTTCCGGCTCCCACGGTGCAGAAGCTGGTGAGCAAACTCACTGCCGCGGGCCTCTTGCGCTCTGTGCGCGGTGCGGGCGGCGGGCTGCAGCTGGCGCGTCCGGCGGCAGCGATCACGCTCGCCGACATCGTCGAGGCGGTGGAAGGACCCATCGCGCTCACCGCGTGTATCGAAGGCAGCGAGTGTTCGGTGGATCATGATTGCCGCGTCAGGCCGCACTGGCCGATGGTGAATGAAGCGCTGCGTAGCGCACTGGCTGACATCAGCCTCGTGCAGCTGGCGCAGGAAAAGGAAGTCGCGTGAACGAGCAGGTAGACATCCAGACCCCCGACGAGACGGGCGAGGAAATGGACCGCGAAGCCAAGGAAGCCGCCGCCAAGGCTGCGGAATACGAGCATGGCTGGTCGGCCGATATCGATACCGAATTCGCCGAGAAGGGCCTGACGGAAGACACCGTCCGCTTCATCTCGGCCAAGAAGAACGAGCCGGAATGGATGCTCGAATGGCGCCTCAAGGCCTTCCGCCTGTGGCAGACCATGGAAGAGCCCGACTGGGCCAAGCTCGGCTATCCGGCGATCGATTACCAGGATGCCTATTACTACGCTGCGCCGAAGAAGAAGGAGCAGCTGGAAAGCCTCGACGAGCTCGATCCGGCGATCAAGGAAGTCTATGACAAGCTCGGTATTCCCGTGGCGGAGCAGGAAGTGCTCGCCGGGGTGAAGGGCGCGCGCAAGGTCGCGGTTGATGCGGTGTTCGACAGCGTTTCGGTCGCCACCACCTTCCGCGAAGAGCTGAAGAAGGCGGGCGTCATCTTCCTGTCGATCAGCGAGGCGATCCGCGAATATCCCGAGCTGGTGAAGAAGTGGCTCGGCAAGGTGGTGCCGCAGAAGGACAACTTCTTCGCCACGCTGAACTGCGCGGTCTTTTCCGACGGCACCTTCGTCTACATTCCGGAAGGCGTGCGCTGCCCGATGGAGCTCAGCACCTATTTCCGCATCAATGCCGAGAACACCGGCCAGTTCGAGCGCACGCTGATCATTGCCGAGAAGGGCAGTTATGTCAGCTATCTCGAAGGCTGCACCGCGCCGATGCGCGATGAAAACCAGCTCCACGCCGCCGTGGTCGAGCTGGTCGCGCTCGAGGATGCGGAGATCAAGTACTCGACCGTCCAGAACTGGTATCCCGGCGATGCCGAGGGCAAGGGCGGCATCTACAACTTCGTGACCAAGCGCGGCCTGTGCCAGGGCGCGCGCTCGAAGATCAGCTGGACGCAGGTCGAAACGGGCAGCGCGGTGACGTGGAAGTACCCCAGCTGCGTGCTCAATGGCGAAGACAGCGTGGGCGAGTTTTATTCCGTTGCGGTTACAAATAACTACCAGCAGGCCGATACGGGAACCAAAATGGTTCATAATGGCCGTGGCAGCCGCTCGACGATCATTTCCAAGGGCATCTCGGCGGGCAAGTCGAACAACACCTATCGCGGTCTCGTCCGCGTCGGCGCGAATGCCGATGGCGTGCGCAACTTCACCCAGTGCGACAGCCTTCTGCTCGGCGACGAATGCGGGGCGCACACCGTGCCCTATATCGAGGTGAAGAACCCCGGCGCGCAGATCGAGCACGAGGCGACCACCAGCAAGATCTCCGACGACCAGCTGTTCTACGCGATGCAGCGCGGCCTCGACGAGGAAGAGGCAGTGGCGCTGATCGTCAACGGCTTCGCCAAGGACGTGCTGAAAGAGCTTCCGATGGAATTTGCCGTCGAAGCGCAGAAGCTGCTGGCGATCTCGCTCGAAGGGAGTGTGGGTTGATGGCGCGGAACAGTTTCGTGAATAGCCGCGCCGTATTCGGCGTGGTTGTGGCTGGATCGCTGGCCACTGGCGCCAATGCCAGCGATTTCACCGGATATCATTCCACAACCCCACTGCTGTATATTTACGCTGCCTGCGCACTCGACTCCGAGGAGGCGACTGCCGAAGCGCAGATTGCGAAGTGCGCCCCGGTGAAAAGCCGTGTCGAGGTGCTTGCCGGGGACGTGATCGAACGATTCCATGTTCGCGCAAGGCACCGCGTCGAAAGAGAATTTCGAGATGGTATCGAAGAGATCGAACGGGATGCGCGGCTTTCGCGCGAGCAACGCAAGGCGGTGCCGAATCCCATTCTGAAATATATCGAATGCCTGGGCGAAAGTGTCCTCGAGACTGACAAGTTTCGCGACGGCTTGGCTATCAGCTACTTCGGCATTGAAGAAGATTGCTCCAACAAGGAATTGGGCGGCGAACGGCAGATTTCTTCGGAGGCTGAATTGCAACGCATTCGCGTGCTCTACCGGCGATTCGCGCGGTTTGGAGAGTACAAGGTCGACCAGGATAACAGCCTCCGAAACAAATATACTCGTTCTGCCGGCGTTGTAGCGCGGGGCAGCAGCCAGGGCTTCAATCGAAGCTTCCTCGATTTGGCCACACTTGAAGCAGATGACGAATGACTGACCGCAAGACCCTCGGACTACGCGACCCTTCGGAAACCGCCGACACCGCGCCCAATCTCAAGAAGAAGGGCCGCGGGTGGGAGATTTCGGAGAAGCGACTCGATGCGCTGCACGAGCAGGCGCGCGAGATGCGGCGCCATTCCTCCGAAGCGCACAAGGCGCTGGCCGAACGCTTTGCCAAGGCCAACATGGGCCCCTTCACCTTCAAGCGCCATGCCGTGGTCGGCAGCGCGATCGTCGATTTCAACTGCCACAAGCTCGGCATGGCGATCGCCATCGACGAGGAAGGGCAGAACGACACGCTCGCCAAGCGCCGTGACAAGAGCCTCGAATCGGTCGGCATCCGCGTCATGCGGATCGCGGCGAAGGACATCCTCGAGGACATGGACGCGGTTCTCGAACGCATCACTCTCGGCATGCGCAGCCGCATTGCCGACAAGCGCGAACGGCGCGCAGCCCATAACGAAGGTCGGTCCTCATGATTGCAACTGCCAGCGCTGCCCTCACCCTCATCTTCGCACAGGCCGCGAGCGATCGCGTCCGGGCCGAATATCCCGACCAGCAGTGGGAGCTCGAATATCCCGCGCTGATCGGCGGCTTCGTCGATGACTATTACAGCTGCCTCAAGGGCGGCAGCTATGTGATCGGCGACGGCAGCGGCTTCGAGGACCAGTATCGCGGCGATATCCAGCGCTGCCGCAAGCAGGCGAGTGAAATGGAAGCAGGCGCGAACGAACTTCTTGCGAGGCGCGGGCGAGATGCCGACACGCCGCCGACGCAGGTCGCCAATATCTTCGAAACCGTCCGCCGCATCCATGTCGAGCGCGGTGCGAGCCTCGATCGCGCCACCAACAGCCGCATCGTCGCCAGCAATGCCTACGCAGAAGCGCGCGAAGTGGCCGACGCAGCGCCGCCGCCCTGCGTCGCCTATGTGAACGAGCTGCGCGAGGCGCGCCAGAACCACATGGAGACCCAGGGCGAGAGCGTGAAAGCGATCTACGACAAGCCCGAATACACGCAGGACGACCAGCGCCTGATCGCCACCTACAACGCCGAGCTGATGCGCCTGACCGGTGCGATCACGCTCGAACTGAGGGCCTGCCCGCAGGCGAACTATCGCGTCTACGAAGAAGGCGCGGAGACGCCCGAAGGCTGACCCGGACAGACAACGGATTACACATGCTCAAGATCGAAAATCTCACCGCCGAAATCGACGGCAAGCAGATCCTCAACGGCCTAAGCCTCGAAGTGGCTGCGGGCGAGGTCCATGCCATCATGGGGCCCAACGGTGCGGGCAAGTCGACCCTGTCCTACGTTCTCGGCGGCCGGCCCGGCTACGAAGTGACCGGTGGCTCGGTAGAATTTCGCGGGCAGAACCTGCTCGACATGGAACCGCACGAGCGCGCGGCTGCAGGCCTGTTCCTCGGCTTCCAGTACCCGGTCGAAATCCCCGGCGTCTCGAATGTCCAGTTCCTGCGCGAAGCGCTCAATGCACAGCGCAAGGAACGCGGCGAAGAACCGCTGACCGGCGGCGAATTCCTCAAGCTCGCCAAGGAAAAGGCAGGGCTTCTCAAGCTCGACATGGAAATGCTCAAGCGCAACGTGAACGTCGGCTTCTCCGGCGGCGAGAAGAAGCGCGCCGAGATGGTCCAGATGGGCATCCTCGACCCGGCATTTGCCGTGCTCGACGAGACCGACAGCGGTCTCGACATCGATGCGCTGCGCGTAGTGGGCGAGGGCATCAACGCGATCATGCGCGACGAGAACAAGGGCGTGCTGCTGATCACGCACTACCAGCGCCTGCTCGACGTCGTGCAGCCGGACAAGGTCTCGATCCTCAGCCGTGGCCGCATCGTAAAGACCGGTGGCCCCGAACTGGCGCTGCGCCTCGAGAACGAAGGCTATGACGCGGTGATGGGTGAGCCGGCATGATTGCCGCACTGACACTAATGCTTGCACAGGCCGCTGCGCCTGCCGCCGGGGCCGAGTTGCCTTCGGAAGAGGACGTCGCGCGCGAAATCGTCGCGATCAACAAGGTGCTCGACAAGTGGAATGGCGGCATCCTCAAGCGCGACGGCAAGATCACCTGCCGCCTGGAGGAAAGCTCCGGCGACCAGGCGGTCGATGTCCTGCGCTGCGGCGCGATGGTCGCCTGCTACACCCCGCGCGTGGACGAACTCGACGCGATTGCCTCCTCCGACGCTAGCGCCGATGAGCGCCGGGCGCAGATGCGGGCCATCATGGACGAGGTCCAGCCCTGCGTCGCCAACGCGGAGCGCGAGGGCGTGCGCCGCCTTGCTTTCGTGAGGGCCTCGAAATGACCGGAACGCTCGATCTTCCCACCCGCAAGGACGAAGCCTGGCGCTATGCCGCAGTCGAGAAACTGCGCGCAGAAGACCTGACCGACTGGCGCACGATCGACGTCGCTGCCGGTGGGACCATGCGCGAAATCCTCGTCGTAAGTGACGAGAATGCCGGCGAGATCGAAATTCACCGCCTGCGCGTGAATGTCGCGGAAGGCGCGCGCTGCGAAATCTTTGGCGTCATTGCTTCAGCCGACTATGCCCGCGTCGAAGTCGAGGTCACGCTCGGCCGCGGCGCGCATTTCGAACTCGGCGGCATCACCGTCGGCGGCCGCGACACGGTGCGCGAATTCGTCACCCGTGTGGTCCACGCAGAGCCCGAGGGCACCAGCAACCAGACCGTGCGCTCGGTTCACTGGGGGCAGGGCACCGGCAATTTCCTCGGTAGCATCGACGTCGTCCGCCACGCGCAGAAGACCGACGCCGCGCAGGACTTCAAGGGCCTGCTGCTCGAGAAGGGCGCCAGCGTGAACGCGGTGCCGCAGCTCGAAATCTTCGCCGACGACGTGAAATGCGCCCATGGCGCCACCGTCGGCCAGCTCGACGAAGCCGCGCGCTTCTACATGGCCGCCCGCGGGCTGACGCCCGAACTGTCGCGCCGACTGCTGGTGCAGGCCTTCATCGGCGATGCGCTGGTGGGCCTTAAAGACGAAGACGCGCAGGAACGCCTGATGCGCGCCGCGCTCGACAAGCTGGACAAGCACCTGTGAACGAGACCGTGACCCTTTCCGCGCCGAGCGCGCTGAAGGCCGATTTCCCCGGGCTGCTCACGCCTGACGGGGAGCCTTGGCACTATCTCGACACCGCCGCATCGGCGCAGAAGCCGCAGGCGGTGATCGATGCGATGAGCCGGGCTCTGGGCAAGGACTACGCCACGGTGCACCGCGGCGTTTACGGCCGTTCCGCGCAGATGACGCTGGGTTATGAGGCGGCGCGTCGCCGGACTGCCGAGTTCATCGGTGCGAAGTCCGAGAACGAAATCGTCTTCGTTCGCGGCGCGACCGAGGCGATCAACCTCGTCGCTGCCACCTGGGGCATGACGCGGATCGGCGAGGGCGACCGGATCGTGCTCTCAACGCTCGAGCATCACTCGAATATCGTTCCCTGGCAAATGCTTAGCGAGCGAACCGGAGCGGAAATCGATGTCTGCCCGCTGACCGAAGATGGTCGGATCGATCTCGGCGCGCTTGAAGCGCTTCTCACGCCGAGAACCAAACTGGTTTCTCTTGCGCACGTATCGAATGTCCTTGGTTCAGTTCTCGATGGCCGGAAAGCCGCCGACCTCGCCCATTCGGTGGGCGCGAGGATCATGCTCGACGGTTGCCAGGCCGCCCCGCGCATGACCCTCGACATGGCCGCGCTCGATTGCGACTTCTATGCCTTCTCGGGTCACAAGCTTTACGGTCCGACCGGCATCGGCGTGCTCTGGGCGCGCGAGGAACTGCTCGAACAGATGCCGCCGTACCAGGGCGGCGGTGCGATGATCGAGAAGGTCGCCTTCGAGGGCACCACCTATGCGCCCCCGCCGCAGCGCTTCGAGGCGGGAACGCCGATGATCACCGAGGCGATCGCGCTCCATGCGGCGATCGATTACGTCGTCGCCCTAGGCCCGGATAAGCTCTTCGAACATGAGAGCGGCCTCGCCGCAACGCTGCGCGAGGAGCTGCGCAAGCTTAACGCGGTGACGCTGTTCGGACCCGAGGAAAGCGCGGGCATCGTCTCTTTCGCGCTCGAAGGGGTTCACCCGCACGATCTCGGCACCATATTGGATGAAGAGAATGTCGCGATCCGCGCCGGACACCACTGCGCGCAGCCGCTGATGAACCATCTCGGTGTACCCGCGACTGCACGGGCCAGCTTCGGCCTCTACAACGACGAGAGCGATATCGACGCGCTGCTGCGCGGAATTGAAAGGACCCGGAGGATTTTCGGATGAACAAACCCTCTGACGACAAGGACTTCATTGCGGCTCCGTCCCCTGCGGACACGGTTGTCGGCAAACCTCCGCGTGCGCGTGTGTCGGACGCTGTAGATCCCGACGAGACCGCGGGCGAGAAGTTCGAGCGCAAGCGCGACTATCTCGAAGGCTTCCTTGCGAAGTCACCCGAGGCGGAAAGCGCGACGGGTGCCGGCGGCAAGCTGCAGCAGGCCGTGGTCGATGCGCTGAAGGAAATCTACGATCCGGAAATCCCGGTGAACATCTACGATCTCGGCCTGATTTACGGCGTCGAAGTCGATGACGAGTGCGACGTCACTGTCACCATGACGCTCACCACGCCGCATTGCCCGGTTGCCGAGACCATGCCCGGCGAAGTCGAGCTGCGCGCCGCCAGCGTCCCCGGCGTCCGCGATGCCGAGGTCAACCTTGTCTGGGATCCGCCCTGGGGGCCCGACAAGATGACCGACGAAGCGCGTCTCGAACTGGGGATGCTGTGATGGCCGACACCAACGCCCGTCCCGCTCCGAAAGCCGCCGTCGTCCTGACGCCGCGCGCCGAGGAGCGTGTCGCCGAGCTCATGGCGAAGGCTCCCGAAGACGCGATCGGCGTGAAACTCTCGACGCCGCGTCGCGGCTGTTCGGGCCTCGCCTATTCGGTCGATTACGTCACCGAGGAATCCAAGTTCGACGAGAAGATCGAAACGCCTAGCGGCACCTTCTATATCGACGGTGCCAGCGTGCTCTACCTCGTGGGCAGCACGATGGACTGGGTGGAAGACGATTTCTCGGCCGGATTCGTTTTCGAGAACCCCAACGCCAAGGGCGCGTGTGGGTGCGGCGAAAGCTTCATGGTCTGAGCGGGGCCTGAGCCCCGCCCGACCGCGCAAATCCTATTCCTCGGCGAGGAAATCGAGCAGGGCCTGCTCGTATTCGTCGATCTTGCCGTCGGCGTTGATCTTGGCGTCGAGCCAATCCTGCTCGCTCGAAGTAACCTCGTGCGCTGCGGCGACCCCTTCCGCGCGCGACGGGCCATTGTCCCGCTTGCCGAAGACCGTCCCGAAGACATTGGGTGAGCTCTTGCCCACGCGCATGAGGAAGCTGCCGACACCGTGGTTCGTCTCGGCCATGAACGCCTGCAGCTCGGCAGCGCGCTCGCGGCTGATCTGGGCGTTGGCATCGGAATACCCCTGGAGGTAGTTCGCGACGCCCTGCACGAAGAGGCGCTTCCACTCGGGCGAATTGTTGCCGCCGATGGTAGCATCCTTGATCCGGAAAAGCATCTCCGCCTCGCCGCGACCTACTGCCGCGGGGCGCTCGCTCGCCGGGGCGAAGATCGCGCGGCGCAGCAGCCTCGCCTCCGTTTCGTTGACGTTGCCGGCTTCCAGCTCGCCCCCGCAACGCGTCGGGCCGGTGCCTTCCAGCACGGCCTTCTCGATCTGCTTCTCGGCATATTCCTTGAGCGCGACAGGCACGTTCTGCGCTCGCTCGAACACGCGAACGAGCAATTCGAGCTCGGCCATCGAACCGAGCTTACCGTCGGCATCGATCTGCGCCATCAGCCAGTCGGCATTTTCCTGGTCGACATAACCCAGCGGCGCGCGCTGGTTGAGCACGTATTCGCCGAGCGCCTCGACGAAAAAGTCGGTCCATTCGGTTCCGCGCTCAGACAGTTGGCGGTTGAGAGCGAAGATCGCCTCCGCCTCGTCCTGCGAGATACGTCCGTCGGGCCAGCATTCGCGGCGCATCGCCTGCACCTCGAGTGCGTTGACCTTGCCGTCCGCGCCGGCGCGGCGGGCGATGTTTTCGAACTGGATGCTCATGATAGTGGCTTTGCCCCTCGTAATTTGCGGGCAAACCCTAGGAAATCGGCGTTAAAACCGCGTTACCGCGCTTTCAACGGCTCAGCGCTCTCACGCAAGCGGCCCGGTCGACGTCCTCGCCGTCGCTGGCGCGGCGGGCCTCGACATGGGTGGCGCTCGGCGATGCGCCCGGCCTCAGGGGGTAGAGATAGATATCGAGCACGCAGGCTTGGCCGGTGAACTGCAGCTTCATCGCGTCGCCTTCGCGCACCTCCAGGCGCGGGGGGCCGAACATGTTGGCAAGCGCAGTGCCGTTCTTGCCGATCACGCCCTCGAGCCCCGGAAGGTTCATGACCGTCGGCGCGCGGAACTGCGCGGTCGAGGGGGCAGCGCGCACCGGTGCCTGCGGTGGCGGCGTCTGCGCGGCGGCGGGACGCTCGGGAAACTGGTAGGTCTTGGGCGAGCTCATGCAGCCCGAAAGGCTCGCCGCGAGCAGTACCAGTGCGGCAGTCTTACGCATTCACGGCTCTCCTGCGGTGGACCATGTGGGTTGCGCTCGCCGCGCCGATGACAGGGGCGAGCAGGTTGACGAAAGGCAGCATCAGGAGACCCGCGATCGCCCCGCCGAGCATGAAGCGGTCACCCTGGCCCATCGGCGCAATCTCGTGCGCACCGGTGCGATGGCGCAGCCAGACCATGTCCTGCAGCTCGCGTCCGAGCAGCCAGGCATTGACCGCCCAGAAGAGCAGCGCCGTACCCACGCCCGTGAACAGCAACACGATCGCGAAGGGCAGGGCGAGCAGGTTTGCCCCCAGTGCCCTCAGCGCCGAGCGCAGGCCCTTCGACAATTCCTCGCTGAAGGGGAGCGAACGCGCGGCGCTCGCTTCTTCGGGGTAGTGCATCGCCTCCACCGCGCGCACCACGTCCTCGGCATAGAAATTGAGCACGAAGAGCGCGACGAAGCGGAATAGCAGCCAGCCGAAGATCAGCAGCATGATCACGGTCAGGAGGACGCCGGCCCCGTGGACCGGGGTCCAGCCGAGGTACTCCGCAAGCCAGCCGAGCGCGAAATAGAGCGCCGCGCCGAGCACTGCGAAAATCGCCAGCGTCACGAACAGGCTCTTCACCAGCACGCGAATGATGGCCGCATCGCCCAACTGGCTGAAAGACAAGGCAAGGGCACGCGGCAGCGTCATCATAAGGCCTCGGCGAATCGCCTGCCCGCGCGGCCAAGTCAACGCCGCACTTGGCCTTGGCGCGATGAACCGCTAACCGCGCCCGACGAACTTTCCCCGCACAAGAGATTCCCGGAGCATCCATGACCGACCCCCGCTACGACGTCGTCGCAATCGGCAATGCCATCGTCGACGTGATGGCCCCCTGCGAAGACGAGCTGATCGACGAGCTCGACCTTGCCAAGGGCGGCATGACCCTGGTCGATACCGAGCGGGCGAAGGAACTCTATTCCGCCATGGGCCGCGCCACCGAGATCTCGGGCGGTTCGGCTGCCAACACGCTCGCCGGCATGGCAGCGCTCGGCGCGCAGTGCGCTTTCATCGGCCAGGTCGCCAAGGACCAGCTGGGCGAGATCTTCGCGCATGACATCCGCGCCGTCGGCATCGATTTCGACACGCAGCCCCGCGAAGGCGATCCGCCGACCGCGCGCTGCCTGATCTTCGTGACGCCCGATGGCGAGCGCACGATGAACACCTTCCTCGGCGCCAGCCAGTTCCTGCCGCCCGCAGCGCTCGACGAAGATCTGATCGCCAGCGCCGGCGTGCTCTATCTCGAAGGCTACCTGTGGGACCCCGAAGAGCCGCGCAGCGCCATGCGCCGCGCCATCGAGGTTGCACGTAATGCCGGCCGCAAGGTCGCCTTCACCGCTTCGGAAAGCTTCGTAATCGATCGCCACGGCGACGATTTCCGCGCGCTGATCGAGGAAGGCCAGATCGACATCCTGTTCGTCAACGAGCACGAACTGGCCACGCTCACCGGCGAGGAAGACTTCGACACGGGCCTCGACATGATCAAGGACAAGGTCCCCGTCCTCGTCGCCACGCGCAGCGCCAAGGGTGCGGTCGCCATCCAGAACGGCGAACGCGCACAGGTCGCCGCCGAACCGATCGCCAAGGTGGTCGACACCACCGGCGCGGGCGATCTCTTCGCTGCCGGCTTCCTCACCGGCCACACCCGCGGCAAGGACCTCGAGACCTGCCTCAAGATGGGTGCGATTTGCGCCGGCGAGATCATCAGCCACATCGGTGCGCGCAGCGAGAAGGACCTGAAGGCACTGGTCGCCGAAAAGCTGGGCTGACCTGCACGCCGCGCAAGTTGATGAAGTACATGCGCTGCCGCCGGTAATTCATTTACAAAGGCCGCTGCCGAAAACGCGAAAGCCCCGCTCGAATGGCGGGGCTTTTTGCGTGGGGGGAATACGATTTGAAAGAGCGGTTCTGACGTTACCGAACGTGCGAGCGAGTAGGAAAGAGCAGTTCTGCGACCGCTGACTTCCGTCCCCTTCCTAGCGATATTTCCGGAAAAGTAGACATTCCGACAACGACCCGATCACGGGCTCTGGATTCCTGCGAAACCCCAGCTCACAGTCACCGGGTGATCGGCAAACCGTCGGTCACACCGTGATCTCTCCGATAATCGACCAACGCCTTAATATGGGGCTCTTCGAACATCGCCACGTAGCGAGGATCGGCGCGGAGCTCGTCGGAGGCAGTTAGCCGCCCTCTGACCAGGAGCGGCATCACGATGTGAACGCCCTGACGGCTGAAATCGAAGTTCTCCACGAGCCCGAATGCCTCATCGACATATCCGTAGAGCAATAAGATCAAGAGCCAGTCGCTAGGCGGCATCAAGCCATCATGCCCCTCCACATCCCATTCCACCGTGCCGCGATCCCCGAAGAAAATGAAATCAGTGTGCATCCTCATTGATCGCGCCTGCCCCAATTCCCCCGAGTAGAAAGCGCGCTCGTCTTCGGCCATTTCGGCAATGGTGCCGGTATCCATCCGATAATCATACGTGGTGCCGTGCTGCAGCAGCGCGCTCCACCACTGAAAGGCAGCAAACCAGCAATCAATCCGACATTCCGATGCGCTTCGCTCAACCCCGGGATAGTCACCAGCCGCAATGAGTGAATAACGATGGAAACGCTTGAGGATCCGATTGAAAGGATCAGCCGCCATGGCGCGTTCGACATGGGTCACAGCCTCTCTCGAGCGACCTGCCATATGGAGCGCGGATCTCATGAACGTATTGACCCTCGAATCATTGGGCCGTTGCTCAAGCAGGTCTTGCGCAGTCGCGAGCGCCCCGCCGATATCTCCATGTGTGTTGAGCTGGAAAATGGCTTCAGCGAGTTCGACCTCAAAGCTTTCCGGATCGAGCGTGAGTGCCTTGTTTTTGTGTTCTTGATAGAGACCAATGTACTCGTCACGTGAGAGCATAAAGAAGGTGCTGTTAGTCCCAATCGCGAGTACGTAAGCCGCCCCTGCATGACCGGCAGCGAAGTCGGGTTCGATCGAAGTGGCAAGCTGCATTTGTCGCAGAGCGTGTTGCCAATCGGATGAATCGCGTGCGGTCATGAAGGCGAGGCCATCGAGATACGCCTCGTAGGCCCGCGGATCGAGATCTTCGGGAATTTGGAGCTCGTCACTGGCCATGCGGCGCAGGGCGAGGATCGTCCCGGAAAGGCGGGTCAGCAACAGCGCTTCGAACTCGTCAGGATGGGGCCGCGACCCCGCGATTTCCCGCGACCAGATGGCTCGTCCGGAGCGCGCTTCAACCAGCTTGACCTGGCTCACAAGGCGATCGTCCGATGCCAGAATATCGCCCTCGATGAAGTGATCGACACCCAGTCGCCTGCCGATTTCCTGCGGCGAGAGGTTCTGGCCGTCCAAGGCGTCGATCGCAGCGCTGGGGACGAGGTCTATACCCGGGACGCGGGCAAGGTTGCTGGAGATCGAAGCGGTAAAGGCTTCCTCGCGCTCCCGCCATTCGTCATCTCCGCTTGCCTTGAACGGCAGGACTGCGAGCGAAGTGGGCGCTTGCTGGGCGGGGCTGCTGGTCGATCCGATCAGGAATACGGTCGCGATCGCCGCGATCACGAACAGTATTCCGAGGCCGGCGATGACCAGGGAGGATGGACCGGTACTTCGGCGAACGGGCCCAACATCCTCATCGGCAGCGGGCGGTTCCATATCACCCGCACCGCGGGGTGGTTCGAGCGCCTCGGCCACATCCAGCTGGTATCCGATACCTCGCAGCGTGTGGAGCAGGCCGGCATCGTCTCCCAACGCCTTGCGGACTGCAGTTACATGGACCTGCAAAGCGTTCTCCTCGACCGTGACGTCGGGCCAGACCGCTTCCATCAATTCGTCCTTGGTGACGACCTCCCCGCATCGCTCCGCGAGGAGCGTCAGGATCGACAGGGCGCGGGGGCCGAGGTGCACATGTTCGCCATCCAGCAGGAGCTGGCGATGCGGCTGCAAGATATGCGACCCGATGCGAAACTCTTCCACACCGGCCCCTTTCCCCGACCTTAAGGAAAGCTGTCGCCGTCGGTCGGTCTTGTGTTCTTGTCACAAACCGGCGCGAATTGCCAATTTTTTGGGACCGCCCGCCGACCTTCCGGCGGAAGGGCAAGCGCCTGATTTGCTTGGCTTTCTTTGATTATCCTTAAGGAAAACAACAGGTTTCAGCGAAGTTTCACGCAATCCTCATGCAACTGCCAAGGCACCATTTCCCGCCTCGGCGCAGAAAGGCCTCACCAACGGGCAAGCGGAAATCCCGGGCCCTCTGGATGAAGAGCACTTTGATCGATCGCGGAGGCCGCAACTCACATTCCGGGTTGCATTTTCCTGTTTCCCGCCGCGACCGAAAACGCATGAGGAAAGGATAGTCAAATGAGCAAGAATCGTATCGCAACCATCGTCACCGGTCTCGCCGCCCTGTCGATTGCAGCACCGCTGCACGCCCAGGAAACCCCCGACCTTCTCGTCGAGGCAGCCCCTGATGCGCGTGTCCGGATCGTCGATTTCAACGATCTCGACATCTCGCAGGCACAGGACATGGAGCGCCTGAGGAGCCGTGTTGCAGTGGCCGTGAACTGGGCCTGCCCCGCACGCATCCAGGGTCCGATCAAGATCTATCCGGATCACAGGGAATGCCGCGAGAATGCATGGGACGAGGCTGACCGACAAATTGCAGATGCCGCTGCACGGCTCGCTTTGGGCAAAGCCGCCCCCACCCGGCTCGCTGTGATGGTTTCGGCCGGAAGCAAGGCGGCCAAGTGAGAGATACCCCGGCTTCGGCGTCGCATCGGCTGCACTGCGGGCTGTCGATGTGACGCCGGAGATGTCTCGAAACCAATGGAAATTTGGTCTGGTGTCCGCTTGCCACCATTGTCGGATGCGCCGATCCAGCCGTCGGGTGTCCAAAAGCGGACCTTAGCTTAAGGCGGCGTTCTCACCCGTGCCGTTCGCGGCGCACTTCGCGCTGGCCGATGTCGCGGCGGCAGAAGCCGTCGGCGAAATCGATCGCGTCGACCGCTTCATAGGCATTGCGCTGCGCCTCGGTGGCGCTCGATCCGCGAGCCGTCACGTTGAGCACGCGGCCGCCGTTTGCGACCAGCTGGTCGCCCTCGCGCTTGGTGCCTGCATGGAAGACCTTGGCACCGTTCGCCTCTGCCTCGCCGAGGGTGATGCTGCCGCCCTTCTTGGGCGTGCCGGGGTAGCCCTCGGCCGCCATCACCACGGTCAGCGCGAAATCGTCCGACATCGTCGGCGCGTCGATTTCGCCGAGACGGCCCTCGGCACAGGCGAGCATCAGTTCGACGAGGTCGCTTTCCAGCCGCATCATCAGCACCTGGCATTCGGGATCGCCGAAACGGACGTTGTATTCGATCAGCTGCGGACCGTCCTTGGTCAGCATCAGCCCGGCATAGAGCACGCCCGAATAGGGCATGCCTTCCTCGCGCATGGTGCGCACGGTGGGCTCGATGATTTCGCGCATCGTCCGCTCGCGCAGCGCGTCGGTCAGGACCGGGGCGGGTGAATAGGCGCCCATGCCGCCGGTGTTGGGGCCCTCGTCGCCATCGCCCACGCGCTTGTGATCCTGCGCGCTCGCCAGCGGCACGATCGTCTCGCCGTCGGTCAGGGCGAAGAAGCTCGCTTCCTCGCCCTTGAGGAACTGCTCGATCACGACTTCGCTGCCCGCGCTGCCGAACTTGCCGTCGAACATTTCGGACAGCGCTTCCTGCGCATCCTCGCGGGTCTCGGCGATCACCACGCCCTTGCCCGCCGCGAGCCCGTCGGCCTTCAATACGAAGGGCGCATCGAACTTCTTGAGTGCGCCCCATGCCCCTTCGAGCGAGGTGCAGCGGATGAACTTGGCGGTCGGGATTTTCGCGCGCTCGCACAGCTCCTTGGTGAAGGCCTTGCTTCCCTCCAGCTGCGCGGCGGCTTTCGACGGGCCGAATGCGGCGACGCCTGCTGCGCGCAGGCTGTCGGCAAGACCTTCGACCAGCGGGACCTCGGGGCCGATCACCACCAGGCCGATTGCGTTGTCCTCGCAGAACTTGACCACCACGGCGTGATCTGAGCTATCGAGCGCGACGAGGCTGGCGCATTCCTCCATCCCGGGGTTGCCGGGGCTCGCCCACAGCTTGTCGCATTGCGGCGATTGCGCCAGTTTCCACGCCAGCGCATGTTCGCGACCGCCGCTGCCGAGCAAAAGGATATTCATGGCTGCAAATTTCCCACCGGATGACAACAATGAGGGGTTGGTAGCGAGGTCCCGCGCCGGCGACAACGCCGAGCCGCTGTCGGTGAGCGAAATCTCGCAATTGCTGAAGCGCACGGTGGAAGATCGCTTCGGCTTCGTGCGGCTGCGCGGCGAATTGTCGGGCGTGAAGCGCGCCGCCTCGGGGCATCTCTATGCCAGCCTCAAGGACGAGAAGGCGGTGATCGACGCGGTCATGTGGCGCGGCAATACGCAGCGCCTGCCGTTCCAGCCCGAGGACGGGCTCGAGGTGGTCGCGAGCGGCAAGCTGACCACCTATCCGGGGCGCTCGAAATACCAGATCGTGGTCGAGCGGATGGAGCTGGCGGGCGAGGGCGCCCTGCTCGCGCTGCTCGAAAAGACCAAGGCGCGGCTGCAGGCCGAAGGGCTGTTCGACGACAGTCGCAAGCGCCGCCTTCCCTTCCTGCCCGGGACCATCGGCGTGGTCACTTCGCCCACCGGCGCGGTGATCCGCGATATCCTCCACCGGCTGGCGGACCGTTTCCCGAGCCGCGTGATCGTCTGGCCGGTGCTGGTACAGGGGCAGGGCGCTGCAGAGCAGGTCGCGGGCGCGGTGCGCGGCTTTTCCGCTATGCCCGAGGGCCATGCCGACCGTCCCGACCTCGTGATCGTCGCGCGCGGCGGCGGCTCGATCGAGGACCTGTGGAGCTTCAACGAGGAAGTGGTCGTGCGCGCCATCGCCGAATGCTCGATCCCGACGATCAGCGCGGTGGGGCACGAGACCGACACGACGCTCGCCGACTATGCCGCCGACCGCCGCGCTCCCACGCCCACTGCCGCGGCGGAGATCGCGGTGCCGGTGCGCGCCGAGCTTGCGGCGACGCTGGCCGATTTCGGTGCACGCAAGAAGCGCGCGATCCTGCGGCCGGTGCAGCTGGGCCGCGAAAGGCTGCAGACGCGCGCCGAGCGGCTGCCCTCGCCCGAGGCGCTGCTGCAGCCGCAGGGCCAGGCGCTCGACGATTTGTCCGAACGGCTGCGCAGGGGACTGCACGACCGCGCTGCGCAGGGGCGCGAGCGGCTGGGCAATCTGCGTCTCTCGCCCGCCACGCTCAAACGGGGCCTGCGCGATGCCAAGAAGTCGCTTGCGAATGTCAGGCTGGCGCCCTCGCTGATCGAGCGCCCGCTTGCCGACCGCCGCGAAAAGCTCGCCGCCATCGCGCGCCTGGCCGAACAGCTCCATCCCGAGCGTCCGCTCGAGCGTGGCTTTGTTCGTGTCACTGCATCTGACGGCAGGACGCTGACCGACCGTGCGGAGGCAGCGAAGGAAGCTGCGCTCACGCTCAAGTTCCGCGACGGCGATCTCGAGGTCGCAACCGGCGATGCCCCGCCGCCGCGCCCTGCACCTGCCCCCCGCCGCAAGCCTGCAAAAAAGGGAACGCCGCCCGCGCAGGATGATTTGTTTGGGTAAGCGAGCCCTGCTAGGATAGGCCCATGCTGATGAACAAGAATTCCGGCCCCGCCTCGGGCGAGGCCAAGCTGCAATACGGTCCCAACGGCTTCCGCGTGCTGCGCGCGGGCCAGCATGTCTTCTGCGCGGCCAGCGGTACGCCGATCGCACTCGAGGAGCTGCGCTACTGGTCGGTCGAATACCAGGAAGCCTATGCGAGCGCCGAACTGGCGACCGAACGCCTGAAACCGTGAGCTGGCGCAGGGTCGCACCTCTCGTCCTGATCGCCGGCCTCGCGCTGGCCACGCCGCAAGCCTTTGTGGTGTCCGCCTCGGAAGCCGAACCGACCACTGCTGCTTCCCCCGAAGCACGGGTGATTGCCGAAGCTGACGATCAGGTCCACGTAGGTTCGCGTATCGCGCTTGCGACGCCTGACGAAGCAAACCTGACTGGAGAGTTAGAGCAAGGCGGCTGGATGCGCGGTGTCGCACCTGCGCATATTTCCTCGATCACCGCCAATGGCGAGCCGGTTGCATTTGATCCGCAGGACAAGAGTTTCTTCATCGGGCTGGATCGCGACGCGGGATCCGCGATAGAACTCGTCCTGACGCAAGTTGACGGCCAGACGCGCAAGCAGACGCTCAGCATCGCCCCGCGCGACTGGCAGATCGAGCGCGTGAACGTCGCCAAGGGCACAGGTGGCGGCAGCGAGGCCTGGTGGAAGAAGCGCGAGCCCGAGTGGCTGGCGATCCGCGATGCCCGCGCAAGGGAAACCGGCGCCGAGGGCTGGAGGCAGGACTTCATCTGGCCGGTCACGGGCCGCATCTCGGGCCGCTTCGGGCGCCAGCGCATCTATCGCGGCGAGCCGGGCAGCTACCATTCGGGCATCGATATCGCACCCGGTAACGGAGCCCCCTTCGTCGCGCCCGCCGATGGCACGGTGGTGCTCGCACGAACGGGTTTCAGCCTCGAGGGCGGGATCATCATCCTCGACCACGGCGCAGGGCTCAACAGCGCCTTCATCCACCTCTCGCAGCTTGCCGTGAGCGAGGGCGACAAGGTCGAACAGGGCCAGCTGCTCGGCAATGTCGGTGCGTCCGGGCGCGCGACGGGGCCGCACCTCCACTGGAGCCTCATGTGGCGCGATGCGCGGCTCGATCCGCTGCTTTTCCTTCCCCCCATGCCGTGATCGCGGTTCCGCTCAGCCTGCCGAAAGGCTAGCTCCCCCAGGCCGATGAGTGTGACGCGCAAGATCCTCGCCGGGCTGCTGGCCCTCTCGCTCGCGCCGGGCACCTGCGTGCGGAGCGAACTGCCCGAGCCCGACTACACTTCCCCTGTAAAGATCACCCGCCTCGACGTGCGGGGCCTGAAAGCAGGACCGCTGGTGCTCGAGGGTGCCTGGGAGCTTGCCAGCGAGAACGACCACTTCGGCGGCTATTCCGCGCTGGTCCAGTGGAAGCCCGGCGTATTGCTTGCCGCGAACGACGCGGGCCGACTGATGAAGCTGCCACGCCCCGACGGGCCGGCGGGAGAAATCGCGCTCGAACAGTTCCTCGCCTTCGAGCGGGTCGACAAGACGCGGGTCGATCTCGAATCGCTGACCAACGATCCGGCGACAGGCCGCGTCTGGGCGGGTCTCGAATGGTCGCAGGAGATCATCCGCTTCGATCCCGATCTCAAGCGCGAGAGGCAGTACCGGCCGCAGGCGATGAAGGACTGGGGTAGCAATTCGGGCCCCGAATCGCTCGTGCGCCTGCCCGATGGCCGCTTCATCGTGATCGAGGAGCGCAGGCGCGGCGACGGCCACCACAACGCGCTGCTGTTTCCCGGCGATCCCGTCGCCGGCCAGCTGCCGGTCCCGTTCGTTTTCGCGGGGCGAGAGGGCTACCGTCCTGCCGATGCGGCACTGCTTCCCGACGGGCGGGTCGTCGTCCTCTTGCGGGGTTTCGAGCTTGGCCTTCCGCCACGCTTTCCCGTGATGCTGGCGACGTTCGTTCCCTCGCGGATCGGGGAAGACAAGGTGCTCGCAAGCCAGTTCCTCGCGCAGATCGACGAGCCGCTTCCGAGCGAGAATTTCGAAGGCGTCACCGCGATCGCGGAGAGCGACGGGAGCTGGAGCCTGTGGCTGATCTCGGACGACAATTTCGCCAGCTACCAGCGCACATTGCTTCTCAAGCTGAGCTGGCAGCCGGACGGGCGCCGCGCACGACAAAAGGCGCGCGAGTGAACCCGCGCGCCTTTGGAATCGGCAGATAGCTGACGCCGGAGCGCCGCGGCCTTACGAGGCGGCGACGGCCTTCTTCAGCTCGCGCTTCACCTTGAGCGCGTTGGCCGAAAGCTTCTCGTCCTTGGTCTTCAGCAGCCAGTTGTCGAGACCGCCATTGTGCTCGACCGAGCGCAGGCCCTGGGTCGAAACGCGGAACTTGAAGCTGCGGTCGAGCTTTTCGCTCAGCAGCGTGACGTTCTGCAGGTTCGGCAGGAAGACCCGCTTGGTCTTGTTGTTGGCGTGGCTCACATTGTTGCCGACCTGGCGGCCCTTGCCGGTGAGTTCGCAAATGCGCGACATGATACGTCTCTCGTTCGAATGGGCGGGCGAGTTCCCTTGGCCGCAAATGCGGGTGCGGGGCTCATTATTCCCGGAAAGCGGCGCGCATAGCGGCGGGTAGCCGAATCGTCAAGCACGTTGCGCGCCTGCAAAGCCGGGGCTAGCGAGGGTGCAGATATGTCTTCCTGGACCCTCCCGCAACCGATGAAACGTGCGCTCGAACTGGCCGAGGCCAGCGCGGCTGCCGGCGAAGTGCCCGTCGGCGCGGTGATCACGCGCGGCGGGGAGGTGATTGCCGAGGCGCACAACGCCCCGCGCGAGCGTCACGACCCGACCGCGCATGCCGAAGTGCTGGCGATTCGCCGCGCAGCCGAGGCACTGGGGCAGGAACGGCTGACCGATTGCGAGCTCTGGGTGACGCTGGAGCCATGCGCCATGTGTGCGGGCGCGATCGTCCATGCGCGGATCGGCAAGCTCTATTACGGCGCGAACGACCCCAAGGGTGGCGCGGTCGAACACGGCGCGCGGGTCTTCGAGCAGGAGCAATGCCTGCACAAGCCGGAGGTCTATGCCGGGATCGGCGAGGCGAAAGCGGCCGAGTTGCTGCGCGAGTTCTTCAGGGAGCGGCGCTGACGATCCATCGACGCCGGAAACGAAACAGGCCGCAGCGAAACGCCGCGGCCTGCTACTCGGTGTTGGCTGCTAGCCTCAGTCCTGCAGCGCAGCGACGCATTCACCCTGCGTCGAGAAGCCGAAGAATTCGAGGGCTTCGAAGTCCTTGAGCTGTTTGCAGAAGGCCACCGGCCCACCGACCTGGTAGAAGCTGATGCAGCTGCCTTTCGTCGGGAGGCCCGGGCCGGTCGAGTCGTTGCCGAACGCGCTGCAGAATTCGACCACGGCCTTGTTGAATTCGCTCTGGCCCTGCGCGGCTGCGGGTGCCGAAACGGCCATTGCCGATGCCATTGCCATGGAAGTGACGCAGAAGATTACCTTTTTCATGAAACATACCTCTCGAGATGGCTTGCGGAGAAATCCGCATTTTCGACAGGCGACCTTATTGTCCGCACAACATCAGCGAATTCGTTGACCCCTGACTGATTGCGTTGCGCAGGACCAGGCACTTAGCAAAATATTCGCAGGCCCACAATTTGCTTTTGTTTTCAATGATTTTCAGTTTTAAACAGAAACCGTAAGTTGCGGGCTTGCGTTTCTCAAAGCCCGCGCCAGATCTTCGCCGGCTCACCATCCTGCGCCCCGTAGCGTTGCCGGTCGCAGGCTTCGGGCATGAAACGCTTGTCGTAGCAGAGACGGAGCTCTTCCAGCCATCCGCGGTTGTCGAGCACGACGCCCACCGCCTCGGGAAACCAGCCCGGATTGGCATCGGCGAAGCGTTTGCGGATCGTGCCGACGGTCAGGTCGTCCTCGCGGCTGATGCGCACGAAGTCCGGCCATTGCAGTCCGCCATAAAGGATGCGGGTGACCTTGAAGTAGGTCGAAGGCCGGCGTGTCATGCAGCTGCCGTGCTTCGCCCACTGGCGAGCGAGCAGCCTTGCATCGGGGCTGATGCAGAGGTTGGGACGAAGGTCGCTTTCGCTCGGCTGCCGCCCGCCGCACCATTGCGGCCAGCTGCGCTCGCTGTCCGGCCAGAGGCCGTGGACGATGAAGCCGAAGCGGCCGCTGTCACCCGAACATTGGCGCGCATGGCGCCGCTGGTCTTCGCGGAAACGGCAGAACTCGGGCGACCAGCTCAATGCCAGCGTGTAGCCGGTGACCGGCAGGCGGCGCGGCCTCTCCGTGTCGATGCGCGGGATATCGACGCTGCGGGGCAGGCTGCATTGATAGGCTTGTGCTGCCAGCGGTGTGGCGCTGGCCAGCGCCGCAAAGGCCAGGAGGCAAGCCGCGGCGCGCGTCACTGGAGGTTGACGCCCTGCCTTTCCTCGAGCGCGGGGCTGGTCGGGTCGCTCGCCAGGAACTCACGCGCATCGCGCCGGAACAGGAATGCGATCGCGATCACTTGCAGCGCGGTGAGGGTGATGGTCACCAGCCTTGCATTTTCGGTCATCGCCTCGAGCGTACCGGGCAGCATGAACAGGCCGATGGCCGTGAACAGCACCAGGATCCACTTGGCGAAATTGCTCCCCTTGCGCGCGATCAGGAACCAGAACAGCAGCGAAATGAGGAAGCTGAAAACCATGATCGCGACGACGAAGGACGAGGCCCCGCCCAATATCGCGATGCTGGGCTCGCTCTCGAGGCGCGCCAGCGACGCGTCGAAATTGACGACAGCATGCAATGCCCCGAGCGCCAGGGCGACGAGATAGATCCGTTCGAACCAGAGTATCGATGATGGCCGCATGGGCTTCCTCTTCAAATCCGGAGAGAAATTGCCCCTAAATCAGAGCGGCGTAAAGTCCAGTCCGATATCTGCCGCCGGCGCGCTCTGGGTGAGCCTGCCCACAGAGACGTAATCGACTCCGGTCGCGGCCTTGGCGCGGATCGTATCGAGGTTGATCCCGCCGCTGGCCTCGGTGGGCGCACGGCCCGCGACCAGCGAGACCGCTTCGCGCAATGTGTCGGGCTCCATATTGTCGAGCAGAAGGCGCGTTGCGCCCGCTTCGAGCGCGGGTTCGATCTGGTCGATCCGGTCGACCTCGCAGATGATGTCCTTCACGCCCGCCTCGACCGCGCGGCGCACTGCCTCGCCAACGCTGCCTGCGACGAGGACGTGATTGTCCTTGATCATCGCCGCATCCCACAGGCCCATCCGGTGGTTAGCCCCGCCGCCCATCCGCACGGCGTATTTCTCGAGGTGGCGCAGGCCCGGAATGGTCTTGCGGGTGTCGAGCAGCGTGCAATCGGGATTGTCCATCGCCGCCACGTATTCGGCGACCATCGTCGCAATGCCCGAGAGATGCTGGACGGTGTTCAATGCCGCGCGCTCGGCGGTGAGCATGGCGCGCGCATTGCCCTCCAGCCGCATCAGGTCGGTCCCGGCTGGAACGCTTGCGCCCTCTTCGACGAGGATATCGATCTGCATGTCGGGGTCGAGCGCGCGGAAGAACGCCTCGGCGACCGGCAGCCCCGCGACGTGGATCGCATCGCGCGTGTCCATGACGCCTGAAAATCGCGCGTCCTCGGGGATCACGCTCTCGCTGGTGACGTCGCGTCCGCCGCCCGGCAGCCCCTCGCCGAGATCCTCGGCCAGCGTGTCTCGAACGAAGCTTTCGATGTCGAAGCCGGGGAGGGTGAATTCGTCAGTCATCGCTTCCCCTCGCAAAGGTCTTGGCAAGGCCCTCGGCAACGCGAGCCCGGATTTCGGGCAGGCCATCCTCGATAAGCCTTACCGCTCTACCTGTGGTGAGCGAGGGATCTTCGTCCTTGCGCGGCTTTATCTTGCCGCCGATGCCGCGCATGACCTTGTAGGAGGGCTTGGCGTCCTCGCCGAAAATCCGGACGATATAGATCCAGCTGGCCGTCTGCCCGGTCAGCGCGAAACGCATGATCTTGATTTCGCGCGTGATTACTTCGACCGTGCATCCGCTTGAGCCGCCGGCCAGCGGCGGTGACGATTGGCGGAAATTCAGGACGTCGGGTATCGGTGCGGCGCGCTCGAGGGTGAAGTCATATCCTTCGAGCTCGAAATCCGCGAACAGGTTTTCGAGGATCGCGGCCTGATTGTCGGGCGCGAAGGTTTCCGCGAAAGATGCTGCATTGGGCAGGCTCGAATAGGAAAAGACAACCGAATCCGAGCTGACCGACTGCGCCACCACATAGTTGGTCGGTACGAGTCGCAGAGTGCACTCGCGCGCGTTAGCGGGCACAGCGGCAAGCATCGCCGCCATGACCGCGCCAAGGATCGAGATTTTTCGCATGCGCCCCATCACGTTTGTCAGTGTACGAAGCGCGCCACGACGTCACGGTAGGAGCGGCTTACCTTCACTTCGGCGCCGCTGTCGAGCACGAGGAAGCATTCGCCGTTGGTGTGCGGCTTGACCTGGCGGACCTGGTCGAGGTTCACGATGGTCGAGCGGTGGACGCGCTGGAAGGTACGCGGGTCGAGCCGGCGTTCGAGATCTTTCATCGTCTCGCGCAGGATCAGCGAATTGTCGCCGGTGTAGATGCACATGTAGTCGCCCGCGGCCTCGATATGCTCGATCGTGTCGACTTCGACGCGGAAGATCTGGCCGCGGTCCTTCACGTTGATGAGCTTCTCATAGCGGCCTGCGGCCTCGGCATCCTCGCCCTCGATGTCCTGCGCCGCTTCCGGCGCGACTTCGGATAGGACACCGCGCAGGCGATCGGCCTCGTCGCTGCTCTTCTTCTCGGCGAGACGCTGGCGCACGCGTTCGATCGTGTCGGCGAGCTTGTCCTCGTCGACCGGCTTCATCAGGTAGTTGACCGCATTGGCTTCGAAGGCGCGGATCGCGTGTTCCTGGAAGGCGGTGACGAAAACGAACAGCGGCGGGTCGATTTCCATCACGCCCTGCACAACGGAGAAGCCGTCGAAACCGGGCATCTGGATGTCGAGGAAGACGAGGTCGGGCTTGAGCGTCTTGATCGCGCGGATCGCCTCGCGTCCGTTCTGGCAGGTCTCGATGACCTCGACATCCTCGAAGGGTTCGAGCCTCAGCTGGAGGCCCTGGATAGCGAGCTTTTCGTCGTCGACGAGGATCGTGCGGATAGTCATCTTGCAGTACTTACCTTTTGGGGCGTTGTGGGGGATTCAACGCTTTGGGGGGTGGCCGGTTTCACCGCAGCTGTCGAACGGCCTTCGGCGGAAGGCTCCGCAGCGTCGGCGAATTCGTGCGGAATCTCGATCAGCACGGTGAATCCGCCGCTTTCGGGCGACCGGATTTCGAAGCGGTGATCGTCGCCATAGGCCTGGGCGAGACGGTCGCGGATGTTGGCAAGGCCGACACCGGTGGAATCGCGGCGCTTGTGGGTGGCCATGACCGCGGGAAGGTCCTCGGCCACGCCGCCGACATCGACGCCGGGGCCGGTGTCGGAAACCGTGATGCGCAGGCGCGGGCCGACGATCTGCGCGAGCAGCGAGATGGTCGCGCCTTCCTCCTGCGGGCTGACGCCGTATTTGATCGCGTTCTCGATCAGCGGCTGGAGCAGCATGGAAGGGATCTGAGCCTTGGAAGCGGCTTCCTCGACGCGGAACTCGGTCTGCAGCCGCTCCTCGAAGCGCATGCGCTCGATATCGAGGTAGAGCTTCAGCGTCTCGACCTCCTGCGCAACGGTGACCTTGCCGCCCGGCTGGGTGACGAGCGTGTGCCTGAGGAAGCTCGACAGCCGCGTGAGCATGGCGTTGGCCGGCTCGGACTGCTTGAGCAGCACCAGCGTGCTGATCGAATTGAGCGTGTTGAACAGGAAGTGCGGGTTGAGCTGGTAACGCAGCATGGCGAGCTGCGCACTCGTCGCCTGCGCCTCGAGCCGTTCGAGCCGGTCGGCCTGCTGTTCGACCTGCAGGAAGAAGTTGATCGCGTAATAGAGCGCGGACCATGCGCCGAGCAGCGTCAGGTCGAAGAAGTAGATGCCGATGAAGATGCGCACGAAGCCGGTTTCGGCGGTCGAGCGCGTCAGGCCGAGCACCCAGCTGTCGATGAAGGCATAGGCGCCCACCGCCACGCCCAGCACCAGCGCGGTCCCGCCCCAGGTCACGAGCGGGCGCTGCCTGATCAGGTAGCCGTAGACGACCGAGAGGATCAGGCTGATCGAGAAGCCGGTGATCGTGGCGATCAGGATGACGAAGAAGAACTCGAGCGGCTGGCCGTTGGCGAATGCCGACATGGCGCGCAGCAGCGCGGTTCCGCCCCAGCCTGCCAGCTGGAGGTTCCAGAACGCCTGGTTCTTGTTCGCGAAGAACGGCGTCGGACTGAGGGGCAACACGGCCATTGGCTCCGATCCCTAGCGCAATTGCAGGCTCGAGCGCCAGCGGCTACTATGTGGGGTGTTGGAGGAGAGTCTCAATGAACAAGCCGGAAAACCTTGCCCACTCGCTCGCCGAACGCGCGAAGTTCCGTGAAATGAAGGAAGGCACCAAGGAGGACTGGGCGATCATCGGCGCGGAATACCGCGAATTCGCGAAGGACCTCCCCGACCGCGTGCTCGAACACCTGAAGCTGCTCGACGGCGATTTCGGCGGCTTCCCCGTCGACCGTCTCGAACATTCGCTCCAGACCGCGACGCGCGCCCACCGTGACGGGCGCGGCGAGCAATATGTGGTGATGGCGCTGCTCCACGACATCGGCGACACGCTGGGCAGCTACAACCACCCCGAGGTCGCCGCGGCGATCATCAAGCCCTTCGTGACCGAGGAAATCCACTGGATCTGCCAGAACCACGGCGCCTTCCAGGGCTATTACTACTTCCACCACCTCGGCATGGACCGCGACCTGCGCGAGAAATTCCGCGACAGCCCGCATTTCGATGCCTGTGCGGAATTCTGCGAAAAGTACGACCAGGCCGCCTTCGATCCCGATTACGAGAGCGAAAGCCTCGAGTTCTTCGAGCCGATGGTGCGCCGGGTGATGGAGAAGCCGCTCGCCTCGATGTACAAGACCGCGGTCGAGGATTGAGCCGCTAGCGCGCTTCGCGGCGCGCCAGCTCGTCCGTAAGTTCCTGCCGGAAATGGCTGCGCCAGTCGGCCTCGCCGCGGCTCCAGCCATGCTGCGCGATCTTCGCCCGTAGCGTGACGATCTCGCCCTCGATAAACTCGACGCGCTCGTCCCAGCCGTCATGCGTGCGCTTGCGCAGCAGCCCGCCGCCATGTTTCGGACCCCACGCCTGCATCCAGCGCACCGCGCCGCGCGGGTCATAGCCGGCATTCCAGAGGAGCCAGGGCATGATCCGGTCGGCATCGCGTTCGGACAGGCGGGTCAGCGTGCGCTTGCGGCCGGTTTCCTCGAAGGTGACGAGGTGGCCGAGGATATTGTGCGCCAGCTCGTGGGCGACCGAGGCGGCAAAGGCGTCGTCGTCCTCATAGGCGAAGGGCGGCCACTTGCGGCCCATTGCCACGCGCTTGCCGTCGGCCCACGCCACATCGGAGGAATCGAGCACTTCGAAACGCGATGCGCAGGCTGGTGCCGTGGGTATCGACAGGCGGATAAGGTCGCTGCCGGGGCGCGCGACAAGGAGGTCGAGCGTCCCGTCTCCTCCCTCGCTGGCGATGGCGCCGAGCAGCGTCACCCCGCGCTGCCAGCCCTCCTTCGTCGGAGGCCAGGTCGTCTCGACCATGCGCCCGCCGATCGCGAGGATGGTATCGTCCACCCGCAGTCCGGCAGCTTCGGCCGGAGAGCCCGGCACGACCGCCTGCACCCCGATATCGCCGCGCAGTCCGAGGTGGGTGCGCACTGCCTTGGCCTCGCCGTAAGAGGCGGCATCGTGGATCGCGAAGCCGCTCGCCGGAACGGTATCCTCGCAGAAAGGCGCATTGCCGAGCGCGAGCCGGTATCCGGCGGTGTAGAGCCTGCCCTCGAGGCGCTGGAATTCGCGCAAGGGATCTTCTTCGGCCGCTGCCGGTGACAGCGGCACGAAGGCCAGCGCTGCGATCAGGAGGGCGAAAGGCCTTATCAAGACGCCTCGTTGTTCACCGCTGCATTGAGCTCGGCAAAGCCGACCGCGCCTTCGAAGGCGGCATTGCCGGCAATCCAGCTCGGCGTGCCGGTGAAGCCCAGCTGGCGGGCGTAGGCTTCGTTGCGTGCCAGCTCGGCGGTAGCAGCATCGGAGGATCCGAAGGCCTGTGCGGCCTCCATGTCCATCCCCGCGCTACGGGCGGCGGCGGCAATGCTTTCGGCCGTGGGCGGGCCGCTGGCGAACATGGCGTGATAGAATGCGTCGAACTTGCCCTGGTTCGCAGCGGCAAGTGCCATGCGCGATGCGGCCTCGCTGCCCTGGAAGATCGGCCATTCGCGGATCACCACGCGCAGCTCGGGGTCTTCGGCGATCAGGCGGTCGACGTCGGCGACGCTCGCGCGGCAGTATCCGCATGCGTAATCGGTGAATTTGACCAGCGTGCGCGAACCATTCGGGTTACCCAAAATGGCCCCGGGGAAGGGCTCTCGCACCTCGTCACCCACCGAAGCGAGCCGGTTCTCGGCCTCCTGCGCCTGGTAGGCGCGCGCCATTTCCGGAAGGATTTCAGGGTTTTCGATCAGGTAATCGCGGGTCATCGAATTACCGACACCGGTGAGCGACCAGATTGCCGCACCGGCAAATCCGCCGAGCACCGCGATGACCACGGTCAGGAGGTGTTTCATCTGCTTGCCCCTCGTAAAAACCTAGCGCCGACCGCGTTCGTTGACGCAATTGCGCCCGTTCTGCAGTTCGCACTGCTGTTCCATCAGCGCGCGCGCTTCCATGACGATATCCTGCGCGCGCAGCCAGTCCGCCGAACCATAGGGCAGCGCGGCCTCTGCGGCCTGTGCGCTGCGAAGCGCCAGCGGGTACTGGCGGTTCATCACCTGCTGCTCTGCGCTCGCCAGCCGTGCGCGCGGCATATCGCCCCTTGCCGCATAGACTACGCCAAGCTGGTACCAGGCAAAGGGGTTGTACCGGTCGCGTCCCACGGCGGCACGCAGCACGCCTTCTGCTTCCTCGTAATTGTCCTTGTCCTCGGTCGCGATGAGCGCGTGTCCCAGCAGGGAGGCGATCAGCGGTTCGGCAAGCGTAAGCTCGGTTGCGCGGCGCAGCGGCGCAATGGCCTCTTCCGGGCGGCCCGATTCGAGCAGCACCTGCCCCTTCAGCTCGAGGAAATAGGGATCTTCGGGATCGCGGGCGATCAGCGTATCGGCAGCCTCGAGCGCGCGGTCGACACGCGCTTCCTTGTGATAGGCATAGGCGCGCGCCAGCAGGGCGGGCGTCGACTGATCGGTTTCCGGATAGTCGCGCAAGGTCGCCTCGGGCTTGGCGATATAGCCCTGCAGTTTCGCCTTCACGCGCTGGAAGCGGCGCTCCCAGTCGGGATCGAGCGGTGCGTCCCACGCCGGATCGCGCTCGTAGGTTTCGCGCAGCTTCGAGATACGGTCACCCGAGAGCGGGTGGGTGCGATAGAAGCCCGCCTCGTCGTTCTGGCTGATGCCGTAGCGCATTTCCTGGTTCAGCAGCTTGCCGAAGAAGGCGAGCGAACCGCGGCCCGTAATCCCGGCGCGCGAGAGATATTCGGCCCCTGCGGCATCGGCGCTGGCTTCCTGCGTGCGGCTGAAGGCGAGGAACTTGCCGATCGCCGCCTGCTGGCCTGCCATGATCAGGCCCAGCGCGGCATCGCCTGCGCCAGCCAGCGCTGCTCCGATACCGGCAAGCATCGAGAGGAGCGTGATCTGCGTGGCTGCGCCATAACCTTCGCGGATGCGGATGATGTGCCCGCCGGTAATGTGGCCGAGTTCGTGTGCGATCACGCCCTGCACTTCGTTCGCGGTGTCCGCCGCGTCGATCAGGCCGGAATGGATATAGACCACCTGCCCGCCCGCCACGAAGGCGTTGATCGAGGGATCGTTGATCAGCACGACCTCGACATTGCCCGGCGCAAGGCCCGAGGCCTCGACGAGCGGATCGGCGATGTCCTGGAGGAAGGCCTCGGTCTCCGCGTCGCGCAGGATGGATTGCGCGGCAAGCGGCTGCCCGACGAAGGTCGCGAGGGCGATGAAGGCGAGAAAATGGGCAAAGAGGCGCATCGGCGGCCAGCCTAAGGGGTTTGCGGCTGAACCGGAACTGAAACCTTTGCCTTGTCGCGCAGGAAAGCGATTACACGGTTGCGCACGGTCGGATCGCGTCGCCACGGATTTGCGAGGGCAAGGAGCGGCGCATTGTGGTCGCCATCGGGGAGGAACAGCGTCTCCGCCTGGCCTCCGGCATCTGCCATCGCAGCGGCAAGAGCGCGCGAATTGCGTGGTTTTACCAGCGTATCCTGTTCCCCGTGCACCAGAAGCAGCGGCGGCGCATCGGCGCGGGCGTGGTTGACCGGCTGGCTCTCCTCACCGGCGCCGACAGACCCGAATGTCGCCTCTGTCGAAGCCGAATCGTAGGGGTAGAAATCATAGGGGCCGGCAAGGCCGATCACGCCCCTCACCGCGCCCGAAGGCACACCGGCCGTTTCGAGCCACCGCGGCTCGAGCGCGACCTGCGCGACGTTGTAGGCTCCTGCCGAATGCCCGCCGAGGAAGATCCGCTCAGGGTCCCCGCCGTGTTCAGCAATGTTCTGGTGCACCCATGCGACCGCTGCCGCCGTATCCTCGAGCATGGCGGGATAGCGCCCGCGCTCACCCAGCCGGTATCCGCCGAGGACGACGATGAAGCCCTCTTCTGCAAAACTGCGCGCGGCAAAGCCGTAATGCTGCGGATCGCCATGCGCCCAGCTGCCGCCATGGAAGAACACGAGTACCGGCAGCGGCCCTTCCGTCTTGCCCGCGCGGTGGACGAGCACGCGTTGCTGCGGGTCGGCACCGGTGCTGGCCTCGTGGACCTGCGCCACCGAATTCGACGGGCCCACGATCCGGTCGACCGTGTCGAGCACCGCATGCGGATTGTTGCGTAGCGCAAGCGTCAGCCCGCCGTAGCCGGCGATGATGAGGACAATGATCGAACCTGCAATCAACATGATCCTGCGCCTCACGCCGTCGCCTTCTCTTCTTCGGTTTCACCATGGCCGACCGACTTGACGACCGCGTCGGCCTCCTCGTCTTCGAGCAATCCGATCGAGGACAGGAACTTGCGTCCCTCCTCATAGCCTTCGCCGAGCCATAGCGGAATGTCCGCGGCCTCGAGGGCGGCCTTGGCGGCGACTTCCTCGGGGCTCATTTCCTCGCCCACCTTGCGGATGAACACGGCGCGGATGCGGTCGGGGTTCTCGACCGCGATGGCGGAAAAGGCGGTGAGATCGCCCTGCGAATCGTCACCGAGGAGCGCGAACTTGATCTCGGGATAGGTCGCGAGGATGCCCATGATCGCGGCCTTCTTGTGCGCGCCGTGGCTCGACGATCCGAAAGTGGCCCGGTTGAGCCCCCAGTCGCGCAGGCTGATCGGCCCCAATGGCAATCCGCGTCCGCGCATGTAGGTGACGAGATAGGAGAACAGGTTCCAGGGGCTGGAGGACACGTAGAAGAACGGGCGGCGCGATGCGGGCAGGTGGTCGCCCGCATGGCCTTCGCCCTCGGGTAGGCCGGCATTGCCGCCGAGCGCATTGTAGAACATGTCGGCGCCGGGCACGAGGATGCGCTCTTCGGGCATCTGCATCAGCACGCGGCGCCAGTTGCGCAGCACCGCGCGGAAATCGCCGGTGATGCCGGTCTCGATGATGGTGTCGTCGATATCGGAGATCATGGCGAGAGCGGTGTGCTTGCCGGGCGCGAGCACATGGCCGTCGCCGCATTGCTTGCCCTCGCCGTTCTCCCAGTGGAAGGTCACCACTTCCCACTCGGTATTCTCGGCATAGGGCCAGTCGCCTTCGAGGGGCACGTCGAAATGGACGAAGCCTTCCTTGTCGGTAACGCCTTTGTGCCGCTGCGTTTTGCCCGATGGCGAGACCAGCTCGAGCTCGACCGCGAGATCCTTGACCTCGTGGCTGGCGAACTGGCCCATCATCGTGCGCATTGCGCGCCATTTCCCGCGCTTCTCGAAATTGTCCACGCGCGAGCGCAGGGCCCTGGCGGTGATGAACAGCCGTTCCTCGTTGCGATAGCCGAAATAGGGCTGGATGCGGATCGGCGCGGAGGGGAAAAAGGGCATGGGCCCGGTCGCTAGCGCGCCGGGCCCCGATACCACAAGGCTTTTGTCCTAAAGGGCTTAGCGGCCGAGCAGCTTGCGCGCGGCATTGCCCACCAGCGCCTGCTCCTGCGGGACTTCGCCCAGCACGGTCAGCTCGCCGTTTTCGCCCCGGCGCACCATGACGAGTGCGAATTCCGGACCGCGGATCGAGAGATCGCGAAGGTCGCGCGCTTCGAGTTCACGCAGCTGTTCGGCGAGTGCATCGATGCTGTCCGAAGCTTCCTGCGTGACCGCGGCATTGCCTTCATGGCGCAGGTAGGAGGCGAGATCGTAGGCGAGGCGAACGGCTTCGTAGAGCGCCTTGCTCTTGTCGCCGCCTTCGACTGCGGCCGGCTGTGCGAGCTGGCTTGCCACTTCGAGGCTCTGCTCGAGCTCGGCCGCGCTGATCGGCTGCGGGCCGACATTGGCAGGCTCTTCGGCGACCGGTTCATCGAAGACCGGCTCTTCGGCCTCGGCTTCCTCGACGATGGCTTCGACCACCTCGTCTTCTTCGGCCACCTCTTCAACGGCAGGCTCTTCCGCGAAATCGGGCGCTTCGAGGACGATTTCCGGTGCCTCGAGGACGATCTCCGGCTCGCTCTCGGCAAGCTCTTCCTCGAATGCGGCTTCCTCGCCGAATTCCTCGATCGCCTCGTAGGCGTCTTCCTCGATGAATTCCTCGGTCAGCTCGAACGGTTCTTCCTCGGCCTCGACGGCTTCGGCTTCCACGAAGTCGGCGTGCTCGTCGGAGACTGCTTCCACCTCGTGAACGGCTTCGAGTTCGTCCTCGCCAGCCACTGCTGCGAAGACTTCTTCCTCGGGCTGCTCTTCGGCAAGCTCTTCGTAGGCTTCCTCGGCGAGTTCCTCGGCGGCCGGTTCGGCTTCGGCCTCGAACTCGGCGACTTCTTCCTCGGCAACTTCGGGGGCTTCGAACTCCGCTTCCACCGGCTCTTCGGCGAATTCCTCTTCGACTTCTTCCGCGACGGGCTCGAAGGCCTCGGCTTCTTCGAGGACCGGCTCGGCGTAGTCTTCCGCGAATGCCTCTTCCTCGGCCACTGCCTCCGGTGCCGGCTCCGCGGCGAAGTCTTCGTCTGCCTCTTCGGCAGCGAAATAGGTCTCGTCCACGCTGTCGAGGCTTTCCGCTTCCCCGGCGGTCTCGTCCTCGCCTTCCTCGCCATGGAGGTCGAGCGACTTCTTGACCCGCGCCTGCGGGTTCACGAGCGAGAGCAGGCGGCTGTTGAGGTCGATATCGGCGAGCGGGTTGATCACCTCGTCAACGTCGTCTTCCTCGTAATCCTCGTCATCCCACTCGGGCAGGCCGTAGTCGGCTGCAGTCATCGGGCTGTTGTAGCCATCCTCGCCCTCGCCGGATTCCGCATCGCCGGCAGGTGCGCCGCCGATCGGGTTGCCCAGTGCGTCGACGCCGCGGCCCTTGGAGCCGGGCGCTGCGAGCGGGGCGAGAGCGGAGGCTTCTTCCGCTTCCTCGAAGGCCTCGGTTTCGAACGGAGCCTGTTCTTCGAACGGGGCCGCTTCTTCGACCGGAGCTTCGAAAGCAGCCGGGGCAAGGCTCGGTGCTTCTTCGGGATCGGAAAGCTGCAGCGGGTTGCGCTTGCGCAGCGGCGCCGGGTTCGGCGCCTCGGCGACGGGCGCTACGGCCTCTTCTTCCAGCGCATCGTCGATCTGCTGGAGCAGCGCATCGGCCGTCTCGGCGTCGGCAACTTCCTTCCAGTTGATCACGGCATAGACGAAGTCGAGCGTTTCGCAGTCGCTCGAATAGGGCAGCAGGATGCCGCGGTAGAGAACGGTCGCGCCCTTGGCGTTGACGAATTCGGCTTCGAAACCGGTCGGCGCCTGTTCGGACACGACCTTGAGGTAATTGTCGGCGATCTGACTGAGCAGCGAATCCTGCGGGACCTCGGACAGGTCCTCGATATCCTCGTAGAGGCCGCATTCGCGCGAAAGCTTGTCGCCGATGAACTGGATCGTGGGCGTTGACGAACCGGTCGAGAAATCGAGCAGGACCGAGTGCGGGCCGAAATCGCCGAGGAATTCGGGTTCGAGATCCTCGATTGCCGGCAGGCGGTTGTCGCCCAACAGGCTCGCCCAGTGGTTGTAGGCGCGCACCTGCATGCGGCGCTCGTCCTGGCCCACCGGCGAGGGTGGAGGGTTCGAGTGCGAGTCGCTGTCGTCGACGAAATCGTCGAAAGAATCGTGACCGTCGAACGAATCGAATGCGCCGCCAAGCCTGTCCATAGGTGCAATTGCCCTTCGAAATACGAGTTTCGTTATTCAGGCAAACCTATGGGGGAGCTGTAGTAAAATTAGGGTTAAGGATAATGCCCCGGTGGCGCGGGCCCCTAGAGCATGTAGCGCATCTTGATCGTCAGCGACTGGTCTTGCGTGCCCATTTCGAACACCGCGTCGGAGAACTTGGGCGGGCCCATGCGGACCTTGGCATCGCGCGAGAAGCCGAAGCCTTCCTTCGGCATCATCCCCAGCGCGCGGTCGGCCTTGCCGTTCTCGTTCTCGTCATGGAGCAGCGCGATCGCATAGTGGCCGGGCTTCACGCCGTCGAAGGTCAGCGTGACGGTCCCGTCGCTTGCCGCGACCGTGGCCGCATGCGCACCGGCAACGCCGCGGCAACGCGGGAAGGTCTTCTCCTGCGTGGTCATGCAGGCGCGCACCACGCCGTCGGCATTGCGCAGATTGGTGATCGTCACCGTGATGCTCGCTCCTTCCGCCAAGGCCTTCGCCGGAGCAGGAGCAGGCGCGCCCGCGCCAAGGGCGAGGGCGATCGCAGGCAAGGCGACCACGCGCATCACGCGTTGGGGCTCAAGCCCTTGTCGGTCCCGCAGAGCCGGTCCCAGAAGCGGAAATATAGGCCGTAATTGCATCGATACTCTTCATGATGTCGCTGGTGGTGGCTGGCGGTTATCAGCCATCCCCCTAACCGCGAGTGAACCAGCGCGCGGGGAAACATTTCCCAGCCCATGTGATTGGTGACGCCCATGATCGTCATCACCAGCAGGACAAGCCCGAGCATGGCGACGTGGATCGGCACGAGGAAGACGAGGACGGGGATGACGATCGCACCCGTGATCGCTTCCCAGGGGTGGAAGCTCATCGCTGCCCATGCGGTGGGCGGGCGGCTCGCGTGGTGGACGGCGTGCATCGCGCGGAACCAGGCCGGGCGGTGCATCAGCCGGTGCGTCCAGTAGAACCACGTGTCGTGGAGGACGAGGTAGATCAGCGGCGCGAGAGGCAGGTACCACAAGGGCATCGCGTCCCACTGGGTGTAGATGCGGGTCCAGCCATGCTCCTGCCAGCCCCATGCGACGATCCCCGCGGGCACGCCGTAGATGGCCGCGGAGGCGAGCGACCAGCCGATCTCGCGGCGGATCTGCGGGCCGAGCTCGGCATGGTAGCCGGGCCGCTTCCTGCCCGTGACCAGCGCGAAAATGCCCGAGGAGGCGAGGTAACGCAGCGCGACGATCGCGGTCATCGCGGCAGCTGAGAGGAAGATCGCGGTCCACATGGCTACAGCGAGCCTATGGCGCACGCAGGCGCGCGGCAACAGCGCAGTGCTATTCGGCGTTGCCCCAGGGGCTGCAGTGTGGATCGAGCGCAACGGTTGCGCGGCGCATGGCCGCACGTGCCAGCCGCTCGACCTCGGTCTTGCGGCGTGCCGCGGCGAGCGGCTGGAGCGGTGCCGGGCGGACTATCTCGCCGTCATAGCCATCGGCGACCACGATGCCGCAGCAATCGGGGCGGTAGTCGTCGAGATCGAGCACCGCGCGGTCGAGATGCGGCGGGAGCCCCCAGTAGAACCGGTCGCAGAAATCGAGATAGTCGGGCCACTTGCCGTCACCGAGCAGGTCCCCGCGCTGGACCTTCACCTCGACGATGATCACGCGGCCCTTGGGGTCGACGCCCATCAAATCGGCGCGGCGACCGTTGCGCAGCGGCATTTCGGGCAGCAGCCAGACATCGTTGCGCGCGAACAGGCGCTGGATGCCGCGAAACACGCTGGGCGCGTCGAGCGCGGGATCGATAACGGGGGAATCACTCATGCCCCAAAAATGGAACAGAATGGGAACGCGGTCAAGCGTGCGCTTGCCGGGAAATTGCCTCGGGCCGGGTCCTCAGCTTTCGGGGACGAGCGCCGCGATAGCTTCGCGCGCCTTGTGGAATTCGCGCCACAGGGTCAGTGCCGCGCTGGTCGTATCCTCGCCCTTGTCGGTCATCGCGAGCAGGGCCCTGAGGCCGGGCTGCATGACCGCTGCGAGATCGTCGATCGCGCAGGCCACGATGGCATAATGCGCTTTCGGGAGGGTGGCCGCGCGCGCCGGCAGAGTGCGGGCCGCTTCGTCCGGTTCCTCGCTGCCGAGCTGCGCCAGCGTTGCGACTGCCGCGGCGGCATCGTGCACCGCGTCCCACTGGGCGGCGAGTTCCTCCGGCCCGGGCACGGCACCGCCGCGTTTCTGGGCAGGAGGCAGCATGGTTGCCCCGGTCAGGTCGAATTCGTGCGACATCGAGCTCATGACAAAAGAGGCTAGGGCGTGCCGCTTGCCAAAACCCTAATGCGGGACCTTGTAGATCGGTTAATGGCGGCTCGCCGAAGGGGCGCGCGGCGATTTTCGCTGGCAGCGGCGCGCCCGCCTTGCTAAGCGCCCGCGCCACGGCATGCACCCGTAGCTCAGCTGGATAGAGCGCTGCCCTCCGAAGGCAGAGGCCACAGGTTCGAATCCTGTCGGGTGCGCCACACTTTTCGCGAAATCGCCAGCGCGCTCCCGTGTGTCATTGTTTCGTCGCACTCGCCAAATTGCACGAAACGTCCTAGATCGTCGCCGGGACAAGCCATGGAGCGCAAGATCTACCAGTTCGAAGACCTCCCCGAACAGGCAAAAGCGGCAGTCGTGCGCGCTCCGGAGGGGCCCGCTCACCTGCAGCGGATCGGGGTGATCCTCAATACGCGCAGCCATCACAACAAGGACCGCGTGCCCAATTATGGTGGCCGCGAGAATGTCTCCATTGCCCGCCCGCAGACCCGCCGCGATATCGCCATCGCGCTGGCCGAGTTCGCTGAGCAGGGTATCGGCCTCCTCGTCATCAGCGGCGGCGACGGCACGGTGCGCGATGTTCTCACGATGGGGCAGGCCGTCTTCGGCGACAACTGGCCGCAACTCGCAGTGTTGCCGCGCGGCAAGACCAATGCGCTGAATGTCGATCTCGGCAGCCCGCGCGACTTCTCGCTGGCGCAGGCGATCGCCTCCTTCGAGGATTCGGAGACCGGCAAGCGCGTCACTCGCCGCCCGCTCGCGGTCAGCGTCGAGGGCAGCGAGGATCCGCCGATGCTGGGCTTCATCTTCGGGGCGGGCGCCTTCGCGCTCGGGGTCGAGGCGGGACAGGATGCGCACCGCGCAGGCTTCTTCAACTCGATCGCGGTCGGCGTCACCAGCGCATGGGGCGTGGTGCAGGCGCTGTTCGGCAGCGACACCAATGTCTGGCGCCGCGGCGCGCAGATGAAGCTCGACTACCTGCCCTCCGGCGAGCCGATGCCGCATTCGCGCCACGGCGATCCGGAGCGGCGCACGCTGATCCTCGCCTCGACGCTCACGACCATGCCGCTCGACATCAAGCTGTTCGGCAAGGGGCAGGGCGATATCCGCCTGCTGATCCTAGATGCGCCCCGTCGCCGCGTGCTCTTCTCGGTACCGGCGATCCTTGCCGGCTGGCATCCCGAATGGCTGGCCGGGGCGGGCCTGCATCACCTTTCGGCCAAGGGGTTCGCGATCACGCTCGATGCGCCCTTCATCCTCGACGGCGAGCATTTCCCCGCGGGAAGCTACCGCGTCGAGCAGGGCCCAGAACTGACCTTCGTCGCCGGGTGACGGGCAGGCTCGAAGAACGGATCGCGCAATCGCTCGGGCGCGAGGTGCGCGATGAAGTCGCAGCCTATGCGCGCATGCTGGGCGAGGAGGCGGGCGCTTCAGCCGTCCTCTTCTACGGTTCCAACCTGCGCACAGGATCGCTCGAGGGTGTGCTCGATTTCTACGTGCTTCTGCCCGGCGAACAGCGCGAGAAGATCTGGCCCAAAGTGAGCTACCGCGAGTGGGAGCATGGCGGCGAGACGCTGCGCGCCAAGATCGCCACCATGAGTTTATCCAAGTTCTCCGAAGCGGCGCGCGGGGATAGCCGCGACACCACGATCTGGACGCGCTTCGTCCAGCCGAGCGCGCTCATCTGGTCAGCCGACGAGGCTGCGCGCGATCGCGTGAACCGGGCTATCGCCGATGCCTCGATGACGGCCGCGCGTTTCGCAGCGGCACTGGGACCGGCATCGGGCAGGGCTGAAGACTATTGGCGGGCGCTGTTCCAGGCGACCTATCGCGCCGAATTCCGTGTCGAGAAGGCGGGGCGGGAGGATTCGATCCTCTCGGTCAATCGCGAGCATTTCGAGGGATTGCTGCCGCAGGCGTGGGAAGCTGCGGGCATCGCCTTCGGGGAAGACGGCGGCCAGCTTTCGCCGCGGCTGGCGTCGGATGAGCGCAAGGCGATCCTGTCGCGCTGGCGCAGGCGCGAGCGGCTCGGCAAGCCGCTCAATATCCTGCGTCTGGCCAAGGCGACCACCACGTTCGAAGGGGCCGCGCGCTATGGCGCGTGGAAGCTGGAACGGCACACCGGCATCAAGCTCGAAGTGACCGAGTTCCGGGAGAAACACCCGCTGCTCGCCATGCCGGGTGCGGCATGGGAGCTATGGCGCGCACGGCGCCGTGCCGCAAAAGATCAGCGGTAGCGCATCCGGATCGAGATCTTCTCGACACCCGCGCCGACATCGAAGCCAACCTTCTTGTAACTCGGTCGGCCGAGGTTGAAGATGTTGATGCTCGGATCGTTCGACATGGCTCCGCCGTCACCGAACAGGTCGGTCTCTCCGTCACCGTCGAGGTCGTGACGCACGGCGATCGCATAGTGTCCTGATGCGGGTAGCGGCATGCAGAAGCGCATCGTGCCTGCCTTGGCCGGCGCTTCCATGCGGTAAATCCAGCGGCCCTTCTTGAGCCAGTCTTCCTTGGTCGCGCGATAGGACTGGATGCGGATCGTGCCTTCGCTCCGCTTCACGTCGGTAATCGTCACCCACACGGCCGGACCCGCGCCGGCATCGCAGCGCTGCGTGTCGTGGGTGATCTTCTCTCGGTACTGCGCCTCTGCCGGCGTGGCGAGCGACAGGCCTGCAAGGGCGATGGCCGCGCTACCGGTGAGGGCTGCAAGTTTCGTGCTCATCGATAAAGCCCCATGTTCAACGTCTCGGCACGCGCAGATGCGCATCCCGCGCGGCGATTCAAGCCGCGATCTGGTATGCGTTATAGGGGAATGCGCTGAATTGCGGCTGAATTCTGTGTTCAGCCGGAGGCGATCCGGCCCTGTTCGAGCCGTACCACCCTGTCGGCGATTTCGGTGAGCAGGCCGCGATGCGCGATGGCAAGGACAGTGCGCCTGCCCGCCATGGCATGGAGCGCGGCGCCGATTGCCTCCTCGCTCTGGGAATCGACCGAGCTCGTCGCCTCGTCGAGCACGATGAGATCGGGATCGCGCAGCAGCGCCCGTGCGAGCGCGATGCGCTGGCGTTCTCCGCCCGAAAGCGCCTTGCCGCCCTCGCCGAGGTCGCAGTCGAGCCCTTCGGGCAGTCGATCGACGAAATCGGCCGCAGCCTCCTTCAATGCGGCGCGGAGCTGGTCTTCGCTCGCATCGGGTTTGGCCCAGAGGAGGTTGTCTCGCACCGTACCGGAGAAGAGCACCGGCTCCTGCTGGACATAGGCAACGCGGGTCCGCCATGCGCGCCGCGCCCCCTCGCCGAGCTTCGCGCCGTCGATCGAAATCGACCCCTCGTCGGGCGCGATCAGGCCCGCCGCAATGTCGGCCAGCGTGCTCTTGCCCGACCCGGAGCGCCCGGTCAGCGCCAGCATCTCGCCGGCCTCGATCCGCAGGGTGATGCCGCTGAGTGCGGGCCTTCCCGGCTGGTGCGAGAAGCTCACGTCCGCGAGCTCGACCCGCTGTGTCAGGCGAGGCGCGTCGCCGTCCGAAACCGGCTCTGCCGCCTCGCTCGCCGCCTCGATCATGGAAAGTGCATCGGCGATCGCGGGGGAGGCATGGCTCCAGCCCTGCATGGCCGACTGGAGCGAGCCGACGAGCGGCAGCGCGCGCACGAAGATCGCCGCCAGCGCGAGCACGATGGCCAGTTCAAGCTCGAGCAGTTCGAGTGCGAGCCAGGCGAGGCCCGCCGCCATGATCGCGCCCCCGATGTGCAAGGCCGCCTGCCCGATCGCGCTGTCGCGGACGAAGGCGAACTCGGTGCGGCGAAGTTCGCGCAGGCTCTCCGACAGCTCCTGCGATGCCTGCACCTCGCGCCCGAAGCTCTTGAGGATGCGCTGTGCGGCCAAGGTCTCGCCAAGGCGGGAATAGAGGAGGTCATATCCGCGCGAGAGCGTCTCGCCCAGCGCGCGGGCACGCCGGATCAGCGGGCGATAGAGAAGCAGGACGAAGGCGGCTGCCGCCCCGCCGGTGAGCGCCGCGGCGGGCGAGACCACCATGGCCGCCAGCGCCAGCGCGAGGAGCGCGAAGCCGAGGCGCACGAGCTGTGCCGCCATCTCCACCGCATAGCCTGCCCGGTCGACATTGGTGACGAGCAGCGCCTCGCTCTCACCGCGCCGCCGCGTCATTGCCCAGCGCCAATTGGCATTGAGCAGCGCGTCGAGCGCGCGGATGCGGAGACCATCGACGATGCGTGCGCGCAGGTCCTGTTCGGCCAGCGCTCGCGCGACGTCAGCGACAGAGCGCAGGATCACCAGCACGACGAAAACCGCGAGCAGCACTCCGAGCGATAGGGAAGGCAGGGCGAAAGGCAGTGCAGCCACCTCGCCGCCCTGAGCCGCGAGCGCGATCAGCGGGACGAGGAGGACGAAGCCGATGCCCTCGCTCGCTGCGCTCAGCAGCGAGAGCAAGAGGACCCGCACGGTGGCAGCGCGCGTGCCGATCGCCAGGAGTGCGGGAAGGGTCCGGTCGAAGGCCATCGCCGGTCCTATGCCGCAGCAAGGCAGCGCCGCAAAGGGCGCTCAGAAATCATTGCGCTGCTCGGTATGCGATACGAAGGTCGCCGCGGTGAGAGCGCGGGTGATGCCCATTTCGCGCGGGAGGCGCTCCGCCAGGTCTTCGGGCGTCGCCTCGGGCCAGTCGCGCAGCAGGTGTTGCAGCCGGTCGATATCGAGGACTTCGGAAAGCTGCCCGTGGCTGCGGATCGCCTCGGCCTGCGCGATGAGTTCCTGCCGGCGTGCGCCGATTCGGGCGTGCCAGTCTGCGTTGTGGCGGCCCTGCCTGCGCTCGAGCCGCTGCGCTTCGGGCATCATGCCCTTCGCCATCCGGCGGGCGAGGAAACGGTCGGTGCCGCCTCGCCGAAGCTGGTCGGTGGGCAGGCCGTGGCAGAATTCGAACAGCGGGCGATAGGCGGTGACGTCTCGGTGCGCGATGCCGTGAAGCCGCTCCAGGCCGAGGTCGACATCCTCGCCGCTGTCGGCGCTGGCCCACATCCAGCGGATCGCCTCCTCGCGGCTGGCCGAGACGGTCGCTTCGTCGAACACCGATCGCGAGCGCCGCCGTGCCGCCCGCTCGCGCCAGCTCTTGGTGGCCGCCTCGCTGAGCAGCGATCCGAGCGGGCGATCGCCGAAACGTTCGGGGTGGAAGGCCTTGCGGACGGCGCGTTGCATGCCGCCGGGCAGGTTGGGCAGGACCGCCTTCGACAAGAGGCGGCGCAGCGCCGAATGCCGCTCGTCCTCATGCGCATCGGCAAGCAGGCGGCGCAGCTTGAGGAGACGCCCCCGCCTCAGTGCTTCTGCGGGTGCCCAGTCGGCATCGAGGCTGAACGTGAAATTGCCGTGCATTGCGGTGAACATGGCATCGCAGCCCTGCCGCTTCGCCGCCTCGAACAGTGGGTGGAAGATGCCGATATTGGCGACATTGACGCTGGCCACCTGCGTCCGCGCGAGCAGGTCGCGCAGGCGGTGGTCGTGCCCGCCTGCGCGCGGATCGGGGAAGTGCGCCTTGAGCCGGGGATGCATGGCCACAAAGCGTTCGACCCGTTCGCGCTCGTCGCCGAATGTGCCTTGTGGAGACGCTCCGTCCCAACCGTCGACCGGCCCGAAGGTGTAGCTGTGCAGCACCGTATCGCCGGGAAGCTGGCGCAGCAGGGCTGCGGCGGCGAGCGGGCTGTCGAGACCTCCGGAAAGCATGATGGCGGGGGCAGTTACGCCGGCGAGCGCATGGCCTGCCGCTTCGTCCAGCAGCTCGATGCCGCGTTCGACATAGGCCTCGTCCGTAGGCAGCTCGACCCGCGGCACCGCGAGAGGATCGTAATAGCGCTCGACCTTCCAGTCGGCGCCATCGCACCGCACCCGGCTGCCGAGCGGCACGCGCCCGATGCCCTCGAACCAGCCGCGCGGCTGGCAATCGTGGTGGTCGTAGGCGAGCTCGTCGGCGAGGTGGTCCCAGTGGATGCGCTTCTCTACGCCCGCAGCAAACAGCGCGCCCAATAGCGGCGAGGCCGCGAGGCAGTCCCTGCGCGCAGCAAAATGCAGCGGGGGCGCGGTCCATGGCGAGCGGACGAGCCTCAGGCGCTGGGGCCCTTCGACCGTGATCGCGCAATAGTGGCCAACTAGCTTCAGATCGGCCTCGTCGCCCCAGCGGGCGAGTGCGGCATCGTAGATTTCCGAGGGTGCTGCACCGTCATTGAGGCCAAGTGCGGCGGCGCATTGCGCGGCATTGTCGATCCGCCCGAAGAAGACCGTCCGCCCTTGTTGCTCGAATTGCGAACCTTCACCCCAAAGAGTGAAGCCGAGGCATTCGCCGCATTTTGGAGGGCCATTTCCGTCGTCGGCGATGACTCTGCCGATGGCAGCAATTCGTGGCGGTTCTAGTCCCGGTGCAAGCCACGCAGCAGCGATCATTGGACGGGGCTGCCGGTGCGAGGACTGGTCAGGATCGGCGGTTGGGCCCGGCCTGGAAGCCCGAACCGACCGGCCCAGCGATGTCACGGATAGTTCCGAGCCGTTCGAAGGAGGGTTTCTCCCACTGCGGCTTCTTCGGCGTCCCGTTCGTGTCGTTCTTGCGCATCGTCACATTTCCTTTGGTGAAACGATAGCAAACCGCTTCGTCACGTCCAAGGCGCTATTGTGCGCTATGCGCAACCAGAGATGCAGCTTCGAGCTGGGTAATCAACTCGGCGACATCGCGCGCGATGTCCTGCTTGTCGCCCTCGTGCAGCTCGGCCATTTCCGCCGCGATCTCGGTTTCGCTGCGCTTGCCGTCGATCGCTTCCCAGACGCTGCGCGCGGTGCCTTTGAGCGAGAACAGCTCGCCCCCGTCGAGATCTACGATGAGTATCTCGTCATCGACCTTGGTGGCGACGAAGTTTTCCGAGAGCTTGCGCAGTGCGACCATGCGAGGCTTCTAGACGGGCCTGCCGGCCAATCCAAGCCTCGGCACTCGTGGATAAGCCTGTGCGCAAGCTTGTGGGGCCTCGGTGGAGAAGGGTATTTCCGCGAGCCAGCTTCCCGACCCGCGCCAAGGCTGCACCGCATGACCGTTCCGCTTATCTCACCCTCGATCCTGTCGGCCGATTTCGCGCGCCTTGGTGAAGAGGTCCGTGCCGTCGACGAGGCGGGTGCCGACTGGATCCATATCGACGTGATGGACGGGCATTACGTGCCCAATATCACCATCGGCCCGGCCGTGGTGAAGGCGCTGCGCCCGCACACGAAGAAGACCTTCGATGTCCACCTGATGATCTCGCCGGTGGACCAGTATCTCGAGGCGTTTGCCGATGCAGGCGCGGACATCATCACGGTGCATCCCGAGGCGGGGCCGCACATCCATCGCACGCTGCAGGCGATCAAGAACCTCGGCAAGAAGGCCGGCGTGGTGCTCAACCCGGGTACGCCTGCGAAGATGCTCGATTACCTCATCGAGGAAGTCGACCTCGTGTTGGTGATGAGCGTCAATCCCGGTTTCGGCGGGCAGAGCTTCATCCATTCGCAGCTCCGCAAGATCGAGGCGATCCGCAAGATGATCGATAAGACGGGCAAGGATATCCGGCTCGAAGTCGATGGCGGTGTCGATCCGACCACTGCGCCGCTGTGTGTCGATGCCGGCGCCGATGTGCTGGTCGCAGGTTCGGCCACCTTCCGCGGCGGGCCGGAGAAATACGCGAGCAACATCGCCGCGCTGAAGGGACAGGGATGAGCGAGGGGCACTCCGACCTGCTGAACGCGGCGCGCGAGGACGCGGCCGACGAGATGCAGGTCGCGCTGCCCCTGTTCGACGACCCCGAACCCCACGTCGTCGAGGATGACGAGCCCGAGGTTCTGGCCGAGGAACCGGCAGTCGAAGCACCGCCAGAGCCGGCCCCGCAGCGCAGGCCTGTTCCGCCGCCCGCCAATGACGCCGAGCCAGAACCGCTTGAGCCTGCGCGCGCATTGGTGCCGGCCGACTTCGCCCTGCCGCGCACCGGCCCGATCGAAAGCGTCATGCGCTGGGGCTACCGTCTCGGCATCCCGGGGCCGATCCTTGCTGCACCCCTGCGCAAGCCGGCCAAGCCGCGCCTGCTCGGCACTGTCGAGACGCCGCTTGCCGGCGACCGGATCGCAGGCATTTCGCTGCGTGCGGGGCAGATGCAGGTCGCTGGCCTGAAGGCCCCGCTCGACAAGATCGACTACAATTCGCCGTCCAAGCTCACCCCGCCCTTCGTGCGGGCGGTGCACGGCTTCCTCTGGATGCGCGATCTCTCGTCCTGCGCGACCCGCGCGCAATGCGCAGGGACGGCAGGGCCAATCTTCGCCGCCTGGCTCAAGGCCAATCCGCAGGTCGGCAAGGGTCCTGCATGGAGTGTCGAGCTCGCTGGCCTGCGGCTGCTCAACTGGCTGGTCCACGCACCGATCCTGCTGATCGGCGAAGGCGAGAAGCACAAGCCCGCCATGCTCGAGGCGATGGAGACGACTGCGCGCTGGCTGGACCGGCAGGTCGCGAGCGAGAACGACCGGCTGGCGCAGGTTTGCGGCTGGGCGGCGATTACCGCCGCGGGCCTGCTCATGCCCGATGGCAAGCCGCGCCGCCTTTATGGCGAGGCGGGCCTGCTGCGCTCGCTGGGCGAACTGGTCAGCGACGACGGCGGCGTGCTGTCGCGCAGCCCGAGCGCGCAGGCCGAAGCGATTGCGCTGCTGATCGACCTGCGCGCCTGCTATGCCGCCGTCGGCCGCGAGCCTCCGCAGGGCATAGAATCGATCCTCGGACTGCTCGTGCCCGCGCTTCTTTCGCTGCGCATGGGCGATCGCGGGCTGGGCAGCTGGCACGGCTCTGCAGCGATGAGCGAGGAAGCTCTCGACGCGCTCGTGACTGCCAGCGGCGTGCGCAGCCGCCCGATGCTCGAATCGCGGCACTGGGGTTACCAGCGTATTCGCGGCAAGGACGGCGTGCTGGTGTTCGACGCCGCGCCGCCGCCCAAGCCGCGCCATGCCCGCCATGCCTGCGCCTCGACGCTCGCCTTCGAATTCTCGCATCGCGCGCAGCGGATCATCGTCAATTGCGGCGGTGCAGAGCTTGCAGGCGCGCTGGTCCCGGCGCGGATCGAGCAGGGCCTGCGCGGAACCTCCGCCCATTCGACGCTGGTGCTGGAAGAAACCAATTCCACCGCCGTCCTCCTCCACGGGCAGGTCGGCAAGGGTGTCGAGGAAGTCGATTTCTCCCGCGAGCTCATCGAGCAGGGCGCGCGCAAGGCGACCAAGTTCGAAGCGGTGCACAATGGCTATGCCTCGCGCTTCGGCCTGCTTCACCGCCGCATCCTTATCCTGTCGGACGATGGCGGCGAATTGCGCGGCGAGGACGTGCTCGAACCCTCCACCCGCAAGGGCAAGCGCGGCAAGATCGGTTTCGCCATGCGCTTCCATCTCGGCCGCGGGATCGAGGCGCGGGTGAGCGACGATGGGCACGGTGTGCACCTTGCCCTTCCCGACGCAAGCTACTGGCAATTTCGCCTCGCAGGCACTAGCGGCGAGGCGCACTGCACGCTCGAGGATTCGCTGTGGGTCGATGGCCACGGCCGTCCGCACGAGGTGCAGCAGATCGTGGTCGAAGGCATGGCCGCTCGCAGCGGGGAACGCTTCCCCTGGCTGCTCAAGAAAATGGGATAGAACTTTCAATGGCAGACGTGGCGATCAAGCGGGCGCTTCTCTCGGTGTCCGACAAGAGCGGTTTGGTTGAGCTGGGCAAGGCATTGGCCGCGAAGGGCGTGGAACTGGTCTCGACCGGCGGCACCGCGAAGGCGCTGCGCGAGGCGGGTCTCGAGGTAGAGGACGTCTCCGATCTCACCGGCTTCCCCGAGATGATGGACGGCCGCGTGAAGACGCTGCACCCGATGGTCCACGGCGGTCTTCTCGCCGTGCGCGACAATCCCGAACATGCCGCTGCCATGGAAGAACACGCGATCGGCGCGATCGATCTCGTGGTCGTGAACCTCTATCCGTTCGAAGCCACCGTGATGCGCGGTGCCGAGCGTGACGAGATCATCGAGAACATCGACATCGGCGGCCCCAGCATGGTGCGCAGCGCGGCCAAGAACCATGCATTTGTCACCATCGTCACCGATCCGGGTGATTACGACACGCTCATCGGCGAACTCGAAGCGACCGGCGCAACCTCGCTCGACTTTCGCCGCAAGTGCGCGGCCAAGGCATTCGCGGCGACCGCGGCCTATGACAGCATGATCAGCCAGTGGTTCGCTTTCGCCGACCAGCAGCAGCTCTTCCCCGACTTCCTCGCGGTCAACGGCAAGGCACCGGTCGAGCTTCGCTATGGCGAGAACCCGCACCAGAAGGCGGCGCTCTACACTCCCAGCGGCCCGCACGGCAAAGGCATCGCGCAGGCAGAGCAGCTGCAGGGTAAGGAGCTGAGCTACAACAATTACAACGATGCCGATGCCGCGCTCGAACTGTGCGCCGAATTCGCCGGCGGCGAACCGGCAGTGGTCATCGTCAAGCACGCCAATCCCTGCGGCGTGGCGCAAGGCTCGACGCTGATCGAGGCGTGGAACGAGGCGCTGGCATGCGACAGCGTGTCGGCTTTCGGCGGTATCGTTGCCGTCAACACCGAGCTCGACGGAGAGACCGCCCGCGCGATCTGCGAGATCTTTACCGAAGTCGTCATCGCCCCTTCCGTGTCGGACGAGGCGCGCGAGGCCTTCGCCAAGAAGAAGAACCTGCGCCTGCTCGTCACCGGCGACCTGCCCGATCCGCGTCGCGGCGGGCTGATGGTCAAGCCGATCACCGGCGGCCTGCTGGTGCAGACGCGCGACAATGGCGCGATCACCGAGGCCGATCTCAAGGTCGTCACCAAACGCGAGCCGACCGAGCAGGAACTGAAGGACTGCCTCTTCGCCTGGACCGTGGCGCGCCACGTGAAGTCTAACGCGATCGTCTACGCCAAGGACGGCGCGACTGCGGGCATCGGCGCAGGCCAGATGAACCGCCGCGATTCCTCGCGCATCGCTGCGATCAAGGCTGCCGAAGCTGCCGAGAAGTATGGCTGGGAGCAGAGCCGCGCCGTTGGCAGCGCCGTGGCCTCGGATGCTTTCTTCCCCTTCGCCGACGGCCTGCTGGCAGCAGCCGAAGCGGGTGCGACCGCGATCATTCAGCCGGGCGGTTCGATCCGCGACGAGGAAGTGATCGCGGCGGCGGACGAGCAGAACCTCGCCATGGTGTTTACCGGAATGCGCCACTTCCGGCACTAATCGGGCTGCCCTGCCGCGGGGCGGCCAACTGATCGGCTGAACCGTTCACAACAATCGCATTCAGCACGTTGCAATTGGGCGGCGTGTAACCACGTGGGATATTCCCACGAAAGAATACAACATGAGCCTCTTTACCCCCGACCTCTATCGCAATTTCGGCATCGGATTTTTCGCCGGCGCCATCATCGTCGCCTTCTCGAACGGCGCGGAGATCGTCTCCGCCGTGGCCGCCATCGTCTGATGCGCCGCATTTCCCTCCTCCTCGCCGCAGGCGCGCTGGCAATGACCAGCGCTTGCCAGCAGCCCGCCATCGCCGCCGAAAAGGTGGTCGAGGCGCCGGCTGCCGCGCGCAAGGCGAATGAGGGAACCGGCCTCAAGACCGCTATCTTCGCAGGTGGCTGCTTCTGGGGCGTCGAAGCCGTGTTCAGCCATACCAAGGGCGTGACCAGCGCGGTCTCCGGCTATCACGGCGGCACCAGCAAGGCTGCGAAATACAGCCTCGTCTCCTCGGGCGTCACCGATCATGTCGAGGCGGTTAAGGTCGTCTACGATCCCAAGGTCGTTCGCTACGACCAGCTGCTGCGCATCTTCTTCTCGGTGGTCATCGATCCCACGCTCAAGAACCGGCAGGGTCCCGATCGCGGGGCGCACTACAATGCCGAGCTCATTCCCCTGTCGGCGGAGCAGCGCAAGGTCGCCGCCTCCTATCTCGCCCAGCTGAAGAAGAGCGGGCTGTGGTCGAAACCGATCGTGACCAGCATCGAGCCTGCACGCACCTTCTATCCGGCAGAGACCTACCACCAGGATTTCGCCGACAAGAACCCGCGCCACGGCTATATCGTGCGTTGGGATGCACCCAAGGTGGCCGCGCTGAAGCGGCTCTATCCCTCGCTCTACCGCGCCGAGTTCAAGCGTAACTGACCTTGCGCCGCGCCCCTCGCGGGCTTACCTCTCGCGCATGGCAGGACACGCACACGCACATAAGGAACATTCGGGCGAGGATCTGATCGATGCCGCCCGTCACACGCTGACCGATGCGGGCGAACAGTGGACGGGCATGCGCCAGTCCGTGTTCGAGGAGCTCGCGCGGCACGAAAAGCCGGCCAGCGCCTACGACATCGCCGACAACCTTTCGGCGGCGCGCGGCAAGCGCGTGGCGCCCAACAGCGTGTACCGCATCCTCGACCTGTTCGTGCGCAACAATCTCGCCAACCGGATCGAGAGCGCAAATGCCTATCTGGTCAACACGCACCCGGGCTGCCGCCACGACTGCATCTTCCTGATCTGCGATGATTGCGGGAAGGCTACGCATATCGACGACGACCGGGTCACCGGCGCGCTGCGCGAAGCGGGCAAGGATGCCGGCTTTACCGATGTACGCCCGGTGATCGAACTGCGCGGGCTGTGCGACGATTGCGCCGCCTGACGACGCCGACAGAACGTGCTTTTTTGTCGATGAACCGTTCATCGACAGTTTCGAAAACCGCGTGTAAGGCATTCGTATGAGTGAACGCCCCAAGACCCCGCTGCTTGACACGGTCAACACCCCCGACGACCTCCGCAAGCTCGAAAAAGATCAGCTTCGCCAGCTCTCTGACGAGCTCCGCGCAGAGATGATCGATGCCGTCGGCACCACCGGCGGGCACCTCGGTTCGGGGCTCGGCGTGGTCGAGCTGACCACTGCGATCCACTACGTATTCAACACGCCCGAAGACAAGCTCGTCTGGGACGTGGGCCACCAGTGCTATCCGCACAAGATCCTCACCGGTCGCCGCGACCGTATCCGCACGCTGCGCCAGGGCGGGGGCCTGTCGGGCTTCACCAAGCGCGCGGAAAGCGAATACGATCCCTTCGGCGCTGCCCACAGCTCGACCTCGATCAGCGCCGCACTCGGTTTCGCCATGGCGAACAAGATGCAGGGCAGGCCCGGCCGCGGCATTGCCGTGATCGGCGACGGCGCGATGAGCGCGGGCATGGCCTATGAGGCGATGAACAATGCCGAACAGGCGGGCAATCGCCTCGTGGTCATCCTCAACGATAACGACATGTCGATCGCGCCGCCCGTCGGCGGCCTCTCGGCCTATCTCGCGCGCACTGTTTCGAGCAGCGAATATCTCGGGCTTCGCAGCCTTGCCTCGCGCCTCTCGAAAAAGCTCAGCCGCCGCGTGCACCACGGTCTCGAAAAGGCCGAGGAATATGCCCGCGGCATGGTCACCGGCGGTACGCTGTTCGAGGAACTCGGCTTCTACTACGTCGGCCCGATCGACGGCCACAATCTCGACCACCTCATCCCGGTGCTCGAGAATGTGCGCGACAGCGAACAGGGCCCGGTTCTGATCCATGTCGTGACCAAGAAGGGCAAGGGCTACGCGCCCGCCGAAAACAGCGCCGACAAATATCACGGCGTTGCCAAGTTCGACGTCGTCACCGGTGAACAGAAGAAATCGAAGGGCGGCCCGCCTGCCTATCAGAACGTCTTCGGTGAAACGCTCGCCAAGCTGGCAAACGACGATCCGCGCATCTGCGCCATCACCGCCGCGATGCCTTCCGGCACGGGCGTCGACAAGTTCGCCAAGGCGCATCCCGACAAGGCCTTCGACGTCGGCATCGCCGAACAGCACGGCGTGACCTTCGCCGCAGGCCTTGCCGCCGAAGGCATGCGACCCTTCGCGGCAATCTATTCCACCTTCCTCCAGCGCGCCTACGACCAGGTCGTGCACGACGTGGCGATCCAGAACCTGCCGGTCCGCTTCGCGATCGACCGCGCCGGACTGGTCGGCGCCGACGGCTGTACCCATGCAGGCTCGTTCGACATCACCTATCTCGCCACGCTGCCCAACATGGTCGTGATGGCTGCTGCCGACGAGGCAGAGCTGGCGCACATGACCTATACCGCCGCCGAGTATGACGATGGCCCCATCGCCTTCCGCTATCCGCGAGGGAGCGGCACGGGCGTCGAAATTCCCGAGCAGCTCGAAAAGCTCGAAATCGGCAAGGGCCGCATCGTGCGCGAAGGCACCAAGGTCGCGATCCTGTCGCTCGGCGCGCGCCTCGAAGAGGCCAAGAAGGCTGCCGACCAGCTCGAGGCCAAGGGCCTTTCGACCACGGTTGCCGATATGCGTTTCGCCAAGCCGCTCGACACCGATCTGATCGAGAAGCTGATGCGCAGCCACGAAGTCGTGGTGACGGTCGAGGAAGGCGCTATCGGCGGCCTCGGCGCGCACGTGCTGACCTTCGCCTCCGACGAAGGCCTGACCGACGGCGGGCTCAAGGTGCGCACCATGCGCCTGCCCGATGTCTTCCAGGACCAGGACGATCCGGCCAAGCAGTATGACGAGGCGGGCCTCAACGCGCCGCATATCGTCGACACGGTGCTCGGCGCGCTTCGCCACAATTCAGCGGGCGTCGAAGAGGCGCGCGCTTGAGCCGACCGGTCCGCGTCCTCATGTGGATCGTCGGCCTCGCAATCGCAGCCTACCTGATCGTGCTGGCGCTCCTGTGGGCGCAGCAGGGGCGGCTGATCTATCCCGCGCCCACGGCGCTCACGCCCCCGACCGGCGGGTTCGAGCAGGTAACCTACCGCACCAGCGACGGGCTCGACCTTGCCGCCGGATACCGCGCGGGCGAGCCGGGCAAGCCCACCATCCTTTACTTCCACGGGAATGGCGCCGACTGGGTGTCGAGCGTGGTTGCCACCGACCGGCTAGTGCCCTCGGGCTACGGAGTGCTGGCCGCCGAATATCGCGGCTATCGCGGCAATCCCGGAACGCCGCATGAGGATGGCCTCTACCGCGACGGACGCGCCGCGCTGGCCTTCCTTGCAACCCGCGGGATTGCCGCAGGCGATGTCGTGATCATCGGCAATTCGATCGGCTCCGGCGTCGCGGTACAGATGGCCAGCGAGCAGGTGCCACAAGCGCTCGTGCTGATCTCCCCCTTCGCCAGCCTGCGCCAGCTAGTGGATGAGAAAATGCGCTGGGTCCCGAGCGGCCTGCTGCTGCGCGATCGTTACGAGAACGCAGAGAAGATCGCGGGCATCGATGCGCCGCTGCTGCTGCTTCACGGCGATGCCGACACGCTGATCCCCGATACGCATTCGCGCCAGCTCGGTAGGTTGCGCGATGATGCGAAGCTGGTCATCTTCGAAGGCAAGGGACACGACCTTGCCTGGCACGACGAGGCCGAAGAGGCCGTGCTGTCCTTTCTCGACACTTTGAACACGCGAGGCACCGAGCGATGAGCCTGCTCCAGATCGAAAACGCCGACCATGTCACAACGCTGACGCTCAACCGGCCCGACAGCATGAACCCGCTGGGCGCGGCGGGAGACGGCGACGCCTTTGCCGAGGCCTGCGATGCGATCAATGCTGACATGGACGTGCGCTGCGCGATCCTGACCGGGGCGGGCCGCGCATTCTCCGCCGGCGGCGACATCAAGGCGATGAAGGAGAAGACCGGCAATTTCGGCGGCACTGCGCCCGAGATCGCAGACGGCTACCGCAACAACATCCACAAGATCCTGCGCGCGCTCTATTCGCTGCGCGTTCCGCTGATCGCCGCGGTCAACGGTCCGGCGATCGGTCTCGGCTGCGACCTTGCCTGCCTCGCCGACATGCGCATCGCGAGCGAGAAGGCCAAGTTCGGCGTGACCTTCCTCAAGCTCGGCATCATCCCGGGCGATGGCGGCACGTGGATCCTGCCGCGCATTATCGGCGAAGCGCGCGCGGCGGAGCTGTTCTACACCGGCGACGTTATCGACGCGCAGACCGCACTCGACTGGGGGCTGGTGAGCCGGGTCGCCTCGTCCGAGGAGCTGATGGGCGAGGCGAATGCGCTCGCGGCCAAGGTCGCCGCCATGCCCCCGCACGCTTTGCGGCAGGCGAAGAACCTCATGCGGCAGGGACGCTCGACCTCCTATGATGCCGCGCTGGAAATGGCCGCCAATGCGCAGGCACTGATGCACTCGACCGCCGATCACATGGAAGGCGTCGATGCGCTGATCGAGAAGCGTACGCCGAAATTCAGCGGCCGCTAGCCATGGGCGAAGCTGTCGGATTGCCCGAGTGGTTGGCCGGGACGCTGTTCGCGGTCGGCTTCATCGTCATCCTCGGCGCATTTGCCTGGCGCAACACGTCACGCAGGATCGCGCGTACCAAGGCTAAGAGGCCTTCTCCGACGCGAGAGGAATTCATCGCCTTGATGAAGCCCGATGTGTCGGAGAGCACCGCTGAATTCCTGTGGGACTTGGCGATGGAGAATATCGAGCCTTGGTTGGCCCCTCATCCTGACGACGATCTCGTGAAAGACCTGCCGATTGCAGAGGAAGACTGGAGCATGGAGTGGCCACGCGCCTACGCAGAGCGCGCCGGATTCCATGAAAGCAATCTAGCCGACTGGCCCGAAGATTGGCCGCCGACGCTGCGCAATTTCGGCAAGTGGCTCGACCGCTCTCCGAAAGCCTAACCGATCCAGCGCCAGATGCCGGCGGGAATGCCGTCCGCACCCATGTGCCACCAGGTTATTCCGAGCCAGCCAGCAATGCCGCCGGTCCATAGCAGCAGGCCTGCGCCCGGCAGCTTGCCCCATTTTGGCCAATAGCTGGTCTTGGCTTCCCACTCGGCCCAAGCCTCGCCCATCAGCACTTCCTTCTTGCGGTCCTGCATGCGCGCACCGACGAGCGCGAGCACGAGGATGGCGAGCGCCACCACATTGGTCCGCCAGCTCCACCAGAGAACGAGGTGCGAGATCGCCCAGAGAGCGAAGCCCCACATCATCGGGTGGCGGGTGACGGCAAACACGCCCTTCGGGTCGCGCGCGGCAAGCTTCTCTGCGCCGGGAGCGGGTAGGGCGGGATTGCCGATGAGCGATCCGAGGAAGAGGACAAGCGCGGGCAGGGTGATGATGGTCGAGACGATCCAGCCGATCTCCCCGGTCCCGCCGAGCCCTCCGGAAGGTGCAGCGACGAATGCGAAGTACATCCACGCCATGCAGGCTGCCGCGACGAGGCTGTAGAGCACGCTGAAACCGCCTGCCCCGACCGCTTTGACAAGCGGTGCGCGCAGCGGATGCGAAAGGGCGAAATGCGTGCCGACGAAAGCCAGCGAGGCCGCGACAAGCGAAACGAGCGGATCCATGACAACCTCCCCTTGGTCAGCGGGAGGCTATCACAAAAGCACCGGTCGGCAAGCGCGGCTCAGCGGCCCTCGATACCGATCAGCTCGACCTTGAACTTCAGCGTCGCCCCGCCCGGGATCGGGCCCTTACCCTTCGGCCCGTAGGCGAGGTCTGCCGGCGCGGCGATCTCGATCGTGTCGCCCACGCCCATTTCGGGGATCGCCATCTGCCATGCCTTTATCAGCCGTCCGAGCGGGAAGGTCACGGGCTCGCCGCGATCATAGCTCGAATCGAAGGTCTCGCCGTCGATGAAGGTGCCCGCGTAGTGGACGGTCACGCGGTCCTCGACGGTCGGCTTCACGTCCGACCCGGCATAGCTGACGTAGCGCCAGCGCAGCCCGCCATCCATCGTGTACCAGCCGTCCTCGGCCTTGAGCCCGGCGAGATAGGCCTGCTGCGCGCTCATCCACGCGATGTCCTGCGAGCGGTCGGGCCCGCCGCCGTCCTGTGCGGTCGCGGCGGCGAAGCCCACCGCTGCAAATGCCGCGCCGAGCGCGATCAGCATGCTGCGCATGTCGTTTATCGTTCCTACCAGTCGTAAGCCTTGGGAAGATCGCTTTCGTCGAGGTCGCGATAGCGATCACGCAGGCGGCTCTGGTGGTTTTCGAGCGGCTGCGCAACCCCGTCGATATAGACCTGCGTCGGCACCGAACCGACTTCGAGCGGATCGCCGTCCCAGACCACGATGTCGCCCGCCGCGCCCGGCGCAAGCACGCCCGCGCGGCCCCCCAATCCGCTGATCTCTGCAGGGACGGAGGAAATCGCAGCGAAGGCCTGGCCCCAGCTGAGCCCGTCGGCACCCGGAATGCGGGTCAGCGCGACGAGGTTGCCCGCATACTGGTTGAGGTTGCGCGGGTTCTCCATCGCCGAGGCGTTGATGCCCACCTTCACCCCTGCTGCGACCATGCGGCCGATATTCGACTGGGTGGAGCCGAGCTGTTCGAAGCTGCTGGGCAGATCGTCGAGGCCGTCGGCGATCACCGGCACGCCTGCTGCGGCGATTTCGGGGGCGACCATCCAGCCCTCGCTCGCGCCCACGAGCACGAGGTCGAGTGCGCGGTATTCGCGCTTGAGGTCCAGCACGCCGCGGATATCGGCGGCGCGTTCGACCATGACGTAGAGCTTCTGGCGTCCGGTCACGACCGGAACCAGCGCCTCTGCATCGGCGCGGGTGAGCATGGCGCTTTCCGCGTCCCAGCGGCCGTTTGCCGCCTCGCGCGCTTCGCGAAGGGCATTGGCGAATTCGACATAGCTTGCGACGCGGCTGCCGCCCGCAAGCCTCGCGCCCGCTTCGCCGAGTTGCACGGTCTGGAACGCGCGGGCCTTCGTCACCGGATCGGGATCGGCGCCGAGATCGATCAGTGCGCCCTGCCCGCCGAAGATCGAGCCGGTGCTGCCCATCAGGGTCGCCGCGCGGGTGACGCCTGCCGCGCGGTGGATCTTGATGTGCTGCGAGGCAGGATTGATCGCGCGGCTTACGTCGAGAGCCGCGTTGAAAGGCGAATCGCCGGCACGCGTATCGTTCGATTCGCTGACCGCGCCGACATCCCACAGGCCGAGCGTGGTGACCGTGGCGAAGAGGCCGGGCGTGACCCATGTGCCGGGAGGCGCTTCGACGAGCGGCATGGCAACCTCGGGCATGCCCGAGGCGGGGCCTGCATAGGTGACCTTGCCCTTCTCGACCACGACCGCGCCGTTCTCGATCGGCTCGGAGCCGTCGCCCTTGGCGACGTTCACCCCGGTGATGGCCATGGTCTGCGCTGCGGCAGGCGTTGCGGCGAGCGCGAGGGCGCTGGCGGCGAGAGTGAGAAACCGCTTCATTTCACATCTCCTTCACCGGGCTGGCCGAGCTCGAAATCGCTCACCGGCCGCCGCTTGCGGTCCATCGCATCATACATCAGCGCACCGTCGATCCAGACCTTCTCGGGCCGCGAATAGACGCTCAGCGGATCGCCGTTCCACAGCACCACGTCGGCCATCTTCCCGGTCTCGAGGCTACCGGTCATGCTGTCGATGCCCATCGCCTTTGCCGGGTTGAGCGTGATCCACGAGATCACCGTCGCATCGGGGATGTCGATCCCTGCGCGATGGCCTGCTGCCTGTGCCTTGGCGGCTTCCTGGTTGAGGCGCTGGATGCCGTTGGCATCGTCGGAATGGATGACCACGCAGGCATCCTCGCGCTGGAGGTAGGCGGCGTTCTCCAAGATGCCGTCATAGGCTTCCATCTTGAACCCGTACCAGTCGGCCCAGATCGCGCTGCACACGCCGTTTTCGCGCAGCAGGTCGCCGATCTTGTAGGCCTCGACCGCGTGGTGGAAGGCCGAGACGCGGTATCCCATCTCCTTGGCCATATCCATGACCAGCGCCATCTCGTCGGCGCGGTAGCAGTGGTTGTGGACGAGGATGTCGCCGTCGAGCACGCCGACCAGCGTTTCCTTGGCAAGGTCGCGCTTGTCGCGGTCACCTTCCGCATAGGCGACAGCATCGAGCCAGGTCTGCCGGTTGACCGCGAAGTTGCCCATGCGGGTCGAGGGCATGCGGCCGCGGTTGCCGTAGACGCGCTTGGGGTTCTCGCCGCAGGCCATCTTGAAGCCGTAGGGCGCGCCGGGGAATTTCATCCCCTGCACGGTGCGTGCTGGCACGTTCTTGAGCGTGGAACTGCGTCCGCCCATCAGGTTCGCCGAACCGGGCAGGATCTGCAGGCTGGTGACACCGCCATTCGCAAGTGCGCGCGAGAAGCCCGGGTCCTGCGGCCAGACCGAGTGTTCGGCCCAGACTTCGGGGGTGGTCGGGCTGGTCGCCTCGTTGCCGTCCGAATGCGCGTCGACCTGCGGGCTCGGATAGTCACCGAGGTGCGAGTGGATGTCGATCACGCCGGGGGTGACGAACTTGCCCGCCGCATCGATCCGGTCATAGCCGTCGGTCGAAAGCGAGGCGTCTCCGATAGCGACGACCTTGCCGTCGCGGAAAAGGACCGTGCCGTTGTCGATCCGACCGCCGGCGCCATCATAGACGACCGCGCCGACCAGCGCGGTGGGGCGTCCGGGATAAGGGGTGTAGGTAGACGGGAAAGGTTCGCGGCCGTCTTTGCCGACCGGCGCGCTCCATTCCTTGTCCGAAGCGCCGTCGGAGGCGGACGCGACGTCCGGCTTGGCGTCGGCGGTAGAACAGGCGGCGAGGCTTGCGGCGAGCGCAAGCGGGGCAAGTTTCTTCATGCAGTCCCCCAAAAGTGAACGGGCCGGAGCATTGCTGCCCCGGCCCGTCCGGTCAATCGAATTTGGTCGAGGGGAATCGCCCGTTGGGCGAACCCCTCGCAGCCTGGCGTCAGACGCGCGACGTCGGGTGGACGCCGCCTTCCTGTGCTTCGAGGCCGGCTTCTGCCTGGCCTTCGAGTGCATCGTCCTGGATCGTGTCGAGGTGCATCAGGCGCTTGATCAGCGGGCTGATGACCATGACGCCGACACCGATGGCGACGGCGTACCAGCCGACCGTCGAGTAGACGTCGAGCACGACCTGCTTGCCGGCTTCCTCGCCGACACCTTCGCCGCCGGTTGCAGCAGCGATGAGGCCGGCTGCAAAGTTACCGGTGGCCGAGGCGAAGAACCAGGTACCCATGATGAGCGAGGCCATGTGACCCGGGCTCAGGCGGTTCATTGCCGAGAGGCCGACGGGCGAGAGGCAGAGCTCGCCGGTGGTGTGCAGCAGGTAGATGAGGAAGATGAAGATGACCGGCGTCGGCACGTTGATGCCCACGCTTTCCGCGCCCCAGACGAGGACGAGGAAGCCGAGACCGACCTGGATCACGGCGAGGCCGAACTTCATCGGCGTGCTGGGTTCCGCACCCTTGCGGGCAAGGCCCTGCCACAGCATCGCGAAGAGCGGTGCCAGCAGCACGATGTAGATCGCGTTGATCGACTGGAACATCGATGCGTTCACGCCCTGCGTATCGACGTGGCGATCGGTGAACACGTTGAGCGACGAACCCGCCTGCTCGAACAGCGCCCAGAAGACGATCGAGGTCAGGATGAGGAACATGGCCGCGAAGATGCGGTCACGCTCTTCCGGCGCCAGCTTGGTCACAGCGGTGAAGAGGACGTAGGCAACGAGGCCGCCGCCGAAGACGCCGAGCACCGTGCCGACCAGCTCCTGGTACTGGATAGCGGCCCAGCACAGTGCGACCATGGCAAGGCCGGCGCCGTAAATGGCGAATTCCTTGCCGCCCTTGATCTTGGCCGGGTCCTTGGGTTCGCCCTGGCCGAGCAGCAGCGGCTTGCCGACCACGAAGAAGATGAGGCCGATGAGCATGCCGATACCGGCAAGACCGAAGCCGTATTCCCAGCCATAGGTCTGGCCGAGATAGCCGCAGATGATCGATGCGGTCGCCGCACCGACGTTAATGCCCATGTAGAAGATGGTGTAGGCCGGGTCGCGGCGCACGTCGGTGCGCGGATAGAGCTGGCCGACGATGACCGAGATGTTGGCCTTGAGGAAACCCGAACCCACGATGATGAGGGCGAGAGCGAGCCAGAAGACGTTGATCATCGGATCGGCCTGTCCGCCCGATCCTTCGAAGGCCATGAAGAAGTGGCCGAAGGTCAGCAGGACTGCGCCGAAGAGGACCGCCTTGCGCTGGCCGATATACTGGTCGGCCAGATAACCGCCCACGACCGGTGCGATGTACACGAGCGCGGTATAGGCGCCGTAGATCACGTAGGCCTTTTCTTCCGCGAACATCCAGTGCTGGATGAGGTAGAAGATCAGCAGGGCGCGCATGCCGTAGTAGGAGAAACGCTCCCACATTTCGGCCATGAACAGGAGGAACAGGCCCTTGGGGTGCCCGATAACCTCTTCCTGCGGGCGGGTGATCAGAACCACGCCGCCGATGAGAAATGCTGCCAGTGCGATCACGGCAACCCTGAAAGTCCACATTTCGAACGCTGAGTCGAATGTGAAGAAGACGCCTTCTACCATCGAATCCGGTATCCCTTGTTTTGTCGAAAGGCCGGCTTCGTGCGCGACCCCTCCCCGAAGAAGCGCGCACCCTAGCGGTCTGACAGACAATGTGAAGCATTAGTTACAGGCGAGACCAACTGCCGGGAGAAAGTCGGGAACCTTGCGCGCCGCGCTGTATTATGGCACTGAAGCACTCTACGACTTTCGGGGATTCGCCATGAGCAACCAGTCCAAGCCCGTCTATCTCAAACTGCGCGACATGATCGCCGCCGCGATCATCGACGGGCGTTACAAGGAAGGCGAGATGCTGCCCTCGGTCCGCGCGCTCGCCGCAGAGCAGGGCGCGAACCCGCTGACCGTCGCAAAGGCCTACCAGCAGTTCCAGAACGACGGGTTGGTCGAGGTCCAGCGCGGTGTGGGCATGTATGTTGCCAAGGGTGCTTCGGCGACCTTGCGCCAGCGCGAGCGCGAGGCCTTCCTTTCCGAAGAGTGGCCCGAAATCCGCACCCGGATGGAGCGCCTCGGCATCGCTCCGGCAGAGCTGCTCGAAGACGCCTGACCCGACGCGGGACAAGCGGGGAAATGCTCGCTTGCGGGAAACTCACGTTTCTGGCACAAAATCTAGCCAGCGGGCATGTTTAGGCTCGCTTCCAGGGGTCGTGTATAAAGGTATTTGACTACCGCGGTCGCGGCAGTCAGGAGAGCGTGCATGATCCGATCCGAATTGCTCACCGCCATAGCGGAAGACAACCCAGACCTCCGCGCCGAGGAGGTCGAGCAGGTCGTCGACATCTTCTTCGAGGAAATCGCCCAGCGCCTGACCGAGGGCGGGCGTGTCGAACTGCGCGGCTTCGGTGCATTCTCGACTCGTGAGCGTGACGCGCGACAGGGCCGCAACCCGCGTACCGGCGAAGTGGTCGACGTGCCGGCCAAGCGCGTGCCCTATTTTAAGCCGGGCAAGGAAATCCGCGAGCGTCTCAACGAGAACTGAGCTTCGCGCCTGCGCAGATCGCGCTTCGGCGATTGCAGCCATTCCAATCAATGACTAGGCACACCCGTGCATCGGGCGGGTGTGGCGGAATGGTAGACGCCGGGGACTTAAAATCCCCTGTCCCTTGGACGTGTGGGTTCGAGTCCCACCACCCGCACCATGCATCCCCAAACCTGCAGCAGCCTCGCCTGAGGGCTTTATCCCCGTGTTAACACCTATTTCTGTAGTAGCGCAGGCTAAGGGAACGCAGGTTCAAGACGTCAGCAAGCGGTGCGCAAGTTGCCGCTGTTCTTGGGGATACGAAGAGACATGGACTATTCCGCTACGCTGAATGCGGACAGCACGAGTGAACACGATCCGGTCGAACAGCGCGGTGCGCCGCGCTATGCTTCGCTGATCCGGGCGGCAAAGCTGGTCTGCGGGCAGGGCGAATTCATCTGCGTGATCCGCGATGTGTCGGCGACGGGCGTTTCGCTCCGCACGTTCCATGCACTGCCGCAGGAGCAGCAGATCGCGCTCGAGCTGCAGAACGGCGAGACCTACGACATCGAGGAAGTGCGCCGCGAGGGCTTCGAGGCGAGCTATCGCTTCAAGGACGCGATCGAGGTCGACAAGTTGATCCAGGAAACCTGGAACTTTCCCAAGCGCCAGCTGCGTCTCAACATCGCGCTTCCGTTGAAGATTTCCTCGCTCAGCGGTTCGGGTGATGCGACGACTGTGAACCTTTCGCAGCAGGGCGCTCGCGTCGAATGCGATGCGGCCTTCGCCATCGACCAGGCGCTCAAGGTGACCGGTTCCGCCTTCCCCGATACGCGGGCCAAGGTGCGCTGGCGGCGCGATTCCCATTACGGGCTCGTGTTCGACAACACGCTCTCGCTGCGCCAGTTCGCGCTGCTGGCCGCGAGCGTCCAGTGCCCTTCGATGCTGGACGACATGCCGGCCTGACAACCTTTTTGCGGGGCGTTTTAAGCACCTTTTAACCAATATCCTTCACCTCCGGATCAACAAACATTTCGGGGGTATTCATGGGTACGACCAACAATCCGCTCAAAGTCGATGTCGCAATCATCGGGGCGGGTCCCGCCGGTCTTACGGCAGGCTATTTGCTGACCAAGCAGGGCAAGACGGTTGCGATCGTCGAAAAGGACGAAACCTATGTCGGCGGCATCAGCCGCACGGTCGAACATGAAGGCTACCGTTTCGATATCGGCGGCCACCGCTTCTTCTCGAAGAGCCAGCAGGTCGTCGACCTGTGGAACGAGATCCTGGGCGAGGACGATTTCATCCAGCGCCCGCGCATGAGCCGCATCTATTACGAGGGCAAGTTCTACAGCTATCCGCTGCGTGCCTTCGAAGCGCTGTGGAACCTCGGCATCCTGCGCTCGACCGTCTGCATGGCGAGCTATCTCCAGTACAAGCTCTTCCCCAAGAAGGACGTGAAGAGCTTCGAGGACTGGACGACCAACCAGTTCGGCCACAAGCTCTATTCGATCTTCTTCAAGACCTACACCGAGAAGGTGTGGGGCATGCCCTGCGACGAGATGAGCGCAGACTGGGCAGCCCAGCGCATCAAGGGCCTCTCGCTCTGGGGCGCGGTCACCGATGGCCTCAAGCGTAGCCTCGGCCTCAACAAGAAGCCGAACGACGGGCAGGCCGTGAAGACCCTGCTCGAAACCTTCCGCTACCCGCGCCTCGGCCCGGGCATGATGTGGGAAGCTGCGCGCGACAAGATCCTCGCCACCGGCAAGGGCCAGCTGTTCATGGGCCATGCGCTCAAGCAGCTTTCGGCCGATGCCAAGGGCGGCTGGCGCATGAGCGCGAGCGGTCCGGATGGCGATATCCTGATCGAAGCCGATCACGCGATCAGCAGTGCGCCGATGCGCGAACTGTCGAAGCGCCTGCATCCGCTGCCGCAGTCGACGCTGCAGGCGAACGAACTCAAGTATCGCGACTTCCTGACCGTGGCGCTGATGGTCGAGGGCGAAGACCTCTTCCCGGACAACTGGATCTACATCCACGACAGCAAGGTGAAGGTCGGCCGCGTGCAGAACTTCCGCAGCTGGTCGCCGGAAATGATCCCGGACGAGGACATGGCCTGCGTCGGTCTCGAATATTTCTGTTTCGAAGGCGACGGCCTGTGGTCGATGGACGACGACGACCTCGTCAAGCTCGCCACCGACGAGATGGAAATCCTGGGCCTCGTCGACCCCAAGAAGGTCAAGTCGGGCGCCGTGGTCCGCCAGGAAAAGGCCTATCCGGTCTATGACGAGGACTATGCCGCCAATGTCGATGCGATGCGCATCGAGCTGGAGGAAAAGCACCCGACGCTGCACCTCGTGGGCCGCAACGGCATGCACCGCTACAACAACCAGGACCACGCGATGATGACCGCCATGCTGACGGTCGAGAACATCATCGCCGGCGAGCGTGTCTACGACACCTGGTGCGTCAACGAGGACGCCGAGTATCACGAAGCCGGCGACGAGGGTGCGGAACGCACGCTGCCCAATCGCCAGCTGACCGAAGACCAGGCCGCAGCGCTCAACTCGGTCCGCGACGTGCCGACCAAGGTCGAACCCAAGGACCGCGAGGCCGCCTGAGGCTGAGCGCGAGAGGGGGCAGGCATGAGCAAGGTTCTTTCCCGGCTGCAGCGTATCCGCTTGCTGCGATACGGTTTCGCCAGCGTGGCAGCGCTTGCCGTCGACATGGGACTGTTCCTTGCCCTCCTCGCATTCGCGGTTCCCGCCGCGGCCGGTTCTGCGCTTGCCTATTCGGCCGGCATCCTCACCCACTGGCTGATCTCGAGCCGCGCCGTTTTCGCTGATACCGTCGCCGAACGCGGGCCGGAGCGCACGCGCCAGAAGGCACTCTTCGTCGGCTCGGCGCTGGTCGGCCTCGGCCTTACCACCGCCATCGTCGGTATCGGCGAGATCGCTGGCATCGATCCGCGGCTGGCCAAGCTATTCGCCATCGGCGTGAGCTTTGCCGCCACATGGCTATTGCGCAGCCGCGTCGTCTTCCGCTCTAACGCCTGACATGGCTTACGACCGGCGCGCGCGCCTCGGAGAATTCCCTGCTGTGCAGCTGCTCCTTGCATGGGCGGCGGTGAGCGCGATCCTGTTCCTCGCCGGCCTCGGCAGGCTCGCGCAGGGCCAGTTTCCCGACCCCGACGATGTGCTGAGGCTCGTGCAGGTGCGCGACCTGCTCGCCGGGCAGGAATGGTTCGACACCACGCAATACCGCATCGATCCGCCCGCCGGCACCGCAATGCACTGGACGCGGCTGGTCGATATCCCGCTCGCGCTCGTCATCGGCGGACTTACACCGCTGCTCGGGCAGGCCGCAGCCGAGACCGTGGCGCTGGTCGCTGTTCCGCTCCTGACATTCGGCCTCGCGGCATTTGCCATCGGCCGCCTCGCATGGCGCATGCTGGGTGCGCGCGCGGCGATCTTTGCCGTGCTTGCCTGCGGCTTCCTTCCGGCACTCCTGTTCCAGTTCCGCCCGATGCGGATCGACCATCACGGCTGGCAGATCGTCAGCGTCGCCTTCGCGCTCTGGGCGATCAGCTGGCGCGACACGCGAAAGGGCGGCTGGGTGGCGGGCCTCGCCATGGCTTTCGGCCTCAGCATCTCGCTCGAAATCCTCCCGCTCGCCGGAGCATTCGGCGCGATCCTGTTCTCTCGCTGGTGGTTCGACCACGCGCAGCGCGGCTGGCTGGTCGCCTATATGCAGGCGCTGTCGGGCGGACTGGTGCTATTCTACCTCGCGACCCGAGGGCCTGCCGCATGGACGCAATATTGCGACGCGATCTCGCCCGCGCATCTTGGCTTCTTCCTCACCGCCGCGCTCGGCACATGGATCCTCGCCAAGACCACGAAACTGCGGGGTTTCGGACTGATCGTGCTCTTCTCGATCGTCGGCGCAGCGGCGCTGGCCGTTTTCGCGATGTCTTCTCCCACCTGCCTGACCACGCCCTTCGCGGCGCTTGACCCGGCGGTGGATGCGCTGTGGTATCGCCGCGTGCTCGAGGGCCAGCCGCTGTGGTCGCAGGAGATCGGCACCGTCGTGCCCGCGATCATCCAGATGCTCGCCGCAATCGGCGCAACGATCGCGATCCGCGCGCGCTCGATCGACTGGGTCCGCGGCTGGTGGACCGAATACCTGCTGCTGCTCGTGTTGGTGAATATCGCCGCGTTGCTGGTGGTGCGTTCGCTCGGCCTCGCCTCGATCATCGCCGCGATCCCGCTCGGCTGGCTGGCGGCGAACCTGCTCGACCGCGTGCGCCGCGAGAAGGCGATCGTTGCGCGGGTTGTCTCTGTCCTCGCGCTGGTCATCCTGCTCGCGCCGATGACGCCGGTGACGCTCTCGAAGCTGGTCGCGCCGCAGGCAGGCGGCGAAGGGAACACGGCTGCCAAGGTGCAGGAAGCGCGCTGCGCGATCCGCGATCAGGCCGAAAGGCTCGGCATGCTGCCGCAAGGCACGGTTTTCGCACCGCTCGATATCGGGCCGACCATCCTCCTTAAGAGCCACCATAGCGTGATCGCGACCGGCCACCACCGCGCGAACGAGGCGATGGCCGACGTCATTCATGCCTTCACGAAAGAGCCCGCCGAGGCCCGCGCGATCGTGGCGGAACACGATGCCGATTACCTTGCGCTGTGCAGCGATCTTGCAGAGGCGAACCTGTTTGCCGCGACCGCGCCCGACGGGCTTGCCGCACAGCTGGTCGCGGGCAATCCACCCGCATGGCTCGAACCGGTCGAAATTGGCGGACCGGAGGAGTTCCTGGTCTACCGCGTCGCCGACTAGGCGGGGATGAAGTCCAGCGCGAGGCCGTTGATGCAATGGCGCTTGCCGGTGGGCTTGGGTCCATCATTGAAGATGTGCCCCAAGTGCCCGCCGCAATCGGCGCAGTGCACTTCGGTCCGCGGATAGCCGATCTTGTAGTCGGTGCTGGTGCCGACCGCGCCCTTGTCGATCGCCTGCCAGAAACTTGGCCAGCCGGTGCGCGAATCATATTTGGTCTTCGAGCTGTAGAGCCGGTTGCCGCAGCCTGCGCACACGAAGGTTCCCGCCCGCTTCTCGTCATTGAGCGGCGATGTGTAGGGGCGCTCGGTCCCCGCTTCGCGCAGGATGTAGAACTCGTCCTTCGTCAGCTTCTTGCGCCACTGCGCCTCGCTGAGCGAAATCGGATAGTCCTTCGCCTGCGCCTCGTTCGATCCGCATGCGGCGAGCGCCGTCGCGGCGACGCCCGACCCAAGCAGGCCGAGGAAGGCGCGCCTGTTTTCTCGAATATCGTGCATGTCTCTACCCATAGGCTATTGCCTATGAATACGCGCGAAACGGCAAAAAGGTTACGCCTCAGAACTCGGTGATTTCGACTTCCAGCTTGCGGAAGCCATGCACGAAGTTCGCCCGGACACGCTCCACGTCGCCTGCCAGGTGCACACGCATGCGGCGCTTGTGCATTTCCTCGAGCAGGATGCGCAGCTGCAGTTCGGCAAGGCGTGCACCGACGCAGCGGTGGATGCCGTAGCCGAAAGCGATGTGCCGGCGCGCATTCTCGCGCTCGATATCGAGCTTGTCGGGGTTCTCGAAGACCTGCTCGTCGCGGTTCGCGCTGAGATACCAGAGAACGACCTTGTCGCCCTTCTTGATCTTCTGGCCGAAGACCTCGGTATCCTCTGTGCAGGTGCGGCGCATATGCGCGAGAGGGGTCTGCATGCGCAGGATTTCCTGCACCGCGTTCGGGATCAGCTCGGGCTTCTGCTCGAACAGCTTGCGCTGGTCGGGGTTTTTGTCGAGCTGGTAGATGATCCCGCTCATCGAGTTGCGGGTGGTGTCGTTGCCGCCCACGATCAGCAGCACGAGATTGCCCATGAATTCCTCGGGGCGCATCTGGTTCATCGCGTCCGAGTGGATCATCATCGAGATGAGATCGTCACCCGGCTCCTTGTCGTGGGTGCGCTCGACCCAGAGCGACTGGAAATAGGCTGCCATCTCATGGAGGAAGCCCCAGCGCATCTCGTCGAGTTCGCGCACGGTGGCGAGCTCGGTGTCGCCCGACCAATCGGACCAGAAGGTGAGCAGGCGGCGGTCTTCCCAGGGGAAGCCGAAGAGGATCGCGAGCATGCCCGTGGTGAGCTCGATAGACACCTTGTCGACCCAGTCGAAGACCTCGCCGCGCGGCAGGCTGTCGAGCAGCTCGCCGGTGCGCTGGCGGATTTCGCCTTCCATCTCGGCCATGCCCGAGGGCGTGAACTTGGGCGCCACGGTCCGGCGCTGGCCGGTGTGCTGCGGGCGGTCCATCGCGATGAACATCGGCAGCTCGCGGCGGTCGACACCGGTCTCGGCGATCTCTTCCTCGGTCAGCCGGTTGAGGATGGTGATGCCGCCATGCTCCCAGCTCGACGAGAAGACTTCGGGCAGCGCCTCGATATGCTGGATCGCCTTGTGCTGGACGACCGCCCAGTACGGGCCGAAGGGGCTTTCGGGAATGTAATGGAGCGGACCTGCCTCGCGCATCTCCCTGAAGATCGGATGCCAGGTGTTCTCGGCATAGATGTCGCTGCGGCTCACGTCCCACTTGTGGGTGTGCTGCAGGCGCTCTTCGGGATGCTCCTCGAAATGCTTCTTGAGCGCTTCGTAGGCTGTGGGGCTCGAATGGACTTCGGGCCGTTTCGGGGCGATGGTGGCCATGTTTTTCTCCCGGGGGACGACTCCATCAAGGGCCGCCTCTCTCTGTTCACATCCTGCCGCAACTGACAGTGGTGTCAATAGTGCGTTGCAAAAACGAACCTAATCACGCGCCTGGGCGGGAGATTGGATGGAGGCGACGCGAAAGCCCCTCAGGCCGAGGCCGCGCCTCCCACGTGGCCCTTTACTGCGCGGCCGCCCTTGCCCGATTTCATCACCCGGCGACGGAACAGCGTTGCGCCGGCCTTGATGAAGATGGCGACGCAGATCCCCTGCCAGACCAGCGCCACGAGATGCGGCCAGATCTCCGGCGACTGGGCAGCGCGCGCCAGCATCGCGAAGGGCGAGGATAGCGGGAAGGCGGCTGCGAACAGCTCGAGCGGGGTGCCCGGTGAGGTCATCGAATAGGCCGCGAGGAAGAACACCAGAAGCTGCGCCATCGTCACCGGCATGGAGAGTGTCTGTACCTCGCGCACGGTCGTCGCCATGCCGCCGATGGTCAGGAACAGCGATCCCAGCAGCAGGTAACCCATCGCGAAATAGGCGACGCCGAGGAGGACGAAGAGCGGCCAGCCGAGCGCCGGTTCGGGCATGTCGGGCACGGCATCGCCCGCCAGCGCGAAGATCGCCCCGCCGAATGCGCCCCAGACGGCAATGCCGACGAAGCTCACGCCGAGCATGGCAAAGAGCTTGCCTAGGAACACCGCGTCCATCGGGATTGCCGCGGCGAGCACCTCGATGACCTTGTTCGCTTTCTCCTCGACGAGGTTCGACAGGACCATGCCCGCCAGCAGCATCATTAGGAGGAAGAGAAGGAGCTGGCCGGCCTGCGCGGTCTTGATCCGATCCGAGCGTTCGGCAGCGGCGCTGCTTGCGAGGGGTCGCTCCTCGATCGCGGGAAATTCTGTCGGCGCGGAGCCGTTCGCCATGGCTGCAAGGAGCGAGACCGCGCCCTCCCAGCGATGGATCTGGACGTGCGGGCCGGTGAGGATCGGGCGCTCGAGATCGCCTGTCACCACCACCGCATAGTTAGAGCGGGTCAGGATTTCTTCGGCAGAGAGGTCCTCGTCGCCTTCGCTCTCGACCGCTTCGAACTCGGGTATGCCGGCCATCGTTTCGGTCGCCACTTCGCGGGCTTGGAGGATGGCGGCGTTGTTCTCAGCCGACATGGCGAGCGCGACCGTGTTGACCAGCGTCTCGCGCTGGACCTGTCCGCCGATCCCGCCCGCAAGCCCGCCGACGATGATCGGGAAGAGCGGGCCGAGCAGGAAGAAGAAGAAAGCGCGGCTGAAAAGGATCGCCTTGAAGTCGCGGCGCGCCACGACCCATGCAGCCTGCAAGAGCGAGAGGCGCGAGGCCTGGTCGGAACTCCTCATCGCACGTCCTCCGCTGCATCGTCCTCGAGCGCGCGCGCCGCTGCCTCGCCTGCGATTTCGACGAAGGCATCGTGCAGGCCGGCACGCTCGATCGAGAGCGAGAGGATCCCCGCTTCGCCATCGATCAGCCGCTTCAGAAGCGCCTCGATCCCGCCTTCGGGAATCGGGAAGTACCAGAAGTGTCCGCTGCCTTCCTTGGCGTCGTGGCGCGCGTCTTCGGGCAGCGCGCTGCGCCATTCGCCGTCCGCATTGCGCGTCTCGAGACGCACCTGCGCGGGGATGCGATCACGTGCGGCGTCGACCGATCCGGCATAGGGCACGCGGCCGCCGGCAATGATCGCGACATCGTTGCACAGCCGCTCGGCGTGATGGATCACGTGGGTCGAGAAGATCACCGTCGTGCCTTCTTTCGCAAGATCGCGGATCATCACTTCGAGCTTGCCCTGGTTGATCGCGTCGAGGCCGCTGAACGGCTCGTCGAACACCACCAGCTTCGGCCGGTGGACCAGCGTGCCCAATAGCTGCACGGTCTGCGCCATGCCCTTCGACAGCTGGCGGATCTGGCGGTCGATCGCGTGGCCGAGGCCGTGGTTTTCCATCAGCTCGCGCCCGCGCTTCTTGCCCTCGTCGAGCGGGAGGCCGCGCAGCGCGCCCATGAAGGCGATCGCGTCGTCGCATTTCATCGCCGGATAGAGGCCGCGTTCCTCGGGCAGGTAGCCGATCCACTTGGCGATTTCGTGCGGGCGGTCGTGACCGAAAACGCGGCGCACGCCCTCGTCGGGATCAATGATGCCCAGCAGCATGCGCAGCGTGGTCGTCTTGCCCGCGCCATTGGGGCCGAGGATGCCGTAGATCGCGCCTTCGGGAACGGAGATGTCGACCCCGTCCACGGCGAGCGTATCGTCGAAGCGTTTCACCAGCCCGCGCGCCTCGATGGCGAGCGGACGGTTGTAATCCTGCGAATTTGGCGACATCGCACCCGTCTCGGTCAACATAGGCCGACGAGTTAACCGTGCGATGTGAACGGGAGCAACAGCAAGTTTGGTTAAAGCCGTCTCACCAGGCGAATTGCAGGAGGCCCTGAGAGCCGAGGCGAAGGCGCTCGGCTTCGCTGCCTGCGGCTTTACCGGGGCAGGCGAAGACCCCTTGCGCGCCGAGCGGTTCGAGCAATGGCTCGGCGAGGGTCGTCACGGCTCGATGGAGTGGATGGAGAGCCGCAAGGCGCAGCGCGCCAGCCCGCATGGTCTCTGGCCCGAGGCGAAGAGCGTGATCGCGCTGGGCATGAGCTATGCGCCGGATGTCGACCCGCTGGCGCTGGAGGAGCATCCCGACAAGGCGCGGATTTCCGTCTATGCGCATGGCCGCGACTATCACGACGTGGTCAAGAAGGCGCTCAAGGCGCTCGCCCGCTGGCTCGTCGCGCAGGCGCCCGACAGCGAGCTCAAGGTCTTCGTCGACACGGCCCCGGTGATGGAAAAGCCGCTCGGCGAGGCCGCGGGGATCGGCTGGCAGGGCAAGCACACCAATCTCGTGAGCCGCGAACACGGTAGCTGGATGTTTCTCGGCGCGGTCTATTCGACGATACCCTTCGCGCCCGACGCGCCGCATCGCGACATGTGCGGATCGTGCCGTGCCTGCCAGGACGCCTGCCCGACCGACGCTTTCCCCGCCCCTTATCGGCTCGATGCGCGGCGGTGCATTTCCTACCTCACGATCGAGCACAAGGGGCCGATCCCGGAGGAGTTCCGCGAGCCGCTCGGCAACCGCATCTACGGCTGCGACGATTGCCTCGCGGTGTGCCCGTGGAACAAGTTCGCCGATGCCGCGCACCGGCACATGAAGCTCGCGCCGCGCGAGGAACTGATCGCCCCGCCGCTGTCCGAGTTCCTTGCCTTCGACGATGCGGGCTTCCGGCAGTTCTTTTCCGGCTCGCCGATCAAGCGCATCGGGCGCGACCGTTTTATGAGGAATTGCCTCTATGCCGCAGGGAACAGCGGCGATCCGACATTGATGGGGCAGGTCGAGGCTCTGCGGAGCGACCCCGATCCGGTGGTGGCGGAGGCAGCCGACTGGGCAGCCGCCCGGCTTCTCAGCCCATCTCCTTGAGCGGCACCTCGGTGTCCGACAGCAGGTCCGGATCGACCTCTGCGCGGCCCATCACCAGCTTGCGTCCCTGCGCGTAGTCGCGGGTGTTGTTGACGCAGTCGAGCGCGATGACCGTGCCCTCGCGCAGGTAGACCAAGCTGAACTTGCGCTCCGCCGGATCGCCGCGAAGCACAGTCTGGTCGTAGCCATTGGAGATGCCGACCGTCTGCAAGCGCAAATCATACTGGTTCGACCAGAACCACGGCACAGCGTCGTAATCCTGCTTGTCGCCCATGATCGCCTTGGCCGCGACACTCGCCATGTCGTTGGCGTTCTGCACCGATTCCAGCCGGATGATGGCATTGTCGGCATAGGGGTTTGGATGCGCCGCGCAGTCGCCGATGGCGTAAATATCGTCGAGCGAAGTGCGACAGAACGTGTCCACGTCGACCCCGTTGCTGCCCGCAGCGCCCGCCGCGATCAGCGGGCCGACTGCCGGAACGATCCCGATACCGACGATCACGATCTCGCAGGCGATGGTCTCGCCGGTCGAAAGCGTGACGCCGGTGACCTTTTCGCCGTCGCCTTCGATCCGCTCGACACCCGTCTCGAGCCGCAGGTCGACACCGTGCTTGCGATGCTCGGCAGCATAGAATTCCGAGATTTCGGGTCCCGCGACGCGTGCCAGCACGCGGTCCTGCATTTCGACGACGGTGACCTGGCGATCCATCTTGCGCAGCACGGCCGCCGCCTCGAGCCCGATATAGCCCGCGCCGATGACCACCGCGCGCTGTGCGCCTGCGGCCAGCTCCGCCATCAGCGCGTCGGTATCGCGGCGCGTGCGGATGGTGTGGATGCCTGCCAGTTCAGCGCCCGGGCAGCCCAGTCGCCGCGCATCGCCGCCGCCTGCCCAGATGAGCTTGCGATAGCTGACCATCGTGTCGTCCGAGAGCGCGATCGTGTGCTTGACCGGATCGACCTCGTTCGCATTCGCGCCGAGCCGCAGCGTTACATTGCGGTCGGCCCAGAAGGCTTCGGGACGGATGAGGATCTTCTCGAAGGGCTTCTCGCCCCCGAGGTATTCCTTCGACAGCGGCGGGCGTTCGTAAGGCGGATTGCGGTCGCGGCTGACCATCAGGATCGAATCCTCATGGCCTGCCTGGCGCAAGGCTATTGCTGCCTGCGCGCCGCCGTGCCCCGACCCCACGATGACGACGTCAAAATGATCCATGGCCACCACGGCTGGCGTCAAACTCGCGCGCGGTCAAGCTTTGCGAGGCGCGTCAGCGCGCCAGGACGTTGCGCGCCATGCTTGCGATCTGGGCGAGCATGGCAGGCGCGACAGGCGTCTGCGACTGCGCGCGATCGACCATCATGCGGAACTGGCGCATCGCGACCGACTGGTCCTCCGCCCAGCTCTCGACCACCTGCGGCATGTCGCTCTTCGCGTCCTTGCGGCGCGACAGGCGGCGCAGCAACTCGATCCGCATCTGCTGGAAATCGCGCGCAAGGCCCGAGGTCAGCAAGCGTTCCCACACGTCCGAGGGGTTCATCTTGGCCGCGGTGCTCTGCGCCCAGTCGATACCCATCATCGCCCCGATGTCGGTGAAGCCCTGCGTGAGCAGTTTCGGATCGATTTCGGTGTCGGCGGCGAGGCTCGCAAGCCCCACCGAGCCGTCGAGATCGAACATGTGCGTCACGCGGCTGGCGATCGCGTCGGGCGCGCCGGCAGCCGTGAAGGTCTCGTGCTGCATGGCCGACTGGCTCTTGATCTCGCTGCCGAGCAGCTGGTCCGAGCAGTTGATCAGCACCGAGACGTTCTTGCCCAGCTCGGAGACCATTTCGCCCGGCTTCACATTGCCTGCGCTGGTGCGCAGCACATCGGACATGAGGTTGCCGGTTGCTGCCGCAAGGCGGTCGAACATGAGCAGGCGTGCGGCCTCGTCCATCTTCGCGCGGTCGAGTTCGCCCCACAGGCTGCGCAGGTCGAAGAGGTGCGCCACCGCAACGAACGCGGCTGCGACGGCGGCGAGCTCGACGCCTTCTTCCTCTGCCAGTTCGAAGGGATGGATCATCCCGAGGCGGTTGACGATCGCATTGGCGAGCTTGGTCGCGATGATCTCGCGGCGCAGGCGGTGGTTTTCGATCTGCGCCTTGAACTTGCCCCGCATCGGCTCGGGGAAGCTGCGCATCAGCAGGTCCTCGAGAATCGGGTCGTCGGGAAGGTCGCTCGCCTCGATGGCGTCCTGCAGGACCAGCTTGGTCGAGGACAGCAGCACGGCGAGCTCGGGCCGCGTCAGGCCGGTGCCGTCTGCAGCACGGCGCTGGAGTGCCTGGTTGTCGGCCAGTCCTTCGGTGCGGCGATCGAGATTGCCGCCCGCTTCGAGCGTTTCGATGAGGTGCAGCTGCGAGGCCATGGCGCGCGCGCCGCCGATCTCGGCGATCGAGAGCGCGAGCGCCTGCAGGCGGTTGTCTTCCAGAACCAGCGCGCTGACCTCGTCGGTCATTTCCTCGAGCAACTTGACGCGGCGCGGCTCGGCGAGCCTGCCTGCGCGCTTGGCCGCGGCGAGTGCGATCTTGATATTGACCTCGTTGTCCGAGCAATCGACGCCGGCCGAATTGTCGATGAAGTCGGTGTTGCAGCGCCCGCCATTGAGCGAGAACTCGATGCGTCCGGCCTGCGTGGTGCCGAGGTTGGCACCCTCGCCGATCACGCGGGCACGCACTTCCTTGGCATCGACGCGCAGCGGATCGTTCGCCGGATCGCCGACCTGGACGTTATTCTCGCTCGAGGCCTTGATGTAGGTGCCGATGCCACCGAACCAGATCAGGTCGACCGGCGACTTGAGGATGATCGAGATAAGCGCTTCGGGCTCGAGCTCCTTCTCCTCGGTGCCGAGCACCTTCTGCATCGCCTTCGACAGCTTGATCGTCTTGGCATCGCGCGGGAACACGCCGCCGCCCTTCGAGATCAGCTTCGGATTGTAATCCTCCCAGCTCGAACGCGGCAGGTCGAACATGCGCTGGCGTTCCTTCCAGCTCTTGGCCGGATCGGGATCGGGATCGAGGAAGATGTGGCGGTGGTCGAACGCGGCGACCAGCTTGATCGCCTTCGACAGCAGCATGCCGTTGCCGAACACGTCGCCCGACATGTCGCCGCAGCCCACGACCTGCACGGGCTCGCTCTGCACGTCGATGCCCATCTCGAGGAAGTGGCGCTGGACGCTGACCCAGGCACCCTTGGCAGTGATGCCCATGGCCTTGTGGTCGTAACCCTTCGAGCCGCCGGATGCGAAAGCATCGTCGAGCCAGAAGTCGCGGCTTTCCGCGATCGCGTTGGCGACGTCGGAGAAGCGCGCCGTGCCCTTGTCGGCGGCGACCACGAAATAGGGGTCCTCGCCATCGGTGATCACGACATCGTCGGGGTGCACGACCTTGTCGTCGACGATGTTGTCGGTGACCGAGAGCAGCGTACGGATGAAGACCTCGTAGCTCGCCTGCCCCTCGGCAGCCCAGCCGTCACGGTCGATCGCCGGATCGGGCAGCTGCTTGGGATAGAAACCGCCCTTCGCGCCGGTCGGCACGATCACCGCGTTCTTCACGCGCTGCGCCTTCATCAGGCCGAGGATCTCGGTGCGGAAGTCGTCGCGGCGGTCGGACCAGCGCAGGCCGCCGCGTGCGACCGGGCCCGAACGCAGGTGGATGCCTTCGACGCGGCGCGAATAGACGAAGATCTCGCGCCAGGGGATCGGCTTGGGCAGGCCCGGGACCAGCGAGCTGTCGATCTTGAAGGCAAGCGCTTCGTTGGCGGCCTGCGCGAAGGAATTGGTGCGCAGGATCGCGTCGATCAGCGCATTGTAGAGGCGCAGCAGGCGGTCGTCGTTGATCGCCTTGACCTTGGCGAGACCGCGCTTGATCGCGGCCTTGGCGCTCTCGGTCGCGCTTTCGCGATTGCCCTCGAAGGAGGGATCGTGGCGCGCGGTGAACAGGTCGATCAGCGCGCGGGTGATGTCGGGGTTCTTCGCCAGCGCGTCGACCACGGTGTAGATGGTGAAGCCCATCCCCGCCTGGCGCAGGTAGCGATAGAAGGCGCGCAGCCAGTTGGCCGCCGAGGCATTGAGCCCGGCTTCGGCGACGAGACGGTTGAAGACGTCGTTCTCGGCGTGGCCGTTGAGTACTTCGGCAACCGCTTCCTCGATCGCCTCGGCACGCTCGACAAGGTCTTCCGCATCGACGCCCGGTGCAAGCTGCAGCGCGAAATCGTGGATCGTGCCGAGCTTGCCCTCGCTCAGCACGGTGGGCATTTCGCCCTGGACGTGGAAGCCGAAGTTCTCGAGCACCGGCACGGCGTCGGACAGCGGGAGGCTGCCCTCGGCCTGGTAGAGCTTCAGGCGCAGGCGCGGTGTTTCCTCGCGCTCGCACAGGTAGAGGCGCGCACCGCGATGGGGCGCATCCTCGCCGTCCTCGTCCTCGGCATGGATGCCGAGCGCGCGCAGGCGGGCGATGTCTTCTGCCGCTTCGCGCGGGCCGAAACGGGCGCGGTAGGCGGTCGGGAAACTGTCGGCAAAGCGCATGGCGAGACCGGCCGCGCGGCCCTTCTCGACCATGTCGAGCAGCTCGTTCTCGACCGCCTCGTTCCAGCCGCGCAGCAGCGTCTGCAGCTGCTGTTCGAGCGCCTTCTCGTCGGGCGCCCTGGCGCCGTCGCGAATGTCGAGGACGAAGCGCAGCATCGCGAGGTTGCCGCCCTCGACCTCGAGGCTCCAGTCGAGCAGGCGCGCGGCGGCGCTGTCTTCGAGGAGCGACTTGATCTGCAGGCGGACCTGCGTTGCCAGCATGTCGCGGGGCAGCCACACGAAAGCGAAGAGGTGGCGTGCCAGCGGCGCCTCGACCAGTGCAAGGCGCGGGCGCGGGCGGTCGACGAGACCCATCATGATCGTCGCGACACGCTCGGTGTCTTCCTCGCTGAAACCGATCAGCAGGTCGTGCGGCAGCGCGGTCATCGCATGGACCAGCGCCTTGCCGGCATGGCCGCCCTCGTCGAAATTCAGCTTGTCGCGGATCGCGTCGAGACGCTCGCGCAGGATCGGCACGCCGCGCGGGGGCGTGGCGAGCGCGGCAGAGGTCCACACACCGGCATGTACCGACAGCGCGACCAGCTTCTTGCCTTCGCGGCGGGGCACGATGAACAGGTCGAGCGGCACGTGACGGTGCACGCGGCTGAGGTGGTTGGCCTTGATGATCAGCGGCGTGCGGGCGTCGCCCTTGCTCTCGAACCACTTGAAGGCGCGCTCGTAGCTCGCATCGACCAGCAGCTCAGGTTCGCCCGCGCGGCAGATGCCGAGCTCGCCCTGCTGCGTCCCGTCGCGCAGGCGCACGACGTGGCCGAGCTGAGTCAGCATGCCCGAATCGAGCCATTCCAGGAGGGCCTTGCCTTCCTCGTCCTCGAGCGTCTTCGCGTCGGCGCGCATCTGCTCCTGGAGCTTGGGCCAGTCGGTGACAGCCGCACGCACGTCTTCGAGCGTTTCGGCGAGCTTTTCCTGAAGCGCGCGGCGCTGCTTGGCATCGACGCGCGTGGTCTCGATGTAGATCATCGATTCCCAATAGGCGTCCTCGGGCTCGCCCTCGTCGATACGGCTGAGCGTGCCGTCCTCGGTGCGTTCCACCGGCACGACCGGGTGGACGAGGCGGTCGATCGAGATGCCGAGCGCGGCAATGGTGCTCGCGGTCGAATCGACCAGGAACGGCATGTCGTCATTGATGATGGCGATGCGCGTATAGCGGTGCCCGTTGGAGACCGATTCCACGGCCATCGCCGCTTCGCCGAAGGCGCGCTTCTGGGCCGTCTCGCTCACGAATTCTGCGGCCTCGTCAAGGCGCTTGGGATCGAATGGCGTATCACCCGGCAGCATCGAATCGCGCATGTGCTGCGCGAGCGCCTTGGTCTGGGTTGCGGGGGAAGTGGCGGTCTTGGAACCCATTTGGGGCCTCTCGCTTGCGGCGCGAAAAAATTGCGGCGCCTTGTAATATCCGAGTCGTTACCCGGCTTTGTCAGAGGCGGCGATTAGGCCTGTTGGAGAGCCACTTCAAGCGGCGTGAATGCATTTTTGCATTCCTATGCATGGGCCCGCTTCCGTAGCGTCAGGCGGCAAGCTGCTCCATCGCGAGCCGCAGCGAGGAAATGCGCGCCTGCGGATCGAAGGTGGGACCGGCGAAGATGATCTCGTCGGCGCGGGTGCGAGCAAGGAAAGCGCGCACTGCCTCAGCGCACTGCTCGGGCGTGCCGATGGCGCTCGCCTGTCCGATATGGGCGAGCATCGCCTGTGCGGGCGCGGGCAGCTGGTCGCGATAACCCTCGACCGGAGGTTTGAGCTTCGACGGCTTGCCGGTCCGCAGCGCGACGAAGGCCTGCATCTGCGAGGTCGCCAACGTTTCCGCCTCTTCCTGCGTTTCGGCGCAGAACAGGTTCATTGCGGCCATGACGCGGGGATATCTGTGCGCGTCGCTGGGGCGGAAATCGCGGCGATAGATCTCGAGCGCCGCATCGAGATGGTCGGGCGCGAAATGGCTCGCGAAGGCGTAGGGAATGCCGAGCCGGGCGGCGAGTTGCGCGCCGAACAGGCTCGAGCCGAGCATCCAGAATTCAGGGTTCGCACCGCGTCCCGGGGTCGGGTGGATTTCACCTTCGCCCGCCATCAGCGCCATCAGCTCGGCCACGTCCTGCGGGAACATCTCGGCGGCGCGGTGGAGGTCCTTGCGCAGCGCGCGCTGCAGTTCCGGGCCGGCGCCCGGAGCGCGGCCAAGGCCCAGGTCGACACGGCCGGGAAAAAGCGCATCGAGCGTGCCGAACTGTTCGGCGATCTGGAACGGCGTGTGGTTGGGCAGCATGATGCCGCCCGAGCCGATGCGGATGGTTTTCGTCGCATTGCCGACATGGGCAAGCACGACCGAGGTCGCGCCGCCGGCGATGCCTTCCATCGCGTGGTGCTCGGCTACCCAGTAGCGTGCACAGCCCGCATCCTCGGCAGCGACGGCAAGCGCCGTGGCCGCCTCGAAGGCCTCGCCCAGCGACCCGCCTTCGCGCACCGGCACGAGATCGAGTACCGAGTAGGCGGTCATTCGGGAAAGGTATCCTCTTCGGGAAGCTCGGGTTCTTCGGGGCCGAGCTGGTCGAGATAGCGCTGCGCCCTGTCTGCCTCGCGGCTGCCCGGAGCAACGTCGAGCACCGAGCCGAAGCTTGCACGCGCATCGCTCTCGCGCCCCGACATGGCGGCAATCACGCCTGCTTCGAGACCGACCTGCGGATCGCGCGGAGACAAGAGCGCCGCGCGCTCAATCTGCGCCTGCGCTTCGCCGAGCCTGCCAAGTCGCCGCGAGAGCGTTGCCGAAAGCAGCCAGGCCTCGGCATCGTCGCCGTCGGCCTCGCGCGCTTCGCCCAGTGCCAGCGCGGCGTCTTCCTCGCGGCCCACGCGCACCAGCACCCGCGCAAGATCGACACGCAGGTCTGCGGCAAGCGCGCCGTCACCGGCTGCCAGCGCCTGCCCCCCGGCACGGTCGAGCAGCGGCAGTGCGCCTTCGACATCGCCCGCGGCGAGCGCAGCATTGCCGGCCATTGCAGCCAGCCTTGCCGAATAGGACAGGTTGTCTGCCGGCGCTTCGCCGCTGCCCACTTCGAAGGCGCGGCGCGCCTCGTCGAGCCTGCCGAGCTGCACCAGCGCAAGGCCGAGGCAATGGGCGGACTGGGCGAATTCCAGATCGGTCTGGGCGGTTTCGCGCCATGCCTGTGCGCGGTCGAGCGCGGCCTGGGGGAAGGACGATGCCTCGCGCAGGCACTCCGAAAGCGATTCCTGCGGCGCCTGGGTCTCGCCACGCTCCGGCCGGTCGGCGAGTTCATCGGGCAGGCCGGGCATCGCGCCGGTGGAAGGATCGGGTCCGACCTGCATCAGCAGGAGGAGAGTGGGGGCAAGGATCGGGGTCACGCGTGCTCCGGAAAATTACTGGGCCAGCTCGGCCAGAAGGCCGCTGGCAGTGCGCAGGAGCAGGGCGATATCCTGCTCGCGCGACAGGCGGTGGTCGCCGTCTTTTACGAGGGCGAGTTGAACATTGTCCGAACGCAGTGCGCTCGCCAGCCGCATGCTGGTGTCCCACGGAACATCGTCGTCACGCTGGCCGTGAAGCAGGCGCACGGGCGCATCGATCGCGATCTCGCCGGAGAGCAGCAGCTGGGCCTGCCCGTCGGCGAAGAAGCCGGGATGGGTCGGGGTCGGCTCGGGGCCGTAGGGGTTGTCCTCGAAGACCGTTTCGCCGCCCGCCATCACGCGCTTCTGGGCGATGGTGTAGCCCCATTCGGTGAAGTCAGGCGCGGCAGCGATGCCGATCATTCCGGCGAGCCGTTGGCCCAGTTCGAGGCCGCACAGCAGCATGAGCCATCCGCCCATCGACGATCCGACGAGCACGACCTTGCCGCTCACATAGGCGTCGATCAGCGCGATCACTTCCTCGCGCCAGCGCGACAGGGTTCCCTCCGCGAAATCGCCATTGCTGCGCCCGCAGCCCGAATAGTCGAGCAAGAGGCAGGCGCGGCCTTCCCCGCTGGCCCATTCGAACAGCGCCGTGGCCTTGCCGCCGTCCATGTCGGACATGTAGCCGGGCAGGAAGACCAGCGTCGGACCCTCGCCCTCGAGATGACGGAAAGCGATGCGGCGTCCGTCGGCGAGATCGTGGAAGCGGATGTCAGTCATCAACGGGCGGTGTCGGACCTGCGGCGCGCGAATGCAAGGGTGCGATCAGAAGAGATCGAAATCCTCGACATCGCGGTCCTGCCTGCACATCGACTTGAGCGCGTTGAATTCGTCCTCGGTCAGGACGGGAGCGAAGTTTCCGCCCTCGGCCGCCTCGCGGTATGCCTTGGCGCGCTCGGCCGGTTCGGGGTGGCTCGACACCCAGCCGGTGATCGCGTTCTCCTCGCCTTCTTCATCGCCTCCGAGACGCTCGAAGAAGCGCGCCGCGCCGAGCGGGGAGACATTGCTCTCCTCCATCCGGTCGCGAGCGAACTGGTCCGCCTCGCGTTCGGCATCGCGCGAATAGCCCATCGAGGCGAGGCCGAAGACGGTATCGCCCACGCCCGAATTGGCGCCCGAGAGGAGAATCGAGAGGCCGAACTGCCTCAGCAGCGCGGTCATCACGTGGCGTTCGCGCACGTGGCCGACTTCGTGGCCGAGTACGCCGGCGAGTTCTTCGGGCGTTTCGGCTTCCTGCACCAGCCCGTCGAACAGCAGCACCTGGCCGCCGGGCAGCGCGACCGCGTTGACCATGCCGATATTGGCGACGCCGGCGCGGACCTGCTGGTCCTCCGGGTCGACCGCGTCCAGCAGCTTGGCGAGCGCGGCATCGCCCTGCGGCGTGCTGCACAGCCGGTTGCCGAGATCGCCGACCATCGCATCGCCGAGATTGCGCTCCCAGCTTTGCGGAATGCGCGGGCCGAGCCATTCGGGAGCGGTCATGAACAGTGCGACCGCACCGATACTGAAAGCGGCGAAAATGGCGGTCGCCTTGCCGAGGCCGAGCTTGTCGACCCATGCGCCGTAGGTCTGCTTTTCGGGCAGGTGCGCGGCGAGGCCGGGAGGCAGGTCTTCGGGCAGGATCAGCCGGAAATCGGGCTGGCCCGAACTGCGATAGACCAGCTGTCCGCCGCGATGCTCGCCATATTCGAGATCGGAGAGTTCGACTTCCATCTCGCTCGTGAAGCCGCGCAGCGAAAGCTTGTCCCTACCGTCCCAGGTGGCCTCGCCCTCGTGGCGGACGGCGCTATGGCCGTCATACCACTGGGCCGGGGTCTGGAATGCCCTTTCCATCGATCAGATCGCCCCGATGTCGAAGGCGTCGAGCAGGCCCTCGCCATGCTTGGAAGTCGCGGTGGTCGACTGCGTCAGCTCGTCGAGCAGGATGTCGCCGCTGGCTTCCATATGCGTGATGAAGAACTTCCAGTGGCGGTACGACAGGAAGACGTAGCCGAGGCCCAGCGTCAGCACGACGAGGAAGAAGTCGCCGATATAGAGCTTCACCCAGTCCATGGTGGAGGCTTCGAAGTTGAAGTTGAGGTCCTTCCAGAGCGTCTTGGCGACCACTTCGCGGTAGTACTTCGCATAGAAGGCCGCCGCGATCAGGCCGAGCGCGAAGAACCACACGAACAGAGCGATGATGATGCCAAGGCCCATGCCGATGCCCATCCCGGTCTCGCCGCCGAGACCGCCTCCGATGCCGCCACCGGAAACCGCGGCAATTCCCATCGCTACGAACAGGAGGATCGGCGCGAGATAGAACAACAGGTACCGCGCGAATATGTTGCTCGAATCCGCATAGGCCTCGAAACGGTACGGGCCGAAGCTCATCTTGCTCCAGCGCTCGTTCCACAGGCTGGTCATCGACCAGGGCACGAGCAGGCCGAGCACCAGCTGGCCGACCATGGTCTTCCAGAAATAGGACCAGCCGTAGCCGAAGCCGGGATCGTCGCTGCCGCCGCGAATGCCGCGCCAGCGGGTGCGCGACAGGCGATAGCGCAGCGCGCGGAAGCGGGCGAGGCCGGTGAGGTAAAGGGTCAGGACGAATATCGTGAGACCCATCACGCCGACCCATTCCTGCATCCCGCGAAAGATCAGACCCTGCGCGATGAAGTTGATGAGGGTGAAGGGAATGCCGAGTACCACGGCAACGATCAGGAAGCCGATGAACAGTTCCATCCCCTTGCCGGTCCATTCGAGGCGCTCGTCGACGAAGCGCGTGTGCGACCAGAGATATTGCCGCTCGCGGGTGGTCGCCCAGAAGCGGTAGATTCCCAGTGTGACGATGGTCAGCAGAAGGTTCGGCAGGGCGATCTTCGCGAAATCCTGCCATGTGCCGTCAAAGCCGAACGCACTGTCGGCCTGCATGTCTTCGTAATGCATCTTAAAAAGCGACCCCCAAACTCAATGTCGTATTCAATTCCCGTCCGGGTACGACATGCGGTTTAAGGGTCGCTTAAGTCAAGCGCGTGATCGGCTAGTCGCGCTGGAAGATTTCCTCGATCGCCATTTCGAAAACGTCGGCGATCTTGAAGGCGAGCGGGAGCGAGGGGTCGTAGCGCCCGGTCTCGATCGCATTGACGCTCTGCCGGCTTACTTCGAGCAGGTCGGCGAGATGTTGCTGGCTCCAGTCGCGTTCGGCGCGAAGGACCTTGAGGCGGTTCTTCACAGCGCACCCCACGAACCATGGGTGATGCGGTTGGACACAGCACCGATGAACTGGCCGCCGAAGAAGGCGACCGCGAACCAGTAGGCAGGGATGTGCGGCACCACTTCGCCCGCTTCCAGGAAGCCCCAGATGGTTGCGAAGCCGAGGGCAAAGCCGGTCGCGATCAGCGTCTGACGCACGATCAGCATGCGGATGAACTCGTCCTTCTCGTCGAGGATCAGGCGTCCGATGGCCCAGAAGATCCCGCAAATGGCGAGGCCGGGCATGACCGACAGGGCCGCGCGTGCGGCGAGCGAGGCCTCCGACGCATCGTCGCCGCCGAGTAGGCTCACCTGCAGGGCGAGCACGACGAGATAGGTCGAGGCGAAGATCGCGACCCGCTTCACATAGAGGCGCTGTGCCTCTCCGCGTCCGCTGCAGGCGGTGGCGGTGTTGGCGACCCGCATGGTCTGGAAGAACAGGCCGGCCGGGACGATCATCAGGATGAGGGCTGTCGCCGCATTGATGGCGTCCGACAGGGCGAGGCCCATGACGGCCCCGAATGTGCCGAACGCCAGTCCGGCCCAGAAAGGCACGGTACGTGTGAAGCCGCCTTTCGCCTCGGTGCTCATGCCTTGCTCTTCTTCAGTAGATTGCAGGACCGGTCAGAACCGAGCCATGCCCCGGGAAAGAGGGCGAGAAGGAGAAAGGGCGAGAACTGCGCCACCTCCTCGGGCACGAATTCAAACACGGCGAGCACGGCGATGCCGATCATGGCGGCAGCGACAAGCAGGGAGAGGTGGATCTGTTTCATGGCAAGCGTCCTTTTCTAGATGTAAAGCTTGTTTGTCATGATTCGCCCCACATGTCAAGGTTGCTTTCCATAATGAAGTGCTCGCTTGTCACGCGGTGGATTCCTGCTTGTCATTTCGCCGTCATTGGGCGCAGGCATGACGGCCCAGAGGAGAGACATAGATGTTCAAGACCGAGCCACCCGCTGCCGCGCCGATTGCAAGCCTCGACCGGCGCAGCCTGCTCAAGGGAGGCGTGCTGGGCGCCGGAGCGCTGTCCGCGCCGCTTTCGGCGCAAATGGCATCGGGCAAGACCGGCTTCACGCACGGCGTGGCCAGCGGCGAGCCGGGCGTCGACAAGGTCCTCCTGTGGACCCGCTATGTCGCCGACCAGTCCCTCGCGCTCGAATGGCAGGTGTCCGAAACGGCTGATTTCGCATCGACGGTCGCCGGCGGCAGCGCGCTCCCTCGCGCCGAGAACGACTGGTGCGCCAAGTCGTGGGCCGACGGCCTCAGGGCCGGCACCTGGTACTACTACCGCTTCATCGCGCCTGACGGGACGGTCTCCGATATCGGCCGCACGCGAACGCTTCCCGAAGGACCGACCGCGCGGTGGCGGATGGCGGTTTTCTCCTGCTCGAACATCGGCTTCGGCTGGTTCAACGCCTACGCCCACGCGGCCGAGGCGAACGAGTTCGACTGCACGCTCCACCTCGGCGACTACTTTTACGAGTATCCGCAAGGCACCTATCCGAGCGAGCGCGAGACGCTTCCCGGCCGCGCCCCGCTCGACCCGCAGGGCGAGACCGTTGCGCTGGCAGAGTACCGCGCACGCTACGCGACCTACCGGGCGGACAAGGATCTCCAGCGCATCCACCAGCTCTACCCGATGATCTCCGGCTGGGACGATCACGAGAGCTCCAACGACAGCTGGGAGGGCGGCGCGCAGAACCACCAGCCCGAGACCGAAGGCAGCTGGTCGGTGCGCAAGGCTGCGGCGATGAAGGCCTACCGCGAATGGATGCCCGTCTCCGATCGGCCCTGGGAGACCTACGAGATCGGCGATCTCGCCACTCTCTACCGGCTCGAAACGCGCCTGAGCGCGCGGGCGCAGCAGTTCGATTACGGCTCGCTGCTGCGCGGCATGGCTTCGCAGGAAGAAGGCATCGCGCGGCTCACCGCCTTCCGGAATGGAGACTATCTCGATCCGACGCGTGAGGTGCTCGGAAGCGACCAGCAGGCATGGCTGGCAGAAGGCCTCAAGGCCTCGCGCCGTGCCGGCAAGACATGGCAGGTGCTCGTCCAGCAGGTGCTGATGGGCAAGGTCGCCTCGGCCACTTCGCTTACGGATACCCTGCCCGAGGGCCTTCCCGATTTCGTCCGGCAGCGTGTCATCTCGGGTGCCATGGCGAGCCGCGCGGAGCTGCCGCTGAACATGGACGCATGGGACGGCTATCCCGCCGCCCGCGCAAGGCTTTACGAGGCGGCACTGGCTGCCGATGCGAACCTCATCAGCCTGGCCGGGGACACGCACAATGCCTGGGCCTTCGATCTCGCCCATGATGGCGAGGCAGCCGGCGTCGAGTTCGGCGTACAGGGCGTGACCTCGCCCGGCCTCGAAAACTTCCTGCCGCAGCTGGCACCTGAAGACATCGCCCGCGCCCTCGTCGCGCGCAATCCGGAGCTCAAGTGGATGGATGCCTCGCGCCGCGGTTACATGGCGGTCGAACTGACCCCGGGCAGTGCCAGCAGCGAGTTCCGCTTCCTCTCCAGCGTGCGCGAAAAGGGCGCCGGTGTCGTGGCGACCCGGCGAGTAACGACGCTCGCCGGTGCGCGTACGCTTGATGCTATCGGATAGGGACGGGTTGAGAAATTAACCCCTCGCCGCTATCTGGTGGGGCATGACGCAGGCACGCATCACGACCACTACTACCACCACCTCGGGCAACCGGGGGCGGGTAGTCGCGGACTGACGCGAGCTGCCGCCACCCGGTTTCGGGTGGCAGGCGTTCCTCCCGAAATCGAATTTCTCCCAAAACGCCGCTTCAAGCGCGCGCCTACCTGTGCCATGGGCGCGGCAACGTAACGGATGAGACGATGACGGAACTTCTCAAGATCAGCCTGCCCGACGGTTCGGTGCGCGAAATGGAACCCGGCAGCACGCCCGCCGATGTCGCCGCAGCGATCGGCCCGGGCCTTGCCAAGGCCGCCATTGCCGCGCGTGTCGACGGCGAGCTGCGCGATATCAACCGCCCCTTCGAAGGCGATGCCGAACTTGCGCTGGTCACGAGCCGTGACGAGGAAGACGCGCTCGAACTGGCGCGCCACGACTTTGCGCACGTGCTCGCAGAAGCCGTTCAGTCGCTCTTCCCCGGCACGCAGATCACCTTCGGTCCGGCGACGGACGATGGCTTCTATTATGACGTGAAGGCTCCCGATACGCGCGAGCCGTTCTCCATGGACGACCTCCCCGCGATCGAGGAGGAAATGCGCCGCATCATCAAGGCCGACAAGCCGCTTCGCCGCGAGGTCTGGAGCCGCCAGCAGCTGATCGACAAGTGGGAAGCCGAGGGCGAGGTCTTCAAGGCCGAGTGGGCCAAGGAGCTGCCCGAGGACGAGGAGCTCACGGTCTACTGGTCGGGCGAAGACTGGCTCGACATGTGCCGCGGCCCGCACCTTGCCTCGACGGGCAAGCTCGATCCGCAGGCCTTCAAGCTGATGCGCGTCGCCGGTGCCTACTGGCGCGGCGACCAGAAGAACGCGCAGCTCACGCGTATCTACGGCACCGGCTGGCTCAACAAGAAGCAGCTCAATGCGCATCTCACGCGGCTGGAAGAGGCCGCCAAGCGCGACCACCGCAAGCTGGGCCGCGAGATGGACCTGTTCCACCTGCAGGAAGAGGCGCATGGCAGCGTTTTCTGGCATCCGAACGGCTATCGCATCTGGCGCGAGCTGGAGGCCTATATGCGCCGCAAGATGGACGGTGCGGGCTACCAGGAAATCAAGACGCCGCAGCTGATGGACGTGCGCCAGTGGGAGCAGTCGGGCCACTGGGGCAAGTATGCCGAGAACATGTTCGCCGTGCCGGACATCGTCCCCGAGGTCGAAGGACTGGGCGACGACAATGACGGCAAGGGAGCCAATCCCAAGGTCGCCGACGACAGCGACTGGATGGCGATCAAGCCGATGAACTGCCCGGCCCACGTGCTGGTCTTCAAGCAGGGCATCACGTCCTATCGTGACCTGCCGATCCGCCTTGGCGAGATGGGCTGCTGCCACCGCAACGAACCGCATGGTGCGCTTCACGGCCTGATGCGCGTGCGCCAGTTCACGCAGGACGATGCGCATATCTTCTGCACCGAGGAGCAGGTCGTCGACGAGGTCCGCGCTTTCTGCAAGCTGGCCGACGAAGTCTATCGCGACTTCGGCTTCAGCTACCACGTGAAGCTCGCGCTGCGCCCCGAAAAGCGCTTCGGCAGCGAGGCTGACTGGGACAAGGCGGAGCAGGAACTGCGCGACGCCGTGGCCGAGGCCGGCATGGCCAACGAGGACTACGGCTGGGAAGAGCTTCCTGGCGAAGGCGCCTTCTACGCGCCCAAGCTCGAATGGCACCTCACCGATGCGATCGGCCGCACCTGGCAGGTCGGCACGATCCAGGGCGACCGCGTGCTGCCCGAACGTCTCGATGCGACCTATGTCGGCGAAGACGGCGAGAAGCACCGCCCGGTCATGCTGCACCGCGCGATCTTCGGTTCCTACGAGCGCTTCATCGGTATCCTGATCGAGCACTTCGCCGGACGCCTGCCCTGCTGGCTCGCGCCGACGCAGGCGGTGGTCGCGACCATCGTCTCGGACGCAGACGACTATGCCAAGGAAGCGGTGGCCAAGCTGGAAGCTGCCGGAATCCGCGTGGAAAGCGATCTTCGCAACGAGAAGATCAACTACAAGGTCCGCGAACACAGCCACGCCAAGGTTCCGCACCTGCTGGTGGTCGGCATGCGCGAGGCCGAGGAAGGCACGGTCGCCGTGCGCACGCTCGGCCAGCAGCACCAGAAGGTGATGCCTCTGGAAGAAGCGATCGCGATGCTGAAGACCGAGGCGACTCCGCCGGACCTTCGCGAAGGCTAAGCGCGCGCGATGGAGCTGCTTGCTGGTTACGGCTCGGCGGCGCTCGTCGCCGCGCTGCTGGCCGCTTTCGGCTCGGCCTTCGTTCGCGGACTGACCGGCTTCGGCATGGCAATCCTGCTGGTGCCGGTGCTTGCGCTGGCACTCTCACCGCTCGATGCCGTCCTGCTGACGAACTTCCTCTCGGTCTTCATCGGCCTGTCTGAGATCCGGCGCCTGCTGCGGGGTGCCGAACGCTCGGCATGGGTGATCATCGTGCTGGTGGCGCTCACCACTCCGGTCGGCCTCTACCTGCTCAGCGTGACCAGCCCCGCCCTCGCGCGGGTGGTGATCGCTTTCATCGCGCTCTCGGCATTCCTCGCCATCCTGCTCCCGCGCCGCGGCGCGCTGGACCACCATCCGGCGACCACCGGGAGCGTTGGCGTGATGAGCGGGCTGATGACGGGTTATGCCGGAATGCCCGGACCGCCGGTGGTGCCCTATTACGTCGGGCGCGACATCCCGCGCGAGACCGCCAAGGCATCGATGCTGCTGATCTTCACCTGCGCCTCCACGACAGGGCTGGTGAGCGGCGCAGCGCTCGGCGTGCTCGAAGCGACGCTCGTGCTGCTCGCCGTCCTGCTGTTCCCAGCCGTGCTGCTCGGCAATTGGCTGGGCAACAAGGCGTCTGGCAGGATTGCCGACAGGACCTGGCGTATCTGCGTTGGTCTGGTGCTGGGTGCGGCAGCGGTCGCGGCGCTCGTGAAGGCGCTCGGCTAGATGCTCGGACTGCCCCTTGAAGCGATCGCCATCGCGCTGCTCACTGCGCTTGCGGCGGGTTTCGTACGCGGGCTGGCGGGCTTCGGCCTGTCGGTCGTGATCGTGCCGGTGCTCGCGCTCACTATCGCGCCGAAAGAGGCGGTGCTGGTCGGCAATATCTCGCTGTTCCTCATCGGATTGACCGACATAGGGCGCATCCGCCGAGATGCCGATCGCTCGGCGATTCCGATCACGCTCCTCGCGCTCGCCTGCATGCCGATCGGCCTCTGGGCGCTGGTGACGCTGAGCGCCGACTGGGCGCGCCTCCTCATCGCGATGGTCTCGCTCGGAGCGTTCGTGCTGGTGGTCGTCCCGCTCGGCAAGGTGGCCATGCCGCGCAAGCCCGCGATGGGCCTCTCGGGCTTCTTCACCGGCTTCTTCGGCGGTTTTGCGGGCATGCCGGGCCCGGGCATGGCGCCGTTCTACCTGCGAGGACGGCTCGAGCCGCGCGCGGCGCGTGCCTCGATGATGGCGATTTTCCTGGTGCTGACACCGCTGTCCTCGCTGCTTTTCATCCTGCTCGGCGTGGGAGGCATGCGCGAGGTACTACTTGCCCTGCTGCTTTTTCCTGCGGTCCTCGTCGGCGATCTCTTCGGCCATGCCGCTTTCGGCCGTGTCAGTGCGCGCCAGTGGCAGGTCTCGGTCGCGCTGGTCCTGGGCGGTGCAGCAGCGGGCGCGCTCTACAAACTGTTGGAAGGGTAGGGTTTTCTCAAGGCCCCGGTGCTATGAAGTCGTCCGGATTTGAGGGGTCGATGATTTGAACACCAACGCAGACATTGCCGCGCAGCGCCGCGACGAGGAAGATGCCCGGCTGGTAACGGGCGCGGCAGATATCCTTGCAGGCATTGCCAGCCTGCTCGGCCTCGTGGCGCTCGGTGCGGCGTTGGCGGTGCTCGGGCCCTTCGTCGGGCCGGTAATCGCAGCGGCTGCGGCAGGTCTCGCGATCCCGCTGGTCAAAAAGCGCAACTTCGCCTTCAGCGGCATCGTCCTCGCGGCCAGCTTTGCCGCCGGCGTGTTCGTACTCGCCTCGATCGTCGACATGGCATCGGGCCTCGTCGTGGCAGGGGCAATGGCGTGGTTCTGGCACGCGTATCGTGTGCCCTTTGCAGGTGCGCTCGTCGTGGCAGCGCCGGTCGCGACGCTCATCCTCGGCATGGGCGAGATCCTCGAGACGGCATGGGGAGGCGGCGGCCCGCTGCAGAGCCTTGCCGCTGGCATAATCCTCTTCGCGGCCGCCATGGCAGTCGACATGTCCGATCCCGAACGCGAGACCCGCCGCTCGGGAATCGCTTTCTGGCTGCACATCTTCGCCGCGCCCTGCCTCGTCCACGGTATTTTCCTGATCGGCGGCTTCGACCCGTCCGCCGCAGAGCCGATTGCAGCGATCCCCGTGCTGGCGATCGTTGCGCTGCTCGCGCTCGTGGCGCTGGTGATCGACCGCCGCCCGCTGCTCGCATCGAGCATCGGCTATGTCGCCTATGCGCTCGCTTCGCTGGGAGAGGGGCTGGCGATCGAGACGCGGCTGATCGCCGTCAGCCTGACGCTTGGCATCGGCATCCTTGCGCTTGCCGCATTCTGGTCGCCGCTGCGCCGCGCCGCACTCCTGCTTGTGCCGTCCGCGCTGAAGGAGAAGCTCCCGGCCGCCGGTGCCTTCGTGCCTCCGCCCAAGCCGGTCGCTCCCGAAACCCCGGCCGAGGAAGAGCCCGTCAGGCTCGTCTCGGGCTTCAACGACATCTTCGTGGTCATGGGCACGCTGCCGGTCGCCTTCGGAGCGTGGATCGTCGCCGGTGTATGGCTCTACCAGTCAGGCATCGTGACGCGCGGCGCCTTGAGCGAGGACTGGCTGTGGCGCACGATGACCGCCCTGCTGATCCCCGGGGTCGCCATCTGGCTGGTCGCCGAATTCTTCGTGCGCGTGAGGCGCATGGCATTCCCGGCGATCGTCCTTGCAGGACAATTCGCTTTCGTGGCGTTCTTCGTGGGCGGTCTCTTCGGTTACGCCGCGATCAATCCAGAGGGGCGCGACCTTTCCGGCTTCCGTGATGGTATCGACCCGCTCGGCGTTGTCATCGCCTGCCTGTTCTCGGCGCTGCTCAACGTGCTGTTCGCCTTCCGGCACCGCGTGCCTTTCGCTCTCGCCATGGCCGCTGCTGCGCTGCTGCCGATGTTCTTCATCGATCTCCTCGCCAGCACCGACCCGGCGAGCACGCTTCCCGAGCCGACCGAGACGAGTATCCGCATCCGCCTGTTGCTGGCAGGCGCGCTTGCGGCCGGGCTCGGCGTCTGGCTCGATCTGTCGGACCGCGAGCGCCGCACGCAAAGCTCGGACACGGCGTTCTGGCTCCACATGCTTGCAAGCCTGCTGCTGGTACCGAACCTGTTCCATTTCGCCGCCAGTGGCGAAGCGGTGCTGCTGGGGACCGTGGTGATCTTCCTCGGCCTCGCGATCTTCGCGCTCGCAGTGAACCGGCGCGCCGGACTGATCGTCGGCCTACCGTTCCTCGCATGGGCGCTCGGCGACACATTCGAAGGGTTCGGATCGAGCAGTCTTGCGATGCTCGTCTTCAGCGGCCTCGTCCTGTGGGCGGCGATCAAGTGGCAGGAACTGCGCGCGGCATTGTTCGCCTGGATCGACCAGGACGAGCGGAGCGGGATCTAGCGGGAGCGCTTAGAGCGGAAGCGCGGGGCCGGCGAGGATCAGCGCGAGGCCGCAACCGGTGACGATGGCAACGCGCGCGTACTCGGCCAGCGGAAGTGCCGGGACGTGTGTACGTGCGAGAGCGATTGCCTTTGCCATGCGGGCCATTCTCCGCCCGAAATCCTAACGAAGGGTTAACTCTTCCATCCGGCGGCGGGCATTTGCTGGCTGGCGCAGTGGAATCCGCCCCCTCCGGCAAGCACGGCGTCCCCGCGGACACCCATGGTTGCGCGGTCGGGAAAAAGCTCTGCGATGGCCGCAACGCCCTCTTCGTCATGCGGGCTACCGAAGGTCGGCACCACCACGAGATGGCTGGTAATCGCGAAATTGGCGTAGCTCGCCGGTTCGATCCGGTCGCCGCTGGTGACGAGGCCGGGCGAAGGGATTTCCTTCACGGTGACGCCTGCGGCCTCCGCGCGGGCCTTCGCGTCGGCATAGATCGCGGCATTGGGATCATCGCTGCCGGTCGCGCGCGGCAGGGCTAGCGTATTCGGCGCAACGAACCGCGCGAGATTGTCGACATGGCCGTCGGTATGGTCGTTGATGAGGCCTTCGCCGAGCCACAGCACGCGGCTGAAACCGAGATCGCGCCCGAGGCGCTGCTCGATCTCCTCGCGCGATAGCTGCGGGTTGCGATTGGGATTGAGCAGGCACTGTTCGGTGGTCGCGACGAGGCCCGTGCCGTCGCCGTCGATCGCGCCGCCTTCGAGGATCCAGTCGGCAGTCTCGAGCGGCAGGTCTTCATCTCTCGCCAGCTCGGCCCCGATCGTCTGGTCGCCTTCCATCAGGTACTTCCCGCCCCAGCCATTGAAGCCGAAGCGGCGCGCGGAGCGGTTGCCGTGCCCGTCCGAAAGGATCAGCGGGCCTGTATCGCGCAGCCAGACATCGCCATAGCTACGGCGTTCCAGCTTCACGGCGCCCGTCACGAGGCTGCGCGCCCGCGCTTCATTGGCCGCGTCGCGCACCAGCAGGCGGACCTCCTGCCCGCTCTCGGCCACCGCATTGGCGAAAGCCGCGATCTGCTCCTGCGCTGCGGGAAGCACTTCGGGCCACTCGTCGGCGTCGTGCGGAAAGCCGATCCACAGCCAGTCCTGCGGTGCCCATTCGGGGGGCATGGTCCATGTGGGCGTATCGCTCATGGCGCTGCGGTTAGGCGGGGCCGACGTGACTAGGCAACAAAAAAGGGGACGCCGAAGCGCCCCCTTCCCTTTGCGTATCGCCTGCCGATCAGGCGTCGGCGTTTTCGCCGCCGGACTGTTTGGCGTCTTTCGACTTGCCGTTCGCCGGGAGTGCCTTGCGCTCTTCCTTGGCTTCGGTTTCGTCTTCGACTGCGAACCCGCCGGTCTGCTCTGCCGGGCCCTTCACGAGGCTGTTGAGGCTCGAGCCGTCGAGGCCCAGTTCCTTCATCAACCCGTCGAGCACCGGAGCCTGCGCACGGTAGGCAAGTGCTGCGCTGACCGCATCGGTCGCGAGGTTGCCCGATCCGCCGCCGACACTGGCTGCTCCGCCGGAGCCTCCCTTGCCGCCATTGGTAAGGCCATCGACCTGGACGATCTTGATGCTCTCGATCGCCTCCATCGGCTTGGCGCTTTCCTTGACCAGTTCGGGCAGGACCTTGAGCAGGGCCATCTTGGTCTGCAGGCTGATCTGGTCCGAGGACAGGATGTTGGCTGCCTCGTTGATTGCCTTCTGACCCGCTGCCTCGACTTCGAAGCGGACGCGTGCAGCTTCGGCACGCAGCTTCTCGGCCTCGGCCTCACCCTGCGCTTCGAGGCGCAGCGCTTCGGCGCGGTTGGTGGCAGCGTCCTTCTCGGCCTCGGCTTCCACGCGGACACTGATCGCGTCGCGCTCGGCCTGCTTCGAAGCCTCGATCAGCTCGATGCGCTTCTGACGCTCGGCGATCTCGGTCTCTCGGCTGGTCGAGACCTGCTCTTCGGCAGCGACCGCCTTGGCGCGGGCTTCGTCGGCCTCTGCCTTGGCCTGGCTTTCCTCGCGGCTCTTGTTCTGGACCGCGATCTGCTGCTCCTGCCGGGCGATTTCGAGCGCACGCTGCTGGTCGATCCGCGCCTCTTCGACGAGACGGTCGGCTTCGATCTGCTGTGCGTCGACCTGCTTCTTCGCTTCGATCCGGGCGGCGTCGGCCTCGCGGCTGCGCTCCGCCTGTTCGCGGGCGATTTCCGAGGACTGTGCGGCGCGGCGGATTTCCACCTCGCGCTCCTGCTGGAGGCGGGCATATTCCTTGTCGCGCCCGATTTCGAAGCTCTTGGCGTCTGCCTCGAGGTTCTTCGTCTCCATCTGCACGCGCGTGTCCTGCTCGATGTCGTTGCGCAGTTTCTTGCGCGCCTCGATCTGCTCGGTCAGCTTGGTCAGACCTTCGGCGTCGAAGGCGTTGTTGGCGTTGAAGTGCTCGATGCTCGTCTGGTCGAGACCGGTCAGCGAGACCGATTCCAGTTCCAGGCCGTTCATGGCGAGGTCGTTCGACGACACCTGCTGCACCTTCTGGACGAAGTCGGCACGCTGCTCGTGCAGCTCGTTCATCGTCATGCCGGCAGCAACGCTGCGCAGCGCGTCGACGAACTTACCTTCGACGAGGTCCTTCAGGGCTTCGGGCTGCATCGTGCGCTGGCCCAGCGTCTGCGCCGCCATGGCGATCGCTTCGGCATCGGGCTTAACGCGGACGTAGAACTCCGCCTTCACGTCGATCCGCAGGCGGTCGAGCGTGATGAGCGCTTCGCCATCGCGGCGGATGACCGAAAGCACCAGCGTGTTCATGTTGACCGGCATGGTTTCGTGGAAGACCGGCAGCACCAGAGCGCCCCCGTTCATCACGACCTTTTCGCCGCCCACGCCGGTCCGCACGAAGGCAATTTCCTTCGAGGCACGGCGATACATCTTCAGCAGGAAGGTGATGATGATGATGCCGAGTAGAGTGGCACCCCCGATCATAACCAGTGATGTTCCAAATAGACTGTCCATTGCTCCTCCTTATTGATTGACTGTTGGCGACAGGCGGCGCTCGGCGAGCGCGGTCGCGTAGAATTGGTTGCCCTCGCGGCGGACGAGCAGGACTTCGTCGCCTTCGTGGAGTTCGCTCGATTCCTCGTGCGGCTCCACCATGACCCGGTGGGTCTGGCCGTGAATGTCCTTCACCCTCGCTCGCGCAGGAGATCCCGCGCGGGCCACGCCGATGCTGATCGTCGCACGCCGGCCGACAAGGCTTTCGGTGCTGACTGCGGTGGTGTGGTCCTTGGGCATGATGCGTCCCAGCGGGCGGGCGAAGACGCCCGTCACGGGAAGCGCGGCGACGCCGGCGATCAGCGCGGCAAGCCAGCTGTAGAGCGGGCTACCGGTGAGGCTTTGCGCGAGCTCCTGGATCGACAGGCCGATGCCTGCGAACATGAGCAGGAACAGTGCCAGCCAGATCGTCAGCGGGATGCGTCCGATGCCGAGCAGCGTCAGCAGCCCGTCGAACATCCCCGCATCCGGCAAACCCTCGCCATCCACGTCCAGATCGACATCGGCATCGCCGAAGTCGGCGACTCCGATCATCTGTACGATCGCGAGGACGAGCATGATGCCAAGAGCGGCCGCAAACGGCATGTTGTGCGGCTCGAGTAATGTCATGTTCCCCCCTTTCTTATGCGCAGGAAGTCCCGCCCTCCGGTTTCACCCGAAAGCGGATCGTCCTACTGTTGTAGTCATGTGGTTCACTTAGCAAATTTCTACGATGAACCGTAGGAATATGCGACGAACCGAGTTCGATTTTCCCCGCAATTGCGCGGGTTTGACTTCGATTAGGGGAATTTAGACTTCAGGCAGGCGTAAAGCGTAAAGGCAGCGTCTTGAGCCCGCCGACAAAGGTCGATTTCGAGCGCGCCGGTTCGCCTGCGAGCTCGACCGTCTCGATCCGGTCGAGCAGCGCCTCGAACAGTATCCGCATTTCCAGCCGGGCCAGGTGCAGGCCGAGGCACTGGTGCGCGCCCGCGCCGAAAGCGAGGTGCCGGTTCGGGCTGCGGCTTGCATCGAACTTGCGCGGATTGTCGAACTGTGCCGGATCGTGGTTCGCGGCGACGTAGTTGATCATCAGCCAGTCACCCTCGGCGATCTCCTGCCCGCCGACCTCGGTGTCCTCGGCCGCAGTGCGCATGAAATGCTGCACCGGGCTCGTCCAGCGGATGGCTTCCTCGACAATACCGGGCAGCAGCGAGCGGTCTTCCCGCACCCGCGCCCATTGTTCGGGGTCCTGCGCCAGCGCCAGCATCGCGCCTGCCGTGCTCGCACTCGTGGTGTCGTGGCCGGCGGCTGCGACAATGATGTAGTAACCCATCATGTCGCGGTCGTTCAGCGGCTCGCCGTCGACCGTGGCATTGGCGATCGTGCTGGCGACGTCGTCGGTCGGGTTCGCACGCTTCTCTGCCGTAAGTTTGGCGAAATAGGCCTCGAAGTCCTTCACCGCGCCGGCAACGAGCTGGGTGATCGCCTCGGGCGGCAGGTCCTTCATGCCCGACTGGTTCAGATCCTCGTCCTGCCCGCCGAACATCTGCTGCGTGAGCATGAGCATGCGCGGCTCGTCCTCTTCGGGCACGCCGAGGATCTGCATCACGACGTGCAGGGGATAGGGCTGCGAAACGAGCTTGCAGAAATCGGCCTCCGGTCCAGCTTCCAAGAGCCGATCGACCGTCTTGTGCGCAAGCTCGCGGACCTCGTCCTCGATCTGCCGCAGGTTCTTGGGCATGAACCATTCCTGCGTGAGCTTGCGATACTTCATGTGGATCGGCGCATCGAAGGTCACGAGGCTCGCCACCATGTGCGGGCTGCCCCCGGTCAGGTTCTTGGCGAACTCGATCCCCTCGGTGAGGCTGAAGACGACCGTCTGCGGATTGTTGAGGAAGGTCGCATTGTCCTTCGAGATGCGCATCACGTCGTCGTAGCGCGTGACCAGCCAGAAGGGCGGGTGGCGGCCTTCCGGATCCTCGACCCAGGCGACCGGAGCTTCTTCGCGCAGGCGGTCGAACGTATCGAGCAGCGGGTCCCAGTGCGCGTAACTCTCGGGAGAAATCACCTCATAGGCGGTTTCGGGATCGAGCCTTGGTTTCGCCTGGGTTGCCATCACGCCTGCTCCGTTTCTTCTTCTGCCTTCCGTGCATATTCATCTCGCAGCTCTCGCTTGTAGAGCTTGCCGTTGGCCTCGCGCGGGAGTTCGGGGCGGAAGTCGAACAGCTTGGGCATCTTGATCTTGGCGAGGCTGGGAGCGAGGAATTCGCGCAGCTCTTCCTCCAGGCCATCGCCCGCCTCGCCCATGTCCTTGGGCTGGACCACCGCCACCACCTTCTCGCCGAAATCGGGGCAGGGCGCGCCGATCACCGCAGCGTCCATCACCTTGTCATGCGTGACCAGCAGGTTCTCGATCTCCTGCGGGTAGATGTTCACGCCGCCCGAGATGATCATGTGGCTCTTGCGATCGGTGAGGAAGAGATAGCCGTCCTCGTCGAGGTGGCCGATATCGCCCAGCGTCATCCAGCCCTTGGGATGCATGGCATCGCGCGTCTTCTCGGGATCGTTGTGATAGGTCGGGATGAGGTCGTTCTCGAAGAACAGCAGCCCGTCCTGTCCGGCGGGGACTTCATTGCCCTCCCCGTCGCACACGTGGATCGTGCCGTAGATCGCCTTGCCCACGCTGCCGGGATGGGTGAGCCAGTCCTCGGCCTTGATCAGCGTCATGCCGATACCTTCCGAGCCCGCGTAATATTCGTTGATGATGGGACCCCACCATTCGATCATCTCGCGCTTGATCGGGACCGGGCAGGGCGCGGCGGCATGGAGCGCGCGCTGGTGGCTGGAGAGGTCGTAGCCCTCGCGCTCGTGCGGCTCGAGCTTGAGCATGCGCACGAAATGCGTCGGCACCCACTGGCTGTCGGTGATCTTGTACTTCTCGATCGTCTCGAGCGCGTGCTTGGGGTCGAAATGCTCCATCACAACGACCGTGCCGCCAAGCCGCTGCGCGGTGGTGCACCAGCCGAGCGGGGCGGCGTGGTAGAGGGGCGCGGGCGAGAGATAGACCATGCTGCCGTCGGCGGGCATGCCTGCACCCATCACGGCAAGGCCGACCAGCGGGGGGACCGCCTCGATATCCTCGCTGTCGGGCGGTGCGGGGCGCACGCCCTTGGGACTGCCGGTCGTGCCCGAGGAATAGAGCATGTACTGGCCCGGAGCCTGGTCGGCGATCGGGTCCGAAGGCTGTGCCGCGAGCGCGGCCTCGTAATCCTCTTCGCCCTCTCCGCCGAGCACGAGGATTTCCATGTCGCCGCATCCTGCGCGGATATCGTCGATGCGGTCATCGAACTTGCGGGTGGTGATGAGCAGCTTCACGCCCGCATCGTTGAGGATGTAGCAGATCTCGGGTGCGGTCAGGCGGGTCGAGACGGGGACCATCATCGTACCTGCGCGCTGCGAGCCCCAGGCGATCGGCAGGTAGTGAATGGTGTTTTCCATCAGTACGCCGAAGTGATCGTGCCGGTTCAGTCCCCGGGCGCGCATCAGGTGGGCGAAGCGATTGGCATAGGCGTCCATCTCGCCGTAGCTCATCGTCTCGCCGCTGCCGCTCATGATGATCGCGGGATGGTCGGGTCGTGCCTTGGCGTGGCTGATAGGGTGCATCGCTGGTCCTCTCTCGTGCCGTCGGCCCCTGTTGGCGGGACTCGTCCGGTTGCAGGGAGAAACCTACCTGCCACAGGGCTTTGGGCAAGAGAAAAGGCGGCGAGGTCATCCTCACCGCCTTTCCTCTGCGAACCTGCGCGGGCTTTCGCCCAGCGTATTCCTTATTCTTCGTCGTTGCCGCCCTGGCCGCCTTCGCCGATCGCGAGGGCGAAAGCCTGCTGCGCCTGCGATTCGATCATGTAGGGAACCGGGTTCACCGCTTCACCGTCGATGCGGACTTCATAGTGGAGGTGCGGACCGGTCGAACGGCCGGTCGAACCGACGTAACCGATGATGTCGCCCTTTTCGACGCGGGTGCCGGGGGCAACCGCGATGCGCGACATGTGCGCGTAACGCGTCTGGATGCGGGCACCGTGCTCGATCGAGACGAAGTTGCCGTAGCTCGACCAGCGCTGTGCCTTGGAAACGTAGCCGTCGGCGGTTGCGTAGATCGGCGTACCGGTCGGCGCGGCAAGGTCGACACCCTTGTGACCGAGGCGGCGACGCAGCACGGGGTGCGTGCGCATGCCATAGTCGCTGGTCAGGCGTGCATCCTCGAGCGGCATGCGCGACGGAACGGAAACCTGCGGTGCAACGACTGCGTCGATCGCGTTGGGGCTTTCCCAGCGTGCGAACAGCTCGGTGAACTGGGCATCTTCGCCCTGCGTCTGGACGCTGGTCACCTTCGACATGTCGATTGCGCCTTCGGCAGCCGTTGCAGCAGCAGCGACGCCGTCCGTACCGGCCTGTGCCGGAGCGGCGGCAACGAGCATTCCTGCAGCAGCCATGGTGAAAGCAAGCGATGTGCGCTTGGTGATCATGCTAAACCCGTCCGTGTGGCGCGTCGTGGCGCCTACTTTCCTAGATCGATTGGGGCGTCCCGGCCCGTGGTCGATCGAAATTTTTGTCCCGCCGGAACCCCCCGGCAATTCGTGAGTATGGGTTATGGGCGTAAAGGTTAATCACGCAATACCAGCGTAGAAGTCCCGCGATAAACCGGCTGCGGAACGCGCCGAGTCGTTGAATGGTGGCTTCAGCCCTCCCGAAAAATGCGTTTTCACCAATTTTCGCCATGTTTCCGGCGGGTTCTCGCCGCGTTCGGTGCAGACGGCCCGAAAATGCTTGGCCCCGTAGGCGACGTGACGGATTTCGTCGTCAAGGATTCGTTGCAGAATTTTCGCGCCGTTTTCATCACCTTGCGCCCGCACGCGTTCGAGCGTTGCCGGGGTGACGTCGAGCCCGCGCGCCTCGAGCACCATGGGAACGATCGCAAGCCTCGCGGCGACATCGTGAGCGGTGTCCTGAGCCGCGCTCCACAGCCCGTCGTGCGCAGGCAACGCTCCGTAGTGCGAATCGAGCGAATCGAGTTTTCGCTCGAGCAGCGCGAAGTGCATCGCCTCGTCTGCAGCGACAGAAAGGAAATCGGAAACAAAGACTTGGCCCATCGATTCGCCGAATCGCCCGGCCATGTCGAGCGCCAGGTCGATGGCGACAAACTCGATATGGGCGAGCGCGTGCCACAGCGCGATGCGGCCCTTTTCGCTTCCGCCCTTGCCGCGCCGCGGCATGTCGCGCGGCAGGCGCAGCTCGAGCTCCCCGGGCCATTCGGGCCGTTCGGGCATGGAGCAGTCGAAGGTGAATTCGAGCCGTCCCATGCGCCAGTCGCGCGCGAGCTTGCGGGTGGCGAAGACCTTGGCGGTCTTGTCACCGGTCAACAGGACATCGCGGATGGCGCGCGAGACGGAGGTCATGCAGTGCGGGCGGCCTCGAGCACTTCCTCGGCATGGCCCTTCACGCGCACCTTGGGCCAGATACGCAGGATCTTGCCGTCTTCATCGAGCAGGTAGGTCGAACGGATCATGCCCATATAGGTGCGGCCGTAATTCTTCTTTTCGCCCCAGGCGCCGAGTTTATCGGACAGACCGTTTTCTTCCGCATCGGTCGCGAGGTCGACCGTCAGGTCGTGCTTGGCGATGAAGTTCTGGTGTTTCTTCGCCGAATCCTTGCTCACGCCGAGGAGATAGGTGCCGGCCTTCTCGAACTCGCTCTTCAGCGCGGTGAAGTCCTTCGCCTCGGTGGTGCAGCCGGGCGTGTTGTCCTTGGGGTAGAAGAAGATCACTGCCTTCTTTCCTGCAAGGTCGGCCTTGGTCACGCTGCCGCCATCGGGCGTCTCCATCGAGAAATCGGGAAAGGCATCGCCTTCGTTGTAGGTGCTCATCAATCCAGCTCCAAAGTCTCGCCGAATATGTCGTGCCACTTGGCAGCCACTTGTCCGCGCGCCTCGGCAAAGCGCGCCTGCAGCTTCTTGAACTTCTTCGCCTCGCACATCCGCGCCAGGATCGCGCGCGATGCCTTGCCCGGAATGGCGAGGTCGGGTGCGAGGAGGCGCGTACCGACCAGCAGGCGGGTCATCAAGTCATGCGCATCGGCGAGGGAGGCGAGCTCGTCGAACTCGGTCAGGGCATAGCCGAGCTTGGGGGTGAGACCGCGGCGCTCGCGCAGCTGCAGGAAGTGGACGAGGAACTCGAGATCGACCAGCCCGCCGCGCAGCAGCTTGGCATCGAGCGGACCCTTGGCCGCTTTGTGCTTCGCCATTTCGCCGCGCATTTCGAGCAGGTCGGATCGAAGCCTCGCAGCATCGCGCTCGCGGCACAGCACGTCCGAAAGGATCGCGGCGACCTTCTCGCGAGCGCCCGGGCTGCCGGTCAGCGGGCGTGCGCGGGTCAGCGCCATGTGCTCCCAGGTCCAGGCATCCTCGCGCTGGTAGCGCTCGAAGCTGTCGAGGCTGACCGCCAGCGGCCCTTGCGCGCCCTGCGGTCGTAAACGCGTGTCTACTTCGTAGAGCGCGCCTTCTGCGGTCGGCACCGAAAGCGCGGCGCTCACACGCTGGGCAAGGCGATTGAAATAGAGCGTCGCGCCGAGCGGCCTGTCGCCATCGCTCTCGGCCTCGTGGCTGCCGGTGAAGAGATAGATGAGATCGAGGTCGGACGCGTAAGTGAGCGCCCCGCCGCCCAGCCGCCCGAGGCCGAGCACGACGAGTTCGCCGCCCTCGATCCGCCCGTGGCGGCGGGCAAATTCTTCTTCGGCAGCTTCCTGCGCGCATTCGAGCGCGGCCTCTGCCGTGCGCGAGAGCGCGGCGGCGATATCGAGCGGATCGTGCGTGGTCTCGATCAGCTGCACGCCCAGCGCGAAACGCGTCTCGCCGGTAACGATGCGGATGCGGTCGAGCCGGTCCTCGTAGGTATCGCCGCGTTCGCTGCGGCGCATCTCGTCGGCCAGCTCCTCGCGGCTGCCGGGAAGGTCCAGCGCGCTGCGATCGATCAGCGCATCGACCAGCTCGGGGCGGCGCGCGATCGCGTCTGCCAAAGGTGGGGCGAGCGTGAGGCAATCGGCGAGCAGCTGCATGAGGCCTGGCCGGGCTTCCATCAGGCGGAAGAGATTGATGGCGCTGGTCATGCGCTCGAGCAGGCTTTCCCACCGTGCCACTGCGCGTTCGGGGTCGGGCGACCCGGCGAGCGATTCGACCAGCATCGGGCGGATCGCTTCGAAGGCGCTCAGCGCGGCGTTGCTGCGCAGCGGCGGATAGCGCCCGTCGGTCCAGTTGCGCACGCGCGCGGCAAGCGTTTCGTCGAGCTCGACCTGCGTGCCAGTCGCTTCGACATGGGGGCTGTCGGCGGGCACCGAAATCTCGTCTTCTGCAAGCAAGGCGTCGTAACGTTCCGCAACCGGCGCGCAGAGTTCGGCAATGTGCGCGAGCCAGGCCTCCCCGTCTGAATAACCGTCGAGCCGCGCGACATTGTCGAGCGCCTCGCCCGACGGAAGCGTGTGCGTTTGCTGGTCGGTGACCATCTGCAGCCGGTGCTCGATCCGCCTCAGGCCATCGTAGCTTTCGCCGAGCAGTCGGGCGTCGTCCTCCCCGATGCGGCCTGTGGCCGCTAGTGCATCGAGCGCGGCACGGGTGCGCTTGTGCCGCAGCGAGGGATCGCGTCCGCCGTGGATCAGCTGGTGCGTCTGGGCGAAGAACTCGATCTCGCGAATACCGCCCCGGCCGAGTTTCACGTCATAGCCGGGCGAGGGCTCGCGCGGGCCGGTCTGCTTGTCGCGGATGCGATGTGTCAGGCGGCGCACCTCGTCGATGGCGCCGAAATCGAGGCTGCGGCGCCAGACGAATGGACGGATATGGTCGAGGAAGGCCTCGCCTGCCGCGATATCTCCCGCACAGGACCGCGCGCGGATGAAAGCGGCACGCTCCCACGCGAGGGCCGAGCTTTCGTAATGCGTGATCGCCGCATCGAGCGGGAGGGCAAGCGGGCTGACTTCGGATGCGGGCCGGAGGCGCAGGTCGACGCGGAAGACATATCCTTCGCTCGTCACTTCCGACATCAGCCGGACGATTTCGCGTGCATAGCGCTGGGCAGCTTCACCCGGCTCGTCGCGTTCGCGGCGCGGGAGGGTCTGCGGATCGAACAGCAGGATCGGGTCGATGTCGGAAGAATAGTTGAGCTCGCCCGCCCCGTGCTTGCCGAGCGCGAGGCCGATCATCCCTTGCGGCTCGGCGCCTTCCACGCGGCGCGAAATGGCAGCTTCGATAGCGCGGTGGAGCGCGCGGTCGGCGAAGACCGAGAGTTCACGCATGACCTTGTCGAGGTCGAACGCGCCCGCAAGGTCGCCGATCGCCAGCACGAGGCCCAGCGCGCGCTTCTCTCTTCGAAGCGCAAGCCCCGTGTCATCGATGCCTTCGCCGGCGGCCTTGGCCAGCAGCAGCGCCTCGTCGCCCTTTCCTTCCGCAAGCAGTGCGGCAATCTCGGGAAGCTTCTCGAGGCCACGCGCAAGGAAGGGTGCGTGCCCGCGTGCCCTCTCCAGCGCATTGGTCCAGTCGGCGTCCATCACTCACGGCTCTGCCCAAGCCGACCGGCAGGCGCAAGCTTGCGTGATCGCCTTCGCTGCGGCAACACACGCGCCGCACTTGCATTATTGAAGAGAGGTTGCCCCCCATGATCCGCACCAGCCTGGTCGCTGCATCGGCACTGCTGCTTGCCGCCTGCAACGCCGATATCGAGGAAACCGCCAGCACCGGCGGGCTCGATATTCCCGACGTCGCCAGCGGCGATATTTCCGAAGAGACGATGAAATCGATCACCGAAGAGCTTTCTTCGGACGAGTTCGAAGGCCGCATGCCGGGCACGAAGGGCGAAGAACTTACCGTCGCACTGCTGACCGAGCGCTTCGAGGCCGCGGGGCTCGAGCCGGGCAACAACGGCAGCTGGGTCCAGCGTGTCCCGCTGGTCGAGATCACCGGCAGGGATTTCGCGCCGCTGACCATTTCGGGCGGCGACGAGGAAATGAGCTTCGAATACGCCAGCCAGTGGGTCGGCGTGAGCTACCGCGAAGAGGAAAGCGTCAGCCTCGAGGACAGCGAGCTGGTCTTCGTCGGCTACGGTATCAACGCGCCCGAGCGCGACTGGAACGACTACGAAGGCATCGACATGACCGGCAAGACCGCGGTCATCCTCGTCAACGATGCCGACTTCGGCACCGAGAGCCTCGAGGGCCCCTTCAACGGCAAGGCGATGACCTATTACGGCCGCTGGACCTACAAATATGAAGAGGCCGCGCGGCAGGGCGCCGCGGGCGCGCTCATCATCCACGACACCGAACCTGCTTCCTATGGCTGGAACGTGGTCGAAAGCAGCTGGTCGGGTCCGCAGGCCTATGCCCAGCGCGGCGAGAATGCGCCGCCGCTCACGGTCATGAACGGCTGGGTCCAGAACGATGTCGGGCGGCAGATCCTCGAAGCCGCCGGACAGGATGTCGATGCGCTCATGGCTGCGGCGAAGAAGAAGGGCTTCAAGCCGGTCCCGCTCGGCCTGTCCGCATCGACCAGCTTCTCGAACGACATCCGCACGTTCGAATCGCAGAATGTCATCGGCGTGCTGCCGGGCAGCGAAGCGTCCGACGAATATGTCATCCACACCGCGCACTGGGACCACCTCGGTCGCTGCACGCCGGCACCCGACGGTGACGACATCTGCAACGGCGCGGTCGACAACGCGACCGGCACCGCGGCGCTCGTCGCGCTTGCCGAAGCACACGCCAAGGCAGGACCGACCCGCCGCAGCCTCGTCTTCCTCGCGGTGACCGCGGAAGAGTCGGGCCTGCTGGGCGCGGATTACTACGCCGCAAACCCGGTGTTCCCGCTCGACCAGACGGTCGGCGGCATCAACATGGATGCCTTCCTGATTGCAGGGCCGAGCAAGGACGTGGTCGTCGTAGGTCCGGGCAAGTCGCAGCTCGACGAGTTCCTGAATGCCGCGCTCAAGGCTGATGGCCGCACGCCGACGCCCAACCCGAACCCTGAAGCGGGCTACTACTATCGCAGCGACCACTTCGCTTTCGCCAAGCGCGGCGTCCCGATGCTCTATGTCGACGGCGGCGAGGACCTGGTCGACGGCGGAGTCGAGGCCGGCGCTGCAGTCTCCAAGGACTATCGCGACAACCGCTACCACGGTCCCAAGGACGAGTACGATCCGAACTGGGACTGGTCGGGCGTGATGGCCGACCTCCAGCTGTTCTACCGCCTTGGCCGGATGATGGGCATGAGCACCAGCTGGCCCAACTGGAACGAGGGCGACGAGTTCAAGGCCACGCGCGACGAGAATTGCGCTTCGGCCGAAACCGGCTGCTGATCGCCTGAACCTGAAAACGAAAAGGGCCGGTCCACCATTGCGGCGGACCGGCCCTTTTTCTGTTCGGGGCAGGTTAGCGCGCGAGCAGGCGCTCGGCGATGGCGCGAACCTCGCTGCCCATGTCGTCGCGTTCCAGAGCGAGCGCCAGCGTCGCTTCGACGAAACCGGTCTTGCTGCCGCAGTCGTAGCGGTTGCCCTGGAAGGTCACCGCGTGGAACGCCTGGTTGCCGATCATGCGGGCCATCGCGTCGGTCAGCTGGATTTCCCCGCCGGCACCCTTGCCCTGCGTTTCCAGCGTGCGCATCACTTCGGGCTGAAGGATGTAGCGACCCGAGATGATCTTGTTCGACGGCGCTTCTGCGACGGGCGGCTTCTCGACGAGGCCGGTGACTTCGGTGAGCGTGTCCGAGACTGCGGCGCCCGGCGCGATCACGCCGTAGCTCGACACTTCCTCCTGCGGCACTTCGAGCACCGAGATCAGGTTTCCGCCGACCTCGTTATAGGCTTCGACCATCTGCTTCATGCAGCCGGTCCCGCCCTTGCTGGCGACCATCAATTCGTCGGGCAGGAGGATGGCGAAGGGATCGTCGCCGACGATCGCACGCGCGCACCAGATCGCGTGGCCGAGGCCCATCGGGACCTGCTGGCGCACGGTGATGATGTCGCCCGGCGTGGCGCGGGTCGGGTCGAGCACGGTCATGTCCTTGCCGCGCTCTTCCATCGTCGTCTCGAGCTCGAAGGCAACGTCGAAATGTTCGACGATCGCGGTCTTGCCGCGGCCGGTGACGAAGATGATCTGCTCGATTCCCGCCTCGCGCGCCTCGTCGACGGCGTACTGGATGAGCGGCCGGTCGACGATGGGCAGCAGTTCCTTCGGGATCGCCTTGGTGGCGGGCAGGAAGCGCGTGCCGAGACCGGCAACGGGGAAAACGGCTTTTTTGATGGGTTTATGCTGGCTCATGGCTCGTCGGGTTAGGTGGGCTCACGGAACTGGTCAATCTTTCGCGGATTGGGAGGAGAATGGACGGGCAGCATGACAGGGCGGTGACGCTTGCCAAGTGGCCCGGGAGCACTAAGAGCAGGGGCCCATGGACAAACTACTTATTCGCGGCGGCAACCGCCTTTCCGGCACGATCCCCATTTCGGGTGCGAAGAATGCGGCGCTGACGCTCATTCCCTGCGCCCTGCTGACCGAAGAAGCGGTCACGCTGCGCAACCTGCCGCGGCTCGCCGATATCGATGGCTTTCAGCACCTGATGACGCAGTTCGGGGTGAGCCACACGATTCCCGGCAAACGTCCGGAAGAATTCGGCCGCAACGTCACGCTCGAGGCGATGCGGATTACCAGCTCGGTCGCGCCCTACGATCTCGTGCGCAAGATGCGCGCCTCGATCCTCGTGCTCGGCCCGCTACTGGCGCGCACTGGCGAGGCGACCGTCTCGCTGCCCGGCGGCTGTGCGATCGGCAACCGCCCGATCGACCTCCATCTGAAGGCGCTCGAGGCTTTCGGCGCGCATATCGAACTGGCGCAGGGCTATGTGAAGGCGATTGCGCCCGATGGCGGCCTGCCCGGCGGCGAATTCGACTTCCCCGTGGTATCGGTCGGTGCGACCGAGAACGCCCTCATGGCAGCGGTGCTGTGCAACGGCACCAGCAAGCTCATCAATGCCGCGCGCGAGCCGGAAATCGTCGACCTGTGCAACCTGCTGACCGCGATGGGTGCAGAGATCGAGGGCATCGGCACGTCCGAGCTCACGATCCACGGCGTGAACAAGCTGCACGGTGCGACCTACCGCGTGATGCCCGACCGCATCGAGGCGGGCTCCTATGCCTGCGCCGCTGCCATCACCGGCGGCGAGGTACGGCTCGAGGGCGCCGATGCGGACGACATGGGTTCGACCATCCACGCGCTGCGCAACATCGGCGTCGAGGTCGAGACCGACAAGAAGGGCGTGAACATCGCGGCCAAAGGCCCGCTCAAGGCGCACAACCTCACCACCGCACCCTTCCCCGGCCTCGCCACGGACATGCAGGCGCAGCTGATGAGCCTGCTGTGCAAGGCGGAGGGCACCAGCGTTCTCAAGGAGACCATCTTCGAGAACCGCTTCATGCACGTTCCCGAACTCACCCGCATGGGCGCGAACATCGAGACCACGGGCCGTACCGCGGTCGTGCGCGGGCCGGTCGAGCTGACCGGCGCCGAAGTCATGGCGACCGACCTTCGTGCCTCGATGAGCCTCGTGATCGCGGGCCTCGCCGCCAAGGGCGAGACCACGGTGCGCCGCCTCTACCACCTCGACCGTGGTTACGAGCGCCTGGAAGAGAAGCTGCAGCTGGTCGGCGCGGATATCGAACGCGTCGGCGACGACTGAGGATCGGGTTCGGACCTTTCGCGGCACCCGATCGTTGATGGGGCAAGTCGTTATTTCGAAAGGAAAGACACCATGATTCTCAAGCTCGCAGCCCTCGGTGCGCTCGGCTACGCCGGGTATCGCTATTACGAGAAGAACCGCGTCGACAAGAACGGCGTCGCATTTGCCGACGGCGAACCCGAAGGCCAGTTCCGCAACGCCGGGTCGGAATCGACCTCGTCGCACGACGCGATGAGCTCGACCGATGAAGCGCTCGACGAAACCTATCCGGCCAGCGACGCTACGGCGAAGTACTAGGCCCGGTCGGCAAGACCGTTTTCTTGGGCGGCGGGAGCGATCTCGCCGCCCATTTCATATTTGGAGACGAGTTCGTTGGTCGCGAGCCACACGCGGATCGCGCCTGCTAGGCCCGGCGGCGTCGCGCTGCGGATACGTTCGGCGTCGATGCTCGCAACCAGCGTATTCACCGCCATACCGCGCCGCGCGGCCGCTTCGCGCAGCAGGTTCCAGAAAACCGGCTCGAGACTGATCGAGGTTCGATGGCCGTCGATGCGGACGGAGTACTTCACGGGAGGATGGTAGGGCGTTGTCATCCCGGGCGCCTTAGTGATGCGATTCGCTACGTGCATTAGCATATGATGCACCCGGCCATCTTTCCTGTATCGAGCACGCTTCGATCACCCTGAATTTTTTGGGGTTGGCGCGTCGTGCCGCCAGTTCCTAGACAGGCGGGCATGGACGAGGGCTACGACGCGCTGAGTGACAAGGAGAAGGAAACGCTGCGCCTGATGGTGCGCGGGCACGATGCCAAGTCGATGGCGCGCGAGCTTTCGCTCTCGGTTCACACGATCAATGACCGTCTGCGCGCGGCACGCCGAAAGCTGGGCGTGACCAGCAGCCGCGAGGCGGCCCGGCTGGTGTTCGAACACGAGGGAGAGGCACCCGAAAATCTTGCGGACAAGGAATTGGGGAGTGCGCAGGCGGCCGCTCGCCCCGATCCTTTCATCCATTCGAAAACGGCCCCGCGTCGGGCCATCTGGATTGGAGGAATTCTTGTCATGCTGACTATCGCAATCGCCGCCGCCCTCGCGCTGGGCGGGCATCCGGCAACCGAGCGTCCTGAAGGGGACCCTGCTACTGCCGTCGAAACGGTGCTGGTCGAGAGGTTCGAGGCTGAAGCGCTCGAATGGCTCGCACTTGTCGATGCAGGCGACTGGGACGCCAGCTTTGCCGAGGCTGGCCGCACCTTTCGCGATCCCAACACCGCGACGACCTGGCGCGAAGCGTCGGAGATGGCGCGCGTGCCGCTCGGTGAAGTGAAGGAGCGCACCACGCTCACGGTCGGGCTCGTTCAGACCGACGCTGACGGCAGGGAAAACCTCGAGCAGGCAATCGTGCGTTTCGCGACAAGCTTCGAGAACCGCAAGGAAGCGATCGAGACTGTCACGCTCGAGGAAGACAACGGGAAATGGAGGGTGGTCGGCTACCTGATCGATTGACCGACCGATCCCTTAATACATGTGCTGGCCGCCGTTGATGCTCATGGTCGAGCCGGTGACGAACTCCGCGTGCTCCGAGCACAGGAAGCTCACGCCGCGGGCGATTTCGCTGGCCTTGCCGAGCCGGCCGACGGGGATCTTCGCGACGATCTTCTCGAGCACAGGCTCGGGCACGGCGGCGACCATGTCGGTGTCGATGTAGCCGGGCGCGATGGCATTCACGGTGATCCCGAAACGCGCGCCTTCCTGTGCGAGCGCCTTGGTGAAGCCGTGGATGCCGCTCTTCGCGGCGGCGTAGTTGACCTGGCCGTACTGGCCCGCCTGCCCGTTGATCGAACCGATATTGACGATCCGGCCCCAGCCGCGCTCCTTCATTCCGGCGAAGGTCGCCTTGGCCATGTTGAAGCAGCCGCCGAGATTTGTGCGCATGACCGCGTTCCAGTCCTCGTAGCTCATCTTGAGAAGCGTGCCGTCGCGGGTGATGCCGGCGTTGTTCACGACGATGTCGATCGGGCCGTGCTCTTCTTCCACCTTCTTGCAGGCTTCCTGGACCGCGTCGTAGTCGCCCACGTCGAACTTCACGGTCGGAATGCCGGTCTCTTCGGTGAACTTCTTCGCCGCCTCGTCATTGCCGGCGTAGTTGGCGATGACCGTGCATCCGCGTTCGTCACGAAGGCGTTCGCAGATGGCGCGTCCGATGCCGCGCGTTCCTCCGGTTACGATGGCAACACGTCCCATAGTTCGATCTCCCAAGCATTCCGTAGCGTTACCGCACCCTATGCGTGGATTTGTGACCACGCAAAGGCAATCCGCCTTTGGTCTAAGGCGAACAATCGTATTCTTTGGTTGGGAAGCGCCGAAGCGCAGCCGTCAGAAGCGAATCTGCGTTCCGACGTAGACGGCCTGGTCGTCCTCGACACCGTCGGTGAGCGGGGCGAGGCGGTCGCGTTCCTGCGACAGGCGCACACCGGCAGTCACGTCGAGGTTGCGGCTCAGGCGGTAGGAGCCGCCGAGATCGACACGCTGCGAGCCGACGCCCTGGAGCGTGTTGGGCGAGCTGCCCGCACGGTCACGCTGTTCGAGTGCGATGCGCGACTGGAAACGGCTCGGCTTGCCCTTGTCATCGCCGCTCTCGAAGGTCGAGAGGTCGGGCATGGCGATATCGCGCAGGTCTTCGCGAACGCCGGCCGTAACCGAGGCCGAGCTGACGGCGCGGCTGGGCTGGGCGAAGCTCTGGAAGCCGCGCGCAATACCGAGATTGTAACGCGTGCCTGCAATCGGGCTGATCGCTTCGGGCGTTGCCAGCGCGACCTTTTCGGACAGGTTGCCGCCCGACATCGTGCGCGCGGTCGCATCATCGACGCGGACTGCGAAATTGACGGTGCGTTCGCTCGACTGGCGCGGCTTGCTTGCGGGCGTGAACCGCAGCGCGTCTTCACCGATCACTTCTGCCACCCTGCGGGCAAGCTGCGGATCGGCACCAGCCGGAGTAAACGGGAGGTATTCGATCGCGCCCGGGGCAGCGTTCGAAGTGTCGGGTGCGCCGACCGCGAGAACGGCGGCAGGCATGGCAAAGGCGAGACCGGCGACAGCCAGCATGGCCGGCGCGAACCGTCCCTTGCCATTGCTGTGCAGTTTCTTGCCCATCGTGTGTGCCTCTATCCCCTGAATTTCGGAAACGTTCACCCACTCAAAGGCAGGCTTCAGCTTAACGGTTCCCGAACGAAGCCGAAACGACTCGAATACAGACGGTTAGCCTAGGCCTCACTTGCGACGAATGGAAGCTTTTCCACAGCCCATTCGGAGATACTCCGGACGGTGTTGCGCGTTTCGCACAGGGGTGTTCGATTAAGCCGATGTTCACGCGCTGGCGGGTGTCTAGGACCCGGTACGGCGGCATGCAGAACTTGCCCCCGTGCGCCGAGGCTATATAGAGCCGCTGCACCAAAAGGATCCAAGGACCGTCCATGACCGCAATGAGCAATTCCCGTCGTACCCTCGCCATCGCTTGCACCGCGCTGGCCAGCCTCGGGCTCGCGGCATGCGGCAACAGCGATCGTCCGCGCGCGGACCTCGCCGCGGCTCAGGTCTCGACGATCGGCGTGAACTCCTATCTCTGGCGTGCTTCGCTCGAAACCGTGGGCTTCGCTCCGCTGCTCCAGGCCGACAGCGCCGGCGGCGTGATCGTGACCGACTGGTACGCCAATCCGAGCAACCCGGGTGAGCGCGTGAAGATGACCGTCTCGATCCTCGACACCGACCTGCGCGCCGATGCGCTGCGGGTGGCTGCCAGCCGCCAGGTCAACCAGTCGGGCAACTGGGTCGATGCACCGGTCCAGGCCGCCACGGTCCAGAAGCTGGAAGACATCATCCTTACCAAGGCACGCGAACTGCGCCGCCAGGCCATCGCCAACGACTAGGCGCCGCCAGTCCCGCGCTTAGCGGGTTCCATTCGCGCCTGAAATCCTTACAGGCGTCTTCATGAGTGATACCCGTTTCGATCCGGCAAGCGCCGACTCGCGCTGGCAGGCAGCCTGGGAACAGGCGCAGACCTTCCGCGCCGACAGCAATTCCGAAAAGCCCAAGAGCTACGTGCTCGAGATGTTCCCCTATCCCAGCGGGCGCATCCACATCGGCCACGTGCGCAACTACACGATGGGCGACGTGCTCGCGCGCTACAAGAAGGCGACGGGTCACGAGGTCCTGCACCCGATGGGCTGGGACGCTTTCGGCATGCCCGCGGAGAACGCCGCGATGGAAAAGGGCGTGCATCCGGGCGGCTGGACGCGCGACAACATCGAGCACATGAAGGCGCAGCTGAAGCGCCTCGGCTTCGCGCTCGACTGGTCCAGAGAGCTGGCGACCTGCGAGCCTGATTATTACGGCCACGAGCAGGCGCTCTTCATCGATCTCTATGAAGCCGGCCTCGTCTATCGCAAGGAAAGCGAGGTCAACTGGGACCCCGTCGACATGACCGTGCTCGCCAACGAGCAGGTGATCGACGGCAAGGGCTGGCGCTCGGGCGCAGAGGTCGAGAAGCGCAAGCTCAACCAGTGGTTCCTCAAGATCACCGACTTCGCAGAGGAGCTGCTCGAAGGTCTCGGCACGCTCGACAACTGGCCCGACAAGGTCCGGTTGATGCAGGAAAACTGGATCGGCAAGTCGAAGGGTCTCGAATTCAGCTTCGACCTGTCGAACGGGGAGAAGCTGCCGGTCTACACCACGCGCCCGGACACGATTTTCGGCGCGAGCTTCGTTGCAGTCGCTGCCGACCATCCGGTCGCGCAGGGCATCGACAGTGACGAGGCACGCGCCTTCATCGCCGAGTGCAAGAAGGGCGGTACCACCGCTGCCGAACTCGAAACCGCCGAGAAGCTCGGCTTCGACACCGGCATCACGGCGAAGCACCCGTTCACCGGCGCGGACCTGCCCGTCTACATCGCGAACTTCGTGCTGATGGATTACGGCACCGGCGCCATCATGGCGGTTCCGGGCCACGACCAGCGCGACTTCGAATTCGCCACCAAGTACGGCCTGCCGATCCCGCGCGTCGTCGCGCCGAGCGTCGAGGATGCGGGCAAGCCATTCGATGGCGAGGCCGAGGCGGGCGACGGTGTCATCGTCAACTCCGACTTCCTAGACGGTATGGAGGTAGAGGACGCCAAGCGCGAAATTATCCGCCGGATCGAGGAACAGGGCCGCGGCACCGGCAAGACCGTCTGGCGCCTGCGCGACTGGGGCGTTTCGCGCCAGCGCTATTGGGGCACGCCGATCCCCTTCATCCATTGCGAGACTTGCGGCGTGGTCCCCGCGCCCAAGGACAGCCTGCCGATCACGCTGCCCGAGGACGTCGATTTCCAGACCCCGGGCAACCCGCTGCTCCGCCACGCAACGTGGAAGCATGTCGACTGCCCCAAGTGCGGCGGCAAGGCCGAGCGCGAGACCGACACGCTCGACACCTTCGTCGACAGCTCGTGGTATTTCCTGCGCTTTGCCAGCCAGCCTGCGGACAAGCCCTTCGATGCCGCGGAAGTCGCGAAGTGGATGCCGGTCGAGCAGTATATCGGCGGCATTGAGCACGCGATCCTGCACCTGCTCTACGCCCGATTCTGGACCCGCGCGCTGGCGCACATGGGCCAGATCGATGTGAAGGAGCCCTTCGCCTCGCTGTTCACGCAGGGCATGGTGACGCATGAGACCTACAGCCGTGCGGGGGACGGCAAGCCGGTCTATTTCTCGCCCGACGAGGTGGAGCGCACTGCCGATGGAGCGACGCTGACCGCTGACGGCAAGCCGGTCGAAATCGGCCGCGTCATCAAGATGTCGAAGTCGAAGAAAAACGTCGTCGATCCCGACACGATCATCGACACCTACGGCGCCGACGCAGTGCGCTGGTTCATGCTGTCCGACAGCCCGCCCGAGCGCGACTTGCCGTGGTCCGAAGCCGGGATCGAGGGCTGCAGCCGCTTCGTCCACCGGTTGTGGCGCCTGTTCGGTGCCTATCAGGCCGGAGCAGAAGGCGAGGACAAGGCGCTGGCGCGCAAGACGCACCAGACCATCGCTGCCGTGGCCGAGGACATCGAGGCGCTGGGCTTCAACAAGGCCGTCGCACGCATCTATGAACTCACCGGTGCAGTCGAGAAGGCAAAGCCCTCGGCCAGCCGCAGCCACGCGATCCGCAGCCTCGTCCAGCTCGTCGCCCCGATGATGCCGCACCTTGCCGAAGAGGCCTGGGCCGGTCTCGGCGAGAGCGGGATGGTGGCCGATGCCGCCTGGCCCGAAGTCGATCCGGCGCTGCTGGTCGAGGACGAAGTCACCATCGCCGTCCAGCACAAGGGCAAGCTGCGCGACACTCTGACTGCGCCCAAGGGTGCATCGAAGGAAGACCTCGAAGCCATGGCGCTGGCATCGGAGAAGGTGCAGCGCTCCCTCGACGGTGCAGAAGTACGCAAGGTCATTGTGGTGCCCGACAGATTGGTCAATATCGTCACCTGATGCGCATCGCTTTCACCCTTGCCGCCGCACTTTCGCTGTCCGCCTGCGGGCTTTCGCCCATGTATGCGGGTGGCGGCAGCGGGCAGGTTGCGCAGGGGCTCGCAGCGGTCGACGTGCCGCCGATCCCCGGCAAGGCCGGATGGCTCGTGCGCAATCACCTCAACGACAAGCTCGGCGCGGCGGGCGCGACCACCCCGCGCTACCGCCTCGATGTGCGGCTCGACGACAGCCTCGAAGGCCTCGCCGTCCTCGCCGACGATACGGTCAGCCGTGAGCGTCGCACTCTGCGCGCCCGCTACCAGTTGGTCGATGCGACCACGGGCGAAATCCTGCTCGACGCGACCGAAGGCGCGGACGCCGGGATCGACGTGGTCTCGAGCGAATATGCGACCATCGCTGCCGAGCAGACCGCGCTTGAGAACCTCGCGGTCGAGATTGCCGACCGGATTGTCACACGCGTCGCGCTGACGCTGCGGGACCAGTGAAGCTTACCGGACGCGACTTCGCTGCCAAGGCGCGCGGCGCGGCGGAGACCTGCAAGGTCTTCTTCTTTTGCGGGCAGGACGAGGCCGGCGCGAGCGCGGCCGCGAACGACATCGCATCCATGCTCCCCGAACCGGGCGAACGGGTCGAAATTCCCGGTGCCGAACTGCGCGCGGATCCGGCAAAGCTCGGCGACGAGGCGCGCTCGACATCGCTTTTCGGCGACAAGCGGCACATCTGGTCGCGCGTTGCCGGTGACGAAGCGCACGAGGCGCTGAAGACGCTGCTAGAAACCGGCGACATGGGCGCGGGCGAGGCCTGTCCGGTAATCGTCGTCGCCACTTCGGCCACCGACAAGTCGCGTACCGCCAAGTTGCTTGAAAAACGCAAGGATGCGGTGGTCGCGATGTTCTATCCGCCCGATTTGCGCTCGGTGACGCAGAGCGTCCGCGCGATGGGCGATGCGGCAGGTGTGCGGCTCGACGGCGCGGTGGCCGAGCGGATCGCACGCGCTGCCAATCTCGATGTGCGGCTCGCGCAGAGCGAGGTCGCCAAGCTCGCCACCTATCTCGATGCCGCCCCGCAATCGCCGCGGCCCGGTACCATGGAAGACCTCGACGCGATCGGCGCTGCGACCGAGGAGGACGGCTTTGCCAGCCTCGTGAACGCGGTGCTTTCGGGCCACGGCGGCAAGGTCGCGACCGAGATTGCGCGCATGAAGCAGATCGGCCTGAACCCGGTCGGCACGCTCCTCGCGGTCGAACGGCGCGCGGCACAGCTGGCGCGCATTTCGGCAGTGCTCGGGAATCGCCGCTATCAGGATCTCGACAAGGGCGAGAAGGCGCGCCTCGGCATCTTCTGGAAGGAAGAGCGCGACATTTCCGAACAGGTCCAGCGCTGGCGCGGGCCCAAGCTCGACCGGCTGACCATGCGCCTGACCGAGCTGCACCGCGAACTTCTGACCAACAGCCAGTCATCCGAACTGCTGCTGGCCCAGGGCCTCACAGGTATCGCCCGCGTGGCCGGCGCGGGACGCCGCTAGCCCTCCATCCACTTCTGCAGGCGCGCCGTGGCGAGCGCATCGCGCCGCGTGTCGCCATCGAGCGCGCTTCGCCCCAGGGACCATGCGCGCTGTGCCAGCTGGCCCGCGCGTCCCAGTCCTCCGCTCGGACGCTCGGCCCGGTCGAGCGGATGCTGGCCGATCCGGCCGCCGAACTGGCCCGCCGCTGCCGAAGCGAGCGCGCTCACATCCTTCCGGGCATCGAGATCCTGCACGAGGAGCATCTCCGCTTCTTCCAGCAAGTCATCATCGGGCGATGCGGGGGCACCTGATTGGGCGAGAAAGCCGGGCCTGCGCCAACGGTCGACCAAGGCGAAGATCAGCACTGCCGGCCGTTCGAACCCGTGTTCGGCGGCACGCTCCCAGTAGGCGTCCCAGTCGACTGACCGCTGCGTGCACCACAGGTCGATATCGACCAGCGCCATCGGTCCGACATTGAGGAGGTGCGAACAGGCGGCGTGGACGACGAGATGGGCGAGCATGTCTTCGGCAGACGGAACGGCAGCGCCCAGCGCTTCGTCGTGAGCGGCGCGTGAGAGCAACCCGGCATCGTCTGCGAGCGGCATGGTCGATCCCGGCAGCGGCGATTCGCCCCAGACATGCGCGTGCAGCTCGCACATCACGCCTTCCGGCGAATGGAGCGGGGGAAGGTGCGCTTGCGAGCCTGCCATTCCCGCGAGGTCCTCGCGGGGCAGGTCCGGTGCAGCCCAGCCCGAGCGGCGCAGCGCCGCATAAGCTACCGGAGCCTCTTCCTCGCCGACCAGCAGGTCGATGTCGCGCATGATCCGCTCGGCAGGGGCGGGCCACACGGTCCAGGCAAGCGCCGAACCCTTGAGGGCGACAGCAGCAATCCCCTCCTCCGCCAGCACCTCTACCGCCTGCAGCAGGGCGCGGCGCTGTGCGAGCATTCCGATGCCGTTGGCGCGGTGCGTTTCCTGCCAGCTCCCGGCAATCGCAGGCGGCACGGAGCCGATCTCGCCGCGCTTTAGGCGGCCGTGCAGGAACGGTCGAAGCCTGTGCTGGTCGGCCAGCGCATCGAGGTCGCGCCAGTCGCTATCGGTCAGTTTGGCGTATTCACGCGCGCGGTGCCCGCACAGCGCCAGCAGAGCCCGACCGATGCGGGCGCGGCTCATCAGTTCTCGGGAACGGAGAAAGTGCCCGAGACCCTGCCACCCGAAGACTGGCCTTCGCCCGTCACCGAGGACGATCCGCTTGCGCGGCCGTCGATGCTTGAGACACCGCTCGCCAGGTCGATCACGAGGCGTCCGCCGTTCAGCGTATCGCCTCCGCGATTGAGCCGGACATTGCCGGCCATGGTGATCACGCGGCGGTTGAAATCATAGACCGCCGTATCGCCGCGGGCGCGCTCGTTGCCGCGGCTCACATTGACCCCGCCGGTCGCCATGATGCGCTGGATGCTGAGATTGCCCGCATCCGAATAGTTCACGATCGTGCGTGCCGCATTGAGCGTGAGCCCCGCCTGCGTGATCTCGACATTGCCCGAGAGCACGACGCGGTTCTGCCGGTCCTGCAGCTCGATCCGGTCGGCGGCGTAAGAAACGGGCGCGTTCGAGTTGTGGCTTGCGATCGCCTGCGCGGAAAGCTGGATGCCTCCGAGCGCGGCACAGGTCAGCGCGAAGCCGGCAAGGGCGCTCTTGGCCATGGTGGGTAGGTGGCTTTTCATCAGGGCATCCTCAGCTCGCCGGGTTCCATGCGCAGCCGCGCCTGTCCCGACAGGGTTATCCGACGCTCGGACAGGTCCGCATCGAGCCGGTCCGCGCTGAAGGTGCCGGCGGGAATGGCGCCTTCCACGCCGCCTGCGCCTTCGAGCGTCTTCTGTTCAAGGTCGAGCGACACGCCGCTGGCGCGCATACGGTAGCCGTCGGCGGCTTCCATGCGCATCGTGCCGTTGATGGCGACGGTCTCTTCGTTGATGTCGTATTGCCCGCCGGGAGCCGAAACGCGGGCCGGGCCGTCTTCCATGAGCATGCGCGCGACGAGATCGTCCATTCGTACGATGCCCTCGGCGCTCGATCGCTGCACGGCCTCGCCCGCGGTGAGCGAGAAAGGCCGGCCCTGCTCGTCCTGTCCACGGTAGAGCGCATTGTCGACGCGCAGGCGCTCGGTGATAACGGCGACCTCGTTGCGGTCGAGCAGGAAGCTCACCTCGCCGCGCGGGGACAGCGGCGTGATCACCATCAGCGCGGCGACGACGCCGACGCCCATCGGCAAGACGCGCGAGAGGAACAGGACCAGCTTGTCGTGGCTGCCGCCGGGCGCAGCGAAATGCTTTCGGCGAGAGCGCAGCTGCTTCGCCTCCTGCGTTTCGATCCTGCGCTTGCGGAAAACCATGCTGGCCGATGTGCTCCTGTCAGGCTGACGCGTGGCTGAAGATGTCGTGGTCCTGCCAGCCGAGAATGTCGAGATGCGCGCGTGCAGGAAGGAAATCGAAACAGGCCTGTGCAAGTTCCGTGCGGCCTTCGCGTTCGAGGCGGCGGTCGAGTTCTTCCTTCATCCGGTGGAGGAAGCGTACGTCGCTCGCGGCATAGTCGCGCTGCGCATCGTTCAGGACCGGGCCGCCCCAGTCGCTGCTCTGCTGCACCTTCGACATGCTCTCGCCGAGCAGTTCCTCGACGAGGTTCTTCAGTCCGTGACGGTCGGTGTAGGTACGCACCAGCTTGCTGGCGATCTTGGTGCAGTAGCAGGGTGCCGCGGTGACCCCGAGATAGTACTCGATCGCGGCGAGGTCGAAGCGCGCGAAGTGGAACAGCTTCAACCGCTCCGGATCGGCGAGGACCGCCTTCAGGTTCGGCGCGTCATAGGTGCTCTCGGGCCCGAAGCGCACGAGATGCTCGTCGCCATTGCCGTCGCTGATCTGGACGACGCACAGACGGTCGCGGATCGTGACGAGACCCATGGTTTCGGTATCGACGGCCACCGGGCCATCGGCGAGGACGCCTTCGGGGAGGTCTTCTTCGTGGAAATGCACTGCCATGGCGAAGGGCCTTAGGCGCATCGGGGATAGGAGGGAAGGGGCCACTGGTCGCGGGGGCGTCCGGGGCGCATTGTGCCGCCCATGAGCGAGAGTGTGCCTGCAAGCTGGAAACCCGTCCTCGATCCCGTGCTGGCGAGCGCGCAGGCGCGCCAGCTGGGTGGCTGGCTGCGGGCGGAGGAGGATGCCGGCAAGACCGTCTATCCACCGCGCGGCAGCCGTCTGAAGGCGCTCGAACTGACCCCGCTCGACGAGGTGAAGGTCGTGATCCTCGGGCAGGATCCCTACCACGGGCCGGGGCAGGCGATGGGGCTCAGTTTCTCCGTGCCCGAGGGCGTGAAGGTGCCGCCGTCGCTGCGGAATATCTACAAGGAGCTGGAGGCCGACCTCGGCATCGAGGCGCCTGCCCATGGCGACCTCTCGCACTGGGCGCGGCAGGGCGTGCTGCTGCTCAACAATACGCTGACGGTCGAGGCAGGGCAGGCGGGAAGCCATGCCGGGCGCGGCTGGGACGCGGTGACCGATGCCTGCGTCGCGGCGGTGGCGGCACGCGAAGAGGCCAGCGTTTTCATCCTCTGGGGCAGCCATGCGCAGGCCAAGGCGAAGCGGATTGCGGGCCTGCGCCACGGGCCGCATCACGTGATCGAGAGCCCGCACCCGAGCCCGCTCTCCGCGCATCGGGGCTTCTTCGGCTCGAAACCGTTCAGCCGGGCGAACGCGTTTCTGGCCAGTAACGGGCGGGGGGCAATCGACTGGTCCGTCTGAAGCGCGGAGTGTGACCGTTCACTTTATCGATTGCATTTGCGCGTTAGATGCGCTGTGCATGCTGCAATGCAACATGAATCAACTTTCAACTTCGTACAGGCCGTGCTCGCCGAAGCGATGCGCAAGCGGCTCATGATCAGCGCGGTCTACAACTCCAGCGCGTTGACCCTGGCCCCGCACCAGATCGTTCTGCGCAACGATGCCTTCTACCTGGTATCGGTGAACCCCAACAAGAGCCGCCGCGTCGACGAGGCTCCCGCGCTCGGCTATTTCAAGATCGATGGCTTGTCGCAGGTCAGCCTGACCGAAGAGACGTTCGAACCGCTCCCTCCCGAAGCCTGCCTGCCGGCGCGTGAAGACGACCGCGTGATCGCCAGCCTCGACTGAGGAGGAGTTGCCTGCGCGCGATGGACGCGCGGCACGATGTCGGCCACCATGCGTCGATGACCGAGGAGGAAGCCAGAACGCGCCTGATCGCCCGCCGCGATGCGCTCGACGCCGAGGACGCGGCGAATGCGGATTTGCGCGATACGGTCGAGCTGCAACAGGACAGCGTGGGCCGCCTCAGCCGGATGGACGCGATGCAGCAGCAGGCGATGGCGCAGGCTACTGCTCGGCGTCGCGTTGCCGAACGCGCACGCATCGAAGCGGCGCTGGCGCGTATCGACGAGGGTGAGTGGGGCTGGTGCACGGCCTGCGGCAACGAGGTCGCCGAGAAGCGACTGGCGCACGATCCGAGCGTGGCGAAGTGCGTGGAGTGTGCCGGCTAGGCGAGACCGGCCCGTGCCTCTTTCCGAGTGAAGTAAGTGCGCAGCGCGATCTGCACCGGATGTTCGAACCAGTAGAAGGATACCGCAGCGAGCAGTGTCGCGACGCCGAGCACCAGCGGGAAGCCGATGACCGGCGGGAACACGCCCCGCTCGGCGAGTGCAGTGGCGCCGTCGATTACGAAGGGGTGGAGCAGGTAGAGCGAGTAGGAAATCTTGCCGTACCAGCGCAGCAGCGGCGTCTTGAACAGCGCGAAGGGACCCAGGAGAAACACGGTGCAGAACAGCAGCAGCATCGGGTATCCGACGGTGATCGGGTCGAGATAATTCACGAGCACCGTGAAGCCGAGGTCGCGCCGGACTTCGGGTGGCGCGATCACCATCAGCAGCAGGGCGAGCCATCCAAGGCCGGCGATGAGCGGGGCTTGCCTCGACTTCTCGAGCCTTCGTTTCAGCGGCTCGTAGTAGGCTCCGATCAGGCTGCCGAAAAGAAACAGGTGAAGCCAGGAAAACAGGACCGGCCCGTATCTGATGTCGATCAGGTAAAGGAGCACCAGTGCCGATATCTGGGCGGCGGCAAGCAGCGCGATCGACTTCAGGAACTTGCCCGAATTCGACGCGAACCAGAGTGCCACGAATACCACGTAGAAATGGACTTCGACGGGGATGGTCCAGAGAACCGAGGACCCCTTCAGCAGGAACATGTTGCCGACCACATCCTGCCAGGAAAAGACCTTCAAAAGCGAGACGTCGAAGGCGAGGAAGCAGACTCCCACGAATGCCGCCACGAGATAGTAAAGCGGCAGCACGCGCGTTGCGCGGTTGATCGCATAGTCCTTGAGGCTGGCCGGATTGAGCGCCTTCTCGCGGTAGAGATAGGCCATCAGGAAACCGCTCAGGCAGAAGAACAGCGCGACACCCATTTGCCCGAGGCCCCGACCGAGACTGCTCGGCAGGAATCCGAAGGCCGCGCAGTGGGAGATGACGACCACCAGCGCTGCGAAACCTCGCAGTCCATCCAGCTGGGACAGGTGATTGGTCTTCACGATTGGTCCCCCAAGAGCAGCACGTGCGACCGGGGTCTTATTGGCGGGCGTTTCGCCCACACACAGGAGGATGTGCCAGAATTGCGCCCAAGACAAGTCTGCCGCCGCCCCGCAGTGACCGGGTCCGGCGGTTCGAGCTTACCTCGGCAGTTCGCTCACGCCCATCAGCGCCTCGTCCACTGCACGCGCGCACTGGCGGCCTTCGCGAATGGCCCAGACGACGAGGCTCTGGCCGCGCCGCATGTCGCCGCAGGCGAAGACGTTGGGTTCGCTGGTGAGGTACCACTGCGTGTCGGCAGCGACATTGCCGCGTCCGTCCAGCTCCACGCCGGCACGGTCGAGCAATCCGCGACGCTTGGGGCCGGTGAAGCCCATGGCGAGAAGGATGAGGTCGGCCTTCAGCGTGAATTCGCTGCCCTCGATCTCCTGGATCTTGCCGTCGACCCATTCAATGCGAACGCATTCGAGGCCAGCGACATCGCCGCCTTCCTCGACCACGCGCTTGGTCATCACGGCCCAGTCGCGCTCTACGCCTTCCTCGTGGCTGGAAGATGTGCGCAGCTTGACCGGCCAGTCGGGCCAGGTGAGCGCCTTGTCCTCGTGCTCGGGCGGCTTGGGCATGATTTCGAGCTGGGTGACGCTGGCCGCGCCCTGGCGGTTGCTCGTGCCCACGCAGTCGCTGCCGGTGTCGCCGCCGCCGATCACGATCACGTGCTTGCCGGTCGCAGTCAGGCTGCCGCGCGGAGCGGCGCGCACTTCGTCGTCGCCCGCATTGCGTTTGTTCTGCTGGGTGAGGAATTCCATCGCGAGGCGAACGCCGGGAAGCTCTGCGCCCGGAATGTCGAGCTGGCGCGCTTCTTCCGCGCCGCCTGCAAGGACCACCGCGTCGAAATTCTCTTTCAGCGCCTCGAAGCTGACTTCCACGCCGACCTCGCTCGATGTGCGGAACTGGACGCCCTCGGCCTCCATCTGCACCGCGCGGCGGTTGATGAGGTGCTTCTCCATCTTGAAGTCGGGGATGCCGTAACGAAGCAGCCCGCCGATGCGGTCGCTCTTCTCGAACACCGTGACAGCATGGCCGGCGCGCGCCAGCTGCTGCGCGGCGGCAAGGCCTGCCGGGCCCGAACCGATCACTGCGACCGACTTTCCGGTCTGCTTTGCGGGCACCTGCGGCTTGATCCAGCCTTCCTGCCAGCCCTTGTCGACGATCGCGCACTCGATGCTTTTGATCGTCACCGGCGCGTCGACGATGTTGAGCGTACAGGCCGCCTCGCACGGGGCGGGGCAGATGCGGCCGGTGAATTCGGGGAAGTTGTTGGTCGAGTGCAGGACCTCGAGCGCATTCTTCCAGTCGTCCTCGTAGACGAGGTGGTTCCAGTCCGGGATGATGTTGTTCACCGGACAACCGTTGTGACAGTAAGGAATGCCGCAGTTCATGCAGCGCGCGGCCTGCTTGCGCAGCGCCTCGGGGTCGTGCGGGACCACGAATTCCTTGTAGTTCTTCAGCCGTTCCGCCGGATCGATGTAGGTGCGATCCTCGCGCTCGTATTCGAGAAAGCCGGTTTCCTTGCCCATTATTCGGCAGCCTCCATTGCCGCATCCTCGCGCTCGTCCTCGAGCGTCTTCAATGCGCGCTGGTAGTCGCGCGGCATCACCTTGCGGAAGTTCTTCAGTTCGTTCGCCCAGTCATCGAGCAGCGCCTTGGCGCGGGCCGAGCCGGTGTGGAGATAGTGGCGCTCGACCAGCACCTTCAGGCGTTCGGCATCGTGGTAGAGCGGATCGCCCATGCCCGGATTGTCGACGCTGACGGCGCGCTGCTGCGGCTTGCCCCAGCTCTTCTCCGCGCCCTCGCCGTCACCCGTCTTCACGTCGAGCACGTCGACCTGCGCGTGGTTGACCAGCTTTTCGAACTCGCCATCCGGGTCGTAAACGTAGGCGATACCGCCGCTCATGCCTGCGGCCACGTTGCGCCCGGTCTTGCCGAGGATGCAGACGGTGCCGCCGGTCATGTATTCGAGTGCATGGTCGCCCGTGCCCTCGACCACGGCGACCGCGCCCGAATTGCGCACGGCGAAACGCTCGCCCGCGACACCGGCGAAGTAGGCTTCGCCCGCGATCGCGCCATAGAGCACCGTGTTGCCGACGATGATGTTGTCGGTCGGTTCGCGGCCAACGCTTTCCGGCGGCTTCACGGCGATGCGACCACCCGAGAGGCCCTTGCCGACATAGTCGTTGGCATCGCCCGTAAGGCTCATGGTCACGCCATGTGCGAGCCACGCGCCAAAGCTCTGTCCGGCGACACCGGTGAGGTCGATGCGGATGGTGTCGTGCTTTAGGCCTTCATGGCCATGCGCCTCGGCGATCCGGCCCGAAAGCATGGTGCCGACGGTGCGGTTCACATTGCGGATCTCGCGGCTGATCTGCACCGCCTGGCCGCTTTCGATGGCCGGCTTGCAGGCTTCGATCAGCTCGACGTCCATGGCTGCTGCAAGGCCGTGGTCCTGACCTTCGGTGTGGTGCAGCGGCTTGCCCTCGTCGAGCGGGACCGCGTGCAGGATCCGCGTGAGGTCCACGCCGTGCGCCTTCCAGTGGCGGGTCACGCGGCGCATGTCGAGCTTGTCGACGCGGCCGACCATTTCCTCGACCGTGCGGAAGCCCATCTCGGCCATGATCTGGCGCAGTTCCTCTGCGACGAAGAAGAAATAGTTGATCACGTGCTCGGGCGTGCCGGTAAAGCGCTTGCGCAGAACCGGGTCCTGCGTCGCGACGCCAACCGGGCAGGTGTTGAGGTGGCACTTCCTCATCATGATGCAGCCCGCCGCGATCAGCGGGGCGGTGGCGAAGCCGAACTCGTCCGCACCCAGCAGCGCGCCGATGGCAACATCACGGCCCGTGCGCAGGCCCCCGTCGACCTGCACCGCGATACGGCTGCGAAGATCGTTGAGGAGCAGCGTCTGCTGCGTTTCGGCAAGACCGATTTCCCACGGGGAGCCGGCGTGCGTCAGGCTGGTCAGCGGGCTTGCGCCGGTGCCGCCTTCATAGCCCGAGATGGTGAGGTGATCGGCTTTCGACTTGGAAACGCCGGCGGCGACCGTGCCCACGCCGACCTCGGACACCAGCTTCACCGAGATACGGCTGTTCGGCTGGACGTTCTTCAAGTCGTGGATCAGCTGAGCGAGATCCTCGATCGAATAGATGTCGTGGTGTGGCGGCGGCGAGATCAGGCCCACGCCCGGCGTCGAATGGCGCACCTTGCCGATGCGCTTGTCGACCTTGTGGCCGGGCAGCTGGCCGCCTTCGCCGGGCTTTGCGCCCTGCGCCATCTTGATCTGGATATCGTCCGAATTGACGAGGTATTCGGTGGTCACGCCGAAGCGGCCCGATGCCACCTGCTTGATGCGGCTGCGCATCGAATCGCCATTGTCGAGCGGGCGGAAGCGCTCGGGCTCCTCGCCGCCTTCGCCGGTGTTCGAGCGACCGCCGATGCGGTTCATCGCGATGGCCAGCGTCGAATGCGCCTCGTGGCTGATAGAGCCGAAGCTCATCGCGCCGGTGCTGAAACGCTTCACGATCTCGGCAGCCGGTTCGACTTCGGAGAGTTCGAGCGGACGCTCGGCCTTCTTCAGCTCCATCAGCCCGCGGATCGTCAGCAGGCGTTCGGACTGCTCGTTCACGCTGCGGGCGAACTCATCATAATTCTTGATGTCGTTCCCGCGAACGGCGTGCTGGAGGTTGGCAATGTTCTGCGGGGTCCAGGCATGGTCCTCGCCGCGGATGCGGTACTGGTAGATACCGCCGACATCGAGCATGCCCTTGTAGAGCGGGCTGTCGCCGAAGGCCTGCGCATGGCGCTTCACCGTCTCGCGCGCGACTTCCTTGAGGCCGATGCCCTCGATCGTTGTCGCGGTGCCGGTGAAATAGGTGTCGACGAACTCGGACGAGAGGCCGACCGCGTCGAAGATCTGCGCGCCGCAGTATGACTGGTAGGTCGAAATGCCCATCTTGGACATGACCTTGAGGATGCCCTTGCCCACGCCCTTGACGAAGTTGGCCTGGACATCGCCCGGATCGAGTTCGGGCAGCTTCTTCGCGCGCAGCGCCTCGATGGTCTCGAAGGCGAGATAGGGGTTGATGCCTTCCGCGCCGTAGCCTGCGAGCGCGCAGAAGTGATGCACCTCGCGCGCTTCGCCCGTCTCGATAACGAGACCGGTCTGCATGCGCAGGCCCTGCCGCACCAGCTGGTGGTGCACGGCCGCCGTCGCGAGTAGCGCGGGCATGGCGATACGCTCGGGCCCCTGTGCGCGGTCAGACAGGATCAGGATGTTGGCATCGCCGAGCACGGCCTCGGTCGCCGCCCAGCACATCTCCTTCAGCGCCATGGCAAGGCCGTCGGCCCCGGTGCTCGCATCCCAGGTGATGTCGATCGTGGCGGTGCGGAATGCGCCGTCCAGCGCGACCTCGACCGAGCGGATCTTCGCCAGGTCGTCGTTCGTGAGGATCGGTTGCTTCACCTCGAGGCGCTTGTGCGTACCGCCGTCGCGGCCCAGCAGGTTCGGGCGCGGGCCGATCATCGAGAGCAGGCTCATCACCAGCTCCTCGCGGATCGGGTCGATCGGCGGGTTCGTCACCTGCGCAAAGTTCTGCTTGAAATAGTCGTAGAGCAGGCGGCTCTTTTCGCTGAGCACGGCGATCGGCGTGTCGGTGCCCATCGAGCCGATCGGGTCCTCGCCCTTGGCGGCCATGGGTTCGAGGAAGCGCGAGAGGTCTTCCTGCGTGTAGCCGAAGGCCTGCTGGCGCTTGAGCAGAGCGAGCTCGCTCTTGGGGATTTCGGACAGCTCGGGATCGATATGGTCGAGGTCCTCGAGCTTGTACTGCGCCTTCTCGAGCCACGCCTCGTAGGGCTGGGCTGCGGCGAGATCGGCCTTGAGTTCCTCGTCCTCGACGATGCGGCCTTCCTCGAGATCGATAAGCAGCATCTTGCCCGGCTGGAGGCGCCACTTGCGGGTGATGTCCTCTTCGGCGAACGGCAGCACGCCGCTTTCCGAGGCGAGCACGACGAGATCGTCCTTGGTGGTGCACCAGCGCGCGGGCCGCAGGCCGTTGCGATCGAGGCAGGCACCGATCTGGCGTCCGTCGGTGAAGCATACGGCCGCAGGGCCGTCCCACGGTTCCATCAGCGCGGCGTGATATTCGTAGAATGCGCGGCGCGCTGGATCCATCAGCTCGTTCTTCGCCCATGCCTCGGGCATGAGCATCATCATCGAATGCGCGAGGCTGTAGCCACCGGTCAGCAGCAGCTCGAGAGCATTGTCGAGGCAGGCAGTGTCCGACTGGCCATGCGGGATCAGCGGCCACATCTTGTCGAGGTCGGCGCCGAGCAGGTCGCTTTCCATCGTGCGGCGACGCGCTTCCATCCAGTTCACATTGCCGCGAACCGTGTTGATCTCGCCATTGTGCGCCATGAAGCGATAGGGGTGGGCGAGGCGCCAGCTGGGGAAGGTGTTGGTGCTGAAACGCTGGTGCACGAGGCCGAGCGCGGAGACGCAATCGGGATCGCGCAGATCTTCGTAGAAACTGCCGACCTGGTTAGCGAGCAGCAGGCCCTTGTAGACCACCGTGCGTGAAGAGAAGCTCGGGATGTATGCCTGGCTGAGGCCGGGGATGCCGTGCTTCTCTTCCAGCGCAGCGAGCGGGTTCAGCGTCTGCTTGCGGATGACCACCAGCTTGCGTTCGAAGGCGTCCTGGTCGAGGCAATTGGTGCCGCGCGCGATCACGCACTGGCGGATCACCGGCATCGAGGCGATGACCGCATCGCCGAGCCCGTCCAGCGTGGTCGGCACGTCACGCCAGCCGACGACGCGCTGGCCTTCCTTCTCGGCAAAGCGTTCGAGCTGCTTCTCGACGAACTCGCGCGCCTCGTCCTCCTGCGGGAGGAAGCACATGGCGAGCGCATAATCGCCTTCGTCCGGCAGGACATGACCCTCGGCATCGGCCCACTTGCGGATCAGCGGGTCGGGCGTCTGGATCAGGATGCCCGCGCCGTCACCCAGCAGCGGATCGGCACCGACCGCGCCGCGGTGGTCGAGATTGGCGAGGATCGTGAGCGCCTGCTCGACAATCGCGTGGCTCTTTTCACCCTTGATATGCGCGACCATGCCGACGCCGCAGGCATCGTGCTCGTTGCGCGGATCGTAGAGCCCCTCACCCGAGGGTTGGAATTGAGCCGGTACCTGCATTCGCCGAAGCGTCCTCCACCTGTCCCGTCTCCACTTGCCGCAGGCTGCGGACCGGGAGCGGGCGAAATTGTGCAGCGCGATATGCGCCGCCGCCAAAATGTCGCGTGGAGGCCTTTTGAAGGCAAGAATACAGTTTTGCAATGGGACTCGCGCGTAGCAAAATTTCACGAGGCCCAAGATTTCCCGGACTTTGCTGCATTGCAGCAATCACGAATAGGTATCCGCATTGGCCGCCAGCGACTTGGCCGCAAGGATTTCCGTAGCGTCAGTCGCCCGGCTTGCCGACCCTGCCCAGCTTGTCCAGCGCTTCGCGCAGGGCTGCCTGCGCGTCATAGTCGCGCTGCGGCGGCTCGGGGGTTTTTTCGGGCATCTTGCGCGATGCTTCCCGGCGCAGGAATGCGATGACGGGATCATCCTCGTCGGGATCGTCGAGCTGGGATTCGGCCGGATCGTCGTAAGGCGCCGGTGCTTCCTCCTCGGCAGCCGCATGAGGCGGTGCCTCGGGCGTACTCACCTTTGCGGCCTGCTTGCGGCTGTCGAGCGCGGCGGCGAGCCGGTCTTCGAGCTGCTTGAGCGAGAGGTCGGCAAGCGGAGCTTCAGCCGGTGCTTCCTCGGTAAGGGCCGCCGGCGGTTCGTCTTCCGCGATATCCTCCTCGATCGTTTCGAACTCCGCTTCCTCGATGACGAAGGTCTCTTCGTGTTCGCGATCCTCATGCGGGAATGCGTGCTCCTCGGAGAGTTCGATCGGATCGCTCTCCTCTTCCCAGCCTTCCTCCGGCACAGCGTCGGGAATGTCTGCCAGGATGTCCTCGAAGGCACGCGAAGGCTCTACCTCTTCCTCCGCCGCGACCTCTTCGGCGACACCGATGCCATCCTCGCCGATGTCCTCGCGTGCCGAGAAGACACGGCGACGGCGTGGTTCTTCTTCCATCACTTCGCCATCGTCCCAATCGTCTGCCTCGTGCGGCTCGAGCCCCGGGGCGATCGCACGCGGCGCAGTGGCAGCAGCGATGCGCGAGGCGATGGCCCAGCCGAGCATGAGGCCGAATACGCCGACGATGGCCGAGACGAGGAGGCGGCCGGTAATGCCCGTCGCCTGCGCGATGCTCGCATGGATGGTGGAGGGCATGAGGAAGAGACCGCCGCCAAGCAGCAGCGCGAACCACACGGCAACGGCGGGTTTGAACCACCGCTTCGATGCCATGCCCTGATCTGTCCAGTCGTCGCTCATGCTAAATCCAAAGTGAAATCCGGCTTCGGCGCTTAGCACCGCTTGGTTAATTGCGCGATAACGCGAAGCTGTCTGCGAGCGATGGGTGCGAAGGCCGTGTTGCGGGTCCGGCCATGCCGTAACGGCAGTTTTCCGGCGGTTGCGCGCCACCCCCGCATGCGCCATGAGTCCCGCCGCAAGCGCGCTCGCGGAGTCGCGCAAAGGCCACGATTTTCAAGGAGAGGTACCCATGACCCCCCAGGAAGTAGCAGAGAAGGTTGGCGAACAGATCGGCACCAGCGAATGGGTCGAGATGAGCCAGGAACGGATCAACATGTTCGCCGAGGCGACGGGTGATCACCAGTTCATCCACGTCAACGAAGAAGCTGCCAAGATGACCCCCTTCGGCGGCACCATCGCCCACGGCTTCCTGACGCTCTCGATGATCCCCTACCTCTCGGCCAACTCGGACCTGCCCAAGGTCGACGGCGTGAAAATGGGCGTGAACTACGGCGGCAACAAGACGCGCTTCATCTCGCCGGTCCGCAGCGGCAAGCGTATCCGCGGCCACTGGAAGCTGCTCGAACTGGTCGAGAAGCGCCCCGGCCAGTGGCAGCAGACGCACGAGATCACCATCGAGATCGAGGGCGAGGACAAGCCGGCCCTGATCACCGAATGGATCATGCAGTTCTTCGTCTGATTTTCCCCTCCTCCCCAGCGAGGAACAGACGTTCAACCACTCAAGACTCTAAGGAATGACCATGCGTGACGCAGTCATCGTATCCACCGCCCGTACCGCTATCGGCCGGGCCTACAAGGGCGGCTTCAACGCCACTCCCGGCGCGACGCTGGGTGCCCACTCGCTGAAGCCCGCCATCGAGCGCGCCGGTATCGACGCCGGCGAGATCGACGACGTGCTCTGGGGCGCCGCGCTCCAGCAGGGCGCGCAGGCCGGCAACCTCGGCCGCCAGGTCGCGCTGCGTGCAGGCTGCCCGATCTCGGTCAGCGGCATGACCATCGACCGCCAGTGCTCCTCGGGCCTGATGACGATCGCCACCGCCGCCAAGCAGATCATCACCGACCGCATGGACGTGGTTGCAGCCGGCGGCCAGGAAAGCATCTCGCTCGTCCAGACCAAGGAAATGCGCGTGATGCCCGATCCCGAGCTGATCGCGATGCACGGCGCCATCTACATGCCGATGCTGCAGACCGCCGAAACGGTTGCCCAGCGCTATGGCATCAGCCGCGAAGCACAGGACGAATACGGCCTCCAGTCGCAGCAGCGCACTGCCGCAGCGCAGGAAGCCGGCAAGTTCGACGACGAGATCGTCCCTGTCACCACCACCATGAAGGTGCAGGACAAGGAAACCGGCGAGATTTCCGACAAGGAAGTCACCATCGCCAAGGACGAGGGCAACCGCCCGCAGACCACGCTCGAAGGCCTTGCCTCGCTCAACCCGGTCATGGGTCCGGGCACCACGATCACCGCAGGCAACGCCTCGCAGCTTTCGGACGGTTCCTCGGCTTCGATCCTGATGGAAGCCAAGGTCGCCGAGAAGAAGGGCCTCGAGCCGCTCGGCCGCTATGTCGGCATGGCCGTCGCCGGCACTGAGCCCGACGAAATGGGTATCGGCCCGGTCTTCGCCATTCCCAAGCTGCTCGAAAGGTTCGACCTCAAGGTCGACGACATCGGCCTGTGGGAGCTGAACGAGGCCTTCGCCGTGCAGGTGCTCTACTGCCGCGACAAGCTGGGCATCGACAACGACATCCTCAACGTCAACGGCGGCTCGATCTCGATCGGCCACCCCTACGGCATGACCGGCGCTCGCTGCGTCGGCCACACGCTGATCGAAGGCAAGCGCCGCGGCGCGAAATACGGCGTCGTCACCATGTGTGTCGGCGGCGGCATGGGCGCAGCGGGTCTCTTCGAGATCTTCTAAGGCGCATTTGCCCCCGGGCAAAGCCATTGAGCGGCGTCGGCGATCTTCACGGATCGCCGGCGCCGTTGCCGTTTTGGAGCCAAGGCGGAGCCAAACCCTGCGGGTCGCGTTAGGTTTGCAAGGGGCCGGTCCGCCCACCGGTCCGAGGGAGACGAGACATGACCCAGCGCTGGCCCGCGCTCGATTTCGCCGCTGACCAACCGGTCATCGAGAGCCTTCACGCCTATTTGCAGGTCGTCGGCAAGCTTCCGACCCGCGCGCTGCCGTGGTGCAATCACAGCTGGCATCTTGCCCTTCGCGTCGTGCCGCGCGGCTTTCGAAGCTATCCGGTGGAGATGCCAGGCGGCGAGGTCGAGGTAACTTTCGACTGCCTGTCGAGCGCGGTCGCGGTCGAGACATCGACCGGCTTTGCCGACGGTTTCGAAGTAACCGGCCAGACGGTCCAGCGTTTTCATGAGCAGCTCGCTGAACTGCTCCGTCTTGCAGGCGCAGACACTTCCATTTCAGGCGCGCCGAACGAGGTCGAGGACGCGATTCCCTTTGCCCAGGATACGCGCGGAAGAGCGTGGGACGAGGCGACACTCGCCCGCATTCACCGCGCCTTCTCCGATGCCAACCGCGTATTCGAGCGGTTCCGTTCGGGCTTCGTCGGCAAGTCCAGCCCGAGCCACCTGTTCTGGGGCAGCTTCGACCTTGCCGTGACCCGCTTCTCCGGCAGAGAGGCGCCGCTCCATCCCGGGGGCTTTCCCAACCTGCCCGACCACGTGACGCGCGAAGCCTATAGCCACGAAGTCGCGAGTGCCGGCTTCTGGCTCGGCGGCGGCGGAGTCGATGAGGCGGCCTTCTATGCCTATGGCTATCCCACGCCCGAGGGATTCTCGGAGGCGGAAGTCAAGCCGGAGGAAGCCTACTGGCTCGCCGACCTCGGCGAATTCGTCCTGCCCTACGAAGCAGTCCGGAATAGCGATGATCCCGAGGCCGCGCTCATGGCTTTTCTCGAAAGCACCTATGCCGCCGTCGCCGACGGGGGCGGCTGGCCGCGCGAGAAACTCGAAATCCCGCGCGGCGCATTCGGCAAGCCCTATGATGTCGAAGCCTTGCGAAGGGGTTGAGACCTAGCGCTCCCTGATGTCGCCCGAGCCGGTGTGGTTCAGGATCTCGACATTCTTGGCCGAGAGATAGAGAATGTCTCCCGAGCCGTTGTTCCACGCGATGAGATTGCCGACATCGGAGGCGATGATGTCACCCGATCCGCTCACCCGCGCGTCGAGATTTCCTACCGGACCGAAGGCAATGTCGCCCGAGCCGTTGGCATCGGCATCGACGCTGCCGATGGCGGAATTCGAAAAGTCGATGTCGCCCGAACCGCGGGCGAGCGCCTTGAGCGAGCCGAGCGCACCTTCGAAGGCGATGTCGCCCGAGCCGCTGCTTTCGACATCGAGCCCTTCGGCTGCCCAGCCCTGGATTTCGATATCGCCCGCAGATGGGCTCTCGATCCGGGCAACGGACGGCAGCGAGAGATAGACGTTGAAGGGATTGCGCGTGGTGTAGGTGCCTTCAGCAAGGATGGTCAGCCTGCCGCCATCCTGTTCGATCACGATGAAATCGAGCAGATTGTCATCGGCCTCGACCGTCAGCGAGGGCTCGCCCATCGTCAGCAGCACATTCACCGGCGCGGAGAGCACGAGTGTATCGGCCGCCTCCACCTCGCGCTCTTCCTGCGCGATGGTGCCGGAGCCGACCGTGCGCTCGCCCACCCAGTTGGCATCGTGCGAGTTGTAGGTGTGGCTGCAGCCCGCCAATGCGAGGCTCGCGGCGCAGCAGGCGAGCAGGGGCTTGAAAGAAAACGGCATCTGCCTCTCCGTATTAGTTGTGTCACACACCTCATAGCCAGTGAGCGCCCGATCGATCAATCGGCATTTGTCGAAACCGGCAAGCAGTTGGACGAGCGGGCAAAAGAGGCGCATAGTCCGGCGCATGGGCATTATGGAAATCATCGGGATAGCCGGAAGCGTCAGCCTGCTGGCAGGCTGGCGGCTCTACCTGAGCATCTTCGCAACCGGCCTCGCCATGCGGATGGAGGCAATCCCGCTGCCCAACCATTTGCAGAGCCTCGACGTGCTCGCCAACCCGTGGGTCATGGGGTTGGCCGCAGTCGCCGCGGTCGCCGAATTCTTCGCCGACAAGGTGATGTGGCTCGATAGCGCATGGGATGCGATCCACACCTTCGTGCGCCCGATCGGCGGGGCGCTGCTCGCGCTGGCAATCATCGATCCGGCGGACCCTGCGACACAGGTCGTGGCCTTCCTCCTGGGCGGCGGTGCGGCGCTGACTGCCCATGCGGGCAAGGCGGGTGCGCGCGGGGTAGTGAACGCCAGCCCCGAGCCGGTAAGCAATATCGCGGTGTCCTCGGTCGAGGACGTGGCGACGGTTGGCCTGCTCTACCTCGCCTATGAGTATCCCTACGCGGCCGGCGCGATCGCGCTGGTGCTGCTGGCCTTCGTCGTCTGGCTGATCTGGGTCGCGCGCAAGCTGGTGCGAGGTTTCTTCGGGCGCGGCAGCAAGGCCGAGCCTCCGCCCGGCTAGCCGATCAACGGCTGAGCTGGAAGACCGCGAACTCAGCGCGCCAGTTGGTGCCTGCGGTCACCGGCGTTCCGCCCGAGAAGAACCACTCACGTTCGATCTTCGCGCCCTTTTCGCGGGCGAGTTCGCGGAAGTCCTTCACGGTGACGTGGTGAATGTTCGGCGTCTCGTACCAGCTCACCGGAATGGCGCGCGTCACCGGCATCTTCCCGCCGAACATCAGCGCCGAGCGAGTGCGCCAGTGCGCGAAATTGGGAAAGCTGACAAAGGCCTGCCGCCCGACGCGCAGCAGCTGATCGAGCATCTCGTCTGGCCGCGTGGCGGTCTGCAGCGTCTGGCTGAGGACGGTGTAGTCGAAACCCTTGTCGGGATAGTCGGCAAGGTCGCGATTGGCGTCGCCCTGCACCACCGAAAGCCCCTGCGCCACGCAGCGTTCGACACAGGCCCCGTCGATCTCCATGCCGCGCGCATCGACCTGCTTGGCGTCGCGCAGGTTCGCGAGCAGCGCGCCGTCGCCGCAACCGATGTCGAGGACGCGCGATGCGGGCGCGATGGCCTCCGCAATGGCCGCAAGGTCGGGCCGCAAGCTCATTGGATGAAGCCTTTCACCACGCGGTCGAGCGCGGGGACGTCGAGCAGGAAGCTGTCGTGTCCATGCGGTGCGGAAAGCTCGACGAAACTCACCGCGGCGCCGGCCGCATTGAGTGCACGCACCACGTGGCGGCTTTCACTGGTCGGATAGAGCCAGTCGCTGTCGAAGCTGACGAGGCAGAAGCGCGCAGCTGTCCCGGCAAAGGCATCGGCGAGCTTGCCGCCATGCTCTTCGGCGAGATCGAAATAGTCCATCGCGCGGGTGATATAGAGGTAGCTGTTCGCATCGAAGCGCTGGGTGAAGCCGCTCCCCTGGTAGCGCAGATAGCTTTCGACCTGGAAATCGGCATCGAAGCCGAAGCTCTTCGCTTCGCGATCCTGCAGGTTGCGGCCGAACTTCTCGGTCAGCGCCTCTTCCGACAGGTAAGTGATGTGCGCCGCCATGCGCGCCACGGCGAGGCCTGCATCGGGCTGGTCCGCCGCGTCGTAATAGTCGCCCTGCCGCCAGTTCGGATCGGCCATCACCGCCTGCCGGCCGAGCTCGTGAAAGGCGATGTTCTGCGCCGAATGGCGGCTGGTCGAAGCGATGACGAGCACGCGCGCGGCGCGTTCGGGCCAGTTGGCGGCAAGGCTCAGCGCCTGCATCCCGCCCATCGATCCGCCGACCACCGCGTGCAGCGTCTCGATCTCCAGCTCGTCGAGCAGCGCCACCAGCCCGCGCACCATGTCGCGGATGGTGATGACCGGGAAGCGCATCGCATAGGGCTTGCCGTCCGACGCCACGCTCGCGGGGCCCGAGGAGCCCATGCAGCTGCCGATGACGTTGGCGCAGATGACATGATAGCGAGCGGTATCGATAGGCTTGCCCGGGCCCACCATCCGCTCCCACCAGCCCGGCTTTCCGGTCACGGGATGGGGCGAGGCGACGTATTGGTCGCCGGTCAGCGCGTGGCACAGGAGGATGGCATTGGAGCGATCTTCGTCGAGTTCGCCATAGGTCTCGTATGCGATCACCGCATCCGCCAGCGAGCCGCCGCCGTCGAGCGGCAGCGGGTTCGGCAATTGCAGCGTCTTGGATGCCCCGGCCATGCTTCAAGCCTCTAGCGCCGCAACAGGTGCTTGTCGAAGGGCGCTTTTTCTTTCATGCGCCGAAGCCGAAATGGCAGACGCACCACAGATGAAACCCTGGATCGAGAAGATCCACGCCTATGTCCCCGGCAAGAGCAAGGGCGCCGACGGGCGCGAGCTGGTCAAGCTCTCGGCCAATGAGAACCCGCTCGGCTGCAGTCCCGATGCACTCGCGGCGCTCGCCGAACCCGCATCGCCCGCGCGCTATCCCGATCCGGACGCAACCGCGCTGCGCGCCAAGATCGGCGAGGTCCACGGTATCGATCCTGAGTTGATCGTTTGCGGGACCGGCTCGGACGAATTGCTCAACCTTGCCGCGCAGGGCTTTGCCGGACCGGGCGACGAGGTGCTCTATGCGCGCTTCTCCTTCATCGTCTACGAGATCGCCGCGCGCCGCTGCGGCGCGACCCCGGTCGAGGCGCCGGACCGCGACTATGCGACCGATGTCGACTCGCTCCTCGGCGCGGTGACCGAGCGCACCCGGGTCGTCTTCCTAGCCAACCCGAACAATCCGACCGGCACCTTCCTGCCGCGCGGCGAGATCGAGCGCCTGCATGCTGGCCTTCCGGCAGACGTGCTGCTGGTGGTCGACCAGGCCTATGGCGAATATCTCGAAGAGGGCGAGGATGATGGCGGGCTCGCACTTGCCGCGGCGCATGACAATGTGCTCGTCACGCGCACCTTCTCGAAGATCTATGGCCTCGCGGGAGAACGCATCGGCTGGGCGACCGGCGCGCCGCACCTCGTCGATGCGCTCAACCGCATTCGCGGGCCGTTCAATGTGACGAACTCGGGCCAGAAGGCGGCCATCGCGGGTCTTGAAGACCAGGCCTTCGTCGACCGCTCGCGCGAAGAGAACAATCGCGAGCTGGCGCGCTTCGCCGATGCCATTGCCGGCATGGGCAACCACGGCCTGCGCGCCATACCGAGCAAGGCCAATTTCCTGCTGGTCCTGTTCGAAGGCAAGCTCACCGCTCAGGCCGCGCTCGCTGCTCTTGCAGAGGGCGGATACGCCGTGCGTCACTTGCCCGGTCAGGGCCTGCCGCACGGCCTCCGCATCACCATCGGCACGCCCAGGCAGATGGACGAAATCGCTGCAATCCTGAGGAAAGCTGCCGAAGCAGCCTAGTCGTTGAGCGCGTTGATCGCGTCGAGGACCTTGCGCTCGACCTCGTCGCGCGGAAGGCCCGGCGGGATCGGTTCACCGAATTTGTAGGTGATCGTGCCGGGGCGCTTGAGCCTGCGGTGATAGACCGGCCCGCTTTCGACCGCGACCGGCACGACCGGCAGGCCGAGCATCTTGTAGAGCCCTGCGAACCCCGCCTGCAGTTCGCGCCGTTCGCCATGCGGGACGCGCGTGCCTTCGGGAAAGATGACCAGAGGGCGTCCGTCGGCAATCATGCCCTTCGCGCTCCTGATCATGGCCATAAGCATTTTGGCGCCCTGGTCGCGCGCGACGGGAATAAGGCCGTAGGCAAGCGCTGCGCGGCCCCATCCGGGAATGGCGAAGAGCTCTTTCTTGGCGAAGACCGAGGGGCAATCGAGCAGCGCGGGTGCGTCGATCGCCTCAAAGAAACTCTCGTGCTTGATTGCGTAAAGGACCGGCTCGTCTTGCGGTTCGCCTTCGATCACGAGCTCGGCGCCGATGATGTGCTTCAGGCACCAGCGCTGCCATTGGGCCCAGTTGCGCACTCGCGCGCGGAAGGCGTCGAGCGAGAAGGGCGCGCTCAGCAGCGAAGCTGCGGTGATCAGGAACGAGCCGATATAGAACGCCGGGTAGAAGGCGATATTGCGCAACAGGATCATCGGATCAGACCGGCAGCCCCTGCGAAATCTCCGAGGCCAGCAGCTTGTTGTATTCGAGGAAGAGCGTGGCGAGATCGGGGTGCGAAACCACTGCATCTTTCACGATCCTGGTGTCGGCGGGCAGCGATCCGGAGACCTCCGAATGGGCGCGCGCCATGTGCCAGTCGGTCGTCACGAGACGGGCGGAGGTGAACTCCTTTTCCTTCATCCACTGCGCGACTTCGCCGGCATTGCTGCGCGTGTCGACAGCGAGGAAGCCGAGCGTGACGCAGCAATTCATCAGGCGGTTCGAGACCTCGAACTGCTCGGCGAATTCTGCGGGCTTCACCTCCGGATCGACGCCCGAGACGAACATTTCCTTGGCCATGCCCTGCTCGACCACTTCGATGCCGCGCGCGATACGGCCCTGGCCGCCGGTCAGGACGATCACCGCATCGGTTTCCGTCTTCGCGGCAGGCGCAGGCAGCGAGACCGCGAAGGCGAGAAAGCCGAAGGCGTAGATCAGGAAAAGCGCTGCAAGGAAGCGTAGGATCACAGCATTTTCCGCAAGCTGGAGATAACCGTCATGCGCGCGGTGTAGACGGCAATTCCGACCGCGAAAAGCGGGATGAGGGCAAGAATTGCCCAATCGAAGGCGGAGAGTGTCCCTCCTGCAACCATTCCGGAATCGAGCGCAGCGAAGCGCGAGGCCATGAAGGCGATGAAGACTGCTCCTGCGACGAGGCCGAGCAGGCCGCCGGCAATGGCGTCGAACAGGATCGACCTCTGGAAGACACGGGCGATCTGGTCGTCATTGCCGCCGAGCAGGTGGACGATCTCGATCGTGTCGCGGTTTCCTCCCAGAACGTTGCGGGCAGCCAGCCAGACCGCCGCCGCGCCGACGAAGGCGAGCAGCGCGATCATCCCCAGCGCCATGAGCTGGAGGGCGCGTAGCGCGGAGAGGACCGGCGCGAGCCATTGCGCCTGGCTGTCGATGCGCGAGCCGGGTGCGGCGTCCTCGATGGCTGCACCGAGCCGTTCGAGTTCGGCCGGACCGGCTGAGTCGCGTAATTCGACATCGACAAGTGCCGGGAGCGGGACCGCCTCCATGCCTTCGCTGCCGCCCAGCCAGGGTTCGAGCAGTTCCGCGACTTCGGCTTCCGGCACGACGTTGAAACCGGAGACCGCCTCGTCCTGTGCGAGCAGGTCGACGACCACCGCGACCTTCGCCGCGCGTGCTTCCGGATTGGCCTCGATGACCTGGACGGTAGCGCTTCCGGCAAGATCGCCGCGGGCGCTCGAGACCATGTTGGACAGGGCGAGCGCGCCGCCGGCGGCAAGCACGGTGAGCGCCACCATGACCGCGATCACCCAGGGGATCGGTCCGCCGAACCGCGCTCGCGGCAGGAGATGGGCGGCGCGCCTTCCGCGAAAGGGCGCAAGGCCGCGGTCGACCGCGCTGCCGATAGTGGGAGGCCGCTTGGTCATGCGCCCGTTCCTCCACGCCGCGGCGGGTATTTGAGCGCGCCGGTCGGATCGAGCATCGTCCCGTTGCTCAGCCGCATGATCAGGCTGTCGGGCACCTTGCGCAGCAATTGCAGGTCGTGGGTCGCCACCACCACGGTCGTGCCGAGGCGGTTGAGCGCCTCGAACAGCCGCATGAGCTTCAATGCCATGTCGGGATCGACGTTGCCGGTCGGTTCGTCGGCCACGAGGATCTCGGGCCGCCCGATGACCGCGCGCGCAATCGCGACGCGCTGCTGCTCGCCGCCCGAGAGCGTGGCGGGGCGCGCATTGGCGCGATTGGCGAGACCGACCCATTCGAGCATGTCCTCGACCGGACCGCGCAGGTCGGCTTCGCGTACGCCCGAGACACGCAGCGGCAGGGCAATGTTGTCGAACGCGGACAAGTGGTCGACGAGCCGGAAGTCCTGGAACACCACGCCCATCCGGCGGCGATAGGCGGGCAGCTTGTCGCGCGGCAGGGTGATGACGTCGCGTCCGAACATGCGGATCGCCCCGCGCGACGGGCGCTGGGCGAGGTACAGCAACTTTAGAAGCGAAGTCTTGCCCGCGCCGCTTTCGCCGGTGAGGAAGTAGAACCGCCCGGAAAACAGCGTGAACGAAATATTCGACAGGACCTCGCGCTCGGTTCCGTAGCGCAGTCCGACATTATCGAACTGCACGATATCGCTTTCCGCGACGCTCACCGCGGGCTCTTGGCCGATTGGGGAAGGGGAAATACCGGGCTCATTGCTTTAATTGGGGCCTATAACCCCCCTTCGGTGTGGAAAAAAGCCGCTTAGGCCTTTCGCGCACAGCTCCGCCGCTTGTCGTGATTCGCCAGCCCCGATAGAGCCTCTGTTCACCATGATTATTGCCTGCCCGGCCTGCAGCACCCGTTATGTCGTGCCCGACAGCGCCATCGGCGTCGATGGCCGGACCGTGCGCTGCGCCAAGTGCAAGCATTCGTGGTTCCAGGAAGGATCGAGCGCGGAAGCGGTGAGCGAGAGCGAAGCTGTTACTGCTCCGGCGCCCGCTCCCGCGCCTCCACCACCACCGCAGCCCGAGCCTGCCGACGAGGTCGCCGAGAGCGAACTTGTACCGCCGGCAAGCGCCCGCGAGAGCCTGCCCGATTTCGACGAGACGCCGCCCCCGTCCTACGACGAGCCCGCGCACCGCGAGCCCAGTTTCGACGCTGAGCCCGAAGAAGAGCCCGTCCACGAAGACGATCTCGTTTCGCGGTTCGACCGTTCGCCGCCCTTCGGCCCGCGCCGCAATACGCTGAAGCTCTGGACCTGGGCCGCAGCGATCTTCGCCCTGCTGGCGGCAGGCGCACTGTTCGCGATGACGCGCTACGGCACGCCAACCTGGTGGCCGGTTGAAAAGCCGCTGTTCGGCGAGGCCCAGCCCGACCTTCAGATTGCATTCCCGGCCGACCAGCAGCGCTGGCGCGAGCTGGAGAACAAGACCTGGATGTTCACCGCCCGCATCGAGGTGACCAACACCGCCCGCGAGGCGCGCAAGCTTCCGCCGGTGCTGATCGTCATGCTCGACCAGCGCGAGCGCCAGGTTTACAGCTGGGTGGTGCAGCCCCCGCAGCCCACGCTCGCCCCCGGGGAGACGATCACGATCGACGAAGCGCGGACCGATGTGCCGCGCGGAGCGGTCTATGCCGACGTGGGTTGGGCCCCTCTCTGAACGCATAGTCGAAAATAGGTGCTTGCCGCCCTGCGAAGCTGTTGCTAGGGGCGCGCTCCTACCGGCGGGAGCAGCTGGTCTCACATGTGAGATTCGCTTCCGATGCAGACTGTGTGCGGTCGTGGCGGAACTGGTAGACGCGCAACGTTGAGGTCGTTGTGGCCGCAAGGCCGTGGAAGTTCGAGTCTTCTCGACCGCACCAACAGTCCCCTTCACGCGAAGGGGGCAAGCCTTTCGAAAAATCAAGCACTTGCGCTTGGCGCATCCATGCTGCACTCCCTTGTGTTCAACGGGAGGGGGAGCGGATGCACAAGGCTGCGTTCGGCGTGCTTTTGTCTGTCTGCCTGGCATCGTCTGCGCTCGCGCGCGATGCCGCGGACGATCCCTTCCTGGCTTACGAATCCGGACAATACGCCGAAGCGGCCCGCGCGGCAGAGGATGCTCTCGCCCGCGATCCGGACAATTCCGTCTGGTGGGCCCTGATTGGCGAGGCGCGCGCGAAGCTGGATCAGCACGCCGATGCGGCGGAGGCCTTCTTCAATGCCGCGAAGAACGAGACCGATGCCGAGCGCCGGAGCTATCTCCTGCGTGCGCAGGCCTTGCAGCTTGTCAGCGCGGGCAGGCGGGATGAGGCGCGGGTTGTCGTCGGCTCCGCCCTGGCGGATGATGCCCTTGAGGCGCGAAGCTCGCTCGACTGGGCGATGGTCGCCATCTCGGCAGGCGACGATGCGGCGGCACAGGCCATCCTAGCTGACGAGGCGCTGTACTCAGGGTTCTCGCGCCAGAGTGCTCTCGACGCGGGATACAGTGCCAAGCGCGAAGGGCTCGATGCGCGCGCCGTGCGGTTCTTCGAAATCGGGCTGGCGCTCGACGAAGATGAACCGGAGCCGCTCTCGCCAGCGAAACGCAACGCCATTCGCCGCGAGACCCGCGAGCTTTCGCGTGACTGGGCCTTTCTCTTGCAGGCGGGCTACAGCTCTGCCGATCGGCCCATCGGTCCCGTCAGCCTGCCGCTCGGCAATGACGAGGCATGGCAGGTGGGCGCCGAGGTTTCGCGCCGTATCGGGGGATGGCGCAACGGCCGGCCCGTCAGCGTCTTTGCGCGGGTTTTCCAGTCCGAGTTCCTGTCGGGCGATGCGGCGACACGCGATACGACGCAGGGCTGGGTGGGAATTCGTTACAAGCCCATTGCTTCGCTCAACCTCAATCTCGAGGCGAGCAGGCTTGTGGCCATCGACGATGAAGCGCTGGACGACTGGTCGCTGCGCGCCCTTGTCTCGGGCGGGCGGGGCCTCGAGCCGGAAACCGGCAAGCGCAACTGGACCTACGCACATTACTATGCCGACGCATCCTACCTGCTCGATGCAGACGTCACCTATGCGGTGGCGGAAGGCCGATTCGGACGCTCTTTCTTCATCGACGGGGGCGCGACCACGCTTACTCCCTATGCGGTTGCGCGTGCCGACCTCGATACAGGCCGGATCGCGGAGGAAGCCATCGGCGCAGGCGCCGGGATGTCGCTGCGCCACTGGTTCGATGAAACCGAAACCAGCGCGGCGCGGGGCTTCATCGACTTGGATGTCCAGGCCCGCGAGCGGATCGCGGGGAGCGAGCGGGCATCAGGCGTGATGGTGACCATGACGATTGGGCGTTGAGCGCGGGTCGAGCGTCGCCATTTCCCACCAGGGGCCGCCTTCGCGTTCGACCTTGTGACGGCCGAGGTCGCGCAGGCACGCCATGAAGGCGGGCTTGAACATCTCGCTTTCCTTGCTGCAGTCCGCGCCTTCGCACTGGCATTCGAAATCGTCGTAGCCGTCGGCCGTCGTCACCCAGATGCGGCCGTGCGGATTGAGCAGGCGCAGGTTGGCGATGGCGCCGATCTCGCTCTCGTTGACCAGCAGGTCGTAGCCGCGCTGGCCATTGGCGAGAGGGCCGTCATTCGCATCGAGATCGGGGTCGGGCTTGCGCACGGTCGGGCCGTTGCGGACCACGAAGAAATCGGGCGTGACTTCTTCCTGCTCGTGACCCGCGGGGTTCTCGTCGTCGGGGTGTCCCGCCTGCCTGCGAACCTCGTCGTGCATGGCTTCCATCGCGCGTTCGAAGAAGACCGAACGCCGTACGCCGCCGTCATAGAGCGAGCGGTCGCCATGCTTGCTCTTGGTGACGCGGAGCTGCTGGTGGAACACCGGCATGGCGGACGACGCCATGGTCGCCGCAGTGAGCGCATCGACGGCGCTTTCCCAGTTGGGAGCGTCGCGCACCAGCCCGCGTACGTCGACATAATGGAACAGGCCGCAATGTGCCTCCACGAATCCGATGTAGCCGGCGATCGAGCTGTCGCGGATCGCCTCGAGCATGGTCGGATCGCCGTTCTCGAAGACGGCATTGCGGATGCGCTTGCGCAAAGGACCGGTGCCGGCCTGCGCGCCGCGCAGCAGCATCTGGATCATGCCGCGATTGTCGACGACATCGCTCTCCTTGGTCGGCGAGTAACCCCATTCAAGCCGCTCCATCGCGTAGCGGCGGGTCTCCTCCTTCGCCTTGCCGTCGAGTGCGACCATCAGCAGGATCGTCTGAAGCGAGCCGGTCGAAATGCCGGTGATGATGCGCACGTTGTTGATCGCCAGGCCATTGGGGCTGCGATCGTGGAGCGTCTTGAACAGTCCCGCGCCATAGGCACCCCACTGCCCGCCGCCCGACAGCATCAGCACCTTCTCGCGCTCGCTCATCGCGGCCTCTTCGGCCTTTGGGCGCGGCGCGCTCTTCAACGCGGGGGCCGCAGCGCGCGTGACCATGTCCTTGAACTCGCCCGCCATGGGATCGGGCTCTTCATCGTGATGGTCGACCACCGCGTCGCGCTGGATGTCGCGGATGAAGCGGCTGGGCGCTGCATGGTGGACGTGGTCGTGGAAATGCTCGCAGGGGATTTCCTGCGGCCCCCAGTTGAGCCAGCGGCGCAGGAAAAGGAAGCCGCCGACAAGCACTGCGATGGTCGCGATGGCGATGAGAATTGTCTGCAACATGCTCTTTCCCCCATGGATGTTGCCTTGCACGCTGATTGCGCGTCGTTTTTAACCAATAGCCTGCGCGAAGGAAGGCGGTATTGGTTACTGCCGACATTCGTCGCTTTTGCAGCGCGGCAGGGTTCGCGACCGGGGGGGAAGCATATGACGCAGATCGAGAAGAAATTCGGCGGACCTTGGATCAACGAGCATCGCTCGATCGCGAAGATCCACCGCCGCAAGTACGAGCTGCAAGAAGATGCCGGCGACGACGTCGCCCACGAGCTGGCCGGAAGGGGTCGCATCCTGCGCGAATTCATCAGGTCCGAGGCCGATCGCGACCGCGAATTGTGCATCACCGGATCGGGCTGGTCGCAGAGCGATCTCTACTACAATTTCTCCACCCTCGTGACGACGGACAATGACCACGGGATCTGGGAGATTCCCGATGAAGCCTTCCGCGAAGGCGTGGAGGGTCGCCACCGCTACGCGATGGTCACCGGCGGCACCAAGATTTACCAGTTGATGGACTGGCTGGGGCGGAGCGGGCGCGATTTGTCGCTGCGCACTGCCGGATCGCACAAGGGACAGTCGCTGGCTGGCATCGTTGGCACCGGCTCGCATGGCTCGACGCTCAAGGAGACCGGCTGCGAAACGCATATCCGCGGCATGGTGCTCTCGCGCGGCAAGAACCGTGACGTCTGGCTCGGCTCGCCCGACCACCCGGTCCTGCGCGACGACTGGATCGAGGAGTTCGCCTCGGTCGGCGACAGCGCGATGTTTGCCGATGCGCTGGTCCATCTGGGCGGCATGGGCTTCGTCTCGGCCTATCTGATCGAGGCGGTGGACGAGTTCTACTGCGGCCTCGTCAAGCGCGCCCGCGTCCTGCCCGACAACTGGTTCGAGCTGGTCGAGCAGGGCCGTTTCGCCGAGGCGGTGGGCGACATCACCGATGGCCGGGACCCGCATTACTACGAACTGACCTTCGATCCCTTCGACGGGCTCGGCCACGAGGTCTGCGAGACCATCTGGACTGAATATGCCGCTGCGACGAAACCCGACAATCTCGGCGGGCAGGTCAACCGCACCACGCTCGAAGCGATCAGTGAGAAGGGCGCCAAGGGCCTGATCGGCGTCACCAAGCACGAGGACATCGACGCGAACCCCCTCCCGGCGGAAGACATCGAAGGCCGTATCCGCGATCTCATCGATGTGCCCAGGCAGATTTTCGACGACTTCAAGGACAACGCCTGCGACGAGCGCGACACGCCGCGCACGCTCGCCCAGCTGACCGCCGAATGGCAACCGCACCGGCTGATGAACATTCGCGTCGACGTCTACAATGCCGCGCTAGCCGTCCCGCGCGAACGGCTGGGCGAGGTGATGAAGATCGCGATGGACATGGCCGAGGGCGAGGGCAACATCCGCCAGTTCAGCAAGGACTTCGTCTATACCGTCCGCTTCGCGAAGAAGAGCCCGGCGACGATGGGATTCCTCAAGTTCGAGGACAATGCGATCATCAATATCGACGGGCTACCGAAAAACTTCATTCTCGGCACCGATGCGCCGATGGCAGCCGAGCATCTGCAGCACCTTTTGAAGAAGGCGGACATCCCCTTCACCATGCACTGGGGCAAGGATGCGCAGCTCGGCGCGAAGGCGATCAGGGAGCAGTATGGCCTTGCGGTCGACCGCTACCGCGCCACCCGCGAAGCCTTGCTCGAAGAAAATGCCGAGGTATTCGTCTCGCCCGCACTCGAACAATGGGGCCTTGGCGAGGACTGACGCTGCTGCCTAACCGTGTGCGCCGAACTGGTTGGCGATCGCGGTCGAGATGCGCAGCGTGAGCGAGTAGGATTCCTCGATCGGGTCGATGTAGTCGCGCCGGATCGCGTCGTAGCCCTCGCTGCCTGCCCGCGGGTATTGCGCGGTCTCCTCCATCGCGAAGTCCTGTGTGGCCGGAATGCTCGCCGGGAAGGCGCGGCGCATCTGGGCGAGCGCCTCGTCGACGCGCAGCGTGAACACCATCTCGAGCACGTCGCGCCGGCTGATGTCGTTGGCGCGGCTGAAGGCCGGGACCGAGACGGCTTTCAGGAACATGTGCTGGAACAGCGCCAGCCTCAGCGATTGCAGCACGCCGATGGTGCGGCGCGCCTGTTCGCGCTCAGGATGCGGTTCTTCGTCGGGCACGAGATCGAATAGCCGGTGCAGCTTCAGGGCATCGACGCGCAGGCGCGAGGCAAGGCGGCGGAAGACGCCGTTGCGATCGTCCTGGATGAGGTATTCGGCCAGCGTCTCGCAGGCCTTTGCGAGGTGCTCCTCGGTTCCGCGATAGGGGCGGCTCGCCCAGTAGGCCGAATTGAACAGCTCGCCATAGGCGGCGACCGTCTTGATGCTGGCGAGCGCGTTGGATGCGCGCACGAGGCGCATGATCTGCCGCCCCCGGGGGCTTTCGCGCAAGAGCTCCGCGATGTCCTCGTAATTGCTCTGCGCCGCGCTGCCCACGCCGGCGATGATGTTCACCGGGTAGCCGAGCTGCTGCAGGATCGCATTGTGCGGAATCGCGCGGATCTGGCGAAGGCTCATGTCGCGGTCAGCCGAGAGGTCCGACTGGCGGCGCGAGACGCGGCTGCCGGTCGAGTTAAGCAGGCCGAGGCCGAAAGCGGTCACCGCGCGGCTGTAGGTCCGGCTTTCGAGGTGCGACTGCTGGTGGTCCTTGATCGCACGGTAGAAATCGAGGCTGAGGTCGGTGCGCCGGTAGAAGGGATCGGTCGGGACATCCGGATCGGTGTCGGCGGGCGCGAGCTCGGCGATGGTCGATAGCGTCGCCAGCGCCAGCTTCGGCGTTGCAAAGAACATGTAGCCATCGCCGCCCTGGAAACTCGCTTCCGGCTCAAGCTGGATGCCGGCACGCGCGAAGCGACGGCGCGCCCAGGGGCTCATCGGCCATTCGAGCCTGTCCTTGAAGCTGTTGGGGTGAGCGCCGCGGCCCATGCCCTCGCCATGCGTGTTGAACACCAGCGCGGCGACATCGGTCATGTCGTTGGCCACCATGGCATTGGCGAGCCGCCCTTGCAGGCGCTCGATCGCGAGGCTCGCCGGGATCTGGCCGACGAAGCGGCCGGCATCGGAAAAGCCTGTCTGGATCGCCACGCGGCCGCGCTTCCGCGCGTAGTCGCGATAGGCCTGCTCCTTGAGCAGCGAATCGAGGAAGCGCCCGCCATGTTCAAGTGCGGTCTCGGTCTCGAACAGCGGCGAGACATCGACCTTCTCGTCGATGCCGAAGAGCTTGGCGAAATAGAGCGCGGAAAGGACCGTCGCGGGCTGTTCGCATTCGGCCACCAGCATGCGGATCGGCGCATCGGCATCTACGTGCTTGAGTATCTGCGCCATGGCGAGGAACTGGCGCACCGCGGTCGAGCTTTCGACTGCCAGCGAGGCGAAGTTTGCCGAGAGCGGCTGCGCGTTCGAAACCAGCTCGCGCAGCGCGCCGACCGCGCCCTTGCTGCCGAGGTCGAGATCGGCGCCGCCCTCGATGCGCGAGCGGATCGCGTTGTGAAGCTGCTTGGCGTTCACGCGGAAATGGATGTGCCCCATGCCGAGGCCGTCGGCACGCATTGCGGCTGCCAGCGTCTTCAGGGCAATCGCGCGTTCGGCATCGGCCGACAGCGCCTCTTCTTCGAGCTGCGAGACCAGCGGCGCAAGGCTCAGCAGCTTGTCCTCGCCTTCAGCCGTCAGCCGATTGGCCGCCGCCGACAGGTCCGCATGGTCTGACAGGTCGCCTGCGAATTCCTCGGCGCTCGAAGCTGCGCGAGCGTGTGCGGCGCGCAGCGTTGCGACCAGCGCGTGGCCTGCGTCGATCTCCTCCAGTTGCGCGGCATAGCGTTCGAGCCGCTGGGCCTTCTCGGAGAGGCGGAAGGCGATCGAGGTGTACCACTTGATGTCGGTACGCCCGTCCATGTCGTAGCCCACCCAGCTGGCGAAACGGAACGGCAGGGGATCTAAGCTGCGCCACTGGTCGGGCCAGTGCGCTGCCGCGCAGGACAGGACGCTGCGATTGATCTCGTCGCGCGCATCCTGCGCATGGGCAATCGCCCGCATCGCGCGGGTGTGCTCGTACTGGAGGGTGATTTCGGGCCGTTCGGCGTTCGGCGCTGCGGAAACCGGATCGCCACCACCGGCAGCCTCGGCCACCGCATCGGACTGGTCCGGCGTCAGCAGGAAAGTCGGATGGGCAGTGAAGACGACGTGCAGCTGGGGATGCGACCAATGGTCGCGGAATGCTTCGAAACCATCCGAAGCCTTGCAGAATTCCTCCATCCGCCGTGCCGCGTCCTGCGGTTTGACGAGTGTGCACAGCCGGTCGGCCCGCGTCTCGAGCGAGCGTGTTTCGAGTTCGCCAATCAGCGAGGCGATGTCGCCGAGCGAGATCTCGCCTGATTCCAGTTCGCGCGACAGGTCATGGGCCAGCTGGAATACCGGGTTGAACAGCGGCGTTTCCTGGGTGCGTTGATGCAGCTCGCGCAGGCGATGCGTGAGCGTGGCAAATGTTAGCGGCTGCAATTCCGGCACGGTCCGGTTCTCCCATGGTTCCACTTATCTACGATGATTGCGCGGCAAAGTGCCGGGCGAGTCAAGCTGGCACGCTGCATTGCAGCATGAATAGGTTTGCGCATGCCGATTAAGTGCATGCTTTACTTGTGCCTTGGCTTTCTTCACCCCTGCCAGACCGTTAACCCAAAGCGCCAACCCTCCGGTGACATGCCCCGTGCTTGGGCAATTATCGGGGCAATCAGGGGGCAGAATACATGAGCGAGTGGACCATCGGCATCATCGGGGGCTCGGGCCTCTATGCGATGGACGCGCTGGAGGACCGCCAGTGGATCGAGGTTTCCTCGCCCTGGGGCCAGCCTTCGGACAAGATCCTGTGCGGAACGATCGGCCATGTGCGCGTGCGCTTCCTGCCGCGGCACGGGCGCGGGCATGTCCATATTCCTTCCAAGGTCGATGCGCGCGCCAATCTCGATGCCCTGAAGCGGGCAGGCTGCACCGACATCCTCGCGATCAGCGCGGTGGGTTCGTTGTCCGAGGAACTGGCGCCGGGCCGCTTCGTCGCAGTCGACCAGTTCATCGACAACACGAAGGGCCGCCCCTCGACCTTCTTCGACAGCGGTTTCGTCGCGCATGTCTCGATGGGTGATCCGGTCTGCTCGCGTCTGTCGAAGTATGCCGCCAAGGCCGCCGAGAAGGCCGGTGCAGACGTGACCGAAGGCGCAACCTACCTCGCCATGGAAGGCCCGCAATTCTCCACCCGCGCCGAAAGCAAGCTCTACCGGCACTGGGGCGCGGAAGTGATCGGCATGACCGGCATGCCCGAGGCCAAGCTCGCCCGCGAGGCCGAGCTGCCCTACGCGCTGCTCGCCATGGTCACCGACTGGGACAGCTGGCGCGACAGCGAAGACGCGGTCGATGTCGGCGTGATCATCGAGCAGATGAACAAGAATTCGGCGATTGCGGTGAAGACGGTCGAGGCCTTCTGCAAGGGCCTGCCCAAGAAGCGCACGCCATCGCCGATCGACCGCGCGCTCGACGATGCGGTGCTCACCGCGCCTGACAAGCACGACCGCGAATTGATGGCCAAGCTCGACGCGGTCGCCGGACGCCTGTTCCGCGCTCAATGAGCGAGGCCTACGACCTTCTCGTCATCGGCGGCGGTATCAACGGCGCGGGGATCGCGCGCGATGCCGCCGGTCGCGGCATGAAAGTGCTGCTGGTCGAGAAGGACGACCTCGCCTCGCACACCTCTTCGGCCAGTACCAAGCTGGTGCACGGCGGGCTGCGATATCTCGAGCAGTTCGAATTCCGGCTGGTCGGCGAGAGCCTGCGCGAGCGCGAAGTCCTGCTTGCCAACGCGCCGCACATCATCTGGCCGCTGCGCTTCGTCCTCCCGCATGTGAAGGGCATGCGTCCCAAGTGGATGCTGCAGCTGGGTCTCGCGATCTACGATCGGCTCGGCGGGAAGAAGACGCTCCCCGGTTCGCACCGGCTCGACCTGCGCAAGGCGCCGCACCAGGCGATCCTGCAGGACAGCCTCAAGTCCGGCTTCGAATATGCCGATTGCTGGGTCGAGGATTCGCGCCTCGTCGTGCTGACGGCGATGGATGCCGAAGCCCGCGGGGCCACGGTTCTCACGCGGACCGAATGCACCGCCCTCGAACGCCATGCGGACAGCTGGACAGCGACGCTCGAGGGCGACGGGGGCAAGAAGACGGTCGAGGCCGCCTGCGTGGTCAATGCGGCAGGACCCTGGGTCGATACGGTCGCCAGGACCGCGCTCGGCAGCGGCACGCCCGCGCACCTGCGGCTGGTCAAGGGCAGCCACATCATCGTGCCGCGCGCCTATCCGGGCGACCACGCCTACATCTTCCAGCAGCCCGACAAGCGTATCGTCTTCGCGATCCCCTACGAGCGCGACTTTACGCTGATCGGGACTACCGACATGCTCTACGAGGGCGATCTCGACCGCGTGGAGATCAGCGCGGAGGAGCGCGCGTATCTGCGCGAGGCGGTCACGCGCTATTTCAGGAGCGGGGTGACCGAAGAGGACATCGTCTCGACCTATGCAGGCGTGCGCCCGCTCTACGAGGACAAGGCGGCGAGCAATTCCACCGTGACGCGCGACTACGTGTTCGAGGTCGAGGCAGAGGGCGGCGCGCCGATCCTGTCGGTCTATGGCGGCAAGATCACGACCTATCGCAAGCTCGCCGAGCATGCGCTCGAGAAGCTGGCCGGCCACATCGACGTGCCGGGTGACGGCTGGACCGCCGATGCGCCGCTGCCCGGCGGCGACATGAAGGATGGCGATTTCGCGCACTTCCTGTGGGAGGCGAGCGAGCGCCACCCCTGGATCCCGCCGGAAATGCTGCTGCGGCTCGCCCGCGCCTACGGCACGCGGCTCGACATGGTGGTGGGCGAGGCAAGCTCGCTGGAGGGGCTGGGCGAATATCTCGGGGGCGACCTCTACGAGGCCGAACTGACCTATCTCGCCACCCATGAATATGCGCGCAGTGCAGAGGATGTGCTGTGGCGCAGGAGCAAACTTGCCCTGCATTTACCGCAGGATGCGATCCTTGCAGTAGGGGCGTGGTTCGACGCTCGCCGCGAGGCAGCCACGCCGTAGCGGCGGCGCCCGTTCACAAAGCTTGAAAGCGCCCTTCATCGGGTCCAAGTGGCGGGCATAACCATTCAAGCTGCCCTGGAGTCGCATGGCCCTGCACGATCCTGTTCGCCTTACCCCCATTTCCCGCCAGTCCCTGCGCGAAGCATACAGGGCCGAGGAGAATGCCTGTGTCGCCGAGCGCATCGCACAGGCCGCGAACGCCGCTGCGAAACATGAAGAGGCCGCCGGGCTGGCAGCACAGCTGATCGAAGGCGCGCGCCGCCGCAAGGCATCGGGTATCGACGCTTTCCTCCACCAGTACGGCCTCGCCACCGAAGAGGGCGTCGCGCTGATGTGCCTCGCCGAGGCATTGCTGCGCGTGCCCGATGCGCCGACCGCCGATGCGCTCATTCGCGACAAGATCGGCGACATCGACTGGGCCGAGCATATGGGCGAAAGCTCCTCGACCTTCGTCAATGCGGCGACTTTCTCGCTGATGCTGACCGGCGAGGTCCTCGAGCGCCCGGAAGATGCGCAAAGGGGCATGGGCAAGACCCTGAAGCGTGCAGTCAACCGCCTCGGCGAACCCGTGATCCGCAAGGCGACGCTGCAGGCGATGCGTATCCTCGGCGGCCAGTTCGTCTACGGTCGCACGATCAACGAGAGCCTCAAGCGCGCCGCACCCGAACGCTCCAGGGGCCTCACGCACAGCTTCGACATGCTCGGCGAAGGCGCGATGACCTACGAGGATGCCGAGAGGTATCGCCAGGCTTACGAGCGCGCCATCGACCGTCTGGCCCGCGAGGCTTCGGGTAAGGTTTCGACCAGCCCGGGCATCTCGGTGAAGCTCTCCGCGCTGCATCCGAAATACACCTTCCTGCATACGGACAAGGCAGTGGCCGACCTGCTGCCGGTCTTGCGCGACCTTGCCGCCAAGGCGCGCGATGCGAACATCCACTTCACCATCGATGCGGAAGAGGCCGACCGGCTGGAACTCTCGATGGACATCATCGAGGCGCTCGCACGGGACGATACGCTCTTCACCCGCGAAGACGGCAGCCAGTGGGAAGGCTTCGGCCTCGCCATCCAGGCCTACCAGAAGCGCGGTGTGCCGATGTGCGAATGGATTGCCCGCCTTGCCCGCAAATACGATCGCCGTTTCTTCGTCCGGCTGGTCAAGGGTGCCTATTGGGACACCGAGATCAAGCTCAGCCAGGTCGGCGGTTTCGAGGACTATCCGGTCTTCACCCGCAAGCTCGGCACGGATGTCAGCTACCTCGCATGTGCAGAGAAGCTCTTCGCTGCGGATGACGTGATCTACCCGGCCTTCGCCACGCACAACGCCTATACGATCGGCGCGATCAAGGCGCTGGCGAGTTCGAAGCCCTTCGAGTTCCAGCGCCTCCACGGCATGGGCGAGGATGTCTACGGCGCGCTCGCGCAGGTCGAAGGCAACCGCCGCACCAACGTGCGCATCTATGCGCCGACCGGCACGCACAAGGACTTGCTCGCCTATCTCGTGCGCCGCCTCCTGGAAAACGGGGCGAACTCCAGCTTCGTCAACCGGATGGCCGATGCCGAAGTCCCCGTATCGGATCTCGTGACCTGCCCCGTCGCCGACATGCAGGCGCTCGAGCCCTATCGCAATCCGGCGATCCCGCTGCCGACCGACATCTTCGGCAGCCGCCGCAATTCGGCGGGCATCGACCTGTCCGACCCGCTCGTGCGCGAGCCGCTGATGGAGCGTCTCGAAAAGCTCGAGGGCAAGCAGTGGCGCGCGGAACCGACATTCGTGTCTTCGGGCGAAGGTGAAGTCGCTCCGATCAACAAGCCGCATGACCTCACCGCGCAGGTGGGCACGCGCCGCGACAGCCTCGATTTCGAAGTCGAGGAGGCGATTGCCCGCGCAGAAGCCATCCAGCCCGGCTGGAATGCGCTCGGCGGCGAAAAGCGCGCGCTGCTGCTCGAGGCGGCAGCCGACCTGTTCGAGGAGCACACCGACGAGTTCCTTTCGCTCTGCCAGCGCGAAGCGGGCAAGACACTGACCGACGCGGTGCTGGAACTGCGCGAGGCGGTCGACTTCCTGCGCTATTACGCCAGCGAAGCGCGCCGCCAGTTCACCGGGCCGATCCCGCTGCCCGGGCCGACCGGCGAAGAGAACCGGCTGAACCTTGCCGGCCGCGGCGTGTTCGCCTGCATCAGCCCGTGGAACTTCCCGCTCGCCATCTTCATCGGCCCGCCGGCCGCCGCGCTTGCCGCGGGCAACACGGTCGTCGCCAAGCCGGCCGAGCAGACGCCGCTGATCGCAGCGCTCGCAGTCGAGCTCTGCCACGAGGCAGGCATTCCCGAGGAAGCTTTCCAGCTCCTGCCGGGCGCGGGCGACGTGGGCGAGATGATCACCTCCGATCCGCGCATCGCAGGCGTGGCCTTCACCGGATCGACCCAGACCGCACAGGCGATCAACCGCAGCCTTGCCGGCCGCGACGGCCCGATCGCGACCTTCATTGCGGAGACCGGCGGACAGAACGCGATGATCGTCGATTCGACCGCGCTGCCCGAGCAGGTCACGCGCGATGTCGTGGCTTCCGCATTCCAGAGCGCGGGCCAGCGCTGCTCGGCGCTGCGCGTCCTGCATATCCAGGACGATGTCTATGACGAGATGCTCGCGATGATCCGCGGCGCTTTCGAAGCGCTCACCATCGGCGATCCGGAAGACCTTTCGACCGATGTCGGCCCTGTCATCGATCCCGACGCCAAGGCCGCGCTCGAACGGCACGTCGCACGCCGCAAGACCGGCGGTTCGCAGGTCTGGCGGCGCAAGCTGCACCGCGGTTCGTCGAAGGGCTGTTACGTTGCGCCCACGATCATCGAGCTCGACAGCATCCTCGACCTGAAGCGCGAGAACTTCGGTCCAGTGCTGCACGTGGTCCGCTATCGCGCCTCGGAGATCGACCGCGTGATCGAGGAGATCAACGCCACCGGTTACGGTCTCACGCTCGGCCTCCACAGCCGCAACGACGACATGCGCGCCTTTATCGAGGCGCGGGCGAAGGTCGGCAATTTCTACGTCAACCGCAACCAGATCGGCGCGGTGGTCGAAAGCCAGCCGTTCGGCGGCGAGGGATTGTCGGGCACCGGCCCCAAGGCGGGCGGCCCGCACTATGTCGCGCGCTTTGCGACCGAGCGCGTGGTCTGCATCGATACGACTGCTGCGGGCGGCAACGCGACCCTGCTGGCAAGCTGAACCGAGACGCGGGAGGTTGCGAAACACGGCGGGCTTCGATTAAGTCCGCGCCATGGTTCGCATCCTCCGCAGTCTCGTCCTGCTCGTTGCGCTCGGCTGGTCCTCGCTGGCTGCCGCCGCTGTCGACATCACCTTCCACTCGTTCAACGGATCGGTGTTGGCAGGGCGCTATCCGCATACCTTCGTCTCGATGGTCGGTACGCTGGAGGATGGCACCGCCATCAAGGAAAACTTCGGCTTTTCCGCCAAGAACACCGGCCTCCACCTGCTCAATGGGCCCGGCCGGCACATGATCCTGGTCGAGAAGGAGAAGTGGCTGACCAAGACCAACCGCCACTTCACGATCACGATCTCGGACGAGACCTATCACGAGGTCCGCGCCATGGTTGAGGAATGGCGCAACGCGCCGGGCAAGTTCTATGACCTGAAGACGCGCAACTGCATTCACTTCGTCGGCGAGATCGCCAGGATCGTCGGCCTTGAGGTGGCCTATCCCGAAAACATGCTGCGGCGCCCGAAGAAGTGGCTCAACCACATTACCGGGCTCAATCCGCAGCTTGGCGCCAGCGTTATCGACTAGGCTTCGACCTCGTCGCGCTGCTCGGCGAGGATGCTCCAGCCCGCGATGAATAGGCCTGCAACCAGCGGCCCGACCACAATGCCCGAGAGGCCCATCAGCGCGATGCCGCCGAGCGTCGTGATCAGGATCAGCCAGTCGGGAATGCCGGTGTCGCGCCCGACGAGGATGGGGCGCAGGATATTGTCGGCCATGCCGATCACCGCAACGCCCGATATCAGCACCACGACGCCTTCCCAGATGGCTCCCGTCGCGAGCAGGTAAAGCGCGGCAGGCCCCCATACGATCGCCGGACCGATGGCGGGTAGCAGCGAGGCGATCGCCATGATCACGCCGAGCAGGAGGACCGAGGGAATGCCGACGATCCAGAAGGTGATCGCGCCGAGCGCGCCTTGCACGAGGCCGACGACAACCGAGCCCTTGATCGTCGCACGCACGATACCGATGAAGCGTTCGGCCAACCGGTCGGCAACGCCGCGTTCCATCGGGAGGGCATGAAGCACGGTCTCGCCGATATTGCGTCCGTCGCGGATGAGGAAGAAGCTGACGTAGAGGCCGATCGCGAAGGCCAGTACGAAACCGAAAACGCTTCCGCCGATGGCGATAGCCTGCTGCGCGATCAGTCCGAGACTGGCCTGCAGGAAGGCCTGCGCACGCTCGAGGAGGGCAGGGAAATCGCCCAGTCCGCTCTCGGTCAGGCTGGCCTGCATGCTGGCGGGCAGGAGGCCGAAGACCTGCTCGAACCAGTCGCCGATATTGATCTGGCCCTGCTGGAAGGCGACCACGAGACGGGCCGCCTCGCTCACCACGGCGCTGCCGATCCACAGCGCCGGGATGATCACCGCGATGAAAATTACGAGCAGGGTGAGGAGCGCGGCCTGCGTGTCCTTGCCTGGGCGCTTGGCCTGGAACCAGCGGAACAGCGGCTGGAACATGATCGCCGCCAGCGTCGCCCACAGCAGCGGGTTGAGGAAGGGCAGCACCACCACCAGCGCGGCGAGGCTGACGAGCGCGAGGAACAGCAGGAAGCCGCCCTGTTCGATGCGGGTCTTGCCGAGATGTTCCATGTCGCCCCTCCCCTTAGAGCGCTATCACACGTCGAGATTCGCGACGTTGAGTGCGTTCTCCTGGATGAACTCGCGGCGCGGTTCGACGACATCGCCCATCAGGCGGGTGAAGATCTCGTCGGTCACGTCTGCGTCCTCGACCTTGACCTGCAAGAGGGCGCGGTTTTCCGGATCGAGCGTGGTCTCCCACAGCTGTTCTGCATCCATTTCACCGAGGCCCTTGAAGCGGCTGACCTTCAGCCCCTTGCGGCCTGCGGCCATCACCGCGTCGACCAGCTGGGTGGGCAGGATGATCGCATCGTCACCGACGACAGGCGTATCGTCCGCCTCCTCGACATCGGCTGCGTCGACCTGGTCCTCTGCATCGTCCTCGGTGCCCTTGATGAGGCGGACGGGCGAGGCATAGACCTCGGCGTTCTCCTGCGCGACGCGGTGGAGCTTGCGCGCCTCCGCGCTTTCGAGGAAGCGCGCCTCGATCTCGTAGACGTCGGTGACGCCGCGCCAGACACGGTGGAAGCGGACATGACCTTCTTCGCCCATTTCGGCGGACCACTTGGCTTCCGGGTCGCCCATCTGCAGCTGCGCTGCAGCCTTGGTGAGCGCGGCGGAACGGTCGCCGCCTGCCGGGTTCAGCGCGCCTGCAAGCGCCATCGCCTCGATGATCTCGGCGTTATACTTGCGCGGCACGTAATTCATGTGGTTGCGCACGCTCAGCGCGTGCTGGACCAGCGCCTCGAGCTCGCCCGATGCGCGCGCTCCGCCTGCGGTTTCGAGTATGCGCCCCTGCAGTCCGGCATCGATCAGGTAACGATCGAAGGCGGCCTGGTCCTTGAGGTAGACCTCAGACTTGCCGCGCGTGACCTTATAGAGCGGCGGCTGCGCGATGTAGAGGTGCCCGGCCTTGACGATCTCGGGCATCTGGCGGTGGAAGAAGGTCAGCAGCAGCGTGCGGATATGCGCACCGTCGACGTCGGCGTCGGTCATGATCACGACCTTGTGGTAGCGCAGTTTTTCGAGGTCGAACTCGTCACGCAGGCCCGTGCCCATCGCCTGGATCAGTGTACCGACTTCCTTGGAAGAGATGATCCGGTCGAAACGCGCGCGCTCGACGTTGAGGATCTTGCCCTTCAGCGGAAGGATCGCCTGGTACTGGCTGTCGCGCCCGTTCTTCGCCGAGCCGCCTGCCGAATCGCCCTCGACCAGGAAGAGTTCGGCCTTCGAGGCGTCGCGTTCGCGGCAGTCGGAGAGCTTGCCCGGCAGCGAGGCGATGCTCATCGCGCCCTTGCGGCTCATCTCGCGGGCGCGGCGTGCGGCTTCGCGGGCGGCGGCAGCGTCGATGATCTTCTGGATGATCGCCTTGGCTTCGTTGGGGTTCTCTTCGAGCCATTCGCCCATCTTCTCGCCCATCAGGCTTTCGAGCGGCTGGCGGACTTCGGAACTGACCAGCTTGTCCTTGGTCTGCGAGGAGAACTTGGGGTCGGGCAGCTTGACCGAGACGATGGCGGTGAGGCCCTCGCGCATGTCCTCACCCGAAAGCGACACTTTCTCTTTCTTCATCAGCCCCGAATTGGTCGCGTAGTTATTGAGCGTACGCGTCAGCGCGGCGCGGAAGGCCGCAAGGTGCGTGCCGCCGTCGCGCTGGGGGATGTTGTTGGTGAAGGTGAGGACGTTCTCGTAATAGCTGTCGTTCCATTCGAGGGCGACGTCGATGCCGATGCCGTCCTTCTCGGCCGACACGGCGATCGGGTCGGAAACCAGCGCCTGCTTGTTGCGGTCGAGATATTTCACGAAGGCCGCGATGCCGCCTTCGTAATATAGGTCGTGCTCGAGCGGCTCTTCCGGACGGTTGTCGCGCAGGAGGATTCGCACGCCCGAATTGAGGAAGGCGAGCTCGCGGTAGCGGTGCTCGAGCCGGTCGAAATCGAACTCGGTCACGTTCTTGAAGGTCTCGTCCGAGGCCATGAAGGTGACGCGGGTGCCCTTCTTGAGGCCGTTCTCGTCGCCGTTCGAGGCGACCGGCGGGGCATCGCCAACGACGCGCAAGGATTCCACGGCATCGCCGTGTTCGAAGCGCATCCAGTGCTCCTTGCCGTCGCGCCAGATGGTGAGCTCGAGCCATTCGGACAGCGCGTTGACGACCGAGACGCCCACGCCGTGGAGGCCGCCCGACACCTTGTAGGCGTTGTCGTCCGAAGTGTTCTCAAACTTACCGCCCGCGTGCAGCTGGGTCATGATGACCTCTGCCGCCGAGACGCCTTCTTCCTTGTGCATGTCCACGGGAATACCGCGGCCATTGTCTTCCACGCTCACCGAGCCGTCGGAATTGAGTTCGATCAGCACGAGGTCGCAGTGACCTGCCAGCGCTTCGTCGATGGCGTTGTCCGACACCTCGAACACCATGTGGTGGAGGCCCGATCCGTCGTCGGTATCGCCGATATACATGCCGGGGCGTTTGCGGACCGCGTCGAGGCCCTTGAGGACCTTGATCGAGTCTGCGCCGTAACCGTTCTTCTTCGGCGCTTCTGCGCCCTGTTCTGGGGTGTTCTCGTCCATGACCATCATATAGGCTCTGGAGGGGTAATTCCCAAGCTTTCAGGCCGGTTTGGAGGCTATTTTTCCACTGCCCGTGGCGAGGCGGGAAACGCTTCGCGAAAATGCACCGCGCCTTGCCAGATCGTCGCGTGGAAAAGGTCTGCGATCTGCGCCCGCGAAGCCTCGTCGAATTGCGTCGCGTGGCAGCCTATCGCGGCCCGTGCAGCGACCAGATCGGCTTCGTCATATTGGTGCCGGATCGGCAGGAGCGCAGGATCGGTTTCCGCCCAGCTCTGCATCTGCGGGATTGGCGGCAAGGTGCCCTTTCGGATGCCGGGATAGACCAGTGACGGGCGACCTTGGTCCATCGCCTGGACCACCTGTGTGACGAGCGCGTGCACCATCCGGTGGTCGCCATGACCATAGCCGCCATCCGGCCCCCAAGTGACGATGAGGTCCGGCTGCGCCTCACCGATGATCGTGGCGAGATCGGCGGTCAACCGGCGTGCCGGGCTGTCTCCGGCGCGCGGTGTCTCGCCCAGTGTCCCGTCGCCATAGTCGAGGAAGGTCGTGCCGGTGAGGTCGAGCGCTCTTGCCGAGCAGCGGGCTTCCTCGCGTCGCGCCTCTGCCAGCTGTTCTCCCGGCTCGAACTCGGATACGCCCGGGCCCATGTCACCGCTCGTCGCCAGCACGAGCGTAATCTCGTCGCCTTGCCGTGCCGCATTAGCGAGGGCCGGAGCCACGAAGACCTCGTCATCGGGATGGGCGAATATCGCGAGCACCTTGCGCGGCTGCTCCGGCGGTGCCTCCTGCGCCGAAGCGCTCGTCGCAAGGCATGCCAGTACCAGTGTCGTAAGTCGTTTCATGGCAATCTCCCCATGCCGACCTTAGGCGGCATCGCCCGCGAATCAACGCGGATTTCCGATTACAATTGCAACCAGATATGCCATGGGGCTGGCCATGCTCTCGGTGCTCGACATCTTCCGGATCGGGATCGGTCCTTCCTCCTCGCATACGGTCGGGCCGATGCGCATCGCGCGGACCTTCGTGCGTTCGCTGGCGAAGGCCGGGAAGCTTGAAAACACTGCCCGTCTCGCGGTCGAACTGCAGGGTTCGCTGGCGCTTACCGGCGTCGGGCACGGCACGCTCGATGCGACGATGCTCGGCCTCATGGGCTTTGCGCCTGACACGACCTGTCCGGACGAGGCCGCGGCAGCGCTCGCGAAGCTGCGCGAGGAAAAGCGCCTGAAGCTTGGCGGCAAGCACGAGATCGCCTTCGAGCCGGAGGCGGATATCGACCTTGCGGGACACATCATTCCCGAGCTTCACCCGAACGGCATGAAGCTGGCCGCATTCGATGATGCCGGCGGAAAGCTTGCCGAGCGGACCTATTATTCGACCGGCGGCGGTTTCGTCGCCTCGGCTGCGCAGCTGAAGCGCCAGCCCAAGGACGACCGGATCAACACGGGCACGCTGGCGCCCTTCGATTTCGGTTCGGCGGCAGAGCTGCTCGCCAGCTGCGAGGCAACCGGCAAGTCTATTGCCGAACTGGTGCTCGCCAACGAGGATGCCTTCCGGCCGCGCGACAAGACGCTCGAAGGGATCGACCGGGTGGCGCGGGCAATGGACCAGTGCATCGAGCGCGGCCTGACCCAGCGCGGCATCCTGCCCGGCGGACTCAAGGTCCAGCGCCGGGCTCCGGATATGTGGGACAAGCTCTCCGCCAACCCGCTGTCGAACGAGCGCGAGCAGCTTTTCGACTGGCTCAACTGCTACGCCATGGCGGTGAACGAGGAGAATGCCGCGGGCGGCCGTGTCGTCACCGCGCCGACCAATGGTGCGGCGGGCATCATCCCCGCCGTGATCCGTTTCTACTGCGTCACCGAGGGCGAGGAGCCGTGCCGCGACAGCCGCCGGACTTTCCTCCTTACCGCCGGTGCGATCGGGCTTCTCTACAAGCAGCGGGCAAGCATTTCGGGCGCCGAGATGGGCTGTCAGGGCGAGGTCGGCGTCGCCTGCTCGATGGCAGCCGGAGGGCTGGCCGCACTGTGGGGCGCCACGCCTGCACAGGTCGCCAGCGCCGCGGAAATCGGGATGGAGCACAATCTCGGCCTGACCTGCGATCCGGTTGGCGGGCTGGTGCAGGTGCCATGTATCGAGCGCAACGCCATCGGTGCGGTGAAAGCGGTGAATGCCGCACGCCTCGCGCTGCACCGTACGGGTGCGGAAAGCACGGTCAGCCTCGACCAGGTGATCGAGACCATGCGCCAGACCGGACTCGACATGAGCAGCAAGTACAAGGAAACCAGCCAGGGCGGGCTGGCGGTCAACGTGATCGAATGCTGATGCTGCTTGCCGTGGTGCTGGTGGTGTCGGGCGCGTTGGTCGTCGGCGCTGCATGGGGCATCTACGGCAAGCTCCCCGAAAGGCTCGAAGGTTTCCTCGTCGCATTGGCAGGCGGCGCGCTCCTGCTCTCGGTGACGAGCGAATTGATCGAGCCATCGATCGAAAAGAGCACCATCTTCCATGCCATGCTGGGTGTTGCTGCGGGCGCCTTGGTCTTCGCAATCTGCGACTATCTGATCGACGAGAAATGGGGCGACGATTCGGGAGGCGGTTTGCTTGCGGCGATCACGCTCGACGGCATTCCCGAAAACCTCGCGCTGGGAGTCGCGCTGATCGGCTCGGGGAGTCTGGAGGTTGCGGCACTGGCCGGCTCGATCCTCTTGTCCAACCTTCCCGAAGCCGCTGGCGGCGCGCGGGCGATGGCCGATAAGGGTCGATCCAAAGGCAAGATCATGATGCTCTGGATCCTCACGGCTGCTCTGCTTTCGGTAGCGGCCATCGCGGGCAATATGCTGCTGAACGGCGTCGGCGAAGGTACGCTCGCCATCATCCGCTGTTTCGCGGCCGGGGCCGTCATCGCCAGCCTTGCGACCGAGGTCTTCCCCAAGGCCTATCAGGAAGATCGCCATCTTGCCGGAGTGGCCACGGCGCTGGGTGCAATTCTCGCATTTTCTCTCGGGTCGCTTTCGGGCAGCTAGACAGCGCGCGCGGTCTGCGTACGGTGAAGGCATGGGAGAGAATCACGACCTTACCGCGCCTTTCGGCAGTTTCAGCTCGATCATCGCGGCGAATGCGCAAGCCTTGGGCGACCAGCCTGCGCTGCGCGACGACACCGCCGACATAAGCTGGACGCAGCTCGGCGACAGGGTCGAGCGGATCGCTGCGCGCCTGCTCGAAGGCGGGCTCGGGCACGGGCAGTCGGTAGCTATCCTCGGTTATTCGAGCGTTGCCTATGCGCTGGTATTCCTGGCCGCGGTTCGCGCGGGCGGTGTCGCTGCGCCGCTCACCACCAGTGCCAGCGCCGACCAGCTGGCGGGCATGGCAAGGGATTCGGGCGCGAAGCACATCTTTATCGACCGCGCGAAGCTGAGCGAGCTGGGTGACGACTGTTTCCCCGGCATGACCAGGATCGTGCTCGACGAGGAACTGGATGGCTGGATGGCGCCCGCAGGCACCGCAGCCCCTGCGGTCGAGCATCAGCCCTCCGATCCGTTCAACATCATCTATTCTTCGGGCACGACCGGAACGCCAAAGGGCATCGTCCACTCGCACCAGATGCGCTGGCGGCAGTTCGCCGCGACGGCGGCCAGCTGGCACGAGGCGGGGCTCGAGGTCCGCAGTCTCGCCTCGACACCGCTCTATTCCAACACGACGATGGTCGCCTTTCTGCCGGCCCTCCTGGCCGGGGGTACGGTGCGCGTGATGGGCAAGTTCGATCGGCTGCGGTGGCTTGAGCATGCACAGTCCGATCGTACGACGATCACGATGCTCGTGCCGGTCCAGTATCAGCGCCTGATGGACGAGCCGCGCTTCGACGAGTTCGACCTCTCATCGCTTACGTTGAAATACTGCACTTCCGCGCCCTTCCCGGCTGAACTCAAACGGGAAGTGCTGGCGCGAATGCCGGGCGCGCTGATCGAGATTTATTCTATGACCGAGGGCGGCGTCGTCTGCCTGCTCGAAGCGCACAAGTTTCCCGACAAGCTGCACACTGTCGGCCGCCCCGCGCCGGGCAGCGAGCTCAAGGTGCTCGACGACGACGACAATGCGGTTGCGCCGGGCACGCCGGGCAATCTGATCGGGCGCAGCCAGACGATGATGATGGGCTACAAGAACCAGCCCGAGAAAACGCGCGAGGGTTACTGGACCGACCCCGAAACGGGCGAAGTCTGGCAGCGCATGGGCGATATCGGGCGTGTCGATGCGGAAGGCTTCGTCGAACTTGTCGGGCGGGCCAAGGACATGATCATCTCGGGCGGGTTCAATATCTTCCCGGTCGACCTCGAGAATGCATTGCTCGAGGAAGGCGACGTGATCGAAGCGGCCGTGATCGGCGTGCCCTCGCGCCAATGGGGCGAGACGCCGGTGGGGTTCGTGCGGCTGGAAGAGAGTGCGCGCGATCCGGAGGCAATCCGCGAGGCCGTCAATGCGCGGCTGGGCAAGACCCAGCGGCTGGCACAATTGCATTCCATCGAAGAGATGCCGCGCAGCCATATCGGCAAGCTGCTCAAGACCGACCTGCGCGAGGAAGCCGAGCGCCGCGGCCTGCCAGCTTGATGTGAGTCGCCGCGATTCGAGACGCGGCGCCGACACATTGGGGGGAGGGGAGAGGAGTGTGTGGGCGGCCGCGTCTCTACTCGCTGCCATATCGCCTCCGGGGGAGCGGTGCCCTGCGCTAGGAGGTCGCAGTGCCGTTCCGGCTGGCCCGCTGGCCCGGAGGAAGGCGACGGCAGTATCTTGGGGAAGGGACTGCCGCCATCTCGTTGCGACGCGGAGAAGATTGGGAGGGACATCTCGGCGTCGTCTGTGAGGCTTGTAATAATATTGCAGCCGTTTGAACGAAAGTGAGAAAACTTCGACTATAGTTGCGTTTTGCGCAAGTGTCGCCGGTCGCTCGCCCTGTGTGTGCGGTTGCGTGCACCGTTGCACGCCCTGCAATTATCTTACATCCTGTCGGCATAACAGTGGGTTGCCGAGTCGAATCCGGGGTCGCATCCGGAGGAGCCGCTTGGCCACGAGACGCTACAAGGCATTCATCAGCTATTCGCACCGCGACAAGCGGGTTGCGAACTGGTTGCACGGGCAGCTGGAAAATTTCCGCGTGCCCGAGGGAATCGATGCGCCCGGTCTCGAGGACGGATTGCGTCCGGTGTTCAAGGATCGCGAGGAACTTCCGGCCTCGGAGGATCTCGGGGCAGCGCTGGAGGAAGCGATCAGGAACAGTGACGCTCTGATCGTACTGTGCTCGCCGCATTCGGCCATATCACCCTGGATCGCGAAGGAGATCGACCTCTTCAAACGCGTCAACGGTGATGCCCGGGTATTCCCGGCAGTCGTCGATGGCGATCCGCCCTACAACATGCCCCCGCCGCTGCTGGTGCATTATGAGGACGGAACGCCGACCGAAGAGCTGGCGGAGCCGATCGCGGCGGACCTCCGGCCCGAAGTCGACGGGCGCAAGCTGGGCGTGCAAAAGCTGGTCGCCGGGCTGATCGGGGTCGGGCTCGACGAGCTGGTCGATCGCCAGGCGCGTCAGCGAAATCGGCGCATGGCCCTTATCGCCGCGGCCTCCTTCATCGGCATGGTCGTCGCCATCGCGATGGCGCTCTACGCCCTCCAGCAGCGCGACACCGCCCGCGCCGAGCGCGCCGAGGCCAACGGCCTTATCGAATACATGCTGACCGACCTGCGCGAAGAGCTGGAGCCCGTGGGGCGGCTGGACCTGCTCGACAGCGTCGGCGAACGGGCGATGGATTACTACGCCTCGCAGGACCTCGAAGATCTCAGCGCTGAAGAGCTCGCACGCCGCGCCCGCGCCGTCCAGTTGGTCGCGGAAATGCACAACCTTCGCGGCGACAACGACAAGGCCCTCCCCGCTTTCCGGCAGGCGGCGCGGACGACCCAGGAGCTGATCGAGCGCAATCCGGACGATACCGACGCGCTCTTCGCCCATGGGCAGAGCCTCTACTGGGTCGGCTACATCGCATGGCAGCGCGGCGATACGGATGCCGCGCGTGAATCGCTCGAAGGCTATGCGCGCATTTCCACCCGGCTGGCCGAGATGGACCGATCGAACCTCGACTGGCAGATGGAGGAGAGTTACGCGCTCTCGAACCTCGGCACGTTGGCATTCGACGGCGGGGATTACGAGGCCGCGCTCCCCTTGTTCGAGCGCAGCGTGGAAACCGTCGAGCGCGTCGCGGTGGCCGAGGGTCGGCCGGCAGCCCGCCTGATCGAATGGGGCGAGGGCATTTCCTGGGTCGCCAGCACGCAGAACAGTCTCGGCGATTTCTCCGAAGCGCAGCGAACGCTCGAACAGGAGATCGCCCTTTACGAGGAAGCCTTGAAGAAGGCTCCGCGCAACTCGGACGCGCTACGTCCGCTGGTATTCGCCCGCCAGCAACTCGGTTGGCTGATGGCTGCAACCGGCAAGCAGGCGCAGGCCCGCCGGGCGCTGGACAATGCGGCGGCCACTGCCGAGAACCTCCTTGCGCAGGATTCGGAAAATACCTGGACCATCGAGATGGCCATTTCCGCGCTCGTTACGCGCGCGATGCTCAACTGGACTGCGGGGCGCGACGCCGAGGCATCGGCCGATTTCGACCGTGCACAGACCTTGCTTGCCGATCTGCAGGACCGCGATGCGAAGAATGTGAACTGGAACGTCGAAAGGCCCGCCACGCTGGAACTCAGTCGCGGGCTGACCGATCAAGCCGATGCGCCGCCGGCAGAGCACTTGCGGCTCGCGCGGCGCTGGATCGACCGGCTCGGCGAAGGCGATGCTCCCACGACATGGCCGCTGGTTGCCGCACACCTCATCGAGGCGTCCGCTCTCCAGCGGATGGGCGACCGGGCGGCGGCGGCTGCCGCCTACGCCCGCGCGATCGCTCTCGAAGACGAGAAGGCGGGTCTCGACGTCAACATGACCGCGCTTCGTGCAGTGGCGGCCGAAAGGCTGGGGCAGGGCGACCTCGCCCGGCAACTCCGACAGAAACTCGCAGAAAAGGGAATCAGCGCACTGATCGACAAGCGGATCGCAATCTGAACGCCCGACACAGGAGGCAAGAATGACGACCACAATCAAAGTGAACGTGATGGGATTCAATCTGAAGTGGCAGAGCGGCCAAGGTAAGGAATATTACACCGGCGACTTCATCTTCCAGCAGGTCTCTCCCTCGGGTCCGGTCCTGATGACAGAGGACGGCTCGCTCAATCTCAATGCGCTCGATATCTCCGACGATGTGGACATCGTATATCGCTGGAAATCCCCCTTCGTCGCCATCGACGGGGTCCTATATCCCGCCGCGTTTTCGCTGATTGCGGAAGACAACTTCTGGGTACTTCCCGGCAACGCAAAGCCCAACAAGGCCAACGTGCCGCAGCCGGGCGGCCAGTTTACGGTGACATTCGATGCGCCGGACGAACTTCGCGTGAGCGACAAGAATTCCGACGCTGGCGACTATACCTATTGCCTCGCGCTGAAAGTCGGCATCGACGTTGATGGCTCCGGCAATCCGGCTTGGCTCATTGCCGATCCCAAGATCACGAACCGTGGCAGCACGCGTCTCCTCGCGCTGGAATCGGCCGGAAGCGCCCGCTGACGGCCCGAAACCCGCATTCCAGCCTCGTTTCGGGGCGCAATTGGCCCTGCGCTTCTTGCCCTTCGGCTCGCACCACCTTAACGCGCGCGAATGGACGACGCGCACCTTCCCGATTCCATCCTCATCGTCGACTTCGGCAGCCAGGTCACCCAGCTCATCGCTCGCCGCGTGCGCGAGGCGGGGGTCTATTCCGAAATCGCACCCTTCAGCCAGGCGGAGGAGGCGTTCCACCGCCTGAAGCCCAAGGGCATCATCCTGTCGGGTTCTCCTGCAGGCGTCCCCGAGGAAGGCTCGCCGCGCGCTCCCGAAATTCTCTACGAGGCGGGCATCCCGATCCTCGGCATCTGCTATGGCCAGCAGGTCATGAGCCACCAGCTCGGCGGCGAGGTCCGCCCCGGTCATGAAACCGGCGAAGGCGGCGAATTCGGCCGCGCCTTCCTGACCGTCACCAAGGACTGCGCGCTGTTCGACGGCCTCTGGAAAGAGGGCGAGCGCCACCAGGTCTGGATGAGCCACGGCGACAAGGTCACCAAGTTCGCCCCCGGCTTCGAGATCGTCGCGATCTCCGACGGCGCGCCCTTCGCGGTTATCGCCGACGAGGATCGCAAATTCTACGGGACGCAGTTCCACCCCGAAGTCGTCCACACGCCTGATGGCGGCAAGCTGATCGCCAACTTCGTGCGCCACGTCTGCGGCCTCAAGGGCGACTGGACCATGGCCGCCTATCGCGAGACCAAGGTCCGCGAAATCCGCGAGCAGGTGGGTGACGGCAAGGTCATCTGCGGCCTGTCGGGCGGCGTCGACAGCTCGGTCGCCGCGATCCTCATCCACGAGGCGATCGGCGAACAGCTGACTTGCGTCTTCGTCGACCACGGCCTGTTGCGCCTCAACGAGCGCGAGCAGGTCGAGACCATGTTCCGCGACCACTACAACATTCCGCTAGTGGTGGTGGACGCCGAGGACATGTTCATGGATGGCCTTGCCGGCGTCACCGACCCCGAGGCCAAGCGCAAGTTCATCGGCAAGACCTTCATCGACGTGTTCGAAGCCGAGGCGAGAGCCGTGGGCGGCGCGGACTTCCTCGCCCAAGGGACGCTTTATCCTGACGTGATCGAAAGCGTCAGCTTCACCGGCGGGCCTTCGGTCACGATCAAGAGCCATCACAATGTCGGCGGCCTGCCCGAGCGCATGAACATGAAGCTCGTCGAGCCGCTGCGCGAGCTGTTCAAGGACGAGGTCCGCGAACTGGGCCGCGAGCTCGGCCTCCCCGACATGTTCGTTGGTCGCCACCCCTTCCCCGGCCCCGGTCTCGCGATCCGCATTCCGGGCGAGGTCACCAAGGAACGCTGCGACATCCTGCGCAAGGCCGACGCGATCTATCTCGAGGAAATCCGCAATGCGGGTCTCTACGATGCGATCTGGCAGGCTTTTGCCGTGCTGTTGCCGGTCAAGACCGTCGGCGTGATGGGCGACGGGCGCACCTATGACAGCGTCTGCGGCCTACGCGCTGTGACCAGCACCGACGGCATGACCGCCGATGTCTATCCCTTTGATGCCAGCTTCCTCACCGGTGTCGCCACACGCATCGTCAACGAGGTCCAGGGCATCAACCGCGTGGTCTACGACTATACGTCGAAGCCTCCGGGCACGATCGAGTGGGAGTAGATCGGGTGGTCAGGCCGATCGTGTTGATCAATCGGCTCTTTTCGTGAAAATGATGTCTCCAGTTGCCGGGAAGCAAACGTGAAAATGGACGTAGTCAGCGAATACCACGATCTCGTTCGCAAGGACGTGCTGCCGTTCGTGCCGCAGGAAGCTGGCCGCGTGCTCGATATCGGCGGCGGTATCGGGGCGACCAGCGTCGCCCTGAAAGATTGCGGTTCGGCCAGCCACATCGTCCTGCTCGACCAGGTAGCCGACCAAGCCCTTCCCGCCGTGGATGCATCCCATGCGGTCGACCTCAACGATCTCGATGCGCTCGACGAGCTGCTGGGCAACGCGGGCCCGTTCGATACTGTCCTGTGCCTCGACGTGCTGGAACACCTGGTCGATCCCTGGGGCGTTGTCGCCATTATCGACAAGCACCTTTCGAAGGGTGGCGCCCTCGTGGTCAGCCTGCCCAACCTGTCGCACTGGAGCGTGACGGTGCCGCTCGTTTTCGCCGGTCAGTTCCGATATGCGGACAAGGGTATCAAAGATCGCACCCACCTGCGCTGGTTCTCGCGGGAAGGCGCGGTGGACCTCGTAGGCTCGTCGGGCCTCAGCATCGAACTGGTCCGCAGCCGCATCTGGAAGAAGGCGGAGCGGCTGGTCAACTTGCTGACCCTGAAGCTTTTCCAGCGGCACTTCACGGCGCAATATTTCGTGATCGGTCGCAAGACCTGAGGGCGCGGGTGCAGCCGAGCCGCGAATTCTCCACCCCCCGGTCCGCACGGAGCCTCTAGAGGCGCGCGATGGAACTGCCCCTCGGCCCCGACCCCCGCACCGAGACCCTGCGCCGGTTGCAGGACCTGCTCGTCCAGCGCTTCGGCAGGATCGAGCGTGCGGCTGCCGAATGGCGGCGGCCCGAGTGGGTGCTGGTGCAGGGTGTGATCGGCGCGAGGACAAAGTCCGAAGTGTCGAACGCGGCAACCGACCGACTGTTGAAGCGCTACGGTTCGTGGGAGGCCGTAGCCGAGGCGCCGCTCGACGAATTGCAGGCTGAACTGGCCACACAAACCTATCCCAACATCGCCGCCGAGAGACTGAAAGGCAGCTTGAGCGCGCTGGTCGAGTTGCGCGGGTCGGTCGACCTCTCCCACCTTGCCGGCATGGAGACTTTGCCGGCGATGCGTTGGCTCGAGCAGCTACCCGGTATCGGGCGCAAGATCGCGGCGGGCGTCATGAACGCCTCCACCCTGGATCGCCGGGCGATCGTGCTCGACGGTCATCACACACGGATCCTCCAGCGCATGGGACTGGTCCCGCCCAAGGCGAATACCGACCGCGCTTTCGAGGCGATCATGCCGGTCATGCCCGAGGAATGGAACGGCGGCGATTTCGACGAGCACCACTTGCTGATGAAGAAACTGGGCCAGACCTGGTGTCGCCCTGCCGCGCCCGAGTGCGCAGACTGCCTTGCGCTCTCCCTGTGCAAGACCGGAACCGAGCGCGTCGGCAACCGCTGAGAGGGCATGCTGGACGCGCAACAGGTCGACGAAGTCTATCGCATCCTCGCGCGCGAGATGCCCGGGCGTACACGCGGCGCCAAGGGACCGAAGGGCCAGCCCGATGCTTTTCGTTCCTGCATCTCCTGCATGCTGTCGGCCCAGTCGCTCGACCGGAACACGGCCAAGGCCAGCCGCGCGCTTTTCGCGCAGGCAGCGACGCCGGAGGAAATGCTGGAGCTGGATGACCGCGACATCGCCGCCGCGATCAAGCCCTGCGGTCTCTACAACAACAAGACCCGCTCCATCCGCCGCTTCTGCGAGGCGCTGATCGGTGAGCATGGCGGGGTGGTGCCGGACACGCGCGAAGGGCTGATGAGCCTCCCCGGCATCGGCCGCAAATGCGCCGACATCGTGATGAGTTTCACTTTCGGGAAAGACGTGATCGCGGTCGACACGCATGTGCACCGGGTGTGCAACCGTATCGGTCTGACCGACGCCAAGACCGCTGAAAAGACGGCCGAACAGCTAGAGGCGCGCTCGCCCGACTGGGCGCTGGCGGACGGGCATTTCTGGCTCATCCAGTTCGGCAAGAAGGTGTGCACGTCACGCGCACCGAAATGCGAGCGTTGCCCGGTCGCAAGGCATTGCGAGTTCTATGGGGCACAGCTAAGCCAAGGCGCATGAGTTGGGATGATTATTTCGCTGCGGATGCAGGCGGGGCAGAGGCCGAAGGCCGGGGCAAGAAACGTACCGTCACGGTCGGTTGGACCGTAAGGTTCGGCAAGAGCGATGCCATCTGGGGGCCGCCACAGTCATTCAGCAGGAGCGATCCCAAGGCGAAGAGCGCCAAATCGATCCAGGCCTGTCCCGCGGCTATCGATTTCGACCGGCGGCACTTCATCATTCCGTGCCCGGTCGACATCAACCTCGCCTTCGTGCGCGATGCGCAGGGCCGGCTCCAACTGACCGATGCCGACGGTGACCAGTCGCCGATGCGGCCGCAGGGGCGCGCGAACCTTTTCCAGCTCCAGCCGCCGAACGAGTGGCGCCATCCCGAACGGCCGATCCTGCAGTTCACAGCCCCTTACGTGTTCGTCGCGGACGAGCCCTGCTGGGTGGCGCAGACCGAACCCTATATGCACTGGTTCCCCGAGCGGCGGCCGGGCGTCGCAATGGGCGGACGCTATCCGATCCATATCTGGCCGAGGCCGCTCGCCTGGGCTTTCGAATGGTACGATTTGTCGAAGCCGCTCAGGCTTAAGCGCGGCGAGCCCTGGTTCTACGTCCATTTCGAGACCGAGAACCCCGGCGCGCATGTGCGCCTGGTCGAGCAGGAAATGACCGACGAGCTTACGAAGTATCTCGATTCGATTATCGATGTGTCGAACTACGTCAACAAGACCTACGGCCTGTTCGGCGAGGCACAGCGTATCCGGCCCGAGAAACTACTCAAGCCCAAGGGATAACCGCTTTCGGGTCGATCAGCCTTCCGCGTCGGGGAGGCGATAGGGCACGAAATCGTCGAGGAAGATGACGCCGGAGAAGAAATGGCCGGCGCGGCTGTATGTCTCGACCTGGTCGGTCCGGCACAGCTGCGAGGCCGAGAACTTGCGGATCACAAGATAGTCGAAATCGTCGATCGCATCGGGCGTCTTGGTATAGTTGACCCAGATTGTCTTGCCCGCACGGTAAACCAAAGCGGTATCGTCGATCTGGACGAGGCTGCGCGAGGGGATCGTGCGGATGCAACGCTCCGGCTCGCCGGCCACGCGGCCCTCTAGCATCTTGGCGAGGCGTTTTTCGCCCTTCGTCATTTCTGCAGGCTGCTCGGCAGGTTCTTCCGCCTGTACGGCAGGAGCGGCGAGAAGGCCGAAGGCTGCGGCCGAAAGGGCAAGGCGTTTGATCATGGCGAGTCTCCAGATTGCAGGGTGACTATGTATCAGACAACGCCTGAACCTGCGATGAGTTGCCCCTCTCTCCCGGTCAGGCGGTGCCGCCCACGGTGAGTCCGTCGATCAGCAATGTCGGCTGGCCGACGCCTGCGGGTACGCTCTGTCCGCCCTTGCCGCAGATGCCGATACCTTCATCGAGAGTCATGTCGTTGCCGATACCGGTCACGCGGGTGAGGACGCTGGGCCCGTCGCCGATCAGCGTGGCGCCCTTGATCGGTGCGACGATCTTGCCCTTCTCGACCTTGTAGGCCTCGGTGCAGGCGAAGACGAACTTGCCGCTGGTGATGTCGACCTGCCCGCCGCCGAAGCTGGTGGCGTAGATCCCGTCGTCGACGCGGCTGAGCAGTTCTTCCGGATCGTCATTGCCGCTCTGCATGAAGGTGTTGGTCATGCGCGGCATTGGCGCGTGCTGGTAGCTTTCGCGGCGCCCGTTGCCGGTTGCCTCGACCCCCATCAGGCGCGCGTTGAGGCGGTCCTGCATGTAGCCCTTGAGGATGCCGTCCTCGATCAGCACTGTCTCGCGGGTCGGCGTGCCTTCGTCGTCGATGCTCAGCGAACCCCGACGTTCGGCCATGCTGCCATCGTCGATCACTGTGACGCCGGGTGCGGCGACACGTTCGCCGATCCGGCCCGAAAAGGCGCTGGTGCCCTTGCGATTGAAATCGCCCTCGAGCCCGTGGCCGACCGCCTCGTGCAGCAGCACTCCGGGCCAGCCGGGGCCGAGCAGCACGGTCTGTTCGCCGGCGGGCGCGGCCACGCTGTCGAGGTTGACGAGCGCCTGGCGCACCGCCTCGTCGATCGCGCGCATCCATGCGCCTTCGTCGAACAGGCGGTCGTAGAGATAGCGTCCGCCCATGCCGAAGAAGCCGGTCTCGCGGCGGCCGTTCTGTTCGGCGACCACCTGGATGTTGAGGCGCACCAGCGGCCGGATGTCGCGCGCGGTGTAGCCATCGGGCCGCACGATCTCGACCACGCTCCAGTTGGCGAGCAGGCTGGCGGACACCTGCGCTACGCGCGGGTCCTTCGCGCGGGCGACCGCGTCGATCTTTTCCAAGAGCGCGACCTTTTCCTCGAACGGAACGAGGTCGAGCGGGCAGGCGTCGGTGTAGAGGTGGCGGTTGGTCCGCTCGGGCGGTGCGGCGAGCGGGCTTTGCGTCGCATCGAGCAGCTTCAGCGTCTCGCCCGCACGCTGGATAGCGGCGGCGCTGATCTCGTTGGCATGGGCAAAGCCGGTGGTCTCGCCCGAAACACCGCGCAAGCCGAAACCCGAATCGCGCGAATAGTCGGCGGTCTTCAGCCGACCATCGTCGAATCCGAATGCTTCGGATGCGGTGAACTGGAGATAGAGCTCGCCGTCATCGCAGGGCGTCAGCAGCTTGCGGGTGAGCGCCTGTGCCTCTTCGGGGCTGAGCTTGTTGCCGTAAACGAGTGCGAGCGGATCGGTGATCGGTGCGGTCATGCGCCCTATGTAGGAAGGCGCGGCCTGCTTGGCGAGGCCCTAGGGACCGCGCTTACCGGTGGCCGGGATCGCCGCCTTCGGAAATATCCATGAGCGTCGACTGGTCGACGCCGTCGGCCGGGCCGCCTTCGAGGACGAAGCGACGATCGCAATAGCCGCAATCGACATAGCCGTGCTCGTCGATCTGCAGGTACACCTTGGGATGACCCAGGGCAGCAGCGCGATAATTCTTGCCGGTGCGGATATCGGTCGCACCGTCGCACCACACGCGGCGCGTGGTGACCTTGGACACTTCGGGAGGAGGCAGACTCATGGAGAGCGCCGATAATGGGTTTTGTCGAACCGCTCAAGCGCCTAGGGCACTCGCATGAGCACTCCGCCAGCAATCCGGATCGACAATCTCGTCAAACGCTATGCGCCCAACGGCAAGGGTGACGAGGGCAAGCTCGCATTGAAAGGCGTGAGCTTCGACGTGCCGCAGGGCGGCGTCTTCGGACTGCTCGGCCCCAATGGCGCGGGCAAGTCGACGCTGATCAACATCCTCGCCGGCCTCGTGCGCAAGACCAGTGGCAACGCGGAGATCTGGGGCTTCGACATCGACGAGCAGCCGCGCAATGCGAAGCGTTCGATCGGGATCGTCCCGCAGGAGATCGTCTTCGATCCCTTCTTCACGCCTTACGAGGTGCTGGAGAATGTCGGCGGTTTCTACGGCATCGGCAAGGCCGACCGCCGCAGCGAGGAACTGCTCGCCGCAGTGCATCTTGCCGACAAGCGCGATGCCTATGCCCGCACGCTGTCGGGCGGGATGAAACGCCGCCTGCTGATTGCCAAGGCCATGGTGCATTCACCGCCGATCCTCGTACTCGACGAGCCGACCGCCGGGGTCGACGTCGAATTGCGCCGGCAGCTGTGGGAGCTCGTGCAAGAACTCAATGCCGAGGGTGTGACGGTCGTTCTGACCACGCACTACCTCGAAGAGGCCGAGCAGCTGTGCGACCGGATCGCCATCATCAATCACGGTGAACTTATCGCCAACAAGCCGACCCGCGAACTCGTCGGCATGGCGCGCGAGAAGATTGTTTCGGTGAGCGTCGACAAGGACCTGGGCGGTCCGATCATGGAGGAGGCCTTCCTCAAGGCCGAGGTCGTCGAGCCGCGCCGGCTCGACATCACCTATGACCGCGACAAGGCGAGCGCCGGGCAGGTGCTTGCGCTCGTCCAAAGCCATGGATACGGGATCGAGGACGTCACGACGCGCGAGGCCGACCTCGAAGACGTTTTCGTGCAGTTGACCGGCGCAGGCTGAGCCGCGCCGGAACTGTCAATCGGTCAAACGAAAGTGCGCGGGCCGAGCCCTGCGTCCTTTACGCGCAGCACTTCCCAGACATGCGGCTCGACCTCTTCCATCGGTGCCCTGCAGCACTTGCATTTGCCGACATGCATGCCGCCGGCCTTGCGCATATTGGTTGAATCGACCCGGTGATGCCCGAAAGCGCAGGCGAGAAGTCCCATCCTCATTTTATTTGCGACCCTTGTTTAGTCCCTGTCCCTGTCGAGTCGGGCGATAGCGCGCGTTAGGGCAGCGTTAACTGCAATTTCGGCGAATCGTTCTCTGCTTGCCGCGTGATGATTGGATCGGCATGACGCTGGCATGACAGACCACGCACACGACGTCCTCGTCATCGGATCGGGGGCCGCAGGACTGACCGCGGCGCTCGAGCTTGCACAAAGCAAGAAGGTGCTCGTGCTCGCCAAGGGCAAACTGACGAGCGGCTCCACTGCCTGGGCGCAGGGCGGGATCGCCGCCGTCCTCGATGCAGGCGACACCTTCGAGAACCACATCCGCGACACGATGGTGGCAGGCGCTGGCCTCAACGATCTCGAAACGGTCGAATTCGTGATCGAGCGTGCGCCCAAGGCGATCGACCGGCTGTGCGAACTCGGCGTTCCGTTCAACCGCGAGGAGGGCGACCTGCATCTCACGCGCGAGGGCGGGCATTCGCACCGCCGCATCGTGCATGTGAACGACGCGACCGGCTGGGCGGTGCAGGCCGCGCTGCTGAAGGCGGCAGAGGAAAACCCGAACATCACGCTGCTACCGCACCAGAGCTGCATCGACCTCATCACCGGACGCAACCAGAAGGAATATTCGGGCTCGGGCCGCGTGTGGGGCGCCTATGCGCTCGACGAGGAATCGGGCGAGGTCGTCACCCATGTGGCGCGCGCCACCGTTCTGGCCGCTGGCGGAGCAGGCCGCGTCTACCTTTTCAGTACGGCGCCGCGCGGGGCGACGGGCGACGGGATCGCCATGGCCTGGCGTGCCGGCGCGCGCGTCTCGAACATGGAAATGATGCAGTTCCACCCGACCTGCCTCTACAATCTCGAGGTCAAGAACTTCCTCATCACGGAGGCGGTTCGCGGCGAGGGCGGACGGCTTTTCAACCCGGTCACGGGCGAGCGCTACATGGAGCAATACGACAAGGAACGCATGGAGCTTGCCCCGCGTGACATCGTGGCGCGCGCCAATGACGACCAGATCAAGCGCTACGGGCTCGACTTTGTCCATCTCGATATCAGTCACCAGCCGCCCGAGTTCGTGAAGCAGCACTTCCCCACGATCCACGAGAAGCTGATGGGCCTCGGGATCGACATGACCAAGGGACCGATCCCCGTCGTGCCCGCGCAGCATTACACCTGCGGCGGCGTGAAGATCGGCCTCGATGCGAAGACCGACCTGCCGGGCCTTTGGGCCGCGGGCGAATGCACAGAAAGCGGGCTTCACGGAGCCAACCGCCTCGCTTCGAACTCGCTGCTGGAGTGTTTCGTTTTCGGAGAGGCGGCAGCCGACGACATCCTCGAATGCTGGGACCAGCTCGACGACCCGCCCGAAATCCTGCCCTGGGACGCGAGCCGCGTGACCGATTCCGACGAGGAAGTGGTCATCAAGCAGAACTGGACCGAGATCCGCCGCTTCATGTGGAACTATGTCGGCATCGTGCGCACGACCAAGCGGCTCGAGCGGGCAGGAAACCGGATCGAGATGATGCGGCAGGAGGTCGAGGACTATTACGGCAGCTTCCGCGTCACGACCGATCTGATCGAGCTGCGCAACCTGCTCGATTGCGCCGGGCTGATCGTGCGCAGTGCCCTCAAGCGCGAAGAGAGCCGCGGCCTGCACTTCACGCTCGACTATCCCGAAACGGACAGCATCGCGCGCGATACCGTCCTCGTCCCCTAGGGGCCGATCATGCGCGCGCAGGTCCTTTGAGCTAAGAGGCCTCGCGCTGGATTGCCTGGCTGAGAGGCGGAAGGCGACGTCCGAAGCCGTCGGTCGTCGAAATATCGCCCAGCGGCTTCATATCCGGCAGGGCGAAATAGAGCACTGCGGCTTGGCTGAGCGGCTCGCGAAACTCGATCCCCGCATGCTCGCCCGAAATCCACCGCACCGTACCTGCAATCTCGATGTCGCCCACAAGCGTCAGGCCGAGCGTGACACCTTCCGCGATCGCAGGGTCGGTGTGGGCAAGCTTGCACCCGTGCGGCGAGAGATCGCAGAGCTGCGTCTCGGACACATTGCCGGCCAGATCGCAGACGATGCTGCCTGCCACCGGCAGTCTTTCGCTTTGACGCTGTTCCATGTGCAACCCTCCGCAATGGTCCCGCTGCATCTACCGAACAAGATTGAAGATTTATTGCAAAAACCCGCCATAAGTTACTGAGACGTTAACCTTTTACTTGTTTCACACTCCAAGTTATTGGTTTGGACCGCTTTTAATTGGGTCGAATTCTCTTGCGAGGCTAGGCGCGCCTGAGGTGCCAGTCGTCCAGCGCGTATCCGCTCACTATGCCCTTGGGTACCGGCTGGTGGAACGAGATGCCCAGCGCCTCGCCCAGCTGCCATGCGACACGGCCGCTCGCAGGGAAGCCCGGATGCAGCTGGAGTTCGCAGATCTGCCCGACGGAAACCTCGATATCGCTGCATTCGACCATGCAGCCCGCCGTCGAGAGGTTGCGCATTGCGGCTTCCACCTCGACGCCGCCGATGATGATCCGCACGACATCGCGCGTCGGAAAACGCTCCGCCTGCCTGCGATCTTCCAACCCCATTTCCTGGACCCTTCCTCCGACGAGATAGAGTATATCTGCCGGGTGTCCGATGAATTGGAGATTACCGACAATAGAAAGTCGGTTGTTTACTTGTTGTTTACTTTAATGACGGGCTCCGCGCCTGCGTCTGTCCGGAGTGGACAAGGCCTGCGAACTCGTGCCTATTGGAAACGCACAGGGCAAACAGGGAGAGACGCGAAATGCCGCAGGTGAAGGCCAACGGGATCGACATCCATTATGAAGAGCACGGCGACCCGGGTAATCCGGCCATGCTGCTGATCATGGGTTTCGGCGCGCAGTTGACCCTCTGGCCCGACGAACTGGTCGAGGCGCTGGCCGGAGAGGGCTTCCGCGTCATCCGCTACGACAATCGCGACATCGGCCTGAGCCACAAGTTCCACGGCGTGAAGGCGCCCGGCCTCGTCAAGATGACCTTGATGTCGAAGATCGGGCTTACCCCTAAGGTCCCCTACACGCTCGCCGACATGGCGGCGGACGGGATCGGCGTGCTCGACGCTCTGGAGATCGAGAAAGCACATATCGTCGGAGCCAGCATGGGCGGGATGATCGGCCAGCACGTTGCGGCGAGCTATCCCGACAGGTGCCTGAGCTACACCCAGATCTTCTCGACTACCGGCAATCCCAAGCTGCCGGCCGCGCGCAAGGAAGCGCTCCAGGCGCTGGTTACCCGCCCGCAGAGCGACGAGGAAGACGTGTTGGTAGATCATGGCGTGATGCTTGCGCGCACGATCGGTTCGCCGGGCTATCCCTCGGACGAGGAGCGCTTGCGCGAACGCACTCTCACCAGCGTACGGCGCAGCTTCTATCCCGAAGGGCCCACGCGCCACCTCTCGGCGATCGTTGCCGACGGCGACCGCCGCGAGATGCTACGCAAGGTCGAGGTGCCGACGCTCGTTCTGCACGGCGAGGACGATCCGCTCGTTCCCTGCGAAGGCGGGCGAGAAACGGCCGAATGTATTCCGGGTGCCAAGTTGAAAACGATCCCAGGCTGGGGTCACGACCTGCCGCTCGAACTGGTCGACACGCTGGCCTCCGATATTGCCGGGCACGCCCGCATGGCGACGAACTGACGACGCAAATCGACGAGCGTTTGTGTCACTCGACGAAGGGGACGAGCAACGATCGTTGCACGCTTTGAGTCGATTGCCGGCCGCGGAAATCTTGCTCCCTGCGCCGGCAATTCGCTCAAAGCCCCTCCGTACTTTTATTACAAGTTGGGGGCTGGGGATTTCAATATTGTAGGGTCGCGACACATTTTCCTGCCTTATTTGACAACACCCTGTCGCAGGCGCATCAAAAATGCAGATCCTGGCGGACCCGCAGTCGGTAGGATCCGATCGACCAATGAGGTCATCGCTGAACGATCATAATGGACTGTCGCGTTTCTAAGCGAACTTTCTGCGGCCGATCATCTCTTTGTTTTGAAAAGGATGATCACAATGTCAAAAATCTTAGCAATCTCGCTCGCTACCGCTGTCAGCGCAGCTGTCCTCGCGGTACCTGCAGCATCCCAGATCGTCGTTACCCCGGCGGCTGAAGTCGACAAGATGGTCGAGAAGGTCTCTCGTGACCTCACTCGCCAGCTTGATCGCTCGGCCGACTTCCGCGGAGTTTCCGGCGGCAACGGCATCACCATCGTGCGTTTCCAGACCGATGAAGAGGGCACTCCCGAGAACCTCCGCATCTACCGGGAATCGGGTGACGGACGGCTCGACCGCGTCGCCGTGCATGCCGTTCGCAACCTGCGCACGCTCGACGAGGCACCTGCCAGCATTGCGGATGACCAGGTCTACCAGGCCAATATCATCTTCGCCGACAACACATGGTCGATGAAGAAGCTGAACCAACAGCTGGCTGAGGAGGAAGCCGCACGTATCGCCTCGAGCCCGGCTGAGCGTCTCATCCTTGCGCTTGGCAGCGTGCCTGCCGGCAAGCCCGGTTCCTGAAGCCGCTGCCTATCCCGGCCTCCCCCGGTCGGGACCGCTCCGGCGTCGACCCTGATTCTCTGCGGGCAGGGTTCGGCGCCGGAGTTTTTGCGTCGCCTCTCCGCAAGCGGAACAGCGCGCGGGCAAGAAAATTTCCCGTCCCGATTCGATTGATTCACAAGTCTCGCGAGCCCGATTGTGCACGCAAAAATTTTTTCACTGATTCATTTTTGGGCTTGCGATCTCGCAAAGCCAGCTTGGTCCACGCGTCGCTGCGTTGCATCATTATCATACACCCCCCGCTTCCGCTTCGCAGAGCAGTTAAAATCGCGTTGACCCTCTTGCGCAGATTCGACGTCTGATTCAGTATCTAGTGGTCGGTTGCCTGGGGGTACCTACAAGACCTAGCGATTTCACCTTTCCTCCCCATATCGGGGTGAAGGCGGATTCGGCCCTAAGTCTGTGGAGAAAACTGGATAAGTTTTCGACCTCTCCCAAGGCTTTCGATGCTAGGCGGGGGGAGGTTCTCGCCGACTCGATACAGGCGGATTGGCGGGGGCGCAGACCTGCTCGTTCGGACGGAATTGGCGAACAAACAAACGGCGGGGCTAACGATGGATTTCAAGAGCGGAGACGAAGCGGCGATGGGTCTGGATCTGGATACGCAGGACACTGTCGAAGATACCGCTCCCGCGAAGGCGAAAAAGAAGCCGGAAAAGGCAGTGGCCATGGAAAAGAACGACAAGGGCAGCGAAGAGCTCGTCGCCGAGAAGGCCGGCGAAGCGATGGCAGGTGCAATGGCGGAAGTCGCCAAGGCCGCCGCTGCCAAAGATGACAGCAAGAAGGTTCTCGATCGCCGCTTCGACGTGAAGACGGACGACAGCCGCAACGACCTGCTGACCGAGTTCGGCAAGGAAACGCTCGAAGACCGCTACCTGCTGCCCGGCGAAACCTATCAGGACCTGTTCGCGCGCGTCGCCGACTATTTCGCCGACGACGCCGAGCACGCGCAGCGCCTCTACGACTACATCTCGAAGCTGTGGTTCATGCCCGCAACGCCCGTTCTTTCGAACGGCGGCACCACGCGCGGCCTGCCGATTTCGTGCTACCTCAACTCGGTCTCCGACAGCCTCGACGGCATCGTCGGCACATGGAACGAAAACGTGTGGCTTGCCTCGAAGGGCGGCGGCATCGGCACCTATTGGGGCAATGTCCGCGGCATCGGCGAGCCGGTCGGCCTCAACGGCAAGACCAGCGGCATCATTCCCTTCGTCCGCGTTATGGACTCGCTGACGCTCGCCATCTCGCAGGGTTCGCTGCGCCGCGGCTCGGCTGCCTGCTACATCGACATCACCCATCCGGAGATCGAGGAATTCCTCGAAATCCGTAAGCCCTCGGGCGACTTCAACCGCAAGGCGCTGAACCTGCACCACGGCGTGCTTGTCACCGATGCCTTCATGGAAGCGGTCCGCAACGGTGAGGAATTCGACCTCGTCAGCCCGAAGGACGGCAGCGTCCGCAAGACGGTGGACGCTCGCGGCCTCTTCCAGAAGCTGGTCGAAACGCGCCTCGCCACGGGCGAGCCCTACATCGTGTTCTCGGACACGGTGAACCGCATGATGCCCAAGCATCACCGCGACCTGGGCCTCAAGGTCTCGACTTCGAACCTGTGCGCGGAAATCACCCTGCCCACCGGCATCGACCACCTCGGCAACGACCGCACCGCGGTTTGCTGCCTGTCCTCGCTCAACATCGAGAAGTGGGACGAGTGGAACGAGGACAAGCAATTCATCGAGGACGTCATGCGCTTCCTCGACAACGTCCTGCAGGACTACATCGACCGTGCACCCGACGAGATGGCCCGCGCCAAGTACTCCGCATCGCGCGAGCGCAGCGTCGGCCTCGGCGTGATGGGCTTCCACTCCTTCCTCCAGCAGAAGGGTATCGGCTTCGAAAGCCCGATGGCCAAGGTCTGGAACCTGAAGATGTTCAAGCACATCCAGGGCAAGGCTTCGGAAGCATCGATGATGCTCGCCAAGGAACGCGGCGCATGCCCCGACGCGGAAGAAATGGGCGCGATGGAGCGCTTCAGCTGCAAGATGGCGATCGCGCCGACCGCGTCGATCTCGATCATCTGCGGCGGCACCAGCGCCTGCATCGAGCCGATCCCGGCGAACATCTACACCCACAAGACGCTCTCGGGCAGCTTCGTGGTGAAGAACCCGTACCTGGAAAAGCTGCTCGACAAGAAGAGCAAGAACTCGACCGCGATCTGGAACTCGATCCTCGAAAAGGGCGGCAGCGTCCAGCACCTCGACTTCCTGACGCCGGAAGAGAAGGCGACCTTCAAGACCAGCTTCGAGATCGACCAGCGCTGGCTGCTCGAATTCGCCAGCGATCGCGCGCCCTATATCGACCAGGCGCAGTCGCTGAACCTCTTCATCCCGGCCGACGTCGACAAGTGGGACCTCATGATGCTGCACTTCCAGGCGTGGGAGAAGGGCATCAAGTCGCTCTACTACCTCCGCTCGAAGTCGGTGCAACGCGCCGGTTTCGCCGGCGGTGTCGAGGCAGACAACACGGCCGATGCAGCGAAGTACGAACTCGCTGCAGAGCAGACCGATTACGAGGAATGCCTCGCCTGCCAGTAATCTGGCCGAGACAAAGCGAAAGCCCCGCCCTCCGATCTGGAGAGCGGGGCTTTTTCGTGGCCGGAAGAATTCCGGCTAGACCGGCCTAGGCGTCTTCCATGACTGCCTTGTTGCCGAGACCTTCGGGAATGCGTGCGCCTTCCTTCAGGTAGATGCGGTTGTCGTCGATCTTCTCGACGTCATCCAGCGAAAGGAAATGGTGCATGTCGTCCGAACTGTCCGACTTGGTCAGCTTGATGGCGTCGTCCTTCACTTCGTCGACGGTCCCGACGTGGAGACCTTCACAGTTGGCGACTTCCATGTGTTCCTTGATGCGTAGCTTCTCAAACATGTAAAACCCTTTTGTTTTGCGTTGCTTATACCTTATCAACGGGCAATCGAGGGTATTGGTCCACGCTTCGTCGAAGCTCATGCACGGTCCTTCGTGCGGCTCTGAGCGGCGGCCAACTGGGGGAATCGGGTGGAACAGGTGCTGGACATTCTGGACGGTATTTCCGGCTGGAGCTGGGGGTGGCTTGTGGCCGCCTTCCTCGCCGCCCTGACCATCGAGAGCTGGCCTCACCTGACCTACCGGTTCTGGCAATGGCGCATCGATCGCGCCTTCCGCGACCGTGGCGAACTGCTCCAGGAAGAACTGCGCGAACTCGAATGGAAGCAGGGCGCCCGGCCCGAGCCATTCCAGATCGGGCGCGTCCTGTCGGTTTCGTTGCAGAGCGCGCTGCAGCTGTTCCTTCCCGTCGTGCTCGTCGATACCGTCGCCGAAAACGACCTTGTGCTCCTGCCGGCGGCGATCGCGGCCGCGATGTGGTTCGCCCAGTCGCGCGAGCCTGAGCAAGAAGGCGAAGAGGATTACTCGGGCCCGGGCGGCTACGATGTCCCGCCCGAGGCGAAGGTCGGCTTCCTTGCGGCGATGGCCATGCTGTGCGTGATCGCGCTGGTGGTCTTCACATTCGGCTATTGATTTCGGGGCCCGAACAGATTGACGCCCCGCCTTTTTACGGACGGGGCGCCGGGGTTGCGAGACTTGCCCGCAAAAGGGGAAAACCGGACAAGTCCGCTTAGCCCCGTACTGTGAAACTCGTGTGGGTCAGCTCGAGCCTAGCGGCCTGTTGGCATCGGCCGCAGCGCGCTCGTCGGGACGCGAGGATATCTCGCCCGGCTGCGCGGTGTTCATCGAGGCATCGCCCTGCGCAAGCGGCTGCTCTCCAAGGCTGGCGGTCGCGATGTCCTGTTCCATCTGGCCGTCTTCGTTGCGCGCGTTACCGTAACCGCGCTGGGCCTCGCCCTGCTGCGACTGCTCTTCCTGCTGCTCGTGCTGGCGCTGGCGTTCGCTCTTTTCGATTTCGTGCCAGTTGCTCATCGATTGCTCGGGCCCGGCATTCTTGTGGATCGTGCGCTGGTCTTCGGGTGCGTATTCGCCCATTTTTTCAAACTCCTTTGCCAGATCAACGGGCCGGAGCGGGCTCGTGTTCCACCGTTCGTCGCATGCTTCGGGCGGGTTCGGGAGATTCGCGTGCAGCCGCGCCACGCAGGCAAAAAAACTTATCCATTCTTATCCCCGCCGAATCATTACCTCTTGCCTTCGATTCCGGCTTCTGATTCCCTATATGAGTCGCTGAACACAAACGCCGGAGACACAAGATGTCGTTGCTCGAAGCCAGAAAGACCTACAAGCCCTTCGAATACCCGTGGGCCTATGAATTCTGGAAGCGCCAGCAACAGATCCACTGGATGCCGGAGGAAGTTCCCCTCGGCGAGGACTGCCGCGACTGGGCGCAGAAGCTCACCGAGCACGAGCGCAACCTGCTCACGCAGATCTTCCGCTTCTTCACCCAGGCCGACGTCGAGGTGCAGGATTGCTACCACGACAAGTACGGCCGCGTGTTCAAGCCGACCGAGGTCAAGATGATGCTCACCGCCTTCTCCAACATGGAGACGGTGCACATCGCGGCATACAGCCACCTGCTCGACACGATCGGCATGCCGGAAAGCGAATATTCCGCCTTCCTCGAGTACGAGGAAATGGCCGACAAGCACAATTACATGCAGCAGTTCGGCGTCGACAACGACGAGGACATCGCCCGCACGCTCGCCATGTTCGGTGCCTTCACCGAGGGCATGCAGCTCTTCGCCAGCTTCGCGATGCTGATGAACTTCCCGCGCTTCAACAAGATGAAGGGCATGGGCCAGATCGTCAGCTGGTCGGTGCGCGACGAAAGCCTTCACTGCGAAGGCATCATCCGCATGTTCCACGAGTTCGTGCGCGAGCGTGACTGCCTGACCAAGGCGGTCAAGGAAGACATCGTCGACATCTGCCAGAAGACGGTGCGTCTCGAAGACAACTTCATCGACCTCGCCTTCGAAATGGGCCCCGTGTCGGGCATGACGGCGAAGGACATCAAGAAATACATCCGTTACATCGCCGACTGGCGCCTCGGCCAGCTGGGCATGCAGCCGATCTACATGATCGACGACCACCCGCTGCCCTGGCTCGCCCCGCTGCTGAACGGCGTGGAGCACGCCAACTTCTTCGAAACCCGCGCGACCGAATATTCGAAGGGCGCGACCAAGGGCGACTGGAACACCGTCTGGTCGAGCTTCGACAAGCGCCAGAAGGCCAAGGCCGCGAACGAGGAAGAAGCCGAGACCGACGGTCCGGGCCTGTTCGAAGACGGCGAAGGGGCTGTCGCGGCGGAGTAATTCCTCTGCCGCGAAGGCTTCGGTTCAGACCCGCAGGGACTCGAGCCAGCCAACGACATCCGTGTAGCCGGGATCATCGATACGGTTGATCGATTCGTCGGGATCGATTTCCTTGTCGTAGAGCTCGCGGCTCAGGACCTTGCCAGTCTTGTCGGTCCAGACCGTATAGCGGAATCGTGCGGTGTTGACCGCGTCGCCAAGCAGCGGGTTTTCCGGGACTGGCCGAACGGTAAAGGACCGCGCGACGTTCCTCCAGCCGGGCACGGCTCCTTCAAGCAACGGCTTTACGGACCTGCCTATGGCCGTCTCCGGAGGGGTCAGCCCCATCAGGTCGGCGATCGACGGGAAGAGATCGACCGTCTCCACCACCGCTTGCACCCTTCGCCCGGGCTTCGTGAGCGTGGGCACGCGCATGATCAGCGGCACGCGGGTGTCGAGCGTGTGCACAGACCATTTGCCCCAGCGACCATTGTCGCCGAGCCGGTAGCCATGATCGCTCCACAGGATGACGGCGGTGTTGTGGTCGAGCCCCGCCTCTCTGAGCCCTTCGAGTAGCCGGCCGACCATCCGATCCGCATGTGTCACCGACGCCATGTATCCATGGCGCAGGTTCACGGCGACGTCCTCGGGAATGTCATTGCCAAAGTCCCTTAGCTGCAGCTGGCCTTGGAACTCGCTGTTGATCGGCATCGCGTATGGCGGAGCGCCGATTTGCCCCTCCGGGTTCACCACTCGCGGCAGCATGGTCGAGTTATAGGATGCCCAGTCCGTCTCCGTAGCGATCCAGTTGAGATGCGGCCGATGGATGCCCACGGCCATGAAAAGCCGCTCAGGTTGGGCCGCGAACTTGGCCATGGCATTTGTCGCAGCTGCTACGTTGATTTCGTCCGGTAAGGGGGAGCTTCCGTTCCAGACATGAGTGGGGGTGGTCATTTTCCCCTCTGCGTCGCGGAAGCCATGCTGCGTCAGGAAAGGGACCTCGGCTGAAGCAAAACGTTCGCTCCATGCATCGGCATCGTCTCGTTCGTAGTGATAGACCTTGCCGAAAGACAACGTCCTGAACCCTTGGGCCTTGAACAGATCCGGCAGCGTAACCCCATCGCTGAAGGTACGATTGACGGTAAAGCCATCACGCAGCGCGATATCGTCGGGGGTGGGGCGTCGCCCTGTCAGGAATGACATGCGCGAGGGGGTGCAGGCCGCGAACGAGACGTAGGCGTTGTCGAAGGTTGCGCCCTCTCTGGCGAGCTGGTCGATATGCGGAGTGCGGGCAACCGGACTCCCGTAGGCGCCGACCTCCGTCCGCAAATCGTCAACCATGATGACCAGCACGTTTTGCAGGCCGCCAACCTGGTTGATCGCGAGCGGCCTTTGAGAAGGCGATGGCGTCGGGCTCGGCTCCGGCACGACTGACTGTACGGGAGGCGGAGCCGAGCCGCTCTCCTCTCCACCACACGAAGAAGTGAATGCCGCCAGCGCGAGTACGCTCGCGCAGCGCAAGATTTTGCGACCCATAACCCCCGTCACCCCTGAACTTTCCCGTGCGATTGCACGAAGCATTTCTCAAGTAAATATCAAAAAAAGGCATATTGTCTTCTGAGGGATAGCCACTATTTAGGCGCAGCTGCACTTGCTCCATCAAGTCCTTGCTAGAATGAGCGAGTGCAATTTTTCAGCCCCGAAGGTATTATAATGCCCACGCACAAGCGATCTGCCGTCTCGAAGGAAGGCATGATCAGGCTAGGAGGTGGGGAATTTTCCATGGGGTCGGACCGGTTCTATCCGGAAGAGGCGCCGGTTCGGCGCGTGCGCATTTCGCCCTTCTGGATAGACGAAACGCCGATAACCAACCGGCAATTCAAGGCCTTCGTGGATGCGACCGGATATCGCACCGAGGCCGAGATTCCTCCCGATCCCAAGCTGTATCCCGGCATGCCGGCCGAGATGGCGCGGGCCGGATCGCTGGTATTTGCACCCACCGAAGAGGGCGGCTCGCTCGCAGACCATCATTACTGGTGGCGATTTGAGTTCGGCGCTTTCTGGCGACAGCCATTCGGCCCCGGAGACAGTATCGAAGAGAGGATGGACCATCCGGTCGTGCACGTGTCGTACAAGGACGCTGCGGCTTACGCGAAATGGGCAGGAAAGTCCTTGCCGACCGAGGCGGAGTGGGAGTTCGCCGCACGCGGTGGGCACGAGCAGCGGGACTACCAGTGGGGCGAAGAACTGGCGCCAGCCGGTGTGATGCTGGCGAACTACTGGCAAGGCACCTTTCCCACGCAGAACACGCTCGAAGACGGCTTCTTCGGCACCAGTCCCGCAAGGCAGTTCCCGCCGAACGATTTCGGCCTCTACGACATGATCGGCAATGTCTGGGAATGGACCAAGGACTGGTACGGCCAACCGCGTTTGCCCATCAAGCGCGGGCAGGCATGTTGTACGATCGACAATCCGCGCGGCGCATTGAAGCACGAGAGTATCGACCGTCGCGATCCCGCAAACACCTTGCCGAGACGAGTGGTGAAGGGCGGCTCACACCTGTGTGCCGAGAACTACTGTCGCCGCTATCGCCCTGCTGCGCGCCAGGGCCAGGCCGTGGACAGCTCGACCACGCATATCGGTTTCAGATGCGTCGTGCGTGAGTCCCGGTAAGATCGGCGATCGCGCCTCAGCCCAATCGCCGCGCCGCTGCCTCCAGCAGGTGCCTCGCGTACCAGCGGTGGGCGCCTCTCAGGCGGCTGACGATCGGGCCCTCGAATTCGCGGACGGCGGTGCCGAACCAGATGTAGGTCCGGCCCGTCTCCGGCACCGGTAGCGGCCCGTCGAGCGCGCCGTCTGCCCCGCGCGAGGACACCGCCAACCAGCAGCAGGTCTTGTCGAGGAAATCGTGCATCAGGAGCTCGTCCTCCTCGCGCGCCTCGACCTGCCATGCGGCGAAACGCTCCGTCCGGCCCGCGGCGAGCGCGGCGATTTCCGCATGGCCTGCGCCGCGTCCGATCAGGTGCAGCGCCATGCGCTCGGTCAGGAATGTGCGGCTCGAGAAGAAGGCGGTGATCAATTCGCCCAGCGAGACCTCTCCCGTCACGCTGGCGCGGAAGGCGTCGCGATAACACTCCGGCCCGCGCCGCCTTGCAAGCAGGCTCTCGGGCGGAAGCTGGGGCGCGGTGACCTGGATCATGCGGGGCTGTGTAGCATATTCCGCGCGTCTCCCCGCAAGGGTGCGGCAGGACTCAACACCAGCTGCCCCGCCAGCCACCGAGATAGCGGCGAGCGCCGCCTTGCTCGATCATGTAATCCGCCAGCCAATCGGTACTGCCATCGGGCTGCGTGCGGCTGATGGTGCGCAGGTCGCGGCCGTATTTGTCGCGGTCCTCTCCGGCTTTCGCGCGCATGTCGAACGGGCCGCGGTTGAGCCAGGTCAGCAGCGCTTCGGTGGATCGGTTGGCGAGCATGGCTTCGGCCGGGCACCTTGCATCTTTCTCCGCCGTGTCGATCCCCACCACGCGAATCCGACGCCCGGCGAGGCGAAAGGTGTCGCCGTCGCTCACGCAGGCTGTGCCGCCCGTCCAGTCGCCGCGTCCGCATTTCGCGAAGCCTGCAGTGACCCTCTCCGCATCGCCGAGCATGAAGCCGGGCGCCCCGAAACTTGCGGGGTCTTCGTAGAAAGCAGCGGCGAGCACCAGCCCCAGGGCCAACGCGGCCGTGAGCCAGCCACCACGAGTGGACCTGCCAGGGCTTTGCCCGTTCCGCTTGCCGAAGCGTGCCGGCCGCGGCGGTGTCTTGCGCCGGCGACGATAATCCGAACCGCTGCGCCATGCGCGTTTGCGCCGCCCTCCCGGTCCGAAGCGATTGCCCTTGGTCATCGCGGGAAAGAGTAGCCTGCGCTGCGATGCTCGCAAATTCGTTTCGCAAATTTGATCCAGCGCAATGAAGCATGCGCGCCCGCGTCCTATTCCTCCGGTGAAAGCTGAAGAGGAAAGGGCAAGTTACATGTCGCAGCACACGCCGAACGAACTGACGAAGATCTTTGCGCGCGATCGCGAGGTCGTCACGCGGCTCAAGGCATCCGATGCGCATTTCGCGCGGCTCGCCGACGAATATCATGAGGTGAACCGCCAGGTGCACCGGATCGAGGCCGAGACCGAAGCGGCGAGCGACGAGCGTTTCGAGACGCTCAAGAAGGAGCGCCTGAAGCTGCTCGACGAGCTGACCGCCATCGTGAGCCGCGCCCGCACCGCAGCCTGAGCGCGCCCCGCTTGCATCGCCTCACTGCAGGTGCAAACCTGCGCGTCCATCGGCGGGAGTCGCCTGCCTCACAGGAGAAGTGGTCATGACCAAACTCGACACAATCGCCCGTTCCATCCTGCCGCTCGGTGCGGCACTCGCGCTGGCTGCCTGTGGCGGCGAGGCCGAGGAGCCGACCTATGAAGCCGATGCGGAAGACATGAGCGGCGGCGAGCTGATCGTTACCGAGGAAGATCCCGATGCGGTGCCGGTCGACACGCCCGACACGCCGATGACCCCGGTGCCGGAAGAAGGTGCCGAAGGCGCCGAATAGGGGCGCGCTTCCCTCCCGACCCCTGCCTTGCTAACACTGCGCGTGCAGGGTCGACGGGTCGCGCCACGTCCGGGAGGGACATATGGTGCTGGGAGTCGGCCGCCGCGCGCGGAACCTTGAAGAATTCGGAGCGAACATGGGGGCGCTGGCCGGGCTGACCGAGCCCGCCCCGCGGCATGCGGTCACGCCGCAGGACGGCGATGTCTACATCACCAGCTGGGCCAAGAGCGGCACCACGATGACGCAGCAGATGTTCCACCAGCTGCGAATGGTCGCCGCCACCGGCAAGACCGACATGGACTTCGACGACATCAGCCGGATGACGCCGTGGGAGGATACGGCAACGATCCTCGACATGGACATGAACGCGTCCCAGCGGGCCCACCCGCGCGGCTTCAAGAGTCACCGCGAGTACGAGCGGCTTCCGGCGGGATCGCGCTATATCGTGACGCTCCGCGACCCGCACGAGACCTTCGTCTCGATGCACCGGTTCTTCGATGGCTGGCACCTCGAAAGCGGGGCGATCCCGCTCGAAGAATTCATGCCCCTATGGCTCGGCGGAGGGCCGGGCGGATGCGACTATTTCACCCACCTGCTGAGCTGGTACGCGCGCCGCGACGAGGACGACACGCTGCTCGTCACCTATCGCTGGGCGGCGAAGAACCAGCCCGCGATGATCCGCAGGATGGCCGGTTTCCTGGGGCTGGACCTGAACGAGGAGGATGTCGCCGCCGTCGCTGCGAGCACCTCGCGCGAGTTCATGCATGAGTACAAGGACCGGTTCGACGATGCGATGGTCTGCGCCGTGATGGACGAGAAGCTGGGCATTCCGGCCTCGAGCGATTCCACCAAGGTGCAGGCGGCCGGCAGCGACAAGAAGTCCGTGCCCGAGGCGATTGCCGCAGAGATCGACCGCATGTGGGCAGAGCGCGTCGAGCCGGTGACCGGCCACGCTGACTACGCTTCGCTGGCAGCGGAAATCGACGCGCGCGCGGGTTAGCCGGGCACGCCTGCCGGGCTGTCCTAAAAGAGCAGGGTCTGGGGGTCGGGCATCGGCTCGCGCCGCTGGGCCTTCATCAGGCTCATCACGCTGCGCACGCCGAACCAGATCGCGATGATCGGGAACATCAGCAGCCCGATGAACACGATGCTGAGCAGCGTCGCGACGATGCCTGCGAGGAATGCGTACCAGAATGTCCTGATCAGGTAGCTGTAGTGCGAGGCCATCCATTCCTCGTCGTTTTCGCCCTGCCATACGTGGGCGAGAACGATGCCGATGAGGCCGGTGATGCCGGTCACGAAGCTGGCGAGATAGAGGATCGAGACGATGGTCGGCCGGTTGGCATCGAAGCCTTGTGACGGCTGCGGTGGGCGGCGACGTTCCTCGACCGGCGGCGGCTGGGTACCCAGGCGTACGCGGTCACCTTCGAGATTGCTTCTGTCGTCGGCCATGCTGTCCCTCCCGGAAAATGCGGTGACGGCGAGTGTAAGTCATTTGGGAGCAAAGGTAAAACGCAGGGCTTGACCCGTGCGATTGGTGTATTATTCAGACCATACACCAAGGGAGAGAGTGATGTCCGCCTTAGCCGCAATCCTGCTTGCCCAGGCCGCGCCCGCAGTGGCCGAAGTGCCTCTACCCATGCCTGTCGGCGAAGAGATGACGGCGCGCATCGAGGCGAACGATGCAAAGCTGTTCTGGGGGTTCTTCGAAGCTTGCGATCCCGACATGGTCGCGCCGATGCTTCATCCCGACTTTCGCATGATCCACGATCTCGTCGGCTTGCCCGCATCGAGCGCGGAGGAGTTCATCGGGCAGGCTCGCAAGAATTGCGACAGTCGCAAACCGGGCCAGCCGAACGAGGGGTACAAGAACAGGCGCCTGCTCGTCCCCGGCAGCCGTACGATCGGCAAGCTCGGCGAATGGGGCGCGCTCGAGGAGGCGTATCACACCTTCCACGAATGGCGCGGCGAAGAGATCGGCTGGGTGCAGACCGGCGGCGCGCGCTACCTGCACATCTGGCAATGGATGCCGGGTGAGGGGCGCTTCCGCCTGCTTGAAAGCCTGAGCCTCGATCACGGCCCCGCGCCGCGATATCCACCGGCCACCGAATAGCGGCTCGTTCCCCTGTATCAAAAGCTCTGGCGGGCAGGCTTCCGACCCGTTAAGCCATTGGCAACAGGGAGGACTGTCATGAAATTTCACCACGCGCTTGTCGCGTCGCTTTCGGCCATGGCGCTGGGCGGATGCGTCACCACCGTCGCGCCTCAGACCGATGCCAATACGGACTTCTATCTCGCCCGCATGCTCGCCGGGGAATCGGCTGTCAGCGGCGGCGAACTCGACAAGGCGCTGGCCGAGGCAGCGCAGCATCCGCTTGGCTCGAAGAAGAACCCCGTGCGCGCTTCGCGTCCGCAGGGCCAGCGCGCCTATCTCTCGCGCCTGCGCTGCGCCGATCTGTCGCGCCCGGAGTTCACCCGCGCGGGCAATGTCGGCATGGGACCCTTCGGCAACATCGTCGATGCCTATGTGGTGACCTGCGCCGATAGCGAACCGGCCGAACGCACGATCCACATGGACATGTACCACGCCGGCTACGTCGAGAACGAGGCCGTAGAAGGTTACGGCATCACCGGCGGGAAGCCCGAGTGATGCGGCCGCGTCTTGCAGCCGCCGCGCTGGCGCTAGCGCTGTCTCCCGTATCGCTTTCGGCGCAGGAACAGCGGCCCGAGGGCGATCCGGTCATCGCCGTGGAGACCACCGATGCGCGCATGAACGAGGCGACAGCCGAGGCGCGGGCGACCAGTGCAAAGTGGCTGGCCGTGGTCGAAAATCCGCCCGTCGGCGCAACGAACATCACCTTCAAGTTCCCGCTTGAAGGCTATGAGCACATCTGGGTTCTCGATGTCGCGCGCGATGGTGAATACGTGACCGGACGGCTGGCGAACAATCCGCATGCCGAGGGATGGAGCTACGGCGATCCGGTCCGCGTCGCGCTCTCCGATATCAGCGACTGGGGCTATGTCGATGCAGTCGGCAAGGCGCACGGCTACTACACCGTGCGGGTCATGCTCGATTACATGTCGGATGAGCAGGCCGCCGAAGTGCGCCGGCAATACGGCTTCGACGACTAGGGGCTTCGCTCACCACCCCCAGGCAGGCGGCGGCGCAGCGGGCAATGGCCGTGACGCATCGAATTCGACGCGGAACAGCCGCGTCGGGTCGTTGCGGCGAGTAAGCTGGTAGGCGAATTTTGCGCCGCTTTCCCCGGCCGGGTCGACTTCGACGCGCCAGACGTTGGTCAGCGAGGCATCGAGCCCTTCACGCTCGAACAGCGCGATCGAGAATGCATCGGCGGGGAAATCCTGAACGCGCGCGGTGCCGGTCGAGAGCGTGTCGCCGCCATATTGCGTGACCGCGTCTTCTTCGCCGTCCTCGTGGCGGTGATCGTGCTTGAGGCGAAGTCCACCGCCGGTGCGCGAGATGAGCCAGGTACGCGAGCGGTCCCAGCCGCTGCCGTCTGCTGCCTCGACATGGAAGGCGATTGCCGTGCGCGTATCGCTGCATTCGGCCCAATGCGCGATCATCGCGCGGCCCTGCCAGTCGCTGTCGCGTGCGTCGCTGCTTGCAAGGCTGCCGCGATAGGCATTGCCGCAATGGCTTTGCAGCGCGTCCCAGAACGCCTCCTGTGAGGCGGGAAGCGCGGGCACTTCGGGCGTGGTGGAACAGGCTGCCAGTGGCAACGCGGCGAGGATGGCGAGGGCAGATCTCATGCCGGATCCCTAGCGCACCTATGCGGTGGCGAACAGATGTTTGGCTTTCCCGCAGGGCCACCGCGGGCTAACGCGCAGTTGGACCACCGCAGAGATTGAAAGGCGGATAGCGGGAAGATGGATTTGAGCGACGTCAGCAACAAGGCGCAGACGCTGATCGAGGCCTTGCCCTATTTCCAGCGATATGCGGGCAAGAGCTTCGTGGTGAAATACGGCGGCAACGCGATGGGCGACGAGGATGCCGCGCGCGAGTTTGCCGAGGACGTCGTGCTGCTGAAGGCAGTCGGCATCAACCCGGTCGTCGTCCATGGCGGCGGTCCGCAGATCGGGGCCATGCTCGAGAAATTGGGTGTCGAAACGAAGTTCATCGACGGCCTGCGCGTGACCGACAAGGCGACGGCAGAGGTCGCCGAGATGGTCCTTTCGGGTGCGATCAACAAGTCGATCGTCGGCTCGATCGCGCGCGCCGGCGGCAAGGCAGTCGGCCTTTCGGGCAAGGACGGCGGGCTGGTGACGGCCCGCAAGGTCGAACGCACGACCAAGGACCCTGAGAGCAATATCGAGAAGGCGCTCGACCTCGGCTTCGTGGGTGAGCCCAGCGCGGTCGACACGACCATCATCGAGACCGCGACGGCAGCCGGCATGATCCCTGTGATCGCGCCGATCGGCAGCGATGCGGAGGGCCATACCTACAACATCAACGCCGACACCATGGCGGGCGCGCTCGCGGCGGCGCTGGGAGCTGCTCGCCTGTTGCTGCTCACCGACGTCAGCGGCGTCCTCGACAAGCAGGGTAAGCTTCTTACCGACCTCACGCCTGCCGACATCGCCAAGCTGCGCGAAGACGGCACGATCAGCGGCGGGATGATCCCCAAGCTCGAGACTTGCGTGAATGCGGTCGAAGCAGGCTGCGAGGCGGCGGTCGTGCTCGACGGGCGCGTGCCGCATGCGATGCTGCTCGAATTCTTCACCCAGCGCGGCGCCGGTACACTGATAAGCGCGGCTTAGGGGTGGCGGGAGGCGGCCTGCTCTAGTAGAGCCGCACTTCACGGGACTGCCCCCTTAGAGAGACGGGATCAATGCAAGCTCTAGCCACACTTTATGACATCATTTCGATGCTGGGCAGCGTGCTTATCATGCTGGTTATCATCCAATTTATTATTGGTCTGTTGTTCGCGTTCAACGTGGTCGGTCGCAACGAATTTCTGATGAGCTTCTACGAAGCCATTAACCGATTGCTGGACCCGATATTTAAGCCAGTTCGGCGCTTCATGCCAAATACCGGGGCAATCGACTTCTCACCGCTTGTGGTGATAATTCTCATCAACATCATTCTCATTGTTCTGGATGGCATCATCAAGGGTGTAGCCTGATCATGACCGCAGAACGGATCGACGGGAAAGCCTTCGCCGCGCTGCTGCGCGAACGCGTCGGTGCGCTCGCTTCGCAGTTCGAAGGCAAGTCGGGCCGCAAGGCAGGCCTCGCCGTGGTGCTGGTGGGCGAAGATCCTGCAAGCCAGGTCTATGTGCGCAGCAAGCACAAGGCGACTGTCGCTGCGGGCATGGAAAGCTTCGAACACCGGCTGCCCGCCGACACTTCGGAGGCGGAGCTCCTCGCGCTGGTCGACCAGCTCAACAGGGACGATGCGGTCGACGGTATCCTCGTCCAGCTGCCGCTGCCGGACCATCTCGACGAGCAGGCAGTCATCGCCAGCATCAGCCCCGACAAGGATGTCGACGGTTTCCACGTCACGAATGCTGGCCGCCTCGCCGTGGGCCAGAGCGGCTTCGTGCCCTGCACCCCGCTCGGCTGCATGATGCTGCTGACCGACCGGCTGGGCGATCTCTCGGGTCTCGAAGCCGTCGTGATCGGCCGTTCGAACATCGTCGGCAAGCCGATGGCGCAGCTGCTGCTCGACGCCAATGCGACTGTCACTATCGCCCACAGCCGGACGAAGGACCTGCCCGCTGTGGTCAAGCGCGCCGATATCGTAGTTGCCGCCGTCGGCCGGGCCGAAATGGTCAAGGCCGAGTGGCTCAAGGACGGTGCAACGGTCATCGACGTCGGCATCAACCGGCTTCCGCCCGCCGAGGGGGAAGAGAAGGGCCGCCTTGTCGGCGATGTCGACTATTCGGGTGCGCAGGGCGTGGCCGGAGCGATCACGCCCGTGCCCGGAGGCGTTGGCCCGATGACCATCGCGGTACTGCTCCGCAACACGCTGGTCGCCGCCTATCGCAATGCAGGCCTCGAGGTGCCTTCGAGCCTGTGATCGCTCGCGCGCTCTCGATCGTGGCGGTCGCGGCGCTGCTCGCAGGCTGCGCCGAGCAAAGGTTCTCCCGCGATGCCTATGCGCGCGCGCTCTATTCCGCACCCGGTGCGGCCCAGCCCAGCCGGATCGTCGCCCGCGAGATCGAGAAGCTGCAGCGCGCCCGCGAGGTCGGCCGCAGTTCGGCACTTTCCTCATTCGCTTCGAGCGACGCGACACTCCTGCCGGGCGGCGAGCTGGCCGCAAGCTGGACGCCCAAGCTCGTCTGGATGAGCTGCGACGGGCGTTTCGCGGTCAGCGACGGCCGCTTCGAAACTGCCGATGGCAGGGTGGGTGAGTATGTCACAAGCTGGCGCCGCAATCTCTCGGGCGAATACGACTGGCTGCAGACGATGGCCGCGCTCGACGATCCGCAGCCGCCCAAGCGCCCCGAACAGCCGGCACCGCAGCCGGGCGAGATCGTGGTCGACGGCCTCGTATCGGCCGATGGCAGGGTGGCCCATTGCAAGACACCTCCCGCCGCGCTCCCGCCTGCTGCCGATGGTATGACGGAAATGCGCTCGCGCGACCGGACGCTCGCATGGCGCTGGACTGCCGACGGCGCCGGACGCAATTTCGAAGTCATGGCCTGGACCGCAGACGGCTGGGCCAAGGTGATGGACCATAGCTGGCCCGCGCAGGAGCAAGAATGACCCAGCTTTTCCTCTCAGCTTTCATTACCCTGTTCGTGGTGATCGACCCGCCGGGGTGCGCGCCGATCTACGCCGGGCTGACCAAGGGCGCGACCGGGGCGCAGCGGCGGAACATGGCGATCCGCGCATCTTTCATCGCGGGTATCATCCTGCTGATCTTCGCCCTCTTCGGCGAACAGTTGCTCGGCGCGCTCCATATCGACCTCGACAGCTTCCGCATCGCGGGCGGGCTCATGCTGTTCTGGATCGCCTTCGAGATGGTCTTCGAAAAGCGCACCCAGCGCCGCGAGGAGCGTGCAGAGAAGGTCGCTGCCACGCCTGAAGTCGAAGACGTCTCGATCTTCCCCATGGCAATCCCGATGCTTGCCGGTCCCGGCGCGATTGCCGCGATCATGCTGCTGATGAACGAGGCGGACGATCTCACCGAGACCCTGACGGTTCTTGGTGCATTGGGGGCAGTGCTCTTCATCACCATGCTCGCGCTGATTGCAGCCGGCCCGCTCTTGCGGCTGCTCGGCGACAAGGTCGAAGCCGCGATCACCCGCGTCCTCGGCGTGCTGCTGGCAGCGCTGGCGGCGCAATATGTCATCGACGGGCTGCGCGGCTCTTTCGGGATCTAGCGCCATTCGCGCCCGGTTCACCTCGGGGCGATAGAGTGCCGGCGATGCGATTCCTCCCGGCTCTTGTCGCGCTCGCCTTTGCCGTGCCTTCGGCCGCCCAGCCGCTGCCGAACTACGACATGGAGGAGCTGCGCGGCGCCATTGCGCAGAAGGACCTCGGCAAGATCGCGGTCCTCGCGGCGGAACAGGGCGGGGAACAGATCTTGCTCGAACGGTTCGACGGCAAGGATGCGGGAACGCCGATCGACATAAGATCCGCAGGAAAATCGATAACCGCTCTCGCGGTCGGCGCGGCAATTGCCGATGGCGCGCTCGCCGATACGCAAGTGAAGGTCTGGCCCTATCTCGGGCGACCGCGCGGCGAACCCTGGGATTCGATAACGGTGGGCGACCTGCTCGGAATGTCCTCGGCGCTCGACTGCAACGACTGGGACCGCAAGTCCCCGGGGCAGGAAGAGCGCATGTACCGCACGCGCGTCTGGCGAGACTTCGCCCTCAACTTGCCGGCACGCGAATACGAACGCGACGCGCAGGGTGAAGGCCCGTTCTCCTATTGCACTGCGGGCGTGTTCGTCTTGGGGCAGGTCGTCGAGAAGGCGACCGGGCAGCGCTTCGACACCTATGTCCAGCAGCGCATCTTCGACCCGCTCGGCATCGAGGGCGTCGTCTGGCGAACTTCGCGCAGCGGTGAGATCCAGTCGGGCGGCCAGCTGACCATCGGCGCCGAGGCGCTGCTGAAGATCGGCCGTCTCGTGCTCGACAAGGGTCGCTGGGAAGGCGAACAGCTCGTTCCCGAAAGCTGGATCAGGGAGATGGCCGCGCCGCGCCACCAGCTGGGCCAGCATGTGCATTATGGAAGCCTGTGGTGGTCGACGCCGCTACGCTCGCCGCGCGGTTACGAAGGCGCGGTGATGATGAAGGGCAATGGCGGGAATATCGTCGCGCTGGTTCCGACCTATGACGCGGTGCTTGTCGTGCAGGCGGAAAACTACAACCGCGAGGATGCCGAACGGCATGCCTTCACTGCGCTCACAGCCATGCTCGGTGCGCTCGAGGCGCCCGAAGGGATCACTGCAGAGTAACGATCTCGTCGCCGTCGTCGCGCAGGGCGAAGAACTGCATCAGCTGGATCATCAGTTCACAGCGTTCCGATAGGGTCGCGGCCTCGAGCAGGGCCTGCTTGGCGGCCGGATCGAAGGGCGCGATCTGGGCAACGCCGTTGATGAGCGTTTCGTCGTCCAGTCGTTCGACCGAATCCCAGTCGACCGAATAGCCCTGCATGGCGGCAAAGCGCTTGGCCTCGAATTCGAAGCCGGCGCGTTCGACACTGGCAAGGATTTGGTCTTCAGGATCCTCGATCAGCTCGGCCTCGACCTGGCGGAAGGCGGTGGTCACATCGAGCTCGCGCAGCACGCGGAAACGTGCCTCGCCTTCGAGCACGATATTGTAGCGACCGTCCTCCAGCGCCTCGACATCGCCGATACGCCCGACGCAGCCGATCTCGTAGAGCGGCGAACCCTCGCCGCCCCGTTGCGGCTGTATCATCCCGATCAGCCGGTCCTTGGCCAGCGCGCTGCCGACGAGCTCGCGGTAGCGCGGCTCGAAAATGTGCAGCGGCAACTGCAGGCCCGGAAACAGGATTGCGCCGGGCAGGGGGAATATGGAGAGGCGCCGCGTCAAGCCGGGCTTATCCGAAGAGCAGCTTCGACAGACGGCGCCGCGTCGCCACGACCCAGGGATCTTCAAGGCCGATGGCGTTGAAGATGTCGAGCAGCTTGGTGCGCGCTGCGCCCTCGTTCCACTCGCGATCGGCTTCGATCATGGCGAGCAGTTCGTCTGCGGCGGCATCGCGGTCGCCTGCGGCAAAGGCGGCTTCGGCATAGGCCAGCCGCACATCCATATCGGCGGGGTTTGCCTGGGCCTTCTCGCGCAGGGCGGCGAGCTCGCCGTCATCGACCTTGTTGCCGGCCAGTTCGAGCGCGGCCTTGGCGTTTTCGATCTGCGGGTCGCTGGCTAGCGCCGGATTGGCTTCGGCTGCTGCCAAGACGCCTTTCGCTTCCTCTACCTGCTCAGCCTGCGTCAGAGCGCGGATCAGGCCGGCGTGGGCGGCGGCATTGTCGGGCGCCATTTCGGTCACCTGCGCGAACACGCCGGCAGCGCGCGCCGCGTCGCCCTCGGCAAGGATCTGTTCCCCCATCGCAACATATTGTTCGACCTGCTGCGCCATTTGCGCTTCTGCACCGCCCGCATCGCCGCCCTGGATGGGCAGCTGCGAAAGGATCTGGTCGAGCGTCTGCTTCAATTGCGATTCGCTGCGGGCATTGGTCAGGTCGGCGACCGGCTGGCCCTGGAACATGGCGTAGATCGTCGGGATCGACTGCACCTGGAACTGCGCGGCGATGAACTTCTCCTGGTCGACATCGACCTTCACCAGCACCACGCCCTTGTCGGCATATTCGGCGGCGACCTTTTCCAGCAGCGGGGCGATCGCCTTGCAGGGTCCGCACCAGTCGGCATAGAAATCGAGGATGACGAGCTTGTTCATCGAGGGCTCGACGACATCCTGCTTGAATTTCTCGACTGCCTTCTGCTCGTCGATGCTCAGCCCCATGCTTGCCACGTAATATCGCCTTTCATGCGTTGGATTGTTCGCTGCCCATGTGGGCCTTCACGCGCGAATGTGAAGGGCCGGAGGCGCGCCTGCAAGGCTTGCGAAAATTTGCGCATTTTTTTGCTTGCGGGACTCACGAGGCGTTGCTAACTGCGCGCCTCCCCACCGGGCCACGCCCGGTAGAGCGCCAGTGAGCGGGCGTAGCTCAGGGGTAGAGCACAACCTTGCCAAGGTTGGGGTCGGGCGTTCGAATCGCCTCGCCCGCTCCATTTTCTCCATATCGAGAACGAACACCACACGGCCCTGCCGTGCGGTTCGTCGTGCGTATATGCAATTCGTCGCGAAATGCATTGCAGTTGCATAATGAAACGTTATTACGCGCCGATATGTTGTATCACACCGCATCGCTTCGCCGCAGCCTCGCTGCATCGTTGTCACTGATTGCCGTGGCCGCAGCCACCCCGGCACTGGCGCAGGATCAGTCCGCCGAGGAAGAGGTCGAAACGACCGCTGCCGAGGACGACCTGCACAATCGCCGGATCGATACCGACGGCACTATCATCGTCAGCGCCGAGGGCTTGCGCCAGTTCGACCTGCTTGCCGGCACCAGCGTGATCGACGGCGAAGAGCTCGACCAGAACATGGACGGCCAACTCGGCGAAGTGCTGACCAGCCTGCCCGGCGTGACTGCAACCGGCTTTGCACCGGGTGCCTCGCGCCCGATCCTGCGCGGCTTCTCCGGCGAGCGCGTGAAGGTACTGGTCGACGGCATCGGCGCCATCGACGTGTCGAACACCTCGGCCGACCACGCTGTCTCGATCGACCCGCTGACCGCCGAGAGCATCGAGGTCCTGCGTGGCCCTGCAGTCCTCCTCTACGGTAGCCAGGCTATCGGCGGCGCCGTCAATGTCATCGACAAGCGCATCCCGCGGCGCGTTCCGGCAGAGGACTTCCATATCGACGCACTCGTGCGTGCCGACACCGTCTCCGACCTGCGCGAAGGCGGTGCATCGCTCGATGTGCCGATCGGGGGTGGCTTCGTCTTCCATGTCGACGGCGTCTATCGCGAGACCGACGACCTCGATGTGCCCGGCTTCCTCCTTTCCGACGACCTGCGTGCCGACCTTCTCGCCGATGCAGCGGAAGAAGAGGCCGAGGGTGAATTCGAGGAAGCCGAAGAGCTGCGCGAGGCAGCCAATGCGGAAGGCACGATCTTCAACAGCGGCACCGAAACCTGGGCCGCCAATGGCGGCTTTGCCTTCTTCAAGAACGGCTCCAGCCTCGGCGTATCGGTGGGCGTTTACGACACGTTCTACGGTGTCCCCATCCTTCCGGGTGCCCATCACCACGAGGAAGATGGCGACGATGCTGATCTGGGTGCCGAGGAAGAAGGCCCCGAGACCGTGAGCATCGGCCTGCGCCAGTATCGCGCGGACATGCGCGGCGATATCCTGCTCGGCGATGGTTTCTTCGAGCGCCTGAAGATCCGCGCCGGCTATTCCGACTACACCCACACCGAATTCGAGGGTGACGAGGTCGGCACCGTTTTCGATGTCCAGGGCATCGAGGCCCGTGCCGAGCTGGTGCAGAATACGGGCGGCGTGCTTCGCGGCTCTGTCGGCACTCAGATATATATCCGCGATTTCCAGGCAGAGGGCGCAGAGGCCTATGTCGCGCCGAACAGCACCCAGCAGCTCTCGTTCTTCACCCTGCAGGAATACGGCAATGGCCCGCTCCAGCTCGAAGGCTCGCTGCGTTTCGAGAACACCGACGTGAAATCCACGCCGCTGGGCATCGAGCGCGATTTCAGCGCGTTCTCCGGCGCGGCCGGTCTGGTCTACGAACTGACCCCGAGCTTCCGCACCGGCATCAACCTCTCGCGCGTGGCGCGTGCGCCCAGCGCCGAGGAGCTGTTCTCCGAAGGACCTCACATTGCCACCCAGCAGTTCGAGATCGGCGATCCCGACCTCACCCTTGAAAAGGCATGGGGCGTCGAGGTGTTCGCGCGTGGCAGCCTTGGCCCGGTGGACCTATCGGTCGCCGCTTACCGCCAGTGGTTCGACGACTTCATCTACCTCAGTGGAACCGGCGCCGAAGAGGACGATCTTCCCGTGTTCGTCTACCTGCAGGAAGACGCGACCTACACCGGTTTCGAGGGCCAGCTCGCCTGGAACTTCATCGACACCGACGGACTGGACGTGACCGCCGACCTGCGCGCATCCTATATCGATGCAGAGCTCGACAATGGTTTCAACGTGCCGCGAATCCCGCCGCTCAGCCTGCTGGGTGCGCTGGAGGCCGACACCGGCAACCTGACACTGCGCGGCGAGGTCGAATGGTTCGACGACCAGACCGAAATCTCGCCCTTCGAGACGGAGACCGACGGGTTCACCTTCGTCAACGCCTCGGCAACCTGGCGTCCGCTGGCCGACGATCCGACGCTGGCCGTGATCCTCAAGGCGGAGAACATTTTCGACGAGACCGGTCGTCGCCACTCGAGCTTCACGAAAGAATTCGTGCCTCTCCCGGGCCGCAATGTGAGCGTCTCGGTGCGCCTGAGCATCTGATCGGAACGATCAGTCCGGAAGATCGAGGGGGAGCGCCGGGCGCTCCCCTTTTTCTTTGGTCAGTCCTCGACCGCGAAGGTGAGGTGCGCATGGTCGCGCAGGCGCTCGACCAGCGCTTCGCCGAGGAAGGAACCGGGCGTACCAACGCCGCCCTCCGCATCGCTTTCCAGCAGCGCCATACCGGTTTCGCCGATCATGCGGCTGGTTGAACCGTAACCCGGATCGAACTTGCCCTTCACGCCATACTTGATGGTCTTACCGTCGGGCCATTCGCCCGTGAACAGGACGTCGTAGAAGCCGTTCTCGCGTTCTTCCTTCGTCGGGCCTTCGCCCGGCTTGGGCGGCTTCGCGCCAAAAGGGTTCTTCATCATCTCGACCATGGCATTGGCCGCCGCCTTGCCCGCATCGCCGGGGCTGGTGAGGACCATTTCGTCATAGCGGAAGTCCTCGCCATAGGGATGGCCGCGCAGGAAGTTGGTGCGATGGACGTTCTTCGTGTTGATCGGCGCCATGACGAAAGGCGCGGCCCATTTGCCGAGCTCGTCCTCGTAGTGCGGCACCATGCCCGAGGGCTGTTCGGGACCTTCGAAGCCCGGCGTCAGCGCAAAGGGATCGCGCAGCATGCCGATGATCTTCGGGTTCTTCATCGCCGCCTTCATGGTGGCGCCGAGGCTGGCGGCCGTACCGCCCGAGAACGTCCCCTGCATCGCGCGCACGCGGCCTTTCACGCGCGGCGCGGGCGATCCCTCACGCGCGACGGCTTCCTTCTGAAGCATCAGGACGCCCAGATCGAAGGGGATCGAATCGAAGCCGGAGGAGAAGCAGATGCGCGCGCCGCTCGCCTTGGCGGCTTCGTGGTGCTGCTGGATCTTCTCGGCCATCCAGGCCGGCTCGCCGCACAGGTCGGCATAGTCGGTGCCGGTCTTCACGCAGGCCTCGACCAGCGCATCGCCGTAAAGCTGGTAGGGGCCGACCGTCGTGAGGACGACCTTCGTGCGCTTGCACATGGCCTCGAGGCTCGCCGGATCTTCGGCATCGGCCACGATCATGGGAGTGGTCGAAGGTGCGCCGATCTCGTCGCGCACCGCGGTCAGCTTGTCTTCGCTGCGGCCTGCCATCGCCCATTTCGGGCCATTTCCGGCATTGCCGTACTCGCGAACGAAATGCTCTGCGACGAGGCGGCCGGTGTAACCGGTTGCGCCATAGACGATGATGTCGAATTCACGATCTGCCATGATTGCATCTCCCACTTTCACGGGACGATGTGCGCCGAGCAGATGCGAGAGTCAAAGACGCAGCGTCACCGCCGCATACGGATCAGAGCCGCGGTAGCGTGACGCCGCGCTGGCCCATGTATTTGCCGGCACGGTCGGCATAGGTCACTTCGGGTCGCTCGTTGCCCTGCAGGAACAGGAACTGGCAGGCGCCTTCATTGGCGTAGATCTTGGCCGGAAGCGGGGTGGTGTTCGAGAACTCGAGCGTAACGTGGCCTTCCCATCCGGGCTCGAGCGGGGTGACGTTCACGATGATCCCGCAGCGCGCATAGGTGCTCTTGCCGAGGCAGATCACCAGTACGTCGTCCGGAATCCGGAAGTATTCGACCGTGCGCGCCAGCGCGAAGCTGTTGGGCGGGATGATGCAGACATCGGTCTGCTTGTCGACGAAGCTGTTGCTGGCGAAGTCCTTCGGGTCGACCACTGCGCTGTCGATGTTGGTGAAGATCTTGAACTCGTCCGCCACGCGCGCGTCGTAGCCGAAGCTCGACAGGCCGTAGGAGATGTTTCCCTCGCGGCGCTGGGCCTCGGTGAAGGGTTCGATCATGCCGCGGGTCGTTGCCGCCTCGCGGATCCATTTGTCGGAGAGAATCGCCATGCTTGATTGATTCCGCATGGGCGGCCTCGCGGCAAGCGGGAGGGGCATTTAATCCCCTCCCGTGTGCGGGCATCAGGCGTCGGAGAAGAAGGCTTCCTCTTCCCAGCGCTGCCAGTCGCGGTTGTAGCTGAACTCGATCCAGTCATAAGCGTTGTCGAGCACGCGCGTCTCGCGCACGCCGAATGAGTTCGACGCACCTTTCACGAAGCGGATCGCGCCGGTTGCCCCGTCCTTCACGAAACGTATGCGCTGGCCGTCGACATAGCCGTGATCGGCCCCGCCCAGCGGCGTGCGGGCAAGCGTCATGTCGGCGATGATGCCGCTGGTCATTTCCACCGTCATGAGCGGGGCGCAGGGCAGCAGTTCGCCCGGACCCGAGACCTGCGGCAGCTTGTACCAGCCGCGCGGCCAGAAATTGCTGGTCGGCTCGGAGGAGGCATAGGTCACGCACGGCATGGAAACCGGCGTGGCTCCGCCATGGGGCACGCCGCCACCTGCACTCGCACCGGCGACATGCAGTTCGCAGGAACGATCGATGTAGCCGGTCCAGAAACAGCCGAGCCACTGGTGGCCCTGCTCCTGCGCATAGCGGGTGCGATGATGCGCGATCCTGATCCGCGCGTTCGAGGGTGGCAGTTTGTAGATGCCTGCAGGCGCTCCCGGCACGGGTTCGGTGAGGCTGTCGACCCCGTAAAATTCCAGTGCGTGGATGCCTGTCTTGCGGTCGAGCCAGGATTCGATCGCGAGGTCGGTGTCGCGCAGCGCAAGTGCCTCTCCGCCGTTCAGCGAGATGCCGCAGTCGATCGTCCGGATGCTGCCACGCACCCAGCTGGCGAAGCGTAGCGAGCGGATGTCGCGGAATTCGCAATTCTCGAGCAGCGTGAGCGGCGGAGCAATGGTTTCGTCACGCGTGGGATAGGCCTGCGCGTAATAGACGCCATTGGCCGAACCGCTGCCGAGCCCCATGGCGTCGCAATCGTGCCAGGTGCAATTGCGATAGATCGCACGGTTCTTGGCGACGTCTTCCTGCGCTTGGAAACAGTCGCCGAAGCTGCAGTCGACCGCGAGGATCTCTGCATCGACACCGGGATTGAGCGCGCTGCCATTGCTGGTGGCGAAGCGGCAGCGTTTGAGCTCTATCCGTTCGACCGCGTCGGCCTCGCCTGCGGTGAAGAAGATCTCGCCCTTCCAGCCGATCATGTCGGTGTCGCGGCAGACGATCTCGCCGGCAAAGCAGTCCTGCAGCCACAGCGCCTTGTCGGTGATGTCCCAGCCGTCACCGGTCTGGGCATCGGCGGGCCACTCGTATGCGCCGGTGTGCTGGCGATTGCCCTGCAAGACCAGCCGGTCGAGTTCGAGGCGGCCGATGGAGCGGCTGCCCGCGCCGGGATCGCTGACGTCGCCCTGGAGCAGGAGGCCGCCGCCGCGCCAGACAGCGAGCGTGGGGTCGCTGCCCGATGTGGCAACCAGCTGGTAGTCGCTCTCCGGGTTCCCGCCATAGAGAGCACGAAAATCCAGCACAGTCCGTTCCGCCGCGCAGCCGCGAAGCGCAATCGAGGCGCGCACGACGAGCGGATGCCCGTCCTCGGCGCGCTTGTCCTCGGCGGGCGAGAGGCGCGGCGTGCAATGGAGACGGTAGAGATGCGCTTCGAAGCGTATCTCGCTTGCGCCGACGGCATGGGCGTGATCGATCGCGGCCTGGATCGCAGGCTGGTCGTTGACCGCACCGTCGCCAGCAGCGCCGCCTTGTTCGACCGCGAATGCACCTGCCTCGGGCAGGAGGCGGAAGATGCGCCCGTTCTCGGTTTGGAAGACGAAGCGCTGGTGACCGGCCAAAAGGGCAGCATCACATAGTGCATCGCTGATGTATCGCGCCGCGCCCTTGCCGGGCACCGCATATCCTGTCGATTCGAGGAGCGAGATATCTGCTGGCGGAGAGCGACGGGCGAGGTCGGGGAAAAGCGCGGGAAGTCCCTGCGTCGCGCGGGTGGCGAGTCCCATTGCGGGGAGGGCGAGCGCGCTCATTGCGAAATCCTGTAGCCAAGCGTGCCCGAAGAAATTCGGCAGTCGAGCCATAGCGTGGCGTCGCTTTCGCTTTCCTCCCAAACCGGCTCGCAGGCATTGGCGGTGAAACTGCCCCAGGGCGCTCCCGCAAGCGTGAGCGGCTGGAGGGTCGCGCCGCCGTCGATCGAGCGCTTGAGCGTGACGCTGCCCTCCCAGTCGCCCGTGAGGCTGCAATAGACCGGGGTCATTGCGGCCGGGGCAAAGGGTCCGGCGACCACGTCAGCCGTGCTCTGACCCTCGAGCGGGGCGGGCACGCTCGGCGGAGATGCGTGGACGGGAAGCGGGCGCGCATCGGCGACGAGGGCGAGATTGCCAGTGCCATCGTCGAGGCCGAGCGCGAAGGCAGGCGCGAAGCCGCCGGGGGTCTGCAGGGGAACAGGCTCGCTCATATTTTTGGTTCCTTGATCTGATCGAACGAGCCACACCGGTTAATCACGTGCCTGCGAGTAGGAAAATGCTTTTTGGACTTCGCCTGCAACGCCGCTAGAGCGTGGTGCGATGCAGGTGGCTGTCTTCCATCCCGGTACCCAGCACAGCCGCCAGACGGCTTTGGCCCTGCAGGAGCTTGGCCGGCTGGCCTTCCTCGCGACCGGACTGTTCGATCACCCCGATGAGGCTCTGCGACAGCTCGCACAGCGCCTCCCGCAAGGTCTGGCGCGGCAGGTCCAGGGGGAGCTTGCGCGCTTTGCCTTTGCCCGGTTGGACGCTGACAAGGTTCGCGCGATGCCGGCCTACGAACTGCCTGAACGAATTGCCGCGCGACTGGGTGCTCGCCGGCTGGCAGGAATGCTGGACACGGGATTGAACCGGGCGTTCGGTCGGAAGGTCGCTGCGATGGCAGGGGCGGAGGGGCCGCTGGCGCTTTGGGGCTACGACGGCTCTTCCGCCTCGGCCTTCACCGACAGACGAACGCGCGATTGCTACAAGATCCTCGACCGGACGACAGCCGATAGCCGGTCATGGAACCTGGAGCGCGAGCGGATCGCGGAAACCCATGGCGACTGGCTTGGTGGAGGCTCGCCCGCCTGGAGCAAGCACCGCATCGAGCGGGACGATATCGAATTCGATGCCGCCGACACCATCGTGTGCGGCAGCCCCTTCGTGATGCAGACGATCCGCGAACATTCGCCGGTGCCTGGAGTGGCCGGCAAGCTCGAACTGCTGCCTTACTGCTTCGATGCGGACCTGTTCGCGAGCGAGGAACCGATTTTGCCCGCAGCGAAAGGGGAACCGGTCCGCTTCCTGTTTGCCGGACAAGTGTCCGCGCGCAAGGGCGCGCAACACCTGCTCGAGGCCATCGAATGCCTGCCTTCCGCCGATGCGCGCCTGACCCTGCTCGGTCCTGTCGCCGTGCCGGACAAGATCCTCGCGCGGTATCGTGACCGCGTCGATATCGTCGGCCCGGTCTCGCGCAGCGAAGTCCCCGCGATCATGCGGCAACATCACGCGCTGGTGTTCCCGAGCCATAACGAGGGCTCTGCGGTCGTGCTCCTCGAGGCCATGGCTTCCGGGCTCGCCGTCATCCAGACCGCGGCTTCGGGGATGGGTGCCAGCGCAAGGAGCGGCTTCGTCCTCGAGCGTCCCTCTGCCGGACTTGTAGAGCAGGCCATGCGCAGGTTGATCGACGATCGCGAGATGCTGCAGGCGATGCGCGAAGCCGCAAAGGCAGAGGCCGCCGCGCGCGATTTCGGCGCCTATCGTGCGAGCATTGCTTCCCTGCTGGAGCGCAAGGGCATCTAGCCCAGCAGCCGCTCCAATCCTTCCTCGAAGCAATCGACCACCGACTCCTTCGACCATGCCGTGCGGGCACGCTCGCGCGCGGCATCGCCCATCGTCTTGCGATAGTCCGGATGGGCTGTCAGCGCTTCAATGGCGGTGACGATCGCTGCAGGCGTTTCGGGCGGCACGACGATCCCGCTGCCGACGAGCTCGCGGGCAATGCCGGTCCCCGGCCTCACCGTCGCGACTACCGGCCTGCCCGAGGCGAGCATGTTGCCGAGCTTCGAGGGGAGAACGAGATCTGCAGCGTCGTGCAACTGCGGCAGCAGGTGGATGTCGGCCATGGTCAAGAGGTCGCCCATGCGCTCTTCCGGCTGGAGGTCGTGGAAGGTCACGTTGGGCAGCCCTTGGGCAAGTGCCTCGAGGTTCTCGCGATTGGGGCCTTCGCCGCAAATGACGAAAAGCACGTCCTTGCGATCCGCCATCAATCGCGCAGCCTCGATCACCACATCGAGACCCTGCTTGTTGGCGATATTGCCAGAATAAAGCGCGACCGTCCTGTCGCCGACACCCCAGGCCTCGCGGTAATGCCGTCGGTCGCCACTGGCGATCGAACCCGAGTGATTGGCCCAGTTGCGCATTTCGAGGATGCGTTCTTCGGCTACGCCTTTCTCGCGAAGCAGATCGCACATCGGCTGGCTGATGGTCGAGACGATGTCTGCCGAATGCAGCATGCGGTCCTCGAAGCGCGCGGCCGCATCCGCCGTACGGCTTCCGCGATCGATGAGCCCGGTGGCGAGCGCAGCGCCGACCTCGAAATCCTGTACGTGCAGCCACAGCGGCACGCCGGCCCGGCGCGCCATGCGCATGGCGACGGGAGCGGCGATCATGGCCGGCGCCACAGTGAACACGAGGTCCGGTTTCATCTCGCGGCGGGCCCTGCGTGCGGCCGGATAGGCGCTGCTGGCAAAGCTCGCGTGATGGGCGATGCGCCGCGAACCGGTCGGGTTGGCGGGGATGTAATGCGGGCAACGGGTGATGTTTACGCCCGCCTCGACCGAGGATTTCCACCTTCGCTTGAAGCGCGGATAGAGTTTCCATTCGGGATAGTAGGGCTGGCCCACGATGGCGCGCACCTCGTGACCGCGCTCGACCAGCGCTTCTGCGAGACCGGCACTGTACGGCCCGATGCCGATCGGCTCGGGAGCGTAGTTCAGTCCGATGAATAGGATGCGCCGGCCCGCCATAGAGCCGTCACGCCGCGTGCAGACCCTTGGTCGATTTTGCCCCGCCGTCCGCTGCCACGAGGCCATCGAAGATCGCATCAACAATATGCGCGAGCTTGTCTTCGGTAAGCCGGTCCCCGAGCATGGCGATGCTGTAGGGCTGGAGATAGGTCGAAACGATCTGGTTGATCACCGATCGCGCGAAATCGACGTCGAGGCCCTCGAGATGGCCTTCGGCCTGGGCCTCCGCGATGATCTCGCACAGGTAGTGGTCGCCGAGGTCGATGTAGCTTTGCGCATATTCGAAATAGCGCTCGCCCATTTCGATATAGAGGCGGAAGGAAGTCGGGTCCTCCTGGAAGCTCTGCTGCAGGCGGACAAATCGCCGGGCGACGAACTCGTACATCTTGCGGCGCGGGGGAAGCTCGCTCCCCATCACGTCGTCCATGATCGCGATATAGGGCGCGAACCACTCGCCGGTGATCGCATCGAGAAGGTCGCTTTCCTCGGGGAAGACGGCATCGAGCCGCGAGCGCGCGATCTTGAGCTCGGCAGCGAGCCGCATCCGGGTCACTTCCTCGCCGGTGCGCTCCATCAACGCCATCGCCTCGCGGGCGAAGCGGCTGCGCATCTGATCGATTTCGTCTTCGCTCACTGGCGTCGGTTCCCCTCAAGAATGGCGCCAATGTAGCCATTCGAGCGCAGGGTTAAACCCCCGAGAGGCCCCGATTACGCGCTTTTCTTGGGCGGCATGGGAATGAAGGCCGAGGTGCGCTTCTTGTATTGCTCGTATCCGGGGCGCGAATACTTCATGCCCTTTTCGAGCAATGCCGCGCCCGACCACTTCACTAGCGTGAAGGTCAGGAAGAGCGGACCGGCCACGGTCCAGAGGGCAATGTCCCAGCTGACGCTCGCCGCGACCAGCCAGATCCCCCACCATGCACAGGCGTCGCCGAAATAGTTCGGGTGACGGGTATAGCGCCACAGGCCCTTGTCCATGACCTCGCCCTTGTTCGAAGGGTCTTTCTTGAACTGCGACAGCTGCCAGTCGCCTACCCACTCGAAGAAGATGCCCACGAGGTAGAGCGCAAGACCGGCGATCGTCAGCGTGGTCACCTGCTGCGCGGGATCGCTCGACAGGATGCCGACCTGTGCGGGCGAGGAGACGAGGAACAGCAACACCGCCTGCCCGAGCCAGATCTTGGTCAGTGCGGCAAAGGCGAAACGGCCTTTCTCGCGGTCCTTCCTCAGCATGCGTTCGTAGCGCTTGTCTTCGCCTTCTTCGCGCCAACGTCGCAGGAGGTAGATGCCGAGCCTGAGGCCCCAGGCCGCGGTCATCGCCAGCAGCAGGTGGGCAAGTATCCCGCGCTCTTCCAATTGCAGCCAGCTGGTGAAAGCCATCAGCGCCATGCCCGCGCCCCAGAAGCTGTCGATGAAGGACACATCGTCGATCTTCACCGAGATTGCCCAAAGGACCAGCACGACCGCCACCAGTACGGCGGCATTCACAAGCAGCATCTCAACCATCGGCGCGTTCCTCCTCGATCAGCTTTTGGGCCTGCGCTTCGAGAACGTCGAAGCGATGGTAGCCCGGGAGCTTGGACTGCATGAAGCGGGCGATTTCGGCGAGCGTTTCGCCGTAGCTTTCGGTCGGTACGATGGGTGGGCCGAAGCCCAGCGTCATCGTGTCGTTGTTCACATAGGCGGGCACGATCGGCACGTTCGCCGCGCGGGCGATATGATAGAAGCCGGATTTCCAGCTGCCGTCGGTCGAACGGGTGCCTTCCGCCGCGATCACGAGCGCCAGCCGCTCACGCTTCCTGAATTCCTCTGCGACCTGCTCGACATAGTTGGCCCGCTTGGTACGGTCGACGGGGATGCCGCCCATGTCGAACATGAAGTTGCGCATCATGCCCTGGAAGAGCGTGTGCTTGCCCATGAAATTCGGCTGCACGCCTTCCTCGGCCGTGGCGCCGATGAAGAACACGAAATCCCAGTTCGATGTGTGCGGTGCGCCCGCGATGACGAACTTGTCGATGTCGGGCAGGCGACCGTCGAGCTTCCAGCCCTTCCAGCGATACAGCACCATGATGATGCGCCGCACGATCCGGCTCAGCAGCGACGGCTTTCGAAAATTGGCTCTGGGCATTCTCTCTCCTGCCTGCGAGGCCTAGCAGCTACGTAGCGGAATGCGAGAGGGATGCGCGGTTTTCCGCCAATTACATCCGGAACACGCCGAACTGCGGCTTCTCCGGAATCGGCGCCTCGAGCGTTGCCGAGAAGGCCAGGCCGAGCACGTCGCGGGTCTGGACCGGATCGATCACGCCGTCGTCCCACAGCCTCGCGGTAGCGTAGTAGGGATTGCCTTCGTCCTCGTATTTCTGGCGGATCGGGGCCTTGAATGCCTCGGCCTCTTCCTCGCTCCAGCTGTCGGCATCGCGGTGGACGGTGGCGAGGACCGATGCGGCCTGTTCGCCGCCCATCACGGAAATGCGCGCATTGGGCCAGGTAAAGAGGAAGCGCGGGCTGTAGGCGCGGCCGCACATGCCGTAATTGCCCGCACCGAAGCTGCCGCCGATCACCACGGTGACCTTGGGCACGGTGGCCGTTGCGACTGCGGTGACCAGCTTCGCGCCGTGCTTGGCGATGCCTTCGGCCTCGTACTTCCCGCCGACCATGAAGCCGGAGATGTTCTGGAGGAACAGGAGCGGGATGCGGCGTTGCTGCGCGAGCTCGATGAAGTGTGCGCCCTTGCGCGCGCTCTCGGAGAACAGCACGCCGTTGTTGGCGAGGATCGCGACCGGCATGCCCCAGATATGCGCAAAGCCGCAGACCAGCGTGCTGCCGTAATGCTGCTTGAACTCGTGGAATTCGCTGCCGTCGACGAGGCGGGCGATGATTTCCTTCACGTCATAGGGCGCGCGGACGTCTTCGGGCACGATGGCATAGAGGTCTTCCGCGTCGAACTTGGGCGGGCGCGGCTCCTTGAGCGCTACGTCCTTCGCCGCGCCGGTGTTCGCGCCCAGCTGGCTGACGATGTCGCGCACGATGGTGAGCGCATGCTCGTCGTTCTCGGCCAGGTGATCGACCACGCCCGATTTCTTGGCGTGGAGGTCGCCGCCGCCAAGGTCCTCGGCGCTGATTTCCTCGCCCGTCGCGGCTTTCACCAGCGGTGGGCCTGCAAGGAAGATCGTGCCCTGGTTGCGCACGATGATCGTCTCGTCCGACATGGCGGGCACGTAGGCGCCGCCCGCGGTGCAGCTGCCCATGACGCAGGCGATCTGCGGGATGCCCAGCGCGCTCATGTTGGCCTGGTTGAAGAAGATGCGGCCGAAGTGATCGCGATCGGGGAAGACCTCTGCCTGGTGTGGCAGGTTCGCGCCGCCGCTGTCGACGAGATAGATGCACGGCAGGCGGTTTTCCTGCGCGATTTCCTGTGCGCGCAGGTGCTTCTTGACCGTCATCGGGTAATAGGTGCCGCCCTTCACGGTGGCATCGTTGCACACGATCATCACCTGCCGCCCCGAAACGCGGCCGATCCCGGCAATCATTCCCGCGCCGTTGATCTCGTCCTTGCCGTACATGCCGTTGGCGGCGAGCTGGCCGATCTCGAGGAAAGGGCTGCCCGGATCGAGCAGGCGCTCGACCCGCTCGCGCGGCAAAAGCTTGCCCCGCCCGACATGCCGTTCGCGGCTGCCTTCCGAGCCGCCGAGTGCGGCTGCGGCAACGGTGGAGCGCAGGTCTGCTGCGAGCGAGGTGTTGTGCTCGAAGCGCGCCTTGGCATCGGGTGCCTCGCGGTCGAGCGTGGAAGTGAGAACGGGTGCGGTCATGGTGTCGGGCCCTAGCGTTTCTTCACGAATTCGGCACGCAGGACGAGGCCCTTGATGCCGGGATATTTGCAGTCGATTTCCTGGGCGTCGCCGGTCAGCCGGATCGACTTGATCAGCGTCCCCTGCTTGAGCGTCTGGCCCGCGCCCTTGACCTCGAGGTCCTTGATCAGCGTGACCTGGTCACCGTCCTCCAGCAGGTTGCCGACCGCATCGCGAACTTTGACGCGTTCGGCCGCTGCCTGTTTGGCCGCCAATTCGGATGCGGGCATCCACTCGCCGCTTTCCTCGTCGTAGACGTAGTCCTCGTCGCCGCTCATCCGGCAGCGCCGATCAGCTCGCGACCGATCAGCATGCGGCGGATTTCGTTCGTGCCGGCACCGATGTCGAGCAGCTTGGCATCGCGCATGTAGCGTTCGACCGGCCAGTCGAGCGTGTAGCCTGCACCGCCCAGCGCCTGAACGCTTTCGGCGGCCACGCGGAAGGCGTTTTCCGAGGCCAGCAGGATCGCGCCTGCCGCGTCGAAGCGGGTGGTCTTATTCGCATCGCAGCTCTTGGCGACTGCATAGGTGTAGGCGCGGGCCGATTGCAGCGCGACATACATGTCGGCGACCTTGGCCTGCATCAGCTGGAAGCTGCCGATGGGCTTTCCAAACTGCTTGCGCTCGCGAAGATAGGGGATGACCGTGTCGAGGCACGCCTGCATCACGCCGAGCTGGAGCCCGGCGAGCACCACGCGCTCGTAATCGAGGCCGCTCATCAGAACGCCGACGCCGCCGTTTTCGGGGCCCATCACGTTCTCTTCGGGAACGAAGCAATCGTCGAACACCAGCTCTGCCGTGGGCGAGCCGCGCATGCCGACCTTCTCGATCTTCTGGCCGATCGAGAAGCCTTCGAAATCCTTCTCGATGAGGAAGGTGGTGATGCCGCGGCTGGCGGCCTCGGGTGCGGTCTTGGCATAGACTACCAGCGTGTCCGCATAAGGCGCGTTGGTGATCCAGAACTTGGTGCCGTTGAGCAGGTATCCGCCCTGGACCGCTTCGGCCTTGGTGCGCATCGAGACGACGTCCGAACCGGCGCTCGCCTCGCTCATGGCAAGGCTGCCGACATGTTCGCCGCTGATCAGCTTGGGCAGGTATTTCGCCTTCTGCTCTTCATTGCCCCAGCGGGCGATCTGGTTGACGCAAAGGTTGGAGTGCGCGCCGTAGGAAAGGCCAATCGAAGCGCTCGCGCGGCTGACTTCCTCGACCGCGATGACATGTTCGAGATAGCCGAGGCCGAGGCCGCCGTCCTCTTCGGGGACGGTGATGCCGTGCAGGCCCAGCTCGCCCATTGCGGGCCACAGCTTGGCCTTGGGGAACCAGTCTTCACGGTCGACCTTCTCGGCGAGCGGGGCAATCTGTTCGTCGGCGAAGCGCGAAACGCTTTCGCGGATCATGTCGGCACTTTCGCCGAGCTGGAAATCGAAATCGGGGGTGGCGCGCAATTCTCTCTCCTTGGGCGGGTGCGGCCCGCCAGCAAATTCTTCGCCGCGCGATAGCCGAGGTGAACGACGCGTGCAAACCTATGAAAGCGCGCAGAGAATTGAGCTTTTGCGCGAAAGTGAAAGCCGTTGAAACTCCGTGGTTTATGGCTAAAGTGCCGCCGCAAATTATGGATATGGTAAAATCCAAGGGGTCCACTTGGCCGATCGGCGAAGGGCCCTCGCAGCAATTCTGCGGCGAGGAAGAGCGCCTCTCCGTGCTCGCGAGCTACGGCGGTACCGAGCTGGTCGGTGACGCGGAATTGCGGGGAATCGCCGAATTCGCCGCGAAACTTTGTGCAACGCCCATGGCCATGGTGACCTTCGTCGAGAAGGATCACCAGCGCTTCCTCGCACGCACCGGACTCGAGGCCGAGACGACGCCGCGCCGCACCAGCTTCTGTGCCCATGCCATGCTCGGCAGCGAGCCGATGGTCATACCCGATGCGCGCGAGGACGAGCGTTTCGCGAACAACCCGCTGGTTACCGGCGAGCCCAATATCTGCTTCTATGCCGGCCACCCGCTCATCTCTGCGGAAGGCGCACCGCTCGGTGCGCTGTGCGTAATCGATAGCGAGCCGCGCAGCGAAGGCTTGAGCGATCTCCAGCAGGAGGGCCTTGCGGTGCTTGCGCAGGCCGTGATGCGGCGGCTGGGCCAGCGGCGCCTGGGCCGACATGTCAATGCGACGCTCCGGCAACAGGAACAAGAACTGCGCCAGATGATCGACAGCGTGCCCGGCATTGCCTGGCGGTCGGACGACAAGGGCAATTTCTCCCACGTCAATGCACGCTGGCAGGAACTCACCGGCCTCGAGCCTCCGAAAACGACGGAGGACTGGCGCCCGGTGATTCATCCTGAAGACTGGGAGCAGACGCTGAGCCTTTTCCTGCAGGCGCTCGAGCAGGGCACCCTCTTCGAGGCCGAGTGGCGGCTGAAGCACACCGACGGGTCCTACCGCTGGGTCCAGGCGCGCGCAGTGCCGATCGTCGAGGAAGGCCAGCCTGTCAGCTGGTTCGGCACGGTCACCGATGTCGACAAGGCGCACCGTATCTCCGAGTCTCGCGACCTTCTGGCGCGCGAACTCTCGCACCGGATCAAGAACATCTTCGCGGTCGTCTCCGGCCTGATCGCGATCCGCTCGCGCGGACGCGAGGAAGTGGAAGGCTTCGCGAAGGAGCTGACCGACACGATCCGCGCGTTGGGCACAGCGCATGATTACGTGCGCCCGATGAGCGAGCGCCGCGGCGAAACGCTGTCGGGCCTGCTCACCGACCTCCTCGCGCCCTACGACCCCAAGGGCGGCGAACGCTTCACGATTACCGGCCCCGGGGTGAAGATCGGCGCACGCGCGGCCACGCCGCTGGCACTCATTTTCCACGAGCTTGCGACCAATTCGGCAAAGTACGGCGCCTTGTCCTGCGCAGAAGGTCATGTCGCGGTTACGGTCACCGACGACGGCGAAGCCGACGGCAGGATCCGTGTGACCTGGGAAGAGCGCGCATCGCCATGTGGGCCCGGTGCCCAGCAGGAAACCGAAGGGTTCGGCTCGCGGCTGTTGCGGATGGCGGTCGAGAGCCAGCTCAACGGCAGCTTCGAGCGCAGCTATTCGGACGACGGCCTCGATGTTCGTATCGTGTTGCCGCACAAGAGCATTGCCGACTGACGGGCCGCCGCATTGCCCCGCGGCAAATGACTGCCTAGGGTCGCTGCGAAACTTGCGGGAGGGCCCATCGCGATGCGACCTACATCCATACTGATCCTCGCCAGCCTCCTTGTTATCGGCTGTGCCCCGGCTGCGGAGGATGAGGCGCCGCAGGAGACCTCCGAGACGCCCGACGGTAGCGGCACGGCGACTGCATCACCCGCCCCTCCCGACAGTCTTTCGGGCACCGCATGGCGGGCCGATGCCGAGGATGGCGCGCGTTTCGTAACCTATCTCGACGAGGACGGAAGCTACCGGGACCTGCGCAACGGCGATCCCTACCAGCAGGGCGAATGGACCTATGCCGAAGGCGCACGCGGCAAGATGCTGTGCTTCCTTCCCGAAGACGAGGCAGGAATCGAGACCTGCTGGGAGCCGGGCAAGCGCGAGGATGACACGATGATCGTTACCGGTCCCGAAGGGCGGCGCGTCGAATTGACCAGCGTTGCTTATGAGCCGCCCGCAGAAGACGCCGAGGCCGAAGAGGAGGCTGGCGAGCAATAAGCGCCATGCCCGATCCGATCCTGTCATTTCGCGGCGTGTCGAAAGCCTATGGCACGACCCGCGCCATCGATACGCTGGACCTCGACATCGAGGCCGGGAGCTTCGTTGCGCTGGTCGGCGCCTCGGGCTCGGGCAAGTCGACACTGCTGAAGACGGTCAACCGGCTGGTCGAACCCACTATAGGCGAGGTGCTTTTCGAAGGCGAGAATGTGGCCGGCCTTCCGCAACCCGCGCTCCGGCGGCGGATTGGCTATGTCTTCCAGTCAATCGGCCTGTTTCCGCACATGAGCGTTGCGGAAAATATCGCGATCGGCCCCCGGCTCGGCGCGGAGCGCCTTCCCGCCTCGCGCATCGCCGAACTGCTTGCATGGGTCGAGCTGGAAGAGAGCATGGCAGACCGCATGCCGGACGAGCTTTCGGGTGGCCAGCGCCAGCGCGTCGGGGTCGCACGCGCGCTTGCCGCGGAGCCGCACCTGCTGCTGATGGACGAGCCCTTCGGCGCGCTCGATCCCGTCACCCGCGACGCGCTGGGCGAACGCGTCCGCAAGCTGCATGACGAGCTCGGCCTGACCACGGTCATGGTCACACACGACATGGCCGAAGCCCTGCTCCTCGCCGACCGGGTGCTGGTGATGGATGCCGGGCGGATCGTTGCCGACGAAGTGCCGGCGGCACTGCTGGCAGGCAATGGCGGCGAGATTGCACAGGCGCTGGTCGCGGTCCCGCGCCACCAGGCCGAGCGGTTGGCGGAGCTTTCGCAGTGAACGGGCTCTGGGATGCACTCGCGGGCCTCGGCGACCAGCTTGCCGCGCATGTGCTGCTCTCGGCGGCCGCACTGGCGCTCGGCATCGTGGTCGCGCTTCCGCTGGCCGTCTGGGCAAGCCGGTCGGAAAGGGTCGCGCGCGCCTCGCTCGCCTTTGCCAGCCTCGTCCAGACAATCCCGGCGCTGGCACTGCTGGCGCTCTTCTTCCCGATCCTTCTGAGCCTTCGCGCCGTGTTCGGCGAAGGGCTGCCGACGCTCGGCTTCCTGCCCGCCTTGCTGGCACTTGCACTCTATGCGCTGCTCCCGATCCTGAGGAACGCGGTGACCGCGCAGGCCAATCTCGATCCCGGCGTGATCGAGGCGGCCGAAGGGGTGGGAATGAACTTCCGCCAGCGGCTGATGCTGGTCGAGGCACCGCTCGCTGCGCCCTATATCATGGCGGGCATCCGCACCGCGGCGGTCTGGACGATCGGTGCGGCGACGCTGGCGACCACGATCGGACAGAAGAGCCTCGGCGATCCGATCTTTGCCGGACTGCAGACGCAGAACTGGGTGCTGGTGCTTGCCGGTTGCATCGCGAGCGCGGGGCTGGCCTTGCTGGCCGATACGCTGCTCGGCGCGATCGAGCGGGGTTTCCGCGAGCGGCGCAGAGGGCTCTGGCTGGGAGGTTTTGTGGCGGTCGCGCTGGGCGTCGGCGCAGCTTTGTTCGCGCAATTCGGCGGCGGGGACGATGAAGACCGCGTGGTCATCGGCGCCAAGGGTTTCTCCGAGCAATATGTCCTAGCGCGCCTGATCGGCCAGCGACTCGAGGCAGAAGGTTTCGCGGTCGAATATCGCGACGGGCTCGGCTCGGCAGTGGCGCACAGCGCGGCGGCGAGCGGTGAGGTCGATGTCTATGTCGATTACACCGGCACGATCTGGACCAACCAGATGAAGCGCGAGGACAATCCGCCGCGCGATACGATGTATGACGAGATCGTCAGCTGGGAGACCGAAAACACCGGCATCCGCGTGCTAGGGCGGCTGGGGTTCGAGAATGCATACGGCTTTGCCGTTCCTGCCGATGTCTCGCGGATGCGCGGGATCGAGAGCATCGAGGATCTCGCCAATGTCGCGCCAGAACTGACCGTGGGCGGCGATCCCGAATTTTTCGAGCGGCCCGAATGGATCGCGGTGCGCGACGCCTATGGCCTGCGCTTTGCCGAACAGCGCAATTTCTCGCCCACCTTCATGTACAACGCGCTGCAGTCAGGCGAGGCGGACGTGATCGGCGCCTATACTTCCGACGGACGGATCGAAGCGGACAACCTGTTCATCCTCGCCGACCCGCGCGGGGCATTTCCCAATTACGATGCGGTCCTCTTGTTGAGCCCGGAAGCTTCGCGTGACGAGGCGCTGGTGTCGGCGCTCCTGCCGCTGGTCGATGCGATCGATGTGGAGGCGATGCGCGAGGCCAACTACGCGGTCGACCGTGAAGAAGAGAAGCTGTCCTTCGACGAGGCTGCACGGCTCCTCGCAGAGCGTGCGGGGCTCTAGCTCAGCGGGCGCGTTTCCAGGTCTGGGTCTGGCAGAAGGGCCCGATGCAGCCCTTCACTTCGAGCGTCGTCGCGTTGATCCGGCGGATCACAGACCGGTATGTTTTGCCGCTCTTGGGGTCGTAGATCCGGCCACGCCAGAGATCGTCTTCTTCGACGAAGCCGGTCAGCACCGGCATGCCGAGCAGTTTGCGTGTCCGCAGCTGCGGATCGCGGTTGTTGATGTCGCGCTGGTCGGCGCCCTGCGGAGGCGGGACGAGGAAGCGGCTGATCCGACCGCACACGGTCCTGCCGCAGTCGCCAATGGTGATGACCGCGTCCTTTTCCGCGGTAACCCAGCGTCCCTCGACCGGTGCCGCTGCAGCCAGCGGGGCGGCCATGAAGACGGCAGCAAGGGTGATCAGGCGTTTCATCATCACTAACCTTCCTTCGTGCCGCAGCCATGCGGAGTTACAGCTGTGCCCCGACTTTCCTGAACCTCAGCCGAAGCCGGCGCCGCGCGCTGCGTGGCGCGGCGTGATCGCCATGACCTTGAACAGGGCGCCCATGGCATCGACGCCGATGAGCCGGTCATGCGCCGTCTTGAGTTCAGCAGCACGTTCGGGGCTGCGCTGTGCGAGTGCCTGCATTCTCAGGCCGAGGCCCATGGCGGTCAGCCAGTCGCCTTGCGTGGCGGTATCTACCGCGAGGCCGGCACGCGCTGCGATCTGCGCAAGGATGCCGAAATCGACCAGCGCGGTGAGGTCCATCTCGCCGGGCGCATCGAACACACCCACCTTCTCGTGCGCGCGCACCGCCTGCAGCGTTTCGCCCGGCCTGCTTTCGAGATAGCCGTAGTCGATGAACAGCGCTGCGCCGCCCTGCACGTCGATCCGGCGGGCGATCTCCTCGATCGTGGCGGCTGCACCCGGGCACGTCTCGATGACCGTGCCGACGGCTTGCGCGCGAAGCTCCTCCGGGACCGCGTCGTCCATCGCGTTGGGGCCGGCACCGAAAACGAAATCCTCCCCGTCGAGAGCAACCAGCCGCTCGCGCCAACCGCGTGTCGTCATGACCAGCTGGCGGATCGGCAGAGCATCGAGGAACTCGTTGGCGACGAGGTAGAGCGGCTGGTCCTCGGGCAGGGTCGCGATGGAATCGTGGAACTGCGCTTCGCCGAGGGCGGAGCCCTGCGCCTCGCGCAGCGCCTGCGACCCCTCGACGAGATGGACCGGCGGGCGCAGGCCCTGGCTCGACATCGCCCGCAGCGCATCGCGCGCCAGTGTGCCGCGTCCCGGACCGAGCTCGACATAGGCGGCATCCGGCTTGGCCGAGCGCGTCCAGATATCGGCGAACCACAGGCCGATCATCTCGCCGAACATCTGGCTGATCTCGGGCGCAGTGGTGAAATCGCCCGCCTGCCCCAGCGGGTCGCGGCTGTCGTAATAGAGCGCGTTGCTTTCGCCCATGTAGCGCGACACGGGCATCGGCCCGTGCCGCTGGATCAGGCGCCGGAAACGGCTGGCGAGGTCGCTGGCGGCCTCGTCTTCGCTCATGCCGCTTGCGGCTTGGGTGCGGTTTTGCCGCCGCCCACGGGCGGGCGGAGCAGCGAATAGATCACCACGATCACGCCGACCGCGATCATCGGGATCGAAAGCCACTGGCCCTGGCTGAGGCCGGTCTCGACCACGCGGTGCGCCAGATGCGCATCTGGCTCGCGGAAGAACTCGTTGACGAAGCGGCCGACGCCCATGCCCACGGTGAACAGCCCGACCAGCAGTCCGGCGCGGTAGCGCGCACGCGTCTGCCAGAAGAGTGCGATCAGGAGCACGCCGAGCAGCAGGCCCTCGAGGCCGGCCTGGTAGAGCTGGCTCGGGTGGCGGGCGATATCGCCGCCGCCGGGGAAGACCATCGCCCATGCCACGTCGCTCTCGACCGGGCGGCCATAAAGCTCGCCGTTGATGAAGTTGGCGATGCGGCCGAGCATGTAGGCAAGCGGCACGTTGACCGCGATGTAGTCACACACGCGCAGCCAGTTGAGATTGCCGCGCCAGGCGACCCAGCTGATGGCGATCAAGACGCCGATCACCCCGCCGTGGAAGCTCATCCCCCCATTCCAGAGCTGGAACAGTTCGATCCCGCCGAAGAGTTCGGGCTGGTAGAATGCCGCATAGCCGAGCCGGCCGCCGAGGATGACGCCGAGCGTGCAGTAGAAGAACAGGTCGTCGGCATGGCGCTGGGCCATCGGCGCGCCGGGCGCCTTGATCATCTTGGAGAGGTGCCAATAGGCAAGCAGGATGCCGAGCAGGTAGGCGAGCGAATAATAGCGCAGCTGGAAGCTGCCGATCTCGAACAGATAGGGCCTGAGGCCCAGTTCCGCCCACTGGATCGGGTCCGAAGCAGCCGCGGTCGCAGCCAGTAGTGACAGCAAGGTTTTATCCCCTTAGAGAAAGCGCGAAGGCCGCCATGCGCGACCCGTTTCGGGGCGGCTTTTGGCATAGCAGGCGTTTTGGGGAAAGCCTGTGTCGCAAATCGCTCGCGGCGATCCATCGCCGGTGCGGACTGCGGCATTTGCCCGCGCGAGACTATGGAGAGGACAAGACAAGACCATGCCGACCGATCTCGACAAGGACATCCATCGTTTTACCGCCGCAGTGACTTCGCCCGGCCAGATGTTCGAGACTACCCCTATCGAACGCCGCGGTGTTGAAATGCCGGCATTCAAGAACGCGCCGCCCAGTCTCGCGCACTATTTCGCCCACTTCTGCAACGAGAAGAAGGACGAGCTCTTCCTCGTCGACGGCGATCTGCGGCTGACCTTCGGACAGGTCTATGGCGCGGCCGCCTGCGTTGCGCACGGGCTTGCAACCAAGCATGGCGTCAAGAAGGGCGACCGCGTCGGCATCGCGGCGCGCAACTCGGCCAACTGGATGATCGCCTACATGGGCACGCTGATGGCCGGTGGCTGCGCGACGCTGCTCAACGGCTGGTGGACCGGCGAGGAAATGGCCTACGGCATCAACCTGTGCGAATGCTCGCTGGTGCTTGCCGACGAACAGCGCGCAGCGCGCATCGAAGGCGAGGACATCAAGGCCGAGGTCGTCGTGTTCGACCACGGCGTTCCTTCCGAAGGCCTCGCGCCGATCTGGGGCGAGGGCGACACCGCCATGAAGATGCTCGGCGAAATCGGCCCGAGCGATCTTGCCACCATTCTCTATACCTCGGGTTCGACCGGCCACCCCAAGGGTGCCTATTCGGACCATCTCGGGGTCGTCTCGGGCGTGATGAACTATGTCGCGCAGACCGCGATGATCCTTGCCCTGATGACCGAGAGGGGCGAGGCGCCGACTGTCCAGCCCAGCGCGCTGGTTGCAGTGCCGCTGTTCCACGTGACCGGCGAGGTTCCGCTGTTCCTGCAGAGCTTCGCGATGGGCCGCAAGCTGGTGCTGATGCCCAAGTGGGATGCGGGCGAAGCGCTGCGCCTGCTCGATGCCGAGAAGGTGACCTATTTCGTCGGCGTACCGCTGATGAGCTATGAAATGGCGACGCACCCGGACAAGGACAAATTCGACCTGTCGCAATGCAAGAGCTTCGCCGCCGGTGGCTCCGCCCGTCCGCCAGAGCACGTGAAGAAGATCAAGGATGCCTTCCCCGAGGGCTTCCCGCTGCTGGGTTACGGGCTCACCGAAACCAATGCGGTAGGCTGCGGCAACTTGAACGAGAACTACATGGCCAAGCCAGGCTCGACCGGAATGCCCTCGAAGCCGCTGGTCGACCTCGCCATCCTCGACGACGATGGCAACAAGCTCGCGCAGGGCGAAGTCGGCGAGGTTTGCATCCGTTCGGTGGCCAACTTCCTCGGCTACTGGAAGAACGACGAGGCGACCGCTTCGGCCTATACCGATGATGCCTATTTCCGCACCGGCGACCTCGGTTATCTCGATGAGGACAACTACCTCTTCATCGTCGACCGCAAGAAGGACATCATCATCCGCGGCGGCGAGAACATCTCCTGCATCGAGGTGGAAGAGGCGATCTATGCGCATCCGGCAGTGGCCGAATGCTCGGTCTTCGGCCTGCCCGACGAACGCTTCGGCGAAGTCCCGGCGGCGGTCTACTACACGCATGAGGGCAAGGACCTCACGCCCGAAGATCTGCAGGCATTCCTGCGCGAGCATATCGCGCCCTTCAAGATCCCGGGCGTGCTGTGGAAGGCAGAGACCCAGCTGCCGCGCCTCGGCACACAAAAGGTCGACAAGCGTACCGTCAAGGCAACCTACGCCAAGGAATACGCCGCGAGTTGAGCCACGCACATATCCCTGACCAGCGCGCGATCATCGACAGGCGCAAGCTCGCCTCCGCTATCGAGGCGCTCGTCGGGGAGCATGGCGACAAGTCGCGACCGCATGTCGTTGCGGCGCTGAAGGAGGCGCTGGGCGCGGGCCGGGCCGAGATGGAGCGGCGGCTCGAGGCGCGGCCTTCCGCCGGCCACGCGGTGGCGGGGGGCTATTCCTTCCTCGTCGACCAGCTGGTCCGGGTCATTCACGAATATGTTACGCAGCACGTCTATCCCGCGGCCAACCGAAGCAGCGGAGAACGGCTCGCGGTCATGGCCGTGGGTGGATACGGGCGCAGCGAAATGGCGCCGCATTCGGATGTCGACATCGCCTTCCTCGTCGGCGAACGCCGCAACGCCTGGTGCGAACAGGTGGTGGAGGCGATGCTCTACCTGCTGTGGGACCTCGGCCTGAAGGTCGGCCATTCCACCCGCACGCTCGACGAGGCGATCCGGCTGGCGAAGGACGACCTCACGATCCGCACCGCTCTGCTAGAGGGGCGCTATGTCTGGGGCGACCGCGATCTCTACGACGAGGGCGAGCGGCGCTATACGCGTGAGGTCGTGCACGGCAACGAGCGCGCATTCCTCACGCAGAAGCTGGAAGAGCGCAACGCGCGGCACAAGCGGATGGGCGACAGCCGCTACGTGGTCGAACCCAATGTGAAGGACGGCAAGGGGGGCTTGCGCGATCTCCAGACGCTCTACTGGATCGGCAAGTTCATCCACCGCGTGTCGAGCGCCGCAGAGCTGGTCGACACCGGCCTCATGACGCATGTCGAATACCGCAGCTTCCGCCGCGCAGAACGCTTCCTGCTCGCGGTGCGCTGCCACATGCACATCATTACGGGCCGCGCCGAGGACCGGCTGACCTTCGATCTGCAGCGCCAGATCGCCGAGCGGATGAATTTCGCCGACCGCCCGGGCAAGAGCGCGGTCGAGCGGTTCATGCAGTTCTATTTCCTGCAGGCGAAGCGCGTGGGCAGCCTGACCGGTGTCTTCCTCGCACATATCGAAGATGACCTTGCCAAGAATGCCGCACGACGCGGTTTCTTTGCCGGTTTCCGCCCGCGGCCGCGGGACGTGAAAGGCTATCGCGTGTTCGGCGGCCGGATCGCCGCGCCTTCCGACGAATGGTTCCGGAAGGACCCGGTCCGGCTCGTCGAGATCTTCCAGGTGGCCGAGGCCGAGGAGCTGGAAATCCACCCCGAAACCATGCGTCAGGCCGATCGCGACGCGAAGCTGATCGACCAGGAGGTGCGCGAGGATCCGCGTGCCAATGCACTCTTCCTCGACCTGCTGTGCGGGCGCAACGATCCCGAAATGGTGCTGCGCTGGATGAACGAGGCGGGCGTCTTCGGCCGCTTCGTGCCCGATTTCGGCAAGGTCAATGCGCAGATGCAGTTCGACATGTACCACCACTACACGGTGGACGAGCACACGATCCGCGCGATCGGCTTGCTGAACAAGATCGAGAAGGGCGAACTGAAGGCCGACCACCCGCGCGCGACGCGGCTGATCCACAAGGTCAATTCGCGCCGCGTCGCCTATGTCGCGGCGCTGCTCCACGATATCGCCAAGGGCCGCGGCGGCGATCATTCGGTGCTCGGTGCGGAAGTCGCGGAAGAGCTTTGCCCTCGCTTCGGTCTGAGCGAGAGCGAGACTGAGCTGGTCTCTTGGCTTGTGCTCAACCACCTGTTGATGAGCCATACTGCGCAGAAGCGCGATCTCACCGATCCCAAGACGATCGAGGATTACGTCGCGCAGGTGCAGAGCGTCGAGCGCCTGCGCCATCTCGCGATCCTGACCGCAGTCGATATCCGCGCCGTAGGCCCCGGCACTTGGAACAGCTGGAAGGGCCAGCTGCTCGGCGAGCTATACGACAGTGCATCCGAACGCATGCGCCTCGGGCACATGCGTCACGGACGGGAAGAGAAAGTTGCCGCAAAGCGGGCCGAAGTCGCCGAACTGCTCGGCGAGAAAGCCGACCTCGTCGAACAGCTCGGCAAGACCTTCGGCGATGCCTACTGGATCGCCGAGCCGGTCGACATCATCGCGCTCAACCTCGTCCACTACGCCGCCGCGCGAGAGCTCGAACATGAGCTGTCCGTGCACTGCGAATATTACGAGGCGCGCGGTGCGACGCTTGTCACGGTGATCGCCGCCGACCACCCAGGTCTGTTTTACCGTATCGCAGGCGGAATCCATCTTGCGGGCGGCAACATCATCGATGCGCGCATCCATACCTCGCGCACCGGCTGGGCGATGGACAATTTCCTCGTCCAGGACCCCCACGGTGCCCCGTTCCGCGAGGAACAGCAGCTGCGCCGGATCGAGCAGAGCATCGCCGATGCGCTCGCCAACCGGATCGATCTCACGCCCAAACTCGCGCAGCGCCCGCTGCCTCACAGCCGCTCGAAAGCCTTCGACGTCTCGCCCCGCGTGGAGTTCGACAACAAGGCATCGAACCGTTTTACAGTGATCGAAGTCAACGCGCGTGACCGACCTGCACTCCTGAACCGGCTTGCAAGGGTACTTTTCGAAAATCGGCTCGTGGTCCACTCGGCGCATATTACCAACTATGGCGAGCGTGCGGTCGACACCTTCTATGTCACTGATCTGACAGGCGGAAAGATCGCCGAGGGTGAGCGTCTGAACCTGCTGGGTGCGCGCCTGGTCGAGGCCGCAGGTGATGCATTGCAGGCACGGTTGGAAGACGCCTGACAGCAGTTCGTGGTTTGAATGTTGCAGTTAGGTTGCAAATCGGCCACTGATTCTTGCGAGAGATTACCAACAGGAGAGAGTTCCCATGAGGACCACTACGCTATCGTTGCGCACGCTTGCCCTGCTCGGGGCAGGTTTCACGTTGCTCCCCCAGGCAGCGCTGGCACAGGATGCGGATGAAGACACCACGGTTCAGGCCGAGGAAGAGGCGCCCGAACAGCGCCGCGGAATCGATGCACTGAACGTGATCGTCGTCACCGGTACCAAGACGCAGAACCCCGAAGACGTGCAGGACGTGCCGCTCGCCGTCACCGCATTCAACTCGGAAAGCCTCGACGCGCTCAAGGTTCGTGAAATCCAGTCGCTGACCTATTCGGCACCGAACGTCTCGCTCGACCAGATCGGCACCAGCCGCGGTACGGCGAACTTCTCGATCCGCGGTCTCGGCATCAACTCCTCGATCCCCTCGATCGACCCGACCGTCGGCGTCTTCGTCGATGGCGTGTATCTCGGCTTCAACGGCGGCGTCGTGTTCGACGTCTTCGACCTCGACAGCGTGGAAATCCTGCGCGGTCCGCAGGGCGTGCTGTTCGGTCGCAACGTGACCGGCGGTGCCGTGCTGATCAACACCGGCAACCCGACCGAGGAATTCAGCGGCAAGGTCCGCGCTTCGGTCGACGGCCCGTGGCTCGACGGCGGTCGCGGCGGTTCGAACTACACCGTCAGCGGTGTCGTTTCGGGCCCGCTCGTTGAAGATACGCTGCTGTTCAAGCTCGGCGGCTACTACAACAAGGACGATGGCTACTTCACCAACCTCTTCGACGGTTCGAACCACGGCGAGGCTGAAACGAAGATCCTTCGCGGCGCGCTCGAAGGTCGTTTCGGCGACCTGATGATCCGCGGTAAGCTCGATTACTTCACCTCGGAAGGTGACGGTCCCTCGGGCCAGAACCGCGGCCTCTTCCGCCGTGACACTTTCGATTTCTCGATCGACTTCCCCGGCTTTTACGACAACGAGATCTGGACCGGTTCGGTCACCGCAGAACTCGACGTGGGCCCGGGTACGCTGACCAACATCTTCGGCTATCGTTCCTACGATGCCGTGACGGGCGGCGACATCGACTCGCTTCCCTTCTTCGGCTTCCATTCGGACACGCAGACCGAACAGGACCAGATTTCGAACGAGCTGCGCTATGCGGTTTCGGGCGACGGTTTCGACCTGACTGTCGGCGGCTTCTTCTTCGACCAGTCGATCGCCTACACCGAAATCCGCGACCTGCCGCCGCTCTCGCCGCTGACCTTCTACGGTGGCGGTTACCAGGACCACCAGGTTCTCGGCGCATTTGCCAACGGCCAGTTCTACCTGTCGGACGATTTTTCGATCATCGCAGGTCTCCGCTGGAGCCGCGAGGAAAAGGATGCTGGCGTAACCTACATCCGTCCGCGTCCCGAATGTTCGGTCGTCGACGGCACTTGCCCGACCTCGGGCACCAACCCCTTCATCCCGACCGAGAACAACGGCTTCACGGATGACAACAGCTGGTCCAACTGGTCGCCCAAGCTCGGCGTCCAGTACGAATTCAGCACCGGCCAGCTCTACGCTCACTGGACGCGTGGCTATCGTTCGGGTGGCTACAACTTCCGTATCACCAACGCGAACGTGTTCGAGAACGTCGTGGTCCCGGCAACGGGCGGCAACTTCTCGTTCGACGAAGAGAAGGTCGACAACTACGAGCTCGGCGGGAAATTCCAGTCGGTCGATGGCGACTTCACGCTCAATGCCGCGGTCTACCTGACCGACATTTCGGACATGCAGCGCGAAGTGAACCAGTCGAGCCCGACTGCCGGCGTCTCGCAGTTCATCCTCAACACGGCGGATGCCACGATCCTCGGCTTCGAGGCCGAAGGTCGCATGCGCGTGTCGGACGGCCTGCTGTTCACGGCCAACATCGGCATCATCGATGCCGAATACGACGATGTCGCGTTCGACATCTCGGGTGACGGCGTCATCAACGATGCCGATCTCGCCCTGTCGCTTCCGCGCGTTCCCCCGATCACATGGGGTGTCGGTGTAATCCACGAACTGCTGCTCGGCTCGGGCGCGATCACGACCCGCGTGAACTACCAGTTCCGCGACGAGTTCGCCTACACCGACAACAACTTCGGTTACATCCAGGACGCGCAGAACCTCGACGCCAACATCACCTGGGATACCCCGATGGAAGGCCTCAGCTTCTCGCTCTACGGCAAGAACCTGCTCGACCAGGTCCAGGCCGGCGGCGACACGCAGCTGCCCTTCGGCGGCCCGCTGAGCAACGGCGTGAACCGTCCGTTCGACTTCTTCCCCGCAGGCGGCACGCTGTCGCCGCTGTCGAAGGGTCGCCAGGTCGGCGTCGAAGCGATGTTCGAATTCTGATCGGACACGCTTGACCGGAAAAGAGAAGGGGCGCCGCGAGGCGCCCCTTTTTGTTTGCGCTATCGCTGCGCTGCCTCAGCGCCCGGAGGCGCCCCCTTTTCGTTACGAGGGACGTTCGCCGAACAATGCAGTGCCGACACGGACATGTGTCGCGCCGAGCATGATCGCGGTCTCGTAGTCGCCGCTCATACCCATGCTGCGTCCTTCCAGCCCGTGGTCGCGGGCAAGCTTGTCGAGCAATGCGAAGAACGGTGCAGGCTCGATATCGGCGGGAGGCAGGCACATGAGGCCGGCGAGCGGGATATCGGCATCGCGCGCCTGCTCGATCAGCGCGGGCACCTCCTTGACCGGGCAGCCGCCCTTCTGCGGCTCGTCGCCGACATCGACCTGGATGAAGCAGGGCACGCGCCTGCCGGTCTTGTCATAGGCCTTGGCCAGAGCCTTCACGAGGCTGGGGCGGTCGAGCGAATGGATGAAGTCGAACAACTGCGCGGCATCTTCCGCCTTGTTCGACTGGAGCTGTCCGACGAGGTGCAATTGCACGCCTGGATGGCGCTCGCGCAATTCGGGCCATTTCTCCTGCGCTTCCTGCACGCGGTTCTCGCCGAAATGGCGGTGGCCCTGGATCAGCAAGGGCTCGATCGTCTCCGCGCTATGCCGCTTGCTCACGGCAACAAGCGTGACATCGCCCGGATCGCGGCGGGCGCGCTTGCACGCCAATGCGATATTGCTGCGGACCTGTTCGAGCGGGGTATCTGCCTTTTCCATCGTGGCGCGCTATAGCGTAGCTGTGACAACGCGCCAGACCCTTCCCCTCCTGTGGCTGCTCTCGGACGAGCGTAATGACGCGCAGCTCGAAGCGGCGCTGGCTGGCCTGCCGCGCGGGTCGGGCTTCGTGTTCCGGCATTACCATCTCGCACCGGAAGAACGCCGCGCGCGTTTCGACCGGCTGGCAGTCATCGCTCGCGATCACGGGCACCTCGTCATCCTCTCGCGCGCCAGCGGGTGGGGAGAGGACGGCACCTACGGTCCGCCCGAATGTTTCGGCGAAGGGCTGAGGCTCGCCACGGCACATGACGGCGACGAGATCCGCCAAGCTGTGGAGGCAGGTGCCGACGGTATCTTCCTCTCGCCCGTCTTCCCGACCGCCTCGCACCCGGGCGGTGCGACGCTCGGCGCCTTCGGTTTCCACGTACTTGCACAGCAGTCCCCCGTGCCCGTCATCGCGCTCGGCGGCATGGATGCGCAGCGCGCTGCCGAGCTCGGCTGGCCGCGCTGGGGCGCGATCGACGGACTCGCTTCGACGAAGGTTGCTTGACGGCGGAGTCGTCGAGGATTCATACTGCGCGCCAAGACGGTAGAAGGGAAAATTCCAATGGCTACGCGCGCAGGCGCCAAACCCGACTGGCGGGCGGCTTTTCGCCGTTCGCTTCGCCGCGCGACGCATATGGCGGGTGCGGGCATTCTCTTCGTGCTGTTGCTGTTCCTTGCGCTGGCGCTCGTCAGCTACACGCAGACCGATCCGAGCCCCTCGACAGCGGCCGACGGCACCCGGATTTCCAACTGGATGGGCGCGAGCGGGGCCTGGGCTTCCGAGAGGGCCTATTTCCTGTTCGGCCTGCCTGCGTTGCTGCTCCTGCCGCTGCTCTGGATTTCCGCCCGCCGCCTGTGGACCGGTGTCGAGGACCCCGACGAAGAGGAAATGCCCGGCAAGTGGTGGAGCCCTTTCGCGCTTCTCATGCTGGCCATGCTGCTGCTCGGCACGGTCATCGCGCTGCTGTTCGAGGGTAGCCCCGGACCTTTCCCGGCAGGCGCTGGCGGCCTTGCAGGTTTGCTCGGCGCAGGCGGTGTAGAGGCGGTCGCGACGCGCTTCGGCGGGGACTTCTCCGGCTGGATCATCGGTGCGCTCGGGCTGGTTGCGCTAGGCGGAGGGCTGGGCCTCGTCACCAAGGTCTTCGCCATCGACTGGGCGCAGTTCTTCACGCTTCCCGACATGCTGCGGCGTAGCACGGAGAAATCCGAGATCGACCTGCCGCTACCGCCGAAGAAGCAGAAGCGCGCGAAAGCCGTGGTCGAGGATGATGACGATGAGTCCGTGCCTGCCCGCGAGCCGCGCCGGGCCCCTGAAATCGCCGATCCGGTCGCAGCGCCTGCACGCTCGCGCCCGGCCAAGGCCAAGCAGCGCGACATGTTCGCCAGCTACCAGCTGCCGAGCCACGAATTGCTGACCGACCAGCCCGAGAGCAATGCCCCGAAGCTCGACAAGATCGCGCTCGAACGCAATGCGCGCCTGCTCGAGAACGTGCTCGACGATTTCAACGTGAAGGGCGAGATCACCGCGGTACGCGCCGGCCCGGTCGTGACCATGTACGAACTCGAGCCCGCACCCGGCATCAAGGCGAGCCGCGTCGTGGGCCTTGCCGAAGACATCGCCCGCAACATGAGCGCGATCAGCGCGCGCGTCTCGCCGATCCCCGGCAAGACCGTGATCGGCATCGAGCTGCCCAATGCCGACCGCCAGATGGTCAGCTACAAGGAACTCGCGACTTCCGCGGCCTTCGTAGATCACAGGGGCAGCCTGCCGATGATACTCGGCAAGGATATCGCGGGCGAGCCGATCATCGCCGACCTTGCCGCCATGCCTCACCTGCTGGTGGCAGGTACCACCGGTTCGGGTAAGTCGGTGGGCCTCAACGCGATCCTGTTGTCGCTGCTCTACCGCTTCACGCCCGACGAGTGCCGCCTGATCCTGATCGATCCCAAGGTGCTCGAGCTCAAGACCTACGACGATATCCCACATCTCCTCAGCCCGGTGGTCACCGAACCTGCCAAGTCGGTCCGCGCATTGAAATGGGCGGTCGAGGAGATGGAAAAGCGCTACCGGATGATGAGCAGCGTGAATTCGCGCAACATCGCGGGCTTCAACGAGAAGGTTCGCAAGGCCGCGGAGAAGGGCAAGCCGCTCGGCCGCCGCGTGCAGACCGGTTTCGATCCGGAGACGGGCGAGGAGCTCTACGAGGAAGAGCAGCTCGACTACGAACCGCTGCCGCTGATCGTACTGATCGTGGACGAGCTTGCCGACCTCATGGTCACGGTCGGCAAGGAAATCGAGGTGCTGATCCAGCGCCTGTCGCAGAAATCGCGTGCCGCCGGCATCCACCTGATCATGGCGACGCAGCGCCCCTCTGTCGACGTCATCACGGGCGTCATCAAAGCGAACCTGCCGACCCGCATCAGCTTCAAGGTAACGAGCCGCATCGACAGCCGCACCATCCTCGGCGAGCAGGGCGCAGAGCAGCTCCTGGGCAAGGGCGACATGCTCTACAAGCCCAACACGGGCGCGATGGTGCGCGTGCACGGTCCCTTCGTGGGCGACGACGAGGTCGAACGCGTGGCCGATCACTGGCGCGCTCAGGGCAAGCCCGATTATGTCGATGCGGTCACCGAGGAGCCCGAGGACGGCGGCTTCAATTTCGAGGACGAGTTTACCGCCTCGGACAACCCTGACGAACGTAAATATCGCCAGGCCTGCCAGATCGTGATCGAGAACCAGAAGGCTTCGGGTTCGTGGCTCCAGCGCCAGATGGGCGTGGGCTACAACACCGCCGCTAAGTGGATCGAGCGGATGGAGGCCGAGGGGCTGGTCGGCCCTGCCAACCATGTCGGCCGCCGCGAAATTTTCCGCGACCAGGACGGAAATCCCATTTAGGGGAAACCGATGAATACGACGCCCGCAAGCGCCTCCGCCGACGAACAGCCCGAACGCGTGGCCCGCTGGGTCTATTCGCCCATCGGGCGCTCAATCGCTCCACTGCGCAGCTATTGGCGCAAGAATGTCGTGAGCGGTGTCGACCATCAGGCGGTGGTCGCCAAGGTGGCGCTCGAATGCCCTGCGACCGCGCGCTATTTCCTCATGGTGATGATGTCGGCCGGGATCGCGATCCTCGGCCTTCTCCTGTCCTCCGGCGCGGTGGTGATCGGCGCCATGCTCCTGTCGCCGCTGATGAGCCCGATCCTGGGCGTCGGTTTCGCGCTCGCGACGGGAAAACAGAAGTGGCTGAAAATCAGCGCGAGGTCGCTTGCGCTCGGGAGCGTTGCCGCAATCCTATTCGCAGCGCTCATCGTGCTGGTCTCGCCATTGCAGACCGTGACCGAGGAAATCGCCGCGCGTACGCGCCCCAACCTGCTCGACCTCATGGTCGCGCTGTTCTCCTCGATCGCCGGTTCCTACGCCATGATCCGCGGGCGCGAGGGCACCATCGTCGGCGTCGCCATCGCGACCGCCTTGATGCCGCCGCTGGCCGTGGTCGGCTTCGGTCTCGCGACGCTCAACTGGACGGTCTTCTTCGGCGCGCTCGGCCTGTTCATCACCAACTTCCTGACGATCGCGCTGACCGCCACGCTGATGGCGCGCCTCTACGGCTTCCGCACCTCGCTCTCGACGCGGCAGGGCTGGTTCCAGAACGTCGGCATCTTCGTGATCTTCGTCGCCATGGCGATCCCGCTCGGCCTGTCGCTGCGCTCGATCGCCTTCGAAGCCGGCGCGCAGCGTATCGTCACCACCGAAATCTCCAATGCCTTCCCCGAGGACGCGGAGATCGGCGAGACGAGCATCAACTGGGAAAGCGAACCCGTTCAGATCGGGGCGAACGTGTTCACGCCCGAATTCCGCACCGGGGCCGAGGCCGACCTCACGAAGCGTCTCACCCAGCGGCTCGGCCGCGAGGTGACGGTCTCGCTCGACCAGCTTCGCGTCAGCACCGATCCGGGCGCTGCGCAGCAGGCCGAACTGGCGCAGGCGCGCGTGGCCGAGCAGGCCGCGGCAACCGAACGGCAGGTGACGGCGATGATCGAACGCATGGCAGCTGCCGGCGGTGTCGCGCGCTCCGATGTCATGCTCGATCGCGACATGCGGCGCATTTCGGCGACCGCGAAGCCGCTGCCCGAACTGACCCTGCAGGGGTATCGCGAACTCGAGCGACGGGTTGCCGCCGCGACGCCGGGCTGGACCGCCGAGCTGCGTCCTCCGCTCCTGCAACTCCCCCGCGTAGCTACCAACGACGAGGGCGAGCCCACCGCTGAAGGGCTTGCGAGCATCGACCTCGCCATCTGGGCGGCAAGCCGGACCGGGGTCGAAGTGATGGTGATCGGCAATGCCGAGGAGGCCGCTGCGGTCGCAAGGGCGCTCGATGATGCGGACATCATAACGAGCATTACCACGGTTCCGGGTGCCGACGGCGTCGAGCTGGCCTGGAGCACGCTCTAGGCCGGCACGCCACACAATACCGGGAAATCGGACCTGCGGAGCTGCGACAAGCCTTGCGGGACGATGGTTGCAGATGTAACGGGTTCGCCAAATCAAGGAGTCCCCCATGCGCATCGGTTGCCCCAAGGAAATCAAGAATCACGAGTACCGCGTCGGCCTTACGCCGGAGAGCGCGAAAGAGCTGATCGTGCAGGGCAACGAGGTCTGGATCGAAACGCAGGCCGGTTGCGGCATCGATGCGACCGACGAGCAGTATATCGAAGCCGGCGCGAAGATCGTCGACACGCCCGACGAGATTTTCGCCGAGTGCGAAATGGTGGTGAAGGTCAAGGAACCGCAGGCGGTCGAGCGCGCCAAGCTGCGCGAGGGCCAGATCCTCTACACCTACCTGCACCTGGCCCCCGACGCGCCGCAGACCAAGGACCTTGTCGAAAGCGGCGTGACCGCGATCGCCTATGAAACGGTTACCGGTCCCGGCGGCCAGCTGCCGCTGCTGAAGCCGATGAGCCAGGTCGCAGGCCGCATGAGCGTTCAGGCCGGCGCGACTGCCCTTGAAAAGGCCCATGGCGGCCGCGGCGTGCTGCTCGGCGGCGTGCCGGGCGTGATGCCGGGCAAGGTCGTCGTCATCGGCGGTGGCGTGGTCGGTTTCAACGCGGCGCAGATGGCCGCCGGCCTCGGTGCGGACGTCACCATTCTCGACCGCGATCCCGACGTGCTCGAAAAAGTCGGCACCCATTTCGAAAGCCGTGCCAGCACGCGTTTCTCCAACGCTGCCAACCTCTATGACGCGGTGTGCGGCGCGGACCTCGTGATCGGCGCGGTGCTGATCCCGGGCGCAGCGGCACCCAAGCTCGTCACGCGCGAGATGCTCAAGGACATGCAGAAGGGCGCGGTGCTCGTCGACGTCGCGATCGACCAGGGCGGCTGCTTCGAAACCTCGAAGCCGACCACGCACGCCGATCCGACCTATGTCGTTGACGACATTGTCCATTATTGCGTTGCCAACATGCCCGGCGCAGTGGCGCGTACCAGCACCTATGCGCTCAACAACGTGACGCTGCCGCATGCCCTGCGCATTGCCCGCATGGGCTGGAAGAAGGCACTCGCCGCCGACCCGCACCTTGCCGAAGGTCTTAATGTCCACAAGGGCGAAGTGACCTACAAGGCGGTGGCCGACGAGCTCGGTTACGACTACCGGCCGGTCGCAGACGTCCTAACCGGATAAGGTTAAGGAAACCTCGGTTTTCGTAACCTGTCCTTAAGTCGGCACCCCTAAATGGCACGGATGGAGAGATTCCATCCGCCAATTTTCCAGCGCGTGCTGCGCCTGGTCCTGCTCGCCCTTTTGGCGCTGCAGATGGCTGTGCCTGCGCGGGTGGCGGCTCAGGAAGCACAATTCTCTTCAGGATCGGTCTGCCACACTTCGGCCAAGCCGGGCGAGACCTATGCGGACTTGGTTGCCGATGCGTCGCGCTGGAAGTGCGACGGTACGACATTCGACTGGGACCTGACCCGTCATGTCGTGCGCCACGATCTTACCAATCGGTCTGACAATGCACCGGCTCCACGCTTCGCCGAGTTCGAGCGCAACGAATACGAGAAGCTGACCCTGATCGCCCTCGAGGCCGACGGCTCGCAAACCTCGGCCAGCTACAGCTTCGCAGACACCCAGCTGGGCTCCTCGAGCCTCAAGTCGATTACCGAGCTGCCGAAGACCGAAACACCGCCGGTCGCCTTGGTCATGGTCCTCGAGGGGGGCTGGTGGCCCGAAATGCTGGTGAAGGCAAAGCTGGTAACACAGCCCAGCGTCGAGGCGAATGCGGGTTACATCCACCTGCTCGCAGCATTGATGTGCGGCCTGTTCCTTGCACCGATCATCTTCGATTTCGGCTTCTATCGCGCGCTACGTCGACCCTTCCCGCTGTTCCATGCGGTGTTCTGTGTCATGGCCGCGATCCAGACCGCTGCAGTCTCGGGCCTCATCGCGCTGCTGCTTCCCCTGTCGTATCAGACCGAGCTCGCGGTGACCTATTTCAGCCTCGACCTGATGATCGTGGCGACCTTCCTGTTCGCTTACAATTTCATCGAGCGCGAGTTCATGCAGAGGCGCCACAAGCGAATCCTCGGCACGATTGCGGCAGTGAGTTTCTCGAGCGCGGTGGCAACGACCTTCTTCCCCGACGTGTTCGACGTATGGATCGACCATGCCTATTTCGGCGTGCTGTGCAGCCTGCTGGTGGGCTATTTCTACGTGCTCTTCTCGGTTCGCGCCGCGGGCAGCCGGATGGCGCCTTACCTCATCCTCGGCTTCACGCCGCTCGCATTCATCATCCTGATCCAGGCCACCACGGTTTTCGTGGCAGCACCGGGAGATGTGACGGCTTTCACCTTCGACGAGACCTGGCCGCAGAACTTCGCCCTGCTGTTCGAGGTGGTTGCGACCGCGCTCGCCGTGGCCGACCGCTTCATCTCGATCCGCCGCGAGCGTGACCGTGCGGTCGACGCCGCGCGTGCGATGGAGGAACTGAGCGAGCATGACGAGCTCACCGGCCTGCTCAACCGCCGCGCACTCAAGTCGCGCTTCAAGGAACTTATCGCCGAAGGCTTCACGACGATGGCCATCGTCGACATCGACCGCTTCAAGGCCGTCAATGACATCCACGGTCATCCCGTGGGTGACGAAGTGCTCAGGCAGGCTGGCGCAGCGCTCGACTCCGGCGCGGACGAAAATCTCGTCGCCTTCCGCATCGGCGGCGAGGAATTCCTTCTCATGCTGCGCGGTGACGAGGCTTCGAAGCGGGCCGAGGCGCGCCGCAGAGCGATAAGCGCGCGCACGCTCAGCCATGTCGAGGGACTGGAGGAACCGATCACGGCGAGCATGGGCCTGCTCGATTTCACGGCCGTCTCGAAGGAAATGGAAATGCGTTTCGGCCCGCTCTACTCGCGCGCCGACCAGCTTCTTTACGAAGCGAAGAATGCAGGCCGCAACAGGACGGTCGAAGACACGATGGCATTCTTCGTTCCCGAGGCGCAAAACGCACGGAACGCGGCTGCCTAGGCTTCCCTGAATGGGGCGAGAACCTCCGGGCGAACGCGCACGAGCCGCTGGCTTTCGCGGTCGAGCATCGCCCATGTCGTGGCCGCCGAAACGATCACCTTGCCTGCGTCATTGCGGAAATCGACCCGCCTGATCGATGTCGCGCCGCGTGGCTCGCCCTCGATCCAGGTCTGACCCGTAACGCTCTCGCCTTGCGCGACATTGCCGCGGTAATCGATTTCGTGGCGGGTCACGACCCAGAAGAACTGCTCTGCGTCTTCGGGTCGTGCGGTGTCGTTCCAGTGAGCCGTCGCCATGTCCTGGATCCAGCGGACCCAGACCGTATTGTTGACATGCCCGAGCTCGTCGATGTGCTCGGGCTTCGCCGTGAACGTCTGCTCGAACCTGTGGCTCACTCTGTCATGCCCATCTGCCACAGGATGAAGGCGTACTCCTCCGCGACCTCGTAGATCGAGGCGAAGCGGCCCGACTTGCCGCCGTGGCCTGCGCCCATGTTGGTCTTGAGCAGAAGCTCCGTATCGTTGGTCTTCAGTTCGCGCAGTTTGGCGACCCACTTTGCGGGCTCCCAATAGGTTACGCGCGGATCGTTGAGACCGGCGGTGACCAGCAGCGGCGGATAGTCCTGCGCCACGACCTGGTCGTAAGGGCTGTAGGAGAGGATGTAGGCGAAGGCCTGCTTGCTCTCGATCGGGTTGCCCCATTCCGGCCATTCGCCCGGCGTAAGCGGCAGGTCCTTGTCGAGCATGGTGTTGAGCACGTCGACGAAGGGAACGTGTGCCACCACCGCGCCCCACAGCTCGGGGTTGGTGTTGAGCACGACACCCATCAGCTCGCCGCCGGCCGAACCGCCGCTGGCGCTGATCTTGCCCTTGGCAGTGTAGCCCTTGTCGATCAGGCCCTTCGCGACATCGACGAAGTCGTTGAACGTGTTGGTGCGCTCGTTGAGCTTGCCCTGCAGGTACCAATTGCGACCCAGGTCGTCGCCGCCGCGGATGTGCGCGATGGCAAAGGCGAATCCGCGATCGACGAGGCTGAGCCGCGTGGTCGAGAAATTGGGCGGATAGGCAAAGCCGTAGGCACCATAGGCATAGAGATGCAGCGGGCCGCCGGCCTTGCGGTCCTTGCGGCTGACGATCGAGACGGGGACCATCGTGCCATCGCGCGCGGCAATCTCGATTCGTTCGACCTTGTAAAGGTTCGCGTCATAGCCGCTCGGGATTTCCTGCTGCTTGAGCAGTTCCAGCTCGCCGCTGCCCACATGGTAGTCGTAAACCGAATCCGGCGTAACCATGCTCTCGTAGGTGAGGCGCAGCTTGTCCTGATCGTATTCCGGATTGTTGGAAAGGCCGGTCGAGAAGCTCGCCTCGGTGAAGGCAATCGGCTTCACGAGGTTCGGATCTGCATAGGAGCGCAGCTGGATCTGGTCGAGGCCGCGCAGCCGCCCTTCGGTCACGTAGAAGTCCTTGAACAGCTCGAAACCGTCCAGGTAGAACTCGTCCGATCCCGCAATCAAAGTGGTCCATTCACCCGGATTGTCGAGGCTCGCGGTGGCGAGGCGGAAGTTCACGTGATCGTCGTTCGTGTGCACGTAAAGCGTGCCGTCCCGCACATCGACATCGTACTCGCGGCCCGTCATGCGCGGGGCGACGAGGATCTGTTCGCCGGTCGGATCGTCGGCGCGAACGAGGCGCACTTCGCTCGTCTCGCTGTCGCCGACCGAGATGATCAGCCAGTCTTCCTGTGCCGAAAGACCCGCGCCGACGCGGAAGCCTTCGTTCTCGGTTTCGCGGTAGAGCTCGACATCCTCGCTCATCGGCGTTCCGAGAACGTGGAGGCTCGCATCCTTCACGCGCCACTGTTCGTTGGCGAGGCCGTAGACGATCGCCTTGTCGTCCATCACCCAGGTGAGGCCTGACAGCGTGCCGGGGATCTCGTCAGGTAGCAGTTCGCCCGTCTCAAGGTCCTTGATCCGCGCGGTGAAACGCTCGGACCCGTTGGTGTCGGTCGAATAGGCGAGATAGCGCCCGTTCTTCGAGACGGAGAAAGCGCCGAGACGGAAGTATTCGTGACCTTCGGCCAGCGCATTCTCGTCGAGGATCAGCTGCGCATCTCCTCCGGCAACCGGGCGGCGGTAGTACTTGCGATATTCCGCACCTTCTTCGAATTCGGACCAGTAGAGGAATTCGCCGCGGCGCTGCGGGACGGTGGAATCGTCTTCCTTGATGCGCGCCTTCATCTCTTCGTAGAGCTCGTCGACGAGGGCCTTGTGCGGCTCCATCCGCGCTTCGAACCAGGCATTCTCCGCCTTCAGGTGGTCGAGCACATCCTCGTCATCTACCGTCGGATAGCTCTGGTCCTTCATCCAGTGATAGGGATCGGAAATGGTGATCCCGTGGTGGGTATAGGAATGGTCGCGTTTCTCGGCGGTCGGCGGCGAGGTCGGTGCGGTCACGGATGTCCCTTCGTCGGATTGGGCAAATACAGGCGCTGCGAATGCCAGCGTGGCTGCAGATAGGCACGCGGCCAGTCGGTTGAAAGTCACGAGCGATCCCTTTCGTGCGGCACAAAGGTGGAAAGAGCGGCCGCGAACCCCTATTGGAAGAGGGTAATTATGCGCGGGCAAAGCTCGCCGCAAGCGCTGCTTCGCCCGAATGTCGAGCAGCTCCGACGAAAGGATTCGATACCGCCATGCTTATGCAAACCCACGAAGCCCGTCTCGACGCGCTGCGCACCGAACTGGACAAGCGCGGCCTCGACGGGTTCGTCATCCCGATCTCCGACGAACACATGAGCGAATATGTCGGCTCCTACGCCCAGCGCCTCCACTGGCTGACCGGCTTCGGCGGCAGTGCGGGCAGCGCGGCGGTGCTCAAGAACAAGGCCGCCATGTTCACCGACGGCCGCTACACCGTGCAAGTGCGCGAGCAGGTCGACGGCAAGCTCTACGACTATGAAGACGTGCCCGCGACCTCGCCGGCCAAGTGGCTCGCAGAGCATGCGCCCGAAGGCGCGAAGATCGGCTACGACGCGTGGCTTCACGGCATCGAATGGGCCGAGGAAGCCCAGAAGTTCTTCGCCAAGAAGGGCATCGAATTGGTGCCGGTGGACGGCAATCCGATCGACGCCGTCTGGGCCGATCGCCCGCAGCCCTCGCTCGCCGCGGCCGTCCCGCATGACGACAAGTTCGCCGGCCGTTCGAGCGCGGACAAGCGCGCCGAGATCGCCGACTGGCTGAAGCAGGAAGGCTATGACGCCACCGTCATCACCGCGCTCGATTCGGTCGCATGGGTGCTGAACATGCGCGGCGAAGACGTCGACAACACGCCGGTCGCGCTCTCCTATGTGCTCGCCCATGCCGACGGCACGGCCGAGCTGTTCATCGCGCCCGAGAAGGTGACGCCCGAGCTGACCAAGCACCTCGGCAATGCGGTCAGCATCCGTGATCGCGCAGATTTCCAGCCCGCGCTGGCGGACCTCAAGGGCAAGACCGTGGCTGTCGATCCCAAGCACGCCGTGGCGGGCATATTCCATGCGCTGGAGCAGGGCGGGGCAAGCGTCGTTCGCGATGCCGATCCGGCCGTGCTCCCCAAGGCGATCAAGAACCCTGCCGAGCAGCAGGGTCATCGCGACGCGCAGGCACGCGACGGCGCGGCCGTGGTGAAATACCTCCGCTGGATCGAGGAAAACGCTCCCTCGGGCGAAGTGGATGAACTCACCGCCGCAGCCAAGCTGCGCGAGTTCCGCGGTCTAAGCCCCGACATGAAGGACACCAGCTTCGACACCATCAGCGCTGCCGCCGGCCATGCCGCGCTGCCGCATTACAAGGTGGACGAGGACAGCAATATCCCGATCCCGCCCTCGAGCATCTACCTGTGCGATTCGGGCGGCCAGTATCTCGACGGCACGACCGACATCACGCGGACCGTCTGGGTGGGCCCGGGCGAGCCGACGGCGGAAATGATCGACCGCAACACGCGCGTGCTGAAGGGCCATATCGAGCTCGACCTCGCGCGCTTCCCCGACCAGACCAGCGGCGGCGCGCTTGACGCGCTGGCGCGCATGCACCTGTGGCAGGCGGGCGTGGACTATGGCCACGGTACCGGTCACGGCGTCGGCAGCTATCTCTCGGTCCACGAAGGCCCGCAGCGTATCTCGAAGCCCGGCGGCGCGTTCCCCGGCACCGAAACCCCGCTTCGTGAAGGCATGATCCTTTCTAACGAGCCGGGCTACTACAAGCCGGGCGAATACGGCATCCGGATCGAGAACCTCGTGCTTGTCGTCGATGCCAAGATCGAGGGCAGCGAGGGCAAGTACCTTACATTCGAAACGCTCACCCACGTGCCGCTCGACCGCAAGCTGGTCGACAAGGACCTGCTGACCGACCGCGAGATCGCCTGGTGGAACGCGTATCACGCGAAAACCCGTGATATCCTCGCTCCGCAGCTGGAGGGCGAGGACCTCGCGTGGCTCGAACGGGAATGCGCGCCGCTCTGAACCGGCTTGTAGGATTACGTATGTTCACGTAATGTTCCACCGGTCGCGAGTCGTTTTTTGAGAGGAGACAGGCGGATGATCGGATACGTTACACTGGGCACGAACGACCGGGAGCGGTCGGCGAAATTCTACGATGCCGTCTGCGGCGAACTGGGCGTCGGGCGGATGATGGAGTTTGACGAGTTCATCGCCTGGGGCAAGCCGGGCGGCGGCGCGGGTATCGGCCTGACCAAGCCCTTCGACGGCAACGAAGCGACAGTCGGCAATGGCGTGATGGTCGCGCTCGAGGCCAAGGACCGCGACCAGGTGAAGCGGCTCTACGATATCGCGCTTGCCAACGGCGGCACGGACGAGGGCGAGCCGGGACCGCGCGGAGAGCCGGACGAGAACGGCATGCTGTTCTACGCAGCCTATTTCCGCGATCCCGACGGCAACAAGCTCAATGCCTTCCTGATGGACAAGGTCGCCTGATGGCAAAAGTGCGCCGTCTCGCCGAGAACTGGGTCCACCTCGGGCTCGGCGCGACGGCGGTGCCGCAACCCCCGTTCGACGGGATGGAATGGTACGAGGCCTATGGCAATCGCCATGCCGCCGACGGGCGCGAGGGCCGGCTGGTCAGCCAGCACACCTTCACCGAAGGCTGGCCGACCTGGGAAATGCACCCGCTGGGTGACGAGATGGTGATCTGCACCTCGGGCGAAATGGTGCTGAGGCAGGAATTCCCCGATGGCCGGCAGGAGGAGGTGACGCTGCGCGCGGGCGAATATGCGATCAACCCGCCCGGTGTCTGGCATATCGCCGATATCGAGACCGAAGCGACCGCCGTATTCATCACGGCAGGCGAGGGAACGCAGCATCGCCCGCGCTGACTTTTCTGCAGCATGAACAGCCACTTCGTCCTGCGACAAAGCGTTACAAATCACCCTTTTCATGGCATATTGCTGCGACATTGGGTGCCTAGAAAGGGCACACGAGCTGCGGCGCCCGCATCCCCTCCCTCGTAAGTCCCCCGGCGCTGCAGCTCCCCCTATTTCCAGGAGCTTGAAAATGAAAAAGACCACCCTTTCGCTGACCGCCACCGCGCTCGTGCTTACCGGCACCGCGGCGCTCGCCCATGGCCACATGGGCAAGATGAAGGTCGATGCCGATGGCGACGGCCTCGTCACGCGCACCGAGATGACTGCGCATGCCGACCAGATGTTCTCCCGGATGGATGCGAACGGCGACGGCGTGATCAACGCCGAAGACCGCGCAGCCCACCGCCAGGAGCGTTTCGCCAAGGCCGACACCAATGGCGATGGAGAACTGTCGCAGGCCGAAATGCAGGCGATGCACGAAGCGCGCAAGGAACGCCGTGAAGCCCGCGCAGACCGTCGCGAAGCCCACATGGCCGAGCGCTTCGCGCGTCTCGACACCGACGGTTCGGGCGGTCTCTCTCAGGACGAACTGCGCACGGTTCACATCCGCCCAGGCGATCGCGAAGGTGGCGAGCGCAAGGCCCGCGGCGGCAAGCGCGGTCACCGCGGCGGCATGCACATGCTGCGCCTCGCCGACGCCAATGGCGACAAGACGATCACCCGCGCCGAATTCGATGCGGCGGTCGCTAATCAGTTTGCCAAGACCGACACCGATGGCGATGGCCAGGTGACGACTGCCGAGATGCAGGCCCGTCACAAGGCGATGCGCGAGGCCATTCGCGCCGAACGCGAAGCCCGCGGCCAGTAAGCCGCTTGCCCGGATTGCATACTGCACGGTAGGCGCGGAAGCGATCTATGACCGAAACCGCGCCTACCTCACTCATGCTTGTCGACGACGAGCGCACCTTGCGCGAACCCCTGGCGGAATATCTGTCCGGCCAGGGGTTTGCCGTGCGCGAGGCGGAAAGCGCGGCACAGGCGCGCAGCCTGCTCGAAGGCGACACGCCCGACCTCGTCCTGCTCGACATCATGATGCCGGGCGAGGACGGGCTTTCGCTCTGTCGCCACCTCGTCGAGAGCCGCCAGCTTCCCGTGATCCTGCTGACCGCCAAGGGCGAGGCGATGGACCGGATCATCGGGCTGGAAATCGGCGCCGACGATTACGTCACCAAGCCGTTCGAGCCGCGCGAGCTTGTCGCGCGTATCCGCTCGGTCCTGCGCCGGTCGGAGCGTTCGGGCCCGGCGCCATCCGAAGATCTCGCCTATTGCTTCGAAGGCTGGACGCTCGATCCCTTGAAGCGCCGCCTGACCGATCCCGAGGGCACGCTGGTGCCGATCTCGACCGCCGAGTTCCGCATGCTTCGCGCCTTCTGCGAACACCCGCGGCAGGTCCTCGACCGTGACCAGCTGCTCGACATGGTGCAGGGCCGCGAGGCGCATCTGTTCGACCGCGCGGTCGACAACCAGATCAGCCGCCTGCGCCGCAAGATCGAGACCGATACCCGTAACCCGCAATTCATCCAGACCGTGCGTGGCGGCGGCTATCGCCTCGCCGCCGACGTCACCCGCGTGCCCGCATGAAGCGCTTCCTGCCCAAAAGCCTGCTCGGACAGCTCACGCTCGCCCTCGGGCTGACGCTTTTCATCGTGCAGGGCGTGAACGGGTTTCTCGCCTACAGCATCGAGAAGGACCGCGTCGAAACCGCGCTGGTCAATACGCTCAGCCTGCGTCTCGTCGCGTCAGCGCGTTTCGCCGACGATCCGCTGGTCGTAGAAATCGATCCACGGCGCTCGGCGCGCGATGCCGAGGAACGCCGCCCGCAGCGCCGGCCCGGACCGAACCGCCGCCGCTTCGCCAACACCGATTTCCGGCAGGCGGACACCTTCGAAATCCTTCCGGTGGACGTCCGCCGCCCCGAACTCGAAGAGCGGCTGGCCGAAAACCTGCGCGACAATGGCCGCACATTCTCGGACATAAGGGTGATCGAACGACCGGTCGCGGCCGACCCGGTCTCGCAGCGCTTCCTGCTGAGGTTCGCCATGCGTCGCGGCCTGACGGAGCGCGATTTGCCCAAGACGGTGGCGCTGGCAGGTATTTCCGATGGAGAGGGCTGGGAAATCGTGCGCGCGCCGGTCCGCGATACCCATCGGCATTTCGGCCCCGCATTCCCGCTGCTGAGGGCGGCGGCGCTCACGCTGCTCCTGTCCTTCATCCTGTGGCTGGTCCTGCGCCGCCTTACCGGACCGCTTGCCCAGCTGACCCGCCAGACCGAGCGGTTCGCCGCCTCGCCCGGCCAATACGAGCCGATCGAGCCCCGCGGTCCCGAAGACGTGAAGCGGCTGATCACGGCGCATAACGCGATGGAAGCACGCATTGGTGCGATGCTCGAGGAGAAGGACGTGATGCTCGGCGCGATCGGGCACGACCTCAAGACACCGCTCGCCGCGCTTCGTGTGCGGGTCGAAAGTGTCGAGGACGAGACCGCGCGAGCCCGCATGGTCGACAGCATCGAGAACATCACTCTCACCCTCGACGAAATCCTCGCCCTCGCGCGGGTTGGCAAGTCGAACGAACTGCCCGAACGCACCGACCTTGCAGCGCTGGCCGCGTCCATCGTCGAAGAGTTCGAGGACATGGGCGAGGAGGTGACGCTCGACGCGGCCCGGGTTGTCGCCCCGGTCCATCTCACCTGGCTCAAGCGCGGCCTCAGAAACCTCGTGTCGAACGCGCTGCGATATGGTGGCGACGCCAATGTTTCGATCGCTAGGGAGGGTGACGAGGCGATCCTGCGCGTCGAGGACAATGGCCCCGGTATTCCCGAAGACCGCATCGCAGAGATGCTCGAGCCCTTCACGCGCGGAGAGGCAAGCCGCAATCGCGCAACGGGAGGCGCAGGCCTCGGACTGACCCTCGCGCGGGCGGTCGCCGAACAGCATGGCGGTACACTTACATTGTCCAACCGCCCGGAAGGCGGCCTGCGGGCGGAGTTCCGCCTCCCGCTCTAGCGCATCAGGCCGCCAACGATATTGCGCACGAAGGCATTGAGCCCGGTGCGGACCGGGTCGGCGCGCGATTTCTTGCCCAGCACCGTCGCAACTGCAATCGAGCTGAGCGATCCTGCGGCAGCTGTCGCTGCGGCCTTGCCCGCCTTGGTCCACATGGAAGGCGTCTTGCGCTCGCGCTTGCGGACTTCTTCCTCGCCCTTTTCCTCGACCTCCTTGGCGGTCGCGGCGGCATCGGCGGCCTTCGCGGCGAGCACTTCCTCTGCGCTCTCGCGATCGACGGCCTCGTCATACTTGCCGTCGAGATCGGAGACCGAATTGATGATCTTGCGCTCCTTCTCGGTGACCGGGCCGAGCCGCGAATGCGGGGGCTTGATCAGCGTGCGCTGGACCACCGAAGGCGCGCCGTCCTCGTCGAGCGTGGAGACAAGCGCCTCGCCGACCCTGAGTTCGGTAATCGCTTCCTCGACATCGAGATCGGGGTTGATGCGGAAGGTCTCGGCAGCCGCCTTGATCGCGCGCTGGTCGCGCGGGGTGAAGGCGCGCAGTGCGTGCTGCACGCGGTTGCCCAGCTGGCCCGCGATCTTCTCGGGAATGTCGATCGGGTTCTGCGTCACGAAATAGACGCCCACGCCCTTCGAACGGATCAGGCGAACGACCTGCTCGACCTTGTCCTCCAGCGCCTCGGGTGCATCGTCGAAGAGGAGATGCGCCTCGTCGAAGAAGAACACGAGCTTCGGCTTGTCGGGATCGCCGACCTCGGGAAGCGTTTCGAACAGTTCGGCGAGCAGCCAGAGCAGGAAGGTCGCATAGAGCTTCGGGCTGCGCATCAGCTTGTCGGCGGCGAGCACGTTGATGATGCCTCGGCCCTGTTCGTCGACGCTAAGGAAATCGTCGATCTCCAGCGCCGGCTCGCCGAAGAACTGGTCGGCACCCTGGCTCTCGAAGCTCAACAGCTGGCGCTGGATCGCGCCGACGCTGGCCTTGGAGACATTGCCGTAGACACCCGAGAGGTCCTTCGAATTCTCATAGGCGAAGGTCAGCATCGCCTGAAGGTCGCCGAGGTCGAGCAGCAGCAGGTTGTTCTCGTCGGCGTAGCGGAAGATGATGTTGAGCACGCCTTCCTGCGTCTCGTTCAAATCGAGCAGGCGGGCGAGCAGCAGCGGCCCCATCTCCGAGATCGTCGTGCGGATCGGGAAGCCCTTTTCGCCGTAGAGATCCCAGAACACCGCGGCGTTATCGGCGTAGGCATAGTCGTCCATGCCCAGTTCCTTCGCACGGCCTTCCAGCTTGTCGGCATGCTTGAACTGCGGCGATCCGGCCATCGAGATGCCCGCAAGGTCACCCTTCACGTCGGCGACGAAGACCGGCACGCCATTGGCCGAAAAGCTCTCGGCAAGGCCCTGCAGCGTCACGGTCTTGCCGGTGCCGGTGGCGCCCGCGATCAACCCATGGCGATTGGCCTGTTCGAGGCGGAGGTGCTGGTTCTCGCCATTGCCGCCCAGTCCGAGAAAAATCGTGCTCATTACCGCCCGTCCCTATGATCAAATCGTTGTCCGGCATGTGACGCAGCAGGCGGTGGAAGGTCAAGCAATCGCTCGACTTGCGCCGCCAAGACGCTAAAGGCTTGATGTCTATGGCGGGCCGGACCCCATTCGTATTGCTCGACGATGCGCGCGAAAGCGGCGCTGCAGATGGCCTGCTCTATCGCGATCCGAAGCAGGTATTCGTCGCCCGCCGTGCGGACGAGGTCGAAGCCGTGCTCGAAGCGGCAGAGGCTGCGCGACAGCAAGGCGGGGAGCTCGCCGGCTACATTGCCTACGAGGCAGGCCTCGCGCTCGAGCCGAAGCTGGCTGGGCTTGCCGATGCTCGCAGTGGTTCGGCTGGGCCCTTGGTCTGGCTCGGCCTGTTCGATGCGCCCGAACGGATTGCCGCAGATGAGATGCCCGCCTGGCTCAAAGCCAATGCGCAAGGGCCCGGCGGCGTCGGACCGCTCGAACCGCAACTCTCGCCCGGCGGCTATGAAGCGGCCTTCGAACAGCTGCAGGAAGCGATCCGTGCGGGCGACATCTACCAGGCAAACCTGACCTTCCAGCTCGCCGGCAATTTCACCGGCGATCCGCTCGGTCTCTATGCCGCGCTCAGGCCTGCAGCGCAGGCGGGTTATGGCGGGGTGATCTTTGACGGGTCGCACTGGCTGCTGAGCCTCTCGCCCGAGCTGTTCGTCTCGCTCAAGGGAAGCGAGGCCAAGGCCAAGCCGATGAAGGGCACGCGCCCGCGCAGCGACGACCCGGCGCAGGACAAGGCGCATGCCGATGAGCTTGCCGGCTCGGTCAAGGACAAGGCCGAGAACCTGATGATCGTCGACCTCATGCGCAACGACCTCTCCCGCGTGGCGGTGGCAGGCAGCGTGCGCGTCGACGAGCCTTTCGCGATCGAAAGCTATCCCACGGTCCACCAGATGGTGAGCGTGGTTCGCGCACAGCTGGAGGACGGAAGGGGCGCGACCGATCTCGTGCACGCGCTCTTCCCCTGCGGTTCGATCACCGGCGCGCCCAAGATCCGCGCCATGGAGCTGATCAATGCGGTCGAGCGCGATCCGCGCGGGCCCTATTGCGGCGCGATCGGGCGCATCGGGGCAGACGGCGATGCCGCGTTCAACGTCGCGATCCGCACGCTGCGCCTGACCGAGATCGAGAATGCCAAGGGCAAGGCCGTGCTCGGCGTGGGCGGTGCGATCGTCGCCGACAGCGAGCCGCGCACCGAGTGGCGCGAGGCGCTGATCAAGGGCGCGTTTGCCCGCGCATCCTCGCCCGAACACCAGGCCGCGCAGTTCGACCTCATCGAAACGATGCGCTTCGACGTGGAGGGAGGTTTCTCCTTCCTCGAGGAACACCTGCTGCGAATGAAGACAAGCGCAGCGGAGCTCGGCTTCACCTTCGACCGGCATGAGGCGCGCAACCAGCTTCATGCGCTGTGCTTCGTGCTCGAAAAGTCGAGCAAGGTGCGTCTCCTCTCATCACGCAGCGGCGCTGTCGCGATCGAGGTACAGGACATGCCGCCTGCGTGGGACGAGCCCGCCGAGTGCATCGTCCTGCCGCTACCCGTCGACCCGGGCGATTGGCGCCTGCGGCACAAGACCACCGATCGCAGTTTCTACGAGGACGCACAGGCGGTTGCGCGTGAGCGGGGCGCCCAGGAGGCGCTCTTCGTGCGCGAGGACGGCTTGCTGACTGAAGGTGCGATCACGAATATTTTTGTTGAGCGCGGCGGCGAATTGCTTACTCCGTCCGCCAGCCTCGGCCTGCTGCCCGGCGTCCACCGGCAATCGCTGCTGGACGAAGGCAAGGCGCGCGAGGCCGAACTCACCATTGCCGATCTCGAGGACGGTTTCTTCCTCGCCAACGCGCTGCGCGGAATGATGCGCGCGCAACTGAAGACTGCATGACCGATATTCCGATCATTTTCGAAGACGGCGAAGCGCTCGTCATCGACAAGCCTGCCGGCCTTCCCGTCGACCGTCCGCGCCGCGGCGGCCCGTGCCTCGAAGACCATTTCGAACAGCTGAAGCTCGGCTTCCAGCGCCCGCCGACGCCTGTCCACCGGCTCGATACAGACACCAGCGGCTGCCTTTTGCTGGCGCGCAATCCGAAGGCGCTGAAGCGTTTCGGCAAGGCTTTCGAGGAGCGGCTGGTCGAGAAGCGCTATCTCGGCATCCTCGCGGGTATCCCCGACGAGGACCAGGGTACGATCGAGCTGTCGCTGTCCAAGATCAGCAGCGCGGACAAGGGCTGGCGCATGATCGCCGCCAAGAAGGGCAAACCTTCGGTGACCCACTGGCGCAAGCTGATGGAGCATGACGGCAAGGCGCTGCTCGAGTTCCGGCCCGAGACTGGACGGACCCACCAGATCCGCATCCATTGCCAAGCGGGTCTCGGCCTGCCGCTGCTCGGTGATCCGGTTTACGGCACCGGAAAGGGGGCGCCGCGCACCATGCTCCATGCCGCGGGCATCGTCGTCCCGCGCGAAAACAAGCCAGCCATCGAGGCCGCCGCGCCGTTGCCGCGCGACTTTGCGGGCCTCGGCTTTGCGGATGGGTAAGATTGCCGACCGCGCGTTGGAGATAGCCGAGGAGAAGTTCATCGCCTCTTCCGGCCCGGGCGGTCAGAACGTCAACAAGGTCGCCACCGCCGTCCAGCTGCGCGTCGACGTATTCCAGATCGGCATGCCTCCCGATGCTTTCGAGAGGCTCAAGGAGGTCGCTGGCAGCAAGCTCACCAAGGGCGGTGAGATCGTGCTTACTGCCAACGAATACCGCACCCAGGAGCAGAATCGCGAAGCGGCACGCGAACGGCTGGTCGCATTGCTGAACGAGGCGCTGACCCCGCCCAAGAAGCGCAAGAAAAGCCGGGTGAACCGCGTCGGCAAGGTGAAGCGCCTCAAGGCCAAGAAGGCGCGCGGCGAGGTGAAGGCCAATCGCGGCAAGGTCGATTGGTAGCGCGCAGCACCTTCCGCGCTTGACTTTTCCCCGTGAATCACCCAATGGGCGCGCCGGAACGGCGGTGCTACGCGCGCCGCCCTTATTTTTTCGGCTTGAAACCCCACATGGGGTCGGCCTCATTAGAGATCTTTAGGAACACGCCATGGCGAAGCCCGCAACCGTCAAGATCAAGCTCGTCTCGACCGCCGACACGGGCTTCTACTACGTGACGAAGAAGAATCCGCGTAACCACACCGAGAAGTTCGTCTTCAAGAAGTACGATCCGATCGTCCGCAAGCACGTGGAATTCAAGGAAGCCAAGATCAAGTGATCTGGCCGGCCCGTGCGGCCGACAAGCTGAACCGCGGGAACGCGATTAGTTCAGTGACAGTTCAATGCTCCGAGCCTAAATCAGGAGCATGAACACCTTGACCATCTTCAAGAATCGACCCGTCATCTCGGCCGTGGCATTCGCCATGGCCGTTGGCGTACCTGCGTCCTTCTATGCGACGCCTGCCCCGGTGGTCGCCCAGACGGGCGATCTAGACCGCGCGGTCGAGGCGCTGCGCGGCATTTCGACCATGAAGGCCGATTTCGTCCAGACCGACCGCAACGGCCAGGCCGTGTCGGGCGTGATGACATTGAAGCGTCCGGGCAAGATCCGCTTCGAATACGAAAAGGGCGTCGACCTGCTCGTCGTTTCGAACGGCAAGTCGATGTACATGGTCGATTACGCCGTCAGCCAGGTCCAGCGCTGGCCGATCAAGAATTCGCCGCTCGGCGCATTGCTCGATCCGAGCCGCGACGTGAAGAAATACGGCCGTCTCGTGCCCACCAGCCATTCGGACGTCGTCAGCATCGAGGTGCGCGACAAGAGCCGTCCCGAGTTCGGCGTCATCACGCTGATCTTCGCGCGCGACGCTTCGGCGCCGGGCGGCCTGCGACTGACGCACTGGGTGGCGCTCGATTCGCAGAACCACCGCACCACGGTCCGGCTGCGCAACCACCGCTACGGTATGGCAGTCGCTGACAGCACGTTCAGCTTCCGTGACCCGCGCCGCTCGTCCCGTCGCCCGGGATAAACGCTTCGGCGACGAAACGTTCGGATATTGCGGCCTCTTGCGACCGAATGTTCATTGAGTAGCAAGTCAGGCAAGCGTAAAACGAAAATCACGAAGCGGCGGAAGGCATTTTCCCCCCTGTTGAATGCCTGACCCAACAACCTCTTCGTATCCAAGCGTGACGAACGCTCACAAGGAACCCTCGAGCCAATGCCCCCGGCTCGAGGGTTTTTTGTTTGGGGGGTGTGGACCGGCTGGCGAGAGCGCCCTATCTCCGCGCCATGGTTTCTGTAGCTACCTGGAACATCAATTCCGTCCGCCTTCGCATGCCCATCGTCGAGCGTTTCCTGAAGGAGACCTCGCCCGACGTGCTGTGCCTGCAGGAAATCAAGTGCCAGGAGCATCAGTTCCCCTACGAGGCGTTCAAGGAACTGGGCTACGAGCACGTCGCCGTGCATGGCCAAAAGGGCTATCACGGGGTCGCCACCGTGAGCCGCGTGCCTTTGCGCGAATTCTCGCGCCACGACTGGCAGGACAATGGTGAGGCGCGCCACGTCGGTGTCGAACTGCCCGAACATGACGGCATGATCATCGAGAACGTCTATGTTCCCGCAGGCGGCGACGAGCCCGATCGCGAGAAGAACGTGAAGTTCGGCCAGAAGCTCGACTTCCTCGAGCGCATGACCAAGTGGGCGGACAAGGTCGATCGACCCACGCTGATCGTCGGCGATTTCAACATCGCCCCGCTCGAAAGCGACGTCTGGAACCACAAGCAGCTTTTGAAGGTCGTCAGCCACACGCCGATCGAGGTCGAGAGCCTGCAGCGCTTCATGGATGCCCATGGCTGGTCCGACATCGGGCGCGAGCACATCAAGGCGCCCGAGCGCTATTACAGCTGGTGGAGCTACCGCGCGAAGGACTGGAAGGCGAATGATCGCGGGCGCCGCCTCGATCACATGTGGGCGAGCCCCGAGCTGGCGAAGCAAGCGAGCGCGCACTCGGTCCACGAATATGCGCGCGACTGGGACAAGCCTTCCGACCACGTGCCGCTGGTTACGGAGTTCGATCTCTGAGCGAGCCGTCACCCTCACGGCGCGCGGCGCTGGCGGTGGACGCGCTGCGTCACGGCTGGCCGATTGCGATCGAGGGTGCACCGCTTTTGCAGCCGGTCGAGACGGCTTTCTCCGAAGTGTCGGGCGAGGCCATGCTGGTCTCCGCCACGCGCGCCGCAACGCTCAAGCTTGCCAACCAGCGCGAAGCTGCTGCGCCCCGTCAGCCCGTCCTGATGCGGAGTGCAGAGACCTTCGACCTTCCGGCCGCACTGGCCGTAGCCGATCCTGCCCTCGATCTGCACAGCCCGCTGAAGGGTCCGTTCAAGGCACTAGCCCTCGAGTGGGAGGAACAGGCGAAGGCTGCGCTCGAACTGGCTCGTATCGCCGGCATCCTGCCTGCCTTCCTGGTCGATCCCGAAGGTGCATCGGAAGCGGCGCATCTCTCGGTGAGCGATCTCGATGCCTTCACCGACCCGCAGCGCCTGCGCATCGCGACGCGGGCGAAGCTACCGGTGGCCGCGGCCGAAGACGCCAAGATCGTCGCCTTCCGCAGCCCCGACGACACGCGCGAACATGTCGCGCTGGTAATCGGCAAGGAGCGCAGCGACCACGCGCCGATCGTCCGCCTGCATTCCGAATGCCTGACGGGCGACATCCTCGGCAGCCTCAAATGCGATTGCGGCCCGCAGCTCGATGCTGCGCTTCACGCGATGGCGGAGGAAAGCGAGAAGGGCGGCTGGGGCGTGCTGCTCTACATGCGGCAGGAGGGGCGCGGCATCGGCCTCGTCAACAAGCTGCGCGCATACCGTTTGCAGGACCAGGGCTTCGATACGGTCGATGCGAACACGCGGCTCGGCCTGCCCGACGAGGCGCGCGACTTCCCGACCGCGGCACGCATGCTGGAGCTGCTTGGCGTCAGGGAGATCAGGCTGATGACGAACAATCCCGCCAAGGTCGAAGCACTCGAGGCGCAAGGCGTGAGCGTTGCCGAACGCGTGCCGCACTCGCTGCCCGACAATCCGCACAATGCCCGTTACCTCGCCACCAAGCGCGACCGGGCGGGGCACTTGCTGCCATGAGCGCGCTGACCATCCGGCCGGAAACCGATGCCGATCACGCACAGATCGCGGTGGTCACCAACGCGGCTTTTGCCGAGGTCGAGCACAGCGACGGTAGCGAGGTGCAGATCGTCGACAAGCTGCGGCGGGATGGCGATCTGGCGCTATCTCTAGTGGCCGAAGACGGCGAGCGTATCGTCGGCCATGTTGCCGTCTCGCCGGTGACGATCTCCGACGGTAGCGAGGACTGGTACGGGCTCGGTCCGATCAGCGTGCTGCCCGTGCACCAGCGCGAAGGCGTGGGCCTCAGGCTCATGCAGCGCGCGATCGCCGATATGCGCGCAGCGGGCGCGCGCGGGATCGTGTTGCTCGGCGAGCCGGCCTATTACTCGCGTTTCGGGTTCGAGCATGACCCGCAGCTAGTCTATCCGGGGCCGCCCGCGGAGTATTTCCTGCGACTGGTTCTCGAAGGCGAAGCGCCGAGCGGAACGGTGAGTTACGCGTCCGCTTTCGGCTGAAGCCGCTTGCCGATCGCCTGTCCCATGCGGACGGCATCGCCGGCCTTGAGGGTCGCGTCCCATTCGACCTTGCCCGGTTCGAACAGCAGCACCACGGTCGATCCGAGGATGAAGCGGCCCATTTCGTCGCCCGCTTCGAAGCTGTGTTCGCTGCCCTGGAAATCCTGTCGCACCAGCCTGGGGTTGTGCGTTTCGACGAGCCCGCTCCAGACGGTCTCGATACCGGCCACGATCATCGCGCCGACCATCACGCTGGCGAAGTTGCCGTCGGGCCCGCAGAACATGCAGGCGAGCCGCTCGTTGCGCGCGAACAATCCGTCGACATTCTCCGCCGTGACCTGGTTCACCGAGAAGAGCTCCCCCGGCACATAGGTTGCGGAGGTCAGCGTGCCTTCCGCGGGCATGTGCACGCGGTGATAGTCGCGAGGGGACAGGTAGATCGTCGCAAAGCTGCCGCCCTCGAAACGCTGCGCCGCTTCCTCGTCGCCGCCGAGGAGCTGGGTGGCGGTGAAGTGCCGTCCCTTGGCCTGGAAGATGCGGCCTTCCTCGATCCTGCCGATCTGGCTGACGGCACCGTCGGCAGGGCTGAGGATATGCGTGGAGGCATCGGCGAGCGGTCGCATGCCGGGCTTCAGCTCGCGCGTGAAGAAGTCGTTGAAGCTCTTGAATTCATCGACCCCGCGCGCGGCCTCGCTCATGTCGACGTCATAGGCCTCGATGAACCGCCGGATGAGCAGGTTCTTGAGCCAGGGCGTTTCGGAAGAGGCGATCTTTCCCGCCCCGCGCGAGACGGCATGGTGCGGGAGGGCGTGCTGGAGCCAGATGAAGGGTGAGGCCATGACGGGCCTGTTGGACCAGCAGACGCGCTTGCGCAAGCTAGTCGGGCTTGCGGGGCCTCCACTTCCAGCCGCCGCGCGTTTTCGCCTTGGCGATCAACAGGAAAGCGGCAGTCGACACGAGGAAGAGGACGATGCCGGTGGGCACGTAGACCTCGTCGCCGGTCTCCCAGAGCAGGCCTGCCACAGCCGCTGCCGCAATGTAGAGCAACATCACCGCCCAGCCCTGCCACGCTATCGGAAGGCCGCTTCCATAGCCGACCTTCTTGGCGGCGAACCATGCATCGTCCTTATCGCTCATCGTCCGGTCCTATTCCTTGTTCGTCACGAAGTCCGCGATCGCATCGACCAGTTCGGGCGTAACCGGTTTCGAGGGATCGGCATAGGTCGCAAGGTTCGCGGCGCGACCTTCTCCGGTGACTGTCTTGAGCACGTGATTCATGTCGGCAATCTCGACATAGACCGCCTCCGGCTGCGCCTCGGCCAGCGCCAATCCGTCGGCAGGCGGCGTCTGGATGTCCTTGCCGCCAGAGACGACCAGCATGGGGACCTCGACCGAGCTGGCGAGCTCTGCCGGATCGCGCGCCATCATGTCCTTGAGGAAACCCTGCACCTGCGGCGCGAAGAGACCCATGAGCGCGGGATGCATGCCGGTGACATCCACCGTGCCACCCGCCTCCAGCGTGTCGATTGCCTCCAGCGCCTGGTCGAGGATCGGCGCATTGGCCGGGTTCGCCTGCAGCTGCTCGCGCAGGATGGTGCCGGTCTTGCGGCCCATCGAGGCGACGAGAAGCACGCCGCAGAGGCCCTCGGGTCGCTGCGCTGCCTCGAGTGCGACCAGCCCGCCTTCGCTGTGCCCGAGAACCCAGACGCATTCTGCGCCGGTCGCGGTCATCGCAGAGGCGATCCATGCGTGCACGTCATCGGCATAGGCGGCAATGGTGACGTCGTTCGCGTCGGGGATCGCGCCGGCGCTGCCGAACATGCCGCGCTTGTCGATCCGCACGCTGCCGATGCCGCGCTCGCCAAGCGCCTCGGCAAGGAGGCGATAGCTGGCCGCGGTGACACCCATCGGGTTGTTGCCGTCGCGGTCGGTCGGGCCCGAGCCCGGGACGATCAGGACGACCGGCTGGCCGTCCTGCGGCGCGATCAGCGTGCCGGCGAGATCGCCTTCGGGGCCGGCGGCTGTGATCGTTTCCTGTCCAAGCGCGGGGCTCCCCGCGGCAAGGCCGGCTGCAGCGAACATGGCGAGCGTCTTTTTCATGGCATCACTCCTTGGGCGGCCTTCCGCGCTTGGGCGCGGGGCTCTGCTTCACTTCGATCCCGCGCCCCTTCAGAGCTTCGCGCAGGAGCATCTCGATCTGCGCATTGGCGCTCCTGAGCTCGTCTGCGGCGAGGCGTTCGACCGCGGCGTGAACCGCCGGGTCGAGACGCAGTGCAAAGGCTTTCTTTTGCGGCATGGGGAATTCCCGGTCTGCCCCCCGGGGTTAGTAGATCGATCCGGCGTTGATGACCGGATGCGCTTCCTTCTCGCCGCACAGCACGACCATCAGGTTGGAGACCATGGTCGCCCGGCGTTCGTCGTCCATGTCGACGATGCCGTCCTGCGACAGCTTGGTGAGCGCATCTTCGACCATGCCGACCGCGCCCAGCACGATCTTGGCGCGTGCGGCGATGATGGCATCGGCCTGCTGGCGCTTGAGCATGGCGCTGGCGATTTCGCTGGCATAGGCGAGGTGGGTGAGGCCCGCTTCGTCGACCACGATGCCGGCGACCTTGAGGCGGTCGTTCAGCTCTTCGAGAAGCTCGGCATTGATGACCTCGCCGCCGCTGCGCAGCGTAACTTCCTCGCCTTCGAAATCGTCATAGGGATGGCGCGAACCGACCGTGCGGAGACCCGCCTCGATCTGGATGTTCACGAACTCCTTGTAATCGTCGACATCGAAGCTTGCCTGCGCGGTATCGCGCACGCGCCATACGACGTTGCAGGCGATCTCGATCGGGTTGCCGCGCAGGTCGTTAATCTTGACCCGTTCCGAATGCATGTTGTGGGCGCGGGCAGAGATCTTCTTCTTGCCCATCCACGGCCACACCCAGCGCAGGCCCTCGGTACGCTCCGAGCCGCGATATTCGCCGAAGAGGGTGATCACGGCAGCCTGGTTGGGCTGGATCATGAAGAAGCCCGATGCGACGATAAGTACCGCGATCAGCGACAGCACGAGCGTGCCGACGAACATGATCTTGTCCAGCTTGGTGGCACCGTAGTCCGGCGCCATTCCCGGCACCACCAGTGCCAGAACCGCGATCAGCGCGACGAGCACGAGCAGCATGATGTAGCCATTATAGCTGGTCGCCGCAGTCTCGCGGCTGGTCTTCATTCCTGACAATTCGACTGACATGACGAATCACTCCTCCGATATAATTATGATATCATATTTATATCGTCGGGCGGGATTTGCAAGCAAAACCGGTCAGTGGCGCGCGATCTCCATCAGGAAGCGTTCGCCATAGGCCTCCAGCTTCTTGCCGCCGACGCCGCCGATGCGGCCCATTTCGGCCATGCTGGAGGGTCGCGCCGTAGTCATTTCGCGCAAGGTGCTGTCGTGGAAGATGACGTAGGGCGGGACCTGCGCTTCGGCGGCGAGCTCGCGGCGCAGTTCGCGCAAGGCCTCGAACAGCGGATCGCCCACGGGATTCGCCTCGTCGCCACCGCGCCGCCCGCGGCGCTGGCGCTTGGGTGGGACGACGATGGCGACCTCGCGCTCTCCTTTCAGGATCTCGCGCGCGCTGCCACCCAGGGCTAGGCCGCCGTGTTCCGTCGGCAGCAAATCGCCGCGCGCCTGCAGCGCTCTTCCCAGCGGTTGGAGCAAGCGTGCCTCCTCGCCTTCGACGATGCCGTAGACGCTTAGCCGGTCATGGCCCTTCGAGCGGACACGTTCGTCCTCTGCCCCGGTGAGCACCTTCTGCAAATGGCCCATGCCGAAGCTCTGTCCGGTGCGGTAAACGGCGGACAGCAGCTTGCGCGCCAGCTCGGTCGCGTCCGTCACGTCCGGCGCATCGAGGCAATTGTCGCAATTGCCGCAGGTTGCTGGCGGGTCCTCCCCGAAATGGCGCAGCAGCACCGCGCGGCGGCACTCCGGCGTTTCCACTAGCGCCGCCAGCGCATCGAGGCGCGCGCGCTCGGCGTTGCGGCGGTCCTCGTCCACTTCGGCGAGCCGCATGCGCGCGGTGGCGAAATCGCCCGCGCCCCAGAACATGGTGGCGGCCGAAGGATCGCCGTCGCGGCCTGCGCGGCCTGTTTCCTGGTAGTAGGCCTCGATCGACTTGGGCACGCCGACATGCGCAACAAAACGCACGTCGGGCTTGTCGATCCCCATGCCGAAGGCGACCGTGGCGACGATCACCATGTCCTCGCTCGCCACGAAAGCGGCCTGGTTGGCAGCGCGCGTCTCGGGATCGAGACCTGCATGATAGGGCAGGACCGATCTACCGGTCGCGGCGGCAAGCTTCTCGGCGAGGTCCTCCACCTTGCGGCGGGTCGGCGCGTAGACGATGCCTGGACCCGGCCGTTCGCTCATCAGCGTCGCCAGCTGGCGCACCGGATTGTCGCGGTGGCGGATCGCGTAGCGGATATTCGGCCGGTCGAAGCCAGCGAGGACCAGCCCGTCTTCCGGAATGCCGAGCTGGGTGAGGATGTCCGCGCGCGTCTGCTTGTCGGCGGTCGCCGTCAGCGCGAGGCGCGGCACGTCGGCAAAGGCGTCCATCAGCGGGCGCAGCATGCGGTAGTCGGGCCGGAAATCATGGCCCCATTCGGAGACACAATGCGCTTCGTCGATGGCGAACAAGGCGAGGCGTGCCGAAGACAGGAAATCGCGGAATGCCGGCTGGCTCGCGCGCTCGGGCGCGACATAGAGCAGGTCGAGCTCGCCCGCGCGGAAGGCGTCCTGCGTCTCGCGCCAGTCGGCATCGGCGCTGGTCAGCGTGGCGGCGCGAATGCCGTTGGCCTGCGCGCTTCTGAGCTGGTCATGCATCAGCGCGATCAGCGGGCTGATGACGACGCATGTCCCCTCGAGCATGACGGCGGGAAGCTGGTAGGTGAGCGACTTGCCCGCACCCGTCGGCATCACCGCCAGCGAAGATTGCCCGGCAAGCGTGCGCTCGACCACCTCGGCCTGCCGCCCGCGGAAATCATCGAAGCCGAAGGTCGCGCGCAGCGTTTCGCGCGCGTTCGGCATATCGAGGACGGGACTGGAGGCCATGCCTCCTGTTGCCAGATGGTCGCGCTCGCGCAAGCTGGCGACCATGCTTTTTCCCTTGGCGTGAGGCCAAAGGTGCGATTAACCACGCCGCACATACCATTCGAGGAGAATAATCTATGAAATTCCGTCTTGCCGCCGCCACTGCCGCTTCGCTTGCCCTCGCTGCTTGCGGCAGCGCCGACGATGCTTCGACCGAGGCCGAGGCCAACACCGTCGAAGTCGCCGCAGACGAAGCGATGGAGCCGGTGACCGAAGAGCCGGTCGAAGATCCCGCAGCCGACATCGAGGAAGGCACTGCCCCGACCGCAGCCGAAGCGGCTTCGGTCGAGGAAGCAGGCGACGAAGCTGCCGCAACGGCTGCCGCCGCGCTCGACGCGATGGCCGACGACAGCCAGTAATCCGGTACAGGCAGGGCGCGGGGTCACTTGCCCCGTCGCCCTTGCCGTAACGTCCTTTGCTGCACCTGAAAGGAGGGATAGCCTGATCCCGTTGAAGCGACTCGCGCCCCTCCTTTTGCTGGCCTCGCCGATGCTGGCAGCTTGCGATTCCTCGGCAGGCGAAACGCCGATGCCGCCGGTGACGCAGCAGGAGGAAGATGCACTCGAGGATGCGGAGGCGATGCTCGAGGAGCAGCGCAATCCACCCGAGACGGTCGCCACTGAAGGAGAGAGTGAGTGAGCACCCCCAATCCCGGAATGGACCAGGACACCTTCGACCAGTTCCTAGAGCAGCTCGAACGCTATGTCCGCGAGCGGCTGATCCCGGCGGAAAAGGACGTCATCGAGAACGATGCCCTGCCCGAGGAAATCGTCTCCGAGATGAAGGAAATGGGCCTGTTCGGCCTGACGGTGCCCGAAGAACACGGCGGGGCAGGGCTGAACGTCACGCAATATGCCAAGGTCGTGCAGACCATGGCCTATGCCGCGCCCGCCTATCGTTCGATCTTCTCGATCAACGTCGGCATGTTCAATTCCGCGATCAAGAATGGCGGCACGGCCGAGCAGCAGGCCGAATGGTGGCCGCGCATTGCAGCCGGCGAGATCGCCTGCTTTGGCCTTACCGAGCCCGGCAGCGGCTCGGACAGCGCTGCGATGCAGACCATGGCGAGGCCCGATCCCGAGGGTAACGGCTGGATCCTCAACGGCACCAAGCGCTACATCACCAACGCCCCGCACGCCGACGTCGGCCTGATCATGGCGCGCACCGAAAAGGAAGCGCTGCCCAAGAACGCCCATGTCAGCGCCTTCATCGTCCCGATGGATACGCCAGGTGTTTCGACCAGCAGCCCCGACAAGAAGATGGGGCAGGCGGGCAGCCATATCTCCGACGTCATGCTCGACGACGTGCATGTCCCGGGTGACGCGCTGCTCGGCGGCGAGACCGGCAAGGGCTTCCGCTTCGCCATGATGAGCCTCGACAACGGGCGTATTTCGGTCGGCGCGGCCAGCACGGGCTATGCCCGCCGCGCGCTCGACAGCGCGATCAAATACGCCAACGAGCGGCAGGCCTTTGGCGAACCGATCGCCAATTTCCAGCTGATCCAGCAGATGCTCGCGGAAAGCTGGACCGAGATCTACGCAGCCGAAGCGATGATGGCGGACGTCACCGCCCGCGTCGACCGGGGCGAGGATACGGTGAAGGAAGCGGCGGCCTTCAAGGTCTTCGCCTCCGAAATGTGCGGCCGCGTGGTCGACCGCGTGGTGCAGGTCTATGGCGGTGCGGGCTATCTCGCCGAATACGACGCCGAACGCTTCTTCCGCGATGCGCGCATCTACCGGATTTACGAGGGCACGACGCAGATCCTCCAGCTGCAGATCGCCAAGCGGATGCTGCGCGAATATGCGGCGAGCGTCTGAGGCGTGTACGGCCTTCTCAACGACCTGAGCATCATCGAGGCCTCGAGCTTCGTCGCTTCCCCTACGGCCGGCCTTTACTGCGCGCAGATGGGCGCCGAAGTGATCCGCGTCGATCACAAGGAGGGCGGGCTCGATTACGACCGCTACATGCTCACGAAAGAGGGCCGCAGCCTGAGCTGGGAGAACCTCAACCGGGCGAAGAAGTCGGTCGCGCTGGACTTGAGGAGCGGCGAGGGGCGCGAGCTGCTCGTCGAACTGTCGGCCAAGACCGGCAATCTCATCACCAACCTGCCTGAAAAGAGCTTCCTCTCGCACGAGGCCGTCGCGGCGAACTGCCCCGATCTCGTTAGCGTGCGCATCATGGGCTGGCACGACGGGCGGCAGGCGATGGACTTCACCGTCAATGCCGCCAGCGGATATCCGCTGATGTGCGGGCCGGAGGAATGGGACGAGGCAACCGCGCCGCCGGTGAACCAGGTCCTGCCCGCGTGGGATTTCATCACGGGTGCCTATTGTGCTTTTGCGCTGATCGCAGCGATCCGCCACCGTGATCACACGGGCGAGGGTAGCGAACTGCGCGTGCCCCTGGGCGATGTCGCCATCGGCACGGTCGCCAACAGCGGGGCCATGGCCGAAATGCTCTATCGCGGTGCCGACCGCGAGCGGCTCGGAAATGCCATCTGGGGCGCGTTCGGGCGCGATTTCCGCAGCCTCGACAATACGCGCTTCATGGTGGCCGCGCTGACGCCCAAGCAATGGACCGGCCTCGTAAAGGCCTTCGGTGTCGAGGAAGAAATCGCTGCGCTGGAGCAGGAATGCGGCGTGCGCTTCGCCGATGGCGACCGGCCGCGCTTCGAACATCGCCACGCGCTGTTCGACCTCTTCCAGTCGCGCGCCGGGACGATGGACTGGCCCGAACTCGAGCGCCGTATGGGCGAGCAGGGCTGCACATTCGAGCGCTATCGCACGATGCACGAGGCCGCGAACGATCCGGTGCTGGTGGACGAAAACCCGCTCTTCACGCGCACGGCCGCGAACCCCTCGGGCTTCGAGTATCCGGCCACACGCAGCTTCGCCAATATTCCGGGGCGCGAGGCCGGCGGTCCGGCCCCTGCACCCTATCTCGGGCAGCATACCGAGGAAGTGCTCGCAGACCGTCTCGGCCTGTCCTCGGGCGCGATCGGCAAGCTCGTCGACCGCGATATCGCCCGCCTATCCGATGCTTGAACATTTTTGGGACTAATCCATGACTGAACTCCGCCGCGTCGCCATCTGCAAGCCGCTCCGTACGCCGGTTGGCAAGTTCCTCGGCAGTCTTGCCCCGCTCGAAGCCGGCGCGCTGGGTGCGGTGATCATCAAGGCGCTCGTAGAGCGTTCGGGCATCGATCCTTGCCGTGTCGACGACGTGGTATTCAGCCAGGGCTATGGCAGCGGCGAAGCACCCGCCATCGGACGCTGGAGCTGGCTTGCCGCCGGCTACCCGATCGAGGTTCCGGGCATGCAGCTCGACCGGCGTTGCGGCTCGGGCCTGCAGGCGGTCGCCACCGCTGCGATGATGGTCCAGACGGGTGTCGCCGACTGCGTGCTCGCCGGCGGCGTCGAGAGCATGTCCAATGTCGAGCACTACACCACCAAGGCCCGCCACGGTGCGCGCATGGGCGACATGGTGCTGTGGGACCGCCTGACGCGCGGCCGTCTTCTCAGCCAGCCGATCGAGCGCTTCGGTGTCATCACCGGCATGATCGAGACGGCGGAAAATCTCGCCAAGGATTACGACATCAGCCGCGAGGCGTCGGACGAGTTTGCCGTGCGCAGCCACCAGAACGCCACCCGCGCATGGGCCGAGGGCAAGTTCGACGAACAGCTGGTACCGGTGGAAATCCCGCAGCGCCGCGGCGATCCGGTTCTTTTCGCGAAGGACGAGGGCTTCCGTGAGGATGCGAGCATGGAGACGCTCGGCAAGCTGCGCGCCATCGATTTGAAGCGCGATCCCGACGCCATCGTGACGGCAGGCAATGCCAGCCAGCAAAATGATGCGGCCGCAGCCTGTCTCGTGGTGGCCGAAGACAAGGTCGAGGAACTCGGCCTCGAACCGATCCTGTGGCTCCATTCGTGGAGCGCGGCGGGCTGCGATCCCAGCCGCATGGGCATCGGCCCGGTCCCGGCGGTCGAGCGGCTTTTCGCAAGGAACGGTCTCGGCTGGGACGACATCGGCCTGATCGAACTCAACGAGGCCTTCGCTCCGCAGGCGCTCGCCGTGCTGAAGGGCTGGGGCTTCGCCGAGGACGACAGCCGCCGCGAGATCGTGAACGTCAACGGCTCGGGTATTTCGCTCGGCCACCCGATCGGCGCGACGGGCATCCGCATCCTCGCCGATATGGCGCACGAAATGCAGCGCCGCGAAGTGCGCTACGGCCTCGAGACCATGTGCATCGGCGGCGGTCAGGGCATGGCCGCCGTGTTCGAGCGCGCGGCCTAGTCCAGCCGGTACTCCGCGATCGGCTCGATCACGCCATAGGTCTCTTCGCGCGGCTCGCGGCCGAGGTCGGGAAACTCGATCTCTGCCGGATCGACATGCATGTCGGGCAGCCGGTCGAGCAGGTCGCGCACCAGCGTCAGCCGGCCAAGCTTCTGGTCGTTGAAATCGACCAGCGTCCACGGGGCATGGGCCGTATGCGTGCGCCTCAGCATTTCCTCGCGTGCCTCGGTATAGGCGTCGTATTTGTCGCGTGCGGCGAGGTCGATCGGTGACAGCTTCCAGCGCTTGAGCGGATCCTCCAGCCGTTCGCGCAACCGTTCCTCCTGCCTCTCCTGGTCGGTGCCGAGCCAGTATTTGAACAGCAGGATGCCATCGTCGACGAGCATCTTCTCGAAGGTCGGCACCTGGTCGAGGAACTGCTCGACCTGGGCATCGCTGGCAAAGCCCATGACCTTCTCGACGCCTGCCCTATTGTACCAGCTGCGGTCGAACAGGACGATCTCGCCCTTGGTTGGCAGGTGGTCGACATAGCGCTGGAAATACCACTGGCCCTGCTCGTCCTCGGTCGGCTTGCCCAGCGCGACGACATGGCATTGTCGCGGATTGAGCTTCTCCGAAACCGCGCGAATCGCGCCGCCCTTGCCCGCCGTATCGCGCCCTTCGAAGATCACCACGATGCGCTGCCCGGTGACGCGCGCCCATCGCGCCATGGCCACCAGCTCCTCGCGCATGGGTTCGAGTGCGGCTTCGTATTCTTTGCGTTTGATGGGCAAGGGCATCTCCCGATTTGTATGGCGCCGACAAAGCTACTATCTAACGCAGTGATATGGCTACGCTAGCAGAACCCGAACACGATTTTTCGAAGCTTCCCGAATTGCCGGACGATGTCTTCACTGCGCCGCTCAAAAAGCCGGAGCATGTGGGCGACGACTGGCTCGAGCCGAAGCAGACCGAATACGACAGCGAAGACGACGCGATCTGGGACGATCTGTTCAAGCGGCAGATGCAGATGCTTCCCGGCCGCGCGGCGACCGCTTTCATGGAAGGCACCGAGAAGCTCGATCTCGGCCGCGGCGGCGTTCCCGAATTCGGCAAGCTGTCCGAAGAACTCGACAAGCTGACCGGTTGGAGCGTGGTTCCGGTGCCCATGCTGATCCCCGATCACGTGTTCTTCTGGCACCTCGCCAACCGCCGTTTCCCGGCAGGCAATTTCATCCGCACGCGCGAGACCTTCGACTACATCCAGGAGCCCGACGTGTTCCACGATGTCTTCGGTCACGTGCCGATGCTGACCGACCCGGTCTATGCCGATTACATGCAGGAATATGGCAAGGCCGGCTGGAAGGCGATGCGCTACAACCGATTGAAGGCGCTGGGGTCGCTCTACTGGTACACGGTCGAATTCGGGCTGATCGAGGAAAAGCCCGGCGACATCCGCGCCTATGGTGCGGGCATCCTCTCGGGCCCGACCGAGGTGGTCTATTCGGTGGAGGCGGAAAGCCCCAACCGGATCATGCTCAACGTCGATCGCGTGATGCGTACCGATTACGTGATCAGCGATTTGCAGCCGACCTACTTCGTGATCTCGAGCTTCGAGGACCTCTACCGCCAGACGGTCGAGCGCGATTTCGACAAGCTCTACAAGAGCCTCGGTGCGGGCTTCACCTATGCCAACACTGCGGTGATCGACGTCGACTACGTGGTCAATCGCGGGACGCTCGAATACACGCTTCGCGGCGGGCGCGGCAGCGGCGCGAAGCCGGTCTAGCCGTCTAGAGTGGAACCGGGTCCCGCAGGGCCCGGCAAGGGTGACCGCCCCCCCCAGCGGGTGCAGCTTGCTGTACGTATAGCGAGGACGCGCCGACGGAGGTCGGTGCGCTAACGAAAAAGGCTCCGGATCGCTCCGGAGCCTTTTCTCTATTCCCGAAGGAAATCTCTGGCTTACATGCCGTCCATTTCGTCGGCAGCTTCTTCGCCAGCGTCTTCGACGGCGTCAGCCTTGTCTTCCATGGCTTCGACAGCTTCTTCGGGTGCACCGGCGTCTTCCATGGCTTCAGCCTGGGCGTCCAGCTCCGATTCCATTGCTTCAGCCTGGTCTTCCATGGCTTCTTCCTGCGGGCCGTCGCATGCAGCGAGACCGAGGCTCATGGCAGCAGCCGAAGCAATAAGAGCGGTTTTGGTGAACTTCATCGGTATTCCCCTTTTACAGTCGATTGAAGAGCCCGTCGCGACCTCGCGACCATTCCCAATCATGGCAAAAATGTGGTTCGCGCGCATTTGTTCCGGTCAGGCCATCAAAAAAGGGCCCCGGATCGCTCCGGAGCCCTTCGAATTCCGTTAGGAATGGCCTGACTTACATGGTCTCGTCGACCACGTCTTCCGCATTCTCTTCCATCGCATCGGTCTGATCGTCGAGAGCGTCGGCCTGGTCTTCGGTAATTTCACCGGCTTCTTCCATGGCGTCGACCTGTGCGTCACGCACGTCTTCGGTCGCTTCGATTTCGTCTTCCGCCTGGTTTTCGGCTGCACTGTCACATGCTGCGAGGCCGAGGCTCATGGCGGCGGCCGAAGCGACGAGTGCGGTCTTGGTGAACTTCATTGTGTTTTCCCCTTTGAGAATGGAGCACGGAAAGAATTGACCGGGCCCCGGATGGATTGAAAGCGTCGGTAAGCGCTCAGCGAAAAGCCCGTTCGCGCACGACATTGTACAAAGCGACTACGGCGATGGCGCCCAAGGCGGCCCACAGGAGCGTCGATGCCTTGATGGCACCGAGAAAAACGCCTCCTGACGTGACCAGTCCCACACCCAGCGAACCGACGATACCGGCAACGACATTGCGAAGAATGCCGCGTCCGTCCTCGATCTGCAGGGCGATCGTGGCCAGCCATCCCAACAGGGCGCCGGTAACGATCAGGATTATGAGACCCATCTAGTCTTCCTTGCGGTTTGCACTTGCACAATAAAAGCGGAGTGCGGCGGAAGGTTCCGGGAATGTGACTAAAAAGTGTCCGGTACGGGGGGAATTTCCGGCTTAGAGGAACGCCAGCAGGGCAACGCCGAGAAGGACGCGGTAGACCACGAAAACCAGCATCGAGGCCCTTTTGAGGAAGTTCATCAGGAACATCATCGTGGCGAGCGCGGTGAAGAAGGTCAGCACGCCAGATACCAGCGCGTCCTGCTGCATCTGCGCGGTCGCTTCGGACAGGTCGAAGGCGGCGAGCAGGCCTGCACCGGCTACGGCGGGGATTGCCAGCAGGAAGGAAAAGCGGGCCGATTCCACGCGCCCGTAACCCAGCGCGCGCGCGGCGGTCATCGTGGCGCCCGAACGGCTGGTGCCGGGAATGAGCGCCATGGCCTGCGCGAGCCCGACGAGGATCGCATCCTTGAGGCTCATGTCCTCGTAGGCCTTGGTCTGTTTCCCGAACCGATCGGCAAGACCCAACAGGATGCCGAAGACGATGAGGTTGGTGGCGACGAGGTCGGTCGAGCGGAAGCCTTCGAGATAGCCACCCATCTTGATGAACAGTCCGGCGAGAACAGCCGGGATCGTCCCGATGACGATGAACCAGAACAGCCGGCGCTGTTCGTCGTCCTTGCCGAGGCCCACGCTGGCGAAACCGCCGCGGGCTAGACCCATCACTTCCTTGCGGAAATAGAGGATGATCGCGAGCAGCGAGCCGACGTGCACGGCAACGTCGATCAGCGGACCCTGGTCGGGAAAATCGGTCAGCTTCGGGATCAGGATGAGGTGTCCCGAGGAAGAGATCGGGAGGAACTCGGTGATGCCCTGGACGATCGCGATGATCAGTTCTTGGAGGAAAGTCATGGGGCGTGGGAATTGGCAGAACGGCTTGCCAAGTCAATAAAAACCCCGCCGACCATTGGCCGGCGGGGTTCCACTCCTCTCTCTTGGAGCTCGTCTTACCAGATCTTGATGCGCTCTTCGGGCGGCAGGTACAGCTCGTCCTCGGGGCCGACATTGAAGGCGTCGTACCACGCGTCGATATGGCGCACCGCGTTGTTGAGGCGGAATTCGCCCGGCGGGTGGTTGGCGGTCATCACGCGGTTGCGCAGCGATTCCTCGCGCTCCATTCCGCGCCAGATCTGCGCGAAACCGAGGAAGAAGCGCTGGTCGCCGGTCAGGCCGTCGATCACCGGGGCCTCCTCGCCGTTCAGCGAGAGCTTGTAAGCCTGGTAGGCCATCTGCAGGCCGACCACGTCGCCGAGCGTCTCGCCCATCGACTGGCCGCCGCGCAGGCAGACCGGGCCTTCCGCGCTTTCGACCGGGCAGTAGGATTCGATGAACTCGGCCATGCGGGCGGTGTACTGTTCGAAGCCGTCGCGGTCTTCGTCCTGCCACCAGTTGCGCAACGTGCCCTCGGCATCGAACTGGCTGCCCTGGTCGTCGTAGCCGTGGCCGATCTCGTGACCGATCACCGCGCCGATACCGCCATAGTTCACGGCCTCGTCCGCTTCCGCGTTGAAGAACGGCGGCTGCAGGATCGCTGCGGGGAAGACGATGCGGTTGGTGAGCGGCGAGTAATAGGCGTTCACCGTCTGCGGGAACATGCCCCACTCGGTCGGATCGACTTCGGTACCGAGACGCTTGCGGTTGTCCTCGACGTTCCAGGCACGCGCATTCATCGCATTGCCCAGCGGGTCGCTCGGATCGATCTCGAGGCCGTCATAGGTCTCGAACTCGTCGGGGTAGCCGATCATCGGGGTGAAGCCGTTGAGCTTGGCACGCGCCTGCTCGATCGTGGCGGGCGTCATCCACTCGTTGCGGTCGAGGGCAGAGGACATGGCACGCTGGAGGTTGGCCACCAGCGTATCCATCCGTTCCTTGCTTTCGGGCGGGAAATAGCGCTCGACATAGAGCGCGCCGAGCTGTTCGCCGAGCGCGCTTTCCACTGCCGAAATGCCGCGCTTCCAGCGATCCTGCTGCTGTTCGCGGCCGTTGATCGTGCGGCCGTAGAAATCGAACACGGTCTCGTCGAGCTCGGTCGAAAGCAGCGCTGCGTTCGAGCCGAGGAAGCTCTTGGCCATATAGGCCTGCAGCGTCGGCAGCGGGGTCTCGGTCAGCAGCTGCATCATGCCGGGCAGGCCGCCACCGATCATCGCCTTCTGCTCGTCGGTGAGCTTCTCGTTGGCGATTTCTTCGTCGGTCGGCGGAAGCTGGCGGGCGAGGAAACGGGTCTCGCCGTCGAACTTCGATGTCGCAAGCAGCGTTTCGATCGGGAAGTCGCCGGCCATATCGGCCAGTTCTTCACGGGTGAGCACGTTGTAGGTCAGCTGCGGACGGCGCAGCATCTGGCGCGCCCATTCGAGCTCGGCGACCTTCGTTTCGAAGGCGTAGACCGATTCCGCAGCGTCGCGCGCATCGGCATAGCCGGCGGCACCCAGTACGGTGGTGAGATAGTCGAGATAGGCCTCGCGGATCTTCAGGTTGCTTTCCGAATCGACGAGGTAATAGTCGCGGTCGGGCAGGCCCATGCCGTCGAAGCCGATGCTGACGGCATACTGCGTCGGGTTGCGCGCATCGATGCCGACGCCTGCGCTAACGAGCGAGGGGTAGCCCGGCGTGCCGAACAGCTTGACGAGATCATCGAGGCTTTGCGCGCCGAAGATCTGGTTGAGATAGGGCTGGGCGGGCGCGAGGCCCGATGCGTCGATCGCCTCGACATCCATGTAGGAATTGTAGGCATCGACGATGCGGCGGGCTGCCGTACCGGGCTCGGGGTTGGAGGCGGCCAGGTCGTTCACCAGGCGGCGGACATCGTAGATTGCCTCTTCGCGCAGCATGTCGAAGGCGCCGTAGCGCTGGCGGTCGCCGGGAATCTCGTTCGAGGCGATCCAGATGCCATTGACGTAGGCGTTGAAATCGTCGCCCGGATCGACGCTCTGGTCGATCAGCGAAGTGCCGACACCCCAGGTGCCGAAGTCCATGGTGGGTGCGGTGCTTTCGGCTTCCGCTTCCTCTGCGACGGCAGGTGCCGCCATCATCAGGGCAAGCGCGGATGCGCCCGCGGCGAATAGTGTCCTAGTCATCTGGTAACTCCCGGTAATGTCCGGTCCGGCGCCTTCCCCGGGCGCGCGGAACCTCGTGCAGTCTGGCTAGCAGATCGGAAGCAAAGGAGTCGCCGCTCGTCGGGCGAAGCGCGGGCTTGGTCGAGGAATCAGGCCGTTTCGGTGCCGAATTGCAGCTGCGCAAGCCGCGCGTAGAGCCCGCCATTGGACGAAAGCTGGTCGTGCGTACCCTGCTCTACGATGCGCCCGTCTTCCATCACGACGATGCGGTCCGCGGCGCGCACGGTCGCAAGACGGTGCGCGATGACCAGCGTGGTGCGGTCTTCCATCAGGTTCTCGAGCGCGTCCTGTACGAGCCGTTCGCTTTCGGCATCGAGCGCGCTGGTGGCCTCGTCGAGCAGCAGGATCGGCGCATCGCGCAGCAGCGCGCGGGCGATCGCAATGCGCTGACGCTGGCCGCCGGAAAGCTGCGTGCCGTTCTCGCCGAGGTGCGTATCGAGGCCCTGCGGCAGGTTCTCGAGGAATTCGGCCGCATTGGCAGCGCGGGCTGCGGCCCAGACCTGCTCGTCGCTCGCCTCCCAGTTGCCGTAACGCAGGTTGTCGCGCGCATTGGCGGAGAACAGCACGCCTTCCTGCGGGACGAAAGCGATGCGCTTGCGGATCTCGGCGGGGTCGGCCTTGGTCAGGGGGATGCCGTCGAGGCGCACCGTGCCGGCCTGCGGGTCGTAGAACCGCTCGGCAAGCTGGAAGATGGTCGACTTGCCTGCGCCCGAGGGGCCGACGATGGCGACCGTCTCGCCCGGTTCGACCTCGAGGCTGAAATCCTCGAGCGCGGCGGTTTCGGGCCGCGTAGGATAGCGGAAATCGACATTGCGGAACGAAAGGCTGCCGCGCGGCGGCACGGGCAGCGGCATGGGCTTTTCGGGCGCGGCGATCTCGGGCGTCTCGTCGAGCAGTTCCGAGAGGCGACTTGCGGCACCCGCAGCGCGAAGCAGGTCGCCATAGACCTCGGTCAGTGCGCCGAATGCACCGGCCACCAGCGCGGATGCGAAGACGAAGCTGACGATCGTGCCGTAGGTGATGGCGCCGTCATTGGCGGCTTCCGCCCCGCGCCAGACGAGCACGGTGATGCCGCCGAAGATGAACAGGATGATGCAGGCCGTCAGTGCCGCTCGGATGATGATCCGGCGCTTGGCGACGGTGAAGGTGCGTTCGACCGTGTCCTCGAACCGCGCATGCTCGCGGCTCTCCTGGTTGAAGCCCTGCACGATCTTCATCGCAGAAAGCACCTCGGTGACATTCGCGCCGATATCGGCAACGCGGTCCTGGCTGGTGCGGCTGACCTTGCGCAGCCGACGGCCGAACAGCGTGATCGGGATCACGATCAGCGGGATGATCAGCACTAGGCCGATGGTCAGTCCCGGCACGAGATAGAACAGGTAGGCGGTGCCGCCGATCGCTACGAGCACATTGCGCAGGGCTACAGATACGGTGGTGCCGACCATGGTTTCGATCAGCGCGGTGTCGCTGGTCATGCGGCTGGAAATTTCCTTGGGGCTGTTCACCTCGTAAAAGCCCGGCGCGAGGCGCAGGAGGTTCTGCTGCACGCGTTTGCGGACATCGGCGACCACGCGCTCGCCCAGCCAGCTGACGAAGTAGAATCGCAGCGCCGTACCCAGCGCCAGCACACCGACGATGGACAGCAGGACCTCGAACCAGAATGTGAGCTGCGAGCCATCGCCGCCCATGCCCTGGTCGACCACGAACCGGAGCCCGGCCGGGATCGCCAACGTCGCGCCTGCGGTGATGATGAGCGCGACCAGAGCCATCGCGACATGACCGGGATAATTGCGCATTTCGGCAAAAACCATGCGCAACGGCCGCAGCGTACGCGGCTCGCTCTTGCGTCGCCGCGCGAACAGCTTGCGCTTTTTCTTCTGTCCGGCGCCCGTCTCGTCCATTCCGCCCACCTAGTGTGCGCGTTACCCAAAATCCACAGCAGAGCGGCCTTACCGGCACTTTTACCCAGTTTGTGCATTGCACAATGACGATCCACGGGGCAGAACCCCCGTCCGACTTTCTCCCGCAAAGAAAATAAAAAGCGCGGGCCGCAGGGGACGAGAATGCTTTACCACGCCTATGAACTGCAGCGCAGCTGGCTTTCGAGCGCCAGCACCTGGGCCTCCATCGGTGCCGAGATGCTGTCCAATCCAGCGCTGCCATTCGGTTACATGGGCATGGGTCCCGTCGCCGCGAGCGCGCTCGACGTTTTTGCCCACGCCACTGCCACCTATGGCAAGCCCGCATGGGGCATCGAAGAGGTCGAAGTGGACGGCAAGCACCACGCGGTCGAGGAAGCGACCGTGCTGAACAAGCCCTTCGGCGATCTCAAGCGCTTCCGACGCGATGACCTGCCCGAGGATGCGCCGCGCCTGCTGGTCGTCGCGCCGATGAGCGGACACTACGCGACGCTGCTGCGCGGCACGGTCGAGCGGATGCTGCAGGAATACACGGTCTATGTCACCGACTGGGCCGATGCGCGCAATGTGCCGCTGCACGAAGGGCATTTCGACCTCGACGATTATATGGACTACGTGATCGACTTCCTCGAGCACATCGGTCCCGGCGCGCATACCATGGCCGTTTGCCAGCCCTCGGTCCCGGTGTTCGCCGCGACCGCGATCATGAACCGCGATAAGCATCCCTGCACGCCGAAGACGCTGACCATGATGGGCGGCCCGATCGACACGCGCTGTTCGCCCACCAGCGTCAACGATCTCGCGATGGAACGCCCGATCGAGTGGTTCCGCCAGAACGTGATCGCCACTGTCCCAATGCAGTATCGCGGCTCCGGACGCCGGGTCTACCCCGGCTTCATGCAGCTTGCCGGCTTCATGAGCATGAACCTCGGCAATCACATGATGAGCCATTATGAGATGTTCAAACACCTCACGGTGGGCGACGAGGCAAGCGCGCAGGCGACCAAGGATTTCTACGACGAGTATCGCAGCGTCTGCGACATGACCGCGGAGTTCTACCTGCAGACGGTGCAGGAGGTCTTCCAGGACCACGCGATCCCCAACGGCACCTTCATGCACCGCGGCAAGCGCATCGACCTTGGCGATATCACCCAGACCGCGCTGCTCGCCATCGAGGGCGAACGCGACGATATTTCGGGCCTCGGCCAGACCAAGGCCGCGCTCGACCTGACGCCGAACCTCAAGGACGCGAAGAAGCGCTACTACATGGCCGAAGGCGCCGGGCATTACGGCATCTTCAATGGCAGCAGGTGGCGCGACAAGATCGCCCCGGTGGTCGAGGAATTCATCGCCGCGCACGGGTAGGGGCGAATCCGGCCCTTATTCGGGAAAACCCCGCTAAAAGAACGGCTTGTCGGTGCTTTTGCGAAAGGCGCCGTCCGGGCCTATGGTTCCGTCCATTGAGAGGGTCGCTCGATGGGAGGAAACCATGAGGAAATCCGACGCTCTCGCAGCCATTGCGCTGCTCGCTCTCGCAACCGGCTGCAGCAAGGTCGAAGAGGCTGATACCGGTACCGCAGACGGTGCCGACGCCGCGACCACTGCCGAACAGACACCGCTCGAAAGCGCACTTTCGGCCGGTCCCGAAGACGTGACGAACAACGCCACGGTGCTCGATGCCGATGGCAATGTCGTGCGCGAGGGCTCGAACGGCTGGACCTGTATCGCCGAGACGCCCGGCATGGGCCCGATGTGCAACGACGCGGTCTGGATGGAAGCGCTGGGAGCGCTGCAGGCTGGCGAGCCCTTCCCGACCGGGAAATTCGGCATGTCCTACATGCTTGCCGGCGAGGGCGGTGCACCGGGCGTCAGCAATCTCGACCCTTCGGCGACCGAGCCGACGGATGACAACATGTGGATCAAGGACGGTCCGCACCTGATGATCATCCTGCCCGACCCGGCGCTCTACGCAGACATGACCAATGACACGTCCGAGCCAGTCTATGTCATGTGGAAGGACACGCCCTACGCACACCTCATGGTCCGGATTTCGCCGGCCGAGGAGTAACCGGTCCTGGCGGCGTCACTCGTTCGCCGCGAGCACCGTGATCGGGACCGCTGTCGTTTCGGCACTGACCCGCGCATGGGTGATCAGGACATGCGTGCCCGGCGCCATTTCGCGCTTCAGCCGTGTCAGCATTCCGTGCGGCATGCGCAGGCGGGACAGTGCTGTCGCGTCGGCCGCGTGCGTGTCGTCCTTGTGATGGCCCGGCAGCGGCACGAGCGACCAGTGCGCTGCTCCTTGCGCATCGACCGTCAGCGTCGCGACCATCGTGGCGCTCGGCGGGCCGGGCAGTTCGACGCGCGAGCGGCCGACCTCAATCCCGTTGCGCAGCACGACCATCTCCTGGTCGGAGGTCGAAATGACCACCGCCAGCGGACCTTCGGTGCCTTCCTCTTCCTCCCACCGGTACGTGGACTGAAGCGGCTGATACCCCTGCGGCAGGCCTTCGACCGTTGCTGGCGAGAGAACTCCTGCCGCGGGGATTTTCACTGGAGCGCCCGCGCGGCCCTGGACGATCACGGTCCCGCCCATAGAGGTCGTGCCGAACAGCTCGTGCGCGAAATTGTAGGGTAGGTGCACGCAGCCATGGCTTTCGGGATAGCCGGGCAGGCCGCCCGCGTGCAGCGCAACCCCGTCCCACGTCAGCCTCTGCTGGAAGGGCATCGGCGCGTTGTTGTAGGTCGAGGAATGGTGGTTGCGATCCTTCTGGAGGATCTTGAACACGCCGGTCGGCGTCTCGTGCCCGGGCTTGCCGGTGGAGACGGTGGAGACTCCGATACGGATCCCGTTGCGATAGATATCCGCGACCTGCCGCGTTAGGTCGACATAGACGACCACCGGGCCATCGGGCGAAATTTCCGGAGCCCAGACCCATTCGCCGGGCTTCAATTCGCTCGCGCGCTGCGCCAGCTCGACGGGCGAGGTGACTTTCGCGCCCTGCGCAAGCGCCGTAAGGGGCGTGCAAGCCAGTGCGATTGCCAATGCCAGTGCCGTACTCCGCATGAAATCCTCCCGCTCTTTGACTTGCGAAGTCTGTCCAAGCGCGAGGTGCGGGTCAATCACCCCAAAGGTGAATTTACGCGCGGTTGGCGGGGAGATGCGGAAAGTGATAAAATAGTCCCGTCAATCCGAGGGTCGCTTTTCCTGACGAGGGGAAGTGCACATGCTCACCATCACCAAGCCATCGGCCAACCGCGTCGACATCGATCTCGACGGCAAGATCGATGCCGACATCATGCGCAGCGCGCTCGACGAACTCATCGCCAAGTCCGAAGGCGTTGAGCACGGGAGGATGCTCTACCGCATCCGCAATTTCGAGCTGCCGACACTGGGCGCCATCGGCGTCGAGTTCAGCCGCCTGCCCAAGCTCTTCGGGCTGCTCGGCGCGTTCGACAAATGCGCAGTGCTGAGCGATTCCGAATGGCTCAGGAACGCGGCAGAGATCGAAGGCGCACTCTTCCCCGGCATCAAGATAAAGGGCTTCAACCTCGACCAGCAGGACGTCGCGGAGGAATGGCTGGCGCTTTAGCCCAATCGCTCAGCGTGCCACTTCACGTGTTCGGCCATGAAGGTCGAGATGAAGTAGTAGGAGTGGTCGTAGCCTTCCTGCATGCGGATCTCGGCGGGGATGCCTGCCTTGGCACAGGCCATCGAGAGGAGGCCGGTCTTGAGCTGTTCCTCGAGGAAATTGTCCGCCGTGCCCTGTTCCACCAGCAGGTTGTCTAGGCGAGCGCCGTTCTCGATCAGCGCGACGGCATCGTATTCGGCCCAGGCCTCGCGGCCCTCGCCCAGATAGCGGGAGAGCGCCTTTTCGCCCCACGGCACCTTTGTCGGCGCGACGATGGGGGCGAAGGCGCTGACCGAGCGGAAGCGGCCCTCGTTGCGCAGGGCGATGGTGAGCGCACCATGGCCGCCCATCGAGTGGCCGGTGATGCCCTGCCGCGCCATGTCTGCGGGGAAGGTCGCCGCGATCACGCCGGGCAGTTCGTCCTCGATATAGCTGCGCATGCGGTAGTGCTTGGACCACGGCTGCTGCGTCGCATCGACATAGAAGCCCGCACCCTTCCCGAAGTCGTATTCGTCAGCAGCGTCTGGCACGTCGTCACCGCGTGGGCTGGTGTCGGGCGCGACGAAGATCACGCCGTGCTCGGCGCATGCCTGCCGGAATTCGCCCTTCTCGGTTACATTGGCGTGAGTGCAGGTGAGGCCCGACAGGTACCACAGCACCGGCAGCTTCGCGCCTTCCTCGTGCGGCGGGACATAGACCGAGAAGGTCATTTCGGTCCCCGTCGCCTCCGAGTGGTGCGAGAGGACGAACTGGTCGCCCCCGAAAGCCTTGTTCTGCGAAAGGTATTCGAGCGTCATTGGGTATCCTGGAAATCAGTCTTGCGCGGGGATGTCCGCGACGAGCGGCGCATGACCCCAATGCTCGAGCAGCCGCAAGGTGTCCGCGCCGGACAGGCCGATGGTCGCGGTATTGCGAAGCGGGTGGACGTTGATGCGCTCAGCCCCGGCAAGACTGCGGTCTAGCACCACGGTGATGCTGCCGGGCTCAGCATTGATCGCGCCCAGCGGCGTGACGGAACCGGGCGTGAGGCCCAAAAGACGCTCCATCGCATCGGGCTTGCCGAAGCTCACGCGCTTGCAGCCGATGGCGGACGGCAGCCCCTTGAGATTCACGCGCATCTCGGCTGGCACGGTGACCAGCCAGAAGTCGCCGCCGGCATCTTTCAGGAACAGGTTCTTGGTATGCTCGCCGGGGATGCTCGCCTTGATCTCGCGGCTTTCCTCGACGGTGAACACGGCCTCGTGTTCGTGATGTTCGAAGGGGATTGCGAGCGCTTCGATATCCGCCCGCAATCCCGCTTCGATGGTGTCGCTCAAGCGGCTCAGCCCAGACGGTGAAGGGCGCAGAGCTTGTTGCCGTCGGGATCGCGCAGATAGGCGAGATACATGCCCGAGCCGGGGCGTTCGCCCGGCGGATCCTCGATTGCCGTACCGCCGGCCTCGACGCCCGCTGCGTGCCATGCGTCAGCCTGTTCGGGAGTCATGGCGAAACCGATCGTGCAGCCATTGCCCGCCGTTGCAGGTTCGCCGTCGATCGGCTTGGTCACGAGGAACGCGCCGTCGTTGTAGAGATACATCAGGCGTCCCTTGTCATCGACGATCGCCTCGCGTCCGCCGATCGCCTTGAAGGTCGCATCGTAGAATTTCTTCGAACGTTCGATGTCGTTCGAACCTACCATCATGTGACTGTACATGGGTCTCTCTCCTTATGCCTCGACCGCCTTGGTCGCAGTTGCTTCATCTCCGGTATTCGGCGCATTTTCCGGGTCCAGCAGCAGGACCTGCACCTCGCCCTTGCGCGCGAATGGCTTGTGCTCCTCTCCCGCCTCGATCAGCAGGAGGTCGCCGGGCAAGAGCGTCTCCGTGCGGTCGCGGAAAAGGATATCGAGCTCGCCGTCCACGCACAGGAATAGCTCGTCATGCGTGTGGCTGTGCCAGTCGAACTCGCCTTCGAGCTTGGCGATGCGGACCTCGTGACCCTCATAGCGCGCGACGATGCGCGGCGCCCAGTGTTCGCTGAAGCCAGCGAACTTCTGGGCAAGGGTCACCTTGGCCGGCATCAGTCGAAGACGACCACGCTGCGGATGCTTTCGCCTGCATGCATCAGGTCGAAGCCCTTGTTGATCTCTTCGAGCTTGAGGACGTGGGTGATCATCGGGTCGATCTCGATCTTCCCGTTCATGTACCAGTCCACGATCTTGGGCACGTCGGTGCGGCCCTTGGCCCCGCCGAAGGCCGTGCCGCGCCAGTTGCGGCCCGTGACCAGCTGGAACGGGCGGGTTTCGATCGTCTTGCCTGCTTCCGCCACACCGATGATGATGCTCGTGCCCCAGCCCTTGTGGCAGCACTCCAGCGCATCGCGCATGACCGCCGTGTTGCCGGTGCAGTCGAAGCTGTAGTCCGCGCCGCCGTCGAGCATTTCGACGAGATGTGCGACCACGTCCGACACTTCCTTCGGATTGACGAAGTCGGTCATGCCGAACTTCTCGCCCCATTCCTTCTTGGAATTGTTGATGTCGACGCCGACGATGCGGTCTGCGCCGGCCATCTTCGCGCCCTGGATCACGTTCAGCCCGATGCCGCCGAGGCCGAAAACCACGACATTGTCGCCCGGCTTCACTTGCGCCGTGTTGACCACCGCGCCCACGCCCGTCGTTACGCCGCAGCCGACGTAGCAGGTGGTGTGGAAGGGTGCGTCCTCGCGGATCTTGGCGACCGCGATCTCGGGCAGGACGGTGTAGTTCGAGAAGGTCGAGCAGCCCATGTAGTGGTAGATCGGCTTGCCCTGATAGCTGAACCGCGTCGTCCCGTCGGGCATCAGTCCCTTGCCCTGCGTTTCGCGGATCGCGCTGCACAGGTTGGTCTTGCCCGAAAGGCACATCTTACACTGGCGGCATTCCGGCGTGTAGAGCGGGATCACGTGGTCGCCCGGCTTGACCGAGGTCACGCCCTTGCCGACTTCGCGCACCACGCCGCAGCCTTCGTGGCCGAGCACGCTTGGGAAGATGCCCTCGCTGTCGAAACCGTCGAGCGTATAGGCATCGGTGTGGCAGATGCCCGTCGCCTTGATCTCGACCAGCACCTCGCCGTCTTTCGGGCCTTCGAGATCGAGTTCGACGATCTCCAGCGGTTTCTTGGCTTCGAATGCGACGGCAGCACGGGTTTTCATCTGAAACGAATCTCCTCTTGGGCGAGTGGGTAGTGAAGCAGGGGGCGCGGGGCAAGTTGCTTGCCGTTCACCTGCATCTCTCTACGATGAGGCGCATGACCAGGCCCCTCATCCTTCTCGCCGCTCTCGTCCTTCCGGCCTCGCTGGCCGCACAGGAAACCGATGCGCCCGTCGATCTCCCCGCGCTCACGCTCGAGCAGCAGACCAACCTGCGCTGCGGTGTCGTCTTCGGGATCGTCGACGGCTACCAGTCCCGCAATGACGAGCGCGCGCTCGCCTATCCCACGATTGCGCCGCGCGGCCGCGAGTTCTTCGTACGGACAACGGCGAAGATCATGGAAGACGAGCGGTTCACGCGGCCCGTGATCGTCAGCCATGTCGGACGGCAGATGGCTTCGCTTGAAACCGATGGCGAGTACGATTTCGAAGCGATCGACGAGATCATGCCCGCCTGCCTGTCCCTGCTCGACGCATCGGGCCTCTGAGCGCTCCGTTCAGCCCGCTTTCAGCGCCCTCCACCTAGGTCTGCGCGAGTCGCAGAAACCCCGGAGGGATCTCCCCATGCGTAAGACCTTGCCTCTCGCCCTTTCGCTGGCCGCACTTGCCGCACCGGCTCCGCTGCTCGCGCAGGATGCCGACCTGCCGTCGCCCGACCTGGCGGAGGAAGAAGCAAAGGCCGAGCTGGCCGAGAAATTCGCCGATCCCGAATACCAGCGCCAGACCGCGCTGATGGTCCGCTCGCTCGCCGAGGTGCTGCTCGACCTTCCGCTCTCCCCGCTGATGGACGCGATGGGACAGGCCGCGGGCGAGGACGCCCCGGAGGTCGCGCCCGGCACGACGCTGCGTTCGATGGCACCCGAGGCCGGACGCATTCCGGAGGAAATCGAGCGAAACCTGCCGCGCGCGATGGAGAGCATGGCCGCTCTGTCCGAAGCCTTCGAGGCGATGAAGCCCGCGCTCGAGGACATGGCCGAGCGCATGAAAGAGGCCGCGCCCGAAACCCCCTAAGGCGCTGTTGCGAAAAAACTTCGCCTACCCCCATTGGACTGGTGGACGCGCGGGTGCAGCTAATGCAATAGCATTGGCCAGCATGTGGCAGCTCCACCAATTCCCTTTGTGTCCCTTCAGCCGGAAACTCCGCCTCGTGATGGCGGAGAAGTCGGTTGCCTACGAGCTCGTGCGCGAGAATCCGTGGGAAGGGCGCGATGCCTTCTGGCAGCTCAATCCGGCAGGCCGCACGCCGGTGCTGCACGATGCCGCGCGCGGTGTGACGCTGTGCGACAGCCAGGCGATCTGCGAATTCCTCGAAGAGACTGTCGAGCGTAACCCGATGATCTCGGGCGGGGCGCGGCAGCGCGCGGAAATCCGCCGCCTAGTCGCGCTGTTCGACGAGAATTTCTATACCGACGTGACCGAGCCCGCGCTTCACGAGAAGATGAAGAAGCGCATCATCCTGCGCCAGCCGCCCGACGGGCAGGTGCTGCGCAACATGGGCCGGATGCTGCACGGCCACCTCGACTATATCGACTGGCTGGTCGACACGCGCCAGTGGCTCGCGGGGCCGCAGCTGAGCCTTGCCGACCTCACCTGCGCGGCGCATCTCTCGGTGGTGGACTATCTCGGCGGGATCGACTGGCGCGGCCACGAGCAGGCGCGCGACTGGTACATGGTCATGAAGAGCCGCCCCAGTTTCCGCCCGCTGCTAAGCGAGAAGATGGACGGCCTGCCCCCGCCGCGGGAATATGCATCGCTGGATTTGTGAGGAGAGTATTCAGCCTCTTGATGTTGGCCGCTGATAGATCAGAAATCTCGCGATCTGGGTTGACCGCATAGCGTTTCTCAGCTGCTGGTCGTTATAGCCATCTCTTTGGCTAAGCCACTCGACAAATTCTTGAGTTCCCTGCGCTTCAATCGGAAAAAGACCCACCGGCTCCTTCTCCATTGAATATAGTAGATACACTACATCAGCGCCCCACGGACCACTGTCGTCTGTAGCGATGACGACTTCCTCCAAATCGGCGAGCGGCAGTTGGTGCACCTCACCTTGACCGTCAGAAGTCGTTATATGGTCTTCAGCAATCTCGACGGACCAATTTTCCAGGGGATGCGGTCTGGAAAGTCCATTTTTGAGCCAAGAGAACATTCCGAAGACATATAATCAGTTTTTCGGTGTGGCTACGGGGACTTGGCTTCATCTTGAATGCTCCGGCGTACGGCACCTCAGTCACCTCTGACAAACCGGACAGAACCACGTGCTGCGCCCGCCCTGCACGATGCGGCGGATCGTGCCGCCGTCCTCGTGGTGGCAGGGCTCGCCCTCGCGGCCGTAGACGTGGAAGCGGGTGGCGAAATAGCCTAGCTCGCCGTCGGGCTGGGCGAAGTCGCGCAATGTGCTGCCGCCGTCGCGGATGGAGCGCTCCAGCACGTCCTTGATCGCAGGTACCAGACGACGAAGCTGCGGCATGGTCACCTTGCCGCCTGCCTTTCGCGGGTGGATGCCTGAATGCCACAGCGCCTCGCAGACATAGATATTGCCGAGGCCCGCCACGATCCGCTGGTCGAGCAGAAGCAGCTTGATCGCCTGCTTGCGTCCGCGTGTCGCCTCGCGCAGGTGCTCGGGCGTGAGGTCGTCGCCCAGCGGCTCCGGCCCCAGCGCGGCGAAGGGTTTCCAGCTGACCAGTTCGCCATTGGTCATCAAATCGACCGAGCCGAAGCGGCGCGGATCGTTGAGCGCGAAGCGGTGTCCCGCAGTCTCGATCACGAGATGGTCATGCTTCTCGTCCACCTCCGGGTCGATCCGCCAGCGCCCGCTCATGCCGAGGTGGAAGACCAAGGCATGGTCGCGGCTGGTATGGATAAGGCCGTATTTCGCCCGGCGCGTCAGATGCGTCACGCTGGCGCCGGTCAGCGCCTGCACAAGGTCGGGCGGGAAGGGGCGGCGCATATCGGGGCGGTTCACGGTCACCCGCGTGATCGTCTCCCCTTCGAGGAACCGCGCAAGGCCGCGCACCGTTGTTTCGACTTCAGGTAATTCGGGCATGAAATACCCTCTAACACCCTTTGCGCTCCGCTCAATTCCCCCTAAGGCCCCACCCTATGAGTGACACCGTTTCCTTCGGCTACGAAGATATCGATGCGAGCGAGAAGACCGGCCGCGTAGGTGAGATCTTTTCGAGCGTTGCCGCCAAGTACGACATCATGAACGACGCGATGAGCGGCGGCATGCATCGTCTTTGGAAGGACCGTTTCGTCAAGCGCGTGAAGCCGCAGCCGGGCGAGCAGATTCTCGACATGGCCGGCGGCACGGGCGACATCGCCTTCCGCATGGCCGAAAAGGGCGCGAGCGTTACCGTCAGCGACATCAATCAGGACATGCTCGACGTCGGCATCGAACGCGCGATGGAGCGCGGGATCGACGGCCTCGTCTGGAGCCGCCAGAACGCCGAGGAACTGGCTTTCTCGAGCCGCACTTTCGATGCCTACACCATCGTGTTCGGCATTCGGAACGTGACCTTCATCGACAAGGCGCTGAAAGAGGCGCACCGCGTGCTCAAGTACGGCGGGCGCTTCTATTGCATGGAATTCAGCCAGACCGACTGGCCCGGCTTCAAGGAAGTCTACGACCTCTATTCGCACCAGCTCATGCCCAAGATCGGCAAGGTAATCGCCAATGACGAGGAGAGCTATCGCTATCTCGCCGAATCGATCCGCCGCTTCCCGAGGCCGCCCGAGTTCGAGGCCATGATCCGCGATGCAGGCTTTGCGAACACGCGGGTCGAGAAAATCCTCGGCGGTGCGGTCAACATCCATTCGGGGTGGAAGGTCTAGCAGGTGGCCAGACCCGCTACGCATATCTGGCGGCTGCTGAAGTGGGGCCGCACGCTCGCGCGCCACGGTGCGCTGCGCGGGATCGAGCGTGATCCCAATACACCGCCGCCGGTCAAGCGGCTGGTGCGGATCGCCCGTTTCGGCACGATCCAGCCGAAGGAGCCCGACTATGCCGGTGCCTTCCGCGAGATCGGCCCGGCGGCGATCAAGCTAGGCCAGACGCTGGCGACGCGGCCGGACCTCGTGGGCGAGGATGCGGCGCGCAACCTGCTGAAGCTGCAGGACGATCTGCCGCCGGTAGGCTTCGACAAGATCAAGCAGAGCATCGAGGCGAGCTTCGAGCAGCCGCTCGAAAGCCTCTATTCCGAATTCGATCCCGAGCCGGTCGGCGCGGCCTCGATCGCGCAGGTCCACCGCGCGGTCACGACCGACGGCAGGAAGGTCGCGGTCAAGGTGCTGCGCCCGGGCGTTCGCGAGCAGTTCGCGCGCGATATCGACACCTATGAATGGGCGGCAGCGCATGTCGAGGCGATGGGCGGCGAAGCTGCGCGCCTGCGCCCGCGGCTGGTGATTGCCAATTTCAAGCGCTGGACCAATCGCGAGCTCGACCTGCGCCGCGAGGCGGCCTCCGCCTCGGAACTGGCCGAGCACATGATCGGCACCGAAGGCTACGAGATCCCCGGCATCGACTGGGACCGCACCAATGGCCGCGTGATGACCGTCGACTGGATCGACGGAATCAAGATCAGCAATACCGAGGCGATCCGCGCCGCCGGCCACGATACGGACGAACTGGCGAGCCGCCTCGTCCTCGCTTTCCTGAAGCAGGCGATCGCCGCCGGCTTCTTCCACGCGGACATGCACCAGGGGAACCTGTTCGTGAAACCGGACGGGACCATCGCCGCGATCGATTTCGGCATCATGGGCCGCATCGACCGGCGCGCGCGCATGTGGCTGGCGGAAATCCTCTACGGGCTGACGACGGGCAACTACAAACGCGTCGCCGAGATCCATTTCGAGGCGCAATACGTGCCGAGCTATCACAACGTCGACGAGTTCGCGACGGCGCTGAGGGCCGTGGGCGAGCCGATGCGCGGCAAGCCGGTGAGCGAGCTTTCGGTCGGCCAGATGCTCGACGGGCTCTTCGCCATCACGCGCGATTTCGACATGCAGACGCAGCCGCATTTGCTGCTGCTGCAGAAGACCATGGTGATGGTCGAAGGCATCGCGACGCAGCTCAATCCCAGCATCAACATGTGGGATACCAGCGCGCCCTATGTGCGCAGCTGGATCCGCGACGAGCTGGGGCCGGAAGCTGCCATCGCCGACCGTATCCGGGAGGATACCGAGACGCTCCTGCGTATCCCCGACCTCGTGCGCCGTATCGAGGACCGCTTCCCGCCCAAGGGCGGCGCGCCCGAACCGCCGCCGCTACCCGAGGTCGAGATCATGTGGGAACGCAAGCAGCGTCGGCAGGAACGTCGCGGCTGGCTCGGCTATGTCGCGGTATTCGCAGCCGGCGGCGCGGCCGCCTGGCTCGCCGTCACGCAGGGGCTGCTGGGCTAGTCCCGTTCCAGGGGAAGGTCCTGATAGCGAGGCCGATTACGATGACGTGGAGCGCTTCCACGGTCATCGGCTGCCACCAGCCATCGTAATCGCCGACCACCAGCAGGTTCACCAGCCGCCCGGAAAAGGCGATCGCAAACAGCGCGAGTGCGGGCCAGAGCACGTCGGAGCGGCGCTTCCACGCGCCGATCCCCATGCTGATGGCCGCCACCCAGAAAAACGCCGCGAAATCGCCGCGCATGGCGGACAATCCCATGGGCGTGGGCGATTGCAGCCCGAAATCGACGCCTGCCGTGGCCGGGTCGACAAAGAAACTCGCACCCAGGGCAAGGTCCAGCAAGGCGCCCAGCGCCAGCAATGCAGCAAGTATGAAATGCACGGCAAATCCCCTCTCGTTACCGTTTTCTCAACCATAGGCTGCCAAGGCTTACCGTCAATTGCGCTCGAACCGGCTTGCCGAAGCCTGCTCGAACGCGCTGGCAATGACGGACAGGGGGCGCTAGCAAGCGCATCGATGACGCAATGGGAATGCACCAGCCGATCCGCGCAGCAGGCGCTGCGCGACATGAAGATAGCGAGGGTTCGCGCGTGAGCGGTCCGAAGATCCTGCTCGTGATCGGTGGCGGTATCGCCGCCTACAAGTCGTGCGAGCTCGTGCGCCTCATCAAGAAGGCGGGCGGCGATGTCACCTGCGTCCTTACCGAGGGCGGCCAGCAGTTCGTCACGCCCATGGCGCTTGCTGCCCTGTCGGAAAACAAGGTCTATACCTCGCTCTTCGACCTCAAGGACGAGGTCGAGATGGGGCATATCCAGCTCTCGCGCAATGCCGACCTCGTGGTCGTCTGCCCGGCGACTGCGGACCTGCTCGCCAAGATGGCGGCGGGCATTGCCGACGATCTCGCGACCACGCTGATTCTCGCCACCGACAAGCCGGTGGTCACCGTTCCTGCGATGAACGTGCGCATGTGGGAGCATTCGGCGACCCAGCGTAACGCCGAATGGCTGCGCCAGGCGGGCGTCACCGTGATGGACCCGGACGAAGGCGCGATGGCTTGCGGCGAATTCGGCCCCGGCCGCCTGCCCGAACCCGCAGCGATCCTGCACAAGATTGCCGAGCAGCTCGATCTCGATATCGACGCTGCCGAACTCGCTCCGCCCGCACCTGCGCTCGCACCGCCCGCCCCGGCCGAAGAGGCCGAGGTCGAGGAGGAGCTCGAGGTCGACGAGGACGAGGACATCGCCCTCGAAGCGCTCGAGCCCGAGGAAGAGGAAGAGCCCAAGAGCGGCCTCGGTAGCCTGCTCTCCGCGATCATTCCGCGCTCGACCGCCAAGCGCACCCACGAGGAGATCGAGGAAGAGTACGAGGAGTTCGACGAGGAGGAAGAAGACCTCGAAGACCTCGAAATGCTCGATGCCGAAGCGCTGGTCGAGGATACCGATTTCAAGCCCGACATGGGCGGCCTGCTGGCGAAGAAGGGCGGCGCTGCCGGCGCTCCCCCGACCGACCGCGAAGCGATCAACCACACGGTTGGCAAGAAGGACAAGCGCGCGGTTGCGCAGCCAATCCCCGAAGAGGTCGAGGTTCTCGAGCCCGAAGAAGCCCTCGAAGCCGATCCGCTGCACGGCCAGGCGATCTTCGACGAAGATCCCGAACACCGCCCGCTTTACGGCAAGCACGTACTGGTCACCGCCGGCCCGACCCGCGAGCCGATCGATCCGGTGCGCTACATCGCCAACCGTTCGAGCGGCAAGCAGGGGTTTGCAATCGCCGCAATGGCCGCTGCCGCTGGTGCCCGGGTCACGCTTATCGCCGGCCCCGTTCACCTGCCGACGCCGATCGGTGTCGACCGGATCGACGTCGAGACGGCAGACGACATGGCCGAGGAAGTGCGCAACGCGCTGCCCGCCGATGCCGCATTCATGGTCGCCGCCGTCGCCGACTGGAAGAGCCGCCATGTCGCAGGCGAGAAGATGAAGAAGCGCGGCAGTGCGCCGCCCGCCCTCATCCTCGCCGAGAACCCCGATATCCTCGCTGCCGTGGCTGCTGGCCGCAAGCGCCCGCATCTCCTCATCGGCTTTGCCGCCGAGACGGAGAACGTGGTCGAGAACGCCAAGTCGAAGCGCAAGCGCAAGGGTGCCGACTGGATCGTGGCCAACAATGTCGCAGGCTCGATCGGCGAAAGCGTGATGGGCGGGGACCTCAACCAGGTCCACATCGTCACCTCGGACGGTGTCGAGAGCCTTGCCGAAATGCCCAAGGAAGAGGTCGCGCGCCAGCTGGTGATGCGCGCCGCAGAAGCGCTCGCAGAGCCGGAGGAAGACCCGCGTGACTAAGCCCGTCGGTGTCCAGATCAAGCGGCTGCCGCACGGCCACGGTCTGGATCTTCCCGCCTATGCCACCGAAGGCTCTGCCGGCATGGACGTGCTCGCGGCGGAAAGCGTCACCATCAAGCCGGGCCAGCGCCACGCCGTGGCCACCGGCCTTTCGGTCGCGATCCCCGAGAACTACGAGATCCAGGTTCGCCCGCGTTCAGGGCTTGCCTTCAAGCACGGTATCACGGTGCCCAACACGCCGGGCACCATCGACAGTGATTATCGCGGCGAGCTGAAGGTCCTTCTGATCAACCACGGGACCGACGATTTCGCGATTGCCCGCGGCGACCGTGTCGCGCAGCTGGTGCTCGCACCGGTTACGCAGGCGAAGTGGGAAGAGGTCGAAGAATTGTCGGAAACAGTTCGCGGCGAAGGCGGTTTCGGCTCGACCGGCGGCCACGCCAAGCTGGCCTAATCGAACAGCCCGACGGCAAGTTCGGCCCAGACCAGCAGGAACAGCGCCAGCATCGCGCCGATGGCGAGCATCCTTGCGCGTTTGCCGAGTGCTGCCTTGAGCGCCATCTCGATGCCGATCCCGACCAGCGCAAGCAATCCGCCCATGATCGCGAAATCGCCCGGACCCCAGTTGACCTCCGCGGTGACCTGCATTGCAATCGCAGGCAGCAGGAGCACGAGCGCGGCGACGGTCCAGTAGATCGCGCGGATCCGTTTGGCGGCCGGTGCGGCAAGGGCGGTCATCATCTCATCTCCCTGAATTGGCGGGCTTTATAGCACACTCGCGGTACTTGCGGGAAGGGCACGAAAAAGGGCGGCCCGATCCATGGCCGCCCTTCCTCGGTGTTCCCCGTCCATGACGATGAACCATAGTGATTAGTCGATCCGGCGGACCTTGTTTTCCTCCTCCGGCTTGACCGAGATGCGCACCGTCTCGCCCGAGTTGCCCGGGAAGTCGGTGAACATGGCCTCGACCAGATTCGGCACGAGGTACTGCAGGCGGTTCGATGTCGACAGGGCCTGCGCCTTGCCTTCGAACAGGCGTTCGCCGGTCGCCGCGCGATCGATCTTCATGTCGATGCCGCTGGTGTAGACGGTGTAGCTGCGCACTTCGGGGCTGCCGAACCACGGATCGTAGAAACCGTAGCCCCACGCCCTGCCGACGCTGCGAGTACGCAGGAGGCGCCCGTCACGCGTGCGGATGTAGCGTGTACGCGGATAATATCCGAACGCCCCGCGATAGCCGTACCAGGGCGAATAGAACGGGTCGTGGAAGCCGGTCGTGCGCACACGCTCGCGGCCATTGTCGACGCCGTAATCGAAACGCACGAGCAGGGTCGCCTCTTCGGGCGTAGCCGCTTCGGCATAGCCCAGGCGTTCCATCTGCGCTTCGACGAGGTCGGCATATTGCGAGAATTCGAGGCCGCCGGCGAGCGCCGGGTCATCGGCGACGACGGCAAAGCTCTCGCCCTGCGGGGCGGGCAGCTGCGTCTGGAAACGCGAGACATCGGCCTTGAACGGCGTGGCACAGGCGGCGAGGCCTGCGAGGATCATCGGTACGGAGGCCAGCTTGAGCTTCTGCCCCCAACCCTTCTTGCGGGTAGTCATGGCATTGGTCCTTATTCATCGCGCAAGCGAACTGCTGCATGCAATTGCGCTTCATACACGAAATTTCCTAACAGTCGCCGCGTGCCGTTTCCCCCGGGCATTCTTCCAGCGAATGATCAGGGGTTTAGCGCCTTGGCCATGAACCGGCTTTGAATGCGCGGATTCACATATGTTGCACTCGTCACGAGGGTTGTCGTGAGGGGGCGGGGCGGGCTAAGGGACCGCCCGATATCCATTCATTTGCGCACGGTAAGAAAACCCATGGCAGGCCATTCCAAGTTCAAGAACATCATGCACCGCAAGGGCGCGCAGGACAAAAAGCGCTCGAACCTGTTTTCCAAGCTCAGCCGCGAAATCACCGTGGCGGCGAAAATGGGCATGCCCGATCCGGACATGAACCCGCGCCTGCGCCTTGCGGTCAACGCCGCCAAGAGCCAGTCGATGCCGAAGGACAATATCCAGCGCGCAATCGACAAAGCCTCGGCCGCAGACGCCGAGAACTACGAGGAAGTCCGTTACGAGGGCTACGGCCCGGGCGGCAGCGCGATCATCGTGGAAGCGCTGACCGACAACCGCAACCGCACTGCCACCGCCGTGCGCACCGCGTTCTCGAAGAACGGCGGCAACCTCGGCACCGAGGGCAGCGTCCAGCACGGCTTCGAACGCCTCGGCTTCATCTTCTACCCGGCTGAAGCGGGCGACGAGGAAAAGGTCCTCGAAGCGGCGATGGAAGCAGGCGCGGAAGACATTTCCTCCTCCGAAGACGGCCACGAGATCTGGACCGCAGCAGACGACCTCCACCAGGTCGCCGGCGACCTCGAAAAGGCGCTGGGCGAAGCGGAAACCGTCAAGCTCGCATGGAAGCCCAACCTCACCGTCGAGATGGACGAGAAGGGTGCGGGCACGCTGCTCAAGCTGATCGACGCGCTCGAAGAGGATGACGACGTCCAGACCGTTTGGGGCAATTACGACATCTCGGACGAAGTGATGGAGAAGGTGGGCGCCTGAGGCTGCCCACGATGAGCCTGCGCGAATGGGTGCTGGCCATCATCCTTGGCGGGGCCTTCCTGCTCGCTATCGCGTGGCGGCTCGGCTGGATGATCGGGCTCGAATAGGAATGGAAGCCTCGTGATCATCCTCGGCCTCGATCCCTCGCTCAGCTGCACCGGCTGGGGCGTGATCCGGGCCGAGGGCTCGCGCATCACGCATATCGCAAACGGGCAGGTGCCGACCGATGCCAAGGCCCCGATGGCGCGGCGGCTGTCGCACCTGCAGACGGCGCTCGAGGCGGTGATCGCCGAGCACAAGCCCGACCGTGCGGCGGCCGAGGAAGTCTTCGTCAACAAGAACCCGCAATCGACGCTGAAGCTCGCGCAGGCGAGAGGTGTGGTGCTGGCCGCATGCGGTGCGGCGGGGCTCGAGGTTTCCGAACATGCCGCACGGCTGGTCAAGAAGGCTGTCGTCGGCACCGGAGGGGCGGACAAGGCGCAGGTGCAGGCCATGCTCAAGGTTCTTCTGCCGGGTGTGAAAATTGCAGGTGCCGATGCGGCTGACGCGCTCGCCGTGGCGATTGCCAGTGCGCACCTGTCCTACACGCCGCAAGGGCGCTAGGCAGCTGTCATGAAGCCGCAGGATCCCGTCTCTAGTACCGATCTTGCGCGATTTATCCGGCCACGCGCTTTTTCGCGCAGGACCGTGTTCCATCCGTTCCAAGCTGTAGGAGGCAGCACTTGACCATCCAGTTCTATGGCATTCCCAATTGCGACACCGTGAAGAAGGCGCGGAAGTGGCTCGATGCGCAGGGCATCGCGTACGACTTCCACGACTACAAGAAGGAAGGCGCTGACGCCGGAAAGCTTGAAAGCTGGTCCGATGCGGCGGGCTGGGAGGCGCTGCTCAACAAGCGCGGCACCACCTTTCGCAAGCTCCCCGACGAGGACAAGGCAGATATCGACCGCGCGAAGGCGGTGCGGCTGATGGTGGAGAACCCGAGCATGATCAAACGCCCGGTGGTCGAACATCAGAATGGTGTGCTGGTCGGTTTTTCGGAAGATGCGTGGAAGGCGGCGCTTCAATAGCCGCTGGTGTCGCCCCAGCCGTTGTGATCGCCGTGGGTGACACTGCGCGCGTTCTCGTTCGCCGCACTCAGGATGTGGCGTTTGATCGTGCCGAAATCATTGCCGGACCCGTAGATAAGGCCCACGACAATGGCCGCACCTAAGAGGAGCTTCTTGAACATGCCCGGGGAAATTACCCGATTCGTCCTCAAGATTTCGTTAATCCTTGCGGTTTTCGGCCCCTCTGCGCCCGTTCTGGCCGAGGACATGCTGGTCATCGCGCATCGCGGTGCGAGCGGCGAGCGGCCCGAGCATACGCTGGCGGCCTACGAGCTGGCGATCGATCAGGGTGCGGATTACGTCGAGCCGGATCTCGTGGTGACCAATGACCTCGTCCTCGTCGCGCGGCACGAGAACGAGCTTTCGGACACGACCGACGTGGGAAGCCGCGAGGAATTTGCCGATCGCCGCCGCAGCAAGACGATCGACGGGCGGCTGGTGAGCGGCTGGTTCGCGGAAGACTTCACGCTTGCCGAATTGCGCACCCTGCGTGCCAAGGAGCGCCTGCCCGGCATGCGCCCCGCCAACACGCGCTATGACGGTCTCTACCAGGTCCCGACCTTTGCCGAGATCGTCCAGCTCGTCCGCGCCAAGGAGGCCGAGACTGGCCGTACCATCGGCCTCTATCCCGAGCTCAAGCATCCCACCTTCCTGCTGCAGGATGCCGGCATCGACAGCGTCGATCTGCTGGTGACCGCTTTGCGCGAGGCGGGGCTCGACGGCGCCGATGCCGCGGTCTTCGTCCAGTGTTTCGAAGTTGGGCCCCTGCGCCGGCTCGACCGGCTGGTCGATGTGAAGCTGGTGCAGCTCGTCAATACGAACGACGGTCCGGCGGACGAGCCTGCCATGCGCTATGGCGACATGGTCTCGTCTTCGGGCCTCGCCGAAATCGCCGACTATGCCGATGCGGTGGGCGTGAACATGAACCTGCTCTTCGGTCCCGAAGGCATACCGAGCGGCCTTGCTTCCGATGCGCAGGAGGCGGGCCTGGCGGTCCACGCCTGGACCCTGCGCAAGGAGAACGCGTACCTCCCGCCCGTGCTACGACGTGGTACGGCGGAGAACGGCACGGGCGATGTGCTCGGCATGGTCACGATCCTGGAGGCACAGGGTATCGACGGCGTCTTCACCGACGATCCGGGGCTCGTGGTCAGCGCGCTCGCGCAGTGACGATGTAATTGAGCGAGAGGTCGTCGGAGAGGTGGAGGCCTCTCATCGGCGAAAAGGCGATGCCGCGCGGCTCGCCCGTTTCGAGGCCGGCTCCTGCGAGAATTTCGGACAGCTCCTCGGGAGTGACGAAGTCCTCCCAGTGATGCGTACCGCGCGGGATGAGGCCGATGCCCTCTGCAGCGCCGATCATCAGCGCGCGGCTGCGAACCGTGCGGTTGGGCGTGGAGAGGACCATCAGCCCGCCGTCTGCAAGCCGCGCCGCCAGTTGCGAGGCGAAGGCCTGCTTGTCGGCAACGTGCTCGATTACCTCCATCGCTGTGACGAGATCGAAAGTGCCGATGTCGTGCGAAGCAAGTTCTCCCGCCATGTAGCGGATGTCGAGGCCACACCGTTCGGCGTGGATCGCCGCGGCCGCGGTGTTCTCGGGCGCTGCATCGACACCGGTCACGTCTGCCCCAAGCCTCGCCAGCGGCTCGCACAACAGGCCCGCACCGCAGCCGACGTCGAGGGCGCTCTTGCCGGCGAGCGGCTTGGCGCTGCGAATGTCGCCCGCCCAGTGCAAATCGATCGCCTCGCGCAGGAATTCGAGCCGGACGGGGTTGAGCTTGTGCAGCATCGCGGAGGAGCCCTTCGGGTCCCACCAGTCCTTCGCCAGCTTGCCGAAATGCGCGGCCTCGTCGGGCCGGATCGTTTGGCCGGCTGAAGTATTGCTTTGACGGCTCGTGGTTGCATCGCTCATGCCGCGTGGCTAGCAGCCAAACCCTGAGCATTCCAGCACGGAGAATTCCTCGCTTGGCACGTATCGTGATGAAATTCGGCGGCACCTCGATGGCGGGGACGGAACGCATTCGGCGCGTCGCCAATATCGTGCGCAAGCAGGCCGCAGGCGGCAACGAGGTCGCGGTGGTGGTCAGCGCCATGGCGGGCGAGACCGACCGGCTGGTCAATTTCTGCCGCGAGGCGAACGCGCTTTACGACCCCGCCGAATACGACGTCGTGGTCGCCAGCGGCGAGCAGGTGACGAGCGGGCTTCTCGCGCTCACGCTGCAGTCGCTTGGCTGCAAGGCGCGCAGCTGGCTCGGCTGGCAGCTTCCCGTCCGCACGGTCGAAGCGCACGCCAAGGCACGCGTCGACAGCATCGACGGAGAAGCGCTGGCCAAGTCGATGGCCGAGGGCGAGATCGCCGTCATTCCAGGATTCCAGGGCGTATCGGAAGATGGCCGCATCACCACGATGGGACGCGGCGGCTCGGACACTTCGGCAGTCGCTGTCGCTGCGGCAGTCAAAGCCGACCGCTGTGACATCTACACCGATGTCGACGGCGTCTACACGACCGACCCTCGGATCGTGGCCAAGGCCCGCAAGCTGAAGGCCGTGACCTACGAAGAAATGCTCGAACTGGCGAGCGTGGGCGCAAAGGTGCTCCAGACCCGCAGCGTGGGCCTGGCAATGAAGGAGGGCGTGCGTGTGCAGGTCCTCTCCAGTTTCGTGGGCGACGATGCCGTCCCCGCGGACGAGCTTCCGGGCACGATGATCGTGTCGGAAGAGGAAATGGACGAATTGGTGGAGAAGGGCGAAGTGGAACGCCAGCACGTAACCGGCATCGCGCATGACAAGAACGAAGCCAAGATCATCCTCACCCGCGTGCCCGACAAGCCCGGCGCGGTGGCGCATATCTTCGAGCCGCTCGCTGCTGCCAGCATCAATGTCGACATGATCATCCAGAACGTCGGCCGCGACAAGGGCGAGACCGACGTGACCTTCACCGTCCCGCAGGCCGACCTCGCACGCGCGCAGGCGCTGCTGGAAGACAAGCGCGAGGACATCGGCTTCAACCGCATCATCACCGACAGCCAGATCGCCAAGATCAGCGTCGTGGGTGTCGGCATGAAGAGCCACGCCGGTGTGGCGGCGACGATGTTCAAGGCGCTCGCCGACCGCGGGATCAACATCCAGGCTATCACCACCTCGGAAATCAAGGTCAGCGTGATGATCGACGAGGACGAAACCGAACTGGCGGTACGCGTTCTGCACACCGCCTATGGCCTCGACGCGGCGGACGAGGCTGCGTGAGCCACACCGCGAAGATCCTCCTTCTCGGCTCGGGTGAACTGGGCCGCGAGTTCGTGATCTCTGCCAAGCGCCTCGGCGCATATGTCATTGCCTGCGATGCCTATGACGATGCGCCCGCCATGCAGGTGGCCGACGCGCGCGAGGTCTTCTCGATGCTGGATGGCGAAAAACTGCGCGAGGCGGCCGAGAAGCACCGTCCCGACTATATCGTGCCCGAGATCGAGGCGATCCGCACCGCCGTGCTCGCCGAGCTCGAGGAGGAAGGCTTCACCGTCGTTCCCTCCGCGCGCGCCGCGCAGCTGACCATGAACCGCGATGCGATCCGCGACCTCGCGGCGCATGAGCTTGGCCTCGTCACTTCGAAATATCGCTATGCCAAGAACCTCGAGGAAGTGCGCGCGGCGGCCGAGCACACCGGGTTCCCCTGCGTGATCAAGCCGGTCATGTCGTCCTCGGGCAAGGGCCAGAGCACGGTGCGCGAAGAAGCGAAGCTCGAGGAAGCGTGGGACTATGCCTGCGCCAACATGCGCGGTGACCGCCAGCGCGTGATCGTCGAGCAGTTCGTCGATTTCGACTACGAGATCACACTCCTTACCGTGCGGCACAAGGGCGGCGTGACTTTCTGCCCGCCGATCGGCCACCGGCAGGAGCGCGGCGATTACCAGGAAAGCTGGCAGCCCACGCCCATGTCGGATGCGGCCATCGCCAAGGCACAGGACATGGCGCGCAAGGTCGTCGACGATCTGGGCGGCTATGGCCTGTTCGGGGTCGAGTTCTTCGTGAAGGGCGAGGAGGTCATCTTCTCGGAACTATCACCGCGCCCGCATGACACCGGCATGGTCACTCTGGTCAGTCAGAACCTCACCGAGTTCGACCTGCATGCGCGTGCCGTCCTCGGGCTTCCGGTGCCTGCCGAATTGCGGGCACGCCCCTCGGCCAGTGCGGTGATCCTCGCCGATCGCGACAGCAAGGCACTGTCCTACGAAGGTCTCGCCGATGCCCTGTCCGAGCCTGGCACCGACCTGCGAATCTTCGCCAAGCCGACCAGTCGCCCCTATCGCCGCATGGGTGTGACGCTCGCGACCGCTGGCGACACCGACGAGGCCCGGAGAAAGGCCCGCGATGCCGCCCACAAGGTGCGCATCGTCTACGGCGACTGACTTACCAGAACAGCCACACGTTCATCAGCCGCCCGGGAAGCGAGAAAGCGACCAGGCCGGGAATGGTCAGCGCGCCCAGATAGAGGCCGACGATTTCCTTGCGATGAGCTGCGAAGTCGCGGCGGCGCGCGGTCGCGACCACCTTGTAGCTCGTCCAGAAGGTCAGCGGGATGAAGAGGTGGATGAAGCTGAACGATCCGCCCGTCTTGATGAAGATCGCGGAAAACGCGGTGGCTACCATCAGCCCGACCCAGATCCGGCCGAGCAGCTTGTGCCGCGAGCCTCCCTTGCGGGCGAGCAGGAGGTAACCGCCCAGCGGGATGGCAGGCAACACGGTCGCCACGTGCAGGAAGATCGCGAAGTGGCGGATGTTCGAATGGTCGGGGGCGATGCCGAGCAGCCCGCGGAACAGGGCAACAAGTGTTGCCGAGGTGAGCCCGATCGCGATCACTGCGACAGCGAGGCGGGTGCGCGGCCCGATGTCGAAACTATTGCCGTTTGCGGGGGATTTTGCAGTCGAGGGAAGTGCGAGAGCGGTCATGAAAAGAAGTCCTGTCGGGTAGCTGGTGCCCCATCGATGCCAGCTGCCCGTTTGCGTTCAACGCAGCTTTCGCGGGCAGGCCGCACACTGCGCGAAAAGGCTGCGAATCCGCCCGTTTGCCACTTTACGAAGCGCGAATGGGCGCTAGTTTTCCAGGCGCATGGCACAGACTTTCCCGACCGGGCGCAGGGCCATCTTGCGCAAGATTCTCATCGATCTCGCCTTCATGGGTGTGATCGGGGTGACACTGGCGCTCATCGGTCCGTTCGGGAGCTTTCAGGACCCCTTGGCTACGCGCCTCATCGTCTGGGTCGGGTTCGCCTACATCGGCTATGCGCTCTATTCCCCGATTGATGTCCTCGCCCAGAAGATTGCACCGGCGTTGGCGCTTCCGGTCTGGGCCCTGCGCGTCGCCGGAGTGCTGCTTTCGTCGATCCCGATGGCGATCGTCGTATGGCTCCTTCCGCGCCTTCCCGATCGCGCCCGCATGCCCGATGCGTCCGAAGCGCTGGAGAATTATTTCTACGTGGCGGTCATCGGCGGGATGATCACGGTGCTGTTCACGATGGGGCAGCGCTCCGTAACTGAAATGGATAGCCCCGTTTCGCAGGACGAGCCGAGCACGCCAACGGCACCTGAGCCGCCACGTTTCCTCGACAGGCTGCCTCCGGAGATCGGGACGGAGCTTCTCGCGCTCGAGATGGAAGATCATTATGTCCGCGCGCACACGTCGCTGGGCAGTGAGCTCGTGCTCATGCGCCTCGGCGACGCCATTGCCGAACTCAAAGGGGTGGACGGGCGTCAGGTGCATCGCAGTTGGTGGGTCGCCCGCGATGCGGTGGAGGAGGTCAGGCGCGAGGGGCGAAACCTGCGGCTTGTCCTCGCGCGTGGCATCGAAGCGCCTGTATCGCGCAACCGCGCCGGCGAGCTCAAGGCGGCAGGCTGGCTATAGCCGCTTGCCGTAAGGGCGGGTGCGCCCTAAGCGGCCTCGTATGACTACCTATCCCAAGACCGACCGCCTGATGCAGCGCGGCGCAGAATTCCTCGGTTCGCGTTACGCCATCCTGTGCGGCGCCATGAGCTGGGTCTCCGAACGCAACCTCGTCTCCGCCATTTCCAATGCCGGCGGCTTCGGCGTGATTGCCTGCGGCGCGATGACGCCCGAACTTCTCGAGACCGAGATCGCCGAGACGCAGAAGCTCACCGACAAGCCTTTCGGCGTGAACCTCATCACGATGCACCCGCAGCTCTTCGAGCTGATCGAGGTGTGCGACAAGGCGGGCGTGAGCCACGTAGTTCTCGCTGGCGGCATTCCGCCCAAGGGCAGTGTCGAGGCTATCAAGGGCGGAGAGAATCCCGCCAAGGTCATCTGCTTCGCGCCGACGCTGGCGCTGGCCAAGAAATTGCTGCGCTCGGGCGCAGATGCGCTGGTGATCGAGGGCATGGAAGCGGGCGGCCATATCGGCCCTGTTTCGACCAGCGTCCTCGCACAGGAAATGCTCCCCGAGCTTTCGGAAGATCACATCATCTTCGTTGCCGGCGGGATCGGCCGCGGCAATGCGATGGCTGGCTATCTCGAGATGGGCGCGGCAGGCGTCCAGCTCGGCACGCGCTTTGCCTGTGCGACCGAGAGCATCGCGCACGAGAACTTCAAGAAGGCGTTCTTCCGCGCCAATGCTCGCGACGCGGTGGCCAGTGTGCAAGTCGACCCGCGCCTGCCGGTCATTCCTGTCCGTGCGCTCAAGAACAAGGGCACCGAGGAGTTCACCCGCAAGCAGATCGAAGTGGCAGGCACGCTCGACCGCGAGGAAATCGCGATGGAGGAAGCCCAGCTGCAGATCGAGCACTATTGGGCGGGCGCACTGCGCCGCGCGGTGATCGATGGCGATGTCGAGAACGGCAGCCTGATGGCGGGCCAGTCGGTCGGCATGCTCAAGGAAGAAGAGCCGGTGGCGGTCATCATCGAGAAGCTCATGGCCCAGAGCGAGGAAGCGCTGACGCGGCGCTAGGCATGTGATCCGCCGCCTCGACCTAGATGTCGCGATCTACCGCGACCGCGTGCAGGTCACGCACGAGGCGAGCGAGACCTTTGTCGATCAGCGTGCCGAGTTTCCCTATTCTTCGGACGATGCGTTGATCGCCAATGCGCGTTACTTCGAGCATACGCTGGTACGCGCCATCGGCCAGGTTCTGCGACAGGGCGGCTTCTCGCTCAAGGAACCGATCGCGCATGTGGTCCGCTTCGACGGCGATCTCGACGAGCGGCAGCGCGCCATAGTCGAGACCGCACTGCGCGAGACGGGCATGACCGAGATCATCTTCGCGCTCGAAGAGTGACAAAGCCCGCTTGGCCGCTGCCTAGCGAAACGCGCTTGCAAGGCCGCCGCCACGAACGCCAAGAGTAGGCCCATGTCCGATCCGCTCGTCCTTACCCTCTCCTGCACCGATCGCCCGGGGATCACCGCGCGGGTCACCTCTTTCCTGTTCGAGAGCGGGAGCAACATCCTTGAGGCGCAGCAGTTCGGGGATCGTGCCGCCAACGCCTTCTTCATGCGGGTCGAGTTCGATCCGGGCGAGACGGGCCGCGAGGAAATCCGCGAGGGCTTTGCGCCGCTGGCAACCGAGTTCGGCATGGACTGGAAGCTGGCGCTGCGTGATCGCCCGCGCAGGGTCATGATCATGGTCAGCAAGTTCGACCATTGCCTTGCCGACCTGCTTTATCGCTGGCGCATCGGCGAAATGCCGATGGAGCCGGTGGCGATCGTGTCGAACCACCCGCGCGAGGCGATCGAGCACACGCCGCTGGGAGACATTCCCTTTCATCATCTGCCGATCACGAAGGATACCAAGGGCGAGCAGGAAGCGCAGGTCCGCGAGCTCGCCGAACGCTACGACGCCGAACTGGTGGTGCTTGCGCGATACATGCAGATCCTCTCGGACGAACAGGCGGCGCATTTCGCCGGGCGGTGCATCAACATCCACCACTCTTTCCTGCCGGGCTTCAAGGGTGCCAAGCCCTACCACCAGGCCTACGAGCGCGGGGTCAAGATGATCGGGGCGAGCGCGCATTACGTCACTGCCGATCTCGACGAGGGTCCGATCATCCATCAGGCCGCCGAACCGATCAGCCATGCGGACAGCCCCGAAGAGCTCGTGCGCAAGGGCCGCGAGATCGAGAGCCGCGTTCTGGCCGAGGCCGTGCGCCTTCACCTCGAGGAGCGGGTGCTCCTCAACGGCCAGCGCACGGTGGTCTTCAGGAGCTGATCACCGCGCCGCGACGCGCGTCTTGGCGCGTTCGAGCTCCATCTCCTTGTCCTCGTTGGCGCGCTTGATGACGTACTGGCGGATCGCTTCCACCTCGTCCTCGCTGAGCGATTGAGAGAAGCTCGCCATGCCATTGTCCTGCAGCGCGCCCCCATGGACGATCTGCAGCCATGTCGAACGGTTCTCGAGAGCGCCCGAACGCCTGAGGTCGGGAAGCTCGGTCGAGCCGACAGCAGCCGGTGCGTGGCAGACCGCGCAGTAGCGGGCGTATTTCTCGCGGCCGAGCTCGATCGTCTGCGCGCTGGCTTTCGACAGCGGCGGATCAAGCGGGGCGAGCGCGAAGTCGGGCTCATCGGGAAGCTGCGCCTCGCCGCCGAGCTTGAACACCAGCAATCGGCTGATGTTACGCACCGGCTTCATCTGGTCGATCAGCTCGCCATCCGCAGTGATCGCGAAAGCGCCGCCCCAGCCTGCAAGCACGGCGACATATTGCTCGCCGTTCACCGTATAGGTCATCGGCGGGGCAACAATACCGGTCTGCGCGGGGAAGCTCCAAAGCTTGTCTCCGGTCTTGGCGTCATAGGCGGAGAATTCGCTGCCCGAATTGCCCTGGAAGACCAGACCGCCGCCCGTGGCGAGCAGGCCGCCGTTCCACGGCCCGGGATGTTCGACTTCCCAGCGCGGTTCCTGTGCGACCGGATCCCAGGCGACGAGCTTGCCCTTGATCGTGCCGAGGATTTCGCGCCGGATACCGAGATCGGGGGGCAGGTCGCCCGCGCCGATATCGAAACCGATGTTGAAGCCGCGCGCGCGGTCGGGCTTCCAGTTCGCTTCCGGCTTGTAGAGCATCGCGGCCTCGAACGCCGGGATGTAAACGAGGTTCTCGCCCGGGTGGTATGCCATCGGGTGCCAGTTATGGCCGCCCAGCGGTCCGGGCATGACGATCGCGGGTTGGCCGGTCACGTCGATCCGGGTTTCGGGATTCATGATCGGGCGACCGTCGTCGGTCATGCCAGTCGACCAGTTCAGCGGGATGTAGGGCTCTGCCGAAATGAACTCGCCCGTCGCGCGGTCGAGGACGTAGAAATAGCCGTTCTTGGGTGCCTGCATCAGGACCTGACGCTCGCGCCCGTCGATTTCCATGTCGGCCAGCACGATGTGCTGCGTCGCCGTGTAGTCCCAGGTCTCGCCCGGCGTGGTCTGGTAATGCCAGACATATTCGCCCGTATCGGGCCGGATCGCGACGATGCTGGAAAGATAGAGGTTGTCGCCTTCACCCGTCCCGTCGGGGCCGGGGCTGCGATAGGCGCGGTTCCACGGGCTCCCGTTGCCGACACCGATATAAAGCAAGTCGAGATCGGGGTCGTAGGCCATCGAATCCCAGACCGTGCCGCCACCGCCGATGCTGTCCTCGCCGCTCAGCGCATCGCCGCTCCAGGTCTCGGCTGCTGCCTTGAGGTATTCGGGCGCATCATCCCCATCGTCTCCGGGTACGGTGTAGAAGCGCCAGAGCTCTTCGCCGTCCTCGGCGTCATAGGCCGCGATATAGCCGCGCACGCCGAACTCGGCGCCGCCGCTTCCGATCAGCACCTTGCCGTCGATCACGCGCGGCGCGCCGGTGATAGTGTAGCTCTTCGTCTGGTCGACCGTGACTTTCTCCCAGGCCACTTCGCCGGTGTCGCGATCGAGCGCTACTAGCCTGCCGTCGAGCGTGCCGAGGAAAAGGTGGTCGCCCCAGGCGGCGAGGCCGCGGTTGACCACGTCGCAGCAGGCTTTCACGCCCGTCTCGCCGGGCACTTGCGGGTCGTAGCTCCACAGCGGTTCGCCGGTCGCGGCGTCGAAGGCGAAGACCTTGCTCCACGCGCTGGTCACGTAAAGCTTGCCGTCCATGACGAGCGGGGTCGCTTCCTGACCGCGGGCCGTGTCCATGTCGGCAAACCATGCGAGGCCGAGATCGCCCACGCTGTCGCGATTCACCTGGTCGAGCGGCGAGAAGCGCTGTTCCGAATAGGTTCGTCCGTGGCTGATCCAGTTCGCACTGTCCTCGCCTGCGTTCACGAGCCGCATCGCATCGATGCCGCCCTCCGCCACATCGCCGCTATCGCCGCATGCTGCCAGAAGCAGTGTAGCCGCCATCGCAAAGCCCCGAAGCTTCATCCCTCTCTCCCATGTCCGGCGCCATATTGGTCGCTCAATTGAAACCCATCCTGCCCTTCAACCGTATTCTTGTCCATGACCGGCGCGTGCGAATGGCCGGAAACGAGCAAGGGAGAAGCGGCAATGTGCAATGAGAGTCACCTCGAACGCTGGGGCAAGATGGAATTGAACCGGCGGACATTCGGCGCTGGGGCCATAGCTGGAATGGCTGCCGCCTGTGCGCCCATGGAGGACGACACGATGGCATCAGCCGATCCCCAGACGGTTTCGATGCGCGAGGTCTCCTTCCCGACCGGCGAGGGTCCGCTCGACGGCGAATTCTACACTGTCGGCGACACGGCGCGTCCCGGCGTGATCTTCTGGCCCGATATTGCCGGCATCCGCCCGGCCAAGCGCGAGATGGCGACGCGGCTGGCCAAGGCGGGATATGCCGTGCTGCTCGCGAACCCCTATTACCGCGATGTTGCAGGCCAGCAGTTCGAGGACTTCGCCAGCTTTGCCGCTGCGGGCGGGTTCCAGAAGGTCCGCCCCTGGCGGAGCAAGTTCACGGCCGAAACCAAGCGGCGCGACAATGCAGCAGCGGCCGGCTGGCTGATGGAGCAGGCCGAGGTCGCCAAGAATCGCGGCATCGGTGTGCAGGGTTATTGCATGACCGGAGGTCACGCCTTGTATGGTCCATGGTCGGAAGACTGGATCACCGCGGGAGCGAGTTTTCATGGCGGTGGCCTCGTCACCGACAGCGAAACCAGCCCGCACCGTATCCTCCAGGACGATGCGCACTACCTCGTCGCGATCAGCCAGGATGACGATGCAGAGGCGCCTACGCATGCGGGCATCCTGCGCGAGGCAGGGAAGGATACTGCCGGTGCGGAAGTCGAAGTCTATGCCGCGGACCACGGTTTTTGCGTTCTCGACAGCCCGAGCTACAACCGTGACGAAGCCGAACGGGCATGGGCCCGCTTGCTCGCCACATATGAAGAGGCCTTGTGACGAAGAATCGACCGCATGATTAGGGCAGTCGCCGCATTTGCCCTGGCTGCCGCTATTGCGACTTCTTCGCCGTTGGCGGCGCAGGATTACCAGCCGGATTGCGAGCGGATCGCTGCCTTCCTTGCCGAAGCGGTGGATGATGGACGCGTCGCAGGCGCGTCTGCGCTGGTGTGGAAGGACGGTGAGGAGCGTTGCTTCGATGCCGCTGGTCTCGCCGATCGTGAGTTGGACAGGCCTTTCGAACGCGATACGCTCGTCCAGTTCTTCTCCATGACCAAGCCGGTCACAGGCGTCGCGCTCATGACCCTGTGGGAAGAAGGCAAGTTCGGCCTAGACGACCCGCTCTACTGGCACCTGCCAGGGTATGAGAATGTCGAGGTGCTGCGCGGCGAAGCCGACGACGGCACGGCGATCACCAGCCCTCCGAGGCGGCCGATCACCATACGCGATATCCTGCGCCACACTGCCGGTTTCACCTATGGGGCTGACGGCAACCCGACCAATGCAGCCGACCGGATTTTCGAAGACCTCCAGCCGCTAGACGCAGACAAGACCCTCGCCGATTTCTCGCAGGCGATGGCGCAGGTGCCCCTGCTCTACGAGCCGGGGACCCAGTGGAACTATAGCGCTGGTGTCGACGTGCAGGCGCGGCTGGTCGAGGTGCTCTCGGGCAAGGATTTCACCGACTACGTCCAGGAGACGGTGCTCGGACCGCTCGGCATGGCAGATACGCGCTGGGCGCGTAGCGAGGAGGATCTCTCGAGACTCGCGCGGATCTACACGGTGGAAGGCGACGGCAGCTTCACCGCGCTTCCCCGTGACCTGTGGCTCGAAGCCAATTTCATGGACAAGCCGATGACGATGGGCGGCTCCGGCCTCGTCGGCACGGTCGACGATTACCTGCGCTTCGCCCGCATGCTGCTGGGAGAAGGTGCGCTGGGTGATGTGCGCATCCTCGAGCCTGCCACCGTGCGGCTGATGGCGAGCGACCACCTCGATCCCGCGATCACGCCGGACAAACGGTCATGGCTGGTCGGCAAGGGCAGTGGCGGTTTCGGCTTCGATTTCTTCGTGCGCACCGGCCCGCCTGAAAACCCGGAGGAGAACCGCGGCAGCGTCGGCGAATTCTTCTGGGACGGGTGGCCCTCGATGCTGTTCTGGGTCGATCCGCGCCAGGACATGGCGGTCATCTTCGCGACGCAGAAGCTGCCATTCGACAATAGCCTCCATCATGACTTGCGCGATGCCGTTTACGGTGCCGATTACGATGGAGGCCTTTAAGGTCGATCCTGCGGAATTCTTTCCGGTTTTTCTTCCCCTGTTAAGACCCTCGCGCTAGCATGCGCAAAACGGGACTAATTTTGGGGGTCACAATGGATTTACTTGGCGTTCTGGTCGCGATTATCGGCCTGGTCGTTATTTTTCTCGCAATGGGCGTGCGCGTGGTCAAGCAGGGCTACGTCTACACGATCGAGCGGCTGGGCAAGTTCACGCTCGCCGCAGAGCCGGGCCTGCATCTCATCATCCCATTCATCGACCGCGTCGGTCAGAAGGTGAACATGATGGAGCAGGTGCTCGATATTCCGGGCCAGGAAATCATCACCAAGGACAACGCCATGGTCGGCGTCGATGCCGTGGTGTTCTTCCAGGTGCTCGATGCGGGCAAGGCCGCTTACGAAGTTTCCAACCTCTACAACGCGATCATGGCACTCACCACGACCAACCTTCGTACGGTGATGGGCTCGATGGACCTCGACGAAACGCTGTCCAAGCGTGACGAGATCAACGCCCGCCTGCTCGCCGTGGTCGACCACGCGACCTCGCCCTGGGGCGTGAAGATCACGCGCGTCGAGATCAAGGACATCCGCCCGCCGATCGATATTTCGGAAGCGATGGCCCGCCAGATGAAGGCGGAACGTCTCAAGCGCGCCGAGATCCTCGAGGCAGAGGGCGACCGTGCTTCGGAAATCCTCCGCGCGGAAGGTTCGAAGCAGTCGGCCATCCTCGAAGCCGAAGGCCGCAAGGAAGCTGCCTTCCGTGACGCAGAAGCACGCGAGCGTGAGGCGGAAGCCGAAGCAAAGGCGACGCAGGTCGTGAACGATGCGATCGCCGGTTCGGGCGGACAGGCGCTGAACTACTTCGTCGCGCAGGAATACACCAAGGCGGTCGGCAAGTTCGCCACCAGCCCCAATGCCAAGACCATCCTCTTCCCGGTCGAGGCGACCCAGCTCATCGGCTCGCTCGGCGGGATCGGCGAACTGGTCAAGGACTTCGCCAGCGACGGTCCGGGCGGCGGCACGCCTCCGACCCCGCCGACGCGTCCGGCGCCTTCGCCGGCACCTCGTCCGCAACCGCGCAGCTCCACGCCGAGCGTTCCGCGTAGCGGCACTCCGGGAGCACGCTGATGGACTGGTTCGAAACGCTTGAGCCGCACTGGGTCTGGCTGGGGCTGGGGTTCTTCCTCGCCGCAGCAGAGATCCTGGTGCCGGGATACTTCCTGATGTGGCTTGCCGGCGCTGCGCTGATCACCGGGGTGATCGCTTTCGCCCTGCCCTTCGGCATCCCGATGCAGGTCGTGATCTTCGCCGTGCTGTCGATCGCAGCGGTATTCATCGGGCGCAATTACCTGCGCGCCAATCCGGTCGAAGATGCCGACCCCAAGATGAACCGCCGCGGCATGCGCCTCGCGGGCGAGACGGCCGTGGTCGTCACCGCCCTCGATGGCGGTACCGGCCGGGTGAAGCACGGTGACAGCGAATGGCTCGCCAAGGGCTGCGATGCGGCCGTCGGCGAGAAGGTACGGATCAGCGGCAGCGATGGCGCCGTGCTGATCGTCGAGAAGCTCTAGGGAGCGGTCCCGCTCAGGCCGACAGGCGCGGCTCGAAGCGGCCGTGCTTGCGGTAGCGGGTCATCCACTTGTCGAGGAACAGGCCGAGCGGCTTGGGCTCGATGCCGAACTTTTCGAAACCCGGGTAGTCTCCGCTTGCGACATTGCCCTGCTTGAGCAGGCCCCACTGGTCGCTGCCCATCGGCGTGCCCGGCAGGGCCGCGAAGGTCGCGGATAGGGCGTCGGGCATCGGCAGGAAGGTGCGCTTGCGGTGCTGCGCATCTGCGATCCGCTGGTTGATGTCCATCATCGCCAGCTTCTCGGGACCTCCCAGCTCGTAGGTCTTGCCGCCGTGCTTGGCCGGATCTTCGAGGCTGCGTGCGATCGCCTCGGCGACATCGTCGACATAGACGAGCTGCAACTCCGCTTCCGGTGCGAAGACAGGCAGCACCGGCAAGGTCGAGATCAGGCCGCCGAACATGTTGAGGAAATTGTCGTCCTTCCCGAAGACGATGCTCGGGCGAATGATGGTCGCGTTCTTGAACGCTTCGGTCACCTTGCGCTCGCCGCGATGCTTGGCAGCGGCATAGTCGTTGCGCGTGTCCTCGTCGGGTTCGGCGGCAATGGCGCTGACATGCACGAAGGCGTCCGCACCCTGCTTGGCGGCAGCCTCGGCCATCCAGCCCGGCGCATCGCCCATCAACTTGTAGAGATCGCCTTCGAAGCTACCGACCAGGTTGACCACGGCATCGGCGCCTTCGATGCAGCGCTCGACGCTCTGGCGGTCGGTCGCATCGCAGCGCGCGAACTGCATCTGGCCGAGATTGGCGAGCGGCTTGAGGCTGAAAGCCTTTTCAGGATTGCGTGCCGCGATCCGCAGGCGCGCACCCCGTTCGAGCAGGGCCTGCGCCACGTAATTGCCGAGAAAGCCGCTTCCGCCCATCAGGACGACGAGTTTGCCGTTAAGCGCGCTGCTGTTTGCCATTATCTGCCTTGCAAGTTGGAATTTCGGGGCCGCCTGTAAACGCAACCCGCATCCACTCGCAAGCGTTCCTGCGCGCAAGGTGCGAATAGCGTTGACAAGACTCGCACCCCTTCGCTAGTGGCGCGCCCCTACCCGCAAGCAGTGCATTGATGACCTGCTCGCATGTGTGCCCAGATGGCGGAATTGGTAGACGCACCGTCTTCAGGTGGCGGCGCTCGCAAGGGCGTGGAGGTTCGAGTCCTCTTCTGGGCACCAAATTCACACTCGTAATTGTTCGCTGATGCTTGCTAAGCCCCCCAGAAAACTGCGATAAATTGGGCATGGCCTGATCGCGATTGTTCGCGAGCGTTTGCTGCAAATCAGCCCCCATTGGGGGCTAATTCGGGCCAAAAGAACTTGGCTCGAAAGGCAATTGGCCCCCAGTATGCGGCTCACGAATCTTACTATCCAAAGTGCAGAGCCGAGTCAGCGGCCCTGGAAGCTTTACGACGAAGGCGGCCTTTTTCTTCTCATCAACCCAGGTGGGACGAAATCTTGGTACCTGAAGTACCGTTTCCTCGGGCGCGAGAAGAAGCTTAACCTGGGCACTTACCCGAGTGTTTCGCTGAAAGATGCGCGCGTCGAGCGCGACAAAGCGCGTTTGCAGCTGGCGGAGGGCACTGATCCGGCGCGCGAGAAGAGGCTGCGCCTGGCGGCCGCAAAGCTTGGTGCTGGCAACACGTTCAAGATCGTTGGCGAAGAGTATCTCGAGAAGATCGCCAAGGAAGGGCGTGCAGCTGTCACGCTCAGAAAGTCTCAGTGGCTTTTTTCGCTCTTGGAACGCGATCTAGGGGCCTTGCCAATCCACAGCATCCAGCCGGCGGAAGTGTTGATCCCGCTTCGCAAGATTGAGGCGAAGGGCAACTACGAAACCGCGCGCCGTATGCGCTCCCTGGCTGGACGCATTTTTCGTTATGCGATTGCGACTTCACGGGCGAACTCGGACCCAACTCAGTTTCTTCGCGGAGCATTGATCACTCCGAAGGTCGAACATCGGCAAGCAATCTTGGAGCCAAGAGCGGTAGGTGCGCTCCTGAGAGCTATCGATGGCTTCAAAGGTCAGCCGCTAACCCAGCTTGCACTAAAGCTCATCCCACATGTCTTTGTTCGACCTGGAGAGCTGCGCCGAGCCGAGTGGCCTGAATTCGATTTCGATCGTGCGATTTGGACTATTCCTTCGACGAAAATGAAGATGCGACAACCACACATGGTTCCGCTCTCGCGTCAGTCGCTGGAGCTCCTTCGAGAAGCGCATGTGCTCAGTAGTACGCAGCAGTACGTGTTCTCATCCTTGTATCCAGGCACCAGGCCGATGTCGGAGAATACGATCAACGGAGCCTTGCGAAGGCTGGGATATTCCGGTGAGGAAATGACCGCTCATGGGTTTCGCGCATTGGCCAGTACTTTGCTAAATGAGTCAGGCAAATGGAACCCGGATGCTATCGAGAGAGCTCTTGGCCACCAGGAAGCAAACTCGGTCCGCGCTGCCTATTATCGGGGGCAGCATTGGAACGAGCGAGTGGAGATGGCCCAGTGGTGGAGTGATCATCTTGATGAGCTAAGGGCAAGCTAATCGTGCAATAGGTTCATTCTTGGCACGACCTACCCCGCGCGCCACGTTGCCAAAACAACTAGAGCTCGCGTCTAGAAGGCACAGATCGCGAAGAGGTTGGTAAATTCTACCTTGAGAACGGCTCATCGGCTTCTGGGAAGCCCGAAGTATCGTCAAGCCCGGACACTGTTAAATGGACTGTGCTGATAGGACCCTTTCGCCATTCTTCGTCTAAATCGCTTGCGTCTCCGCCGCCGCCACCATCTTTAATCGTCGTTGCGTCAGCCATGAACTCGACGGACACTCTGTTGCCGCGCAGTGTGGTCGGGTCTGCTTTTACGATCGGCTTGGCGGCGGTGACCCTGAGAAGTTCGTCCACGGTATAAGACCAATCATCGCTGCCTCCAAGGATCGCCTCACGGGAACAGCTCCTGTCACCGGTAGCCATCTTAGCCAGATAGGTTCCCAGGTCGATCTGACCAGTGAAGCATGGACGAGAAGTCTGCGGTAGCCATTGTAGCCAATTTGCGGTTGAGAGCTCGATGCTGCCGTACTCGGCTGTAAAGGCCGGATCGCCAACCAGCCCGGCGGCCAGATCGCGCGAGCGTCTATCATAGGCAGCATCGACAAACTCGAAGCTTGGCAACCATGCAAGAAGTTCGTGCTGAAGCCATTCCCTGCCTGATGGCCGGACAGCGCCGCGTTTTAGTAATTTTGCTTGGACAAGCGCAGCGCGCCGATCGACTAGCCCAGAAATGGGATCCTTATAATCAATCACCACAAGCAGGTCCGCGAGCTCGCATCGCGCGTGCGGCGTTGGCGTTTTGGGCGCAAACGGTGAAGGCACGCGCGGGAACTGGACCCACGGCCGAGAATGGCAAAATACAGCCTGGAGTTGGAGTTTAAGTCCGTGCGACGCAAGTATCGGTGCCCAGCAAGTAGCGATCCCATCGAAGCCATCTAATGTTATCGTGCGAAGTGCTGATACCTCGCCCCGGGGCCTCGGTGTCCGATTACCGCCATGGGCAAGGACCTTTGCAATAGCCGAGCTCGCCGGGGGGGCAAGGAGTGGCTGCATTTGTTTCGGTAGCATTTGTACGGCCCCTTGCGATCAGCCAAAAATTCCCGAATAGGCGATCCAGCAAGTAATTGGATTGCCAAGGATTACCAGAAAATTCAGGGAGTGAGGCCAATGGCTTCGAACCAGCGGCAATCAGTATTGGACCGACGGAATAACAAACTGGCTATGGAAAGGAGGAGTGGGTGTTCGATAGCTTCAAGCGGAACGAGGATCTGAAAGGGCGTAAGAAACTCCAATGCAACTCTTGCAAGCGTCAGACAATCCATATGCTTGAGGCTCAGTGCGTCGGCAGGTGGCAGGACGATTTTGGTCGTGGCCACAGCGCAGACGGGGGAACTGAATTTTCCCTCTACCGGTGTGGGGCTTGTGACGAAGTCTGTTTCGAAACTTCATCGTGGTGCAGCGAGGAGTACGATCACGACGAAGACGGAAATATGTATTTACCTCGAACAGAGGCACAGTACCCGCCGCCTTCCTCCGCCGACTTTGCTTTCGACACCGATTTTACGCCACATGACCTCAATGAGCTGATCGATGAAATGTTATACGCACTGGCGGGGAGTAAACTTCGATTGGCGACCGTCGCCTTAAGGATGGTTGTAGAGTTCATCGTCACCGATACAAAGTGCTCGGGTCGGACTTTGAAGAAGAAGATTGATGACTTATATGCCAAGGGACACGTCGACGAAACTCAGTTGGCCTTGCTTCACAAGATAAGAGAAAAAGGCAACGCAGGCGCGCACGAGCGCATAGCTATGAGCCGCAATGAAATGGTGGCCGGGATTGGCATCATTAACCTTCTTTTGGAGAAGCTTTATAATAGTCCAAAAAGACAGGAAGAGGTCATTAGGAAGGCAAACCAGGCCTTCCAAAAGGATTCAGAGGACAAGGCAGCAGTCGACTAGCGAGCTAACTCTCTCGTGAATAATGCAGACCTTTGAGCTTCTGGGGGTAATCTCTGTCAAATCGAGTGCTAAAGTTTGTTGCTCACGGCCGGCACGTACTTAGGATAGCTGTTGCACACGGTTGGCTACCAGGTGCGCGCTACACCAATTTGCGCGACATCAGAGAGGTCACATTCTCCGACAATGGCTTTCTTGACATTAATTGGAAGAGATATTGCTTCCGCAGCCATATCAGCGCCGCCGAAAACACAAAGCCACTTTTGACGGTAGCTCGAGATATAGAATGTCTGTCGCAGCTTGAGCTAGTCCTCTGCGAAGCGGAAGAACTTAAAAAGCACGCCAAGCACGTTGTGGTCGTTCCAAAGGATCCGACGTTCAAAGGCCAGATCAAGAGTCTCATTCCGGAAGAATATATCTTAGGTTTCAGTGTGCCTACCAAGTATGGTGGGACAGCGTTGGAGCCCGAAGAATTCGATAGACCGGTGCATTTGCTGGGAGGACGACCTGATGTTCAGAGAGCGCTCGCGGACCGAATGCAAGTGGTCTCCTTTGACTGCAACCGCTTTACCTTTGATGCCCGCTTTGGGGATTACTTCGATGGCCAGGTGTTTCGCCCGCATCCTAAAGGCGGCTACGACAATTGCTTGCGTGCATCTCTCGTGAACATCGATGAGCTGTGGCACAACTATGACAATGGCGGCAGCCTGTCCCACAGCTAGGAGATGTTCAAATGGACGATCGACGCACATTTCTGATTGAAATGTACAAGCAGATGTTCTCCGACATAAATCGGCATATTACTGTGATATGGCAGTCAGTGGGCGTTGTGGTTGGTGCGTTCGCTTTGTTCTCGCTGGTCGAAAAAAGCGTAATCAGCTTGGATGTCGCCACCTCTGTCATTGTCGTACTTTGCACGTGGCTCTTTGCGCACATGATTGACGCGGGCTACTGGTATAACCGGAATTTGGTCATCATCTCGAACATCGAAAAGCAATTCCTTCTCGAGGATGATCTCGTCAATATTCAGTATTATTTCGGGGCTCATCGTAGCAAGAAAAATAAAATGATCACTCATCTGCGCATCCAGTCTGCATTAGGCTGGGGTATTTTGATTTTGGTGCTGACGTTTCATTTCATCACGAATGTTTTGCCTGACATTCCAAATGAAGGTGCAACATTCGACGCAATTGAGGCCCTTCCTTATGTCATCCTCGCACTTGCATTCGGTTTTTGTGGATGGCTCATTTGGGACCGCAATAAATCGTATTCCAACTTCATCGAGAATTCGCCGGGAATAGCTATGGATACTTCTCGCGTTCAGTATGGGCGTGGTCATACGACGGATCAGTAAGCTGTTGCGAAAAGGGGGTTCGACAGAATGACGAAGACTTGGGGCGTACATATGCCAGAGTGGGTAGGGGACGATCCCATCGAAGGCGGGTTTGTAGTTATTGGCTGGGGCAGGCTGGGCAATATTTTTGAGATCCCGAATGATCGCGAGGAGTTCAAGCGCCGCTTGGAGCGTGCCTATCCAGAGAAGAAACCAGGGGCGATTCCGGTGGATGCTGGAACGCTATTTCGCTTTGCTCACGAGATCGCTGAGGGTGACACCATCGTCTACCCATCGAAGCACAATCGTATGGTAAACATTGGGAAGGCGACAGGAAAGCGTTGGCACGGCCCTCCCTTACAGGACGGCGAAGATACCTTTCCGAATTATCTCGGAGTTGAATGGCGTGTGAGTTTCCCGCGAAGCGAATTTTCGCAGGCGGCTCTGAATGAGATCGGCTCATTCATTTCGCTCTTTCGGATAAGGCAACATACGAGTGAATTTCTCAAAAGATTGGGCGAAGGTCACAGTGATGGGCGAAGCGCCTCTGATCAATCCGATGCGGTAACTGATGATATTGCGTCCCAATCGGCGTCAAAGTTGGCCGAAGAAACCACACAAGATTTTGTTATCAGACGAATTCACCAATCACTGACTGGTTTCGAGTTCGAGCACTTCAGCGCCCATCTCATGGAGTGTTTAGGATACACGGCGAGGGTTACTGAAAAGACCGGAGATGGCGGAGTCGATATTATTGCGCATACCGACCAACTAGGCTTTCAACCTCCCATCATTAAGGTCCAATGCAAGCGACAAACAGCGCAGGTTGGTGAGCCAGAGGTAAGTCAATTACTTGGCACGCTAGGCGAAGGAGAATTTGCTCTCTTTGTAACTCTTGGTTCTTATACTCGCCAAGCACGCAGTCGGGAGCGTAACACGCCAAGGCTCAGGCTTCTTGATGGTGAGGATTTGGTCGAGTTGATTTTGGAGCACTATCCTCAAATGTCTCCTCGCTATCGGACTATGTTGCCGCTGAAGCAGATTTATGTACCGGACATAATCAGCGACTGAATTAGCCTTAGGAATTCTCATCAAGAACTATCTTTGAAGCTCTGGATATGGGGCATAGCAGCTTCTCGCTTAAGGGAGTGGCCACTGTGCCTTTACGCGCTGCCTCCATACGCCGTGAAGGGTATGATTTACGGGTAGAAATTGATCAATGCCCCTTTAGGTCAGCCGCCGAAAATTGGATTGAAGTGCTTGGTCTCGTGATCATCATTCCGGCGAGCCGACATTCGCCCAAAATAAGGAAGCGCCTTGTCAACTGACTATATCGATCTCAACCGAACCTTCAGGAAGCTTCCTGAACGCATTGCTGAGACAGACGAATTCGACTTCGAATCCGTTTTGGGGTTTGGCAAAGGGCTCGCTTGGGGAGATCTCCTCACGAAACGGAGGGTAATTCTTCTTTCGGAGGCTGGAACAGGAAAAACTCAAGAAATTCGCCATTCTGCGCAACACGAACACCGGTCGGGAAATCTTTCCTTTTTCCTTCGGTTGGAACACGTAGCAGACGATTTCGATATAGCTTTCGAAAATGTAGCCGGATCTCGTTCGGATTTCGAAGATTGGCTGAAATCCAAAGAAGAGGCACGCATCTTTCTGGATTCAGTCGATGAAGCCCGGCTCAAGAGCCCGATGGAATTTGCACGGGCCATTCGCAAAATTGGCGCAATGGCAAAGCCAGCACTGCACCGTGCAAGAATTGTCATCTCGAGCCGTGGGTCTGCATGGAAGCCGATATCTGACCTGCAGCTTTGTAACGATCACCTTACTTTCAAAATGCCACGGGAGGAGGAGGAGCAGCGAGGTGCGGGTTCGAATGGAAATTTACCCAATGTGGATCGGAACCGGGCCCCACTCATCTCTGACGAAATGGAAAATGGGGAAGGCGTAAATCAGCACTTTGAGGTCTTTAAGCTTGATGATCTAAGTGGTTCTCAAGTCCAGCAGTTTGCTGAGGCCAAAGGCGTTAAAGATGCAGAAGCTTTCTTGGATGCCATCGAGCGTGCAGACGCATGGTTACTCACCCATCGCCCACAAGATTTGGAAGAGCTGATTAGCTTTTGGCTGACCAATGATCGGATTGGAAATCGAAGGGAGATAATGGAGGAGTCCATTGCGTTCCGTCTCACTGAGCGCGATCATAAGCGGGAAGAGGTCAGCACACTTACTTCCGAAAGGGCTTTAGAGGGCGCAGAGTTGTTGGCAGCCGCTGCAACACTTACTCAGCAATCAGCGATAAACGTGCCAGATGGTGCAAAGAGCCAAAGCGGGCTGTCCCCGTCTGACTTTCTGACCCAATGGATCCCCGCGGATATCCAAACCCTCTTGGGAAGGCCTTTGTTTGATGAAGCGCTCTACGGGTCAGTCCGATTTCATCATCGATCGCAAAGGGAATATCTATGCGCCAAGTGGTTTCATAAGCTGCTTCAGCGGCAAACTTCGAGACGGGCTATCGAGGCGATACTGTTTAAGGAACAATACGGATTAGTCGTAATCCCACCCACTCTTCGACCAGTTCTAGCGTGGCTGATCCTTTTTGACGGACGAGTGCGGGAAAGGGCCCTCTCAATTGCCCCAGAATTGATCTTCGAAGGGGGAGAGCCTGCAGCACTGCCCTTAGAAACTCGAACGCGGATTTTGCATCAGGTTTGCAATAAGATCGCGAAAGGCGATACTGCTCACACACCGGTAGATTACAGCGCAATTCAAAGATTTGCAGATGCAGGCCTATCGGATGAGATTAGGCGTTTGATCGCGAAGTATCCGAAGAACGAGGACATAGTTTGGTTTTTGCTACGCATGGTGTGGCAGGGCCAAATTGAGAAGCTTTTACCGGAGGCAATTTTCTACGCATCCAAGCGGCAAGTCGGCCGGCATGTCCAGATTGCCGCGATCAGAGCTGTCATTGCAGTTGGTAGCGACGAAGATGTGCGAGGGCTCCGCGCAAAGCTTCTCAAAACAAAAGAACTCAAGCGCGACGTTTTGGCCGAGTTGGTCGCTAGGTTGCCGCCGGACCGTGAGGGTATTGATTGGCTTATTAAAGCACTGGGAAAGACCCGGAAGAAAGAGAGGTACAGTTCGGACGGAGTGGGTCGCGCCCTTACCGATTATCTCGCGGCCTTGCCTTCGTCCGAGCACGCCTACCTGTTAGCAGGATTAGCAGCCCTGCTCAGAAAGAAACCAATCGTAGAGCGCCGATATTTCGAAGTCTCTGATAAGCACGGATGGTTGCTCAAGCCAGCTGCGAAATTGATTGAGCGCATGATAGACGAGAGACACCCCGCGTGCCTTGGGCAGGACAGTCTGTTCGTATTGTTCAACTTGCCCTCTGTCAGCGATCACGGGGACTGGGAACTCCGCGATATCAAATCTGAAATCCCGAAAGTCTTGCCTCAATGGAGCGAATTGAATGACGCGCTCTTCTGGCATTCGGTAGCCGTCGCGCGTCGGCACAAGAAAAGAAAAAACGGTCGAAGGACGACAAGCCACATAGATGCAATGATCTGGCCGACCTTCTGCAGGTTCGTACCCGAGGATTTCGACCGCGTCGTTCAATACATCGGCTCCCAGCCCCTGCGTGACGACCGTTTGGTCGCACTTTCGCTGGCGTTCTCCCTGTACGTAGAGAGAGGGCGTCCCCGCAAATGGCGGGATCAATTGAAGCGCGCAACTAAGGGTAAGCCTTCGCTGAAGGAGAAGTTGAACTCCTTGCTGCATCCGCCAAGAATGAGCGAGCAAGCACGAAGCTATCTTAGGCAGGAAGCTCGATGGAAGAGGCGCGACAAAGAGCGGACAGAGCTTGAGGAGAGTAACAAAAGAGAATGGAGAGAAGCGCTCGCGGCTAGCCCCGACAAGCTTCGCAATCCAGGCCTTCGAAGTCCTCATCAAATCTCCACATGGCAATGGCACGTCCACGAACGAATGCGTGATTTGGATGGAGACACGAGTAAGTGGTCAACCGGAAATTGGCGTGTCCTCATCAAAGAGTTTGGCACGAACGTAGCTGAGGCATTCCGCGATGGCGTGGTAGCCTATTGGCGGCACAACAGCCCGCGTGTGGTATCGGATGGCAAGGTGCGCAATGAAACGCCACATACCACCATTTTCGGACTGACCGGTGTTAATATCGAAGCTGCCGAAGAACGAAACTGGGCCTCGAAGTTATCAAGGGACGAGGTTGAAGTCGCAACTCGTTACGCTTTCAATGAACTCAACGGATTTCCGGATTGGTTTGAAGGCCTCTATCGTCACCATCCAAAATGGGTTTCGGATTTGGCAACGACCGAAGTCAGGTATGAACTGACGAAGACGCCGAGCAAGAGCGATAGCCACTATTTTCTGAGTGATTTGAATTGGTCAGGTCAGTTTCTTGATAGATCTTTGGCGAATCCAATTCTCGAACACCTATCCAGTTCGGAACCGAGAAATTTAAGCCTTCTCGAGCAAGCTTTGAATATCGTCGTGAGAGAGGCTCACTCAGCAAAAGATTTGGGTGAGATTGCAGCGAAAAAATCCACGCTGCGTTCATTAGATCATTCAGCTATTTGGTTCGCAATATGGGTGGGTGTTGATCCAGAAGCGGCCATTCCGGCACTTGCCGATCGCATTCAAGCTATTCGCCGAAGGCACGACCGCGTGCGATTTGCGATGCTGTTCGTCACCCGGCTAGTGGGGGGGCGACATGAGAAAGCGCTGGCTAGCCAAGCATATCGAACTGCAAAATATCTCCATAGTCTTATCATCCTCATGCACCAGTCGATTGAAGAGAAGGACGACATCAGGCGATCTGGCACAGGAGCTTATACACCTGGTCTAAGAGACGAGGCTCAAGACGCGCGAAGCCGTTTGTTCAGCATGCTCAAAGAGCTTCCCGGGAAGGAGGCATTTCTGGCGATCCAGAGCTTGAGCACCTGCCATCCAGAAGATGCTTCCAGACCATGGATGCGAAAGCACGCGCAATCTAAAGCAGAGGCAGAGGCGGATCTCGAAGCGTGGACGCCGAAACAAGTTACTTCTTTCGAAGCGGAACAAGAGAGAGTTCCTGGCAACCATCGGCAGTTGGCCGAGTTGGCATTGTTGCGCTTTGAGGATCTGAAAGCGGATCTGGAAAATGGAGATAGCAGTATCGCGAGTATACTCGCGACCGTCAAAAGTGAGACGGAAATGCGAAAATTCATCGGCGGCTGGCTTCGAGACACTGCGCGAGGACGCTATACGGTACCCCAGGAGGAAGAGTACGCCGACGCCAAGAGGGCAGATATCCGATTTCACGGAATTGGCTTTGATAACCCTGTGCCGACAGAGCTGAAGCTCGCGGATAATGGCTGGTCGGGGTCCAAGCTGTTCGAGCGATTGGAAAATCAACTTTGCGGTGACTACCTTCGCGACCAGCGTTCTTGTAGAGGTTTGTTCGTGCTAGTTTACCGTGGAGAGAAGGCTACCTGGCAAGTGCCTCGGAGCGGAGAAAAGGTAAACTTCTCCGAACTTGTAGAATCGTTGCAAGGTTATTGGCTGGAGATCAGCCCTCGTTACCCTGACGTTGAGGACATTCAAGTGGTAGGTATCGACCTTACCAAACGTTATGACCGCAAGGAAAAATAGGCTTCCCGATCGAAAAGTGGGGCGGACTTTAGCCGTCGTCAAACAGGGCGGAAAGAATGTGTTTTGACCCGCTGCGTCTCACTTTTCCAATTCGAGCGGTCTGATGGTCATCAGATGGTCACGCGAAGGTAACCACACTGCATTTGGCTTATACGAAGGCATCCCGTTAAAACTAGTGGGCGCTGACGGACTCAAACTGCCGGCTCTCTCGGTGCAAATGAGACGTCCTGCAATCTTGCAGTTCTGACGCCGGAAAGGGTCTGTTAGTTTGCGGATGCCTTAGTTCATTCGGCGTTCCGCAAATTATTGAGTGCCCGATTGCAGGGCACCAAACTGCCGGCAGCTTGAGGTTCTAACGTTAGCTGCGTTCCGACAAGATCTCTAGCGACTTGGCCGCAGGGTCCGATCCTTATTGCGTAGGTCCGCGACATAGCTCTGGCCGTTTTCGATGCGGGCTATTTCAAAAAGGCCTGTCGCATCGAACAACGCCGTAAAGTTTCGTACGCCATAATTGCGAGGATCAATCGGTGCTTGCCTTCGCGCTGCAATTCCTGCTGCGGACATGGCTGCCCAACCGTCTTCGCGAGCTGTTGCTTCGACGGCGCCGCGCAGGATAGTGACTAGCTTTGTGTCCTGCGAAAGAGGCCTGCCTGCAGCTTTCGCATCAGGCGCGGCTTCCACGCTTGATTCAGCTTGAGCCTTTTTCTTAGGCTTGGCTTTTTGAGCCAGCGGTGCGGCGGGGACGAGCGGTTCGTCTAGGCTTTCAATGTAAAGAAACGCTGTGCAGGCGTTGACGAAGGGGGCCGGCGTTTTGCGTTCGCCAAAGCCATATACCTCGAGCCCATTTGCTTTGAGCTGCATCACTAGCGGTGTGAAATCGGCATCGCTGGACACCAGACAAAATGCGTCAGGCCTCTGCGTATAGAGCAATTCCATTGCGTCGATAACAAGCGCGATGTCGGTAGCATTCTTGCCGGTCGAGAAGCTGAACTGCTGGATCGGTCGGATCGCGAAATCGTGCAGCTTCTCTTTCCAGTTCTTCAGGCCAGCGCCGGCCCAATCGCCGTAAGCCCTCCTGATATTAGCCGTGCCATACTTAGAGAGTTCAGCCAGTATCTCAGCAACTTTATTGTGGGACACATTGTCAGCGTCGATCAGTAGCGCAATGCTGCGATCCGACGAGCTGCGCGGCTTATCTTCTGGATCCATCTGTTCCTCTAAATGTCCCAATAGTTCTATTCGTATTCAATACTACCGGCGCTTGCCATCGGCCGCTCGAAAGAACATTCATGCCTTTTGGACTATGCGCCAGCGGCATTCCTCCACAAACCTCTTCAAATTTATGAATTACTCTGAAGAACCTCGCCCAGATGTGAGAAAATCGAAGTCTGACCGGTTGCTTGGAGCCTGCCAGGTGCACGATCCAACGATCAGGTTTGCCTCAGAAAACTCAACCCGGTCCATTCCGAAGCCTGTCTCAGGCAACCAAAACTTGAAGTCATGGATACTAAAGGTAAATCTGATTGGGAGTAGGGATATTAGAGCTGTTGGTTTGCGACGAATTGCAGGCTGACCAGATTCCATGTCACCGGGGGCGATAGCGCATAGTGGGAAGTCTAGCATCCTCGTCGGATGAGGTTACGCGTCTTCTCGAGCGTTGTGTCTCAGTTGACCTGGAGGTCAATCCAAACACGGCTGAGGTGTTCGCGTTCGCTGCTGTTTGGCACGATGAGCGCCAACCAATTCTGGCAGGAGCAAAGGGCCTTGCCCAGGCTCTTGATCAGCTCGAAGCACGTCTGGCCGAAGCTCGTCACTGCCTCGGACACAATATCATTCGGCATGACCTGCCGCATATTGCTGCAAATCGTCCTCACCTTTCCGCACTTGCCGAGGCGCCGATTGATACTTTGTGGCTCAACCCCCTCGCGTTTCCAGAAAACCCGTATCACCATCTAGTGAAACATCACCTCGATGGGCGCCTTCAAGCAGGACACATCAACGATCCCGCCAAAGATGCTCGTCTCGTTTTCGAGCTCTTTGAAGATCAACTTGGTGCATTGGGCCGGCTCAATGAGAAAAATCCGGAGACCGTCCTCGCTTACCATTACCTGACAACTCGCCTCGAGAAGTCCGATGGATTCGACGCTGTCTTCACGTCCACCCGCGGTGAGCCGCCGCCGAGCCAGGACCAGGCCAAGGCCGCGGTCCAAAAGATTCTGGACAGACAAGCGTGCCGCGGGGCAATTGATATTCTTGTCGACACGATCTCGAGCCCGCGGAACGGCTGGCCAACGGCTTATGCAGTTTCATGGGTCACAGTGGCGGGTGGCAATTCAGTGATGCCGCCCTGGGTGCGGGCCCAGTTTCCCGAAGCATCCGACATTGTGAAAAGTCTGCGGGATACTGATTGCAGGTCTCCGGATTGCGAGTGGTGTCGAAAAATGAACGATCCTCGCGAAGCTTTGCGGCGATGGTTTGGATTTGAGGGATTTCGTAAGAAGCCCGCGGACAAGGATGGACGCCCACTGCAGGAGCGTATCGTCGAAGAAGCGATGCTAGGAGAGAGCATCCTCGGCATTCTTCCGACAGGAACCGGAAAGTCCGTCTGCTACCAGATTCCCGCACTTTCGAAGTTCGAGAAAGTCGGCGCCCTAAGCGTAGTCATTTCTCCTCTGGTAGCTCTTATGAACGACCAAGTGCAGGGCATGGTGCGGCAGGGCATCTCTTCGGCTGTCACCGTCAATGGCATGTTGTCACTTCCAGAGCGGCAACACGTGCTCGATCAAGTCCGGCTGGGCGATGCAAGCATCCTTCTCATTTCACCAGAGCAGCTGCGAAGTGTGGGTGTTCGGTCGGTTCTCAAGCAGCGTGATGTAGGTTTGTGGGTGCTCGATGAGGCGCACTGTGTATCGAAATGGGGCCACGATTTCCGGCCGGATTACCGCTATATCGGCCGGTTCATAAAAGAGTTCTCAGGCGACCGAGATCCAGCCCCCGTACTCTGTTTGACAGCTACGGCGAAGCCAGAGGTTGTCGCTGACATCAAAGCGCACTTCCAGGAAAAGCTTCAGTTTGATCTGCAGCTTCTCGATGGCGGCGCTGTGCGGACCAATCTTGAATTCGAGGTGCGCTCGACAAAACCTAGCACCAAGCTCAGCGATATACTTGAAGTCATCCAGGCTAAGTTGCCGGCCGAGGGCGCCTCAGGCGCTGTAATTTACTGCTCATCGCGCAAGCAGACCGAGACGGTCGCCGACTTTCTCAAGCAGCAAAAGATTGAAGCCGATTTCTTTCACGCAGGCCTTACGCCTGATCAAAAAAAGGAGGTGCAGGAGCGCTTCCGCGTCGGTGAATTGCGTGTCATCGCAGCGACCAATGCATTTGGCATGGGCATTGACAAGCCCGATATCCGGCTGGTGGTCCATGGTGACATTCCAGGCTCTTTAGAGAATTACTTGCAGGAAGCTGGCCGAGCTGGTCGCGATCGGGAACACGCAAGCTGTGTGCTCCTCTTCTCCGAAGATGATGTAGAGCGGCAGTTCACCCTTTCTGCCCGCTCAAGGCTTGCCCGTCATGAGATCGGAGCCATTCTCAAAGCACTTCGGCGGCTGGATGATAAGACCACCAAGTCCGGAAATGTAGTCGCGACGTCGGGAGAGATTGTTCGGGCTGAGCAGGACCACGAGTTTGAGCGTGATCGGCTGACCGACGATACTCGCGTAAAAACAGCTGTGGCCTGGCTTGAGGAAGGGAAATTGCTCGCTCGCGAGGAAAACCGTGTCCAGGTTTTTCCTTCCTCACTCTCCGTGAAGACATTGGCTGAGGCAAAAGAGATCCTCGACAAGACCGATCTCTCCCTCAAGCGTCGCAATGAGCTCATTGCGATTGTCCGCCACCTTATGAATGCTGAGCCTGATGAAGGCATTTCAACTGACGAGCTCACGGGAGCAAGTGGCCTGAGCAATGGCGCATTGCCGAAGGCCATGCACGACCTTGAGACCCTAGGAATTGCCAAGAACGACCTCGCCCTGACTGTCTTCGTACACGTAGGGGTCGAGCGGCAATCCACTGAGCGGCTGGAGCGGGCTGCAGAGCTTGAAGCAGCGCTAATTGCGGTTCTTCAAGAGGCCGAGCCAGATGCCGAAGGAGAAGGCGCGTTCCCTCTTCAGCTTAGCCAAGTTTGTCAGAAACTTCACGATGAGGGGTTTGAGAAGGCTCGACCTGATATCATCGAAAGAATGCTTGTCGGACTGTCTCATGACGGTCGCGACCAGGATGGAGGCAAAGGCAACCTCCACATTCGAAAGTTCTCTCGCGATACTCTCTTCATCAAGTTGCAACGCACTTGGGACGTCACAGCTCGTAGCGCTCGCATTCGTAGGGACGGCGCAGCTAACCTATTGCAGCACCTTGTAGGGAAGGTGCCGAAAGGCAGGCGAGGCAAGGACCTGCAGGTCGAGACGACAGCAGGCGAGCTCATGTCGACGCTTACGGGAGACGCTTACCTCAAGTTCGACGTGAAGAACTTCGTGAAGCTATTCAATCGCTCCCTCATGTGGCTCCACGAGCAAGAAATCCTCGTACTCGGCAAGGGGCTGAGCGTTTTCCGACCAGCGATGACAATCCATCTGGCGCCAAGTGGGGGGAAGTTTACGCAGCAACATTTTACACCTTTGGAGGAGCATTACCGGGAACAGACTATCCAGACGCACGTGATGGCGGCCTATGCGCACAAGGGCCTGCTCTCCATGCATAAGGCGATGAGGCTGTCTGAAGACTACTTCGTTCTAGACCAGGAGAAGTTTCTGGACCGCTGGCTACCTGGCGAGAGGACTGCCATTCGGAGGCAGACAACGCCTACATCTTGGCAGGCAATCGTAGATGATCTGAACAACCCTATTCAGCAAAAGATTGTCAGCGATGACCGAGAAAAAACCAATGTTCTGGTCCTGGCGGGACCAGGTTCCGGTAAGACGCGGACACTAGTGCACCGCATCGCCTACCTCGTGAGGGTAAGGCGAGAAGACCCTAACGGCATTCTGGTACTGAGCTACAATCGTCATGCAGTAACTGAGATACGATCTCGATTGCGTCAGCTCATTGGCGAAGATGCACACGGCATCACTGTTTCGACATGCCATGCCCTGGCTATGCGACTGGTGGGTACGAGCTTCGTGGGTGCGTCAGCCGACAGCTTTGATTTCGACAATGTCATTCGCGAAGCTGTCACGCAGCTTCAGGGTGAAGGGTTGAGCAAAAGAGAGGCTGAAGCGCAGCGCGAAGCCTTAATGCAGGGTTATCGCTGGATTTTGGTCGATGAGTATCAGGATATCGGACCAGAAGAGTATGATCTGATCTCCGCTGTGGCGGGCCGTTCACAAGAAGACACCGATCAGAAGCTCAGTCTCTTTGCAGTCGGCGACGATGATCAGAACATCTACGCTTTTGGCGGGGCCTCTGTTGACTTCATTCGCCGGTTTGAAGCCGAGTATGATGCAAAGCCATCTTACTTGATCGAGAATTATCGCTCCACGCCAAACATTATTGCAGCGGCCAATTCGGTAATTGCACCTGCTGTGCAGCGCATGAAAATTGGTCATGACATTACGGTCGATCGTCAAAGGGTCAGGGGCCCCAAGGGCGGGGCCATGCAGACCATCGACCCTGTTGCGCACGGCCGTGTTCAGATCCTCAAAACGGCCGGGGGTGACATCGCAAATGCGATCGCTGCAGTTGATGAGCTGGTACGAATCTCCGACCTAGATCCGGATTGGGATTGGTCGAAAACAGCGATCATCGCGCGCAACTGGAAGCAATTGGAGCCGGTGCGGAGTTACGCGGAAAAGCTCGGCATCCCGGTGGAACTTGCCAATGAGAACCTGCCGAGCATCTGGCGTCTGCGTGAGACACAGGCCTTGGTGGAAGCCTGTCGACGCCATCCCGATAGCCTGCTGACCGCAAGCGAAATCGAGGGGTTTCTTCACGATCTTCCCGCCAGCCGTTGGTCGGACCTTCTTGCCAAGGGTATCGCAGACCTGCGGCGAGAAATTGGGCAAAGCAGGATCGCGTTTCCTGATCTCCTCGAATGGATTGCAGAGTGGTGTCGGGATGCTCGCATCCAACAGCATGGTGTCCTGCTTATGACCGCGCACAGGGCGAAAGGTCTTGAGTTCAACGATGTCGTTATCCTCGATGGCGACTGGCAGGGATTGTCCAAGGGCGAAGACCCGGATGCCCCGCGGCGCCTTTTCTACGTGGCGATGACTCGGGCAAAGCGGTCCCTTGCGGTCCTTACAGACGGCTCACATCCCTACCTGCGACACGAGAGGGAAGAGGTGCTGGTTCGCGATGTCGCCCAAAATCCGCAAACCCAACTTATAGACCAGCATCGGTATGACCCGCCCAATATGGAGCTGGTAGATCTCTCCTATGCAGGTCGCTTGTACAGCGGGAATAATGCTCTTCAAGCGATCAAAGCTGCGAGGATCGGTGACCCCGTAAAATTGTCACGTGGTGAGAAGGCCTGGATGATCCACAACGCGGCAGGGCAAGTCATCGGGCGGATGGCTTACTCATTTCATCCACCTAAAGGTTGGAAGGTCGAGAAGGCCACGGTTGGGGCAATCATTCAGTGGCGGAAGTCTGACAACCAGGAAGAGTATCGCGAATACATTAAGCGCGAACAATGGGAGACGATCCTGCCTGACATCACCTATGCCCCAGCCTAGGTCCTTCGCTCTTCGGCCGTTATCAAAGAAGAATGATCTTGGCGCGCGCGCCCTCGCCAGCGATCGTGAAATGTCGAACTTCGATCCCAATATCTCGCGTCGCTTCCAGGCAGTCCACTGGCAATGCAGGCTCTTTGGGGATTACTAGTACACGGCGTCCCTCTGCCTCTCTCCCATGGGTCATGAGCTGACCAATCGCGGTGTAGAAGGATTGCCGATCCGCTGTGGTCTTCACTTCGAAGACCTCTGTCCTACGACCGTCTTCGGTTACGAAGAGATCCACCAGTATGTCCCTCGATACCGTTTGGCCGCTCTTCAGCTGAGCGTCGATCTGTTCTTTCAAGGCGTCGACGACCATGCCGTGATAAGTGAAGTAGTCGAACTCGCTTTTGCGCTTCCCCTTCTTGCGGCCGGAAAATTCAGAAACGAATTCCGTTGCTGGTGGAGGTGTTTGGGAAGGGCCGGCAGCTAGCTCCTCGCGGTTCTCTTTAAACTGTTCAACTTTTTGAGCGAACCTCCAAATCAAAGCAGGCAGTGAATGGTCATTCACGTTCCCGATCATCATAGCTGAGCGCGTTCTTTTTTCGCTGTGTGCGAGGTAGAGTGGATCGGAAACGAAACCGAGGAATGCGGCCTTACCGACCCCTTCTCGACCTCCGCCAATTCCGCCATCATGCATGAGGTAGATTTCGCCCGTATTCGAATCTTGGGCGAAGAACCCGGCTACTCGGCCATCCTCGCCCTCAACTGGCATGTTGATTTCGACGATAATCTGCTGAGATGGTGCGTCAGGCCTGAACGAGCCAAAGCTATTCCAATAGCGAGCGATTGGGACGTCCGTCCTTGGCGGGGAGAAGGCACAGTAAAGCTCGTTCTCACCCGCGGCGAACACCTCGTGATTTTCGTTGCCGCCCGGATAACCGATGTTCCGTATGCCACGCGACGGCAAAACGGCCGTCAATGTGGCCTTGAGACGTTTGTGCGCCTCTTTGATCTCACCACGCTTTTCAAGAATTTGTAGCAATTGCCTTTCCCCCTAAGACTCTGCTTGCCCTATGTTTTTCCATAAGATTGCGCAATGCAGTAGCTCTAAGAGCCAGAGGAAACTTCATGAAAACGATCGAAAGCGGTGCGATATGTGAGGCGTGTGGGACATGGAATGCGATTCAATATGACGTTGCCCAAGGGCCGCACGTCGGAGCGAATGATCGTGAGACCGAGAGTTGTTACAATTGCTCGGCGCGGATCGCGAAAGCCGACTGTGTAGCAATTTGGGTCGGTCCCTCCCACGATGAGATCGCCAAACAGCGTGGTGCCAACCTCAATTAACTCAACTCATCGCGCTCTTGCAGCACGGCCATGACCGCTTGAAGACCTCTCTCTTTGCGCCCCTTGGCTTCACCGTCCACGTGAATGCGACCATTTCGCGGATAGTAGCTCACCGCACTCGAGAGCTTCAATTGGTAGGCATTATTATCGGGTCGTCTGACGTCGGAGAGGTGGAGTAGAAAGAAGTCGATAGCCTCCCTCATGGCCGGGTCGTCCCCGTCGCGATGATCAGCAAAAGGGAGTTTGAGGAAATTGCGCTCGGCACGGGTCGTCATAGAGCTTCTCCAGTTAGAATTGAGAGAAGCGATATAAATTCCGAGGGCCAGAGCCTCTTAGGGTGGGGCTACGAAACTTTGGCCAACTCTACGATGATTCCGAAATGATCGGATAGTTTGAGTCCGTCGATTTGATCGGGAACGGCGCGCGGTGCACCAGCGGAAAGTTCTGGCGAGACAGCGATGTGATCAATCGCTTGTCGACCTTCGAATTCGAAGCCACGGGTAACAATGCTTAACGCTTCGAAGGCCTTCTCGAGCTTTTGGTATACCTGTTCTGGTTGGCGTCTGCGCGGAAGCCTTTGATTGAAGTCGCCGGCGACAATCACCGGGCAGTTTGCGCATTCTCTGAGCACTGACAGGAGCCCCTCTAAGTAGGCTTCGTGATCCTGCCATCGTTCGCGATCGCACCTTCCGGTCCGTACATGCGCGTCGGCCCACGGAATACAGATGCCCATCACTTGCAACTCGCCAGCCGGAGTTTGAGTTCTTCCTTGAATGAACCGCCCGCTAGGCAAGCTCGAATGGCCAACATCGTCATGCCAAAACCAAGGCGTTTTAGAGCCAATCAAGACTTTGCGGCGGTCTGCCTTGAGCGGGTATCCATAGTCGTCGCGGCTTGAGACTACGTGATAGCCGGATGGAAAGTTACTTGCATGTGCCTCAGTCAGGCAAAGGATATCGGCATCCATCGCAGCCATCATACCGGTGATCCTTTTCCCTCGCCGGCTGGTAGGCACAGCCCATTCTAAGTTCCATGTTGCGATCTTGGCGCTCGTATTGTCGCTCATGGTCTATTCTCTTTACCGGTGAGATGGCGGAGTAGCTCAACCATCGCCCACGTATCCATCGCGCAATACTCCCTCAGGGCGAGCCCGTGATCCGCTTTTTGCTTCGAACTGTTGGGCAATTCGACGGCTTCCAAAAAGACCCGTTGCGCCGCCATCCCGTCCTGTACGGCTAACTCGCTATAGCTTATCGCCGCTGGGATCGTGGGAAGGACGGCCTTGATCGACCAGCTTCCCTTCTGATCGCGGTGAAACCAACAGCTGCGTGCAACAGGCTCCAAATCAACAACCCTGTCAGCCAGCTGCCGTAGGGCACTTGAGAGGTCGTCAAATCGTGCAGCCAATTCCCTGATGCGCGTTCTTTCAAATGTCGCATTGTAAGTGATGATCGCGCCTTCCCTTGGAACTGCAGCCAAAAGCTTCTCAGCGAATTCTCGCCTGGGGTCCTGGTCATCGAGGCTAAGGAAATCGCGATGCTTAATGGCTCCATTCACGTTTTCGATGTGCGCCGAGAACTGGAAGGGAATTTGCTGGAAGGGCTTGGTGCCAAGCCATCGCGGGATAGCGGAACTGACAGTCTCAAAGTCGAGATAGGTGCGGGGGAATGACCAGCCTTTTGTGAGCTCGCGGGCCCTGTCACGGTCATGAAAAGCTTCGCCCGAGGCTGTTGCTCTTCGAATGCGCTCGTGGAGCGAGTTTTTGAGTTCGCCAGGATTGAGCTCGGTTAGTTCCTTTAGCCCTTTGGCTTCGTAGTTCTCGGCAAGCCGTTTCCCGGTTCGCGGGAGCAGGGTGATGGGCCATTCGGGCTGTTTTGTGCCACGGTAACAGTAAGCCTTGAAATCGCATTCGAACGGATCGCTGCAATGCGGCCCCGGCACGATCTCAGGCTCTTCGCTACGCAACGTCTCGCGGGCTTGGAGGACTACCGGCAAGCGGGTGTCGGTAATGGGTCGCACGTCTTCATCAGACATCCGGTCGATCAGGAATCCCAGGTAATCGCGCTCTCGCGCATAGACAAAACTAGCGTTGATGTGGCGGATCGAAGCAGAGGCGATGGTCACCCCGGCTCCTTCCATTACCCAGACCTGCGTAGCGAGATCGGCAATTTGATAGTCTTTCCGCGAGGCAGTGCTTTTGACCTCAGCAACGTGCCAGCCGCCCCTTCCATCGGGTCGCATGATATCAACCCTCACGAGGACGCCTTCGTGCTGAAAGGTTCCTTCGAAAATCGGCCGGTCGCCGGCTTCTACAAGTTCGCGAGTTTGCTGCAGAGCACCCTCGACCCCTTGGTCCATCGTAACCATGACGCCGCCATCCACCAGATCACAAGCGAGCTCGCCAACCGCGTGGCCAGTATCGAACCGCGCTTGCGTGGCGTCGTCGACTTCAATCAAATCTCGGCGATTGACAGACAGCCAGAGGCGCTTCGGACATTGTTCAAATAGTGTCAGCTTTGTCTTGGTCAGATCATGACGGCTGGGCGGCGAAATTTGGTCACGCATACATGAAGATTCGTAATCTGGCCGATGATATTGCTGAGGTTGCGTTGATCAGCATTGCTCAGGGCCTGGCGCAGAAATCTCCGTCTTGGATTGCAATGACATATTTGGCGTCTGGGAAGGCGGAAGGAGATCGACTTTCTCGAAGACGTCCATGGTGAGGCCGTAGGCCAAAAGGAGACGCTGCGTGTCGCATTCCTCATCAGTAATTGCAGCCGGCGGGCTGGGAAAAATTATCGGGACTTCTCCGAGGAGTTCCTTGGTGGCGCGGCTCCCGATGAAACGTTTGTGAAGCTCCGTGTTGCACCCACCGCCGGTGGCAATGACTTGAACTTCTCGCCCTGCTTTGAACTCTACTCTGGTTCGGCTCTCCTTGCGTGAAGCGTCGATCAATTCCTTATATTGGTGGCGGCAAGCAAGTTCGCATTCGAGATCCGGCTCTCCCGCTCTGCGGGCCACTTCGAGCGCAGCTGCTCCAAGAAGTTCGACCGAAGATTCTATCCCTGTGGCTTTCTTTGAGGTCACTCTTAGGAAGGTCACCATGTCCAAGGTCGATGCGCCGACATCGATAAGAAGATGGGCGCCCTCTCGCGCTGTTTTCTGCGAAGAGTAGCCGGCTATCGCGGCGGCAAGTTCCGGCACCAAATCGAAACCTTCGGGTGTCTTTTCGTGCGCGTCAGCGAAGGTGGACCGCACCATAGCGAGGTCGAGTTCATCAGCGTAGGGGATGAGCTCGTATGCTGCTGCAACAATCTTCCCGTATTGTGAGCATACGAAAGAGTTATCGATCGCGGCTACAGGCACGCCAATATTGAAGCGTAGATAGGAAGCTGGCGCTGCCCCGCCGAAGGGGGAGGCAGACTGCAGCCAGCCGAATAGATGCGCGGCATGGAGGGCAAGATAGGCAATGGCCGCTTCGTTGCGGGATACTTCGATATCTTTGTTGGCGCGCTTGTTCCCGTATCCTCCGATGATGCCTGTCTTAAACCCTGAGAGGCTTACGAAGTCAGGCTGCGGGTAGAGAGAGAAACGTTTTGAGGATGGGTCAAACCAAACGGCAGTTTGCCAAAGGAAGGGGTGCTCCATCGACCTAAGCTCGGTCGGAGCTTCCATGGCAGCGATGTCATCTTCGATCCCGAAGGGGTCGCGGACGGCGATTTTTGCAGAACTGGTGCCAAAATCGAAACCGATGATCACATTGGTCTCGCCCTCAACTTCATCCGGCACTGAATGCGAGGCGAACCAAGTGGCCCCAAGTCCAATCCGCTTCTGAAGCGTGTCGGCAATTGTCGCCGGGATGGTTGCAGGCGGCGTCTCAAAATCGGTCGAAGAAGAAGCCACTCTTTTGGTGATCCGCTGGAAAGCGGCTTGAGCCTGGCCTTGCTCGATAGTGGTCTTCGTTGGCGCAGGCTTACCCGATTGATCAGACGGAGAAGCAGCGTTCTTAATTGCTTCCCACGCCGCCTTCGAAATCTTGACGCGAAGCTTCTCTCCCTTCTTTTTCTTGCCTTTGCGAGCTTTCTTGGCCTGTTTGCCGTTTGCTTTTGTGGTTTCCAACGGCGCCCGAGAACCGTCAGCTGCGCCATTGGCGCGCCAAGACTGGGCGGCGGAGGCTTTCGCTTTAGGCTTTGGTTTGTCTGGGACAGTCTTTGTTTTGAGAGCTTTTGCCAGGTCTTGGAAGGTTGCGAAGGTTGAGCCTTTCCCCATCAGTTCTGCCCCCCAACCTCAATGACACACATGCCGACGGTCACGGGATCCTTGAGCGTGATATCATCCTCTTGCGCCGTGATAGTTTTCAGCTTGTCGTCGAGACGTGCCAGGGTTTTATCGCGGGTTGCTCGCACTGCGTAGACAAGCTGCTGTCGCTTGGCGCTGCCGGAAAGCTGGTGGTCCCTGATCTGCCGTTCAGCCTTTTCGATTTCACGTTCGCGATGGGCTTCAATGAGCGCCTTTTGCGTGCCGACCTGGTCGAAATGTTTCGCGGTCTCAGCTTCACGAAACTCTTTTAACTGGCGAGCTAGGTGAGGCATCAAGGTCTCATCTGCTAAGCGAGCCGCAAGCTGTATTTCGTCCTCTCTAAGCCGCCGAAGCCTTGGTTCGGCGACAATGCTCTCCATGGTGAGCTGCTCGGCGCGCTCATCATTGAGCAATTCGCCGCTAGCCATATGAAGTGCTGAGAAGACCAATCGGTCAACAGGGTTCAGTCCCTTGATGGCCCAGCTTTGCACGGCGACCAGATATTGGCCGGGATTGAGATCCTTCGTCTGCTCTCCAGGTGCACTGAAGGCTGTAACAGGCCTCGCCGGCGTTGAGAGCTCTTTCTCTGACATCCGGCTGGCAGCAAAGCGAGCAAGCGGATGGGTCATTGCTATTGTATCGATGCCGCGATGCGTAAAGCGGTCGGGTGAAGATCCAAAGATCGCCCGGACAACCTTTGAGTTGCTATCAAAATTGGTCGGAAACTGACTTGAAAACCGTTCTTTGAACCGAGCGAACTCAATGGCGAGCTGGGGCGAGAGGCGGATGTCGTAAAGGTCGAGCTCTTCGTGATTAGCCCGATCGAAGCGGGTGCCGGGATACTCGTCAATGAGTACGCCGGTAATGTAGTCGAACAGATCCTCAGGTTTGAGCCGTTTGTGCGGCGCTTGTGCGTCATTAATTTGCTGAAGGATGGAGTCTCCTAGGCCGATGAGACCAGGGGCCTCCTTCTCGAGCTTCTCCTCCTCTTCTCTTCGAGTGGCAGCAGCTGTTGAAGCACGTTCGAGCTCGCGATCTCGCTCCTCTTTTGTAAGCTTGGGATCGCTTAAGATCTTATCGATCTTGTCGACCATTTCCCCCAGGATGGGCTCGAAATCGCCCAGAGTCTGCTGAATGAGGTTAAGGCGGAGATAGAGCCGTTCATAGACTTGCTCTTCGATCGTGTTCTTAGCGATCAAGTTCTTAATATCGATCGCTTCGGCCTTCTGGCCGATACGGTCGATCCGGCCGATCCGCTGTTCGACCTTCATCGGGTTCCAGGGGAGATCCCAATTGACGAGGACGCGGCAGAACTGAAGGTCCAGGCCCTCACCGCCAACTTCTGATGTCAGAAGAACCGTGCCGCCTGGGGCGTCAGCAAAACGATCGACCGTTTCCTGGCGAGGTGCGGAGATGCCGCCGTGAAGCTCGATCGAGGCGAAGCCGTCTTCTGTTAGTCGCTTGGCCAGGTAGGATAGGGTCCGCCTGAAGCTTGAAAAGATGATGATTTTTTCGTCGGGGCTCTCGTTCTGCATTTCGCGCAGCCACCGTTTCAGTTTCTCATATTTGGAGTCGGCCCGTTCGAGCTCCTGCAACTCATCCGGGTCGTCGCAAATAGCTCCAAGCTCTGTGATCAGCGGGCCGATTTTGCGCATTGCGTCAGCGTCGATGTCCACGTCCTCGTCGAGCGAAAGAGAGCCGCTGCCTTCACCCCAGTGGCGGTAGGCTGCAGCGAGGCTCGACGCCAAGAGCCGCTGGGTTTGTGCCAGTAGGAAGCGCGCATTGATGTCATTCCATTCCGCGTATTCCTCAATCACCTCAGTTGCTCGATCATAGAAGGCGCGCTCTGTGTCCGGAGCCATCTCCCACGAAAGTGTTTTGGGGCGTCTTTGAACCTTGAAGTCAGCGACATCCCTTCTTCGAGTGCGATTGACCGTCGTGCCGAGAAGCGACATTTCTTCGATGCGCGCGGCGAGTTTGACGCGATTGCTGTCATCAAAAGCGTCGGTCTTGGCGAGCTCGGCTTTTAGTCGTTTGAGGCGTCCGCCAGTTTGAAGAACTAGGCCGGGCCTGATCTTGTCAACGAGCGCCCGCACCTGGTCCATGGGGACCGAGGGGTTTCGAGCCGCCTCCCACGCGGCGATGATCGGTTCATTCTCGCTGAGTAGCTGAGGGAAGAGAAACTCGTTCCCAAAGGTATCTTCATCAATCAGGTTGAGCAGCGACCGAAGGTCTTCAGTGTGCAAATTGATGGGAGTAGCGGAGAGAAAGACTTTGTAACTCGCGACATCACTTAGCAGTTCGGCAAGTTCATGATTTTGAGTCGTGCGATTGCGAAGGTGATGCGCTTCGTCGAATATGACGAGGTCGAAAAGGTCACGGGTGGCGTTGTTCAGGTAGTGGGCAAGCGCGTCCCTCGAGCCAGGTTTCGGATCGAGCACCTCTTCCCAGCCCTTGTTCGGTTTAAGCCCCGAAAGTGAGGCGACGTAGGCGAAGTTCTTCTTGCCGAACTCACCCTCTTTCAGATCGAAAAGGAGCTCTTCAGCATCACACAGCTTCGCCTCGACGTTGAACTTGCTGCGAAGCTCGGCCCGCCACTTTTCACGAAGAGATTTTGGGCAAACGACAAGCAGACGGCGAGCGTCTCCGCGTGCGACGAGCTCAGTCCAAATGAGTCCAGCCTCGATGGTTTTACCAAGGCCGACCTCGTCAGCGACGAGCAAGCCTCTCGAAGGCGAATTCAGGAGTTTGAGGACAGGCTTGTACTGATAGGCATGAAACTCGGTGTTCGTCGCGCCAATGCTGTAGATGATGTCTGCGAGGTGCTGACTTGTCATCCGCACGTGGGTGAGAGCTCTGCGCAAAGACTGAGGCGATGAGAGCTTGCCGGCTTTGAGATCTTCAAGCGCATCAGGGGCGGTCACCACCTCTTCGAGCTGGACGACAGATTTGAGCTCGCGCCCGTGGGGGAATTCGATTTCGATAAAAGTGCGACCGTGCGTTTCCACGGCCTCCGTATCGGTTACCGTACCTATCTCTGCTGGACGGTTGCGCAAGCGAACCCGCGTGCCAGGTGCGAACATCAATTCCCCCTCAAATTCGATGCAAGATGCGAATATTTCGAAGTTTTCGTCAAGACGTAGTCTGAGCCTCGTCAGAATTTGAGACGCTGAAGACGATGAGCTGCAGTAATGATCGCGCCATCGTCGCTCACCACAAGATAGCTGTTCAGCGATCGCTCGAGCTTCGAATAGACTTTATGTCCCATCGAGCATGCCAGGCGTTTGCGGGAAGGCTTATCGAGGAAATATACGTCTGCACCGTGGTGGCGCTTGCGCCGGCCATAGCAGAGGATAGCATCGATCGCTTGGGCGGGAATGCCGCGCTGCTGGATGCGGGTCTGTGCATGGGTCGTCATGTTCATCGTCTCGTTCCTTTTCTTGTTGATGATTCGAATGTACGAGACTGGGGCGACAGAAACTGTCACCCTTGGATTGCTAGGAGGGGAGCATGTCCTTTGCGAAAGCCGTCGATCTTCTACGACTCGCCATGATGGCGACGAACCGCACGGGCGTGTGCCTGATGCAGATCGAAGAAGAATTCGGCTGTGTAAGGCGCACGGCGCAGCGCATGATTGATGCGCTCGAGATGGCCTTCCCAGCGCTTGAGCACCGCATCGGTACAGACGGGCGGCATTATTGGAGCTTGCGGGCTGCTGTGACGGCTCAGCTACTCCATGTCAGCGCGGATGAATTGGCGTCGATGAGTTCTGCCATCGCTGAGCTCGAGCGGGTCGGCATGCGTTCAGAAGCCAAGCGATTGACTGAGCTCAATCACAAAGTGCGTGCGCTCATTCCCTCCGAGCGCAGTGCGCGGCTGGCGACGGATGAAGAGGCGGTGCTTGAGGCGATGGGTTATGCAGCACGCCCAGGGCCCAGACCTTCCCTGGATCCTGAGGTCGATGAAGCGATATCCATGGCTCTTAAGGGCCCCTTCCTCCTCAAGATCTCTTATAAGAGCCGCGGCGATGCCAAGGCGAGTGCGCGGACGATTGAGCCCTACGGGATGCTCCTCGGCGCGCGGCGCTATTTGGTCGCCGTCGATACAGCAAAACGGGATGGACGCTTTCGGCACTACCGAGTGGAGGACATTTCTAGAGCCGAATTGCTACCTGAAAGCTTCGCCATTCCCGACGATTTCAGCTTGGCTGACTATGCGCAGAAGGCCTTCGGCTCGTTTCACAACGACCGCGAATTCGCCGAAGTGGTTTGGAAGTTCGCGCCGCATGCGGCTGACCGAGTAAGCGGTTATCAGTTCCATCCCTCGCAAGAGGTCGAAGTGCTCGATGATGGCTCGACGATTGTGCGTTTTAAGGCCTCAGGTCAGCTCGAGATGGCCTGGCATTTATACGCGTGGGGCGATGCTGTGGAAGTGCTTGAGCCCGAGGCGCTCGCGGACTTGGTGAACCCGCACCGTCGCTCTGATTTTCCGGCTCTGCCGTAATGGTAAAGACCGTCTTTTCTTCGCTAGCTTCACCGCTTGCCCGTACGATAAGTATCGGTATTTATGGATTTCATAGTGTCGAAGCATTGCCGGCACTGAAAGTTTGGGGGCGTCCTTCGTGAATATCTTTGAGCTCGATAACTCACTGGTCGAGCGCTATGCCTCATTCTCGCGATCGTTCTCGCGAATTCGCTCGCAAGAGATCGCTGATAAGATCGATGCGGTATACGAGTCCGGGAAATTCTGGCCTGACCCACTGATCACGATCAATCCGCGTTTCGAGAAGGGCGGATCGATCGACCAGCTGGTCAAAGAAGGCGTGCTCGATCCTGCGCTCGAACAGATCTTTGCGTTCGGTAAGGAGCGCAAACCTATCACGCTCCATCGCCACCAAGAACGTGCAGTTATTAAGGCGCGGGCGAAAGAAAGCTTTGTCGTCACGACAGGAACGGGATCGGGCAAGTCGCTGTGTTTCTTCGTCCCAATCATTGATGCGATTGTGCGCGCCAAACGTGATGGCGAAGCGCCCAAGACGCGGGCTATCATCATCTATCCGATGAACGCGCTTGCGAACTCGCAGCTTGGCGAAATTCAAAAGTTTGCCGAAGACGCCGGCATCCCAGAAGAGCTCAAACCGACCGTTGCGCGTTACACCGGGCAAGAAAGCGAGGACGAGCGCAAGGCTATTGCTGAGCAGAAGCCCGACATCATCCTTACGAACTTCATGATGCTCGAGCTGCTGATGACGAGGCAGTACAAGCTCGACCAAAAGGTGATCGAGAACTCGATTGGCCTCGATTTCCTCGTGCTCGACGAGCTTCATACCTATCGTGGCCGCCAAGGCGCCGACGTCGCAATGCTTGTGCGGCGGGTGAAGGAGCGTCTCGCTCCCAAGAAGCATCTGATCTGCATTGGCACTTCGGCGACGATGTCGAGCTCGCCCGATGAAGTGGAGCGGGCAAAAAGAGTGTCGGAGGTCGCTACCAAGCTCTTCGGTCAGCCCGTTGCCCATGAGAACGTCATCGATGAGCTTCTCGAGCGTGCCACCTGTCCAGAGATCAAACCTGCGACTTTGGGCGCTAAGCTTGTGCAGGCGATCAAGGAGGAGTTGCCAAACTCGCTCACCGACGAGGAGCTCTACAACCACCCGCTCGCCTGCTGGGTCGAAACCGAGATTGGGCTCGATGATGGCGAGAAGCTTAGGCGGCGTAAGCCCATCACGCTCAAAGAGGCCGCCGAGAAGCTCGCAAAGCAAACCGGAGAAGATGAAAAGCGGTGTGAGAGCGTCCTTGCTCAAATGCTTGGCATCATGGGAACGCCGGAGAAGGATCGCGGAGGGGATGGCGATCGGGCCTTCCTGGCCTTCAAACTTCATCGGTTCATTTCGGGCGCCGGCCAAGCGTATGTCACGCTAGAGAATGCGAAGGACCGCCGCATCGCGCTCGAAGGGCAAAAGTATCATCCCGATGATGAAGAGGCTCGCCTCTATCCCATGTTCTTCTGCCGCGAGTGCGGGCAGGAGGTTCTCTCGGTCACCTATGGGCATGACGAAGATGGCGCCATGCGCATGCTTGCGAGACCTATCGATGAACCTGCGAGTGACGAACCCGATGCAGGGGGTGATGAAAGCGGTTATCTCGTTCCAGCGGTCAATGACGACTTTGATTTTGCTGGAAACCCGGAAGACTATCCGGAAGGCTGGCAGGAGACGACAGCGTCAGGTGAGATCCGCCTCACGTCTTCGCATCGCGGGAAGCATGAGGGGCAGCATCTTTATCTAAAGCTCGATGGCTCAATATGCGGCGAGCATGATGGCGGAACCCCGGCCTGGTTCTTTCGCGGTCCCTATCGTTTCTGCCCACACTGCGGTCATCAGCCGGCGAGCCAGGCGCGCGAGCGCAATAAGCTGGCCGGACTTTCGGCAGAGGGGCGTAGCTCGGCCACCACTCTGATCGTCGCGTCGGTTCTGTCGTGGATGGATCAGGACGCAAGTCTGCGCAAATATTCGCGCAAGCTGCTGGGCTTTACCGACAACCGACAGGATGCGGCGCTCCAGGCCGGTCACTTTAATGACTTCATCTTCGTCTCGCTCTTACGCGGTGCAATCTACCGCGCCGTGGCGGAAGCTGGAGAATCTGGTCTGAAGCCTAGCCAGTTCGGCGACGCTGTTCGTCGGGCCCTAGGCTTTGATTTGGAGCTAGAGGATCGGCTCCCGGACTGGATGCGCGATCCCAAGGTGAAAGGATATGGCAAGCGTCAAGGCGCTCAAGAGACGTTGGCAGAGGTCCTGGCCCATCGTCTTTGGGCAGACCTTCGCAAGGGTTGGCGCTTCACCAATCCGAACTTGGAAGATGTGGGCCTTGTTGATGCTCGCTTTATGGGCCTTAGCGATCTTGCAAAGGACGAAGAGGAATATGCTGATTGTCCTCGTCTCGCGGAGCTAACCCCGGAGAAGCGCGAGCAGCTTTTTGAAATACTGTTCGACGCAATGCGCCAGTCGCTGGCTGTATCTACGCCAGCTCTTGATCGCGAGCGCATCAGGCAAATGGCTGAGGAAAGCGATGGCCGCCTGAAATTGCCGTGGGCGATCGACCCAGAAGAGATCAGAGGTCTTCGCGAAAGCGGGATGCTGATGATCGAAGTGCCGAAGCGCGCGCGAATTTCTGCTGCCGATTCCGAACTTATCCTGCGAGCCGGCGATCGCTCGAACCTTGCCAAGGCCATTCGGGATAAATCCATCTGGGGCGAGAAATTGGGGCGTGATGACTATGAAGAAGTCATCAAGGGGCTCCTCTCTGCCGCAGAGTCGCACGAAATTGTGCGACGGGTACAGTCCGGCTTTGAGCTCCCAGCCTGGCGCCTCGCACCAACCAATTTACGCCTCTTCGCCAAGACTAATGAGACGGAGAACGACAAGCACAATCAGTTCTTCCGTACGCTTTACCAGGGTGTCGCCGCGACGCTTGCGCAGGATGGCCCGCTGCAAAACGCGTTTGAGGGGCGTGAGCATACGGCTCAGGTCGATAGCGATGTAAGAGAATGGCGCGAGCAGCGCTTCCGCTTTGAAGAGAAGGATCAGAGCGCCCTAGCAGAAGAGAAGGATAAGCTCTTCGAGGCGGGCGAGCCGAGTGATTTTCTACCGGCGATGTTTTGCTCGCCGACTATGGAGCTCGGCGTTGATATTAGCGCGCTCAACGTCGTCTATATGCGCAACGTGCCTCCCACCCCGGCCAATTATGCGCAGCGATCGGGACGCGCGGGGCGGAGCGGTCACCCCGCTCTTGTTGTCACATATTGCGCTGCTCAGTCTCCGCATGATCAGTACTATTTTGCGGACACAGCCGCTCTTGTTTCGGGCGTGGTGCGGCCGCCGGCGCTCGACCTCGCCAACCAGGATCTCCTGACCTCGCATCTGCAAGCCGAATGGCTCGCTTCGGTGGAAGAGGGGCTCGAGGCTTCGATCCGAGAGAACCTCGACATGGACAAGGAGGGGATGCCATTGAAGGCCCCCATCCGCGCCGCCGCTGAAGAAGCGAGTAACTCCAGGCGAGCTCGTCCGGTGATGAGGCGGCTCATCGATGCAATGTTGGGCGATATCGAGCCTAGCGATGCGCCTTGGCTGGACGACGTGGATGCCTTCGTTGACCAGGTGAATGACTTGGCGCTCGAGAACTTTGAGGGCAGCTTCGACCGGTGGCGCAATCTATACGAGAGCGCGCGTGAAGAGCAGGATAGAGCGCACGCGATCCAACAGAAGACCGGTCTCCAACCGGGCGAGCGGCGCGCAGCAAAGAACCGCTATGTCAATGCGACCAAGGAGCTAGAGGTCCTTGAGCGCGGCCATTCCAAATATGGGTCTGACTTCTACGTCTATCGCTATTTGGCGACTGAGGGCTTCTTGCCAGGCTATAATTTCCCGCGCCTTCCGCTCTACGCCTTCGTCCCAGCCGATAAGACTTCAGTGCTTCAGCGTCCGCGCTTTCTGGCGATTGCCGAGTTTGGTCCCAATGCCCTCATCTATCATGAGGGACGCGCCTACCGGGTCACTAAGGCTAAGCTACCGGCTGAGAGCCGCGGCGATGATGGCAAGCTTTCGACAAACACTCTCATTCTGTGCGGCGAATGCGGGGCAGGACATAAGGATCCTCTGCAAGAGCGCTGCCATGCCTGCAAGTCCTCGCTGGCAGGAGTGGAAAGGATCGACACGGTCTTTCGTATCGACAATGTCGAGACCTCTCCCTCGCTGCGCATCACGGCCAATGATGAGGACCGCCAACGTCGCGGATTTGAGATCCTAACGATTTTCCAGTGGCCCACTAAAGATGGAGTGCCACAGATCCGCGGCAGGACTATCGGACAAGGTGGAAATTCCTTGCTCCATCTCGACTATGGTCCGGCGACGACGCTTTCCCGGCTCAACAAGGGTCTGCGGCGCCGCAAGAGTAAGTCGATCTTGGGCTTCTTCATCGATCCGCAAACCGGGCGGTGGATCAAGGACCCCTCGAGCGGAGACAGCGACGAGGGGATGGGTGATCCTGGAAACGCGCCGCCGCAGCGGATCGTGCCGATCGTGGAGGACCACAAGAACGCTATGCTGCTGCGGCCCGTCCGCAACTTCAGGCCTGAACAAATGGCAACGCTCCAGCATGCTCTTCTGCGCGGCATACAAACCGAGTTTGAACTGGAGGAAGGCGAGCTCCTCGGTGAGCCTCTCCCGACGCGCGTGGATCGCAATTGCATGTTGCTTTATGAGGCAACGGAAGGCGGGGCCGGTGTCCTCAATCGGCTGGTTTCCGATCCCACTGCGATCGCCAGCGCTGCGGCACGCGCTCTAAAGCTCATGCATTATCTCGAGCCCTTTGGAGACAAGGAGCCTGAAGAGCATGAAGAGAGCTGCGTTGCCGGCTGCTACCGCTGCCTTCTTTCTTATTACAATCAGCCGGATCACGAACTTATCGACCGGCGTGACGCTGAGGTTGTCGAATATTTGATTGCGCTTAGCCAGTCCGTTGACGTTGCAAGCGGGCATCAGAAGGCAAACGGCAGCCAAGGCAGTTCGAAGCCTGACAATTCGGACCACTCCGGCTGGCATGCAGCCTTCGAGCGGTGGGATGTCCAAGAACCGAAGTCGCTCGATATCGGGGGCGACGTTATCAACTTCTACTGGCCGGCACGCGATGTCCTTGCGGTCATAGGTGAAGCAACAGAAGCGACGAAGCAGCTCGCATCTGCGCGCGGCATCTTGGATCTCGTCGAGCTTCCGGCCGAACCGGGCGAAGAGCCTCCGGCTAGCCTCAAAACAGCATTGGGAATCTTATAATGGACGCTGTGCGATTTAGCCCTGGCGATTTGGTCAATGCCCGCGGCCGCGAGTGGGTAGTTTTGCCATCGCAAGAGGGTCTCCTGCGGGTCCGCCCTTTGTCTGGCTCAGATGAGGATGCGCAAACGCTCATCCCCTCGCTCGAAAGGCGACCCGTAAAGCCTGCGCGTTTCGCTCCGCCGTCGGCGGATCAGCTCGATACGCAGGCCGGTGCGCAGCTCTTGGCTGATGCACTGCGGCTCTCTCTCAGGCGCGGCGCTGGTCCCTTTCGTAGCGCTGCGCATCTAGGGGTCGAGCCGAGAGCCTATCAGCTCGTCCCTCTGATGATGGCTTTGAAGCTGTCTCCTGCAAGGCTGCTCATCGCCGACGATGTCGGTATCGGCAAGACAATCGAGGCGGGCATTGTCCTGCGCGAGTGGCTTGATCGCGGGACGGTCGATCGGTTCGCTGTCCTATGTCCTCCGCACTTGGTTGATCAGTGGATTAGCGAGCTTTCTGAAAAGTTCGATATTGATGCGGTTGCCGTAACGTCATCGCGGGCGCGCCGCTTGGAGCGCGGGCTTCCGGCCTCCCAAAGCCTATTTGAGGCCTATCCTTTCACCGTTGTGAGCCTGGACTACATCAAGGCGGACAGCCGCCGCGATGACTTTGCACGTGCGTGCCCTGACTTCGTGATTGTCGACGAGGCGCATACTTGCGTCGGGAGCGAAGGCGGTACCCATCAGCGATACGAACTGCTGAAGAGCCTGGCGAGCGATACGGAACGCCATATGCTGTTTTTGACGGCAACGCCCCACAGCGGCGACGTTGATGCCTACCAGCGACTGCTGGGGCTTATTGAACCCGATCTAGCCAATCCTCCGCCTCAAGGAGCCGATGAGGCGCGGCGCACGCAGTATTCCCGCAAACTTGCGCAGCATTTCGTGCAGCGGCGACGGCCAGACATTCAAGAGGGTTGGGGCGAGGATAAAGCTTTCAAGCCGCACCTCACGAAGTCGGTGCCCTATGAGCTGGTGGGAGACTATCAAGCTCTGCAGGAGGACGTGCTCGATTACTGCCTCGAAGTGACCAATCGCTCGGGCAGCGACAAACGTTCACGAAGGCTAGCCTTTTGGAGCACGCTGGCGCTGATGCGCTGTGTAGGCTCGTCCCCCGCAGCTGCTGCGAGCGCCCTCAACAACCGTCTCTCCGGCCTGGTTGAAGCTGAAGAAGTCGAACCCATCGTGTTTGAGATGGACGATGGCACGCTCGATGACAGCGACGTTGAACCCGCCACCGCCATGGCCGATGCGGAAGAGTACGCCGCGCTCAAGAGTCTTATCGACCGCGCCAACGCACTCGATGATGCGAAGGGTGAGGGTGATCCTAAGGTTAAAACGCTAGTCGATGAACTCGCCCCGCTCCTAAAGGCGGGCGCAAACCCCGTTATCTTCTGCCGCTTCATCGCTACGGCCGAGGCTCTAGGAGACATCCTCCGGGAGAAATGGCCCAAGATCCATACAGAGGTCGTTACAGGTCGCCTGACGCCAGAAGAGCGCCGTGATCGGGTTGAAGATATGGGGTCGAGTGATCGGCGCTTGCTCGTCGCGACTGACTGTCTTTCTGAAGGGATCAACCTTCAAGAGCATTTCGATACCGTCGTTCACTACGATTTGAGCTGGAACCCGACGCGGCACCAGCAGCGCGAAGGCCGTGTCGACCGCTTTGGGCAGCAGGCGGAGCAGGTGCGGTCTATTATGCTGCATGGCTCGAACAGCGCAATCGACGGCGCCGTGCTCAAGGTCATTATTCGCAAGGCCGAAGAGATCCAAAGGGCGACGGGGGTCAGCGTGCCGATGCCTGAAGATCAGGACAGCATCACCTCCGCTCTCATGCAAGCCATGCTTATGCGCAAAGGGTCTGAGCATTCGCAGCTCGTGCTCGATTTTGGTGCCTCGGCTGGGAAGTTTGAAGCCACCTGGCGCGATGCCGCTGAAGGCGCAAAGGCCAGCCGCGCACGGTACGCGCAAAATGCCATGAAGCCCGATGAGGTCATTCCGGAATGGAAGAAGATGCGCGCCCTCAATGGTGGCCCGTTGGAGGTCGAGCGCTTCACTAAGCGCGCGCTGCAGCGTTTAGGAACTGGTCTTGAAGCGGTTTCAGGGCATTATCTCGTCCACTATGACGAGCTGCCCGAAAGCATAGGTGAAAAGCTCCAGGCCCGGAACCTCAAGGGCACGAAGCGTATCTCCTTCGTGGATGATCCTGCGCAGAACGTGGCTCATGTCGGCCGCGTTCACCCCCTGGTTTCGCACCTCGCCGAGACGCTGAGTGAAGGCGCGCTCGATCCGACCTCTTCGGAAACCAAGCCATTGGGAAGAGGCGGAGTATGGCGCACCTCGGCAGTCCAAGAGGTGACGACACTCCTCGTCATGCGGATGCGCTTTCAGCTCATAACGAGTGGAAGGACCAGCCGGATGCTTCTCGCAGAAGAAGCACTCGGAATGGCGTTCGGGCCTGATGCCACTGTCGCCATAGCGGAGGGGCCTGAGGCGCTGACCTTGCTTGAGAGCGAGGCAAGCGGCGACTTGACTGAGGAAGCGCGGCGCCGACATTTGGAGCGGGCTCTGGAAAGAGTTGGCGACTACACCGCCGAGATCGAGAGATTGGCAAACGAGCGATCAGATCAGCTTTCTGAAGACCACGTCAAACTGACGCGCGCAGCTGGTGGCGGTGCGACAGTGGAAGTCAGTGCAGTCATGCCGCCGGACATTATTGGCCTCTACGTACTTCTGCCGGAGGCAAACTGATGGCTAGGTCACAAAAACGCCTCGCAGACATTGGCTTTTCCGCCATCACAATCGAGGGCGGTCTGATATCGCCTGACCAGGTCGTTAAAGTGGCAAGTACGACGCCCGATCAAAAGACGGCTGCGGAGTACAATTGTCCGAAGGGGGTTTCCCTTCGCGATGAGATGACGCGGTACTTTCAGATTGGCAAAGCGCATTGGAAGACTTTTGCCTCTATTGATCACCCTACTCAGCAGCAAACTGAGGAATTCGTCGAGCAACTGCTTACAAGCGCCTTTGGGTTTGAGCTGAAGAAGGCCGGCCCAAGAACGCGCGGCGACAGAAGGTTTGCGGTCGCATTCGAGGGTTCAGAGGGGCGTGTCCCCGTTGTCGTTACCGCGCCGCTCGGTCCGGATGAAGACGGGAAAAATAAGGACGCGTTCACCGTCGGCCGCACGCAGTTTGGTGACGGAGCCAATGGCCGAATTGCTAAGCGTTCGGCGGCTTTGCTCCTTCAGGATTGGCTGAACGCCAATGCTGACTTCTATTGGGGCTTGGTGTTTGCGGGTGATCGCGTTCGTCTGATGCGGGACAATGCCAGCTTTACGAGGCCAGCATACATCGAAGCGGACCTTGGAGCGATCTTCCGCGACGACATGTTTGCAGAGTTCACCGCCTGGTGGCTGCTGACGCACGCTTCGCGTTTCGGCAAAGCAGGCGCACCTCCTAGCGAAGGTCCGCTCGAGTATTGGCGCGAAGCGGGCATGGAGGCGGGTACCGCCGCGCGGGACAAACTGCGCGGGAACGTTGAGAGCGCCCTCCTCGCTATCGGCAAGGGGCTGCTGGGGCATAATCCGGAGCTCCGCCGCAAGATCGATGACAATGAATTGTCGATGCAGTCGCTCTTCGAGCAGATGCTGCGGACAGTTTATCGATTGATTTTTCTGGCGGTCGCCGAAGATCGCGATCTCTTGCATTCGCCGGGAACTGCTCGAGCGACGAAGCAACTTTATCAGGAGAACTACGGCTTCGCCTATTTGCGCACTCGCTCTGCAAGACGCGGATCGCGCGATACGCATGGGGACGCGTGGGAAGGTCTGAAGATTGTCTTCAACGCTCTCGCGCAAGGGGAAAAAGAACTAGGACTGCCTGCATTGGGCGGCCTCTTCTCCGCAAATGCCACGCCGGATTTCGAGAAGTGCGCAATACCTAACCGATACCTGCTGGAAGCCATCTTCAATCTTGGATGGATGATGGAAGAGGGACGCCGTGTCCGCATCAATTGGCGCGACATGGCAACGGAAGAATTCGGGAGCGTCTACGAGGGATTGCTTGAACTTACGCCGACGCGAACCGAAGAGGGGCGTTCTTTTGACTTTGTTGAAGACCTGAAAGGCAACGAGCGGAAGACGACGGGAAGCTACTACACTCCGGACAGCCTTGTGCAGACCTTGCTCGATAGCGCCCTCAACCCGGTTCTCGAAAAGGCTGAAGCAGAGGACCGCGAAGCAGGTATACTTGATCTCAAGATCATCGATCCGGCCTGCGGATCGGGGCACTTCCTGCTGGGTGCTGCGCGTAGAATGGCAACACGCGTGGCGCAGCTGCGGGATCCTGACGCACCCGACTACAACCGAGCGTTAAGAGAAGTGGTCGCTCGCTGCATCCATGGGGTCGACCGCAACCCGATGGCAGTGGAACTCGCCAAGGTTGCGCTGTGGATCGAGAGTGTTTCCCCGGGGCAACCGCTGGGCTTCCTAGACGCCAATATCCGCTGCGGCGATGCGCTGCTGGGCGTTTTCGACCTGACCGTACTTGAAATGGGCATCCCCGATGATGCCTACAAACCACTGATCGGGGACGACAAGCGGGCAGCCGCTTTTTACAAGAAAAAGAACAAGTTCGAGAAAAGCGGACAGGGCAGTTTCGACTTCGACGCCGGAACAGGAGCTTTGCCTCCAAAGAAGTTGGCGGCAGACCTCACCGTCATCCGCCGTATGAAGGAAGATACCGTCCGGGATGTACAGAAAAAACGCGAGGCATTCGAGGCTTGGAAGAACGATCCCGAGCGCCTCGCCACACGCATTGCTTGCGATTTGTACTCTGCAGCGTTTCTTCTTCCTAAGCTTGAGGCGCGGGATGATGAGGATAGGAATGCCGTACCTACCACTGCAGACCTTTGGAAAAGGCTCGGTGGGGGGCAGATCGACGACACCCTTGAAGCCGCAGCCGTACAAGCTTCGGAAAAAGCCCGTGCATTCCATTGGCCGCTGGCTTTTCCTGATGTTTTGATCACCAAAGGTGGCTTTGATGTAGTACTAGGCAATCCTCCATGGGAAGTCGTGCAGCTAAACGAGGTAGAGTTTTTCGCGGGTCCGAGGCCGGACATCGCCGAACTCACCGGTAACGCTCGAAAAGTTGCGATTAGTGGTCTGCGTCAAAGTGACCCAACACTCTCAACCGCATTCGAATTTGCGAAGCGGACGATTCAAAGCAGCGCTGATTTCGCTCGATCATCGGGCCGTTTTGATAAGGCTGCCAGGGGAAAAATAAACACTTACGCGCTGTTTTTGGAGCTTTTCAATAATTCACGTTCAGATAGTGGATACGCTGGAGTTATAGTCCCGGCAGATTACTCTACTGGCGAATCTACAAAGTTGTTATTTCAAGAATTGATCGAAACGGGGGCGTTGATAGATTCTATAGGATTCGAGAACGAAGAGTTTATCTTCCCTGGGATTGCCAATGTCGTCCGTTTCGCATTAGTCACTCTCGGCCCCAACGATCCTCTACACGACCCTGCATTTCGCTTTTATTTGAGGACTATGTCTGATCTCTCTGAGGAAGAACGTGTCGTCCGGCTCGGCGTGAAAGATATTGCAGAATTCAATCCGAATACAAAGACGTCTCCGGTATTCCGGACTAAATATGATGCGGGGCTTACAAAGAGAATATATCAGAGGCTCCCAGTTCTTGAAGAGGAATCAAGGAGTAACAATGAGTGGGGCCTAGGTTTTCGTCAAGGCCTTTTCAACATGACTTCTGATAGCAAAAAATTTATGAAGTCAGACAAGTTAATGGATCGAGGCCTTGAGCTTAAAGGTCAGATCTTTACTGGAGGCGATGAGATTTACTTTCCTCTACTTGAAGGAAAGTTTATTTGGCACTTCGATCATCGTTCAAGTTCTTATCATAACGTCGGCAAAGCAAAAGGAAGAGGTGGTCGCGGCCTTCCTCTGATATTGCTGGAGGAGTATCAGAACGCTGATTTCGAGGTCCAACCAAGGTATTGGGTTAATAAGGAAGAGGTGGATGAGAAACTCGAGAAGGTAGATTGGGATCGAGATTGGTTCATTTCATGGCGGGCGACGACGAGTAGCAAGCTTGAGCGCACTTTAGCGGCTACAGTCGTGCCGAGATACGCTTGTGGAGATACACTGTTACTGGCGTTCCCAAATCAGTCGTCAAGGCTTTGCGCTGCTTTGCTGGCAAATCTCTGCTCGCTCGTATGCGACTATACTGTACGGCAGAAGATGGGTGGAACGTCGCTTAAACAGCATTATTTCAAGCAATTTGCTTGTCTGCCACCAAGTGCCTACAGCGAGTTCGACCTCGGTTTCATAGTCCCGCGGGTGCTGGAGCTCAGCTACACCTCGCATTCCATGGCCCCCTTCGCGCGCGACCTGGGGTATGAGGGCGAGCCGTTCCGCTGGGACGAGGACCGCCGCGCGCACCTGCGGGCCGAGCTCGACGCCTGGTATGCGCTCGCCTACGGTCTCTCCCGCGACGAGCTACGCTACGTCCTCGACCCAAAGGACGTGATGGGCGAAGACTACCCCAGCGAGACCTTCCGCGTCCTCAAGAACAACGAAATCAAAGAACACGGCGAATACCGCACCCAACGCCTCGTCCTCGCCGCCTACGACAAGCTGGTAGCCGAAGGCATGCGACCTCGGACGGAGGGCTATCGTTGAACGAGATCGCTCTTATTGAGCCGGAAAAGGGTCGGGGACTGTCACGATGGCAGAGCAAGCCGATCGAAATCAGTCGGGGCGATTGGCAAGATCTCCGATCGCTTCTGCCAAAGTTCTCAATCGAGGACTTCGTCGCTCCTGGCCACCTCGAGCCTAACCCTTACCATTGCTCGATCGTTCGCAAGCCGCTCACCGAGAACGAGCAGCCAGTCCCGGTTGCAATCGTTGGTCAGAATTACGGTCTAGTGCAGCATAGCCAAGCTGGTGACGCGGTTGTCGCGGCCATGAAGAAGCTCGGGATCTGGTTCGAGCACATGGATTGCTGGCTCGAGCTAACCGAACTTGGTGAGTGGATGCATGTCCGATTCACGCTTGATGACAGCTACGCAATCACGCCGACAGATGGGTACCCCGTTCATTTCTGCATTGACCTTTACAATTCGGTCGACGGAAAGAGCCGCCTCTTACTTCAGACGAGCTGGCTCCGTTTGGTTTGCAACAACGGCTTGATTCTGAGCAGTGCAAGCGGGATTGGGCTTGTCGATGTGCACGACCGCTTCGTGAAACTTGGTCCGATCGACGACGTCCTAGGGGCTGCGCTTCGAGAAGCGGAGAAAGACGCGCAAATCTTAGAGGAGTGGTGGGCCAACCAGCTTTGCGCGGATCTCGACGCATGGGCAGACGGCCCGCTACAAATGCTCTGGGGCAAGTTCAATGCCGCCCGGGTACTTGGCATTTGCCGCAGCGGAATGGATGGCACACCAGAGAGGTTCAACCGCTCGCCGCCGAGCCAACTGGAGCTTGATGAGCGAGAAAAGGTGCCCGGATCTCCTGAACAGGCGAAAACCCTTTATGACGTCGCTCAAGCGCTATCCTGGGTGGCGGGGCAAATCGGAGATGTCACGAAACGAGATAAATTTCGTGCGGATATTCCAAAGCTAATCGAAGGCCTTAAGCGCGAAGGGCATCGCGGTGTTTCTTGATCAACCGGCACGGCTGGACGACTATCCGTACGCGCTCATCTCCGAGCTGAAGGAGTGTGCAAACGAGCACGGCTATCGCATCGGGCCAGATCAGGCGAAGGGATGGCTGTTCTTTCGGTCTGCGAGCGCGCCAGGGGAAATTGGACTAGCTGCGACGGCGGCTGGGATGTCAGGTCCGTTCTATCTTTCCGTCTTCCACCCGGGCGCCGCGCGTGAACTCAAGGGCCCTCAAGCGGCCGAGAAAGCAAAGGGATCGACGAAGGCCTTCATCTTCGACAGTCGCGCCGCTTTGAGAGAGGCTGTGGCTGAGGTTTACCGGCTGAGCATTTCACTGCCGACTTTGCCTCTAGAGTGCTACCTTCGCGATATCGAAGGTCTGGGCGATACAGAGGCTGAGCGTGCTCAGAAGGTGCGCATCGGACAGGACAGATTCCGCGAAGCACAGCTCAATTATTGGAATAGCTGCTGCCCACTTACAGGGATTACTGAACCTGAGTTGCTGCGCGCGTCTCACATAATCCCTTGGGCGAAATGCGACAGCGATTTCGAGCGTTTGTACGTGCGCAATGGCTTCCTACTTTCGAGCCTGTGGGATGCGGCTTTCGACAGCGGGCTTGTGACCTTCGATGACGGCGGATTAGCTATTGCGTCACCAGCGCTGAGCTCATCTGCGCGTGAAGCCTTAGGGCTTCATCGTGAGCACCGGCTAACCCTGCATGATGAGCATCGTGCAAGATTAGCCTGGCACCGCGAGAACCTTTTCCAAGCTGATTAGCTCGGCTCAATTGGCTGGCTTTTGGCTCGCCGACCGTTGCCGCTCGCTTTCGAGCCGCCGGTCGAGCCACTCATTCGCCGACTTCATGTCAATGAGGCGGCGCGTCCCGACTTTGATAGTGTCGAACTCGACACCCATGAGCTCATTGACCTTTGTGCGGCCGAGCCCGGTGTAGGTCATGAAGTTGTTGATCGTCATATAGGCAGGCATAATCTCGGACATTGAATTCTCCTTAGTTCCGAGCGCCTATATAATTGATTTCACGAACCAATTTTACATTGGCAAGGCCTAAATGGCATAGAGAATCCAGTGAGTTTTCATGAGTGCGATAGCCTTTCGAAGGCTAAGCCAGAACAGAGAGTGGACCATCTTTGCCAGGGTTGCGAACCGCAATCAGATAGGTGGCCTTTGTGTCTGGGTCGTGGATGCGCAGTTGTTTCGCACTAAAGGCAAACTCAATATGCGTATTCGGGTCGCCAAATTCGATTGCACCGAAAACACTTTCCGGATCATAGGATCCGCGAGAACCGACCGGCTGCTCTCCCGTGACTGAAGCCAGCTGTCCGTAGCAATCGACCGCCGGCGGATGTGAACCTCGCCAGATCAGCTCACGCTTAGTGTCGCGCGCTTCAACCTCCAGAAAGACGGTGCTGGGCTTATCGGCTGTGGGCGGGCTAAGCGACAAGACCGTTTTGGCGATGTGGAGCGCATTGAAGGTCGATTTGCGTTGGCAATCCCAGGTCTCAACTGGCTTGAACTCTTCGAGTACGGTCTCGAATTCGCGCATAGTTTCACCCGCGAGCGGCATGCTGAAGCGAACTGAACTTGAGCTAAGTACAAGAAGGTCATCAAAGAAATGAAGCTGAGCGTCGGCTCCCAGCCGTCTGCTCACATTGAGGAACAGTTTGGCGTGAGAGAACCGCAGGGCAAATGGCTTCTCGAGCGTTTGGTCGAGGGGCACCCGAACGCACTTATTGAGGCTTCCCTGATAACAGTTGCCATTGGAGATATAGATATTCATGTCTTCGGGGTGCTCGTCGGCATTACGGACCCTATCAGCGTAAGGTTCAATGAAGCCGAGGGCCGGTCGCATAGCGCGTCGAAGCGCCGCAATCGCATGCTTATCGAGCCCAGTTTCGGGTAATTCTCCATCCAGGTCGTTTGCCCAGTCTGCCGGGATTGCCGTAAGCGAAAACTGAGTAGTTCCTCGCATGTGCAACTTGCCGCTGGTCGGATCGTATTCGACGACTTCGATAGATGCCTTATCTTTGACCGCGTCCGCCTGAGAGACGCGATAGCCGCCCGATCTTACCCATGAATGAAATTGGGCTATGAGTGGCTCCAAGGGCACCGCAATGACCAGCTCGGATTGGGGGCCTGGGAAAGATACCTGCGCGTCGATTTTAACGTACGATTTGGCTTCACCCACGATATGGCTGAGCTCGATTGAATCCTTGCGTAAACGCAAAGTCACTTTCGAAAGCTCGTGAAACGCAGCAGACTCTTTCGACGCTTTCTCCTTGGAAGTGATGTGAGGTTGTTCGCGAGCCGAGCTTCGGATCCATGCGCCAGGGTGCGGCAAGGTTGAAGGCTAGCGGTGTGGAGGAAAGCAGGTTGCCGAACAGGCGATTGCGATCAATTAAGGCGCCGCGTTCTTGGTAAGTGACCTCGAGCGCCGCGATGTCTGCGACCGTCGGTTTAAGGAAGTTGCGCCCATGGTCGGCGGCTTCCGCTGCCAGCCGTGAGCCGAGACGCTTCTTGCGTGCGCGGTTGTTTGTTTTGGAGCCCATCGGAAGGCCATGAGCCTCTCGCCACAGTGCTTGAAGTAGTCTGGCGCAACTGCGGAAGCGCGTGTCGTACTTCTCATGAACGTCATAACTCTTGAGAAGAGCAGGGCTTATAAGAGGAAGCTGGCGGTCCGGTTGACGAAGGCTAGCGAGCAAAGAGGTCTCCTGAGGTTTGCCCGCATTGGTTTGCGGACTGGCCCTCAGAATTCAGGGACGAGCTTGGGAAATTGCTTTCACCGCCGAAGACTTAAATCTCCTCCACGCTTGATGCAGATAGATTGGAAGAGAGAAGAAAGAGGAAGATAGGAATGGAAGAAGAGATAGGCAGCTTCTTTAGGCTCGGCGTCGCTCGAATATAACCAATCTGGCAACATCTGTCAATATTTTCAATATCTTACTGCCATATCGATTTGCGCTCTGGCGCGTCTTGTCCAGTGGTTTTACGTCTCCGCGTCATTTCCTGAGAGAAGCAACACGGGCTCGCTGTCCTCCGAGCGCACCCTTTCCAACCATTCTCGGCCATCGAGGCCAAGCGACTTGATGCGGGAGAGTGTATGCGGTGCCGAGAGCGCGATCTGGCTTCGTTCGAGGTAGGCGCTTCTTCTCGCATCAGCGTCAGCCTTTAGGCCTGTAAATGCGAGGACGTATTCGGGCGTCCCAACCCGCAAGGCGGACTGCCGCGCTTTCTCCTCGATCCACTCAGGAGTTCCAACTGGTTCAATCAGCCCTGCGAGCTGAGCACCAAGCTGTTCGGCGTTCTTAATTGCTAACGCAAAATCGTTGGTCGCAATACGGCAGGCAACTCGGGTTGTGCCGGCGAGGGCACAGGCATCGATGAAGGGTTCCATCTCTTCATAGCGGCGTGCTGCAAGTAGGTCTTCGGCGCGAACGAAAAAGACCTTCTGCAAATCATGAAGCTTGTCAGCGGCCCGCTTCCACTCGCTAGTGCTATCGTTCGCAAGCCAAGCCTCCTCGGCAACCTCACAGGCTGTATCGAGAGCAATAAAGTCTCGTTCGATCGCCTTGAGCTCAAGGCTTTCTATTTTGCGCGAGACACGATCCAAAGTCTCCTGGATCGACTCCACATTTTGGCGAATTCTCTCAAGGCGCTCCGACACGAGTGCATGGCTTATCAGAGTTGTGCCGATACCAACGCCGCTAAGAGCGAGGTTAGACAGGCCCATCGTTTTCAGTGTGTCGATCCCTGCGGCGATCGCACTATTCTGCTTGACCTGGATAGCCTGCCCAACAACCTGACCTGCGAGTTGGACGCCCGCACCGATAGGATTTAGCGACGCAAGGCCGTTGACGGCCGGAGCCATGGCGCCTGTTTCCACGAGGTGAGCCACGATGCCTGGCTGCCCGCGGCGAAAAAGCAACATGCCCACACGATGAACGATGTCTGCCTCATATTCCGCCCTGAATGCCGGCGGGATGGAGGCAAGAATGGTATCTTCAATCACGATAGCTCTCCTGCAGCCGCCTCGAAGGCATTTTTATACGCATCATCGAGTTGTCGCAGGACCGAAGGTGGAGAGACGGATTGATCGGTCGAGAGAAGCGCTCGTCTTACGTGGCTCTCAATACGTTTCATCATGCGATCTGCGCTGTAGGCGTGGAGCTTGCTGGTTTTGACAACGCCCGTGGCAAGTAGGGTGCCAGCCGCAGCCACACCGCCCACGACAATCGGCAAACTCACCGTGGATGTTGCTATCAAGCCGAAGGCGGCAGTGCCGGACACAACAGCGAAACTAGGCAGAGCGATGCCCATTGCGAGACCTCCTGCCAGGGGGGCAACACTAGACAGTACTGCCATCGCGGATTCGATGTGATCTTCCTCATCGCTGCTCGGCGACATAGCGGGGCTTAGCTCAAAGTGACGCTCTGCGAGATTGATCAGATCCTGGCGAGCGGCATTCGTCAGATCGGCAATCTTCGGTTCCAGGTGCTCAGTCAGGAGCGGGTCAATTTCCCGCACAATGTATCCATTGGGTTCGGTGAGGGCCGAACGCCACGAAACACCAGCGAGCTTCTCCGCAATAGTCGGTTTGAGATCAAGCCAGAGGCGATTTAGCTCTAGCGCTGCAGTACTTGAATGCTCGTCACGCCACTCAAGCAGACGGCGCCGCAAGTCGATGTTTTGAGGTGTCAAATTGCCCACCCTCTAATCTGTGCCCGCCAAACTCAAGACGGGTTTTGAGATCATTGCAAAGGAATTTTCGTCGCTTTTAGGAGGGTGACTAATTTTGTCGTCCCCAAGCTCTATTCTCGATGAAATGGAGGTGAATGGTATATGGCGGTTCCGCTAATATTGGTGGGTGTCTCTGCGCTTATCTTTATCTGTTTTGGCGAGATCATTATCGAATGGATTGTCAGGGTTTGTATCACCCTTCTGCTAGCGGGCAGTTTAGGTTTTCTCGGCCCGCAGATTGTGGGCCTCGATGGTTCGAAAGCCTCCCTACTTTTCCTCGTTGTCGCGCTGGGGAGCTATCTCCCGATTTTTAGGATGGTTTCTCGGTTTCGGGAGGGTAACTCTACATGCAAAGCATCGAGGTCAGCAGCGTGTACTGCTGATGGAGGCTCTGATCGCAAGGCTGCTGTCATACGTTCGGCTGACATTGACGCGGTAATCGATGATGATGCACCGGATGATTGGAAGCGCGCTTTTGCAATTTTGCCCGGCGCTGATTTTTCTGATGCTCAGGCGGCTTGTGCTGCTCTGCTTCAATTGGCCGAGGTCCCCTCAACCCTCAACCCTGAGCTAATTGAGAGAGCAGTGTTTATCCGCCGTCACTTGCCCGGTCTCTTATCGGATGCGAAACAGTTTTTGGCTGTGGTCGACGATCCTGACGAAAAGCACGCGATCCTACGCAACCTCGAAATTGATCTTATGGCGATGGGTAAAATGGCCCAAGCCGCATTAGACGCCAACCAATTGAACAAGCGAAGCGCTTGGGAAGTGCGGCACCTCCACGTCTCGTCGCGGCTTGATGATTTAACTTACGTAACCCGAGAGAATAATGGATGCGGTGCCCCTTGAAGCGATTCTCTCAGCGCCTAAAGTCCAAGACTTCAGAGCACATGGATTGCTTGCACCCTTTCAAGAGGTCACCATGGAAGGCGAAGCAGTGAACCATGATGTTTTCCTTCCAGGAGTTCCGGTCGAGAGATGTCTCGCCGCCCTAGCCGCAAGCGATGGGAATGAAGTTGCAAGTGGCAAGTTGGCTAGTCCGGAAAGCAGCGCGGCGCTCGCAGTCAATGCATTTGGTTGGTTCATTGAAAGGCCGGACGAACTCCCGGCTCTGCCTGGATTAGAATGGGTGGATTGGCCCGCCACACGTGTAGATGTGGAGCGCCAGATGCGCTTCCCATGGCGCGGGGGACGGCACCCTTGGCTTGATGCAGCGATAGAAACTGAGACGTATCTAATTGGGGTGGAATCTAAGCGGTACGAACCTTTTCGTGATACCAAGCAGCCAAGTTTTTCTGATGCTTATGAGCGCCATGACTGGGGCCAAGGCATGTGGAAATACGACTTGATTCGCCGCGGAATTAGCGTGGGTTCGATCAACTTTCGCTATCTCGACGTCGCGCAGCTTATCAAGCACGCTTACGGACTGCGCACGGAAGCCGGGCGGTTGGGGCTAAAGCCGGTTTTGTTTTACATCTTTGCTGAGCCAACTGAGCGCAATGGTCGCGAGATCTCGGCGGGCGCGCATGATCTCCACCGGAACGAGCTATTCATCTTCCAAAGTGAGCTGCAGACAGCCGGGCAAGACGTTTTGTTCGCCGCGTGCAGCTATCGTGAGTGGTTCGAAACTTGGCAAGGAGAAGCGAAAGATCATGCGAGCCGGCTAGTGTCGCGTTTCACTCCCTAGCTCTGCCTAGCCTTCCCATCTTAGCGGCTGCAGGCCACCGAACTCTGCTTCTGCAGCCTCGCCGCGGATAATCGGTGTACCCGGGTTGTCAGCGCAGTCAAAAGCAACATTGGCAAAATTTCCGAGATGGCTCAGGTGAGCGCACTCCCGCGCGACTGAAGTCCAATTATCCGGTATTTCCGCTACCTTTTCAGGGTATCTAGCTGCTCTTACGATGACCCATTCAGGGCCTTCATCACCCACGAACCAAATACTTGGTTCAACATCGGGGTCTGACTGGCTTGACATTATTGAGCGGCCCTCTGCCACAAGCCAGTCACGAACCACCTTTACAGCAAAATCGGCAAGCTCCCAGTCCGTCACTTCGATCTTCTCGTGGGTCGCCAATGTGAGAGGGTCGATTGGATGGTTGGTTCTTAAATCGATAAGACCCCAGTCTTCTTGAACTGGCCGCCAACCATTTTCGGTTTGTAGCATTGGCATCAGGCACGCGTGTCCGTTCCAGCCCTCAGCAATCTTTCTAAGGCCCGCACGGGTGCCAGGGACTTCAACGTTGTCATCCACATCCTCGGTCCTGACAAAATAGACTTGGTTGCCAAGGATGAATGATAGGTGCTCAAGAAATGGAGGGTGAGGGTTGGCTTTGAGCCAGCTTTGCAGACCTCCTTCAAAGAAACTTTGAAGATGGACGCCTGCTGCTCGCCACATTGAGATGAACTCTGGGGAAGGAGTCTCGCTCGGTATCGTAAATCTCATACTTTTGTCTGTGCCCCTGTTTGGTCCGAATGCACTCTCTCACCTGGCTTCACATTCTTTTGAGTTTCATCTCTGTAAGGTGCGTCTCTCGCGTTGGTAGGCGGGATTGGGCGGGTATGAATCTAGGCCTGCAATCCTAACAACAAATCGTCGAGCTATATTTGACCTTAGGCTTGGCGCCTTCCAACGATGATTGGGAAGTTTGTGGAGGTTGCAGTGTATGTGGGAGAAGGTGATTAAGAATGGCGCTTTGGGAATATTTCTAGTTCTAGGAGCTGGTCTCGTGGTCCTAGCACTTTCCCTCAACGCCCCCAATCTTCTCGGCTCCCGCGATGTCGCTGAAGAGAGCATTCCTGCGGACACAGACTTTCCCGTTGTCCTGCGGATCAAAGGAGGAATGCTGGAAGTTGCATCCGTGTCGGGAAGGAGAAATTTTCCCAAGACGAGCGATCCGCAAATCCTCGGCCAAGCTTTTCCCTATTGCCGAGAGCGCTCCAGTTGGACCGCTCCCTATAAGATAACTTACCGGGTTCATGTGGGAGAAGTTTGGAAGCTGAGAGCTGTTGATGGCCGGCTTATCGCTCGCGTCCCAGAATTAGAGCCGGCCCTTCCGGTGGCGATTGATACATCAAAAACTAAGGCTGGCGCAAAGGAGAGCTGCTGGTTTGTTCCGGATATGGGCACCCGCGAAAGAGCCTTTGAACAGATTAGTCCCATACTTGCCGAACTCGCCCGCTCGCGAAAGACGAAAGACTTCGCGCGAAGCGCCGCTCGTAAAACGATCACAGAGTTCTTACGGAATTGGGCATTCGATCAAACTCGATACCCAAACCTTCCCCCCGACGCGCCAATCACGGTCATTTTCCCAGGCGAGTGACAAGGGACGATCGCATTGTCGCTTAACTGTCGGGAGTGACTGTCTTTGTCACCCCCTGGTCGTAGATATGGATTGTCCGGACCTGAGCTGCCGGTCTTCAGAACGGAAACTAAATGCGACTTTACGAGGGTGAACTTCTCCATTCAGCGAGCGACCTCAACACCTTCATGGGGTGTCGACACGCTGTAGCACTGAACCGCCAGAAGCTTCTCGATCCCGCCAGTCTTCCCGATAAGGCTGCAGATGATGAGAGCGCCGTCCTCGTCCAAGACGCTGGCCATGAGCACGAGGCTCAATACCTGCGCTCACTGAATGCGATTGGCGAAGTTGCGGAGATATCTTCGAAGCAATCACTCGAAGCTCAACAATCAGAAACGATCGCTGCCATGCATGACGGGGTGCCGGTCATCTACCAGGGCACTTTTTTCGAACAGCCATGGCATGGCTTCACTGACTTTCTCCGCCGGGTGGATGTTCCCTCGGAGCTTGGCTCCTGGTCCTATGAAGTCGTAGATACAAAATTGGCTCGTACACCGAGCCCCAAGCACCTCCTTCAACTCGCGCTTTACAGTGAGCTCGTGGGCAGAGTGCAAGGCAAGACGCCCCATGAGATGCACCTCGTTCTTGGCAGCGGGGAAGAGGCCTCGTTCCGATCTGTTGAATTTGAACACACTCTGCGCGTGGCGCGTGGTCGCTATCTTGGTTTTATTGACACAGAGGTGTTGGCGACGCGGCCTGAACCGTGCTCAGCCTGCTCGCTGTGCGGCTGGCGTGATCTTTGTGCCGAGCAATGGAAGAGCGAGGATCATCTTAGCCAAGTCGCAGGCATGCAATCCTCACAGATTACGAAACTGCGCGACGCAGGGATTTCGACGGTTGAGGCGCTTGCGGCCTTGCCGCCTGATAGTCGGATCCCGAAATTGGCGGCGGCGACTTTCGAACGTTTGCGTGCGCAGGCAATCTTGCAGGTCGAGCGTCGCAATGGCGAGCCTAAATTCGAGAGATTGGATCTCGAACCTGGACGCGGCTTCCTGCGCATGCCGAGACCCAGTCCGCATGATCTCTTTTTTGATCTAGAAGGCGATCCGCTTTACCCGGACGGATTGGAGTATCTCTGGGGCGTACATTTCCGCGATGATGCTGGCACTCCCCAATTCCGCTTTGAATGGGCTCACAATCGCGACGAAGAGCGCGAAGCTTTTGAGCGGATGGTGGATTGGTTCGTCGACCACGTCAAACTCCATCCTGAGGCGCACATCTATCATTACGCGCCGTATGAAGTGACGGTTCTTCGTCGCTTATCGACTGCCTTCGCTAGCCGCGAGGCCGAGGTCGATTTCCTGCTGAGAGGTGAGAAGTTCGTCGATCTTTACGCCATAGCGCGCTCAGCCATCCGAACATCAGAGCCTGATCTGAGTCTGAAGACGCTTGAGACTTTCTTCGCCGAAACGCGGCTCGATGATGTGAAGAAGGCTGATCAATCGATCGTCCACTATCACCGCTGGCGAGAGACTGGCGATCAAGTATTGCTCGACGGCATTTGGGCCTACAATAAGGTGGACTGCGAGAATACCGAGGGGCTTCGTGATTGGCTGGCCTCTATCCGTCCCGAGCTCAAATGGTGGGAAAAGTCAGGCCCAGAGCCGAAACCAGAGAAGACTGAAAAGGCGCTCGAGCATGAAGCGAGGCTGGAGCAACTTCGAGAAGCTATTCGGAAGGACGACGTGCCTTTGTCAGAAAAGGCAAAGGAGCTTGCAGGCCATCTGCTCGATTTTCATAAGCGGTCTCAAAAGCCCGATCAGTGGGCGATCTTCGATAGATGTGAGCGTGACATCGATGAGCTTATTGATGATGGGGAGTGTATTGGTGGCTTAGAGCCAGCGGGCAATGATTGGCTCGTCGATGACAAGCGATCCCAAATTGCGACCTATCGCTTTCCAACTCAGGATACCAAGCTGCGCGAAGGCAAGGACGTGCTCCACGCGCCAACCCAGCAGCGGCTTGGAAAGATTGTTTCCTATGACGAAGAGCAAGGGCTTGTCTCCGTAAGGCGCGGAAAGGCGGCTGGAGAGTTCCCTCAATCTGGCTCAGCAATACCTACCTGGCCTATCGATACCAGCATCCTCGAGAGCGCAGTTGAGCGGGTCGTGAGGGCGTGGAGCGCGACGGGTCCAAGCGGCGATCTTCCCTATAAAGCTCTGGCTTCGATACTCGAGCGGCAGGCTCCTCAGTTCGGTAAGGGAACAGACGTGGATGCCCCTGGTCGTGCGCTGCTTAAAGGGGGCGAAGACTTGGTGACCGGGACCAGCCGGCTTGTAAGCTCGCTCGATCATTCATTCTTATTCGTTCAGGGTCCGCCCGGGACTGGCAAAACGCATACCAGTGCCCACGTCATTCTCGATCTTCTCAGATCCGGCAAAAAGGTCGGGGTTTCGTCCAACAGCCATAAAGCCATCAACAATCTCCTCGGCAAGGTTGAGGCGCTTGCTGCTAAACAAGGCGTAGGCATCCACGGCTGCAAAAAGGCTTCATCGAGCGATCCCGATTCACTGTTGAACGGTGACATGATTGTGGACGTCTTCGACAATGCGGCTGTCGAGGACGGGGATTACAATCTCGTCGGCGGCACAGCTTGGCTCTTTGCTCGCGACGCTCTCGATCAGCGGTTCGACTACCTCTTTATCGACGAGGCGGGGCAGGTGTCTCTGGGGCACCTTTTGGCGATGGGTGCGGCTGCGAAAAACATCGTTTTGGTGGGCGATCAAATGCAGCTCGCCCAGCCGATAAAGGGCGCGCATCCAGGAAAAAGCGGAGAGTCCGCTCTCGATTATCTGCTCCAAGGCGATGCCACGATTGCGCCGGAGCGTGGTGTTCTGCTTGACACGAGTTGGCGTATGCACCCGGAGATAACGCAATTTATATCGGCAGCAGTTTACGACGGCCGCCTTACCTCGCACCCAGACTGTGCCGTTCAGAATTTGCACCTGACGGGTGACATAGCGGGCGAACTGCCTCCCCGTGGGATCCGAATGGCCAACGTCGAGCATTTTGGCTGTCGTCAGCAGAGCGATGAGGAGGTGGCAGAAGTGGTGCGCTTGGTGCAATCGTTGCTCGGCCAAAGTTTCACCGATCGCCGGGCTCAATCTGGCAAGCTAAGCCTAGAGAACATCCTCATCGTCTCGCCTTTCAATATGCAAGTTAATGCATTGCGATCCGCGCTCCCTGAAGGTGCGCGCGTCGGAACGGTCGACAAGTTTCAGGGACAAGAAGCAGAGGTCGTTATCGTCAGCATGGCAACGTCCTCGCCGGAGGACCTGCCGCGAAATGTCGACTTCTTCTATTCGAAGAACCGGCTGAATGTTGCCATTTCGCGAGCCCGAACCCTGGCGATCGTGCTGGCTAACTCGCGTCTACTGGAACTCGAGGCGGGGACAGTGGAGCACCTACGCCTTGTCAACACGCTCGCCTGGCTTCAATCGGCGTCGTCTGATTAATTTCATGAGATAGAACAAGGGGTTTTATGGCCTTAGAACATGAACGCGATGAGGAAGAAGATGCCAAGCGGGAGGACTGGTCCGAGAAGGCAAAGAAGGAGGACATCAGGTGTGAAATCTGCGGAGAGCTGATTGAATATGACGACGTCGAAGGTCGGGGAAGCGAGACTCGGTGCTCAGCACACGTCGACACCTAAGGGCTGAGGATTGAGTGGCGGCTTTTGAGAGCCACCTGAGGAGATGAGTTTAGTGTCTGATGCAGATTGGTTTGTGATGCAGCCTGAGAAGGCCCAGGCCTATGGTCGGCCTGAAAAGGATGGCTTTCTCGTTCGAGCAGGTTCGACTGCGATGAAAGACGGTTCGCCAAAGGTGAAGCGCGATCGAGAAGAGCGTGATCGCCTTCTCCGCACCGGAGTTTTGGTGGAGGATGAGGATCCGACCCTTCTTCGGTTCGCACAGGATCATCTCTTCAACAGCCCGAGCATCGCTGGCGGCGTAGTCAAGGACGGCAATTGCAGCGGTCCGCAGAGCTGGCGCCGCGTCGGCGATCGGAAAAAGCTCTCTGAGGTTTGACAGAATTAGCGCAGCAGGATGAGCTCTGGATTGGCCCCGGCGCCCGCCCAGACAATCGCGTTCTGCTGAAAGATTCTACCCAGGTTGGAGGCCTCTTCTCGGTCTATTCCGAGAACGAGGAAACTCGGTTCGGGAGGCCAATCGCCTTCCGAACCGCGCCCTTCGCCTTCGAAGTAAATTAGCTCCAGCTTTTTGAGGTGAACTTCCAGGCGGTCATTTGCTTGCTGATTTTCCGTCTCACTCAGCTGTTCACCAAAAGGATTGAAAGCTGTGATGAAAGCGGCAGCCGAGCAGCCGTGCTCAGAGAGTAGCTTCGCGAGTTGCGGATTGTGGTGCTCAATGTGGAGCCAGATCTCGGGATCGGTGAAGACAACGTAATCTGTAAGTTGGTATGCTGAGATGAGCTCCTTGGGCAGTTTTGTAGAAGCTGCCTCACTCATGCAGCCTTCTCCATCTCGCCATCTCGCAGACCGACCATTTCCAGAAGTGCGGACAGTTTGTCTGGTGCCGATCTCGGATCGTCAAGCGCGATGCTGCCGATCAATATACGCGTGCTCTCAGTCCCGCATACTCGGTGCTCCGCGATAAGACCTTCTTCTGCCTGGAGCCCTTTATGGTGAGGGTAAAGTAGAAGAAGATCTGTGCATTGATAGACATGAGAATATGCCATCATCTGATAGATATCTTGTTGGCTGACACCCTGCTTCGGATCATCAATCGCGCCCTTCAGGCGTTTCCATTTGGTGTCGATTATCAATCGGTGTCCTGAGCTGTCCGAAAGCGTGATGTCAGGCTTGGTGGCGAAGCGGAACGCATCGCTTCCGTCTTCGCGCTTTTCCTGAAGAACGTAGCTTCTGGGCCCCTGCAACCGGACGCCGAGAGGCGTTCCGCGTAGTGAGCGTTGAAGCGCTCGCCCCACAAATTCTTCGAACAGCTTGTTCATCTCAAAAAGCAGAGAAAAGCCGCGGGCTCTCCCAAGGCTGGTCGTTTGAAATCGCTCGCCTAGGAGCAGTTTTGCCAGCGATAGCAGCTGCGCCCAGGAACGGTTGGTCCGGTCAATGACCACACGATCCCATCGAAGAGCTGAGACTGGAACGTCAGACACATCTGCAAATGCCAATTGAAGCTCAGAAAGCCGTCGCTTGTTCTCTTGCGCCTTCGCAATCTTGCCAAGCCTTACGACAGCCGCCTTCATGATTTGATTGAGCGCGATATCGGCACTTAGCTCATCAAAATGACAAGCGAGGCGCGAGGGATTTGCCGCTAGAGTGGAGAATTGACGGATTGCGTCGAGACGCCCGCGCAGAGCAGGAAGGTCGTCGCGATGTTCAATGTATCTGCGGGGCAAACCTCGATGTACCGCGCCAAAAAGGCGGTCGCAAAAAAGACGGATGAGTATCTCCAGCAGATCATCCTTCTGCCATCCGAGATCCGTGACCGCGCCGTCCGCTATTTCGAGGTCAAGGACTCCGCAGAGCATATGGATGAGGCTTTTCCGAGCCGCGTTATCTGCTTCGGCTCCTTCGATCTTGGGTAAGATCTCCAGCGCCATTCCGCCATCTGCTATGACCCCGACCGTTTGCTGAGCTCGAAGCTTAGCTGGGTGATTGATGAGTATTCTGTCGCCTTCTGATCCGCCCAAACCTGATAGCGCTGCAAGTTCGACGGCACGATCTGCATGAGCACGTGTAAAGGCATCCGGCCCATTGGGCTCAATTGGGAGGTAGTCCCATTCTTTGACCGTTCGAATGATCACGCGAGCTGTTCGTAGGCTTCGGGTGAGAAGGGGAATTTCACCTCATACCGGTAGCGATCTGAGGCATATTGGTCGCTCTCAGCGGATGGGCTTGAAAGCTTGGTCCGACGGATGAAGGAGCCATCGTCTCTTGTCTCGTTGAGGGCTTGTCTGACCCTTTCCCAGTCCTCGTAGAAATATTCCGTAAGGAGCGGAATGACCTTGTTCCGCATGATGTCGTCGACATCGTCCCTTGAGCTGCAATCCCAGAAGTAGGCATGGCCGATCTGATGATCCCGATCGAACAAGTATTCGATACGATCATTGAGTGCCTGCAGGAGACGCTGAAGATTAATGCCATCAACGTTCGCTGAAAGCAGGTGGGGACGCGGCATGAGTTCCTCGAACCTAAACCTGCGCCGAAGAGCAGTATCTAGGAGAGCGATCGACCGGTCGGCCGTGTTCATAGTGCCAATGACGTGCAGGTTAGAGGGCACTCCGAAGGTGTCCCCCGAGTATGGCAGTTTCACCTTGAGCTCGTTCTTTGCGCCGAGGCGTTTATCGGGCTCGAGCAGCGTGATCAGCTCGCCGAAAACTTTTGAGACATTGGCGCGATTGATCTCGTCGATGATCAACACGAACTGATCTGGTGCGCCTTCGTAGGTAGGCTCGTCAGTGGGTAAGAGGCGAGCGACGCCTTCCTTTTTGACCTTTGCCGTCTTGAGAGGGTAGCAAGACTGCATTGTGAATGCGCCATCATAGATGGTTTCAACGGGCAGCGCTTCGTCAAGCACAACGAGCCAGTCGACGTCACGGCGATGATTGTAGGTTCGAACATCGGTTGGTTCGAAGTAGTAGTCGCTTTTGACCACACCGATCGCGCGAAATTTCGAGTTTCCTTCCGATACGATGACGATGTCACCCACATTCATGGACGAGCGGAAACGCCAGACCTGTGAGATATTGCCAGCATTGCCACTGGTCCCTGGCTCAATCTCATTCCACTTGTCATGAATAGCTTGGTACTCATCATAGCGCGGATCAGACCAGTCGACTTCTCCGCCCCATCCAAGCACGATGTATCCGCCTTCGATGGCGGCATCATAGATATGGTCTTCAGAGCCTGCTCGTCCGAGCGACATCTTGAAGAATTGCCGCCCCGAAAGGTCAAAATCGCCACCCTTCCCGGAGGTCTTTCGCGCCTGTTCCGCTAGCTTCGAGATTTCTCTGAAGATCCCATCCCGAGGTTCGAGGCGGAAACCAGCCGAAGTTTCGTTGTCTTCGTTATCGCTGCCGCCAGTCTCAGGACGCAATCCCTCGACGAAGTCCTCATAGGAGTAGGATTGATGGAAAGTGACAAACCTGATTTGGCCGGCTTCCCTCAACACATTGTATCGATCCCTGGCTTGCTCAAAAGTCAAATTCGTCACACCGTCGATTAGCTCGATGGCTCTAGCGGTCGTGTTATAGGTTTTTCCGGTTCCAGGTGGGCCGTATAGAATGAGGTTTGTCGGGCCCCGAGCCTCCACAGTGCTCTCGCTCTTGGATTCTTCTTCCGTGCTTCCCTCGTCCGGCCAAGCACCTTCACGCGACGGGATAGGGGCCTTCCACTCCGCAATCTCATCAGATGAGCTATCTATGGCGTCGGCAAGCTCTTGGGCTTTTTCGTCTGACAAATGTCCATGGTCCGCGTCGAGAGCAATGCAGTGGGACGATTCATTTATCTCAAGGTAGGGCTTGCCCTGGAACTGGTAGATGTAACCTTGCACGGCCTCCGCCCTGGTTGATCCAGGAGCTTTCCTACCAAAGCGGGCCTGATAAGGATGCGTTGAGATAAACCACCAATCTAATCCAGCGTCATGAGCGGCTGATGCGATTGCACAGAAAGCTCCGGTCTCTTCGTCACTCCAGTCGGTACGAAGTGATTTGAAGGAGGGATTGATATCGAAGTGGGCTAGGATTTCGTCGTTCGACAAGGTGAAATTTCCTTTCTGCGAGACCACCCAAATGAAGCTTTGAACGTCCCAAAGGTCACGGGGCTGCCAGCCCCAGGCGCTCATCGCATCTTTCAGCTCCGTTCCGAAACGCAGAACGTCTTCGTATTCGGCCTGGGTAAGAGGATTGAAGCCGTAGATGCTGCGACCAAGCAGTTTCTTGCCAGCTCGCCAAAGGGGAGTGGTATTGATCCCTAAGGCTTCGTTTGGACGTAGTAGAGCCAATAGCATCGAGGGCAGATTTCGGCTTTCGCTGTAGGGCTTGCTGTCAGCTCCTTCGTCGAGCAATGGCCACACGGCGTCTACAAATTCTGAAAGTGCAACAGCCGCGTCCGCGGTGGATGAAGCGAGCTTGCCAGCCGCTCTTTCTAGCTGATTGGGATGTGAGGCGCGGATCGCTTTGATCCTGCCATCGGTGCGCCACCCGAGTAGCCCAGATTCCTTGCTCGTTATGAGATCGAGAAGCTGGCCACCTAGTTGCTCGGTGGTCTGTCCTGGCTCGCCGACAATGTCTGCTGCGCGATTAATGAGCGCTTGTTTATATCTTCGCTCTTCTTCGAAATACCCCCCTTCTCGGGCGGAAAAGGTCAGCTCTTCGAAATCGGGGAATGCAGCCAGAAACTTAGTTCTTAGCTCACTCAAGCCCTGCGGGTCCAATCCAATACGCGAGCCAAGATACCAATCCACGAGCGCGAGGAGCTCGGCGCGTGAGGTTGGCCGAATGCTGGCAACTGGCTCAGGGTGATTATGGGCTTGCTCATTTTTCTGATTGGTAAGCCCGGCAAGCCTTGCAGGTAGACCATCGTGCCTATCAACCAGTCGAGGGTGGAGAATGTGTTTGAAATCGAATGGTGGCTGGCCATTCGTGATCTCCACCCAAATCCATGGCTCTTCTTTGTTAGTTTGGAGAGCGATCTGGCGGCCGTCTCGTAGCTCCCACCAGACTGTATCACTGGTCGAGTTAACTTCGTCGCCCAGTAGCATCGTGAGCAGCTTTTGGGCCTGAGTGACCGAGAGGTCCTGCGACTCCGAGATTTGAAATTGGAAAAGTGCGTTGGGCTTGTCTGCGGGGCGAGGCCCGATCAGCTGAACGCCCGCTCCCTCAAGAAAAGGAGGTTCTGATATGGCACCGCACACATTTGCGGTGCGAGATTTAAGGTCAGCGGCAGCCTCGAGGTCGCCTGCACGAATTTCGCAGGTTTCTTCGCCTCGATCGATGCAAGGCAAAACGAAATCACGTAGCGCAATCTCGCGAATTTTATCTCGCTGACTGCTCTCTCGTTGGTCAGCGATCAAAAAGCGTCCCAAACCTTCCCCCTTCCGTTGCCGAAGGAGTAGACCAACCCCAGTGCTAGCGGCAAGGTCATACCGCACTGAATCAGAACTGATTTTGAGGAATTTATGTCTGAAGCCGATTTCTATTCAGCGGTCGACCGTATGCCGGATCACTTCCAGAAATTGATGTCTGGCGAACCCTTGCCGTTGCGACCGTCAAAGGAGTGGGCGGGGCTACACGCTATCTATGTCTTCTACGATGCTGAAGGGGAGCCTTGCCATGTGGGACGGACGAGGAATCTTCAGGGCCGCATTCGAGCTCATACAGCTAATAGCCATCATTCGGCTTCGTTTGCTTTCAAGCGCGCCAGGAAAGAGCTCGGGCTGAAAGCCACGTATCGCAAAGGGGAGGGAAGGGCGGCCCTGCTCACGCGGCCAGAATTTAGATCGGCATTCGACCGACATCGTGAAGAAATCCGGAATATGACAATTCGCTATGTCGAAATTGATTGCCCGATCGAGCAGCACCTATTCGAGCTCTACGCAGCAATGCGCCTCGGCACCTCGTTGAGTGAGTTCACGACGAGCTGATCTGTCGCTTTAATGCCCGTCTAAGGTGGAAATCGACCTACTCGAGAATGAGGTGTAGAAAGCGCACCTATGAACAAATACGGACAATGGCGCGCATTTATAGCAAGATTTTGAGAACAAAATCATTGTGATAGATGATTTTTGGGGGCTTATTTGGGGTCTCGAACAGATATCTCGACACTAAAATTAGATGATTCAGTCGCTTAAGCTATGATTTCGAGTTCTCTTCTGGCACCATTTCACTGAAAATTCTAGAAATCGATGGTGCTCACCAGATCGTCCGCGCTCGCGGCATTGCTGCCTGCCGGGCGGCGGATGAGGCGGTCTGATCGCGCCAATGGGTGCTGCGCGCCGCTTTGCTGGTTGCTCACGGGCACGAGGCCTTCTTCGGTCATTTCGGCGCGCAGGAAGGTTTCGCGCGGTCCGGTCGCCTCGACGGGCGCAGCAAGGGGCAGCGGTGCGAAGCGCAGCTCACACTTGACCGAGCCACCCTGCATCGCGGCGAGAAGCGGGCGCAGGAAAAGCCTTGCGGTCACCATCGCCGAGGTCGGGTTGCCCGGCAGGCCCAGCACGGTTTTCTTGCCGACCTTGCCCAGCCACACGGGCTTGCCCGGCTTGATTGCAATGCGTGAAAAAACCAGCTCCATCTCATGTGCGGCGAACATCGGGCGCGCGAGATCGTGATCGCCCACCGAGGCTCCGCCGATCACCACGACACAGTCTGCCGCTGCAAGCGCCTCTGCAGCGAGTTCTTCCAGTTCGCCCAGCTTATCGCGGCCGTGGGCGCTGGCGACGACTTCCGCATTGATGGCGCGGCACAGGGCCGCGACGCCGTGGCTTGCCGTTTCGGGCATGGTGTGCGCGCTTCCGTGAGCCTTGCCGGGCGCAACAAGCTCATCCCCGGTCGCGATGATGGCCACCTTCGGTCGCTTGCCGACATCGAGTGTGGTGCGATCCGCCGCGGCGGCGGAAATCATCGCCGGCGGGGTCAGCCGTGCTCCCATTGCCAGTAGCCGGTCGCCTTCGCTAAAATCGCTACCCGCAAAGCGGATGTGGCGCGCAGGTCCGTGTCCTTCGGAAAAGCGCACCAGCTCGCCCTCGCGCGTCGCGTACTCCTGCATGATGACGCAGTCGGCTCCTTCGGGAAGCGCGGCGCCGGTGAAGATGCGGATCGCCTCGCCGTCGCCGATCGAACCTTCGAAGGGCATGCCGGCGCGCGATTCTCCCGCGACGCGCAATGGCGCGCCGTTCTCGACCGTACCGATCGCGACCGCGTAGCCATCCATCGCTGAAACGTCCCGGCGCGGTGCGTCGCTGCGAGCGCTGATGTCACCGGACAGAAAACGTCCTGCCGCCTCGGTGAGGTGCACGGTCTCGCTGCCGAGAGGGGCGACGGCGCCGGAAAGAAGCGCGATGGCCTCGTCGAAGGAAATCATCCCGCAGCTTTCCTAGCCGCCGATCGAGGCGAGGTGCGGGGTCGAACCGCTGTTGCCATCATGCAGCCGGTGCGCACGCATCTTTCCGGGCATCGCCGCAAGGATGCGTTCGACCAGCTCGTCCTGCTGGTCGTCGCTCTGGAGGAGGTCGCGCAGGTCGAGGCCGTCATCGCCGAACAGGCACAGGTGCAGCTTGCCACGGCTCGACAGGCGCAAGCGATTGCAGTTGTCGCAGAAGCCCGCGGCATAGGGAGCGATCAGCCCGACCCGCCCCCGATAATCGGGATGGACAAAGTCGCGCGAGGGGCCCGCCCCTTCTTCGCGGGGCAATTCGCGCCAGCCCGCTTCCTCCAGCCGCGCAAGGATGGCGTGCCCCGGCGTAGACTGTTCGCGATGGAAGGGCGCATTGTCGTTGGTACGCATCAGCTCGATGAACCGCCAGGCGATGTCACGCTCGGCCACGAAGGCGAGGATGTCGTCCAGGCCCGATTCCCGCAGCTCGCGCAGCAGCACGCTGTTGACTTTGACCGAGGAGAAGCCGGCATCGAGCGCCGCATCCACACCGTTTACGACCTCGTCCAATCGGTCATGACCGGTGACACGGGCGAAGTCTTCGCGGTCGAGCGTGTCGATACTGATGTTGATCGCATCGATCCCCGCCGCTCGCCATTCGGGGGCATTTTCCGCGAGACGATAGCCATTGGTCGTCATCGCGAGGCGGCGGATGCCCTCGGTGCCCGCGATGCTCTGGGCGATATCGGCAAAATCACTCCGCACGGTCGGCTCGCCGCCGGTCAGCCTCACCTTCCAGAGGCCGAGCTGAGCGAATGCGCTCACGGCGCGGGCGATTTCGTCTGCCGAGAGTTCCGCAGGCAGGCCCTTCTGTTTCACGAAGCCGTTCGGCAGGCAGTAGGTGCAGCGAAAATTGCAGCGTTCGGTCAGCGAGACGCGAAGATAGGAAAAGCGCCGCCCGAAGCTGTCCGCAAGCGAGCCTTCCACCGGCATCGCGGCCGGGCCTTCGCCGCGAGAGGGAGGATCAAACAGCGCCATCGGGGCATTCCTATACGGTGCAAGGCGCGAAGACCACCGGATCCTCGGCAAGCTGCATCCATTGACAGTCGGCACTCTAATATTAGATAATACTCATATGACCCACGCCAACTCATCCAGCCGGCCCGACGCAGTGCTCGCAAAAGCGCGAGAACAGGTGCTTGCCGCCAGCGCGGACAAGCGGTTGCGTCCTTCGATTGCAGGGTTCTTCGACGAAGCGACCAATACGGTCAGTTACGTCATCCACGATCCCGCAACCAGCAAGGCGGCGATTATCGATTCGGTCCTCGACTACGATGCTGCCGCCGGCCGCACGTCGCAGGGCTCGGCAGACCTGATGATCGAGTATGTCGAGAAGCAGGGGCTCGAGGTCGAGTGGCTGATCGAGACCCACGCGCATGCCGACCATCTCTCGGCCGCGCCCTACATCCAGGAAAAGCTCGGCGGAAAGCTGGCCATCGGCCGCGAGATCATTCGCGTGCAGGAAGTGTTCGGCAAGCTGTTCAATGCCGGCACCGATTTCGAGCGCGACGGTTCGCAATTCGACCATCTCTTCGAAGATGGAGAGACACTCCAACTCGGCGAAATCCAGATGATCGCGCTGCATGTGCCCGGCCACACGCCGGCCGACTATGCTTTCATCTTCGGCGATGCTGCATTCGTCGGCGACACGATCTTCATGCCCGACTTCGGTACCGCGCGGGCGGACTTTCCCGGCGGCGATGCGCGCCAGCTCTATCGTTCGATCCGGCGCCTGCTCGCGCTTCCCGAAGAGACGCGCCTGTTCCTGTGCCACGATTACAAGGCGCCGGGACGTGACGAATATGCGTGGGAGACCACCGTCGGACAGCAGAAGCGCGAGAACGTCCACGTGAAGGACGGCACCAGCGAAGACGAATTCGTGGAAATGCGAACCGCGCGCGACAGCACGCTGGCGATGCCGCAGCTCATCATGCCCAGCGTGCAGGTGAATATCCGTGGCGGGCGACTGCCTGAGCCGGAGGAGAATGGCGTGAGTTACATCAAGATCCCGGTGAACGCGGTATGACGCTGCCAGGCTTTCCCGATGCCGCACCCCTCGCCGGGCTGGCCGGCGGCGTACTGATCGGCCTCTCGGCAGCCCTGATGCTGCTCGGGGCGGGCCGCGTTACCGGCATTTCGGGCATCGTGGCCCGTGCCTTCGGCATCAGTGATAGCGGCATGTCCTATTCGAGTGCATGGACCTTCGTGATCGGCCTGCCGATCGGCGCGGCGCTCGTCACCTGGCTGACCGCTGCACCCACGCCCGAATTCATGCCGCTGCCGTTGCTGGCGGTTGCCGGGGTCCTCGTGGGCTTCGGTGCAAGGCTGGGCAGCGGTTGTACCAGCGGTCACGGCGTGTGCGGTGTCAGCCGCCTGTCGCAGCGTTCGCTGGTGGCGACCGCGACTTTCATCACGGCAGGCATTGCCACCGTCGCTGCAATGGGGGCGTTCTCGTGATCCGCAGCCACCTTCCTCCGCTCGTATCGGGCACGCTCTTCGGCGCCGGGCTCGCGCTCGGCGGGATGACCAACCCGGAACGTGTTCGCGGCTTCCTCGACGTGTTCGGCAACTGGGACCCGACGCTGGCCTTCGTGATGGGCGGCGCGGTCTTGGTCATGGCCGTCGCATGGCGCTTCGTGCCGCGCATGAAGCACCCGCTCTTTGCGCCAAAGTTCGCGCTTCCCGATCGCAGCGACCTGACGCCGCAGCTGATCGGCGGTGCCGCGATCTTCGGTGTGGGCTGGGGACTTGCCGGGCTCTGCCCCGGTCCGGGCGTGGCGATCCTCTTCGTCCACCCGCTCGAGGCCGCGGTCTTCGTCGTCAGCCTGCTCGCAGGGATGATGCTGCAGCGGCTGGTGTCCGAGCGCGCGTCACCCGCCGCTTCCAGCTGAACCGGATTGTTGCGCTCAGGCGCAGAACTGTTCGTAGAGCGTACCGATGACCGCCTGAACGTCCTCGCTGTCGAGCGAGTAATAGACGAACTGCGAGCTGCGCCGCGTCTTCACCAGACCTTCGCGCCTCAGCAGCGAAAGGTGCTGGGACAGGGCTGACTGGGACAGCGGAATGACTTCCGCGAGTTCACCGACGGACATTTCGGACTGGGATAGCTGGCACAGGATCAGCAGGCGTGATTCATTCGCCATCGATTTCAGGAGCGCTGTCGCGCGCGCGGCATTCTCCTGCAAAAGTTCCATAGGTAAGTCTGGCATGTTTCCGCCCCGAATGTACCTCCGATCCCCTTACGAAGATTAGCCACCCGTTTCATTTGGTGCAACACGCACAAGGTGCATGGCGGCGAATCTTGATTATCCTTTCCGATCAGCCTGTTGAATGCGCGCAAGCTGGCGGAAAATCGGTCACTTTCGCGGATTCCCATCAATCCTGTTGCTTTTGCGCCGGCTTTCGCATTGTGTGCGTCCGCGTAAACAAGAGGAGAGAGAGATGGGTGAGAGCGGCTCGAACGGACCGCTGACAGGCCTCAGGGTCGTCGAGTTCCAGGGTATCGGCCCGGGCCCGCACGTGGCCATGCTGCTGGCCGACCTCGGCGCGGAAGTGGTCAGGATCGAGCGGCCGGGGCACCAGCCCATGAACACCGTCGTAGAGCGCGCAAGGCATCGCGCCGCCGTCGATCTCAAGAGCGAGGACGGGCTGGTTTTCGTAAAGAAGGCGCTCGCCAATGCGGACGTGCTGATCGAGGGCTTCCGACCCGGCGTGATGGAACGCCTCGGTCTAGGTCCCGATGTCGTGCTCGAAGCCAACCCACGTCTCGTCTACGCGCGCATGACCGGCTGGGGTCAGGACGGTCCCCTCGCGCATGCTGCGGGTCACGACCTCAATTACATTGCCATCACCGGCGCGCTCGACAGCATCGGCGCGAGGGGCGAACTGCCGATCCCGCCGCAGAACCTCGTCGGCGATTTTGGTGGCGGCTCGATGTATTGCGCCTTCGGTATTCTCGCCGCGCTTTATGAGAGGCAGAGCAGTGGCAAGGGACAGGTGGTCGATGCGGCGATCGTCGACGGCGTCACCAGCCTGATGAGCTTCTTCTACGGCCAGCCCCACAGTGCGCTCCGCACCACGGAGCGCGGCGCAGGCCTGCTCGGCGGCGCGGCGCATTTTTATCGCTGTTACACCTGTGCCGACGGCAAGGAAGTCAGCGTCGGCGCAATCGAACCGCAATTCTATGCCGAGCTGCTCCAGCGTGCAGATGCGCCCGAAGAGCTACGCGAAGGGCAGATGGATCCCGCCAACTGGGACGATTACACCGAAAGGCTCGCCGCGCTGTTCAAGACGAAGCCGCAGGCCGAATGGGTCGAACTGCTCGAAGGCACCGATGCATGTTTTGCGCCGGTCGTCCCCTTGGACGAGGCGAAGGACCATCCGCACATGAAGGCACGCGGTGCATTTGTCGATCATGGTGGGCGCTCGCACACCGCTCCGGCTCCGCGCTTCGACCGCACGCCGGGGGTGATCCGCGACAGTGCACAGGACGGCGAAGAGGTGGTGGCGCGCTGGTCGCAAGGGAGCTAGAGAGCCGCGCATAAGGAGAGAATTCCCAATGCGCGATTGCACCAAGTTCTACATCGACGGCCAGTGGGTCGACCCGGTCACCGAAAACACGCAGCCGGTCGAAAACCCCGCCACCGAAGAGACCATCGGTCACATCAGCTTCGGCACCAAGGCCGATGTCGACAAGGCGGTCGCCGCCGCACGCCGCGCGTTCGAGAGCTTCAGCCAGACCACCAAGGAAGAGCGCCTCACCCTGCTGCGCGCGATCCAGGCCGAGATCGCCAATCGCAAGGACGACCTCGCTCTGGCGGTCAGCGACGAGATGGGCGCGCCGATGAGCCTCGCCAACGGTCCGCATACCGGCCTCCTTGCCGGTCACTGCCAGACCGCGATCGAGGTGCTCGAGAAGTTTGAATTCGAACGCCAGGACGGCCCGACGCTCCACATTTGGGAGCCGATCGGCGTGGTCGGCATGATCACCCCATGGAACTGGCCGCTGAACCAGATCGCCTGCAAGGTCTTCCCCGCGCTGGCGACCGGCAACACGATGATCCTCAAGCCCAGCGAGATCGCGCCTTTCGACGCCTATATCTTTGCCGAGATCATGGATGCGGCGGGCGTGCCTGCGGGCGTGTTCAACCTCGTCAACGGTGACGGGCCGGGCGTCGGCGAAGCGATCTCGGGCCATCCCGACATCGACATGGTCAGCTTCACCGGCTCGACGCGCGCGGGCATCCTGATCGCCAAGAACGCTGCCGATACGGTGAAGCGCGTGGCGCAGGAACTGGGCGGCAAGAGCCCCAACATCATTCTCGACGACAGCGCATTCACCCAGTCGGTGATGCGCGGCACCACCGCCATGATGGGCAATTCGGGCCAGACCTGCACTGCACCCAGCCGCATGCTTGTCCCCCACAAGCGCATGGAAGAAGCCAAGGCCGCGGCCAAGGAAGCTGCCGAAGGCGTGATCCCCGGCGACCCCAGGGGCAATGCCACCATCGGACCGGTGGTCTCACGCGCGCAGTGGGACAAGATCCAGGGCCTGATCGAGAAGGGTATCGAGGAAGGCGCAACGCTGGTTGCAGGCGGCCCCGGCAAGCCCGAGGGGCTGGAGACCGGCCACTATGTGAAGCCCACCGTCTTCGCCGATGTCACCAACGACATGACCATCGCGCGCGAGGAAATCTTCGGGCCGGTCCTCGCGATCCTCGGCTATGATGATTACGAGGACGCGATCCGCATCTCGAACGACACCGAATACGGCCTCGCCAGCCACATCATGGGCGAGGATATCGAGACCGCGAAGAAGCTCGCCAAGCGCATCCGTGCAGGCCGTGTCGCAATCAACGGCGGCTACGATATGAACGCGGCCTTCGGCGGCTACAAGAAGTCGGGCAATGGCCGCGAATGGGGCGAATGGGGCTTCCACGACTTCCTCGAAGTCAAAGCGGTCATGGGACACGGCTGATGGCGGGCAAGTTCTTCGACGAGTGGAAGGTTGGCGACAAGCTGACCCACGAAATCCGCCGCACGGTGACCGAAGCGGACAATCTCTTCTTCACCGTGATGACCCACAATCCGCAGCCGCTTCACCTCGATGTCGAAGCGGCCAAGGAGAGCGAGTTCGGCAAGATCCTCGTCAACGGGACCTACACCTTCTCGCTGATGGTCGGCCTGAGCGTCGGGGACACCACGCTCGGCACGCTGGTGGCGAACCTCGGCTACGACAAGCTGGTCATGCCCAAGCCGGTCTTCATCGGCGATACGCTGCATGCTACCAGCGAGGTGATCGGCCTTCGCGAGAGCAAGTCGCGAACCGATACGGGAATCGTGACCTTCCTCCACGAGGCGGTGAACCAGCGCGGCGAGGTTGTGTGTCGCTGCGAACGGTCTGCACTGCTCAAGAAAAGCGCCTGAAACCCGCTTCTTGCACCCCAAATGCCCTTTCGCGCATTGAGGAGTGAAGGGGAGAGTGCATGAGCGACAAGCGATCAGGTCACGAGCCCGAAAGCGTCGAGGACGTTATCGGCGAACTGGACGAGCTCGCCTCCCATAGCGAGAAGGTCAGGATCGGTGACGTGCTCGACGATTTCGGTGGGCGCAGTTTCGGTCCCTTCATCCTTATCTTCGCGCTCATTGAAATCACTCCGATCGGCGCCATTCCCGGCGCGCCGACCGTCCTCGCCTCGATCATCGCGCTGGTCGCCGTGCAGATGCTTTTCGGCAAGGACCACATCTGGATGCCGCAATTCATCCAGGACCGCGCGGTCGGTTCCAAGAAGCTGCACAAGGCGGTGACCAAGCTGCGGGGCGTCGCGCACTGGCTCGATCATCATAGCCGCGACAGGCTCGGTTTCTTTACGGAAGGCAAGTGGCTGAGGTTCGCCGCAATCGCGATCCTGATGCTCTGCGCTACCGTTCCTCCGCTCGAAGTCCTGCCCTTCGCAAGCTCCGCCCCGATGCTCGCGATCGCGGCCATTGCGCTCGCGCTGATTGTGCGTGACGGTCTGGTGATGCTCGCCGCGCTGCTGCTGGCGGCAGCGGCTCTCGTTGCCGGAACCTATTTCTACAATAGTTCGGATGAAGAGGGTGAGGCGGGCGGCATGGCTCTCCGGCAGCCACCCGCCATCGAGCTTCGCTTGACCTGACTGCGTCCCTTCGCGCACATTCCCCGAGGGAGAGGGGATTAGGCGATGAAGAAATTTGTGGCAGTATCGATGGCCGCCTTGCTTGTCGCAGGCTGTTCCGAAGCTGCAGTCGAGGAAGCCCAGCGCGGCGACGGGACCGACACGATCGAGCTCGCCGAGTTTCCCGACCGCCCCTATTGGGGAGACACCCATCTCCACACCGATGTCTCGGTCGATGCCTTCGGCTTCGGCGTCAGGCTCGGGCCGGAAGAAGCGCTCAAGTTCGCCCGCGGCGAGGAAGTGACCGCCACGACCGGCATGAAAGCCAGGCTCGCTCGGCCGCTCGATTTCCTCGTCATCTCGGACCATTCCGACGCGATGGGCGCAACGCGCAGGCTTTACGATGCGCCGCGCATGATGGTGCGAGACCCCACGCTCAGGCGCTGGCGCGACATGATGCACGAGAGCCCCGAGCAATCGACGCTTGCCGTCGCCGAACTCATTACCGCAGCGGCCAATGACGAAATCCCCGAGGCGATGCGCGATCCCGAGCGGCAGGCCAAGGCGACCCGCGAATTGTGGGACCGCCACCTCGACGTGCTCGATCGCTACAATGAGCCGGGCAAGTTCACCGCATTCGCCGGCTTCGAATGGACGTTGATGCCCGGCGGCAACAATCTGCACCGCGTGGTCATGTTCAGGGACGGTAGCGCGCACACCAGGCAGGTTCTGCCCTTCCCGGGTATCGACACCACGGTCGAGCAGCTGTGGGACTATATGGACGCCTACCAGGACACCACCGGCGGGCAGGTGCTGGCGATCCCGCACAACTCCAACCTGTCGAACGGCATCATGTTCGAGCTGACCGGCCCCGACGGCGGACCGATGAGCGCGCAATATGCCCGCAGGCGAGCTGCGCGCGAGCCGGTGGTCGAGGCGACCCAGATTAAGGGCGACAGCGAGACCCACCCTTTCCTTTCGCCGAACGACGAGTTTGCGGGCTTCGGCGTTGCGGGCTGGGAGCTTGGCAACTTGCCACTGACCGCGAGAGCCACTCCCGACATGTATGCAGGCAGTTATGTCCGTTCGGCGCTGCTTCGCGGGCTGACCCTGGAGGAACGGCTCGGCGTCAATCCCTATGCCTTCGGAATGGTCGGCTCGACCGACAGCCACACCGCGCTCGCCACGGGTGACGAAGACAATTTCTTCGGCAAGCACACCGGCGTCGAACCGCGCGAAGGGCGCGCGATGGAAGGCCAGAACCTCGGCACGCGTCAGGGCCGGTTCGGCTGGCACTACCTTGCCGGCGGCTATGCGGCAGCCTGGGCACGCGGCAACACGCGCGCGGAAATCTTCGATGCCTTCATGCGCCGCGAGGTCTACGCGACCACCGGTCCGCGCATGGTCGTTCGCCTCTTCGCCGGCTTCGATTTCGCCGATAGCGACTGGGAGGGGGACTGGGTTCGTGCGGGCTACACACGCGGCGTCCCCATGGGCGGCGAACTGGAAGACCGGGGCACCGCGCCCACCTTCCTCATTTCGGCGCTGAAGGATCCGGACGGCGCCAATCTCGACCGCGTGCAGGTCGTGAAGGGCTGGGTCGATGCGAACGGCGAGGCGCGCGAGAAGGTCTATGACGTCGCCTGGAGCGAGCGCGAGATGGACGGCGCATCCGACAGTCCGGTCCCGCCGGTCGGAGACACGGTGAACCGGCGCGAGGCGACCTACGAGAACACGATCGGCGCTGCCGAACTGCGCACCACCTGGACCGACCCTGATTATGTCGAGGGACAGCGCGCGTTCTATTACGTGCGCGTGATCGAGATCCCGACGCCGAGCTGGGTGCTGTTCGATGCCAAGCAGTTCGGACTTGAGCTGCCCGCAAACGTGATCGAGGCGAATGTGATCCAGGAGCGCGCCTACAGCTCGCCCGTCTGGTTGCGGCCGCGCTCCACACCCGGTGACGCGCCAGCGATCATGGATAGCGAATGAGCGGAAACTGGCTGCGCGATCCCCTCGCGCATTTCCTGATTGCAGGAGCCGCGATCTGGGGGCTGCTGGCGCTCATGGGCGATCCGGTCGATCCGGCCGAACGCAGCATTACGCTTACGCGCGAACAGCAGGCGGGCCTTGCCCTCGGCTTCGAGCGGACAATGGGCCGCCCGCCGACCGACGCCGAACTCGACGCGCAGATAGAGCGCTGGCTGCGCGAGGAAGTGCTTTATCGCGAGGCGCTGCGGCTCGGACTCGATCAGGGCGATCCGGTCGTGCGGCGCAGGCTGGCCGCCAAGATGGACGAACTTGCCAGTGCGGAGGCCGAGACTGCGGCGGTCTCCGATGCCGTGCTCGTGCGCTGGCTCCAGGACCACCCGGGGCGCTTTGCCGAGGGGGAGCGCTTCACTTTCTCGCAGAGATACTTCCCCGACGAGGATGCCATGACCCGCTTCCTGAAGGGCGACGGACGGGAATACTCGATCTCGCTGCCAGCACGGATGGAGCGCGCGACCTATGACGAGGTGAAGGCGGTGTTCGGAAGCGAATTCGCCGAGCAGATCGCCGCGATGCGCGAGGGACGGAATGCGCAGCTGCCGTCCGGTTTCGGCTGGCACATCGTCGATCTCGAGGAGCGCGAGGAGGGCCGGCCGAAACCTCTCGATGAAATCCGCGAGCGCGTCGAGGACGACTGGCGCAGCTCGACGGCCGCTGCGCGCCGGGATCAGGCATTCGACGTCCTGCGCGAAGCCTACCGGATCGAGGTCGAATGATCCGCTGGCTGCTGGCCTTGCTGGTGGTGTTCCTCCCGCAACCGGTCCTGGCAGACGAGCTGCGCCCGGTGTCGATCACTTTCGAGCAGGTAGACGAAGGCGAATGGTCGCTCGGCTGGAGGCAGCCGATGGCGGGCAGGCAAAGCGGCGAGCCCGCGCAGCCGGTCCTGCCCGCAAACTGCCGGATGGATGGTAATCCGCGGCTCGATGTCGCCGTGCTTGCGGTTAGCGGTCGCGTTCGCGTGCTGTGCGAAGGGCCGGTGGCCGGTCAGGAGATGGGCTGGCCCTTCACCACTCCGGGCGAAGCGATCCTCCGCGTCGCTCCGCAAGACAGGCCGCTCCAGGTCCACCGCCTGGCTCCCGAAGAGCCGAATGCGACGATCATGGCGAAACCTTCGAGTGCGCAGGTCTGGCGCAGCTATTTCGGGATCGGTGTCGAGCACATCCTCATGGGCTGGGACCACTTGCTCTTCGTCATCGCGCTGGTGCTGCTGGTGCGGCGCACCTGGCCGGTGGTGAAGGCAGCGACCGCTTTCACCGTTGCACATTCGCTCACACTTGCGGCGGTGACTCTCGGCTTTGCAGGGCTGCCGCAGCGCCCGGTCGAGGTGATGATCGCGCTGTCGATCGTGTTTCTCGCCGTGGAAGTGGCACGTGGCGACAGGCAGACCCTGACGCGCCGCCTGCCATGGCTCGTCGCCTTCGCTTTCGGCCTGCTGCACGGCTTCGGTTTTGCTGGCGCCTTGCGCGAGATCGGCTTGCCCGAAGGCGAGGTCCCGGCTGCTCTGGTGAGCTTCAACCTTGGCGTCGAAGCGGGACAACTGCTGGTGATCGCAATCGTGCTGGCGCTACTGGCGGTTGTCAGGAAGGCACGCCCTGCGGCGGAGGCGGGTGCGGTGAAATTCGCGTCCTATGCGATCGGGATCACGGGAGCCTACTGGCTGGTCGACCGCGTGATCGGCTGAGGATCGCCGCCGAGCGCCTGCCACAAGAGGACCCGCGCGCGCTTCGCCCTGCCGAGCGCTGCCGCCGCACGTTCGCCGCTCGCATCTGCTGCGCGGCGTGCTTCGAGCACTGTCAGGAAATCGGCGAGGCCCGCTTCCTGGCGGGTCTCGGCAAGACGGGCTGCACGCTGCAGGCTGTCGGCCTCTGCCTGCGCGGCGGTCAGTTCGCGGTCTGCCGCGGCAACGAGGCCATATGCGGTCTCGGCATCGCCCAGCGCGGTGTAGACTGCGCCGCGATAGGCCTGGAATGCGGCGCGCTTCTCGGCTGCCGCACCGTCAATTTCGGCCTCGATGCGCCCGAAGTCGAACAGCGGTCCGGCGATGGCCGCTGCGAGCGAGCCGACGACGCTGTCCTCGTCGAAAAGGTCGCCGGGATCGAAGGCGAGGAGGCCGATTGCGGCGGACAGGTCGAAAACGGGAAAGCGGCGACGTGCCGTTGCGGCAAGCTCTGCATCTTCGGCGGCGAGCGTGGCAGCCGCGGCAACGACGTCCGGCCGGTTGACGAGGAGTGTCGAAGGCAAGGCGGTAGGGGGTGCAGGCAGTTCACTCGCGGCAGGGGCGAGCGCGAGTGCGGAACGGACCTGCGGCGCACTTTGCGCGGTCAGTGTCATTAGCCTGCCGGTCAGCCGGGCCCGTTCGCTTTCGAGAGCTGCAAGTCGGCTGCGCGATGCATTGGCGGCGCTTTCTGCGCGAACACGGTCGAAGCCCGGTGCGATCCCGGCACGCTCGCGCACGCCGGCGAGCCGCGCCAGTTCTTCGGCGGCCTCGATGTCGTCCTCGATTTCGGCCTGCCGCGCCTCGAGTGTGCGCCAGTCGATTACGCTGCCCGCGATTTCGGCGAGCAACGCATTGCGTACGGCCAGCGCGGAGGCATCGGCGGCATCGACGCGGGCGAGGGCGGCCCGCTCCTGCGCGCGGAGGCGACCGAAGATGTCGAGGTCCCAGCGTGCGGTCAGGTTCGCGGCATAGGCGCCGCGTTCGGCATCGAAATCGATGCCCGGAGGCAGGGCGCCGCCGAACTGCGCCGGGTTGGTCCTCGTTCCGGTGACCGAGGCGTTCGCTCCGATGCTCGGGAGCCTTTCCGCGCCCGCGCGTCCGGCGCCAGCGCGGGCCTGGTCGATGCGGGCGATCGCCTCACCCAGCGTCGGCGAGCCTGCGAGCGCCTGGGCAGACAGAGTGTCGTAGGCCGGGTCCTCTTCGGGCAGCAGCGCAGCAAGGCTTGTATCGGTCTGTCCGTCGGGCGCGAAATAGAACTCGACGGGAAGGACTGGTGCCGGCGTGGCGATCTCTGGCGGCGGTCCCCCTGCGCAGGCCGAGAGCGCCAGCGCGCTTGCAACGATGGCGAGGCGGCGCATCACTCGGCTCCCTTGGCCGGCATATAGGCATCGACCTGCTGGCCGACGCGGAAGAGGCCGTTGTCACCGACTGCCTCGGCCGGCAGCTCGTAGATTACCTGCAACACGCGAACGTCGACGCGCTCTGCGGCCGAATTGGTGAGCGAGCGCTTGGGCACGACGAGCGGTTCTGCGCGGACGAAGCGCGCCTGCACCTGCTGGTCCGATGCTCCGCGCGGAGAGACGGTCGCGGGCTCGCCCATCGCAAGGCGCGGGGCCTGTTCCTCGTCGATATCGATGCGCACGTGCATGGGCTGCGTCTGGCCCATCTCGATGAAGGGCTGCGAACCGCCGCCGCCCATGGTCGAGACGTACTCACCCTTGCGGATGTTCACGGCGAGGATTTCGCCGGCAATCGGCGCGCGTACGGTCAGGCGGCCAAGTTCGGTGCGCGCCGAGGCAGCGCGCGCCTGCGCCGCATCGAGCCGTGCCCGGGCGAGCCGGAGGCGTTCGGCAGCCGCGCTCGCTTCGCCTTCGGCGCGGATGACCTCGCTGCGGCTCACGGCAGCGGGGTCGTCGACATTGCGATAGAGCGCGAGCTGGCTGGCGGCCGTGGACTGCGCGCTCTGTGCTTCGGCGATCGCCGCGCGGGCCTCGCCGATGGCGGCATTGGCTTCGCGAAGCTGCGCGCGCACTGCACGGTCGTCGACGGTGAACAGCGTCTGGCCTTCGGTCACGCGGTCGCCCGGCTGGACGAAGAGGCCGGTGACGAGACCCGAAAGCGCGGAGCCGATCTGCACGACTTCACTGGAAGGCTCGACGATTCCCGAGCCTGCCACGCGAGCCTCGTCTGCAAGTGCTTCGGGCGCACGCGGAGGTTCGCGCTCGGGGTCCGACAGTTCGCGATCGGGCTGGCCCGACAGGATGTAGATCGCGGCGAAGACCAGGCCGATCACGGCGATCACCGGCAGGATCTGCCGCGAGAAGCTGAGGTTGCGAATGTCGAGTGCCATTAGTGATCCCCAAAGTCCGATGGCGGCATGTCGGTGCCGTCATGGGTGACCTTCCCGTCCTCGAGCACGAGGATGCGGTCGGCCATGTCGAAAATGCGATTGTCGTGAGTGACGATGATGCAGGCGCGGTCTTCCGCGACCGCGACTTCCTTGAGCAGGTCCATTACGCGGCGGCCCGAGGCGGCGTCGAGTGCGGCGGTCGGCTCGTCGCAGACGACGAGACGCGGCTCGTGGACCAGCGCGCGGGCGATGGCGACGCGCTGCTGCTGGCCGCCCGAAAGCTGGTTGGGCAGCTTGTCGGCCTGGTCGCCGATATTGAGCTTTTCCAGCATGGCGACCGCCTTCTCGCGCGCCTCGTGCCGCTCCATCCCCTGCGCGATCAGCGGGACGGCGGCGTTGCTCGCCGCATCGATCGAGGGGATCAGGTTGTACTGCTGGAAGATGAAACCGATGTTCTGCAGGCGGAATTCGACCAGCTGGTCATCGGACAGGTCGTAGATGTCGGTCCCGAAGACCTTCACCTCGCCCTCGGTCGGCCAGAGGATGCCGCACATGATCGAGATGAGCGTCGTCTTGCCCGAGCCGCTTTCGCCGACGAGGAATGTTAGCTCGCCCGCTTTCACGTCGAGGTCGATGCCGTGGAGTACGGTGATCGTTTGCTGCCCGGCCTGGAAATCGCGCGTGACGGCGCGCGTGCAGATCGCCGCTTCGGGATTGCAGCCGCCGATGGCCGAGGTGTCCATTTTCGTCGCCATTACCGAAACACCGCCGCAGGTTCGGTCTTGAGGACACTGCGCAGCGCGAGCCAACCGGTCAGCGCGAGGATGATCGTCACGGCTGCGGCACTGATCAGCGGGATTTGCCAGGGGATGTAGAAGCCCTTGAAGGTCGGGTCGGAAGAGAACGCCTGGATGAAGCCGACCGTGCCCAGTACGCCGAGCCCGTATCCGATAAGCCCCACGAGGCCGGCCTGCGCCGCGACCATCTTGCGGATCTTGCCATTGGTGACACCGATCGCCTTCAGCGCGCCGAACTGCTTGATGTTGTCGCGGATGAAGAGGCTGAAGGTGAGGCCCACGATTGCCACGCCCACGATGAAGCCGAGCGCGACGGTGATGCCGAAGTTCAGCGGAATGCCCGTGTTCTCGATGATGAACTGCACCCCGTCGCGTGCAAACTCCTCGCGCGTTTGGGCCTTGAGACCGGTCTCTTCCTCGATCTTCTCCGAGAGCGCCTTGGCCTCGGCCGGGTTCTCCGCGCCCACGAGCACGAAGGACAGGCGATTGCGCGTGCCCGGCACGTAGTTCAGCGCCTGGCTGTACTTTGTGTAGAGCACCACGGTGCTGGTGAAGCTGGGGATGGCATCGGCGATCCCGCGGATGACCGCGCGCTGGTCGTTCAGCTCCAGCCGCTCCCCGATGGGCGACTGGCCGGGGAACATGCGCGTCGTGCCGACATCGTCGATGATGACGCTGTCGGGCTGCGAGAGCACGTCGACCGACCCTTCGACCATGTTCTTGGGCAGGCCGATCAGCGTTGCATCGTCCACGCCGATCACCGCCACGCCTTCGAGATCGCCGTCCTTCGTGCGGACCGATGCCTGTGCGCGGATATGCGGGACCGCCCATTCGACGCCGGGCACACCGCGTACCTTGTCGAGCGCGGTCGAGGGCATGGCATAGGCGACATCGGTGGTGCGGCTGACCGGGTCCATCACCCAGACATCGGCGCTGGAGACGTTGTAGACACCGCTGGCCCCGCGCTCGAGCAGGTTGATGAAGATCGTCAGCTGCTGGGTGATGAGCAAGGTCGAGAAAGCGATGCCGAACACCAGCCCGAAGAATTTCTGCGCATCGCCGGTAAGCATGCGGATGGCGATCCAGATCATGGGCTTGCGACCTTTGCTTGCGTTACGCTGGCGAGTCGTTCATTAGTGAACGGTGGCGTTCAACTGAACGGAGGCGTTCACTTTGTCAAGTGGCGAAATGAAACGGACTGGCAGGCCTACCGACGAGGCCAAGCGCGCGGCGATTGTCGCGGCGGCCAGCCGTGCCTTTTTCGAGCATGGCTTTGCCGCCACCTCGATCGAGCAGGTCGCCGCCGATGCCGGCGTCTCGAAAGTCACGATCTACAACCGCTTCGGCGACAAGCGTTCCCTCTTCACCGCCGCGGTCGAACATGAATGCGAGCGGATGCGCGGCAGTTTCAGCGTGCCCGCCATGCCGCAAGGCAGCCTGCGCGACCGGCTGCTGGCGATCGGCGAGGCGATGAGCGCATTCCTTTCGCGTCCGGAAATGGTGCGTTTCGAACGCCGGATTGCAGCGGAGACCGAACACGATTCGAGCGTGGGGGCTGCCTTCCTCGCAGCGGGGCCGCACCGGATGAAGCGGGCCTTCTCCGCTTTCATCGAGGCCATGCACGAGGCGGGCGAGTTAAGCGTTTCCGATCCCGAGCTCGCCGCCGAACAGTTCGCCGCCATGTGCAAGGGCATGGGCGATCTCGACCGGCGATTCGGCGCGCCTTCGGACCCTGTGCGCGATCGTGAGCGAATCGAGGGCGCAGTCGAGGTGTTCTGCCGCGCTTATGCGGTCGATGAGTGTGATCGCAATTAGCTGCTCCGCGCGGGGCGTGCTAAACTTGTCATTCACCCCCGCGCTCCTACATCTGGGGCTCAACCTTTGTAAGGATTGTCCACCGCAATGCGCGACGAAAATCAGAACCAGCCTCCCGAGCCCGAAGGCAACGGCCCGAATCCGTGGATCAAGAGCCTCATGGTGTGGGGCGGGGTCTTCCTCGGCCTGCTCCTGGTCGTTTCCATGTTCGGGGGCGGAAACCAGGCGGGCGGTACGCCGCTTCTCTACTCCGATTTCAAGGACAAGGTTGCCGAAGGCAAGGTGGAGACGGTCGTCATTTCGGACGAGAGCATCGTCGGCAAGACCACCGATGGCGAGAACTTCAGCACCATTCCTGTGAAGAACGATCCGGGCCTTACCCAGCTCCTCGAGGACAACGGCGTCCAGTATTCGGGCAAGGAAGAGGATAACGGCAACATGCTGATCTGGGCGCTGGTCCAGATCCTGCCCTTCCTGCTCATTCTCGGCATCGCCTTCTTCGCCCTGCGCCAGGTCCAGAAGGGCGGCGGCGCTGGCGGCGCGATGGGCTTCGGCAAGTCGAAGGCCAAGATGCTCACCGAAAAGCAGGGCCGCGTCACCTTCGAGGACGTGGCCGGCATCGACGAGGCGCGCGAGGAACTGGAAGAGATCGTCGAATTCCTGAAGGACCCGCAGCGCTTCTCCAAGCTCGGCGGCACCATCCCGAAGGGTGCACTGCTGGTCGGTTCGCCCGGTACCGGTAAGACGCTGCTCGCACGCGCCATCGCGGGCGAAGCGGGCGTGCCCTTCTTCACCATTTCGGGTTCGGACTTCGTCGAAATGTTCGTCGGCGTGGGCGCAAGCCGCGTGCGCGACATGTTCGAGCAGGCCAAGAAGAACGCGCCCTGCATTCTCTTCATCGACGAAATCGACGCTGTCGGTCGTAGCCGTGGCCACGGCCTTGGCAATTCGAACGACGAACGCGAGCAGACGCTGAACCAGCTGCTGGTCGAGATGGACGGCTTCGAGGCCAACGAAGGCATCATCATCATCGCGGCGACCAACCGTCCCGACGTGCTCGACCCGGCGCTGCTGCGCCCGGGCCGTTTCGACCGCCAGGTCGTGGTGCCGATCCCCGATATCGACGGCCGCGAGAAGATTCTCGCCGTGCATATGAAGAAGGTGCCGCTGGCGCCCGACGTGAACCCGCGCACCATCGCGCGCGGTACGCCCGGCTTCTCGGGTGCGGACCTGGCCAACCTCGTCAACGAAGCAGCCCTGCTTGCGGCCCGCCGCAACAAGCGCCTCGTCGCGATGCAGGAATTCGAGGACGCCAAGGACAAGGTCATGATGGGCGCCGAGCGCAAATCGATGGTCATGGACGAGGACGAGAAGAAGATGACCGCCTATCACGAGGCAGGCCACGCGCTGGTCAGCCTCAACGAGCCGGCATCGGACCCGATCCACAAGGCGACGATCATCCCGCGCGGCCGCGCGCTGGGTATGGTGATGCGCCTGCCCGAACGCGACAATTACTCGTACCACCGCGACAAGATGCACGCGAACCTCGCAGTCGCCATGGGTGGCCGCGTGGCGGAGGAGATCATCTTCGGCCACGACAAGGTCTCGAGCGGCGCGAGCGGCGACATCCAGTATGCTACCGACCTTGCGCGCAACATGGTCACCAAGTGGGGCATGAGCGACAAGCTCGGACCGCTCCAGTACGAGCAGAGCCAGGAAGGCTATCTCGGCATGGGCCAGACCGCACGGACCATGGCCGGCGCGGAAACCAACAAGCTGATCGACGCCGAAATCAAGGCGCTGGTCGAAGGTGGCCTCAAGCGGGCAAACGACGTGTTGACCGAGCAGGAGGACAAGCTCCACCTGCTTGCGCAGGCACTGCTCGAATACGAAACGCTGACCGGCGAGGAAATCGACCAGCTGATGAAGGACGGCAAGATCGACCGTCCCGACGAGCCCAAGGGCCCGGTGGCGGTCCGTCCGGCTGGCAGCTCGACCGTACCCAAGGCCGGCAAGAAGTTCGGCGGATCGGGGGACAGCGCTCCTGCCGGAGCCTGATCGAAACCGACCACGAGAGATTGAAGGCGCTGGGGGAAACTCCGGCGCCTTTCTTGTTGGCTTCGCTAAAGGGCGCCGATTAGCAGCAGCAGCTGGAGGAATATCGTCAGCACCACGAGGATGAAGACGGTAAGGATCAAGAGCCGCCAGAAAGCCGAAAAGCGCGACAATCCATAGGCACCGCGAAGGTGCTTGTAGATATGGATCGGCGGTATCAGGACCGACGAGAAGAACAGGATTGCCTCGTGCGCGCCGGCCAGCCCCATCAGCGTGATGGTCAGGATCAGCAGGGACATGAAGCTGAGCGAATAGGTCACGAAGATCGCGTGGTCATAGGCCCGGAAGCGGCGTTTCCAGAAGAACAGCAGCCATACGAACGGGATCGACAGCGGGATCAGCAGCCAGCTGAATTTATAGAAGTTGGTCTGCAGCTTGTAGAGCATAAGCGTCGGGTTCGTGCGCCATTTCTGGAGCGCCGCATCGATCCATTCGACGCCCGATGTGCCAACATTCATCTTTGTATCGCCATCGACGCTTAGCGGGATGGTGGTGTTGCCTTCCTCGTCGGTCTGGACAGGAAGCCCGCCCACAACCTGTTCGCCGGAATCCTCCTCTTCCTTGATGAGGTCACGCAGCACCGGGACTTGCTGGGCGGCGGCAACAGCCTCGATCTGCTCATCGAGTTCGGTCAGCCGGCGCTCCGCCGATGCGACCTCGGACTCCGAAAGCGTGCCCGATTCAATGCTCGCGGCGAGTTCGTCGCGGCGATTCTGCATCGTGCCGATCTGCTCGCGGGCCTGGGCGACGACCTCGTCGGTCTGTTCGTTGCCGAGATTTGTCGGCGTGCTGATGCCCGCGAACTGGAAGATCGCGAACATGAGGAAGATCGAGAATAGGAACAGCGCCATCGGAGAGACGAAGCGCGCACGCTCGCCGTCGATGTAGCGGCGCGTCAATTCGCCCGGCTTGAAAAAGAGCTTGGGCAGAGTGCGCCAGGTCCGGCCTTCGAAATGCAGCGCACCGTGGAGCAGATCGTGCATGAAGGCGCCCAGGGTACGGTGCAGATGCGCCTTCTGGCCGCATTCGTGGCAGTGCGCGCCGAGAAGCTCGGTGCCGCAATTGAGGCACTGTCCCTCGGCGAAATGTCCCTTCTCGAGAGGTGTATCGCTCTTGGCGCTACCGCCGACTGCCTTGGCGAAAAGCCCGCCTTCGACTGCCGTCCCGATTGCTTCGCCGAAATCACTCACGCCGTTCCCCCTCGTGTGTTCGCGAGGCGCAACTATACGGCGACGCGCCCGGAAGGCCAACCGCGGCGATCCGTCTTGCACAATGGCCGCGCTGCGCCGACATAAAGGCCGATGGAACCGATCGGCACGCAGGAACAGCTTGGCGCCTTCGCCGCGATGGCTCTAGTCTTCGTACTCTTTGCGGCTATCGAGTTCGTCCGGCCCGCCCGTTCGGCGCCGCGCGGCAGGCGCTGGTTTACCAATCTCGCGCTCTTCGCGATCGATACTCTTGCCGTGCGGCTGCTCGTGCCCTTGCTGATGGTCGGCGCGGCTGCGCTTGCTGCCGAGCGGGGCTGGGGCCTCCTCAACCTCTACGCGCTGCCGTCATGGCTCGGCGTCGTCTTCGCCGTGCTCGCGCTGGACCTCGCGCTCTACTTCCAGCACTGGGCGACCCACCGCGTCCCGCTCCTGTGGCGGCTGCACAAGGTCCACCATTCCGATCCGGCATTCGACGTGACCACCGCCGCGCGGTTCCATCCCTTCGAGATCCTGCTGAGCATGCTCTACAAGATGGCGGTCGTCGTGGCGCTGGGCCTGCCGGTCTGGGGCGTTTTCCTGTTCGAGGTCATCTTCAACCTCGCAACGCTGTTCACCCATGCGAACTTCGCGCTGCCGAAGCAGGCCGAGAAACCAGTGCGGGCCCTTATCGTCACGCCCGACATGCACCGCATTCATCACTCGGCGATCGAGCGCGAGACCAACAGCAATTACGGCACGCTGCTGTCGGGATGGGACCGCCTCTTCGGTACCTATACCAGGGACCCGGGAGGCCGCCTCACCATTGGCCTCGAGGAATATCAGGACACAAGGCCGCATGCGCTCGGTTGGAGCCTGCTGCTACCGTTCCGCAAATAGCGTTGCTGCAAATGAAAAACCCGCCCGGTGAGGGGCGGGTCTTCCATTGTCCGGTTCGCCTGAAAGCGATCAGCCTTCGTAGTCGGCCCCGATCGAGGTCGAACGGGTCGGCGCCGATGCGGTGATGCGCAGCGCTTCGGCCGACTGGCTGAGCGAGCCGACTTCATCCATCTCGTCATCGTCGTCCGGCAGGATTTTCTGCAGGTTGGTGACGGCCGCTTCCTTGAGGTCCTTCGGCTTGACGGTCTGCTCGGCGATTTCGCGCAGGGCTACGACCGGGTTCTTGTCCCGGTCACGATCGAGGGTGATCTCCGCGCCGCCCGAAATCTCGCGTGCACGCTGGGCAGCCAGCAGGACGAGATCGAAACGGTTGGGAACCTTGTCTACGCAGTCTTCGACGGTAACGCGCGCCATTGGGCACTCCGATGCAAATTCGAGAGAATCTTGGAAAGGGGGCCAAATAGGGAGGAGGCGGCCGATAGTCAAGGATTTGCGCCCTTGGCCGGGCGCGCTAAAGGTGGCGGCCACATGGGAGATCAGGCTCAGCAGGGGAAGGCCTTGGCCTATCGCGACCCACCGCCTTTCGAGGCCGAGGCGCAGGGGCAGTCGCTCGTCTTCTATCCGGCAGGCAAGGACCGCCGCGAAGCGCTGATGGAACTGGTGCGTTCGGCCCGCGAAACACTGGATATCTGCTTCTACATCTTTGCCGAGGACGAGGTTTCGACCGAGCTGCGCGACGCCCTGATCGAGGCGGCCCGGCGCGGGGTGGAGGTAACGCTCATCATCGACCGCTTCGGCGCTTCGGCGAGGGACGAGTTCCTCAAGCCCTTGCGCGAGGCGGGCGGTCGCTATCTCTTCTTCAGCCCGCGCTGGTCGATGCGCTACCTCATTCGCAACCACCAGAAAATCGTCATCGCCGATGGTAAGCGGGCGATGTTCGGCGGCTTCAACATAGAGGACGATTACTTCGCCCCGCCCGAACGAAACGGCTGGAACGATCTTGCCATCCATATCGAGGGTGACGGGGTCGAGGGCCTGAACGACTGGTTCGCCAAGCTGCGCGACTGGACCGATGACGACCGCGCACATTTCCGCGCGATCACGAAGACGGTTCGCAACTGGGAGTGGAAGTCCGGATCGGGCCGTGCGCGCTGGCTCGTCGGCGGCCCGACCCGCGGGTTGTCGACCTGGGCCCGGCGTATCTCGCAGGACATGAAGGACGGCTCGAGGCTGGATATCTTCATGGCCTATTTCTCGCCGCCCTATACCCTGCTCAAGCGGATCGCGGGCGTGGCGAGGAAAGGCGACACGCGCTTGCTGATGGCTGCCAAGAGCGACAACGGCGCGACCATCGGGGCGACGCGTTCGCTCTACAAATACCTATTGAAGCGCGGGGCAAGGATCTGGGAATTCTCACCCTGCAAACTGCACACGAAGCTGCTGGTGCTGGATGATGCAGTCTACATGGGCAGCGCCAATTTCGACATGCGGAGCCTTTATCTGAACCTCGAGATTATGTTGCGGATCGAGGACAAGGCGCTGGCCGACCGGATGCGTGAATTCGTGACGCAGCACATCGAGGCATCGGAAGAAATCACGCTGGAAAAGCACCGCAAGCGCGCGACGCTGTGGAACCGGATCCGCTGGTCGCTCGGCTGGGTGCTGGTGTCCGTGATCGACTACACCGTCACCCGGCGCACCAATCTCGGTATCTAGACCCTATTCGTAATCCTCGTAGCCGCCGCGCATTTCGGGCGAGGAGAACTTGGTGAACTCGCTCTGGAAGAGGAGCGGGACATTGCCTGTCGAACCGTGACGTTGCTTGGCGACGATCAGCGTGGCGCGATTGACCAGTTCGAGATGGCGCGCTTCCCAGTCGGCATATTTCTGGCGGACTTCCTCGCTGCTGGTCTCGTCCGGCGTGTCGGGCTTCAGCGCGTTGTGGTAATATTCGCCGCGGAAGATGAACCAGACCATGTCGGCGTCCTGCTCGATCGAGCCCGATTCGCGCAGGTCCGAAAGCTGCGGGCGCTTGTCCTCGCGCTGCTCCACCGCACGGCTGAGCTGCGAGAGCGCGATCACCGGCACGTGCAGTTCCTTCGCCAGCGTCTTGAGGCCGCGGCTGATTTCCGAGATTTCATTCACTCGGTTATCGTTCGCGCGGCCCGAACCCTGCAGCAGCTGGAGGTAGTCGACGATGACGAGGCCGATGTCGTGGCGGCGCTTCAACCGGCGCGCGCGTGTGCGCAGCGAACCGATGGTGAGGCCGGGCGTGTCGTCGATATAGAGCGGGAGCTCGTTCAGTTCCTGGCTGGCAAAGGAGAGGCGCTGGAACTCCTCCTTCGACAGCTTGCCTGAACGCAGTTTCTCCGAGGAGATCTCGGCGGTCTCGGCAAGGATACGCGTGGCCAGCTGGTCGGCGCTCATTTCCAGGCTGAAGAAGGCCGTGGCTGCACCCGGGCTCTCGCTTGCCTCGATGCCGATCTTCTTGTCGTCCATCAGGCGGCGCGCCGCGTTGAACGCGATGTTGGTCGCAAGCGAGGTCTTGCCCATGCCCGGACGCCCGGCGAGAATGATAAGGTCGGAATTGTGCAGGCCGGAGGTCTTGTCGTTAACCGTTTCGAGGCCTGTGGTCTTGCCCGAGAACTTACCACCCGAATTGATCGCGGCCTCGACCATCTTCAGGGCGCCGAGCGCGGCGGTGCGGAAGTCCTGCGCCTCGCTGCCCGTCGTTGCCCCCTCGGCCACCTTGTAGAGATCGGCCTCCGCCTGGCTGATCTTGTCCATCGGCGCGACTTCTTCCGAAGTGTCCAGCGCGCCTTCGACGAGGTTGCGGCCCACGCTCACCAGTTCGCGCAGCAGGGCAAGATCGTAAATCTGTTCGGCCAGCTTGCCGGTCGCGAGCAGGCCCTGCCCGTCGGCGGTCAGCTGCGCGAGATAGGTCACGCCGCCGAGTTGCTTCAAAGCTTCGTCGCTTTCGAAATAGGGCTTAAGCGTCACCGGCGTGGCGACCGAGTTGCGATCGATCAGCTTGTGGATGCGCTCGTAAATGCGCTGGTGCACCGGCTCGAAGAAATGATGCGGCTGGAGCGGGGTGTTGAGCTCCTGCACGACCTGGTTGTCGATCAATACCGCGCCAAGGAAGGCGGCCTCGGCCTCGACATTGCTCGGCAGGGTCTGGCCCTGAGCCTGCTTGGCGGGAGTCGAATCAGTGTCGGGGAAGAGGAGGTCGGTATCAGCCATGGCATCCTGATGCCTGTCTCGAAGGGGTACTGGCAAGGCGGCTATGCCACACATTCGCTGTGGATATTGGGGATGAAAGCAAGACCCCTTGCCCCGCGCCCGCGCAGTTGCGAAAGCAGCCTGAAGAAATGTCCGAATCCGCAGCACCTTCCGGCGACCAGCGCATTGCCAAGATCGACCTCGACGAGGAGACGATCATTTGGCGCAATGCCGATATCGAACAGGAACGGCGGATCGCGATCTTCGACCTGATCGAGGAAAACACCTTCAAGCCGGTACGCGCCGCCGAGAGAGGGGCGTTGGGCCCCTATCACCTGCGGCTTGCCGTGCGCGACGGGCGCCTGCTCATGACCATTGCCGACACCGACGACACGGTGCTCGAGGAATTGTTGCTCGGCCTTGCGCGTTTCCGCCGTCCGATCCGCGAGTATTTCGCGATTTGCGACAGTTATTACCAGGCCATTCGCAAGGCGACGCCGGGCGAGATCGAGACGATCGACATGGCACGGCGCGGGGTCCACAACCGCGCGGCAGAACTCCTGCTCGAGCGGCTGGAAGGCAAGGTCGAGACCGATTTCGCCACCGCGCGGCGCCTGTTCACGCTGATCTGCGTGCTCCACATCAAGGGCTGAGGCATGGCGCGCACAAAGCGAAAGAAGAAGCGCGGCGGCCTGTTCGTCAAACTGCTCCTCCTCATGCTGGTGGCGGGCGCGGGTTATTACGCCTGGACCTGGTACGAGCAGCGCGGCTGGCGCCCCGACGAGGACGTCTATCCCGATCAGGGCGCGATGATCGGCGAGGCCGACGGAGCGGTAAACTTCACCGTGCTCAAGGGGCTGGGCGCAAATTTCGTCTACCTCGAGGCGAGCCGGGGCGCGCGCGGGAAGGATGCGAATTTCTCGCGCAATCTGGAAGCCGCTCGCGAAGCGGGCCTGCAGGTCGGTGCGGTGCATCTCTTCGACCCATGCGAAACGGCTGACGGCCAATCGGCGAATTACGTCACCATCGTTCCGCGCGATGCGGACCTGCTCCCGCCTGCCATCCGGCTCTCGCGCACGACCGAAGAATGTTTCGAGCGCGTTTCCGATGCTGCGGTGCAGAGCGAACTCCTCACGCTGGTGAACCAGATCGAGGCGCATACCGAGGCACCCGTGGTGCTCTCGCCGAGCGAAGCATTCGAGGACCGCTATCGTCCTGCTCGCCGTCTCGAACGCGCGCTCTGGCTCGATGGTGACATGGCAGAGCCGGACTATGCCGGCAGGCCCTGGACCGTGTGGACCGCGAACTCCGCCTATGCGAGCGACGCGGCCGAGACCCCCTTGCGCTGGCTGGTCGTGCGACCCTAGGGCTGCGGATATGACCGACGAAGACCTCATCGCCGCTGCCCGCGAGGCTGCCGGAAACTCCTATTCGCCCTATTCCAACTTTGCCGTGGGCAGCGCGCTGCGCTTTTCCGATGGCAGCGTTGTGACCGGCACCAATATCGAGAATGCGAGCTATGGTCTCGCGCTCTGCGCCGAAACGGTCGCGGTCTCGAAGGCCATGGCCGACGGCGTGCGCGGCGGGCTGGAGGCGGTTGCGGTGACCGGGCCCGGCGATGCGCCGATTACGCCGTGCGGACGGTGCCGGCAGGTGCTCAACGAACTCGCGCAGCTTGGCGGGACGGACCCGCTGGTCCTTTGCGTGGGGCCTGAGGAAGTGCGCCGCGTACGCCTGAGCGAATTGCTGCCCGACGCATTCGGACCCGCAAGCCTCGACTAAGCCTTTCTTCACGAATTCGGGCTAGCTGGGTTTCGTGGCGCGATGTGCGTCCGGAGTGAGCCCCGATGAAGTTTGTGACCCTCGAATCGCGCGGCGGCAATTACATGGTCGTCGCGAGCAATGTCGCCTGGCTCAGGGTCGGCGAGAATGGCCAGACGCTGGTCGGCATCATCGGCAGTCAGCCGCTGCTCGTTACCGGAACGCCCGATAGCGTGGCGCAGAAACTCGCCGCGACCTGACGCGCTGGCCTAGCAGCCTGCCTCCCGCTAGGACCGGTGACATGATCGACCGGCGCGGCGCACTTGGCTCGGTGGCAGCCTTTTCATTGGCTCTGGGTTCGCCCGCGACAGCGCTGGCGAGAAGCCGTAGGACAGCGCGCCGCATTTCGCTCGGGGACACGGTCGGCCTGGTCGCCCCGGCCAGCGCGGTCTCGGAAGGGGAGATCGCCTTTGCGCAGCACAATGTCAGCGGCATGGGTCTCGTCCCGAAGCTGGGAGCAAATGTCGCGCGCACCGACGGCTATCTTGCAGGAACCGATGCCGAGCGCGCGGCCGACCTCAACGCCATGTTCGCCGACGATGACATCGCCGCGATCTTCGCGATCCGCGGCGGCTGGGGAGGAGCGCGGCTGCTCGAACTGCTCGACTGGGACATGATCGCGCGCAATCCCAAGCTGCTGATCGGCTACAGCGATACGACCTCGCTGCACCTCGCGATCGCCGCGCGGGCAGGGTTTGCGACGCTGCACGCGCCCAATGCGAGCAGCCCGTGGCCGAAGACGAGCTGGGAAAGCCTCTGGCGGCTCGGCTTCACCGGCGAGACTCCGGTGCTTGCCGACGACGGCGAGGTCTCGACGGGGCGCACGATTACTTCGGGTCGCGCCCGCGGAAGGCTGCTCGGCGGCAATCTCACCGTGCTCTCGACTTTGATGGGGACGCCGTGGACGCCCGATTTCGACGGCGCGATCCTGTTCCTCGAGGACGTCAACGAGGAGGAATACCGCATCGACCGCATGCTCCAGCAGCTCGCGTTGGCAGGCGTGCTCGGCAGGTTGTCGGGCGTAGTTTTCGGCCGCTGCCGCAGCTGCGCCTCGGACGAGCCCGACTATGCCGGGCTGACGTTGGACGAAGTTCTCGACCGGCATCTCGGGCCGCTCGGCATCCCCGCATTCGTCGGCGCGAATATCGGCCACCATCGCGGGCAGTTGAGCCTGCCGCATGGCGGTGATGTGGAAATCGATGCGGACGCGCGCACGATCGAACTCAAGAGGCCGATCGTGCGCTGAGGCGCGTCAGACGCCCTGTTCGTCCATGAATTCGACCAGCGCCGCGAGACAGTCGCGCGCAAGGAACTTGCAGCGCTCGGGCGACCAGCCCTGCTCGGGTTCGGGATCGGCCTTGTTGTCCTTGTAAGGCATCTCGAGCGTCATCGCGGTCGCGCCGAAACGCTCTGCGACCTGGTTGGTGCTCATGGAGAGATTTGCCTTGCCCGGAGCGGCCTTGGTGTAGCCGAACTCGGTCTGGAAATCGGGTGTGCGGCGATCGAGGATGCTCTCGTAGCTGTAGTAGCGCTTGCCGTGCTCCTCGGTCCACGAGGGGATGCCCTCGTAGCCAGCGAGGAAGCTGACCGGGATCGCCTCGTCACCGTGGACGTCCATGGCGAAATCGACGCCGGTCTTGTCCATGTGGTTGCGGATCGCGAGGACTTCCGGGCTGCGTTCGGCAGTCGGGTTTTCCCACTCGCGGTTGAGGTTTGCACCGGCCGCATTGACGCGCAAGTTTCCGCGGCGCGAGCCGTCGGGATTGCAATTCGGCACGATGTGCAGGCGGCAGCGCTTGCGCAGCGCGCGGCCCACGCTGTCGGCGGGATCGGTCAGCACTTCGAGCGCGCCTTCCATCCACCATTCGGCCTGCGTCTCGCCGGGATGCTGGCGGGCGTAGAGCCACACGTTGTAGCTGCCTTCGCCCATCTCGAGGCAGTCGATCGGCTGACCGTCGAGCGTATTGCCGAGCGCGATGTGATCGACGCCTTCCGAAGCGGCTGCCTCGGCGACGAGGTCGTGGTGACGCTCCATCGAATAGGGCGCGAAATAGGCGAACCAGGCGATGTCGCTCGCCGGCGTGTAGCGGATCGTCAGCGTGCCGCCCTGCTCGTCCTTGTCGTAGCTCGACGAAGCGCGGCCCCAGTAGTCGCGGTCTTCGGATACGCAGGCGTCATAGTCGGGCCAGCCATCGGGATAGGCACTGTCCGAAAGCTGCGTGATCTTGAGCACCAGTTCGCGGCCCTTCGCGCCAGCGACGCGGAAGTGGAACCACTGCTTGAACTCGCTCTTGGTATCCAGCGGGATGGCCAGCGTCGCATTCGCGCCGTCCACCGACAGGACCTCGATGTTGCCGCTGTCGAATGCTGAATCAATGCGGATATCGCTCACTCGGAGACCTCTACTTCTATGGTTTCGCCATTGTTGCCGGGGAAATCGCTGAACAGCGCGGCGGCCACCGTCTGCGCGTTGGCGTTTGATCGCGCAAGGGGAGAATTGTCTTTCACACGGAAGTCCGCGCGGCCTTCCCAAAGGCTTTGCGAAGTGTCCGCATCGCGGATGGTCACGGCGAGCATCGTGCCGAGCTTGTCGCGCTCTCCGCCGCCCAGGTTGATACCGATGCCGACACCCACGCCGGACCCGTAAGTTCCCGTGCTGCCGCCGACGCCGACGCTGACCGGCGAGCGCCTGCCGCCTGCCTCGAGAACGTAGCGTTCGACCGAGACCGTCGCGATCTGCGACGCCGATGCGCGGTCGCTCTCTGTATAGCCGAGGCTGCGCAGTTCCTCGGCAATGGCCGACTTGTACGGAGCCATCATCAGGCTGTCGTTGTCTTCGCCTGCCGCGCTTTCGATGAAGATCGTGCCTTCGCCAAGCCGCTCGACGCTCTCGGGCGCAACGAAGCGCGTCACCTCGACTGGGCCGGGAGGAGTTGCGCAGGCGCCAAGGGCAAGCGTGGCCAGCGCGGCGGAAAAGAGGGTTGGATACTTCATCATGCGACCTTTCATGCAATGCGAAAAACCGAAGCTCAGGTTCTACCAACGGGTAGTGGCAGGCAAGGCTCCGCAATGCATGCGGCGAGCCTCTTAGGTAATTGCCCTTACCAAATCGTATGCTAGGCCCGCCGTCGATGGAAAACGACACCAAGGTCCCCGTCCTCGTCACCGGCGGCGCCGGTTATATCGGCAGTCATGCGGTGCTCGCGCTCAAGGATGCGGGATGGCCGGTGGCAGTGATCGATAACCTCTCGACCGGCTTTGCCTTCGCCGTTCCGGAGGGCGTGCCGCTCTACGAAGGCGACATTGCCGATGCCGAACTGCTGGGGCGGATTTTCTCCGAACAGGGAACCAGGGCGATCATGCACTTTGCAGGTTCGATCATCGTCCCCGAATCGGTCGAGCAGCCGCTCAAGTATTACGAGAACAACACGGTGAAGAGCCGCGCGCTGATCGAGGCCGCGGTGAAGGGCGGGATGGAGCATTTCATCTTCTCTTCCACCGCAGCGACCTATGGCGTGCCGGAAAGCTCGCCGATCTCCGAGGATTCGCCCAAGAGCCCGATCAACCCCTATGGCTGGTCGAAGCTGATGACCGAACAGATGCTTGCCGATGCAAGTGCGGCCCACGGGTTCAATTTCTGTGCGCTGAGGTACTTCAACGTGGCGGGCGCGGATCCCGAGGCGCGCAGCGGCCAGTCTACGGCGGGCGCGACCCATCTCATCAAGGTCGCCTGCGAAGCGGCAACCGGAAAGCGCGACGGCGTATCGGTTTTCGGGACCGACTACGACACGCCAGACGGGACCGGTGTGCGCGACTACATTCACGTCAGCGACCTCGCCTCGGCGCATGTGCTCGCACTCGAAGCGCTGATCGGGCAACCCGATCGCTCGCTCACCATGAACTGCGGCTATGGCAAGGGCTTCTCGGTGCTCGAGGTGCTCGACGCGGTCGACCGGGTGACGAATTCGAGGATCGAACGGCGTATGGAACCGCGCCGGGCGGGCGATCCGGCCGAACTTGTGTCCGATCCCTCGCGCATCCGCGCCACATTGCCGTGGAAGCCCAGGCATGACGATCTCGGCGAGATCATCACACATGCGCTGCAATGGGAGCGCAGGCTGACCGAATTGCGGGGAAAGCCTTGACCAGAATCACCGCGCTCGCTAACGGGCGCGCTTGAAATTGGCGCGTCGGGGCTCCATCTCCGGCGCGTATTTATTTGATTAGAGAGATACGATGAAGATCCGCAACAGCCTCAAGTCGCTCAAGAGCCGTCACCGCGATTGCCGCGTGATCCGTCGTCGCGGCCGCACTTACGTCATCAACAAGACCAACCGTCGCTTCAAGGCCCGCCAGGGCTAAGCTTCGGCTGCGCGGGGCCATGCCTCGCGATTGTCTGTCTATCGGCCCGGCTCCCCATGGGAGTGCGGGCCGTTGATGTTTGGAGTTACGGGAAATGGCTAAGCAGGCTGTCGACGCAGTCGTTTTCGACGTGGGGCGCGTGCTCTACCAGTGGCAGCTGTCTGCCCTGTTCGAGAAGATCGTCGACGATCCGGTGCGGCTGGAAAAGGTCCTCGGCGAAGTCGTAACCGAGGAATGGCACTTCGAGCATGACCGCGGGCGCCCGCTCGCCGACATGGTGCCCGAACGCATCGCCCTATATCCCGAGTTCGAGGCCGAGATCCGCGCCTATGCGGGCCGCTTCAACGAGACCATTCCCGGGCCCGTCCCCGGCAGCCACGCGCTGGTCGAACGGCTCGACGAGAAAGGTGTCCCGCTTTTCGCGATCACCAATTTCGGAGCCGAGTTCTGGGCCGGATTCGTGCCGACCGCGCCGATCTTCACGCGTTTTCGCGACATCGTCGTCTCGGGCGAGGAATGTCTCGCCAAGCCCGACCCGGCGATCTTCGCGCTGTCCGCCGAGCGTTTCGGACACGATCCTGCGGCGATGCTCTTCATCGACGACAATCTCGCCAACATCGCATCGGCGCGCGAATGCGGGTGGCAGGTCCATCACTTCACCGAGGCTGAAGGGCTCGAGCACGATCTCGCGGCGCGCGGTCTCGTCTAGGCAAGAAAAAGGCCCCGGCGGTTGTCGCCGGGGCCGAAAGTTCCACCCTGATGGAGAGGGGGTGGGGGACTAGGAGGCAAACGCTATCAGCGGTTGCACTTCTCGAGACGCGATTCTTCGAGCTGCTCACCCTTGGTGGTGAAAGCGACAACTTCGCCGAGATCGCGCTGGAGTTCGCGGCACATGCGCATCGGACGCGAGGTGCCCTTGCTGGCGACACAGGTCGTGTCCTGGCACTTCCATGCAACGCCGCCTGCGATGACGGTGGTTTCGCTGGCAGGCTGTGCGAGTTCGGCAGTGTAGAACGGGCCGGTGTCGCGTGCTTCGGCGACGGTCGGAAGGGCCAGCGTGCCGAAGCCGGCAGCGGTGTAAGCGAGAGCAGCGCCGAGGACGCCGAGCTTGGTCGAACGGGGGATGGAGAGGGTCATCGATCGGTACCTTTCGGTTGGTGCATTTTTCACAACACCAGTTGCGGAAAGAGCAATGTAAGTTTCTCTTTGCAACTGGTTGCGAATCGCTACCTATCCAGATAGGTTGCTTTGCGCAACCCTTTTTCCGAAAAATTTGGCAGATCGAATTTTTCCGCTAGATAGGTTGCTGGGAAAGGACTGATTTTTATGGGCGACATCCGCGAACCGTTGCGCGAATTGACCGAATGCGGCTTGCCGCAGGCGCTTGAGGTCATGGGCGAGCGCTGGAGTTTCATGATCTTGCGCGCCAGCTTCAACGGGCTGCACCACTTCGAGGAATTCCTCAGTGAGCTCGGGATTGCCCGCAACATCCTCTCGAACCGGCTCGCCAAGCTGGTCGAACACGGGATCCTTCGCCGTGACCCGTGCCCCGATGATCGTCGCAAGATCGAATATCGCCTGACCGAAAAGGGTTTCGACCTGCTCCCCGCCATGGTCGCGCTGCGCCAGTGGGGCCAGAAATACGGTGCGGAAGTCATCGAAAACCCGGTTCTCGTCGACGAGCGCGATCGCCTGCCGATCGGCCCGACCTCGATTCTCAGCCACGACGGACGCATTCTCGGCCCGCAGGATCTGCACCTGGTCGAGCGCGCCAACCTCGGCATCCGTGCCGACGGTAGCAAGGCAACCGAGGGCGAAGTGCTGGGCATGGGCTCGGTGGTCGACCTCGAGGCGCTGCGCAAGGCGCGCGACGCCGCCTGAGCGAATCTCCCGAAAGGACGCCCGACGGCCGCTACATCATCGTGCGCGGCCGCTTGTGGCGTGCGAGCAATCCGAACCTGTCCGAGGCCGAGCGCGCGAAGCTCGTCGACCGGCTGATGGATGCACGCCGCGCTGTAGGAGCAGCGCTCAAGGCGGGCGACAGGACTGCGGAAAAGGCGGCGCGCGCCGATGTCCACGCGGCCAAGGTTGCGCTCGGCGAGCGCGGACCGGTGTGGTGGAGTGACGGCGCGCCCGACTACAATCGCCACCTCGTCAAGAACACGCCTTATGCAGGTGATTCAGGGTGACATGGTTAAGGAGGGGCGGGCTTTTCGCTACATCCGGCCGAAAGTGACGTCACTTTTCCAAGCCTGATCATCCATTCGCATTCCCGTAACTATATGAAAAATCACACGCGATCTGGGAATGTCGCCGATCTCCCGACTTCGTGACGTCATCGTTAAATTGATCGCAAGACCTCGCTGGCATAACCCCATGTGAATCGGGGGCTTGCCCCACGTAAGAGCCGGAAAAATCGCACGTGATCGAAATCGAAGTCCAGAACGAGTCGCACCAGACGCAATTCCGCATAAAGGCGGTTAGCGTGCCGCGCATTGGTGAAGGCATTCGCCTGAAGGAGCCCGATGGCAGCTGGGCGAGCTACGACGTGCTCGACGTCTGGTACCAGCAGGCCGATTACGGCGAGGTCTGGGTGCCCTATCTCCACGTGAAAACGACGCCTGCTGCAGGCAATGCCGAGGCCGTGCCCGCACCTGCCATGGGCGCCATGCCCGACCAGTCGATGCCGATCGCCGATTTCCTCGCCAAGTTCGAAGGCGACGACGAGCACGAAACGGTCAAGCTCAACCTCGACATCAGCGAGGAAGACTGAGCCTTAGCAGACCGGTGAAAGCTTAGACGGCCGCTCCTGCTGCAGGGGCGGCCGTTTTGCTTCCCGGTACCTTGCCCGCCTGCCAGCCGGCCCAGGTCAGCGCAGCACCGATCGCCAGACCCAGCAGAAGCCAGATCGTGGGATCGGTCCGCCCCATTGCCATGAACACTTCGCGCCAGCCATCCGACAGCCGGGCGACTGCGAAGATTGACGCCTGGCCCACGACCAATAGCGAGACCCATTTCATCGGCTGTTTCCCGGCAATGGGCGCGCCGCGCCAGAGCCAGACCGCGATGGCGAAGGCGATCGCATGGGCAAGGACCAGCGCGCCGTAGAATATATCGGTCGGAGCCTGGCTCGCGCCCAGGGCTATGAAGAGCGGGATGGCCATCAGTCTTGCGAGCATCGGCCCGATCAGCACGAACAGCGTGCCGATCATCCAACGTGCGTGCACGTGGACGCTGCGCCTTTCCTTGAGGGCCAGATAATAGAAGGCACCTATCCCGACGACCGATAGCAGGTCGTAGGCACCCAATCCTTCGCCATGGGCTTCGTAGATGATGCTGTCACCGAATGCGGTCGCATTGGCCATCGACCAGACGACGAGCATCGCACTGGCGAAGAAGAGCGGGAAGAAAAACAGACTCGCCCTGCCAAGGATCCGGTGTAGCGCGAGCTTGTCGCGCCGATGCGCAGCCCAGGCCTGCGCTGCCAGCAGGATCATCCATCCTGTCGCCGTCGCAGCGTGGAAATGCAGTTCCCAGCCCACTTCGGGCATGCGCCCGAAATAGCCGCGCCAGAATGCCGGAATGGTCAGCAAGGTCGCCAGCACGACCCACAGATACGCCTTCTTGTACGGCATGATTCCCTCCCCCGAGCCGCGCAATGATGGGAAATCTGGCGGCATTCCGGCCCATGGTCAATTGTGGCCGTTCCGGCGGAGACTTCCCTCCTAGGGTTCGATCACCTGTGGATCGAAAGGCTGTGGGTCGGCAATCCGGCCGATGAACAGGACGGCGTCGCGCTCGAGGTCGCGCAGTACGACGATGAACGGCCGGTCCGCACGGAACAGGATCGGTTCCTTGGGCAGCAGGCGGCCGCCACTAAGCACGATGCTGATCGTGGTCACCGCGGCAGCTTTCGTACCCTCGTCATAGACCTGCAGCTTGGTGACGTGCTTCACCTCGCTGACACTGATCGGGCGCTGGCCCGGTTCGGCAATCCCGCTCAGGTCGGCCTCAACCTCACTGAATGGCAGCGTGAGACCCAGTTTCTGGAGCGAAGCCACGAGCGACTGGGAATAGTCGGTCTCGAACTGGGGTATCTGCACGCGCACCAGCTCGGGGTCTTCATCGTCGAGGCGCAGTTTCATGCGCTCGATGAATTCCAGCGACGGCGCAGCCGACATGATCTCCCTGTCCTCGGGGATCATGATGTCCATGGCGTAGCGCCGATTGCGGTAGGGCAGGCGGATCGCCTCCCATCCGCTGCTTTTCGTGTAGGGAGTGTCGAAGGTCTCACCGACGAAGGTGAAAGGCTTCTCCTCACCGTTGCCGAAGAGAAACGGCAATTCCTGCTGAGACATGAGCTTCGTGCGCCAAAGCCCTTCGAAGTAGAGGGCGTTGGCGAGCAGCGCGACCATCGTGTCTTCGATGCCCGAGGGAGCGATGACTTCCGGGATCAACCCTTCGGTCGCCTCGTTCGCCCAGGCATTGATCCTATCCGCGCTCGCCTGCCTGTCGGTGAAATCGACGGTTTCGGCCTCGGCCTCGTAGGTCCTCCTTGTCTCGCGCAGATAGCTGTCACGGAAGCGGAAATCGCGATCGAGGAAGAGGGCGTTGGATATGTTCACCCGGACATCGCGCTCGTCGCTTTCGAAACCGAGCGGATCTGCGGGTGGCGGAAGGATGTCTTCGATTTGCTGTCGCGTATCGCTCCGCGCACCTGCGTGGAGGAGGCCGAAGGCGAGATCGATACTCGCAGGCGAGATGACGACATTCTCTTCCGGTTTCGCTTCGGCATCGAGCACCGGGAATAACGCTAGGGCGCCGCTGCGCTGCTGTTCGTTCGACGAAACCGACGCGCCTTCAGGCCTGTCGACCGGTGCGCATCCGGCGGCCGCGAGGATCGCGAGGACTGCTGCAAGACCGCTCCTTGTATTGGTGAATGGCTTCATCATGCTCCCCTTTCAGCAGTTACAACGACTTAGGCGCGAGGTGGTTGCCTCCGGTAGCTTAGCGCTTCGGCAATATGGATGCGCCCGACCTGCTCCGAACCTGAAAGGTCGGCGATCGTGCGGGCAACTCTCAGCATGCGCGTGTAGGCGCGTGCCGACAGGCGCATAGCCGTCGCGGCCTGCATGAGAAGTTCGCGCCCCTTTTCGTCGGGCCCGGCGAATGTCTCGAGGGCATCGCCCTGTAATTCGGCATTGGTCCGCACCCCGCTTTCCCCGGCCCTGGCGCTCTGCACTGCCCGTGCATTCGCTACCCGCGCCGCGACCTCGGCTGTCCCCTCCGCTGCCGGCGGCAGTGCCAAGTCTGCGGCGCTGACCGGATCGACTTCGACATGAAGGTCGATCCGGTCGAGCATCGGGCCCGACACCTTGCTCTGGTAATCGGCGGCGCATTTGGGAGCGCGGCTGCACGCGAGCGCGGGATCGCCGAGGTGACCGCAGCGGCAAGGGTTCATCGCCGCAACCAGCTGCACATTGGCGGGGAAGGTCACATGCGCATTGGCGCGCGCGACATCGACCGTGTTCGTCTCGAGCGGCTGGCGCAGCGAATCGAGCACGGCACGCTGGAATTCGGGAAGCTCGTCGAGAAACAGCACGCCGAGATGCGCGAGGCTGACTTCGCCCGGCTTCACCTTGAGCCCGCCTCCCGTCAGCGCGGCCATGCTCGCCGAGTGGTGCGGGGCGCGGAACGGTCGGGCACGGCTGATGCGCCCTTCCTCGAGCAGGCCTGCGACCGATTGCACCATGCTCACCTCGAGCGCCTCTGAGGGCGAAAGCGGAGGGAGGATGCCGGGCAGGCAACTGGCGAGTAACGACTTTCCGGCACCGGGCGGACCGATCATGAGAAGGTTGTGACCGCCCGCCGCCGCGATCTCGAGCGCGCGCTTGGCGGTTTCCTGTCCTTTGACCTGGCGGAGGTCGGGGGCGCGGCCCGCCTCTTCGACTTCGCCCTGTTCGGGCTGGGGCAGCTGGCTGGTCCCCTTGAGGTGATTGAGCAGGCTGGCGATATCCGGGGCGGCGATGACCGGCACTTCGCTGGCCCACTTGGCTTCCGAGCCTTGCGCGGCGGGACAGATCAGGCCCTTCTCCTGCTCGCTCGCATGGATCGCGGCGAGCAGGACACCGGGCGAGGGTGCGACCCGCGCATCGAGCGCCAGTTCGCCGACCATGATCCAGTCTTCGAGCTGCTCGGCATCGGTTACGCCCATGGCAGCAAGCACGGCGAGCGCGATCGGCAGGTCGTAATGCGAACCTTCCTTGGGCAGGTCGGCAGGCGAAAGATTGATGGTGATCCGCTTGGGCGGAAGCGCGAGGCCCATGCTGGAAAGCGCGGCGCGGACCCGCTCCTTGCTTTCGCCCACCGCCTTGTCGGCAAGGCCCACGATATTGAAATTGGGCAATCCCGGTGCGAGCGAGCATTGCACCTCTACAGCGCGTGCTTCCAGCCCGAGATAGGCCACCGTCCGGACCAGTGCGACCACTTCCATTCCCCCCTGCGATACTGGCGGTCTGGCAAGAAGTTGTTATATTGTCGAGACTTGGTCGATCCGTAATCGATCAAGCCCGCTTCAGGCTTGACCTTCTCGCCCGATTTCCTTAAGCGCGCCCACCTGTAGGCGGTCGCCCGTTTCGGCGGCCCTTTTTTGTCGGAGCGATTCGCCCGGCTGACAACGAATTAAACGAAGGATCATCCGATGAAGCGGACTTTCCAGCCCTCGAACCTCGTGCGCGCCCGTCGCCACGGTTTCTTCGCGCGCAAGGCTACCCCGGGTGGTCGCAAGGTTCTGCGTGCACGCCGCGCTCGCGGTCGCAAGAACCTCTGCGCGTAATCGCCTGATCGGTCGCGCTTCGGCGCGGCTTCGATCGCGATAGTCAAACGGGCTCCCATCGGGGGCCCGTTTTGCGTATCTGGCTTCCATGGACCCGAGCCTCTCCGTCATCCGCAAGCGCAGCGATTTCCTCGCTGCCAATCGCGGCATGCGCAATGCGAAGCCGGGTTTCGTGCTGCTGACACGTCCAAACGACGGGCAGGGCAAGCGCTACGGCATCACCGTCACCAAGAAGATCGGCAACGCCGTGGTGCGCAACCGGATGAAACGCCGGTTCCGCGAATTGCTGTGGGCGGCGCTCCCCGAAGCAGGTCTGGCGGACCATGACCACATCCTGATCGGACGCGAGGGCGGGGTGGAACGCGACTTTGCGAAGATGCGTGAAGAGCTCGCCGCCGCGCTGGCCCGTGCATCGAAGGGCGAGGGAGACCGCGCAAGGCGTCCGCGCCACAAGCGGTCGCCGCGCAAGTGAAGTACATTTTCATCTGGATCGCGCGCGCCTGGCAGCTCGGCCCGAGCCGTATCTTGCCGCCCACCTGCCGCTACACGCCCTCGTGCAGCCAGTACGCCATCGAGGCCTTGCAGAAATACGGGGCAATCAAGGGTGGATGGCTGGCCACGAAGCGGCTATTGCGCTGCCAACCTTGGGGGGGCTGCGGCCATGACCCGGTACCCTGAGCGGGTACTGTCTTGACGTAGCAATACACTCTTCCCATCTGATCGAAGACATTCACCAACGGGATCGACCTTGGAAAACTCACGCAATTTCGTGCTCGTGCTCACGCTCTCGCTCGCCGTCCTCATCGGCTGGCAGTGGGCGATGGACTATTTCTACCCGCAGCCGGAAGAAGTGCCGGTCACGGCCGAGAAGGTGGATACGCCTGCCGAGCAGGCCGAGGTCGCGCATTCGCGCACCGGCGGCTTGCAGGATTCCGCCGCCATTGCGCAGGAAGCGGCCGATCTCGAGACCTCGCTCGCCTCGCCCGAACGCGTGGCAATCGATTCGCCCAAGATTGCCGGTTCGATCAACCTGCAGGGCGGGTTCCTCGACGACGTCGTGCTCAAGGATTACGCGGCAACCGCAGATGATTCAGACGATGAGCCCGTGCGCATCTTCTCGCCGCGCGGAACGCCGGCACAGCAGGTTTCGCAGTTCGGCTTCCTCGTGAACGGCGAAAAGCTCTCGGACGACACGGTCTGGGAAAGCTCGGGCGGCGCGCTCTCGCAGGACAACCCGGTCACGCTGACGCATGCCGCGGGCGATGGCCTGACGCTCGAACAGACCTGGTCGATCGACGAGAACTACATGCTCACCGTCGAACAGGCGGTCAGCAACACCAGCGGTGTCCCCGTGGTCGTGCAGCCCTACGGCCTCGTCAGCCGCACCAGCGATACCGCCAGCGCCGACTTCTTCATCGCGCACTCGGGCCCCATCGGCAGCTTCGACCAGAGCGTCGACTACGATTACGACTATGACGACTTGGAAGACGATAAGAGCGTTTCCATGGCGGGCAAAACCGACTGGGTCGGCTTCACCGACATCTACTGGCTCGCAGCCATGGTCCCGCAGGAAGGCACTGCGCCCGATGCGACATTCCGCTCGCTCGGCGGCAACCTCTTCCGCGCCGACATGATCTACGACCCGATCACCATTCCCAACGGTCGCAAGGTCACCACCACCTCGCGCCTCTATGCAGGTGCGAAGGACAGCGAAATCCTCGACGCGTACCAGGACGCGGGTATCCCGCAGTTCGGTCTCGCGATCGACTGGGGCTGGTTCCGCTGGTTCGAGAAGCCGCTGCTCTGGCTGCTCAAGAACATCTTCGAACTTGTCGGCAATTTCGGTGTCGCGATCATCATCCTGACGATCATTGTTCGCGGCCTGATGTTCCCCATCGCGCAGAAGCAGTTCGCTTCGATGGCGGGGATGAAGGCGATCCAGCCGAAAATGAAAGCGCTGCAGGAAAAGTACAAGGACGACCGCGTCAAGCAGCAGCAGGAAATGCAGAAGCTGTTCAAGGAAGAGCAGGTCAATCCGCTGGCCGGCTGCCTGCCGCTGATCCTGCAGATCCCGATCTTCTTCGCGCTCTACAAGGTTCTCTACCTCGCGATCGAGATGCGCCACCAAGACTTCCTGTGGATCAGCGACCTTTCCGCGCCCGATCCGGCGACCATCCTCAACCTGTTCGGCCTGCTGCCGTTCACGCCGCCGAGTTTCCTCGCCATCGGCGTGCTCGCGGTGCTGCTGGGTGTGACGATGTGGCTGACCTTCAAGCTCAACCCGTCCGCGATGGACCCGGTCCAGCAGCAGGTCTTCGCGATCATGCCGTGGGTACTCATGTTCATCATGGCTCCGTTCGCAGCGGGCCTGCTGCTCTACTGGGTAACCTCGAACATCCTCACGCTCGCCCAGCAGAAATATCTCTATTCGAAGCACCCGCAATTGAAGGCGGCGGCCGAGAAGGAGAAGGCCGAGAAGGCCGCGGCGGCGAAGGCCGGGAAGTAGGATAGCGCAAGTGACCGAAGAAGAAGCCGCCGAACTTGCCCAGCTGGAGCGGCGCGCGAACAAGCTGTTTTCGGGGCGGGTGGAGTTCCTCCTCTCGGCCCCGCAGCTCAAGTTCCTGCCCGAACCCACCGTGCCCGAGATCGCCTTTGCGGGCCGATCGAACGTGGGCAAGAGCTCGCTCCTGAACGCGCTCACGGGGCGCAAGGCCATCGCGCGCACCTCGGTGACGCCTGGCCGCACGCAGGAGCTCAACTTCTTCGAGGTAGGCGAACCGACCCAGTTCCGTCTCGTCGACATGCCCGGCTACGGCTTTGCCAAGGCCCCGGTGAAGGTCGTCGAAAAGTGGAAAAATCTCGTGCGCACCTACCTGCGCGGGCGCCAGGTGCTGGTGCGCAACCTCGTGCTGGTCGACAGCCGTCACGGGCTGAAGGATGTCGACCGGGAGATGATGAAGATGCTTGACGAAGCCGCCGTCGGCTATCGCATCGTCATGACCAAGGCAGACAAGATCAAGGCAAGCGAACTCGCCAAGACCGTTGCTGCGGTCGAGGCCGAGGCCAAGAAGCACGTCGCAGCCTATCCGCATATCCACGTGACCTCGAGTGAGAAGGGCATGGGGATCGGAGAGCTTCGCGCCGCGCTGCTGCAGGATGCGGGCGTCTGATCCGGCTACGGATCGCCTCCCGCCTCCTCCCATTCAGAAACCGTCTATCCGCCGCTCGCTAGGCCAGCGCGCATGATCCCGAAGTCATTCGCCGCTGCAGGACTTGCCACTGCCTCGCTCTTTGCAGCACCTCTTGCTGCACAGGCGCCGTCTTCGCAGAACGAGATCGTCGTTACCGCGCAGCGTTCGGGCGCGCCGATGTGGACCATCGATACCCCGACCGGCACGATCATCCTCGTAGGCGAGATCGCCGCGGTCCCGAAATCGACTCCGTGGCAGCCCGAGCTGCTGGAAGAAGCCAGCGCCGAAGCAAGCCGCGTCATCCTGCGCGCACCGCCGAAATTCTCGCCCGGCGATATCTTCCGGCTCATCTTCAGCGGCGGCAAGTTCACCAAGCTGCCCGATCGCAGCACCGCCGCCGATTACCTTTCGTCCGAACAGCGCGCTCGGCTGGCAGCCCTCGAGGCCGAATACGATATCGACTACGACCGCCGCAGCTTCCTGATGACATCGTTCGACCTGCTCGCGAGGCGGCTCGATTTCGATGACGACACGACCAAGGATGCGACCGACATCGTGCGCAAGGCCGCCAAGCGCGCGGACGTACCGATCACGCGGCCCGAGCGGTTTCGCGGCGAGGACCTGCTGGACGACCTCGCGGAAGCGCCGCCGGAAGACCACATCCCCTGTCTCGTCGCGGCCATGACGGCGGTCGAAGCCGGACAGGAGGTTATCAAGGCGCGCGGGGATGCCTGGCGGACCTTCGATGTCGCCGGGGTCATGAATAATCCGCTCGAGATCGCGCTCGGCACCTGCTGGCCATGGGCGGACGACAATCTCGGCGAGGAAATTCGCGACCAGTGGACCGGCATGATCGCCGACGCCTCCGCCGACACGGGAGTGACGCTCGCAGTCGTGCCGCTGCGTGTCCTTGCAGAAGACGGCGGCGTGCTCGACCAACTCGAGGCGCGCGGTTTCGAGATTTTCGGGCCCGACTGGCGCTGAGCAGCACCAGGCGCGGGCCTACCCCTCGGGCGCCGGATGGAAGGCGCGCCGCATCCACGGACGCACCGCACCGGGTTCGATCTTTTCCAGCATTTCCAACCTGCGCGCCTGCCGTATTTCGAGGCTGAGCGTCAGCAATCCCGAACGGTTCCGCTTGAAGACCCCGGGGGTCATTCCGAAGAATGCCCTGAACTCCCTGATCAGGTGCGCATCGTCGAAGAAGCGCAGCAGGATGTCTTCCTCCTGCTCGTCGGCGACACCGCACAATTGCGCCGCAAGATCGAGAATCCGCGCGCGGCGCATGACCTGCTTGGGCGTGAGGCCGAAATCCCGCTTGGTCATGCGTTCGAGCGTCCTGACCGAGATGTCGTGAGCCTCGGCAAATTCATGGATGCTCTTGTTCGGGTCGGCAAAAGCCTGGAGCTCGAATGCCTGTGACAAAGGATCCGGTGGCGGCGGATCGATCACCGCGATGCGGGTGGCAAGCCAATCCTCGATCCGTTCGAGCCACTGCTGCGGCGTAATATCCGGCGAGTAGAGGCCGGTAACCTCTTCATCGGGAATTCCGGCAGCGGCAATACCGCGGATCCGGTCGACCATGCCCGCTTCCTCCAGCCCGAAGAGCGTATGCAATGCGCCCGGGCGAAGCATTAGGCCCGCAACCTTGATGCCGCCGCAGTAGCCGAGCGGCATCGCCTTCGAGTGCTGGCCGCAAAGGAAAGTCTCGTCGCGGATGGCGAGCATGCCGTCGGCGGTCTCGACGCTCCAGTCCACGTCGACTGCGCTACGCAAGTAGGATGCATCGTTGCACAGGAGGCCGTGCAGGGTGATGTCGCCGGGCGCATGGGCAACCGCGACGATCGACCTGCCGACCCACGGTTCGAGGCGCTCGACCGGTGGCCTGTTGAAGGCCAGCGGCACGCCCTCCTCGGTGGCGCCGGTTTCGGATTCGAGACTTAGCTGTTCGTCGCTAATCGCACGTTGCCCCCAACGGACGCGACCACATGGTGATACCTAGGCCCTTGCCGGGGGAAGGGCAATCCAACTTGTGGTTTGCTCTGTGGCGACGGGAACATGTCAGCCTTTGACGGGATCGACGCCGAATTTCGCCAGGCTGCCTTCGACCTGCGCGCTCGCGGCGGTGTAGCGACGCCATTGGCCGATCGAGCTCGAATAGATCGGCGAGCGAACCTGCACCGAACTTGCGGTCGCGACGGGCTCGGCATTGCGCTGGAACTGCATGCAGGCCTCTTCCCACTCGAGCCCGCAGAAATCGAGCAGTGCCTCCGTCTTCCCGCGCTGGTCAGCCACGACATCCTCGTAGCGGATGGCCATGAACCGGTCCCGCGGGAGCGAGGCTTCGTAAGCGCTTGCCATGCGTTCGAAGCCGGCGATGAAGTGGGCGGTGTCCTCGAGGTCGTAGGAATAGCTGTAATAGCTGAAGCCCGTGGCGAAGAGCTGGCGGTAGTTCGCCATCAGCAGATCGTGCGGCGAGCGCCTGAGGCAGATCACCCTTGCGCCGGGGTTCGCGCGCAGGATCGCCGGCACGAAGAATGAATTGAAGGGCATCTTGTCGATGTAGCGCGCCTCGTCGCCCGCAAGCGCTTCCGCTCGCGCGCGGTAGGCATCGCCCACCGGGGTCAGGTCTTCTCGCGCAGCTGCGGCTTCAAGCACCTCGGCATCGAGAACCATCGGGCCCGGCGTATCGAGGAACTTCTTCAGCACGATCGCGAAATCCGACAGTTCGCCGACGGAGGTGACCTGCGAGTGCGAAGTGAGAATTCGCTCGACAAGGGTGGTCCCGCTGCGCGGCATGCCGACGATAAAGATCGGGCGCTCGTCTCCCGAAGGCGTGGAGGCAATCGGTTGCGCGTCGATCGAGGCGATCGCGGCATCGACCACTCGCCCAGCGAACTCGCGGTCGTGCCCGACCTCGGCCCGTTTCGCCTCCTTGGCCCTTTGCAGCCAGCCGAATGAGGAATCCCAGTCCTTGCGGGTTTCCTCGATCCGCGCAAGCGCATGGCCGATCAGCAGGCGCTGCTCGGTGTCGCTGCTGGCATCGAACTGCTGCGAGAGCGCCAAGAGCCACTCTTCCTCCGGGGCCTTCGCCAGTTGCGCCAACGCCAGCCATCCGCGCGCATGCGAGGGATCCTGCCGGACCAGTTCGCGAAACTGCTCTTCAGCCTCAGACAGCTCTCCGGCGAACTGCAGCGCGACGGCAAAATTGTAGCGATGGTCGGTGTTGTCTCCCGCCTGCTCCACCGCGATCCGCAGCGGGGCTACGGCTTCCTCGTGATGGCCGGTGCGCGACAGCACGACGCCGAGCTGGTTGGCGATATCCGGATCGTCGGTTCCGAGAGCGGCTGCACTCATGGCATGGCGCCGGGCCCCTTCCTGGTCCTGGCGCAGCAGCGCGATCCTCGCCTTGAGCACCTCGAGCCAGCAGTCTTTCACGCCGGCCTTTTCGAGCAGGTCGACCAGCCGCAGCGCGGCGGGCTGGTTGCCGTGTTCGATGGCGATGGCGGCCATGACGAGCGCGGCCTGGGGATTGCCCGGCTCTGCGCGCAGGAGCTCCTGCGCCGCAGCATATGCTTCCTTAAATGCGCCGGAGAACAATTTTCGTTTGGCGACGCTTATCGAGGTGTATTTATCGGTTATCGGATTGAGCTCCGGTGTAATTTGACAACGGGTTGTCACCGTTGCAGGGTTGCCGATTGCTGCGATGCAGCAAAGGGATTGCACATGTCTAGAACAGCTATGAGGGAAACAAACGACATGAAAGCTCAATTTTCACGGGGGGTCGCACGCGCGGCATTGCTGGGTTCGACTGTCATAGGTTCCACCTATGCTGCGCCCCTGATCGCTCAGGAAAGCCAGCCCGAAGCGGTCCAGACTAACGAAATCGTGGTCACGGCTACCCGCCGCGCGGAATCGGTCCAGGACATTCCCCTCAACATCGCAGCGGTGGGCGGCGAGCAGATCGAAGAGCAGGGTCTCACCGAACTTTCCGACCTCCTGCCCTTCGTCCCCGGCATCAACGTCGTCGACCGCGGCGGCCGACAGGGCAACCCGATCATCGTGCGCGGCCTCAACGTCGACGCGATCGGTTCGGGCGATGGTAACAATGACGGCGGCGGTACTGTTGCGACCTACATCGGTGAAATTCCCGTCTTCGTCGACCTCAAGCTCAATGACCTCGAGCGCGTCGAAGTCCTGCTCGGACCGCAAGGCACGCTCTATGGCGCAGGCACGCTGGGCGGCGCGATCCGCTACATCCCGGTCAAGCCGCAGTTCGGCGAGACCAGCGTCGAAGTCCGCGCCGAAGCTTCCAAATATTCCAAGGCTTCCAGTCTCAGCCACGAAACCGGGATGACGGTGAACTTCGGCCTGACCGACACCTTTGCCCTGCGCGGCTCGATCGACTGGTCGAACGATTCCGGCTTCATCGACTACGTGAACGTGGTCGACCAGGTGGGCGTCACCAATCCCGATACCGGCGCCGGTCTCAGCCGCATCAAGGATGCCGACGGTGAGGAAACCATTTCGGGTCGTATCGCTGCCCGGTGGGAACCCACGAGCTGGCTCGATTCGACGCTGACCTATTACTACCAGGAAGCCGATATCGAAGGCCGTCGGGTCTCGCACTGGCGCAGCGACGTGCCGGGCCTGCTCGACGGTAACAGCAGCGTTGGGCGCTATGAAAACGCCTTCCGCGTGCAGGAACCCAACACCATCAAGAACGACCTTCTGGCGCTCGAAGTGGTGGCGGACCTCGGTTTTGCCGAGCTGACCTCGGCGACCGGCTGGAGCCATTTCGACGATGACGGTCAGCGCGACCAGACGACGCTGCTGATCACGCTCGAATACAGCTACGAGCTGTTCCCGGCCTTCACCGCCTTCACCCGCGAACGTGGCGAGGAAGAACGGTTCAACCAGGAAATCCGTCTCGTTTCGACCGGTGACGGCCCGCTCAACTGGATCGTCGGCGGATACTACAATCGGCTCAACAATGCGGCTTTCTCGGCCGAGTTCGTGCCCGGCTACGTGCCTTACGTGAACCAGCCCGCACTTGATTTCGGGCTCACCGATCGTCCCGATGCGCTCGAGTATTTCTCGACCGGTCGCAACCGGCTGACCGAAAAGGCGGTCTTCGGCGAGATCGGGTACGAGTTCTTCGACGCGGTGACGGTCACCCTCGGCGGGCGCTACTACGACTATGACCTCAAGTCGGCCGCGACGGTCGATTTCCCGCTCTTCGAGGACCTCAGCTATACGCCGCTGACACTCGACGAGATCTCGGAACTCGCCTTCGATCCGGAGCTTGCGCAGTCGGATGACGGCTTCCTGTTCAAGGGGAATATCTCGTGGGAGGTCAATCCGGACCTGCTCGTCTACGCAACCGTCAGCGAAGGCTATCGCATCGGCGGCGTGAACGGCGTAGGCCAGTGCGAACCCTACGATCCCACCGGTGTGAACACGCAGGGCGCTTGCGCACTGGCACCGGGTCAGGAATTCGATGCCGGTAACGGACAGGTCGGTGTGTCGACCCGCGACGAACGCCAGTTCTCGCCCGACAAGACCCGAAACTATGAACTCGGGTTCAAGTCGACGCTGCTTGATGGCGACATGACGCTGAACGGTGCGATCTACTACATCGACTGGATCGATCCGCAGCTCGGCTCGGCGACGATCAACGCCAACATCCCGATCACCGTTAATGGCGGCGGTGCGGAATCGAAGGGTATCGAGCTGTCGGCAAGCTGGCGTGCGACCGACAACCTGCAGTTCCGCGGGAACTTCAGCTACATCGATTCCACGCTGACCACGCTGACGCCGGATCTCATTCGGACGATCAACCCGCCCGGCTTCGGTTCGGCGTTCGAGGATGGCCAGGACGGCGACCGTCTTCCCGGTTTCCCCGAAACGCAGTTCTCGCTCTTCGGCCTCTACGACATGCCGCTGGCGAACGGCGACAGCCTGAAGTTCAATGCCAGCTACTCCTGGCAGGGCGACGTGCTGACGCGTGCAGGCGGCAGGGGCTCGAGCCTGACGCTCGACAGCTTCGGTGTCGCCAATGCGGCGATCACCTACGAAGCCGATACCTTCTCGGCGACGCTGTTTGCGGACAATCTGTTCGACGAATTTGCCGAGACGGGCGCGATCGGAACCCGCCTCAACAACCAGGACATCTTCGATTTCGAAGGCGGTCCGGTCTATGTGCGCGGCTTCTCTACGCACATCCTGCCTCCGCGCCAGATCGGCGTGAGGTTCAAGGTGAAATTCGGCAACTGATCAGTCGTCGATCGTGAATGTCGGAGCCATCGATGTCCTCTGCGGCATCGGTGGCTCCGCTGCGTCTGGACTGGTGAAACCTAGGTCGCGAACAGCATCGCGTCGTCGGCAAAAGCCTTCATCTCCAGCGCATTGCCGCTCGGGTCGCGGAAGAACATCGTCGCCTGCTCACCCGGCTTGCCCCTGAACCGCACGGTCGGTTCGATGATGAACTCGACGCCCGCCTCGACCAGCCGGTCCCTCAGCGCCTCCCAGTCCGCCATTTTCAGCACCGCACCGAAATGCGGGATCGGGACGTCGTGCCCGTCTACCGGATTGCTCGCCCGGTCGCCTGCATCGCTGCTCAGGTGCGGGACGATCTGGTGCCCGTAGAAATCGAAGTCGATCCATTCGTCTGACGAACGGCCCTCTGCGCAACCGAGCAGGCCGCCGTAGAAGGCACGGGCCTGTTCAAGATCGTGGACGGGAAAGGCGAGGTGGAAGGGGCGCAGGCTCATGGCGCTTGTCTAGCTCCATAGGTCGCCCACGGAAAGCCGTCTCGTTCAGCCTCGACAGCGTAATCCTGAACCTCTAACCCGCGCAGTCGAAAGGTGGGTTCATGAAGATCATCATCGGCAACAAGAACTATTCGAGCTGGTCGCTGCGCGGCTGGCTGGCCGCCAAGCAATCGGGCCTCTCCTTCGAGGAAATCGTGGTCCCGCTGTTCGGAGAGAACTGGGAAGCGACCAAGCAGGGCGGCGAGATCCAGCCCAGCCACGGCAAGGTCCCGCTGCTGTGGGACGACGAGATCGTGGTGTGGGACAGCCTCGCCATGCTCGAATATCTCGCCGACAAGGTCGGTCGCGACCGCTTCTGGCCCAAGGACGACACCGCGCGCGGTATGGCGCGCTCGATGGTCGCCGAAATGCATTCCTCCTACCAGGCGCTGCGCAGCGAATGCCCGATGAACGTACGCAAGCGCTTCGACGGCTTCGAGCCTAGCGAGGCGTGCAAGGCCGACATCCTGCGTATCCTCGGCCTGTGGGCGGAGGCGCGCAGCCGCTTCGGCAGTGGCGGGCCCTACCTGTTCGGCACTTTCGGCGCGGCGGACATCTTTTTTGCCCCCGTAGTGTCACGGTTCATCAGCTACCAGATCCCGGTCCCCGGCTTTGCCGCCGCATATATGCAGGCGATCTGGGAACATGACTGGATGAAGGCGTGGATCGAAGCATCGGAAAACGAAGAATGGGTCATCGAACAATACGAAACCGTGTCCTGACGCTCGCCGCGGCGCTCCTCGCGCTGCTTCCGGTTCCCGCCCATGCCTGGGGCTTCTTTGCGCATCGCACCACCGGCGAGATCGCGCTGGAGAACGTCACGCCCGAGACGCGCGCCAAGATCGAGCGCCTGCTTCGCGCTGCGCCGCTGCTCGCGACGCCCGAATGCGATCTCGCGAGCCTCGAGGACGCGACCGTCTGGCCCGATTGCGTGCGGCGCACGCGCTGGCGCTGGGGCTATACCGCGGCATGGCACTATCGCACCGCTCCGGTTTGCGAAGCCTACAACCCGCGCAGCAACTGCTCGGGCGGCAACTGCGTGACCGCGCAGATCGAACGCAGCCAGCGGCTGCTCGCCGACGAAAGCCTGCCTGCGCATATCCGGCTCGAGGCGTTGGCCTTCATGGTCCACTTCATCGGTGATGTGCACATGCCGCTGCACTCGGGCGACCACGAGGACCGTGGTGGCAACGATATCGAGACCGACTACGGTATCGCGCCGGGGCTCAACCTGCACTGGATCTGGGACGGCCCGCTGGCCGAGCGCGCAATCACCTCTGCGCCGGTGCCCCTCGTGCGTCGCTACTCGGTGGAAGAAATCACTGATCTCGGTGGAGGCGATCCGGCTGAATGGGGCCGCGAGAGCTGGCAGACGAGCCGCGATTTCGTCTATCCGAACGCCTTCGACCGGCCTGCCTGCGAGGGCGATGACCTGCCCGACCAGACCGCGCTGACGCAGGAGGATATCGAGAGGGCAATCCCGATCTCTCGCCGCCGCGTCACGCAGGCGGGCATCCGCATGGCGCAATATCTCGAACAGGCGTTCGCGCCCGGGCCATTGCCCGAGCCGGAGCGCAACTAGAAGTCGCTGCCGTCCTTGCGGTGGAAGCCGCGTCCCTCGGTCAGGTGCATGTCGATATCGGGATAGTGGCAGTCGCTCGCCGACGGCCTGCCGACTACCACGTAGACGCATGGGCGGTCGCTGCGGTTCTGGACGACGTGCCCGTTCCCGTCGCCCTTGGGGAATGCGGCGATGTCGCCGGGGCGCATGATGGTCTCGCCGCTGTCATCGACCAGCGTTCCTTCGCCCTCCACCATCACCAGCAGCTCGTCTTCCTCCTCGTGCCAGTGGCGCTGGGCGGACCATGCACCCGGTTCGAGCACGACGTGGCTGGCGCCGAAATCCGCCAGGCCCGATGCCGGCGCCAGTCGCCTGTAATGGCGCCCCTGCACCTTGTCCGCGAACTCGGGCGGATAGCCGGTCGCATTGGTCTGGGGGATGGCATCGAGATCGAGCTTGGGCATTGGCGCACACTCCTGCTAGCGGAGGCAGCATGACCGAAGTCCTCGATCTCGCCAAGCGCCTCATCGCCGCTGAAAGCGTCACTCCCGCCACCGGCTCCGTATTCGACGAGCTGCAGGCGATGCTGGAGCCGCTCGGCTTCGAAGTCACCCGCTTCACGCGCGGCGATGGCGAAAAGGGCAGCCCCGAAGCGCCGGTAGAGAATCTCTTCGCCATCCGCCGCGGCCCGGAAGGATCGAAGCACTTCTCCTTTGCCGGACACCTCGACGTGGTGCCGCCGGGCGGTGGCTGGGCCTCGGGAGCATTCGAACCCGAAGTGCGCGGCGAGCTGCTCTATGGGCGCGGCGCGGTCGACATGAAGGGCGCGATCGCCTGCATGGTCGAGGCGGTGAAAGACGTCCCCGCCGAAGCGGGCACGATCAGCTTCATCATCACCGGTGACGAGGAAGGCCCCGCGCTCCACGGTACGCGGGCACTGATCGATTTCATGCGGGCCGAGGGCCACCAGCCCGACCTGTGCCTCGTGGGCGAACCCACCAGCGTCAATCGCCTCGGCGACATGATGAAGATCGGGCGGCGCGGCTCGGTCAATATCTGGCTCGAGGTCGAGGGCACGCAAGGCCATGTCGCCTATCCGCACCTCGCCGAAAACCCGATCCCCAAGCTCGTCGCCATGCTGGCCGAGCTCGACGCGCTGGTGCTCGACGAGGGGACCGACTGGTTCCAGCCTTCCAATCTCGAGATCACCGATCTCGAGGTCGGCAACATGGCGCACAATGTCATCCCCGCGAAGGCCGAGGCGCGCATCTCGATCCGCTTCAACGATCTGCACTCGGGCGCGTCACTGTCGGAGAAGGTCGGCGCGATCGCCGAAAAGCACGGCGGCATCGCCAAGCCGATCATTTCGGGCGAACCCTTCCTTACGCCGCCAGGCGAATTCAGCGACATCATCGCGCGCGCGGTGAAGGAGGCGACGGGAGTCGATCCCGAGCCTTCCACCACCGGCGGCACGTCGGATGCGCGCTTCCTGCGCAGCGTTTGCCCGGTGATCGAATTCGGCCTCGTCAACGCGACCATGCACAAGCGCGACGAAGCTGTGGCCATCGAGGACCTTTCCACGCTAAGCCGCATCTACACGGCGATCGCGAAAGACGCGCTGGCATAATTTACGGGACGTGAGGGGACACAAATGCTGAAGGTCTGGTTCGAAATTCCGTTGTGGCAGCGCGTGCTGACGGCACTGCTGCTCGGCGTACTGACCGGCTATGCCTGGGGTCCCGAGGCGGAAAGCATCAAGTGGATCGGCGACTTCTTCATCAAGTCGATCAAGATGCTGGTTGTCCCGCTGATCTTCTTCAGCCTCGTCGCAGGCGTCGCTGCCATCGGCGATTTGCGCAAGCTCGGCGCGGTCGGCGGGCGGGCCATGATCCTCTTCATCATCACCGGCCAGATCGCGGTCTGGCTTGGCCTTGCGCTGGGCACTTTCGTCGCTCCTGGCGCGGGCGTCGACACCAGCGCGATACAGAAAGGCGCAACCCCCGAACCCAATCCGACCACCGCGGTCGACATGATCCTCTCGATCGTGCCCGAAAGCCCGGTGCAGGTGATGGCCGACGTGGCGGTGTTGCCGCTGATTGTCTTCTCGCTGCTGATCGGTATCGGCATCCTGATGGCCGGCAAGGACGGCGAGCCGGTCCAGAAGGTCTTCGATAGCGGCGCGGTCGTTATGCAGAAGGTCACCATGGTCGTGATGGAACTGACCCCCTTCGGTGTTTTCGCGCTGATGGCCTGGGTGGCAGGCACGCTCGGCCTCGACGCGCTCATCAGCCTCGCGAAGCTGGTCGGTCTCAACTACCTCGGCTGCCTGCTGATCATCGCCTTGGTCTACGGCAGCATGATCAAGTTCCTCGCCAAGCTGCCGGTGCGCGATTTCTTCCGCGGTATCATCGACGCGATGGCGGTGAGCTATTCGACAGCCAGTTCGAACGCGACGTTGCCGGTGACGCTGCGCTGCGCAGAGCGTAACCTCGGCGTCTCGAACTCGGTCGCCAGTTTCGTGATCAGCCTCGGTGCGACGATCAACATGAACGGCACTGCGATGTATCTCGGCCTCGCCACGCTGTTCGGCGCGCAGATCTTCGGCGTCGACCTGACGATGGGCGATTACTTCCTCATCTCGATCCTCGCGACGCTGGGTGCGGTCGGTGCGGCAGGCATCCCGGGTGCGGGCCTCATCATGATGGCGCTGGTCTTCGGCGCAGTCGGCGTGCCGCTCGAAACGATCGCCTTCGTCGCCGGCGTCGACCGGATCATGGACATGATGCGCACCACGACCAACGTCAGCGGCGATGCCGCCGTGGCGACGACGGTGGCCGTGATGACGGGCGAGATCGACACGAAGGAAATGGTCTCGGCGGACGACGTCTAGGACTTTCGTTCCCTAGTCCGGGTTCGCGGGCTCGTCGGAGCCTTCGGGCGGCTCAACCGCTTCGTACACCCGTATCACCGCCGCGGCGATTTCCCCTGGCACCTCTTCCTGCAGGAAGTGACCGGCTTCGGTCTCGGTCACGTGTGCGTTCGGGAAATTTGCCTTCATGGTTGCGAGCCCCGGGCCAAGGATCGGGTCCCTCGTGCCCCAGACGATTTCCACCGGCGCATCGAGCGTGCCGATATAGTCTTCGATCATCTGCATCTCGTCGGCGCTGGGGTGGCCGGGGCTGTCTGGCACCATGCGCATCATGGCAAGTGGAGCCTTGATGTTGCCGCTTTCGGTGACCGGTCGGCCATAAAGCGCGCTCACTTCCGGCGGGATCGAGGCGGGATCGCCTTGCGCATCGGCGAGCCGGTCGAAGATCGACACCACGCGTTCGAACAGCAGTTCGCCAATGATCGGAGTCTTCGCCGTGGCGTGGGCCGACGACAGGTCGCGTTGCTCTCTCGGCGCGTTGAGCCCTGTATTCATGATCACCGCGCCCTTGAGCAGATCAGGAGACTGAGCGAGCGCGCCCATACCGACCGGGCCGCCCCAATCCTGGCCGACATAAATGACCTCTTCGAGTTGGAGCTGGTCTAGCAACGCCGAGGTCCAGCGCAGGTGGTTGTCGAGCTGGTGCTCGCTCGCCGGGACTTTGGTGGAGAAGCCCAAGCCCACCAGCGTCGGCATGATCATGCGGAAACGGTCGCGCGGCAACTCTGCAGCCACCTTGCGGTAGAGCAGCCCGTTGGTCGGATTGCCGTGCTGAAGATAGACAGGGTAGCCTTCGCCCACTTCCAGCACATGCATCTTGATGCCGGGTTCGACCTCGACGAGGTAGCTCTTGTAGTCGCGATCGATGGCCTCGGCGATATAGTCGGGCAGCGGGAAGGCCTCGAAGGTAACGCCTGAGACCGTCACGGTGCCGCCGCCTTCCGGCGTGATCGTTTCGCCGTCGCGCGTGATGAAGAATGCACCGATGGCCAGCAATATGGCGAGGATCCCCACGCCCCACAGCAGCTTCCGCTTCATCACAGGCTCCTATCTTCTCGATTGCATCGTCAGGCTTGTGGCCCCTTCGTGATCTTCCGATCCCTCAACTAACCGCACGCCGATAGAGGTGCCAGGTCGCGTGGCCCAGAACGGGCAGGACCACGAACAGGCCAAGGAAGAAGGGCAGGATAGCCGCGAAAAGCGCCAGTGCGATGACAAGGGCCCAAAGCAGCAGCACTCCGAAATTCGCGCTGAGCGTCTTGAAGCTGGTGATGATGGCGGTGATGAAGTCCACGTCGCGGTCGACCAGCATGGGCAGGCTCATCAGGGTGATGGCGTAAAACACGAATGCGATCACCGCACCCACCGCGCCGCCGATGGCCAGCATGGTGAGCCCCATCTGCGAAGTCAGGAAGGCCATGCCTTCGCCAAGTCCGGCGGCCGACGCAAAGATCGCAAAGATCGTGTGCGCGATGATCACCCAGAAGCTGAAGCCGACAAAGATGATCCCGCCCATCAGCAGCAACTGCTCGTCGCCGCGCCCGCGCAGCGCGCCCAGGATCGTGCCCCAACTGGTCGGCAAGTCCCGCTCGAGCCTGCGGCTGACTTCATAGAGGCCGACGGCGGCGAAGGGCGCGAAGAGCGGGAAACCGGCGACAGAGGCGATCAGCCAGCGCGTCTCGCCGCGCACCATCAGCAGGTAATAGAGCCCCGCGCCGACCAGCACGTAGAAGGAGGCGAAGAAGAAACCGTACTGCGGGCGGGCGAGGAAATCGCGCCATCCCTTGCGCACCGCATCCATGAGATCGCCGGTGGTCAGGTCCCTAGCGACCCCAATCCCGGTTCCGTTCGCACTAGTCCCCAAAGTCTCTCTCCCTCGCTTGCAGACTGCCGCGAGGGGAGACGCTGTTCAAGGGGCGACCGCTCACCGACCTTTCGGTTTCTCCAGCACCTTTTTGCGAAAACTGCACAGGTCGGTGACCTTGCACCGCCAGCACTCGGGCGTGCGGGCCTTGCAGACATAGCGGCCATGCAGGATCAGCCAGTGATGCGCGCCGAGCCGGAAGGGCTGGGGGACACGTTTTTCAAGCTTTGCCTCGACCTGTTCGGGCGTCTTACCCTTGGCGAGACCGGTGCGGTTTCCGACGCGCAGGATATGGGTGTCGACCGCGAAGGTCTCCTGCCCGAACCAGCAATTGAGAACCACATTGGCGGTCTTGCGGCCGACACCGGGAAGACGGACGAGATCCTCGCGCGTGTCAGGCACCTCGCCGCCATATTCATCGACCAGCAACTGGCTCAGCAGGATCACGTTCTTGGCCTTGGAATTGAACAGGCCGATCGTCTTGATGTGTTCCTTGAGGCCCTCTTCGCCCAGTTCGAGCATCTGCTCGGGCGTCTCGACTTCCCGGAACAGCGCGCGCGTGGCCTTGTTCACGCCCACATCGGTCGCCTGCGCGGACAGCGCCACAGCCACCACGAGCTGGTAGCAATTGCCGTATTCCAGCTCGGTCTCGGGCGAGGGATTGTCCTCGGCGAGCCGCCGGAAGAACTCGAAAATCTGGTCCTTGGTCATGCGGGTGCGATCAGCCGATCTCTTCGATTTCTGCAAGCGCCTTGGCCACCGCTTCGCGCCTGCGCTGCATTGCGTCGGAGAAGGCGGCGGCGAAGATGCCGGTCGGCAGCGCCACCAGGAGCACGCCCCCGACCGCGACGAGCGAGCCGATGAGCTTGCCGGCGGTGGTGATGGGATAGGCATCGCCGTAGCCGACGGTGGTCAGCGTGATCACCGCCCACCAGAGCGCGCGCGGAATGCTGCCGAAATTGTCGGGCTGTAGATGGCCCTCGAGCCAGTAGAGACCGCTCGCACCGACCAGCAGCAGGCTGAAGGCCAGCGCTGCGCAGACGAGGAGATCGTAGCTGCGCTCACGCAATGCGCCGAGGATTTCGCGCATGGCAGCGGAGAAGTGGCCGAGCTTTGCGAGCGCAAATACGCGCAGCAGTCGCAGGAGCCGCAAGGCTGCCGCATTGGCGATGAAGAAGGGCGCGAGACTGACGATGACGACGGCAAGGTCGACCAAGCCGATCGGCGAACGGATGAAGCGCCACCTCTTTACCCAGTCCGAACCCTCTCCCGGCATTTCCGGCGCGGCGTAGATGCGGGCAAGATATTCGGCGAGGAAGAACACGCCGAAAGCGATTTCCGCCCAGAGGATTTCCTGGCGGTACCGGTCAAGGATCTCCGGTTCTGTCGAGATCACCCCGACGACGACAGCTGCGAGAATCACCCAGATCAGAAGAACGTTCATCCCCGTCAGCTTGCCGTCGGGCCACGAGCCGATGGTGATCTGGTGGTGGAGATATTCGCGCAGCTTCATGGCGTCAGATCCCGAGAACCTCTTCCATCGTATAGCGTCCCGGCTCGCGCCCTTTCAGCCATTCAGCCGCCCGGACTGCGCCGCGCGCGAAGATCTCGCGGTTCTCGGCGCTGTGCGAGAGCGTGAGGCGTTCCTGCTCGCCGGCGAGGATCACGCTGTGTTCGCCGGCCACGGTTCCGCCGCGCAGGGCCGCGAAGCCGATTGCGCCGCGATCGCGCGGGCCGGTCTGGCCGTCGCGCCCGCTTTCCGAATTGTCGTCGAGGTCGATCCCGCGCGCGCCGGCCGCAGCTTCTCCGAGAAGGAGTGCCGTTCCCGAAGGCGCATCAACCTTGCGGCGGTGGTGCATCTCGACGATCTCGATGTCCCAGTCCTCGCCCAGACGCGATGCCGCCTCGCGCACGAGATGGGCCAGCAGCGTGACGCCGAGCGAGGTATTGCCGGTCTGCAACACGGGCACTGCGCGCGCCGCCTGATCGATCGCATCGTGATGCTTCGGTTCGAGCCCGGTCGTGCCGATCACGATCGGGATGCCGGCCCCGATCGCCGCATGCAGGTTCGCCTGCAGGGCTGCGGGCGCCGAGAAGTCGACCAGCACGTCGCTGACATCGGCAAGGTTGCCCACGTCGTCGCCCTTGTCCGCGCCGCCTGCGTAGTCGTGGCCCGAAGCCTCGATCACACGCCGCAAGGCTTCGCCCATTGCGCCCTTGCTGCCGATGACGCCGATATTTGCCATTGCCCCTCCTAAGCTTCCCGTGGTTCATGGCTGGTATGAGTGAGCCGCGCAACATCGTCGTCCTGACCGGGGCCGGAATTTCCGCAGAGAGCGGCATCGATACCTTCCGCGATGCGGGCGGATTGTGGGAGCAGCACCGGGTCGAGGACGTCGCCACGCCGGAAGGCTTCGCGCGCGATCCGGAACTGGTGCAGCGCTTCTACGATGCGCGGCGCGAGGCGGTGCAGAGGGTTTCGCCCAATCCCGCGCACGAGGCATTGGCTAAGCTCGATGCCGAGTGGGAGGGCGAACTCCTGATCGTCACGCAGAACGTCGACGACCTGCACGAGCGCGCGGGCGCCAGGCGCGTGCTCCATATGCATGGCGAATTGCTGAGCGCATTATGCGCACGCTGCGAAGCACGGCACAGCTGGAGCGAAACGCTGCTGGACCAGCCAGCCTGCCCGGGCTGCGGCGCGCAGGCGCTGAGGCCCGACGTCGTCTGGTTCGGCGAGATGCCCTACCAGATGGAGCGCATCTACGCCCATCTTCGCAGGGCGGACCTGTTCGTGAGCATCGGCACCTCGGGGGCGGTCTATCCCGCGGCCGGCTTCGTGCGCGATGCACGCGAGCTGGGCGCAAGGACGCTCGAGCTCAACCTCGAGCGCAGCGAAGGCTCCTACTGGTTCAACGAATCGCGCCAAGGCCGCGCCAGCGAGTTGGTGCCGGAGTGGGTGAAGGAGATTCTCACACCATCAGTTTGATGGCGGTGTGTAAACGACGATATCCCGTTCAAAGAGTGTTTCGCCGTACCAGATGCGGAGGGCCGGATACTGATCGCCCTGCTCGGCGTCGCGTGTCACCAGTTCGGCCGAGGTGTTCTCAAGTGCGCAAGACAATGCCTTTCTTTCGGCGGGTGTCTTGGCCAGGAATTCGCGACCGATATTGAAATCATGGAAGCCGTGCATCGTCCGCCACTCTAGTTCGCCAATGCCGTGTTCGCCGGCGCATCGATGGAGGTCTTTCGTGAATGCGGAGGCGTGATCCGGCCGGACCGGTAAGTAGCCTAGAGTGATCAGGATGAGGCCTGCGAGCAATACAAGGAAGAAGGTGTGCGGCTTGTCGGAGGGCTCGTACCCCATCGTCAGCTACCACACCCCTTGCACGCCGGATCCTTCGCAATCGTGAATTGCCGCATGCCGGGCTTCATCCCGTCGAGCAGGTTCACGCGGCTCCATTGGGCATCGCCATAGGCGCTCACGCCGTCGAGCAGCACGCGCACCGCGTGGAGCGCGGCGAAGCTGCCGACCCAGCCCGCCATCGCGCCGAGCATGCCGTCTTCTGCGCAGGTGTCGCAGTCCTCGGCATCGAAGGCATCGCCGACGAAGCAGCGATAGCAGGCCTCATCCGGCAAGTGTCCGGCGAAGGCGCCGACCTGCCCCTGGAAGCGCCCGACCGCGGCCGAGAGCAGCGGCACGCCCGCTTTCACGCATGCGTCGGACACGGCGAGGCGGGTGGCGAAATTGTCGGTCCCGTCGAGCACGAGGTCGGCGCCCTCGACCAATGTCACGGCGCGCTCGGCATCGATCCGCCGGTCGCTGATCTCGACGTCCAGTTCGGGATCGAACAGCTTGACCCAGCGCTTGGCCGAGATCGCCTTGCCGTGGCCGATGTCGCGCTCGTTATAAAGCGTCTGGCGCTGGAGATTGCTCGCATCGACCTTGTCGTCGTCGACCAGCGTCAGCTTCCCGATCCCCGCGGCAGCAAGGTACTGGAGGGCAGGGCTGCCGATACCTCCGAGGCCCACCAGCACGAGGTGCTTGCCGGCGAGCGCGACCTGGCCCGCGCCGCCTACTTCGGGCAGCACGATATGGCGCGCGAAACGGTCGAGGCGATCGGGAGAAAGGCTCACTCCGATGGCTCCGGGGCGCGTTCCTTGCGGAAGCCGTGCATCCCGTTCCACCATTGAAGCGCGATGACACCGCCCTTGGAAGGCTGGAGCAGGCCGAGCAGCATGACCAAGGCCAGCGGGATGATGATGGCCAGCAATGCCGTGGCCGAGAGCGCAAAGCCCGTCACCAGTGCGATGATGACCGGGGCGAGCAGGTGCCCGGTGACGAAGATGCCGATGTAGGCGGGCAGGTCGTCGGCACGCTGTCCCGAAATGTCGAGCCGGCAATGCGCGCAGCTGTCGACCGGCTTCAGCCATTTGCGGAACAGGCTGCCTTCGCCGCACCGCGGGCAGCGCCCCAGCACGCCACGCCATAGGCACGCCATCAGCGTGGCGGGCAGCTCGTAGCGGGCTTCCCGGTTGTCGGCTGTGTCGGTGGACAGGCTCATGGAAAGCCTGTTGGCAGCTTGTTCGGAAACTGTCGACAGGCCTCTGCGATAGACCTGCCCGACAGCACTCTCCCCTTTTGTATGGCGAACCGAAGGGCTGTGAGAATTTTGGGTATTAGCTTTCGAGCTGGCGCAGGAGGCTGCGCACGTCGCCATCCATGTCGGCGTCCCGCTGGCGCAGGTCCTCGATCAGGCGCACGGCGTGGATCACCGTCGAGTGATCGCGGCCACCGAACTTGCGACCGATTTCGGGATAGCTGCGCGGGGTGAGGACCTTCGACAGGTACATCGCCACCTGGCGCGGACGAACCACGGCGCGTGCACGGCGCTTGCTCGACATCTCGCTGCGGTCGATCCGGTAGAACTGGCACACGGTGCGCTGGATCTCGTCGATCGTGATCCGGCGACGGTTGGCCGACAGGATATCGGTGAGCTGTTCTTCGGCGAGCTGGAGCGAGACTTCCTGTCCCGTCAGCTGCGCATAGGCGATCAGCTTGTTGAGGCCGCCGACCAGTTCACGAACGTTGCGCGTGATGGTGCGGGCGAGGAATTCGATCACGTCTTCGGGCACGGCGAGCGGCGCGAACTTGGTGAGCTTGGAGTGCAGGATCTTCTTGCGAAGCTCGATGTCGGCCGGCTGGATGTCGGCGACGAGGCCCATCGACAGGCGGCTGAGAAGACGCGGCTCGACACCGTCGAGTGCCTGCGGTGCGCGATCGGCGGCGAAGACCAGTCGCTTGCCCTCGGCGAGCAGCGCATCGATCGTGTAAAGGAGTTCTTCCTGCGCCGATGCCTTGCCGATGATGAACTGGATGTCGTCGACGAGCAGCAGGTCGAAGCTGCGTAGGCGGGCCTTGAACTCGATCATCCGGTTGGCCTTCAGGGCCTGGACGAACTCGACCATGAAACGCTCTGCGCTGCAGTAGAAAATGCGGCTGCGACTGTGGGTCTGCAGGAATGTGTGGCCGATGGCGTGCAGCAGGTGCGTCTTGCCCTGGCCGGTAGCGGCCTTGAGGTAGAGCGGGCTGAACTGCGGCTTCTCGGTCGCGGCCATGCGCTGCGCCGCGTTGAAGGCGAGGATGTTCGCTTCGCCGGTGATGAAGGCTGCGAAGGTCAGCGAGGCGTCGAGGCCGACAGAGGAGGTGAATCCGGAATCGCCGAGCGTATCGGCGCCGATCGCCATCATCGAAGTGTCGGCATCGTTGGCCGGGCGGCGGCCGTCGTTGTGCAGCTGCAGGTCGGCGACCTGGCGGCGACCCGGGTGGACCGAGATGGCGACCTTGCGCACTTCGCTGCGGGCGATCTTCCATGCGAGGCTCAGCCGGTCGGCGAAGCGGTCCTTGACCCAGTTCGCGCTGAATTCGGTCGGAAGGTAGAGGTCGAGCGTGCCGGTATCGGAATCAATCTTGCCGAGCTGGATCGGCTTGATCCACTGGCTGTGCAATTGGTGACCCAGATCTTTTCGGAGACCCTGGCTGATGTCGGCCCAATCCGCTGCCAGGTTTACGGCCTCCAAGTCTTCCATGTCGTCTGTCGCCTTCCGCTTGCCAGCGAACTCACCCGCTTTTGCCATTACTTTGTTATCCCCCGAGCAGCCCGTCCAAGAGCTATCTGTTCTAGTCTTCCATCCAGGTGTTTCGGCACGGCTCCGCCGCTCCGCGGAATCGTTGCTCCGCGGGTACCCCCCATGATGGCCATCGATTTAAAAAACCCGGGCTGTCCCCCCCGAGCGTTCCCATTGTGTAAGTCGCCCTGTGGATGAGTCGCAAGGGGGATAACTGTAAAAAACCTGAAATAAACTTGTTGACTCCCCGCAATGCCGCAGAGCTTCGTTCATCTACCTGTTTTTAAAGGAAAAGAGCCCTCCGCACGATGCGAATCGCGGGAATTGCGTCACTTAGCTGAGAGGGCAACCGGTGTTGCATCCCGATGTGCGCTTGCAGCATGACAAAGGGGCCGTCGCTTGGCGCGACGACCCCTTCGAATCTCGTCCCGATCCGGCCGGAGCCGGCGGCGAATCAGAGCGCTGCGACGCGCTTCGTGAGACGGCTCAGTTTGCGAGCGGCAGTGTTCTTGTGCATCACGCCGCGGGCAACACCGCGAGCCATTTCGGGCTGGGCTGCCTTGAGTGCGGTCTGGGCGGCGTCCTTGTCGCCGGCTTCACAGGCCGTCTCGACCTTCTTCACGAAACCGCGGATGCGGCTCATGCGCGCGCCATTGATCTCTGCGCGGCGGTTGTTGCGACGAATGCGCTTCTTGGCTTGCGGCGTGTTGGCCATGTGTGTCCTCGGTGCAGGCCGCACGAAAGAGCGGCGAAAATCTGTGTCTGGTCGTGTCGAAAAAGGCGGATGTACCGCCGGAAAGCGGCGCACTTAGCCCCGGACTTGCGAATCGTCAAGCCAAAGCCGGAACCGTGCATCCCGCATCCTGTTTGCCTATATGGGTAGGTGTAGGGCACCCGACAAGCGAAAGGATGCGTTTTGACCGAGAAGCTCGCCATGACCGACGCCGAATGGCGCGAGAAGCTCACTCCCGAGCAGTACCATATCCTGCGGGAGAAAGGGACCGAGAGAGCCTTCACCGGCAAGTACGACAAGAACAAGGCCGAGGGCGAGTATCACTGTGCGGCCTGCGGCCAGCTCCTGTTCGAAAGCAGCGAGAAGTACGACAGCGGTTGCGGCTGGCCGAGCTTCACTGCGCCTGCCGACGGGGAATCGGTCGACGAGCATCGCGACACGAGCCACGGCATGATCCGCACCGAGGTCGTGTGCTCCAAATGCGACGGTCACCTGGGCCATGTCTTTCCAGATGGTCCGGGCGAAACGGGCCTGCGCTATTGCATCAACTCCGCAGCGCTCGACTTCGAACCGGAAGACTGAGGCTGCGCGCGCCGTATTCTCTTGTGCGTTCACCTGCTGTTACGTCTCGCCATGCAAGGAAGCGGCGGATATGACGCGGCATCGATCGCCAAGCGAATTGAGGATTTCAGCCTAGCATGACCAAACGAGGCAGCCGCCGCAAAAGCTCGAAACGCGCGGAACGCGCCGCTCGCGCCGAAGCGGAAGGCAAGCGTGACTTCAGCGCGCTCAAGCTGTGGAGCAAGCGCATCGCCCTGTGGGGCGGAGCGCTCGTCCTGCTTGGCGCCCTTTTCCTGGCCATTGCGGTGGGCTTCGCCGCCCGTTCGCTGCCGAGCTTCTACCAGCTGAAGGCGACGCAGAACGCGCAGACTATCGTCGTGCGCGCGCGCGACGGCACCGAGATCGTGGAGCTGGGACCCAGCTACGGAAAATGGCTTTCGTCCGAAGATATCCCGCAGGTCATGAAAGACGCGATGATCTCGGTCGAGGACCGGCGCTTCTATTCGCACCCCGGTGTCGACATCGTCCGCCTGACGGGCGCTGTCATCGAAGGCGTGACCGGCGAGCGTTCGCGCGTCGGTGGCACCTCGACCATCAGCCAGCAGCTGGCGCGCAACGTGTTCCTAAACTCGAACCGTACGCTCGACCGCAAGGCGCGCGAGGCGGTTCTCGCAATGGCTCTCGAATGGAAGTTCTCCAAGGAGCAGATCCTCGAGCTTTACCTCAACAAGGTCTATTTCGGCGGCGGCGCCTACGGCATCGATTCCGCGAGCCGCAAGTTCTTCAGCCATCCCGCGACCGAGCTCTCCACCGCTGAGGCAGCGATCATCGCCGGGCTCGTGAAGGCGCCTAGCCGTTACTCGCCCACGGCAGATGTCGACGCGGCCGTCGGCCGCGCAAGCGTGGTGCTGCAACTGATGAAGGAGCAGGGCCGCATACCGCAGAACGCGACGGTCGACGTTTCGGCCGTGAAGCTCAAGGAAGAGGCCGGCCAGAATTCGGTGCGCTATTTCACCGACTGGGCACTGCCGCAGCTCGATCTGCTGCTGCCCGAGACCTTCGAACCGATCGAGGTCTGGACGACGCTCGATCCGGGCATGCAGGCCGCAGCCACCGCGGCGGTGAAGGCGAACGCCCCCGACGGCGCACAGGGCGCGCTGGTCAGCCTCGATCGTGACGGCGCGATCCTCGCGCTGGTCGGCGGCACCGATTACGTCGAGACCAATTACAATCGCGCGACCAATGCGATGCGGCAGCCCGGCTCCAGCTGGAAGCTGTTCGTCTATCTCGCCGCACTGGAGGCGGGTTACACGCCCGAAGACCGCGTGGTCGACACGCCTGTCTCGATCGGTGGTTGGAGCCCGCGCAATTCGAATGGCCGGAATATCGGCGAGACGAACCTGCGCACTGCCTTTGCCTATTCGATCAACACGGTTGCAGCCCAGCTCGGCAACGAGGTCGGCTTCAGCCAGGTCGCGTCGATGGCGCGCCGCTTCGGCGTGACCACGCCGATCAACACCTATCCGGCGATGGTGCTGGGCGCGAACGAGGTCCGCCTGCTCGACATGACGCGCGCTTTCGCCGCCGTGTCTGCCGAAGGCGCTTCGGTGGAGCCCTACGGGATCGTGAAAGTGACGACGGCCGAGGGCGAGCTTCTCTACCAGCACGAGAAGGCCCGCAGCACGCAGCTCATTCCCGACCATGTCGCGCGCGGTATCACCGACCTGCTGCAGGCCGCCGTGCAGACCGGCACGGGCCGCGCCGCGCAGATCGGCAGGCCGGTCGCGGGCAAGACCGGCACCACCAGCTCGAACAAGGACGGCTATTTCGTCGGCTTCTCTTCCGGCATCACCACCGGTGTCTGGATGGGGCGGGACGACAACCGCCGCGTTGGCGGGCTGCAGGGTGGTCGTGCCCCCGCGCAGGCCTTTGCCGCCTACATGCGCTACGCGGTCAAGGATCGCCCGGTCGAGGAATTCGACACCCAGCTCCAGCTGCCCGAATGGCAGCTCGACGAAGAGGACGACTACTTCTTCGGCGACCCGGACGACTATTACTACATCGACGAGCAGGGCAACCTGATCGAGCCCGGTCGCAGCGATCGCCCCGGCGGTGCAATTCCCTTCCCCGAGGAAGGCGGCTCCTTCGGCAGCGAAGACGGCATGCGTCCGCGTGTTCCGGCACCGCCTCCGGTAGAGCGCGTGCCGGGCCCCCGTCCGACGGGCGTGGGCGAGGATGGAGCACCGCAGGCTATCGGTGACGACTTCCTCGACGGCGCAATAGGACGCGACCGGCCTCCGCCGCGACCCGAACGGCCGCCGCGCAACTGATCCGGCTTGCAGCGAACAAGAAAAAGGCCCTCCCGGCGCGAACCGGGAGGGCCTTTTCTCTGTTTGGCCGAGGTGTGCGGCTTAGCGGAGGCGCACCGCGATGTACTGGGGGGCACCGCCACGGCGCTGCACACGCAGGAGAACGGCATCGCGATCGTCTGCCTGGGCGCGGCGAACCGCGTCTTCGAGGTCTTCGACCGATTCCAGCCTGCGGTAATTCGCCGTCAGGATGATGTCACCGCGCTGGAGGCCCTTGCGCGCTGCGTCCGAATTGCGGTCGACCATCGCGACGACGAGGCCTTGCGTATCCGCATCCGCGCCGATCTGGCGGGCGATCTGCGGCGTGAGCGTGAGGACCTGGAGGCCGAGGCGCTCCTCGATCACTTCATTGTCGCTCGGCGACATGTCCTCGTCGGGCTCGGCGTCCGGATCGAACATCTGGCGCTGGCGAAGCTCTTCCTCGCTCGGGCGCTTGCCGACGGTCACGTTGATACGGCGGCGTTCGCCGTCGCGGATCAGGTCGACCGGAATGGTCGTGCCCGGCGCGACATTGGCGACGAGGAACGACAGCGTCTGGTCCGGAGTGACCTCGCGGCCGTTGACCGAAAGGACGATGTCGCCCGGCTCGATCCCGGCGCGCTCGGCAGCTTCGCCTGCCTGCACCATCTGGACGATTTCGCCGCGATTGCGCTGGAGGCCCAGCGAGGCAGCAACGTCTTCTGTCACCGGCTGGATCTGGATGCCGAGGTAGCCGCGCTCGATCTCGACGCCGCGGACGAGCTTGTCGATGATCGGGGCCGCGGTTTCAGCGGGGATCGCAAAGCCGATGCCGACGCTGCCGCCGGTCGGCGAGATGATCGCGTTGTTCACGCCGATCACATTGCCCTGCATGTCGAACAGCGGACCGCCAGAGTTGCCGCGGTTGATGCTGGCATCGGTCTGGATGTAGCGATCATAGGCACCGCCGCCGGTCGAGCGCAGCACGCTCGAGACGATGCCGCTGGTCACGGTGCCGCCGAGGCCGAAGGGGTTGCCGATTGCGATCACCCAGTCGCCGACACGCGCCTGAGCGCTGTCACCGAACCGGACGAAGGGGAAGGGTTCGCTGCGATTGACCTTCAGCACGGCAAGGTCCGACTGCGCGTCCGTACCGACGAGCTCCGCTTCGTATTCGGTGCCGTCGGGCAGGGTGACGGTGATCTCCTGGATCGACGCGCGGCCCGAGGGGCTCACCACGTGGTTGTTGGTTACCACGTAACCGTCGGCAGAGATGATGAAGCCCGAGCCGAGCGACTGGCCTTCACGATACTGCGGTTCGTCGTCCTGCTGTCCGCGGCGTTGGTTGAAAAGGCCTTCGAACGGCGTACCCTCGAAGGGGTTGGTGCCGCGCGAGACCTCGACGCGCTGGCGGGTCGAAATGTTGACCACTGCGGGCTGCAACTGCTCGGTCAGGTCGGCAAAGCTTGCCGGTGCACCGGCGCGCGGGACCACGCTTGCCATGGTCGAATCGTCGTTCTGGGCGACCTGCGCCCCGGCAGGGAAACCTGCCAGCGAAAGGGCTGCACCACCGGCCAACAGGGCGGCGGTTACTGAGTAGGCATAACGCACGGGCTTCACGTCCTTTTCTCGATCCTCTTCAAAGTGGCGAGTGCGGGTCTTTTGCATATCCTATGCCGGACCGGCCTCGCGGTTCCGGCATCAGGACTGCAATATGGCGCTGAATGCGCCTTGAACGGGGGCGATACTGGACCGCCACCGTTCGACAAACGGTCAACGCCGTCCGCGGAACTGCTGCAGGTACTCATTGTCGGGCGAGAGGATGATGCTGCTTGCAGCATCGCCGTTCTCGGCCGCGAAGGTGGCATCGTAGCTCTGCATGGCGCGGTAGAAGTCGTAGAACTCCGCATCCTTGCCGAAGCTTTCGGCATAGATGCGCGCTGCTTCCGCATCGGCGTCTGCACGAATGATCCGGGCATCACGCGAACCACCGGCACGGATCGCACGGGCCTCGCGCTGGCGATCCGATTCCATCCGCGTGAAGGCCGACTGGAGCGGCGCTTCGGGAAGGTCGGTGCGGGTGATCTGCACGTCGACCACTTCGGCGCCGTACTGGCGGGCCTGGCGGTCGAGATTGTTGCGCACGTTCTGCAGCGCCGAGCCGCGCTCCGCAGTCAGCATGGCCTGGAAGGTCCGGCGACCGAGTTCCTGGCGCAGGACCGAGTTAAGGATCGGCTCGAGCGCATTGCGCACGCCGTCGGTGGTGCCGGCGCGTTCGACCATGCGGACCGGATCGGTGATCCGGAAGCGCGCATAGGCGTTCACGAGCAGGCGCTGCTGGTCGTTCGAGAGCACTTCCTCGTCGCTCATTTCGAGGTCGAGCAGGCGTTTCTCGATCCGCACGACGCGGTCGACGAAGGGCATGCGGAGATAGATGCCCGCATCGGTCTCGCCGCCCGGCGTGTTGACGGTCCCGATCGGGTTACCCGTCCGCACGATGACGGCCTGCTCTTCCTCGGGCACGACGTAGACGCTCATCAGCAGACCCACGATCGCCACGCCGAGCGCGATGATGGTCAGGCGATAATCTTCCCAGATACGCTGCATCTCAGTTTCCTCCCGGCGCGGTCACGGTGGTGGTAGGCTGGGCCTCCTGGGCCCGGCGCCGGATTTCGGGAAGCGGCAGGTAGGGCGTCACGCCCTGCGCTTCCACGATGGTCTTGTCGGTCTTGCTCAGGACGCGCTCCATGGTCTCGTAATAGAGGCGCTGGCGGGTCACCTGCGGTGCGAGGCGATACTGCTCGTAGACCTTGTCGAAGGCTTCGGCTTCACCCTGTGCCTGTGCGAGCACCTGCTGGGCGTAACCCTGTGCCTGGTTGCGTGCGGCATCGGCGTTCTGCTCTGCCACCTGCACGTCGCGGAAGGCATCCACCACCTGGCTCGGCGGGTCGGCCTTCTCGATTTCGACACCGAGCACGCGGATGCCTGCCTGGTAGCTGTCGAGCGTTTCCTGCATGCGCTCGCGCACGTCCTGCTCGATCGAGGCGCGGCCCTGACCCGAGAAGGTCTCGTCGAGCTGTTTCTCGGCGACGGCGGCGCGCATCGCGGCCTCTGCCGCTTCGTTCACGGTCTCGACCGGGTCGACGACGCGGAACTTGTAGTCGGCGAGGTCCTTGATGTTCCAGCGCACGATATAGCTGAGGTCGACGAGGTTCTGGTCGCCCGTCAGGATGAGCTTCACCTGGCTGTTGTTGCCGGGAATGCGCACGGCGCGCACGCCCTGTACGTCCTCGACGTCGACCGTCTCGAAGGGGAAGGGCGCGGAGAACTTGAGGCCCGAATCCAGCGTGCGGGTGTAGTTGCCCAGCGTCTTGACCACGGCCTGCTGCTGCGGGCCGATCAGGTGGACGCTCGTGGCGAGCAGGCCCAGCGCGATGATGCCGACCACCACCACGGGGAACCAGCTCTTGCCGCCGGGGCGCTGCGGAAAGCGGAAATTCGGCCCGCCGGGGCCACCGCCCTTGCGGCGCGGACCTTCGGGACCGCGGTTCTTGAAGATGTCTTCTATATTGGGGCCGCGGCGACCGTCGCCTCCGCCCGAGCCCGGCGGGAGCCAGGGATTGCGCGGGCCCTTCGGCTTGCCGCTACCCTTGTCGCCCTTCGGCGCATCACCGTCATTACCGGAGCCGGAGGAATCGTCACCCCCGCCCCATGGATTGTTTCCTGCCATTGCGAGGCGGATCCTCTGTCCTAGCCCGTCCAAAAGTCTCATATTTGTCTTATAGGTACGCTTTGCAGGAAAAACAGGGGTTGCGGCGCGCTTTTCGATGCTACAGCAGCGCCCTCCATGAGCGACACGCTTTTCAAAGACCAATTGCCCCCCGAAATCAGCGCCCGTGTTACCGGTAGCGTCCTCAATGAAGGACGCGCGACGCTCGTTCTCGATGTGGCGGGCCTTTCCGAGGCGCAGCGCGGTGCGCTGGAAGCCGAGATCACTTCTGCCGTGGCTGCACGCGAGGACGTGAACGACGTGCGCGTCGTCATGACGGCAGAACGCAAGGGGCCGATGATCATCGCGGTCGGTTCGGGCAAGGGCGGCGTCGGCAAGTCGACCCTCACCGCCAACCTCGCGATCGCGCTGGCGAAGCGCGGGGTGAAGGTCGGGCTGGTCGATGCCGACATCTACGGACCTTCGCAACCGGTCATCTTCGGCACGCAGGGCGCAAAGCCCGATGCGCGCGACAACAAGCCGGTCCCGCTCGCCAGCGACTTTGGCGTCGACCATCTTTCGATGGGTCACCTCGTTGCGCCGGGCAAGGCGCTCGCCTGGCGCGGTCCGATGGCGGCTGGCGCGCTCGGCCAGCTGATCGAGGCGCACTGGTCGCCCGACACCGATGTGCTGCTGATCGACCTGCCGCCGGGCACGGGCGATGTGCAGCTCACCATGGTGCAGAAGTTCAAGCCGGCAGGTGCGGTGCTCGTCTCTACGCCGCAGGACCTTGCGCTGATCGACGCGGCACGGGCTGGCCAGCTCTTCGATACGGCCGGTGTGCCGGTGATCGGGCTGGTCGAGAACATGTCGGGCTATGCCTGCCCCAAGTGTGGCGAGATTTCCGATCCCTTCGGTGCCGGCGGCGTCGAGGCGGCTGCGGGCCGACTGGAGTTGCCCTTCCTCGGCCGAATCCCGCTGGCGATGGAAATCCGGCAGGGGAGCGATGCGGGCAAACCGCCCGCAGCCGGTGACGGCCCCAACGCCGCGCCGTTCCACGCGATTGCAGAAAAGCTCGCCGAATGGATATCCGCGAGAAACTGAGCGGCATCGAAGTTTCGCGCCGCAAGCTCATGATCGGCGCGGCGGCGGGCGGCGGACTGCTGGTCGCCTGGACGCTATGGCCGCGCAGTTATGCCAGCCCGATGGTCGCCGGCGAGGGCGAGGCCTTGTTCGAAGGGTGGCTTACGATCGGGCGTGACGGCGTCGTCACCGTCGCGGTCCCGCAGCTCGAGATGGGGCAGGGTGTCGGTACCGTCCTCGCGCAGGTCGCGGCCACCGAACTCGGTGCCGACTGGCGCCAGATCGGCATCGAACCGACCCCGCCTTCGGGTCATTTCGCCAACCTCACGCTCGCCGCGCATTGGTCGCCGCTATGGTCGAGCTTCCCTGCGCAGGCCGATAGCGAAGATGCATGGCTGGTCGAACGCTTCGCGCGCCGCGGCGATTTCAACGCGACCGCGCTCGGCACCAGCCTTGCCGCCTATGAGCGCCCCTTGCGCGAGGCAGCGGCAAGCGCGCGCGACATGCTCACTCGTGCCGCCGCCGAGCGCTGGGATATCGCTCCCGAACAGTGCGAGGTGGTCGAGGGTTTCGTCATCCACGAAGGCACGCGCCTGCCCTTCGGCGAGCTCGCGATGGAAGCGGCACGTCTCGACCCGCCCGATCCCGCTCCCCTGCGACCGCTTGCTGCGTCCGAAGAGCCGATCCCGGGCGAGGCCGATGCTTCCACGATCTTCCCGCGGCTCGACCTGCCTTCGAAGGTCGACGGAAGCCACATTTTTGCAGGCGATGTCCGCCTGCCGGGAATGCTCTTCGCATCGATCCGGCACGGTCCCGCCGGCCTGCCAGAATTGCTCCGCTTCGATGAGGATGCGGTAAAGGGCATGCGCGGTCTGCGCACAGTCGTCACCTCGAAGCGCTGGATCGCAGCCGTTGCAGACAGCTGGTGGATCGCGGACCAGGCGCTCGGCAGGATGCGGGCCCATTTCACCGGGCCCGGGGCGCTCGAGCAGATCGTCCTCGAAAGCGACATGGAACGCGCGATCGAATCGGCCGACGACAATGCCGAACGGGTAACGACAATCGGTGATCCCGACGGCATGCTCGGCGGCTCTGCCACGGTCCGCCGCTACGATTTCGCGCCCGCAGCCCATGCGCCGCTTGAAACGGCGAGTGCGACCGCGCGGTTCGAAGACGGACGCCTCGAATTGTGGATCGCCTCGCAAGCGCCCGCCGCCGCGCGCGATGCGGCAGCCAAGGCCATCGGTATCTCGCCTGAGGACGTCGTCCTCTATCCCGTGTCCGCCGGCGGCAGCTTCGATGCCCGGCTCGAAAAGCAGCATGCGATCGAGGTGGCGCAGATCGCGGAGCAGGTCGGACGTCCGGTGCAGCTCGTCTGGAGCCGGGCGCAGGACCTGCAGGCCGTCCCTCCGCGTCCCCCGGTCTCGGTGCAGATCTCAGCGAGCCTCGGGGCGCAGGGGCAGCCAGTCGCGTGGCGCACGCGGGTCACCGCGCCTTCCGCCATCCGCGAAATGGGCGGACGGCTGTTCGACAATCTCGTGCCGGAAGCCGCACAGGAACTGGGCCGCGAGGAAGCCGACCCCTTCATGACCGAGGGTGCCGTGCCGAGCTACGGCATCTCGCATGTCGCGGTTGATCACGTGCCTGCCAGCATTCGCCTGCCCGCCGGACGGATGCGTGGCGGGGCGCATGTCTGGACGGCCTTTGCCACCGAATGCTTCGTCGACGAGCTGGCGGCAGCCGCGGGCCGCGATCCCTTTCTCTACCGCATGGCGATGCTGGGCGGCGCGCCGCGCATGGCCGAATGCCTGCGCCGCGCCTCGCGCCTCGGCGAATGGGACGGCGCTCAGGAAGGATCCGGGCAGGGCATCGCGATGCTTCGCATGGGCAGCGATCCCGCGCGTGCCGGACACATTGCCTGCGTGGCGCAGGTCGGCAGGGGCGAGGGCCGCACGCGCGTTTCTCGTCTGGTTGCGACCGTCGACATCGGGCGGATCGTCAATCTCGATATCGCGCGCCAGCAGATCGAAGGCGGGCTCGTTTTCGGCCTTGGGTTGGCTTCGGGAGGTTCGCTGCGCTTCAGTGATGGCCATCCGGTGCCGAAACGGCTCGACGGGCTGGGCCTGCCGCGCCTTGCCGATTGTCCCGAGATCGTGGTCGACTTCATCGCCAGCGAGGCCGAGCCGTTCGACCCCGGCGAACTCGGCGTGGCAGTCGCCCCGCCGGCGATCGCAAACGCCCTCTTCACAACGACGGGAACGCGAATGCAGCAACTCCCGTTCTTCAGCGAACGATCATGACCTGGCAAGAACAGAAACTCCCCGCAGACCACCCGCCGGTGAAGTCCGGCAGGATCGGCGTACTTGTAGTGAACCTCGGCACGCCCGATGCGCCCGAGAAGGGCCCCGTGAAGCGCTACCTCGCCGAATTCCTGTCCGACCGCCGCGTGGTCGAGATACCCGCGATCGCATGGCAGCCGATCCTGCGCGGCATCATCCTCAACACGCGCCCCAAGAAGAGCGCGCACGCCTATAGCCAGGTGTGGACCGAGGAAGGCTCGCCGCTCGCCGTCATCACCCGCAAGCAGGCAGAGGCCATGCAGGACCGGCTGGGTGACGGCGTCATGGTCGACTGGGCCATGCGTTACGGTAAGCCCTCGATCCCCGACCAGATCCAGAAGCTGATGGATGCCGGCTGCGACCGCATTCTCCTCGCCCCGCTCTACCCGCAATATTCGGGTGCGACGACGGCGACGGTGGTCGACAAGGCGGCCGACAAGCTGAAGGAAATGCGCTGGCAAGCAAGCCTGCGTACGCTCCCGCCCTATCACGACGATCCTGCCTATATCGACGCGCTCGAAGCCGATATCACGCGCCAGCTGGATGCGCTCGATTTCACGCCCGAAGTCCTCCTGCTGAGCTTCCACGGCATGCCGCAGCGCACGCTGGAGCTGGGTGATCCCTATCACTGCCATTGCCAGAAGACCTCGCGCCTGTTGCAGGAACGGCTTGCCGGGCGTGACATGCGCATCCGCACGACCTTCCAGTCGCGCTTCGGCCCCGCCAAGTGGCTCGAACCGGCGACCGACACGGTGATAGGCGAAGAGGCAGCCAAGGGCACCAAGTCTCTCGCCATCGCGGCTCCGGGCTTCTCGGCCGACTGTCTCGAGACCCTCGAGGAACTTGCCATCCAGGGGCGCGAGCAGTTCATCGAGGAAGGCGGCGAGAAGTTTGCGGCACTCTCCTGCCTCAACACTTCGGACGCGGGCCTCGCGATGCTCGAAACCTTGTTGCGGCGCGAGCTTGCCGGATGGATCGATTGCTAATTGCCACTTAATAATTGCTGATGCATGATGGCTGCATGGCCACTCTTGCAGCACATGATCCGATCCCCACTCACTGGACCGAAGGCGTCCCGAGCGACGACGAACTGGCACATATTCCCGGCGAGGGCGGATGGCCACTGGTCGGCAATACTTTCAAGATGCTCAAGGACCCGCACGCATTCACGCGGCACATGGTCGAAACCTATGGCCGGGTCTACAAGAGCAAGGCGTTCGGCGGGTGGAACGTCGCCCTGATCGGTGCCGATGCGAACGAGCTGGTGCTGTTCGACAAGAGCAAGAATTTCTCATCTGAGCAGGGCTGGGGCCCGGTGCTCGACCAGCTCTTCCCGCGCGGATTGATGCTGCTCGACTTCGACCATCACCGCGCCGACCGGCGTGCGCTGTCGATCGCCTTCAAGCCCGGCCCGATGCGCCACTATTCGGGCAGCCTCAATCGCGGCATCGCGAAAAAGGTCGAGGACTGGGGCGCGGGCCGGATGGAATTCTATCCCGCGATCAAGACGCTCACGCTCGACCTTGCCGCAGACAGTTTCATCGGGATCGAGTGGGGTCCGGAAGCGGACAAGATCAACACCGCCTTCATCGACATGGTACAGGCCTCGGTCGCGCCGGTCAGGAAACCGCTGCCCTTCACCCAGATGAAGCGAGGCGTCGACGGAAGGAAATTCCTCGTCGATTTCTTCACTGCGGAGACACAGCGTCGCCGCGCGGAAGGCGGCGGGCAGGACATGTTCAGCCAGTTCGCCACCGCCGAGTATGACGACGGCAGTCTGATGCCGGTCGACGAGGTGGTCGACCACATGAACTTCCTGATGATGGCGGCGCACGACACGATCACCAGCTCGGCGACCTCGCTGATCTGGCTGCTTGCCAAGCATCCCGAATGGCAGGAAAAGCTGCGCCAGGAAGTCGAAAGCGTGACCGGCGGTGTCGGCAGCGATGGCAAGCCCCGCGACCTTGCCTACGAGGATATGGGTAAGCTCGAACTGACAGAAATGGCGTTCAAGGAAGCGCTGCGGATGGTCCCGCCGGTGCCCTCGATGCCGCGCCGCGCGCTGCGCGAGTTCGAATTCGGCGGCTATCGCATTCCTGCCGGCACGCACGTCGGGATCAACCAGTATTACGTCCATCACGACGAAGAACACTGGGACAATCCGTTCGACTTCGATCCGATGCGCTTCACGCCCGACAAGGTGAAGGCGCGTCACAAATATGCATGGGTTCCCTTCGGCGGCGGCGCGCACATGTGCCTCGGGCTGCACTTCGCCTATATGCAGGTGAAGATCCTGCTCGCGCAGCTCCTGCCGCGCTACGAGATCACGCTCGAGCAGGAACCCGATTGGCAGCCCTGGCCGATCCCCAAGCCGCGCGACGGCCTGAAGATCTCGCTCAAGGCGCTTTGATTTCCGAGGCTAAGCCGAGGCAAGGGCGATTGCCCGCCCGCAGCGGGCGCAGCTTGCTGCGCGTCTAGCGAGGACGTACCCGCGGAGGCGGGTGCGCAAATCAGAAGTCTATCGCGATGCCGTCCTTGACCCAGTCGCCGTAGCGCGTCGGGCTCAGGTCTTCCTCGTTCTCGACCTTCTTCGGCTTGGGCGGCGGTTCGCTGCTCCAGTGCTCGGGCTTCTCGAATTTCTCGGGCCGCTTGGTCGCGCGTTTTGTCATGCATCTAAAATGCGCAGGCTGGCGCGTGGTTTCAAGTGGAGCTAGGGGCAGCGCCCAATGGCACAGCCTACCGGAATACACGCGCGCCGCGCCGCGCTTCGCCTGCTCGATGCGGTTTTGCGCCGCGGCGAGACGCTCGACGTCGCATTCGGCGCGGCGACCAAGGATGTGCGCAAGTTCGAGGACAAGGCGTTGGCGCGTGCAATCGCCAGCGAAGTGCTGCGCTGGATGGTCGATCTCGATGCGCTGATCGACAGTGCGACGAAGAAGCCGCTGCCTGCCGATGCCAAGGCGCGCACGGTGCTCCGCATGATGCTGGCGCAGTGGCTCCGCCTCGATACGCCGCCGCATGCGGTCATCGCGACCTGCCTGCCGCTGCTTGCTGGAGGCCCGCGCAGGCTGGCGCACGGCGTGTTCTCGACGCTTACCAAGCGCGGCATCGCCTTGCCCGAAGCGCCGACGCTTCCCGCCGATGTCGCCGAACGCTGGGGTGACCGCTCGGCCGCTATCGCTCAGGGCCTTGCCGAGCCACCGCCGCTCGACCTGACGCTGAAGGACCCTTCGCAGACCGAGGTGTGGAAGGCGAAACTTGCCGCCGACAGCCTGATGCCCGGTCACCTGCGTCTCGCGCGGGGCGAGAATATCGAGAAGCTGCCCGGCTTCGCGGAAGGCGAATGGTGGGTGCAGGATATCGCGGCCTCGTTACCCGCGCGCCTGCTAGGCGAAGGCGAGGGCCGCCACGTCCTCGACCTGTGCGCTGCGCCCGGCGGCAAGTCGCTACAACTGGCGGCGCAGGGCTGGCAGGTCACCTCGCTCGACATTTCCAAGCGCCGGCTCGACCTGCTGCGCGCCAACTTCAAGCGCGTGGGCCTGAAAGCCAGCCCGCTACGCGCCGATGCACTCACGTGGGAGCCCAAGCACCGCTTCGATGCAATCCTGCTCGATGCGCCGTGCACCGCGACCGGCACCGCCCGCCGGCATCCCGACGTGCTTCACCGGATCGGTGCGCGACAGATCGAGGAGATGGCCGAACTCCAGGCCGCATTACTTGAACGCGCCTCCGGATGGCTCAAGCCGGGCGGCACGCTGGTCTATGCAACCTGTTCGCTAGAGCGCGAGGAAGGAGAGGCCCGCCTGGCCCATTCCAAGCTAGATCTTCTACCGGTTTCGCAGGATGAGCTCCCAGAGGGAATCGCCCCCGGCGCCGATGGGACCTTGCGAACCGACCCCGGAATGATGGCGGAAAACGGGGGAATCGACGGATTCTTCATCGCCCGGCTCGCTTCGCGCGGCTGAAAAAAGGCAAAAAGAAGGCAAAGTTTTAACGGTTCACCGCAACAGTGGACCGCACCGCCCTCATGCCGGGCACCTTCGGCTTGCCATTCACATTTTTGAAAGCATGGGATCAACAATCAGCGTGTCACCACACGAGGACGCCGCCATTCTTGCCGCGTCATGAGACACACGCATCAGAATTTAGGATCGACGACCGGACCGCCCCCTACAAGCGGCCATCAAGAAGCTGTAAGATGTCCATGGTCGTCGTGGATTGAAGGAGTACGAAAGTGACTGCAATTAAGAAGACCGCAGGAATCCCCCTCCTGCTTGGCGCGCTTGCGCTGCCCATGAGCCTTTCGGCGCAGGAAGTTGAAGCCACCGACAGCAACATCGACGTCTACGGCTCGGCCCTCACCGAAGGTCCCGAAGTCGAGGGCATCATCACCTCGCGCAGCGGCGACAAGATCCGCGTGACGCTGGAAAACGGCACCACCACCGACATCATCATCGATGAAGGCACCGAAATCCGCGCAACCGGCGGTTTCCTCGGCATGAGCAGCAAGAAGCTGACCTCGCGCCAGCTGCTGAACGGCCTTCCGGTCGAAGTCGACACGCTGCAGTTCGACGGTGGCCTCGTTGCCAGCCGCGTGAAGCTCAAGGCGAGCGACCTCGAAACCGCTGCCATGATCCGCGGTGCGACCGCTCAGCAGTTCGCTGAACAGCGCGAAGACATCGACGCCAACACGGCTGCCGCAGAAGCCCTGCGTGGTCGCATGGCCAACATCGACCAGTACAATGTCCGCGGCGTGACCAACGTCTACTTCGACAGCGGCAAGTGGAACATCTCGGCTGAAGGCGAGCGTGAGATCTGCGAAATCGCTTCGCAGGCAGAAGCCATGGACAACGCGCTGCTGCTCGTGGTCGGCTACACCGACTCCGATGGCGACGAAGACTACAACCAGGTCCTCTCGGAGCGCCGTGCAGGCCGTGTGACCAACTACCTTCAGCAGAAGTGTGGCTGGAAGCCCTGGCGCATGCTGACCCCGACCGGCATGTCCGAATCGGATCCGGCTGCAGACAACAGCACGCCGGAAGGCAAGGCGCAGAACCGCCGCGTTTCGGTCAACATCCTCGTCAGCAAGGCCACCGAAGAAGGCTGAGCCGAGCGCAGGATACGCTAGTTTTGAGGGGCGGGTCTTCGGACCTGCCCCTTTTTTCTTGCCTAGCCGGTAGCGGCGAGGACCGCCTCGGCGAGCTCTCGTCCCGATACCCAGGCCCCCTCGACGCGCGGAGCGACCAGCCAATCGCCGCACACGCCCAGCTGGAGAGTGGCATCCCACAAGTGGCCTTCGCCGGCGCTTCCTGACTTGGCATAGCGCCAGCGGTGGGCGCTGCTCGCGACGATTTCGGGGAGGTCCGCGTCGATCTCCGCAGCGAATGCGCCCAACAGTGCCTCGGTGACCTCTTCGCGTTCGTCCTCGAGGTGCGCGCGCGACCATTCGGGGCCAGCCTGGATCACCCAGCGTTCGCCCGTCGAACGGCGGGGCTTGGCACTGTCTCGTGCCGCCCATCCGATAGGGCCTGCGTTACGCAGCGTGTCATTAAAGTGAGGAACGGCATCCGCGAAGGCTGCCATAACGGTCCAGCAAGGGTCCGAGATCGTCGTCGCAGCTAGTTTGCTCCATTCCGGGCAGTGCGCCTCGAGCAGCGGCGCGGCCTGTTCGGCAGGCAGCGCGAGGACGAGGCGGTCGAAGGCTGCCGGATCGAACCCCTCGCCCGCGATGAGCCAGCGCTGTCCGTCCCGCTCGATGCGTTCGATGCGCGCCCCGAATTGCACGCCAAGCTCATCGGCCATGGCGCGGATCGGTGCGTTCATTCCCGGCGTGCCGACCCAGGCATCCTCGCCCGCGGCAGGCCAGCGTTCCGCAATGCCGCGCTCCTGCCAGTTCGCCACCTGCGTGCGGAACCGCTCGTCGCGAACGGTGAAGTACTGCGCGCCGTGATCGAAGCGCAGCGTCTCGCCATCGGCGTCAATCCGGCGCGTCGACATGCGTCCACCCGGGCCGCGGCCCTTGTCGAAGAGGGCCACCTCGTCACCGGCATCACGCAGCGCCGTTGCGCAGCTCAGCCCGGCCATTCCCGCTCCGACAATCGCAGTCTTCACGCTGGCGGTCCTCAGGCGTCGTCCTTGACGTATTTCTGGAAGCTCTTGCGCAGCTTCATCAGCTTGGGCGGGATGACCGCGAGGCAATAGGGATTGCGCTGGCCTTCGCCGTCCCAGTATTCCTGGTGGTAGTCCTCTGCCGGAAACCATTCACCGCCTTCGATCGTGGTCACCGCGCGCTGGCCGGGATGCTCCTCGTTCCAGCGGGCGATGGCGGCTTCTGCCGCCTCGCGCTGGTCGTCCGTCGGGAAGATCGCGCTGCGATACTGCGTGCCGACGTCGTTGCCCTGACGGTTGAGCTGGGTCGGGTCATGCGTGCCCATGAAGACGTCGAGGATTTGCTCGAGACTGATCTGCTCGCTGTCGAACGTGACACGCACGCCCTCGGCATGGCCGGTATTGCCGGTGCAAACCTCTTTATAGGTCGGGTTAGCCTGGTGGCCGCCGATATAGCCGCTCTCGACCTCGCTCACTCCGATGACGTCCTTCATCACCGCCTCGGTGCACCAGAAGCATCCACCAGCGACGATCACCTGTTCCTGCGACATGTATTTCTCCTTTGAGCGAGCATGTAGGAAGACGACGGGTCCTTGTCATCGTTCCAGTGCATGTGCAGGAAGCATTGCCATCGAATTGAGAGGAGAATCCCCCCATGCGTTTGTTCCTGACTGCGGCCGTCGCCGCCTTTGCCGTGACCCCGCTTGCGGCCGACGATCACGCCGGTGACCTCGGCGAGGTCCTCGCGTCCGATCTGCGCGACGACGACCGCGCGCGCGACCAGTATCGCAACCCGGAAGAGACACTTGCATTCTTCGGTGTAGAGCCGACGATGACCGTGGCTGAATATGGCCCCGGGGGTGGATGGTACACCCGCGTGCTCGCGCCATATATTTCGCCTGCCGGCAAGTACATCGCCTTCGAACAGGACAGCGATGGCGGCACCTATCGCGACCGGGCACAGGAAGCGCGCGCAAAGGGCTGGACCGAGCGCTTCACCGCGAGCGTCTCCGAGATGGAAGGCGTCAACGGTGATAATGTGACGGCCTTCGAGATCGACGAAATGCCCGAAGAGCTGGCCGGAACTGTCGACCGCGTCCTCATCTTCCGCTCGATGCACGGCCTCAACATCGGCAATGCTGCCGACACGGTGCTCAAGGCAGCGCGTGTGATGCTCAAGGACGACGGCTTGGTCGGCGTTGTGCAGCACCGCGCTCCCGAAGGCGCCAGCTATGATGATTACGGTGCCCGCCAGCGCGGTTACATGCGCAAGCAAGACGTCGTCGCGATCTTCGAGGCAAACGGCTTCGAACTCGCCGGCGAAAGCGAGATCAACGCCAACCCCAAGGACCCCGCGAACTGGGAAGGCGGCGTTTGGACGCTGCCGCCCGTGCTGCGCTACGGAGACCAGGACCGCGACCGCTATATCGCTATCGGCGAGAGCGACCGCATGACCCTGCTTTTCAAGAAGGCCGACTGACGCCTCTGTCAGCCAGCGTTCATAAGCGAACTGCAATCCCTCCGATGTAACAGTATTACATCGGAGGGATTTTTGTATGCAAAAACTGGTTCTTGTGGCTGCCGCTCCGCTCGCGCTGGCGGCCTGTAGCGACCGCGCCGACGAAGCGCGCGGGGTCGATCACGGCGAGACTCTGCTGTCGGTCAGTGCCAGCGGACAGGCGGAAAGCCGCCCCGACCGCGCGCAATTCAACGCCGGGATCGAGACATTCTCGCGCAGTGCGACTGCGGCGAGCGAGGCCAATGCCAAGAAGATCGAGGAGATCGTCGCGGCGCTGCGCGAGCTCGGTATCGCCGAGGACAATATCCAGACGCAGAACGTGAGCGTCCAGCGCGTGCGCTGGGGAGATCGCAAGGGCCAGTACCAGGCGAGCAACGTCTTCGAAGTCACGATGGATGATCCCGACAACGCCGGCGCCGCGATCAGCGCCGTTACCGAGGCGGGCGCCAATGTCCTGTCCGGCCCGAGCCTGACCATGAGCGATCCCGAAGAGGTGCTGAACACCGCCTATGCCGATGCCTATGCAGCCGCTCGCGGACGCGCCGAGGCCTATGCAGCGGCAGCCGGCATGGAGATCAGCCGGGTACTCTACATCCGAGATGCAGGCGGCCAGCAGGGCCGCAGCTGGGTTCGCGGAGCACAGGCGATGGACGAGATGGCCGAAAGCGTCGCTGTCCGTACGCAGGCCATGGCCCCGCCGCCGGTGAACATACCTGCTCCTGAGAGCGGATCGCCCGGAATGATGGTCGGCACCACGCGGACCAATGTCCACATCCAGGTAGACTTCGCGCTGCGGGAGAAATAACGCTCCTCCGCATGAGAGAACTGACCGTTTCCGTCCTGCAGTTGCCGCTCGCCCGTCCGGATGAGGCGGACAACATCGCCGCCGTCTGCCAGCTCGTGGAAGAGGCGGCGGGCAAGGGTGCGCAGGTCATCCTGCCGCCCGAGCTCTTCGCAGGCGAGTATTTCTGCCGCGAGGAAGAGGAGGAGCTGTTCGCCCGGGCCCGCCCGACGGCAGAGCATCCCAGCGTTCTCGCGATGCAGGAGCTTGCGGGCAAGCTCGGCGTGGCGATCCCGACCAGCTTCTTCGAGCGCGACGGGCATCACTATTACAACACGCTTGCCATGATCGGTCCCGATGGCGGGATCATGGGCACCTATCGCAAGAGCCATATTCCCGACGGACCGGGCTACGAGGAAAAATACTATTTCCGCCCGGGGAACGACGGCTTCAAGGTCTGGGACGTCTTCGGGGCGCGCATCGGCGTGGGGATCTGCTGGGACCAGTGGTACCCCGAATGCGCGCGGGTCATGGCGCTCAAGGGCGCAGAGGTCCTGTTCTACCCGACCGCCATCGGGTCCGAACCCTATGACGTCGATCTCGACACCAGCCGCATGTGGCGCCGCGCGATGATCGGCCATGCGGTCTCGAATTGCATGCCCGTCTGCGCCGCCAACCGCATAGGCCATGAAGGGCCAGCCGACCGCCAGCAGAGCTTCTACGGCCACAGCTTCATCTCAGACGAATGGGGCGACCTGCTGGAGGAATTCGGCGCGTCGGACAGCGGCACGCTCGTCGCGAAGCTCGATCTCGAGCGGGCGGCCAAGCACCGCGCGGGCATGGGTTTCTTCCGCGACCGCAGGCCCCAGCTCTACGGGCGGATCTGCGAGGATATCTGAGCTTGTCCACGGGTCGCTCCATCAGTCAGGACCAGCTCGACGCGCTCTTCACGGCAGCGCTCGAGGCGGCGATCGGGCGGATCGAGAAGGACGGCCATTTCCACCCACTCGTCTTCGAATTGCGGGACAGCGGCGCCATCCAGGCCGTTGCCGTGCTGGAGACCGGCGCGATCGACGGATGCCGCGACGTGATCGACAGGCTGTTCGAAATCCTGCGCGCACGCGTTGCTGAAGGCTTGGTCCAGGCCTTCGCCATCTCGCTCGACAGGCACCATGAAGGGCAGATGACGGTCATGCTCCGCGCGCCCAACTATGCTGCCGACATCCTCGTCCCCTTTACCGAGGCAGGAGAGGGCTTCCTGAAACGCAAGCGTCGCGTATCGCTGGGCGAGTTCTCGGCCAAAGAGGCTGCGAACGAAATATTCGGGGAGGCCCGATGACAGGCGCACGCCACCGCTACCTGATCGCGCTGGGCTCGAACATGCGGGTGGCGGGAATCGGCGGGCCGCGCGCGGTGCTGTCCCGGACGATCAACGCTTTCGCCGAAGCGGATATCGGGGTGCAGCAGGCCTCGCGCATAATGTCGAGCGCGCCGGTCGGCCCATCGCTCCGCCGTTTTGCCAATGCCGCGGTGCTCGCCGAGAGCGCGCTTGCGCCCGACGAAATGCTGGCCAGCCTGCAGGAACTCGAACACCGCTTCGGACGCCGCCGCAAGGGCGCCCCTTGGCGGGCACGGCCGCTCGATCTCGACATCGTTCTGTGGAGCGGGGGCTACTTCGCCTCGCCCGAACTGCTCATCCCGCACCCGCTGTTCCGCGAACGCTCTTTCGTGTTGAAGCCCGCTGCCGAAATCGCGCCGCACTGGCGCGATCCCGTGACCGGCTTCACGCTTCGCCAGCTCGCAGCTCGCGCGGCTTGAGTTTCGCGGCGGGATTGCCGCGGTAGATCGCCCAGGCCTCGGCGTCCTCGAACAGCACGCCGCGCGCCGCAAGCACTGCGCCTTCGCCCATCGTGACGCCCGGCCCGACGAAAGCTTCCGCTGCGACCCAGCACTTTGGCGCAAGTGCGACCGGCCTTACCACGAGCTGGAAATCCCGGTGGGACACGTCATGCGTGCTCGCGCAGAGATGCGCCCTTTGCGAGACAACGCAGTCGCTTCCGATGGTGATGCGCCCCTGGTTGTAGATGATGGCGCCGGGACCGATCAGCACGTTGTCCCCCAGCTCCAGATTGCGCGGGTGCCAGATCTTCACGCTCGCGTGCACCCGGCAATTACCGCCCAGCCTTGCTCCGAACAGCCGCAGGATGAGCGCTCGCCAACCGTGCAAGGGGGGAGGCGTCCAGCGGGCGAGAAGCAGCCAGCTCGTCATCCAGACCATCCGCCCGAGGCGGTTGGCAAGCGAGAAGCTCGGCCCGCCGGACCGGCTGGCGGCCTTCTTCGCGTCCAGCGGAGCGTCTCGGGAAGCGGTTTTCGTCATCCTTTTCGCCCTAATTGGGGGTTGCCGCGAATGGCAAGCCAAAGCGTGCTTGACCACCTCGACAACCGTAACTAGGTGGGCGCCGTGGTCGGGCCGTTAGCTCAGTTGGTAGAGCAACTGACTTTTAATCAGTAGGTCGCTGGTTCGAACCCAGCACGGCTCACCACCTTTTTTCTCCATTTCCGCCTTCCAACCTGCATTCGCAGCGCTATCGTGGCGGGAATGGTTTCTCCCAAGCTTTCGATTTTCGCGCGCCTCCCTGTGCCGGGGCAGGTGAAGACGCGGCTCGTTCCAGCCGTGGGCGAGGAAGGGGCCGCGCGAATCTATGCGCGGCTGCTGGCGCATACTGTTGAAGTCGCGAAGGAAAGCGGGCTCGACTTCGAACTGCGCGTGACCGGGGGCGAGGTGGAGGCATTCCATTCGCTGTTCGGAAGCAATGTCGCCGTGGTCGACCAGGGTGGCGGCGATCTCGGCGCGAAGATGGCGCGTGTCGAAGCGCCGGCCCTCCTTATCGGAAGCGACTGTCCGGGCATTTCCGTGCCGCTGCTCCAGGCTGCGGCGGGCGCGCTGGATGACCGCCGTGTCGTGCTCGGGCCAGCCAATGACGGCGGCTATTACCTGATCGGTTTCACCGAGCCGGTGCCCTTCCTGTTCGAGGACATGGAATGGAGCACACCCAAGGTGCTGCCCGAAACGCTCACCCGGCTCGCTGAGCGCGGATACGGCCCGGCGATCCTGCCTGAACTGGCCGATATCGATACCGGCGAAGACCTCGCCGCCTGGCCCGAATTCGAATGAGCGTCACGCTCCTCGTGCCGACGCTCGACGAGGAAAGGGTGCTGCCCGAGCTGGTCGCTTTGTTCGAGCGACTTGACCCGAAGCCCGCCGAGATCATGCTCGTCGACGGGGGTAGCACCGACCGGACCTGCGAGATCGCGCGCGAAGCGGGATGGCGAGTGATCGAAAGCGAAAAGGGAAGGGCGCTCCAGATCAACAATGGGGTCGAAGCGGCGCGCGGCGAGATCGTGTGCGTAGTCCATGCCGATACGCATCCGCCAGCCGACATGGTGCAAGTTATCGAAGAGACGCTTGCCGACCAGCGCATCGCTCTGGCGAGCTTCACGCCCGTCATTCGCGGCCCTAAGAAGACGCGCTGGGGCACGACTATCCATAACTGGGCGAAGACCTGGTACGCTCCGCTGATCACGCGGCCGCACCTGTTTGTGCGCGGCGTTCGCCTGCTCTTCGGCGATCACGCGATGTTCTTTCGTCGAGCGGATTTCATTGCCGTGGGCGGCTGCACGCCGGGCGACCAGGTGATGGAAGAGGCCGATCTGTGCGTGAAGCTGGCGCAGCGCGGACGCGTGAAGATGGTGCCGCGGCGGGTCTATACTTCCGACCGCCGGATCGCCGAATGGGGCGCGCTCAAGGCCAACTGGATCTATTTCAAGGTCGGTATGCTCTGGGCCTTCGGGCTGCGTGGCCGCATGGCGCAGCACTATCCCGACGTGCGTTAGGCCGAAGCGTCGCTCGGCCTGAGGAAGCCGTCCTCGACGCAATAGTCGATCAGGCGCTCGATGAAGGGCTCGCCGGTTTCCGGACATGACGCTCCGACAAACGCGCGGAACTGGCTGTCGTCGAATTCGGGATCGCGCTGGAAGTAGCTTGCGTAGAGACCGGCAACTCGCTTGAAGAGCCGCCGCTCGAGCGCGGGAAGCATCGAAGCGTCGAACTTCTTCGGAGCGACAAGTTCGGGCTCGTGGAACTGCGGGTAGGCGCCGATCAAGCCGGTAAAACGCTCCACCGGAAGCGGCTGGGCCGAAACGAGATGGAACGTGCCGCCCATTGCGCGCTCCATGTCGCTGGCGATGGCCACGATGCCGCGCACGACATGGTCGAGCGGGACGAAATCGAGCGTTGCTCCGGCGCGGGCGGGCATGTGGCGCACGCGGCCTTCGGCGATCAGCTTGAATGCCGCATAGGTCGTATCGAACTGGCGGATGCGGCCGCTTTGGTGCTCGCCCACCACGATCGAGGGGCGCGCGATGGCCCAGCGCACAGGGCTGGAGCGGACGAGGCGTTCGCCCGCTGCCTTGCTCGCCTCGTAGCCATTGGCGAAGCCGCTCGCGGGCAATGGATCGCTTTCGAGAATGGGGCCGTCTCGCGTGCCGCAGACGTAGGCGGTCGAGACATGGAGGAAGGCCATCGAACCCGCCTCCGCGAGCGCGAGGACATTCGCGACGCCGTCGACATTGACCGAGCTGTAGTCGGCCTCCGCGAGGTCGAAGCGCACAGTCGCTGCGCAGTGGACTATGAGGTCGTGACCGTCGGCCACCGAGGCGCAAGTCGCCTGGTCCCAGCCCAACTTCTCGCACGACACGTCTCCCTTGATCGTGGCGACGTCGACGAGACTGCCGTCGTTCGCCCGCACTTCGGGATTGTTATGGACGAGCGCGGTCACGCGGTGGCCCGCATCGGCCAGTCGCTTGCAGACCTCGCCGCCCAGCAGGCCGGCCGCTCCGGTGACGAGAATATTCACGAGATGTGCGCGGAGCCCATGTAACCTGATGCTTCCCGTCGGCGAATGGAGGAGTGCGAACTGCACTGGGGCTTTCGCATCTCTCGCAAATTCGGTTACGGAGCAAGCGATGAAATTCACGCATGACGTTATCGTGATCGGCGGCGGAGCTGCCGGTCTCACCGCAGCCGGAGGGTGCGCACTGTTCGGCCTCGACGTCGCGCTGATCGAAGCGCGCAAGATGGGCGGGGAATGCCTCAACGATGGTTGCGTACCGTCCAAGGCCCTGATCGCCGCCGCAAAGCGCGCAGCCGAAGCGAACGAGAGCGAGCGCTACGGCATCACGCTGCAGCCGCCGAAAGTCGAGTGGACCGGCGTTCACAAGCACATCCACGATGCCATCGCCGCGATCGCCCCGCACGATAGCGAAGAACGCTTCGAGGAAATGGGCTGCGAGGTCATCCGCGACTGGGCCAAGGTCACCGGCCCGCAGACGGTTGAAGTCGGCGGACGCACCTTGCGGGCACCGCGTATCGTCATCGCGACCGGCTCCAAGCCCGCAGTCCCGCCGATCGAAAATATCGACGCAACGCCCTACCTCACCAACGAGAACATCTTCGATCTCGATGCGCTGCCCGATCACCTCGTGATCGTGGGTGGCGGCGTGATCGGCATGGAGATGGCGCAGAGTTTCCGCCGCCTCGGCAGCGCCGTGACCGTGGTCGAGCCGGGCGAGCTGATGGGGCGCGACGATCCCGACAGCGTGGCCGTGGTCCGCGAGACGATGGAGGGCGAGGGCGTTCGCTTCGTGAAGGGGCTCGCGAAAAAGGTCGAGGGCAAGGAAGGCGCGATCCGCCTCCACACGGAAGACGAAACCGTCGAAGGTTCGCACCTCCTCATCGCGGTCGGCCGCACGCCTCGCTGCAAGGGTTTCGGCCTGGAAGACATCGGCGTCGAAATGGATCGCGGTGGTATCAAGGTCGATGACCGCAGGCGCACCTCGGTGAAGGGCATCTACGCCATCGGCGATTGCCGCAATGGCCCGCGGCTCACGCATGTCTCGGGTTATGAAGGCTCGAATGTCGCGCTCGAAATCACGCTCGGCGTGCCGACCAAGGTCGACTGGTCGGCGCTTCCCTGGTGCACCTACACCGACCCCGAAGTCGCGCAGATTGGCATGACCGAAAGGGAAGCGCGCGAAAAGCACGGCGAAAAGGTCACCGTGGTCAAGGAGACGTTCCACGACAACGAACGCAGCCTCGCCGAGGGCAACGACAAGGGTCACCTGAAGCTGGTGCTCAAGGGCAAGAAGGTGCTCGGCGCCAGCATAGTGGGCAAGAATGCAGGCGAACTCCTCCTGCCCTTCTCGCAATCGATCACCGGCAAGAGCAGCACCTTTGCGCTCGGCTCGGCAATCATCGCCTATCCCACCCGCAGCGAGATCTCGAAGGCGGCTGCCTTCACCGCGTGGGAGCCGACCGTCTTCGGATCGATCCCGAAGAAGTATGCCGGTTTCGTCGCTTCCTTGCGGAGACGCTTTTCGTGAATGCCACCCGGGCGAAGTCGCGAAACGCGCCGGTCGGACCTTCGCCCTTCGCGGTGGAGGCCGCACCGCTCCCGCGCGAGAAATTCAGCGATCCGCTGCTGACGGCCAAGGGCGAACAGCGCGCCTCGGTGCCGCTGGAGAAGCTCGACACGCTCTGGCTAAACACCGGCACCCTCTGCAATCTCGCCTGCGCGACCTGTTATATCGAGAGCAGCCCCACCAACGATGCGCTGGTGTACCTTTCGCGGGCGCACGCGGCGCGCTATCTCGCCGAGGCGAAAGGCATGGGCACGCGCGAGATCGGGTTCACCGGAGGAGAGCCCTTCATGAACCCCGATATGCTCGGCATGCTCGAGGATGCGCTGGGCGGCGGCTTCGAAGCCCTCGTTCTCACCAATGCGATGAAGCCGATGCGGCGGCACGAAGCAGCGCTTCTCGGTCTGCACGAAAGGCACGGCGATCGCCTCACGCTCCGCGTCAGTCTCGATCATCACAGCCGCGAAGTTCACGAGGGCGAACGCGGACAGCGCAGCTGGGAGCCGGCCATCGAGGGCCTGCGCTGGCTGAGCGAAAACGGTTTCTCGATTGCCGTTGCAGGTCGTCTCCTGCCCGAAGAAGGCGAACCGGCCGCGCGTGATAGCTACGCTGCCCTGTTCGAGCGCGAAGGCATCGCGATCGACGCACGCGATCCCGCACGCCTCGTCCTCTTTCCCGAAATGGACGAGGAAAAGGACATCGCCGAGATCACCACCGAATGCTGGGGCATCCTCGGTAAGTCGCCGTCGGACATAATGTGCGCATCGAGCCGCATGGTGGTGCACCGCAAGGGCGAGGCAAGCCCGCGCGTCGTCGCCTGCACCCTCATTCCCTATGATGATGGGTTCGATCTCGGTGAAACGCTGGCAGAGGCGAGCGGAGATGTCCCGCTGAACCATCCGCATTGCGCGCGTTTCTGCGTCCTCGGCGGGGCAAGTTGTTCGGCCTAGGAGCCAAATGCCCAAGTGCCCGTTAAGAGGGCATGTTCTTCGAAAACACACTCGCCGATCTCGCCGCGCGCGGCTTCGTCCTGTCCGTTGTCGGCCTCGCATGGGTCATGCTGCTGATCCGCATCGTCGGATTGCGCTCGCTCTCCAAGATGACGAATTTCGACTTCGTCATGACCGTGGCGCTCGGTTCGGTCCTCGCAGCCGCCGTCACGGCGGACAAGTGGGTGGTCTTCGGGCAGTGCCTGTCGGCGATGGCCGGGCTGTTCCTTGTCCAATGGCTGGTGGCGCGGGCGCGCAAGGATTCGGATGCCTTCGAACAAGCGATCCAGAACGAACCCGTCTTCCTGATGCGCGACGGCGAGTTCTGCGAGGATGCGCTCAAGTCCACCCGCGTCGCGCGCAGCGACGTGATCGCCAAGCTACGCGAAGCGAATGTGCTCTCGCTATCCGAAGTTCGAGCAGTTGTGCTGGAGACCACCGGTGACGTCTCGGTGCTTCACGGCGACAGGCTCGATGAAACTCTCGTCGAGAATGTCCGCGAGACTTAGCCCTTCCGCGCGTCGAGCCACTTCGCGAAAGCGACACCGCCGGTGATCAGGAACGGCACAAGCACGATGCTGAGCGCGACCTTGGCGATGACCTGGCCGATGAGGAGGTTGGTAATCTCGAACTGGCCGTAGAAGGCGAGCGTAATGAAGATCACCGAATCGATCGCTTGGCTGAGGGCAGATGCGATCGCGCCGCGCACCATCAGCGAGAAGGTCGAGGCACCTTCCGATTTCCCGCGCAGGCGCGAGAAGATCCACACGTTGAGCAGCAGCGAGACGATATAGGCGGCAGGTCCGGCGGCCCATACACGCCAGAGCGTCGCGTGAACGCGTTCGAAGGCGGCAAGGTCGTCGCTGCGGAATTCGACCATTTCGGTCGAAGCGGGCAGGTTGAGCACCAGTTGCATCAGCAGCGATGCAATCAGCAGCGGCACGAAGCCCCACCAGACGATGCGATTGGCCAGTTTCTCACCATATAGCTGGGCAAGCGTGCTGGAAATGACCACCAGCAGCAGGAAGGCGAAGATGCCTGCCTCGACAGCAAGATCAGTCGGGTAGAGCTGCACCTGCTTGAACGCGAGCACGCCTGCAAGCACGGTCATCCCGCCATAAAGCAGCGTGTAAACGAAGAGCCCCAGAGGCATTGCGGCTGCCGCGAGGCGGGTTTCGTTGGCCGGTTGGTCGGTCATGCTGGCGTTTTGCGCCCCTTATCGTCTGGTGATAGCCGAAGCTGGAATCGGGCGCGAAAATTGACTAAGCGGGCCCGCCGCGCAAGACAGCGGCTGATTTCATCCGCAACTAGTCGCGTAGCCAGAGGGGTCGGCATGCCGCCAGTGGTCATCAATATTCTCGGTATCATCGCCATCCTGGCGATCGCTTTCCTCCTGTCGACGGGCAAGAAGCGCATCAAGCTGCGGGTCGTGGGCGCGGCATTCGCGCTGCAGGCGGTCATGGCGTTGCTGGTCCTGCGCACGCCCTGGGGCGTCCAGCTGATCGAGGGCATGTCGAACGGCGTCATCGCCCTGCTCGACTATTCGAAGATCGGGATCGAGGCGGTGTTCGGACCGATGGGTTCGAACCCCTTCACCAACACCTTCGTGATCGCCGCCCTGCCGGTCATCGTCTTCTTCGCGGCGATTGTCTCGATCCTCTATCACTGGGGCATCATGCAGCGCCTCGTGCGCTGGGTCGGCGGTGCGATCGGCTGGATCACGGGCATCAGCAAGGTCGAGGCGCTGGGTAGCGCTGCCAACATCTTCGTCGGCCAGTCGGAGAGCCCGCTGGTCGTGCGTCCCTATCTCGCAGCCCTCACGCCGAGCCGCCTGTTCACGCTCATGAGCGTCGGCATGGCGGGTGTCGCGGGCACGATCCTCGCGGCCTATGCCAGCTTCATCGGCTCCGAAGCCGTCCCCTTCCTGCTCGCAGCGGCCTTCATGTCGGCCCCCGGCGGGATCCTGATGGCCAAGATCATCATGCCCGACGACGAGAGCGATCTCGCGCGCGACGCGGCCGAGCTTGCCGGCACCGAAGGCGAGATCAAGCTGCCCGATGCCCGCATCAGCGCAGAAGGTCCGGCAGCCCTCACCGAAAGCGGCAAGCCGCACGAGGTCGAGGTCGCAGAGACATTCGAGGAGGGCCACAGGCCCGCCAACGTGATCGAAGCTGCGGCACAGGGCACCCAGACCGGCGTGAAGCTGGCCGTGGCGGTGGGTGCGATGGTCATGGTCTTCGTCGCGCTGGTCGCGCTCGCCAATGGCGTGCTCGGCGGGATCGGCGGACTGATCGGCTATCCCGACGTCACCTTCCAGCAGCTGCTCGGCTATGTCTTCGCGCCCGTCATGTACATGATCGGCATATCCGACTGGAGCCAGGCGCAATTCGCAGGCGGCCTGTTCGGCACCAAGATCGTATTGAACGAGTTCGTGGCCTTCATCGAGCTGGGTGCGATGGAAGCGGGCGCGCTGACCGATCGCAGCCGCGCCATCGTAACCTTTGCGCTGTGCGGCTTTGCCAATTTCAGCTCGATCGCCATCCAGATGGCCGTCACGGGCGGCCTTGCGCCAAATCAAAGACCGGTGATTGCAAAGCTGGGTATTCGCGCGCTCGCCGCCGGCAGCCTCGCCAACCTGATGAGCGCAGCGCTGGCGGGGATCTTCCTCCCGTATTAAAGGGCGCACCATTATGACCGATTCGAACACCGACATCGCGGTTGTGTCGCTGGCACAGCCGCTCGAGAGCATTGCCGACGAGATCGGCCGCAGCTTCCAGGAATACGGCTTTGCCGTGATCCGCGACCACGGCATCCCGCAGGAGCTGATCGATCGCGCCGAAGAGCTGTCGAAGGAATTCTTCGCGCTGCCCGAGGATGTGAAGAAGGCCTATCACATTCCCGGCGGCGGCGGCGCACGTGGCTACACGCCCTTCGGCACCGAGAAGGCCAAGGACGCCAACGTCCACGACCTCAAGGAATTCTGGCACGTCGGCCGCGAACTTCCCGAGGGCCACCCGCTCGCCGAATTCATGGCGGACAATGTCTGGCCCGATGAAGTCGACGGTTTCCGCAAGACTTTCAGCGAGCTTTACTCCGCATTCGAAACTGCCGGTGGGAAGGTGCTCGAAGCGATCGCCATCCACCTCGGACTGCCGCGCGAATTCTTCGCCGCCACTGTCGAGGACGGGAACTCGGTCATGCGCCTGCTGCGTTATCCGCCGCTCGAGGGCGAAGAGGCCGAGGGCGCTATCCGCGCTGCCGCACATGGCGACATCAACACGATCACGCTGCTGCTCGGTGCCGAAGAGGCAGGGCTCGAACTGCTGACCAAGCAGGACGAGTGGAAAGCCGTCGACGTGCCGGAGGGCGCGCTGGTGATCAACGTGGGCGACATGCTCGACCGGCTGACCAACGGCAAGCTGCGTTCGACCACGCACCGCGTCGTCAATCCGCGCGGCGAAGCTGCATACCGGGCACGCTATTCGATGCCCTTCTTCCTGCACTTCCGCCCGGACTACGTGATCGAGACGCTGCCCTCGTGCATCGACCCGGAGAATCCGACCGATCACCCCGAGCCGATCTCTAGCCACGAGTTCCTGCTGCAGCGCCTGCGCGAAATCAATCTCGCCTGAGGCACAGCCCGTCGCACACGAGTTTCGTTAGAAAACGAATCTTTTTGACAGCTGTGTGGTTTTTGCAACAGCGGTAAAGCGCAGAAAAACAACGTTTTTTTGCAATTTCGTGGCTCACCCTCCACAGGGGCGGGTGCGTTGTCTTGACTCTGTCATAAAAGGATAGCTTTGGCGAAACATCGTCAGCCTAGCGGGGCTGCGCATCGTTAAGTGCATCCGATTTTTTTATCCGACAAGACGAAGGGGTCTTCTCCGATGAAGTTCAAGTATCTCTTGGCCGCAAGTGCGGTCAGCCTTTCTGCAACGGCCGCCATGGTCGCTGCACCTGCTGCGGCGCAGCAGATCACCTCGGGCATCGAAGGCCAGGTCGTCAGCGACAGCGGCACTGCGATCCAGGGCGCGACGGTCACCGTCACCGACACGCGTACCGGCCAGAGCAGCGTCCTTACCTCGGGCCCGGACGGCTCGTTCCGCGTCGGCTCGCTGGTTCCGGGCGGTCCCTACACGGTCACCGCGCAGGCGGACGGCTTCGAAGGTCAGACCGTCGAAGGCCAGTTCATCACCGTTTCGGGTAACACCAGCTTCACCTTCGAACTGACGCAGAGCGCGGCAGAGAACGTGATCGTCGTCACCGGCGCACGTGCCAACGTCCAGCAGCTCGCTGTCGGCCCGGGCACCGCATTCGGCGAAGCGACCCTCGAAGCTTTCCCGAGCCTTTCGCGCGACGTTCGCGACATCATCCGTCTTGACCCGCGTGTCAGCCTCGAGCGCGCCGACGAAGTCGATCGTATCTCGTGCCTCGGCGGTAACGACCGTTCGAACACCTTCACCGTCGACGGTATCGTCCAGGCCGACGTGTTCGGTCTCAACGGCACCCCGTTCGCAGCGCGTAACTCGCTGCCGCTTCCCTACGACGTGGTTCGTGAGACCTCGGTCGAATTCGCACCGTTCGACGTCGAATACTCGGACTTCACGGGCTGTCTCGTGAACGTCGTCACCAAGTCGGGCCAGAACGAATTCCACGGTTCGGCCTTCTACACCTATTACGACGACAGCATGCTGGCCGACACGATCATCCGTCCGGATGGCGAGGAAGTGCCCCTTTCGTCGGGTAGCGAAGAGCGCTGGGGTGTCACCCTCGGCGGCCCGATCATCAAGGACCGCCTGTTCTTCTACGCAGGCTACGAAGAAACCGATCTCGGCGACGCGAACGACGAAGGTCCCCTCGGCGGCGGTTTCGCGAACCCCGAATTCGGTGTGACGCAGGCACAGTTCGATCGCTTCGCGCAGATCGCACGTGACGTCTACGGCCAGGATGTCGGCGGCTATCCGCGCACCCTGGACGAAACCAGCGTCCGCTACTTCGGTCGTATCGACGCCTACATCACCGACGACCATCGTCTCGAAGCGACCTACCAGCGCCTCGAGGAATCGAACATCGAACCCGACTTCGGCGGTGGCAACATCACCGGCCTGAACTCGTTCGAAGACGAAGGCACGATCTCGGACTACTACTCGGTCCGTCTCTACTCGGACTGGAGCGACAAGGTTTCGACCGAGCTGCGCCTCAGCCGCGCAGAAGTTGGCGACAAGCAGGGTCCGGTCGGCTTCGGTGAAGCACAGTCGGCCAACCCGACCGTGCGTCTCGCAGTCGGTACCCAGGTCCCCGACGCGAACGATCCGGGCGAATTCAACTACGGCGTGCTGAGCACCGGCCCGGGCATCTTCCGTTCGGCCAACCAGCTCGACACGCAGATCGACCAGGCGAAGTTCCAGATCAACATCGATGCTGGCGACCACCTGTTCAAGATCGGTGCCGAAGCCAACTCGCTCGAAGTCTACAACCTGTTCGCCATCAACGCGACCGGTACGCTGTACTTCGCCAACCTCGACGACTTCGAAAACGGTGTCCTGAGCCAGGGCTTCGAGTTCTTCCCGAACGCGTTCGAAATCGCCACCGGCCAGGCATACGGCGCTGACATCAACGCCACGCCGACCGGCGACATCAACGAAGCCGCCGCGCGTTTCAACCGCAACATCTACTCGTTCTACGCACAGGACGAGTGGCAGGCGACCGACCAGCTGAGCGTTACTGCCGGCCTTCGCGTCCAGATCTACGACGGTGACGCACCGCGCACGAACCCGGCGTTCTTCGATCGCTTCGGCTTCACCAACGCCAACTCGTTCGGCAAGCTGGACCCGGTCCTGCTGCCGCGCCTGAGCGCCACCTACGAACTCGACAATGACGGGTTCTTCTCGAACTCGCGCATCACCGGCGGTGTTTGCGTGTTCTCGGGCGGCGACCCGGTCGTGTACTTCTCGAACGCGTTCTCGAACAACGGCTTCTCGACCGCGCTGGGCACCTCGGTGTTCTGCTCGACCACGCCGACCAACGTTCTGGACGCACAGGGCAACTTCACCGGCTTCCCGCAGTGTGTGACCGACTCCGGTTCGGCTACCGCTGCTCAGGGCGGTGGTGACGTCCAGTCGACCGATCCGGACTTCGACGTTCCGACCGTCGTTCGTGCGAACCTCGGCTTCGCCAGCGACATCGGCACCGACACCGGCTTCTTCAGCGGCTGGCGCCTGAACCTCGACTACATCTACTCGCGGTTCAACGACACGCTGAACTTCGTCGACCTGGTGCAGGCTCCGAACCCCGATGAAGGCCTCAACGGCTACACCATCGACGGTCGTCCGATCTACGACGCGCTCGACATCAACCGTTCCGGTTGTAACGCAACGCTCGTTGGCACGGGTGGCACGCCGCCGGTCTACGACAACCTGACCGGTGACTGCTTCGGTACGCGCCTGGATGACTTCATCCAGCTGACCAACGGCCCGAGCTATGAAAGCCACATCGCCTCGATGCTGCTTTCGAAGCGCTTCGACGGTGGCATCATCACCGACGGTGGTAGCGTCAACGTCCGCTTCGGCTACGCCTTCACGGACTCGAGCAACAACCGTGACGTCGCTTCGTCGACTGCGACCTCGTCGTACGACCGTACCGCAGCCTTCGATCGCCAGAACCCGGCCGTTTCGACCTCGAACTTCGAAACGCGTCACAACATCACGGCAGCGATCAGCTTCCGCGAGAAGTTCTTCGGCGACTACGCAACGCAGCTGGGTCTGTTCTTCCGCGCCCGTTCGGGCCGTCCGTACAGCCTCGTCTTCGACGGCGGCAGCGTCTTCAACGACAGCGCGTCGGGTTCGGACAACGCACTGCTCTACGTCCCGTCGGGCATCAACGATCCGTTCCTCTCGCCGCAGTCGGATCCGACCGCGGTCCAGGAACTGATCGATTACGTCAACGCGTCGGGCTGCGAGTTCACGCCGGGTGCAAGCATCGAGCGTAACACCTGCCGTAACCCGTGGTCGTACGATCTCGACATGCGCATCAGCCAGGAACTGCCGTTCTTCGGCAAGCTGACCGGCCTCGTCGACGACCGTCTCGAAATCTTCGCCGATTTCGACAACGTCCTGAACATGATCGACAGCGAAGCAAACCGCGTGATCTTCAACTTCGACATCCCGACTTCGTTCGCGGATTATGACGATGAAGGCCGCTACATCATCGACAACTTCAACCCCGATGATGACCAGTCGATCTCGATCTCGGGTTCGGCCTGGAAGATCCAGGTCGGCGCTCGCTACGAGTTCTGATCCTTCGATCATACCGAACAGGAAAGGGCGGCCCCTCGGGGTCGCCCTTTTTCTTTGCCTGAGTGTGACCCGGTGTCAGGCCGCGTCGAGTAGCTCCTCTGCAAGCTGCCTGCGAATGTCAGGTTCCACGCCGGACCGCAGCGCGCGCTCAAGCGCGGCCGCCTTCTTCCCGAGCCCCGGTTCGCCGAACATGGCGGCCGTACCGGCCAGCTTGTGCACCGTACGTGCCAGCTCCTCGATCCGAGCGCCTTCGAGCTCATTGCCTCCCAGCGCCTCCGTCACGGCCTGGATCGCCTCTTTTCGGCGCTCGCTCCAGCGGGCCATCATCTCGGGAGACTTGCGTGGAGTTGAGAGGCTCGCAGGGGCAGCCGCGCTTTCGTCGACGATCCGGACCGGCATCCAGCGGGCGAGTGCCTTCGACAGATCTTCGAAGACGAGGGGCTTTGCGAGATGCGCCTGCATTCCTGCATCCTGTGCCGCAGCGACATCCTCGGGAAAGGCATTGGCCGTGAGCGCGATGATCGGCAGGCTTTCGGGCCCGACACCGCTATCGCGGATCATCCGGGTCGCCGAATAACCATCGCAACCGGGCATCTGGATGTCCATGAGGACGAGGTCGAAGCTGGTGTCCTTCTCGACTTCCGAGAGCACGGCCTCGACAGCCTCGAGACCGTCTTGCGCAACGACGACGTCCTGCCCGAGCTCCTCGAGCATGGCGGTCGCCAGCATGCGGTTCACATCGTGGTCCTCGGCAAGCAAGACCCGACCGCGGTTAGGCCGATCGACATCGGTCGCCCTGCGTCCGGTACCGGCAGCTTCCTTTTTCGCGCCATCCGCTGCCTTCATCGGGATGCGCAGGGTGAAGCGCGAGCCCAGCCCCGGCATGGAATCGGCCGTAAGCGATCCGCCGAGCAGTTCGGCGAGCTGGCGCGAGATGCTGAGGCCGAGCCCGGTGCCGCCGAAGCGGCGCGTTGTGGTGGCCTCTTCCTGCACGAAGGGTGCGAAAATATTCTCGAGGCGTTTCGGAGCAATGCCGATCCCGCTGTCCTCGACGACGAAGGCCAGCGTCTCACCCTCGCTCTCGACCGTTAGCGAGACGGTTCCGCTTTCCGTGAACTTCACCGCATTGCCGAGGAGGTTGAGGAGGATCTGCCTCAGCCGCAGCGGATCGCTGTGCACACACTGCGGCAGGTCGGGCTCGGCAGTGGTGACAAGCGATATTCCCTTCCGCTCGGCACCCTCGTGGTGGAGGTGCGCGCAATCGGCGACCAGCTGGGCGATGTCGACCCGCTCGTAATTGAGCACCAGCTTGCCCGATTCGATCTTCGAGATGTCGAGAATGTCGTTGAGCAGCATCATCATCGAGCGTCCCGAACGCACGATGAGCTGCGCATAGCGTTTCGCGTCCTCGTCGAGATCCATCCGCGAGAGCAGGTCGGCAAACCCGAGTACGCCGTTCATGGGCGTGCGGATTTCATGGCTCATGTTGGCAAGGAATTCCGCCTTGGCGCGTGCGGCGTTCTCGGCATGGCGGGTGGCACGCTTGAGGCGGCCTTCGAGCTCGACGCGGGTGGTGACATCGCGTGCCGACACTATGATGCCCTCGCGCTCGCCCGTCTCGAAATTGAATGCGACCGCGCAATCTGCCTCGATATGGACCGCGCTCCCGTCCTCGGCATCGAGGTAGCGGCGGTAGGTGAAGCGCTCCTTGTCCTTCTTGCCGGTCAGGAGAGCTTCCTGGACGTCATGGATCGCCCGCGTAGCTTCCGGATGAACCCGTTCACCGGCGCTCTTTCCGAGGAAATCGCCGGGCGGCAGGCCGAGCACGGTCTCCACCGAGGGCGAGGCGTAGGTGCACTTTCCGTCCAAGTCGAAGCGCAGGATCGCGTCGGTGATGTTGTCGGCGAGCAGGGCGAGTTGCTGCCTGCCTGCATCGAGTTCCATGCGGGCCCTATCCCGAGTGGCCAGCACGGCGGCTATGGGCAGGCCGACGACCATTGCGGACGCCAGGAATGTTTCGAGGACCAGCAATTGCATGGCCATCGGTACGGGCAGGAGATTGATCGGTCCCTTGCCAAGCTGGGTGAAGACCAGCGCGATCAGGGCGACCTTCAGAGTGGAGAAGGCGGTCCCGAGCGCCCCCAGCCTGAAGGCATGGGCCACCACGATGGGCGGCACGAGGAACAGCAGCGGGTATTGGGTCTGGTTGAAAACGGCGAGGGTCAGGGTAGTGCCGCAGCCGGTCAGTACCAGCCATTCCAATGCCTCGCGCGGTGTCGGCATGCGCGGGTTGCTCAGTGCGTCATGGAGGACGAGGGCACCGGGGGCGAGGATCAACATTGCGAGCGCGTCGGACCCGGCCCAGCGTAGCACGGCCGTTGGCGAAAGTCCGTCGGAAACAAGCAGGGCGACCGAGGCGACCAGCGCTGAGCACATCGGCGCGATGAGCCCGGCAGCAACCATGAAGTAGCCCAGATCGTGGGTGTCGGACATGTCCGGTCGCGGCCCGCACCAGCGGCGTACGAGCCTGATCGCGAGCAGGATCTCGACCGAATTGGCAAGCGCGAGGGTACCCGCGGTGAAAGCGGAATCGCCCGCGTAGAAATTCGCCAGCAAATTGCCGGCATACATTGCAGCGAGGAAGAACGCCTCCTGCGGCACGCGAAACCGCAGGAGGAAGGCGACCGCCAGTGCGTTGGGCAGCCAGACGACAGCGATGCGCCCCTCTCCGCGGGTCAGCGCGATGCTCAGATAGGCAAGGGCGGCGAAGGCGATCAGTCCTGCCAGCGGGAGCAGGAGCGCATTTGCAGCGGGAGCTTTCCCCCTCCGGTCGGAACTGGGGAGGATGGCGGCGGTGGAATCCATGGGCGTGTCCCCTGTCGTGAAGCGCGCTGGCGGGAAAAAATTTGGCCGGAACGTCCCGGCGGCTTCTCCCGTTCTTGCTTCATGTCCGAAACGGCGACCCGATTCAGCACGACCAGGAAGCGGCTCAACCCCTGGGTTATTGTGCTTATACTGTTGATTCACTTGGGAATCTTCTACGTACTAATACGTGCGCTTGCGCCCACCGCGGTCGCGAGCGTCGAGCAGACGGTGGTTTCCGCTTTCACGGTGACCGTCTCTGCGCCCGAAGAAGAGACCCCTGTGACCGAACCCGAACCCGACGAGGGCGCGCAGGGCGATCCGGGCGAGGAAGCTGTCCCGCAGCCGGTCTCCGCGCCCACTCCGCGGCAACAGGTCCGCGAGGACCGGCCCGTTCCGCGCGCCGCATCGACGGGTTCGGCAACGACTTCGGGCGCGACGCAATCGGGCGATGGCACGGGCGCGGCAGGAAGCGGCACCGGTACCGGATCGGGGCGTGGCGGCAGCGGGCAGGGCGGCGTCGCAGCGACGAAGCCCGTGCTCATCCGCTCGATTACCGACAGCAGCGCCTTTCCCATCCCGCCCGGTGGCCGCCAGGCACGGATAGGTGAATCGGTGATCGTACGTTTGACGGTGAACGCGCAGGGCCGCGTGACAGCGTGTTCGATCTACCGGCCAAGCCCGTTCCCCGAGACCGATGCGGTCGTCTGCCGCCTGTCCTACGAGCAAATCCGCTTCGAACCGGCCCGAGATGCGCAGGGTAATCCGGTTCCAGCGCCGTTCTACTACCGGCAGCGTTTCTTCAACTGACAAGCGCACAAGCACTGCCTATGGAGGGGCGCAAGAAGCGGCCCGAATAAGGAATTGCAAGTGATACAGCCTGTCGTCCTGTGCGGAGGAAGCGGCACGCGCCTGTGGCCGCTGAGCCGCCCCGACAGGCCCAAGCCGTTCCTCCCGCTCCTGGGCAAACGCACGCTCTTCCAGCAGACGCTGGACCGCGTGGCCGACCGCTCGCGATTTGCCGACCCGATCGTCGTTGCCGGCGGCGCCCATACCCCGATGATCGAAGACCAGGCGGGCCGCCATCACCTCATCGTCGAACCGCATGCGAAGAATACCGCGCCTGCCATCGCGCTGGCTGCAGCAAGAGTTCCGCGCGAGACGGTACTGCTGGTTTGCCCGAGCGATCATCACATCGGCGACGAAGATGCATTCCGCGAAGGTGTAGAGGCGGCGAAGAGCCTTGCAGAGCGGGGAAGGCTCGTCTGTTTCGGCATCGCTCCCGACCGCCCTGAAACCGGCTATGGCTATATCGAGCGGGGCGAGGCGCTGGAGACGGGTCACGCCGTGTCCCGCTTCGTCGAGAAGCCTGACGGCGAGGCTGCCGAAAGTTATCTCGCGAGTGGCAAGTTCGTCTGGAACGGGGGAATATTCCTCTTCCGGGCGGGCGACTACCTCGACGAACTGGCGAAGCATCGTCCCGAGATGGCCAAGCTCATCGACGAGGCGGTCGCAGGTGGCCGTAGCGAAGGTCATGTCTTCTGCCCCGGCGCCGCGCCCTTCGGTGGGATCGCCGCGGAAAGTATCGATTACGCAGTGATGGAAGCGACAGAGCGCGCAGCGGTGGTGAGCGCGAATATGGGCTGGTCCGATATCGGCGACTGGAATGCACTCATGATCGCGCGTGAGGCCGCAGGTCTCGATCTGTGCGCGCCCGACACGCAGGCGGTCGGTGCCGACGATATCATGACCGTCAGCGACGGGGCGCGCATCTCGGTGGTGGGGCTCGATGACGTGATCGTCGTGGTCGACGGGGACGAGGTCCTCGTCCTCTCGCGCGACGCGGCGCAGTCGGTACGGCAGCTAAACCCGGCAGACCGGACATGAGCGAAGCGATGAGACTGCAACCATGGTTGCTCGAGAAGCCGTGGGGCCGGACTGGCCTGCCGAAACGGCTCGTCGGCGACAGCCAGGGGGCCGTCGGGGAGATCTGGTACGCGCCGCCCGCGCCGCTCGACAGCATCCTCACCAAATACCTCTTCACCAGCGCCAAGCTGTCCGTACAGGTCCATCCGCGCGCAAGCTTCAGCCCGACTGGGCGAGGCAAGGACGAGTGCTGGCTGGTCATCGATGCCGAACCCGGAGCCCGCCTTGCGACCGGTTTCAGGGAAGAGATCGGACCTGATGCGATCCGGCAGGCGGCACTCGACGGTTCGATCGAGCACCTGCTCGACTGGCGCGAGGTGGCGGTGAACGAGTTTCTCTATGTTCCTGCCGGCACGGTTCACGCCATGGGTCCGGGACTTTCTATCGTCGAGGTGCAGCAGAACACCGATATCACCTACCGGCTGTACGATTACGGGCGCGACCGGCCCCTGCATCTCGATGAAGCGATCGGCAGCGCCTTCGGCTCATTGCACCCGGCAGACCTGCGCCGATTGATCGATCCGGCGCGCTCGCAGATGTTGGTCCAAGGGCCCTATTTCGCCGTCGCCCAGGTTTCGCAGTCCGCTGCGGACGAGGTCATCTCGCAGATGGGAGGTCCCGTCCAGCTCATCCCGCTCGAAGGGCATTGCGAATTGGAAGGCGAGCGCATCGAGGCGGGCAGTTCTGCTTTTGCTAGCTCGGTGAACGTTGTCGATTTCTCCGGCTGCCCGCGCTGCCTCTTGGTGGGCCTTCCGCTCAGGACTTGAGGATCGAGACCAGATCGTCCTTGCCGTAAGGCTTGGTCAGCAGGCCGTCGGCCCCGAGCTCCTCGAGGCGATCCTCGAGTTCCCCGTAGCCGCTTGCGAGCCAGTAAGGGATCTTCCTGCGGGCGAGTTCCTTGGCCACACGCTCGCTGCTCTCACTGCCGAGATTGTAGTCGAGAATCGCGAGGTCGGGCTCCTTGCGTTCGAGAGCCTTGAGCGCGCCTGCGACCGTGCTTTCGACCACGACATGCTCGACGCCGAGTTCCTTCAGGCAGTCTTCCGTATCGAGTGCGATGATCATGCTGTCCTCCACGACCAGCACGTGATCGGGGACGCTGTCCAATAGCGGCGCGGAAGCCTTTTCCTGCTTCCTCTGCGTCTGCGGGGGCACCGACTTGGTCTCCCATGAGACGAAGCGCTGCGGCACCATGAAGAAGGCTTCGAGGCCCTGCAGCTTGTAATCGACCTTCGCCTCGCCACCCAGCTCAAAGGGGATCGAGCGTTCGATGATCGTCGACCCGAAACCGCGGCGCTTGGGTGGTTTCACCGGGGGGCCGCCGACCTCCTTCCAGTGGATTTCGAGGGCGTCGTCGTCCGTCTGCCTCATCTCGATCAGCAACTCGCCGCTGCTGTCGCTCAGCGATCCGTATTTGGCCGAGTTCGTCATCATCTCGTGGATGACGAGGGCAAGCACCGTATAGGCTTCGGGCACGACCATGGGGTCGGGTCCGTCAACGGTGATGCGGCTGGTCTTGCCGGAGAGGTAGGCATTGGCCTCGGTCTCGATCAGCTCGTGCAGCGGGGCGGAAGACCAGTTGCCCTTGGTAATGTTGTCGTGCGCCGAGGCGAGCGAGGATATGCGTCCGCCGACGATATCGGAGAATTCTTCGACCGACTTCGCTTCACCGCGCGACTGGTTCACGAGCCCGCGGATGAGGTTGAGGATGTTGCGGACGCGGTGATTGAGCTCGGAAATCAGCAATTCCTGCTGGTTCTGCGCCTTTGCGCGCTCCTGTACGGCTTCGTCCGTCAGTCGCAGGATGATCTCAAGCAGCGTGACGCGAAGCCCCTCTGCAACCTGCAGCTCGCCGCTGGTCCAGGGAGAGCTTCGTCCCTCGACGGTTTCCTGCCAGGCCTCGAAGCTCTTGCGCGGGGTCAGGCGCGCTCCGTTGGGCCCGTATTCGACGGGCTTCTCCGGATTGCCCGCCCAGCGCACGCTCTGGCTCAATTCCTCGCGCCACAGGACGAGATAGTCGCGCGGAGTCCGCGAGACCGGGATGGTGAGCGCGCCGACCACACGGTCGGAGAAGCGCTCGGCCTTGGGAATGCGCTCGCTCATCGCGTCGGTCGCGAAGATCTTGCTCGTGGCGGCTGCATTGAGCGAGCCGACGATCGCCCGGAATTCTTCCTCGTTGGGCGCGGCACCCTGCGCTTCGTAGACATTGTCCATGAAGACACTGGCGCCGTCGTGCGGGATGATGTTCTGGATGACCGGCGAGAGCATCGGGAGGCTCTCGTTCAACGGCGTGCCGGCAGCGATATCACGCATCAGGCGATCGTGCACCTCGCGCCCCGCGATGCGCAGCTCGTCGCTCTTGCTGTGCAGCGCCCTTTCGAGCAGCAGCGAGAACATCTCCGAGAACAGCTCTGCCGTCGTGCGCCGCGAATAGGGAAGCATCTTGGCTTCGTAGTGGTGGCAGGCGAACAGCCCCCACAGCTCTCCGCCGATCACGATGGAGATCGACAGCGAAGCGCCGACACCCATGTTCTTGAGATATTCGATATGGATCGGCGAGACCGCGCGCAGCGTGCTCATCGAAAGGTCGAGTTCCTTGCCCTCGATCGTGTGTTCGGGGACGATGTCGACAGGTTCGGAATGCACGTCGCTGATGATGCGGAAACGGTTCCGCTTATAGAGCTCGCGCGCCTGGGCCGGGATGTCGCTCTTAGGATAGCGGAGGCCACGGAAGGCTTCGAGCCCGTCACGCTTTGCCTCGGCAACGACTTCTCCGGAAAGATCGTCGTGAAAGCGGTAGACCATCACGCGGTCCATCTCGAGCGAGGAACGCAGCTGGCGGGCTGCCTCCTGCACGATGCCCTCGACGGTATCGTGCCGTTCGAGACGGCTCATGATCGGGCGAAGCAAGCCGATCTGGCGGTTGAGATCGCCCTTCGCATGCGGTTCAATCTCGATGACGAGGTAGGCACCGGACTGGTGCACGGCGCAGTCGAAAAGATCGTCGGAGCCGGTAAGAGCTACACCGAAGAGTCGCTCAACCTGGTCGCCGTCGGCAATGACGGAGACCGCGCTGCGAAGCCTCATGAACGCGTTGCGATCGAGGTAATCGGAAAGTTTCGCTCCTGCTTCGACCTCGCGGTCGATGCCGAGCATGTTTTCGAGATTGGTCGAGCGCTGGCTGACGAACCAGTCGCCATTGACCGTGACGAGCGCCCCGAATGATTGGATCTTGCCGAGCTTGTGGATCGGCTCGCGGTCGCAACTTGTAAGGTCGACCTCCTGGCTCACGCGGCCTGCTCCATCAGGTGGTCGGCAAATGCGCCTTCGAACAGGGCGAAAGACTTCAGGGCGCCGCGGGTAGCCGGTTCGAGCGAACTTGCAGGATCTGCCGCTTCGATCACGGCTAGCAGCCTGCGAAAATACTCGGGCATCGATGGGTCGGAAAGGAATGCGTCTGCGCCAGAAAGGCCTGCCTTGCGGCGCCGGGCAAGCAGCGTGCGATTGCCGAGCGAGGAGCCGGCGATGACCCAGGCGGCCCCGAGGGCTTCGAGCGGACTATCGAAGCGGGGCGCTTCGGCGGACACAGGAAGGACCCGGCCGAGCGAGGCAATATCGCGCGCGAGGCGAGGGGTCTGTGCGGGGGGAGCCTGGATGCCGGCAGGAGCCGTAAGCGCAAAAGCCCGCTCCACCGCGGCGCGGGCGCTGTACTGAGCCTTCAGGAAAATCGCGTAATCATGATCGCAGGTCAGCGGAAGCGCGCCGGCAGCAGCGTCGAGCCGCCTGTGCGCAGCATCGGTCGCCTCGCGTAATTCTTTCCTCACTTCGGACCCCCTTATTTCCGAGTGTTACGGCAGGAGGTCGACGAAACGGAGACCCGACAAAGCGGTGAGGCAAAGCCCTGCGTTCGCAGAAAGCGCCTGAATTATCGAAAGGTTCCCGACAAAATCGATATTTGTCGGATGTTTTGGAGCTATTTCGCTTCGAGGAGCTTTTGACCCTTCTTGCGGATCGCTCCTGCGATGACCGGTTCCACGAAGGAAAGTGCGGGCGGAAGGTCGATTTCGAAGATCACCTGCGTGTCCTCGATCAGGACTTGCGCGCGGGTGACATTGCCCATCGCCTTGATGTCCAGCGCCATGCAGTCCTCGTTGGGCCAGCTGGTCTCGACCTCTGCCATGCCGCCGGGGATCGCATCGGCGATCTCGTGACTGCGGGCCTTCATGCGGCGACGGACCTCGTCCTTGCCGAGATCGTGGGGAAGCGGGACGCGCATCAGTTCGGAGCCTTTTGCTTGTCGAGATCGAAGTCGGGAAGCGGCACTCCGGTGTCAGACAGGGAAGTCTCGGCGCCTTCGCCATATTTGTAGTCGAGATAACGATTCTTGATCGCAAGGTCATCGATGGAACCCTGCGCCAACTGGCGATTGATCGAATCGATCTCGCGGCTGATCACATCAAGACCGTTCTCTAGCTGCTTGACCGGCGTAGTTCCCGACCGCTCTTCGTAGCGCATGCTTTCGGGGATCTTCAGGAACCCTTCGATCATGTCGGGCATGTCCTCGCCCACCAGCTTGCGAATTTCCCTAGCGGTAGGATGCTTCTGATCGACGTCCTCCAATTGACGCTGCAGCTCATCGAGCTGGCTGCCAATGATTGCCAGACTTTTTGCAATCGGTTTGGGCAACTTCGAGCGCTGCATTTCCAGCCACAGCTCGGTCTTGCCAACAAGATCGCGTACATTTTCCGTTTTGAGGTCGGCACGCTTCGGCACTTCCATTTTGGGGTAGCTGGAAAACACGCCGATCGCGACGATGCTGGCAACGAGCACAGCCATCAGGCCCCAAAAGCCGATGCCACTGAACATCGCGCCGGCGATCCCACTGGCCAGCCAAATGGCAAAGACCGCAATCACGATATTGCGGGCCTTTTTGCCCCAATGCTTCGCCTTAAGCTTGGCAGACCCGCGACCAATGGAGCCCGCGCGGCGATGCACACCGCCGGCACGTTGCTGCGACAGCGATTCCTTCGCCGCCCGAACGATATTGTCACTGTCGCGGGTGAGGTCGTTCATATCAGCCTTCGATGCTCAGCAGGTTCGATTCCTGGATCGAAGACTGCGCCTGTGCCTGTCCTTCGGCACGGGCGATGTAGCCTTTCGACTTCTCGACCTCGTCGGTGAGCACGTTGACCGTCTGCTTCATGCTGTCGAGCGCGCGCAGCTTGAACTGGTCGACCTCGTCCATCGTGTCGTAGATGTTCTGGAAGGCGCGCTGCAGCGTCTCCAGCGGGATCGTGCTGGCGGCGGCCTGCTCGTGGATCTTGCCCGTCTGGTCGCGCAGCATCGTGCTGGTACTGTCGATGATGCCTGCTGTAGTGTCGTTGAGCGCGGTGATCTGGCCCAGCACGAGGCGCTGGTTGGTCATCGCCTCGGCCACGGTAACCGCGGTGCGAAGCGCGCCCACGGTGGTCGTGCTGGCACGGTCGACGCCCTTCACGAGCTCGACATTGTTCTTCTTCACGAGGTCCAGCGCGAGGTAACCCTGCACGCTGACTGCCATCTGCGTGAGCAGGTCCTGCGTACGCTGGCGGACATAAAACAGCGCGGTTTCGCGGATCGCCTTGGCCTTGGCCGGATCGGTCGCGTCGAGTTCCGCGGCCTTTTCCTCGAGCTTGCCGTCGAGCGTGTTCGAGATGTGGATCATCTGCTCGAGGTTGCCCATGGCTTCCCAGAGCTTCTGGCGTTCCACGTCGATCGCGGCATTGTCCATGATCAGCTCGTCCTTGCCGCTGGCGAGGTTCGAGAGGATCGACTGGATATGCGTCTGCGCGCTCTGGTAGCTGCGGAAGTAGTTCGTCAGCTTGTTGCCGAAAGGAATAATGCCGAGGAACTTGCGCGTGCCAGAAAGCTTGCCGCGCTTGCCCGGATCGAGGTCTTCGACCACACGGCGCAGCTCTGCGAGGTTCGCGCCGACGCCTTCGTCCTTGTCCATCGCGCGGACCGGGCGGTCGAGGAAGCGGTTCGACATGCCAGCCGCCGCCATGATTTCCTTGCGGCCCATATTGGTCAGCTGGTCGACCTTCTTGCCGAATTCGGGCGAGTTCGCGTCCTGCGAAATGAGATCTTCCACGAAGCCGTCGACCTTGGTTTCGAGCTTGCTCTTCACCTCTTCGGAAACCGGCACGAGGCCGGCCGCCTTTTCGGGCGCGACCGCGGGTACGGGGTCGGGCGGAGTCAGGTCGAACTCGGGCGGCGCAGCCGTAGTCGTGGGAGCGGCCTTTGCGGGTGCAGGCGCAGCTTCGGGCTTGGGCGTTTCGTCACTCATGATATTTCAGCAGACCTCCGAGAGAACCAGGGCGTGTGAGCCTTAGTTCTGTATTAGGTCTCTATAACACGAGTTTCAAGCGCCTCTGTCCTTCCGGATCAGCGGTTTGCCGAAACTAGGCGGCCAGTTCGAGTTCGATCGGCTGGATTTCGCCCGAAAGGTATAGCCTCTTGGCCTTCGCACGGCTGAGCTTGCCCGAGCTGGTGCGCGGCAGCGTGCGCGGCGGCACTAGCTCGACGACGCAGCTCATTCCGGTCACGCCGCGGACCTTGTCGGAGATCTGGTCGCGCAGCTTGATGCGCTCTTCCGGCTCGGAAACACGGCAATGGACGAGCACGGCTGGCGCTTCCTCGCCATTCTCGGTCTCGATCGAGAAGGCGGCGATGTCGCCGTGGTTGAAGCCGGGCAGCTGTTCCACCGCCCATTCGATGTCCTGCGGCCAGTGGTTCTTGCCGTTGATGATGATCATGTCCTTCGCGCGGCCCACGATGAACAGGTAGCCATCGGCGAGGTAGCCCATGTCACCGGTGTCCAGCCAGCCGTCGACGAGGCATTCATCGGTCGCTTCCTGGTTGCGGAAGTAGGAGTGCATGACGCTCTTGCCGCGGCACCAGACCTTGCCGATCTGGTGGTCGCCCTTGGCATTGCCCTGCTCGTCGCGGATTTCGACCTCCATCCCGGGGATCGGCTTGCCGCAGTTGACGATCGCGCGATAGCGCGCGGGATTCTTGAGGTCGCGCGGACGGCCCGATAGGCGCTCTTCCTCGACCAGCTCGACGCGGATGCCTTCGCCCGGCGGCATTACGGTAACCGCGAGCGTCGCCTCGGCAAGCCCGTAGCTCGGCGTGAATGCATTCGCCTTGAAGCCCGCGTCGGAGAATGCGTTGACGAAATTCTGCATGACGTCGGGGCGGATCATGTCCGCGCCGTTACCGGCGGTGCGCCAGCGCGAGAGGTCGAAGCGGTCCGCGACGTGGCTCTGGCTGGAAATGCGGCGCGCGCAGATGTCGTAGCCGAAAGTCGGCGAATAGCTGAGGGTCGTGCCCTTGTTGCGGCTGATGAGGTCGAGCCAGGCGAGCGGACGGCGGGCGAAGTGCTCTGTCCGGATAAGGTCGACCGAGACCTGGTTTGCGATCAGCGACAGGAAGCAGCCGACGAGGCCCATATCATGGTACCAGGGCAGCCAGCTCACCACCCGGTCGTTCGTGCCGATGTCCATCGACTGGGCATGGCCGCGCAGATTGTGGAGCAGCGCCTCGTGGGTGACGGCAACGCCGGTCGGGAAACGCGTCGAGCCGGAAGAATACTGGAGGTAGCTGATATCGTCGGGCTTGGCTTCGGGCAGCTCGCACTCCGGGCCTTCGCGCTGGGCGAACACGTCCCAGCTTTCGCCCTCGCAGCCCTGCTTGTCGGCAGCGGCCTTGGCCATTTCGGCGATTTCGGGCGGATAGAGGAGAATGCGCGGATCGCTGCTCTCGAGCTGGACCTTGAGCTGGTCGATATAGCTTTCCTTGCCGCCGAAGGTGGTCGGCAGGGGCAGCGGGACGGGCCAGGCGCCCGCATAGATGCAGGCGCAGAACAATGCGGAGAATTCGGAGCTGGTTTCGGCAACCAGCGCCACGCGCTCGTTCTTGCCGATGCCCGAAGCGATCAGCTTGTAGGCCATCGCGATCGCATCGCTGCGCATTTCGGAATAGGGATAGACGCGCGCGAGGTTGCCGCGCATGTCGTGGAAATTGAGTCCCTTTTCGCTTCGGGCTGCGTAATCGATCGCGTCGTTGAAAGTCGCGAAGTCGCTCCTGCGTCGTGGCAGGTTGCAGTCGTTCGGCGTCGGCGTCAAAACGGCGTCGTTCATAGCTTTGTTATGATACCTTTTGAAATTCAGTGCCTTATGGCGACCCAAATGCAGAAATTTGCCGCGCTCCCTACCGCGGCCCCTCATTCGATGTTTCCCAATCGATAAGGACTGTGGCAAGAATATGGCCGATGGTTGATGCTTCCGCAACAAGGCGTCGCAATCGTCGTTCGCCGAAACCGCTTGATCGCACGCGGCTGAACGACCTCGCGCTCCATTATGTTGCTCGCTTCGCAACGTCCACAGGAAAGCTTCGGACATACCTGCAGCGCAAGCTGCGCGAGCGCGGATGGGAGGGTGACGGCCAGCCCGATATCGATGCGCTGGTCGAACGTTTCGCCGACAAGGGCTATGTCGATGACGAGGCCTATGCCCGCTCCAAGGCGAATGGATTGCTCGCGCGCGGCTATGGCGCACGGCGGGTGGAGGAGACCCTCCGGGCGGCCGGCATCGACGAGGAGGTGCGCGGCGACGCGGCTCCCGAGGAAGCGGAGGCCCGGCAGGCGGCGGTAGCGCTGGCGAAGCGTCGGCGATTCGGTCCCTTCGCGCGGCCCGGATCGGACGAGACGGTCGAAGAAGCCCACAAACGGCGCGAAAAGCAGCTTGCCGCAATCATTCGCGCGGGCCATGGATTCGACCACGCCCGGCGCATCGTCGAGGCGCGGACGGTCGAGGAGTTGGAAGAATGGGCTTGGGACGCACAGGACTGATCGCACGGGGATTTTCCATCGCTGCGGGAGCGGCCATCCTTTTCGCCTGCTCGCCCCAGCCATCCGCAGAACCTGCACCGGCCAGCGTCGGCGACGAGGCGGCGCCCAGCGTCCACCCTGTATCGGGCCTCGAGATCATTCCGGTCACCGTCACCAGCGGCGACGAGACTTTCGAATTCCGTTCCGAGCTGGCCGCCAGCCGCGAGGCGCAGGCGCAGGGCCTCATGTTCCGCACGGAGCTGGGCGACTGGGAGGCGATGATCTTCCCGAGCGAGCCGCAGACGGCGCGCAGCTTCTGGATGAAGAACACGCCGATCCCGCTCGACATCATTTTCATCGGGACTGACGGCAGGATCCTCAACATCGCCGCGATGACCGAGCCCTATTCGCTCGAATCGGTCTATTCGCAGGGTACCACCAGCGGGGTTCTGGAACTGCGCGGCGGCCGTGCGGAGGAACTCGGTATCGAGCCGGGAGATATGGTCCGGTGGTAAAGCGAGCGCCGACGCCTTCAAGGGCGCTTGAGGCGCGCCCAAAACAAGGCTAAGCGCGCGGCCATGAGTCTCCTCGGAAAAATCTTCACCTGGTGGAACGGTGCAACCATCGGCACGCTCCTGTGGTCTTCCCGCAATGGCGAGAAAGTCGGCACCGACGCGCAGGGCAATACCTATTTCCGCTCCAAGAAGCGTGGCGAAGGCCAGCGCGAGCGTCGCTGGGTGATTTACGAGGGTCCCAACGATGCGAGCCGCGTGCCCGCAGAATGGCACGGCTGGCTGCACGGCGCATTCGACGACGTGCCCGAGAGCAACCTTCCGCCGCCGCGCATCTGGGAAGCCGAATATACGCCCAATGCGACCGGTACCGAGAAGGCCTATCGCCCGCAGGGTGCGCTCGAAAAGGGTGGCAAGCGCGCACGCGCAGTGGGCGACTACGAAGCCTGGTCGCCGGACGCCTGAGCATGATGCGCGCGGGCGCACTTCTTGCCGGCCTTGCGCTGCTGACGGCCTGTTCGGACGACCCTGCCGCGCCGGCTCCCGTCGAAACCGAGATTCCCGAAGACCTGCAGAACGTGGCTCCGCCGCCTGCATCGGGCGCCGAAGTCGCCGGCATCGGTACGCCGATGGAAGAGCGCGTCGCGACGATCGGCCTCCTCAACAAGCGCAACAACCTCGCGCAGGATCTCGAGCTGAGGCCGGGCGAACAGCAGCGGGTCGGCGATGTGATCGTGCGTCTCAGAGCCTGCGAGCGAACGGCGCCGTGGGAATTCGAGAAGGACGAGGGCGCATTCGTGCAGGTCCTCGTGCGCGAGCGCGGCAGCGAGAGCGATTTCCGCTCGGTCTTTTCCGGCTGGCTGTTCAAGAACAAGCCCTCGATCAACGTGGTCGAGCACCCGATTTACGACGTGTGGGTCAAGGCCTGCGCGATGGAGTTCCCGGGCGAGGAATGAGCGTTCGCTTCGGCGATCGCCTGCGGGATGCGCCCCGTCGGCACGCCGCGGGCAGAATGCAGCAATCCCAGGTACCTGGCCTGCGGCATGGCAACTGCGCCCAATGAGCCGAGGTGGTCGGTCATGAACTGGCAGTCGAGCAGGACGTAGCCGGCCCGCTTCATCGCGGCGACGAGCCATGCGAGCGCGACCTTGCTGGCATTGTCCGCCCGGCTGAACATGCTCTCGCCGCAGAACACCCGGTCGAAAGCCACGCCGTACAGGCCGCCGACCAGTTCGCCGTCCTGCCAGACCTCGACCGAATGGGCGTGTCCCTGCTCCTGTAGAGCGATGTAGCTCGCCTCGATCTGGTGGCTGATCCAGCTTTCCGCATGCTCTTCGCGCGGCTCGGCGCAGGCAGAGATTACTGCGCGAAAGTCCCGGTCGCAGGTGACGCGGTAGCGATCCTGCCGGATGACCTTGCGCAGGCTCTTCGACATGCGGAACCCGTCGAGCGGGATGATCGCCCTCTCGCGCGGCTCGACCCAGTAGACTTCGCGGTCGTTCCGGTGGTCGGCCATGGGAAAGATGCCGCTGCGATAGGCGCGCAGCAGCAATTCCGCTGGGATGATCTCTGGTACCGGCGCATGCATGGCGCGCATATCCTAACAGTTCGCACAAGGTAGCGATACTTGTCTTGCCAAGCGCGCGCGGCTCTTCTAATGCGCCGCTCTCCAAGCTGCAGGGGTGTAGCTCAGCTGGTAGAGCATCGGTCTCCAAAACCGAGGGCCACGGGTTCGAATCCTGTCACCCCTGCCATTTCCTCTTCAATGACTTGTCGCTGACGCAAGGCGCGCCTATCGCGCAAGTCATGACAGAAGAAGAAAAACGCAAGCGCGGCATCCAGGACCGCAAGTTCTACCCTGCACACAAAGAAGCCCAGTTCGAAAAGAAGGGCCTCGAAACACACACTCCGCAGACCGAACACCCCTCATACAAGCTGGCTTTCCAGGACACGGACTTCCTCCTGCGCGAGGAACTGCGCCCGGTTCGCTTCCAACTCGAGCTGCTGAAGCCCGAGATGGTTCTCGACGAAGCCGGCGTCGGCTCGACGCTGGTCATGTACGGCAGCGCCCGCATTCCCCCGCCCGATGCGGCGGAAGCCGCTCTGGAAGGTGCCAAGGACCTTCCGGAATACGACCGCAAGGTCGTCGAGAACCTCGTCGCCAAGAGCAAGTATTACGACGAGGCCCGCAAGCTCGGGAAGCTGGCGACCGAGAAATCGATCATCGAGGATGGCAAGCGCCAGTTCGTCGTGTGTTCGGGCGGTGGCCCTTCGATCATGGAGGCGGCCAACCGCGGCGCCAGCGAGGCTGGCGGGGAATCGATCGGCCTCAACATCATCCTGCCGCATGAGCAGGCGCCCAACAGCTATGTGACGCCCTACCTCTCGCTGAACTTCCACTATTTCGCGCTGCGCAAGATGCACTTCCTGCTGCGTGCTCGTGCGGTCGCGGTGTTCCCGGGCGGTTTCGGCACGTTCGACGAACTGTTCGAACTGCTCACGCTGATCCAGACCGGCAAGATGAAGCCGATTCCGATCCTGCTGTTCGGCAAGGATTTCTGGACCCGCGTGGTCGATTTCGAGGCGATTGCCGAGGAAGGCACGATCTCGAAAAAGGACTTGGACCTGTTCCGCTGGTGCGAGACCGCGGAAGAGGCCTGGGCCTATCTCTGCGACTTCTACGACCTGGGCTGCTAGCCCTCGTCAGGGGCGGACAGCTTGCGCACCGCATGGTGTCCGAGCGGTCCGCTTCCCTCGCCGAACCCTGGGGCCTGCTCGATCGCCGAGTAGGTAAAGGCGCGCGCGATGCGCACGGCATGCGTCAGCGGCTGGCGCATGGCGAGCAGCGTCGCGAGGGCAGCCGATAAAGTGCAGCCGGTCCCATGCGTGTGCCGCGTTTCGATGCGTGCATGGCCGAAACTTGCCAGCTTGCCCGAGGCGGAAACGACGTAGTCGATCACTTGGTCGCCTTCGCCGTGGCCGCCCTTGGCAAGCACGATAGTGTCGCGCTCGCGCGCAAGGTCGAGCGCGGCTTCGAAGACGCTTTCGCCGTCGATCTCCTCGCGCCCGGTAAGGGCGGCAAGCTCGGGCAGGTTGGGCGTGACGATGGTGGCGATATCCATCAGCGCACCGAAGCCTTCGATGGTCGCCTCGTCGGCGAGGATCGAGCCGCTGGTTGCAACCATGACCGGATCGAACACGATCGGCCCTGCAAAGGTATCGAGCCGCTTGGCGAGCCGCATGGCGATCTCGGGCGAACCGAGCATGCCGATCTTGATCGCATCGACCCCGATATCGGTGAGGCAGCTTTCGAGCTGGTCCATGACGAGACCCGGATCCATCGGCGCGACCTGCTGGACCCCGCGTGTGTTCTGCGCGGTCACTGCCGTGATCGCGGTCATGGCATAGCCGCCGAGCATGGCGATGGTCTTGATGTCGGCCTGGATGCCGGCACCACCCGAGCTGTCGGAACCGGCGATCGAAAGTACGCGTGGCGGGACGGGGCGCTCGCTCATGGCTTGAACTTGCGCGAGGTGCTGGGCGGAAACTTGTCGTGCAGCTTCTTCGCTCGAGTCGGGCGGTCCATCAGCTCGCCGCCGCAATTGGGGCAGAGGTCATCGAGATCGTCCGCGCAGTCAGCGCAGTAGGTGCATTCAAAGCTGCAGATGAAGGCACCCGGGTTCTCCGCGGGAAGGTCGCTGCCGCAGCGTTCGCAGTCGGGGCGCATCTCGAGCATCAGACGGCGTCCCTTACCGCGTCGCAAATTCGGTCGACGACGCGTTCGACCTGAGCGGCATCGTCGCCTTCAGCCATGACGCGGATCACCGGTTCCGTGCCCGATGGACGGATCACGAGGCGGCCCGAGCCTTCCAGTTCCTTCTCGGCTTCGGCGATCACCGATTTGACGCTCTCGGCCTCCAGCGGCTTGCCGCCCGAATAGCGCACGTTCTTGAGCAGCTGCGGGACCGGATCGAAGACATGCAGCAGTTCGCTCGCAGGCTTGCCCGAGCGGACCACGCTCGCAAGGACGCGCAGCGCGGCCACCGTCCCGTCACCGGTCGTGCCGTAATCGGTCAGGATCATGTGGCCGGACTGCTCTCCGCCGACGTTGAAGCCGCCTTCTTTCATCCTCTCGAGCACGTAGCGGTCGCCGACCTTGGTGCGCTCAAGCGTCAGGCCCTTGTCCTTGAGATAGCGTTCGAGGCCGAGGTTGCTCATCACGGTGGCGACCACGCCGCCGCCCTTGAGATCTCCGCGGTCGTTGAGGCGCGTGGCGATGAGGCCCATGATCTGGTCGCCGTCGACTGCCTGGCCCTTCTCGTCGATCACGATCAGCCGGTCGGCATCGCCGTCGAGCGCGATCCCTATGTCCGCGCCTTCCGCGACAACACGCGCCTTGATCGCGTCGAGCGCGGTAGAGCCCACGCCGTCGTTGATGTTCGTGCCGTTAGGCTCGGTGCCCATGGCGATGACTTCGGCGCCCAGTTCCCAGATCGCGCTGGGGGCGACCTGGTAGGCCGCGCCGTTGGCGCAATCGACCACGACCTTGAGCCCGTCGAATCGGATGTCGCTCGCCACCGACTGCTTGACCGCGTGGATATAGCGCCCGCTCGCATCGTCGATCCGCCGCGCGCGCCCGATCCGATCGGGCTGGACCAGCAGCGGCTCCTGCTCGATCAGCAATTCGATCGCCGCTTCGGCCTCGTCGGACAGCTTGTAGCCGTCGGGCCCGAAGAGCTTGATGCCGTTGTCCTCGAACGGGTTGTGGCTGGCCGATATCATCACGCCGAGATCCGCGCGCATCTCGCGCGTCAGGAGCGCGATCGCAGGCGTCGGAAGCGGGCCGGTCATGATCACGTCCATGCCCACGCTGGTGAAGCCTGCCACCAGCGCGCTCTCCATCATGTAGCCCGAAAGGCGCGTATCCTTGCCGATCACCACACGATGCCGGTGGCCGCCGCGCAGGAAGTGCGTTCCCGCCGCCTGGCCCACCTTCATCACGGTCGCGGCGGTCATCGCACCCTGGTTGGTGCGGCCACGAATACCGTCGGTGCCGAAGAACTTGCGCGCCATAAATGCCTTTCCCTGCTTCTGCGGACCCTTGTTACGCCTTCACAAGGCAAAGAAAAGTCCACTCGTCCCCCTTTTCGTGGCGCTTATCGCGCCCTAGTGCAACTTCGCGCGCCTTGGTGCGTTAGGGTCGCAACGGAATTATATTCACACCAACCCAAGAGGGGACCATTCGCATGGCTTTTGAGCTGATCGACCTTCCTTATGACGACACCGCACTGGAGCCTGCGGTCTCGGCGAAGACGCTGAGCTTCCACCACGGCAAGCACCACAAGGCCTATATCGACAAGACCAATGCCGCGATCGAAGGCACCGATCATGCCGGCAAGTCGCTCGAAGAGGTGATCGCCGCAGCGCGCGGAAGCAACCAGGGCCTGTTCAACAATGCAGCCCAGAGCTGGAACCACGGCTTCTACTGGCACTCGATGGCAGCGGAAGAGACCTCCGCATCGGACGAACTCAAGAGCATGATCGAGAGCACTTTCGGCTCGATCGACGATCTCAAGAAGAAGCTCGCCGAACGCGGTGCCGGCCACTTCGCCAGCGGCTGGGTCTGGCTGGCAGTCAAGAATGGCGGCCTGACGATCGAGGAAACCCACGATGGCGACACGCTGGCCGACCAGGATGGCGTCAACCCGCTGCTCGTGATCGACCTGTGGGAGCATGCCTACTATCTCGACCACCAGAATGCTCGCCCGGCATATCTCGATGCGGTCAACGGCAAGCTCAACTGGAGCTTCGCGAGCGAGAACCTCGCGCGCGGCACGACCTGGGCATATCCCGCCTGATCGCCTGATCCGGAAATTCGAAGAGGCCCGCTGCGTATCGACGCGGCGGGCCTTTTTATTTTGTCGAAGCGTCCTGCGACATCTCGAGTACATTGGTCGAGAAGAGCGGCTCTCCGAAGATGAAGCCGATGAGGTTCGGCCTCCCGACATGGTCGAACAGCGCGGTGAGCATCAGCAGGATCGGCACCGAAAGAAGCGCACCGAACACGCCCCATATCCACGTGAAATAGGAAAGGGCGATGAGGATCAGCACAGGGTTCATGGTGAAGCGCGCGCCGAGGATGGAAGGCGTCACCACATTCGCCTCGACCGTGTGCAGGCCGAGATAGGCGGCAGCCGGGATCAGGCCGATGAACACTGTTTCGGTCGTGGCGATCCCGAACAGGGCGAGCAGCGCGACCATCAGCGTCGGTCCGATATAGGGCAGGAAATTCAGGATCGCGGCGAGGCCGCCCCACATGATCGGCGCATCGACGCCCAGCGCCCATGCGCCGAGCGCGACGATCACGCCCACCCCGACATTGATCAGGCCCACGGTCAGTATGTAGGCCGCGACACGGTCCTGCACCTCGCGCAATACGCGTGCCGCCTTGATGCTGGTGCCGAAGCTTGTGCGGCCGAACAGCAGGCGCTGGCGCAGGCGCACACGCGCCTCGATCATAAAGAAGGCCATCAGCAGCGTGAGGATCGTCTCGATCACCAGGCTCGGCGTTGCAAATGCAAGTTCCTCGAGCAGGCTGGGCGTTGCCACAACGACTTCGCGCGATTCGCCGCGGTCCATGAGATCGGCAAGCTGCTCGTTCATCTGGCCGATCCAGGCGAAGCGGTCGCGTAGGGCCGCAAACTGGTCGGCGACGTTCTGGGCCATCGCTGGAAGCTCGTCGAACAGCGCTACGGCCGGCTGCAGGATCAGCGCCAGCGCAAGCAGCAGGATGGCGAAGAAGAAGAGCAGCGAGATGATCGAGGCGAGGAGGTTGGGAATGCCCCAACCGTTGAGCTTGTCGGCGAGCGGCGAGAGAATCACCGTAAGGATCACGGCGGTCACGACCGGCAGGAAGACGACCGATCCGATCGAGAGGACGAAGGGCAGCGCGAAGAACAGGCCGAGGCCGATCAGCACCACCAATGCCGAGATCAGCCGCAATTCCTGTTCGGCAAACGCCATGCGCCGTCCGCGCACGGGCGCGGGTGCGGAGTCATTGCCGTTCTCAGGTGCAGGATCGCCGTCGCTCATCTCAACCATTTCTGCCGCGCCGGCGGTGCGAGAGCAAGTTGCTTAGCTTCGCGCAGCGACGCCCTGTCCGGCAGCCACGTCATCCAATTCTTCGAGGATGGCGCGGTGAGCGGTGTCGTCGTCGATCGAGCGCTTGGGAATGGTGCCGTCGGCAAGCATCGTGTTGAGCGCTGAGCGCGCACGGCCCACGCGGCTCTTGATCGTGCCGACTGCGCAGCCGCAGATGTTTGCCGCTTCTTCGTAAGAGAAGCCGCCAGCGCCCACCAGCAGCAATGCCTCGCGGCGCTCCGGCGGCAGCGTCAGCAGTGCGCGGTGCATGTCGGACAGGTGGATCGGTTCCTCCTGGCCGGCGGGAGCCGTCAGCACACGCTCGGCGACCGTTTCGTCATATTCGCCGCGGAAGCGGTTGCGGCGCATGTCGGTGAGGTAGGCATTGCGCAGGATCACGAAGGTCCATGCACGCATGCTCGTCCCGGGCTGGAAGCGCTCCTGCGCCGCCCATGCCTTGAGGAGGGTTTCCTGCACGAGATCGTCGGCCATGTCGGCACGCCCGCAAAGCCCGCGCGCGAAGGCGCGGAGGTGGGGCACCACCTCGGTGAGCTCTCTCTTGAAATCGGCCTTCTCGGAGGCCGTCCGTTTTGTACCCCCCATCAGTCCTTGTCATCCAGTTTCGAGAGAAGATCCTTGAAGCTGTCCGGCAGCGGTTCTTCGACCACCGAATCGTAGAGCTCGCGCAAGCCATTGGCCCATTCGGGCTTCTCCTTGGCTTCCTGGCCAGCACCCTTTTCGGCCGGTGTTTCGGAAGTAGCTTTCGCGTTCATGCTCTGAGAATACGTCCTTACCATGACGGAAGCGCGCGCCCAATCTGCAGCGCCGGCCCCCGATTTCAATCCCACAGGTCCTCGCACAACGTAGAAACCCGCATTCCGTTCCGAAACGGGGGAAATTTGCCGTCAGGCGTGGAACCATCCGCCGACTAGCGGATACTAGGCGCACGGGTCGAACGCGAGAGAGGCGAAAAGCTGGTACAAGACGATCTTATGCGACGTGGGCAGCGCCGGCGGTGGCTGGTCGACTATCCGCGCGCGGTGCCCCTGGGCATCTTCCTTCTTGTTGCAGCCATTACGGCACTCAGCGTCTTCTCGATCGAAAGCGGGGAGCGCGCCCGCGCGTCCGCGGAACTGAACCGCAAATCGATCTCGATGACCTCGGCGATCGAGCGCCGCGCCTATTCGAACTCGTCCTTCCTTCGCGCTGGTGCTGCGCTCTTCGGGTCGCAGGGCGAGGTCACGCCGGAAATGTTCCGTCAGTTCGTTTCCGAACTGCGTCTCGATGCCGATTATCGCGGTGCCGAAGGTATCGGCTGGGCTCCAGCCATCGGTGCTTCGGAGGCCGCCAATTTCGAGGCAACGCTCAATGAGGGGCGGATCGGGTTCACGCGGATCTCGCCTTCACTGGTGGAGAGCCCACGCCAGCAGCTGGTCCCCATACTCTACCTCCAGCCCGACACGCTGAGGAACCGCCGCGCGCTCGGTTACGACATGTATTCCGAGACCACCCGCCGCGAAGCGATGGACGAAGCGCAGCGCACCATCAGGCCGACGGCGAGCGGACGCATCACGCTTGTCCAGGAAGGTGAGGGCGAGGATTACGGTTTCCTGATCTACATGCCGGTCATCGACGGCTTCGGCGCTTCGCGAAACCTGAAGGGGTTCATCTACAGCCCCTTCAACGCGTCGCAGTTCCTCGCCTCGGCGGCCGAGCTTGTCAGTGGCGACGAAGAGCGCGTGCGGCTCTACGACATCGATGGCGGCGAGCGCCGGCTCCTCGCGCAGATGGGCAGCTGGACAGAGGACGGCGAAACGATCCAGCGCGACGTCGACCTTGCGAACCGCGACATGCTGCTCGTGGTGCAGTCTGCAAACGACGAGACGCTTTCGCCCCTGTCGATGATCACACTGCTGTTCGGCCTCGCCGTCGCCAGCCTCCTCATGGTCGTCGCCCGGCTGCTCACCCAGCAGGCGCAGGAAGACAGCCGCTCGCTCGACTGGTTCGCCGAACAGAACTCGATCCGCAACTCGCTCACGCGCGAACTCAATCACCGCGTGAAGAACACGCTGGCGAACGTCCTGTCCATCGTTTCGCTGACGCGGCGCCGCGCCGACTCGCTCGACGAATTCGCGACCGGTATCGACAACCGCATCCGCGCGCTGTCGGCGACGCATGATCTCCTTACCCAGTCGGAATGGGGAACGACGCCCATCGCATCTGTCGTGGGCGTGGAGCTCGCGCCCTATGCCAACGACCAGGACCACACCGTGCTGATCGAAGGGCCCGCAGTCGAGCTCGCGCCGAACGATGCGCTTTCGCTTGGCCTCGCGATCCACGAACTTGCGACCAATGCAGCAAAATACGGTGCGCTCAGCACGAGTGGCGGAAAAGTCGAGATCACCTGGTCATTGGTCAACGAGCAGCTGGCCAGCATCGTATGGGTCGAGAGCAAAGGCCCCGAAGTCACCCTGCCCAAGAAGCGCGGTTTCGGCATCGACCTCATCGAGAAGATCGTCGCCCACGAGCTGCGCCATCCGGTCGAACTGGAATTCCTGCCCGAGGGCGTGCGGTGCAAGCTTCTCGTTCCGGTACGCGAACCGAGCGAATTCGAGCTTCGCAGCAGCTCCCAGAACAACCACGATAGCTGATCCTGCGCGCCTGCCGCCGGGACCAGCATCCGGCTGATCGTTTTCCGATCATCGCATAGAAAGGGCCGCCCGGATCGCTCCGGACGGCCCATTCCCCTTTTGAACTGTAAGCTGTCTCAGCCCAGCGGGCGGCTCGATCCGAAGAACAGCGCCTGGCTGATCGCCGCGCGGACCGTCTGCTCCTGGAAAGGCTTGGTCACGAGATATGTCGGCTCGGGACGGTCGCCGGTCAGCAGGCGCTCGGGATAGGCGGTAATGAAAATCACCGGCACGCTGTCGATGGCGAGAATGTCGTCCACCGCATCGAGGCCCGAGGAACCGTCGGCCAACTGGATGTCGGCGAGCACGAGACCGGGCGTCTTCTCGGCGACCACTTCCTGTGCCTGCGTACGCGTGGCGGCCGTGCCACACACTTCGTGGCCCAGCGAGGTGACGAGGTCTTCGAGCTGCATCGAGATCAGCGGCTCGTCTTCGATGATGAGAACGCTGGTCGCGCTCTCGCGGTCGATTTCGCCGACGGCTTCCTGGACGAGGCGTTCGACCTGATCGCCCTCGAGCTCCATGATTTCCGCGGCCTGGTCGACCGAGAAGTCTTCCAGCGTGGTCAGGAGAAGTGCCTGGCGGTTCAGCGGAGTGATCGACTTCAGCCGATCCTGCGCCGCGCCCTCGCGGCCGGTATCGCCTTCGCTGTCGGGCACATCCATATAGGCGCTCGACCAGACCTTGTTGAAGGCGCGGTAGAGCGGCACGCGGCCGCCTTCGAGCGAGGCTTTGAGCTGTTCGTCTGCCAGCGCGGCTTCAAGCGTCGCGCGGACGAATGCGTCCCCCGTTGCCTGCGAGCCTGTCAGCGCACGCGCGTAGCGGCGCAGATAAGGTAGGTTTTTAGCAATCTGGTCACCAAGCGACATAGAACCCCTTCCGTGGTTTGCGCGATGAGAACGCCTGCCCGCGCCATCGGTTCCAGCAACCTCTTAGCAATTCTCGCAATTTGACAAATGATATTATTGCGCGGACTAAGCCCGCGCTGCCGAACCGGATTCCTGTGGCCTATGGGGAGCTGCACATGTTCGAAGTTGCCGATCCGTATGATTGCCTGAATTGCCCGTTGCAGGACTGTCCCGGCCTGCGCCCGCTGGAAAGGCGGCAGCGGGCCTACATGAACGATTTCAAGAAGGGCGAGCTTCGCTTCGAGCGCGGGGACACCATTCTGGAAGAAGGCGAGGATGCGAACCACCTCTACACCGTTCTCGAAGGCGTGCTGATCCGTTTCCGCTCGCTCGAGGACGGGCGGCGCCAGATCGTGAACTTCATGTTCCCCGGAGACCTCGTGGGGCTGCAGGGTGCGTTCGACGAACCGGCGAGCCATTCGGTCGAGGCGCTGATCGAGGCGCGCCTGTGCGTGTTCCCGCGCTCCGACTTCGTCTCGCTCATCAAGGAACATCCGCGTCTCGGCTACGACATCACCTGGCTGGCGGCGAAGGAAGAGACCGAGCTGGAAGGCCACATCGTTTCTCTCGGGCAGCGCAGTGCCAAAGAGAGAGTGGTGTTCCTCGCCGCATGGCTGGTCGACCGCGCGCTCGCGACCGGTCTCGCCGACGAAGGCAACAGGCTGACCATTCCGGTGACACAGTCGCAGATCGCCGACATGCTCGGCCTCTCGCTAGTGCACACCAATCGCACAATCCGCGCTCTCGACCGCGAAGGCCTCGTCGAATGGAATTCGCGCGAGCTTTGCGTGCCGAACATGGACAAGGCCGCCGATTACGCCGGTTTCGACCGCGCCGGCCGAAGCTCCAGGCCCTTCATCTGATTTGGAAAATGCAGAGTTTCTGCGCGGGCCAAAAAAATTTTGACCTGCGTGGGAACCCCATTCCGGTTGGTCCATTTAGCTTATGTCACCGCCGAGACCCCCCCTCCCGTCCAAGCGGCTGGTGATACGATCCCGAAAGGCCTTCGCTCCATGAGAGCGGAGGCCTTTTTTCTTGTGCACGCAGAAATGCGGCGCCGTGGGATTACGGCAAACGCATTTCGAAGCTGGAGAGAGGTGCGGCGAGCGGGCGCTTACTTCGCGCCCAGTGCTCCGCGCAGGCGCTTGATGATGCCGGTGCGCTCGGGCTGGCCCAGCAGGCTCAATAGATCCGCGCTGTCATAGGGCTTTTCCAGCACGCAGCCGAGAACGGCCACGTCTTCCGGAATGTCCTGCGGCGCGCCGGTCGAGAAGATCACGCGCGGGGGTTTCGGGCCGAGCGTTTCCACCAGCTCGGCAACCGCCCATCCATCGTCACGATCGGCAAGGTGTACGTCGAGGACGATGGCATCGGGCTTTTTGCGCCTCAGCGCCTCGAGGGCCTGGTCGGTGGTGGTGCACAGCACGACTTCCTTGACGCCTGCATCTTCCAGCGCGCCCTGGAGGTTGAGCGAAAGGATGGCGTCATCCTCCACGACCAGGACGTAGTTGGGCAGCTTGGGTGCTGCAGTCTTCTTGCTGCTGGACTTCATTCTAACCCGTCGATGCAGGAGCACAGCCCCATCGCGGGCTCCAGTAACTCGAACGGTGTCGGCAGCCCGGCGTTCCCGCCGTGCAACATTCAGCCATGCATGTGTTGCCGCAAGGCCACTCGTTACTGAGCCCCGGTGTCAGAGCGCCTTTTCGTAGATCACATATTCGCGATTGATCGAACTCTCGATGGCGTCGGCAATCGCCACCATCCCCTTGTTGTCATCGAGGATCCAACCGATCTCCGCACGCTTCGATCCGTATTGCTCGGTGGCATTGTCGCGGATCTTGCTGATCATCATGAAAGCGAGCTGGCTGGCGAGGCGCGAGCTCTGGAATTCCTTGCGTACGCCCATAAGGGGCACGCGCATGCCGAGGCCGGTGGGCTTGCGCAGCGCGCGCAGCAGGTGGAACCAGCCGAAGGGGAACAGCTTGCCGCGCACCTTCTTCAGCACCTCGTTGAGGTCGGGCAGCACCACCATGAAAGCGACCGGACGCCCGTCGAGCTCGGCGATCATGTTGAGTTCGGGGCGGACGACGGGTTTCAGCTTTTTCGCCGCGTGTTCGATTTCGGCCTCGGTGAAGGGCACGAAGCCCCAGTTGGTCGACCAAGCATCGTTGAGGATTTCGAGGACCGTGCGGATTTCCTCGACCCAGCGCGACTTGTCGACACCGCGCAGGCGGATGCGTTCGTTGCGTTCGCCCGACTGCACGATGCGCTGGACGATGCGGGGAAAGGGCGTCGAAATGTCGAGGTCGTAGGTGAGCAGGCTCTTGGCATGGGTGAAGCCTGCGCCTTCGATCCAGCCTGCGTAATGCGCCGGATCGTGACCCATCATGATCATCGGCGAGTGGTCCTGCCCCTTCACCAGCAGGCCGGGCTCTTCCCAGATCGAAAGCGAGATCGGGCCGATGACCCGGGTCATGCCCTTTGCGCGCAGCCAATCCTCGGCGCGCGAGATGAGGGCCTTGGCGACCTCCCCGTCCTCGGCATCGAAATAACCGAACATGCCGGTTCCGGGCCCCATGCCCTGTTCGGGGGGAAGTTCAAGCGCGAGCTTGTCGATATGGGCCGCAATCCGGCCCACGGGCTTGCCGCCTTCGTAGGCGATGAAGAGCTGGGCTTCGGCGTGGCCGAAGAACGGGTTCTTGTCGGGGTCGACCAGTTCGAGCTGCTCGGAACGCAACTGCGGGACATTGTGCGGCTCGCGTGCAGCGAACTCGCGCCCGATGTCGACGAATGCCGCCCGCTGCTTCTTGCCTTCGACGGCTTCGATCACAATATTCCTGTCAGACACGCACGTGGTTCCCTGTTGAGACGGGTTGTTCAGCCAAGGTTAGCCCTGCGTGTGGCATTTGATCTTTGTCAAGGAATCGCGCGCCTTTCGATCACAATGATCGATAGCGAAGACTGTCATTTTTCGCGCGATTCGCTATAGGCCGCCCCCAGGAAATCCGAAATGAAGCTCGACCAGACCCTTTCTGCCGCCAATCCCGCGCAACTGCGCGAAAAGCGCGGCTGGCATTCGCAGATCGCCGACGACAAGGCGATGCTGCGCGCTGCGCGTGACCTGACCAAGGATATCGCCGAGCATCGCGCCTCGATCTACTGGAGCGACATGATCGCTTCGGCGCTGATCGGCTATGGCACATTGGCAGGTGCGATCCTGGTCGAGAATACCGCGCTGGCAGTCGTGCTGGCCGTGGTTTCGGTTCTGGCGCTCTACCGTGCGCTGCTGTTCATCCACGAAATCTCGCACTTCCGTAACGGGGCGCTCCCGGGCTTCCGGACTGCGTGGAACGCGCTGGTGGGCGTGCCCATGCTGACGCCGTCCTTCATGTACGAACAGGTGCACACGCTGCACCACAAGCGCACGCAATACGGCACGGTGGAAGATCCCGAGTACCTGCCGCTCGCGCTGATGAATGCGTGGAGCCTGCCGCTTTTCGTCATCATCGCGATCCTCGCGCCCGTGGCGCTCCTGTTCCGCTTTGCGGTGCTCGTGCCGCTGGGCGCGATCATCCCGCCGATCCGCCAACTCACCTGGCAGCGCGCAAGCGCGCTCGCGATCAATCCAGAATTCCGTCGCCGTCCGCCCGAAGGCGAACTGCGTCCGCGTGTCCTCATGCAGGAAGCCGCTGGCTTCATCTGGTCGTGGGTGTTGATCGGCAGTGTCTTCGCGTTCGGCTGGAAGCCCTTGCTCGTCGCGCTGGGCGTTGCCTCGGCAGTGGCGCTGCTCAACCAGCTCCGCACGCTTGTGGCGCACCTGTGGGAGAACGAGGGCGAAGCGATGACCGTCACCGCGCAGTTCCTCGATTCGGTCAATGTTCCGCCGCCCGGCCGCATTGCCGAGATTTGGGCGCCGGTCGGCCTGCGCTATCACGCGCTGCACCACCTGATGCCCTCGATGCCCTATCACTCGCTGCCCGAGGCGCATCGCCGCCTTGTGAAGGAACTGGGCGAGAGCTCGACCTATCACGGTGCGAACCACGCAGGCATGGGCGTACTGGTTGCCCGCATCGCGCGCAGCACCATGGGGCGCCGTTCCTGACAGCAAAAAGGGCCGCCCCCCTCGGTGATTGGGGGCAGCCCTTCGAAACACGGGTCATGCGACCCCGTGAAAATCGTGCTTAGTTGGCGTCGATGTTCGCCTGCACGCCGTCTTCGCTGATCGTCGCGTCGACATCGGCGCCGTCGATCGTGACGCTCGAGCCTTCTTCGCCTTCGACCGGCTCGGCAACGACCGTTTCGGTTGCCGCGGGTTCTTCGATCACGACCGTGTCGGTGCCGTCATCAGCCGGTGCGTCGGCTTCGGCGCAGGCGCCAAGGGCGATGACTGCGGCGAGGGCGGGAATTGCAAACTTGTTCATGCCGTATCTCCTTTGTGGCAGCATTGTGGCATCAATGCGCCGCAAATGGGGCGGTTCCCGTAAAGATGTTTAGCTGAGGAACTTGATCATCGCGCAGCGCCGCTCGCGGGGGAGACCGTGTCCGACTTCCTGCTCTATGTCGGCCGCGAGGCGCGGATGGGCCTCGAGGTCGGCAATCGTCTCGAAACCATGCCTCGCATAGAAGGGCGCATTCCACGGCACATCGCTGAAGGTCGTAAGCGTGATGGCCTGAAAGCCGCTATTGCCTGCATCGATGGCGATTGCGCGGAGCAGCACACCGCCGATCCCCTGGCCCTGCGCATCGGGATGGACAGAAAATTCGCGGATATGGAGTTCGCGGCGGAAGGGCTCGGTCGATAAGAAGCCGATGATGGTGTCCTCGCTCGTCGCCACGAGGCAGTGGCCCTTGCGGATCATGCGGCGCTGTTCGTTGGCCGGGATGGCATGCATGCCGGCTACGTTCGCCAGACCTTCGACAGTTTCGAAAAGCTTCCCCGCGGCCAGTTCGATCGCGGGGAGGGCTTCCGCATCCTCGGCGCGCGCCAGCCGGATGGAGAAGTCGCTCATTCCTCGGTGCGGATGAGTACTGTCTCGCCGATCAGGGCGAACAGCAGGAAAGGCGCCCAAGCAGCGAGGAAGGGCGGGTAGCCGCCGAAGTTCCCCATCGCGAGCGCGGCATTGTCGACCACGAAATAGGCAAAGCCCAGCGCCATGCCGATCAATGCGCGCACGAAGAGCTGGCCCGAGCGCGCGAGGCCGAACGCGGCGACTGCGCCAAGCAGCGGCATCAGGAAGGAAGACAGCGGGCCGGAGAGCTTGTGCCACCACTTGGCGCGCATCTCGCCCGTCCTGCGTCCGGCAGCTTCGAATGCGTCGATCTGCGGGCCGAGCTCCCAGAAGGGCACGGCTTCGGGGTCGATCTTGGCAAGGTCGATCTGGTCGGGGGTCAGTTCTTCGCCGACAACCAGGCTGTCGATCTCCTGTGTCGAGGCAGAGCCGACATCGAAACGCTTCACGTCTTCGAGCAGCCAGCCGGGGCCGGCATAGCTCGCGCTCCGGGCATCGACCTGCTCGATGATGCCGCCGTCGGGGCTGCGCCGGTACCAGGTCACGTTGCGCATGCGGATGGTCTCGCCGCTGCCGGTCAGCTGGGCGGCGGTCAGGACGTTGGAACCCTCGGCGAGGTAGACGTTCGCCCGCACGCTCGATTCGGCGGGGATCGGGCCGTATTCCGCCGCGTCCCAGGCCTTGAGCGTGGCGGTCGCGCGGGTCACCACGCGTTCGTTGAAGGCAAAGCTGAAACCGCCAACGACAAGCGCGGTAAGCAATAGCGGGGCAAGGACCTGGTGGGCCGACAGGCCGGCCGCCTTCATCGCGATGACCTCGCTGTTCTGGTTCAGCGTGACCAGCGTGATCAGCGTCGCGAGCAGCACGGAGTAGGGCAGGAAGCGCTGGATCAGCTGCGGTATCCTGAGCCCTGCATAGGTCAGCAGCTCTCCTTGGCCGTTGCCCGGGACGGCAAGGATCTTGCCGCTGTTGGAAAGCAGGTCGAGCATCATCAGGACCAGCACCAGCATGACCAGCACCGCGAGGATGCGGACCACGAACAATTTGGCGAGGTAGGCCGTCAGCGTACGCGAGGGGAAGAAGTCGAACTGCGTCATGCGTCGGCCTCGTCGAGGACCACGCGGCGGTTGCGCTTGAACAGCTTGCCGAAACGCTTGGTCACCTTGGCGAACCAGTTTTCGAGCGCGCCGATAGCCTGCCCGCCGGGCACGATGGCGACGCGGTAATACATCCAGATGATGAGCGCCGCGAAAAGGAAGAACGGCAACCACAGCGCTATGATCGGGTCGACAATGCCGAGCGCGGCGACATCCTCTCCATACTGGTTCACCTTGTGATAGGCGACCACCATGATGATCGAAAGGAACACGCCAAGCGCGCTGGTACTTCGTTTTGGCGGTATGCCGAGCGCGACGGCCAGGAGTGGCATCAACGCCATCATCACCACTTCGACCAGCCGGAAATTGAAACTCGCCTGAGACGCGTCTCGCTTGCTCTCGCTCGCATTGTCGGCCCAGCCGATGCGCAACAGCTCGGGCAGGATATACTCGCGCTCTTCCACACCGCGATCGCGGAACTCCTCGATTGCGGGCAGGTCGATCGGCAGATCGTGCCGGGTGAAAGTGAGCACGCGCGGCGTCTGGCTGCCGGTGTCCTGGACGATGGTGCCTTCGGAAAGGCGCAGGATGATCGTGTCGGGATCGTCGGTCGTGGCAAGGAACGAGCCTTCCTTGGCGCTGATCGACAGCACCTGTCCGCGATCGTTGGCCACGCGCGCGAAAATGCCTTTCAGGTCGCGCCCGTCGTTTTCGCTTTCCTCGATGCGCAAGGCCATGCGGTCGGCAAGCGTGGTGAATTCACCCACCTTGATCGATGCGCCAAGAGCGCCCGAACGCAGCTCGTATTCGAGCCTTTCGTAGGTGAAGCGGCTGACCGGCTGGATGAAGAACACCAGTGCGACATTGACCGTCATCAGCACGGCCGTGATTGCGAAGGGCACGCGCAGCAGGCGGCCATAGGACAGGCCGACCGCGCGGAACACGTCTAGTTCGCTGGTGGTCGCCAGCTTGCGGAATGCGAGAAGGATGCCGAGCAGCAGGCCGAGTGGGATAGCGAGGCTCGCATATTCGGGGATCAGCGTTGCCAGCATCTGGAAGACGACGCCGATGGGCCCGCCTTCCACCGCGACGAAATCGAGCAGGCGCAGCATCTTGTCGAGCAGCAGCAGCGAGGCCGCGAGCGCGAACACGCCCAGCATCGGCACGATCACCAGCCGGAAGATGTATCGGTCGATTGCGGGGAGGAAACTGAGCACTCGAATTCCGGTCTATCGTCGGTCTGCTGCGGCCCTAGCCGGAAAATTCCGGTTCGTCATGCCCTACCAGAAACGGCTGCCGGGAATGCCCTTGAATGGACCCGCCTCGCGGCTGGTAATCCACCCGCCGTAGAAGCCGCCCGGCTGCGGAAGGACCTGTTCGCCATCGACGAGGCATTCGTCGAAAGGCTCGGGGTAGAATGCGAAATAGCCGGCGATGCTTGCGAAGCTCCTGGTCGGCTCGGCATAGCTCCAGCAAGCCGCCTCGAGGCGCTCTTCGCCGATCACCACGTCCCAGTAGCGCGCCTGCCCCTTCCATTCGCACATCGAGCGACGGGCATTGGGCGCGAGATGCTGCGTCGCCACATCGGCGGGTGGGAGGTAGTAGGTCGGCGGATGGCTCGTCTCGAGCGTCCGCCATGCAGAACGCGTATCGGCCAGCGTCACGCCCTGATGGCGGATCACGATATGGCGGTCGGTGGGTTCGGCGATTGCGGGTCGCGGATAATCCCAGACGCTTTCCTGGCCTTCGCCCACAGGATCGGGCTCGGGGTGGCCGAAGAAGGCTATCGGCTCAGGCCTTTTCCAGCGTGCACTGGAGTGGATGCTGGTTCTGGCGGGCGAAATCCATCACCTGGTTCACCTTGGTCTCGGCGACTTCATAGGGGAAGATCCCGCAAACCCCGACGCCCTTCTGGTGGACGTGCAGCATGACGCGGGTCGCCTCTTCCATGTCCATGCGGAAGAAGCGCTTCAACACGATCACGACGAATTCCATCGGCGTGTAATCGTCGTTCAGCAGCAGCACCTTGTACTGGCTGGGCTTCTTGGGCTTGGTGCGCGTCTTGGTGGCGAGACCCGTCTGGCCCTCGCCATCGCGCTGGTCGTCATCGCCGCCTGCGGCGCGGATGTTCATGAGATGATGCGACTGGGTCATCGGAGGCGCCAATATCGTAACGCTTTGCCAATTCGCAAGCGTTGATAGCGAGAGCATGCGTCGAGGCGGGTCAAGAAAGTGTCAACGCGCGCCCACGCACGGGCTCAAAAGCAAACGGGCCGGACGACACCTTGGTGCCATCCGACCCGCCGTTTCCAACTACCGGGCAAAGGGAGAGAGGAGAGAGATGCCCGGCGGGTTGAAGCTGGTTAATGCGTTTCGCGCTTAGGCGGCCTTGCGGACCTTCTCAGCGGCGAGGCTCATGCGGCTCGAGAGCGGAGCGAAAGCTTCGTTGGCGAGCTTGAGCATGGCTTCGGTGTTCTTCGAGGTGGTCGAAACCATGGCGTCGAAGTTGCGACGTGCGATTTCGCCCTGCAGCTGGAACAGCTCGGTCGGCGACTTCACAGCGACCATCTTCTTGACGTCAGCCTGGACGGTTTCGGCAGCCGACTTGGCTTCTTCGACATAGGTACGGCCCATGTCCTGCACGCCGCCAGCAAGGATCTTGCCGCTCTCGACGAGAGCTTCGAGGTTGCCCTTCTGGAATTCGACAGCGTCCTGGGTCATTTCTGCACCCTTGTCGTAAGCGGCCTTGGCGCGGGTCTGCATGTCAGCAGCCATTTCCTTCGCCTTGGCGGTGTAATCGGTGGTCTTTGCGTTCTTGGCAGTGGCCATGATGGTTTCCTTCAACTTGGTAATCGGGGTGGTCGAGGTCTTCGCGGCCTTCTTCGCGGGAGCGGCCTTCTTGGCAGCGACCTTCTTCGGAGCAGCCTTCTTGGCGACCGGCTTCTTTGCCGGGGCCTTCTTGGCAGCAACCTTCTTCGCCTTGGTCGGAGCTGCCTTCTTCTTGGCAGGCGCCTTCTTCGGCTTGGCTGCAACTGCCTTGGCGACCTTCGCGGTCTTCACCGGAGCGGTCGTGTCAGCTTCGACAGCCTTCTCGACAGCCTTGGTGTTCACCTCGGCAGTCTTCTTCTCGGCAGCCTCGGCGTAGGCTTTCTCGGCAGCAGCATCGATTTTGGTCTGGCTCTCGGCCATGGGATTAACCTCGCTTTATGTTGCACTGCACAAAATAGGCATTGCAGCTGCGAAGTCAAGGATTTTTTGTGCAGTGCACAATAAGCCGCGACGAGCTGTTTTTTCAGTAAGTTAAAGCGCAAATCAGCGCGTGGCGACGTAGCGTCCCGGCGCGTCTTCGATGACTTTATCGCCTTTTCCGCCCGGTTTGCGCTTGCCCGTGGCGGGTACGGTTTCGCCGTCCTGCGTGCGCAACCAGTCGATCCAGTCCGGCCACCAGCTGCCCGGATGCTCTTCCGCCCCTTCGCGGAACTCTGCCAGCGTGCGCGGCGAGCCATCGTTGGTCCAGTACTGGTACTTGCCCGAGGAGGGCGGATTCACCACGCCGGCGATATGGCCGGAGCCAGCCAGCACGAACTTGATCGGGCCGGTGAAGTGTTCCTGCAGGCGCCAGACGCTTTCGGCCGGCGCAATGTGGTCTTCCTTACCCGCCTGCACGTAGGTGGGCGTCTTGACCTGTCCGAGGTCGATCGGCGTGTTGTCGACGCTCAGCGCATTCGCTTCCACGAGCCGGTTGTCGCGGTAGAGATCGCGCAGATACTGCTGGTGCCACTTGGCAGGCAGGTTGGTCACGTCGCCATTCCAGTGGAGCAGGTCGAAGGCCGGATAGTCCTCGCCCAGCAGGTAATTGTTCACGACGTAATTCCAGATGAGGTCGGTGCCGCGAAGCAGGTTGAAGGTCGCCGCCATGTAGCGCCCGTCGAGATAACCGTCGGGCGAGAGAGCCTTGATCGCACCCAGCTGCTGGTCGTCGACGAAGTTGAGCAACTCGCCCGCTTTCTCGAAGTCGACCTGCGCAGTGAAGAAGGTGGCGCTCTTCACCTTGTCCTCTTCACCGCGGGTGTGAAGCAGCGAGAGCGTTGCCGCGAGCGTGGTGCCCGCGACGCAGTAACCGATCGTGTGCACGCTCGGCACGTCGAGACGGGTGCGGATGTGGTCGATCGCGTCGATCTGGCCGCGCACGTAATCGTCCCAGACCACGTCCTTCATGCTGGCATCGGCCGATTTCCAGCTGACCATGAAGACGGTCACGCCCTGGTCGACTGCCCATTTCACGAAACTCTTCTTCTCGTTCAGATCGAGGATGTAGAACCGGTTGATCCACGGCGGGAAGATCACGAGCGGGGTCGCCATGACCTTCTCGGTCGTCGGCGAGTACTGGATCAGCTGGTAGAGCGGGGTCTCGTGAACGACCTTGCCCGGGGTCGTGGCGATGTTCTCGCCCAGCTTGAAGGCGCTGGCATCGGTATGTGAGAGCTGTCCGCGGCGCATGTCGGCGAGCAGGTGCTCCATGCCCTTCACGAGGTTCTGGCCCTTGGTCTCGAGCGTGCGCTCCATCACGACGGGGTTGGTGAGCGGGAAGTTGGCAGGACTCGCCGCCTCGGTGATCGCCTTGGTCGTGAAGCGCAGCTGTTCGCGCTGCTGCGGATTGAGACCATCCATCCGGTCGGCCATCTCCTCGACCCGCTCGGCAAGGAAAAGATAGGTCTGGTGGATCAGGGCGAAGGCAGGGTGGGCGCGCCACTTTTCATCGGCGAAGCGCCGGTCCTTGCGCGGCAGTTCGACCTCGCCGTCGGCCTTCTCGGAAGCCTTCGGCCCGAGCCCGTACTGGCCGAGCACGTCGTTCCACAGCGCCATGCCCTCTTCCCAGAGCGCCTTTTGCTGTTCGGCCTGAGCGATCGGCATCTGCTTGTACCAGTCGGTGGCCAGCGCCATCCAGCGCGCGGGATCGAAATAGGGGACCAGCGCCTGCGGGTTGCTCATCTGCTCGGTCTGGTACTGCGCCCACAGTGCTTGCAGCTTCGCGCCGGTTTCGGCCCATGCCTGCGCGTCCTCGGGCTTCATCGCCGCTTCGCCCATGATCGCCGGATCGACCGCTCCTGTCATCGGCGCGAAGATCGCGCGCGCCAGCTTGGCTGGATGTTCGAAGAGATTGGTGAAGGGATCGGGCGTTTCGTTCATTCTCTTTCCTTAGCGTGGCGAAGCGCTGTTTGTCGCGGACTTAGAATATTCCGCGCCCCCATGCATCTATGCCGTTTGCGCGTGCCGCATGAATAGGTAATCAGTATGACACGATAAACGCCCGACGGAGCCTAAATGTCCGACGAATTCTACCGCATCAAACGCATGCCGCCCTATGTCATCGCGGAGGTCAACGCGATGCGCCACGCGGCACGCCAGGCGGGCAGGGACATCATCGACCTTGGCATGGGCAATCCCGACCAGCCCCCGCCGCAGCACGTCATCGACAAGCTTTGCGAGGTGGCCTCCAAACCCGATGCGCATGGCTATTCGCAGTCGAAGGGCATTCCGGGCCTCCGCCGCGCGCAGGCCAAATATTACGAGCGCCGCTTCGGAGTGAGCCTCGATCCCGAGAGCGAGGTCGTGGTCACCATGGGCTCGAAAGAGGGCCTCTCCTCGATGGCGACGGCTATCAGTGCGCCGGGTGACGTGATCCTCGCACCGAGCCCCGCCTATCCGATCCACACCTATGGCTTCATCATTGCCGGCGCGACGATCCGCTCTGTGCCGACGACGCCCGACGAGCGCTATTGGCGCGCGCTTGAGAACGCGATGGCCTTCACCGTCCCGCGCCCTACCGTGCTGGTGGTCAATTATCCGAGCAATCCCACGGCCGAGACGGTCGATCTCGCCTTCTACGAGCGGCTGGTCGACTGGGCGCGCGACAACAATGTCTGGGTGCTGTCCGACCTCGCCTATTCGGAACTTTACTACGATGGAAACCCGACGCGCTCGATCCTCGAGGTGCCCGGCGCGAAAGATGTGGCGGTCGAGTTCACCTCCATGTCCAAGACCTATTCCATGGCGGGCTGGCGCATGGGCTTCTGCGTCGGCAATCCCAAGCTGATCGCCGCGCTCACGCGCGTGAAAAGCTATCTCGACTACGGTGCTTTCACCCCGATCCAGGCGGCCGCCTGCGCCGCGCTCAACGGCCCGCAGGATGTCGTCGAACAGAATCGCCAGCGCTACCAGGCGCGCCGCGACGTGATGGTGGAGAGCTTCACCCGCGCAGGCTGGGAAATCCCCTCGCCGCCAGCCAGCATGTTCACCTGGGCCAAGCTCCCGCCCGGTTTCGAGCACATGGGCAGCCTCGAATTTTCGAAGCGCCTGCTGCAGGAAGCCGAGGTCGCCGTCGCTGCGGGCGTCGGTTTCGGCGAGGAGGGCGAGGGCTACGTCCGCATCGCCATGGTCGAGAACGAACAGCGCATCCGGCAGGCCGCGCGCAACATCAAGAAGTTCCTCTCCGACTACGCCCGGTGATCGCTCCCGAGGTCCTCGGGAAATCACCTAAGTATTTGTGCGGAATTTAGAAAAAGTGCGCTGTCAGCCATTGGTTAAGTGACGGGTGGGCATAGGAGTCCACTATGTCCCTTGCTGAATATTCATGGCTATCGGTCGCACCGAGCCCTCCGGGCAGGTGGGACCTGCGCATGCTTGGATGGCGAATGAGGCCATACTTCCGCTGCGAAAATCTGCCTTCGGGCATTCCGACACTGCTCGACTGGCGGATCGGCTGCCGATGTCCCGACTGGGGCCTGCTGTCCGACAAGCAGAACGTCATCGCGATCGGCGTCGACGATGCCGAGACCCGCGCCCAGCTGCTGGGCGAAGGCTTCGGCGACGCGCTCGATTCGCAGCATGCACTGGTCGAGCTGGCAGCCCGGCTGCTCAAGCTCGACGGGCTTGCCAAGACCATTCCGCAGCAGCGCCGCGTCGGTCCGCTGGTGCTCGACCTCTTCCACCGCGATGCGCGTGTCGATCACTGCTGGATCGGGCTGCACCCCCGCGAATTCGGATTGCTCTGGCGGCTGGCTGAAACGCCCGATCGGCAGGTGTCCCGCAAGGAGCTGTTGCAGGACGTGTGGCGGCTGAAGCACGAGCCGGAAACCAACTCGCTCGAAGTCCATGTCTCGCGGCTGCGCGCCAAGCTGGCGGTCTCCGGCCTCGGCTGGATCGTGCAGACGCATCCCGGCGGCGGCTACCGGATCGGCACTCCGGGAGAGGCGGGCGAAAGGCGCGCCTCCATCCTTGCCACGCGCAAGCTGGACAGCACGGGCGCGATCAAGCAGGAAAGGCGCTCACACCAGCTGGGAATAGCAGAACGCCATGAGCACCGAGAACCGCGTTACGATTGACCTTGCCGACAACGGCGTCGCGCAGGTCCGCTTCAACCGCCCCGACAAGATGAACGCGCTCGATCCGGCACAGTTCGAAGCGATCATCGAGGCCGGCGAGAAGCTGCGCACGATGAAGGGGCTTCGTGTGGTGGTGCTCGCGGGCGAGGGCAAGGCATTCTGCGCCGGGCTCGACATTTCGAGCTTCACTGCCGACGGGGAACGCAAGCCACTCGCAGAACGCACGCATGGCAATGCCAACAGGGCGCAGGAAGCGGCGATGACCTGGCGCAAGTGTCCCGTGCCGGTGATCGCTGCGGTACACGGAGTATGTTTCGGCGGCGGTCTGCAGATCGCGAGCGGCGCTGACATCCGCGTGGTCCATCCCGCAACGCGCATGGCGATCATGGAGCTGAAATGGGGCCTCGTCCCCGACATGGGCGGCTACAACCTGTGGCGCGGCCTTATCCGCGACGACGTGCTGCGCGAGCTGGTCTACACGAACCGCGAGTTCACCGGTGCGGAGGCGAAGGAATACGGTCTCGCGACCCACGTGACCGAAGATCCGCTGGGCAAGGCGAACGACATCGCGAACGAGATCGCCAACCGCAATCCCGAAGCCATCCGCGGCGCCAAGCGCCTCTCCGAAGCGATGTTCGAGAAATCGGGTGACGAGATCCTGATGGCTGAAAGCGTCGAGCAGGATGCAGTGATGCGCAAGCCCAACCAGATCGAGGCGGTCATGGCCGGCATGCAGAAGCGGGCGCCCAACTTCACCGACGTCTAGAGGGCAACCACCCCCGCGGTTGCCGGCGGCGATCGCTAGAGTCCGAGCGCCGCGGGATCGGTACCTTGCGCCTCAAGCGCTTCGACCAAGTTCGCCTGCGTCCTGCCGACATCGTGTTCGGCCGCTTCGACCAGCATGGCATCGAGCGCGGCGCGATCGTGGAACTTCCCGCCCGCGACGACAGCAGAAACCGAGCGCAGCGTGGCCAGGTCCTCGGTCGGATCGGCGTCCAGCAGGATCAGGTCCGCCCGCTGTCCCTCTGCGACCCGGCCCGCGATTGCTTCTTCGCCAAGGGCGATTGCAGGGTTGATTGTGGCTGCTCGCAGAACTTCTAGCCTGTCGAGACCGGCTTCTTCCAGCAGTTCGAGCTCATCGATCAGCGACATTCCGGGGACGTTGGTGAAGATGCCAGCATCGCTCCCCGCCACGAGGAGCACGCCCTCTTCCGACAGGTATTTCGTAATGAGCTTGTAGAATTCGAAAGCCGCTCGGTTCCGTGGCACGTCTTCATTGCTCCAGCGGTCGTATTCGGCCTGGCTGGTCGCGACCAGCAGCGGGTTCATGAGGCCGGTCCCCTTGCGCCCGAGGTATTCACCCTTCGTCTCGGCCACCCTCAGCAAATTGTAGAATGCCAGCAAGGTGGCATCGACAGGGACATTCGCGGCGGCAATCCGCTTGGCGAGCTCGCGCGCCGCGGCCTCATCGTGGCGGTCGCGCAAGCCGTGCCACACGATCGATTCAACATGCTCGATCGTGACGAGGCCGTCATCGAGGATTTCCTCGAATGCGATCTCGAAGGGCAGTTCCGCAGGCATTCCCTTCTTGCGCACGCCCTCGGGCGTATGGCCCATGACGGTCATGTCGAGACTCGCGGCCTCCTCGAGCAGTGCCTCGTAAGCTTCGCGGGTGAGGTTGGAGTAGACCTTGAGTTGGCGGTACCCTTGCTCGTGCTGGCTCCGCACCGCCGCGCGCGCCTCTTCTGCAGTGGTCACGAACTGGTGGTTGATCTGCTGGTTCGGGCCCGGGCTGTTGAGGATCGGACCGGTGGTCAGAAGGCGTGGTCCTGCAAGCGTGCCGGCCTCGATCTTGCTGGCAAGGCGCAGGTGCAAGGGCATGCCGGACGCGTTGCGAACCGTCGTGACGCCATGCGCCAGATAGGCGCCGAGCGACGCGCGGTCCCAGATATGCACATGCATGTCGACCAGCCCCGCCATGACGACGCGACCATCGCCCTCGACGACCCGCGTGGCAGTATCCGGTTCGATCTCCCCTGCAGGAGCCAGCTTGGTGATTCTCCCGTTCTCGATCAGGACCGACATGCCGGGGGCGAGGTCGGCTTGCTCGCCGTCGAGGTCGAGGATGCTCACGTTCTTGAGAAGGAGAGACTGGCCGGTATCGGCATGCACGGGCATCGCCAATGCTGCCATCAAGAGGCACAGCCCTGCGACCAGCTTCGCGAACGCTTTCATCCCACCCTCCGAATCCGTTGCGCCTTCCTTCTGACAGAAGTTTGCGACGGGTCAAAAACGTTCGGTTTGCAAGTGGATCACCCGGACAGGCTCGCCAGCCTTAGCGAGCAACCTCGCCATATATCCACGCGAACGGCCCCGAATAGCTCACGATCGGGGTGTAGTCCTCCACCTGGTAGGCGGGCAGGACCATGTCGGTGCGATTGTCGAGGATGACGAGTCGCCCGCGCTGCTTGACCGCCAGCACTGCATGTTCGCCCTGCTGCCTGTCACGCAGCAGCACGAGGAACATGTCGTCCGAAGGGACGCCGATCGCCTTGAGCAGCGCCATCTTGGCGAGCGCGAAATCCTCGCAATCGCCGAAGCCGCGCCGGATCGTGGCGGGCGCGCTCGACCATTGGTCGACGCCCGGCGGCTCGTCGCGGTAGCGCACGTTCCAGTTGACCCATGTGTTCACCATGGCGACCGGATCGCGTGCGCCCGGCTGGCTGGCATTGGTGATCAGCTCGCGCCACGGGCCGGCTTCATCGCCGAGGTCGGCGAGCCGAACGCTGTCCCATTTCGTCATCGGCGCAGCTTCGTAGCCGACCGGCATGGCGATCATGCGGAACAGGCTGGGGTTCGGCGGACGGACCGGTGGGGGCGGCAGGGGCGGGGCGCAATGATGCGTTTCCTTGGCCATTTCGGGCTCGTCGGAAGGCAGAGTGAAAACGAAGCCGGTCGTGGGCATCACGAATGCCTCTTCGGCGGGTTCTTCAGCCCTTTCCTCGAAAACGCAATCGGCGCTCGGAGGGATCGACTGGACCATCTGGAGCGGTCCTGCCTGCGCAGTCTGAGCCTGCGCTGCGGGCAAGCCGCTTGTGGCGCTCGCCAGGAGCAGCGCTGCCGGAATTGCCTTTGCGAGTGAGTGCCTGTTCATGCGGATCCCGTCGAGACTGCAAGATGCCAAGCGCCGGCGTCGGCGGCAAGCTGGAGACGGGTCGGTCCGACTCGAATGCAGCACCGCGTGCCGCATGAGGCTTCCGGTCCCCTACCGGCAAGCGCCCGTGTCAGCCGAAGATCGCGACGCTCTGCATCCCGTCGAGCACCTGCCGTCCCTCGGTGTTCCAGAGACGGAGCCGCTCCGACGAATAGCCGCCCGCCGCGTGCTGGCTGGCGTTCTCCGACAGCCACCAGCCGTCATCGGTCGTCGGTGCGGTGTGGAGCAGGTTGAACGACCAGTTGATCGAGCTGATCGGTCCCTGCCGCTGCATGGCGCGCATCGCCCCCGGCGGAAGCACGTCGCCGAGCAGGATCAGCTCGCTGATCGGATCGAGGCCCCCCCGGTCCTTCAGGCGCGCCCAGCGGCGGACCACCGGCGCACCGGGGCCGCGCATGTCCTGTGCGCGGCGGATCTCGAAATTGTTCTGCAGGAATGCAGGGCCCTTGCCCTCCATAGCCGCATCGGCCTCTTCGGGCGGGCCGGGCCAGTTTTCGACCGGCGCTGCCTCGTGCACTGCATTGGGCTCGCGCTCGGTGCCGAACAGCCAGAAGGCCGTCAGCGTGCACTTGCCCTCGCACCAGATCTCGCTGCGGACCTGCGCCACATTGCGTCCCTGGCGCACGATCTCGCGCTTCAGTTCGACTTCGGGGCCGGTCGGGGAGACGAAGGCCACCTGACCCGCACGCAGCGGCGGCAGGTCGTCGAAGGCACGCACGGCGGCCGTATAGGCGATGAGCGCGGAAGCCCCGCCATACATGGTCCGGCCCTGCAGCCAGTGTTCGAGGTTTTCGAAGCGGATTTTCCCGCCCTCGGGCGTGATCGGATCGGTCAGGCTGGCAATGCTCATGCCCCTCCATCGCCCGCCAATCTGTCTTCGTCCAGACTGACGTTACGTAAGGCGATTGCAAAGCTTCCTGAGAATCGCTAGTGGGCCGCTTCCCGCCTCCCAAAGGTCGGGCGAGGCCCGATGGCGGAGTGGTGACGCAGAGGACTGCAAATCCTTGTACGCCGGTTCGATTCCGGCTCGGGCCTCCACTTCCCTCCTCGGGAATGTGCCGCTTTAGCTCAGTTGGTAGAGCACATCATTCGTAATGATGGGGTCACGTGTTCGAGTCACGTAAGCGGCACCACCCCTTCAAAAACCTAGAACTGAAGTCCCAGCGTAACGTGCTCTGGGCCTGAAAGTGGTTTGGGTCCCTCTTGGGAAAACTTTCGTAACCTGCGCTATATCGAGCGTTTGAGGACCGAAGTATTCTTCATTTGTTTTCCGGCAGCGACTTCACATGCACGTCCTGCTGCGGGAACGGCATAGTCAGCCCGCGCGCATCGAAGGCCTCTTTGACCTTCTGCGTGAGCTCGCATTTCACGTCCCAATAGTCTTCGGCATTGACCCATGGGCGGCACACGAAGTTGACCGCGCTAGCGCCCAGTTCGGTGGGTCGGATATCTGCCGGCGGGTCGGACAGGACCTTGGGGTGAGCCGCAACCTGTTCCTTGAGAAGGTCCAGCACCTCCTGGATGGAATCCTCGTAGGAAGCTCCGAAAACGAGGTCGACGCGTCGCGTAGCGCTCGCTGTCGCGTTCACGATCACGTTGCCCCAGACGTTCTTGTTCGGGACGACAATGATCCGGTTGTCCGGCGTCGCCACCGTGGTGCCGACCATGTTCACATTCTTGACTGTCCCGCCGACGCCGCCGACCTCGATGTAGTCGCCCTCGTCGAATGGCTGGTTGATCATGATCATCAGTCCGCTGGCGAGATTGCCGAGCGTATCCTGGAAGGCGAATGCGAGGATGAATGAGGCACCGCCGATGAGGGCAAAGACGGGCGTAATATCGACGTCGACGGAGGCCAGCACGACGATGATGCCAGCGAGGATGAACAGCCAGAAGAAAGCTCCGACGATGAATGCCTGCAGCAGTTTCGAAAGCTTCGTGAACCTGCCGATCCAGAGCTTCACGAAGCCTCTCGCAATCCGGGCCACGAGGATGATGGCTGCGACCGCGAGGAAGGCGACGAATATCCGCCAGAGCACGGCTATGCCGCCGTCAGGTCTCCCGAGCCACTCGATGAAGGAGCCAAAGAGAGCTCTTGCGGGAGCCAGCGCGGTTTCCTCGTATAGGATGCCCTGCCGGTAGGAGCGAAGCTTCTGAACCAGATCCGGATTGCCACCTTTGCGCTCCAGGGAGTCGACGACAAGTGTATATCGCTCAAGCAGGCGGGCTCGCTGTTCGACGAGGCCCACGATCGCGGCGATCTTCGCCTCGTCCGACGGGTTTGCGCTGCTTACGCGTTCAGCTTGCGCCCGCGCGATCTCTGCAGTCTTGCCGCGGACGAGCTGGAGCCAGGTTTCGCTGACTTCCTCCAGTTCCTCCACGGTCAACGGCACGAGCAGATGTGAAAGCTGAGCCACGGAGATATTCGGTTGGCTGGCAAGAGCGAGCAGTTCGTCGGGTGCGGGTTCGGCAGGAGCCTCGGTGACTTCTGGCTCCTGCCTATCCGGTTCGGCCTCCTGTGCGAGCACACCCGTCGGAAACCCGAGCGTCACGAAAGCCACGATCAAAAGCGCCCATAACCTTGCTGCCGACATCTAATTCCCCCCGCTGCGCTTGGCTTCAGTCCTTCGACATCAGGTATTCGGCCACTGCCTGGTATGCCGGTAGCGAGGTCGGATCGATCCGCCCGTTCGCTGCAGTCGGGAACGAAGCAAACCGGACGAGCACCATTTCGGCAGTCGGGTCGATATAGATCGTCTGGCCATGGACACCGCGAGCGGCATAGGCCCCGTGGTCATTGTGGAAGGACCACCACTGACTGGCGTAGCTGCCACCCGGCATGGTCGGGAAACCAAGGAACTTGGACGGATCGCCGCCCTGACTTATCCGCTCGGTCACTTCGGCCGGGAACAGGCGCTTTCCATTGATGACGCCTCCATTGAGCACGAGCTGGCCCAGCCTGCCGAGGTCGCGTAGGCCTGCGGTCAGCCCGCCACCGGCGAAGGGAACGCCCTTGCCGTCCACGGTCTGGTATGCGGCCTGCTCTGCGCCCATTTTCGACCAGAGCCGTTCCGAGGCCAGCTGCGTCACCTCTTTCCCGGTGACGCGCGTGATGATCCAGCCAAGCATGTCCGAATTGATCGTCTTGTAGTGGAATTCATCACCGTGGCGGCCGTCCGGCTGGACCTGTTGCAGATACTCCCAATAGCCGTTGGGACCGGTGTAGCCCTCCGGCTTAGGGAGCGGGCTCGCCGCGCGCGAATAGACCCAGATGTCCGCGTTAGGGTCGGCATAATTCTCGGAATACTTGACGCCGGTGGTCATATCCATGACCTCGCGCACCGTAGCCGTGGCGAAGGCGCTGCCCTCGATTTCAGGAATGATGTCGATTACGCGCGCGTTTTCGTCGAGCCGGCCCTCGGTCACGAGGATCTGCGCGAGGAGGCCCGTGAGCGACTTGGTCATCGACATTGCGGCATGTTTGCCGTCCTCGGTCAGGCAGCCCGAGTATTTCTCATAGACCACGCGACCCTTGTGCATGATCAGGAGACCGTCGGTGTAGTTCGCGCCCAGCGATTCCTCCCACGTCATATCCTCGTCGGAATTCATTGGCGTGAAGGTCAGCGCATCGATCTCATCCGCATATTCGCCGAGCTGGTCGGGCGGCAGGTAGGAAAGGGGGACGGGCGCGCCCAGTCCGCGGCTGATCTCTTCGGTCGGGAGGAATTCGCGCAAGTGACACACGCTCCATCTCAGACGCGGAAAGCTGAAATAGACCGAATCCGGCTGGGTGATGATCTTGTCTTCCGGCGGCGGGGAGCCGACCATCCAGCCCATCACTCGCGGATCGGATTCCTCCGCCGAGAGGGGCGCCTGACCCTGCTGGGCGGCCGCCGTGGTGGCCATCCCGCCAGCAACCGACAGCGAGAGCAGGGCCCCGGAAATCTTAGAGATGAAGCGCATGGATATACTCCCTGTTCAAGGCTGTCAGTCGTCGTCCGTCACAGCTGCGATCACCCCGACCACGGCCGCACCCACTAGGACTCCGGTGAGAACATCCGCGCCGTCGTTGTCGCGGCGATTGTAGTAGCGACGCAGGTAGTCGTTGCGGTTCCAGTACCGCCCGTCGCGCCACCAACGGCCGTTGCCGCGATAGAAGCGGTCGTAATAATCCTCGCGGATCTCGCGGCTGACTTCCCGCCGAGCCTCGCGCCGTTCACGCGCAACCTCGCGATTGGCGCGGCGATATTCGCGTTCGACGCACTCGCGGTCCTTGCACCGGCGGATGCGCCGATCGGCCTCGCGGCGCTCCCGGTTGACCTCGCGGTTCGCCTCACGGATTTCCCGGCGCACTTCCCAGCTCTGGGCTTGCACCTCGACCGGCATGCCGGTGAGCACTGTCGCGGCTCCGACCAATACTAATATCTTGCCGTACATCGCTCAGCCTCCCTGCGCTGCGCCGCGGAATTTTTCCGAGCGGCTCTCGTACTGCCGGAGGACTTCGACGCAGTTCTCATTGTCGGTGATCACGCTCGTGCCGTATCCGAATGCGGCGGAGAACAGGAACGCCCGGTCCACTCCGAGCAGCCGCGTGATCGAGGCATGGATTTCGAGCACGTCACGCTCGAATGCGGCCTGCTGGTTCTCGGCCACACACCCGCGGGAAAGACCGGCGATATAGCCGAAGTTCTTGAGGCCGTTGTCGACCTGCTCCTCCTCGCTGAGCGCTTCGCCAGCATCGTCCTGCGCGCTGACGGGCGACATCCCTGCGGCGGTAAGCATGAGCGCACCTGCCGCCAGTGAATGGGTCATGAGCCTTTTCATCATTTGAACTCCTCTCCTTGGGGAAGCCGCCTTTGCGGCGCGCTTAAAAATTGACGACGACGTTCACGAAACCTCCGGTCCAGCTGGGAGCGTCACCGCCGAATGCGTTCTCTATTCCCTCACCCGGGATCGAGATGCTGAAACCGCCTGTCAGGAAGATGTTCGGCGTGAGCACGCGCGTGTATTCGACGAAGAAATCGTCAGCGAGATGGTTGGCCGTGACGCCGGAAATGACGCTGCCCAGGTCATCGCTGATTTCGAGGCGTGTCGCCTGGCCGAACTGGATCGGGCTTCGCAGCTCGTTCACCCGGATATGCGCTGCCCTGAAAGTCAGGAAGTCCTTGGGGCTCGGCATGGTCCTCAGTGTCAGCTGGTGGGACTGGACGTTCGAGTTGATGAAGACCAGCGCGGCCTTCGATCCCGTCGCCCAGCTCGCCGGCGAGCCCTCGTAGTTGAGCGGGTCGAACCGTTCGAGCTCGGGCGTGTCCGGATCGTCGCCCGAGAAAGTCTGGTATGACCAGAAGAGGTCGGGGCGCCACGGCTTGTCGTTCCAGGCATGGCCAATCTTGATGCGCCCGCCCCAGGCGTCGAGGCTTATCCGGTCGTTCCACTGGTAGGCCCCGTCGAGGCCGACATAGAGCCCCGGAACGGCATCCGGAGCGGGGTGGACGAGGCTGTAGAACGAGACGGCATTCAGGCCTTCGCGGCCGCCGTCGAGGAAGTCGGGCGGGCCGATGCCGCCGGGCGCGGCCTGCGGATAGGGTGCCCCCGACTGCAGGACGTTGACGTAGCTGACGCCTGCGAAGTCACCCTTGCCCCAATCGAGCCTGATGTCCCCGCCGACACTGTGCGTCTTCGTGTTGTTGGATGCGAGTTCGTTGGGGTCGATGAAGAATGCCGTGGCGGTCAGGTCCTGCCTGCGGAAACGGGCGATGATCGTCCGCTCCCACGCTTTGCGCGGACCGAGCTTCACCGCGCCACGCTCGAAACCGTTGGAGGCGCCGTTCGAAATGAGCATCCCGGTGCCGAGCTTGAGCTCCTGCGCGCCGATCGAGAGATCGAACTGGCCCGTTTCGACAGACCCGGTCCTGTAACCGAGAAAAGCCTCTTCGATCGTCACGCGCCCCGTGTTCTTCTGGTCGAAGGCATCGGTGCCGAGCGTCGCCGATGCGACTACCGAAAACCCGCCATAAATCTGGCTCGAGCTGTCGAGGTCATGCGTAAGTTCGACGCCGGGCTTCGCGTAGACTTCGAGCCACTGCGTGTCGGAATCGAAATTGGCCGAGGGCGCGAAGCGGTCTGCGAGGTTCCAGTAGAGGTTCTCTTCGGCAACCGCGTTGATGCCGCCTTCGAGAGTGAACTTGATTTGGGTATCGCTGCTTTCGACGGTGTCGGTATCGGGCAATGGTTCGTCCTGACCATGCGCCACTGGGGCAAAGGCAAGACAGGCCGTCAGAAGACCGGTGGCAATCGGCAAATCGCGTAGGGCGGGACGAGGACCGGTAGCCCGAGTAATGACAGCTCGAAGGTTCATTCGCCAACTCCATGCAAAGTGGATTCGGCGACCCGTTGACCCCTGTTTTCATCAGGCGAGCATTATTGACCAGACCCTTATTGCCCAAAATGGGCACTCCTGTCATCATCCGCTCCTATGTAATTGAATGCAGGATGATCCTTTGAGCATTGCCGAAGACCATTTCTCGATCCTGTGGCCTCGCCACGTCGAAGGCATGATCGCCCTGCTGAGCGAACTGCGGGAAGCATTCGAGGGCGACCTCGATTCCACGCTCATCCTCGCTGTGATCGGCGCGGCCCTCTTGCCGAAGGACGAATTGCCGATTTCGTTCAGCTATTCCGACCTGCTCAAACAGCGTGACATCGATTTCAGGAAGCCGCTGAACACCCTCTCGATTTCCCAGGTGACGGGCATTCCGCGCGAGACAGTTCGCCGCAAGCTCGCCACGATGGAAGCGAAGCTATGGGTGGAACGCGACGAGAAGGGTCACTGGAAGATGGGAAGACGAGGTTCAGAGGATCTGCGCCCCATGACCGAACTCTCACTCAAGTACATCTCCAGCATCGCCGAGGGGCTCGATCTGGCGAGAGGGGCTTAGCGTAACGAGAACGGTGGGTTCCGGGGGGGGGACGTTTCTAGATTCCCGACCTAGTTGAAGTGCGCCGAGTGCATTCTCGAAAAGCAGAGGCCTTTAGCCGCTCTGGGAGGGGCTTGGGGATTGGAGACCACCGTCAAGAGGGTCGGCCGCAAGGCTATGAATCGCCGCCGAATTCCGGTTTCCTGACTTTCAATTCGTTATGATGGGGACACGTGTTCGGCACCACCATTTTCCGGCCTTGGCAGTCTGACACCCGGCCCGGTCTTGCGACCTGAGCCGGGTAGCCAGGTTTTCTCTTATGCCAGCGAGATGTGGCGCTTGAGGTGGTGATCTACGCTGCCGAATTCGCTTTCGAAGATCGTCAGGCGCTTGAAGTAGTGGCCGATAGCATATTCGTCGGTCACGCCGTTGCCGCCGTGGATCTGGACCGCTTCCTGGCCGACAAAGCGGGCCGACTGACCGACGCCGACCTTGGCCGACGAGGCAGCGCGCTTGCGCTCCTTTTCGCCAGCATCGAGTTTGAGCGTGGCGAGATAGGTGAGCGAGACCGCGGTCTCGTAAGCGGTGTACATGTCGACCATGCGGTGCTGGAGCACCTGGAACTTGCCGATCGGCACGCCGAACTGCTTGCGCTGCTTCGAATATTCGAGCGTCATGGCGTGGGCGACCTTCATCGCTCCGCAGGCTTCCGCACACTGGGCTGCGATGGCTTCGTCCGTCACCTGCTCGATCAGCGGCAGGGCGGCGCCTTCTTCGCCTATCAGCGCGTCTGCGGGGACCGAGACGTTCTCGAAATAGACTTCCGAAGCGCGGCGGCCGTCGACGGTCTCGTAGTCACGCGTGGTGATGCCGTCGGCGCTCTTGTCGACGATGAAGACACTCACGCCTTCGGCATCGCGGCGCCCGCCGCCGGTGCGCGCGGTGACGACGAGATGGCTCGCCCAGGGCGCGCCGATGACGACGGCCTTGTGGCCATTGAGGACATAGCTGTCGCCGTCCTTCTTGGCTGTGGTTTCGAGATCGGCGTAATTGTAGCGCCCGCGCGGTTCGGCATAGGCAAAGGCGAACACACGGCTGCCGTCGATGATGGCCGAGAGGTGTTCCTCGCGCTGCGCTTCGCTGCCGGCGTGCTTCAGGAAGCCGCCTGCGCAGACCACGGTGGGGACGAAGGGCTCGACCACGAGACCTTTACCGAATTCCTCCATCACGATCATCGCATCGACTGCGCCGCCGCCAAAGCCGCCGACTTCTTCGCTAAATGGCATGCCGAGGATGCCGAGTTCGGCCAGCTGCGCCCAGATTTCGGGGCGCCATCCGGCATCGCTGGCGATCGCCGCGCGGCGCGTTTCCCAGTCGTATTGTTCCCTGACAAGACGCGAAAGTCCGTCGCGCACCATGTCCTGTTCTTCGGTGAAGTTGAAATCCACGGGTCTCTCTCCGATCGTGCCCAGGCCTTAGAGGCCGAGGATCATTTTCGTGATGATGTTGCGCTGGATCTCGTTCGATCCGCCATAGATCGAGGTCTTGCGCATATTGAAATAGGTTTCCGCCGCATGCGACGAATAATCGGGGCCGACCGGATATTCGTTGCTGCCGTCGTCGTTCGCGACGCTGTGATAGTAGGGCGCGGCATAGCTGCCGACCGCCTCCAGCGTGAGTTCGGTCAGGCGCTGCTGGATTTCGGTGCCCTTGATCTTGAGGATCGAGCTTTCCGGTCCCGGACCCTTGCCCGCCTGTTCACCTGCAAGCGTGCGCAGCTCGGTGATTTCGAGCGCGGCAAGGTCGATTTCCAGCTGGCTCACCTTCCGGGCGAATTCGAAGTCCTCGATCAGCGGTTCGCCATCGACCGTCTCGTTCGCAGCGATCTCGCGCAGCTTTTCAACGCCGCGCTTCGAGCGGGCGACACCTGCGATGCCGCTGCGTTCGTGGGCGAGCAGGAACTTGGCGTAGGTCCAGCCCTTGTTTTCCTCGCCGACGAGGTTTTCGACCGGGACGCGCACGTCGGTCAGCCAGGTCTCGTTGACCTCGTAACCGCCGTCGAGAAGCTTGATCGGCTTCACTTCGACGCCGGGCGTCTTCATGTCGACGAGGATGAAGCTGATGCCTTCCTGCGGCTTGGCTGCATCGGTGTCGGTGCGGCACAGGAAGAAGCCCCAGTCGGCATATTGCGCCAGCGTGGTCCAGGTCTTCTGGCCGTTGATGACGTAGTGGTCGCCGTCGCGGACCGCGGTGGTCTTGAGCGAGGCGAGGTCGGAACCTGCGCCCGGTTCGGAATAGCCCTGGCACCACCAGACGTCGCCGCTGCGGATGCCGGGGAGGTGCTTCGCCTTCTGCTCTTCATTGCCGAAGGTGTAGATGACGGGGCCGACCATCGAGACACCGAAGGGCAGCGGCATGACCGCGTTCACGCGGGCGTTCTCTTCCGACCAGATGTAGCGCTGCGTCGGGGTCCATCCGGTGCCGCCGTACTGGGTCGGCCATGCGGGGACCGACCAGCCCTTTTCGCCGAGGATCTTGTGCCAGGCGAGGAAATCCTCGCGCGAGAGGTCTTCGCGGAGGCCGACATCGCCGAGGTGCTTGGGATAGTTCTCGGCAATGAATGCGCGAACCTCTTCGCGGAAAGCCTGTTCTTCGGGGGTGAATTCGAGATTCATGTGCTCAAGCTCCGATAGTCGTTCAGCCGTGCTCGCCATGCCCTTGGGGCAGTGCCTGAAGGCGGCAGATAACCTCACCTAGGCGAAGGTCAGCGGGAATCGCAATGGCTGGGCGGGACCGGCGCGAAGATTCCTTCGGGCGTGCGAAAGCCGCGTCTGCAGCATAGCAGACCGAAGCTCATCGCGCCCGGCAGGAAGCCGTAGCGGAAATATCGTGGCCGGGGAGGATGGTGGGCGCGGCAAGGATTGAACTTGCGACCCCACCCGTGTGAAGGGTGTGCTCTACCACTGAGCTACGCGCCCGCCCGTTTTCGGTGCCTGAAGCACCGGGCAGGGGCGCGCCTTTACGCGGCGAATCGCCCCATGGCAAGCGCCTCAATCGGTGAAGAAGGCCGCCACGCGCGCGAGGAATCCATCGAGCGTTCGCTGCCCCTGCGCCTTGGCAGAAGCGGGCGACGGGCAGGCGAGGCAATAGGCCTGCGCACCGCGCGTTGTCAGCAGTCGCTGGGCATCGGTTACGATCATCCCGGTGCGCGCGACTTCCTGGCCTGCGAGCATGGCGAAGACATCACGGCCCTCCGCATCTTCTTCGCCGATCAGAAGCTGGCGCAGGATCGTGTCGGTCCTGCTTGCCTGGTCGCCGAGATAGGCTGCGTGCCAATCGCCATCGCCGAGTTCGGCCTGGGCAGCGACCCATGCGAGGGCTTCTTCCATGCCGCCGTATTCGTCGACGAGCTGGAGCTGACGTGCGGTGCCGCCGTCCCAGACGCGGCCCTGACCGACGGTGTCGACCTGGTCGCGTGTCATCGAGCGGGCGGATGCGACGCGCGAGAGGAAGTCTTCATAGCCGTCCTCGATCGAGGCCTGCAGGATGCGGTCCACCTCGGGCGTGAAACCGCCGATCAGATCCGGCTGGCCCGAAAGAGGGCCGGTTGCCACGCCGTCGCTGGTCACGCCGATGCTGGCTGCGGCTTCCTCGAAGGTCGGGATGACGGCGAAGATGCCGATCGATCCGGTGATCGTCTCGGGCTCTGCAAAGATACGGTCGGCCGGGGTCGAAACCCAGTAGCCGCCGCTTGCCGCAACATTGGCCATGGACACGGCAACGGGAATGTCGCGCGCCTTGTGACGCATGATCGCATCGCGGATTTCTTCTGATGCGAGCACCGAACCACCGGGCGAATCCACGCGCACGACGAGGCCTGCAAAGTCGCGGTCGAGCGCTTCGTCGAGCAGTTCGGCAATGCGCGCGCCGCCGGCCGTGCCGGGACCCGCGTCGCCGTCGACGATCTCGCCGGCCACGGTGATGACACCGATCGCCTTGCCCGAGCTGTCCCACGGGTTTGCTTCGAGCCATGCGTTGAGCGGGGTCGAGGGATAGGCGCCGGGAAGGTCGCTCCACTCATCCTCGCCCACCAGTTCGGCAACGCGCGCGCCGAACTCAGCCGAATTGCCCAGCTTGTCGACGAGGCCCGCCTCGAGAGCGGCGGTCGCGAGATCGCCATTGGCGGCTTCCACCCACTCGGCAGGCGACTTGGTAACCCGGTCGAGGTCGACTGCGGGACGGGCAGCCTTCACGCTGGCCTGCCATTCCTCCCACAGCGCGCCGTAGAGCGCATTGGCGTTTTCACGCGCAGGATCGGACATGCCGCTTTCGGTGAAGGGTTCGACCGCGCTCTTGTAGGTGCCGACCTTGTAGACGCGTGCGTTGACCTTCAGGCGCTCGAGCAGACCCGCGAAATACAGGCGGTCGCCGCCCGGACCCGCGACGATCGCGCCGCCGAGCGGGTTCATCCAGACCTCGGTCGCATGTGCGGCGAGGAAGACGCCGTCATCGGCATATGCAGTGGCATAGGCGAGGACGGGCTTGTCGGCCTTGCGGACGCGATCAAGCGCTTCGCCGATATCGTTCAGGTGGACCTGGCCGGCACCGAGAAACCCGTCGAGGTCGAGTACCACGGCGGTGATACGATCATCCTCGGCTGCCTTGTCGATCGCGCGCACGAGATCGCGTGACTGGAATTCGCCGATCGGGGCGGTCTGGGAAAGCAGGGCTTCAAAGGGGTCGATCGGGGTGCGTTCTTCGACCACGACACCGTCGAGTTCGATCAGGAGCGCGCCCTCGCGGACCTGCGCCGGGCTCGGCCGCGCGGTAAGGACAGCGAATAGCGCCCAGAAGAACAGCAGCATGAACAGCAGCACGAGGCCGTCCTTGATGCCGACCAGCAAGCGCCAGACCTTGCCTGCAAAACCCATGAATTCTCGCCCCTTGTTTGCGTCTTTCACGCTAGACGTAGGGAAGGGCGGTGCGATGTGCCACAGGAATATGCTTGAGGCGCTTAAACCACTCGACTAAGGGCGTGGCTTTAATGACAGCTTCGGACACCTCGCCTCATGCGGCCCGCTATCCTGCGGGTGCGCTGGCCTTCCCGCACCGCGACCTGCTCGGCATCGGCCAGCTGGAGCGACACGAAATCCTGTTCCTGCTCGACGAGGCGGAACAATGGGTCGACTTGAACCGCCAGCGGACCAAGCACAGCGATACGCTGGCCGGGCTCACCATCATCAATGCCTTCTTCGAGAACTCGACGCGCACGCTGCTGAGCTTCGAGATCGCGGGCAAGCGCCTCGGCGCCGACGTGGTCAACATGCATGCCGCGCAGTCCAGCGTGAAGAAGGGCGAGACGCTGATCGACACTGCGATCACGCTCAATGCCATGCGCGCCGATGCTATCGTGATCCGCCACGGGTCGAGCGGGGCGACCGGACTGATCGCGGACAAGGTCGACTGTCCCGTCCTCAATGCCGGCGATGGCCAGCACGAGCACCCGACCCAGGCACTGCTCGATGCGCTGGCGCTGCGCCACGCACTGCGCGAACGCGGCGAGACGGCGGACGACTTCACCGGTCTCGTCATCGTGATCTGCGGCGATATCCTGCACAGCCGCGTCGCGCGCTCGAACCTGCTCTGCCTGCAGGCGCTCGGTGCAACCGTGCGGCTATGCGCGCCGCCTGCTCTGATGCCGAGCGGGATCGAGGCGATGGGCGCCGAAGTCTACCACGATTTCGACGCCGCGCTCGACGGGGCGGATGTCGCCATGATGCTGCGCCTCCAGACCGAGCGAATGAGCGGTCAGTTCATCCCCTCGGCGCGCGAATACCACCACCTTTACGGGCTCACCAAAGCGCGCCTCGAAAGGGCGAAGGACGATACGCTGGTGATGCACCCGGGCCCGATGAACCGCGGGGTAGAGATCGACAGCGAAGTCGCCGACATGATCGACCGTTCGATCATCACGCGGCAGGTCGAGATGGGCGTCGCGATCCGCATGGCATGCCTCGATGTGCTGACGCGACGCGGCCGAGGGGTAGAGGGATGGGGAGACGCGGCATGAAGCAAATGACCCCCATCATCATCGCCAATGGCCGCATCCTGACGCCCTCGGGCATTGAGGATGGCGCACTGCGGCTTGCGGACGGCGCGATCGCCGCCATCGGGCAGGACATTGCCGAAGAGGGGGACAGCATCGTCGATGCGCGGGGCAGGCTGGTCGCGCCCGGCGTCGTCGACCTCGGCGTCTTCGCGGTCGACAAGCCGGCATTCCATTTCGGCGGGATCACGCGCGCGGCGCTGATGCCCGACCAGTCGCCCATGCTCGATCTGCCGAGCCGCGTTTCCTACATCGCCAAGAGCGGTAAGCCCGATTTCTGGGTTCACCCGCTCGCCGCGGCAACGCGCGGTCTAGAAGGACGTGAAATCGCCGAGATCGCCCTCATGCGAGAGGCAGGGGCGAGGGGCATTGCCACAGGCCGCAAGTGGATTTCGGACAGCGGCGTCATGCTGCGCCTGCTGCAATATGCAGCGATGCTCGACATGCCGGTCATCACCCATGCCGAGGACGCGGCACTGGCGGGCGAAGCGGTTGCGACGGCAGGCGAATATGCAACGCGTCGCGGCCTCCCGAGCGCGCCTGCGGAAGCCGAAGCGATCGCCATCGCGCGCGATCTCGCGCTCGCAGAAATGGCCGGGGCACGGATCCATTTCCGCCAGGTCACGACCAGGGCCGGCCTCGATCTCGTCCGCAAGGCGAAGGCAGGCGGACAGCGCGTGACCGCGGGCGTGACGCCGGCGCACTTCATGCTGTCCGATCTCGCCACCGCCGAGTTCAGGACCTTTGCGCGCCTCTCGCCGCCGCTGCGCAGCGAAGCCGATCGCGGCGCGGTGCGCGAAGCGATTGCCGACGGCACGATCGATGTCGTCTCGAGCGGCCACGATCCGCGTGGTCCCGAAGACAAGCGCCTGCCGTTTTCGGACGCCGAACCGGGTATGGCGGGGGCCGAGACGCTGCTCGCCATGGTACTTTCGCTGGTGCGCGACGAGGTCATCGACCTGCCGCGTGCGTTCGACCTTGTATCGCGCAACCCGGCAAACCTGCTCGATGTCGATGCAGGCGAGCTCAAGCCCGGTTTCGAAGCCGACATCGCGCTGGTCGATCCGGACAAGCCCTGGGTGATCCAGGGCGCCAAGATGGCGGCGACTGCGGGCAATACGCCCTTCGACGGACAGCCCACGCAGGGCCGCGTCACCGCGCTGTGGAAGGGCGGAGTCGCAATCGACCTCTAGCGCATAAGAAAAGCCCCTCCCGGACGGATCCGGAAGGGGCGAGGCTCGGTGGTATTTCTGTCTGAGCGCTTAGCGCGCTGCGACCCGTACCGTTCCGTTGTCGAGCAGTGCGCCCGGCAGCGGGTTATTCTGTGCGTAGGCTATGCAGCCGCCGCCCTTGCCCTTGACGCTCGAGCACATGTCGCGCGCCGAGTCCTTGGCATAGCCGACTGCCGCAACGCGGAAGTACAGGCGGCCGTTGACGCGGGCCTTGCTGATCGAACGCTCGGCATCAGCCAGTTCGGGATACATGGCCTTGAATTTTTCCCAACCGGCCAGCGCGTCTTCCATCGTGAAGTACGAGCCGAGCTGGATGTTGTAGTCACCCTTCGAGACCGCGAGGGTCGGAGCAGCTGCCGGCTTCGATGCCGCAGCGGGCTTTGCAGCCGGTGCCGGTTTCGCGGCAACGGCGGGCTTCGCCGCCGGTGCGGAAACCTCATCTTCACCATCAAGCGACGCGACCACGACCGGCTTCGAGCGATCGGCATCGACCGGCGCGAAGCGCGGTTCGTCGCGCACCGGTGCGGCAGGAGCTGCAGCGGCGACTACGACTTCGTCAGCGGCATCGACGTCGAATGCGACGATCTCTTCTTCAGCGGCCGGATCGGCAGCGGGAAGCTCGGCGACGAAAGCGAAGTCGCTGTCAGCCTGCTCGACGTTTTCCGATGCCAGCATGTCGACGCTGGGATTGTTGTGCAGCGCGAGCATGGTCGGCAGGCCGGGATCGTTGCTGATCTCGACATTGAGCAGGCTTGCGACGCGGGTGCGATACTGTTCCGGACGGGCGATGGCGCCCCATTCGGCCATGCGCTCGCCGACCTTGTCGGCCGGAACGTCTTCGGCAACCATGATGCGCGCTTCGCGCCACTGGCCGCTCATAGCGTAGGCATAGGCGAGGTTCTGGCGAACCTTGGCAGTGTTCTGGCCATCGCGCAGGGCGTTGGAGAGAACATGCACGCCGCGCTGCGGCTGGCCTGCAAGGGCGATGGCGAGACCGAAGTCTGCAGCATCGAGAGCGGCTTCATGGCGCTCGAGCGTGTAGATCGCGGCGGCGCGGTCACCCATGCCGGTCTGTGCAAGCGAGAGGCTCACGACGGTGCGCGGCGAGGTGTCGCCGAGCTCGATCGCGTCCGAGAACGCCTGGCTAGCCGAAGCGAAACGGCCGGCTTCCATGTAGGCATTGCCGAGCAGCGTGCGGGCATATGCGTCGCGCGGGGTCGCAAGGACCGCGGCTTCGGCATGGTCGACAGCCTTGCTGGCCTTGCCTTTCTGGAGCGCGGTTTCGGCCTTTGCAGCCGAGTGGGCCGCCGTCGGCGCGACCTTGCCGGTGCAGCCGGCGAGGGCGGTCGAAGCGAGCGCCGTCGTGACGGCGAGCCGGATCAAGGTGTTCCTGTTCGTCATTGCATTACCCCTCAAAAGGCGATCCCACGTCCTTCAAGTTTCTCAGTGTGAGCGCTGCTGCACCTGGGCAGCGAGGCTCGCGATTTCCGGCATTTCGGCCAGGAGGCCGTCAAGTGCGTCGGTCACCAGCTGCTGTGCGCTGCTGCCGCGAACGGTGCAGGCAAGGCGAAGCATCAGGTGACGCTCAGGGTCGAGGCGCAGCGTGAAGGCAGCGCGCTTACCCTTGCTCGCCGCGCTGGTGCGCTTGGCGGGCTTGGTCTTCTTTTTCTTCGTCGGCGCAGCGATGGCAGCGGCAGCGTCGAAGCGAACTTCGGTCGGGCTTGCGACCTCGTCTCCGGCTTCCTGCTGGCCGAGCTGGCTGGCGATCTTGTCGAGCGATTCGCGCACGCTGTTCGCGCTCTGCGATTCGTTGTTCTGGCGCGATCCGATGGGCACGATTTCCGCGCTTGCAGCTTCGTGGTCATGCGCATCGTTGTCGTGCGCAAGATCCGCATCTTCACTGTCTTCTGCGACGCCGCTCTTGATCAGGCCCGTTTCCGCCAGCGTGGGCGCCTTGGGCATGAAGCGGCGTGCTTCGCCTGCATCGGCATCATCGAAGTTTGCGGGCGAGGGCGCAGGGGCGTCTTCGCCCATGTCGTTCCAGCCCAGGTCTTCGAGGTTGGCCGCGGCAGAGACGCCGTCGACCGGGCCCTGTGCCGCCGACTGCGGACGCATGGCAGGCTTGGCGCCGCCCTTGCGTGCGAGCAGGGTCGAAGAAAGAGAAGCGAAATTGGCGTCTGACATCCGGCTGGCCTCCGCCTTTCCTTAGTTGCTCTTACTGTGCCACCCGACGGCCGAAGCCACCGGCTGGGCGATAGGCACCGGGCTGCTGCGCCTGCTGGTTGGGCGCAGAGAAGACGGTGCGGCGGAACTGCTTCTCGAGCCGGTCCGCGACGTATTTCCAGAGAGCGGTAATTTCGGCCGAGGAACGGCTTTCCGGGTCCACTTCCATCACCGTGCGGCCGTCGATCATCGAGGCGGCGAAGTCGGTGCGGTGGTGAAGCGTGATCGGGGCAACCGTGCCGTGCTGCGAGAGCGCGACTGCTGCTTCTGAGGTGATCTTTGCCTTGGGCGTTGCAGCGTTGACCACGAAGATCAGCGGCTTGCCGGCGCGTTCGCAAAGGTCGACCGTGGCACCGACAGCGCGCAGATCGTGCGGGCTGGGGCGAGTCGGGACGACGATCAACTCGGCGACCGAAATCACCGACTGGATGGCCATGGTGATTGCCGGCGGCGTATCGATCACAGCGAGCTTGAAGCCCTGCTGACGAAGGATCGCGAGGTCCGAAGCGAGCCGTGCAACGGTGGTCTGTGCGAAGGCGGGAAGTTCCGCTTCACGCTCGTTCCACCAGTCGGCGAGCGACCCCTGCGGGTCGATATCGATGAGGACGACCGGGCCAGCGCCCGCTCGCTGGGCCTGAACGGCCAGATGTCCGGAGAGCGTGGTTTTACCCGATCCGCCCTTCTGCGATGCCAAAGCCAGTACACGCAAGGCTAGGTCCCCCTATAGCGCCTGTTCAATCAATCTGCCGCGGTGTTTGCGGCGGTCTCGAAACGGGGATCGCAGACTACCCCTAATTTAAGGTTAATCCCGTTAAACATTCCGCATTTTGCGGGTAGCGACGGGATGTTAAGACGCGGCCTGCTATTCCGGTCCCAGCGGTCCGGTGAGGTCCGGCGCCGCTTCGTATGGGATTGGGTTATGGCGATATCTGGTAAACAATTCGTACTGCCCTGCGCCGCGGCGATTGCGGTGCTGGTGACCGCGCCCGCAATGGCGGATACGCGCGCCGGCGTCTCCGCATGGCAGGCAGGCGACTACAGGGAGGCAGTGCGCGAATTCGAGGCAGCAGCGGCATCCGGCGACAGCCACGCGCTCTTCAATCTCGGCCAGGCATATCGCCTGGGACTCGGCGTTTCGCAGGACCTCGTGCGCGCGGAGAGCTATTATGCGCAGGCCGCCGAAGCAGGGAACGAGCAGGCGGCGGACATTTACGGCGTGCTCCTGTTTCAGCGCGGCGCCGAAGCCGATGCCTTGCCTTTCCTGCGAGCAGCAGCGCGCCGCGGCGATGCGGCCTCGCGCTATTTCCTGTCGATCGCGCATTTCAACGGCGACGTCGCGGAACGCGATTGGCCTCTCGCCTTTGCACTGGCCTCTCTTGCGAGTGACGACGGGCTGCAGCAGGCCGGAAGGGCGCTTGCGCGGATGGAGCCCTATCTGAACGAGGAGCAGAAGAGCGAGGCCGTGATGCTCGCCTCGCGGATTCGCGAAACGGCGCAGGCACCTTCTGTCGACAACAGGCTCGCCGTTGCAGCGCCTGCACGAGGAGTGGCGCGGGCCGCCGTTCCTGCTCCCGTTCCTGCTCCGGCTCCTGCGGCTGTGGCAGCACCGGCGCCACCGCCGCCGCCCTCTCCGGCACCTGCGCGCCAGGCATCTGCACCTGCAACCGCCACGGCGTCGCCTGCGTCCAGCGGTCCGTGGAAGGTGCAACTCGGTGCGTTCGGGGTCCCGGGCAACGTCGGCCGGATGTGGCAGAAGGTGGCGGACATGCCCGAATTCGCGGGGCGGCAGCGAATCGAGAAAGCTGCCGGGCGCCTCACCATCCTGCAGGCCGGTGGCTATGCGAATCGCGAGGAAGCACGCCGGGCATGTGCCGCCCTCAAACGGCGCGGGGACGACTGCCTCGTTACCCGCTGACGAGGCGCGGACGCGATCCGAAATCTGTGCGCTCACTGGAAGTGCGTCTTCCTGCAGCGCCTCCTCGCTCTATGAAGGAGGCATGAGGCGGGAGGAAACGACGTGAGCGATGCGCATTCCGATACAGGTCCTGTGCCAGCTGAGGTGAAACCGGTCGCCGAGGCAGGGGGGCGGATCGCCAGCCTCGACTTCATCCGCGGGATCGCGGTCATGGGGATCCTTGCCGCGAACATCATCGCCATGGGTCAGCCATTCACGGCCTACATGTATCCGACCGCATTCACGGTAGATCATTCGGCAAGCGAAGACTGGATGTGGGTGGCGCAATTCGTCCTGATCGACGGAAAGATGCGCGGGCTGTTCACCCTGTTGTTCGGCGCGGGCCTCTATCTCTTCATGGAGAAAGCCTGGGCGAAGGGTGCGACGCGCTGGCTTCAGGCGCGGCGACTGGCCTGGCTGGGCGTCTTCGGACTGCTTCACTACTACTTTATCTGGCGCGGCGACATCCTGCTTCTCTACGCGGTGTGCGGCCTGATTGCGGTCGCTTTCTTCATCGGACTGAGCGCGAAGAAGCAGATGGTGCTCGGCCTTCTCGGCTATGTCGCTGGTGGCATCTTCTACGCGGCGACGATGCTGTTCATGCAAAACATCGCGGAAGGCGATCACGGCGGCAGTGTCGCCCTCGAGCAAATGCAGGAGCAGTTCAACGAAACGCGCGACAAGGACCTCGCCGACGGGGTTGCTGAAACGCAGATCAGGCAGGACGGCAGCTATGCGGATTTCGTGGGACACACGTTCGACAAGCACGCTGCAGACCAGCTGAGCATGCTGGGTTTCTTCGCCTTCGAGACCCTGCCGCTGATGCTGATCGGAATGGCGCTCTACAGGTGGGGTCTCTTCGAGGGTCGCATGAACCGGCGAAAGCAGCGCTTCTGGGGTTGGACCGGCCTGATAGTGGGGGCGGCCGCATTTCTGGTCATAGCGCTCGAGACGATGAAAGGGGGCGTCACCTACTACGGTGCGCTCACCGCTTTCGTCGGCACTTCGCATTTCCCGAGGCTTGCCATGGTGCTCGGCCTGACAGCCTTGCTGGCGCTCTACGCGCCGCACGCAGGCAGCTGGCTGGGCGACCGGGTCTCCGCCGCGGGCAGGGCGGCGTTCACGAACTACCTCGGCTGTTCGCTCGTCATGCTGGTCGTGTTCGGGAACTGGGGGCTCGACCTCTTCGGTCAGCTCGGCCGGACAGAGCTGTATGGCGTGGTCCTCGTCGCCTGGGCCGCAATGCTTCTCTGGTCCAAAGAATGGCTCGATCGCTTTCGGTATGGTCCGCTCGAATGGCTGTGGCGCTGCCTTACTTATGGGAAGCGGTTCGCATTGCGTCGCTGAAGGCTTGCTAATGCGAATGATTCGCACTACATCTGCTCTTGCGAATCAATCGCAAAGGAAGCTCGAGCGCATGTACACCTGCATCTGCAACGCCATTCGCGAGACCGATCTGCGCAACGCAGCGCGCCGGTGTCCGGGCGATGCGGAAGCCTGTTACGCTTCGCTCGGCAAGCGTCCTGCTTGCGGAACCTGCCTCGATGAAGCCGAGGCGATCATCTTCGAAGAGCGCGAACTGGCCTTCAAGCCGACCAGCGTCGCGGCCTAGTTTCCGCTACTGAAAATCGCTCGCAACTGGCGGAATTCCGCCGTTTTTCCACCTTTTCGGCTTGTGCCGTCGGCGTGCTGCGCGCATAGAATGCGCACACATTCCGACGGAGATGAAAAGCATGAAGGGCGATGCCAAGGTCATCGAGTTCCTGAACAAGGCGCTCACCAACGAACTGACCGCGATCAACCAGTACTGGCTGCATTACCGTGTCCTCGCCGATTGGGGTGTGACCAAGCTCGCCGAATACGAGCGGCACGAATCGATCGACGAGATGAAGCACGCCGACGTGCTTGCCGAACGCATCCTCTTCCTTGGCGGGCTGCCCAATTTCCAGGCTATCCACAAGCTCAAGGTCGGCGAGACCGTCGAGGAAATCCTCAAGGCCGACCTTGCGGTCGAGATGGAAGCGATCCCCCTGCTTCGCGATGCGATCACGCATTGCGAGGAAGTGCGCGATTACACCACCCGCGAGATCTTCGAGCGTATCCTCGAGAGCGAGGAAGAGCATGTCGACTTCCTCGAGACCCAGTTCGACATGATCGAGCGCATGGGCCTGCAGAATTACGTGCAGCTCAACTCCAAGGCTGCGGGTGAGGGCGAAGAGGGCTAGTTCCGCCCCAGCTCCCAGAAGGTTGCGTAATCGCCGCCGTGCTTGATAAGCCGGCCCAGCCTGTGCTCGCCGTCCCATAGCTCCGCGCTGCCATCGCGCATGTTGATGTCGGCAATGGCGAGGGCCGTAGGCACATCCAGCGCGTCGACGACCATCGGGCCGCAGCTATCCGAGCACCTCTGCTCGATCGACAAGTGAATCCGCGACATGGCGTTCTCCTCTCTTGCTGAGGCGGATTGATGCGCAGCCGGCATGAACAGGACGCAACCACCCGCCTACGGTCTCGCCGCAGGAACCGCCTGCCCCCGTTCGGGCGGAATTACGCGGTGAACCGAACCTTCTAGAGCCGGTCCATCGACAGCCAGGCAGTCTCGCCCTGCCAGATCTCGTCGAGCTTGGCGCTGGCCGCGCGCGCCTCCATCCGGTTGCCCGCCGCCGCCTGCGCCTTCGACAGGCCATACAGCGCCCAGCCATTGTTTGGGGCCTGGAACAATGCCTTACGGAAGGCCGCTACGGCCTCTTCGTAGCGGCCCATCTTGTAGAGCGCCGCACCGCGCGACTGCGCGACCGGGTAGTACCAGAATGGCGGCTCGGAATAGGGGATGGTCGCCTCGATGCTTTCCGCCAGTTCGAAATAGCGCACCGCTGCTGCCGGATCGCCGTTGGCCAGTGCCAGCCGCCCGCGTGCGGCCAGTCCCGCCAGTTTGACGATATCGGGAGCGGGGAAGCCCTGCTCGGTCATAGCCTGCACGTCGGGGGCGTCGATCATCGCGTCGATCTCGCCGATCACTTCCTCGGCCGAGGTTGCGTCACCCGCAAGCGCATAGCCGACCGCGCGGGCATAGAGCCGCATCGCGTCGACATAGGCGAGGTCGGACTTCTCATTCGTCAACGCAAGTATCGCTTGCGGCGAACCCGTCTGTGCGAGCGCGAAATGCGGCGCCGCATGGATCGCCTGCACCCAGGCCAGCTGTCGCGCGATATCGGCATCGAGGATGCTCTCGAGCCGCGCAGTCTCGCTCGCCACCGCCTGCATGTTGCCGATCATCTGCGCGCTGGTCAGCAGGAAGTGGACATTGTGCGGATAATAGCCGTAGCGATACAGCGCGTCCTCGGGCGCGCTGGCGAGATAGGCCTCGTCCGCGCGTGCCGCAGCGATATTTGCCTCGATCGAATCCCCGTATCGCCCGATCCGGTAGTAGATATGCGCAGGCATGTGCACGAGGTGCCCCAAGGCGCGCGGACCGCTTCGGTTGAGCTCGTCCGCTGCGGCCTCTGCCTGCTTGGGATCGGGCCCGTTCTCGAGCAGGTGGATGAGCAGGTGCGAGGCCTGTGGGTGCTCAGGATTGCGCGCGAGCACGGTCTCGATACGCTCGACCGCCTTGCCGATGCGCGGCTGCGCTTCCTTGGCTTCGGTCCAGTAGTTCCACGGCGTGGTATTCATCGCCGCTTCGGCCGCGAGGATCTGCAAATCGTCGTTCCCGGCATTCGCATCGGCGAGCCCCGCCATCGCGTCTGCATATCGCGCGTCGAGCGCGGGACGGTCGCCTTCGAGCGAATAGCGCTCTTTCTGCGCGGCGATGATCGCACGTTCGGTCTCGCTGGCATCAACCGCCAGTTTGCTCGCGCGTTCGAGTGCGGCCAGTGCATCGCGGTTCGCCGCATCGTCCATGCCCGCGTTGATGTTCGGTCCATTGGCCAGCGCGACACCCCACCAGCACATGGCGCAGTCGGGAGCTAGGCGGGCAGCCTCGCGGAAGGACCGGATCGCGGCCTTGTGGTTGAAGCCGTAGGTCAGCGCGATGCCCTGGTCGAAATAGCTGCGTGCCTCGCCGGTGAGGCCGGTGGCAGGCAGGTCGTATTTCCCGGTGTTGCCGATCAGGCCGATCGCCGAAGTGGCAAGCTGGCTCGCACCGAAGGACCGTGCCAGTTCCAGCCGCCGGTCGAGCGCGGCAGCGCCGCTGAAGAAACCACGGCAGGCGTTGCGGCCGGGCAGGGTGGGGTCGAGCGCGGCCAGCTGGGCCTCGCTAAGCGCGGCGGAGGTGGGCGAACTCATCGGGCCGGACAGCGCGAGCGGCGCGGCGAGGGCGATGCCGAGGGTGATGGGGGTTTTCATGGTCGGTCTCCGTCCGCGACCCATGAAATGCTGGCAGATGCTGTTTTCTTTGGTTTCTAGCACCCGCGAGGCGAGTCGGCCAAATCTACGGGCCGTAGGTGCGTTCTTCCATTCGTTCGCGATTGCGCCGGGCCGCGACCCTCGTTTCGAGCAGGAAAGAGGCGAGACCGGCCATCAGCAGGCCCATGGTGATGAGCCACGTGAGGGCAACGAACGTCCCCAGGGGAGCCTTCACGAAAGCGCTCACGAACAGCAGCATGATCACGATGCTGATCGTGAATGCCGATGCCGTACTGAGCATCACGGCGCGCTGTGCGTGTACCCGGCGCTTCTCCAGCGCGGGGAGTTCGACGAGCAGCTCGCTTCCCTCGTCGCCGTCGCTCACCTTGAGGATCTTCTCGATCTTGTTGGCGACCCAGATCAGGCGGTTGGTCATGACGTTCATGACGGCGCCGATGCCTGCGAGCAGGAAGGCGGGTGCCATCGACAGCTGCACCACGTTCTGCACGCGGATCGAGGAGCTGGTTCGCTCCAGCAGCTCGATACCGGGGATGAGCAGCAGCGCGTCAGTCACGCCCCTCTCCGCCGGAGAACTTGCCGCCACCGCCGCGGTTAGAATCGTAGGGGTTCTTGGGGCTCTTCAGCACGACGCGCACGGGGACCGCATCGAAGCCGAGCTTGGCGCGGATGCCGTTCACAAGATAGCGTTCGTAGCTCTTGGGCAGATCGTCGAGGCGCGTGCCGAAGACCACGAAGCGCGGCGGGCGCGTGCTCGCCTGCGTGATGTAGCGCAGCTTGATCCGGCGGCCGCCGGGCGCGGGCGGCGGGTTGGCGGCCAGCGCATCGTCGAACCAGCGATTGAGCGCTGCGGTCGGAACGCGGCGGCTCCATGCCTCGCGGATCTCGAATGCGGCGGAGAGCATGGTGTCGATGCCCTTGCCCGTCTTTGCCGAGACCGCGAACAGCGGCACGCCGCGCACCTGGCTGAGGCCTTCGTTCAGCGCCTCGCGGATGCCGTTGAACAGCGACGACGCATTCTCTGCGATGTCCCACTTGTTGATCGCAACGATCAGCGCGCGGCCTTCTTCGAGGACCTGGCTGGCGATCTTGAGGTCCTGGTGTTCGAGGCCCTTGGTCGCATCGAGCAGCAGCACCACGACTTCGGCGAAGTCGATCGCGCGGCGTGCATCGGCGACCGAGAGCTTCTCCAGCTTCTCGGTGACCTTGGCGCGCTTGCGCATGCCGGCGGTGTCGATCAGGCGGATCTGGCGCATCTCGTCGGTCTTGGGATCGTGCCATTCCCAGTCGACGGCGATGCTGTCGCGCGTGATCCCGGCCTCGGGGCCGGTCAGCAGGCGGTCTTCGCCCAGCATGCGGTTGATCAGCGTCGACTTGCCCGCATTGGGGCGTCCGACGATGGCGAGCTTGAGCGGGCCGGAGAGGTCTTCCTCGTCCTGCTCCGCCTCGATCTCGGCGGCTTTCTCTGCTGCTTCGGCCTTGGCGCCGATGATCGGCCAGAGACCCGTGAACAGGTCGGCGATGCCTTCCCCATGCTCTGCCGACACGCCGAGAGGTTCGCCCAGCCCGAGACTGTAGCTTTCGAGGATGCCGGCTTCGGCCGCCTTGCCTTCCGCCTTGTTCGCGACGAGCACCACGGGCACTTCCTCCGAGCGCAGCCAGCGGGCGATCTCTTCGTCGAGCGGGGTGAGGCCGGCGCGCGCGTCAATCACGAACAGCGCGGCATCTGCGCCCTCGAGGCTGACTTCGGTCTGCTTGCGCATCCGGCCCGGCAGGCTTTCCGCGTCCTCGTCTTCCCAGCCAGCGGTATCGACCACTGTGAATTCGAGACCGGCAATCTCCGCATCGCCCATGCGGCGGTCACGCGTCACCCCCGGCTGGTCGTCGACCAGCGCGAGCTTCTTGCCGACGAGCCGGTTGAACAGCGTCGACTTGCCGACGTTGGGCCGGCCGATGATGATGACTGTGGGTTTCTGTGTTGCGCTCATGGTCTTGCCTTGCGGGCAGGTGGGCGATTGCCGGGGGTTTGGCAAGGCCGGGAGGGTGTTCCAACAGCTTGGAACGGATGGAACACGGTCCTGGAAAGAAAAACGCCGCCGCGCGAATTTGGGGCGCAGGCGGCGGTTTTCAACGGTTTCCGGCGGGAGACAGTCGGCATCTTCATGCCCCCTGCCATCGCGCGGCCCCTGTAGGAAAGGGCCGGGTCAGTCGGCCTTCGCGACCGGCGGATTGTCGCCGAGGTCTTCGAACCAGGCCTCGACGGGACCGTTGAGCTTCAGGGTGAGCGGGTTGCCCTTGCGGTCGACGGTCTTGCCCGCCTGCACGCGCACCCAGCCTTCGGGGATGTTGTATTCCTCGATATCGGTGCGGGTCCGACCCTTGAACTTGATGCCCACGCCGCGCTGGAGCACGTCGACGTCGAAATGCTCGCTCTTCGGGTTCACCGAGAGGTGCAGGGGCGGGGTCTGGGCTTTGGTTTCTTCGGTCATGGCGCGCGCCTGTAATGTGCGCGGGGCGGCGCGGCAAGATCAATCGGGCGGCGGCGGTGTTTCGAGCGGCGAGGGGCCGGGTTCGTCGAAATCGGGCGGCGTCGGCTCGATCGAAGGCGGCTCTTCCATCGGAGCCTCGTTCGGCTGCGGATCCGGCGGCATTTCCGGCGGCGCACCGGGGTTTATCGTGTCTGGGTCGGGCTGCGTCGCCATGTCAAAATCCTTCGCTGGGGCGCTGGAATAAACAGACTATCATATTTGCCGGTTCCATTCCTCTCCCTCCCGCTTGCCCTTTTGGTCGCATCCTACTAGAGGCACGCGCCTATATGCGCGGCGTACCCACGTTGGCGCACAGCCTCGCTTTGCGGTTTGCGGGCGTGGCGGAATTGGTAGACGCGCTGGTTTTAGGTACCAGTATCGAAAGATGTGGGGGTTCGAGTCCCTTCGCCCGCACCAGTTTCGCCCTCTTGCAGGCCTCTCGCACAGACAGACAGTAAACCACGAGTTCCAACCCCATGCAGATCAAAGAAACCGCCAACGAAGGCCTCAAGCGCGCCTACGCGATCACCATCAAGGCCAAGGAAATCGACGATCGCGTCGATTCGGAGATCAAGAAGATCGCCCCGCAGGTGAAGATGCCCGGCTTCCGCCCCGGCAAGGTCCCGGCGAACCTCGTACGCAAGATGCATGGCGAACAGCTTCACGCACAGGCCGTGAACGACATGATTCGCGAATCGGTCGACAAGACCATGGCCGACAACAAGCTCAAGCCGGCGATGCAGCCGAAGGTCGAGCTGGGCGAAGGCTATGAGGAAGGCAAGGACGCCACCCTCACCGTGGAACTCGAAGTGCTGCCCGAAGTCGAGGCACCCTCGACCGACGACATCAAGATCGAACGCCTGACCGTTCCCGTCACCGACGAGGAAGTCATGGACGCGATCGGCAAGCTTGCCGAGAACAACAAGAGCTACAAGGACGCTGCCAAGACCAAGAAGGCAGCCGAAGGCGACCAGCTGATCATCGACTTCGTCGGCCGCGTTGACGGCGAGGAATTCGAAGGCGGCAAGGCCGAAGACGCAGCCCTCGTGCTCGGCTCGGGCATGTTCATCCCCGGCTTCGAAGACCAGCTCACCGGCGTAAAGACCGGCGACACCAAGACCATCGAGGTAACCTTCCCCGAAGATTACCAGGCGACGCATCTGGCCGGTAAGAAGGCCGAGTTCGACGTCACCGTGAAGAAGGTCCAGGTCGAAGGCGAGAGCAAGATCGACGACGACTTCGCCTCGAAGTTCGGCCTCGACGGTCTCGACAAGCTGAAGGAACTGCTGCGCGGCCAGCTCGAGCAGGAAACTGCCGGCCTTACCCGCACGCAGATGAAGCGCTCGCTGCTCGACCAGCTGGCTGCCGGCCACGACTTCGAAGTGCCGCAGGGCATGGTCGATGCCGAGTTCAGCCAGATCTGGACCCAGCTCCAGCAGGAAGCCGCTCGTTCGGAAAACCCAGAAGAGATGCTCAAGGAGATGGAAGCCGAGAAGGACGACTATCGCAACATCGCCGAGCGCCGCGTGCGCCTTGGCCTGCTGCTGTCGGAAATCGGCCAGGCGAACAACGTGCAGGTCACGCCGAACGAGATGAGCATGCTCATCCAGCAGGCCGCCCAGCAGTATCGCCCGGAAGACCGTGAACGGTTCATGCAGTACATCCAGGACGAGCCGATGGCTGCCGCCCAGCTGCGCGCTCCGCTCTATGAAGACAAGGTCGTCGACTTCCTCTTCGACAAGGCCGAGATCACCGACCGCGAAGTGACGCGCGAGGAACTCGAAGCCGCTATCGAAGCCGACGAGACCGAGGAAACCAAGAAGCCCGCCAAGAAGAAGGCGCCGGCGAAGAAGAAGGCTCCGGCCAAGAAGGCAGCCGCCAAGAAGTCCGACGACAAGAAGGACGAGAAGAAGCCTGCTGCCAAGAAGGCTCCGGCGAAGAAGGCCCCGGCCAAGAAGGCTGCCGCCAAGAAGGACGAGGGCGAGAAGAAGCCCGCAGCCAAGAAGGCACCTGCCAAGAAGAAGGCTCCGGCCAAGAAGGCCGCTGCCAAGAAGTAATCTTCGCGCAGTTTGACGCTATCGAAGGGGCGGCGGGAGCGATCCTGCCGCCCTTTTGCTATTCCGGTTTCGAGAAGGGTTCGATCGCCAGCCTGCGGTCATCTGGCGCGAGTCCGACCATTTCTTCGTCCTGACCCTCGTGGATGTGCGCGCGCCGCCTCTCCACATAGGCGATGAAGGGGCCAGCCACGATGCCGTGGACCACGATCGACAGCAGGATCGTGAAGCTGGCGGTGGCCCAGAGTATATCGAGGCCCTCGAAACTGGCATGGTTCTGCCCGTAGGCGAGGTAGTAGATCGAGCCCATCCCGCGAACGCCGAGGAAGGCGATCGCGAGCTTGCCGATCAGCGGCAGGTCGCACAGGCTTTCGGACAAGAGGCCGCCCAGCGGGCGGATCACGAAGATCAGCGCGATGCCGACCAGCGCGGCGGGCCAGGTCAGCGCATCGAGCACGCCGCTTGCCAGCATCGCGCCGAAGCCGAAGAGGACGGCGACCAGCACGATCTGCTCGATCTGGTCGATGAAGTGGTGGCTGAGCTTGTGATAGCGGCTGCGGTTCTCGCGCTGGCGTGCCGTTACCGCGCCGACGAACACGGCAAGGAAACCGTAGCCTTCGACCAGTTCCGCCAGCCCGTAGCCCAGCAACAGCGTGCCGAGCACGATCAGCCCCTCGCTGGTGGAATATTTCGGTTGCGCGGCGTCGTCCTCTTCCTCGATCTCCTTCATCGGCGCATCGGCCTCGCGCTCGAAGACGTACCATGCGCCTGCGCGGCCCACCGCCCAGCCGACTGCCACGCCCGCGACGATCCGCCACAGGAGGTCGAGCGCCGCCCATTCGAGCGTCCAGCTGCCCAGCGAGGTCATGCCGACAGCGGCAATAGCGAGATAGGTGAAGGGAAAGGCGAGCCCGTCGTTGATGCCGGCTTCGACAGTCAACGAGAAGCGCACGTCATGGCGCTGGTTCTCGCCCGGCGGGCCGACCTGGACGCTTCGCGCGAGCACGGGGTCGGTCGGCGCCAGCGCAGCGCCGAGGAGCAGCGCGCTCGCCACCGGCAGGCCGAGCGCCCAACATCCGAGGAAGGCCACCGCGGCGATCGTCAACGGCATGGCGATCACCAGCAGCGGCCATATCTGGCCCCAGTTCTTCCAGCTCACCGGACGATCGATCGCGATGCCTGCAGCCATCAGCGATGCGATGACGATGAATTCCGTAATGTATTCGAGCGCGAGCGCGTCGAAGCCGTCGAGCGAGGGATTGATGTTGGGCAGCCCGAGAGGCAGCGAATAGAGGACAAACCCGGCCGCGACATAGACGATCGGCAGCGACAGCCAGAAGCGGGCGAGCCTCTTCTCGAGCGAAACCGCCAGCGTCAGGCCCAGCCCGAAGATGACGAACATCAGGATGCGCGGTTCGAACTCCACGGTCCCCTAATCCTGTCAGCGCGCCGCCGGTTCCCACGGGCCGAACCGGGGTTCGGGCAGCGTGGCGCTGCGCACGCGTTCATAGGCCGCGCCCAGCTGCAGCACTTCGAAGTCCGCCCATTTGGCGCCGAACAGGCTGATGCCGACAGGCAGGCCTTCGATATCGCCCATCGGCACGGTCAGGTGCGGATAACCCGCGATCGCGGCGGGAGAGCCGAACCCGATCCGCCCGTTGAAATTGTCACCATTGACGAGGTCCGTGGTCCAGGAGGGGCCGCGCGTTGGCGCTACGAGGAAAGTGACCTGGTGCTCTGTCATCAGCGCATCGAGCGTCTCCTCGCCCGCTATGCGAACGGCATCTGCCTTCGCGCTCTCATAGGCCTCGCGGTCGGTCGAGCTTTCGGCGAGTTCGAACAGGTCCTGCCCGAACCAGCGCATCTCGGCTTCGGCATTCTCTTCATTGAAGGCGATGAGGTCGGCGAGGCTGCGCGGCATGTTCTCGCCCGGCAGGCTGGCGAGATACTTGTCCATTTCCTCGCGCAACTCGAACATGAGCACAGCGAAGCTGTCGCCATACATCTCGTTATTGGGATCGAACTCGATATCGACCAGCACGGCGCCGGCAGCTTCGAGATCGGCGAGCGCGGTATCGAACACCTGCGTCAGGTCCTCGCGGTTGCCGACCTGGTTGCGCATGACGCCTATGCGCACGCCTTCGAGCGAGAAGTTCTCGAGCCCCGTGTGATAATCGGCGCGCCGCGGCACGCCCACGGTCGCCGCGTCAGCCTCGTCTTCCGAGGCGATTGCCGAGAGCAGCAGGGCGGCATCGGCAACATTGCGCGTCATCGGGCCGGCGGTGTCCTGCGTGCTTGAAATCGGCACGACATGCGTCCGGCTGACCAGCCCGACGCTCGGCTTGAAGCCGACGACGCCGTTGATGCTGGCGGGACAGGTGATCGATCCGTTGGTCTCGGTGCCGATGGCCGCCCACGCGAGACCGGCTGCCACGGCCGCGCCGCTGCCGCTCGACGAACCGCAACTGTTACGGTCGGTGGCGTGCGGGTTGCGGGTGAGCCCGCCCACCGCGCTCCACCCGCTGGTCGAGGAATTGTCGCGGATGTTTGCCCATTCGGAGAGGTTGGTCTTGCCGAGGACCACGCCGCCATTCGCGCGCAGAGCGGCGATCAGCGGCGCGTCGCGGCCGGTGAGATTCTCCGCGAGCGCGAGAGAACCCGCCGTCGTCGGCAATTCGGCGGTCTCGATATTGTCCTTCACCAGCACCGTACGCCCGGCGAGCGTGAGGCCGGCCGCTTCCGCTTCGCCAGCCTCGCGCGGGGCATCCGGATTCACCGAGATGACCGCGTTGAGCTGCGGCCCCGCATCGTCGAGCGCTGCGATCCTGTCGAGATAGATGCGGGCATCCTCTTCGGCCTGCTGCGCGGCGGCTGGCGAGGCAATGAGGGCAAGGGCGAGCGCAAGGGTCCGGTGCTTCATGGCTCCGCAACCTGCCAGCGCGCGACGCGATTGCAAGCGCGCGCTAGAAATCCCCGCTGATCTGGAAGTTGAAGATGGGGCCGATGCGGCGGTCCATATACTCGCGGAAGGCCACCGGCGCGTCGGGCCGGTCGCCCTCGTAAACGGTGCGCTCGAAGTAATTGCGCGCTCCGAGGATATTGCCCGCCGTCGCGCGCACGGTCAGCCCGAAGACGTCCTTGTGCTCGGCGAAGAGCCAGGCAAATGTCGGGCCTTCCCAGCCGCGGCCGACCTCGTAGCGGCGCGAATATCCGGCCGGGTTGAAGGTGTTGATGCCGCTGCCCACCGCCCAGTCGCTGTCGGGAATGTCATAGCGGAAATCGACGTTGAGCCGGTCGATCAGGTCGTTCGAGAAAGGCCGGTCCTCGCCGGTGAAGGCGTCGGTCACGCTCATCCAGCGCTTCACGCCGTTGATGTCGAAACGCGCGCCCTTCCAGCCGATCGGGTCCATGTTGATTGTCGCGGTGAGTTCGAGATGCGTACGCGTCGCATCGCCGATATTGCCGCGTGCCTCGCCGCCATCGTCGAGCGGGAACCAGTCGATGAAATCCTCGAACCAGGCCTGCCTGGCGGTGAACTTGAGCGAACCCCATGCGCCGAGGCTCTTGTTCGCCTCCACATCGACTTCCCAGCTCTGCGGCGGGACGAGCGCATTGTTGCCGCCGTTCTGGTTGTCGTCATTGAGGTTCACGCTGCCGAGAAAGGCGCCGAAGGACAGCTGGCCGACCCGCCGCGCGCCGGTGATCGACACGTCGAAATCGTCCGCAGGCTTCCAGCTCAGCGCGAGCGATCCCTTGGGCCGCTGGAACGATCGGGCATTGGCAGCCGAGCCGGTCTGTTCGATTTTCGAATATTCGCCGCCCGCGATCGCCTGTAGAGAAAGTGTCGGGCTGAGCTGGGTCGAGAAGCTGAGCGTGCCTTCGTAGCGATCCTCGGTCACGCCGCCATTGCCGGCGGGAAAGGCGACCTGTTCGAACTCGCCATTGGGTTCGAGGATGGAGAGGCGCGAGCTACGGTCGAGCCGGTTGAAGGCCGCTTCGCCCGACAGCTGCCAGTCGGCGTTCCACATGTTCCAGCCGTATTCGAAACGGCCGATACGCTCGCCTTCGCCGTCGCGGCGCTCGAACCGCGATCCTTCGGCGGTGCTGCCGTCGTCGAATGTGTCGACGACCACGGCGGTCATATTGTCGCGCTGGTAGCGCTCGAGGCCGATCAGCTTGAGCGTGCCGGGGCCGAGCGGGAACTCGATATCGCCGCCGATCTCGTATCGCGGGCCGCGCTCGCGCACATGGGCATCACGCATTCTTACCGGTCCCACGAGCGGAAAGCCGGTCTCTGGCATGTCGCGGAAGATGAAGTCCTCGCCGTAGCTCAGGTTGAGATTGGCAAAGGCCCCGCCACCGAAGTCATAGGTGAAATTGGTCGCCAGCTTGGGATTGTCGAACCCGCCGGAGAACTTGGTCTGCTGTTCCTCGATCAGCGATCCGTCGGCAGCCGTGACCAGGATGGGTCCGTCGGCGCCGAAGCGGTTGTTGTCGTTTGAAAGCGAGACGGTGAAATCGAGCGGGCCGTCGCTGCCCGTCATCGATATCTCGCCGCCGAGGTAGCGCGCCTCTGTGTTGTAGGGTCGGAAGCCGGGTCGCCAGCTGAACTGGCCCGATGCGCCCTCGCTGGCATAGATGACATTGGCGATGAGGCCGGTGAGACCCGGGATGTCGAGCGAGTTGCCGTCGACCAGCTCGATACGGATAACGTCGCCGGCCGGGATGCGGGCGAGCTGGTCGCGGATCGTATCCGACTTGCTGGAAAAGCGCTCGCCATTGACGATGACGTTCTGGTCCGCCTGGCCGAGGCCGCGCTGGCCCTGGTCGTTGCCGCCCTTGATCGAGAACCCGGGAAGGCGCTGCACCATGTCGAGCGCGTTGCGGGGCGCGAACTGTTCGAAATAGGAAGGCTCGAAAACGCGCGCTCCCTCGGTGACGGGCTGCAATGGCACGTTGGGATCGCCGCTCGCCGCAGGGTCCTCCGCATTGGCTTGTGCGGGTGTCGACAGTGCACATGCAATGGCGAAAAGGCTGACGGTGTAGCGACGGTGACCCATAATCTCTCCTGCGATCCGAGCCTTCGCCTACATCTGTAGACGAAACGCCCAATCCGGCATCGACCGGGGGCGTTCGGATCACGACGAACGACTCGCTTCATCGACGAACGGCGAGATGGGTGGCGCTTCGAAACCTTACCCGACGGCACGGGAGGTGCTCGCCCGACGGGCAGTGAACTTATTGATTTATAGTGGATTCAGACGCCCGCTACTGCGGACTGGGCGTCAGAAGCTTCCGGCCACATTGAACCGGAAAATCGGCCCGATGCGCAGGTTCCGGTCCTCGGTGAACAGCACGATGCCCTCATCGCGCGGACCGTCGTAAACGGTCCGGAAGAAGCGTTCGCGCCCGCCGAAGATGTTCGATGCGCTGAGGTTTACCGTCAGGCCGAAGATGTCCTTGTGTTCGATGAAAGCGCTTACGAGCACCGGGCCTTCCCATTCGCGCGAGACCTCCGACAGGCGGAAGCGCGGACGGATGCGGTTGTACTGGAGGCCGCCACCCCAGGCGAAGTCGCTACCGGGAATATCGTGGCGCAGGTCGATCTCGGCCTCGCGATCGGCGCGGCCCGAGAAGTCGCGCAGGAGACCGGTCACAGGGTCGGCAACCTCGCCTTCCTCATATTCGAGACGCACGTCGAGCTGCGCGCCGTTCCAGCCGAGATTGTCGAGCCGCAGGGTCGTCGACCATTCGATTTCGGTGCGCCGGGCCTTGTCGATATTGCCATTGGCCTCGCCGCCACCGGCAAGCGGGATGAGGTCGACATAGTCCTCGATCCAGCGCTGCTCGACCATCAGCGTGGTCGAACCCCAGTTGCCCAGGACCTTGGCGACCTCGAGCGTGATCTCCCAGGTCTGCGAGGGCACCAGCTCGTTATTGCCCGCGTTCTCGTTGTCCTGGTCGAGCGCGACGCTGGCGAGGAAATCGCCGAAGTCGAGCTGGCCGACACGCCTCTCGGCAGCGAGCGAGATGTCGAGGCCTTCTTCAGGTTGCCAGGCCAGCGAGGCGGTTCCCTTGGGGCGCTGGAAGCTGCGCGAATTGGCGCCGAAACCGGTCTGGCGGATGTTCGAGTATTCACCGCCTACCGATGCCTGCAGCACCAGCCGGTTTGTCAGCGGGCGCGTGAAGGTGAGCACGCCCTCGTAGCGGTCTTCCTTCACCCCGCCCGAACCGCCGGGGAAGGGGATCTCGACGAAATCGCCCTGGTCATCGAGCGTGAACAGGCCGGAGACGCGCTCGAGCCGGTTGAAGGCTGCCTCGCCCGCCAGCTGCCATTCGCCGCCCAGCATGGGCCAGTTGTATTCAAAGCGCCCGATCCGCTCGCCCGATCCGCCTTCCGATGCAAAGCGGCTGCCGACGGCAAGCGAGCCGTCGTCTGGCGTGTCGATCACGGTGGCCGAAGAGACGTCGCCGTCCCACGCCTCGAGCCCGATCAGCTTCAGCCGTCCCGGGCCGAGCGGGAAGGTGAGGTCGGCGCTGATCTCGTACTCCGGCGCGCCGCCATCGCGGGCGTTGAAGCGTGTGATCACGCTGTCGTCGGGGAAGAAGCGCAGCTCGTCCTCGAGCCTGTCGAAATATGTGCGGGCAAGGAAGGCGTTGACGTTGGCCGTCGTCCCGCCGCCGAAATCGTAACGCAGTGCGCCGCTGACGCGCGGTTCGTCGAAGGCTCCGGTGAAGATGGTCTCCTGCCGCTCGATCACGTTGCCGTCAGCATCGCGGAAGACCGTCGGGCCGGTGGAGCCGAAGCGGTTGTTGTTGTTCTCGATGGCGAAGGTGAAGCCCAGATTGCCGGTGGTGCCCGAGATCGAGACCTCGCCGCCGTACCATTCGGGATCGACTTCGGTGGTGCGCACCGCGCCTTCCCAGATGAACTGGCCCGACAGACCGCCGGCTTCCACGATGACATTGGCAACGAGGCCGACGAGACCGGGCACATCGAGCGTCGCGCCCTCGACCAGCTCGATGCGGCGCACCTTGTCGGCCGGGATGCGGCGCAGTTGGTCGCTTACGCTGTCGGACTTGGACGTGAGGCGCGCGCCGTTGACGATGACATTGTCGCTCGCTTGGCCGAGCCCGCGGCCTCCGCCGCCTCCGCCGCCCGAGATCTGGAAACCCGGCAGCTGCTCGACCATGTCGAGCGCATTGCGCGGGGCGAACTGCGCGAAATACCCCGGCTCGAATACGCGCGCGCCCTTGGTCGCCTGCTCGGAAGATTCTTCCGCGGCAAGTGCGGGCTGCTCGTCCTGCGCGGACGCAAGCGTAGGTGCCGTGAGCGTCACGGCAGCGGCAATCCATCTCAATTCAAAGATTGTATTCACTCTTATCGTCAGTCCCGCCGCAGGCAGCTAATGGTGTGCTCGCGGCTGTTAAGAGACGCTCGACATATGCAAAACATGGCCCGACGAACCACGTTCCCGCCTTTGCAAAACCCGGCGTTAACCCTTTTCGCCTAAAGACGAAGGACGCGGTCCACCGGGGTGGGGACCGCAACCATTCGGACAAGGAGCGCTCCTTCGCGGGGGCGGGGTACGCACAATGTCTTTGGTGTCTAGAAATGAGAACGTTCCCAAGAAGGGTTTTGGTTTTCTTCAGAGCCTCGTGAGCGGATCTATCGGCAAACAGCTGCAGGGGCTCTTCATCCTCTGCGCAGCGCTCGTCGTGCTCTTGGGGGCCGCCGCTTCTTACGGCCTCTTGCAAGTGCAGGACCGCGCATCGCGCCAGCAGGACCTGACGCAGATCGTACTGCTGACGGCGAAGGTCTACACCGGTGTCTACGATGCACAGTCGAGCCTCGGGACTTATCTCGACAAGGGGCGCAACCTGTCCGATCTCGACGCGGCAGTCGCCAAGGCGCAGGCAGCGATCGACTACAACGAGCAACTGGCCGAAGTCGCCAGCGAAGTCGATCCGGCCTACCTGCCGAAGACCGACCAACTGCGCGCCGACCTCACCGGCTTCAAGACCAACATCGAGGTCCTTTACGAGACGCCTGACTACCAGATCGGCGAGGCCATCCGCCCGATTTTCGACTATGGCTATGCCGCCGGACAGCAGACCATCAGCGTGCGCGAACGGGCCGAGGAAAAGTTGGTCGCGGCAGGCGATACCTCGCTCGACACTATCCAGACGACGCTGACGTGGATGGCGGTGCTCGCGCTTGTCGCCATCGTCGCCGTCCTGCTCGGCCGCTACTTCGTGGCGCGGCGCGTGATCGCACCGATCCGCAACATCGCGGACACCAGCGCCCGGCTTGCCGAGGGGGCGAGCGATCTCGAGATTCCGGAAATCCACCGGCAGGACGAAATCGGGGAAATGGCCCGCGCGCTCGAATCGCTGCGTGTCATGCAGGATGCCGCGCGTCTCGATGCCGCCAACGAGCTCGAAAACCAGGTGGCCTCGAGGAAGGAGCGCGATCGCAATTTGGCGCAGGTCCAGGAACTTGCCGACGCGTTCGAGAGGCTGGTCGGCAATGTGGCGCAGGACGTCGCATCGGCCAGCGGTCAGCTCAAGGAGGTCGCACGCACCATGGCCGACAATGCCGAGGTGTCCTCGCAGCGCGTATCCAACGCATCGCGCCTGCTCGAAGAGACATCGAACGGCGTGACCAATGCGGCAGCGGCCAGCGACGAGTTCGTGATGTCGATCAGCGAGATCAGCCGCCAGGCCGCATCCAGCGCCGAGCGCGCCGGACAGGCAACCGAGGCAGCACAGCAGGCCGACCGCACGATCAGCGATCTCGACCAGATGGCCAACCACGTGGGCCAGGTCGTCGAAATGATCAGCCAGATCGCACAACGCACCAATTTGCTTGCGCTCAATGCGAGCATCGAGGCAGCACGCGGCGGCGAGGCCGGTCGCGGCTTCGCCGTTGTGGCGAGCGAAGTGAAGGAGCTTGCCGCCCAGACCGCCCGCGCAACCGAGGAAGTCGAGGCGCAGATCAAGATGATCCAGAATTCCTCGACCGCAAGCGCGGGGGCGCTGCGCCAGATTACCGATGAAGTCGGCAAGCTGGGCGTCACCTCGACATCGATTGCATCAGCGGTCGACCAGCAGGCGGTCGCGGGTCAGGAGCTGGCGCGCAATATCGATGCCGCCGCCCGCAATACCGAAGCGGTGAGCAGCGACATGACCGAGGTCAGCCGCATGGCAACCGCAACGGGTGCGGCGGCGAGCCAGGTTCTGTCGGGGTGCACCTCGCTCGAACAGCAGGCCGAAATGCTGCGCGAACAGGTCGGCGAATTTCTCGCCCATGTCCGAGCCGCCTGATCCTGGCAAATGATCTTGCGGGAAGGATAGCAGCCGAGAATTGCACAGCGGCGCGCTGAACGCCGAGGGAAAGCATCTCGCCATGGTCAACAATGCCCATCCCTTGGTCCCCGAAAGCAGGTTGTAGGCCGGTTTCCGCCTGATGTGGCACGGTCTTTCGGCCGAGGCGCTGCACGGCTTCCTGTGCGAACTTGAGGCCCGTCACGAGGCGGAACGGGGAAAAGCGTTGCCAACGCAGGGTTAACCCCCTTGAACATCGCGATGACGATGGCGACATAGGCGCTCGATATTTTCACGGAAGGATGTTCATGATCGACCTGTTCGGAAGCGACGCACACGCAAGCCAGGGCCAGTTTACCCGCGACCCCGTCACCGGGGCACTGGTGCCCACCGTGGTCGAACAGTCGAGCCGCGGCGAACGCGCCTTCGACATTTTCAGCCGCCTGCTGCGCGAGCGCATCGTCTTCGTCACCGGTCAGGTGGAAGACAACATGGCCTCGCTGATCGTGGCGCAGCTGCTGTTCCTCGAGAGCGAAAACCCCTCGAAGCCGATCAGCATGTACATCAACTCGCCGGGCGGCGTGGTGACTGCCGGCATGGCGATCCACGACACCATGCAGTACATCAAGCCGCGCGTCTCGACCGTCTGCATCGGCCAGGCCGCCTCGATGGGCAGCTTCCTGCTCGCAGCAGGTGAGCCGGGCATGCGTATCGCGCTGCCCAATGCCCGCATCATGGTCCACCAGCCTTCGGGCGGTGCCCGCGGCATGGCCTCGGACATCGAGATCCAGGCACGCGAAATCCTCCGCATTCGCAAGCGGATGAACGACCTTTATGTTCAGTACACCGGCAAGAGCCTCTCCGAGATCGAGAAGGCGATGGACCGCGACACCTTCCTCGAGGCCGAGGAAGCAATGAAGTTCGGCATCGTCGACAAGGTGTTCGAAGCACGTCCCGAGAACGAGGGCGACGATGAACCGGTCAAGGACGAGGACAAGGGTTCGGGCGGCGCGCCCGAGTAATCTGCGGATTAATCCTTGCTTCTGAGCGCCTTGGGAGTGTCCCGGGGCAGGACTGTTGCAAATTTGTGCTGGAAATTGGCCAATCCCCTGTCTTCAGCTTATGGCAAGGGGTTGGTGGTAGTCAGTTATTGACCCATCCCGTGACCGGCCTAGAGTCGGCGAATCCCCTGATTTACGGGATGTCGCGGGACAGAGCAGGAAATGACCAAGTTGAGCGGAACCGATAGCAAATCCACGCTGTACTGCAGCTTCTGCGGCAAGTCGCAGCACGAGGTGCGCAAGCTGATTGCGGGCCCGACCGTTTTCATCTGCGATGAATGCGTCGAGCTGTGCAACGACATCATCCGCGAAGAAACCAAGGCCGGCATCTCGGGCAAGAAGGACGGCGACGTCCCGACCCCGTCGGAAATCTTCGAAACGCTGAATGACTACGTGATCGGCCAGGACCGCGCCAAGCGTGTCCTCTCGGTCGCGGTGCACAACCACTACAAGCGTCTCAAGCACGGCGGCAAGGCTGGCGACGTCGAACTCGCCAAGTCGAACATCCTGCTCGTCGGCCCGACCGGCTGCGGCAAGACGCTGCTGGCACAGACGCTGGCGCGCACCTTCGACGTGCCCTTCACCATGGCCGACGCTACCACGCTGACCGAAGCCGGTTACGTGGGCGAGGACGTGGAGAACATCATCCTCAAGCTGCTCCAGGCATCCGACTACAATGTCGAGAAGGCGCAGCACGGCATCGTCTACATCGACGAGATCGACAAGATCACCCGCAAGGCCGAAAACCCCTCGATCACGCGCGACGTGTCGGGTGAGGGCGTCCAGCAGGCCCTCCTGAAGCTGATGGAAGGCACCACCGCCAGCGTTCCGCCGCAGGGCGGCCGCAAGCATCCGCAGCAGGAATTCCTGCAGGTCGACACCACGAACATCCTGTTCATCTGTGGCGGCGCATTCGCGGGTCTGGAAAAGATCATTGCCGACCGCCTGCAGAAGCGTTCGATCGGCTTCGGCGCGCATGTCGCCGATCCGGACAAGCGCCGCGTTGGCGAACTGCTCGAGAAGGGCGAACCGGAGGATCTCCTCAAGTTCGGCCTGATCCCCGAATTCGTCGGCCGTCTCCCGGTCATCGCCACGCTGCGCGATCTCGACACCGATGCGCTGATCACCATCCTGACCGAACCGAAGAACGCGCTGTGCAAGCAGTATGCGAAGCTGTTCGAGCTGGAGAACGTGGAACTCACCTTCCAGCAGGACGCGCTGCAGAAGATCGCCGAGAAGGCTATCGCCCGTAAGACGGGTGCCCGCGGCCTGCGTTCGATCGTCGAAGGCATCCTGCTCGACACGATGTTCGACCTGCCGGACATGGACGGCGTCACCGAGATCGTGATCGATGCCGATGTCGTCGAAGGCAAGAAGGACCCGATCCAGGTCCACGGTCCCAAGGAAGAAGCGGCCTAAGCGCCAGCTTCACATCCAATTCGAGAAAACGCCGCGCGGTCCCGGGACTGCGCGGCGTTTTCCTTTTCGGGCAGGGCAAAAAAGCCCCGCCATGCCGATGGGGTTGGCATGACGGGGCTAGGGTGCGCCGCTCCACGAGGGGAAGCTCGGGCGACGCGGTAGGAGGGCCATGGGTTAGCCCGGGAGGAATACGCCGTTGGTTACGTGGATGACGCCATTTGCGGTGTTCACATCGGCCATGGTGACCGTGCTGGTGCGGTTGGCGCCATCGGTGATGACGATGTTGTTGTCGCCCGAGAAGCTGGCGGTGAGCTCCTCACCGGCCACCGTCTTGAAGCTGTAGGTGCCGCCGTGACGCTTGATCGCTGCCGAGAGAGCCGATGCGGGCACGCGGCCGCTGACGACGTGATAGGTCAGCACGTTCTGCAACTGGCCCTTGTTCTGCGGCTGGAGCAGCGTGCTCACGGTGCCGTCGGGCAGGGCTGCGAAGGCATCGTCGGTCGGTGCGAAGACCGTGAAGGGGCCCGGCGAGGAAAGAGTGTCGACGAGATCGGCGGCTTTCACGGCTGCCACGAGCGTTTCGTGGACGCCGGTGCCGACTGCGGTCTGGACGATGTTGGCCTGTGCCTTGGCGGGCTTCGAATTATGATGATGGGCAAGCGCCGGCGCGGTGCTGGCGAGGGCGAAACCGCCCATCGCGAGGACGCTGGCTGCGGCGGCTGCGCGAAGCTTGGTGGAAATGGTCATTGGTGTAACTCCTCTTCTCACTAGGCCCCGTCCTGCCTGTGAATGGAGTTACGAAAGCGCCGCCGGAGCGGATGCAAATTTTTTTCAGATGACCTGCATACGCCCTTCGGCGACCACCGGTCCGGCATCGACGCCTTCCGGTTTTCCGCCCAGCGGTTCGCGCGTCAGGAGCAGCGCCGAACCATCGGCGAATTCGGAGGCGACAGCTGCATCGAGAGTAACGCGGCGTTCCACGCCCGGCTCGATCACACCGAGCGAGAGCAGCGGCGTGTCCTCGCTCTGGGGCACCAGCCACAATTCGTGGTCGTGCACACCGTCGGCCGTCAGCCCGCTCGCAGAGACCAGCAGCTCCTGCCGTTCGGGAAGGTAGGTGACCGCGAGCCGCAGCTGCGTGTCACCGATCGGGATCGAGGCGGCAAGCGGTGCTTCGACCGGCTCTTGCGGGACAGGCGCGATGGCCTGTTGCGCGGGGCTGAGGACCAGCAGTGCGACCGCGGCAACGGCAGCTGCCGCGGCAGAGCCTGCTGCAATCTTCCAGCGCCTCAGGCGCGCGGTCAGCGAGACGATCTCGGCGCTGTCGCCGGTGCTTTCCAGCTCGGCGGAAATACGCTCCCACACCTCGGCGCGCGGCGTTTGCGGGTCGATCTGGTCGAGCAGCGGTGCCAGCCGGTCCTGCCAGAAGGCGACCTCTTGCGCGAAAGCGGCATCGGAGGCTTCGCGGCTGCGCGCGGCAAGCAGTTCCTCGCCTTCGAGCAGGCCGAGCGCATATTCCGCGGCCATCATGTCTTCGGGGGGAATATCGTCGCTCATTCACCCCTCTCCAGACATGTCTTGAGTTTCTGCAGGCCGCGGCGAACCCAGCTCTTCATCGTGCCGAGGGGCACGCCGCCCGCTTCGGCGATCTGGGCATAGGTGCGGCCTTCGAAGAACGCGGTGCGGATCGCATCGCGCGGCTTCTCGTCGAGCTTTTCAAGGCAGGTGTGGACCCGCGCGCTACGCTCGGCATCGATCATCATGTCCTCTGCGAGCGGCGCCTTGTCGGCGACCGGCGCGGCCTCGTCCTCGGGCACACTGCCGGCGCGCACCTTGCCCACGCGAAGGCGGTCCACCGCGCGGTTGCGCGCGAAGGTGGCGAGCCAGCTGATGGGGCTGGCCCGGGAAGGATCATAGCGGTCTGCGCGCCGCCAGAGGGTGATGTAGACGTCCTGCAAGGCGTCCTCTGCTTCTTTCTCGTCCTTCAAGATACGCAAGCAGATTCCGAAAAGTTTCGCCGAGGTCTTGCGATAGATTTCCTCGAGCGCCGAACGGTCTCCATCGGCCAGCCTTGCCATCGCCGCCTTGAGGCTTTCGCGTGCTTTCGCGCTGGCAGGTTGCATCAGCACCGGGTCCTGCAATGGATGCGCGACTGCTCGATCTGGATCGTCGCATGACCGATCCGGTGCTTTTGTTCCAGCTCGTCACCGACCTGCTTGAGGAAGGTATCTCCGGGATGTCCACCGGGCATGACGAGATGCGCCGTCAGTGCGGTCTCGGTCGTCGACATCGGCCAGATATGCAGCTCGTGGATCTCGCTCACTCCCTCGAGCCCGGCAAGGTAACTGCGGACACCGCTTTCGGAAATCCCCTTCGGTACGCCAAGCAGGCTCATGGCTACGCTATCCTTGAGCAGGCCCCAGGTTCCCCAGGCGATGACGGCAACGATCAGCAAGCTCACCAGCGGATCGATCCAGGTCGCGCCGGAAAAGAGGATCGCGACCCCTGCGATCACTACGCCGAGGCTGACCAGCGCATCGGCCGCCATGTGAAGGAAAGCGCCGCGGATATTGATGTCGTGTTCGCGCCCGCGCAGGAACAGGAGGGCCGTGCCGGTATTGATGACGATCCCGATCCCGGCGACGATCACCATCGTCGTTCCCTCGACCGGCGCGGGCTCGGCGATGCGGTGGAGCGTCTCGAAAGTGATCGCCCCGATGGCAACCAGCAGCAGGCCCGCATTGGCGAGCGCTGCGAGGATGGTCGAGCTCTTGAACCCATAGGTGAAACGCTGGGTAGGCGGCTTCTTGGCGGCGACGCTGGCACCCCATGCCAGCAGCAGCGCCATCACGTCGGAAAGGTTGTGCCCGGCATCGGCGATCAGCGCCATCGAACCGGAAATCCAGCCGTAGACCGCTTCGACGACCACGAATACGGAATTGAGGATGACGCCGATCAGGAAGGCTTGGCCGAAGTCCTTCGGTGCATGGCTATGTCCATGCCCGTGTCCGTGCCCATCGTGATGGTCATGGTCGTGGTCGTGGCTGTGGCCCAGTCCCAATCAGGCTCTCCCCCTTCGCGCGATCCCGGTAGGCCGGTGTGACCAAAGCCGTGGCCGCAGGCAAGAAAAATCACGCAAAAACAGCATGATACGGAATAACAACCAATACATGATATAGTATCACAAGGGCTTGGCAAGTCCTAAGGTCATGAAACTGCGCTGCTTTTCCTCGGGGCCGCGCAACTACTCGTAAACGCAGGCGTCGAGACCGTCGCGCCCGACAACGCCGATGCGCGCTGCGATCGTCTGCCCGTGGCCGCGCAGCCAGCCGCGCGGATTGGTCACCGAACGTTTCTTGGGCAGCGGGAGTGCGGCGGCCATGCGTGCCGCTTCGAGCGGGCTGAGCGAGCTTGCGCTCTTGCCGTAATATCTCTGCGCCCCTGCCTCTGCACCGTAAGTCCCTATCCCCGTCTCGGCGACGTTGAGATAGACCTCCATGATCCGGCGCTTGCCCCAAATGTTCTCGATCAGCAGCGTGAAATAGGCCTCCATCGCCTTTCGCGGATATCCGCCGCCCTGCCACAGGAAGACGTTCTTGGCCGTCTGCTGGCTGATGGTGGAGCCGCCGCGGATGCGGCCGCCCTGGGCATTGCTCGCAATCGCCTTGGCGATGGCCTCTGCATCGAAACCGCTGTGTTCGCAGAACTTGCCATCTTCCGCAGCGATGACTGCCCTCACGAGGTCGCGGTCGATGTCGGAAAGCGGCTCCCAGTCCTTGGTGATGCCGTTCTCGTCCATCAGCATGGTCGCCGTGACGGGCACGGGCACGAACTTGAAGACGATCACCGACAGGATGCTGAGGGCGAAAATGCCCACGATGAACTTGAAGATGAAGATCCTGGCGCGGCGCATGATGCCAGCCTGTAGGATGCGGCGAGGCTGCAGGCAATCGATAGGCGGCGATCAGGCGCAGCCTTTGCCGCACATATAAGAAAGCCCGCGCCGTTTCGGGCGCGGGCTTGTCTCGCTGTTATCTGTTTGAAGCTGCCTCAGGCGACGCCCGGGAGCAGCCTTTCGCCGGCAATGCGCTGCATCGCCTTCTGGAGCTTCTCGAACGCGCGCACTTCGATCTGGCGGATGCGCTCGCGGCTGACGTTGTAGACCTGCGAAAGCTCTTCGAGCGTCTGCGGGCTCTCGGTCAGTCGGCGTTCGGTGAGGATGTGCTGCTCGCGCTCGTTCAAGGCGTCCATCGCCTCGACCAGCATTTCGTGACGCACTTCCTTTTCTTCGGCATCGGCAACGGTTTCGTCCTGCAGCGGACGATCGTCCGTCAGCCAGTCCATCCATTCGCCCGAGCCTTCTTCGCCATTGCGCATCGGCACGTTCAGCGAACCGTCGCCGCCCATCATCATCCGGCGGTTCATGTTGACCACTTCCTGCTCGGGCACGCCGAGGTCGGTTGCGATCTTGTTCACATCGTCCGGATGGAGGTCGGTGTCTTCATAGGCATCGAGGTTCTTCTTCATGCGGCGCAGGTTGAAGAACAGCTTCTTCTGCGCGGCGGTGGTGCCCATCTTCACTAGCGACCAGCTGCGTAGGATGTATTCCTGAATCGATGCCTTGATCCACCACATCGCATAGGTGGCGAGGCGGAAGCCGCGATCGGCTTCGAACTTCTTCACGCCCTGCATCAGGCCGACATTGCCTTCGGAAATGAGATCCGACACCGGCAGGCCGTAGCCGCGGTAACCCATGGCGATCTTCGCCACGAGACGCAGGTGCGAGGTAACGAGCTGCGCTGCAGCTTCGCTGTCCTCGTGCTCTTCGTAACGCTTGGCGAGCATGTATTCCTGCTCTTGCGTCAGCACGGGGAACTTCTTGATTTCGGAAAGATAGCGGTTGAGGCTCTGCTCACCGCCGAGCGCAGGCACGCTCATACTCTTGGAATTACTCACTCTAACCCTGACCTTTCTTTCGTCGACCTCGCTCGCCGGACCCCTGATGGGCATCCGGTCTTTCGGGCCACTTGGTTACATATAGCGCAAACGGCGCGAACTTGCACTGCCTTTCATCGATTTCAACGAGTGGTTTCGTCGATCAGTTCCCGCATATCGGCGGGCAATTCGGCGCAGAAATCCAGGCTTTCACCGCTGATAGGATGTATGAATCCAAGTCGTGCCGCGTGCAGCGCCTGGCGCCGGAAATCGAGGCTCTCGAGATGGGTGCGCAGCGGTTTGGGAGTGCGCCCGTATGTTGGGTCTCCCAATAGCGCATGGCCGATTGACGCACAGTGAACGCGGACCTGGTGCGTGCGCCCCGTTTCGAGCCTGCATTCGATCAATGCGGCGTGGTCGAGACGCTTGATCGTTTCGTAATGCGTGACCGCGTGTTTCCCGCGCGTCGCATCGTCGGGCAGCACCGCCATCTTCTTGCGGTCGCGGTCCGAACGCCCGAGTCGGCCTGAAATCGTGCCCGACGGCGGATTGGGATGGCCTGCGCACACCGCGAGGTAGCGCCGCGTGATCGAGTGGTCGGCGAACTGCTTGGCAAGGCCCTCATGCGCGGCATCGCTCTTGGCGACCACGAGGAGGCCAGAGGTGTCCTTGTCGATCCTGTGCACGATCCCCGGTCGCGCCACGCCGTTGATGCCCGAAAGCTTGCCTGCACAGTGGAACAGCAGCGCATTCACCAGGGTGCCGTCAGGGTTTCCGGCAGCGGGGTGCACGACCATTCCGGCGGGCTTGTTCACCACCAGCAGGTGCTCGTCTTCGAACACGATATCGAGCGGGATGTCCTGCGGTTCGGCTTCGAGCGGTTCGGGCGGTGGCAGGGCGATGCGATAGCTCTCGCCGCCCGAGAGCTTGGAGGAGCCCGATTTTGCCCGTGCCCCGCCGATTTCGACTGCGCCATCGGCGATCAGTCCCTTCACCCGCTCGCGCGACAGCCCCGTCGCCTCGGCAAGCGCCTTGTCGAGGCGGCCGGCCGTTTCGAGAGTTCCGGTGAGGACATCGGGCGAAGCCATGCTAGGAGCCATGCGCGATGGCGCTGCAAGTCTCAAGCGAAGTTCTCGAACGCATGTTGGCCGAGGCGGGGCAGGCGCACCCGCGCGAATGTTGCGGCATGCTGCTGGGAGAGGGCGGGACGATCGAGGCTGCACATGCTGCTGCCAACGTGCACGCAGAGCCCGAGCGCCACTTCGAAATCGACCCCCAGGCGCTGATCGACGCGCACCGCGCAGCACGGGAGGGCGGCCGGCAGGTGGTCGGCTATTACCATTCGCATCCCAACGGTCTTGGCGAACCTTCCGCCACCGATCTTGAACTGGCCGCAGGCGACGGGGCAGTCTGGGCGATTATCGCGGCGGGCGGCGTGCGCTTTTTCCGCAGCGGGGCTGGCGGTTTCGCCGAGCTTCCCTATGAGGTTACGGAGAGCTAGAAGGCTCTGCTCCAAGCGTATTTACGGGAAATCCATGAACGACAGTGAATCCATCGATCTTGCCGCAATGCTTTGCTCGCGGCTGTGCCACGACATGCTCAGCCCCGTCGGCGCGCTCAGCAACGGGCTCGAGCTGCTGGCGATGGAAACCGATCCGGAAATGCGCAGGAGCGTGATCGAACTGCTCGAACAGAGCTCGAAGACCTCGACCAACAAGCTCAAGTTCTTCCGTCTCGCCTTCGGTGCAGCCGGCGGGTTCGGCGACCGTGTCGACGTCGAAGAGCCCAAGGCGCTGATCGATGCGCTGGTGGCCGACAAGGACAAGGTCGAGATCAACTGGGCGATCGATGCTGCCAATCTCGCCAAGCCCGCGGTCAAGGTGCTGCTGAACTTCGCGCAGATCGCGATCGACGCGCTGGTGCGCGGCGGCTCGCTCGATATCGGCGCCGAAGTCCGCGGCAAGAACTGCGAGATCGTGGTTCGCGCAACCGGCTCGAAGATCGGCTTCGACGAGAATATCGGCAAGGCGCTCGACGGCACGCTGCCGCATTCCGAACTCTCCAGCCGGACAGCGGCCGCGCACATGATCGCGCTGCTTGCCGAACAGGCGGGCGGCGGCCTCCAATATGCCAGGACCGACGAAACGCTGGTTCTCGGTGCCGTCCTTCCCGAGGCCGAGGGACTGATCGGGTGAGCAAGGATTTCGGCGAGATGGGTTCCGGCCCTCCCGAAACCGACGACGAGCTGGTCGACCGCGAAGCTCTCTCGCCCAATCACGACGAGCGCAAGCTGCCCGTCAACACGGTGGTCATCCACTATACCGAAATGCAGGATAAGGACGTCGCCATCGAGCGGCTGTGCGATCCTGAAGCCAAGGTCTCCGCGCATTACCTGATCGGCAAATGCGGCGAAGTCGTCCGGCTGGTGCCGGAGGAGAAACGCGCCTGGCACGCCGGCCTTTCGTATTGGCGCGGGGTCAAGGACGTGAACTCGTCCAGCATCGGTATCGAGCTCGATCACCCCGGCCACCTGCATGGCTACGGCCCCTTTCCCGATGCCCAGTTCGAGGCGCTGGTCCCGCTGGTGGCGCGTATCGTCAAACGATACGATATCCCGCGCGCCAACGTCGTCGGCCATTCCGACATCGCGCCCGCGCGCAAGATCGATCCGGGCGAACTCTTTCCGTGGGATCGGCTTGCCGAATACGGGCTGTGCATCCCGCGCCCCGAAAAACTCGAACGCGGCGATCCTTTCGACAATGACGCGGCCTTCTACCTCGCGCTCGAACGCTATGGCTACGACATCACCGACGGCCACAAGGCGGTCGAGGCATTCCAGCGCCGCTGGCGCCCGGAAAAGATCAACGGCGAGATCGATGGCGAAGTCCGCGCGATCCTGTTCCAGCTGTTGCTCGACCGCGACCGCGGGCTTTCTCGCTAGCGCAATTGATCTGCATCAATGATGTGCTGCACCTGTGCGTGCAGGGCGCTCTTCGACACCAATCGAGGAGCCGCACATGGCGCATACCGAATTCAAGGACTGGCCGGGCATGGCCGCCAATCTCATTCCCGCGATCAAGGAGCTGCACAAGGGCACACCGGGAGTGATGAAGGCCTTTCGCGAGATGGGCGCCGCGGCGCACGAGGGCGGGGCACTCGATGCCAAGACGAAGGAATTGCTCGCAGTAGCCATCTCGGTCGCGGTGCGCTGCGATCCGTGCATCACCTATCACGTCGAGGGCGCGCGCAAGAAAGGCGCGACGCGCGAGGAAATCGCCGAGACGATGGGGCTGGCGATCTACATGGGGGCAGGCCCCAGCGCGATGTATGCGGCGCAGGCGCTCGAGGCCTACGACCAGTACACCGATAGCGCGGCAGGCTGAGCACGCTTCCAATCCGGCCCCGCGCACACTATGTGCACCCTTGCCAGGGGGCCGGGCAGCCGCGCTTAGGCGAGGAAAGTCCGGGCTCCACGAAACAAGGGTGGCGGGTAACGCCCGCCGTGGGCAACCACAGGGAAAGTGCCACAGAGAGCATACCGCCGATGGCCCGCCACTTCTTCGGAAGGCACGGGATCAGGCAAGGGTGAAAGGGTGCGGTAAGAGCGCACCGGGGCTTCGGTAACGCGGCCCGCATGGCAAACCCCACCCGGAGCAAGGCCGAATAGGGGCGGCGCGCTGGAAACAGCAGGTGCGTTTCGTACCGACCGCCCGGGTTGGCTGCTCGAGCCACGGAGCAATCCGTGGCCCAGACGAATGGCTGCCGCCGCGCGGCTGATGTGCAAGCATATCGCGTGCGGAACAGAACCCGGCTTACAGGCCCCCTGGCACTATCTTCCGGAACCTGTGGCCTTTCCGGCGATTGGGCCGGTCATGAGCACACACACGCATCGCAGCGCCCTGCAGCGCATCGCCATCGTCCTTGCCGTAGTCATCCAGATCGGCGCCACCTTCCTTCCGCAGCTCGGCTTCGGAGAGCCCATCGGCGACCGCTCGGACAGCGTGCGCACGCTGATCACTCCCTCGGGATGGGCCTTCGCAATCTGGGGACCGCTGTTCTTCGGTTCGGCAGTCTATGCGCTCTGGCAGGCTCTTCCCGGCCAGCGCGACAATGTGCTGCTCGACCAGATCGGTTGGCCCTCGGTGATCGCTCTCTCGATGCAGGGCATCTGGGCGACCTATACACAGTTCGCCAATCTGACGGTTATCTCGGCAATCATCATCCTCACGTCGCTCGGCGCGCTGCTGGTGATCCTTCGCCGCCTCGTCGCCTTCGAACGTCCCTTTTCGCTGGCCGAGCGAATCATCGTCACGATCACCTTCAGCGCGCTCGCCGCCTGGCTGACTGCGGCAAGCATCGTGAACATCTCGGCGACGCTGGCCTACTACGGCATCGGCGGAGACATGCAGTATCCGCTGATCACCGCGGCCATCGTGACAGTCGGCGGAGTGATCGCAGCGCTCGCGGTCGCGCGTAGCCGCGGCAATCCCTGGTACGCGCTGGTGTTCTGCTGGGCGCTGCTGGCGATCTACTACCGCGGAGGACAGGAAAGCGGCGCGATCGCGCTCGCCTGCCTGATCTCCGGCGTGCTTGTGATCGGTGCCGTGGTCGTCGGCCTCAAGGACCGCGCCAACCGTCATCACTGGTTCGGCTGACGCGTCAGGAGCGGATTAGCCCCGACCGATGCTCGAATATTCGAAGCCTGCCGCGCGAACGTCCTCCGGACGATAGATGTTGCGCAGGTCCACGAGGACCGGCGCCTTGGCGAGGTCCTTCACGCGGGTGAGATCGAGCGCGCGGAAAGCATCCCACTCGGTCACGATCGCGATCACGTCGGCATCCTTGATCGCGGCATAGGGATCCTCGACCATGGTGACCTCAGGCATCAGCGGTTTCGCCAGCTCCATGCCTTCGGGGTCATAGGCTTCGACCTTTACACCCGCGTCGGTCAGCGTCTGCGCCACCGCGATGGCAGGGCTGTCACGCATGTCATCCGTGTTCGGCTTGAAGGTTAGGCCGAGCAGGGCGACCTTCTTGCCGCGCGCCGCATCCGCACCGCCAAGAGCATCGAGCACCTTGCGGCCCATGGCGCGCTTGCGGGTGTCGTTGACCTTGACCACTGCCTCGACGATCCGCGTCGGGCTGTCGTAGTCCTCGGCGGTCTTGAGCAGGGCGAGCGTGTCCTTGGGGAAGCACGAACCGCCATAGCCCGGGCCGGCGTGGAGGAATTTCGAACCGATACGGTTGTCCATGCCGATACCGCGGCTGACATCCTGAACGTCCGCGCCGACCTTTTCGCACAGGTCCGCCATCTCGTTGATGAAGGTGATCTTCGTCGCGAGGAAGGCGTTGGCGGCGTATTTGATCAGCTCGCTGGTACGGCGGCCGGTGAAAAGGATGGGTGATTCGTTGAGGAACAGCGGGCGATAGACCTCGCGCATGACCTCGCGGCCGAAATCGTCTTCCGCGCCGATGACGATGCGGTCGGGGCGCTTGAAGTCGCCGATGGCGGCGCCTTCGCGCAGGAATTCGGGATTGGAGACGACCGAGAACTTGTGGCTCGTGCCGCTGTCCTTGAGGATGCGTTCGACCTCGTCGCCGGTGCCGACGGGCACGGTCGACTTGGTCACCACGACCGCGTCATTGGCGAGGTTCTGGCCGATTTCCTTCGCCACGGCATAGACGAATGACAGGTCGGCATGGCCATCGCCGCGGCGGCTGGGCGTGCCCACGGCGATGAAGATCGCGTCGGCGCCCTCGATGCCTTCGGCAAGGCTGGTGGTGAAGGTGAGGCGCCCGGCCTTCACGTTCGATCCGACCAGCTCGGCAAGGCCGGGCTCGTAGATCGGCATGATGCCCTCGTGGAGACGGTCGATCTTCGACTGGTCCTTGTCGATGCAGACCACGTCGTGGCCGAAATCGGCGAAGCAGGCACCCGAAACCAGGCCCACATAGCCCGAACCAACCATTGCGATCTTCATCTACGCATCCACCTTTTCGATAGAAATTGCACCGTCTTCGTCGGCGACGGCCTGGATCGTGCGGCGCCTATCGCCTTCGATCACCATTGCGGTCAAGCGTCCAGTCCGGAACGCGCCGGTATCGATACCGATCCGGTGCTCCTGATCCTCGACCGCTTCGAAGATCGTGTGGCCGTGGACCACGACGTGGCTGAACGGCTCCTTGTGACGCAGGAAACGCTCGCGGATCCACAAGAGGTCGCTGCGCTTCTGCTCGTCGATCGGCCTGGCAGGATTGATGCCGGCATGGGCAAGGACATAATCGCCCACAACGATCATTTCCTCGAAGGACTCGAGGAACTCGCGATCCTTCTTGGGAACGAGGTCGTGCATCGCCTCCTGCAGGTCGGAGACTTTCAGCTTGTTGTATTCCTTGCGCTTCATCCCGTAACTCAGCACCGTCTCGCGGCCGCCGTGCTTGAGGAAGTGGCGCAGCACTTCCTTGTCGTCGAAGCTCTGGAGGAACATTTCCTCGTGGTTGCCGGCGAGGTAGCGCACCTTGCGCTCCTTGCCCCATTTGCGGGCCAGCTTGATCACGCCGGCACTGTCGGGGCCGCGATCGACGAGGTCGCCGAGGAATACGACGGTCGTATCCGCTTCACCTGCCTCGGCATCGTCGTCCTCGATCGCGACCTTCAGCGCTTCGAGCAGGTCCTTGCGGCCGTGCACGTCGCCGATCACGTACCAGCGTTCGCCTTCCGGAGCGCGCGCAATGCGACGCTCTGGCTGGGTGAGACCGAAGATCTTGCGGATGGAATCGAGCATAACTGGTTGTGTGCGGATACGGGGAGCGCCCCCACTTAGGGGGCTGGCCAAATCCCCACAAGGCTTGTGCGTCACCCGTGCCATTTCGCAGTTGCACAATAGCCACGCTTTTTATTGCGATAGCGAAAAGTTATCTCGCCCATCTTGCGCAGATACCTTCCTTGATGCACGATCATTTCGATTTCGACCGAGGAACCTTGAACAATAAATCCGAGGCCCGTCGAAAACGCAGGTGGGACGAAGCACCAAAACGAACCAACAGGAGTTCGAGAATGCTCACGTCCTTTCGCGGCAAGCTTGCCGCATCTATCGCCCTTGCTTCCATGGGCCTCGCCGCGCCGGCAATGGCGCAATCCGATGAAGAAGAGGAAAGCGGCCCCATCACGGTGTCGGCCAATGTGGCGCTGACCACCGACTACCGGTTCCGCGGCGTCTCGCTGTCGGCCGGCGATCCGGCCGTGCAGGGCGGTGTCGACGTTGCCCATGAAAGCGGCTTCTATGTCGGCACCTGGGCCTCGTCGATCGATGGCGGTCCTGCATATGGCGAACTCGAATTCGACATCTACGGCGGCTGGTCGGGCGAAGTTTCCGACGGCGTGACCCTCGACGTCGGCCTGCTCTACTATCTCTATCCCGCAGAGGAGCTGGGCCTCGATACCGACTATCTCGAGCCCTATGCCTCGATCGGCTTCTCGCTCGGCGATGCAGAAGCCACGGTGGGCGTCGCCTATGCGTTCGAGCAGGACTCGCTCGGCGGCGACGACAACCTCTATGTCTACACCGATCTCGGCTACTCGATCCCCGATACGCCGGTCTCGCTCTCGGCTCATATCGGCTACACCGACGGCGCTCTGGCTCCGCCGCTGCTGGCTGGCGATCCCGACGATTCCGGTCTCGACTGGGGCATCGGCGCAAGCGTGAGCGCAGGCATTCTCGAAGTCGGCGTTTCCTATGTCGGCGTCGAGGGCCCCTCGATCGACGGGTTTACCGATGATGCAATTGTGGGAACGATCAGCGCCAGTTTCTGAGAACTCGCCGGCGATGATTGGGGGGCGTGCCGGGGGGCGCGCCCCTTTTCCTTTGCGCGTGTCGCACCTAGATGCGGGCCATGGCAAAATATCTCCACACCATGATCCGCGTGTCCGATCCGGACGCAACCGTCGATTTCTTCAAGCTTATCGGCCTCGAGGAGGTCCGCCGCTTCGACAATGAGAAGGGGCGCTTCACGCTGATCTTCCTTGCAGCTCCGGGACAGGAGGGCGCGGCCGAGGTCGAGCTCACCTACAACTGGCCGCCCGAAGACGGCAGCGCGCCCGAGGAATATACCGGCGGACGCAATTTCGGGCACCTCGCCTACCGGGTGGAGAATATCTACGAGACCTGCCAGCGGCTTATGGACGCCGGCGTCACGATCAACCGTCCCCCGCGTGACGGACACATGGCCTTCGTGCGCTCGCCCGACGGTATCTCCATCGAACTGCTGCAGGAGGGGTATCTCGACCCCGTCGAACCCTGGGCCAGCATGGAAAACACCGGCAGCTGGTAAGGCCGCCGGGGCAGGCGCCGAGGTGCCTCAGCCTTCCTCGACGTAGGGGTTTTTCGCATCGTCCGGGTGCTCGGTCGAGAGGCGCAGGATCAGGTAGCCCGCAATTGCTGAGAACAGCGATCCGCCGAGGATCCCGAGCTTCGCCTCGTTGATGAGCAAAGCATCGCCGGTGAAGGCGAGGCCGCTGATGAACAGCGACATGGTGAAGCCGATCCCGCAAAGGATCGAAACGCCCCAGATCTCCTGCCAGTTGGCATTGTCCGGGCGCGGCGCGAAGCCGACCTTGTCCGCGATCCAGATGGCCGAGAAGATGCCTACCTGCTTGCCGAGGAAGAGGCCTGCGGCGATTGCCAGCGGAAGCGGTGCGAGCAGGCCTTCGAGGCCGATACCCGCAAGCGGCACACCCGCGTTGGCGAAGCCGAACACCGGAACGATCAGATAGGCGCTCCAGGGAGCAAGACCGTGCTCGAGACGCTCCAGCATCGTGTCGTCGTCCTTGCCGACCATCGGGATGGTCAGCGCGGCGACGACGCCTGCGATGGTGGCGTGAATGCCCGAGTTGAGGACGAAGTACCACAGGACCAGCGCCATCAGGATGAAAGGCCACACGTTCGTCACCTTCATCCGGTTCATCGCCATCATCGCGACCACGATCGCACCGGCGCCGGCCAGCCACATCAACTTGATGTTGGCGGTGTAGAAGAGGGCGATGACGAGCACCGCGCCGATGTCATCGACAATGGCGACAGTCAGCAGGAACAGGCGCAGCGAAGCCGGACAGCGATTGCCGAGCAGGCCGAGAACACCCATCGCGAAGGCGATGTCGGTGGCTGCCGGGATCGCCCAGCCACGCATCAGCTCTGCATCGCCGCCGATCACGCCGACGTAGAAGAGGGCGGGGACCGCCATGCCGGCGACCGCTGCGAGAATGGGCAGGCGGCGCTGTTGTGCGGACGAGAGCTGTCCCTCGATCCACTCACGCTTCACTTCGAGGCCGACGACGAAGAAGAAGATCGCCATCAAGCCGTCGTTGATCCAAAGGTGCAGGTCGTAGAGCTTGGGGATCGGAGTGAACGCGAGCTTTCCGTAGAAAAGCTGCTGGTACTCGTCGGCGAAAGTCGAGTTCGCCGCGAGCATCGCGGCCACGGCCACCAGGATAAGCAGGATCCCGGCAGATGCGTCGCTGACGAACAGCGCGCGAACCGGTGCGAAGACAAGGCGGAATGCTGAAGGACGTTCACTCATATCGGGTGGCTCTTTTTCTCAAAGCGTGCCCCGTTGCAAGGCCGGATTCCCCGCTATAGGGAAGCGAAAGGGGGAAAAGGGTCGTGACACAAGCCGGAATCTCGTTTTTCGAGCTGTTTTTGCTCGTTAAAATGGAGCTGCTGCTCTTTGCGGCGGTCTTCATAGCTATTGGCATGATCGACGAGCTCGCTGTCGACTTCGCCTATCTCTGGTGCCGGATCACCGGGCGTGCGCATACGCCGAGAGTGATCCGCGACAGCGTCGAGGACGTGCCGCTCGGCGGGATGGCAGCGGTTTTCATTCCTACATGGCGTGAGGATGCGGTGATCGGCGCGACGCTGGCACATGCGCTCGAGGTCTGGCCGCAACGCGAGCTCAGGCTCTATGTCGGTTGCTATCGCAATGACGCGGAGACCATCGCTTCGGTTGTCGCCGCCGCGCGGGCCGATGAACGGGTGAGGCTGGTTGTGCTCGGCGCCGACGGCCCGACGTCCAAGGCGCATTGCCTGAACCGCCTCTACCAAGCCTTGCGCGAAGACGAGGCGCGCTCGGGATCGAAGGCGCACATGGTCGTGCTGCATGATGCCGAGGACATGGTCGACCGTGCCGCGCTGCCCCTGCTCGACCGGGCGACCGGCCATGCCGACTTTGTCCAGTTGCCGGTCATGGCCCTTCCGCCGTCCGATTCCCGCTGGATCGCGGGTCACTACGCCGACGAATTCGCAGAGGCGCACGCCAAGAACATGGTCGTTCGCGATGCGCTGGGTTGCGCCATTCCGGGCGCGGGCGTCGGCTGCGCAATCGCGCGAGGTATGCTCGATCGTCTCGCCCGTCAGGAGGGTGGGCAGCCTTTCGCGGTCACGGCGCTCACCGAGGACTACGAGCTTGGCCTGAGGATCGATGCGCTGGGCGGTTCGAGCCGCTTCCTGAGGGCCCGGACAGAGGACGGCCGCCTGATCGCGACGCGCGCCTATTTCCCGTCCGAACTTGTTACCTCGGTGCGGCAGAAGACCCGCTGGGTCCACGGGATTGCGCTGCAGAGCTGGGACAGGCTCGGCTGGTCCGGATCTCTGGTGCAGCGCTGGATGACGCTGCGCGACCGCCGCGGGCCGCTGGCCGCACTGCTGCTCTTCATAGCTTACCTTCTTGTGCCGGCCACGCTGGTTTCCTCGCTGGTGTTTCAGGGAAGTGATGTTGCGGGTGCTGCAGATGCTCCGCTTCTCCGGATGCTCCTCATCGCGACTTTCGCCGGACTCCTCTGGCGCATCGCCATGCGGGTGCTCTTCACCGCCCGCGAGTTCGGGATAGCTGAGGGCCTCCGCTCGATCCCGCGCGTGCTCGTATCCAACGTCATTGCAATCATGAGCGGGAGGCGCGCGCTGATGGCTTACATCCGCACCCTGCGCGGCGCACCGGTCGTCTGGGACAAGACCGAGCACAAGGTGCATCCGACCATCGTCATAACAAGGGAGAAAACCGCATGAGCGCCAAGACCGTCACTGCCAGCAAGGGCAGGCCGCTCGTCTTTCTCGTGACGCTGCTGGCGATCTGGGCAGGCGTCCGGCTGGTCGTGTGGAACACTTCTCCCGCGCCGGCGGGCGAGCCGGTACCGCAGCTAGCTGCTTCAAGCGTGTCGGTTGTTGCCGCAGAGACTTCGTCGAACGAGCCGGCAACGGCAGCTATCCAGAACGACGCGACCCCGGACCAGGCTACTCTCGTGGAAGGTCTCGATCCGGTCCCGAGCGCGAGCGAGCACAGCGCCTATGTGAGCGAAGCGGTCGCGGCAGGTCACGACATGCTCTGGATGGCAGCGTCGCAGGATGCGATGTCCGGCGAGGGAGCCTCCGGCGGCATCTAGGTAACGCCGGGCTTGCCATATCGCACGGCAGGCACGGTTCGGCTTTAATACACCTTCGCCGTGCGATAGGGCGGGAAGTATGGACGTCTACCTCCCCATCGCGAATCTTTCGGTGAACGGGCTGTGGATCGTCGCGCTCGGTGCGCTGACCGGCGTCCTGTCCGGCTTGTTCGGCGTTGGCGGGGGCTTCCTCACCACGCCGCTGCTGATCTTCTACGGCATTCCGCCGACGGTCGCTGCCGCCTCCGCATCGACGCAGGTGACCGGTGCCAGCGTTTCGGGCGTGATCGCACACGGCAAGCGCAAGGGTGTCGATTATCGCATGGGTGCGGTCATGGTAGGCGGCGGGATAATCGGCGCGGCCTTCGGAGCCCTGCTGTTCCGGTTTTTCCGCTCGATCGGCCAGATCGACGTGGTGATCAACGCGCTCTACGTCGTGCTGCTGGGATCGATCGGCATCCTGATGGCGCGGGAATCGCTCCAGCTGCTCCGCCGGACCGGCACGGCAAAACAGGCCGCCCGTCGCCGCCACCATCCGCTGGTGGCGAACCTGCCGTGGCGTTGGCGCTTCTACGGCTCGGGTCTCTACATCTCGCCGCTTGCCCCTCTGATCGTGGGCATCGTCGTCGGGATACTCACCATGTTGATGGGCGTGGGCGGTGGCTTCATCCTCGTGCCCGCCATGCTCTACATCCTCGGCATGAGCGCGAACGTCGTGGTCGGAACGAGCCTCTTCAACATCCTCTTTGTCACCATCGCGACCACGATCATGCACTCGCTGACGACGCGCGCGGTGGACATCGTGCTGGTCGGCCTGCTGCTCATCGGCTCGGTCACGGGCGCGCAGTTCGGCTCGCAGCTCGCGGTGAAGGCCAAGCCCGAAGTGCTCCGCCTGGTGCTCGCCGCGATCGTGCTGCTGATCGCCTTCCGCATGTTCCTCGGCCTGTTCTACCAGCCCGACGAAATCTACACGGTCTACCCGCTGTGAGGGCGCTGCTGATCCTTTTCGCGGCGCTCATGCTGATGGGGCAGCGCGATCCCGTGCTCGTTCCCGAGGTCTCGCAGCACGACGTGCAGGTGCGACAGGGCTTCACGGGAACCGAGCTGCTGCTGTTCGGCGCCGTGCTCGACCCTGCCGGAAGGGCGGGGCAGGACTACGATATCGTCGTGGTTCTCAAGGGCCCCGCCGAGCCGATCCGCCTGCGCGAGAAGGAGCGTTTCGCGGGCGTCTGGGTCAATGCCGACAGCAATGACTTCCGCTCGGTCCCGAGCTATTTCGCAGTCGCATCCTCGCGGCCCATTTCCGACATCGTCGATGACAAGACGGCCGCGATCTACGAGTTCGGCACGCGATACATCCAGCTTTCGCCGAGCGGCAGCATCGACCCGCAGGAACAGCTTCGCTTCGCGCTGGGTCTGGTCGATCTCAAGCGCCGCCAGGGCCTCTACAAGGAGGATTTCGGCGGCGTGCAGATCAGCGAGGGCGTGCTTTACCAGGCGCGGATCTCGCTTCCCTCGAATGTCACCACAGGCACCTATTCGGCGGAGACATTCGCCGTGACGCGCGGGCGCGTGATCGCTTCCGCAGTGGCCGAGGTGGAAGTCCGCAAAGTGGGCTTCGAGCGCTTCGTCGAAGTCAGCGCAAATGAATGGGGCCTCGCCTATGGCCTCATCGCCGTGCTCATCTCGGTGCTCATGGGCTGGGGCGCAGGCCGCCTTTTTGCCCGTCTCTAACGCCCCGCAGCGGGTCCATCGTTGACGTGATCTTAACCGTTATCCGTCATCACGCTGGCGACAGGCGCATGTGCGCAGAAGAAGGGCCAGGGCATACAGATGAACGACATGGGCAACGGAAACTTCGGTTCCTACGATCCGCAGCGCCAGATGGAGGGCGAGCAGCCCCCGAGCCGCGGTAACAGCCTGCGCGACCGTATCCGTCGTAGCGCGGAAAACGAGGAAGCCGAGCGCAAGGGCCAGTCGCGCTCGGGCTATGTCCACCAGCCCCAAGCTGAAGCCCAGCCTGAGGCCGTGCAGCCCGCACCCGCCCAGCCGGAGCCGCAGCCCGCTCCGCAGCAACCGGTCGAAGAACAAGTCCAGCCCAAGGCCGAAGCTGCTCCTGCAGCAGCCCCGGCTCCTGCCCCAGCTGCCGCACAGGCCAATCCGGGTGCCGCACCGCCGCGTCCCTCGCAGGCCGCAGCCGAGCCCGCTCCGCAGCCCGCGGCCAAGGACGAAGCGGAAGACCTTCAGCCCAGTGAAAACGCTACCCAGCCCATCGGTGTCGTGCTGGAGATCGCAGGCTCGGGGTCGATGATCGCAATCGACCTGCAGCGTCTCTCCGAATGCGGTGACGACGAAGACCCGGCGATCGCCATGGCTGGGCAGGTCGGTAGCCAGATCAAGATCCGCGTCGGCAACAGCTGGCTGCTCGCCAGCGTCCGCAACCAGAGGCAGGACCGCAAGGCCGGCAGCATCCTCGCCAACATCGACTTTCTCGGTGAAGGGATCGAGGAAAAGCTGACAGGAAAGCTCCACGGCTTCCGCCGCGGTGTGACCCGCTATCCGATCCCCGGATCGATGGTCTATCCCGCCTCCACCGCCGACCTGAAGCAGGTCTATGCCAGCGATGGCCGCAGCGCGGTCACCATCGGCAAGGTCTATCCGACCAAGGATATCCGCGCCGGCCTCTACGTCGACGCAATGCTCGGCAAGCACTTCGCGCTGCTGGGTTCGACCGGTACCGGTAAATCGACCAGTGCCGCGCTGATCCTGCACCGCATCTGCGAGGCCGCGCCCGAAGGTCACATCGTGATGATCGACCCTCACGGCGAATACTCGGCCGCATTCCGCCAGACGGGCGTCATCCTCGACGTCTCGAACCTGCAGATGCCGTACTGGATCATGAACTTCGAGGAACACTGCGAAGTGCTCCTCACCAGCAATGGCAACGAACGTCAGGTGGACTCCGATATCCTCGCCAAGTGCCTTCTCAAGGCGCGCAGCAAGAGCAAGCTTGCCGAAAGTATGGGCAAGATTACGGTGGATTCACCGATTCCCTACCTGCTCTCGGACCTGTCGAACGAAATCCAGGACCAGATGGGCAAGCTCGACAAGGCGACCAACTCGGCGCCTTACATGCGTATCAAGAACAAGCTGGACGAACTGAAGGCCGACCCGCGCTACCAGTTCATGTTCTCCGGCATGCTGGTCGCCGACACCATGTCGGACTTCATTGCCAAGATCTTTCGCATGCCTTCGAACGGCAAGCCGATCTCGATCATCGACGTTTCGGGCGTGCCTTCGGACGTTACCTCGACCGTGGTCGCCGTGCTTAGCCGCTTGGTGTTCGACTTCGCCATCTGGGGCCGCGAGGAAAAGTGTACGCCGATCCTGCTGGTCTGCGAAGAGGCGCACCGTTACGTTCCGAACGAAAAGAATGCAGACGGTAACTCGGTCGGCACGATCCTTTCGCGTATCGCCAAGGAAGGCCGTAAATACGGTATCTCGCTCGGACTCATCACGCAGCGTCCATCCGACCTTGCGGAAGGCGTTCTCTCGCAGTGCGGTACGATCATCTCGATGCGTCTGAACAACGACCGAGACCAGGACTTCGTGCGCGCTGCCATGCCGGAAGGCGCGCGCGGTTTCCTCGACGCGATCCCGGCACTGCGCAACCGCGAGTGCATCATCTGCGGCGAGGGTGTCGCCATTCCGATCCGCGTGAGCTTCGACAACCTCGAAGAGGTCAAGCGTCCGGCTTCGGAAGACCCGAGCTTCGTCGAGATGTGGAACCAGCCCGGCGGCGAAGAGGACATCGTCCTTCGCACCGTGCAGCGCTGGCGCTCGCAGGGCTAAGTTCCTCACTAATCGGCGCTTCTTCCCCAAAATGGAGGAGGCGCCGCTATTCTGGTATGATCGGCTTCCCAACTCGAGGAGTCGGCCATGCACATTCGACCAGCACTTTACCTGTTCGGAGCCGCTGCCTTTCTTGGCGCTTCGGGCATTTCCCTTGCCGACAGCGGCGAAGGCGGCCCGAGCTTTGTCCAGCGCGGAGAATGCACGAAGGGCAAGCCCGGCCAGAACGTGTACCTGAAGAACAACACCGACCGTCGGATCCGCGTCACCTACCGGATTTCCTATCGCGACTACAAAGGCAAGGCGATCAAGCGGGAGCGCTTCAAGGTGCTCGCCGGTGGCCGCGAAAGCCGCGTGGGCTGCTCTCAAGTGAACAACGGCAGTCCGACCGGCCACGGCTCGACCAAGGCCACCTACAAGATTATCAAATGGAGCTGAGTGCGTAGCCGCAGGCTTCAGGTGCCGCGCGTATCGCCGAACAGGTGGATATGCAGCCGGTCGCTCATACGGAAACCGTGTTTCACGCAGAGGTCGGCGAGCCATTTCTCGCGTGTCCGCAAAGTCTCGCTGTCGGTGCCTTCGGGCATCAGGAAGACGTGCCCGGGCTTGAAACGATAGCGTTCGTGCAGCTCCATGACCTCGTCGACATCCGAGGGTTCGGCAATCACGAACTTGAACCATGCCCGCGGGTCGGTGGCATAGGCATCGAGCCGTTCGGGGATCAGCGCGAGGTCGGCCGGATTGCCGCTGTGCGACAGTTTCGGGCTGACGTTGAACTGGTCGATCCGGATGTCGAGCGCGGCGGGTGCCTTGGTCGTCCCGTTGGTCTCGATCTCGACCGCAATATCGGGAAGCAGGTCGAGCAGCTTGGCGAGCGCAGGCGCCTGCAGCAGCGGCTCGCCGCCGGTGATGACGAGGCGGTTCTGCCCCAGCGCCGTAATCCGCGCGGCGACCTCTTCCTCGTCCAGCGTGATCTGGTTGGCCTTGCGCTCGAACGTCACGCCATCGCGGTGCGGGCGATTGTCGCCCTCGAAATGCCAGGTGTAGGCCGTGTCGCACCACTCGCAGGCGAGGTTGCAGCGCGACAGCCGCATGAAGGCCACCGGCATGCCGGCGCTCGGCCCTTCGCCCTGTACGGAGGCGAAGATCTCCGGCCCGCCGTCGTCATCGGTGGCGAGGACGAGAGCCATGTCAGCTGTACACCGTCACTTCGACGCGCATTCCTTCCGGATCGCGGAAGAATGTCGCGGTCTCGCCGGCGAAGGCCTGCTTTTCCGGCACTTCGAAGCCGGCTGCGGCCATGCCATCGCGCACCGCGTCGAGTGCCGCCATGTCGGGCGCGGTGAAGCCGAGGTGATTGAGGCCGGGGGCATAGCGTTCGTAATCCGAAGTGCTCGCCTTGGCCTGTTTCAGGTCAATGCTCAGACCGTCATCGCTCGTCCACACGTGGTCACGCGACTTGGTGAACCCGATAAGGTCCAGCAAGGCCGCGTACCAGGGCAGGCTCGCCTCGAGCGAACGAACCAGCACCACAATGTGATCGAGCTTCATGCGCCTAACCTAGGCGCGTGAGCGCGGCCTTCAAGCGTTCGATCTCTGCCGTGTGATGCGTGTAGTCGGCGCGGGCCTTCTCGACAGCCTCGGGCTTGGCGCGTTCGACGAAGTTGGCGTTGTTCAGGCGACCCTCGAGCGATTTGGCTTCCTTGGTCGACGCTTCCATCGCCTTGGTGAGGCGCGCCTTCTCGGCTTCGATGTCGATCACGCCTTCGAGCGGGACGATGAAGGCATCGTCGCCCGCGGCAATTTGCATGGCAGCGCCGCCGGGTGCTTCGGCGAAGTTCACCGGTGTCAGGCGCGCGAGCCGTTCGATAGCTGCCGCGTTCTCCTCGACGACCTTGCGGCCCAGCGAAGACGGCGAAGGGCAGAAGGCCTCAAGTTTCGCACCCGGAGCAATGCCGAGCTCGTTCTTGGCCGTACGCACCGCGCTGGTGAGCGCGATCAGCCAGTCGATCTCGGCCTTCGCTTCGGCGTCGACCTCTGCCTGCGGATCGGGCCACTTGGCGGTGATCAGCGGGTAGTCCGGACGGTCACCCTGCTTCGACCACAGCTCTTCGGTGATGAAGGGCATGAAAGGGTGGAGCATGACGAGGATCTGGTCGAGCGCCCAGCCGGCGACCGCCTTCGTTTCCTCGTCGAAATTGCCCTTGATGAGCTCGATGTACCAGTCGCAGAAACGGTCCCACACGAAGTGGTAAATCGTGTTCGCGGCGGCATCGAAGCGCAGGTCGGCCATCGCCTGTTCGAGCGCATTCTTGGTCTCGACGACTTCGCCGATGATCCACTTGTTGACTGCCTGCGTTGCAGTGGGCGCCACGATGCTGGTGCTCGCGCCGATGCCGTTCGACTGGCAGAAACGCGTGGCATTCCAGAGTTTTGTCGCGAAGTTGCGATAGCCCTCGACGCGCTTCTCATCCATCTTGATGTCGCGGCCCTGGCTTTCCATGGCGGACATGAAGAAGCGCAATGCATCGGCGCCGTACTGGTCAATAAGGCCCAGCGGATCGACGACATTGCCCTTCGACTTCGACATCTTCGCCCCGTCGGCAGCGCGCACGAGACCGTGGAGATAGAGCCGCGGCCACGGCGCTTTCCCGGTCAGGTGCATGCCCTGCATCATCATGCGCGCATCCCAGAAAAACAGGATGTCGAAGCCCGAGATCAGCAGGTCGTTGGGATAGTGCTTGTCGAGCAGGTCTGTCTTGTCCGGCCAGCCGAGCGTGGCGAAGGGCCAGAGCGCGGAAGAGAACCACGTGTCGAGCACGTCCTCGTCGCGGGTGAGGGCCACGCCTTCACCGGCCTGCGCCTGCGCCTCTTCCTCGGTCATGGCCACATAGGCCTTGCCCTCGGCATCGTACCACGCGGGGATGCGGTGACCCCACCAGAGCTGGCGGCTGACGCACCAGGGCTGGATGTTCTCCATCCAGTTGAAGAAGGTCTTCTCCCAAGACTTCGGGACGATCTCGATCGTGCCGTCCTTCACTGCCTCGATGGGCGCCTTGGCGAGCTTTTCGGCATCGACATACCACTGGTCGGTCAGCCAGGGCTCGATCACCACGCCGCCGCGGTCGCCGAAGGGCGTCGCGATGGTGCGCGGTTCCGCGTCGAGTTCCTGTTCCTCGCCCTTCTTGGTCTTGGCGATGTGCGGGATGAGGTAGCCCTGCTCCTTGAGGCGCTGGACGACCAGTTCGCGCGCACCGTCCACCCCGTCGCGCTTGAAACGATGAAGGCCGATGAACTCCTCGGGCACCAGCCCGTCGGCGGTCTGGCAGACGTTCGCCTCGCCATCGAGCATGTTGAGCATTTCGGCCGGCTTGAAGCCTGCGCGCTTGCCCACGTCGAAGTCGTTGAAGTCGTGACCCGGCGTGATCTTCACGCAGCCCGAGCCGAGTTCGGGATCGGCGTGCTCGTCGGCCACGATAGGAACGCGGCGTCCTGTGATCGGCAGCACGATGTGCTTGCCGACGACCGACTTGAACCGCTCGTCATCGGGATGGACCGCCACTGCCATATCGGCGAGCATGGTTTCGGGCCGCGTCGTTGCGACGACGAGGTGATCCTTGCCCTCCGATGTCGTGACGCCATCCTCGAGCGGGTATTTGAAGTGCCAGAAAGAGCCCTTCACATCGGTCGTCTCGACCTCGAGGTCCGAGATCGCGGTCTTCAGTTTCGGGTCCCAGTTCACCAGCCGCTTGTCGCGGTAGATCAGGCCGTCGTTATAGAGATCGACGAAGGTCTTGAGCACGGCATTCGAGAAATGCTCGTCCATAGTGAACTGTTCGCGGCTCCAGTCCATCGAACAGCCGAGGCGGCGCAGCTGGCGCGTGATCGTGCCGCCGCTTTCCTCTTTCCACTCCCAGACCTTGCCCACGAAATCCTCGCGCGAGTAATTCGTGCGCTTGTCCTGGCGCGCCTCCATCTGGCGTTCGACCACCATCTGCGTCGCGATACCGGCGTGGTCGGTGCCGACCACCCACAGCGCATCCTTGCCGCGCAGGCGCTCATAGCGGATCACCACGTCCTGCAGCGTGTTGTCGAGCGCGTGGCCGATGTGGAGCGAACCCGTGACGTTGGGCGGCGGGTTCACGATGGTGAAGGGCTCGGCGTCCGGCCGCTCGGGGCGGAACAGGCCGTTTTCTTCCCAATGCGCGTACCAGCGCTGCTCGATATCGGCGGGATCGAAGGTCTTGGATAGCTCGGTGCTCATGGCATGCGCCTTTGCCAGCCTGAATTGTGCAACGCAACGCCGTAGGGGACCGGAAATGATACGCGCTTGTTAAGCGAGGCGTTTCCACGCATACCGCGAGCCGCATGACAGGCTTGGCGCAATACGAACTGCAAGAGGGCGATGGGGGATCGGTGCTGAAGCTCACCGGGCCCTATCTCGTGTCGACGATCGGTCCGATTGACCAGGACCTGCGCGTTATCGAGGGCGATATCGTCAGCGTCGATATTTCTGGCGTTTCCGAGATCGATACTGTCGGCGCATGGCTGGCCCGCGAAGTCGCCTCGCGCCTCGGTGCCGAGGTTTCCGGGGCGGGCGATCGCGCACAGCGGCTGCTCGGCGCGCTCGAGGATATCGAAGCCGAGGACGAGCTCTCCGCCCCGCGCCTGCCCGTCTGGAGCCGAGTGCCCGAAGCTTTGGGTGAGAAGGTCTTCCAGCTGCGGACGGGCACTTATGGTGTCCTGAGCTTCCTTGGCGCACTGCTGATCGCCGCGTGGTCGCTGATCCGCAACCCGCGCCGTTTCCGCATGGTCGCCCTCGTCAGGCAGGCCGAACTGGTCGGCGTGTCCGCATTGCCGATCATCGGCCTGATGAGCTTCCTCATCGGCATCGTCATCGCCCAGCAGGGTGCGGTGCAACTCGCGCAGTTCGGCGCAGAGACGCTGACGATCAACCTCGTCGGGCGCATTACCCTTCGCGAACTCGGCGTGCTGATGACCGCGATCATGGTCGCCGGCCGTTCGGGCAGCGCATTCGCCGCCCAGCTCGGCACGATGAAACTGACCGAGGAAGTCGACGCGATGCGCACGATCGGGATTGCGCCGATGGAAGCGCTGGTCATCCCGCGGATCATGGCCGCGGTGCTGATGATGCCGCTGCTCGGCTTCTACGCCTCGTGCATGGCGATCATCGGCGGCGCGGTAATCGGCGACCTTATCCTCGGAATCCCTTTCTGGACTTTCCTCTCGCGTATCCAGGAAGTCGTGCCGACCTACGACCTGTGGGTCGGCCTCATCAAGGCGCCTGTCTTCGGGCTGATCATCGGCCTTGCCGGTTGCTATCACGGGCTGCAGGTGCGCGGTAATTCGGAAGAGGTCGGCATTCGCACGACCATGTCGGTCGTCTCGGCGATCTTCGCCGTGATCGTGCTCGACGCCTTCTTCGCCGTCTTCTTTACCGAGCTGGGGTGGGGCTGATGAACGCGGCAAAGCAAACCCACAAGCACGAGCGCTACAAGGGCGAATACCCGATCGTTGTGGAGGGGCTGACCAACCGCTTCGGCCCCATCACCGTGCACGAAAACCTCGACCTCAAGGTCAGGCGCGGGGAGATTCTCGGCGTTGTCGGCGGTTCGGGCAGCGGCAAGTCGGTCCTTATGCGCTCGATCATCGGCCTGCAGACACCCAACGAGGGCGATGTAAGGGTGTTCGACAAGTCGATCATCCAGGCCGATCCCGACGAGGAAATCGGCGTGCGCGACCGTTGGGGCGTGCTCTTCCAAGGCGGCGCACTGTTCTCGACGCTTACCGTGGGCGAGAATGTCGAAGTGCCGCTGAAGCAGTTCTACCCGGACATTCACGATACGCTGCGCAAGGAAATCGCGCGCTACAAGGTGCTGCTGTCCGGCCTTCCCGAAGAGGCGGTGCGCAAATATCCGAGCGAGCTTTCGGGCGGCATGAAGAAGCGCGCTGGCCTCGCCCGCGCGTTGGCGCTCGATCCCGAACTCCTGTTCCTCGACGAGCCGACCGCGGGCCTCGATCCGATCGGTGCGGCAGCGTTCGACCGGCTGACGCGCGAGCTAAAAGAGACGCTCGGCCTCACCGTGTTCCTGATCACTCACGACCTCGATACGCTGCACGAGATCTGCGACCGGGTGGCGGTAATCGCCGACAGGAAGATCATCGCGGTCGACACCGTCCCGAACCTGATGGAACTCGATCACCCCTGGATACAGGAATATTTCAACGGTCCGCGCGGCCGGGCGGCGCTCACCGCGCAGGCGCTCGACGAATTGCGCCAGCACATGGAGCTGCCCGTCGCGGCCCATGCGGTCAAAGCGTTGGACAAACCGCCTGCGGGCAAGGATAAGGCTTAGCGAATGGAAACGCGGGCAAATTACGTTTGGGTGGGGGCGGTTACGCTCGCAGTGCTGGCGGCGCTGGCGCTGTTCATCGTCTGGATCGCGCGCTGGGGCGAAGGCGCCCAGAAGGAATACGACATCTTCTTCAAGGAGAGCGTGTCGGGCCTCGCCAATGGCAGCCAGGTGAGCTTTGCCGGCGTTCCCGTAGGCCAGGTCAGCCAGATCGTGCTGTGGGACAAGGATCCCGAATTCGTCCGCGTGCGCATCAGCGTGAAGGACGAGGTGCCGATCCTCGTAGGTACGACCGCAACGATCCAGGGCAGCTTCACCGGCGTCTCGACCATCCTGCTCGATGGTGCGCGCAGCGGAGCGCCTGCCATTTCCTGCGAGACCACGGCCTGCACCGAAGGCGTGCCGATTATCCCGCCCAAGCCCGGCGGACTTGGCGAGCTGCTGTCTAACGCGCCGCTCCTGCTCGAGCGGCTGGCCACGCTGACGGAGCGCCTGACCCAGCTGCTGGGTGACGAGAACCAGGGCGAGATCGCGGGCATCCTTGCCAATACGAACCAGATGACCGCCGACCTTGCGCAGACTGCACCGCAGTTCGAGCGGACGATGGCCGAATTGCAGGTGACCCTGCGCGAAGCGTCCGAAGCGCTCGACCAGTTCGAGAAGGTCACCGCCTCGACCGACCGCCTGCTCAACCAGGAAGGCGCACAGCTTGCCGAGCAACTGCGCGTGACGCTGAAGCAGGCCGGCGATGCGTCGGAAGAACTTGAAGGCGTGCTCGCCGAAGCGCGTCCTGCGACCAAGCAGCTCGCGGAAAGCACGCTGCCCGCCGCCGAAGCCACCCTTCGCGACCTGCGTGCGACCAGCAAGGCACTGCGCGATGTTACCGAAAAGCTCGACGAGCAGGGCGCTGGCGCACTGCTGAGCAGCCAGCCGCTGCCCGAGTACGAGGACTGAGCATGGGGAACGCAAGAATGATCGACCATCGCAAACTCGCCGTGCTTGCGCCCGCGCTCCTTCTGGCGGGCTGCCTGTCCTTCGGCAGCGAGCCGCCCGACAGCCTCCTGACGCTGACGCCGAGCGCGACCGCACCTGCCGGAACCGGCGGATCGAGCGCATCGGGCTCCGCCATCGCGCTGGTCGAATTCCAGGCACCTGCCGCGATCGACGTGACACGCGTGCCGGTGCAGGTTTCCGACACCGAGATCGCCTATCTCAAGGAAGCGGTATGGGTCGAAAAGCCTGCCCGCCTGTTCCGCCGCCTGATTGCGGAAACGATCCGCACCCGCTCGAACCGCGTGGTGGTCGATGGTGACGATCCCGGCGCGCTCGCAAGCAACCGCCTGACAGGCACGCTGCGCCAGTTCGGCTATGATGCCCGTACGGGCAGTGTCGTGGTGGTCTTCGATGCCGTTCGCCCGGGCGAGGGAAGCGCCGTCGAGACGCGCCGCTTCGAAGCCACGGTGCCAGGTGTAGCTGCCGATGTCCGCAGTGTTGGCCCCGCACTCAATAGCGCCGCCAACGATGTCGCGGGACAGGTCGCAGACTGGGTCAGCTGACGCCTACGGGCGCCAGGTCATCTCCACCGGCTCCCAGCCCTGCTTGCGGACCATCGACATGCCGCTGTCCTTGTCGAGCGTCGCCTCGTCGAAAGTGTCGAGCACGTAGCAATAGGTCGTGCTGCGTCCGACCCCGTCATCGACGCGGCCGGAGACGTGGTTGAAGTAGGCCTCCTCGTCCATGACCGACTGTTCCCAGGTGCCACGGAAGATCGAGCTGAAATAGGCGTTGCCGCCGGGCTCCGAAGCGGAGGCGACGCAGTAGACATACTGCTTCTCGGCCGCTCCTGCATGGACCGAACCGGTCGCCGCAAAAGCCGCAAGTGGCGCGGCGAACATTGCGCGGGTGAGATTGCCTTGTCGGTGCGCCATGGGACCTCCTCGAAAACCATCGCTGCCGGATGCGAGGACCATGGGCCAAGAAAGCTACCATGCGCCGAATCAAGGCGGTTAACGCACTTCAGGGATACCGCTGGACCCACCCAAGTCTTTGAAGTATTGAATTATTTCAGGACAGCGTGTGCAAACTCGATTGCGGCGAGGAAATCGCCCTTGCGCTTGGTGCGGCGCTCTTCCGCTTCCTCGTCTCGGCCCCACAGTTCGACCTGCCAGTCCTCTTCGAGATTGGCCGCGTCCCACAGGGCCTCGCCGTCTGCCGCCGGTTCGAGGGCTTCCAGACCGATGCACAGCGATGCGGCGAGCGAAGTCGTCTGTTCGAGTGCGGTCAGGGTGAAAGCGTCGAGCGCCTCGAGCCGCTTGGCGAGCTTGCGGCGCGTCTCTTCGGTCTGCGGGCGATGGACGATGCCGCTGATCCGGTGGAGCTTCACGCCTTCACGCTCTTCCATGCCGGCGACGATCGGCTCCCACACCTCCTGCTGGCGGCGGTAGAGCGCTTCTTCGGGATCGGCGCGGTAGCAAAGCGTGTCGGTTTCCGCGTAGCCGAGCAGCTTTTCGACCACGCCCGACTTGTCGCGCGACAGAACGTCGAGCGCGTAATCGGTCATGTCGCGAAAACGGAAAGAAGCAGGGTCGATTGTCTCGCCCTGGCCGTCCCATTCGGCGGCCAGCATCTTGGCTAGCGTCTCGCTCGGCACGACCTGCGGCTCGCCGCCCTGTGTTTTTAGCGGGCGACCGTCGAGCGACACCGTCCAGCCGAGGTCGGTCCTGGCGGTGGTGACGTCCTTGTAGAAACGCTTCATTTCTCGCGCGAGCTCCACTTGCGGGCGAGAAACGTCGGCATCAGGAAGAAGTCTGCGAGCCCGACTGCTAGCAGCGCATATCCGACGATGTCGGGCGCATCGATCGTGTCTGTCAGGATCAGGATGGCCGCGACGACCAGGATCGCGCCACCAAGGCGCAGCAACTGGATAATATAGAAGCGGCTCACTGCGGGATCGGGCTCAGCCACCGATCATCTCCTCGAGTTGTTCCATTGTCTCGGCCACGCCCTGCGCGCCGGCAGCGAGCAGCTCGCCGGGCTCGTGATAGCCCCAGGCGACGCCGATGGCGCGAACGCGCGCGGCGATGGCCATGTCGATATCGAATGTGGTGTCGCCTACCATCACGGCATCCGCCGCGCCGACACCGGCCTCGGCAAGCGCTTCCTCGAGCATGGCGGGATGTGGCTTGGAAGGATGGCGGTCGGCGGTCTGGAGTGTGACGAAGCGGTGCTTGATGCCATGCGTCTCGAGGCAGGCGTGCAGGCCGCGGTCGCTCTTGCCCGTGGCAACGCCGAGCAGCCAGCCGGCGGCGTCGAGCCGTTCGATCAATGCCTTCATACCTTCGTAAAGAGGTTCTTCGAGGATGCCTGTCTCGCGCCTGCTGCGATAGCCTGCCTTGTACGCCTCGAGCGCGGCGGCGTGCTCGTCCTCGCTGGCATCGGGCGCAAGGATGCGAAGGGCATGGGGCAGGCTGAGCCCGACCATGCGGCGCACCTCGTTACGGTCGGGCGGGGCTAGTCCTGCCGCGGCGAAGGCCTCGTCCATCGTGTCGCAAATCGCCGCCTGTCCGTCGACCAGCGTGCCATCGCAATCGAAGATGACGAGGCGGCTCACTTCTTCTTGCCGCGCCCGGCGGGACGTCCCTTGGGCTTGCCGCCTGCACCGCCGCGCGCCCGGCGCGGGCCGCGCTGGGACTTGCGATAGTTCTTGGCGTGCTGGCGCGCCTGCTGCTTCTTTTCCTCGCGCGACTTGGGCGGAGGATCGTCGCGCATCGGCGTCGCATCGCTCGCATTCTCGTCGAAGCCGATCTGCTCCATGCTCGCAGCGAAATGTTCGGGCAGCTCGGCGGTCACGTCGAGCTTGCCGCCATCGGGGCTGTCGATGATCAGGCGGCGGGCGTGCAGGTGCATCTTGCGGCTGACCGAACCGGTGAGGAAGGCATCCTTCCCGCCGTATTTGCCGTCACCCACGATCGGGTGGCCCATCGCGGCGCAATGGACGCGCAGCTGGTGGGTGCGGCCGGTGAGCGGCTGGAGTTCGAGCCACGCGGCTTTCTTGCCCGCGGTGTCGACGACGCGGTACTTCGTCTTGGCCGGCTGGCCGCCCTCGTGGTCGACATGCATCTTCTCGCCGCCCGAACCGGGCTGCTTGGCGAGCGGGGCCTCGATCACGCCTTCCTTGATGTCGGGCACGCCGACGACGAGCGCCCAGTAGATCTTTTTCGCACTGCGGCCGGAGAAGCGCTTCGAGAAGAAGGCGGCGCTGCCAGGTGTGCGCGCGACGAGGAGGACGCCCGAGGTGTCCTTGTCGAGCCGGTGGACGAGGCGGGGGCGCTGTTCTTCGTCTTCATCCATGTAGGCGTCGAGCAGCCCGTCGACGTGGTTGTGCGTGTTGGTGCCGCCCTGTGTCGCGAGCCCGGGCGGCTTGTTGATCACCAGCGCGCTCTTGGTGCGGTTGATGAGCATCTCTTCCGCCTGCTCGCGTTCGGCATTGGTCAGTTCGCGCTTTGGCTTCGCCTTCTTGTGCGGGGCATCGCCGCCCGGGGGAACGCGGATCTGCTGGCCCTGCTCGAGCCGGTCGTCGGGCTTGGCGCGGCCGCCGTCGACGCGGATCTGGCCGGTGCGTGCCCATTTGCTGACCGTGCCGAAACCGATCTGGGGCAGGTGGCGCTTGAACCAGCGATCGAGCCGGATGCCGTCGTCATCGGCCTCGACCGTGAAGGTGCGAACTTCGTCGGAGGTCTTCATCCCGCCATCCTCATCACTGCAAGTCCGACCATCAGGCCGCTGATCCCCATCGCGAACGACAGGATCGCATAGAGCGAGGCGAACAGGTACTGCCCGCGCTCGATCATCAGGACCATCTCGAGGCTGAAAGCGGAGAAGGTCGTGAAGCCGCCCAAGAGGCCGACGCCTAGCAGGAGGCGCAATTGCTCGCTGCTTTCGTTGCCGTGACGTGCAAGCCAACCGGCCAGCATGCCCATCAGCAGGCTGCCGATCGCGTTCACCGCAAGCGTTGCGAAAGGAAAGGTCGTGACGATCGACGGGCCGAGCCAATGGGTCATCATGCGGCCGGTCTGGTATCGCAGCACGGCGCCTGCCGCGCCGCCCAGTGCGACGTGCAAGGTTGCGGCAAGTGTAGGAAGGGTGGACATTGGCGCTCCTCTAGCGCCTGCCGGGCGAATGCGAAAGCCGCCTACTGCGCTCTTGCCTTTTCCTCTTCGAATCCGTATGTGCGCCACCGTTCGAGCCGGTCCGGAACGGATTCGGCGCGTTTTTCGTTCTATTGGCGAAACTGTTTTTAGGAGGCAAAACCCGCTATGGCGGGCTCTGGCCCGCTTAGTTGAGGTGTTTTAATTTATGCAGATCATCGTTCGCGATAACAACGTCGACCAGGCTCTCCGCGCGCTCAAGAAGAAGCTGCAGCGTGAAGGCGTGTATCGCGAAATGAAGCTGCGCCGCCACTACGAGAAGCCGAGCGAGAAGCGCGCACGCGAAAAGGCTGCCGCCGTTCGCCGCGCTCGCAAGCTCGAGCGTAAGCGTATGGAGCGCGACGGCATCAAGTAAGCCGTTGCCAGCACCATTAAGCTAAGCCATGAGGGCGCGGAGAAATCCGCGCCCTTTGCGTATCAGGACACGAGTTACATGACCGAGATCACCCGCGTACCGCTCCAGCCCATCAAGAAGGGCTCGCTGACCAAGCTCTGGCTCGGCGTCCTCGTCGCCATCCTGCTGGGTGCCGGCCTCGCCTGGGCCGCTGCTCCCAAGGGACTGAGCGTCGACACGATCACCGAGGGTACCGGTCCGAATCCGCAGATCGGCGATGTCGTGTTCGTGAAATATGTCGGCAAGCTCGCCGACGGCAGCGAATTCGACCGTTCGCAGCCGCTTCCCATTCCGCCGGGCATCTTCCCGGAAGGCAATCCGCTGCTGATGGAAGAGGGTGCGATCATTCCCGGCTTCATCGACGGTCTTGGCCAGATGCAGAAGGGCGGCAAGTACGAGCTGACCATCCCGGGCGACATGGCCTACGGCGCCGAACCGCCTCCCGGTTCGCCCATCCCGCCGAACGCCGCGCTGACGTTTGAAGTCGAAGTGATCGACTTCATGAGCAAGGAAGATTTCCAGGCCCGCGCGACCGCTCTGCAGTCGATGATGGGCGCAGGTCCGGCCGGCAACGGCCCGCCCCCTTCGGAATCTCTGCCTGAATAGGATTTTTTCGCGCTCGAAGGCGCTTGATGGGGGCGGCGCGCGCGGCTAGTGCGCAGCCCATGTCAGTCACACGCGAAGAAGTGGCCAAGATCGCCTCGCTCGCCCGCATCAAGATGGGCGACGAGGAGCTGGATCGCATGGTCCCCGAACTCAACAACATCCTCGACTGGGTCGAACAGCTCGGCGAGGTCGACACCTCGGGCGTCGAGCCGATGACCGCGGTCATCCCGAACACGCTGCGCCTGCGCGACGACGTGGTCGATGCGATCCCCGAAACCTCGGGTGGCCGCCGCGAAGATGTCCTCGCCAATGCACCGGTTGCCGAACACGGCTTCTTCGGCGTGCCCAAGGTGATCGAATAATGACCGACTTCACCCAGCTTGGCGTCAAGCAGATCCGCGACGGCGTGGCCGGCGGCGATTTCACCGCGCGTGAAGTGGCCGAAAGCTTCAACGCCGCCGTTGCCGCAGCTGCCGAACTCAACGCCTTCATCGTCACCACGCCCGACCATGCGCTCGCCGCGGCAGACGCCACGGACGCGAAGCGCGCCAAAGGCGAGGATCTCGGCAAGATGGGCGGCGTGCCCATCGGCATGAAGGACCTCTTCGCCACCAAGGGCGTGCAGACGACCGCTGCCAGCCACATCCTCGAAGGCTTCAAGCCCGAGTATGAAAGCACCGTCTCGCAGAACCTGTGGGATGCGGGCGCGGGCATGCTCGGCAAGCTCAATCTCGACCAGTTCGCGATGGGTTCGTCGAACGAGACCAGCTATTTCGGCAATGTCTCCTCGCCGTGGAAGAAGGACGGCACCAATGCCGCGATGAGCCCGGGCGGTTCGTCGGGCGGTTCGTCTTCCGCCGTTGCCGCGCGCATCGCGCCGGCAGCCACCGGCACCGATACCGGCGGCTCGATCCGCCAGCCCGCTGCCTTTACCGGCATTTGCGGCATCAAGCCGACCTATGGCCGCTGCAGCCGCTGGGGCGTCGTCGCCTTTGCAAGCAGCCTTGACCAGGCAGGCCCAATGGCGCGCTCGGTCGAAGACTGTGCGATCATGCTCGAGGCTATGGCCGGGTTCGATCCCAAGGACGCGACGTCATTGCAGATGGATGTGCCCAACTGGGAAGCGGCGCTGTCCGCAGACCTGAAGGGCAAGAAGATCGGTATCCCGAAGGAATACCGGATGGACGGCACCGACCAGGCGATCCTCGACAGCTGGGAGCAGGGCAAGGCCATGCTGCGCGATGCTGGCGCGGAGATCGTCGACGTCTCGCTGCCGCACACGAAATACGCGCTTCCCGCCTATTACATCATCGCTCCGGCAGAAGCCTCGTCGAACCTCGCGCGCTATGACGGCGTGCGTTACGGACTGCGCGACCTGCCCGAAGGTGCAGGCCTGCAGGACATGTATGCCGCCACCCGCGCTGCCGGTTTTGGCGACGAGGTCAAGCGCCGCGTGCTGATCGGGACCTATGTTCTCAGCGCCGGTTTCTACGATGCCTATTACACGCAGGCGCAGAAGATCCGTACGCTGGTCGCGCAGGACTTCGAGAAGGCGTTCGAGCAGTGCGACGTGATCCTCGCGCCCACGACGCCGACCGCCAGCTTCCCGCTTGGTTCGCTCAACGACGATCCGCTGACGATGTATCTGAACGACGTCTTCGCCGTTCCCGCATCGCTTGCAGGACTTCCCGCGATGAGCGTTCCGGCAACGATCAACGAGGACGGGCTCCCGCTCGGCCTCCAGATCGTGGGCAAGCCGTTCGACGAGCAGGGCGTGCTCAACGCCGGTCTCGCGATCCAGCAGCGCGCCGGGTTCGAAGCGCAGCCGGAGAAATGGTGGTGAGCTTGAAAGGCGGCGCCCTCGACGCCGCCAAGGACCTGCTTCGCGGCGGGCCGATCTTCACTGCCAAGGCGGTTTTCGGAAAAAGCCTTCCGCTCGGCAGGGGCGAGAGCATTTCGGTACGCCCGGGCACGAGCGACGTTGAAGTCGTCCGCCAGGTCTGGCGCGACGAGCAATATGTCATCCCGCAGGACGAACAGCTTGCCCGCCTCAAGCGCTTCGAAGCGGCCATTCGTTCGCGCGGCAAGGTGCCGGTGATCGTCGATGCCGGGGCCAACATCGGCGCGGCGGCCCTCTGGTTCGCCCGTGAGTGGCCCGAGGCGCGCATCGTGGCCGTCGAACCCGATGCGGCCAACGTGGCCATGGCGCAAAAGAACTGCGCGGGCTGTGAACGCATCGAGGTCGTCGAGGCGGCGATCGGCGGCGAGGCCGGTTTCGTCTCGGTCGACAGCGAGGTGGAAGCCTATGCAGTCACCACCAAGCGCGCCGACAGCGGCTGCCGCGTGGTCACCGTCGAGGATTGCGTCGCCAAGGTCGAAGGTGGCGAATTGTTCGCGGTGAAGGTCGATATCGAGGGTTTCGAAGACGATCTTTTCGCCGCGAATACCGGCTGGCTTGACCGCGCCGCGCTGGTCTATATCGAACCACACGATCACATCTTCCCCGGCAGGGGCACGAGCAGGAATTTCCAGGCGGAAATGGGCAGGCGCAATTTCGACCTGCTGATCAGGGGCGAGAACCTGGTCTACATCCGCCGCGAGGAGGGCAGGCGATGATGAGAAATTGCGTCCATTCGCTCGCGAGCATTGCCGCGTTGCTATCGCTTTCCGCTTGCTCGACCGGTGGCATCCCCGGGTCGGTGCCGATGCAGGCCACCTTCAGTGATACTAGCGAAAAACCCCCGCAGGAACTGGCCCAGTGTATCGCGACGGAACTCGGCGAGGATGCGAAAGTCGGTTTCGAGGATGGCGCCTATATCGTCTGGCGGCCGCGCGGCGTTGGTGCGCTGCGCTACCGGGTGATTGAGAAAATCGAAGGCGACGGCTCGATCGTCGAATATGACAGTGAACTCGGCCGTGGCGCCGAGCTCGACAAGATCAGGAATTGCACATGAGTACTTATCGCATCCAGGGTGCAACCGGCGAATGGGAGGTCGTGATCGGCCTCGAAGTCCATGCGCAGGTGACTTCCAACGCCAAGCTATTCTCGGGTGCTTCGACCGCATTCGGTGCAGAACCGAATACGCAGGTCAGCCTCGTCGATGCGGCGATGCCAGGGATGCTGCCGGTCCCCAACCGTGAATGCATCCGCCAGGCGGTGCGCACCGGCATGGCGATCGAAGCGCAGATCAACAAGTGGAGCCGGTTCGACCGCAAGAACTACTTCTACGCCGACTTGCCGCAGGGCTACCAGATCAGCCAGCTTTACCACCCCATCGTGGGTGAGGGGCAGCTTCACATCGAGGCCGACGAGAAGGCCGGCATTCCCGAAGACAAGATCATCGGTATCGAGCGCATCCACGTCGAGCAGGACGCGGGCAAGCTGATGCACGACCAGCACCCGACCATGTCCTACGTCGACCTCAACCGCGTCGGCATCGCGCTGATGGAGATCGTCTCCAAGCCCGACATGCGCAGCCCTGCGGAGGCAGGCGCCTATGTCCGCAAGCTGCGTTCGATCCTGCGTTATGTCGGTTCGTGCGACGGCAACATGGAAGAGGGCTCGATGCGCGCCGACGTGAACGTGTCGGTTCGCCGCCCGGGCGAGGAATTCGGCACGCGTACCGAGACCAAGAACGTGAACTCGGTGCGCTTCGTGATGCAGGTCATCGAATACGAAGCCAACCGCCAGGTCGACGTGATCGAGAACGGCGGCACGGTCGATCAGGAAACGCGCCTGTTCGATCCGAACACGGGCACCACGCGGACCATGCGCTCGAAGGAAGATGCGCATGACTATCGCTACTTCCCCGATCCCGACCTTCTGCCGCTGGAACTGGAAGACAGCTTCATCGAGGACTGCCGCGCCTCGCTGCCCGAGCTGCCCGACGCCAAGCGTGCGCGCTACGAGAATGAGCTGGGCCTCACGCCCTACAACGCCCGCGAACTGACCGCCGAAGTCGAGACTTTCGGTCGCTTCGAAACGCTGCTGGCGGCGACCGCTGCCAAGATCGGCAAGCCCGAGGCAAAGGTCGCGACCCAGGTAGCCAACTGGGCGCTCTCGGTCGCACCGGGTGTCGCCAAGTCGCTGGGTGACGAGGCGGACATGGCGAACGCCACCGCCGAAGCGCAGGCCAGCATCCTCGCCATGCAGGACAAGGGCGAAATCTCGGGCGGACAGGCCAAGGAGATCTACGAATTCGTCCTCAAGGACGGCGGCGATCCCGAAGCCATTGCCGATGAAAAGGGCCTCAAGCAGGTCAGCGATACCGGTGCCATCGAGGCAGCGATCGATGAAATCCTCGCCAATAACGAGGACAAGGTCGAGCAGTATCGCGGCGGCAAGGACAAGCTGTTCGGCTTCTTCGTCGGCCAGACGATGAAGGCGATGCAGGGCAAGGCAAACCCGGCGGTCGTCAACCAGATCCTCAAGTCGAAACTCGACGGCTAACTAAAGCGGTAGAAGGCCCCCTTTATTGAGTTGACCATTATACGATTGCGGCTAGTTCTATCCGCGGATCGTAAGTTCAATTCTTTAACAGGGGGTCGCTAATGGGGTTTTCCCGTCTAGCCCTGCTTGCCTTGCCGCTTTCCGTGGCAGCGCAGGCGCAATACGTCGATGAACCGCTGCCTCAGCGGGAATTTACCGAAGCTCAGATCGAAGCCGTGGCCATGCCCGCGCTGGAGTTCGACATGGCCGAAGCCAATGTCGACGATTTCGAGAAGTATTTCTACTTCCACCGTCCGGAAACCGATTTCGCGACTGCCTACTACGACATCACCGAATGTGATGCGCTGGCCAGCGGCATCAGCTTCTATGCCGGCCCGACTGCGGGCGACATGGCGTCGAACATGCTGCAGTACGGCGTCGTCGCAGGTGCCATCGGTGGCGCCATCGGCGGTCTCATGGCCGACGCCATTTTCGGCTCGGGCGAGCGCCGCAAGCAGCGTCGCCTGAACATGCGTAACTGCATGTTCTACAAGGGTTATGACCGCTACGGCCTCGAAAAGGACCTGTGGCAGGAATTCAACTTCGAGGAAGGCCTCGGCAAGACCGAGGAAACCGAGCGCGAAAACAAGCTGCTGATGCAGGCACGCGTCGCATCGGGCCCGCAGCCCGAGCAGGAAAGGCTGGCACCATGAACATCATCCACAAACTGATTGCCGCCGCTTCCGCCAGCCTCGCGCTGGCCGCCGCTGCTCCCGCCGCTGCGCAGGAAGTCGAGTACGATGCCATCGAGGAAAAGAACCTCCTCAAGGGCAAGGCCTCGATCGAAGCCGACAAGGGCTACATCCTTCTCACGCTGCCCGCCCGAGGCAATGGCATTTTCGTGAAAACCCCCGATGCCGATGACATCGCGGAATATAACGAAGAGTGGGAAGAGAAGTACGAGAAGGCTGCCGAGCGCTATGCCAAGAAGCTCAAGAGCTATGAGCAGCAGCTCGAATATTGGGAGCGTCAGCGCCGCAAGCGTACCGCACGCCCTGAAAAGCCGGAGGAAGTGACCCGCGAGACCTTCAGCATCGGCGATATCGAGCGTCGCATGCTGGTTTCGTTCGGCCCGCAGTACGTGTTCTCGAAGGACACGGATGGCGAGAAGAGCTATTCCTACATGATCCAGGTCGAGCCGGGCACCTACACCTATTACGGTCCGATCTTCCTGATGCCCAACGGGCAGACCATGGGCACCTGCTATTGCATGGGCTCGGTGAAGTTCGAAGTTGGCGCCGGCGAGATCACCGATCTCGGCACTTTCATGGCACAGGATTGGGCCAGCGACGAGGACATGCAAATGGCGACCGTCGGCTATGAACCGATGGGCCGCGATCCGCAGCCGGTCGAGTACCCGACCTTCGCCAGCCTCGCCGACTACAATGTTGTTCCTGCCGACCTGCGCGCCGCCGGCAAGATGAACAACTTCTTCGGCATCCTGATCGGTCGCCACCCGCCGGTCGAAGGCGTGCTCGCCTACGACCGCGACCGCGTGATCGACGTGAAGGAAGCCGAGGCCATCGCTGCGATGGAAGCCGAGGCCGAAGCCCTTGCGGAAGCGGCCGAGGCTGTCGCCGAAGCCGCCGAAGCGATCGAGGATGCAGAAGCAGCCCTCGGCGAAGTGGTGGCAGAGAGCGCTGCAGAAACGGCTGCCGGTTCGGAAAACTGACGAACCCGGCATGACAGCCAATCAGGGGCACCGCGGGCACAGCGCTCGCGGTGCCCTTTTCATTGCATGCGAGACGCTGGCCGTGCCCCGTCGGCTCTTCGACGAACGACAAGGTTCGCGGCTTGCGACGGGACGCCGATAGCCCTAGCGTCGGGCCAGCCCGCGCGAGGGGTCGCGCGTAATCTGAGGGACTTTTTCAAAAATGCGTAAATCCGCCACTGTCGCCGCCCTGCTGGCGTGCGCCGCTTCTGCGCCGCTTGCCGCCAAGGAAGGCATGTTCACGCCCGATCAGCTGCCCGAAATCGCCGAGGACCTGCGTGAAACCGGCCTCGAGATCGACGCCGACGCGCTGTCCGACCTTACCGGCTTCCCGATGGGCGCAGTCGTTTCGCTGGGCGGATGCTCGGCAAGCTTCGTGTCGGAAATCGGTCTTGTGGTCACCAACCACCACTGTGCACGCGGTTCGGTGCAGTACAACTCGACCGCCGAGAACAACTATCTCGAGAACGGCTTCCTCGCGAAGGCTTTCGAAGAGGAACTGCCCGCAGCTCCCGGCTCGCGCATTTACGTCACCACCGCCCTGTCGGACGTGACCGACCGCGTGCGTGACGGCATCGACGCTATGACACCGACCGAGCGCTACGACGCAATCGAACAGCGCCGCAAGGACATCACCGCCGAGTGCGAAGAGAAGGCCGGCTACCGCTGCCAGGTCGCCAGCTTCTACGGCGGCGCGCAGTACAAGCTGATCGAACGCCTCGAAATCCGCGACGTGCGCATCGTCTATGCTCCGGCCGACAGCATCGGCAAATACGGCGGCGACATCGACAACTGGATGTGGCCGCGCCACACCGGCGACTTCGCCTTCTACCGCGCCTATGTCGCGCCCGACGGTTCGGCTGCCGACTATTCGGAAGACAACGTCCCCTACGAGCCCGAGCATCACCTCAAGGTGAGCGCATCGGGCCTGAAGGAAGGCGATTTCGTGATGGCTGCCGGCTATCCGGGTTCGACCTCGCGCTATGCGACGCTGGCCGAGGTGGAAAACACTTTCAGCTGGTCCTACCCGACCTACGTCACGCTGGTGAACGACTGGATCGACACGATCGAGGAAGCCGCACCCGAAGGTTCGGACGCGCGCGTGAAGTACGAATCGCTTCTCGCCGGCCTCAACAACTTCGAGAAGAACACCCGCGGCCAGCTCGAAGGCGCACGCCGCGTCGGCCTCGTCGAGCGCCGTGCGGAGCGTGAAGAAGCGCTTGCCGCATGGATCGCTGCCGACGACAGCCGCGCCGCCTATGGCGAGGCGATTGCCGGCCTGCAGGCGCTCTCGGAAGAAAGTGCGACCAAGGCCCGCCAGGCCTTCTGGTACAATTTCGCGACGCGCCCGACGCTGCTCTCGACCGCTCAGCGCCTCTACCGCCTCGCGCATGAGCGCCAGAAGGAAGACGCGCTTCGCGATCCCGGCTTCCAGGACCGCGACATGACCTTCTTCCGCCAAGGCATGCAGGCGATCGACCGTCGCTACGATGCCTCGGTCGACAAGGCGCAGTGGCTGCTGTTCCTCGATACCTACATGGACGAGCCAGCGGGCAACCGCGTCGCCGTGTTCGACGAGGCGCTCGGCCTCAATGCCGATCTCGACGAAGCCGCGCTGTCGGCCAAGCTCGACGCTTACTATGCCGGTACAACGCTGGGCGATGTCGACACGCGCCTCGCGCTGATGGAGGCGACCCCGGCCGAGCTCGAAGCGCTCGACGATCCGTTCATGCAGCTTGCCGTTGCGCTCTACGAATACGAGCGCGGCCTCGAAGCCGAAGGCGAGGAACGCGCCGGCCGCGCACAGGCGCTTCGTCCGGCCTATATGGAAGCGATCACCCAGTGGCAGCGCAGCCAGGGCCTGCTGACCTATCCCGATGCGAACTCGACGCTTCGCGTGACCTACGGCACCGTGCTCGGCGGTTCGCCCAAGGATGGCATGGCCTACCTTCCGTTCACCACGCTCGAGGGCATTCTCGAGAAGGACATGGGCGAGGATCCTTTCAACGCACCCGAACGCCAGCTTCAGGAAATCCGCGAGAAGGACTACGGCAAGTATTACTCGGCCGAGGTCGGCTCGGTGCCGGTGAACTTCCTTTCGGACCTCGACAGCACCGGCGGCAATAGCGGCTCGGCGACGCTCAACGCGCGCGCCGAACTGGTCGGCCTGCTGTTCGACGGTACGTTCGAAAGCGTCAATTCGGACTGGGACTTCGATCCGCGCACCACGCGCACGATCCATGTCGACACCCGCTACATGCTGTGGGTGATGGACAAGGTCGACGGCGCGCAGGGGCTGATCGAAGAATTGGACGTGGTCGACTAAGCCACGGCCTCCTGCAAACATGAAGGGCCGCCGGTGAAAATCGGCGGCCCTTTGTGTTTCAGGCGAAACGGGATAGCCTTGCCGACATGAAATGGCTCTTCATCGTCTTCGTGGTGCTCTACGCACTGGCGCTTTTCCTGCTGGCAGTGGGCACATTCGGCTGGTTCGGGCAGGAGCAGGATCCGCTTTCGGGCGTCTTCCTGATGCCGCTCGGCCTACCTTGGAACATCCTGGGCGACAGGCTGGGGCTGGGCGGACCACTGCTCGCGATCCTTTCGCCGGCCATCAATGCGGCGACCCTCTACTGGCTCTGGAAGCGCTGAGCGAGTTCAGCGACTGGCGGCAGGCTCGACCCGGCTGACCGGGGCAGCCTTTCCCAGCTCCTGCATGTGCTCGTCCGCTTCCTTCAGTATGCCCATGAAAGCTACGTAGTCTTCATCGAGGCAGCCCGAATTCCAGGCGATTTCCGTTGTCGTGGCGCCGCGCGTCATGCGCAGCGTCCCGTAGGCCGCGTCGGTCATGAAATTCTCGCAGTCCTGCGAATCCGGGGCAGGATCGGGCAGCCTTTCGAGGATCGTTTCCAGTTCGGTGTAATTCGAAACCTCGGGCTCGATCTCGTGCCAGGCCTGCGCCGCAGGCACATTGGGCAGCTGGCCATCCTCGCGAACCGCTTCGGTCCAGCTTCCACCGCCATTAGGCAGGATACGCCAGGACGACATCGGTGCGCCCCAGCTCTTCACCTCGAACTCGACGAAATCCCACGGGCCTTCTTGGGCGCTGCCTTGTGCATGGAGTGCTGTCGCGGAACCGAGCACGGACAGTCCCGCGACGAGGATCAGGCGGGCAGTTGTCTCAGCGATCATAGGACCGTTCGAAGATGTAGGTCGCGTCACGCGTGATCACGCGCAACCGACCCGTTCGCGGCGCGATTTCGAAGTCGGTGGCCGATGGCAGTTCGGCGGCCATCTGCTCCCCGAAACTCGGGCGCGGGCAGAATGCGCGCGTCGAGGTCATTCCGCTAATGACGATAGTCCCGCTATCCGGACCCGTCTCGCGCGCGCTCCAGCGCCCTTGTCCGCGGTTGCAGTCCAACTGGGCGTAGAGGGCACCGTCGCTTTCGAACGTGATCCCGTGGCGCTCGCGCAGATCGGGGTCGAGACGGGTCGAAACACCGTTTTCCCTGATCGCGAAAAGCGACCAGCTCGTGTCGTCGAGAACCGTTTCCTCGCCCAAGCCTGGAATTCCCTCGCAGGCTGGCAGCAAGAGCGCAGCTGCTCCCAGCATGAGGACTGTGTTCAACCTGCGTCTGGCCATGCTGGCCTCCCTCGTTTGTCGGTTTACCCCCCGGTGATCAGGGCATCGACGACGACATATGTTTCAGGTCCGTATGAGATCGTGACCTGGTCACCGTCGCGCGTGGTCTTGAATTCCCATCCGGCCGATCCGTCCGCCTGTGCGCTATCCGCGCCATAGGGGGTGGTGCCGTTGAAGAAGATCGCGCGCTTGCGCCCGTCGGGCTTGGTCACTTCGACCAGATGTGTGCCGTCTTCGCCCCAGTTGCGTTTGACGCCGGCGTTGCAGCTCTGTTCGGGCGGAGCGTTGTCGAACCCGCAGGGCATGATGGTGGTGGCATTGTAGTCCGTACCGGCGACGGTCGCATCGCCTTCGCCATAGGCCGGTTGCTCATCGGCGGGTTCTTCTGCCGTGTCCGCCACTTCAGCGCTTGCGGCAGTTTCGTCCGTCGCATCGGCTTCGGAAGTCGCGGCGCCATCGCCGCATGCGGCAAGGGTCAGCGACAGGGCGGAGGTGACAAGTACAATCCTCATGGTGGTAATTCCTCCCAGTCGTATCAAAGCGCGCCTTCGCTGCCGGTGTACATGACTTCGCCGACCGTTCCGTCGCGATAGGCAAGGCAGCGCCATGGAGCTTCGGCTCCATCGACATTGACGAAGATCGCGATCGCGGCTTCGCTTTCCTCGATCCGGTTGGTGCCGATCACGCGCGCCCCGGTCGTGCTTGCGACCTTGTCCGCACAGCGCGTCTCGAGGCTGTTAGCGCCGCGAATGGGGATCTCTCGCGGAGCCTCCGCCTGCACCGGACTTGCGACCGGGCCGTTCTCTCCCATGCCGACATTGGCATCGCCCATCGGCACGCTGACAAGGCGCACACCCTCGACATTGCCAACGATGTTTCCGTTCAGTGCCTCGGCCGAAGCTTCGCTGGGACAACCGACGAGTACAGCGCTGTCGTCGAGATAGTTGGAGGTTGCAGCGCTCTCGCCGAGGTTCCGGCAGGGATCGCCTGCATTGGGATAGCCCTCACCGAAGGGCGCGAGGCTCTCGGGAATGGAAACCAGAGTTTCTGCCGATGCATCCTCCCCTGCAGCATCATCTTCTGCCGGAGAGCCGCCACAAGCGGCGAGGGCGAGCGCCGAAGCGCCCGCCATGATTGCCTGAAATCGCATCCGTGTTCTCCTCTATCAGCGGCAGTTGGGATGCTGGCCGATATCGCGGATATCGTAGAAGCGACCGTCGGCGATCGTCACCTGCACACACTGGCGGGACTCGCGCCGCCATTGAATCGAGTAGCGCGTGTTGCCGCTGGTGAAATTGTCGACCTGGCGGAAACCGCGACGTTCGAGCTGGCTCATGCCGCCTGCCGCGCGTGCACCCTGCAAGTCCTTGAACTGCGCGACCTGGCGATAGCCGCCATGACCATGATGGTGCCGCAGGTTCGCATTCCGCTCGTTCACGCCCGCGCTGTAGCCGTTCGAATAGGCATCGGAGCGATCGTAGTTGTGATAGGCGGCATTGTGCAGGCCGTCCTGATAGCCGCGTTCGTAATGCGCCTCGTCGTTGCGGTTGTCGTGATGCCTGTTGTCGTCATGGTGGTGAGACTTGTGACTCAGCAGTGCGCCCAGGATTGCTGCACCGGCAACTGCGGCAACCGCTGCTCCGGCATTGCCCTTGTGATGGCCGCAATCCTGATCGCTGGCATCGTTGATCGTCATGACGCGTCCGTCATAGACCTCGACATTGACGCAATCGTCGTCGCCTTCGTCCCACCAGTAGCTGTAGACGTAGCCACTATCGTTCTTGTGGGTCGAGACATGGGCGAAGCCGCGCTCGCGCAGCTGGCTTTCCGCGTCACGCCCATAGGAGCCGTTGATGTAGGTGAGTTCGCTGGCCTTTTCGGCCAGAACCGGAACGGCAGCCATGGCGGCGAGTGCGGTTCCGGCGACAAGATGTTTCAGTCCGACGGTCATTCAAGTCCTCCTTCTCACCTCCGGAATGAAGGCGCTCTGCGTGAATTTCGAATCGACCCGAACGTTTTGTATTTTCGGCCAAGGTATCACCGAAAATGGCGAGATTATGGCATTGGGGTCCCGGCTGAACTTCCCGAGATTTCCGATATTTAATTCAGCTAGTCAGTCTGGAGGGTTATCCATGCATTTCGATTTGGCTCATGCCGCCGTCAGCGCAGTTGTTATCGGCATCCTCGTCTTCCTGTTGCGGGACAAGGGGGAGGCTGGTGCCGGGAAATCGAGATGAACTGGCGGATTTTCTTCGCGGTCTTCGTGGCGATGTTCCTCATCAACCTAGTCTGGCCTTACGACACGCCCTAACCGGGCGCGCCTTGCGGGCACGAAAAAGGGCCGCCGGATCGCTCCGGCGGCCCCTTTCGTTTCAGGTCTGGACGATCAGCCCTGGCGTTCGCCGGTCAGTGCCATGTCGCCGAATGCGCCGGCGTTGACGGTGCCGGTCAGCTGGTCGCCATTGACGGTAGCCTTGCAGTTGAGCGTCATCGGCATCGGCACGGTCATGTCCATCGCCCAGGTCAGCTCGTCGCCGTTGATCTTGCCGTCCTTGACGTCCATCGAACCCATGCCGCCGGCCATCGAACCGGTGAAGGTGTGGCCATCGTCACCCGGAACGACAGTGAAGGTGCCCTTCTGGTCGCCCATCGGGCTCTTGACGACGGTGTCATAAGTACCGGCTACGGACATGCGTATTCTCCTAAATTGCGGCGGTCTCTGGGGGAGCGGACCGCTATGGCTCTGCGCGCTTGTTTACACGTGTGTCAGTTAGGTTCAACCACAACTGGCAGGCGGAGCGAAAGAGGACGGCGGCGCGCCTGCCGCCCTCTTTCTGATCGGTAGCCTCGGACTTATTCGTCGCTCGGCAGTTCGCGGACTTCGATCGGCAGGCCGAGCGGTTCGAGCTGGCTCATCACCTGCTCTGCATCGCCGACCACCAGCCAGATGAAGTCGTCCTCGTTAAGTGCCGCGCGTGCAGCGGCATCGAGGCTGTCGGTCGTCTGGGCCTGGTACTTCTCGACCAGCGTCTCGTAATAGTCGTCACTGCGGCCGTAGAGCGCATTGCTCTGCAGCGCGCTGAGGACCGCGCCCGAGGTTTCGAAGCGGCCCGGCAGTTCGCCGATTTCCGAGGCGACATTGCGCGCGAGCTCTTCCGACGTCACGCCGCGGGTCGAGAGGAACTCGGAAATCTCGCGGCGAACTTCGGCGAGCGAGTCCCCGGTCCGGTCGGCCTGCACGCCGCCCGCGGTGAAGTAGACCACCGCGTTCTCGAAGGTCTGCGCACCGCCGCGGTAGCCGTAGCTCCAGCCCTTGGTCTCGCGCAGGTTCATGTTGAGACGTGCGAGGAAGTTGCCGCCCAGCGAGTTGTTCGCGTTGGTGAAGTCGATGTAATCCGCGTCACGCGCATCGAGCGGCGTCAGCTGCGCCCCGACGATGTAGCTCTGCGGTGAATTCGGGCGGTTGTAGAGGATGATGCGATTGCCTTCGGTCGCCTGCGCGGCAGACGCGAATGTCTTCGTACCCTTGGCTGCTTCCGGCGCACTCCAGTCACCGAACACGGCGTTCAGCGAATCGACCACATCGGCAAGCGGCTGGTCGGAAACGACGAAGACTTCGCCATTGTCGGGCCGGATCCAGCGATCCTTGAAGGCGTAGAGGTCGGCGCGGGTGATCGACTGGACGCTCTCCACCGTGCTCGTACCGCCATAGGGGCTGGACTCGCCGAAGATCTCGGCTGGCATGGCGCGGAAAGCGATGCCGTTGGGCGACTTCATCTGCTGGCGGATGCCGGTGATCGTCTGCGTGCGCACACGTTCCAGATCGGCTTCGTTGAAGGCCGGGTTGCGGATGATGTCGCTCAGCAGTTCGAGCGAGGGCGTGAGGTTCGCCGACAGCGCCGACAGGGTGAAGGTCGAACGGTCGGATCCACCGCCGGTCGAGATCGTCAGGCCCAGCTTCTCGCGCTCTTCGGCGATCTGCTGGCTGGTCATGCCCGCCGTGCCTTCGTCGAAGAGGTTGAGGGTCAGGTCTTCCAGACCGCGCATGCCTGCAGGGTCTGCGGCACTACCGGCGTTGAACGACATGGTGACATAAGTCGCCGGGACCGCATCGCGCTGGGCGTAGGTCACGGCCATGCCGTTGGCGAGCGTGGCGCGCTGGATGTCAGGGAAGTCGAGCGTCGCGATGGTGTCGATCGGCGGGGCCGGACGCACCTCGGTGACGGTGATTTCTTCGGCTTCGCGATCACGCTCCGAGGCGTTGTCCGCGCCGCCGACGGATGCGGCCTCCTCGTAGTCGCTGTCGCGCTCGCCCGGTTCGAGGACAAGGGTGAAGGCGGGGCGCGTCATCCAGCGCTCCATAGCCGACTTCACGTCTGCCGCAGTGAGCGTGGCCAGCGTGTCAAACTGCTTCTTGTAGAAGCCCGGATCGTCGGCGAGCACTTCGCCGCGGGCCAGCGTCACGGCCTTGCCGCCAAAGCCGCCGACCTGTTCGAGGCCGCGGATCGTTCCGGCGAGGTCGTTGGTCGCTGCGCGGCGAACTTCGTCCTCGGTCGGACCTTCGGCAATGTATTCGGCGATCAACTCGTCGAGGCGGCTTTCGAGCACTTCAAGCTCCACGCCCGGCTTGAGCGTGGCGTTGACCAGCAGGATGCCGACGCGCTGGAAGTCGAAGTTGCCTGCGCCGACGCTCACGGCGAGCTGCTCGTCGCGCACGAGGATTTCGTCGAGGCGGCTCGAGGCGAGGCCGCCGAAGACGCTTGCGCCCACGTTGAGTGCGGTCAGTTCCTCGCTGGTGATGCCAGGGACTGCCCAGTACTTTGTGATCGTCGTCGCGGCGACATTGTCGCGCATCACGCTGCGCTTGTCTTCGGTGAGGACGGGGATCGCCGCCTCAGCCGGATTATTGACCGGGCCGCGGTTGATCGGGCCGAACCATTTTTCCATCAGCGGGCGCGCTTCGGCGGCCGAGATGTCGCCCGCGAGCACGACAGTGGCGTTGTTCGGGCCATACTTGTCGCGGAACCAGCTGCGCACATCGTCCATCGAGGCGCTGTCGAGGTCGGCCATCGAGCCGATCACCGAGTGGCCATAGGGGTGGCCTTCGGGGAACATGTTCTCGAGGATCTCATAGAAGACGAGGCCGCCCGGCTGGTTGTCGCCCTGGCGCTTTTCGTTCTGCACGACGCCGCGCTGGTTATCGAGCTTCTCCTGCGTCACTGCGCCGAGAAGGTATCCCATGCGGTCGCTTTCCAGCCACAGCGCGCGTTCGAGCGCGGGGCGCGGAACGGTCTGGAAGTAGTTGGTACGGTCGAAGTTGGTCGTGCCGTTGTAATCGGTCGCGCCCATTTCCTGCAGGTACTGGAAGTAGTCGTTCGGGGCATTTTCCGATCCGTTGAACATGAGGTGTTCGAACAGGTGGGCAAAGCCGGTCTTGCCTTCGGGTTCGTCCTTGGAGCCGACATTGTACCACACGGCGACGCCGACGATCGGGGCCTTGCGGTCTTCGTGGACGATCACGTCGAGCCCGTTGGCGAGAGTGAACTTCTCATAAGGGATCGCGACTTCATCGACCAGCTCGGTCAGGCTGGCGACTTCGGCAGCGGCCGGTGCCTCGATGGCAGCATCTGCGCTGGCGACCGGTGCGTCGGAATAAGACGAGCACGCCGATACGGCGAGGGCGATGATACTGGTCGAAATCAGACGCTTCATTTTGCTTTTCTCCAAGACAAATCTGTGCGGGGTCTAGGCGGTTACGGCGTGTGCGTCACCCTCTTCCGGCTGACGGCATGGGCGAGGACATCCTCGCGCCAGAAATGCACCGGCTTCAATCGGTGCTGGACGAACAGCTGCATCTGGTCGTCGTAATGCGGGGAATCAGGCCGCGTGGTCGCCGCTCCGAACGGTTGGATCGACTGCGAGGTGACGCGTTCTCCGGGGTCCCACTCCACCCACTGGATGAAGCTGTCGCCATGGCGAAGCGCGAGCCGCCCGTCCTCGTTCACGTCCCACAGGGTCGAGGCGCGCAGCGTGTCGGACCCGCCATCGAGCGGGAGATCGACCTCGCCCTGCCTCAGGCGCAGCAGCTCGCTCATCGGCGGGTCGATCCGGCCGAAGTGGGTTTCGAGATGCGCGGTGTGTTTCGCCAGCTCCTCGCGGACGTCGGGGCACGGCTTGTTCTGATAGGAGCAGGACATGTACTCGCGGATCATCAGGAGCGCGAGCGCATCGGCCCGGCCTTCGCTGTCGGCGGTGAAATCCCATTCCATCAGCATGTCGCGCGCTTCTGCAAGGCGCGCCTCGTCCGACAGGTCGAGTGCCTCGAGATCGCTCCAGAGCTGCGCGACGTAGCCGTCACGCTCATAGCCGGTATCATACTTGATGCGCTTCAGGTTCTCGCGGTCGAGCAGCTGCGCGTCGCTCAGGAGCTTCCATGCGCGGCGCGATCGATTGGTCTGCTTGAGTTCCACGCCGAGTTCGGGTGCGAATTCTTCGGGCGACAGGTCGCTGCCGGGCCCAGCGGCGGTATAGGGCGCATTGTTCGCATTATAGAGCCAGCCCGAGGGCGGGTTCACGTAACGCGGCAATTCCTCGTAATCGACCGGGCCGTTCCAGAGCAGGTCCGGGTCGCTTCCATCGAGTACGCTGCGCCAGTTCGGCCCTTCCGGCCGGTCGGGAATGGCAGCGTTGTAGACATAGGCAATGTTGCCCGCCTTGTCGGCATAGATGAAATTGGTGGAGGGTATGTCCATCCGGGCAAGGATGCTTTCCCATTCCTCGAGACTCTGCGCCTTGTTGAGCCGGTAATAGGCGTCGAGCTGGCCGATATTGTCGATACCGCCATAGCGGAAGGCGAAATGGCCGTTCTCGTTGGCGATCACCGGGCCGTGGACGCTGCGATGAATGTCGCGGCGGATCGGCAGGACGACCGGTCCGATGCGAACCGGCAGCGTGACCGTGCGAATTTCGAGGTCGCGCCACTCGCCGCCGAAGCGGTAGCGCGTGCCGGTCTCGTCCATCTCGAGCTGGTACACATCGACCATGTCGGGGGTGTTGACCGTGTTGGTCCAGCCGAGGTCGCGGTTGTGGCCGAGGAAGGGGAAGGGCGAGCCGGGGAAGTTCGCTCCGGCATAGTGCCAGCCTTCCTCGCTTTCGACGACCAACTCGTACCAGGCGACACCGCCGCGCAGCGGCTGGTGGCTGTTCGAGATGAGCGTGGTCGGGCCGCCCGACTTCTCGGGTGCGACGGCAAAGGCATTCGATCCGTTGTGCGCGCCGTCGGGTCCGAACGGCGAATAGGCGACGTCTTCGCCCTCCTGCTGGTCGCCAGCGCGCAGCGGGCGCGAACCTTCGCGCGGGAAGCCGGGAATGTCGGGGCCGAACTCACGCCGCAGATCTTCACCCTGCACGAGCGGCTGGATGACATTGTTGAGGCCGAAGAAGAACGGCTGGCGCAGTGCGAAACCCGCCGCGACATCCTTGCCGTCGATCGGGAAGAGGTTGGCCAGCTTTATTTCTTCCGGGTTCTGGCGTGCATAGTCATTCATGCCGGTGGCATAGGCTTCGAACAGCGCGCGGGTGTCTTCGGGCAGCTGCGGATAGTGCCGCTCTGCCGTGCCACGCGCATCGAGCAGGTGGTAGACGTAGTCGATCGCTGCGCCCTCCTCGCCCGCAATCGCGCCGTAGCGCCCGCGGGCCATGGCCAGTACGTCCTGCAGCGTGGCGAAATCGTCTTCTGCATGGGCGATGGCGACACCGTAGGCGACGTCGCGATCGCGCTCCCCGTAGATATGCGGCACGCCGTAATCGTCGCGGATGATCTCGGCGGAATAACTTTCTGTCGTGAGCGCAACCTGGTCACGTTTGGCCCAGAAGGGTTCCCAGCTCGCCAATGCGACGAAACCGACCAGCACGACCACGAACAGGGCGAACAGGATTCGCCCGAACCACTTCCGCATAGAATTCAGTCCTCTCTTGGAGCCTGCCTAGCGAGCGAAGGCCGGACTCGCAATCGTACTGGGCAAAACGATGGTTAGCGCCCTTCCGCCTTCCGGATTCGGCCCGCTAGCCACATGCGCGTGACAGCGCAGATCACCATCGGCCACGAGACGTCCGGAAAGCCGGTCGAATTCGACATCGAGGAACTCCTCGCCACCCGCTTGCTCGTGCAGGGCAATTCGGGAAGCGGTAAGTCGCACCTGCTGCGCCGCCTGCTCGAAGAGAGCGCGGGCATGGTCCAGCAGGTCGTGATCGACCCCGAAGGCGATTTCCCCTCTCTGGCCGAGGAATTCGGTCATGTCGTGATCGACGGCTCGGCCTATTCGCCGGGCGAGATCGAGGCGCTAGCCCGCCGTATCCGCGAACACCGCGCCAGCGTCGTGCTTGATCTCGACGGGCTGGAAGTCGAGCAGCAGATCCGCTGCGCCGCGCAGTTCCTGACCGCGCTGTTCGATGCCCCGCGCGAGCACTGGTATCCCGCGCTGGTGGTGGTCGACGAGGCGCAGATGTTCGCTCCTGCCGCTGCAGGAGAGATGGCCGAGGACACGCGTCGCATGACGCTTTCGGCGATGACCAACCTCATGTGCCGCGGCCGCAAGCGCGGGCTTGCAGGCATCGTCGCCACGCAGCGGCTTGCGAAGCTCGCCAAGAACGTTGCGGCAGAGGCCTCGAACTTCCTCATGGGCCGCACCTTCCTCGACATCGACATGGTACGCGCTGCCGACCTGCTCGGCATGGAGCGGCGGCAGGCTGAACGCATTCGGGAGCTGGAACGCGGGCACTTCCTTGCGCTGGGCCCCGCGATCACGCGCCTGCCAATCGCCTGCAAGATCGGCCCGGTGAAGACCGGCCACCAGGCGCGCAGCGAAGGGCTGATGGCGCTGCCCGATACGGCGCCCGAGGACATGGCCGACCTGCTGACGCGCGATCTTGCCGCCGACGTGGCAACGCCGACGCCTCCGCCAGCTCCCCCGCCTGCGCCGCGCATGGACGAGATGGAAGACAGCATCGCCCATGCCGAGGAACGGCAAGTCGAAGCGCCCGCGGAGCCGGTCGACACCTCGAGCGTCGCAAACCGGATCGCGGAGCTGATTGCAGAGCTCGCCGCCGAGGAAGGCATCGCCTTCCAGTCGGCCTCGGCCCAGTACCAGACCTTCCTGACGCGGTGCCGCCGTGAGCGCTTGATCGGTCCCATGCCCGACATGCATGCCTTCCGGCGCAAGTTCGCGATTGCCGCCGCCGGCCTCGACGCGCTGGAGGATGACATGCAGGCGCGCATCATGCAGCTGGCATCGATGGTCGATGAAGACCTGCTTGGTCCCTTCCTCGTCATCGCCAAGGCTGCGCATGCCGGCGAGACGCAGGTCGACGAGAACGAACTGGCCCGCGCTTATGGCACCAGCTCGCCGGGGCGCATCCGCCGCCTGCTCGACCACCTCGAAAAGCAGGGCCTGATCGTCGTCCGCGAGGACTTCGGCGGCGCAAGGACGGTCATGGTGCCCGGGCTCGAAGGCGTGGGCGCAGGCTAGGCCGACCCTTGACCGGAGGCGCGAATTCCTCCCTTTGGGGCGCGAATTCGAGAGAGGACAATCCTGCGTGACCAATTCCGCCCGCCTGCCCGCCCGTTCGCGCTCCTGGCTCTTCGCGCCCGGCGACAGCGAGAAGAAGATGACCAAGGCGACCGAGGGCGATGCCGACATCGTGATCTTCGACCTCGAAGATGCCGTGGCGGAAGACGCAAAGCCCGCTGCGCGCGATGCGATCTGCGCATTCCTCAAGACCCGCGATAATGGCGAGCATGACCGGCTGTGGGTGCGTGTGAACCCGCTGGACGGGCCGCACACGGCTGACGACCTTGCCGCGATCATGCCCGCAAGGCCGGGCGGGATCATGCTGCCCAAGTCGCGCGGACGCCACGATGTCGAGGAGCTCGATCGCCTGCTCACCCCGCTCGAGATGGAGCTTGGCATTGAGCCGGGCTCGACCCCGGTCATCGCGCTGGTCACAGAAGTCGCAGCGGCAATGTTCACCACCGGCGATTATGCCGGAGCGCCGCGTCTCGTGGCGATGACCTGGGGCGCAGAAGACCTCGCCGATTCCATCGGGGCCATGTCGAACCGGGGCGAGGACGGCGAATATACCTTCACTTACGAGCTTGCTCGCAGCCTGACCCTGCTCGGGGCGGCAGCTGCCAATGTGCCCGCGATCGAGACGATCGACGGCGACTTCCGCAATCTAGAAGGCCTCAAGACGCGCGCGGAGAAGGTCCGGCGTGACGGCTATCGCGGGATGCTGGCGATCCACCCTGCGCAGGTGCCGGTCATCAACGCCGCCTTTACGCCGAGCGAGGAGGAGATCGCCGAAGCGAAGGAGATCGTGGCGGTGTTCGAGGCCAATCCCGGTGCGGGGACCATCGGCCACAATGGCAAGATGCTCGACCGGCCGCACCTCAGCCGCGCGCAGCAGCTGCTGGCGCAGGTCGAAGACTAGGCGCCCAGCTTCGCCACTTCGGCGAGCACGCGCTCGGCCCATTCCGGGCGGCAGATGAGCAGGTCGGGCATGTAGGTGTCGGCCTGGTTGTAGGTCAGCGGGCTACCGTCGATCCGGCTCGCATGCATGCCGTGGGCGAGGGCGACTGCCGCAGGTGCGGCGCTGTCCCATTCGTATTGCCCGCCGGTGTGGAGATAGATCTCGGCCTCGCCGCGCACGACGGCCATGGCTTTCGCGCCTGCCGAGCCCATACCAACCAGTTCCGCCCCGATGGTCTCGGCAACGGAGACCGCTTCCTTGGCCGGACGAGTGCGGCTCACGACCATTCGCGGGCGCTCGGCCGCTGCGGGCACGTCGATCGGCGCATCGGTGCGCAGGACCGTGTCGAGGCCGGGCAGGGCGACCGCGCCCGTTTCCGGCTTGCCGTTCACGCACAGCGCGACATGGACGGCCCAGTCGCTGCGTGCCTCGCCATATTCGCGCGTGCCGTCGACCGGATCGACGATCCATACGCGCTCCTTGTCGAGGCGGGCCGCATTGTCCTTCTCCTCTTCCGACAGCAGACCGTCGTCTGGGCGCTGCTGGCGGATCGCGTGGCAGAGGAACTGGTTGGCCGTTTCGTCACCCGCCTTGCCGAGCGCCTTTCCCTCGAACATGCCGCTTGTCCGCACTTCGATCAGGATCTTGCCCGCCACTTGAGCGAGGTGGGCGGCGAGTTCGGCATCGGTCATTGAGAGTGTCGGTCCTTCAAAAAGTTCGGGGGCCGCATGGCAGACCTGAGCCTCCTTGCGAACCCCCGGAATGGAGTTAATCCAAGCGTATATCAGGCGACGGCAGGCCTCCTTGCGAAGATGCCGAAGCTTGCGATCACGGCGTAGCAGATGATCGGGATAATCATTGCGGTCGCCAGGTCGCCGCCGGTTGCATCTGCCACCACGCCGTAGAGCAGCGGTACGATCGCGCCGCCGCAGATGGCGACGTTGATGATACCCGAGCCGTCTGCCGCCCGCGGACCGAGTTTTTCGCAAGCAAGCGAGAAGATCGTCGGGAACATGATCGAGTTCATCAGGCCGACCGCCAGCAGCGTGTAGGCAGCAACCTGACCGCTGGTCATGGTAGAGATGATGATCAGCAGGATCGCGCCGGTCGCGTTGAAGGCAAGGATCTTGCCGGGCGAGAAGATGCGCAGGAAGTAGGAACCGATGAAACGGCCCACCATCGCGCCGCCCCAGTATAGGCCGATCATCCAGCCGATCACGCTCTCGGGCTGGCCGAGCACGCGCTCTTCGGAAAGGTAGTTGATGATTACCGAGCCGATCGCGACTTCACCGCCCACGTATAGGAAGATGCAGAGCGCCCCGAAGCTGAAACGGGTGCGGGTGAGCAGGCTGTTGTCGTAGAGCCAGACTGCAGGCGCTGCGAGGATCAGCGCCACGCCGAGCCATGGGCTAACGGCGAGGGCGGCCCAGACACCACCGATTACCAGCGCAAGACCGACGAGATAGCGGCCCCAGGTGACAAGTTCTGTGTCGCCCATCAGCTTTGCATCGTGCGGCAGGCGGTTGCGGAACATCCACACCGCGATGGCGACGACACCGATGAGCGCTGCAAGGCCGAGGTAGCCCTGCCAGATCGCCTCGCTTTCGGCCTGGCGGTATTCGATCAGGGCCTGGCCCGAGAGCTGGTCTGCACTGACCGTCGCGAGGCTGCCGAGGATCACCACCGCGCCGACGATCGGGAAGACCGTGGTGCCGAGCGAGTTGAAGGCCTGCGCAAAGGTCAGGCGGCTATGCGTCGTGCTGGGCGGGCCAAGCAGCGAGATGAGCGGGTTGGCGACGACCTGGACGATCACCACGCCGCTGGCGAGCACGAACAGTGCGCCGAGGAAGACGATATAGGTGGCCGTCTGGCTTGCCGGAATGAACAGCAGGCAGCCGAGCATCATGGTCAACAGACCCGCGACCGCTCCGCGCATGTAGCCGAGTTTCTTGACCAGCTTCGCCCCCGGGATCCCTATGATCAGGTAAGCGGCGAAGAAGCAGAACTGGACCAGCATGGCCTCGGTCCAGCTCAGTGTGAACAGCTCCTTCAGCTTAGGGATGATCACGTCGTTCAGCGAGGTGATGCCGCCGAAGATGAAGAAGAGGCCGAAGACGAAGTACTGCAGGCCCGGTGCGTCTACCGGCGGAGTATCGTCGTCGATTTCGATTGGATTCGGATCGGTGCTCGTCGCGACGTCCGGTGCGATTGCCATGTCAGTGTCCCTCCCAAGTCCCGGTGCGACCTCTTGTTGTCCGGGCTAGTTTTCTGTTGCCTGTGTGGCAGCGTTTCGACGCCACACAAAGCGAATATGAATGCATGCTCAGAACGAGCAGTCGGTCCCTTCCGCGAACTCCTCGCGCAGAACGGTGCCGATATTGATCTCGAACGCGCCTTCCGAGGCAAAGACCAGCGACGGGCCGAGGTCGGTAACGCAGGCATCGGTGATGACCATCTCGCGCCAGCCCTTGCCAGCAGCGACCGAAAGCTCCTGCGTGATATCGAGAGCTTCGCCCGAGCCGACCTTGAGCGTTACCGCCCCGCGTGGCCGTTCAAGAACCTGGTAGGCGATCCGGTAGCCGAGCCCGCTGTCGCCGCCGCCCTGCGCGAATTCGAGCGAGGAGCCCGGCGAGAAAGTCACCGTGCGCGCATCTTCCTGCGCATTTCGGTCAAGGCCGATGGCAGTGATCCCGCCTGCCTCGCCGCGAAGATTGTCGAGCTTGCCCGTCGCCGTATTGGCGAGCACGCCGTCTGCAAGGCGGCCGTTCACGTACCAGTCGAGCGCAGCACCCATGGTGAGCGGGGCGCATTCTTCGTGCAGGGCAGGCAGCACGCCGCCCTCACCGAAGGACAGGCCGTAACCCACCTGGAAAAGCGCGCCTTCGGCGCCGTTGACCGGACCGAAATCGCATTCGGCAGGCCAGCTGAAGCCGAGCTTGCCGGTCGCCGGCATGGCGCCGGTGAGCACATCGGCGATACCTGCACCTTCACCGCCGGGCAGCCATGATGCGACAAATGCATCGGCAGCATTGAGCTCGCGGTTCATCCACATGGGGCGGCCCGACAGGAAGACGGCGACGGTCGGCACGCCCTCGGCCTTGAATTTGCGGAGCAGCTCGAGGCCTTCGGTATCGGTGAAGCCGAGGTGCTTACGGTCGCCGGCGAACTCGGCGTAGGGCTCTTCGCCGAAGACTACGATCGCAACATCGGGCTTGGCCGTGTAGCTGCCGTCCTCGGACAAGGTGGCCGTGCCGCCGCCTGCTTCTACTGCCGTCTCGATGCCCGACCAGATCGAGGTCGCACCGGGGAAGTTGTCATTGGTGAGATCGCCGCCGCCCTGCCAGGTCAGCGTCCAGCCGCCAGCAGCCTGCGCAATATCGTCTGCGGCCGAACCGGCAACGAGCACGTCGGCACCCGCCTTCAAGGGCAGGATGTCGTTGTTCTTCAGCAGAACCTGCGACTTGGCCACCGCCTCGCGCGCGATCGCGCGGTGGTCGGGCGAACCGATCAGGCTGTAATCGCCAGCGTTCGGCCGGTCGGAAGGTTTCACGAATTCGTCGAGCAGGCCTGCGCGCATCTTCATGCGCAGCACGCGGCCGACCGCCTCGTCGAGCCGCTCCATCGGGATGGTGCCGTCCTCGACCTGGGAAACGAGAGTTTCGAGGAGACCTTTCCAGTCGTCGGGCACCATGTAGATGTCGAGACCGGCGAGCAGCGACTGCGGGCAGTCGGTGTTGGTGCAGCCGGCAACCTGTCCATGGCCGTTCCAGTCGCCGACGACGAGGCCATCGAAGCCCAGCTCGCCGCGCAGCACGTCGGTCAGCAGTGCCTCGTTGCCGTGCATCTTGCGGCCGTTGATCGAGTTGAAGCTCGCCATGATCGTCTCGACACCCGCCGCAATGGTCGCGGGGTAGGGCTTGGCATGGATCGACTTCAGAGCCTCGATGTCGCCGTTTACGTCGCCCTGGTCGACACCCTGTTCGGTACCGCCGTCGCCGAAGAAGTGCTTGGCGGTGGCGATCACGTGGCCCGCACCGAGGCGCTCGGGATCGCCCTTGCGGCCCTGCAGGCCCTCGACCAGCGCCGCGCCGAGCGGAGCGACGATGGCAGGGTCTTCGGAATAGCTCTCGTAGGTCCGGCCCCAGCGATCGTCGCGCGCAACGGCCACGGTGGGCGAGAAGTTCCAGTCGATGCCGGTAACCTCGATTTCGACGGCGGTTACTTCGCCGATGCGGCGGATCAGGTCGGCATCGCGCGTTGCACCGAGACCGATATTGTGCGGGAAGATGGTAGCCTGCACGACATTGGTGTGACCGTGCACGGCGTCAGTGCCCCAGATCGTCGGGATGATCGGTTCATCGTCTTCCATCGGCGCGATCGAGGCGAGATACATCTCGTCCGCATAGCGAAGCCACTCGCTCGCAGGAGCGAACTCGTCGCCATAAGGACCGCCATTGCCGCCGTTGAGGTAACTGCCGAAACGATAGCGGCGCATGTCCTCGGGCGTGAAGCTGTTGATCTGCGGCTGGATGAGCTGGGCGACCTTGCGCTCGAGGCTCATGCGCGAAAGCAGGTCGGCAACGCGCGCGTCCTCGCTCATCTGCGATGCCGAAGCGACAGGTGCTCCGATCTCTGCAGGAACGGTGCTGCACCCGGCTAGGCCAACCGCAGCCGCCGTTGCCATCCAAAACGCTTTCATATTGGTCATCCCTCTCCGCTCCCTCCCGAATGAGAACGTTATCAAACGCTAGGATTGCCATGCAGGAAAGGCAAAATCAAGCGGCTAGTTGCTGCGCGGCATAGTAATCAGCAGCAATGTTGCGAGCGATGCAAGAACAGCTAGCACGACGAAAAGTCCACCGAAGCCGAAGACCGGAACGAGGGCAAGCGTCAGCCATGGCATGATCAGGCTCGGAACGGTGTTGGTGAGGTTGAAAAGGCCGAGGTCGCGGCCTCGCGTGGTGGGTTTCGGCAGCACCCTAAGTGTCTGGCTCGAATGGAGCGCGAGGAAGACGCTCGTCGACAGACCGAACACGACATAGCCGATGATGGCGCCTGCCATGTCCTGTGCGAGCGCCATGATAACGAGGCCGATCGCTCCCACACCCGCACCCAGGGCCAGCGGCAGGATCGGGCGATCCCGGCTGTCGGACCAGCGCCCTGCGACGAGCGCGAGCGGTACGGACAGGGCAAGGACGATGGCAAACAGGCGGGCGGTGTCGTTGTCGCTGAAGCCTGGATCCACGCTGACCAGCCAGATCAGGAGGTATGCGAATAGCGCCGCTTCGGCGATCTGGACGAGCAGCCGGGCAAGCCACATGCGCGATACCGCACCGCGCGAGAACTTGCGGACCGTCTCACCCGGTTCACCTGCAGCTCGCATCAGTTGCGGCATCGGTTGCGGCTTGCCGAACAGCAGCACCGGGAGGACCATTGCGGCGACGAGCCCCGCCACCATGACCAAACGCTCGTCTGGTCCGGCGAGGCCGGGAATGGTTACGAGTGCTCCTGAAGCCGCCCCCAAAGCTGGTGCGAAGGACAGCAGGCCGCCCAGGAAGCCCTTCTGCCCATCGGGCACGACGTCGCCTGCCCATGCGGCGAGCGGGGCCAGCATCATGTTGATCGAAAGCTGCCAGATGACGATCAAGCCGATCAGTTCCAGCGGATCGGACGCGGTACGAACGGTGACCAGCATCAGGCAGGAAAGCACCAGCCCGCCGAAAATCCACGGCTTGCGTGAGCCGGTCAGGTCGCTCAGCCAGCCGAATCCGATATTGGCAAGGCTCGCGGTGATCGCCCCTGCAAAGGCGATATAGGCCAGAAGGTCGATGTTTTCCTCGGCCACCAGCTCGGTGACACGAACCGGCAGAAGCAGGGTGAGGAAGGGCACGTAGCTGACCGCGCCGCCCGCTGCGGCGAGCGCGTAGAGCCACATGAAGCGCAGCGACTGGCGCTGCGGCGCGCCGCCCTCAGCTGCCGTCATGCGCGGGGAGCACGTGCGGTCGAGCCGCGAACGACGAGCTCCCCGAAAACCGAGATCACGCCTTCGGGCGGTGCTTTCCGACGCGCTTCGATCAGCAATTCGACGGCGCGTGATGTGGTCGCCGCGATCGGCTGGTCGACTGCGGTGAGCGGCGGCTGGGTGAAACGCACGATCGGCGAATTGTCGAAGCTGACCAGCGAGAGATCTTTTGGAACGTCAAGTCCGCGTTTGCGGGCGACTTCCAGTGTGGCAAGGGTCATCTGGTCGCTGCTGGCGATGATAGCGGTGGGCGGGTTGTCCAATTCGAGCAGCTTCTTCGCCGCATGGGTCCCGCTTTCGAAGCCGAAGTCGCCCCGCTCGCACAGGCCCTCGGTGGGCAGCTCGGCATCGTCCATTCCGGCCTTCCAGCCGTTGATGCGACGGTCGGAAAGGCTGAAGTCGGCAGGTCCGGCGATGAAGCCGATACGTTCGTGGCCCAGTTCGATCAGGTGGTCTGTCGCAAGGCGCGCATTGTGCGTATCGCCCATGGTGATGGCGAAGCCGGGCCCGGGCTGGGTCGTGCCGATCCGCGCGAAAGGGATACCGCGATCGGCGAGCAGGCCCGTGATCAGCGAATTTTCCGAGTGGGGCGGGGTGAGGATCACGCCGTCGGGCTGGAGAGCCGCGATAGCTGCGCCAAGTTCCCGCTCGACATGGTCGTTATGCGTATCGACGAGCTCGATCAGCATGCGGTAGCCGTGCGCGGCGCATGTCTCCATGCCTCCAAGCAGCATCTGGTCGACCCAGTCGCGGCCTTCGCGTGCCTTCCAGTCAGCGATGGTCAGGTCACGGTCGTTGAGCGCGAGGATGATGTAGGAGCGCGAGCCGCTCATGCGCTGCGCCGCGATCGAAGGGACATAGCCGAGCTTGTCGATGCTCGCCTGCACCCGCTCCTTCATGGCGGGGCGGACATTGGGTTCGTTGTTGATGACGCGGCTGACGGTCTGCAGGGAGACCCCCGCATCGGCTGCCACATGTTTGATAGTCACCGATTGACGGCGCCGACCCATGTCATTCCCCTCGCTGCCATGGGGCGAAAGTGCCCCGTGCCGTCGATCCCATCAAATTCTCAGGCACTTGTGACGGCGCTTCTGCGGAAGCGCTGCGTTGCACAATAAAGAACGGGCCCCGGTCTTGCAACCGAGGCCCGTCCTTACTCAGTCAGCCGTTCAACTCAGAAGTTGAAGCGGGCGATGAAGGTGTAGCGACGGTCGTTGCGGAATGCCGCGCTGTTCACGCGGGTTCCATCGTAGTCGACCACCGTCGAGAGCTGCGTAACCTCGTCGAGGAGGTTCACGCCCTGGACACCCAGTTTGATGTTGTCCGTGAGGCTGTAGAAGATCGACGCGTCGAGCTGACCGCCCGACTCCTGGTAGATCGGCGAGAACGGGAAGAGGTCGTCCCTCACCGTGACCACGAACTCGCTCCGCCAGTTGTAGGCGGCACGAGCGGACAGCGGTCCCTTCTCGTAGAACACGGTGGCGTTCACGGTGTGCTCCGAAATACCCGCCAGCGGAAGCTGGGCGACGAACGGACCCGCATTGATCGGGGCGCCATCGGAATTGACCGAGGGAGAACCGATGCTCGAGATGTTCGGGTTCGGGAAGTCGCCGCCATCCACATAGGTGTAGGAGAACTGCGAACCCAGTCCGCTCAGCAGGCCAGGAAGGAAATCATAGGTCTGCTGGTAAGCGACTTCGAAGCCCTTCAGCGTACCGTTGATGTCGTTCGCCGGGCCGTTGATGATGACATCCTGCGACAGGCCGCTGGGTGCCGTGTAGTTCACCAGGCCGAGGCCGTTCTGCACGATACCCTCGATGTCCTTGATGAAGAACGCAGCGGTCAGCGAGCCGACGTCATCGAAATACCATTCGGCGCTCAAATCGTAGTTCCACGATTCGATCGGCCGGAGGTTTCGGTTGCCGGTGCGGATCGACAGCAGAGGTCCGCTATCGACATTCCCGCTGAAGCCAAGAGTGCCACCTGCATTGAACAGGTTGAGGTCGGGGCGAGAGATCGCCTTCGAAACCGCACCGCGGATGACCCAGCCCGTACCACTGTCGAGGCGGATGTTGAACGCCGGCAGGAAGTGGTCGAACGTGATGTCCGAGGTATCCGGCACGAATTCACCGGTGAACAGCGAGGCATATTCATCCAGGCGTGCGCCAGTGAGCTGACAGTAGAGGATGTCAGGCGCGAAGCCCCCTCCGGGCGGAATCGGCGGACAGGAGTCGGTGATTTCCGTCGGCTGCACGATGCCATCGCCGTTGCCGCCATTGGCGACCGCGTCGAACTGCTCGGGATCGGGGAAGCGGACCAGCGAATCGTTGCTGACCTCGGTCTGCACGTAGCGCAGGCCGATGTTACCCGCGAGCGTCCAGCCGCCTGCCATGTCCAGACCGTAATCGACCCGGGCATATGCTGCCTTGGTGATTTCGCTGACGTCCGAAACTTCGTTGGGGCAGTACACACCGTCGATATCGCATCCGGTGCGACCGTTGACGCCCAGGTTGAAGCGTTCGGGCGACTGGCCGAAGGTCGAGATATTGTCCCACTGCGTGTCGGTCACGCCACTGAGATATTCCCCGAGGAAATCGTCACCGCCGTAGAACCACGCGGAGCCGTTCGCGATCGGCGTGCCAGCTTCACCGCGCTGGAAGTTGTCGGCGAACGGGCTGCGGAACTGCGAAGCGTCCGGGAATTCGTCGACATAGGCACCGCCTGCGATCGCGAATTCCTGACCGGGCAGGCCGGTGTAGAAGCGACCCGGCGTGAAGCCGGCCCAGTCGGGCACATAGGGACCGGGACCGGAGAAGCAGCCCGGGCCTTCGCCCCAGGGAGCACAGCCGCCACGACCGGCCCAGGGTGCCGAAAGGTTACCCCAGGTGCTGAAGTTGGTGTTGCGGTTGATGCGATCGCGCGCAGCCCAGCGGGCACCGAACTTGGCGGTCTTGAAGAAGCCGTCGTCGCTGATGTCGTACTCGAAATCACCGGCAAGGCTGAAGAGTTCGCCGTCGTTCTTCTCGCGGCTGTCGAGGCCGAACCAGTAGTAGGTGTAGAAGCCCGAGCTGAAGTAATCAGCCGGAGCGCCCGGAGGAGCCAGGAACTGGATGTCCGGGATGTCGCCGCTCAGATCGATGGCGATATCCGACCACGTGCTCATCGCACCGAAGACGGAATCGCGCGTCAGCTTCGAATTGACATACTGCATGTCGAAGCTGCCGCGGAAACGGTCCGAGAACTCCATGTCGACGTCGAACGAGAGGTCCTGCGTGACCGAGTTAGTGCCACGAAGGAAGCGCAGCGTGTCGGTCGGAACACCGCCGAGGCCGAACGGCGTTGCGTAGGCATCACCTTCACCGAAAGTCAGCACGCCGCTTTCAAAGTTGCCGTTCTCGTCGAAGGTCCAGGTCGAACCGGAACGCGGAACCGGCGAGGTGACACCGTCGTCGATGCGGCCGAGGATCGCGAATTCTTCGGTGAAGAAGTCGGTTTCCGAACGCAGGTATTCGAGCGTCATCACAAGGCCGCCATCGGCGGATTCGAACTGTGCAACGCCCGAGATCGCTTCGCGGTCGCGGTCGAGCGTGGTCGAACGGACGTTGGCGAACTGGGGCACGATGCCCGTTCCAGCTACCGGGAATTCGTCCGGGCCGAGAAGGATATCGCCCTGGAAACCGCCCGAATTGACGACCTGGGCACGGACGCAGCCGCTGGTGAGGTCGGTGTTCGAACGATAGCAGGGATCAACGATCTGCGATGCGTCGGTACGGCTCTTGAGCGACGAGTTCGAGTAGCTCAGCTGCAGGCCAAAGGTGCCGGCGGCGGAATCGAACGTGTCGGAAGCAAGGATGTTGAACGTGGGCGACCACTTTTCACGCAGGTCGCCATAGTTGGCTTCGACCGAGCCGGCGAGGTTGAGGCCGGGGTTGTCGAGCGGCTTGCGGGTGACGAGGTTCACCATGCCCGAGATATGACCTTCGATCATATCTGCGGTGCTGTTCTTGTAGACTTCGACGCGGCCGACCAGTTCGGGCGATACGTCTTCGAAGCTCAGGACACGGCCGCCATTGGCCGAGAAGATATCGCGTCCGTTGAGTTCGGAGCGAGTATAGGGAAGGCCGCGGATGATGACGCCGGTACCCTCGACCGAGAAACGGGTCGGGTCCGAGGTCTTCTCGAAGCGACCGATGTTCACACCGGGGATACGCTGCAGCGTTTCCGCAACGGAGCGGTCGGGCAGTGCGCCGATGTCTTCAGCGGTGATGACGTCGACTACGGTGTCGGCGCGTTCCTTGAAGTCCTGTGCGGTGCGAAGCGACTCGCGGAAGCCCGAAACGATGATGATGTTTTCATCGTCGGCTTCTTCGGCGGTCGGTTCGTCGACGGTGTCGGCATCTTGCGCCCAAGCGGGCTGCGCAGCCACGAGTGCGAGACCGGATGCAGTGGTCAGCGCTGCAATGCGACGCGAAAATGGCGCGACGCCGATGGTTTTCTGAGACATTGTTCCTCCCTATCCCAAGCGTAATTGTCAGGACGAATCCCGCAATCTGACTGTAACATATCGAGGGTTGTGAGCGTTCACAAGTTAGAATATTCCCCTGCCACAGGACCGTTGCGGTCTGGCAACAGGCTCGTTTTGCTGGCATGGGTTTTGGGATGGCTATCGAACATATTGTAATCGTGGGCGGGGGAACTGCAGGCTGGATGGCAGCGGCGGCGATGTCGCGCATTCGCGACGGTCGCAAGCTGGCGATCACGGTGGTGGAATCGGAGCAGATCGGCACCGTCGGTGTCGGCGAGGCGACGATTCCGCCTTTCGTCGAATTCAATCAGGCGCTGAACATCAGCGAGCGCGATTTCCTGTCTTTCACGCAGGGCAGCTTCAAGCTCGGCATCCAGTTCGAGAACTGGGGCCAGGTGGGGGAGAGCTACATCCACCCCTTCGGTGCCTATGGCTACGATATCGGCGGGATCGGTTTCCACCAGGTCTGGCACAAGATGCGCGAGCGCGGCGACAAGCGTCCGCTGCAGCTGTTCAACCTCGAGACCATGGCGGCTTATTACGGCAAATTCTCGCGGACCGAAGATTACGCGCGCGACGACCTGCCGCCGATCAATTACGCCTATCACATCAACGCGACCGCCTATGCGCAATACCTGCGCAAATATGCCGAACAGCGCGGCGTCGTCCGCCACGAGGGGATCGTCAAGGATGTGGCGCTGGATGGCGAGAGCGGTTTCGTTACCAAGCTGACACTCGACAGCGGCAAAGAAATCGAGGCCGACTTCTTCGTCGACTGCACCGGCTTTCGCGGCCTCCTCATCGAGCAGGCGCTCGAGACCGGATACGAGGACTGGACGCACTACCTGCCCTGTGACCGCGCAGTGGCGCTACCGTGCAACCGCGACGACGGTTCGCCTCCGCCGCCTTTCACCAAGGCGACTGCGCACAAGGCCGGTTGGCAGTGGCAGGTGCCGCTCCAACACCGCAACGGTAACGGCCATGTCTATTGCAGCCAGTTCATGGAAGCAGACGAGGCGACCGACATCCTGATCGCCAACATGGCGGGCAAGCCGACGGCCGACCCGAACCACCTTCGTTTCGTGACCGGCCGGAGGAAGAAGTTCTGGAACAAGAACGTCGTCGCGCTTGGTCTTGCATCGGGCTTCATGGAGCCGCTCGAGAGCACCTCGATCCACCTGATCAATACCGGTGTGAACAAGCTGATCGCGACCATGTCGCTGGACGGTGTGACCGAAGCGCAGGCGAGCACCTTCAACCGCCTCACGGTCAAGGAATACGAGCGTATCCGCGACTTCCTGATCCTGCACTACAAGGCCACGCGCCGCGACGATTCCGAGTTCTGGAATTACTGCCGCACGATGGACGTGCCCGACAGCCTCACCGAGAAGATCGAGGTGTTCAAGGCGAACGGGCAGGTGTTCCGCGAAGAAGACGAGCTCTTTACCACCACCAGCTGGGCGGCGGTGATGCTGGGCCAAGGGATCACGATGGACGGCACAAGTCCGATGGCGGATGGCGTAGCGGACGCTTCGGCCAAGGAAGTCGACGAAATGGCCAAGTCGATCCAGTGGCTCGTACAGCGCATGCCGGGGCACAAGGAATACCTCGAGCGGTACTGTCCCGCGCCCAAGGCCGCTGCCTGACGCTTGCCCTTCGCGCACAGGCGCTATAGCGGACTGCGAAGATGTTCGATCCCCTCGCTTTCCGCAGCGCGCTAGGCTCTTTCGCCACCGGCGTGACCATCGTCACCGCGCGCGATGCGTCGGGCGCGCCGGTGGGCCTGACTGCCAACAGCTTCAACTCGGTCAGCCTCGATCCGCCGATGGTGCTGTGGAGCCTGTCGCTGCACTCGGGAAGCCTGCCGGTGTTCCGCGATGCGGAGACCTGGGCGGTCCACGTGCTCGCGGCGGACCAGCAGGGTATGTCCGACCGGTTCGCAAGACCCGGCCAGAACAAGTTCGAGGGTCTCTCTCCAGCTGATGGCCCCGAAGGCGCTCCGCTTATCGAGGGATGTGCTGCGCGCTTCGGTTGCCGCGCGCGCTTCGAATACGAGGGTGGCGATCACGCCATTTTCCTCGGTGAGGTCATCGATTTCGACCGGCGCGAGGCGGAGCCGCTGATCTACCACGGCGGCCAGTACGGACGCATCATGCGCGCACCGACCGGAGCCGATCTCGAGCGCGAAGGACTGGCCGAAGAGGTGGGCGAAAAGCTTTCCCTTACGGAACGGGGGCAGCAGTTGCTCGAGGCCCTGGAGCGGGTCGCGAAGCGCTAGACTCTCCCCTCTCCCCCCGATACCGGTTGCAAAACGCAATCAGACTTGAGGAGAGGCCCCATGAAAACCCGCATCACCGAAATGTTCGGCATCAAGCACCCGATCATCCAGGGTGGCATGCACTATGTCGGCTTTGCCGAAATGGCGGCAGCAGTGTCGAATGCGGGCGGCCTCGGCATCATTACCGGCCTCACGCAGGGCACGCCCGAAAAGCTCGCCAACGAGATCGCGCGCTGCAAGGACATGACTGACAAGCCCTTCGGCGTGAACCTCACTTTCCTGCCCACGGTCAATGCGCCTGACTATCCGGGCCTCGTGCGTACCATCATCGAGGGCGGCGTGAAGATCGTCGAGACCGCTGGCAACAACCCGGCGCAGGTCATGCCCTTTTTCAAGGATGCGGGCGTCAAGGTGATCCACAAGTGCACCAGCGTGCGCCACAGCCTGAAGGCGCAGTCGATCGGTTGCGACGCGGTCTCTGTCGACGGCTTCGAGTGCGGCGGCCACCCGGGCGAGGACGATATTCCGAACATGATCCTGCTGCCCCGAGCAGCTGACGAGCTCGAAATCCCCTTCGTCGCCAGCGGCGGCATGGCCGACGGGCGCAGCCTCGTGGCATCGCTCGCTATGGGCGCGGACGGAATGAACATGGGCACGCGCTTCATCGCGACCAAGGAAGCCCCGGTCCACGAGAACGTGAAGAAGGCAATCGTCGCAGCCTCCGAACTCGACACCCGCCTCGTGATGCGACCGCTGCGCAACACCGAGCGCGTGATGACCAATGACGCGGTCGAGGAACTGCTCAAGATCGAGAAGGAAAAGGGCGACGACCTGAAGTTCGAGGACATCATCGAACAGGTCGCCGGCGTCTATCCGCGCATCATGACCGAAGGCGACATGGATGCAGGCGCATGGTCCTGCGGCATGGTGGCAGGCCTCATCAACGACATCCCGACCTGCCAGGAACTGATCGACAATATCATGAGCCAGGCCGAGGAAATCATCACCCAGCGTCTCGCCGGTTTCCAGAACGCCTGAGGGACTGACCCATGCTCGATACAAGCAAGCGCTTCGCCTACAATGATGACCACGAGGCCTTCCGCGACACAGTGCGCAAGGTCTTTGCCGAGCACATGGTCCCCTATCTCGACAAGCACGAGGAAGAGGGCATCGTCGGGCGCGAGGCGTGGAAGGCGCTGGGCGAAGCGGGCATGCTCTGCCCGACCGTCGCCGAGGAGAACGGCGGGCTCGGGCTCGACTTCGGCTTCAACTGCGTGATTGCCGAGGAGCTCAGCTACATGGGCTCGTCTGCAGGTTTCACGCTGCAGAACGACATCACGGTCAATTACTTCGAACGCCTCGGCACCGAGGAGCAGAAGCAGAAGTATCTGCCGGGCATGGTGTCGGGCGACATCATCACGGCAATCGCCATGACCGAACCGGGCGCCGGCTCGGACCTCCAGGGCGTGCGCACCACGGCCAAGCTCGATGGCGACGAATGGGTCATCAACGGCTCGAAGACCTACATCACCAATGGTCAGAATGCCGATTGCGTGATCGTGGTCTGCAAGACCGATCCCTCGCAGGGCGCCAAGGGCACTTCGCTGATCCTCGTCGATGCGGGCACTCCGGGCTTCGAGCGCGGGCGCAATCTCGACAAGATCGGCCAGCATGCCGCCGACACGTCCGAGCTTTTCTTCAACGACTGCCGCGTGCCCAAGGAGAACCTGCTGGGCGGGGAAGGCCGGGGCTTCATCCACCTGATGGAAGAGCTGCCGCAGGAACGCCTGTCGATCGCCGTCGGCGCGCAGGCGGGGGCGCAGCGCGCTTTCGACGAAGCGGTAAATTTCACCAAGGACCGCAAGGCTTTCGGCAAGACCGTCTTCGAATTCCAGAATACCAAGTTCACGCTCGCCGATCTTGCTGCCAAGCTGCAGGTCGGCTGGGCGCATCTCGACTGGGCGATCCAGCGCCACCTGAAGGGCGAACTGACCACGGACGAGGCGAGCGCCGCCAAGCTGTGGCACACCGATCTCCAGTGGGAATGCTGCGACGCTGCGCTCCAGCTGCATGGCGGAGCCGGTTACATGAACGAATATCCCATCGCGCGTCTTTGGCGCGATGCCCGCGTCCAGCGCATCTACGGCGGCACGAACGAGATCATGAAAGAAGTCGTAAGCCGCGCGATCTGAGGAGAATTACATGGCCGATCCGCTCGATTATTCCGGCAAGACCGCCCTCGTAATCGGAGGGACGAGCGGGATCGGAAACGGCATCGCGCAAGCCTTCCGCGCTGCAGGTGCAACGGTCCACGTCACCGGCACGCGTGGATCTGCGGATGACTATCCCGATAGCAATATGGACGGCCTGACCTTCCATACGCTCGACGTTTCCGAGCGCGACGCCGTGGCGGGTCTCGATGTTCCGAAGGTCGATGTCGTGGTGCTTTGCCAGGGCATAGTGCGCTATTCGCGCGAGGAATTCGACCGCCCCGGCTGGGACGCGGTGGTCGAAGTCAATCTGAACTCGCTGATGGATTGCGCCCGCGCCTTCCATGACCGGCTGGCAGAGGCGAAGGGATCGCTCATCATCGTGAGCTCGGTCGGAGCGTTTCATGCAATGGTCGGCAATCCGGCCTATGCCGCCAGCAAGGCCGGGGCCGTGAGCCTTGTAACCTCGCTCGCCACAGCATGGGCACGTGAAGGCATCCGTGTGAACGGCATCGCGCCGGGCCTCGTCGAAACCAAGATGACAGCGGTCACCTTCGAGAACGAGAAGCGCCGGGAAGCCTCGCTGCGAACCATTCCGGCAGGCCGCTTCGGCCAGCCCGAGGACATGGCGGGCGCAGCGCTGTTCCTCGCCTCGCCGCTCGCCGATTACATGCACGGCCAGACCTTGCGGGTCGATGGCGGCATGACCCTGTCCTGAGAGGAGAGAGCTTTGGAATACGTCAATCTCGGGCTTAGCGGCCTCAAGGTCTCGCGCCTGTGCCTAGGCTGCATGAGCTACGGTGACACGACCAAGGGCTGGCACGGCGACTGGGTGCTCGGCGCGGATGAAAGCCGCCCCTTCATCCGCGAGGCGGTGGAGGCGGGGATCAACTTCTTCGACACCGCCAACATGTATTCCAAGGGCGCGTCGGAAGAAGTCATCGGTAAGCTGCTCCCCGAGTTCACCCTGCGCGACGAGATCGTGGTGGCGACCAAGGCTTTCCTTCCCTGGCGCAATACGCCCAATGCCGGCGGCAATTCGCGCAAGAGCCTGTTCCAGGCGATCGACGACAGCCTTGGTCGGCTGAAGATGGATTACGTCGACCTCTTCCAGATCCATCGCTGGGACGAAACGACGCCGATCGAGGAAACGATGGAAGCGCTTCACGACATCGTGAAAGCAGGCAAGGCGCGCTATATCGGCGCGTCCTCCATGGCGGCATGGCAATTCGCCAAGGCGCAGGAGATCGCCCGTGCCCGCGGCTGGACGACTTTCATATCGATGCAGAACCACGTGAACCTCCTCTACCGCGAGGAGGAACGCGAGATGATCCCTCTGTGCCGCGATCAGGGAGTGGGGATCATCCCATGGTCACCGCTCGCCCGTGGCAAGCTGGCGAGGGCGTGGGACGAGAGCACCGTGCGCAGCGAGACCGACGGTTTCGGCAAGATGCTCTACACGCAGAATGTCGATGCCGATCGCGAGGTGGTTGAGGCTGTCGGCGCGATCGCGGAGGACCGCGGAACCTCGCGGGCGACGGTTGCGCTGGCCTGGCATTTCGCGAAGCAGATGACGGCGCCGATCATCGGGGCGACCAAGCCCGGGCATATCGGCGCGGCGGTTGAGGCCATGACCCTCGACCTGACCGAGGAGGAGGTCTCCAGGCTCGAAAAGTCCTACCTGCCGAAGATGCCGGTAGGCGTCGCTTCTACCGCACCGGGCTTCGGGAAAATCACGCTAGCCGAGGGCTGAAAAACGCGGTTGTTACAATCCCGATGAATCGGTCACACGGCAGTCACATGTCTGGGCCATCGCTGTTCGCGTATTCCAGGGGACAGGGACCGCCCGGGCGTGAACGTGACAACTATTCTGCTGACCGGCGAAGATGCATCCGATTTCGCCGATTTTGACCATGGCGACACGCGTTTCGTATTCGACCGGCTGACCGAGGCCGGGCCGCAGCGCCTGCTTGACGGGCCAGTCTGCGCCTTTGTCGACTGGGTCATGGACGAGCTTTCCGGCCTCGAGATGTGCCGCCGCCTGCGCGCCGACCCTCGCACAGCCGATGCCCATATCACCATGGTGCTCGAAGGCTGCGATCCCGAAGACAAGCGCCGCGCGCTGGCTGCCGGTGCGGATGACTACATGGTCGGTCCGACCGACCGCACGACCGTTCTCGATCGTGTGCTGGCTCTGGGGACCGGCAGGGCGGCCGCGGTGTCGACGCAGCCGTTCCAGCTGGGCGACCTGGAGATCGACCTGCCCGCCCTGCAGGCGCGCTGGCACGGCAAGCCCATTTCCCTCCGCCCGAACGAATTCCGGCTGCTTCGCTTCTTCGCTGAAAACGCCGACCGCGTGATGAGCCGCACCGAGCTGATCGACGGCCTCGGCAAGCAGGACCCACCGATCGACGAGCGGACGGTCGACGTCTGGATCGGCCGCCTTCGCAGGGCCCTGCGCAAGGTCGGCGCAGGCGAACCGATCCGCACGGTCCGCTCGCTCGGCTACGTATACGACAGCCACTAGAGCTTACGACCCTATCCCGAGGCAGACGCAAGAAGGGCCGCACCTCACGGGTGCGGCCCTTTAGTTCGTTCCGAGCAGATGGGGAGCTCAGAACTTCAGCGAAGCACCCAGGCTTATGCTCCGGCCAACATCGTAGCTGTTGATGTCGATTCGGGTGGTGCCGTTGGTCTGGAATTCCTCGTAATCGCGGCCGGTGAGGTTGCGCGCCTCGAGCTTCATTTCGAGCTCGTTACCGCCGAACACCTCGAAGCCTTGGCGGACCACGAAATCGACCGTGAGACCCGGCTTCTCGATAATGTCGGGAAGCGGGCCTGCACCGCGGCCGGTGACCCGTTCGCTGGCATATTTGACCAGGACGGTGAACTGGCTCAGGCGATCGAGATCCTCGAGCCCGAGCTGGAAGTTCACGAGATGGTCCGACTGACCGGTGAGCGGAACGCCGTCATCGAAGAAGTTGGTTGCCGGCTGATCCGCGAAGGGGAAGACCCGCGCGATATCGTCCGGACCGACTTTGATCTCCGACTGGGTGTAGGTGTAGTTCGCGATTGCCACGAGCTGCTGGCTTTCGAACCAGCCGCCCAGGTCGACGAGGTCGTAATTGTACTGGAACTCGACCTCGGCGCCGAACAGCTCGGCCGAAGGCGCGTTGGCGAAGCCCGACACGATCTCGTTGTCCGAGAAGCTGGTGAAGACCTCGATCGGGTTCTCGATGTCCTTGTAGAAGCCGGCAACACTCGCGCGGCTGCCACCACCGATGTAGTATTCGAGGCGTGCTTCGAAGTTGGTCAGCTCGCTGTCGACCAGACGCGGGTTACCGTTGAACTGACGGTTGGTTTCCGGATCGAAATAGGTCTGGAAGATCAGCTCGCGGAACTGCGGACGGGCAACCGTCTTCGAGGCGCTGGCACGGAACTGTAGCGCGTCGGTCAGTTCCCAAGTCAGCGTACCGCCCGGCAGCCAGTAGTCGTTCTCGAGCAGCGTGCCCGAGGTGGAGCCGAGCGGGCTGGCGAAGACTTCGACTGCCTCGACCGACTGCACTGCGTCCTCGTAGCGCACGCCGACGTCGAGCGAGAGCGTCTCGAACGGACGAAGGTTGATCTTGCCGTAGGCCGCGTGGATCTCGAGATCGGCCTGGAATGCCGGGTCGGCCTGCGTCGTCTCAAAGATCGTCAGGTTGTATGGGCCGATGCCAGCTTCTGCCTGCGCCGCCGGATCGAAGGCGAAATCGATCAGAGCATCGCCGAGCAGGTTGTCCGGACGGAACGCGCCGAAGACTTCGGGGAAGCCCGAGGATGCACGAATGTCGAACTCGCGGCGGGTCGAGAAGCGGCTGGTGTCGGTATAGGCATAGCCAACCGTCGCGTTGAGCCAGTCGTTCACGAAATAGCCGACGTCGATGCCGCCGTAGTAGAGGTCTTCCGTCAGGTCAGAGAATGAGACGATGGCGCCGCCGCGCTGGGGGTCGAGCGTGTTGAGGAAGACGTCGCCGAACGGATCGTTCGCGTTGTTGGTGCGGACATACTCGAAGGTCCACTCGAACGGTGCCTCGCGCTGCGTCTGGGCGTAGCCGGCACGAAGGTCGACCGAGAGATCGCCGAATTCGAGCTCGCCGACGAACTGGCTGTTGAGCAGCTGGCGTTCGAACCACGCGGTGTCCTGGATCAGTTCTTCGTCATCGTCCTGGAAGTCGATGCCCTGTTCGAGCGACGCGCGCTTGAGCGTGTCGTGGATGAAAAGGTTGGTGAGGCGGAACTTGTGCTCGCCGATTTCCAGACCGAAGCCGAGCAGCGCGTTGGTCAGCACGCGGTTATCCGTGGTGAACTCGCGGAAGTCGGTGTCGAGGTCGAGGTCCTCGTTCACCGCGGTCTGCTTGGTGATGAAGCGGTTGCGCCACTTGTTGCTGATCGAGGCGGTGGCAATGACGCCGAGCATGCCGTCGGAGCCGACGTCGAGCGAGGTACCCGCGGTAATGCCGGCCGAGAAGTTCGCCGGAAGGTCGCCGATCTTCTGCAGCAGGTAGAGGTTGGGATCGTTGAGGTCCTGCAGGACACCCTGAACGTTGACGTCGGGATCGCCGATACGGGCGCCGCTGTCGAAGAAGCCCTGGAGGTTGGCGTAGTTCGACACGTCGCGGCGGCCCTGGTCGAAGCCGGTCCAGTCGTAGTCGCCGCCGAAATAGGTGTAGCCGGGACCGAAGGTGGTCTCGCTGTCACCGCTCAGCGAACCGCTGATGGTCACGAAGTCTTCGGTCGGAATGGCGCGAGTGGTCAGGTTGACCACACCGCCGCCGAATTCGCCGGGGAAGTTGGCCGAATAGGTCTTCTGGACGAGGCTCGAGGCGACGACGCTGGTCGGGAAGATGTCGAGCGGGACCACGCGGCTCAGCGGCTGCGGCGAGGGGAGCGGCAGGCCGTTGAGGAGTGCGAGCGAGTAGCGATCGCCGAGGCCGCGGACATAGACGAGGCCGTTCTGCTGCGAGAGGCCGGTCACGCGGCTGAGTGCGCCTGCGATGTCGCCTTCACCCGTACGGGCGATGCTCTCGGTGTCGAGGACGGTGACGACCTGCGGCGAGGCGCGCGTCACGTCGCGCGTGCGGCGACCGGTGACGATGATAGTGCCGCCGGGGATCGAAATGTCGGGCTCTGCCTGCTTTTCTTCCTCGGCGATATCGCCGGGGACGGTGTCGTTTGCCGCATCGACGTCCTCGGTCAGTTCCTGGTCGGGAACTTCCTCTTCGGTCGGCGGCGGGCCCTCTGCTCCGGTGCTCTGCGCAAGGGCGGCAGCCGGGAAAGTCAGGGCGGTGGAAAGCAGGAGCAGCCCTGCCAGCTGCTTGCCAGTGGACATATGAATGACCCCCTCAGTTAAGGTCGGTATCAAAAGTGGGGCAGTGCCCCGGAAACGGGTTGGGGCGGGGGTCGCGCGGCAATGCGCGACCCCCGCCCCCGATCATGCGATCAGTTGTAGACCGGCAGGCTCGTGCAATCGGTCACGGAGCTGTCGAAGGTCACCGTGGCGGAGTTGCAGGTCCAGCCGTTCACCCAGTCTGCGTTCTCGGTGAAGACTGCGCCGATGCGGGCCGGGGTCTCGAAGAAGGCGTCCCAGGTCGACACGTCGAACACCGGCACGGCGTCTTCGTTGCTGCCGTTGAGGAACAGCATCGAGAGCGTGTTGGTGAATGCCGAGTTGTTGTTGGCGCCAGCGTTGAAGCGCGTTTCGATTTCGGTTGCCGTCACACCCGAGCTGTCACGGAATGCGGTGGCGCAATCGAGAACGAGCGAGTCGAAGGCGACCGGGCCGGCTTCGTCGATCGAAGCGTTGGCAGCGCGGTTCAGTTCTTCCGGACCGTCGATGCGCAGGCAGGGCGTGCCATCGGTCGAGACGATCACCGAGTTGGCGATCGAGTAGTCGGCGAAGCCGCGGATACGAACGACCTGGTCGTCGGCCTTCTGGTGGACGAAGGTGGCGTTCGAGATGCGCGTGTTCTGGCGCGGAGTGCTTTCGTTGAAGGCGTTGTCCGAGTCGGCCTCGATGATCGTGTCGCCGGCGCCGGGGCGCTGGATCGCGATGAGGTACTGGATGTTGGCCTTCACGCCGGTGTCGGTGTCGACGCTGTCGTCTTCCGCACCCACCACGATCATGTTCTGGACATTCACGCGGCCGCCGAAGAATTCGACGCCGTCATCCGAGCTGTTGTAGCTCATGATGTTGTTGAGAACGGTGCCCGAGCCGGTGCCGCCGGTGGTCAGCGACTGGAGCTCGCTGTCGCCCGAAAGGACGAAGCCCGAATAACGGATCTGGACGTAGCTCATTTCGCCCGAGCTGTCGTCCGGGGTCGCGCCACCGAAGATCGCCGGCTGCGCAGCACCTTCGACCTGGCGTTCGCAGTTCACGCTGCCCGGGGTGGCGCCCGAAGCGATACAGTCGGTGACCGGAGCGCGGCCCGAAAGGACGACGCCGCCCCACTGGCCCGACGAGCTGTCGTTGTTGATGCCGAGCACGTTGTCGCGGCTGGTGAAGATGATCGGACGGCTGGCGCTGCCAACGGCGCTGATCGTGTTGCCGCGGTTGACGTTGAGGAAGCTCGAGCCCGAAGCGTAGACGATCACGCCCGGTTCGATCGTCAGCTCGACATTGGTGTCGTCGAGGCCGTCGCTGTTGTCCGGAGCCGGACCGCCGTCGGTGCCGACATCGACGCGGCCGTTCATGCGATAAAGCAGGCCTTCGATGTAGGGGAGGGTCGAGCTGGCGTTGAAGCGAGCGGGCATGGTGCAGACGCGGTATTCACCGGTCGGGCCGCTGATGGTGCCCTCGTCGGTGAGGCCCTGCGCGTCGGCGATGGTCGGGCAGCCTGCTGCCGGAGTGACCAGCGTGCCCGAGGTCGGGGTCGGCGTCGGGGTCGGCGTGCCGCCACCGCCATTGCCGTTGTTGATGGTGATATTGCCGCCGGTGCCGGGCGAAACGATTTCGTCGGCGCCGCAGCCGGCAAGAGCGATTGCGGAGGCGCCAAGGATAAGCGAGCGATGGAAATTGGTCACGGGTTCGGTCCCCTCAAAAACCGGGAAGAAAGGCGAGATTTCGAATGCGAATTCGTTGATCGCGACTCGCCAGCTAGGGACGCCGTGTGACAGTTTGTGTTGGTTCGTGACCGTTGTGTTGCAGTTTCAACAGCTTTGTCGCGAAGACCGTAGATTGCAATTTTGTGACAATGTGACGGTTTTGTTGCAGTCGGTTTTCCGGCGAGGTATTTCGAGCCCATAAGTTTGGGAGAAAATGCCAATGTCCTTGCTCGCAGCTGCCACCCTTCTGGTTGTCGCCGACCGCTCCGCCCTTGTCGTCACCGCACCCGAAACGGAATTCGATATCGGCTATGAAGAGCTGATCGCCGGTCACGATCACGAAGCGCTTGCCGCGATCGAGGAATGCGAGAAGTCCTCGCACCGCGATCCCGCTCGCCAGATCAATCACGGCATCGCTCTCGCGCGCCTGGGCGATTATGAAGAAGCCCGTGTTCGCTTCAGTGCCGCGGCCCGCAATGCGGAGCGTTACGATCTGGAGACTTCGACCGGAGAATGGGTGGATTCGCGGGTTCTCGGACGCCGCGGCCTCGCCATGCTCGAAAGCGGTGATTTCCAGAAACACGCAGCGCTCGCGAGCCGCTAATTAGCGACCGCCACCGGGCCTATAGCCCCCTTGGCCCGCATCGCCTTTCGGTGGTGCGGGCTTTATTTGCGCCATTTAGGGGCAAATTAACCATATTCATGCTTACGTCACCCTACTGTCATGTATGAAGGCCATTGGGGCCGCACGGAGGGTGTACGACATGATTCGCACACACCCGGCGTTGGTGACGGGATTGATTTGCACCGCGCTGGCCGCCTTCCCGGCGAAGGCGGATGTAATTGAGATCGACGATGACGGTGCACGCTGGAAGGCCGGCGGGGGCACTGCCATTGCTGCTGTCCAGCCTCCTGCAAGCACATTTGCCGCTCCGGTAGAGGACGTTCCGGCAGAGATTTACGTACCGGACGCGATCGCATCGGATCCGGCAAACCATGCTCGCGGCGTGCCGGCAGCCTACCAGGCCAAGGTCGCCGAGCTTTCGGCCAAGTACGACCTCAGCGCCTCGCTCATCGAAGCGATGGTCTGGCAGGAGAGCCGCTGGCGGCATGATGCGGTTTCCCCGGTCGGGGCGCAGGGTCTTGCCCAGCTCATGCCGGGCACTGCGCGCGACCTTGGCGTGGACCCGCGCGACCCCTTCGCCAACCTCGAAGGCGGTGCGCGGTACCTGCGCGAACAGCTCGACCGTTTCGACGGCGATTTGGAAAAGGCGCTGGCTGCCTATAATGCGGGACCCGGACGGGTCGAACGTGCGGGGGGGATCCCGCGTATCCGCGAAACTCAGAATTACGTCGCCTCGATCATGGGGCGGCTCGCAGATCACTCACGGGAGTAAGAAAACTTGAAATCGCTTTTCGCAAAGCTGGCCGTCATCCTGGCCCTTGCAAGTCCTACCGCCGCGATGGCGCAGGTGCAGACCAACGATCCGGCTGGTTCGGGCCCGATCGTCAATGCGCTCGGCTGGCTGCAGGGAACGCTGCTCGGCAACGTCGCCACTGCAGTTGCCGTCATGGCCGTGGCTGCCGTCGGCTTCATGATGCTGACCGGCCGGCTGAACTGGCGCTTCGGCGCCACCGTGATCATCGGCGTTTTCATCCTCTTCGGCGCGGCATCGATCGTCGCCGGCATCCAGCAGGTTGCCGCATAAGATGACCGCCCTCGTTCGCCACCCCGTCCACAGAGCGCTCACGCGTCCGCAGATGTTTGCGGGCGTGACGTTCAACTATTTCATCATCAACGGGGTGGTGACGACCGAGATATTCCTGATCACCGGCAGTTTCTGGGCGCTGTTCGCAGCGCTCGTCATGCACGGTGTCGGCTACTTCGCATGCCTTCGCGAGCCGCGCATCTTCGACCTCTGGATCACCAAGGTCTCGAAGTGCCCCCGCGTGAAGAACTACAAGCATTGGGGGTGCAACAGTTATGCCGCGTAACGGCAAATGGATCGGCCCTGCCGCCTGGAGTTCGAAGGAAGCCCGTGCCGGCGACCGCCTGCCCTATGCGCGGCTGGTCGACGAGAACACAGTGCTGCTGCGCGACGGCAGCGTGATGACCGCCATCCAGGTCCCCGGCCTCCTGTTCGAGACCGAGGATAGCGAGGCGCTCAATGCCCATGCGGCGACGCGCGAGGTCATGCTCCGCTCGACGCTCGATGCGCGCTTCGTGCTCTATCACCACGTCATCCGCCGCCGCGTGTCGGTCGAGCTCGATGGCACCTTCCCCGATCCGATCAGCCGCCATATCGATGCGCGCTGGAAGGAGCGCCTTGGTTCGGGCCAGCTGTTCGTGAACGACCAGTTCATCACGCTGATCCGCCGCCCGGCACGCGGCAAGGCCGGACTTGTCGAGCGTGTCGGCAAGACGCTGCGCCGCCAGAAGGACCGGCTCGAAGCCGATCCCAAGGACCTGCGTTCACTGCGTGCCGCAGCGCAAGGCCTCGTCGCCTCGCTCCAGTCCTACGGGGCGAGCGTGCTCGGAGAATACACGGGGCCGCAGGGCAATGTGAATTCGGAAATGCTCGAGCTGCTCTCCGCGCTCTACAACGGCGAGATGCGCCCGGTGCGCAAGCCGAGCGAAGATGTCGATCTCGGCATGATGCTGCCCTATCGCCGCGTGAGCTTCGGCCTCGACGCGATCGAGCAGCGCGGTTCGGGCTCGCCCGATTTCGCCGCCATCCTCGGCCTCAAGGACTACCCGGAAGCAACCACTCCCGGTCTGCTCGACGGCCTGCTGCGTCTCCCGTTCGAGATGATCGTGTCGGAAAGCTATGCGCCGACCGAACGCCAGACCGCACGTGAACGCATGGACCTCGCGATCCGCCGCCTGAAGAGCGCGGACGAAGAAGCCGCCGCCGAACGCGCAGACATGATGGCCGCGCGTGACGAACTTGGTGCGGGTGCCGTCGGTTTCGGCGACCACCACCTCACCGTCATGGTCAAGGAACGCGACCTCGGCCGCCTCGACGATGCAACTGCCGCTTGTGCCGCCGCGCTCGCGGACACTGGCGCGATCGCCGTGCGCGAAGATACCAATCTCGAGCCTGCGTTCTGGGGCCAGTTCCCCGGCAATGAAGGGTATCTCGTACGCCGCGCGCTGATCTCCAGCGCGAACATGGCAAGCTTTGGAAGCCTGCACGGCTTCGCGCTCGGCCAGGCCTATGACAATCACTGGGGCGACGCGGTCACACTGCTGGAAACCACCAGCGCGACGCCGTTCTTCTTCAATTTCCACCACGGCGACCTCGGCAACTTCTCGGTCATCGGTCCCTCGGGTTCGGGTAAGACGGTGGTGATGAACTTCCTCGCCGCGCAGGCGCAGAAGTTCGCGCCCCGCACGATCCTGTTCGACAAGGATCGCGGTGCAGAGCTGTTCGTGCGCGGCATCGGCGGGCGCTACGACAGCATCCGTGCAGGCCACCCTACCGGCTTCAACCCGATGGCGCTCGAAGATACGCCGACCAACCGCGCCTTCCTGCGCGACTGGCTGGGCGTGCTGCTCAAGGCCAATGGTCCGGAGGAGGAGGCGACGATCGCACATGCGGTCGATGCTGCCTATGCGAACGATGCTTCGCTGCGCCGCCTGCGTCACTTCAAGGAACTGCTTTCGGGCAGCCGTCGTCCGATGCCTGGCGATCTTGCGGACCGCCTCGGCGCATGGATCGGCGCCGATAATGGTGAAGGGGGCGAGAACGCCTGGCTGTTCGACAACCCGCAAGACAAGCTCGATCTCGATGCCCGCGTGCTCGGCTTCGACATGACCGCGCTGCTCGAAAACCCCAAGCTGCGCACTCCGACCATGATGTATCTCTTCCACCGCATCGAGGAGCGTCTGGACGGCAAGCCGACCATGATCCTCATCGACGAGGGGTGGAAGGCGCTCGACGACGAGGTCTTTGCCGCACGCATTCGCGACTGGCTGAAGACGCTGCGTAAGCGCAATGCGCTGGTCGGTTTCGCCACGCAGAGCGCGCGCGATGCCCTCGAAAGCCGCATCTCTACCGCGCTGGTCGAACAGACCGCGACGATGGTCTTCATGCCCAACTCGCGTGCACGGCCCGAAGATTACTGCGACGGCTTCGGCCTCACCAGCCACGAGCTGGCGCTGATCCGTACGTTGCCCGCGCACAGCCGCTGCTTCCTCGTGCGCCAGCCCGATGCGAGCGTCGTCGTGCGTCTCGACCTTTCGGGTGCGCCTGAAGTGCTCACGCTGCTTTCGGGCCGTGAAAGCTCGGTCCGCCGCCTCGACACCCTGCGCCAGGCGATGGGCGATGCGCCCGCCGACTGGTTCCCCGCGCTCACCGGCACCGCGTGGCCGGGCGGGGCGAACGAGGCCAATGACGATATCGAGATCGGACTGGCTGCGGAATGACCAGCGCGAACTGCCAGCAGGTCACCGAACAGGTAGGCAACGGCGTCGCAGCAGCACTGCGCGGCGTCGATTGCGTTGCCGGTGAAGCGAGCGCGGCTGCCTTCGGCAAGCTGTTTGCACCCGGCGGCGCGCTTGGCACGACGCTCACGATCCTTCTCACGCTTTACGTCGCGATCTTCGGCTACCTGCTGCTGACGGGCCGCACCAATATCGGCGTTCGCGCGCTGATCCCGCGCATGATGACGCTCGGCCTCGTGCTGACCTTCGCCACCAGCTGGGTCGCATACCAGAGCGTCGTATGGAACATCTTCGTCGGCACGCCCGACTACCTCGCCGGCATCCTGACCGGCACGCAGGGCTCGGCGACGGACGTCTTCGCTCAGAAGATCGACGTGGTCTTCATCGCGATACAGGAAGCCAGCGGCAACAATTCCGACTTCTCGGCATTCTCGCCGCACGGCCTCATGTGGCTCGGCGCCATGCTGTTCATGCTCGGGACGGTCGGCCTGCTGGTCACGACCAAGATCGCGCTCGGTATCCTCGTGGCGCTCGGCCCGATCTTCGTGGTCCTCGCGCTGTTCAACGGTACGCGCGGCCTGTTTACGGGCTGGCTCAAGGGCCTGGTCATGTGCGCGCTCGCACCGCTCTTCGCGGTGCTGGGCGGCTCCATCATGCTCGAGCTTTCCGTCCCGATCCTTTCGGCCCTGACCCAGCAGCCGGGGGTTGTCCCTGCGCAGGCCGGCATGGCATTCTTCATGATCGGCGCGGTGCACGTCGCGCTGATGGTGATCGTCTTCAAGGTCGCAGGCGCGATGGTTTCGGGCTGGACCGTGTTCGGCCTCGTCCCTTCGAAGGAAGACGGCGGCAAGGCTACCGAGCCCGCTTCGGCTCCCATCGTCACGAACCAGCAGCAACCGCTCGTGCAGGCGCAGGCGGCGACGCAGGCCAGCGACCAGGCGCGCCGCATCGACGTCTCGGCGCTTTCGACCGGCTCGGCCGCGAACGACAGCGGCGCGGGCGGCGAAGGTTCGCGCGCCACCAAGGTCTATGCCACCGCTTCAGGTGGCGCTCAGCTCTCGCCCGCTAGCAGCGGGCCCAGCCGCACGGCAGGGATCGGCAGTCGCTTCAAGTCCGCCCCGCCGCGCAGCCTCGATGCTTCTACGGAGAAAAAGTCATGAAACGCGCGCTGATTCCCGCGCTCGCGCTCGCTGTCCTTGCGGTCCCGGCACAGGCCGATCCGCGCCTGCAGGAAGTCGTCTATGACGAGTACTCTGTGGTCACGCTGCCCGGGCGCGTGAACGTACAGGCCAGCATCGTCTTCGGTGAAGACGAGGTGATCGAGAATGTCGCCATCGGCAATTCGCAGACCTGGCAAGTGACGCCCAACAAGCGGGCCAACATCCTTTTCGTGAAGCCGCTCGAAGTTCGCGCCGCGACCAACCTCACGGTCGTCACCAGCAAGCGCACCTACCTCTTCGACCTCGTGGCCAGCCCGAATGCGAAGCCGGTCTACGTGCTGCGCTTCGACTATCCGGTCGATCCGGAGGAGGAAGCCCGCAAGGCCGAGCTGGCGCAGGCGGAACCCGCTGCGCCGGAAGATCCGTTCGCTTCGGTCGATCCGGCCGATCTCAACTTCGCCTGGAACGGCGAGGGTAACGAGGCACTCCTGCCCGAACGTGCCTTCGACGACGGCGAAGCGACCTTCCTCACCTGGACCAATGGCCGCGACGTGCCGGCCATCCTCGTCACCAATGCCAAGGGCGCTGAAGGACCGGTCAACTACACCGTTCGCGGCGACACTGTCGTCATCGACGGCGTGCCGCGCTCGATCATCCTGCGGTCGGGCGAGGAAAGTGCCACGCTGGTCAATTCCGGACCAGTGCGGAGTACCGAAAGCCGCAACCTCGGCGATACGTCGCTTGCCCAGAAGGGAGAAAGCTGATGCGCAGTGCCCTGAAGACTTCGACCAAGGGTGTCGCAAACGACATCGATCCGCGTGACGAGAGTGATGCGGAGGTCATCGATCTCGCGCAGCGCAACGCCTTCCCGGCGGTAGCACGCCCCGGCGGTAAGAGCGATGCGCTCGGCATGGTGGCGGGCATCGCCATCGTTGCAGGTCTTGGCGCGGTGACTCTCTGGAGCATGAACGCCGCGCGCACGCCGGCAACCGAAGGCATCGGCAATCCCGATGTCGCGGCGCCGGTGCCCATCGTGGCGCCGGTTCAGCCGCCCGTTGCGGAACCCGTCCAGCAAGCGGCCGAGGCGCCGGTAATGGCACCGGCGCCCGTTCTTGCTGCATCGCCCGAGGCGGTGCCGGCCGGCAATCCGTTCAACAATCCGACTGTCGTCTTCGATGCCGGCTCTGCTGTCGGCCTCGTCGATCCGACCGCCGATGGCGTCGCTGCAGCAGCAGGTGAAGCCACCGGCAACTCGGCGACCGATTTCGCCAGCCGCGTCGGCGGCGTCGGCGGCGCTCCGGCGCAGGCCAAGGCGATGACCAATCCCTCGACCACTGTCACGCAGGGTACGCTCATCCCCGCAATCCTCGAGACCGCGATCGATACCAACGTGCCCGGCTATGTCCGCGCCGTGGTGAGCCAGGATGTGCGCAGCTTCGATGGTTCGCGCATCCTCGTGCCGCGTTCGAGCCGCCTCATCGGCCAGTACCAGTCGGGCATGCAGAACGGCCAGAAGCGCGCCTATGTCATCTGGACCCGCCTGATCCGTCCGGACGGTGCATCGGTCAATCTCGCATCCCCCGCCATCGGCTTCGACGGCACGACAGGCCTCGCGGGCAAGGTGTCCGGCAACGGCTTTTTCAACCGCTTCGGTTCGGCGCTGCTGCTGTCGGTCGTCGGCGGCCTCGGCACCATCGCGACCGGCGGAGCAGGCGGCATCGTGCTGGGCGGGGCGAGCCAGTCGGCTGCCGCTACCGCAGCCCAGCAGGATGGCGAACGCAGTCCCACGGTCCGGGTGAAGATCGGCGAACCGATCCGTATCTTTACTGCCCGCGACCTCGACTTCTCGCGCGTCAACTAAGGCAGGCGGAAGAGACGTGAGCGCCGATATCCATCCTTTCCTGCCGGACGACCATCCGGAAGAGGATGCGCCGAACGTCGACCTTCACGGCGAGCGCAGCGTCTATCTCGATGCCTATCTCAAGCCCTTCGCCGAATGGCTCGAGCGCGACACCGTTACCGAAATCCTCGTCAACAAGCCGGGCGAGGTCTGGGTGGAAGATGCAGCCGCCGGCGGGATGCAGCGCATAGAGCGGCCCGACATCGATGACCGGCTGATCCAGCGGCTTGCCGAGCAGGTCGCGCGTGTCAGCCACCAGGGCATCAACCGCGAACACCCGCTGCTCGGCGCCACGCTTCCCGATGGCGCTCGCGTCCAGTTCTGCGGCCCGCCTGCCGCGCGCAAGCACTGGGCCATGGCGATCCGTCGCCATCGCCGCCTCGACCTGCCGCTCGATGCTTATGATTCCGGCCCGCTCGGCAAGGGCGCGGCAGCGCCGATGCCCGATCCGCAGGCCGAACCGGTCGCCTTCCTTCGCGAGGCCATTCGTCAGCGCAAGACGATCCTTGTCTCGGGTGGTACCAGCACCGGCAAGACCACATTCCTCAATGCCATGCTTGGCGAAATCCCGAAGCATGAGCGCGTCGTGCTCGTCGAGGATACGCCCGAGCTCAAGCTGCCGGGCAAGAACGGCGTCGGCCTCGTCGCGGTCAAGGGCGAACTGGGCGAAGCCAAGGTGACCGCCAACGAGCTGCTTCAGGCGGCACTACGCCTCAGACCCGACCGGATCGTGCTGGGCGAACTGCGCGGCGCGGAAAGCGTCAGCTTCCTGCGCGCCATCAACACCGGCCACCCCGGCAGCTTCTCGACGATCCACGCCAACAGCCTGAGCGGGGCGCTCGAACAATTGTCGCTGATGGTCATGCAGACCGGCATCGGCCTGACGCGTGCGGATACCATCGCTTACGCGGCAAGCGTGATCGATGTCGTCGTGCAGCTGAGCCGCGATTCGAGCGGCAAGCGCGGCATTTCCCAGATCGCACAGAGCGCCGACCTCATTTGACATCTCTGACGCGTGCCGTAGCGGCACCCTCTGGCTTTCGGCCATGCCGTAACGTCAATTGCATTTCGTGAAATTGCTGCACTGCAACATAGCATCGCGAAAGGCCCGTTTTGCGCAAGATTCATGCGTGAAAACTTGCGCGCATACGAATGTGTGATAGCCTCCCGCGCAGGCCTCCATAGAGAAGGCCATCGGAGAGGAGAGGGATTATGAGGATCAGGGCTTCCCTGATGGCCGGTATCTGTGCCGGTGCGATTGCCGTTCCTGCCTATGCGCAGGATGTCACCGGAGACAGTGACGAATCCGGCATCGCAGAAGAAACGACCACCGAACGCGTCATTATCGTGACCGCTCAGCGCCAGGCGCAGAGCCTCCAGGAAGTGCCGATCGCGGTGAGCGCATTCGACACCGAGGCACTCGAGGCACAGCAGATCGAAAACGCCAGCGACCTTCAGCTGACGCTGCCGAACGTCTCTTTCACCAAGTCCAACTTCACGGCATCAAGCTTCACCATCCGCGGTATCGGCGATCTTTGCGTCGGCGTCTCCTGCGACAGCGCGACAGCTATCCACCTCAACTCCGCACCCCTGTTCGGAACGCGTCTCTTCGAGACCGAGTATTTCGATCTCGAGCGCGTCGAAGTGCTGCGCGGTCCGCAGGGCACCCTGTTCGGCCGCAACGCGACCTCGGGCGTGGTCAACGTCGTGACCGCCAAGCCCGATTTGTCGGGCTTCTCGGCCTCGGCTGATCTCGAGTACGGCAACTACAACTCGATGAAGGCCAAGGGCATGATCAACCTGCCGATCGGTGACTCGATCGGCCTGCGTGTCGCTGGCTTCTGGCTCGACCGTGACGGTTACACGGAGAACCTTTACGACGGCAACGATATCGACGACCGCGAAATGTTCGCGATCCGTGGTTCGCTACGCTTCGAACCGGGTCCGGACACCACTCTCGACCTGATGGGCTACTACTTCGAAGAGGATGACAACCGTCTCCGCATTCAGAAGCAGCTGTGTCAGCGCGATCCTACCGGCGTCCTGGGCTGTCTCAACAACAGGCGCGACTTTGCGAAAACCAACTCGAACTCGACCTTTACCGGTACGCTCGGTTCGCAGGAATTCTTCAACATCGCGCTGGGCGCATTCGGACCGCTGGTGAACAACCTCGGGCTCAACAGCCTCTACGGCCCCGATGCCTACGCCAACTTCCAGGAACCGGCCGACGTTCGCAAGGTGAACACCCAGTTCACTCCGGAATACTATTCCGACGAACTGCAGCTTCAGGCCCATCTCGAGCACAGCTTCGGCGATATCAACCTGAGCCTGACCGGTACCTACCAGGAAACCAGCGTCGATTCCCGGCAGGACTACAACCTGGGCGTGGGTGAAATTCCCAACCAGGTTGCGGCCTTCGGTACCATCCAGGCCTATGCCGCCGGCGCGGTTCCCGGCCTCGAGCCGTATTTCCAGCCGATCGTGGACGCCCTTTTCGACAGTTCAGGCAACCTCTGCGTTTCCGACACCAGGCTGGACAACCGCGGCGCCTTCGAAGGCTTCTCGGTCTGTACGCCTGACGGCACGCAGTTCGACCGCTCGAACCAGGAGAACGAGAGCTACTCGGTCGAAGCAATCGTTTCTTCCGATTTCGACGGCTCGTTCAACTTCCTGCTCGGCGGGATCTACGCAAATTCGAAGGTGCTGGAGAACAGCTACTTCGTGAACGCATTTGCGATCGACTACGTTACCGGTGTGATCGGCTCGCTGATCAGCTTCGGCGGCGGTCTGCCGCCTGCCTATGGCGGCACCTCGTTCTTCCGCAACAACACGCAGGACTTCGAGCTCGAAAGCTTCGGTATCTTCGGTGAAGCCTACATCGACGTGACCGACAGGCTGAAGATCACGGCAGGCCTGCGCTACAATGACGACACCAAGTCGATCAGGGCGCGTTCGACGCTGCTGAGCTTCTTCAACCCCTATGCCAACGACGGCGATCCATTCGATCCGACCGCGAACCCGCTCTATCCGAACGGGCCTTTCGGACCGTTCGATGCCGATCCGGGCACTGCGGGTCTGCAGGATGTCCAGGAACGCAATGTCGCATTCGACGAGATAACCGGCCGCTTCGTGGTCGATTACGAGCTGTCACCCGACAACCATCTCTATGCGTCCTATTCGCGCGGTTACAAATCCGGCGGTATCAACCCGCCGCTGCAACCGATCTTCGCAGTGCCGGACAGCTTCGGTCCGGAGTCGATCGACGCCTTCGAAATCGGTTCGAAGAACTCGTTCCTCGACGGTGCGCTGCAGTTCAACGCGACGGCCTTCTACTACAAGTACAAGGATCTTCAGCTGAGCCGCATTATCGCGCGTACCTCGGTCAACGACACCATCGACGCCGATATCTGGGGTCTCGAGTTCGAAACGATCATCCGGCCGGACTACAACTGGCTGGTCAACATGAACGTCTCGTTCCTCAATGCCGAGGTTGCTGGCGACCAGTTCTTCTCCAATCCGCGTGATCCGGGCGGCGGTGACCCCGACGCCGTGATCATCAAGGACATCACCAATGGCGCGCTTTGCGCAGTCACTGGTGCAGGGGCGAATGCCTTCGTGGCAGCCGTGAATGGCGGTCTTGGTCTCCAGGGGCCGACCGCATTCCCGAGCGATGGCGGCATCGCCTCGACCGGTGCCTTCAGCATCTGTAGCGCCCTCGATGCGCAGGCGACTGCGATCGGCGCCCTGTTCGGCGGGGTTCAGGTCCTGAGCCCGGGTGTCCAGGTCAACCTGAAGGGCAACAAGCTGCCTCAGGCACCTGAGATGAAGGCCTCGCTGGGTGTCCAGTACACGGCCGAGTTCGACAACGGCATGACGCTGGTCCCGCGTTTCGACATCGCCTTCACCGGCGAGCAGTACGGCAACGTGTTCAACGGACCGGTCAACCGCATCGAGCCGTTCGTCCAGGCGAATGCCCAGATCCAGCTCAATAGCGCCGACGAAAACTGGTACGTTCGCGGCTGGGTCCAGAACATCTTCGACTCTGACTCGGTGACCGGCCTCTACGTCACCGACGCGAGCTCGGGCCTGTTCAGCAACATCTTCACTCTCGACCCGCGGCGCTACGGCATCGCGGTGGGTGCCAAGTTCTAATCCGCTTGGATCTCAAAAGGGGAGAGGAAGGGGCGGCTTTCGGGCCGCCCCTTTTTTCTTGCCCGCTCCTATGTGTCGCCGCGGCTCGTGGCGAAGGGCGAGAAATCGGTGTCGGTGTCGAAGATCTCGACCTGCTCTGTCTGCTTAAGCTTGCCGACCACGAGATAGGTCACCGGCGTCAGCAGGGCCTCCCAGGCCGTCTTGATGAGCCACTGGGAGAGGACCACCTGCCAAAGAAGCTCGACCGGCCAGCCGGCAAGGCCCCAGAAGGCGAGCGGATAGAAGATCAGGCTGTCGAGCCCCTGTCCGACTACCGTCGAGCCGATCGTGCGCATCCACAGGTGCTTGCCCTGCGTCCACACTTTCATCTTGGCGAGCACGAAGCTGTTGGCGAATTCGCCCGCCCAGAAGGCGACCATCGAGGCAAGCACGATGCGCCAGCTGTTGCCGAAGACGAACTCGTAGGATTCCTGCCCCGGCCAGCCTTCGGCAGGCGGCAATTGCACCACCACCCAGGCCATAAAGGCCATGAAGAGCAGCGCGGCAAACCCGGTCCAGATGACCCGCCGCGCGCGGGCATAGCCATAGACCTCGGTCAGGATGTCGCCGATGATGTAGCTCACGGGGAAGAACAGCACGCCTGCCCCGAAGGACCACTGGCCGATGACCGGCAGGTCGACATAACTCGGCTTGGACGCACCGATCAGGTTGGACAGCAGCAGGATGGTGACGAATGCCGCCATCACGAGATCGTAATAGCGGAAACGGTGTCCTTGCGGCACGGCGTGGCTCTCGGGCTTTTCCATAGCGCGCTGCCTATCCTTGATTGGCGCTCGCGCAAAGCCGCGTTATGGCGACGCTGGCGCGCGCCCGTAGCTCATCTGGATAGAGCGCGAGACTTCTAATCTTGAGGCAGCAGGTTCGAGTCCTGCCGGGCGCGCCATCTTTTCGCCCTATCGCTTCAATGCTTGGGGGCAGTTGGCACTAACCGCGTGCGACGGTGTCGAGCGGCTCACCGGTCACCGGATATCCCAGGTCTTCGCCGATCTCGAGCCAGCTCTTGCCCTCGCGTTCGCCCATGAAGGGCGTGATGGTGCGCACGGGGATGCGATCGGCCTGTTCCTTGGCAGCGGCGAAGTCGTCGAACAGGGCGAGCCGTTCGAGATTGCGGCGGGTGGGGAAGATCAGCTTGATGTCGCCGCGCTCTGCCGCATCGAGCGCACCCTGCGCGGTGCTCCAGAACAGGTGGGTGTTCTCGGACAGGTCGGCCTCTATCTCGACTGCCCCGGTGCCAAGGTCCGCGATGTAGAAGCGGGTGTCGTAGACGCGCGGAATGTTCTCGTTCTTGGGAAACCAGCGCGCGAAGGGCGTCAGCTGGTCGAGATCGAGCGACCAGTCGAAATGATCTAGAACGCTTGCCAGATCGCCTGTCTCGAGCAGATAGCGGCGCGCCGCGCGGGCCTTCTCGGCGTCGATCTCTCCCGAAAGACCGATGACGAGGCCGGTTTCCTCGAGTGTTTCGCGCACGACGGCGATCTGGTGGGCCGCTTCGTCGGGCTCTAGCGAACCGCCCATCATCGCGCCGAGATCGAAATCGGCCGGATCGACGCGCCCTCCCGGGAAAACGGCCATGCCGCCTGCGAAAACCATGTCGCGGGACCGGATCGTCATGAGGACTTCCGGAGGGCCATTGTCCGGCCCTCTGCGGAAGATCACGACGGTAGCTGCGGGAATGCCTTCGGGACTGTCGCCAGGGTTAATCGTCATGAGGACCTGTGTGGCGCGATTGCGCGCGAATGCCAAGCACGAGAAGGTTAACGCCTTCTGTCGGGAATTTTTACAAAAGCCGGACGCGGAAAGTTGGCGTTAACCACCGCAAGACAGGCAGCGTGCGGCATCGGCCTTTTTGGCACGCGGCGTGCATATCCTTCTGCGTCCCATTAGTCTTCGAGAGGCGGACCCTCCTGGTCTCCCGGTCCGCCTCCCCGAACGAACAAAAAAGGCCCGCCCGGCAGTCCCCCGGGCGGGCCTTTCCCGTTTCTGGTTGGGCTGAGTATTAGCCTTCGGCCTTGGCGACCTGCTTTTCGTCCATCAGCTGCTGGAGTTCGCCGGCCTCGAACATCTCCATCATGATGTCGCTGCCGCCGAGGAATTCGCCCTTCACATAGAGCTGGGGAATGGTCGGCCAGTCCGAATAGGCCTTGATGCCCTGGCGGATTTCCATGTCCTGCAGCACGTCGACGCTGTCGTAGGCGACGCCGCAATGGTCGAGGATGGCAACTGCACGGCTGGAGAAGCCGCACTGGGGGAAGAGCGGGGTGCCCTTCATGAAGAGAACGACGTCGTTGCTGCCAACGATGTCGGAAATGCGCGAGTTTACGTCGGACATGGGTGTCCTGCCTTTGCTTTAGCGAAAATGTCTGGCTGTCAGTTGGGTGCTTGCGTGGTCAGTTGCAAGGCGTGGAGTTCACCGCCCATGCGTTCACCCAGCGCTTCGTAGACCATCTTGTGCTGGGCGACGCGGGTCTTGCCGGCGAATTGCGGCGCGGTGACCTTGGCCGCCCAGTGATCGTTGTCGCCCGCAAGGTCGCGCATTTCGACCACCGCGCCGGGAAGCGCGGCCTCGATCAGCGCGACGATGTCTTCGGCTGGCATCGGCATGACGGGTTACTTCTGGTCGCTCATGAACTGGCGACGCGCTTCGACGGCGCATTCTTCCAGCTTCGCGCGGATGTCGGCTTCGCTGACATCGCATTCGGCAGCGGTAAGGTCGCCGAGCAGCTTGCGGATCACGTCCTCGTCACCTGCTTCCTCGAAATCGGCCTGCACGACCGCTTTCTTGTAAGCGTCGGTTTCCTCTTCGGTCAGGCCCATGAGACCAGCGGCCCATTCGCCAAGCAGGCGATTGCGGCGCGCAGCGATCTTGAATTCGGTTTCCTGGTCGAAAGCGTATTTGGTTTCTTCGCCGCGTTCGCGGTCCTTGAAGTCGGTCATGTCCTGTCCCCTTGGAGGTTGGTTGCCCTGCCGAATAGGCATCACACGGCATAGCGGCAAGGGTATGGCGACGGATTAGTCCATCGTGACGACAAGTTTTCCGATCGCGCCGCGGTTCTCCAGCTTGGCGATGGCTTCATGTGCGCGCTCGAGCGGGTAGGTCTCGCTGACCAGCGGGTTGATCTTGCCCGCCTTCCACAGATCGAACAGCTCGGCGATGTTCTGGTTGTTGCGCTCCGGCTCGCGCGCGGTGAACGCACCCCAGAAGACGCCGCGAATGTCGCAGCTTTTCAGCAGGGTGAGGTTGAGCGGCATCTTGGCGATACCTGCCGGGAAGCCGATCACGAGGAAGCGGCCCTCCCAGGCGATCGAGCGCAGGGCAGGCTCGGAATAGTCGCCGCCCACGATGTCGTAGACGATGTCCGCACCATTGGGGCCGACGGCAGCCTTGAAGTCGTTGGCCAGCTGCTTGGAGGTGTCCTTGTCGAAGGGCGCGCGCGGGTAGATCACGACCTCGTCGGCACCGGCCTTCTTCGCGACCTCGCCTTTTTCCTCGGTCGAGACGGCAGCGACAACGCGGCAGCCATAGGCCTTGGCGAGTTCGACAGCCGAAAGGCCCACGCCGCCTGCAGCGCCCAGCACGAGAACGGTCTCGCCCTCCTTGATGTCGCCGCGGTCCTTGAGGCCATGGATCGTGGTGCCATAGGTCATCAGCAGCGCCGATGCCTGCACGAGGTCGATGCCTTCAGGCACCTTGAACAGGCGCGCGGCGGCTACCGCGACCTTTTCCTGCAGGCCGCCATTGCCGACGCCGCAGATCACCTTGTCGCCGACCGCGAAGCCTTCGACGCCTTCGCCCAGCGCCTCGATCGTGCCCGAGATCTCGCCGCCCGGCGCGAAGGGGCGCGGGGGCTTGAACTGGTACATGTCGCGGATGATCAGCGTGTCGGGAAAGTTGATCGCGCAGGCTGCCACGTCGATCAGGACTTCGCCCTTGCCGGGCGTGGGGGCTTCGATGTCCTCGACAACGAGGGTTTCGGGGCCGCCGGTTTCTTTCGACAGGACAGCTTTCATGCGGGTTCTCTCCGGTGTTTTCTGGGCGCATCGAGCCATGGGAGGCTTCCGGCGCGCTGTTTTTCGTGGGTTTCGATAGTCTCGTCGCGCTCGAGCGTCAGCCCGATCTCGTCGAGGCCGTTGAGCAGGCAATGCTTGCGGAAAGGATCGATTTCGAATCCGAAGCGATCCTGGAATGGCGTGGTGACGACCTGGTTTTCCAGATCGATGGTAATCGGGTGCTCTTTCGCGACTTCGAGCAGGCGGTCGACCTGCTCCTGCGACAGTTCGACCGCGAGGATGCCGTTCTTGAACGCATTGCCCGAAAATATGTCCGAGAAGCTCGGCGCGATGACTGCGGTCAGTCCCATGTCGAGCATGGCCCAAGCCGCGTGTTCACGGCTCGAACCACAACCGAAATTGTCGCCCGCGATCAGGATCGGGGCGCCGGCGAAGTCCTCGACATCGAAGGGATTTCCCGGGGCCGCGCGGATCGTCTCGAAGGCGCCCTTGCCGAGCCCTTCGCGGCTGACCGTTTTGAGCCAGTGCGCGGGAATGATGACATCGGTATCGACGTTCTTGAGGCCCAGCGGGATCGCCCGGCCGGAAATCGTCGATACCTTGTCCATCAATCAGTCTCCGGCTTCTCACCCGAGGGGATCGGCCCGGGCTGCGTGGGTTTGTTCTTCTTTTCGCGGCGCTTGTTCGCATAGAGCAGCGCGGCGGCGATGGCGGCGGAGCCGATGGCTCCTGCGATGGCGGCCTTGCCTTTGGGTAGTTTGGTCATGACCCCCTCATGGGATTTGACGCGGGCAAGGGCAAGAGGTCACTCGCTCATCAACTTGCGAACATCGGTGAGCCGACCGGTTACCGCGGCGGCAGCGGCCATGGCGGGGCTGAGCAAATGGGTGCGCGAGCCCGGCCCCTGGCGCCCGACGAAATTACGGTTGGAGGTCGATGCACAGCGTTCGCCCGGCGGGACCTTGTCGGGGTTCATCGCGAGGCAGGCCGAACAACCCGGTTCGCGCCATTCGAAACCGGCCTCGGTGAAAATGCGGTCGAGCCCCTCTTCCTCGGCTTGCAGCTTGACGAGGCCCGAGCCCGGCACGGCGATGGCCCAGCGCACATTCGCCGCTTTCTTGCGGCCCTTGAGGATCTCGGCCGCTGCGCGCAGGTCTTCGATCCGGCTGTTGGTGCAAGAGCCGATGAAGATGTTCTCGACCTCGACCTCTTCCAGCGGAGTGCCGGGGGCGAGGCCCATGTAATCGAGGCTCTTGCGGGCCGCTTCCTGTTTGGAGGGATCCGAGAAACTCTCGGGCGAGGGGACGCTGCCGCCGATCGCGACCACGTCTTCCGGGCTGGTACCCCAGCTAACCGTCGGCTCGACGTCGGCGGCGTCGATCACGACGGACTTGTCGAAGCTCGCACCGGGATCGGTCGCGAGCGATCGCCACCATGCGACCGCCTTGCCCCATGCTTCACCGCTCGGCGCGTAAGGGCGCCCTTTCAGGTAGTCGAAGACCACATCGTCGGGCGCGATCAAACCGGCGCGCGCGCCGCCCTCGATGCTCATGTTGCACACGGTCAGGCGGCCCTCGACGCTCATGCGCTCGAAGACCTTGCCGCGATATTCGATGACGTGGCCTGTACCGCCCGCGGTGCCGATCACGCCGATGATGTGGAGGATGAGGTCCTTGGGCGTGACGCCCGGGCCGAGTTCGCCCTCGACGCGGACTTCCATGGTCCTCGAAGGCCGCAACAATAGCGTCTGCGTGGCGAGTACATGCTCGACTTCGCTCGTGCCGATGCCGAAAGCCAGCGCGCCGATCCCGCCATGCGCCGCGGTGTGGCTGTCGCCGCATACAATAGTCGCACCGGGAAGCGAGAAGCCTTGTTCGGGCCCGACGACATGGACGATGCCCTGCTCGGGCGCGACCGCGTCTATATAGTCGATACCGAAAGAGGGCGCATTGCGTTCAAGAGCGGCGAGCTGCGCCGCGCTCTGCTTGTCCTCGATCGGCAGGCGCGAACCGTCCGGGGCCTTTCGCGCGGTCGTGGGGAGATTGTGGTCCGGGACTGCCAGCGTCAGGTCCGGGCGCCTGACCTTGCGTCCAGCGAGGCGCAGCGCCTCGAATGCCTGCGGACTGGTGACTTCGTGAACCAGGTGCCGGTCGATATAGACGAGACAGGTGCCATCGTCCTGTCGTTCGACCACGTGGGCGTCCCAGATCTTCTCGTAAAGTGTGCGCGGTTTGCTCGCCATGGGCGTGGTTTGGCCTCACTTTGGGACAGGCGCAAAAAGGCAAATCCAGAGTCTTCCAAACTTCATCTTTCTATGCTTTACTTACACTCATGTCAGCAAAGCCATTCTCTTTTCCGATCAAAGTCCTGCCCGCGGATATCGATTTCATGGGGCACGTGAACAATGCGCGCTATCTCAACTGGGTGCAGGACACTGTCCTTGCGCACTGGCAGAAACTCGCGCCGGCAGAGGAAGTGGCGAGCAAGGCCTGGGTCGCGCTCAAGCACGAGATCACCTATCGCAAGCCCGCCTTCCTCGACGACGAGGTGATCGCAGAGACAGTTCTCGAGAAGATCAAGGGCGCGCGCAGCTTCTACAACACGGTGATTCGCCGCGGAGAGGATGTTCTCGCCGAGGTGAAGAGCATGTGGTGCTGCCTTGATGCGAAAAGCCATATGCCCGCGCGGATCAGCCGCGAAGTGGCACGCGACTATTTCGGTATCGATACGCGCAAGACATCGCCCGACGCCTAGTCAGGCTTTGCGCTGCCCCTGTGCAGCGCCTATATTGCGACCATGGAAATCATCGCACCGATCCTGATTGTCCTTGCGACCGTCGCTGCCATGGAATGGGTGGCGTGGGCGAGCCACAAGTACATCATGCACGGCTTCGGCTGGGGATGGCACCGCGACCATCACGAGCCGCACGACAATGTGCTCGAAAAGAACGACCTCTACGCGATCGTCGGTGCCGCGATGAGCATTTCGATGTTTGCGCTCGGCAGCGAATGGGTTCTTGGTGCGAGTGCCTGGTGGCCAGCGACCTGGATCGGGCTCGGCATCCTGTTCTACGGCGTCATCTACACGCTGGTGCACGACGGGCTGGTCCATCAGCGCTATTTCAAATGGGTGCCCAAGAAGGGCTACGCGAAGCGCCTGGTCCAGGCCCACAAGCTGCACCATGCCACCATCGGCAAGGAAGGCGGCGTAAGCTTCGGTTTCGTCTTCGCGCAGGACCCTGCCAAGCTGAAAGCCGAACTCAAACGTCAGCGCGAAGCGGGCGAAGCGGTCGTTCGCGACAGCGCCGGGGCCTGATCACATCGCCGATCCGCTCGACCTGACAGGGGACTGGGACGGCAGCTTTTCCTATCCGGGCGGCGAGGCGACGACGCCTTTCCGCGTCAGGATATCCGAAACCTCGGGCAGGTTCTCAGGCTCGGTGATCGAGCCCGACATCTTTCGCCCGACTGCGACGATCGAGGCCGAGATTTCCGGTCACCGGACGGCCCGCTCGGTCGATTTCACCAAGGTCTATTTCGATGCGCCCCGCGGCTATGAAAACCCGGTCGATTACGTCGGCCAGATATCGAGCGACGGGCTGGAGGTAACCGGCGTCTGGAGCCTGCTCGACATGAACGGCACGTTCGAAATGCAACGCGAGCAGGGCATGGCCGAAACGGAAGAGGCCGAGACCGCTGAAACGGTCCCGGCCCCGGCCGAACTCGATTAATCTGTCGCCGCCTTACCTGGCGTAGTTCACGTAAAGACCGTGGATCAGGCCCGGAATGAATCCGAGCAGGGTCAGCACGAGATTCAGCAGCGTCGTACCACCAAGTCCGTGCTTGGCAGCAACGCCGAGCGGGGGAAGCAGGATGGTCGCGATCAGAATCAGAATTGCCATGGAGAGTGTCCTTTCGTCAGCCCTCCCGTCGTATGGCTTATCAACGGCTTGACCGGGTCTGGGTTCCGAAAAGACGGCCGTTTAGCGCTCCTCGCGGCCACTCCGCGCGGCCTATACGTTTGCGTTATTGGACAAGCGTGAAATTGATGGCACATTGCCCGCAATGGGGGATGTCTTCCTTTCCTATGCGCGGGCCGACCGGGAGCAGGCCGAGCGGCTGGCTGCCGAGATCGAGGCTGCCGGATATTCGGTCTGGTGGGATCGCCATATCGATGGCGGATCGGAATTTGCTGCAGAGATCGAACGCCGGCTGGAAGAAGCCCAGGTCGTGCTTGTCCTCTGGTCCAAGGACGGTGTCGCATCGCGCTGGGTTCGCGACGAGGCCGGAATAGGTCTCGAAGCGGGCAAGCTGGTCGCGACGAGCCTCGACGGGACGCCTCCTCCGATAGGTTTCAAGCAGATCCATGCGATCGACATGACCGACGAGCGGGGACACTCGGACCTGCTGCGCGCTTTGGGTCACAGGCTCACGAGCCTGCCGGGAACGCCCGCCCCAGAAGTCGAACGACCGGCGGCCAACAGGGCGATCGCCATACTGATGGTAGCCATGGCTCTCGTTGTGGTTGCCGCGGGCTTCTGGTGGACCAACCGGTCCAGCGACAGCGAGGCCCTGGCCAGCGAACAGGCAAGCGAGCAGACCGGCGTCGCCGTCCTTCCCTTCCGGTCGCTGTCCGACGACGAGGACGACAAGTACTTCGCGGAAGGCGTTGCCGAGGAAATCCTCAACCGGCTCAGCGCACTCGCGGAACTCAGGGTCACCGCACGGTCCTCGAGTTTCCAGCTTGCCGGCACCGACCTGCCGGTCGGGGAGGTGGCGAAGCAGCTCGGCGTCACCCACCTCGTCGACGGTACGGTGCGCAGGAATGGCAATGACTGGCGGGTGACCGCGCAACTCGTCCGTGCGGAAGACGGTAGCCAGCTATGGAGCGATACCTATGATGTGACCGGCTCCGACATCCTGGCGGTGCAATCGGAAATAGCCGAGCGTGCAGCCGAAGCTCTCGGCGTCCTGCTCGATGGCGACAAGCGGTCACGGATGGCCGAGGCGGGTATCGACAATCCCGAGGCCTATGCACTTTTCGCACGCGGCATGGAGCTGTTCGGCAAGGTGCACAACCAGGGCGCGACATACGAAAACCTTGCCGAGGCTAACGAGTATTTCGACCGTGCCTTCGCACTTGAACCACGGTTCTGGAACGCGCAGGTCGCGGCGATTGACCGCTTCAGCCATTTGCTGACCGATCACAGTATCGGCTTCCCCGTGGGTGGGCCCGAAGTGGCTGAGGAAGCGCGGCTCGAGATCGAGCGCAGACTGGCCGCCGCGCGCGCCAATGCGCCACGTTGGGCATACGCCGTGCTCGACCAGCAGGCGATCCAGTATTCGAACGATTGGTCGGATGCGCGCGAAATCGTCGAGCGTATGCTGCGGGAGGAAAGCGGCTGCAGCGTGCTCACGAGCTACAACGACTGGCTGGTCATCCGGCTGGGCCTGGTCGACGAATACATCGACTATTCAAGGCGCCTCCAGAAATGCGACCCTCTCACCAGCCGCACACCGCTCGTCGCCATGCTGATCTATTCGGGGAAAGTGGACGAGGCGATCGAGATCGCAGAGACGTCGGGCGACAATTCGGAAGCCATGCACCGTATCCATGTGCTCGCGCTTGTCGCAGCAGGCCGTACGGAAGATGCACGCGAAGTGCTCGATCGCATGGACCCCCAAGCGTATTATCACGGGCAGGCGGAGACTTGGATACTTGCCGCCGAAGGCGACCGCGAGGGGCTGGAAAACCAATTCGAGAAATATCAGCAGCAGGGCGCCCCCGACGTTGCCCTGTTGCACGTGGCGACGCTCATGGGCGACCGCGAGACAGCCAATAAATACGCGGCGCGGATCGATGCGCGGCCTGCCGGGCCGATCTGGTTTGCAAACAGCGGGATCGTTACCTGCCATTGCGGCAACGGCTTCGATCTCGATGCCACGCCGCGCTTCAAGGCCCGGCTGATCGAGGCCGGCGCCTCGCTCGATTTGCCATCGCCAGTCGACTGGCCGCTTCAGCGGTAGCGGCTATTCGTTGCGGGTGGCGATCCAGCTGCCGGCAATCACGAGGATGGCGACGGAAATCCAGTACCACGGGTATCCGAGGGTGAAGTAGGTCACCACCGCGCCGGTTGCCATGGCACCGATAGCCATTGTCTTTGCGCGGCGGCTGATCGCGCGGCGCTCGGTCCAGTCGCGGACCTGCGGGCCCCAAGTCGGGTGATCGAGGATCTTCTGCTCGAGCTCGGGGCTTGAGCGAGCGAAGAAGTATACCGCCAGCAGGAGGAAGGGGACGGTCGGCATGATCGGAAGCGCTGCCCCGATCGCGCCAAGGCCCACGCTGATGAAGCCGAGGGCGCGGTAGACCGTCCGCTTCATGTCAGCTGGCCGCGATCCTGGCAGCGTGATCCTTCACCAGCGCGATCATGTTGGGCACGCCCTGTGTCCGGTTGCTCGAAAGCTGGTTCTTCAGGTCGAACGGCTCGAGCGCTGCGTGGATGTCCATGCCGGCAACTTCCGCGGCGGCCTTGTCCTGCACGGCCGAGATCACGAGCGCGACGATGCCCTTGGTAATCGCGGCGTTGCTGTCGGCGAGGAAATGGAGCTTGCCGCTATCGCCCGTGGGATAGACCCAGACGCTGGCCGAGCAGCCGCGCACCAGCGTGGCGTCGGTCTTGAGCGCGTCGGGCATCTCGTCGAGCTCGCGGCCGAGTTCGATCAGCAGGCGATAACGCTCGTCGCCTTCGAGGAACTCGTATTCTTCTTGGATATCGGAGAGAGAACGCATGGCCGCGCCATCTAGCGGTGCGCGGCGCCCGCGTCCATCGGGCTCAGCCCATCAGCCCGCCGGGGCGGGTAAATGCATGGTAGATGACGTAAATCCAGCTGATAAAGCCGTGAAATATGGCCCAGAGGATCGACTGGTTCTTGGTCCAGGAGATCGCGATGGCGATCGCGCTGCCCATGCCGATCCCGACCTTGGCGACTTCACCGCCGCGCTCGATCACAGGTCGACCCCGCTGGCGATGGCCTCGAGCTTCTTGATGCGCTCTTTCAGGTCGGCGAGCTCGATGCGCGCTGCGCCCATCGACGAGCCTTCTTCCTGCCGCGGGCCGGAATGCTCTTCCAGCTCACGCCGCTTGAGGTCAAGCCAGCCCTGCCAGCCGCGCAGCATGGCGGCAGCCACGATGACCAGCCCGGTCAGGCTTGCCGCTGCAATGATCATTGTCGGTTCGAACATTTCCCCATGTCCTCCTTGAACCAGTGCCTATCCCTATTCGCCTTTGCCGGGCTGCTTGTCGCGCAGCGCCTCGATCTCGGCGGATATTCTCTTCGTTTCCTGCGCATCGAGCGAGTTGCCGTCGGTGGCGATACGCTCGAGCACCTTGATGCGCTCACGCAGGTCCTCGATTTCATGCTCGGTCTCGGCATCGCGTAGCGCATTGCCGAAGCTTTCCTTGCCGGTCTCATCCACGATGATGCCGCGCTCCGCGCGGTGGCGGGCCTTGACCATCTGGACCACGCCCCACACCACGATGGCGACGACTGCGACGATGGCCCATCCACTCACGATGCCGGCTCCCGCTTGTCCTCGACCGCGTCGAGGGCGCGCAGTTCGTCAATCTGCGAGGCGAGCGCATGGTTGCTGTCGGTCGCGATGCGTTCGAGTACCCGGAGGCGCTCCTCCATCTTGGAGTAGTCGCCCTTCTGGAAGCGGGCCTGTTCGGCGCGTGCCTGCTCGATCTGTGCCTTGAGTTCGAGCTTGCGCTCGTCGGCACGGATCTGACTGCGATGGATCAGGATGCCCGTCACCATGCCAAGGCTGGCGATGGTCAGGATGAACCCGAAAATGAGTATAAGATCGGCGTCCATCAGTTTGCCTCCGACTTGTCACGCAGGCGATCGATTTCGCTAGTGAGGTGGTAGCCGCTGTCGGTCACGATGCGCTCGACATTGCCGAGGCGATCCTTGAGCGAACCGAGTTCGGCACGCAGTTCGGCGTTTTCCTGGGTGAGCAGCTTTACGCGCTCCACCGCCTGGTCGTTCTTCGGGTAGACGGCCTTGCCCCAGCTGTTTTCCAGCGGGTAGCCGTTCTTGATCCGAAGCCAGGTGTTTACGATCCAGCCGCCGGTCATGATCGCAACACCTGCAATGATCGCGGTTTCGGAAAGAAATTCCATCATGCCTTCTCCGAGGTCTTGATATCGAGCGGCACGCCGGTGCCGGTGTCGCGCAGGGCTTCGATCTCGTCGCTGAGTGAGTAGCCGCGATCGGTGACGATCTTCTCGAGCACGATCATGCGGTCCTGCATGGAGTCGAGCTTGTCATGCAGTTCGCGGTTTTCCTCGCGCAGGCGCTTGGTTTCCGCGCTGTCGCTGCGCTCGGTCTTGCCGCCCCACTCGTCTTCGAGCGAGTAGCCGTGCTTGGCGCGGATCCAGTTGTTGATCAGCCAGCCAGCCGTGCTGAGCGCCACGATGGCGATGACAAAGGAGGGGCCACCCCAGTCCATTATGCTTTTTCTCCCTGTTTGATATCGAGCGGCACGCCGCTGCCCTTTTCTTCGACCTGGCGCTGGTCACGCAGCGCCTCGATCTGAGTGGCAACGTCGTAGCCCTTGTCGGTCACGATGCGCTCCAGCACCTGGACTCGGTCTTCGAGCTGCTGCACCCGGCTGGCGTATTGCGCGGCCTTTTCGGAACTCGCTTCGGCGGTGGCCGAGATGCGCTTTTCCTCGAGCTTGCGCTGGTTCACCAGGTAGATGATGCCCAGAACCATGATGAAGGGTGCAAGCGGGATCAGTATTGCCAGATCCATGGTCTTTCCTCCCCTCTTCGCGGCTTAGCGCAGGCGCTCGATTTCGGCGTTCAGGCGCGGGTTGTTGCTGACGTAGAAGGTCTCGACGTCGGCCAGGCGGCGATCGATGTCCTTCATGCGGCTGCGGATTTCGCGAGCGGTGCGCTTCGGGTTCTGGCGCACGCCCTGCCAGTACTTCTGCTCGGCAGGCTCCGAATAGAGATGCGCGGGCTTCTTGTTCAGCAGCAGGCCGGCGAGGAAGTAGAACGGGATGGTCGAGCCGCCGGTCATGAACGTCAGGCCGAGGAAGCCGAGGCGAACCCAGAAGGCATCGACGCCGGTATAGTCGGCGATGCCCGAGCACACGCCCATCAGCTTCGCATTGCTCTTGTCGCGATAGAGGGTCGTACGGGGGGAGTTCACTTCGAGGCTCCTTTCTTCTCGGAAATCAGCTGTTCGAGTTCGCGCAGCTGCTGGTTGTCCTGCTCGCTGTCATGGACGAGGCGTGCGGGACGGAAATCGGGGTTATCGGAAGCGACCAGGCGCTCGACAGTGTCCATGCGGTCATCGAGGCGCTTGGCGAGGTTGTAGAGTTCCTCCAGCAGCGCTTCGTCATCGGTGGTGATGGTGGCCGAGGTCTTCCACTTCGTGATGTAGTGGAGAATGATCCACGGCAGCGCGATGAAAATCGATACGATTGCAAAAATCTCGTCCACGGATCAGTCCTCTTTCTTGGCGCTGTCCTTACCGAGCGCCTTCTTCATCTGTTCAAGTTCGTCGTCGATCGCATCGGCACCTTCGAGGGCAGCGATTTCGTCGGCGAGGCTGGGCTTTTCCTTGCCATCGGTGATGGCGAGGGCGTCGGCACGGCCTTCGGCGTAGTCGACGCGGCGTTCGAGCTGGTCGAAGCGGCTGAGCGCGTCGTCGACCCGGTCTTCGGTCATCAGCGTGCGCAGTTTAACACGGTTTTCCGCGCTCTCGAGACGCGCCGCGATGGCGGTCTGGCGGCTGCGGGCTTCGCGCAGGCGGTTCTGCAGCTTCTGGATGTCCTGTTCGTAGGCGCGCAGCGCATCGTCGAGCACTGCGATTTCCTGCTTGAGCTGGTCGGCCATGTCGCCGGCCTTTTTCTTCTCGACCAGGGCTGCACGGGCCAGGTCTTCGCGGTCCTTCGACAGCGCGAGCTGTGCCTTCTCGCCCCAGTCTGCCTGGAGCTTGTCCAGCTTGACGGTGTGGCGGTGCATTTCCTTCTGGTCGGCGATGGTGCGTGCGGCACTCGCGCGGACCTCGACCAGCGTTTCCTCCATTTCGAGGATGATCATGCGGATCATCTTCTGCGGATCGTCCGCCTTGTCGAGCATGTCATTGAAGTTGGCCGCGATGATGTCACGGGTACGGCTGAAGATTCCCATCAAAGGTGCTCCACTAGAGAAAAAGTCGGCGGCGCGCTGGCCTGTGTCCTTGGTCGGCGTCGGCGAACGACGGAGCCGTTCTACCTCGCTATCGAGCCGCGACAAGGTTACGCGGTTGGGGCGGGCCGAAGCGTCCTTGCGCGATGAAGCGCGGGGGGGACTGTCGGGAGTAGAACGCTCCGGCCCGAGGGGATCGAAATTGCTCACGCGATCTCCACATGATCGATCGATGCCACCAGCGGCATCGGGGTGGTAACCGCAATCTGTGAGCTCAAGGCGACGAATGCCGTCATCATTGCGATGCTGGCGAGGGCTGCCTTGCCGAGTTGGGTGCTGAAGAACTTGCGGTCGTACATGGTGTCCTCCCTGGACTGAAACTGTTGTTGTCCCATGTTCAGCAAGCAGTGTGCCAAACTCGAAAAACGGGAGAAAACCGCGCCGTTTGCGGAGATTGGTGATTTTTCCCATGGCGGGGATTGCCAAGGCTTGGTGAAAATTCCTATATATTGGCCATGGAGCGGGAAAATCAGTTTCTCGGGCAGTCAGGCGCCTTCCTCGATGCGGTCGAGCGGACCAGCCGTGCGGCCCCCATGCGCAGGCCCGTGCTGGTTATCGGCGAGCGCGGTACCGGCAAGGAGCTGATTGCCGAACGCCTGCATCGCCTGTCGACCCGTTGGGACGAGCCTCTCGTCACTATGAACTGCGCCGCGCTCCCCGAAACGCTGATTGAGGCGGAGCTGTTCGGCCACGAGGCCGGGGCATTCACGGGTGCTACCAAACAACGCGCCGGAAGGTTCGAGGAAGCCGACAAGGGCACTCTATTCCTCGACGAACTGGGTACTTTGTCGATGGGCGCACAAGAACGCCTGTTGCGCGCCGTCGAATATGGCGAGGTCACCCGCATCGGTTCCTCTCGCCCGATCCGTGTCGACGTTCGCATCGTGGCGGCGACCAATGAGGATTTGCCCGCCAAGGCGGAGCGCGGCGAATTCCGCGCCGACCTGCTCGACCGGCTGAGTTTCGAGGTCATTACCTTGCCGCCGCTGCGCGTGCGCGAAGGCGATATCGAGGTGCTGGCAGACTATTTCGGGCGCCGCATGGGCGCAGAGCTCGGCTGGGAAGCCTGGCCCGGTTTCGCCGATCACGTGGCCGAAGAACTGGAGAACCACCAGTGGCCGGGCAATGTGCGCGAGCTGCGCAACGTGGTCGAGCGCGCGGTCTATCGCTGGGACGACTGGAGCGCGCCCATCGGGCATGTCGTGTTCGATCCCTTCGACAGCCCGTGGAAGCCGGTGTCGATGCCGTCCTCGCGTCCGAAGGCGGAGCAACCTGCGGCCCAGCCGGCGCCTGCCGCCGCGGCCACGCCCGATCTCGAGCATGTCGACGATCTCAAGGCGGCAGTCGAGGAGCACGAGCGCGCCATCGTCGAGCACGCACTCGGCAAGCATCGCTGGAACCAGCGCCAGACCGCCAAGGCGCTCGGCCTTAGCTACGACCAGCTGCGCCACTGCATCAAGAAGCATGGATTGATGGAAGAGGCCGAGTAGCCAAGCCCTTATTTATTAGGCTTTTCTTCAGTTTCGCGAGCTATTTCGCCCCTGTTCAAATGCCAGGGGGAAAATCAGATGGGCTTTTCGCTACTCGATTTGCATGATGCCTACGAAATCGCGCGCAATGCGTCCGAAACCGACGAGCAGCGTGCCGAACGTGAACGGCACGAGCGACAGACTTTCCCTCTCCGGCTAATCGTCGCTGGCGTGCTCGCCGGCATCTTCCTCATCGGCATGTTCACCATGGTCTCGTCCATGGACGCAGAGGGGGCGAAGCCGAAGGCCGAGGCGGCACCGGCCGCCGTCGCCCCCAAGCCGGCTGTGGACTGCAACAAGAACCCCTGGGGTCTAGGCTGTCCCTGAGCGGCCATTTCCAACCGCGTCAGGCTTCTGCCTCGTCGCGGCGACAGGTAAGCTCGTCCGCTCCTATATATAGGACCACGTTCTCGCCCACAGGTTCGATCCAGAGGTCGTCCATACCCTGGCGCACGGCCACGACAGGTCGTGAATGCATGAAGGCCGACTCGATGAAGCCTTCGCCCCGACGGTGCTCGAGCGTGTCGCGCGGCGTGTAGAGGTCGAGGTTTCCGCTCCAGGCGGTCAGAACATATTCGGCCGGCCGGTCCTTTGGCGGTTTCTCGGTGAAGTCGCAGGCATCGCTTTGCTGTGGCTCGAGGCGGTTGATCCATGTCCCTATCCCCGGATTGGGGTCCTGCCGGTCGGCAAACTCGGGCAGCCCTTCCTCGGGCGTCCAGGCCGCATCGCGTTCGCGCGGGCCGGTGTCGGGCGCTTCTTCGACGGTTTCGCCGCAGGCGCTCAGCGTCAGCAAGGCGGCGATGGTTGAAATGACAAGTCTCATCTCGCATCCCCTCGTTCAAGGGCTCTCCCGGCCAATTTGGCTGAACGGGAAGACCGGGGAGCACGGCGCGGCCTTGTTGACCGCGAGTCGATCATACCACGAAGCCGCGCGAATGCAGAACTGTGTTGCTTTTTGCAGGACTCGCCCCTATCTGCCTCCCATCCCGACATTGTCGCGACATTGTAGGGGCTGGCGCCGCAAGGGGCCGGCCGAAAAGCCTTTGAGCAACCCGGATGTCGCATTGCATGTCTAAGACGGAGTACGAATGGCTGATCTTGAGCGCTTGAACGAAGTGATCGAACCCGAAGCGAAGGCGCTGGGTTTCGAACTCGTGCGCGTCAAGATGATGCCTTCGGAAGCCGGCGACGGCGGCGAAGCGCTCCAGATCATGGCGGAAGACCCGGCAACTGGGCAGCTGGTGATCGAACAGTGTGCCGCCCTCTCGCGCCGCGTTTCGGAAAAGCTCGATCAGCTCGAAGAGCAGGGCGAGGTGCTGATCGAAGGCGCCTACCACCTCGAGGTGAGTTCGCCCGGCATCGACCGTCCGCTGACCCGCGCCAAGGATTTCGCCAACTGGGCAGGGCACGAGGCCAAGATTTCCATGGCCAAGGGCTTTGACGGCCAGCGCAATTACAAGGGCGAACTCAAGGGTATCGAAGGTGACGACGTCGTCATCGAGGATGCCAAGGCGGGCGAGGTCAAACTCGATCGCAACCAGATCCACTCGGCAAAGCTCGTCTTGACCGACGAGCTTATTGCCGCCACCCAGCCGCTCGATACGAGCGGTGCCGACGACATCGAAGAAGAAAAGGCAGACGACTGATGGCCAGCGCCATTTCCGCCAACAAGGCTGAACTCCTTGCAATCGCGAACGCGGTCGCATCGGAAAAGATGATCGACAAGTCCATCGTGATCGAAGCGATGGAAGAGGCGATCCAGAAGTCCGCCCGCAACCGGTACGGCGCGGAGAACGACATTCGTGCCAAGCTCGACCCGCAGACCGGCGATCTTCGCCTGTGGCGTGTCGTCGAGGTCGTCGAAGAAGTTGAAGACTACTTCAAGCAGGTCGATCTCAAGCAGGCCCAGAAGCTTCAGGACGATGCCAAGATCGGCGATTTCATCGTTGACCCGCTGCCCCCGGTCGACCTCGGTCGTATCGATGCGCAGTCGGCCAAGCAGGTCATCTTCCAGAAGGTCCGCGACGCTGAGCGCGAGCGCCAGTATGAAGAGTTCAAGGACCGCGCAGGCGAAGTCATCACCGGCGTGATCAAGTCGGTCGAATTCGGCCACGTGATCGTGAACCTCGGCCGTGCCGAAGGCGTCATCCGCCGCGACCAGCAGATCCCGCGCGAAGCCGCCCGTGTCGGCGAGCGTGTCCGCGCGCTGATCACCAAGGTGGAGCGCAACAACCGCGGTCCGCAGATCTTCCTGAGCCGCGCGCACCCCGATTTCATGCGCAAGCTGTTCGCGCAAGAAGTGCCCGAAATCTACGACGGCATCATCGAGATCAAGGCCGCCGCCCGCGACCCGGGCAGCCGCGCCAAGATCGGCGTCATCAGCCACGACAGCAGCATCGATCCCGTCGGCGCCTGCGTCGGCATGAAGGGTAGCCGCGTCCAGGCCGTCGTGCAGGAACTGCAGGGCGAGAAGATCGACATCATTCCCTGGTCGGAAGATGGCGCGACCTTCATCGTGAACGCGCTCCAGCCGGCCACCGTCAGCCGCGTCGTCCTCGACGAGGAAGACGGCCGCATCGAAGTCGTCGTTCCCGACGACCAGCTGTCGCTCGCGATCGGCCGCCGCGGCCAGAACGTGCGCCTCGCCAGCCAGCTGACCGGCAACCAGATCGACATCATGACCGAGGAAGAAGCCTCGGAGAAGCGCCAGAAGGAATTCGCCGAGCGTTCGAAGATGTTCGAAGAGGAACTGGACGTCGACGAAACGCTCTCGCAGCTGCTCGTCGCCGAAGGCTTCGCCGAGCTCGAGGAAGTCGCCTATGTCGAGCTGGACGAACTCGCCAGCATCGAAGGCTTCGACGAGGAACTGGCCGAAGAACTCCAGAACCGCGCCAAGGAAGCGCTCGATCGCCAGGAAGCTGCGCACCGCGAGGCACGCCGCGAACTGGGTGTCGAGGACGACCTTGCGGAACTGCCGCACATCACCGAAGCGATGCTCGTCACGCTCGGCAAGGCAGGCCTCAAGACGCTCGACGACGTGGCCGACCTCGCCACCGACGAACTGATCGCCAAGAAGCGCGAGGCTCCGCGCCGCCGGAACAACAATCCCGACGGCCCGCCGATGCGCCGCGATCGCCCCATGCGCGAGCAGGACAAGGGCGGTGTGCTTGGCGAATACGGTCTGACCGAAGAGCAGGGCAACGAGATCATCATGGCTGCCCGCGCCCATTGGTTCGAAGACGAAGAGGAAGCTCCGGCAGCCGCCGACGCGACCGACACGCAGGAGGCCGCCGATGCGGACTCCACCCAATGAGCGCCTGAGCCCCGACATCGCTGAAGCCCCCCGGCCCCGTAAATCGGAGCCCGAAAGGCGCTGCATCCTTTCCGGAGAGACGGACACGCGCGACGCGCTTGTCCGCCTCGCCGTCTCGCCTTCCGGCCTGGTCCTGCCCGATGCGCAGGAAAAGGCACCGGGGCGGGGTGCCTGGGTGTGCTCCTCGCGCCAGCAGATCGAACAGGCGCTTGCCGACGGCAAGCTGAAGGGCGGCCTCTCGCGCGCCTTCAAGACCGGCGACCTCGAGATCCCGGAGAACCTGCCCGAGAAGATCGAGGAGGCGCTCACTCGCGTCCTGCTCGACCGGCTGGGGCTCGAAATGCGCGTCGGAGCCCTTATCTTGGGGACGCAGCGCATTGCCGAGACGGCGCGGATGGGCGGCGTGGCGCTTCTGCTACACGCTAGTGATGCCAGCGAGGACGGGCGCAAGAAGCTCGACCAGGCCTGGCGCGTCGGCCGCGAGGCCGAAGGCTCGGGCGAGAGGGGCTGGACGCTACCACTGGACCGCGACGCTTTGTCTGTGGCATTGGGCCGCGACAATGTCGTCCATCTCGGTCTGACACATGATGCTTCTGCCGCGCGGGTGCTCAAGCCCTTGAAGCGGCTGATGCATTACCTGGGGCAAGACATCCCGACTGAATATGGGCGTGCCGAGATGCGCGCCGCTGACGATACGAACGATTGAACGAAGAGAAACGAGCAAGAATGAGCGACGACGACAAGAAACCTGCCCGCAAACCGCTGACCCTTAAGGGCGCGCAGTCGGGCGAGGTCAAGCAGACCTTCAGCCACGGCCGCACCAACAAGGTCGAGGTCGAGGTGAAGCGCCGCCGCAAGCTCGTGAAACCGGGCGAGGCGCCGCCGCCTCCCCCGCCGCCTGCGCCCGAGCCGACGCCGGAACCCGCACCTGCGCCTGCGGCCAAGAAGGCTGCGCCCAAGAAGCCCGCTCCGCCCAAGGAAACTCCGCAGGAACGCGTCGCGCGTCTCCAGCGCGAGGCCGAGGAAGAGCGCCTGCGTCTCGCCGAAGAAGCGCGCAAGCGCGACGAGGAGAACGCCAAGAAGGCTGCCGAGGACGAGAAGAAGCGCGCCGAGGAAAACAAGAAGGCCGAAGCCGAGGCTGCCAAGAAGGCCAAGGAAGAGGCGAAGAAGGCCAAGGAAGAGCCTGCTGCAGCTGCAGAGGAAGAGGCGCCTGCCGAAAAGGGCACGCCCACGCCTGCCGCGCGCAAGTTCACGCCGGTCAAGCGCCCCGAAATCAAGAAGCCGGAACGCGCCAAGAAGAAGGACGACAAGGCCGCCCGCACTGCAGAAAAGCCGGACAAGCGCCGTTCGGGCAAGCTTACCGTCAAGAAGGCTCTCAACGAGGACGAAGGCCGCCGTGCACGCAGCCTCGCCGCGCTCAAGCGCGCCCGCGAGAAGGAGCGCCGCCTGCAGGGTGGTGGCTCGAACAAGCCGCGTGAGAAGCAGGTCCGCGACGTGGTCGTCCCCGAGGCGATCACCGTCGGCGAACTGGCCAAGCGCATGGGCGAGAAGGGCGCCGACCTCGTGAAGGAGCTCTTCAATCTCGACATGATGGTCACCGTCAACCAGACGATCGACCAGGACACCGCGGAACTGCTCGTCGAACAGTTCGGTCATAACATCCAGAAGGTCTCGGAAGCCGATGTCGACATCCAGGCCGAAGAGGACGTCGATCCGGAAGACACGCTGAAGCCGCGTCCGCCGGTCGTCACCATCATGGGCCATGTCGACCACGGCAAGACCAGCCTGCTCGACGCGCTTCGCGGCGCCAATGTCGTGAAGGGCGAAGCCGGCGGCATCACGCAGCACATCGGCAGCTACCAGGTGAAGACGAAGGGCGGCGACACGATCACCTTCCTCGACACGCCGGGCCACGCAGCCTTTACCGAGATGCGCCAGCGCGGTGCCAATGTCACCGATATCGTGGTGCTGGTGGTCGCTGCCGACGACGGCATCATGCCGCAGACGATCGAGGCCATCAATCACACCAAGGCCGCGGGCGTCCCGATGATCGTGGCGATCAACAAGATGGACAAGCCCGAGGCGGATCCGAACAACATCCGCAGCCGCCTGCTCGAACACGAAGTCATCGTGGAAGCGATGTCGGGCGATGTGCAGGACGTCGAGATCTCCGCCAAGGAGAAGACCAATCTCGACGAACTGCTCGAGAAGATCGCGCTCCAGGCCGAACTGCTCGAACTCAAGGCGAACCCCGACCGCATGGCCGAGGCAACCGTCATCGAGGCACAGCTCGACAAGGGCCGCGGCCCGGTCGCGACCGTCCTCATCACGCGCGGTACGCTCAAGCGCGGCGACACCTTCGTCGTCGGTACGGAAAGCGGCCGTGTCCGCGCGATCGTCAACGACCAGGGCAAGCAGATCAAGGAAGCCGGTCCTTCGATGCCGGTCGAGGTCCTTGGCCTCGGCGGCGTACCGAGCGCCGGTGATACGCTGACCGTCGTCGAGAACGAACAGCGTGCCCGCGAAGTGGCGGCCTACCGTCAGGAAAAGGCGACCGAAAAGCGCACTGCGCTTGCCCCGACCAGCTTCGACACGATGTTCAACAATCTCGCGGCGAACATCATCGAGTTCCCGGTACTGGTGAAGGCCGACGTACAAGGCTCGGTCGAGGCAATCACGACCGCGCTGCACAACCTCTCGAACGACGAGATCAAGGTCCGCGTCCTGCATGCAGGCGTGGGGGCGATCACCGAGAGCGACGTCAGCCTCGCATCGGCCTCGAACGCGCCGATCATCGGCTTCAACGTGCGTCCCAATGCGAAGGCGCGCGAGCTGGTGAAGCGCGACGGCGTGGAGATGAAGTATTACGACGTCATCTACCACCTGACCGAGGAAATCGCGAAGGAGATGGCAGGCGAGCTTGGTCCGGAGCGGATCGAGAACGTCGTCGGCCGTGCCGCCGTCAAGGAAGTGTTCCGCTCGGGCAAGAAGGACAAGGCCGCCGGCCTGCTGGTCGAGGAAGGCGTCATCCGCAAGGGACTGCATGCACGTCTCACGCGCGAAGACGTCATCGTCTCGGCGACGACCATCGCCTCGCTGCGCCGCTTCAAGGACGACGTGGACGAAGTCCGCGCCGGTCTCGAATGTGGTGTGGTCCTTGCCGACACCAACGACATCCAGCCGGGCGACCAGCTCGAGGTGTTCGAGGTCGAGGAGCGTGAACGCACGCTTTGAGGGGAGCCGGGTGAATGGCTAAGATCTACGAAGGCCAGCGCTCGCCCTCTGCCGAACTGATGGGTTCCGAGTTCGTCTCTTTCGACAAGGAAAGGGGCGAACTCACCACGCGCTATTCCCCTCCTCCGAGCTTCGCGTCTCCGCGCGGCGCGGTGCAGGGCGGGCTCATCGCGGGCTTCCTCGACGAGGTGATGGGCGGCGCGCTGCTGGCCGTCACGCAAGAGAAATTCGGCGAGGAGGGCGTGCGTCTCCCGCTCAATCTCGACATGAACCTCACCTTCCTGCGGATGGTCCCGCTCGAACCCATCACGGCCAAGGGCCGGGTGGTGAAGGCGGGCAGGCGCGTCGTATTCCTCGAAGGCGAATTGCTCGACAGCGAGGGCAATGTCCTTGCCCGTGCGACCTCGACCGCAATCCCGACCCCGCTTCCGGGCAAGGCGGAATGAACTCGACCGTGGAACAGTTCCCGCATGCAAAGCTCATGGGCGTGGAGTTCGAGAGCTTCGACAAGGCGCGCGAGGAGATCGTGCTGCGTTTCACCGCGCCCGAGCATTTCCGCACCCCGCGCGGCTTCTGCCAAGGCGGGCTGGTGGCAGGCTTCCTCGACGAGGTGATGGGCTGGGCGCATGTTTGGGCGACCGACCACGCAGAGGCCCCGCTCAATCTAGAGATCAACATGACGCTGGTGCGCGCCGTGCCGATCGGCCCGCTCAAGGCGAAGGGCCGGGTGGTGAAGCGCGGTCGCCGGGTGACCTATCTGGAGAGCGAGCTCTTCGATCTCGACGGTGAGCTGCTGGCGCGTGCGACCAGCACGGCGCTTGTGACCGAGCGCCCCGGTCCGCCTAGCGAGAACGCTGGATAATGGCGACTTACCTTGCGTTTCTCGGATCGATCAATGTGGGTGGCAACCGGATCAAGATGGTCGACCTCGTGTCGGCGCTGACCGAGGCGGGTTTCTCGAACGTGTCGACGGTCGCTGCGAGCGGCAATGTCATCTTCTCCGACGAGCGCGATCCCGCCCTGCTGGAAATCCAGCTCGAAAGCGTGGTCGAGCGCAGCTTCGGTTTCAAATCCTGCGCCATGGTTCGCACGGCTGAGGAAGTTCGCGCCGCGATCGACGAGAACCCCTTTCACGGCACCGGGCCCGAGCACGGTTCGGACAAGATGGTCCACTCCATCTTCCTCAGCCAGCAGCCGGATTCCGTGGCGGTCGATGCTCTCATCGAGGAGCATAGCCGGAAGGGCAGCGAGCGGCTCGCGCTGGGCAATGGCGTGCTGTTCCTCGACTACGTCCACGGCGTGGGCGTATCCGACCTGTCGAACAAGGTGCTGGAGCGGCGGCTGCGCTGCAAGGGTACCGCCCGCAACATGACCTCGCTAAAGCGCATTCTCAGCAAGATGGAAGAAACCGCCTGATGTCCCGCAACCAGTCCACGCCCGAACAGCAGTCCGTACGCGTCCTGAAAGTGGGCGAGCGGGTGCGCCACATCCTGTCCGAATTGCTCGCGCGGGGCGAAGCGCATGACGACGTCCTGCGCGCCAGTCACATTTCCGTGACCGAAGTCCGCATGACGCCCGACCTCAGGAATGCAAAGGCCTATGTGAAGCCGCTGCTGGGCGAGGACGAGGCGATCGTCCTCAAGGCACTGCGTACGAACACCGCCTTCTTCCAGAAGGAAGTCGCCAAGCGGCTGGGCCTGAAATTCGCGCCCAAGCTTGCCTTCAAGCCCGACGAGAGCTTCGACGAGGCCGACCGGATCGAGCGACTGCTCTCCGACCCCAAGGTCGCACGCGACCTCGGGGACGAAGAGGAATAGTCGCTTACGGCGTTACCGTCGGCATCGTGTAGCCGACCGGGGCATCGGGCCCCAGCGGAATGCCGAGGTAGAACCAGATCACGATCAGCAGCGTGCCCGAGACGAGCAGCCATACCGAGTAGGGCAGCATCATCGCGGTGAGGCTGCCGAGGCCGAAGTCCTTCTTCCAGCGCTGTGCAAAGACGAGGATCAGCGGGAAGTACACCATCAGCGGCGTGATGATGTTGGTCGCGCTGTCGCCGACGCGGTAGGCAGCGGTCGCACCTTCCGGGCTGATGCCGAGCAGCATGAGCATCGGCACGAGGATCGGGGCCAGCAGCGCCCACTTTGCCGAGGCCGAACCCACGAACAGGTTCAACAAGCCCGCGAACAGCACCATCAAGCCGAGAACCAGCGGCAGCGGCAGGCCGGTGCTCTCGATGCCGGCAGCGCCGTGGACCGCGGTGATGAGGCCGAGGTTCGACCAGCCGAACATCGCCACGAAGTGCGCAGCGGCAAAGGCGAGGACGAGGTAGTAACCCATGTCCTTCATGCTCTCGGCCATCATGTTCACCAGGTCGCGGTGATCCTTGATCGTGCCGGCAGCACGGCCATAGGCCCATCCGGTCAGCAGGAAGAGCAGGAAGAAGGCCGCTACGAGCGACTGGTAAAGCGGGCGCAGTTCGGAATGGATCGAGCAATCGGCTGCGGGGATTGCCTCACAGGCGGCTTCGTCGATCAGCGGAGTGCCCGGTGCGAAGACCATCAGCACCCACAGGGCGACAACGAACAGCGCGGCGAGGCCTGCTGCGCGAAGGCCCTTGCTAGCGGCCGCCTCGTCCTGGGTTTCGATTTCCTCGCCACTACCGGCGCCAGCGGTCGCGCCGCCGGTCCATGCGCCGAGGCGGGGTTCGATGATCTTGTCGGTGACGTACCAGATGATCGGCAGGAACAGCACGGTCATAGCGGTGATGAAGTACCAGTTGCCGGCGATGTTGGCGGTCCACGAGGGATCGAGCGCGCTTGCGCCGACCGCTTCCTCGGTAATCCCGAACAGCAATGCGTCGAGCTGGCCCGGCGAGATATTGGCCGAGAAGCCGCCCGATACGCCTGCAAAGGCCGCAGCGATACCGGCCAGCGGATGGCGACCGGCGGCTGCGAACAGGATGCCTGCAAGCGGGATGAGGACGACGTAGCCTGCGTCGGCTGCGTGGTTGCCGATCATGGCAACCAGCGCGACAACCGGCGTGAGCAGCGCCTTGGGAGCGCTCTTCACCGCCTTGGACATGCCTGCGGCAAAGAAACCGGAACGTTCGGCAACGCCTGCGCCGAGCATCACCACCAGCACGTATCCCAGCGGGTGGAAGTGGGTGAAGGTCTTGGGCATTTCGACCCAGAGGCGCTGGATATTGTCGGCAGCCAGCAGGCTCACGGCCTCGATCCGCAGCGCGCCGCCGGTTTCGGCGTCGACGGCAGTCGGATGCAGCGCCGAAACGCCGGTCATCGCGGCGATCACCGAGATCACGACCAGTGCGATGATCAGGTAGAAGAAGATGAAAACCGGATCGGGCAGCTTGTTGCCCGTTCTCTCGACCCAACCGAGAATGCCTGTCTGCGCGTTCGACGCGGTGCTTGCCTCTGCCATCGATAGTCCCTGTATCGTCTTTTGCTTGATCGGGTGTCATCCCCAATCCTGTCTGACGGTCTCCTTAACAGCCTCGCCATGTCAGGCTAGGCCCCATCAATGGCCAAGCTCTATTTCTATTTTGCCAGCATGAACGCGGGGAAGAGCTCGACGCTACTCCAGACCGCTTTCAACTATGGCGAACGCGGGATGACGGTGTCCCTGTGGACCGCCGCGCTCGACGACCGACCGGGCTTCGGCGCGATCTCGAGCCGCATCGGCCTGTCGAGCGATGCACACCGCTACGAGGCGGACACCGATATCGAGGCGCGGGTGCTCGAAGAGCATGCCGAGAACCCGCTCGCCTGCGTTCTGGTCGACGAGGCGCAGTTCCTCACCAAGGAGCAGGTCTGGCAGCTGGCGAGCCTTGCCGACAAGGCTGGCATCCCGGTGCTTTGCTATGGCCTTCGCACGGATTTCCAGGGCGAGCTGTTCCCCGGCTCTGCGGCGTTGCTGGGCATTGCCGACAAGCTGATCGAGATGAAAGCGGTCTGCGACTGCGGGAAAAAGGCGACGATGAACCTGCGCGTCGACGAGACCGGCAAGGCCGTGAGCGAGGGCGCGCAGACCGAGATCGGCGGCAACGACCGCTATGTCGCAATGTGCCGCAAACATTTTTCCGAGGCGCTCGAAGGCTAGAGGGTGCGCAGGGGCCTGAGCGTTCCTAGATAGTCCCGCATGTTCGACACGCTTACTCTCGCGCTGATCCTGATCCCCTGCCTGATCGTGGCCATTGTTTTCCACGAGGTTGCGCACGGTTGGACCGCCCTCGCGCTCGGCGACACGACCGCGCGCGACATGGGGCGGCTGACGCTCAATCCGATCAAGCATGTCGATCCGATCGGCACACTGCTGGTGCCGGGCGCGCTTGCGTTGTTCGGTGGTCCGATCTTCGGTTGGGCCAAGCCCGTGCCGGTCAACGCTCGGCGGCTCGACAATCCGCGCTACGGCATGATGGCTGTGGCGGCGGCAGGGCCGGGGACCAATATCGTACTCTCGCTACTTGGCGCGGTGGTCTTCGGCATTATCGCCGGTTTCGCGACGAACTGGGGCGTGGCGCTTCCCGAATGGCTGATGACGGCATTCGGCGCGTTCATCCTGATCAACGCCTTTCTCGCGCTGTTCAACCTGCTGCCGATCCCGCCCTTCGACGGCTCGCACATCGTCGGCGGGTTGATGCCGCGTCGGTGGGCGCGCCATTGGCAGAGGCTGCAGGCGATGGGCATGTTGCTGCTGGCCGTGCTGATCGCTGCGACCTGGGCCTTTCCCGATGCGCGCTGGATCGAGAACACGGTCTACCCACCAGTCGAATGGCTGACCGGTGTGTTTTACTCGGTGGCCGACAGTATCGCGGGCATGATCGCATGACCGAACGCACCAAACCCGCACCGCACGGCTGGCTGCTGCTCGACAAGCCGCGCGGGCTCGGCTCGACGCAGGCGGTCGGCATGGTCAAGCGCGTGCTGCGGCAGGGCGGCTACAAGAAGACCAAGGTCGGCCACGGGGGCACGCTCGACCCGCTGGCCGAGGGCGTGCTTCCCATTGCGCTGGGCGAGGCGACGAAGCTCGCTGGCCGGATGCTCGATTCCGACAAGATCTACGAGTTCACGATCCAGTTCGGCGAGGAGACCGACACGCTCGACACAGAAGGCGAAATCGTCGAGCGGACCGACCGGCGCCCTCCCATGGCAGCGATTGCCGCCGTGCTCGAACACTTCACCGGTCTCATCGAGCAGGCGCCGCCCGCCTATTCGGCGATCAAGGTCGACGGCAAACGTGCCTATGATCGCGCGAGGGCGGGCGAAGAGGTCGAGATGAAGACCCGCGCGGTCACCATCCACGAGCTGGGTTTCGCAGGCGAGCGCGAAGACGCGGAGCTGCGGTCTTCCTTTGCCACGACAGCCGGCAGGCCCGATCCCTACGACCCGCAGGCCCCGCTCGAACTGGCGGACTCCGTCACGCTCGTCGCGCATGTCTCCAAGGGCACTTACATCCGCTCGCTTGCACGGGATATCGCACGCGCACTTGGGACGCTGGGCCATGTTACCTATCTAAGGCGCGTGAAGGCCGGTCCCTTCCTCGAAAACGAGGCGATTTCGCTGGACAAGCTCGAGGAAATCGCTAAGGGCGCGGCCATTGAAAACCTTCTCCTGCCGCTAGAGGCGGGACTGGACGACATCCCGGTCCTTCCCCTCGAACCCGACAGCGCGCAGGCGGTCCGCCAGGGCCGGGTATTGTCGGACCTGCCCCAAACCGATGGGCTCCACTTGGCGAAACTGGGCGAAACCCCGGTAGCGCTCATGGAACTCGAAGGTGGGACGGCCAAGGTCGTCAGGGGTTTCAACCTACCGGATGTCGCGGAGTAAATACTATGTCGGTTGCACCCGATACGAAGCAGAAGATCATCAAGGACAACGCCCAGAGCAAGGGTGATACCGGTTCGCCGGAAGTCCAGGTTGCCATCCTCACCGAGCGCATCAAGAACCTGACCGAGCACTTCAAGTCCAACCACAAGGACAACCACTCGCGTCGCGGCCTCCTGATGATGGTCAACAAGCGCCGTAATCTCCTCGCCTATCTCAAAAAGAAGGATGTGGAGCGTTACAACGCCCTGATCGCGAAGCTGGGTCTTCGTAAGTAAGAGTTTCAAGAGGGGCGGCCACGAAGGTCGCCCCTCTTACTATTTGGCACCCGCGCAATCCGGCGCGGCCTGCCAGTCAAGGGGGCTAAGGAAAGCCCGAACCGGACCGGGACGGAATACCCGGCACAGTAGGCCCCGCGCGGCAATGTGGCCCCGCGGGTTCATAAGGAAAATACATGTTCGACAAGAAAACCGTATCGATTGAGTGGGGCGGAAAGACCCTCACCCTCGAAACCGGTCAGATCGCCCGTCAGGCAGACGGCGCCGTTCTGGCCACCTATGGCGAAACCGTGGTGCTGTGCGCCGTGACCGCCGCCAAGAGCGTCAAGGAAGGACAGGACTTCTTCCCGCTGACCGTTCACTACCAGGAAAAATTCTCCGCCGCGGGCCGTATCCCGGGTGGCTTCTTCAAGCGCGAAGGCCGCGCCACGGAGAAGGAAACGCTGACCTCCCGCCTGATCGACCGCCCCGTGCGTCCGCTCTTCCCGGAAGGCTTCTACAACGAAATCAACGTGATCGCGCAGGTCCTGTCCTATGACGGCGAGACCGAACCCGATATCGTCGCGATGATCGCTGCTTCGGCCGCGCTGACCATCTCGGGCGTGCCCTTCATGGGCCCGATCGGCGCTGCACGCGTCGGCTTCCGCAATGGCGAATACGAACTGAACCCGAGCCTGCAGACCGCGCTCGACGAAGAAGGTCGCCTCGACCTCGTCGTCGCCGCCACGCAGGACGCGGTGATGATGGTCGAATCCGAAGCCAAGGAGCTGACCGAAGAGGAAATGCTCGGCGCCGTCATGTTCGCGCATGAGGAAAGCCGCAAGGTCATCGGTGCGATCATCGATCTGGCCGAACAGGCTGCCAAGGATCCGTGGGAAATCGACACCTCGGACGACACTTCGGCCATCAAGGAAAAGCTGCGCGGCCTCATCGGCGACGATATCGCTGCCGCTTACAAGCTGACCGACAAGTCGGCCCGCTCGGACGCGCTCAACGCAGCACGTGCCAAGGCCAAGGAAGCTTTCGCGGAAGAAGAAGCGCAGACGCAGCTCGTCGCCAACAAGGCGGTGAAGAAGCTCGAAGCGGAAATCGTCCGCGGCGCCATCATCAAGGACGGCACCCGCATCGACGGCCGCAAGCTCGACCAGGTTCGCCCGATCGAGGCGATGGTCGGCCTGCTTCCGCGTACGCACGGTTCGGCGCTGTTCACCCGCGGTGAAACGCAGGCGATCTGCACCACCACGCTGGGCACCAAGGATGCCGAGCAGATGATCGATGGTCTGGAGGGTCTCTCCTACAACCACTTCATGCTGCACTATAACTTCCCGCCGTATTCGGTCGGTGAAGTCGGCCGCTTCGGTTTCACCGGTCGCCGCGAAACGGGTCACGGCAAGCTCGCATGGCGCGCTCTGCACCCCGTCCTGCCCGACCACGAGGACTTCCCCTACACGATCCGCGTCCTGTCGGACATCACCGAGTCGAACGGCTCGAGCTCGATGGCGACCGTTTGCGGTGGCTGTCTGTCGATGATGGACGCAGGCGTTCCGATCGAACGTCCGGTCTCCGGCATCGCCATGGGCCTGATCCTCGAAGGCGACGACTTCGCGGTCCTGTCGGACATCCTGGGTGACGAAGATCACCTCGGCGACATGGACTTCAAGGTTGCCGGTTCGGAAGCTGGTATCACCACCATGCAGATGGACATCAAGGTTGCCGGCATCACGCAGGAAATCATGGCCAAGGCGCTGGAGCAGGCGAAAGCCGGCCGCCAGCATATCCTCGGCGAGATGGCCAAGGCGCTGTCGACCTCGCGTTCCGGCGTTTCGAAGCACGCTCCGCGCATCGAGACCATGCAGATCGACAAGTCGAAGATCCGCGACGTCATCGGTACGGGCGGCAAGGTGATCCGCGAGATCGTCGCGGAAACCGGCGCCAAGGTCGACATCGACGACGAAGGCGTGATCAAGATTTCGTCGAGCAATGCCGACGAGATCGAAGCCGCGAAGAAGTGGATCGAAGGCATCGTCGAAGAGGCGGAAGTCGGCAAGATCTACACCGGCAAGGTCGTCAATATCGTCGACTTCGGTGCATTCGTGAACTTCATGGGCGGCAAGGACGGTCTCGTCCACGTCAGCGAAATGAAGAACGAGCGCGTAGAAAAGCCGACCGACGTCGTGTCGGAAGGCCAGGAAGTGAAGGTCAAGGTCCTCGAGATCGACCAGCGCGGCAAGGTCCGCCTGTCGATGCGCGTGGTCGACCAGGAAACCGGCGAAGAGCTGGAAGACACCCGTCCGCCGCGCGAACCGCGCGGTGACCGTGGCCCGCGTGGCGGCGGTCGTGGCGGTGATCGTCGTGGCGGTGGCCGTGGCCCGCGTGGTGGCGGTCGTGACCGCGGCGGCGACCGTGGCGGGAACAAGGACGGGGGCGGTGAGGCCCACGTGCCGGACTTCCTGAAGGACTAAGTCTTTCCGGACCCAAATCGAAGAGGGGCCGCGGGGAAACCTGCGGCCCCTTTTTCGTGCGCGCCACATTCGCACGCGCGCTGTGCTATGATGCGAGACACTTCCTGAAGTTGCACCGCCCAAGAGCGAGTCGCAGGAACAATCATCCGGATCGCATCGGGTCGCTTGTCCTCAAGACAGGAGAGCGAAATGAGCGAAGAGATCGACATGACGAAAGTGGAGGAGCTCGCCGGCAAGGTGATCGGCGACGTTGCGGGCGCGCTGAGCCTTTTCATGGCCTATATCGGTGACCAGGCGGGCGTGTTCGACGCCCTGGACGGCGAAGGGCGGCTGACGCTGGCGCAGATCGCCGCGAAGACCGGCTTCAACGAGAAGTACCTCCACCAGTGGCTCGGTTCGGTCAGTGCCGCGGGCTATGTCACCTACCATCCCGAAGACGACACTTTCTCCCTCTCGCCAGAACAGGCGTTGATCATGGCGCGCGAGGGCCAGCCGGCTTGCATGCAGGGCTTCATACAGGCGGTCGTCTCGCAATATGAAGAACACGAAAAGTCGGTCGATACCTTCAAGTCGGGCAAGGGGCGGCCATGGGGCGAGCATTCGCAATGCCTGTTCTGCGGCACCGATCGCTTCTTCCGTCCCGGCTACCAGGCAAACCTCGTCGACAACTGGATACCCTCGCTCGACGGGGTGGAGGCGAAGCTCAACAAGGGCGCGAAGGTGGCCGATATCGGCTGCGGTCACGGCTCCTCGACCGTGCTGATGGCGAAGGCCTATCCGTCATCGACGATCCACGGCATCGATTTCCACGAACCCTCGATCGAGGAAGCACGCAAGAAGGCCGCGGAAGCGGGTGTCACCAATGTCGAATTCCATGTCGCCACGGCGCAGGATTTCGACGGTGAGGACTATGACTTCGCCTGCATCTTCGATGCCTTGCACGACATGGGCGATCCGGTCGGTGCAGCGAAGCATATCCGCGAGGCACTGAAGGATGACGGCACGCTCATGCTGGTCGAACCCATGGCTGGCGATACGATGGCGGAAAACATGCATCCGCTCGGCCAGATCTTCTATGCCTTCTCGACAACGGTCTGCACGCCGGCCTCGCTGTCGCAGCCGGTCGGGCTGGGCCTCGGCGCACAGGCGGGACAGAAGCGGCTGACCGAAGTGCTCGAAGAAGCCGGCTTCGGGAATGTCCGCCGTTCGGCCGAAACGCCGACAAACATGGTGCTCGAAGTCACGGGCTGACTATCGGGAGCGGCGAAGGACCGCTAACGGGGCAGGCGAACCGGTTGAAACAGGATTGCCGATGCTCCCGCGCGAAGAACTTGCCACTGCCGAAATCCCCGGAGGCGACACGCTGACGCTGGTCAGCCATGGCCGCGATTTCATCATCATGCTCGGCCGGAACGAGCTGATGGGTACGCGCATGCAGTTCAGCGAGGAACAGCTTGCCGAGCTGACGCTGGCCGAGCTGCGCACCTCCGCGCCACGTGTCCTGATCGGTGGCTATGGGATGGGCTTCACCTTCCGCAAGGCGCTGGAGAAGGGCGGCGTGAAAGCCGAGATCGTTGTGGCGGAAGTCGTGCCCGAGATTCTCGAATGGGCGCAGGGGCCCTTGAAGCACCTCACCGGAGACACGCTCGACGATCCTCGCGGTGACGTGGTGCTGTGCGATGTCGCGGCGCTGATCGACGATGCCAATGACGGAACCTGCGACAAGTGGGACGCCATCCTGCTCGATGTCGACAACGGGCCGGACGGTATCGTGCGCGACGGCAACGAGCGGCTCTATTCGCGCACCGGGCTCGGCAAGGCACGCGATGCGCTCAAGCCGGGCGGCGTGCTGGCCGTGTGGTCGGCAGCACCCGATCACCGGTTCCGCATCCGCCTTAAGGAAGCGGGTTTCGAGGTCGAGGAGCGCACCGTGCGCGCCCGCCCCAACAACAAGGGGCCGCGTCACACGATCTGGTTTGCGCGCAAGCCCTGAGGCGTCAGGCGACTTCGCCGATCTTCGAGGGAGGGCGGAATTCGGTGAGCGACAGGCTGCGGTTCCGGCCGCTTTCCTTGGCGGCATAGAGCGCCTTGTCGGCGCGCTTCATCGCGCAGGTCAGCGTGTCGCCCTCGCTGATGGACGTGAGGCCCGCGCTTGCCGTGACCGGGTAGGGCAGGTCCGGCACATAGGCCCGTACGGCCAGCGTGATGCATCGACGCGCCTGTTCGGCACGTTCCTGCCAATCATCACCGTAGATCAGGACGACGAACTCTTCCCCGCCAAGACGGGCAACGAAGGTGTGGTCGATCTTCAGCCCCTGCGCGATCCCGACAAGGACCCTGTCGCCGGTCTCGTGACCGAACTGGTCGTTGATCCGCTTGAAATGGTCGCAATCGATCAATGCGAGACCCGACAGGTTGGATCGGTCCGCATTCTCGAAATGCTGGTCGAGCCCGCGGCGATTGGCGATTTCGGTCAGCGGATCGGTCACGGTCATGAGCTCTGCGGCTTTCATGTCCGCCATGGCACGATCACGCTCCTTCTGGATGATCACGAACCCGTCCACGATACCCGTTGCCGAGACCACGAAATCGATCACCAGGCCGGCCAGCAGGAGGTAGGGCCAGTAAGGTAGGTGGCCCCGTGTCACCAGTTCGTAGCTGAATGCCACAAGCCCGATCAGGATCAGGGGGCCCCAGCCGATCAACTGGAAGCGCGCCGCCCTGCTTCCTGCCTTGATTGCGGCATAAAGCCCGCTGGCGAGCAGGACGGTGCAGGCCAGAAGGGTGAGGTCATGCAGCTGGTTGTACAGAGGCAGTGTCTGACCGATCGCACTCGCCGCCGCGGCAAACAGCCCGAGCGGGAGCATCCAGTAGAGCAGGCGCCGTGCCTTCCCGAGCTTGATGTGCGGTTCGACGTAATTGGCAAGGAAGGGGCCGGTCATCGCTGCCCCGAGTGCAAGGGCAGCTTCCGCCAGCCAGAGGTTGGTACCGACGACCGGTTCGCCATTGGAGAGTTCGATCGGGAAGAGTGCGATCACCATGCAGGTGAAGAAGATTGCCCGCGCCACGCCCCAGAGCAGGTAGCTCCGCTGGACGAGCGGGTAGATCGCTGCGGCCGTGAGACCGAAGACCCCTGCAATCCCCAAGAATGCGCCGAAGGTGACGCTCTCCACATCCATGACAGTCTCTTGTCCTCTCGATCCTGCTGCTTGCTTTAAGGGCAAAACAGCAGCCTCCCTTATCGCTTCAAGGCGTGACAGCTTGGTCAACCGAAATGGTAACCAACAGGAAAACTTTTAATCCAATCTCGATCCATTTCAGACAGTTACGCGAGCTAATACTTTGCCGGCGAGAAGTAAACGCGCTCGAACGAACCGCAATAACAAAGGCCCCCGGGCAATCCCGAGGGCCTCTTGTGTTCGTTTGCCTGTGGCCGGATCAGCGCACGCGCGGACCGCCGAAGGGCAGCGGCGGAGGGGGACGGCGCGCACCGCGGGGCAGCTGTGCCTGGTAGGCCCTGCCGCAATGCTCGACGCAATAGGGGAAGCCAGGGTTCACGGCTTCGCCGCAGAAGTGGAAATCGGGTTCGCCCGGATGGCCCATCGGCCAGCGGCAGACCTTGTCCGAAAGATCGAGCAGGCTGGTCTTGTCGGCGATCTCGGGGCTGGGCTTTGCCGGCACGAGGCGGCGCGGCGGGGCGGGCGGGATCGGTGCCTGCTGGTCGCCGGGACCCTGGCGCAGGAAGCCACCCGGTCCAACCGAGACGATCTTGGGCAGGTCGGGCGTCTTGTTGGGCAGGGGCTGCGACGGCGTGGTGCCACCACCCGCCTTGGCGGCGGGCTTCGGCGCAGCGGCAGCCGGTGCGGGCGTCGGCTTGGGGGCCGGGCGCGGCGCGGCCTTCTTGGCGGCGGGCTTGGGTGCCGGTTTCGCCTTGGGGGCAGCCTTCTTCTTCTCGGCAGCCTTTACGGGCGAGGGGCGCGATTTGAGACCAAGCCGGTGGGCCTTGCCGATAACCGCATTGCGGCTGACGCCGCCCAGTTCTTCGGCAATCTGGCTGGCGGTCGAGCCGCCTTCCCACATCTTCTTCAGCGTCGCGATCCGTTCGTCGGTCCAGCTCATGCGCAATCCGTATCCTTCGTGTCTCCACCGGCCATGCTTGCCAGCGGAAGTGCTTGGCCCTAGGCGCACGCCCATGGCCGATCAAGTCCAACCCTCTCCTGCCGCCGGTCCTGTCGAGAAACAGGGCAGCGAAGATGCCTCTTTCACCGAGAATACGGGCAAGGGGAGGGGCAGTTTCCCGAAACGTGGAGAGCCGGTGATCACCGGTATCAACCGCGTGGGACTATGGAGCCTCTATATTAAGGAGGTTCGCCGTTTTCTCAAGGTCCAGACGCAGACGATCTGGGCTCCGGCGGTCACGACCCTGCTGTTTCTGGTGATCTTCACGGTCGCACTGGGTCGCGAGGGGCGCGAGGTGCTCGGCGTGAATTTCGCCACCTTCGTCGCGCCGGGACTGATCGTGATGGGCATGATGCAGAATGCCTTCGCCAATTCGAGCTTTTCGCTGCTCTCGGGCAAGATCCAGGGGACGATCATCGACCTGCTCATGCCGCCGCTTTCCACCGGTGAGCTTATGACCGGCATCGTCGCGGCGGCTGTAACCCGCGCAATCGCGGTGGGCGGAGCCGTCGCACTGGCAATGCTGTTCTACCCTGGTGTTAGCCTGTCGATGGCTCATCCCTGGGCAGTGGCGTGGTTCGGCCTGATGGGCGCAATCATGCTCGCGCTGATGGGCCTGCTCGCATCGATCTGGGCGGAGAAATTCGATCACAACGCGGCGGTCTCGAATTTCGTGATCGCCCCGCTGAGCCTGCTGTCGGGCACGTTCTACGTGATCGACAACCTTGCGCCCGCCTTCCAGGCGATCAGCCGCGCCAACCCCTTCTTCTATGTCATCAGCGGCTTCCGCTTCGGTTTCCTCGGCCAGAGCGATATCGGAGACACCAATGGCGCACTGGTGCAGGCGGCTCTCGGTCTCGGCATCTTCAACATCATCTTTGGCTTCATCGTCTATCGCATTCTCGCATCGGGCTGGAAGATCCGCAGCTAGCGGGACTTGCCCTGCGGCCTGCCTGTTGCGATGCTGGGCCGCATGCAGACGTTGATCGTTTCGCTCCTGCTGGTCGCAGCAACGATTGCGATCCACTACGAAGTGCTCCGCTTCACTTCGCAGCGCGTGACGCATGTCCGGATCTATCCTCGCATGCGCATCATCCTGATGCTGGTCGCGGCGCTGGTATCGCATACGGTTCACGTGTTGCTCTATGCAGGCGCATTCCTGCTGCTCGAAGAGATCGGGGGTTTCGGCTCGATCGACGGTGATCGCGGGCATTCGCTCGAGGATGCCTTCTATTTCTCGATCACCAGTTACACGACGCTCGGGATCGGGGACCTCTATCCGACTGGATCGCTGCGCATCATCAGCGGGATCGAGGCATTGAACGGCCTCGTGATGGTCGGCTGGACCGCGTCGATGACCTATCTCTACATGGAAAAGTTCTGGCACATCGAGGGCCAGTTTCTCGCGCGCCGGCGCAAATAGAGCTCAGCCCGGCAGGCTCATCGGGCGCGTTTCGAAATGCAGCTGCCATTGCTGCACGTCGACCAGCAGGATTTCGCTCAGCCGCCGCGAACGCTCGACGAGGCGGTCGTAGCGCAGCGGGTCGGCCTCGAGCGCCACCTTCAGACCGTCGAGCATGCGTGCGATCAGCGCGGAGCGTTCGCTTGTGGCGGCAAAGTCACCCTGCATCCTTATGCCGTAAAGGGCAGCAGCGAGCGCGGGGAACAGCGCGGTAAGAAGTGTGACGATCTCGGCCATGCCAAACCCCATGAGGCCTGCGTCCTTGCCGACTGTAAAAGACACGATGAGGTAGGCCAGGCAGGCGAGGATCGTGCCGCCGAAGAAGGCGTCGCCGATGAGGTGAAGCCGGTGATTCGCTCGGTGCATCGAATGCTTGTTGGCACGGTGGTAGTTCGCCTGGTCCTCGATCAGGTCGAGCATCGTCTGGCGCAGACGCGATAGGTAGGCCTCGTCCATCCGTGCGCCCGCAAGGCCGAGCTCGCGCGCGCTGGCGCGGGCATACCAGCTGGCCCAGCCCGGCTCGCGGGTCCCGTTCTCGACCTCGCGCAGGCCGAGGCGGCCGAGCATGGAGACGATCATCAGCTGCCTCAGCCTTTCCGCGAGGTGTCTCCGGTCGATCCAGCGGCGGTGAAAGTCGACGCGGGTTGCGCGCCTCGTGTTGATGATGATGACCAGGATCACCAGCAACTCGGCGCCGATCAGGATCTTCTTGTATTCGGGAAACAGCAGCCCGGAGAGCGCCAGCAGCACCGCGAGGCCCGACAGGGCGAAGTTCACGACGAAGCTCGACCGGAACCGCAGGGCGAACAGGCTCGCCTGCGCATCGGCGCGCGCATAGCGGTCGAGCAGGTCCGTATTGAGGAAGTGGCCGTAGTGACCGACATCGGTAAAGGGCCTGACGAGACCCTTCGCCTGGTCGGCCGAGTCTTCGGCCAGCACCGATGACAGGCTGAGCCGCGAGAGGGGCTTCGCGCCGGTGATCCACAGGAGCAGCGGCCAGGCGACAGCATGGCTGCGACGCTTCACTCGCGGATGCACGAAGTGGAGCAGGGCCTCGCGTTGTTCGCCGACCGGCGGGGCGCACAGGGCATCGATGAGCGCGGGCAGGGCATCGACGGCGCGCGCCCGCTCTACCCCGTCGATCGTCGGCCTGTCGGGAATGGCCGCGTGGAGCCCGCTCCATAGAAGCTGGGGCTCTTCCTTGCCGTCCGCATCGATATGGATGACCGGCTGGTGGCGCGCGACGGCTTCGGCAATCACCTGAGTGGTGCCGCCGCGCCCGCGGGCAGCTTCGCCGTCCCAGATCGCTATCAGGATATCGCACTGGCTCAGCACGATCTGGCCAGCCATCTCGTAGCCCGCTTCCGCACCGCTCGAATAGCCTTCGAGTACCATGGTGGAGCTTGCCTGTTCGATCAGCGCTGCGCTTCGCTGCCAGTCCTTGTCGGCAAAATCGCGTGCGTAGACCTCCGGCGGGAAAGGAAGGCAGACCGACAGGCTCGCCCCGCTGTCGATCGCGGCTTCCGCAGCAATCGTGTCTGCGCCCTCGGCCAGCGAGGATACCATTTTCAGGAGCGGTTCGTCGTCGTTGAACGCGTCCGAATGTGATTCCTTCAACTCCGACAGGGTCTTTCGGGCGATGTCGAAAAGCTCGCCGACCTCGGCCTTGATGCGTCCTTCATGACTGCTGCCGAGCCGGGGCGGGCGATGGCCGGTTACGCCGAAGCGCAGGGTCAGCCGCGGCTCGAAGCGGTCGTACTGTTTCAACCCCGATGACCTCCATCACACGGCCGGCGCGCACTGGCCTGACCTGCCCTCGGCCAGCAGACCACCATATTCAGGCGCGGTTGCCAAGCTTGCAATAACTAACGTCTTGGTATTTTATTACTGCGGGTCAGAGGAGGGGTAATGGATGATTCCATGAATTCTGGCTGTTTTGCTTTCCCTTTACGCTCGGGGAGCACCCGCTAGGTGGCGTCCGACAAGACCCGCGTTGCCGTGATTGGTGGCGGGTGCGCTGCGATGGCGCTCGCATGGGAACTCACCCAGCCGGAACTCCAGGATCGCTATGAAGTCACCGTCTACCAGGAAGGCTGGAGACTTGGCGGCAAGGGCGCGTCCGGACGCGGTCCCAGCGGACGGATCGAGGAGCACGGCCTCCATATCTGGCTCGGCTTTTACGACAACTCCTTCCGCATGATGCGCGAATGCCATGCCGAACTCGAAGCCAGGGGCATGGGCGAGATCTACGGGACCTGGCGTGATGCCTGGACGCCGGAAAACGACATCGCGCTGTGCAGTCCGCGCGAAGGTGGCGGTTTCGAGAAATGGACCGTACGTATGCCCCCGCGAGACGGGCTGCCGGGCGATCCAAGGCCAGCGGACGAAGCGTTTACGCTGCCCTATTACATGGCGCGCGCATTCGATCTCTACCGCGCACTGATCCTCGATACTTCGCGCGACGGGAACACCGTCCTGTCCGGCTTTGACAAGCCTGCGGAAGGCGATGTCTCGGCACGCATCGCCTATCTCATCAAGCTCGGCACATTCGCCTCCGCCGCCGCGATTGCCGAGGGGCTGGGTATCCTTGCCGCGCTTCTGCGTTCGGTCAGCCCGCAAGGCGCAGAGGGCATCATGCAATCCGCCGAAGGGCTCTTGTCGCAGCTTCGCCAGTGGATCGAGGACCGCTGGATTGCCGACGATCCCAACCGCTTCCTGTGGGAAGTGGCCGATCTCACGCTGGCGACGATCACCGGCCTTGCCCGCTACAATGTCATGAGCGATCCGCGCGGTCTCGACGCGATCGACGACTATGAATGCCGTGAGTGGATGCGGATCAACGGCGCATCGGTGCGCGCTCTCCAGTCGCCCTTCCTGCGCGGGCTCTACGATCTCTCTATGGGCTATGTAGACGGCGACCCGGACAGGCCCTCGCTCTCTGCAGGGCAAGGGCTGCGCGGTACACTGCGCACCTTCTTCGGCTATCGCGGCGCCTTCATGTGGCGGATGCGGGCGGGCATGGGCGACGTCGTCTTCGCCCCGCTCTACACCGCGCTGAAAGAGCGCGGCGTGAAGTTCGAATTCTTCCACCGGCTGACCGACATGCGGCTTGGCTCGGACGGCAAGCATGTCGCCGAGCTCGATTTCGATGTGCAGGCCAAAGTGAAACGCGGCGCGGCCTACGATCCGCTGGTCGATGTGCAGGGCAAGCCGTGCTGGCCCTCCGATCCGCAATTCGACCAGCTGGTCGGCGGGGCGAAGATGCAGAAGGAAGGCTGGCAGCTGGAATCGCACTGGGACCGCCGCCATGCCGAGGAAAAGACGCTCAAGGTCGGCAAGGAATTCGACTTTGTCGCACTCACTGTCGGCGTTGCCGCCGTGCCTCATGTGGCGAGCGAGATCGTCGCACGCGACCCGCGCTGGCAGGCGATGTGCGATAATGTCGCAACGGTCGCTTCGCAGGCATTCCAGCTGTGGCTCACCGAAGACCTGCACCAGCTCGGCTGGCCGGGTCCGACCTACATCACCGGCGCGTTCGCCAAGCCCTTCGATACCTGGTGCGACATGGCGCATGTCGTCCCCGAAGAGGACTGGAAAGAGCCTCCCGCGACCTCGGTCTACTTCTGCGCCGCGCTGCAGGACCCGCCGTCGCCTCCGGCCGATGACGACACCGGCTACCAGGCGCTCCGCTCGGAGGAAGTGCGGCTGAACGCCGAAGGCTATCTCAAGGGGCCCATCAGCCATATCTGGCCCGGCGCTTTCGGCGCGGATGGCGAGTTCCGCTGGGACATTCTCAAGGCGCCCGAGGGTTCGGAGAACGAGAATGCGACCGGCGAGCTGCGCTTCTCGACGCAGTATTGGCGCGCCAACGTCAATCCATCCGATCGCTATGTGATCCACACGCCGGGCAGCTGGCGGCACCGGATTTCACCGCTCGACGACACGTACGACAATTTGACTCTCGCAGGGGACTGGACCGATAGTGGATTCCACTCGGGTTGCGTCGAAGGCGCAGTAATGTCCGGCCGATTAGCGGCGCACGCGCTGTCTGGTTCCCCTCGGTTGGAGGAGATTACGGCTTATGACCACCCGTAAGAAGGCCCCTGCAAAGAAGGCGCCTCCCAAGAAGCAGGCCAAGGCCGCGGCAAAGCGCAAGACGAGACCGACGCCTGCGCGAAAGGCACCCGATCGTTCGGGAGCGGTCGCCGCGGAAGAGGCCGCCAAGCGCGCCGCCGAGGTCACCGCAAGCAATTCGGCAGACCTGATTTCCCACCCGGCATCGCAGCATGGAGCGGAAGGCGCCATCCCCGTGGCCGGCGTGGACGAAGCGATCGCCGATGCGGTGAAGTCGGGATACGACGTGCTCGCGCAATCGATCGCGCAGGGACGCGAAGCGGCAGCGCGCTTCCGCCAGGGCGAATACAACATGCGCGAGGTCCCCAAGGACGTGGAGACCGCGGCCAAGCGCGTGATCGACCTCGCGCGGCAGATCAGCGTGACCACTTTCGACCTTTGCGAGGAGATGCTCGGCCAGATCGGCAAGGTCACAGGCGGTCCGCCTCCGCCCGGCGAAGTGGCTTCCGGCTTGCCGCCGTTCCGCAATCTCGAACCGGCCAAGCAGGGCGGTCCTGCCGGCGGCCTCGGTGCTGCACCGCCTTCCCACCGCACGATCGAGGGCATGGTACTCAGCGTGGAGTTCACAGGGCCGCCGGCGAAGTCCCTGACCCACCACCTCGCCCGTCCCGACAACCCGACGAGCCCGGACCAGATCAGCGCCGCGCCGCTGCAGTCACGCCATCCCGGCGCCGATGCGATCCCGGTCGCGAGGTTCTCGGTCGATTTCTCGCGCGGGGGCCTGCTTGCCCATATCGACGTACCGAAAGGTCAGAAGCCCGGGATTTACGCGGGCCTTGTCTTTGCAGAAGGTCAGGACATCCCTCTCGGGACACTCGTGATCGAGGTCGAGGGCTAAGGGCGTGGGAGCCGAAGCGGCCACCACCTTTGCGCCAGCCCAGGGCGGGCTGCCCAAGCACCTGCTCGAACGCTACGCCAAGGCCACGCGCGAGCAGCTCGAATTCTACCTCGATCCGCCGAGCGATGCGCCCTTCCTCGACGCCTTGCTGGAGGATTATCCCGCCCGCGGCGGCAAGATGCTGCGACCCTCGATCTGCATCGCCAATGCCTGCCAGTTCGGCGGTTCGCTGGAAGGGGCGGTGAAATGTGCCGCCGCCATCGAACTGCTGCACAATGCGCTGCTCATCCATGACGACGTGCAGGACGGCAGCGACATGCGGCGCGGACGGCCGACGCTGCACGCGCTCCATGGGATACCGCTGGCGATCAACGCCGGAGACGCGTTGCTCTTCACCGCGTTCCGCCCGCTGCTCGACGCGATCGCACCCCTCGGGGGAGAAGCGGCGCGGCAGGTCATCGATGTCACCATTGCGATGGCTCGGCAGACGGCCGAGGGGCAGGCGCTCGAACTCGGCTGGCGCGATCACAATGTCACCGACCTCTGCGCAGCCGACTACATCGGCATGGCGCTCAAGAAAACATCGTGGATGGGCATGATCTGGCCGGCGCAGCTCGGTGTGATCGTGGGCGGCAGGGGCAAGGTCGATCCGGGCCGCGTGGTGAAATTCGGCCACTTCCTCGGCGTCGCTTTCCAGATCGAGGACGACCTTCGCAACCTTTCGGACGATCCCGGGTACGGCAAGGAGATGAACGGCGACCTCTACGAGGCGAAGCGCACGCTCATGCTGATCCACGTGCTCGATGCCGCCACGAGGGCGGAACGCAGCCGGATCGAGGATTTCCTCGCGCTCACCCGCGAAGAGCGCAGCGACGACGAAGTCCTGTGGCTGGCGGGCCTGATGGAGGAGAAGGGATCTATCGAACATGCTCGCAAGGTCGCCGCAGCCATGGCCGGATGCGCGCTGGAGGAATTCGAACGCACGTATGCGGGATGCCCGCAAGACGATAACCACGCCTTCCTGCACGGTCTCGTGCGCTGGATATTCGATCGCAAATGAGCGGCCGGGTCCTCCTCTACGGCGCCACGGGCTATTCGGGCAGCGAGATCGCGCAGCGGCTGGTGGGTCATGTCGACCTCGTCATCGCTGGCCGGAATGCAGAGGCGCTGCAGGAGCTCAGCACCCATCTCGGCGTGCCATGGCGAAGCTTCGAAGTGGCCGACACCGCAGCAGCCACGGCTGCGCTCGCCGATGCGGACGTGCTGCTCAATGCGGCGGGGCCCTATGCCGATACGGCCATGCCGCTCGCGCATGCCTGTCTCCATGCACGCACGCACTACCTCGATATCGGCGGCGAATGGCCGGTATTCGCAGCGCTGATGGAACTGGACGAAGTGGCCGAAAAGGCCGGGGTCATGCTCCTGCCCGGCGTAGGCCTGACGATCGCTGCGAGCGATTGCCTGCTGGCGCGCGCGGTCGAGCTCTGGCCCGATACGAAGGCTCTGCACCTCGGCATTTCGCGCGCGCACGCCATGTCGCGGGGTAGTGCAAAGAGCGCCGCTCGCCTGTTCGAACGCGGTGTCATCATGCGCGAGGATGGCCAGTTGCAAGCGGTCCCTCTGGGCGCCGCGCCGCGCTCATTCGATTTCGGTGAGGGCCTGCGCGACACGGTCGCCATGAGCTGGGCGGATGTCGTCACGGGCGAAAAGACGACTGGTGTCGCCAGCATCTCGGTCTATTCCGAACTGCCCTGGTGGCAGCGCGCTGCCTATCGTGCGTCCGGTCTCTACGCCTCGCTCGCCGGCGCCGGTGCCTTGCGCAAGGCTGGCGCGCGCATGGCGGATAGCTGGCCGCGCTCGCCGGGAGAGGAAACCCGCAACGAGGGCGAATACGTCATGGTGGTCGAGGCGCTCGATCCCTGGCGTCGGAGCCGCAGCCTGCGGCTCAAGACGCTCGATGGCTACGGAACCACCGTGCTGACCGCGAGCGCAGCGGCGGAAGGCGTGGCCATGGGACAGGCAGAGGCGGGCTTCAGGACACCTGCAGCAATATTCGGATCGCGCTTCATCGAGACGTGCGGTGCAGGAGTGTTCGAGCCGGTGACGGGAGTTCACGCGGCATGAACGGGGCACATGGCCAGATCCCGTACACCCAGTCGGCGGCCAGCCTCGACGTCCCGCCGCCGTATCATTTCCCCGGCGTCAACGTGAACACGTTCATCTGGGAAATGGATGTCAGCCTGATCAAGCATTACTGCGACACCTATCTCAACATCGGGACGCCGGAGGAGCGCGGCTATACCTACCGGCCCGCCGTATTCTGGCCCTATGCGACCCTTCTGGTGCTCCAGTACCCGGTGATGATCAGCGCGGCCGTCGGTACCGACATGCCGCACGAGGTGCCATACTGCGATCGCGGCGTGATTTCGCAGACCGAGGTCTTCATCGCGCTTCCGGTCGTCCGCTACGGGCGCGGCCCCCTCGGCCTGCTGACCGAAAGCGCGCTCGAATGGGCGCTGCCCTTCATCGTCGTGGGCAACCCGATGTCATGCGTTTGCGGGCGCGAGATGCTGGGGCTCGGAAAGCTGCTTGCCGGGATCGAGTGCGGCCAGTCGACCTACCCGCGCAGTTTCAGGACACACATGACCCTGCCTGGCTGGGCGAACGACAAGCCCGACACGATGCAGGAGAACCTGACGATCCTCGACATCACGACGGGGCCGACGCTGCCGACCTTCCGCAAGCATTCGCCCAGCGTGGAATCGCTCGCCACGGCGCTGTCGAGCAGGGACATGGGCTGGCTCATGGGGCAGATGCAGAGCGTCTCCAATATGATCGACCAAGCATCGATGGAGATGATCCCGACCGAAATGCGCACGATCGGCCTCAAGCAGTATCGCGACGCAGCCGATCCGAACCGCGCGGTCTACCAGGCGCTGACCTCGTGCCGCTCGCACTATTCGAACATCCGCAATTTCGAGTTCTATGACGAGAAGGATGTCACGATCGAGTTCAACGACGAGGGCAGCTTCCACGAGCTACTCAACCTGTTCTTCCGCCTGCCGAAAGAGCCCACCGGGGAGAAGATCAAAGTCGATGCTCAGGCAGCTTTCAAGTTCGAGGCCGACATCGATTTCGACCAGATGCGCATCATCCGCAATGTCCCGATCCAGGATCGTTTCGGCCATTACGTCACCGAGGGCAGCGAGGACCTTGCCTCCCCGTGGTTCAGGCCGTGGCGCGGCTTTTTTGCGGGAAGGAAGGGCCGATGACCGAATTCATCAGCTCCTTCTGGTTCAACCAGCTCCTACCGCCATGGAAATCGGACGGCGCGCGCGGGTGGGTCTTCGTCATCGAAGTCCCGCACGAGGACGTGCAGGGATATCTCGACCGCGAGTTCAACCTGGCGGCCCCCGACCGGGCACCCTATTACTACGAGGCCTTTCCCGGGCGCACCTTCGGCATCCTTCGTTTCATCGACCATCCCTGCTTCTACAGCGGGAAGGCGACCGAAGAGGGGCGCAACCGCATCCAGCACAAGGAACTGACCTGGACCTTCCCGGCCTACCGGCACCCGGTCACGAAGGACAATCTGGTCCATCGCGATACGGCGGTCGTCTGGATCCAGCCCTTCTCGTTCGACAACAACAGCTACTTCATGTTCTCGAGCCGCGAGGTGCTGGGGAACGAGACCCAGATGGCCGTGATCGACAGCCAGGAGGCGATGGGCGGGCCCGGGCTGCGCGTCGATGTCGGCGTGCAGGGCATGCGCAAGTTCAAGCCGAGCGCGACCAGCCACAAGATCGGTGCCTTCGCGATCGAAGTCGACAACAAGGCGAAGACCGAGGACGGACAGAAGATCATCGAATCCAGCCCCGATCTCGATCGCTTCATCGGGACGCTTTCCGGCTCGGTGAACTTCGCACCGCCGCCCGAAGCGGAAGGCACGCTCCAGACTGGTGGTGTCAGCCCCTTCGCGGTGTTCCAGGGCGCGATACAGGATACGGTCAAGCAATTCCGCGACGTGTTCGACTGGGACGTAGCGGCCTATCGCGCGCTGGTGTCCTCGAGGCTGCGCTATACCGACGTGAAAGACCCCAAATTCTACGACGGGAAATATATCGATATCCGTCTCATGTGGTCGGACAGCCTCAAGGAAACCTTCACCTCGTTCTTTTCGGTCGAAGCCCCCGAAAGCCCGCCCGAACAGGAAGACGCCGTTCCCGGATATGGCGGGGGCTGGGGCGACAACGGGATCGGCTATCCGCTCGGCAAGGAACTGCCGAAAGACGATCTGATCGACTGGCAGATGCCCTCGGTGAAGCTGGATGTCGCGCTGGCGATTTCCTTTACTGCCAATGCGGAGATTTCAGCCGAGGGGACGCTCTTTACCTATGGCCACGATGGCACTCACGCCGGCTGAGCTTTCTGCGCATCGCGTGCGCTGCGCATTTCTCTCTTGAAATCGTACGGTACCCAGCCTGCCGTATCCGGCCACTTGCCGGTGGCGATCCAGTAGTCCGCAAGCCCCAGCTGCGCGCACAATTCAGCAAAGCGTGGCAGCTTCGCCACCTCGCTCCAGGGTCCGAGAAGGACGCCGGGATAGTAGCCCCCGGGACGCGCTCCCTGCGGGTGGAAAACGAAGCTGTAGTCCGACTTGAGGGCCACATCGAGCGCGAATTCTCCTCCCTTCAGGTCGGCGAGCGACTGGATAAGGTTGAGCGGTACCGAGCCGATCTTGTCCAGCAGGCCGACATACCGCTCCACACGCCGCTCGACGAGTTCGGGGTCCTTGGTGCGGGCAGCTTCGGCAAAGGCTATGGTCGCGCGCAGGTCGCGGGCCGTCCAACCCTCGAATCGGTCGACGTCCTGCAGCGTCTCGTCGTGAAGGTCCCAGAAACCCAGCGATGCGGAAAAGCCCATTAGTGAGATCATGATGCCGGCATTGTCGGGCCAGCGCCGATGCAGCTCGCGGTGCATCTGCATGCTGGTTTCGTAATTACCGACGTAGGTATGCATCTGCGCGACGTGCAGCCGCGCGGCGGGCATCAGCGGATTGAGCTCGCTCGCCTTCAGCGCCATCTCCAGCGCTTCCTTGAAACGGCCCACGGTCCAGTAGAAATGGCTCATCTCGGTGAGCGCCGAGGGATCGTTGGGCGAGACGGTAATCGCCTTGGTGAGCAGCTTCTCGCGCTCGCGATAGGCTCCCCAGGGTTCGAGCAGCGCCTGCGCGAGATAGGCTTCGCCGCGATTGTGATCGAGCGCGAGCGCCTTCGCTGCCGCATCCTCCACGATGGCGCGGCGTTCCTCGTAGTCGCCTTCGAAATGACCCGAGCGCAGGCTTGCCGCGCCCGAGCTGGCCAGTAGTTCCCACGCCGGTGCGTAGTCGGGTGCGGCCTCGGTCACTTCGAGCAGCAGGGGGAAAGCGCGCTCCGCGGAATCGTCGAACAGCGCGTCGCCTGCCGTGATGCGCCCGCGTGCGCGCAGGAATTTCTCGTAGAGCTCGGCGGGCAGGCTCTGCTCGGTGCGGCTGGGTAGCAGCGCCACCTTGAGCGCGTGGGCGACTTCGCTCGCGATCGAGTCCTGCAGTTCGAAGACATCGTCGAGATCGCCATCGAACCTGTCGCCCCAGAGCACGCGCTGGGTAGAGCATTCCACGAGTTCGGCGCTGATGCGCACGCGCGAACCGCCGCGCCTGACCGAACCGTCGAGCAGGTGTGTCGCGCCGAGAGCGCTTGCGACCTTGCCGGTCTCCTTCTGCGCGCCGCGGAACTGGAAGCTCGATGTCCGCGCCACGACCTTGAGCCGGCTGGCCTCGCTCACCGAACGCTGGATTTCCTCGGACACGCCATCGCAGAAGAATGCCAGTTCCTCGTCGGACGAGAGATTGTCGAACGGCAGCACCGCGAGCAGCGGCTCCCTGGACGCAGCCGGTCGCGGGGCGGGCTCGCTGCGAGGCTTCGCCTCCGCATTCTTCGAGCCGACAAGTTCATCGAGGCTGGCGACGATCTTCGGCCAGCAGGGCGGCTCATGCTCGCCATTCCAGCCCTTCGCCATCTCGCAATGGACGCGGTTGAACGGCAGGGGCGGAAGTTCCCCGTCGAGGCTCATCTGCACGAGCTTGTCCGCGTTGTAGGCGAGGTCGGCTTCTGCAGGGACCCAGCGTGAACGCTTGGCGTCGGCTGACCAGAGTACGAGGACCGCCTTGGCCTCGGTCAGGTGTTCTTCGATTACGGTCGAGAAGGCCCGGTGCGCGGGCAGGTCGTCATCGATCCAGACCGAGTATCCGTCATCGCAAAGCACATCGGCGACGCGGCGGGCCGCATCGTAATTGCTGCGTGCGTAAGACACGAAAACATCGGTCACACTCTTGTGGCACTCCGCCCTGTTTCCGCGACCCGGATAGGCAATTTACCATAATGTCACAACCGGATACACCGGTTGCTGCAACCAGCCCGGCGACGCGATTGCGCCTGCCGGACCGGCGCGAACAGATCAGTTTTCGAGGCGTTCGATGATGGCTTCGCGCAGGTCCTCGAGACGCGAAGCATTGTAGCCGAGGTCCGACACGCCCACCCGGCTGACCGAGCGCAGGTCGATCTGGCCGTCCTCGAGGCGGGCGACGACATCGTCCTTGAAGCCGAAGGCAAAGGTTTCGGCCACACCCTCGACATTGCTGGTTCCCTCGACGCGGCGCACGTTCTGCAGGCCGATTTCGCCCATCGCGGCGACGATGGCGTCCATCGCTTCCTCGTCGCTCGCACCGCCGACGATGATCGGCTGCAGGTCCTCGTATTCCTCGGCGATGATGTCCGCGTGGTTCTTGGCCTTGAGCGCCTCGTCCTGCGAATTTGCCCACATCGGCAGTTGTCCGAGGGGCGTACCGTAATCGTTGATCGGATTGGCTTCCGCCTCGGCGCGGACTGCCATGGTTTGCGCGGAGAAGGTCGGCGGGTTGCGCAGGTCGGTCGCCACATCGTGGATCGGCGGAACCGATTCGGCCTGTGCGCGCATCGTCAGCAGGCCGAGGAAGAGGATGACCGGGATCGCCAGCGCGATCGCCGCTTTCCACCAGGGGCCGCGCGGTGTCTTGAAGAAGGCGAAGAGCAGCGCGATCAGTGCGAAAAGCGCCGACACGCCGATGAGGAGCAGTCCGGCATCGCGGATCATGAAGATGAGGCCGGTCTGCCAGCCGATAATGCCGATCTTCGGTCCGAAGACCGCAAAGGCGAACCATGCGAGGACGGCCAGCGATACCCACAGCGACCACTTGGGCAGCGCCTTGCGCCACACGAGGGGCGCCTTGGCGGGTGTGTCTGCCGGTGCGGGCGTGGCAGCCGGAGCCTCGACTGGGGTTTCTGCAGGGTTGTCCTGCGGTTCGTTCGTATCGGTCATCTTATCCTCTCCCCCTGTATGACGAGACACCCTGGTCGGGCACCCAAAGCCCTTCGGGCGCCGCGCCGCTCTGCCAGAATACGTCGATCGGTATGCCGCCGCGCGGATACCAGTATCCGCCGATGCGCAGCCATTTCGGGTTCATTTCCTCGAACAGGCGCTGGCCGATACCGACCGTCACATCCTCGTGGAAACCGCAGTGGTTGCGGAAAGAGCCCAGGAACAGCTTCAGGCTCTTCGATTCGACGATCGTTTCGCCCGGCGCATAGTCGATCACGAGATGTGCGAAGTCGGGCTGACCGGTCACCGGGCACAGCGAAGTGAATTCCGGGGCCGCAAAGCGAACCATGAATAGTTGCCCGGCGCGCGGGTTGGGTACGTAGTCGAGTTCTGCTTCCTCCGGCGAGGAGGGAAGCGGGCTGTTTTCGCCCAGGAACTTGGGTGTCACTGTGTCGCTCATGCCGCGCTCCTGCCGCGAATGGCGTGCCAGCGCAAGGCGGGGCTTGGAAGCTGGTGCTTCAGTGCCTATTCAGCGCGCCGATCCGATCAGGTCCCATAGTCCATGTATACCCGTATTCGCATACCCTTTGTCGCGCTCGTTCTCGCGGCGCCTGCAGCCCTTTCGGCGCAGAGCGTGCAGGAGTTCCAGCTTCCGCCGAATCCGACGCCGACACCCAGCCCCAATGTGCAGGGACCGGTGGATGCCGATGGCAACGCCGTGCCCATGCGCCCGCGCGTCATTGCCACGCCTACGCCGACGCCCCGACAGACACCGGCCCCTACGCCGACGCCCACTTCGACCCAGCCCGCCATGGTCCAGCCTCTTCCCGAGGCGACGAATGCGCCGGCGCGGCAGGCGAGTACTCAGTCTGCGCCCGTAAGGCGGCCGGTGGAAACGCCTGCGCCCCAGATCCTGCCTGCGCCGCAGCAGGACCTCGTGCCGGAGGCCACCGCCACCCCGGTTCCCGGCCTGCCCGCAGATACAACCGAGCAATCGACCGGCAATTCACCGGTAACCGAGGGCGCATCGACCACTCCGACCCTCGCTGCGGACGAAAGCGCTTCGGGTGAGCAGCCCGCATGGCTCTGGCCGGCAGTCGGTGGCGGCCTCCTCGCTCTGCTCGGTCTCGGCTATCTTTTCTCGCGCAGGCGCAGTCAGGCCGAACCGCCGCAGATCGAGCGGCCGGTCGTTGCACCCGCGGCCGGTGCCGCAAGTGCCGGTCCCGATATCCGCATCAGCGCTGAAGCAATCAAGCTCACCCGATCGGTGATGAACGCAACGCTCCATTACCGCGTGAATGTCCTCAATCGCTCGGGCACTGCCGCCGGAGGCCTCACGCTGGGTGCCGACGTAGTTTCGGCGCATGGCGGCGTTCCGGTGGAGCAGCAGGTTGCCTCTCCCGACCAGACACTCGAACAGCGACACACATTCGAGCGGATCGCACCCGGACAGAGCGTTCGCTACGAAGGACAGATCATCATCCCGCTCTCGCAGGCGCGCATCATCCGCCAGGGAACGGCTTCGTTGTTCGTGCCCCTGCTGCGCGTGCGTCTCGACGGCGCGGGCGAGGAACCGCTGGTGAAGACCTTCGTGATCGGACAGGGCGTTCCCGATGGCGGGCGCGTCAGCCCCTTCCGTCTCGATGACGGGCCGCGCAGCTACCAGCCGATTGCGGCAAGGGCGCTCGACTAAATCCTTCATCGCCGCATCGACAGCCCATCGCCCGCGCGCTAGCACCGTGGGCGATGGACAATCTCGTTTCGACCGAATGGCTTGCCGCAAGGCTCGATGCCCCCGATCTCGTCATCCTCGACGCGACGATGCACCTGCCCGACGAACCGCGCGACGCCCGCGCCGAGTTTGCCGCCGGGCATATTCCGGGGGCCCGCTTCCTCGACCTTGCAAGCTTCGTCGACCCCGCCTCGGACGTGCCCAAGGCCATCCCCACTGCCGAACAGTTCGCGGCCCGCATGGAGGCGCTCGGCGTGCCACCGGGCAGCCGCATCGTCCTTTACGACGACAGCGCGATACGCTCCTCAGCGCGCGCCTGGTTCATCCTGACCCGCTATGGCGAGCAGAAGGTAGCAATCCTCGACGGCGGGATTGCCAAATGGCGCATGGAAGGTCGGGGTCTCACCGATCTCGCGACCGGATACGCGCCACGTCCGCGCTCCGTCTGCGAGGCATTGCGCAGTGTCCGCGACAAGCGCGAAATGCTCGCCAACATCGATAGCGGGGAATGGCAGGTCGTCGATGCACGCGATGCCGCACGTTTCGAAGGCAGGTTCGGGAGCGGCTCGGAAGGCCATATACCTGGTGCCCGCAACCTGCACTTTGCACGCCTGCTGCGCGAGGACGGAACCTATCGTTCGCCCGACGCCATCCGCACCGAGTTCGAGAGCGCGGGGATCGATCTAGATGAGCCCGTCGTGACAAGCTGCAATAGCGGCATGACTGCTTCCGTCCTTCTCTTCGCCTTAGCGCGCATCGGGAAGTACGATGCGACGCTCTATGACGGAAGCTGGCTCGACTGGGGCTGCGATCCCGATCTGCCGAAGGAAAGCGGGGAGGCGCGCTAGGCATGGCGAAGGGCGGCAAGCAAGATCGTTCGCCGGCGACGCGGCTCGTTACCTCGGGGCGCTCGGGGAATTTTGCCGATCACGTCGTCAATCCGCCGGTCTGGCGGGCAAGTACGCATCTCTATCCCGATTGCGAAGCACTGCGCGAAGGCGTGAAGTCCAATGCCGATGGCCAGTTCTTCTATGGTCGCAGGGGCGCTCCGACGCAGTGGGCATTGTGCGATGCGCTGACCGAGCTCGAGCCCGGAGCGGCCGGTACCGTGCTTTATCCCAGCGGCGTTGCAGCCATCGTCGGTTCTCTACTGGCCGTGCTGCGCGCAGGCGACGTCCTGCTGGTGACAGACAATGCCTACGATCCGACGCGCAACACCGCGATGGGATTGCTGAAACGCTTCGGCGTCGAGCACCGCTTCTTCGATCCGCTCGATCACGAGGCCTTCGAAGCGGCTTTCTGCGACCGCACGAAGGCTGTCATGCTCGAGAACCCGGGCAGCCTGACGATGGAGCTTTGCGATATACCGGCGCTCGCCCGAATTGCCCGTGAGAAAGGCGCGGTGAGCCTGATGGACAATACCTGGGCGACCTCGCTCGGATTCCACGCGCTCGAGCATGGCTGCGATATCGCGATCACCGCGCTGACAAAGCATGTCGGCGGGCATTCGGACCTCATGATGGGCGCGGCTAGCGCGGGTGAGCGCTGGTACCGCCGCCTTCGCCAGACCGCGCAGCAGCTGGGTCATGTCGTCTCGCCCGACGATGCCTCGCTCGCGCTGAGGGGACTGCGGACGATGGGCGTCAGGCTGGAGCGCGAGACGGCGACGGCGCTCGAACTGGCGCGGTGGTTAGATGCGCGCGAAGAAATCGCCCACGTACTTTGCCCGATGCTGCCCGGCTCGCCGGGGCATGAGCTATGGTCGAGGGACTTCGGCGGCGGATGCGGCCTTTTCAGTTTCGTGCTCGAGGGGCGGGACGATGCGGCCCGATGCCGCCTGATCGATGCGCTGGAGCTTTTCGGCATCGGCTACAGCTGGGGCGGCTTCGAAAGCCTCGCCCTTCCGTTCGACGTAACGCCGGTGCGATCGAAAATGTCGTGGCCGAAAGAAGGATGGGGGCTTGAGGATACTTGCGGCATTCGCCTATCCATCGGTCTTGAAGATCCCGCGGACCTGATCGCGGACCTCGAGCAGGCCTTGGCCGCGATGGACGAAGGATAGACGTGCAAGGCGAAGCAGCACCCACCGACACCGCCGAAACCGAGGTCGCGCCGGTCGAACAGGCCTGGGTGCAGGCGGAAACCGCGCCCGAGGAAAGCAGCGTCGCGGCCGCCGAAGGCATCAAGGAAGCCGTCAGCGGCAAGAACGAGACCGTGGGCTCGATGGTCGAGACGCTCGATTCCATGGCGATCGGCATGGGCGACATGCGCATTTCGCTGTTCGACGTGCTGGTGGTGTCCACGGTCGTATTGGGCGTCATCGCGCTCGCATGGTTCCTGAGCAAGGTCTCGCGCCGGCTGGTCCGCCGTTTCACCTCGCTCGACGATACGCAGCAGCTGCTGACCGAGAAGATCCTCACGATCGTCATCTGGGCGGCGGCCTTCTTCCTGGGCATCGATCTGCTCGGCATCGACCTGACCGCGCTTGCTGTCTTCTCCGGTGCCTTCGGTCTCGCGATCGGTTTCGGCCTGCAGAAGACCTTCGGTAACCTGATCGCCGGGATCATCCTGCTGATGGACAAGTCGATCAAGCCGGGCGACGTGATCGCGGTGACCGACATGGCGGGCAACGAGAGCTTCGGCCAGATCCGCAAGATCGGCGTGCGTGCCGTTTCGGTGACGACGCGCGACCAGCGCGAATACCTCATCCCGAACGAAAACCTGATGATCAACCAGGTCGAAAACTGGTCCTATTCATCGAAGAACGTCCGCATGCAGGTGCCGGTCGGGGTCAGCTACGAGGCCGATATGGACCTCGCCGAAAAGCTCATGCTGGAAGCGGCCAAGAGCTGCGACCGCATCCTCAAGGCGCCCCCTCCGACCGTCTGGATGAGCGAATACGGCGACAACTCGGTCAACTTCGTCATCCATTGCTGGATCAGGGATCCCGAAGACGGCGTGGGCAACGTGCGCAGCGCCGTGCTCAAGAAATTGTGGTGGCTGTTCAAGGACAACGGGATCGAAATTCCCTTCCCGCAGCGCGACATCCACATCCGTTCGTCCGACCAGCTGGAGCGCTGGTTCGAGGCCATGGCGAGCGAGAAGGTTACAAAAGAATAGGTTCACGCCCGCACAGCGTGGATTTCAAAATTTCCGCTTCCTCGCCGCACACGCATTCTGATTGGCGTGCCGAACGCTGCTTGCTCATCTTGGCAGCATGGCAAAAACCGGAACCATCTTCCTTGTCGGCGCGGGGCCGGGCGATCCCGACCTGCTGACGCTGCGCGCGGCAAGGCTCATCGAAAAGGCGCAGGTCGTCGTCCATGACGGCCTCGTCGATCCCGCAATCCTCGAGCTCACGCACCCCCATGCGGAGCTGATTTCGGTCGCCAAGCGGCGCTCGAAGCACACTCTCCCGCAGGAAGAGATCAACCGGCTGCTGGTTGCCTATGCCCGCAGCGGCGTCGATGTCGTGCGGCTGAAAGGCGGCGATCCCTTCATCTTCGGCCGCGGCGGCGAGGAAGCCGAAGAAGCGCGCGCCGAGGGCATCCGCGTCGAGGTCGTCCCCGGTATCAGCGCCGCCAATGGCGCGGCCGCCGCATCGCAGATCGCGCTCACGCACCGCGACGCCTCGAGCATCGTCAGCTTCGTCGCCGGCCAGTGCAAGGGCCTGAAGGACCAGGACTGGGCAGGGCTCGCAGGCAAGGGCCGCACGCTGGTGATCTACATGGGCGTGAAGACCGCGCCGCAGATCGCCGAAAAGCTGATGGAAGACGGCCTTGCGCCCGACCTGCCGGTTGCCGTCATCGAAAACGGCGCGCGCCCGAATATGCGTGTGCTGCGCGGCTCGCTTGCCGCTCTCCCGGAAATCGTCGAGCGTCAGCAGGTCGTCAGCCCGGCGCTGATCGTCATCGGCGAAGTGACCGCGCGCGAGGATGCGCTGGCGCAGATCGCGGTGGAGGCATCGGCATGAGGATCCTCACCGGAAACGACCTCAAGACCGGAGCGGTGACCTGGTGGACCGGCCAGGATTGGTCGCTCCATGTCGAAAATGCCGTCGACGTGACCGGCAGCGAGGACGAGATCGCCCGCCGCGAGGAATCCGCCCGTAGGGTCAACGTGCCCTATGCGATCGATGCCGAACTGCACGAGGGCAAGCCCCGTCCGGCGCATATCAAGGACCGCGTCCGCGCATTGGGCCCGACCGTGCGCCCCGATCTCACTCTCAAACCGGCCGATCCCGATATCGGCAACTGGGTGATCTGATGTATCTCTACGATCAATACGACCAGCGACAAGTCGATGCCCGCGTGGAGGAATTCCGCGACCAGGCCCGCCGCCGCCTCGAAGGCAAGCTGACCGAGGACCAGTTCAAGCCACTGCGGCTGATGAATGGCCTCTACCTCCAGCTCCACGCCTATATGCTGCGCGTCGCCATTCCCTATGGCACGCTGAACAGCCGCCAGATGCACGCGCTGGCCGACATCGCGGACAGGTACGACCGCGGCTACGGCCACTTCACCACGCGCCAGAACATCCAGTACAACTGGATCAAGCTGGAAGAGGCCGCCGATTTGCTGGCCGATCTCGCCAAGGTCGAGATGCACGCCATTCAGACCAGCGGCAACTGCATCCGCAACATCAGCTCCGACCATTTCGCCGGCGCTGCTTCGGACGAGCTTGTGGACCCGCGCCCTTATGCGGAACTGCTGCGCCAGTGGTCGAGCTTCCATCCCGAATTCAGCTACCTCCCGCGCAAGTTCAAGATCGCAGTGATCGCCAGCGACACCGACCGCGCGGCGATGCGCCTCCACGATATCGGCATCCAGATCGTCCAGCAGGACGGGGAGTTGGGCGCTGCTTTCTACGTGGGTGGCGGCATGGGCCGCACCCCGATGATCGCACCCTGCATCAAGGACTTCGTCCCGCTCGACCGGCTCGTCACCTATGCCGAGGCAGTCCTGCGGGTCTACAACCGCTACGGACGGCGCGACAACAAGTACAAGGCGCGTATCAAGATCCTCGTCCACGAAATGGGCAAGGACGAGTTTACGCAGGCCGTCGACGAGGAATTCGCGCGCATGCTCGACGAGGGCATCGAACCGCCCTTCGCCGAACTCGAACGCATCCGGACTTTCTTCGAGGACCCGCTTTTCGAAGCCGGTGCCAGCGAGGAGATCGACCGCGGCGATCCCGATTTCGCACTCTGGGTCGACCGCAATACGGTCGCTCACAAGGCTCCGGGATACGTCTCTGCGGTGATCAGCCTCAAGCCGGTCGGCGGCATTCCGGGCGATGCGACTTCGGAACAGATGCGCCTGATGGCCGATCTGGCGAAGGATTACAGCTTCGACGAGCTGCGCGTCATGCACACGCAGAACATCGTCCTTCCGCATGTCCGCAAGGCCGATCTCCACGCGCTGTGGACCGCGCTCGACGGTGCAGGACTGGGCGCGCCCAATCTCGACACGATCGAGGACATCATCGCCTGCCCAGGCCTCGACTATTGCAGCCTCGCCAATGCGCGCTCGATTCCCGTGGCGCAGAAGATTTCCGAGCGTTTCGCCGCCAACGGCAAGACCGAGGCGCTGGGGCAGCTCAAGCTGAAGATCTCGGGCTGCATCAATGCCTGCGGCCACCACCACGCGGGACACATCGGTATCCTCGGCGTCGACCGTAAGGGTGTCGAGAACTACCAGCTCCTGCTCGGCGGGAGCGAGGCCGAAGACGTCAGCCTCGCCAAGATCACCGGTCCCGGTTTCGACGAGGCCGGCATCGTCGACGCGGTCGAAACCGCTGCCGACGTTTACCTGCGCGAACGCGAAGACGGCGAGCGCTTCCTCGACACCTACCGCCGCATCGGCATGACCCCATTCAAGGAGGCGCTTTATGGCTGACCTTTCCTCCGGAACCGACACGCTCATTCGCTACCGCGAGGACGATCCCGTCGATCACGCGGCAGTGACCGTGGATTCCTTCCTCGACCAGTCATCGGCCAGCGCGGTTCGCGTCGAGCCGGGTGATGACGCGCGCGAGTTGATCCCGCATCTGGAACGCCTTTCGCTGGTCGAAGTGAACTTTCCCGCCTTCGGCGATGGGCGCGGCTATTCCTCCGCCCGGCTCCTGCGCGAAGCGGGATATGATGGCGAACTTCGGGCGGTGGGCGATGTGCTGGTCGACCAGGTCGCCTATATGCGCCGCTGCGGTTTCGATGCGTTCGATCCGGACGCCCCGCTCAACGAGGATGACCTCGAAGCGGCCTTCAACCGCTGGCCCGAAGTCTACCAGTCGGCCGCCGACGAGCGCACGCCGATCTGGAGCAAGAGGCACGCGTGAACGACGCACGCGCCATCGACCGGCTCGACACCGGGCCGCGGTTCACGGAGCATGACGCAATCCGGCTGAACCGCATGTTCCGCGGGAGTGAGACCGAGGAGTGGCTGGGTGCCGTCCTCGAAGGCAATCTCGCGGGCGACGTGGCGATGGTATCCAGCTTCGGCGCGGAAAGCGCAGTGCTGCTGCACCTCGTCTCGCGGATCGATGCTTCGGTCCCGGTTCTATTTCTCGAGACGGGCAAGCACTTCGCGGAGACGCTGGCCTATCGCGACCTGCTGGCGGAGCGTTTCGGGCTGAACCTCGTCAATCTCTATCCCGATATCGAGGAGCTGCAAGCGCGCGACGAAAGCGGCCTCAGGTGGTCGTACGATCCGGACGGCTGCTGCGAGCTGCGCAAGGTCCGCCCGCTCGAAAAGGCGCTCGCCCGCTACGATGCGAGCTTCACGGGCCGCAAGGCCTTCCAGTCCTCGACGCGCGCCAACCTGCCGCGCTTCGAGCTCGACACTTCGGATGCACAGGGCCGGTTGAAGATAAACCCGCTGATCGACTGGGATGCGGAGCGGATCACAGCCTATTTCGAAGAGCACGACTTGCCTCGCCACCCCCTGGTGGAGCGCGGCTACGCCTCGATCGGCTGTTCGCCCTGTACACGCGCCGTCGCTCCCGGAGAGGACCCGCGTGCAGGCCGCTGGGCAGGCTGGGACAAGGTCGAGTGCGGCATCCACAAGCCGGGCGAAGAACCCTTCCTGTGACCTGACGCAAAGAAGGCACCGGGGCCGAAGCCGCCGGTGCCTTCTATCATTGGATTGGCGTCAGCTTTCGACGCGTTCGACGATTGCGGTCTCGCCCTTGTCGTTGACCGAAGTCCAGACGCCGTCCTCGCCGATCTGCTCGGTGTTGCACTTGCGCGTTCCGTCGTCGTCCTCGCTGATGTAGGCCTCGTCGATCGTCGTGCAGTATTGGTCCGGCGAGGGCTGTTCCCACCTGCCGGTTTCGGTCACTTCGCCGTCCTTGGTGGTGACATAGGTCCCGTCGGCCTTGACCTCTTCCATGTAGACGTCGCCTGCCTCGGTCGTGACCCGGTACATTCCGGGCGTTTCGGCACCGTCGGCAGCGAGCGCGGCGGCTTCGGTTTCGGCAGCTTCGGTGGTTTCGACGACCGGTTCGGCTTCTTCCGCCTGCGAGCAGGCAGCAATGGCCAGCGCACTGGCCACGATCAGCAAATTCCTCATGAGATTCTCCACTCGCGACCCATGACGAACAGGCGGACTTTTCCGCTCACGACTCGCGACCCCCGCGAGCGAGGGTAGGCGGAAAAGGGGCAAAGGCAATCGGGGCGGCCTAAGCCTTCGTTTTCACAGGGTTTTGCAGGAGATCAGAGCCAGCCTTCGCGCTCATACCAGCGGGCAGTTGCCGCAAGCCCCTCCGGTCCCGGAAGGCGCGGTGTCCATATCTCGGCTGGCACTGCGCGCTCGGGGAGGCACACCCAGTCGGGGTGCACCATGTATCCGACGCGGTCGGGCGTGAGCTTTGCCTTGTCGCCGCGCAGGAGCCGGTCACCCTTGGCCGCGAGCTTCAGGAGCGGGGCGGGGATATTCGGTGCCAGCACCCTCTTCCCTACTGCCTGGCCGATAAGCTTGGCCAATTCGCCATGTTCATAGCCGCCGCTGCGGGCGTCATCCGGTTCGAGTGTCGCGCCGGTGGCGGTTCCGGCAGGGGCGAGCGCGAGCAGGCATTCGGCGAGGTCGTCGACATGGATGATCGAGGTGCTGCCCTTGGGCGGGACGGGCACCAAACCGTATTTCGCCGACCGGAAAAGCTCGAACATGTCCTTGTCGCGCGGGCCGTAAACGGCCGGCGGGCGGACGATGGTGAAGTCGAGCCCGCTAGTCTCGACGAAGGCTTCGGCATTGGCCTTGGACGCACCGTAGAGCGAAAGCGAAGGCTCGCGCGCCGAGAGTGAACTTGTGAAGACGAAGCGGGGCACATCTGCGCGCTTCGCCGCGTGCAGCAGCCTGCGTGTGCCGATCACGTTGGCTTCCTCGAACTCGGCGGGATCCGGCGTGTTGGTAAGGCCGGCGACATGGACGATCGCCTCCGCTCCCCGGACCAGTTGTTCGAGCGAAGGCGAATCCGAAAGACTGCCCTCGACCCAGATCACACCGTCGCGCGGTGCCTGTTCGCGCCGGGTCAGCGCGCGGACGGGCAAACCCGCCTTTGCAGCGGCATCGAGCACCGCCTGGCCGACAAAACCGGTCGCTCCAGTCAGTGCGATCGTCATGCGCGCACCATGTGATCGCGGTGCACCACCGCGGCGCGCGGTGCGTAACCTAGCTTTTCGGCCTGTTCCTCTTCCCTCAGCCCGAGGATGGCGCGGCATTCGCTTGCGGCATATTCGACGAGACCCTGTCCGAGCCTCTCGCCCTTCGCGCCGTGGATCGCGACGAGGTCACCCCGGCGGAAATCGCCCTCGACATCGGTGAGACCTGCGGCAAGAACGCTCGCTCCCTCGGCGAGAGCGGCAGTGCAACCGGCATCGACGGTGAGGACGCCGGCCGGCGCGAGACGGCCCGAGAGCCAGGCCTTGCGTGCATTCTCGTCGCCTTGCGGCAGGAAGAGCGTTCCGCGACCTGCATCGATGGCTTTCGCGATCGGTGCCTCGTGCGTGCCATTGACGATGGCGAGCGCGATACCTGCGCGCTCCGCGATGCGGGCCGCCTGCAGTTTTGCGATCATCCCGCCCGAGCCGAGGCCCGATGTCGAATCCGCGCTGGCCATGGCAATGATTTCGGGGGTCACACCCTCGACGCGTTCGACCAGCTGCGCGCCGTCTTCTTCGGGGTGGCGATCATAGAGACCGTCGACATCGGAGAGCAGCAGGACGGCCTCGGCCTGCGCTGCCTGTGCCACGCGCGCGGCGAGCCTGTCGTTGTCGCCGAAGCGGATTTCTTCCGTGGCTACGCTGTCGTTCTCGTTGACAACGGGGATGGCTTCCGCAGCGATCAGCCGTTCCAGCGTGGCCGAAGCGTTGAGGTAGCGTCGGCGGTCCTCGAGATCGTCCAGCGTGACCAGCATCTGCGCTGCGACAAGGTCATGCGCGCCAAGAGCGTCCGACCACAGACGCGCCAGTTCGACTTGCCCCACGGATGCAGCCGCCTGCGCATCGGCGAGGCTCCCGCGGCCGCCCTTGGGCAGGCCCAGTTTCGCGGCGCCCAGCGCAATCGCACCTGAGGACACGACGATGATCTCAGTGCCCTTGGCCTTCAGTCCGGAGAGTTCCTTCGCCAGAGTGGCGAGCCAGTCACCGCGCGCCTTGCCATTCTCGATCAGCAGCGCAGAGCCGACCTTGACCACGAGGCGCTTCGCCTCGGCGAGTTCGGAAAGCGTGGTGACCGTCATGCGCGTCAGATGGGCGACCACTCGCCGCCGCCGTCTTCCTCGGTGTTTTCCACCTCGGCGGCCTTGGTTTCGGTCGAGGTCCGCTCGGGCAGGTAGGAGAGGACAGCATCGAGCAGTTCCTCGATACCCTCGCCCGTCGCGCCGGAAATGGAGAAAACCTTGTCCGCGCCTGCCGCCAGAAGTTCTTCGGCGAAGGCTTCGCCCAGTTCTGCGTCGGCTAGATCGAGCTTGTTCAGCGCGACCAGCTGCGGTTTGTCTTCCAGTCCTTCGCCATAGGCTTCGAGCTCGGCATTGACTGTCCGATAGGCATCTGCGGGGTCTTCGCCCGCAATATCGATCAGGTGGATCAGCACGCGGCAACGCTCGATATGGCCGAGGAAGCGGTCGCCGATCCCTGCACCCTCCGCTGCGCCCGAAATCAGGCCGGGAATATCGGCCAGCACGAATTCGCGGCCCTTGTGGCGCACGACGCCCAGCTTCGGGATCAACGTGGTGAAGGCATAATGGCCGACCTTCGCCTTGGCGTTGGTGACCTGGTTGATGAAAGTGCTCTTGCCCGCATTGGGCAGACCGAGGAGGCCGACGTCAGCGAGCAGCTTCAGCCGCAGCCAGACCCACATTTCCTCGCCCGGTTCACCCGGCTGGTGCTGGCGCGGCGCGCGGTTGGTGCTCGACTTGTAGCTCGCATTCCCGCGGCCACCCATGCCGCCTTCGAGGAAGACGACTTCCTGTCCGACCTCGGTGAAATCGGCGAGGACTTCTTCCTTGTCCTCCGACAGTACCTGCGTGCCCACGGGCACTTCGATGATCAGGTCGTCAGCGCCCGCGCCGGTACGGTCCTTGCCCATGCCGTGATCGCCACGCTTCGCCTTGAAGTGCTGCGTGTAGCGGAAGTCGATCAGCGTATTGAGGCCCTGCACGGCGCGGAACACGATATCGCCGCCCTTGCCGCCGTTGCCGCCGTCGGGACCGCCGTATTCGATATACTTTTCGCGCCGGAAACTGACGGCGCCGGGGCCACCCGCGCCGGACTTCAGATAGATCTTGGCTTGGTCGAGAAAATGCATGGAGCGCGCCCTAGACGGTTTTCCAATTCATGGCGAGCATAACGAATGGGGCCGGAAAAGACGGCAATTCTGCTCGCGGGCGAAAATTTATCGCACGCCAGATGAATTAAATCGCAAACGAGGTCCGTTTTCCTTTCAAGCCGGTCGCAGGGGCGCCCGGCAGCAAAAGGAGAACGTCATGAAACTCACCGCCACCTTGCCGATGATCGCCCTCGGCCTTGCCACTGCCGCGACTGCCGCAGTGCCGATGCTGCACGAAGAGAAGTACGCGCGCGACCAGGAAGCGCTGATCTTCACCAGCCCGATCGCCGGCATCGAGAACCGCTTCTGGTTCGACTACCGCATCGACATCACCGAAGCGCAGAAGGAACTCACCAGCGACCTTCGCCGCGCATCTGACATCGAAGACCTGCGTGATGCGTGGGAAGAATATGGTCACGAGCTCAAGGAAGAACGTGAGCACTACATCAAGGAAATGGCCGAGCGCGGTTATCGCTACGGCCAGGTGATCGTGGTCGAATAATCTCGAAAACCAAGTCCCACGGCCTCGCGTGTCCCTGCGCGAGGCCGACCCTCGAGGAAGGACCGGTCGACCCGCCGGTCCTTCCTTTTTCGTGCCTGCGGCGAATTGCGCAAAAAGAAAGGTCGCGGTCCCGTTGGGGAGCGCGACCTTCACTGATGCAATTGAGAACGGGTCCTAGCGCCAGCCTGCTTCGCGAGCAGCCGCTTCGGCCCCGGCATCGAGGGCGGGCCCTGCAGAGAGTTCCTGTGCGATCGCGAGAATCTCGCCATCGCCAGCGCCAGCCATGCGGTATTCGGTTCCCGAGGCTTCGCTGCTTTCGCCGAGAGCTTCCAGTTTCCAGCCAGTCTCGTCGCGGCAGGCGATACCGCCACCTTCGGACCCGCTGAAGGCCCGGCAGAATTCGGCGTCGTCGTTACGGAAGCTCAGCAGGATGCGTGTATCGGCACCGCGCTGCTGCTCTGCCACCAGCGCTTGATCGAGCACGGAGGCGAGCTCGGCATCGGCATAGCCTTCGGGTCCTTCATCGCCGCGCGGCAAGAATACCGCGATGGCGAGCGAAGCAGCGAGGGCTGGGCCGGCAATCCAGCCCCAGCGCGGCATCTTGCGCTTCTCATCGCGGCGCTCTTTTGCTGCCGCGAAATCGACGACTTCGGCCGAAGCTTCGGTCTCTGCAGCCGGCTGCAACATTGCCGCTAGGTGCCCAGGGACCGGTTCTTCGGCGATCGGCTCGAAATGGCCCTTGAGCATCGCCTTGAGCGCGCGATGCTTGGCAACCTCTTCCATCAAAGCGGGATCGGCCGCGACTGCGGCGGCCACTTCAGCCTCGCGCTCACCTGTAAGCTGGCCGTCGGCAAAGGCAGCGAGTTCTTCGCTGGTGATGCTCATGTTGCTTCTCCCAGGAGGCCCATCAACGCGTCGCGCCCGCGAACGAGCCGCGAATTCAGCGTCCCCACGGGGCAGCCCACGATTTCGGCGGCCTCCTTATATGCGTAGCCTTCGACCATGACGAGGAGCACGGCTTCGCGCTGGTCTTCGGGCAGTTTCTGCATGGCGCGGTCGATATTGGACAATTCCACTGCCGATTCCTGTGCGCCGTCACCGCCGACGCCTGCGCCGGCTTCCTCGGCGACGAAAGTCTCGCGGCGCCGCGTAACCTTGCGGCCTTCGTCGATCCAGATATTGCGCATGATCCGGTACATCCAGCTGTCGAGCCGCGTGCCCTCGGCCCATTTGGACCGGTTGGACAGGGCGCGCTCGATGGTCATCTGGCAAAGATCGTCACCGTCGGGATGATTGCCGGCGAGCCCGACTGCGAAACGGCGCAGTCGGGGCATCAGGGCCAGCAAGTCGGACTCGAACGATGTGCTCAGTGTCTTTGCCTTCCAGGGATTAAACGGATGATCCGGTGCGTTTCATCCATGCTTAATGCGTTTTAGTGGAGTACCGACAGAGCGATGCGTCCCCTTTTCCTCATTTGTGCGCTCTTCGCGCTGCTCACGGCCCCCTTGGCTGCGCAGGTTTCGCTGCCTCGGATCGGTGTGCCGGATGTCGGCGGCGTGCTCGACCAGGTCGATGACACTCTCGACCGGAGCACGCGCGAGATCGAACGGCAGGTCGAAAGGCTGGCCCGTGACCGGCTTCGGCGGATCAATCGTCTCGTGAGGCGAAACAGCGATGCAATCGAATTGGACGCAAGCGGAGCGCCCGCGCGCCGGGGTGAACTGCTGGTCATGGATGCGCCGGCGGAGGCGCTGGAGCGCGCGAACCAGGATGGCTTCACTGTCCTTTCCCGCGAGAACATCGAAGGGCTGGACCTTGCTGTCATACGTCTCGGGGTTCCCGAAGGCATGAGCCTTTCCGATGCCGAGATGAGATTGCGCGGCATTCTTCCCGGTGCCGAGATTTCCGCCGACAACCTGCATTTCCAATCGGGCAATGCGAGTGTGGCAACGCTTGCGCTCTCTGCTTCTTCGACCAGTTCCGCAGGGGCGCCGGTCGGCATGATTGATGGCGCGCCCAGTTCCGCAGTCAAGGTCTCCGAAATGCGCGGATTTGCGAAAGGAGCTCCTTACCCGAGCAATCACGGTAGCGCTGTCGCATCGCTCCTCGCCTACGCAGGTGCCGGGCCGATCCGCGTCGCAGATGTCTATGGAACAGACAAGGCAGGCGGGAACGCACTCGCCATGGCCAAGGGGCTCGGCTGGCTGGTTGCAAAGGGCAGCAAGGTGGTGACGATCAGCCTTGTGGGGCCGCGCAATGCGGTCCTTGGCCGCGCCATCGCCGCGGCCCAGCGCAAGGGCGTGGTCGTGGTCGCGGCTGTCGGCAATGACGGCCCCGCATCCCCGCCTTCCTATCCTGCTTCCTACAAGGGCGTGGTTGCTGTCACTGCAGTCGACGGCAAGCGGCGTGCACTCATCGAGGCGGGCCGTGCGCTCCACCTCGATTACGCAGCGCCGGGCGCTGACATTTACGGACGCAATGCCAAGGGCCATCGTATCGAACTGCGCGGCACGTCCTTTGCCACACCGCTGGTCGCGGCACGTGCCTCGCAGGCCATCGCACGGGGCAACGACTGGCGCGGCGTCCTCGACGGCGAAGCGATAGACCTCGGGCGGAAGGGGCATGATGAAACCTTCGGCCGCGGCCTGGTCTGCGCCTCCTGCACGGGGCGCTGAGAAATTTCTCGAGATAATTTGGATTAAGCGGAAGACCCCGCCCGTTTTCCTTTCAAGCGGATGCACCAAGCGAAGATTTCGCATTCGCCAGAAAGATAGAAAGGGAAACACAATGAAACATCTCATGCTCGCCGCTTCGGCACTCACTCTCATCGCAGCTCCTGCACATGCCCAGCTTCTGGGCGGTGGCGGTCTCGGCGGCGTGACCGGCACGATCAACGGCACGGTCGACACCACGCTGCGCAGTTCGACCGATCGTATCCGCTCGACCACTCGCGGTGCAGTTCGTGGCAACGCTTCGACCAATGGCGATCAGAAGGTTGACCGCGACAGCGGCGAAATCTCGATCAACCGCTCGCTAGACGCCGGGCTCGATGCGACCGCCAGCCAGTTGCTCGAAACGCCGGCCGGCATGGTCACTGGCGACGCGTCGGGCTCCGGAAGCGCCTCGGGTTCGGGTAGCGCGAATGCCCAGCTGATCGGCACCGACGCGGTGCGCAGCGCCGCCGGTGACACCGTGGGCCGGGCCCGCGACGGAGTGTCCACCGTCCGCAACCTCGCCACCCCTGCAGTCGGTGCGGCACGCGAGCGGGCCTCGGGCCTTGCTGGTCAGGCCGGCAGCGTCGCAGGCGCAGCCAATGGTGCGGCTTCGGGCGCAGGCTCGCTCGACAATGGCATGCTCGCACTTGCAGGCAGCGGCGCGGCAGACGGAGAAGGCGCCTTTGCCGTCGCTCCGGGTATGCCGGTCTACCTTCCCTCTGGCGAGCAGCTCGGCAATGTCCGCGACATCGTTGCCACGCGCCGCGGCGAGATCCGCGAGCTGGTCGTCGATACTCGTGACGGACCGACCGCGATCCCCGCAGCCAATCTCACCGGTAGCGGCAGCGCGCTGATCACTGGCGAGGGTAGCGGATCGGCTTCCAGCGGCGATGAAGTCACGCCGGAACCGTCGGATGACGAGATCGCCGAGTAAGCGATCAGGAATAAAGAGGGGGCGCTGTACCCCGACGGGGCCGGGCCGCCTTCGGGCAGTCCGGCCTTCACTTATCGTTACTCCGGCTCGTCTTCGCTCTCGAGGACGGCGGCCATTGGCGTGGTTCGCGGCAGGCTCTGGAAGGCCTGCTGGTCTTCCGCCGGGACGGGTGCGCGCGCGATGGTCCGCCAGAGGCCGAACAGGGCTCCCATGACCGCCAGCGTGCCGATCGAGGCGAAGAGGCCGGGCGGTCCGAGCGTTCCCATCCCGAGCGAGGCGATCATCGGTCCGGCAACCGCGCCCACCGAATAGGCGAGGACGAGGCCGCTGCTAGCGCCAATGCGCTCGTCTTCGGACAGGTGGTCGTTCGAATGCGCCACGCACAGCGGGTAGAGCGCGAAGGCGAACCCGCCGAACAGGCTACCCAGCGTGATCGTGCCAAAGGGCGAAAGCGGCAGCAGCGCCATGACGGCGCAGATTGCGGCGACGGCGATGAAGCAGGCGTTCAGCACCATGCGCCGGTCGAAACGGTCCGACAGGATGCCGAGCGGATACTGCAGCACCACGCCGCCCGCGATCACGCAGGAGGTGAACAGCGCGACTTGCGAGATATCCATGCCGATGCGCTGCACGTAGACTGCGCCGAGGGCGTAGAACGCGCCGAGCATTGCGCCCGTGGCCAGCGTCCCGACGATACCGAGCGGCGACGCTTCGTAGAGCTCGCGGACCGAGAACGGGGCGACCCTCTCGATGACCGGCTGCTGCATCTTCGTCAGCAGGATGGGCAGTAGCGCGATCGAGAGCAGGATCGCCGAGATCATGAAGGGCAGGTCGGGCGAATTCTCGCCGAGGTTGAGCAGGAATTGCCCCGCTGCCTGCCCGGCGTAGAGCGCGATCATGTAGGTGGCGAGGATCGTGCTGCGGCTGGTCGGGCTGGCCTGCTGGTTGAGCCAGCTTTCAAGGCAAACGAAAACGCCGGCCATTGCGAAACCGTCGATGAAGCGCAGACCGGTCCAGACTGCGGGCTGGTCGATGATGGCATAGGTCAGGCTGCTCGCCGAATAGACCGTCACGAATGCGGCGAAGGCGCGGATGTGGCCGACGGAGGCGATCATCCGCTCGACACGGAGCGATCCGAGCATCAATCCGCCGAAATAGGCGGTCGCGACGAGACCGATGATCCCGGCCGACTGTCCCGCCTGTTCGAGCCGGACCGCGATCAGGGTCGACAGGAAGCCGCTGCCCGCCATGAGCATGAATATCGCCGCGAGAATGGCGCGTACGGGATAGACCGAGGTCAGCATTGCGCCGCTGCGTAACATCTCTCGCGGCTGCTGCAAGCGAACCGGCAAGTGTGGCCGTCTCCATCGGAATTTCCGGAAAGGCCGCGGGGATGCTGCGTCATGGCTCGATCAGCTCTCGACAGCCTCGTGCCGGCGGACAAAAGTCATGAATCGCGGAAGCAGACTGGCCGGGCATGATGCAAATCGAAGGGGTGGGCGCGCTAGGGGAAGTGGTGCCGGCTAGAGGAGTCGAACCCCTGACCTGATGATTACAAATCAACTGCTCTACCAACTGAGCTAAGCCGGCACTCGGGCGCGTTTGCGGCTGCGCCCTTTGGGCGAAAATTCGCCCTGCGTCCAGTATGATTGCACCTCTCTTGCTAGCGGCCTATCGCATGGCGCGATGGATCTATCAGCGATCGTTGACGACACTTGGGCCGAACTCGCCGACGAGCGCGGCTGCGGCAATCCGGCAAGCTATATCCCTGCTCTCGCGCAGGTCGATCCGAACAAGTTCGGCATCGCCGTTGCGACCCGCGACGGCCAGGTTGCCTGCGCCGGTGATGCCGACGAGGCCTTCTCGATCCAGTCGATTTCCAAGGTCTTCGCGCTTGCGCTGGCGCTCGAACGCGAAGGCGCTGCCTTGTGGGATGCTGTCGGGCGCGAGCCTTCGGGAAATGCCTTCAACTCGATCGTCCAGCTCGAGCGCGAGAAGGGCATCCCGCGCAATCCCTTCATCAATTCGGGTGCCTTGGTGACGACCGACCGTCTCATCGGTGACAGGTCACCCGACGAGGCGGTGAACGATCTTCTTGCGCGCCTGAGAAGGATGGGGCGCAACGAGGAGATCAACTTCGATCCCGAGGTCGCGCGCAGCGAAAGCGAGACAGGATCGCGCAACCGCAGCCTCGCGTGGTTCCTCGCCGATTTCGGCCGCCTCCTGAACCCGGTCGAGGACGTACTTTCGGTCTACTTCCGGCAATGCGCGCTCGCGATGAGTTGCCGGCAACTGGCGGAAAGCGCGCTGTTCCTCGCCTTCGACGGGACCGATCCCGTCACCGGGCAGGCCATGTGCAGCGCGAGCAGGGCGCGGCGCATCAACGCGCTGATGCTGCTGTGCGGTCACTACGACAATTCGGGCCAGTTCGCTTTCGAGGTCGGCTTCCCCGGCAAGTCGGGGGTCGGAGGAGGTATCCTCGCCAGCGTCCCGGGCAGGGCAGCCATCGCGGTGTGGTCGCCGGGGCTAAACCGCGCCGGGACCAGCCTGCTCGGCGCAAAGGCGCTCGCATCTATTGCAAGAAGAACCGGATGGTCGGTTTTTAGTGGAAGACTGCCTGAAATATGAATTTCATGACTTGTGAATAATTAGCTGTCACTTATGCTTCCGACGAATACTTTGAGGGGGTTGAAGTGGACGATAATCTTCGTACGCAGTTGAAGTTCGAATCGAGCAAGAAATCGACGGGCGTTTCGTACCTGCTGTGGTTCTTTCTCGGTGGTTTTGGGGCGCACCGTTTCTATCTTGGCCGTATCCCGAGCGGCGTGGCGCAGCTGCTGCTCTGCCTGCTTGGCTGGCTGCCGCTGTTCATCGGCTGGGCCGTGCTGGGCATCTGGTGGCTCGTCGATGCCTTCCTGATCCCGCAGATCATCGAACAGGAAAACAGCAAGCTGATCGAGCGTCTCGAACGCGGCGGCCACTATTCCTACTGATCGCTAGAGCGCGCCGAAGGTCCAGCCTTCGGTGCGGGCGATTTCTTCGGTCATATCCCGGGGCGACCAGCGCTCCGGCTCGCTCGCGACCTTGCGCAGCCATGCCGCGGTCAGCAGCGCGTCGGTGGCGTGGTCGTCGACCGTGCCGCGCGTCGGCACATGGGATGATCCAAGAACTTCGAGCGCGGAGTTGAGCTCCTCGTAGCTGCGCATCTTGGCCTTGGCGGCGCTTCGTCCGGCCTCGCGGGCGGCGAGGCTGGTATAGATCTCCACCAGTACCGAGCCCGAGGAGGGGAGACCGTCTATCGGCCAGACGGGCAGGTGTCCGCGCAGGCGATGCAGCATGCGCATGCCGGTCAGGCTCGACTTGCCGACCTGCGCTGCGCCCACGAGGTTGAAATTCGAATAGGGTTTGCAGCCCATCTCCGCTTGCGCGTGCTCGGTAATGCGGAAGCGCCCGCGGCCGTGATCGGCGCCGTCACAGGTGAAGTAGGCGCCCGTATCGCTGCCGTCGCGGAAATAGGGGCGCAGCTCCGGATGCGCGACGAAGCTGTTCGCACCGAGATTGGGATCGTCCGAAGCGATGTCGTCGATCAGCGACCAGAGCGCGGGAGCGTCTTCGGGCGTGTCCGCCCAGCCGGGGAAATAGTCGCCGCAATCGGCATGCGGGAGGGCAATGCCGAGATCGACTCCTACCAACGTGTCATCGGGCAGTTCGTCGCGCAGGACACCGAGCACATCCTCGCGCGACCAGCCGTGATCGACGAGGATCGGCGGGCCGCCTTCCGCATGGGCGATCGCCATGGCGATGCCCTTCTGGCGCGGACCCTTCGCTCCCGACCAGTCGATGGCAAGGAAGTGGCCGAAGCGCCTAGCCATCCCTGTCTTGCGCGAACGCTTCGCTGCTTGAGCGTGGGGCACGCTCGCGCCTGAGCTTGTCCCAATAGTCGAGCCGTTTCTTCACCTCGCGCTCGAAGCCCCGCTCTACCGGTTCGTAATAGCTCTGCGGCTCCATTTCCTCGGGCCAGTAATTGTCGCCGGAGAAGCCGTCATCGGCATCGTGATCGTAACTGTAGCCCGAACCGTAGCCGATATCCTTCATCAGCCTGGTCGGCGCGTTGAGGATGTTCTGCGGCGGCATCAGGCTGCCGGTTTCTTTCGCGCTCTTGAACGAGGATTTCTGCGCCTTGTAGACCGCGTTCGATTTGGGCGCGGTGGCGAGATAGGTACAGGCCTGCACCAGCGCGAGCTCGCCTTCGGGGCTGCCGAGGAACTCGTAGGCGTCCTTGGCCGCCATGCACTGCACCAGCGCCTGCGGGTCGGCCATGCCGATGTCCTCGACCGCCATGCGCACGAGGCGGCGCGCGAGGAAGCGCGGCTCCTCGCCCGCGGTGAGCATGCGCGCGAGATAATAGAGGCTCGCCTGCACATCGCTGCCGCGCACCGCCTTGTGCAGCGCCGAAATAAGGTTGTAGTGCCCCTCGCGGTCCTTGTCATAGACAGCGACGCGGCGCTGGAGGAAGCTGCCGAGCGCCGCCGGATCGAGCGGTTCCTCGATCTTCGCATTGTAGAGCGTTTCGGCCTGGTTGAGCAGGAAGCGTCCGTCGCCATCGGCGCTCGCCACCAGCGCATCGCGGGCCTCGGGGGTGAGGGGGAGCGGGCCTTCGAGGCCCTCTGCCCGGTCGAGCAACTGGCTGAGCGCATCATGGTCTAGCCGCTGGAGGATGAGCACCTGTGCGCGGCTGAGCAGCGCGGCATTGAGCGCAAAGCTCGGGTTCTCGGTCGTGGCGCCGACCAGCGTCACCGTCCCGCGTTCGACGAAGGGCAGGAAACCGTCCTGCTGCGCGCGGTTGAAGCGGTGGATCTCGTCCACGAACAGAAGCGTGCGCTGTCCCGCCTCGGCGGCCTTGTCGGCTGCTGCGAAGGCCTTCTTCAGGTCCGCCACGCCGGAAAACACCGCCGATACGCTTTCGAAGCGCATGCCCACGCTGTCGGCGAGCAGGCGCGCAATCGTCGTCTTGCCGGTGCCGGGCGGTCCCCAAAGGATCATGCTGGAAAGACGGCCTGCCGCAACCATCCGACCGATCGCACCCTCCGGCCCGGTCAGGTGGTCCTGGCCGATCACCTCGTCGAGCGTTGCAGGGCGCAGCCGGTCGGCGAGCGGCGCATCCTCGCGCAGTTCGTCGCCTCTGGGCTGCTGGGGCAGGTCGTCTGGAAAAAGGTCGGCCATTGGTCGGCTCACATAGGACGTTCGCCGAGGATTTGCAGTGGCGACTTGCACTGTGTCCATTAAGATATATCTTAGCAATATCGAAGATGTCGCTAGGAGAGATCATGTACAGCGCACGGAAAATGAGAAAGCTGCGCAAATTGCGCAAGATGGGCATGTGGCCGCACGTCCATGTCGCGGGCGGCTGGGGCGACGCGTTCGGCGCCGACGGTCCTTTCGGTCCGGATGGCCCTTTCGGCCCGGGCGGTCCTTTCGGAAAGCGCGGTGGTGGACGCCGTCGCCGGATGTTCGGCGCGGGCGAGCTGCGGCTCGTACTGCTCAAGCTGCTCGAGGATGAACCGCGCCACGGCTACGAGCTGATCAAGGCGGTCGAGGACCTGACCGGCGGCAGCTACGCGCCGAGCCCCGGTACCGTCTATCCGACCCTTTCGCTGCTCGAGGACGAAGGCGCAATCACGCCTGCCAAGGGCGATGAGACCCGCAAGGCCTACGAAGCTACCGATGCGGGCCGCAAGGAGCTCGAGGAACGCGCCGAGGAGGTCGAGCGCCTGATGGAACGGCTTGCGGGCCACGGCGAGCACCGCCGCGCCTATGCGACGCCCGAGATGTTCCGCGCCGTCGGCAACCTCGCCACCGTCCTCAAGAACCGCGCGCGTTCGGGCAAGCTCGACGACGAGACGGTTCGCGAAATCGTCGATCTCGTCGACGAACTCGCGAAGAAGATCGAACGCCTGTAGATTTCTCAACCGCTTGCGTCCCCCGCGCTTGGCGCTAGTCTGTGCGCCGAGGGACGCGAGAGGGGAGAAATCGTATGGAAACCGCAACCAAGACACCCTGGCACCTGTGGGTGATCGGTATCGTCGCGACGCTCTGGAATGCCGGCGGCGCCTATGATTACACCATGACCCAGACGCGGAACATGGACTACCTGACGACGGGCGCAGAGAATGCAGGCGTGCCGGTCGAGACGCTCGTGGAGTACTACACCGGCTTCCCCGCATGGGCCGACGCCTTCTGGGCCTTCGGTGTGTGGGGAGCGCTGGCAGGTTCGCTCCTGCTCCTGTTCCACAGCCGCTTCGCCTTCCATGCATTCGTGGTCTCGCTGCTCGGCCTGATCGGTACGACGATCTACACGATGGGCGCCGAAATGCCGGCCGAACTCGCTTCGCCGATGATGTGGATCTTCACCGCGGTCATCTGGCTCTCGATCATCCTGCTTGCGTGGTACTCGCGGCGGATGACGGCTGCAGGCGTGCTGAAGTGAGCGCTGACGGGGCGAACACCCCGTGGCATCTCTGGCTGGTCGGCGCGCTCGGCGTGCTGTGGAACGGCTTCGGTTGCTACATCTACACGATGGCGATGACCCGCGATCCCGAGACTCTGGCCTCTGCGCCGCCGGAAATGGTCGCTGCACTCGAGGCTGCACCGGCATGGTCGAACGGGGCATGGGCTTTCGGAGTATGGGGCGGCCTCGCGGGCTCGCTCCTGCTCCTGGCCCGATCCCGCTTTGCCGTTCCGGTATTCGTGGTGTCGCTGCTCGGCCTCGTCGGGACGACCTATTACGAAATCACCTGGGATGTGCCGGTGGACGAGGTGCAGCGCCTGACTATCTGGGGCGCGGCGCTTTTCTTGCTGTTCTATAGCTGGAGCATGCGCAAACGCGGGGTACTCGGCTGAGCTAGCCGGCCTTCGCGCGTGCCTCGTGCAGCCGCAGGTAGGTATCGACGACTGCCTGGTTGATCGCATCCCAGCTGTAGGCCCTCGCGGCCATCTCGCCCGCTGCGCCATGGGCGAGACGCAGCGCATCGTCGGTGCAATAAGGAGCGAGCGCCTCGGCACAGCCTTTCGGAAATCCTTCGCACTTGCTCGGCGGGACCAGTTGGCCCGTCTCGCCATGCGTCACTAGGCTGGCAGCTCCGGTGGCCCCGGCAGCAACGACCGGCAGGCCGCAGGCCATCGCCTCGAGCGTGACGTTGCCGAAGGTCTCCGTAATCGAGGGATTGAAGAAGATGTCGCCGCTGGCGAGAGCGCGGCCGAGGTCCTTGCCAGTCTGGAAGCCGACGAAGATGCCTCCGGGCAGGGCTTTTTCGAACCAGCCGCGTGCTGGCCCGTCACCGATCACCAGCACCTTGTGCGGGACCTGGCGTTTGCGCAGCTCGACGATGGTGTCGGCAAAGACGTCGAGACCCTTTTCCATCACCAGTCGGCCGAGGAAAACGATCGCGACATCGTCGTCCGCCAGTCCGTTGGCACGGCGCCATTCCATGTCGCGGCGCGAGGGATCGAAGACCTCGCGATCGACACCGCGCGACCAGATCGAAATGTCTTCGTGCATGCCTTGCGCACGCAGTTCGTCGATCTGGCTCTGCGAAGGTGCGACCAGCGCATCGCAGCGATTGTAGAAGCGCCGCAGCAGGCTTTCGACGGCGGGTTCGAGGAAGCTCAGGCCATAGTATCGCGGATAGGTCTCGAAGCGGGTGTGGACGCTGGCGAGGACCGGAATGTCCTTCTTGCGCGCCCATTTGAGCGCGGCATGGCCGGTCGGATCGGGTGATGAGACATGCACCGTGTTGGGCATGAAATCCTCGAGGTCGCGGCGCGCCTCGTCATTGAGGCCGAGCGGAAGGCGATATTCGCCGCGGCCCTTCACCGGCATCCGGACATTGGGCACGTCCACGAGATCTCCGGTCGGCGGGAAGTCGGGCTCGGCGACTACCGGCGAATAGACGCGCAGCGCCGCACCCTGCCGCAGCAGGTAGTCTGCCAGCCTGTTGAGGGCCTGGTTCGCGCCGTCGCGGGTATAGTTATAGTTCCCGCTGAACAGTGCGATGCGTAGGTCGGTCACATCCATCGGGTTGGGCCTTTAGGGTCTCGGAACGAATTTGGCGAGGGGTAGGTTGATCTACCGAAGCCGGAGTTTCGCAAGGCGCATACCTATTTCGCATTGACTCCCGAAGAAGCAACTTTATTGCCGCCAGCGGGCCACGCGGTCCCAACGCCGCGCGTGCTCTCTGCAAGGAGAGAATACATGACTGAACCGACGCTCAAGCCTGAGCGCCCCTTTTTCTCGTCGGGGCCGACCGCCAAACACAAGGGCTGGTCTGCATCCAATCTGAAAACCGAATCGCTCGGACGCTCGCATCGCAGCGCCCTCGGCAAGTCGCGGCTGAAATATGCCATCGACCTGTCGAAGGAGATGCTCGGCGTGCCCGAGGATTACCTTGTCGGCATCATGCCGGCCTCGGACACGGGCGCCCTGGAATGCGCGATGTGGACGATGCTGCGCCCCGACCGCCCGGCTACCGTCGCGGCTTGGGAAAGCTTCGGTAACGTCTGGATCCAGGATGCGGTCAAGCAGCTCAAGCTGCCGCAGCTGACCACGCTCGATGCCGACTATGGCGAAATCCCCGATCTCGCATCGATCCCGCAGGACAATGACGTCGTCTTCACCTGGAACGGCACGACCTCCGGCGCGAAGGTCCCGAACACCGACTGGCTCGCCCCGGGCCGCGAGGGTGTGACCATCAATGATGCCACCAGCGCCGTCTTCGCGATGGAGATGGACTGGGCGAAGCTCGATGCCACGACCTACAGCTGGCAGAAGGTGATGGGCAGCGAAGCCCAGCACGGCATGCTGATCCTCAGCCCGAAGGCCGTTTCCCGCATCGAGGAATACGATCCGGCATGGCCGCTGCCCAAGCTCTTCCGCCTGAAGAAGGGTGACAAGATCAACCGCGGCATCTTCGAAGGGGCGACGATCAACACGCCCTCGATGCTGGCGACCGAAGACTACATCGATGCGCTCGAATGGGCGCAGGCGATGGGCGGTCGCAAGGCGATGTTCGAACGCGCCGATGCCAATGCAAAGATCGTCCTCGACTGGATCGAGGCGACGCCGTGGCTGCGCAACATGGTTTCCGACCCTGCCAAGCGCACCAACACGGGCGTATGCTTCGTCTTCCAGGGCGACTGGTACGAAAGCCTGTCGGCAGAAGACCAGGCCGCCGTTCCCAAGAAGATCGTCAAGCTCCTCGAAGAGCGCGACGTCGGCTATGACTTCAACGGCTATCGCGATGCCCCGCCGAGCCTTCGCATCTGGTGCGGCGGCACGGTCGAGCAGGAAGACCTGAAGCGTCTCCTGCCGTGGATCGAGTGGGCCTACGAGACCGTCAAGAACGGCTGACCAAGCTGGCGGCCCGCACGTCGGGCCGCCGCCTTCCCCCTAATTTCGACCGGCACAGCCGGGAAAACGACAGGAATATTCCGTCATGAGCAAACCCAAAGTCCTCATCAGCGACAAGATGGATCCGAACGCTGCGCGTATCTTCGAAGAGCGTGGCTGCGACGTAGACGTCATCACCGGCGAAACGCCCGAAGAACTCGCCGCCCGCATCGGCGAATACGAAGGCCTCGCTATCCGTTCGTCGACCAAGGTGACCAAGGAAATCCTCGACGCGGCGACCAATCTCAAGGTCATCGGCCGTGCGGGCATCGGTGTCGACAACGTAGACATTCCCTACGCCAGTTCGAAGGGCGTGGTGGTCATGAACACGCCGTTCGGCAATTCGATCACCACCGCCGAACACGCGATCGCCATGCTGATGGCGCTCGCCCGCCAGATCCCGCAGGCCGACGCACGCACGCAGAAGGGCGAGTGGCCGAAGAAGGACTTCATGGGCATCGAGGTAACCGGCAAGACGCTGGGCCTGATCGGTGCCGGCAATATCGGCTCGATCGTCGCTGCCCGCGCGCAGGGCCTGCGCATGAAGGTGATAGCGTTCGATCCCTTCCTGACCGAAGATCGCGCAGTCGAAATCGGCGTGGAGAAAGTCGATCTCGACACGCTTCTCTCGCGTGCCGACTTCATCACGCTGCACACCCCGCTTACCGACGAGACGCGCAATATCCTCTCGAAGGAAAACATCGCCAAGACCAAGCCGGGCGTGCGCATCGTGAACTGCGCTCGCGGCGGGCTGATCGACGAAGCGGCCCTGGCCGAAGCTCTCGACAGCGGACAGGTCGCGGGTGCGGCGCTCGACGTGTTCCAGACCGAACCGGCTACCGAGAGCCCGCTCTTCGGCAAGCCCAACTTCATCTGCACGCCGCACCTCGGCGCAAGCACCACCGAAGCGCAGGTCAACGTGGCGCTGCAGGTGGCCGAGCAGATGGCCGACTACCTCGTCAACGGCGGCGTCACGAACGCGCTCAACATGCCTTCGCTGAGCGCCGAGGAGGCGCCCAAGCTGCGCCCCTACATGGGCCTTGCAGAAAACCTCGGTAGCCTCGTCGGCCAGCTGGCGCACGGCAATCTCACCAAGATCAGCATCGAGCGCGAGGGCGCTGCCGCCCAGCTTTCGGGCAAGCCGATCGAGGGCGCTGTCCTTGCCGGTCTGATGCGCCAGTATTCGGACACGGTGAACATGGTCAACGCACCCTTCCTCGCGAAGGAGCGCGGCCTCGATATCCGTTCGATCCGCCACGAGAAGGAAGGCGCCTACAACACGTTGCTGCGCGTGACCGTGGGGACCGACAGCGGCGATCGTTCGGTTGCCGGCACGCTGTTCGGGGCCGATGCTCCGCGTCTGACCGAGATCTTCGGCGTACGCATCGAAGCCGAGCTCGACGGGCACATGCTCTATATCGTCAACGAGGACGCGCCGGGCTTCATCGGCCGCATCGGTTCGCTGCTCGGCGAGAACGGCATCAACATCGGCACCTTCAACCTCGGCCGCCGCGAAGCGGGCGGGGAAGCGGTGCTGCTGCTGAGCGTCGACCAGCCGATCCCGCAGGAAGTCGTCGACAAGGCCTGCGCGCTGGAAGGCGTGAAGACCGTAATGCCTCTGGCATTCTGAAGCGCGATGGGGCAGGGGCGCTGGCCGTATGACACAGCCTGACGATCTCCTGCCCATCGGCCTCGAAGACGCGCTGCCTGCGCGTGCCGCCGCGATCACCCGCGCCATGCGCCAGGTCCTGGGCGCGATGGACAGCCATGGCTACGATCGTGTGCGCCCGCCGCTGGTGGAATTCGAAAAGTCGCTCGCCGGCCGCATGGAAGGCGTGGCGACACGCCGAATGGTGCGCTTCACCGATCCCGAAAGCCTGCGCACCCTCGCGCTGCGCAGCGACATCACCGTGCAGGTCGGCCGGATTGCCGCGACCAGCCTTGCCGACGCACCGCGCCCGCTGCGCCTTTGCTATGCGGGCGAGGTCGCTAGCCTCAAGGCCGACCAGCTCGATCCGGCGCGCCAGCGCCTGCAGCTGGGTGCCGAACTCATCGGCAGCGATAGTGTCGCGGCGGCCATCGAAGCCGTGACGGTGGCGCTCGATGCGCTCGAGGCTGCGGGCCTGACCGGCCTCTCGGTCGATTTCACGCTGCCCGACCTGGTCGACACACTGGCGGAAAAGGCATTGCCGCTTGCCGAGGAAAAGCGCGGGGCGATCCGCCGCGAACTCGACATGAAGGATGCAGGCGGCCTCAAGGCGGCTGGCGGCGAGGATTACCTGCCGCTGCTCTATGCGACCGGCCCCTTCGACGAGGCGATCGAAAAGCTCGCCGCAATCGACGCGGGTGGCGTGCTCGCGTCGCGTATTGCCGGGCTGAAAGAGGTTGTCGCCGCACTTGGCGACCGCGCACGGCTCACGCTCGACCCGTCCGAACGCCACGGCTTCGAATACCAGAGCTGGTTCGGCTTCACGCTGCACGCCAGCGGCGCCCGCGCTGCGCTGGGCCGGGGCGGCACCTACGCGATCAAGGGCAGTGAAGAAGCCGCGACCGGTTTCTCGCTCTACATGGAACCGCTGCTCGAAGCGCTAGGCAATCACGATGCCCGCGCACGTGAAGCTGTGTTCCTGCCGCTGGGCCACGACCGTAAGGCCGCAGCAAAGCTCCGGAGCGATGGTTGGCGTACCGTTGCGGCGATCGAAGCGGGCGACGAAGCGGCGGCGCTTGGCTGCACGCACGTGCTCGATGCGGGCCAAGCGAAAGTGCTCTAGCTGGCGGCCTTCCACTGGTCGTGCTTTGTCATCACGCCGGTGAACAGCTCCGAATTCACCAGAGCTTCCAGCCACTTGCTCAAGTGCGGCAGGTCCTGCGCGTCGAACCACTCGCGGTCGGCGTTGGCGAACTGGCGCACGAAAGGGAAGATCGCGATATCGGCAAAGCCCCGCGTCTCGCCGCAGAGGTAGGGCGAGGCCGCGAGCCGCTCGTCGAGCACACGCAGGTGCTTCAGGGCCTCGGAACCGTGCTCTTCCGGATCGACGTCGTCATAGCGGGTCGAATATTTGTAGCGGTCGAGATGGTGCTTGAACGGACCGTCATTGGCCGCGAGCAGATCGGCATCGCTACGGTCGAGCCAACCTTCGGGATCGCTCTGCCCCAGAGCCCATCGCATAATGTCGAGGCTTTCCTCCAGCACCGCCCCGTCCTCGGTCACAAGCACCGGCACCGTACCCTTGGGCGAGACTTCGAGCATCTGAGGTGGCTTGTCGCGCAGCACGACTTCGCGGTGCTCGTATTCGGCCCCGCTGACAGAAAGCGCCATGCGTGCCCGCATGGCATATGGGCAGCGGCGGAAGCTGTAGAGGACCGGCTCAGCCATCCTCTTCCTTCCGCCCGATATGCTCTTCGCCGCGTGCCTCGGCGAGCCTGGCTTGCCGGTGCCGCTCGCGATAACGCGCGCGCTGTTCCTCTGTGCGCTCGCCGTGACACTGGTGGCAGGAGACGCCTTCCTCGAAGTGCTCGTGCGAGAGGTCTTCCTCGGCCAGCGGGCGGCGACAGGCGCGGCACAGGCTGTGCGTGCCGACGTCGAGGCCATGCTTCACGCTGACGCGTTCGTCGAAGACGAAGCATTCGCCTTCCCAGCGGCTTTCTTCCTGCGGCACTTCCTCGAGATATTTCAGGATGCCACCCTTGAGGTGATAGACCTCGTCCAGTCCCTCCGACTTCACGAAGGCGGTCGATTTCTCGCAGCGGATACCGCCGGTGCAGAACATCGCGATCTTGGGTTTGCGGCCTTCCGCCTCGAATTCCTCGCGGCGGGCGCGGAACCACTCGGGAAACTCGCGGAAGCTCTTGGTCTCAGGATCGATCGCGCCTTCGAAGGTGCCGATGGCGACTTCGTAGTCGTTGCGCGTGTCGATCAGGATCGTGTCGGGGTCCGCGATCAGCGCGTTCCAGTCTTGCGGATCGACATAGGTGCCGACCCCGTCGACCGGATCGAGATCGGGCTGCCCCATGGTCACGATCTCGCGCTTCAGGCGGACCTTGGTACGGTGGAAGGGCATTTCCGCTGCGCGCGATTCCTTCCAGTCGAGTTCGGCACATCCGGGCAGCGCGCGAATGTATTCGAGCACGGCCTCGATGCCCGCATCGCTTCCGGCAATCGTCCCGTTGATGCCCTCGTTCGCCAGCAGCAATGTGCCGCGCACGCCGTTTTCCTCGGCGCAGGCGAGCAGGCCCGGCTTGAGCGCGGCAGGATCGTCGAAGCGCGTGAAATGGTAGAGCGCAGCGATGCGGATAGGCAGTTCGGACATGACGGCGCGCCGATAGCATTCCGGCGCGCCGTCTGCATCCCCGTTTGTCAGCCGTTGAAATCGGCCGGATCGGGACCCATCCGCCCATCCGGATCGTCGAGCGCGTCGATACGGCCCATCTGTTCGTCCGACAGGGTGAAGGACAGCGCCTTGAAGTTCGCCTCGATATGATCGCGGCTCGATGCCTTGGGGATGGGGCACAGCCCGTGCTGGATGTGCCAGCGCAGGATCACGGCGGTTTCGGGCTGGCCGGTCTCCGAAGCGATCGCCTCGATCACCTCGTTGTCCATGCCCTTGCCCTGTCCGAGCGGCGACCAGCTCTGCGTCACGATGCCCAGTTCATCGTGCACTTTGCGCATCTCACGCTGCTGGAAGCTGGGGTGCAGTTCGATCTGGTTGAGGGCAGGAGTGACGCCGGTCTCGTCGATGATGCGGCGCAGGTCTTCTTCGCGGAAATTCGACACGCCGATCGACTTCGCCTTGCCCTGGTCGCGCAGCTCAATCAGCGCCTTCCATGTCTCCACGAATAGGTCCTTTTCCGGGCAGGGCCAGTGGATGAGCAGCATATCGACATGATCGCGGCCCAAGCGCCCGAGGCACTTGCCTGCCGCGGCGAGCGTCCGCTCGTAACCTTGGCTCTCATTCCAGATCTTGGTCTGGAGAAAGATGTCCGACCAGTCGCCGACACCTTTGCCGACGCCCTTTTCATTGCCGTAGATCGCGGCGGTATCGATCAGCCAGTAGCCGACATCGATCGCGGTCGAGACGGCCTCGGGCGCGTCTTCCTCTTCCATTTGCCAGGTGCCGAAGCCCAGCTGCGGGATCTGGCGGCCATCGTTGAGTTCGAGGGTGGGATAATCGGTCATAAGTTCTCCTTTGCCCAGACAATGGAGAAAACAGCCGATGTTTCCTCACCTGCGCCTTGCCCCGTGCCTCATATGCGCCTAGTGCCGCGCGCGTTTGAGCATCCGACATTGCGAGCTTTGAAATATGGCCAACGTCACCGTAATCGGCGCCCAGTGGGGCGATGAGGGCAAGGGCAAGATCGTCGACTGGCTTGCCAGCCGCGCCGATGCCGTCGTTCGTTTCCAGGGCGGGCACAATGCCGGCCACACTCTCGTCATCGACGGGACGACCTACAAGCTTTCGCTGCTGCCCTCGGGCATCGTGTCGGGCACGTTGTCGATCATCGGCAACGGCGTGGTCCTCGACCCGTGGGCGCTGAAGGCCGAAGTCGAGAAGCTCGAAGGCCAGGGCGTCAAGATTACCGCAGATAACCTTGCAGTCGCCGACAATTGCCCGCTGATCCTCCCGATCCACCGCGATCTCGACGGCCTGCGCGAAACTGCAGCCGGTTCGGGCAAGATCGGCACCACCGGTCGCGGCATCGGCCCGGCCTATGAAGACAAGGTAGGCCGCCGCGCGATCCGCGTGTGCGATCTCGCTCACCTCGATCATCTCGAGCCGCAGCTCGATCGCCTTTGCGCGCACCACGATGCGCTGCGCGCCGGTTTCGACCAGCCGCCGGTCGACCGCGAGGCGCTGCTCGAGGAACTGCGCGGAATTGCCGATTTCGTGCTCCAGTATGCACAGCCGGTGTGGAAGCGTCTCAAGAAGGTGCGCAAGGCCGGCGCGAAGATCCTGTTCGAAGGCGCGCAGGGCGTACTGCTCGATATCGACCACGGCACCTACCCGTTCGTCACTAGCTCGAACACGGTCAGCGGTACGGCGGCCTCGGGCAGCGGCCTCGGCCCCAATTCGACCGGCTATGTGCTGGGCATCGTGAAGGCCTACACCACCCGGGTCGGCAGCGGCCCGTTCCCGACCGAGCTCGAAGACGAGATCGGCCAGCGTCTCGGCGAGCGCGGTCATGAGTTCGGCACCGTCACCGGTCGCCAGCGCCGCGTCGGCTGGTTCGACGCCGTGATCGTGCGCCAGAGCTGCTCGATCAGCGGCGTGACCGGGATCGCGCTCACCAAGATCGACGTGCTCGACGGCCTCGACGAGGTGAAGATCTGCACCGGCTACCGTCTGCGCGGGCAGGTCTACGATTACTTCCCCAGCCACGCCGCCGACCAGGCAGCGGTCGAGCCGATTTACGAGACGATGGAAGGCTGGAAGGAATCGACCGCCGGAGCGCGCAGCTTCGCGGACCTGCCGGCCAATGCAGTGAAGTACGTCCAGCGTATCCAGGAACTGATCGAAACGCCCGTGTCGCTGGTCTCCACCAGCCCCGAGCGTGACGATACGATCCTGATGCGCGATCCCTTCATGGACTGATCCGCGCTTCAGCGCTTCTCCAGCATCGATACCTGCAACTGCAGGCGCTTCACCTCGCGCAGCACGGTGAGCATGTTCATGCGCGCGAACATCCATTCCTTGAGGAAACCCTGCATGATCAGCAGGCCGAGCGTTGCCATGCCCCAGCCGACCATCGGCTGCAGCGTATCGGCGGTCATGGCGCGGTAGAAGCAGTATGCGAGGCCGATCCCGATCGCGATTGCCAGGGCGAAGCTGAACTTCGCCCAGCCGCCGAGCGGGCCGGACATGCTGTCCCCGATCTGGCGGAACATCCCGCGGTCCTCGTCGAGCGAGGCGAGGAAAGCCTTGTCGTCCTCGTCCAGCGCCCCCCGGATGGTGTCGTCGATATTGGTCATCTCTCGTCTCCAGTAAGCGCCGCCTTCAGCTTGCGGCGGGCATGAAAGAGGCGCGTCTTGGCAGTGCCCACGGGCACCTCCTGCACCTCGGCAACCTCGGCGAGGGTCAGCCCCTCGACGAAGAACAGTTGTGCGGCGAACCGCTGGTCGTCCGGCAGGCCCGCAAAGGCCTGGTGCAAGGCGGCGGCATCGCCCGCAGATGGCGGCGCAGCCACTTCCTCGGGCATTTCGCCTTCGCGGGTCCGGCGCGCCTGCACCTGCCTGATCCCGTCGGCACAGCGCCTTCGCAGGATGCCGAATGCCCAGGGCGCAAAGCGCGAGGGATCGCGCAATCCGCCAATGCCGCGCAGGATCGAAATCCAGCTCTCCTGCACCGCGACGAGCGCCTGGTCCTCGTCGCGCAGGAGCCGGCGGGCGGTCCTGAGCAAACGCGGCTGCCAGCGCTGGACGAGCCGGTCGCAGGCGCGGCGGTCACCCGACTGGACATGGGCGACCAGCAGCTCGTCGAACAGTCGTGCCGTTTCCGGCTGCCGTGTGCCTTGCCCCGTCATGTCACTGTAGTCGCAGGGGAAGGGCCAAAGGTTCAATCGAAAATCGAAACGCGCTCGATTTCTTGACAGAGTCCCTTTTTGTTCTCACTACGTTCGCACTAACGAGCGCAGGAGAACGATTCGATGCAGGCCGATTTTTCCTACGAGCCGGTGCGCGACGGTGCCGGTTGCCAGCTTGCCGTCACCATCCTTGCCGATCGCGATGCGGTTCGCGCCCAGATGCTCGAAGATGCGGAGCTGGCCGGATATCGCGTTCTCGAATGCTGCAGCCTCGAAGAATTCGCCAGCGGATCGAGCGGGTCGCTGGGCGATCTCGTGCTGGTCGACTGTGTGGAGGCCGATGGCGCAGCCATGGCGATCCTCTCGCGGCTCGACATGCGGGCCGGAAAGTCGGGCGCGCAACTGGTGGTTTCGACCAGTATGGCGGCGCTCGACACGGTCTTCGGTTGCTTTGCCATGTCGGGTGCGCAGATCCTCGTCGATGCAGGCCATGCCGAGCGCGTGATCGCGATCGGGCGCGCATTGGCGGAGGTCCCCAACCTGCGCCTGCGCGAAATGGCGGAGGAAGACCGCCTCATGGTGCTGCGCCTCACCGAACAGGTGGCCCGCATGGCCGAGCGGGTGGAACAGCTTTCGCCCGGCCAGCGCGAAGGCGGCGGTGCATTCCGGCTCGAGGCGGCGAGCCAGGCCTGGCGCGGGCAGGGTGACGAATATGTCGTGGTGGATGAGACACGGGCGCGGCCGCGCCTGCCCGATGCCGCCTATATCCGGCAGATGATCGCGCAGCGACAGGCGCGTGCGAAGTTCTTCGATGGAGAGCTTTTCGCCGATCCGGCCTGGGATATCCTCCTCGACCTCGCGGCCGCCCGGGCAGAGCGCCAGCGGGTTTGCGTGACATCGCTCTGCATCGCCGCAGGCGTTCCGGCGACAACCGCACTGCGGTGGATTGCGCAGATGGTCGATGCCGATTTGCTGGTGCGTATTCCAGATCAGCATGATCGCCGCCGTGCACATATCGCGCTTGCCGACAGCACGGCCGATGCGATGGCACGCTATTTCGCAGCGATTGGTGCTCCCAATGCGGAGCCGGTGGCTGCGCTCTAGCTTTCCAGCTTCAGGACAACGATCTTGCCTTCCATGGCCGAAGTGTCGGCGGGGAGGGCAACCCGCTGGGCATCGGCGCGGGCGCGGATCAGGATCGCTTCGGCTACTCCCTCATCGTGCACGACGACATCGGCGGTGCCCAGCGCACGTGCCTGACGCAGGGTGAGGTCGTCGGGGTCGTTGCTGGAGAGCGTGAATTCAAGCGTCCCGCCATCGACCTCGCCTTCATTGCCCGAAAGCCAGTCATCGACGCGGTCCGCCGATCCTGCAGCGAAGGGATCGAGCGCGCCGCCTTCCTGCAGCGCTGCATCGATGGCGCGGCGCCGCTTGTCGCCATCGGGGAAGCGGGCGCGGATTTTCTCGCGGGCCGCGGCGAGGCCTTCTGCCAGCCTGCCGAGACCTTCGGGCAGCAGCCGTTCCAGTCGCAACCGCAAGTGCTTGGCGAGCCCGGCCGATGCGCCGCCCGTGCTCACCGCGACGAGAACCGGTCCGCGTTCGAGGACGCTCGGCAGGGTGAAGTCGCACAGCTCCGGCCTGTCGGCGACATTGACGAGGAGGCCAGCGCGCTTGAGCCGCAATGCTGCGGCTTCCGCAGCGCGCGGATCCTCGAGCGCGACGAATGCCAGCCGAGCGTGGTGTGCCTCGGTCTCGCCGCAGGGAATGCCGCCCGCGCGCTCGACCAGCCGCGCCTTTGCCTCGGCCATCTCCCCCGACCCCACGACGACCACGCGGACGCCGGAGATGCGGTGGAAGAGTGGAATCGAGTGGAGCATCAGTCGAGCCAGTCCGGCACGCGCTCCGCATCCATGATCGCGCCCGCCGCAATACGGTCGGCAACGACGGCATATTTGTCGCCATCGACCAGCACTTCGGCGACGAAACCGCGCGAGTTGTAGCTGCTCGCCATGGTCGCGCCATAGGCACCGGCCGTGCGGAAGACAGCGAGGTCGCCTGCGGTCAGGACATCGCATTCGCGGTCCATCGCGAAGGTGTCGCCCGTCTCGCAGATCGGTCCGACGATGTGGGAAATGGTCTTTTCGCCCGTCGGTTCGACCGCCTCGAAATCGTGCCATGCGCCGTACATGGCGGGCCGCGCGAGGTCGTTCATGGCGGCGTCGACCACCACGAAGGGCCGCTCGATCCCGCGCTTCACCCGGATGACACGGGTCAGCAGCACGCCCGCATTGCCCGCGATCACGCGGCCGGGTTCGAACATCAGCGTGACGTCCCAGTCCTTGGTGACGCGCTCGACCATGGCACCGTATTCGGCCGGTTGCGGAAGCTCCTCGCCTGCCTTGTAGGGGACGCCGAGCCCGCCGCCGAGGTCCGCATGGGTGACCTTGCAACCTCCCGCGCGCAGGGCGGCGATCAGTTCGCCGACCTTGCCGAACGCGGTCTCGAGCGGTTCGAGATCGGCAAGCTGGCTGCCGATGTGGATCGCGATCCCGCGCATGTCGAGACCGTCCTCGCCTGCAAGCGCGGTGTAGATTTCCTGCGCCTTGTCGAGCGGCACGCCGAACTTGTTCTCGCGCTTGCCGGTCGAGATCTTCTCATGCGTTCGGGCATCGACATCGGGATTGACCCGCAGCGCGCAGGCCGCGCGCTTGCCCATACGCCGGGCGATCGCGGCGAGCTCGTAGCCTTCTTCCTCGCTCTCGATATTGAACTGGCCGATGCCTTCCTCGAGGCCCTGCTGCAGCTCGGCATGGGTCTTGCCGACGCCGGAGAAGACGATGTCTTCGGGTTTCATGCCTGCCGCGAGCGCGCGGGTCAGCTCGCCGCCAGAGACGACATCTGCGCCATAGCCCTCGTTTGCCAGCACGCGCAGCACGGCAAGGTTGGGATTGGCTTTGACGGCAAAGGCGATGTGCGGGTGTTTCAGCCCCGACAGCGCGTCGCGGAACACGCGGGCATGGCGCACGAGCGTCGCGCGCGAATAGATGTAGACCGGTGTGCCGACATCTTCGGCAATGACCGGCATGGGCACGTCTTCGGCGTAGAGAACGCCATCGCGGAGCTGGAAATGGTCCATGGAAGCTGCCTGTGCCGAAAGGCGCGGGCAGAGTCTAACAAGCTGTGCTTTTCGGCTTGAAAAAGGCCTTGGCGATTATTCGGGCGGAAGGTCGAAAGGATCGTCCTCGCGCTCCTCGCTGCGCGTGCGCAATTCCACGCTGCGATCGGGCGCCGCCTGCGGGTCGAGCGCGAGCAGGTCGGCTGCATCGGGCTGCGTTTCCGCGCCGAAGGGCTTGGGCGGCAGGTCCTGGCCGGCGACCGGTTCGAGCTTGGCCTTCTGGCCGCATGCGCCGAGCAGCACGGCAAGGGTCAGGGCGGCGACGATGCGCATATTCTACTTGTCCTCCAGCCGCTTGCGGGCCTCTTCGACCTGCTCCCTTACACGGGTCGGGGCGGTCCCGCCATAAGAGGATCGCGCGGCGACCGAGGCATCGACCGAAAGCGCATCGAAGACGCGCTCGTCGATCCGCGCATCGATCGCCTTGAGGTCCTCGATGGAGAGACCATCGAGCGCGACGCCCTTCTGGTCGGCCAGCTTCACTGCCGCGCCGGTAATGTGATGCGCCTCGCGGAACGGAATGTCCGCCTGCCGTACCAGCCAGTCGGCAAGATCTGTCGCGGTTGCGTGCCCCGCTTCGGCTGCCTTCCTCATGCGGGCGGTGTCGAAACCGCTGTCGGCGACCATTCCCGCCATCGCGGCAAGGCTCAGGTCGAGCAGGCCGGCAGCCTCGAATACCGGCGGCTTGTCGTCCTGCATGTCCTTCGAATAGGCGAGCGGCAGGCCCTTCATCGTGACCATCAGGCTGGTCGCGCAGCCGATTACGCGGCCCGCGTGACCGCGCACGAGCTCTGCAGCGTCGGGATTGCGCTTTTGCGGCATGATCGAACTGCCGGTCGAAAGCGTGTCGGGCAGCTTGACGAAGCCGAAGGGCTGGCTCGCCCAGATGATGAACTCCTCGGCCAGCCGGCTTAGGTGGAGCGAACACTGGCTCGCCGCCATCAGGTAATCGAGCGCGAAGTCGCGGTCGGAGACGGCATCGAGGCTGTTGCGCGTCGGCCTTGCAAAGCCGAGCGCCTCGGCAGTCATCTCGCGGTCGAGGTCGAAACCGGTGCCGGCCAGCGCCGCCGATCCGAGCGGGCATTCGTCCATTCGTGCCAGCGCATCGGCAAAGCGCGAACGGTCACGCATCAGCATTTCGAAATAGGCGAGCAGGTGATGTCCGAGCGTCACCGGCTGCGCGGTCTGGAGATGCGTGAAGCCCGGCATGATGCTGCCGGCATGCTCTTGTGCCCGCTCGACCAGCGCTCCGAGCAGCACGTCGATCCCGGCGACGGCGCGCTGCATCGCGCTCCTTACCCACATGCGGAAATCGGTCGCGACCTGGTCGTTGCGGCTGCGCGCGGTGTGCAGGCGTCCTGCGGCAGGGCCGACGATCTCGGTCAGGCGCGCCTCCACCGTCATGTGGATGTCCTCGAGGTCCCAGTCTTCGGGCACGCCATCGCGCTCGTACTCCTCGGCGATCTGCGTAAGGCCATCGGTGATCGTCTCGGCGTCGGCTTCGCTGACGATGCCCTGCTTCGCCAGCATGGCGACGTGGGCGAGGCTTCCCGCGATGTCTTCGCGCCAGAGCGCCTTGTCGAACGGGATCGAGGCGTTGATTTCGCGCATGATCGCGCTAGGCCCTTCGGCGAACCTGCCGCCCCACATGCTGTTGGAGCCCGTATTGTCCCGCTTCTCGCTCACGCTTCTATCCATTTTCGCCTTGTCTCTGGCCGCCTGCGATAGGAGCGCGCCCGACGCGGCGCAAGAAAGCGGTGCTTCACCCGCGGCAATCGGCGAATTCGATCGCATGATGGCGGGCGAATTGATGCCAGCAGTCAACGTCACCGACCTGGATGGTCGCCAGCTGAACCTCGGAGCCCTGCAAGGCGAGCCGGTGCTCGTGAACCTGTGGGCCACGTGGTGCGCACCATGCGTGAAGGAAATGCCGCTGCTCGACGAGCTTGCAGCCGATTATGACGGCCGCATGCGGGTCGTGACCGTGAGCCAGGACATGGGCAGCGAAGAGAAAGTGGCCGAGTTCTTCGCGCGCAACGACTTCGCCTATCTCGAAAGCTGGCGCGACCCGGATGCCGAGCTCGGCTTCGCACTGGGCGGCGTGATGCTGCCGACGACCGTGCTCTACGATGCATCCGGCCGGGAAATCTGGCGAGTGCAGGGCGATCTCGATTGGTCCGGCGAAGAGGCACGCGCCGCCATCGATGCGGCGCTGGGAGGCTGATCGCCCGCAACTTGTCAGAACGGCTCCGAGGCCTTATATCAGGAATACCTAATATAAGGCGCGTGCGGCGATATGATTGACTGGATCTACTGGACTTCCGGAGCACTTTCCGGCGTAGCGGTCGGCTTCGTCCTCGGCCTGATCGGTGGGGGAGGCTCGATCCTTGCCGTGCCGCTGATGGTCTATGTCGTCGGCGTGCCCAATCCGCACACGGCGATCGGTACCAGCGCACTCGCCGTGGCGGCCAACGCGCTTGCGGGTCTCGTGAACCACGCGAGGCGGGGCACGGTGAAATGGCGCTGCGGGCTGTTTTTCGCGGCGGCAGGCGTCCTGGGCGCACTTGCCGGATCCACCGTGGGCAAGAATTTCGACGGGCAGAAGCTGCTGTTCCTCTTCGCGATCCTGATGATCGTCGTTGGTGCGCTCATGCTCCGCAAATCCGGCCGTGTGAGCAATGCCGACGTCGTGCTGGGCCGCGAGAATGCGCTGCAGCTCGGAGGATACGGGCTGGGCGCAGGTGCGATGTCGGGCTTTTTCGGCATCGGCGGCGGGTTCCTGATCGTGCCGGGCCTGATTGCCGCCACGAGCATGCCGATGATCTATGCGGTCGGCACCAGCCTTGTCGCGGTCAGCGCTTTCGGCATCACCACCGCGAGCAACTATGCGCTTTCCGGATATGTCGACTGGCTGCTGGCGGGCGTCTTCGTCGGCGGCGGCGTAATCGGCAGCTTGGCGGGCACTCGCATGGCACAGAAGCTGTCGAGCACGGGCGCGCTGACCAAGATCTTCGCAGGCGTGATCTTCGTCGTTGCCGCCTACATGCTGTGGCAGAGCTGGATGGCGATGTAAGGGATTGGCCCGTCACTTGAGCTCGGGAGTTTCGATCCAAATCCATCCCCTGGATGGGTCTGACCAATCGAAACTGGTGGGCGCTGACGGGCTCGAACCGCCGACCCTCTCGGTGTAAACGAGATGCTCTACCAACTGAGCTAAGCGCCCCAACCGGTGTCGGGTGAAGCGCCACATAGCGTGCGTGACGCGAAAATCAATTGTCGCTATCGCCCCCTTCGTCAAAAGGAGCGCCATGACGACCAGGCTCACAGTCCTTGCCACCGGAGGCACCATCGCCGGCATTGCCGGGTCCGCAATCGCGCATGACTACCGTGCGGGCGAGATCGGTATCGAGGAATATCTCGAGAAGGTCGGCGGTCTCGGCCTCGAGGCGGAGCTTTCGGGGCGCCAGATCGCCAATATCGATTCGGCGGATATCGGCCCCGGCGTCTGGAACGACCTGCACCCCGCGATCGAAGAAGCCCTCGCCGACGAGGCCTGTAACGGCATCATCGTCACCCATGGCACCGATACTCTCGAAGAGACCGCATTCCTGCTCGACCTGACGCTTCCAGCAGACAAGCCGGTGGTCGTTGTGGGCGCCATGCGGCCTGCCGATGCGGTGGGCTATGACGGCCTCAGGAACTTCGCAAATGCCGTGCGCGTGGCAAGCGATCCCGATGCGGCAGGACGCGGCGTGCTGGTGGTCATGGGCGACCGCGTCTTCGCCGCGCGCGATGTGCGCAAGGTCCGTACGCGCGGGACCGAGGCCTTCCGCGGCTTTCCTCGCGAATCGATCGGCCTCGTCACGCCGGCCAGCCTCGAATGGTTCGGCGCCCCCTGGCGGCAGGGCGGCACTGCGACCTTCGAGTGGAGCGACAAGCTGCCCGAGGTCGTGATCGTCTATGCCTATGCCGGGTTCGATGCCGCAGGTGTCGAGCGGCAGGTCGGCGAGAACACGCGCGGTATCGTTGTGGCGGGCGTGGGCGAGGGCAACATGCCCGAAAGCGCGCGCCAGGCCCTCGTGGCCATGGCGAAACGAGGGCTACCCGTGGTGCGCGCCAGCCGCGCCGACGAAGGTCTTGTCGACCGCGAGCCCGAAGACACGGAGAACGGCTTCGTCGCCTCGCGCGCGCTCAATCCGCAGAAAGCGCGCATCCTGCTGCAATTGCTGCTGGCGCGCGGGATCACCGACCCCGCCGCCATCCAGAGTGCCTTCGACGGCCGCTAGGCTCAGCCGTGCGGCGTGACGAGGTATTTCTCGCCCGTCTTCATCTGGCGATAGTCGAGGATCGCATCCTTGGTCAGCATGCCTTCGAGGTCGACCTTGGTCTTGTAGTGGCTGGCGAAAGTGGTGGTGAGGTTTTCGAGCACGCGGGTGCGCATGCGCATCACGGTTTCCATCCCGGCGTTCTGCAGGAACGGCGTCAGCAGCCAGCCCGATAGCGTCCAGCCGAAGCCGTAGGCAGGCGTCAGCACGGTGGGCCCGAAATCGAGGCGGCCATAGATGAACATGCGCTTCTGCTGGTTCGACCCGTAGCGCGAATATTCGGTCATCTTGGACACGGCGACCTGTTCCATCGCGCGGAAGCAGCTGTCGACCATCTGCCCGCCGCCGATCGGATCGAAGCCGTAGAAAGCGTCGGTCTCGTCGATCGCGCTCTTGAGCTGGTCCATGAAATCGTCGTCCGAGGAATTCACGACATGCTTCGCGCCCTGCGACTTGAGCAGCTCGGCCTGGTCGTCCTTGCGCACGATGTTCACGAGCTCGATGCCGTCCTCGAGGCAGATGCGGTTGAGCATCTGGCCGAGGTTCGACGCGCCGACCGTGTGCAGGATCGCCTTCTGGCCATCCATCTTCGCGTTCTCGACGAAACCCAGCGCGGTCATCGGATTGACGAAGCTCGAAGCGCCGGCCTCGCTGCTGTGTTCGCCGAGCGGCAGGCACATGGCCGCATCGGCGATGGCATACTGGCTGAAGGCATTGCCGGGCACACAGGCGACGCGCTGGCCCATCAGTGCCTTGGCCATGTCGCTGTCACCCGTCGCGATGACCGTGCCTGCGCCTTCGTTACCTGCCGGAAGCTTCTGGCCGTGGCGCGATTTCGACGCCGAATTGAACGGTTCGGGCATCTTGGCGACGACCTTCCCGTCGGAATACTCCGCGTTCTCGAAGTCGGCCGCGCCGGTGAGGATCGCGAGGTCTGACGGGTTGATCGGCGCAGCTTCCATCTTGACCAGCACCTGGTTGCCGGTCGGCTCGGGGAAGGTGACCTCCTCGATTGCAAGCGTGAGCGTGCCGTCGCTTTCGAGCGTGGTGAAAAGCTGTTTGCCGGTGGTCATCCAATTCCCTTTCGTTGCGTTACGAAACCTGTTTGTGGGCCTCGCTACGCCTCGTTCAAGGGCTTGGCTAGGGTGCCGTTACGTCAGATGTCGTCCGGATAGGTCGCATCGACGAAGTAAAGCCCATGCGGCGGAGCGTTGAGGCCGAGCGCCTGCCGGTCCTTCGCTTCCAGTGCTTCTGCGACCTGCTCCTCGCGCCAGCGGCCCATGCCGACCAGCGCGAGGCATCCGACCATCGAGCGGACCTGGTGGTGGAGGAAGCTGCGCGCTGCGGCGTGGATGCGGACTTCGTCGCCCTCGCGCTCCACATCGAGCCGGTCGAGGGTCTTTACAGGGCTTTGCGACTGGCACTGGACCGAACGAAAGGTCGTGAAATCGTGGAGGCCGACCAGCGCCTTGGCTGCGCGGTCCATTGCCTCGTGGTCGAGATCCTGCGGAACCTGCCAGAGCCGGTTTCGGTCCAGCGTCAGCGGCGCGCGGCGGTTGGCGATGCGGTAGACATAGCTGCGACCGGTGCAGGAAAAGCGCGCATGCCAGTCGTCCGGCACCACTTCGCAATGCGTCACCGCGATCGGGTCGGGGCGCACCTGCGCATTCAGCGCCTCCATCAGGCGGAAGGGTTCGATGTCCTTCTCGATATCCATGTGGCTGCGCATGGCGAGCGCGTGGACGCCGGTATCTGTCCTCCCCGCGCTGAAAAGCCGCACTTCCTCGCCCGTGACGCGAAAGGCGGCGTCTTCCAGCGATTGCTGGACGCTCGGACCATTGTCCTGTCGCTGGAGCCCGACGAAGGGTGTCCCGTCGAATTCGATGGTGAGCGCGAAGCGGGTCACGAGAGGCTCGCGCCTTTCCCGATGGTGTTGCCGCGCAGGAATTCGCCGCGCTCCATCGCCGGCTTGCCCGCGCGCTGGAGGCGGACGGGGCGGATGGCGCCTTCACCGCAGGCAATCGCGAGATCGTCGTCGAGCACCGTGCCCGGCTCGCCAGAACCCTCGGCCAGTTCGGCGCGAAGCAGCTTCACGCGCACACCGTCCATCTCGAACCATGCGCCGGGGAAGGGCGAGAGACCGTGGACGTGGCGCACGACATCCTGAGCCGGACGCGACCAGTCGATCCGCGCCTCGGCCTTGTCGATCTTCTTCGCATAGGTCGCCGCTTCGTGATCCTGCTCGACCGGGTGGAGCGCATCGAGATCGATCAGCGTACCGACCATCAACTGCGCGCCCAGCTCGGCCAGTTCCTCGGTCAGTTCGCCCGTAGTCTTGTCCTCGACCGGCGTGCGCACGGTGGCGAGCATCGGGCCGGTATCGAGGCCCGCTTCCATCTGCATGATGGTGACGCCGGTCACCTCGTCGCCCGCCATGATCGAGCGGTGGATCGGCGCCGCCCCGCGCCAGTCGGGCAGGAGTGAAGCGTGGACATTGAGGCAGCCGTGCTTCGGCGCATCGAGGATCGCTTGCGGCAGGATCAGTCCGTAAGCGGCGACCACGCCGATATCGGCCTCGAGCGCGGCGAACTTCTCCTGCTCCTCGGCCGACTTGAGCAAGGTTGGATGGCGCACTTCGATGCCGAGCCGCTCGGCCAGCTGGTGTACGGCGGTCTTGGTCAGTTCCTTGCCGCGGCGCCCGCCGGGGCGGGGCGGCTGGGTGTAGACGCACACCACTTCATGCGCGGCATCGACCAGCGCCTGCAGCGTCGGCACGGCGAATTCCGGGCTACCCATGAAGATTATGCGCATGACGTCTCTTGTGACCTTTCGTGTTCGGCCCCGGCCCCCTATCTGTGCCTCCATGGCATCGCAAGAGATCGAGACGCTGGCCGCCGCGCTGGCACGCCTTCCCGGCCTCGGCCCGCGCAGCGCGCGGCGTGCCGTGCTGTGGCTGGTGAAACGCCGCGAAAGCGCGCTTCCCGCCCTGTTGGAGGCACTGGCGATGGTGGGCGAGGCGCTGGTCGAATGCGACACTTGCGGCAATGTCGACACCACGAACCCCTGCGGCATCTGTGCCGACCCGCGCCGCGACGGCAAGGGGCTGTGCGTGGTAGAGGATGTTGCCGATCTCTGGGCCCTCGACCGGGCGAAGCTCTTCACCGGCAAATATCACGTGCTCGGCGGCAAGCTCTCCGCGCTCGACGGGATACGGCCAGAGGATTTGAACATCGCAAGCCTCTTGTCGCGCGTCGAGGAGGGCGGCATCGACGAGGTCGTGCTCGCCATGAATGCCACGCTAGAAGGCCAGACCACGGCGCATTACCTCGCCGAGCGGCTCGAGGACTTCCCTGTGCGCATCACCCAGCTCGCGCATGGCCTGCCGGTGGGTGGCGAGCTTGATTATCTCGACGAGGGCACGCTGGCGCAGGCTTTGCGCGCCCGCCGTCCGCTTGGCTAAGCGATCAGTCTGAGCGGCCCAATTCGATTGAAAAAGGCGGATTCCGCGCCTATCTGACCCTCCATGGCTATCCGTGAGATTATTGAAGTGCCGGATCCCCGGCTCAAGGTCGTGTCCGAACCGGTTACCGAGTTCGACGATGAACTGCGCGAGCTCGTCTCCGACATGTTCGAAACCATGTATGACGCGCCCGGTATCGGTCTCGCGGCCATCCAGGTCGGCGTGCCGAAGCGCGTGCTGGTGATCGACCTCCAGCCCGAGGACGAGGAAGCCGAGGGCGAGGTTTGCAATCACGGCGGTCACGAACACGTCCACTATCCGACGAAGAAGGAACCGCGGGTCTTCGTGAACCCCGAAATCCTCGATCCGGCGGAAGAGCTTGCGACTTATCAGGAAGGTTGCCTCTCGGTCCCCGACATCTTCGCCGATGTCGACCGTCCGGCGACCTGCCGCGTGCGCTACCAGGATCTCGAGGGCGAGACCCACGAGGAAGACATGGAAGGCCTGATGGCCACCTGCATCCAGCACGAGATGGACCACCTCGAAGGCATTCTCTTCATCGATCACCTCTCGCGCCTCAAGCGCAACATGGCGCTCAAGAAGCTGAAAAAGCTGCGTGAAGCAGCCTGACAAGATCAGCTGGTCGCGGGCAGCCGCGGCCGGCCTCCTGTTTGCGCTCGTGATGTGCGCGTGGGTCTGGATCGACCGCAATCCCGGTTTCGACCAGCTGGCGATCCGCTTTTCGGCCTATTTCGTCGCCTTCACCTTCGGCTTCTATTTCCTCTACAATCTGGTCGCCGGGCAAAAACGGTAGAAAGCTTCGACGAAACACTAGCGTGTGCGGTCGCCTCGCGTATGTTGTAGGGGACTCGATGACAGGCAAATCGGGTTGCGAAGAACCGCTTCGCGTTGCCAATGCTAGTGGGCAATCGGTTCCTTTATCTAAGACATGACCCTCGGAAGAGCTGCATGTCGGCGGTAACATAACCATCCCAATCTGCGGCGGTGACAGCCCAAGCACAGGAGAGTGGCATGCGCCATCTCTATAACCTGTGTTGCCTGACAGATGGCTGGCACTGGATGCGCATCGCAGAAAGTGGCCATATCATTCGTGTGTCGGATCGCGGATTTGAATCTCGCGATGAGGCATACTTTGACATGGTGCGCCATCGTCAGGGCTGACAACACCGTGCCGCCGGCGTTCAGCGTCGGCGGCAATGGAGGATATGTGGCGTGATGGATCCCATGCTTTTCATTCTCATGGCGCTGCTGGGCGGCCTCGTGGTCGGCGGCTTCGCCGGTTGGTTCTTCGGTTCGCGCCCGGCGGCCGATTGGAAGGCGCGCCATGCCGAGCGTGATGCAGAGGCGAAGGACCTTTCCGAGAAACTTTCGCGCATGGCGCCAGAGCTTGCGACCATGTCGGAGCGTGCCGATCGCGCCGACGAACTCGCACGCAAGCTGGACGAGGAGCGCGAGGCTCACGGAGCACTGAAAGCGAAGGCCGCGGGCTTCGAGGAGCAGAAGCGCCTGCTCGAGGAAAGCCGCGAGAAGCTGCTCAAGGAATTCGAGAACACCGGTGCCAAGGTGCTCGAGGCTGCGCGCGAGCGGTTCAGCAACGAGGCGACGAGCAGGCTGGGCGAGGCGGAAGCCAAGCACAAGGAGGCCGTCGCTTCGCTGCTCAAGCCGGTCAACGAACGCCTGCAGAAATACGAGGAACAGGTCGGCTCGCTCGAGCGCCAGCGCGCCGATGCCTTCTCGCGCCTCCATCAGCAGATCGAGGGTATGCGTATCTCGCAGGAGGAGGTCCGCAAGGAAGCCCAGCGCCTCGGCAACAGCCTGACCAATGCGCCCAAAGCGCGCGGCCGCTGGGGCGAACGGGCGCTACAGAACGTGCTCGAACAGGCAGGGCTTGCCGAACATACCGATTTCATTCTCGAGCAGTCGCTCGAAACCGACGAAGGCCGCCTGCGCCCCGATGCCATCGTCAACGTGCCCGGCCAGAAGAAACTGGTCATCGATGCAAAGGTGTCGCTGAATGCCTACCAGGCCGCGTTCGAAGCCGATGACGACGATGTGAAGCGCCAGCAGCTTTCGCTGCACGCAAAGTCCATGCGCAGCCACGTCCAGACGCTCGGCGCGAAGAGCTACCAGAGCCAGTTCGACGAAGCACCCGACTACGTCGTGATGTTCGTGCCCGGCGAACATTTCGTCGCCGCTGCGCTCGAAGCCGATCCCGACCTGTGGGACTTCGCCTTCCACAACAAGGTGCTACTGGCCACGCCGACCAACCTCGTAGCCATCGCGCGCACGGTGGCGCAGGTCTGGCGCCAGGACACGATCGCCCGTGAGGCGGTGGAGATCGGCAAGGCAGGGGCGGAGCTCTATGACCGTCTCGCCGTCGCTGCCGAGCATATGAAGCGCGTCGGCGGCGGTCTCGAGACTGCGGTCAACAATTACAACAAGTTCGTCGGCAGTTTCGAGCGAAACGTGCTGTCAGCCGGAAGGCGCCTGCACGAAAAAGGCATCGAGATCGGCAAGCGTGAAATCGAGGAGGTGCCTAAAGTAGAGGCCACTCCGCGCTATAATGCCGAAGACGCAGCGCAAATCGAGGATGGCCGCGCGGAAGACCGCGAGGCTGCGGAATAGGAAATTTCGTTGGTTAATCGCGTAACGAAATAAAAACATTGTTTCTTGGTGCATAAGACGCAATTGTCGCGTTACTACAATTGTGGTTTCGTAGGCTGACGGGGTTCGCCAAATGGATTTGAGGCGGGAAAAGCGCTACTCGATTTCGGTCATGGGCCGGTACCGCAAGGGTACCGGTGTGCGCTTCGATATCGCTATCCGCGATCTCTCCGAATACGGCTGCCAGTTCGCCGACCTGGTTGGCCGGCTCCGCAAGGGTGACGAGATCACCCTGCGCATCGGAGACATCGGCCCGATCGCCGCACGCACCAAGTGGGTGGAGAAGCGGCAGGTAGGCGTCGAGTTCGACCAGCCGCTGCATCTTTCGGTGCTCGACCACATCATCGAACATGGCGGTACGAACAAGGCCGAAGACTGACCTCTTCCGGCACGAATTTCAGGATAGAGAAGCGAGTACTTCGTAGCCGAGCACTGCGGCGGCGACCGCAGCGTTGAGGCTGTCGGCGCGGCCTTTCATCGGCATGGTGACCCGCAGGTCGCAAGCCATCTCATATTCCTCGGGAAGGCCGCGGCTTTCATTGCCGACCATCACGAAACAGGGCGCCGCATAGGGCGCACCGCGATAGGGCTGGGCATCGCGCAGCGAAGCGGCGACAAGCTGTCCATCGCCTTTTCTCAACCAGCTTTCGAACTCGGCCCAGTGTGCCTGAGCGAGCTTCTGCGTGAAGATTGCACCCATGCTGGCGCGCACGGTCTCGACACTGAAGGGATCGGCACAGTCGTCGATTAGGATCAGCCCGCCCGCTCCGATGGCGTCACCGGTGCGCAGCATGGTCCCGATATTGCCCGGATCGCGCAGCGCCTGGGCGACAAGCCAGATATCCGCGCACGAGCGATCGAGCGTCTCCAGCGAGGTGTCGAACTCGGCAAAAACACCTGCGACCGCCTGCGGATTGTCCTTGCCGGTGATCTTGGAAAGGATGTCCGGCGTGGTCTCGATCACTTCGCCGCCGCTGGCCTCGACGGCCTCTTCGAGCGCGGTGAGCAGCGGATGCGGATCGCGGCGATCGGCGAGCACGAGCACTTCGGGAATGTGTCCGCATTCGCGCGCGTCGGTGAGCAGGCGCAGGCCTTCGGCAAGGAACCGGCGTGCGGCCTTGCGATGCTTTTTCTCGCGCAGCGCCCGCAGCGCCTTGACGGTGGGATTGGAAAAGCCGGTGATGACCCGGCGGTGCGCGGCCATGCTCAGGGCTCCCCGAAGCCGTCCTCGACCATTGCGGAAAGCTCGGCCATCACGGCATCGGCATTGTCGCCGGCGACGATCAATTCGATGGTGTCGCCCTTGGCAGCGCCGAGCATCATGAGCCCGAGGATCGAGCCGCCGGCCGCCTCATTGCCACCCTTGGCCACGCGAACGCTGCAGCCTTCGGGGATCTCCGCGACCGCGCCGACGAACTTGGCGCTGGCCCGCGCATGAAGGCCCCGCTGATTCACGACCGTCAGTTGTTTACGAAGTTCGCTCAACTCGCCTTCCGTGCGCTCTCGATGTCCTGGCCGAGGAATTCGCTCGCCACGGTGATGTAGTTGCGTCCGGCAGTCTGCGCCGCGGCGACGGCTTCGACGACGTTCATGCTCTTGCGCGCACCGGCAAGGCGGATCAGCATCGGCAGGTTGATGCCGGCGATCACTTCGATCCGTCCGGTGTCGAGCAGCGAAATGGCCAGATTGGAGGGCGTGCCACCGAACAGGTCGGTGAGGATGATCGCGCCATCGCCCGTGTCGACCTCGCCGATGGCGTCGGCGATGTCCTTGCGCCGCTGTTCCATATCGTCATTGGGGCCGATGCAGATGGTGGCCACGCCTTCCTGCTTGCCCACCACGTGCTCCATCGCATCGATAAAATGTTCGGCAAGCTTGCCGTGGGTGACGAGAATCATGCCGATCATGCGTGCACTGCGTCCGTTGCGTTTCCCGAGGGGTGAAGTTTCTGCGTTTTCGCCATTGCGCGTGGTTTGAAATCAACCACGCTCGAGCGGATCGGCGGGGCGGCTTCCAAGATTGCGGTGAATGACCGTGGGCGAAAATCCTGCCTCGCGCAAGACCTCGGCGGCCGCTTCCGCGCTGTAAACCGAGCGATGTCTCCCGCCGGTACAGCCGAAGGCGATGTTGAGATAGCTGCGATCCTGGGCGGCGTAACGCGGCAGCAATTCGAGCAAGGTCTCGGAAATGCGGGCGAAAGCGGGCGCGAAGGCAGGGTCGCCCTCGATATGTTCGCCAACCGCCCGGTCGAGGCCCGTCTGGTCGCGAAGATCGGGCACCCAGTGCGGGTTATCCAGAAAGCGCATGTCGAACATCAGGTCGGCCAGTGGCGGCATGCCGCGCGCAAAGCCGAAGCTGGAAACCGTGATGGTCATCTCTCGCCCACCGCTCCTGCCGAACCGCTCGCGCACGACCTGCTGTAGGTCGCCGGAAGTATAGTCGCTCGTGTCGAGCACGATATCGGCCCATTGGCGCAAGGGTCCAAGAAGCTCACGCTCGGCCTTGATCCCGGCCGCCACCGGCCGCTCGCGCGCCATCGGGTGTGGGCGGCGGGTTTCGTTGTAACGACGCTCGAGCTCGGCGGCGGAGCAGTCGATGAACATGGTAGTCAGTTCGACATCGCTGCGCTTGGCCAGCTGCTCGCACAATTCGATTGTCTCGGCCGGTACGAAGCCGCGGGTCCGCGAATCGAAACCGATCGCGAGCGGGGCCGGATGGTCGCTGTCCCCGCCAAGCATCGAGCCAAGCAAGCGGACAGGGAAATTGTCGATCGTCTCCCAGCCCAGGTCTTCCAGCACCTGCAGCGCGGTCGACTTGCCCGCGCCGGACAGGCCGGTCACGAGAAGGATGCGCTGGAGGGACGGGTCCGTGGTCATTTGCCGACCGGCAGCCCGTGTTTCTCGAGCGCGTATTCGGCGCGCAGGGCCTGGGTCATGTCTCCCGCGCGGAACATCAGCACGGGGATGGAGGTGCCCCTGATATCCGTGTGCGGGATCTCGGTGGGATAGCGCGGCGCTTTCTTCTCGGTCAGCTGCAGCGCCAGCGCGACAGGCGCGCTCGTGGTGGGCAGCTTGACGAGGCCGACATTGCGCACCTCGATCAGCCCTTCGGTGGTCATCGGCGGATGGGCATGCGGGAAGCCGTCTTCCTCGACGATCCGGATACCGTCATCACCGATCAGCGTGGCGCCGCGGTCGATCAGCGCAAGTGCAAGGCTGGACTTGCCGAGCCCGGGCTCACCCGCGATCAGCAGCGCGCGGCCGTCGATCGCGACGGCGGTAACATTCGGAATAACTAGCTTCATTTGGCTGCCGGCAAGTCTAGCACGAGACAGGCCCCCTTCTTTCCATCGGCCCGCCCATCGGCATGGAGCGAGCCGTCATGCGCTTCGGCGATGGTGCGCCCGATGGCAAGACCAAGTCCGGAATGATTGCCGAAATCTTCGTCCTCGGGCCGGTCGGAATGAAAGCGGTGAAAGACTTTCTCGCGCTTCTCTTCCGGAATGCCCGGGCCCTCGTCGCAGACCGTCATGATGATCCGCCCGTCGCGGCAGCGGATGATGACCTCGATTGTCCCGCCATCGGGAGAAAAGGACACAGCATTGTCGAGCAGGTTCTCGATCACGCGTTCTAGCCTCACGGCGACGCCGTAGACGCACAATTCTTCGCCGATGGCCTCGATGGTCACGGTGTTTCCGCGGTTCTCGCCGCGCTCGTCGCGGCTTGCGACCACGTTTCGCGTGAGTGCGGCAATGTCGACCATTTCGAATTCGGCGCGCGACATTTCCGCGTCGATCCTGCTGGCATCGGAAATCTCGGTGACGAGGCGATCGATGCGGCGCACGTCATGCGTGGCGATATCCAGCAATTGCTTGCGCAGCTCGGGGTCCTCGACCTTGCCGAGCGATTCCGTGGCGCTGCGCAAGGATGCGAGCGGGTTCTTGATCTCGTGCGCCACGTCCGCGGCAAAGCTTTCGACCGCGTCGATCCGGTGGCGCAATGCGGCGGTCATGTCGGACACGGCGCGGGCGAGCATGCCGATCTCGTCGCGCCGGTCGGGAAGGCGCGGGACCTCAACCTGCCGGTCGCGACCCTGCCGCACGCGGACAGCTGCCTGCACCAGTTCGCGCAATGGCCGCACGATGGTCTGCGCAAGGAAGAAGCTGAGCAGGGTCGAGACGAGCAGGAAGAGCAGCACGATCAGCGCGACATTGGTGCGCGCCTCGCGGACGCGCTGCGTGATGTCGACCGGATTGCGTGTTATCAGCAGCGTGTCTCCGTCGAGACCGACCGGGGCAGCCGCATTGATGACATGCGTGCCGTCGGGCGCGTCGCGCAGCACGATTTGCGTGAGGCTTTCCTCGCGCGCACGCACAAGTTCTGGCCACGCGCTTGCATCGTCGGCTTCGGGATCGACGTAATCGGGAAGCGCCGGGGCATCGACCACGGTGTCGAACCAGCGGTCGAGGCGGAGCGCGAAGTCATCCTGGTTGACCTCGCTTGCCTCGGGCAGGTCGAAGCTCGGCGGGGCGAGCTGGAAGCTGTCGGATTCGAGGATCCCCTCGGGCCCGTAGACACGGATGCGGAGGCGCTGCTCCTTGCCGATCTGGATCAGCAGCGCTTCCTGGCGTTGCGGTGTCGCCCCCGCGAGCGCCTCGGCAGTGATCTGCGCTTCGACCAAGGCAAGCTTGAACCGCTCGTCGAGCAGCTGCTTGCGGTAGCTGTCGAGATAGATGACCCCGCCGCCCAGCAGCACCAGCGGCAGGACGTTCACGAAGAGGATGCGGCTGGTGAGCGAAAGGCGGCGCGACCAGCGGAGTTTGTCGAGCCGGGGATCGCCTTTCAGGACGCTGCCGGTCTCAGCCATCGCTAAAACTGTAGCCCGCGCCGTAGAGCGTTTCGATCGAGGAAAACTCCGGATCGACGCTGCGGAACTTGCGCCGCATGCGCTTGATGTGGCTGTCGACGGTGCGATCGTCGACGAAGACATCGTCGGGATAGGCCGCGTCCATCAGCTGGTTGCGGCTCTTGATGACGCCCGGATGCAGTGCGAGTGCTTCGAGCAGGAGGAATTCTGTGACGGTGAGCGAGACGGGTTTTTCGTCCCACGTCACGTGGTGGCGCGCCGGGTCCATGCGCAGGCGGCCGCGTTCGATGATCTCTGCCGGAAGCTCGCCAGGTTCGATCGGTATCGGGCGGCGCGCATCGCTGCGGCGCAGGATCGCGCGGATACGGGCAAGCAGCAGGCGCAGGCTGAACGGCTTGGCGATGTAATCGTCCGCGCCCATCTGGAAGCCGGCTTCCTCGTCCTGCTCGTCGTCCTTGCTGGTCAGGAAAATGACCGGAAGCGGCGAATGCTCGCGCAGGCGGCGCAGCAATTCCATCCCGTCCATCTTGGGCATCTTGATATCGAAGATCGCGAGGTCGGGCGGGTTGCCGAGCAGGGCGGACAGGGCCGCTTCGCCGTCGGAATAGACCCTGGTTGCGAAACCTTCCGCCTGTAGCGCGATAGAAACCGTCGTCAGGATGTTGCGATCATCGTCGACGAGCGCAATGACCGTGCGGTCATCGGCTGGCTTTGCGGCATCTCCGGCGGTGTTTTCCATCACAGCGGCGATTAACGCAGTTCTTCAAGCATGACAACGCGCTGCCCCTAGAGGATAGTGCGAATATCCCGATGGGCGTTTGACCTCACATAACTCGCCGACTAAAGACCGAGGTGAGGGCGCGCATTCGTATGCGCAGCGATTCCCGATCACCAATGACGCTTCATTTGCGCTGGAGAATTCAGTGACCACCGAGCTTTCCCACTCGCTTGCCTCGCAGGGCATCGAGACTGCCGCCACGATTCATCCCAACCTGTCGTCGGAGGAGCTGACCGCAGCCGCTCTCGAGCGTGGCGAAGGCCGCCGCGCCAAGCACGGTCCGCTGGTCGTCGAGACGGGGAAGCACACCGGCCGCAGCGCCAAGGACAAGTTCATCGTCCGCAATGCCGAGACCGAAGACACGGTCTGGTGGGACAACAACGCCTCGATGACGCCGGAACACTTCGCCGCGCTCAAGGACGATTTCATGGCCGCGCTGAAGGACAAGGAAGAGCTCTTCGTGGCCGACCTGTTCGGTGGTTCGCAGCCCGAATATCGCGTCAACGTGCGCGTCATCAACGAGCTCGCCTGGCACAACCAGTTCATCCGCACGATGCTGGTGCGCCCGACGGCGGAAGAACTCGAAGGCTTCGAGCCCGAGTACACCATCGTCGACCTGCCGACCTTCAAGGCCGATCCGGAACGTCATGGCACGCGCAGCGAAACCGTGATCGCGGTCAACCTCGAAGAGAAGCTCATCCTCATCGGAGGCACGAAATACGCCGGCGAGATGAAGAAGAGCGTCTTCGGCATCCTCAACTACCTGCTGCCGCCCAAGGGCGTGATGCCGATGCACTGCTCGGCCAATATCGGCCCCGACGGCAAGAGCGCGGTGTTCTTCGGTCTTTCGGGCACCGGCAAGACCACGCTTTCGGCCGACGCCAGCCGCACGCTGATCGGTGACGACGAGCACGGCTGGTCGGACACGGCGGTCTTCAACTTCGAAGGCGGTTGCTACGCCAAGATGATCCGTCTCGACCCGGAGAGCGAGCCTGAAATCTACGCCACCACGCGCATGGAAGGCACCGTGCTCGAAAACGTGGTGATGGACGAGAACGGCGAGATCGATCTCGACGACAACACCCTCGCGGAAAACACCCGCGGCGCCTATCCGCTCAGCTCGATCCCGAACACCAGCGCCGACAATCTCGGCCCGCCGCCCTCGAACGTGATCATGCTGACCGCCGACGCGTTCGGCGTGCTGCCTCCGATCGCGCGTCTCACGCCCGATCAGGCGATGTACCACTTCCTATCGGGTTACACCGCCAAGGTCGCAGGCACCGAAATCGGCGTTACCGAGCCGACCGCGACCTTCTCGACCTGCTTCGGTGCGCCTTTCATGCCGCGCCACCCGAGCGTTTACGGCAACCTGCTGAAGAAGCGCATCGCCGAAGGCGGCGCGCAGTGCTGGCTGGTCAACACCGGCTGGACCGGCGGCAAGTACGGGACCGGCCACCGCATGCCGATCAAGGCGACCCGCGCGCTGCTTAACGCTGCGCTCGACGGCAGCCTCAACGATGCCGAATTCCGCAAGGATCCGAACTTCGGCTTCGAAGTGCCGGTCAGCGTGCCGGGTGTCGACAGCACGATCCTCGACCCGCGGGCGACCTGGGCCGACAAGGACGAATACGACCGCACCGCGCACAAGCTGGTGCAGCTCTTCGTCGACAATTTCGAACCCTTTGCAGCGCATGTCGACCAGGGCGTGCGTGACGCTGCTCCCGAAGCAGCCTGACGGTTAGCCCGCCATCTGCGGGCACTCAGTTGGAGAGGAGGCCCCCGGCCGCACCAAGGAGAGAGGGTGCGGACCGGGGGTTTTTCGTGCGCGGGGAGGCTTCCCCACCATGCTTACGAATGCATGCAGGCGGCCGATTGCGAGGCTGCGGAGCGACTGATAGCCCTCCCGAAGGGAAGAGGGAGTAACCGCATGAGCGGTCGCGCATTTATGGCACTTGCCGCGGGGGCATTGACGCTAGCGGCCTGTGGAAGTGGCAGCGGCAGCACGTCGCCGGCAACCGGCGGAACCGCTACGCCCACCCCCACCCCCACCCCCACTCCTACTCCTACTCCGACACCGTCGCCCGCCTCATTCGATACGTTGGTGTTCGAAGAGCAGTTCGCCGACGGTTCGCTCGATCGGTCGGTGTGGAATGTCGAAGGGCCTTCCTTCTGGGTGAATAACGAGCAGCAGGCTTACATCGATTCCGCGGACACGATCCTCTTCGGCCCCGTCGCGGGGGCGGAGGACGGGCAGGCGCTCATCCTGAAGCCGCAATGGCGCGAAGGATTCGCGACCCCGACCGGCCGGACGACCGATTTCGTCTCGGGCCGCATCAACACCGCCGACAAATACGATGTCACCTATGCGAAGGTCTCGGCCCGGATCCGCATGCCCGATGCGCGCGGCGCATGGCCCGCATTCTGGATGCTGGGCTACGGCAGTTGGCCCGATGCGGGCGAGACCGACATCATGGAATATGTCGGCGAGAAGGACTGGACGAGCTCCGCGCTCCATGGCCCCGGTTATTCCGGCGATACGCCCATCGCCGAGCGGCAGAGCTTCACTTCGGGAGAGGACGTGACCGGCTGGCATGTTTACTCTGTCGAACGGCGCGACCAGGACCTGCGCTTCTTCGTCGACGACCGCGAGTTCTACCGCGTCACCAAGGCCGACGTCGAACGATACGGTCCGTGGCGCTTCGACCGGGCGCAGTACATCATCCTGAACTTCGCGCTCGGCGGCACCTATCCGCAGGGGGTCAACAACGTCACCTCACCCTATCCCGGCCTTCCGCAATCGACGGTCGACCGGATCAAGGCCGGCGAAATCCAGATGGAAGTCGACTGGGTCCGCGCCTGGGAATGAGGTGAGGCGCGGCCTGTCGCGCGACGCGGCTAGGCGGACGCCCCCGCGATATAGCGCGACACGTTCTTCTCCAGCACATCCATCGGCACGTTCCCGCCGAGGATGACCGCGTCGTTGAACGCCTTGAGGTCGTAAGCCTTTCCGAGCACCGCCTGCGCGCGCTTGCGCTGGTCGACGATGCGGCTGTGGCCGAGCTTGTAGCCGGTCGCCTGTCCGGGCCAGCTGCAATAGCGATCGACTTCGCTCTGCACTTCTTCCGGCTTGGAACCATTGCGCTGGATGAAAAACTGGCGGCCCTGTTCGCGGCTCCAGCCCTTGGCGTGCAGGCCGGTGTCGACGACCATACGGCAGGCCCGGAAGGCGAGGCTCTGGAGATAGCCGAGCTGCCCCACTTCGAAGCCGTCATAGGCGCCCAGTTCGTCGGCCAGCTGCTCGCCGTAGAGCGCCCAGCCTTCGGAAAACGGATTGAAGGCGAGGATCGAGCGGATCAGCGGCAGGCGGTTGGAATATTCGCCCTCCCACACGTGGCCGGGAATGGTTTCGTGATAGGTGAGGTCGGCGAGATCGTATTTGCGGTGCAGTTCGGTGGTGCGCAGGTTGATCCAGAACCGGCCCGGGATCGTGCCGTCCTTGCTGCCCGCCCCGCCATAGGCGCCGGGTGCACCGGCTTCCTCGGCCACCGGGATGCGGACGACTTCGAGATTGGGATCGACCAGTGTGTTGAACGCGCGCGGCATCTGCGCCTTGATCCAGTCCACGCGCTCGGCGATGAAATCCATGATCTCCGCGCGGCCCTCGTCACCGGGGGCGAATTTGTAGCGCGGGTCCTGCGACAGCGCGGTCATGCGCGCACCGACGCTGCCCTCGGTATAGCCGATCTTGCGCAGGATCGGGTCCATGCGCGCGTGTAGCGCTTCGAGTTCCTCGAGGCCCTGCTGGTGCACATCGTCCGGCGAAAGGCGAGTGGTCGTGCTGGAACGCAGAGCCCAGCTGTAGAACTCCTCGCCATAGGGGCGGGCCGACATGCCCGGATCGTCGGTGGAGACGGCGCGTTCGGCGCGCAATTCGGTGAGCTGGCGTTCCAGCGCTTCGGCGATCACCCCGCTTTCGAGGATCTTCGCGCGGTTGGCATGGCTTTCGGGCATGCCCGCTGCATTCAGCTTGGCGCGCAAGTCGTCGGCGAACAGCTCGCCCTTGCCGGCGCTGGCGATGGTCTGCTCCATCTGGACGATCGCCTTGTCGAGCAGGAAAGCTGGCGGGACCACGCCCATGCCGCGTGCCTCGCGAATGCGCGCCAGCTCGCCGTCGAGCGATGCCGGGAAGGCTTCGAGCCGCTCGATATAGGCATCGGCATCATCGCCGTTCTCGACCTTCTGGGTCGACTGCATGAAGCGGGGCATAGCGAGATATTCGCCCACGTTCTGGATGACGACATAGGGCGCGGTACGCCAGTTGCCGACGGGCGTGTCGCCATAGGGGAGGGCGAAGCCGTCGAGCGCGAGTTCATAGGCGCTCTGCACCACGTCGAGATTGGTGACCGTCTCGCTATCGAGCCCATCGCGCGAATAGGCGGCGACCCGCGCGAGATCGTGCCTCAGCGTGGCGGCATAGGCGTCCTGTCCGGCAGGCGACTGGTCTTCGAGCTTCCCGCGCAGATAGGCGTAGCGGCCCGTGTCGACGCCGAGGCTGGTGGCGCGTTCGGGCTCATGCTCGAGCAGGTTGTAGGCGATTGTCTCCAGCAACCGCTCCGCGCCGATCTGGCGGGCGGCGGCAATGCCTTCGGGGCGCGGTGTCGGGGCACATCCGCCAAGCGTGAGGGCGGTCGTCGCGCCAAGCCCTGCAAGGACCTGGCGACGGGTTGCTTCAATCGTGTGTGTGGTCATGCGCGCCGGTGTGTATCCGGCGCGCAAGAGTGTCAAATCAATCGAGGAATTCTGCCGGCACCTTGCCGCCGTTTGCCGACAATTCGCGCATGGTACGCTTGTGCAGCCAGATATTGTCCTCTGCCGTGCCCGAATAGTCCTCGCGGCCGAGTTCGATCGCGAGCGCCTTGCGGTTCTCATAGCTGGAATCGACCCCGATCAGCTTCATCAGGTCGACGATCGAGGTGCGCCAGTTGAGCCGGTCGGCACCCGGCATGGAATCGAGGCTGTTCTCGACATCGACGACGGGCTTGGCGACGGCTTCCGTCTTGGGGGCATCCGCCCAGGCATTGCCCGTCTTCGGCTGGACAGGCGCTTCCTGCGCCTTGGCTTCCTTGCCGAAGATCGCGTCCTTGATGCTGCTGAAGATACCCATCGCTCGTCCTTTCGCCGGTTGTGCGGAGTTTCGCCGCTTCGCTTTTGCAATCAACGGGATGGGATGGAGTGCGTTCCTGTGCTTCCCCGATTGCGCGGCACGGGCTAGGGAGCAGGAATGCTCGATACCGTACTCTCGATCGTCGTCCTTGCCGCCGTCGCGCTGTTCGTCGGCGCGTTCCTGCTGTGGAAGCGGACCGGCAATGCCAAGAACGCGCTGCTCATGGTGTTGCTCGGGCTGATCGCGCTGGGCAATGTGGCGATCTGGACGATCCCCGATGCAGACGGAGAAGCCCCGCTCGACAAGATCGAACGGGGCTCCGACCGGTAGCTGCCTGTCGCGAGGAGGCTATTCGGGCAGCTTCCAGACAACCGATCCCTTGAATTCGCCGGCGACCGGTTCGCCGTTGCTGCCGCGTGCCGGCTCGAACTTCGCGCGGCGGGGCAGGAGGTTGCAGGTCGCCTCGTCGAGCTGGCGATGACCCGTGCTGCCGGTGATCTCGCAGCCGGTGACCTTGCCGGTCGCAGCGATCTCGAGGCGGAAGCTCGCGGTTCCGGTCAGCTCCATCCGCGACCATGAAGAACGGTAGTCGCGGTCGCGCAGCCATCCGCCCGGATCGTTGCGCGGCTTTGCGCCCACGGGACTGAAGGTGGCGGTGGGGCCGGGGATGATCGGCTCGACGATGCGGGTCGGACCCGGATCGAGAATGATCGGACCCTCGGGGAACATTTCCGTCGTTGTCGGGATCGTCGGTTCGACCGGATCAAGACGGAACTTGTTGTCGGGCACGCTGACGGGAGGTGTGTCCGTGTTGGGCTTCGGCTGGTCCGTCGGCGGGGGCGGCGGCGCGGGAGGCGGCGGATCCTTCAGCTCGATCCCGACGAAAATGTCGTCCTCTTCCTGAACGATTTGCGCGACGCTGAGCCCTGCGATGATTGCCGCCCCGATGCTCGCCTGGACAATGATTGCTCCCGCCAGACCCGTGGCGGATGGCCCTCGCTTCTGATCGACATAAGACATGGATTTTCCTTTCCTCTGCGACTCCAAATCCATTTAGATGTTACAACATCTCTTTCAAAATGCAAATTTATGGTTCGGGGAGGCTCGGGGGACGGGTTCCGCACACGAAAAAGGGCCCGGAAATCGGGCCCTTGATCGGTTTCAGTCTAATTCGAACTGCGGCACGTGGTTCGCAAGGGCGACCGCCCGCCCGCAGCGAGTGCAGCTTGCTGCACGTCTAGCGAGGACGCACCGATGGATGTCGGTGCGAAAAACGGATCACGTAATGGGGCAGGCCGGGTCGAGACGGAAGTCGAGATAGTTGTCGACCGACTTCATCAGCTCTTCCTGCTCATTCTCGAAGAAGTGGTTCGCGCGCGGGATTTCTTCGTGATGCACGGTGATGTGCTTCTGCGTGCGCAGCTTCTCGACCAGCTTGGTCACGGCATTGGGCTGGACGACGGTGTCCTGCGCACCGTGGATGAAGATGCCCGAGGCCGGGCAGGGCGCGAGGAACGAGAAGTCGTACATGCTCGCCGGCGCACCGATGCTGATCCAGCCGCGGATTTCCGGGCGGCGCATGAGCAGCTGCATGCCGATGAGCGAGCCGAAGCTGACACCGGCGACCCAGGTCACCTGCGCTTCGGGATGGACCTGCTGCACCCAGTCGAGCGCGGCAGCGGCGTCGGACAGTTCTCCGATACCGTTGTCGAAGCTGCCCTGGCTGCGGCCGACGCCGCGGAAGTTGAAGCGCAGCGTCGCGAAACCGCGGTTCACGAAGGTCTTGTAGAGACGCTGCGTGATCTGCTCGTTCATGGTGCCGCCGCCCTGCGGGTGCGGGTGGAGGATCATTGCAACGGGTGCGCGCGGGCGCGGGCCGGGAGAGAAACGGCCTTCGAGGCGGCCTTCGGGGCCGGGAAAGATCACGGTCGGCATGGGGAGGTATACCCTGGCAGAAATTTTCGGTGGCGCAGGCCGCTTCTGGCTTGCACGAGGTTGCGCGCTATATAGGGATTTGTCGCCGATCCGCAATTATTTCGAGCACGTCCCGTCCCGACACGCATCTATCTCGATCACGCCGCCACCACCCCGCTCCGCCCAGAGGCGCGTGCGGCGATGGAGGAAGGCTTCACGCTCTGGGCCAATCCGAGCAGTCCGCACGCCGAAGGCCGCAAGGCGAGGGCGGCGCTCGAGGATGCGCGCGAACGCGTGAAACGGGCGCTCGGCTGGGAGGGAGAAGTCATCTTCACCTCCGGCGCGAGCGAGGCCGCGGCGCTGGCTCTGGGCCATGCCAAGGCGGGCGCACGACTGGTTTCGGCGGTGGAGCACGACGCGATCCTCAAGGCAGCGCTGGATGCCGAGCGCCTGCCGGTGCGGACCGATGGCGCGCTCGATCTCGAAGTGTTGACCGAGGCCGTCCAGCGCGAGCGGCCACTGGTCGCCGTCCAGCAGGTCAATTCCGAGACCGGCAATAGGCAGGATCTCGCCGCCATCGCCGGTATCGTCCATCAGGCGGGAGGCTTGCTACTCGCGGACTGTGCGCAAAGCGCGGGCAAGTTCGCTGCGCCTCCATGCGACATGGCGATCGTCTCGGCGCACAAGTTTGGCGGCCCGATCGGCATCGGTGCGCTGCTGGTGAAGGATTTCGCCATGCTCGAACCGTCCGGCGGACAGGAACGTGGCTATCGTCGCGGGACCGAGAACCTGCCCGGCGTGCTCGGTATGGCGGCCGCGCTGGAGGCTTGCAGCGATCCCTATGTGGACCCGACTATCCTCGAACCGCTCGACGCACTTGCGCAGGCGTGCCGCGAGACCGGCGGGATGTGGTTGTCCGACCGATTATCTGACCCCACTCCTTATGTCCGCGCGATCGCCATGCCCAAGATGAGCGGCAGCGCGCAGGTCATGCGCTTCGACATGGCGGGCATTTCGGTCTCGCAAGGCTCGGCCTGTTCCTCGGGCACGATGAAGACCAGCCATGTGCTGCAAGCGATGCAGGTCGAACCCGATGTCGCCGACCGCACCATCCGTGCAAGCTTCGGCTGGAACACGACACGCGAAGAGGTGGAACGCTTCGCCGAGGTATGGCTTGAGTTGGCGAAAGCATGATCTACCTCGACTACCAGGCCACCACCCCGCTTGCCCCCGAAGCGCGCGATGCGATGCTGCGCTGGCTCGACGGGCCGGGCGGTACCGGCTTTGGCAATCCGCATTCCCCGCACAAGATGGGCCGCGAGGCCAAGGCCGCGATCGAGTTCGCGCGCGAGCAGGTCGCCGCGCTCTTTCCGGCGGGCGGCAAGGTGATCTTCACCTCAGGCGCGACCGAGGCGCTCAATCTCGCCATCCGAGGCAGCGGCAAGGACGGCACGGTCTCCGTCTCCGCGATCGAGCATTCGGCGGTACTCGACACAGCAAAGGACGCGGGCAAGTGCCATGTGCTGAATGTCGCCAAGGACGGGCAGTGCAATACCAAGCAGGACTTGCCGCAGGACACGCGCCTCGTCTGCCTGATGCAGGTGAATAACGAGATCGGCGTGATCCAGCCGACGGTCGAATGGCACCGCAAGGCGAAGGAGAACAACGCGCTCTACCTGTGCGATGCGGTGCAGGCGTACGGGAAGATCGAGGTCACCGGCGCGGACATGATCGCGATCAGCGCGCACAAGTTCCACGGGCCCAAGGGCGTAGGCGCGCTGTGGGTGCGCGACGGTGTCGATTTGCACGAGGTCCAGACCGGCGGCGGGCAGGAATTCGGCCTGCGTTCGGGCACCCTCAGCCCTGCGCTGATCGCGGGCATGGGCGCGGCGGCGGCCGAAGCCAAGGACCGGATGGAGCAGGACGCCGACCACGTCCAGAAGCTCTGGAAGCGCGCCTGCGAGATCTTCGAGAACTGGGAGCTCAACGGCAGTGCCGAGGCGCGTTACCACGGCAACCTCAACATCCGCCCGCGCGGCCCCAACGGCGGCGGGCTCGATGTGAACCGCCTGATGAGCGAGTGCCGCAACGTGATGTTCTCCGCCGGCTCCGCCTGCGCCAGCGGTTCGGGTCGCACCAGCCATGTGCTCGAGGCGATCGGCCTGCCCAAGAAGCTCGCCAAGACCTCGATCCGCCTCGGCTTCGGGCGCTACACCACGCTCGAGGAGATCGAGGAAGCGGGCAAGACGATCAACGAGGCAGCAAAGGCGCAAGGATCGCTATGAAGGTCACTTTCATCACCTCCGAAGGCGACCGCGTCGATGCGAGTGCCGAGGCAGGCGACAGCCTCCTTCGCGTGGCGCAGGCCGCGGGCATGCCGCTGGAGGGAACCTGCGAAGGTCAGATGGCCTGCTCGACCTGCCACGTGGTGGTGGACAAGGACTGGTTCGGCCGCCTCGCGCAAGCGAGCGAGGAAGAGGAAGACATGCTCGACCTCGCCGCGGGCGTGCGCCGCACAAGCCGCCTGTCCTGCCAGATCGTGCTTGGCGAAGAATTGGACGGGTTGACCGTCACAATTCCCGCCGAGAGCCACGACATGAGCCGGTGAGGCTACGGCAGCTAACGATCCTGTTCCTGACAGTATTCTTTTCGGAACACCGCTTTTGCGCATTGCGGGCAATTTCCAAATTTCTTCACCAAGGTCATTGTAATTTTTTTGCACGCTGCTATATGGAAATTGCCTAACGTCGTTTGCGACGGATATTGATTGCCACCAGCTAAGCACAAGCGCGCTACCGGCACCTCGTCCATTTCATTCTTCCTGGCTCCGCAGCGGAACTCGTCCGCGCGGATGATTTTTCGTACGCTAGGATGCTTTGTTGGCGAAAGAAGAGCTCATAACGATGGAGGGGGCGATCGACGAGATCCTGCCCGATGGCCGCTTCGGCGTCACCCTCGACAATGAGCATCGCATCATCTGCTATACCGCAGGCAAGATGCGTCGTTACCGCATCCGATCGGTCGTTGGAGACCGCGTACACGTCGAAATGACGCCATACGATCTGAGCAAAGGCCGGATCGTCTTCCGCGAACGAATTCCGGGGCCCATGCCTGCCGGTGCTCGCAAGCGCGGATACAGGCGCTGAGATCTCAAGAAGGCGGCGGGAAGACCCTGCCGGACATACATCTAATGAACACAACGAATGTGCGCGATACCGCGCGCCCCAAGCTTTCCCTCCGTTACGGCGCCATCCATGCGCAGCGCGGGGGGCGGGAGAATGCAAATCCCGGCCTTATGGCGACCGCCGAGCTGCGACGTCTCGTCGCAACTATGATCGACTGAGCCACATAAACCATTCGCGGCCATGCATCAGCATCCCCGCCACAGCAGGAGAACTGTCATGGACCTCAATCATCAATACGCCCAGCACCAACGGGCCCTTATGGGTGCCGAGTGTGCTGCAAACGATGACGACCGCCTCGCCAAACTGGTGAAGGCTTCACGCATTGCCGGACGCATAAGCGAATTCCAGCACGGACTGGGCGCTGCCGCAGCCTGTGCCTGGAGCAAAGCTCAATTTGCCAATCCGGCAACCCTGGCGACAGGTTTCAAAGCCACTCAATAGTACGCAGGGCTACTGTCGCCCCAAGAAAATGCTCACGTTGAATTTCGACGGATATCGACGCCTGGCGAGACAATCGGCAACTTCCGGTTCTCGCGCCTTCAATACGACGACCTCCTTTCAATTGACGACTTGACGCACGACCGCGGCTCGCAATCTCGCCAGCCGCATACAAACGTTTCTTGAAAGGAAGCGAGATGACTACTGGTACTGTAAAATTCTTCAACACCGACAAAGGTTATGGCTTCATCCAGCCGGATGACGGCTCTGCCGACAGCTTCGTTCACATTTCCGCCGTCCAGGCGGCAGGGATGACGACGCTCGATAAGGACCAGCGCCTCAACTACGAAGTTGAAACCGGCCGCAACGGCAAGGAAAGCGCGGTGAATCTCTCGGCTGCAGATTAATCAGCTTACCCGTGTTCCTCTCGTGTGCTTTTGCGACCCGGCACGCGAGGGGGACTCCCATCTATGATCCAGACAAGAGAGATGCACATTGTACCAATCGTTCGAATTTTACGAAGCACGTGCGCAAGAAGCAGCTCTCGAGGCAGACGCGGCGACGCTCGATAACGTCAAGCAACGTAATCTGCGTGCCGAGAAGTCTTGGACAAGGCTGGCTGACCTGGCGCGAAAGGTAGCGACAGACCGAGCCAAGGCGGAGCAAGCCAAGGCGGAAAAGCGAGATGCCGAGCTTGCTATGCAACTCTTGCAATCGAGCTAGAGCGAGTCCGCCATGTCTCTACCCAAGGGATTTGCCATGTTCCGCCGAACCGACGGAACCGCAGCTGTTTGCCGGGTTTCGGCAATCCTTTTCGTCGGAAAGAACGAACGTGGCGTTGTTCTGAATTTTGCGGGCGGCGCGCAGGTAAATGTTCACGAAAGCTTTGATGAAGTGATGGCCCTGCTATCTTCAAAAGACTGAGAGTTCATAGCAGCGCCCGCTTCCCAATCGGTAACCCACGTTCCATCGCCAGCCCAAGTGCCCCGCCGCGAGTTTGTGCGGCGGAGCGCTCGGCTGCGGGCTTTAGTCCGTGCTGGTCTCTTTCGGTTCTTCCGGCTTTGTCCAGCCGTCGTTGCCGATGCCGGTCGATAGGCCGATCCGCTTGAACAGGCGGATGAGGCCCCAGACCAGCAGGCCGATCGGAAGGACAACCAGGCCGAGGACCATGAAGATCGCGATGAGGTTGCCGAAGATCGTCGCCAGCGAACCCCATGCGTTGCGGATGGGATCGGCAAACCCGCCTTCGGATGGCGTGCCCGCCTCGTATTCGAGCGTCATGGTCGAATAGGCGACGCGGCCGCGCATCTCGTTGAGCCAGCTTCGCGCCTGGTCGATTTCCTCGTTTACCTGCGCCACCCCGCGTTCGGCCTCGACCAGCTCGGCGACGGTCCCGCGGCGGTTGCGCAGGACGTCCATCAGCCGGTCGCGCAGCACGGTGCGGGCGCGCAGCCGTGCCTCGGTGTCGACGATGCGCTTCGACAGGTCCTCGCCCTGGATCGAGGAGGACACGAGCTCACCGTTCATGCCTTCCGACGTCGCGGTGAGCGCCTTGCCGAAGGTGCGCGCCTCGCCGCTGGCGATCGCGATGCGCAGGCTGCCATAGGCATAGTCGCCCTGGCTCTCGCCCGAGTTCATCGAGACGATGCGGCAGACTTGCGGCCCCTTCGCCTCGCACATGTCGGCGTGCTTTTCCTGCATCGGGCGGATGAGGTTCGGCGCCACGCGGAACCCGTAAGCGTAGGTGTAGGCGACCTGCGGCATTCCCACGGGCACTTCGGAAGTGGCGGAAGGGGGGATGGTGTCGTTGCCGGACGACTGCGCAGGGCGGGTGCGCGGGGGAGGTGGCGGAGGAGGAGGAGGCGAAGCGACGCGAGGCAGCGAAGGCCCGCTTTCCATCGCTTCCATGAAGCCGAACTCGTTTTGCGGAGCAGCGTCGGCCGCCATTTCGGCGTCGACGGTCGTCACACGCTCGGTCACGGCGCGCTCTTCCGACTGGCCGCAGGAGGTCAGCGCAAGGCCGGACAAGCCGACCAGCAAGAGGGAACGTTTCATCATCGAATCTCTCCTCACCATATTTCTGCCTTAATGTGGCCACATTTCTGCCGCATTTGCAAGCGATCTTGCATGTTACAACGTATCTTATTGTATAAACGCGTCAAGTCAGGCGAGAAAAAGGGCCCCTCCGCGCGATGCGAAGGAGCCCTTTTTGGTCCGGATTTAGAGAGGGTTAGGCGTCTTCGAGCTCGCGGCTCTCGACACTCTCGCCCAGCATGTTGATCAGCGCCTTGCTGAATGCCGGAATGTCGTCCGGATTGCGGCTGGTGATCAGATTTCCGTCAACTGCGGCTTCCTGGTCGACCACATTTGCGCCTGCATTCTTCAGGTCGGTGCGGATCGAGGGCCATGCGGTGACGGTCTTGCCCTTGATGATATCGGCTTCGGCGAGAAGCCAGGGCGCGTGACAAATGGCTGCGATCGGCTTGTCCGCCATGTTGAATTCGCGGACGATCGCGATGGCGCGTTCGTTCATGCGCAGGATGTCGGGGTTCATTTGGCCACCGGGGAGGAGCAGCGCGTCGAAGCCGGAACAGTCGGAAACTTCGTCGACCGTCTTGTCGACCTTTACGCTGTCGCCCCAGTCTTTGTCCTTCCAACCGGTGATTTCGCCATTTTCGAGACTGACGATGGTCGTCTCGAAACCGGCGTCTTCGAGATTGGCCTTCGGATCCATCAGTTCGGATTGCTCGAAGCCGTTGGTTGCGAGGATCATTACGCGTTTCGGGCTCTGTGTCATGGGGGGTAACTCCTTGATTTCGTGTTGCCCTTGAAACGGGTGGGAGGCGGGCCATGTTCCGCGGTGACAGGCGAGCCGTGGCAGTGGTAGGGCGGGTCGTTGATGGCCGGATTCTGCGGCCGGAATTCTATCTGGAGTGACGAGAATGAGCCTGCGCGAGAAAGTCCGGCAGCTGGTCGAGACGCGCATATTCGAGCGCTTCATCATCGCCGTGATCGTGATCAATGCCATCGGGCTGGGGCTAGAAACCTCGCCGACGGTCATGGGCAGCTTCGGCGGTGCGATCCGCCTTCTCGACACCTTGGCTCTCGGCATCTTCGTGATCGAGCTCGGTCTCAAGCTGTTCGCTTATCGGCTGGGTTTCTTCAGGAGCGGCTGGAACGTCTTCGATCTCGCCATCGTGACCGTCGCCCTGATGCCTGCATCCGGCGCATTCTCCGTCCTGCGCGCGCTACGTGTCCTGCGTGCATTGCGACTGATTTCGGTAGTGCCCAGCATGCGCAAGGTGATCCTCGGCCTGTTCAGCGCGATCCCCAGCATCGGCACGGTCATCGTGATGTTGCTGCTGCTGTTCTACATCAGCGCCGTGATGGCCACGAAGCTGTTCGGCGAGGCCTTCCCCGAATGGTTCGGCAATCTCGGTGCATCGCTCTATTCGCTGTTCCAGATCATGACGCTGGAAAGCTGGTCGATGGGCATCGTCCGGCCGGTGATGGAGGTCTACCCCTATGCCTGGGCGTTCTTCGTACCCTTCATCCTGATGACCAGCTTCATCGTCCTCAACCTCTTCATCGGTGTGATCGTCAATGCGATGGCCGAAGCCACCGAGGACGAAGCGCATGACGAGCGCGAGGAGATACTGAAGGAATTGAAGGGCCTGCGCGCGGATATTGCGGCGCTTAAAGGAGGTGCAGATTAAGCAGTAAGCACCGTAACGTTCAGGATGCTCACTTGCCAATCTGCGGCCATCGCGACTCGTCTCCAGTCCAGTCGGGGGTAAGATTGGCGAAGCCGATCAACCCTTAGAAGCTTGAGCGCTTGCTTGCCTCTTTCAGTTGGTTCTTCATGATCGTCGAGATCTTTGGGAAGAATGCATTACCGATAAAACCGGCAGCCACAGCCATCGCCATCGGAGCGAAAAACAGGGCGTAGGCGAGGGTCTCGCCATCTCTGCTATCTTTGACGAAAACATAGGCGATGCCCATAGTTGCCATAAAGGCGAGAACAACCAGTCCAACGACAGCCTTTCTTCGCGCTTTGCCTGCATTGAGATAGCCAAGCTTGAATTCGCTTTCGGACATGTCCTGAAGTTCCGGATGTGCATCGCTGCGTTTTATGTTGTTATAGGCCGCCTCTGCTTCGAGCTCGGCATTCTTGGCCTTGGCAAGCATGCGGACCACGATCACAACCAGAAACAAGCCGATAAGAAAAACCCAAAGCATTTCGAACCCCTCATATTACAACAATTGCTAAGTTGTTCTGTAATGGCGGTTTCAATGTCAACCCTTGCACCCGGCCAACCGCTGTGGACGAACCGCACTGCGATTTTTCCAACCTTTAGATGTCGGTGGGCTTAGGGCTCGGATTTTCCCTGTGGAAACGACACTCCCTTACCCCGCGTCGCCTTGCTAGGAGGACGGGATGGCCGATGTGACCGATATTCCCGATTCCGATCCCTTCGATGCAATCGTCGATGCGCCCTTCGATAGCGCGCTGTCCGAACGCTACCTCGTCTACGCGCTGTCCACGATTACCGCGCGTTCGCTGCCCGATTTGCGCGACGGGTTGAAGCCGGTCCACCGCCGCCTATTGTGGACCATGCGCCAGCTCAAGCTCGATCCGGCGAGCGGCTTCAAGAAGTCGGCCCGCGTCGTGGGGGAGGTGATCGGCAAGTACCACCCGCATGGCGATACCGCCGCCTATGACGCGATGGTCCGCCTCGCGCAGGACTTTGCGCTCAGGTACCCGCTGGTCGAGGGTCAGGGGAACTTCGGCAATATCGACGGCGATAATGCCGCTGCCTACCGCTACACCGAAGCGCGCCTGACCAAGACCGCGATGCGCCTGATGGAAGGCCTCGATGCAGGCACGGTCGATTTCATCCCGACCTACAATAACGAGGAAGAAGAGCCGGAAATCATGCCGGGCCTCTTCCCGAACCTGCTCGCCAATGGCGCGAGCGGGATCGCAGTGGGCATGGCAACGAATATCCCGAGCCATAACGTCGCCGAGATCGTCGACGCGACGCTGGAAGTGATCGACAATCCGCATGTCGAACATGCGCGCCTGATGGAGCTGTTCAAGGGGCCGGACTTCGCCACGGGCGGCGTCGTTCCCGAAAGCCCCGAGGTGATCAGCCACGCCTACGAGACTGGTCGCGGCTCGTTCCGCGTGCGCGGCCGCTTCCATGCGGCAGAGGCGGAGAAGGACGAGGACAAGCAGGCCGGTATCGAACGGCTCGGCGGCGGCCAGTGGCAGCTGATCATCTCCGAAATTCCCTACCAGGTCGCCAAGGGCAAGCTGATCGAGCAGATCGCGCAGGCGATCGCAGACAAGAAGCTGCCGATCCTCGAAGACGTGCGCGACGAGAGCGACGAACAAATCCGCATCGTGCTCGTCCCGCGCAGCCGCAATGTCGATCCGGAACTGCTGAAGGAGAGCATCTACAAGCTCACCGACATGGAGACGCGCTTCGGCCTGAACCTCAACGTGCTCGACCGTACGCGCACGCCGATGGTGATGGGGCTGAAGGAACTGCTCGACAATTGGATCGCCAGCCAGATCGATATCCTTCAGCGCCGCAGCCAGCACCGTCTCGACCAGATCGCGCGGCGGCTGGAGCTGGTCGAAGGCTACATTATCGCCTTCCTCAACCTCGACCGCGTGATCGAGATCATCCGCACCGAGGACGAACCCAAGCCGGTGATGATGGAGGAGTTCAAGCTCACCGACCGGCAGGCCGAGGCGATCCTCAACATGCGTCTGCGCAGCTTGCGCAAGCTGGAAGAAATGCAGCTTCGGGGCGAGAAGGACGAACTGCTCAAGGAGCAGGACGAACTCGAGAAGCTGCTCGGCAGTCCGGCCCGCCAGCGCACGCGCCTGAAGCGCGATCTCAATGCGCTGCGCAAGGAGTACAGCGAAGACACCGATCTCGGGCGTCGCCGCACGACGATCGAAGAGGCTGCCCCAGCGGTCGAATTCAGCATGGACGCCATGATCGAGAAGGAGCCGGTGACGGTCATCCTCTCGCAGAAGGGTTGGGTGCGCGGCGCCAAGGGCCACCTGCCGCTCGACCAGGAGTTCAAGTACAAGGAAGGCGACGGGCCCGCCTTCGTGCTGCACGCGCAGACCACCGACAAGCTTCTCCTGATCGGTGACGACGGACGTGTGTTCACGCTGGGCGCAGACAAGCTGCCCGGGGCGCGCGGCTTCGGCGAGCCGGTGCGCAACACGCTCGATATCGACGGCGCGGCGCAGATCGTCTCGGTCATCGTCCACCGCGAAGGGCAGGAAGTCCTGCTCGCGGCCAGCACGGGCAAGGGCTTTGCCGTGACGACCGACCAGATGCTCGCGGAAACCCGCAAGGGGCGGCAGGTGATGAACGTGAAGGACGGCGTGAAGCTCGTCGTCGCGCGTCCGATCGCCAAGGAACACGATCACGTCGCCGTGGTCGGCGAGAACCGCAAGCTGGTCGTCTTCAATCTCGAGGAGCTGCCGCGCCTTGCCAAGGGTCAGGGCAACAAGCTGCAGAACTACCGCGACGGCGGCCTGTCGGATGCGACCACCTTCAAGATGGAGGATGGTCTCAGCTGGGCGATGGGCGGCAAGGGCGACCGTACGCGCACCGAGACCGAAATGTGGCAATGGAAGGTCGCGCGTGGCGGGGCCGGACGCCTGCCGCCGCAGGGCTTCCCGCGCGACAACACCTTCGGCTGAATCAAAAGGACCGGCGGTGCTGGATAGCACCACCGGTCCCTTGCACCCCCGGTTTCCCGGGAGACCGATCTGATCGGATTACTCGGCTGCGCCGTCAGCGGCCATTTCGGCCTGCTTCGCACGGGCCTGAGCCGGGGTGAGGATTTCCGCACCTTCGGCGACCGGCGTGGTGTTCGCGGCGATGTCGGCAGCGGTGTAAAGGGCCATCAGGGCGCCTTCGGGCGACACGGCGAAGCTGTCCTTGGTCAGCGTGATGATGCCGGCGTCGTTCTTGACGATGGCCATGCCTTCGCTGTCGACGGTGTAGATCGAACCGACCGGCTGACCGTCGGCGCTGACGACTGCTGCGCCTTCGACGAGGGCTGCGTCGAGCTTGGCTGCTGCTTCAGCGAGCTGCGCGTCCATCATGCCGTCGAGCTGGGCCTTGGTGACGGTGATCGTCGGGCCGGCTTCGCCCTGGCCGTACATTTCGACGCCGAGGGGAACCTTGTGCTTGCCGGTGTCGAGAACGGCCTGGCCGTTTTCAACCGAAACGATGGTGCCGACTTCATTGCCTTCGGGACCGGTCACGCTGGCACCGGCAACGACCTGTTCGTTGGCAAGGGCGGGGGTGGCGGCGAGAGCAACGGCTGCAACAGCCAGCTTGGCGAATTTCATGTGACGAACTCCTAGACTTGTACAACTTATAGTTCCGCGACGCGCGTCACTGCGCACCACGAACGACCGGAATGGAAAGAGCGGCAACGAGAGTGGATAATCCCGCAAGAGGCCGCGTGCCCCCCTCCGAGGAAGCGACCCGCTCTATGGCAAGGCAATCGCGATTTCGCAACTGCGCTTGGGCAGGTTTATGCTGCACTGCAGCTTAAGCAAAGCTGAAGATAGTGTTTCGCCAAGTGAAACCAATATCTTGGCTGCAGTCAGCCGCTCGCCAATTCCTGGTCGAGCAATTCCATGACCCGGCCCCTATCGGGGAATCGTTCCTCGACCCAGCGCTTTTCGACCGCCTGAAGGATTCGCGCGACCTGCGGTCCCTTGCCGACACCGCGCTCGACGATCTCGCCGCCCTTGAGCGGGAGTTCGGGTGCTTCCCATCCCTCGAGCGGGGCGGGGTCGCCGCGGGTGAGCAGTACTCGGTCGCGTGCGCAATCGGTGCCTTCGTAATAGGCGAGTGCGAGCGGGTTTTCGCCATCCTTGCTGTCGCGCCGGGCGACGCAGGCGAGCCGCTCGCGCTGCTTGCGCGAGAGGCGGAGGCGAGCCGAGACGGCTTCGGCAACCGTCGGTACTGGCGGCAGCAATGCCGCAAGCCTGCGCATGCCGTCGGGCGCGACACCATGGTCGCGCTCCTGCCGTACGAGTTCGGCGAGCTTTTCAGCCTCTCGCGCCGTGCATTCGGGCAAGACCTCCTGCATCACGCCAAGTTCGCGCATCTTGAAGACAGTAACCGAAGGGTCGGGCAGGGCGAGCAGGTTGAGCAATTCCCATCCCACGCGCTCGCGGCTCAGGCCCTTGAGCGTGGAGGCCAGATCGCGGCTGGCGTCGGTTGCCTCTTCGTCCCAGTCGTCGCCGAAACGGGTCTGGAAGCGGAAGTAGCGCAGGATGCGGAGATGGTCCTCGCGGATCCGCTCGCGCGCATCGCCGATGAAGCGCACACGGCCGTTCGCAAGGTCCTCGACCCCGCCGAAATAGTCGCTGATCTCAAGCGTTTCGGGATGGGCGTAGAGCGCGTTGATCGTGAAATCGCGGCGCGAGGCATCCTCTTTCCATTCCTGTGCGAAGGCGACGGTAGCACGGCGGCCATCGGTCGAGACATCGCGGCGCAGGGTGGTGATCTCGACCACGCCATCGGGCAGCACCGCGGTGATCGTGCCATGATCGATGCCGGTCGGAACCGTGCGGATGCCGGCCTCGCGGCAGCGGTCGATCACCTCTGCCGGAAGCAGCGGTGTCGCAAGGTCGATATCGTGGATGTCCTTGCCGAGCAGCGTGTCGCGAACCGCGCCGCCGACATAGCGTGCATTGTCCGCGCCCAGCGCAGCGATGAGCTGTGCGAGGTCGTCTCGCTTCGTCCAGGATGCTTGCGGAAGGCTCGTCATGGTGCTGCGGCCTTTAGCAGGTCAATCGAACCACGCCAGACGGCGCGAAAGATTGATGCAGATCGCCGCGGTCACGCCCCAGATTCGGTAGCCCTCGTGGTCCATCTCGTAATAGCGCCGCATCGCGCCTTTCCAGAAGACCTCGTTCTCCTGCCAGCGCGTGCGGTCCATCAGGTGATCGAGCGGGGCTTCGAACCAGCTTTCGACCTCGCGCGGATCAGGCCGGATGGCGAGATCGGCGGGGACGGTGGCAAGCACCGGAGTGATGTCGAAGCCGGTGCCGGTCTGGTAGCGGTCGGTCGTTCCGATCACGTTGACATGTTTCTCGCGGATGCCGAGCTCTTCCCATGCCTCGCGCAGGGCGGCTTCCACCGCGTCCTCACCCGCATCGATCTTGCCGCCCGGGAAAGCGACCTGTCCCGGATGATCGCGCATGGTGCGCGGGCGCTGGGTTAGGAGGACGGTCGGGATCTCCTGCTCGGTCACTGCGATCAGGACGGCGGCATCGGCAGTGCGATCGAGATCGGCAAAGCGGGCATCGGAAAGCAGGCCTTCGACATCGCGCGCATGACCCTGTTCGAACAGGTCGGTCAGACGATGGAAGAGGCTGCTCATGCGGGCAGGAGCGAGTAGGTCTCGCCGCCGCTGGTCACCGTCCAGTCGTCACCCTTCTCGAGCGCGATCTTGGCAAGCTGCTCGTAGGTCGAGCGGTTGAGGCGGGCCTCGCAGCCGCGGCGGACGTGGAGATAGAGCGCGGGATGATCGGGATCGCCCTCTGCGCGGATCGGATTGTCGGGGCCGGCAACGACAAGCTCGTCGGTATTGAGACGGAAGGCGAGATCGCCCTCGGTCTCGCTCACATCGGTGGCGATGAAGCAGGCGTCCTCCACCTCGATCGAAAGCTTCTGGTAGGGCACGACCAGCCAGTAGCTGCCGTCGTCCTCGCGGTTCAGCAGGCCGGCAAAGGCGCGGACCATTGCGGGCCGGGTAATCGGGCTGCCGTCATGAAGCCATGTCCCGTCGGTCTTGATGACCATGCGGCTGTCGTCGACATTGTCGGGCGACCACTGCTCGACCGGCGGCAGGCGGCGCTCGGCCACGGCCTCGGCGATCTGGGCGAGCGACATTCCGGCGAGTTCGGGAGGCGGTGTGTAGACCATCGGTTGTGCAACCGATGGCAGAGCCGGAGCCCTCGTTCAATCCTTCGCGGCCTGCGAAGTCTCGCTGGTCCAGGGGCCGAGCATGCCTTCGGCGGGCAGGATCGACGGATTTCCCGTGCGCAGCAGCAGGCGATGGCGCTCGAACGGGCCGGGGCAATGCCAGTTGCCGGTATGCTCAGCGGTGAAGCCCCATTGGCCGTAATATTCGGGATCGCCGATCAGCACCTGCGGGAAGGGCGGGGCGCCCTCGTCGAAGGCCGCGTCGATCGCGCCAAGGCTTGCCGCCATCAGCGCCTTGCCGAAACCTTCGCCCTGCCGCCCGGGCATGACCGCGACCGGGCCCACCATGATCAGCGGGTGCGGGCGACCCTTGGGATCGGTCAGTGCGACGGGCCACAGCTGGATCGAGCCGACGAGGTAATCGTCCTCGTCGAGCGCCGCGAAACTGTGTCCTGGCAGGAAGTCCACGCCCTCGCGTATCCGGTAAGCGGTGCGCGCATGGCGCTGCTCGCCGAAAACGGCGTCGAGCAATTGCTCGACCAGAGCGGAATCGACCGCGGAAAGGGGAACCAGTGTCGCCATGGGCCGCGCCGATTAGGCGCGTGTCCCGGGAGAGTCGATCAATTTCGCCTTATTCGGGGCGAAGCTCGAGCAGTCGTCCGCCCGGTCCGTCCTCCAGCACCCACAGCGCGCCATCGGGTCCTTCGACGACGGAACGGATACGGTTGTCCATCTCGTAGCGTGCCACTTCGCTCGCGGTGTTACCATCGAAGGCGACACGCACGAGCGCCTGCGAGGCAAGACCCGCGATCAACGCATCGCCGGCCATTCCGCCGAACAGGTCGCCCTCGTAGAACGTCATGTTGCCCGGCGCGATCACGGGCGTCCAGCTGACGACAGGCTTGGTGAAGCCGTCATCCGCCGTGTGGTCGGGAATGTCGCGGCCATCGTAGTGGTCGCCGTTGGAACGGGTCGGCCAGCCGTAGTTCGCGCCGCGCTGCACGAGGTTGAGCTCGTCACCGCCCGCCGGTCCATGCTCGATTTCCCACAAGCGGCCCTCGGCGTCGAAATCCATGCCGAGGATGTTGCGGTTACCGTAGGTCCAGATCTCGTCGCCGAACGGATTGCCCGCTGCCGCAGTGCCGTCGAGATTGAGGCGGACGATGCTGCCAAGCGTGTTCGAACGGTCCTGCGCGGGCTCGAGCTTCTGCCGGTCCCCGCTCGCGACGAACATGTACTGCTCGTCCGGACTGAAAACGATGCGGTGCGAATAGTGGCCGCGGCCCGTGACCTTGGGAGCCTGGCGCCAGATCACGTCCAGCCCCTCGATCCGGCATTCGTCGGCGACTTCGCACACGAGCGTGCCGCGCCCGACGACTGCGCCGCGCGTATCGCCTGTGCCAGCCTCGGCCCAGCTAAGATAAATCGTGCGGCGGTCGATGGTGTCGGCTGCCTCACTCTGGAGGAAGGCGACATCGCCAAGTCCGCCCTGTCCGCCGTAATCGACCTGCGGCAGGCCGGTGATCGTGCCCAGTCGGTTCGTGGCAGTGTCGACGAACTTTGCCGTCCCCGCCTTCTCGGTGATGACGAGCACGCTCGTCCCGGGCACGAAGGCAGCGGCCCAGGGGCGCTCGAAAGTGCCGCGCTCGGTGATCGCGAAATTGCCGTCGAAGTCTGCTCCGGGGGAGGGGGTCGACACAGCGTCATTGCCGTCGCCGCCGGTGGAATACCCGGAGCCGCAGCTTGCGGCCATCAGCAGGGGGGATAGAGTGGCGGCAAGGACGGTAAAGCGCTTCATGTTTTCTTCAACTCCCGCAAATGGTCTGGGCACTGCGCCGCTCGTCATAGGGGTGGACGAGGCTGGGCGCGGCCCTTTGGCTGGTCCCGTTGTCGCCGCCGCTGTGGTGCTGTGCAAGCCTTGTCCCGGCGGCCTCGACGATTCCAAAAAACTCTCCGCCACGAAGCGTTCCAAGCTGGAGCCACAAATCCTTTCGCGCTGCGCATGGGGTCTGGCGGTAGTGGAGCCGGAAGAGATCGACCGGCTGAACATTTTTGGCGCGACCATGCTGGCGATGACGCTGGCGACCCAGCGCTGTGTCGAGGCCTTGGGGCAGGAGCCGGTCGAAGTCCTGATCGACGGCAACATGACCCCCGAAGGCCGGCGCGAGGAATGGCGCTGGCCGGCCCGCGCGATCGTCGGCGGTGACGGCAAGGAGGCGTGCATTTCGGCTGCCTCCATCATTGCCAAGGAATACCGCGACCGCATCATGGTCGAAGCTGCCAAGGCGCACCCGCAATACGGCTGGGACAGCAACAAGGGTTATGGCTCGAAGGGCCACATGGAAGCGCTGCGCGTGCACGGCCCGACGCCGCTCCACCGCCGCAGCTTTGCGCCGGTCAGCCAGATGGCACTGCTCTGATCGGCGCGGGGTATACCCTTCCTAAACCTGTTTGGCGGTAGCAACTCCTTGTCATTGCAGGGGAGTTTTTATGACAATCCAACGGCCCGTGTTCGGTCGCAAGCGATCGAGCGCTACCTCCGTTCCGCGGCATCCAGGCCCGGATGAAGACGGCGTTTCGCGGATCATTCCCAAATCGGTTTGGGACGGGCCATCGGGCGATTTCCTAAGGGAGCTCGGCCAGAGCCCGGACGATGCCTCGAACATGATGCCGACCAAGGATCTGGTGCAGGCTCGCCACGATGCGGCATTCGCGCAGCAGACCCAGTTCGTCGACCGGATCAATGCCCAGCTGCCCGATGGAACGAGTGTCGGCCCCTATGCGATGATTCCCTGGAGCGTCTGGCAAACGGAGTTCGGCCAGATGCTGATGGTGAACTGCGAGTTCTATCCAACCCAGCCGTGGAACACGATGCTGCTGCCCGATGACGAACGCAGTAGCTTTGTGCTCGATCTGCCGGTTCATCCCGGCGCCTATCCCGCAACTCTGCAGCCGGCCATCGAACGGTATCTCGCAGAGTTTCGCGAGGAACTGGACGCTGCGCGCGCGTATACCGATGAAAGCTTCGCCAGCGGCGAAATGGACCTCAAGGTCTTCGGCGAGGCGCTCGACAAGCTGAAATCGAACGTCATCGCGATGGCTCACTCGATGACCTCGATTACCTTTGGCGAAGAGGTTTACGACCGGCACCTGCGGATGTTTGGCGAAACGCTCGGATGGCCATTCGCCAAGCGGCTGATGGGAAAATAGCGGCTGCCGAGTCTTTCGCGCCACACCCCACCATCTTGAGTCCGCCGAATTGGCGCGGACTCAACATATGGTGGGGGACTCGTTTCGTTCTCCTATGGTTAACACCATCTTTAGAGTTGTGCGCTAAACAACTGTCTTGACTGGGAGTCCCTTTGGACTCACCCTGTGGATAACTACGGACAGGGGAATAATGATGGCGGTCCTGGAGACCACGAAGACGCGCGCCAAACCGGCTGCGAAGGCGAAACCGAAGCAGATGTCGGTGGAACTGCCCCTGGGGCAGATCCTCGATGGCGACTGCATCGAAGCCATGCGCTCGATCCCCAGCGGCTCGATCGACCTCGTTTTCGCGGACCCGCCCTACAATCTCCAGCTCGGTGGCGATCTCAACCGGCCCGACGGCAGCCATGTCGATGCGGTGACCGACGATTGGGACAAGTTCGACACTTTCCAGCTGTATGACGATTTCACGCGCGACTGGCTGACCGAGGCCAAGCGCATCCTCAAGCCCGACGGCGCGCTGTGGGTGATCGGCAGCTACCACAATATCTACCGCGTCGGCGCGATCCTGCAGGACCTCGGTTTCTGGATCCTCAACGACATCGTCTGGCGCAAGTCCAATCCGATGCCCAACTTCCGCGGCACCCGCTTCACCAATGCGCACGAGACGCTGCTGTGGTGTTCGCAGGGCGAGAAGGCGAAGTACCACTTCAACTACCGCGCGATGAAAACGCTCAATGACGAGCTCCAGATGCGCAGCGACTGGGTCCTGCCGATCTGCAACGGCGCGGAACGCCTGAAGGAGGGCGGCCACAAGGTCCACCCGACGCAGAAGCCCGAAGCGCTGCTCTACCGCGTGCTGCTCTCGACCACCGAGCGCGGCGACGTGGTGCTCGACCCCTTCTTCGGCACCGGCACCACGGGTGCGGTCGCCAAGCGCTTGGGCCGCGAATGGATCGGTTGCGAGCGCGAGGGCGTATACCGCGATGCGGCGATCAAGCGCATCGAAAAGGAGCTCCCGCTCGACGAAAGCGCGCTCACCACGATGCAGTCCAAGCGCAATGCGCCCAAGGTCGCATTCGGCGCGCTGGTGGAAAACGGCTTCATCAAGCCGGGCACCGAAGTTTTCGACAAGAAGCGCCGCTGGAAGGCACTGGTCCGCGCCGACGGCTCGCTCGAACATGGCAAGCAGACCGGTTCCATCCACGGCCTCGGCAAGGAACTGCAGGGTGCGCCCAGCTGCAACGGCTGGACCTTCTGGCACTACGAGGTGGATGGCGAAGTGAAGCCGGTCGACGCCGCGCGCCAGCTCTACCTGCTGGCGGTCGAGGATTAAGTCCCCGGCCTAGCCGACGGCTTCGGCCTTGGCCGTTCCCGAGACTCTTGCACTGCCGCTATAGGCGAACTCAGGCGCATCGAGGCTGATCGCAGGGATCTCCTCGCGTTCGCGCCAGTAGTCCTGGTTGTGCCGCCATTCCGGCTTGTCTCCGCGGCGTGGCATCTTGTCGAGCCCGCGCATGAGGTAGCCGGGATTGAAATTGTCGGCCTCGATCCACGGGAGCAATTCCATCTCCTTGTCCTCGGGCCGGAACTGAACTTCGACGCGGCGCGCGCCCTTCTCGTCCATGTGGTTGAGCAGCGAGCAGACGAAATCGCCGAGCATGTCGACGCGCAGCGTCCAGCTGGCGCGGAAATAGCCGAATACCCAGACCATGTTCGGCACGCCGGTGAACATCATTCCGCGATAGGTCACCGTGTCGTGCCAATCGATCTGCTTCCCGTCGACGAAGAAGGGTATGTCTCCCATCACCGACAGCTGGAACCCGGTTGCCGCGACGATCAGGTCCGCCTCGATCTCCTCGCCGGAGGATGTCATCACGCCCTTCTCGGTAAAGCGGTCGATCGTGTCGGTCACCACTGTCAGCTTGCCTTCTACCGCGCATTTGAAGACGTCGCCCTCGGGACAGAAGGCGAGGCGCTGCTGCCACACGCGATACTTGGGCGTGAAGTGTGGTTCGAACTCGAAGTCGGGCTTGCCCGTGAAGGCGCGCACCAGCTCCTTCAGTTCCTCGAAGACGGTATCCGGCTCTTCGATGCAGCGCTTGGTCAGCATGTCCTGGTCGAACATGATCTGCTGGCGCACGACGCGGTGGACGGTCGGCTCGTCGACGCCGACTTCGCGCAGGCGGTCGGCCAGCTCGTTCTTGTTCTCGCTGCAGAAGAAGTAGGTCGGTGAGCGCTGGAGCATCGTGACGTGCTCCGCCTTTTCGGCAAATGCCGGGACGACCGTTGCCGCCGTCGCGCCCGATCCGATCACCAGCACGCGCTTGCCGGCATAGTCGTATTCAGGGTCCCATTGCTGGGCATGGACGAAATCGCCCTTGAACCCGGACAGGCCCTTATCCTGCCATTCGGGCGGGATGTAGGGGGTCTTGTGGTCGTAATAGCCCTGGCACATCCACAGGAAGTTGCAGGTGAAGAGCATGCGCTCTCCATCGGCCAGGCGGGTTGCTTCCACGGTCCAGAGGTCGGTTTCGCGAGAGAAGCTGCACTTGTCGATCCGGTGCCCGTAACGGATGTGATCGCCGATGCCGTTCTCGTCGATCACCTCGCCCATGTACTTGAGGATTTCCTCGGCACTGGCGATCGGCGCGCCGACCCAGGGCTTGAAGCGATAGCCGAAAGTGTAGAGATCGCTGTCGGACCGCACCCCGGGATATTTGTGCGTTTCCCAGGTGCCGCCGAACGTGTCCTTCATTTCGAGGATCAGGTAGCTCTTTTCGGGGCATTGGTCCTGCAGATGATAGGCCGATCCGATGCCGGAAATTCCTGCGCCGACAATCAGCACATCGATGTGGGTTGGTTCGGTGATGGCCGTGACCGCGTTCATCTGCTCTCTCCCGCTAATATTCCCATTAGACCCCTTTTAGCAGATTGCGGGAAGCCTTCATTGATCTGGATCAACGCCCAGGCCGGTCGCCTTTCGCCCCTAAGGCTCGCTCGAACACGGCAAGCAGACCGGTTCGATCCACGGCCTTGGCAAGGAACTGCAGGGCGCACCCAGCTGCAACGGCTGGACCTTCTGGCACTATGAGGTGGATGGCGAAGTGAAGCCCATCGACGCCGCGCGCCAGCTGTATCTGCTGGCGGTGGAGGATTAAATCTCCTTCATATTGAAGAGAATTTCTCAATATCCTCGATATTGCCCGAGACAACCAGCTCGTCGTCTTCGAAAATGATCGTGTCCGGGACGGCGTGGATGAAATTCTCGCCCTCGCGCTTCACGCCGACCACGGTGACATCGAACTTCTTCCGGCATTCGCTCGTCACCAACGGCACGCCGACGATCGGGTCGGGTGCCTTCAGCCGGGCGATGGCGAATTCGTCGCCGAAGGAGATGAAATCGAGCAGGCGCTCGTTGAGCAAATGGGCGACCCGCTCACCCATGCGCTGTTCCGGGAACACCACGTGCTGCGCGCCGGTCCGCTCCAGAATGCGGGCATGATTGTCGTTTGTGGCCTTAGCCCAGATGTTCTTCATGCCGAGGTCCGATAGCGCCAAGACGGCGAGCACGCTGGCCTCGATATTCGTGCCGATCGCCACCACTGCGGCCTGGAAATCGCCTACGCCAAGGCGTTCGAGCGTCGCGGCATCGGTGCAATCCGCTTCGATAACCTTGGTCAGGTGGCTGGCTTGCTCCTGTACCAGCCGCGCTTCGGTATCCACGCCGAGAACTTCGTGGCCCATGCGTTCGAGCGTCTGCGCCACGGCGGCACCGAAACGGCCCAGGCCGATGACGAGTACGGGTTTGCGTTGATCAACCGACAATCGGGTTCTCCTCGGGGTAACGATAAGGTCTCTCGCGCCCGCCCAGAGCCAGTGCGGTGGCAACGGTAATCGTGCCGACGCGGCCGACGAACATCAGCAGGCACAGAACGATTTGCGCGGAAGGAGGAAGATCGGCCGTGATGCCGGTCGAAAGGCCAACGGTCGAAAAGGCCGAAATGCATTCGAAAAGGATATCGTCGAGCGGAAGGGGGCTGACCATCGCGATATAGGTGGTTGCAGCAAAGATAAGCGTCGCTGCGAGCACGGTCACGGAAAGTGCCTGCCTTTCGATCGCCCGCCCGAACCGCCGTCCGAAAATGCCGGCATCGCTACGGCCGAGGATTTCGGACAGCACGATTGCGAACAGGACGAAGAAGGTGGTGATCTTGATGCCGCCGGCCGTACCGGCGCTGCCGCCGCCCACGAACATCAGAAAGTAATTGCTCATGATGGTCCCGTCCTGGAAGGAGCCGACGTCGAGACTGTTGAACCCGGCCGTGCGCGGCATCACAGAATGGAACGCCGCGTTCAGGACCTTTGCACCCAGACCCATAGGGCCGAGCGTATCGGGATTGCTCCACTCCATCGCCAGCGTGGCGAAGAATCCGAACAGCAGCAGACCGCCAGTGCCTGCCACGGTAATCTTCGTGTGCAGCGACCAGTGCCGCCAGGAGAATTTGTGGCGGCGCAGGTCCTGCATGACGGGAAATCCCAGCGCCGTCAGGATCACGGCGAGCATGATTGGGCCGAGGATCAGCGCATCGGTCTGAAAGCCCATAACGCTATCGGAAAAACTTGAAAAACCGGCGTTATTAAAGGCGCTGACCGAATGGAAGACGCCGTGCCAGGCTCCCTCCGACAACGACATTCCGTGCGCGGTGACGAAGCGCCAAGTGAGGATGAGCGCCACGATCGTCTCGACCACCAGCGTTATCAGGAGCACCAGCTTGAGGACCGAAACGGCATCGCCGCTTTCGAGACGGCTTCTTTCGACCTGCGTGGCGAGACGTTCTCTGAGCCCGAAACCCCGGCCGACCATCAGGCCGAAAAGCGTCGCCGCCGTCATGATACCGAAGCCACCGATCTGGAACAGGAGCATGATAACCGACTGGCCGAAGGTCGACCAGTATACGGGCGTATCCTCGACGATGAGGCCGGTCACGGACACGGCCGAAACCGCCGTGAAGAAGGCCGAAAGTAGGGGTGCCCTGGTTCCATCGGCCGTCGCGATCGGAAGCGACAGCAGAATCATCCCCGCAAGGATCAGGGCAGCGAAAAGCAGCGGGATGAGCCGGATTGGATCGCGCAAGCGTAACATTCAGGTCGGCAGACTCACATGAGGGTGCTCGGGAAGGGGAGTGAATGAAGGCTCCGTTGGTTCCCAGCCTATCCTACAAACCGCACGGGCGCTATCGCACGGCCGATGATCGGCCATAGTCTTCAGCATTGCTGCTTCTCGAACGCGCTGACGCGCATCAGAGTGCTTTTCTCCCCCAAGACCGTGTTCCATCTGTTCCATCCTGTGGGCACCCTGCTAGGGCAGTCCCACCATGAGTGATCGCGTCTACATCCGCCCCATAGGCCTCGTGCCCGGTCCCCAGAGCGAGCATGGCAATGCCATCCGGCTTGCAGGCTCCATGGCCTATGCCAGCCGCTTTGCCGTGATCCTGCGGCGCGACGGCGAGATCGTCGAGCGCTGGCTCGCCGCGCCGGACACCATCGACGATGTCATGGGCGCGTTGCCCGACAGTGTCGGCGGCGATGCCGAGCAGCAGTGGGCCAACCTCACTCTGGCGCATCCGCCGCTGGAACTGGGCTCGCGCACGGTACGGCTCGACCAGCCGCAGGTCATGGGCATCCTCAACGTGACGCCCGACAGCTTCAGCGATGGCGGTGCGCATGACAGCCCCGATGCCGCGCGCGAGGCGGCTGCTGCGATGGTGGAGGCGGGCGCCAGCATCATCGACGTGGGCGGAGAGAGCACGCGGCCGGGTGCAAAAGCCGTCTGGGAAGGCGACGAGATCGAGCGGGTGGTCCCCGCGATCGAGGCCTGCAGCGCGATGGGCGCCGCGGTCAGTATCGACACGCGCAAGGCGGCCGTGATGGAAGCCGCGCTCGATGCGGGCGCGGCGCTGGTGAACGACGTCTCGGGTCTCACCCATGATCCGCGCAGCGCGGAGGTCATCGCCTCGCGCGGCTGCCCCGTCGTGCTGATGCACGCGCCGGGAACCGGCGAGGACCTGCACGAGGGCGGCGAGTATTCGAGCGTCGTGTTCGACGTGTTCGACGAGCTTCGTAGCCGCCGCGACGAGGCGCTGGAGGCGGGCATCGACGCGAGCCGCATCCTGCTCGACCCGGGCATCGGCTTCGGCAAGAGCCTTGCCGACAACCTCGCGCTGTTCAACGCGCTGCCGCTTTTCCACGCGCTCGGCCACCCGCTGCTGCTGGGTGCAAGCCGCAAGCGGCTGATCGGTGCGCTCTCGAACGAGGCAGGCGCGGGCGAGCGGCTGGGCGGCAGCATCGCGCTGGCGGTGAAGGGCATGGATGCGGGCGTGCAATTGCACCGCGTCCACGATGTCCCCGAAACCGTCCAGGCGCGCAATGTCTGGCGCGGCCTGCGCGATGCGGCGCTGACCGATTTCGGGGACCTGCCGGGTTAGCTTCCTGGCGAAGCGGCGCTGCCTGCCAACAGGCCGCCGTCGAGTGTAAGCTCGGCGCCGGTCATGTAGCCGCTCTCCGGCGAGGCGAGGTAGACGCACGCTGCCGCGACTTCCTCCACCGTACCGAAGCGCTTCAGCGGCGTGTCCGCCACCAGCGCGGCCATCTTGGCATCGCGATCGGGCCCGTCGCCCAGCATCGGCTCCCAGATGTCGGTTAGGATCGCGGCGGGATGGATCGAGTTGCAGCGGATCGCCCAGCCATTCTGCGCGGCATAGAGCGCCACGGACTTGGAGTGGTTGCGCATTGCCGCCTTGCTCGCCGCATAGGCAGCCGCGCCGGGAATGCCGACGAGGCCCGAGCGGGAGGACATGTTGATGATCGAGCCGGTGCCCTTCGCCTTCATGGCTCTCAAGGCATAGCGGCAGCCGAGGAAACAGCCGTCGGTGTTGACCGCGTGGACCTTGTGCCACTCCTCGAGGCTGGCATTTTCCGGATCGTGCGGTGCGGGCCCGTCCTCGAATCCGGTTATGCCCGCGTTGTTCACGAGCACGTCGATCGCCGGATAGCGCTCCGCAAAGGCGTCCCAGTCCGCCTCGCTGGCAACGTCGAGCTTTTCGAAGGTACAGCCGAGTTCTTCGGCCGCCTTCCTGCCCTCGTCCTCGTCGATATCGGTCAGCACGACCTTCGCGCCCTCGGCAAGGAACGCCGCGCAAACGGCCTTGCCGATACCCCGCGCGCCGCCAGTGACGACGCATCTCATTCCGTTGAGTTTGCCCATGACCCAAGAAGGGTAGGGCAGGTCACGCAGCGTTGTCGATGCCCAGTTCGCTCAGCTTGCGATAAAGGGTCGAGATATTGGCCTCAATTGCCGCTTGCCAGATGTTCGGCCCAAAGCCGTTCGCGGACGGCCCAAAGGTTATCAGTGGTATGGAAGGTCACCTCGGGAAAGCCGTCCGGCCCACCCAGCAGTCTCAGCAAGGTCTCACGCTCTCTATCGGAAAGGCGAGGTGCCTTGGTCGGCGGGCCGATAGTCAACCGGGAGAGGCCATACACGTAACCAAAGTGTCGCTCTTTCCCGATTTTGAGCGTCCATGTGTGCGAGCCGTCCCAGTGATTATATTCGGTTTCGAATACCGCTTGAGCCGCTGCGCTGCTCCATCGCCGTTCTTCCCCGCCGTAGGGCCTATTGCGCTTAGTGAAGGTCTGGTCGGGAAAGGGCGCGAGCGTGCGATAGCTGCGCTCGATTTCCCTCTTGAGCAAGATGTCACCGATCGCGCCCTCACGAAAATACGCGTCGCGTTGACGGGCCTCTTCCTTGCGAGCTTCGAACTTGCGCTTGCGCTCCAGCTTTTTCCGCCAGTTTTCGCCCGCGTTTTCGGCCATGGACTTCGCCACTCCATCGAAGAACCTTCGGCGCTTGCCCGAATTCCCGAGCGTCGCCAGCATTCCGACAGTCCAGGCAGCTCCGGCAGCCAGCAGGGCAGCCTTCACCAGGGGATCATCGATGGGTTTCTTCGGACCTTTTGTCACGCCGCATTGTCGATGCCGAGGTCGGCCAGCTTGCGGTAAAGCGTCGAGCGCCCGATCCCGAGTCGGCGAGCGACCTCGGTCATGCGGCCGCGGTAGTGGCCGATCGCGAGGCGGATGATGTCTGCCTCGATCTCTTCGAGCGGGCGCAGGTTTCCATCGTCCTGGTAGAGCAGGACGCCGAGCCCGCGCGCACGGCTCTCGCCGCGGTCGGCATCGCCGAGAATCTCGGACAAGTGCGGGAAGCTGTGCGCGGTCAGTGCTTCGCGCTGTTCGTGGACGCATGCGCGGAAGAGGACCGTCTGGAGCTGGCGGACATTGCCCGGCCAGTCATAGGCTTCGAGAAGCGACAGGCCGCTGTCGGCGATCGAATGGTGGGTGAAGCCTTCTTTCTCGCCGATTTCGGCAAGGAAATAGCGCGTCAGTGCCGGAATGTCCCCAGCCCGCTCGCGCAGGGGCGGGAGGACGATGCGAGTGGCGGAAAGCTTCTCGTACAGCGCAGCGCTGAAGCTGCCGTCGGCGACCATCGGCTCGAGCGGCAAATTGCTGGCGGCGAAAATCCGTACGTCGATCTTGAAACCGTGCGCTGCCCCCGTCGGGCGGACGATGCCGGATTCCAGTACTTCGAGAAGGGTCTCCTGCGCCGCGAGTCCCAGCTGTTCGACATCATCGAGCAGTACCGTACCGCCGTCGCATTTCTGGAGAATGCCCTCCTGGCGGTCGAATGCACCAGCAAACGCGCCTTTTTCGTGACCGAAGAGCGCGGATTCGAGCGCGTTTTCGGCCTGGCGTGCACAGCTGGCGAGCGCGACGTCGGTCTTGGCCCGCGTCGATGCATGGTGCATCGCGCGCATCAGCATTTCCTTGCCCGTCCCGCTCTCGCCCTCGATCAGGACATGGCCGTGCCCGCGGGCGGCTGTCGCGGCTTTCGCCAGCGCGGTGCGGAAATTGGTGTCGGTGCCGACCATCGCGTCGAATTCGAGGATCGGAGAAACCTTTTCGGACAGCGGATGCAGCTCGTCGCGTGGGGCGATGCTGGGCGTTGCCGTGCGCAGCGCCGTCAGGAGACGCTCGGGCGCGACCGGCTTGATCAGGTAGTCGAGCGCACCGGCGCGCATGGCGTCGATCGCCAGCAAGGGCGAAGTGCTCGCGGTGAGCATGATGACCGCGATCTCGGGGCGCTCGGCCTTGATCTGGCGGATGAAATCGCAGGCCGTTTCGCCCGGAACACGCTGGTCCACGAGGACAGCGGCAATGCTCTTGCCTTCTTCGCCCGTGAGCGCGCTCACCGCGTCATCACAATTGTCGACGGCAAGCGAGCGCCAGCCGTCGCGCGCGGCAAGCGTCGACAGGACGCGGCTCTGCGCCGGTTCGTCATCGATCAGCAGGAGGACGCGGCTGTCATCCTTGGCCATTGGCTCTTGCTCCCTCGGCAGCCGCACGATTGCGGCTTCGCCATCGCCCCGGCCTAGCAAAAAGGGGTAAAGGGGCGATTAAGCCTCTGCGGAGGCCTTTATTCGGCAGTCGGGTGCGCGGGCCGCACTTGTCGATCCGCAAAGTGCGCGATAGACCCCGCTTCAACAACCAAATCACACGAGGGAAATAGAGATGGGTTCCGCAAACGACCGGAAGGCGCACGAAAAGACTTACGGCTCCTTCATCGACATGCTGAAGTGGGTAGTTCCGCTTCTTGCGATAATCACGGCAGTAGTCGTCATCCTGATTTCCAACTGAGCCTGCGGCCCATGCGGATCGCGGTGCTCAAGGAGCGTGCGGCCGGCGAGAGCCGCGTCGCAATGACGCCCGAAACGGTGAAGAAATTCATCGCACTGGGTGCCACGGTCGCAGTCGAGGAAGGGGCGGGGGCCGGAGCCTCCATCCCGGACGAGGCTTTCAGCGAAGCAGGTGCAGAGGTGTTGGCGGGCGACAAGGCAGTCGCTGGCGCCGACATCGTTCTCGGCGTCCAAGCGCCCGAAGTTGCCGCTCTGTCGGGCGCGAAGGATGGTGCCTGGGTGGCGGCGACCTTCGATCCTTTCCGCAATGGCGAGCTCGTCGAAGCCTATGCCAAGGCGGGTTTCGAGGCGCTTTCCATGGAATTCATGCCGCGCATCACGCGTGCGCAGAGCATGGACGTGCTCTCCAGCCAGTCGAACCTTGCAGGCTACAAGGCGGTGATCGCTAGCGCCGACGAATACGGCCGTGCATTTCCGATGATGATGACTGCTGCCGGCACCGTGCAGGCTGCCAAGTGCTTCGTCATGGGCGTGGGCGTTGCAGGACTTCAGGCTATCGCGACTGCCAAGCGGCTGGGCGCGCAGGTAAGCGCGACAGACGTGCGCTCGGCCACGAAAGAGCAGATCATGTCGCTCGGCGCGAAGCCCGTCTTCGTGGAAAGCGTCGAGGGTATCGAGGGCGAGGGATCGGGCGGCTATGCCACCGAGATGAGCGAGGAATACCAGAAGGCGCAGGCCGAACTGGTCAGCTCGCACATCGCCAAGCAGGACATCGTCATCACCACCGCGCTCATCCCGGGTCGGCCCGCGCCGCGGCTGATCTCGGATGCACAGATCGCCACCATGAAGCCGGGCAGCGTGATCTTCGATCTTGCCGTGGCGCAGGGCGGCAATGTCGAGGGCTCGAAGCCAGACGAGACCGTGGTGAAGCACGGCGTGAAGATCATCGGTTTTTCCAATACCGCGACGCATCTCGCAGCGGACGCTTCGGCGCTGTTCGCGCGCAACCTGTTCAACTTCCTCTCGGCCTTCTGGGACAAGAAAGCAGGCAAGCCGGTCCTCGACGAGGAAATCGGCGATGCCGTCCGCCTGACGCAGGGCGGCAAGGTCGTGAACGAGAGGCTGGCGGGTTGAGGTGCGGCGTCGGGAATGGATTGCACTGATGTTTGTAGCTGCCCTGATAACAGTTATCGCGATCCGACACGAAACCGCAGGCACGAGCTGCGGAGGCGCTTCCTACACGAGCCCGATTTCTCGGAGTTGCCCTAACCCATGAGGCGGACCTAATGGACTTCATTTCGATCCTGTCGATCTTCGTGCTGGCGTGTTTCGTCGGCTATTACGTGGTCTGGTCGGTTACGCCCGCGCTGCACACGCCGTTGATGGCAGTGACCAATGCGATTTCCTCGGTGATCATCGTGGGCGCGCTGATTGCGGCGGCGGAGGCGGGTAGCCCGATTGCCAAGTGGCTGGGGCTTGCCGGTGTCGTCCTCGCCAGCATCAATATCTTCGGGGGCTTCGCCGTTACCGAACGTATGCTCGCCATGTACAAGAAGAAGGAGAAGAAGTGATGTATCGCCTTCTCCTCGCCGCGCCCTTCCTGGCGCTGGCTGCTCCTGCCCATGCCGCTACCGGTGAAGCAGTGAACCCGTGGGTCGCGCTCGCCTATCTTGTGGCAGGCGTTTTCTTCATCCTTGCGCTGCGCGGGCTCTCATCGCCTTCGACGAGCCGGACCGGCAACCGCTTTGGAATCATCGGCATGCTGATCGCCGTGGTCACGACGCTGGTGACGCACGACATCGCCAATATCGCCGAGATCGGGATCGCCATCTTCCTTGGCGGGATCATCGGCTTCACCATCGCGCGCAGGATCGCGATGACCGCGATGCCCGAACTGGTCGCAGGCTTCCACTCGCTGGTCGGACTTGCGGCAGTGCTTGTGGGTTGGGCGGCCTATCTCAATCCGGGCGCATTCGGCCTGCTGGTGGATGGCGGGATTTCGCCGGTCAGCAAGGTCGAGATGGGCCTCGGTATCGCCATCGGTGCGATTACCTTCTCGGGTTCGGTCATCGCCTTTGCCAAGCTTTCGGGCCGGATGAGCGGGTCGCCGATCCTTTTGCCCGCGCGCCATGTGATCAATCTCGGCACGCTTGCGGCGATCTTGGTCCTCACCGCACTCTTTGCGATGGCGGGGCCGAGCGAGACCATGCCGCTGATCGTGGCGCTCACCGTATTGGCCTTCCTCATCGGCTTCCTGCTGATCATCCCCATCGGCGGGGCGGACATGCCGGTCGTGGTCTCGATGCTGAACAGCTATTCGGGCTGGGCTGCCGCGGCGATGGGCTTCACGCTCGGCAATACGGCGATGATCATCACCGGCGCGCTGGTCGGCTCTTCGGGTGCGATCCTTAGCTACATCATGTGCCGCGCGATGAACCGCAGCTTCATTTCCGTGATCGCGGGCGGCTTCGGTGCCGACGCGAGCGCGGGCGGCGGCGAGGCGAAGGAACAGCGCCCCTACAAGCAGGGCAGCGCGGCTGATGCGGCGTTCATGCTCGAACAGGCGGAAAAGGTCATCATCATCCCGGGCTATGGCATGGCGGTGGCGCAGGCGCAGCACGCGCTTCGCGAAATGGCCGATCTGCTCGAGGAAAAGGGCGTCGAGGTGAAATACGCCATCCACCCCGTCGCCGGACGTATGCCTGGCCACATGAACGTGCTGCTTGCCGAGGCCAGCGTGCCTTACGAGAACGTGTTCGAGCTGGAAGACATCAACTCCGAATTCGCGCAGGCCGATGTCGCCTTCATCATCGGTGCGAACGACGTGGTGAACCCGGCGGCCAAGACCGACAAGTCGTCGCCCATCTACGGCATGCCCGTGTTCGACGTCGACAAGGCCAAACAGGTCTTCTTCATCAAGCGCTCGATGGGCGGTGTCGGCTATGCCGGTGTCGACAACGACGTCTTCTACATGGACCAGACCATGATGCTGCTGTCCGATGCGAAGAAGATGGTCGAGGAAATCGTGAAGGCGCTCGACTAGCCCAATGCGTAAGGTACTCATTTTTGTTTCGATCTTTTCGATAGTAGCGATTGGCTCTTGGTGGTGGCTTGGTGGTCTCGAGCGGGTCACCGCCGGACGTATAGAAACCGCGCTGGTCGAACGCGGCGTGCCGCAACCGGTCGCAGCATGCATGGGGACGCGGCTCTCCGAACGTCTCACGATCGGGCAGCTCCGCGAGCTGGAGCGCCTCCGCGTGCGCGAAAAGGAAGCCGGTCTGCCTACAAGCACGATCGAGTTCCTCGAGCGGCTTCGCACCGTCGAGGATGCAGAGGTGATCGAGGTCGTCGGCTCTTCTGCTGCGATTTGCGCGTTCTCGCGCGGATAGCGCCACTTGCATTCGGTCCGCACTGCGGCATCATGGCCCCCAAGAGGGAGAGACTCATGATCCGCACTGCTTTTTCAGCCATCCTGCTCGCCAGCGCCGCACCCGTGCTGGCCGAGACGCATTCCATCGAACCGGGCGAAGGCGCGCAGGAGCGCCTGCAGGAAGCGCTGATCCTGGCACAGCCGGGCGACGAGATCGTCCTCGCTGCCGGACGCTATGAGCTCACCGACGGGCTGAGCCTCGATGTCGACGGCGTCACGGTGCGCGGTGCCGGAATGGACGGCACCGTCCTCGATTTCACAACGCAGGCAGGCGCGGGCGAGGGGCTGCTCGTCACCAGCGATAATGTCACCCTGCGCGACTTCGCGATGGAGAACCCCAAGGGCGACGGCATCAAGTCGAAGGGCGCCGATCACATCGTCTACCACCGCATCCGCGTCACCTGGACGCGCGGCCCCCATCCCGAGAACGGCGCCTACGCGATCTATCCGGTGGAAAGCACCGGCGTGTTGGTCGACGGGGTGAAGGTGACCGGTGCGAGCGATGCCGGTATCTATGTCGGCCAGTCGGACCAGATCACGGTGCGCAACTCGATTGCCGAGGCCAACGTCGCTGGCATCGAGATCGAGAACAGCCGCAACGCGCTGGTCGAGCACAATGTCGCCACGCGCAATACGGGCGGCATCCTCGTTTTCGACCTTCCCGACCTGCCTGTCATGGGCGGCGGCAACGTGATCGTGCGCAACAATCTCGTCGTGGCGAACGACACGCCCAACTTCGCGCCTCCGGGCAATATTGTCGCCGGTGTGCGCCGCGGCACGGGCATCATGGTGATGGCGAACGAGGACGTGCTGATCGAGGACAATATCCTCTCGGGCAATCCGACGGCGCCGGTCATGGTGATCGCCTATGTCCAGCCTTTCGAGGACGAGCGCTACAACCCGCTTCCGCGCGGCGTAGTTGTGGGTGAGAACCAGTTCGACGGCGGCGGGTACGATCCTCAGCTCGAGGGCGGCGAAATGCTCAAGGCTGCTTTCGGCGGCGCGCTTCCCCCGGTCATGTGGGACGGTCTCGGCAGCCTCTATGTCACCGGCGATACGCCCGGCTGGACGCTCAACCTCACCGAACAGGGTAAGGGGCTGGGCGATGCACAGCCTGCGCCGCTTTCCGCGCCCGCACCCGAGAGCGAATTCGATAGCAGCGGCATCGGTGCGCCGGCCGAGCTGGAGGCGCGGCTCGCAAGATGATCGGCAGGCTGCTTCTCGGACTATCGGCATGCTGCGCGGCGGCAGCCATGGCCATGCCGCCTGCCATGCCAGAGCCGGTCAATGACGAGGCGGTCAGCGGCCCGGGCTTTCCGCGCCTGCTGTCCGACTATGGCTTCTTCAACAACCTTCAGGCGCATGACGTCGGCCCGGGCGTCTACAAGTACGAGCTCAATACACCGCTCTATTCGGACGGGGCCGAGAAGCTTCGCTACATCTACACCCCGTTCGGTACCGAGCCGGTGGCTGATGGAGAGGGCTTGCTCGAATTCCCGGTCGGCAGCGCGCTGATCAAGACTTTCGCATTCGGCGAAGGCGATGAGCGCCGGCTTATCGAGACACGAGTCCTGCTCCACCGGGCCGACGGCTGGCTAGCATTGCCCTACCTCTGGAACGAGGAGCAGACCGATGCGCGGCTCGCGATTGCCGGTGCGCGGATCGACCTGACCACGCCGAGGGGCGAGGCGATCAGCTACCGTGTCCCGAACAAGAACCAGTGCAAGGAATGTCACGGGCTCGATGGTGAAGTCGTGCCGATCGGGCCCAAGGTCCGCAATCTCTCGGCTGACTGGTTTGCGGAGCATTTCGGGGAAGTGCCCGAAGGCGCTGACCAATTGCCCGTCTGGGCTCATCGCGAACAGGCAAGTGCCGCAGATGCCGCGCGTGCCTATCTCGACGTCAACTGCGCACACTGCCACCGGCCGGGCGCGATGGCGTCGAACAGCGGGCTGGACCTTCGCTGGGAGCAGGACGATCCCAAGGCGCTGGGCATCATGAAACGACCCGTTGCAGCCGGGCGAGGCGCGGGAGAACTCCTGTTCGACATAGTGCCGGGTGATCCGGAAGGGTCGATCCTGCTGCACCGCATGCTGAGCAACGATCCCGGCGTCGCCATGCCCGAACTGGGCAAGGCCAGCGTCGACGTAGAAGGTACCGAGGCAGTGCGCCGGTGGATCGCAGGGATGGAAAAGGGGGAATGAACAAGTGAAGAAGTGGCTGTTGCGCGGCCTGGGAATACTCGCCGCCTTGCTCGTGATCGCATTCCTCGCGTTCCGCGTGCCCGATACCGATCCCGATGAGATGCGCGCGAAATATGCTGGCGAGCCTTCGCAGTTCCTCGCGCTCAAGGACGGACGCGAGATCCACTTGCGAGACGAGGGACCGCGCGATGCGCCCGCGATCATCCTCCTGCACGGTTCGAATGCCGACCTCCATACCTGGCAGGCCTGGGCGGACATGCTCTCCGAAGACTACCGCGTCATCCGCTACGACCAGCGCGGTCACGGGCTGACCGGCCCGGCAGCGGACGACGATTACACGCTCGGCGGCTTCGTCGCCGACGTGACTGCAGTGGCAGACGCGCTCGACCTCACCACGTTCACACTTGCCGGAAATTCGATGGGCGGCTGGATCGCGGCCGGATACGCGATTGAGAACCCCGGACGGCTCGAAGCGCTCGTGCTCGTCGATGCGGGCGGCGCGCCGGTCCGGCGCGAGGGCGGCGGAAACATCGCGTTCACTCTCGCAGGGATGCCGGTGGTAGGCGACGTGATGAGCCAGCTCCTCCCGCGTTCGCTGGTCGCGCGGAGCCTGTCGCAGAGCGTCTCGAACCAGGATGTCGTCACCGAAGCGGCGATCGACCGCTATTGGGAGCTGGCGCGCTATCCGGGCAACCGCAGCGCGACGCGCAAGCGCTTCTCGCAGGAGCGGACTGCCTTCGATGAGGAAACGGTCTCGGGCATCCGTGTGCCTACGCTCGTCATGTGGGGCAAGGAGGACGCGTTGATCCCATTCGCCGCGGGCGAGTGGTATGCCGAGCACCTGCCGGACGCCACGCTGGTTGCCTATGACGGCATCGGTCATATCCCGATGGAAGAAGCACCCGAGCGCAGCGCGACCGATCTCATGGTCTGGCTTTCGGAGATGCGGCTCGGTCCTTCCGGGGCAATGGAACCGCAGGCGGGCGAGGCCGTTCTAACCCCTTGAACACGGGGGCCGCGGCTTGGCGGCGTGACATCTTCCTGAAGGAGCGTCGTTTTTGCGTACACTGGGCCTCATCGGCGGGATGAGCTGGATTTCGACCCGCGCTTTCTACGAACGTATCAATCGCAATGTGCAAAAACGCGCGCAGCCCATGGCGAGCGCGCCGATGCTGATCGAAAGCCTCGATTATTCGCGCATCTACCAGGCGAAGCAGTCGGACGATTGGGATGGCATCGCCAGCATCCTCGTCGACAGTGCGCGCAGGCTGGAAGACGCGGGCGCCGAAGGTCTCGTCGTCGCGGCGAACACCATGCACAAATGCTACGACCGGTTGGCGGAAGCGGTTTCGATCCCTGTCCTCCACATCGCCGACAGCGTCGGCAAGGCGATGCAGGAAGCCAAGTGCACCAATGCCGCGCTGCTGGGCACGCGATTCATCATGACGGAGAGCTTCTATCGTCAGCGGCTCGTGTCATACGGCGTCGACCTGCTTCCCCCCGATCCCAGCGATGTCGAACTGGTCGACGGCATCATCTACAAGGAATTGATGCTCGGCCGGGTCACCCGCGATGCCGAGCGCGCCCTCAAGTCGATCATCACGATGAAGGAAAAGGAGGGGGCGAAAGCCATCGTCCTGGCCTGCACGGAATTGGAGCTCGTGGTCGACACGGACGCAAATGTCCTGCCCGTGTTCGATTCTACCGATATCCATTGCAAAGCTGCCGTCGACTGGATGCTCGACGCAACATAATTTGATTTCGAACTGCAACCCAATTTGTATAATTGCGACATTTTGGCGACAGTGGAAATTTTTCAAGGGAAATTAACTCTCGCGGGGTTGTAACAACGCGACAGGGCGGCACTCTGGCCTTCTCAATTCTCTGGGAAGGGACTGCAAATATGAAAATTACCATGGGTCGCCTCGCGACCGTAAGCCTCGTTGCGCTTGCGGGAGCTGCTGCCGCTACGCCTGCCGCCGCACAGAAGATCGAAAACCAGTACGTCTGCGTGTTCAACCCCGGCCTCGTGAGCCAGGGTTCGGTCAAGGCGGAAGCCAACCGTTCGGCAAGCGCTGCCGGCGGCAACGTCAAGTTCACCTACGAACGCACCATCCGCGGTTTCGCGGTCAACGCTTCGGCGCAGGGTGTCGCCAACATGCAGGCGAAGAACCCGCGCATCGCCTATTGCGAACAGGACCAGGTCTACACCACCTCGGCTCCGCCTCCGGGCAAGGGCCCTGGCGGTGGCGGCGATGATGGCGGCAGCCAGCCTTCGCAGACCACGCCTTGGGGCATTACGCGCGTCGGCGGCGGACAGACCGGTGCGACCGGTCGTGCGCTCGTCCTCGACAGCGGCGTCGATCTCGACCACCCCGATCTCAATGTGAACGTCGGCCTCTCGGTCAACTTCACCCGCGACAAAAACGCTGACGACGGCAATGGCCACGGCACTCACGTTGCCGGCACCATCGCTGCCATTGACAACAACATCGGTGTGATCGGTGTTGCACCGGGCGTCGAAGTCATCGGTATCAAGGTGCTCGACCGTCGCGGTTCGGGTTCGACCAGCGGCGTGATCGCGGGCATCGAGTATGCCGCACAGATTGCCAACTCGAACGACGTTGCGAACATGTCGCTCGGTGGCGGTTTCAGCCAGGCGCTGAACGACGCTGTGATCGCTGCTGCCCAGACCGGCCTGCGCTTCGCGCTTGCCGCCGGTAACGAAAGCACCAGCGCGACCACCAAGTCGCCTGCGTCGGCCAACCACCCGAACATCTACACGATCAGCTCGTTCGCACAGGGCGACAACTGGTCGAGCTTCTCCAACTACGGCAACCCGCCGGTCGACTATGCAGAGCCCGGCTCGGGTATCCTCTCGACCTACAAGGGTGGCGGCTACGCGACGCTTTCGGGCACCTCGATGGCCAGCCCGCACGCCGCAGGCCTGCTGCTGCTCGGTTCGATCCGCAGCGGCGGTTCTGTGAACGGAGACCCTGACGGAAACCCGGATACGATCGGCGTCAACTGATAGCCGAGGGTCGCAACAATCCGGTCGGGCCGCGCGTTTCAGGACGCGCGGCCCTTTTCTTTGCCCGCTTGCAAAGCGCGTTCTGACGAAAAGCCTACAGGTTCGCTTTTCGTTCACGTTGTCGCGGTGAATCGGCTGACCTAAGCCTCACTCCCGCATGCAAAGAGCCCCCTACGCCGCCGATCCCGCCGCTTCGCGCGGACGCGAGTTTGCCGAGGACCGCGACGGTGCACGCGGTCCGCGCAGCGAATTCCAGCGCGATCGCGACAGGATCATCCATTCGATCGCCTTTCGCCGCCTGCGCTCCAAGACGCAGGTCTTCGTGGCGCCCGACGGCGATCACTACCGCACGCGGCTCACCCACAGCCTCGAAGTCGCGCAGATCGGACGGGTCATCGCGCGCGAGCTGGGCTTGGACGAGGATCTGACAGAGGCCCTGTGCCTTGCCCACGACATCGGCCATCCGCCCTTCGGCCACGCGGGCGAGGAAGCGCTCGAGGATGCAATGACGCATGCCGGGGGCTACGATCACAATGCGCATGGCATCCGCGTGCTGGCACGGCTCGAAAGCCCTTATCCCGACCACCCGGGCCTTAACCTCACCTGGGAGATGCTCGAGGGGATGGCGAAGCACAATGGCCCAGTGGAGACATCGAACTGGGCCCTTGCCGAGATCGACGAGGCATTCAGCCTTCAGCTGGATCAGTGGCCATCGCTCGAAGCCCAGGTGGCAGCGGTTGCCGACGACATTGCCTATGACAACCACGATATCGACGATGGCCTGAGGGCAGGTTTCCTCTCGCTCGACGACCTGATGGAGCTGGACCTCCTCGCGGACCAGTTCCGCCGGGTCGAAAGACGCTTTCCGCGCGCGCCGCGCGAGATCCAGCTGCGCGAGCTCGTGCGCAGCCAGATCGGGTTGATGGTCAACGACGTGCTTGAAAACACGCGCGCACGGGTGAAAGGCATGGCCAGCGCCGACGAGGCGAGGGGAGCAGGCGAGCAGACGGCGGGATTCTCGCCGGAAATGGCGGTCGAAGAAAGACGATTGAAGAAGTTCATGTACGAGCGGCTCTATTACCACCCAGAGCAGATCCAGACGTCGGAACGCGCGCGCGATGTCGTCTCGCGGCTTTTCGCCGCCTATCGCGACGATCCGAAGATCATGCCCAACGGCTGGGCGGATCAACTGCCGGCTGGCGACCCGCATACGAGCCGCCACATCGCCGATTTCATCGCCGGGATGACGGACCGCTTCGCTATCGACCAGTGTCGCCGTATTTACGGCAAGGCACCCGAAGGACTGTCCAATGTCTGAAGCGCTGCGCCTCTGCCTGATCGGCGCGACCGGCCTAATCGGCGGCAAGGTCATGGAAGAATGCATTGGCCGAGAGGACGTGCGCTTGCAGGCCATCGGCCGGCGCGAGACCTCCTTTCCGCGCGGGCTCCGCATCGAATATTTCGTGGCCGAGCCGGCGAAGTGGGGCGAGGTTCTCGAGGCGCTCCGCCCGAAGGCAATCATCTGCGCGCTTGGCACCACCTGGAAGAAGGCTGGCGAGGACGAGGCAGCCTTCCGCGCTGTGGATTACGACCTCGTGATCGAAACCGCGCAAGCCGCAAAGGAGCACGGGGTCGAGCGTTTCGTCTGTGTCAGCTCGGTCGGCGCGAACATTGCGTCCAAGCAGTTCTACCTCAGGGTGAAAGGCGAGATGGAGCGCGACCTTACGCGCATCCGCTTCAACCGGCTCGATATCCTTCGTCCCGGCCTGCTGGTCGGCAAGCGCGAGAATGACCGGCGGACCGCCGAGCGGATCGGTATCGCAGCAGCTCCCGTGGCAAACCTCTTCCTGCATGGCGCCTATCGCCAGTACCGGGCCATCAAGGCGGAGACGGTCGCCCAGGCGGCGCTCGCGCTCAGCAGGCGTGCGGCGCGGGGCCGTTTCGTGCACGATAACGACGCCATTCACCGCGCAGCACGAACGCTGCCGCAACTCGTGGCCGATTGAGGAGAAGCGACATGTGGTCGATCGCGTTCAGTGCCGCCAACATCCTTGCGCTCGTGATGTGGGTCGCGCTCATTTTCCTTCCGCGCTGGCCGGCCCTGCTCTCTGCCGCGCTCTATCTCGGTGTCGGGCTGCTGTGCGCTGCCTATTCGCTCGGGTTGATAGGGATCGTCAGCGGGCTACTCGACCCTGTCGGCGGCTCGGCCAGCATGGATTTCGGCTCGATCGAGGGCGTGCGCCGGATCTTCGCGAGTGACGGGGGCGTCACGGTGGGCTGGATCCATTACCTCGCCTTCGATCTCTTCGTCGGCATCTGGATCGCGCGCGATGCGGATGCGAAAGGCTTCTCGCGGCTGGTGCAGGGACCGATCCTGCTGGCGACTTTCATGGCAGGGCCACTGGGCCTCTTCATCTGGCTCGTCGTGCGCGAGCGCCGCGCGCGCGAAGGCGGCCGCTGGAAATAGGATGCTTGCGCGCCGGCCCGCGCATGGCATGATGGCTCCCGAGAGGAGAGCCGCATGAGTGAAGAGCCCAAGCTCAGTTTCGACGAGTTCATTCGCCACTGGGCGCAGGAGCGACCGGATAATATCGCGCTGGAGCAGGATGGCGAGGCGATCAGCTTCGGCGAACTGGAACCGCGCAGCCGCAAGATCGTCGCCATGCTGGCCGCCCACGGCGTGGGCAGGGGCGACCGGATCGCCTGGCTCGGCAAGAACTCGCGGCACTACTTCGAACTGTTCTATTCCGCCGCGCGCGTCGGCGCGGTGATGGTGCCGATCGGTTGGCGCCTTGCTGCGCCCGAAGTGGCCTATATCCTGGGCGATACCGGGGCGAAGCTCCTTTTTCTCGGCGAAGGTTTCGAGGAGCTGGCGCAGAAGGCGTGCAGCCAGATGGACACGCCGCCCGAAGTCATGTCGACGCCCGATGCGCTCGCCGCGATCGAAGCGGCACCGGCGGACGATTTCACGGCTGCGGGACCGGACGATGCGGTGCTCCAGCTCTACACCTCCGGCACCACCGGCAATCCCAAGGGTGCGGTGCTGACCAACCGCAACCTCTTCTCGCTGCGCGTTCCGAGCCAGGAGGAAGGCCAGCCCTGGTCGCATTTCGACGATGACGAGGCCATCCTCGTGTGCATGCCATGCGCGCATATCGGCGGCACCGGGCTCGGCATCATGGCGATGGGTTCGGGCATCCGGGCCATCGTGCAGGAAGAATTTACGCCAGACGGTGTGCTCGACGGGTTCGAGCAGGGCATCACGAGGCTCTTCATCGTGCCTGCCGCGCTGCAAATGGTGATTCAGCACCCGCGCGCGAAGGATACCGACATGTCGGCGATCAAATACGTCATGTACGGCGCGGCCCCGATCCCGCTCGACCTGCTGCGCGAGGCGGTGCGAACCATTCCCGATGCAGGCTTCATGCAATGCTACGGCATGACCGAGACCACCGGCACGATCGCAGCCCTGCCGCCCGAGGACCATTCGCTCGAAGGCAACGAGCGGATGAAGTCTGCCGGCAAGGCCGTGCCCGGCGCGGAATTGAAGGTCATCGGCGAGGATGGCGAAGAACTGCCGCGCGGCGAAGTGGGCGAACTCATCTGCAGGAGCCCTTCGAACATGGAAGGATACTGGAATCTGCCGGAGGCGACCCAAAGCTCGCTCAAGGACGGCTGGATGCATACGGGTGATGCCGCATACATGGACGAGGACGGTTATGTCTTCATCCAGGACCGGATCAAGGACATGATCATATCGGGCGGCGAGAACGTATATCCGGCGCAGGTCGAAAGTGCGATCTACGGCCATCCGGCAGTCAGCGAAGTTGCGGTCATCGGCGTGCCCGACGACACTTGGGGCGAGGCGGTGAAGGCCTGCGTCGTCGCCAAACCGGGTGAAGAAGTGGACGAGAAATCGATCATCGAATGGACGCGCGAGCGTCTCGCCGGGTTCAAGGTCCCCAAGAGCGTCGATGTGATCGACGTGATGCCTCGAAACGCCTCGGGCAAGATCCTGCGCAAGGACCTGCGCGCTCCCTTCTGGGAGGGCCGCGAAAGACAGGTGAATTGAAGCGTCACGCACCGGCAACGGCGCGCAATTCCCGGCCGCTCGCCGATGTCCTTGGCAAGGAACTACCGGCAAGCGGACTTGTGCTGGAGATAGCCAGCGGTTCGGGCGAGCACGCGGTCTTCATGGCCAGCCATTTCCCGGCGCTCGATTGGCAGCCCAGCGACCGCGAAAGCGATGCGCTCGTGTCGATCGACAGCTGGGCGAGCGAGTCTGGGCTGGGTAATCTCCGGCCCGCGGTCGAAATCGATGCGACGCAAGGCCCGTGGCCGATCGATGAAGCCGATGCCGTGCTGTGCGTGAACATGGTCCACATCAGCCCGTGGGAGGCGAGCGAAGGGTTGTTTCGCGGCGCTGCCGGCATCCTCGCCCCGGGTGCGCCGCTGATCCTCTACGGTCCCTATTTCGAGGACGAGGTCGAGACCGCTCCTTCCAACACGGCTTTCGATGAGAGCCTGCGTGCACGCAATCCCGCCTGGGGGATCAGGCGACTGTCCCGGATGGATGAACTGGCAGCGAAAACCGGTTTCGAGCGCACTGCGAGATACGCGATGCCGGCGAACAATCTGACGCTGGTCTTTCGCCGCCTCGATACATAGCAAAACGCCCGCCGGTGAGGGCGGGCGTTTCGTTGTTCGTTGCCGAAAGCGATCAGTCGATCGCGCGCTCTCCGGCCTTGCCGACGGACTTCACGTCTTCGCCGAGCCCCTTGACCGTGTTGCAGCCAGCAAGTCCCAGTGCGAGCACGGTTGCGGCCATGAGAATGGAAGAACGTTTCTTCATCGGCAAATCCTTGTCTTAGTCGATGGCGTCTTCGCCAGCTTCACCAACCGATTCGATGTCTTCGCCAAGGCCCTGCACGGTGTTGCATGCGGCAGCGCTGAGACTCATCGTGGTGATTCCGAAGGCGATAAGCAGTTTCTTGATCATGGTACTTCCTTCCCGAAGAGCCCGAGAATCGGACGTTCGCCGGGATAGAACGGCTGGATAATATCGCGGTTCCCTTAACGCCAGCTTGGCAGGAAGGGCGCGGTTACCCATATCGCCGCGCGATGCACGATTTCCTGACCTTCGCCAGCGATGCCGATATGCTCGGCATGTGGGGTGCCGCATTCCTGCTTTTGGCGGGATTTGCGCTGCTCATGGAGCGCAGGCGCATGAAGCGCGCCCGGATCGACGGTGTCGGCTGGGTGCCGTGGACCGGCCTGTTCCTGACATGCGCAGTGATAGGCGGCGGCCTGCTGGCCGTCGCCGTACCGGGTATTATTCGCGGCTGATGGCTTAGAGGCAGGCTTCCAGATAGGCCTGGTCGAAGCCGAACTGGCGTGCCTTTTCCAGCGTGTAAGGACGCAGGCCGCTCGAGCGGAATTCGCCGAGGATCTTGCCGTCCTCGCTCTCGTCCAGATACTCGAACTTGAACAGGTTCTGCGTCACGATCACGTCGCCTTCCATGCCGATCACCTCGGTGATGTCGGTCGTGCGGCGCGAACCGTCGCGAAGGCGCTTCACCTGCACGATCAGGTCGACCGATTCGGCGATCTGGCGGCTGATGGCTTCCTTCGGGATCTTGATGTCGCCCATCAAGATCATGTTTTCCATACGGCCGAGGCACTCACGCGGGCTGTTGGCGTGAAGCGTACACATCGAACCGTCGTGGCCGGTGTTCATGGCGGCGAGAAGGTCGAAACATTCCGCGCCACGAATTTCGCCCAGGATGATGCGGTCAGGACGCATACGCAGGGCGTTCTTCACGAGGTCGCCGATGGTGATGGCGCCCTGGCCTTCCAAGTTCGGCGGACGCGTTTCCAGCGGCAGCCAGTGCGGCTGCTGCAGGCGAAGTTCGGCGGCGTCCTCGATGGTGAGCACGCGCTCGCCCGGGTCGATCATCTTCGACAGGGCGTTGAGCATGGTCGTCTTACCCGAACCCGTACCGCCCGAGATGACGATGTTCATGCGGCACGCGCCGGCAATCTTGAGCGCCGTACACATCTTCTCGCTCATCGAGCCGAAGCCCTGGAGCATGTCGAGCGTGATCGGCTTCTCGGAGAACTTACGAATCGAGATCGCGGTACCGCGCAGCGAAAGCGGCGGCACGATGACGTTCACACGGCTGCCGTCCTTGAGACGGGCGTCGGCGAGCGGGGTGGTCTGGTCGACGCGGCGGCCGACCTGGTTCACGATGCGCTGCGCGATCTGGAACAGATGCTGTTCGTCGCGGAAACGGATCGGGGCAATGACGAGCTTGCCCTTCTTTTCAATGTAGGTCTGGTCGGGGCCGTTGACCATGATGTCCGACACGTCGGGATCGTTCAGCAGCTCTTCGAGCGGACCGAAACCGAGCAGCTCGTCGACGAGGACCTTCTCGAGCGCGAACTGTTCGCGGCGGTTGAGCGTGACCTTCAGCTCGGCCAGCACTTCCATGATGATCGGGCGGAATTCTTCCGACAGTTCATCCTTGGTCAGCGTGGCGGCTGCTTCGGGGTCGACGCGTTCGAGCAGGCGCGGGAGCACCTGTTCCTTGATCTTGTGGACGCTGGCTTCGAAACCGCCGACTTCACCTTCGGTCTGGTGCGTCGCATTCATGCGGTCCGAAAGACGCTGCATGGCATCGGCGTTCTTGTCCGATCCACCAGCTCCAGGTGCGGGAGGTGCATCTTGCGGGAGGGGCGGGAACTGCTCGCCGCCGTTTCCGTCGCTCTTTTCCTTGTCGCCGTCTGAGGATTTGCCGCCGCCCTGCATCGGACGAGCGACACCAAACTGCGGACGCGCACCGGCAGACATGCCTGCCGACCCGTTTTTCCGTCCGAATGCACTCATGCCTCAACCCCTCAAAAGGTAATGTCTGGTGACAGGGAAGCGCTGCCCCAAAAGTGGCAAACCCCGTCTTCGCGGATTTGGTGAATAAGTTGGAAACCTTGATTTTTCCCTAACCGGAGACTTGATCGATCCAGCGAAATGGTCAGGGGTTGGTCTGCGCCGCAGAGTGCAGGGTGGACAGGGATGGCGTAATTGCCAGCAAAGGATAGCAAGGGTTTGTTTCCAAAAGGTTTGGGGCTTGGCTCGCTGTCACCGGCGATGCGTTTCGGGGCGATCTGCCTGGGGCTGGTCCTGCCCTTCGTGACCGTATTCCTGTTCCCGACCTACCATGTGATGATGGAGACGCCGGCCTTCGAAACGCTGCGTGTTATCGAAACACCGTACCTCATTTTCGAGATCGGCTTCATCCTCTGGGCGGGCCGGAACGGCTTCGACCTCGGCGTGGCTGCGCGTGCCTTGCCGCGCGACATCCGGATTGCCGGGGCGATCCTGATCGTGGGCCTCTTTGCCAGCACATTGTTCATCGCGAAGGACGTTACCTACGCGCTGACACATTCGATGATTTGGCTGGTTCACATCTTCTTCGCGCTGGCGGTGCTCGATGTCCTCGCACGACGGAAAATTGCGGGCTTCGACGGCTTCATGACCTGGCACGTGATCGGACTGATCGCGCTCGCGCTCTACACCGCTTGGTGGTTTTCCTTCCCGCCACCGGTGGAGGAATTGCCATTTGGCGAGATCCGCTGGCGTGGCGCGGTCCCGGGCTTCATCGACGTGCGCCATTTCGGTTCATGGACCGGCGCCATCGCTGCCGGGCTTGCGGTGCGCATCCTCTTCGGCGCGCAGGACGAGGGGCTGGCGCCAGCCCGGCTGTTCTACGCAGTCGCAGCCGGACTGACGGTATGGTCGGGGACGCGCGCGGCCATCCTTGCGGTGATCGTTGTCACCGTGATCTTTCTCGTCATCCACCGTAAGCTGCCGTCCCTCGGCCGGATCGCCTTGGCCGCCGTGCTCACGCTGATCGCCTGTGCCGGAGCGTACTTGCTGGTGGTCGACGATCCCGTCTTCTGGCTCATCGAGCCCCGCGAAATCGGCGAGACAGGCGATCTGACCGCCACGCGGACCTTCATGTGGGGGAGGACGATCGAGCTGTGGTTGCAGTCGCCCTGGCTCGGCCTCGGCACCGGCTCGATCTTCTGGGAATATGCCGATCACATGCGGCCGACACAGCCGCATAATGTCATCCTGCAGTTCCTGATCTCCTGGGGCCTGCTCGGAGCCTTGCCGGCACTCTGGATAATCGGGCGGGGCATCCGTGCGGTGCACGAGCGTGCGGCTGGAGTGGTTGGCTGCGTGCCGATCCTCGGCTTCCTTTATGCGCTGCTCTTCCAGAGCCTGCTGGAAGGGATGCTCCACTACCCGCGCTTCATCGTGTCGATCATCGTGATGGCGGCACTGCTTTTCCATTCCGCCGGACCCGGACAGAAGGCCGCCGAGGAGCACTGAACCGATGCAGGCGTCCGAACGAAGCGGGATACTCCTCGCCATGAGCGGCTTTGCGCTGTTGAGCGTGGGCGATGCTGTGATCAAGACGATGGCGGGAGAGTTTTCGCCGCTCGGTGTCGCGGCAATTCGCTTTGCCATCGGCGCGATAGGGCTCTCGATCCTCCTTGGGGCAAGCGAGGGTAAGCGCGCCTTCAGGCCAACCGATCCGAGGCTGCAGGCGGCGCGGGGCTTCTGCCTCGCAGCAGCGTCGCTATGCTTCTTCTCGGCCGTATTCGTCATGCAATTGGCAACGGCCATGGCGCTGGCTTTCGTATCGCCCGTCATCGTCGCGCTGCTCAGCGGCCCGCTTCTGGGCGAGAAGGTGCGCCCGGCGGTCTGGCTCGCTTCGGTGGTTGCGCTCGCCGGTGTAGCGCTGGTCCTGAGGCCGAACCTCGCACTGCTCGGCTGGGCGGCACTGCTTCCGCTCGCCTCCGCATTATTCTTCGCGCTCATGATCATCGCCAATCGCGCCAGTGCGGGGCAGGGCAGCGCGCTTTCGATGCAGGTCTTCGTGCAGATCGGCGCGATGCCGCTCCTGCTCATCGCGGCGTTCGGAGGGCATTTCTCGGGAGCAGAAGGCCTGCGTCTCGGCACGCCCGACTGGACCATCATCGCGCGCTGTGCGGTGGTCGCCGTCACGGCGAGCACGGCGCATTGGCTCGCTTATATCGGTACGCAGCGCGCAGGTGCAGCCACGATCGCGCCGACCACCTATGTCCAGATGCTGGTGGCGACATTCATGGGATGGTGGTGGTTCGACGACATGCCAGATTTGCTGACCCTGATCGGTGCGGCAGTCATCATCGGTGCCGGGTTGCTGCTGTGGTGGAGCACGCCGCGGGAACCGCTTACGCAAAGCACCGATTGATTGGGGGACGGGAAGCGCTAAGGCTGTCCGCAAAGGCTAAAGGGGCCCATTTATGTGCGGAATTATCGGTATCGTCGGCAAACAGGCCGTCTCGGAACGGCTGGTCGACGGGCTGAAACGCATGGAATACCGCGGCTATGACAGCGCGGGTATCTGCACCATCCACAAGGGCGAACTGGTTCGCCGACGCGCGGAAGGCAAGCTGTCGAACCTGGTCGCGGAGCTGGCGGAGAACCCTGCCCAGGGCGAAATCGGCATCGCTCACACCCGCTGGGCGACGCATGGCGCGCCGACCGCCAACAATGCGCACCCGCATGCGACAGACAAGGTGGCCATCGTCCACAATGGCATCATCGAGAATTACAAGGAATTGCGCGCCGAGGTGAAGGCTGCGGGTCGCACGATGGAAAGCGATACCGACAGCGAGGTGGTCGCCCACCTGCTCACGCGGCGTCTGGAAGATGGCGAAACGCCGCACGAGGCGGTGGCGAACATGCTTCCCCGCTTGCGCGGTGCTTTCGCGCTCGCCATCGCTTTCCGCGACTATCCCGACATGCTGATCGGTGCGCGCCGCGGCTCCCCGCTGGTCGTCGGCTATGGCGATGGAGAGATGTACCTCGGCTCCGACGCGCTGGCACTGGCCCCGCTGACCCAGCAGATATCCTATCTCGAGGAAGGCGACTGGGTCGAGATCACCCGTGATAGCGCGACGATCTTCGATGACGAAAACGAGAAGGTCGAACGCGAAGTCCGCGCATCGGGCGCCTCCGCCTCGGCGACCGAGAAGGGCAATTACCGGCACTTCATGCAGAAGGAGATCTTCGAGCAGCCCACAGTGGTGGCACAGACGCTCGGCTCTTACCTGCGCCGCGACGATGTCTCGATCGCGCTGCCGCAATTCGATTTCGACATTTCCAGCATCAAGCGCGTGACGATCGTCGCCTGCGGGACCTCCTATTATGCGGGCATGGTCGCCAAATACTGGTTTGAACAGTTCGCCCGCGTGCCCGTCGACATCGATGTGGCTTCGGAGTTCCGCTACCGCGAGCCGGTACTGGAGGATGGCGGTCTCGCGATCTTCATTTCGCAGAGCGGTGAAACAGCCGACACGCTGGCAGCGCTGAGGCACTGCAAGGAGAACGGCCAGACCATCGCCGTCGTCGTCAATGTGCCCACCAGCACCATGGCGCGCGAGGCAGACCTGCTGCTCCCCACGCACGCAGGCCCCGAGATCGGTGTCGCCTCGACCAAGGCATTTACCTGCCAGCTCGCCGTCCTAGCCGCGCTCGCGGCCCATATGGCGGTCAAGAAGGGCCTCATGAGCCGCGAGGAAGAATACGACGTTGTCACGCACCTGCTCGAGGCACCTGCCTGCCTCAACGCGGCGCTCGATCATGACGACGATATCGCCTCGATGGCGCATCTTATCGCCCCGGCGCGCGACGTGCTCTATCTGGGACGCGGCCCGGACTATCCGCTCGCGCTCGAAGGCGCTCTGAAGCTCAAGGAAATCAGCTACATCCACGCCGAGGGCTATGCCAGCGGCGAGATGAAGCACGGTCCCATCGCGCTCATCGACGACGATGTGCCGGTGATCGTGCTCGCTCCGTCCGGTCCGCTGTTCGAAAAGAGCATTTCGAACATGGAAGAGGTGCGCGCACGCGGCGGCCAGATCGTGCTGATTTCCGATGCCGAGGGGCTCGAACAGGCAGGCGAGGGGTGTCTTGCCACGATCGAAATGCCGCGCGTCCATCCGCTGATCGCACCGCTGGTCTACGCTATCCCCGTCCAGCTGCTTGCCTATCACGTGGCCTGCGTGAAGGGCACCGACGTCGACCAGCCGCGCAATCTGGCGAAATCCGTCACGGTCGAATAATCCTGCTTAACCGCCTGCGATTTACCCGGAAATAACCTTTCCCGCGTATTCGCAGGGTGTGAGCGAGTGGAATTCAGACCAGTCCCCCGAAGGGACCAAGCCGACCGTGCGGCAGGTCATCGGGCTAGATTTGCCCGAGACCGGCGACTGGGCGCGCGTGCATGGTCGCCAGTATGCGGTCGTCTCGCAGCGCGCTGGAACGCGCGTCGTGCTCCATGCCATCGCCGCCCTGATCGTGGTCTGGCTATGCCGCGACACTATCGAATTGCTCGCACTCCAGGCCTGGGGTGCCGCGCTCGGCTTTGCCGTGATGCTGGCCTTCGCCAGCGACTATCGCCTGCGCGACGTCGAGGACCGCCTGTTCACCGAGCGCGAGCTGCGCAGCCACGCGATGGTCTCGGGTCTCAAGGGAGGCATCTGGTCGCTCGGACTGTGCGGCGCAGTATTCTTCGGGGCCGGCGGCCAGATCGCATCGATCTGGGCAGCCATCGCTTTCCTTATGCTGGCCAGCGTCGCCAGCCGTTTCAGCGCTCCGCTGAGCTCGGTCGCCTTCTGCACTGCCGCCAGCGTGGGTTCACTCCTTGCAGCACTCGCGACGTTCAATTTCGGGCTCGCAATCATTATCCTCGCGAGTGCCTTCTTCGCCTCCTTCGGCCTGATCGAATCCGCGCGGATGACCTACGAATCGCGGCTCGCAGACCTCGAAATGCAGGAGAAGAGCGAGACGGTCTCGATGCTCCTGCGCGAATTCGAGGAAGGCCAGGCCGACTGGCTGTGGCAGATCGACACCAACCGCCGCCTGCGCTCGGTCAGCCCGCGTTTCGCCTTCGCTCTCCAGCGTGACGCTGCCGAGATCGAGGGCAAGTCCTTCCTGCAGCTGATCTCCGGCGATGGCTGGAAGAACGGCCAGTTCCCGCAGAGCCTTCACGAGCTTGCCGACAAGCTGAAAGGCCGCGAGAGCTTCTCCAACTTCGTGGTGAAGGCCACGGTGCGCGGCGAAGTGCGCTGGTGGGAGCTGTCGGGCACGCCGATGTTCGACGGCGACGGCCAGTGGCTTGGTTTCCGCGGTGTGGGCTCCGATGTCACCACGCAGCGCGAAAGCACCGAGAAGATCGAATATCTCGCCCGCTACGATACGCTGACCCAGCTGCCCAACCGCCTGCAGCTGAACGAGGCACTGGGCAAGGCGCTGACCTATGCGGAACAGTGGCGCACGCGCTGCGCGTTCCTGATGATCGACCTCGACCGCTTCAAGGCGGTGAACGATTCGCTCGGCCATCTTGTCGGCGACAGGCTACTCGCGCAGGTCGCGGCACGCCTCAAGCCGCTGATGGACGAGGGCGAACTGGTTGGCCGCCTCGGCGGTGACGAATTCGGCGTCGTCATTCGCGATGCCTCCGACCGCCGCCGTGCGGATACGCTGGCCAAGTCGATCATCGCCGCGCTCACCACGCCGTTCCACATCGACAATCACGTTCTCTATGTCGGCACCAGCGTCGGCTCGGCGATCGGTCCGCGTGACGGACGTTCGGTCGAGGAACTGCTCCGCAATGCCGACCTCGCGCTTTATCGCGCCAAGGACGAGGGCGGGGGCAACCACTTCGAATACGAACCCTCGCTCCACACGAATGCCGAGGAACGCCGCCAGCTCGAGGTCGCGCTGCGCAGCGCGCTCGAGAACGACGAATTCGTCCTCCACTACCAGCCCGTGGTCGATGCGATCGACGAGAGCGTCGTCAGCTTCGAGGCGCTGATGCGCTGGAACAGCCCGGAACACGGTTTCGTCAGTCCGGCCAAGTTCATCCCCATCGCCGAAGACACCCGCCTGATCGTGCCGATCGGTACCTGGGTGCTCAACCAGGCCTGTCACGAAGCGGCCGCCAACTGGCCCGAAGACGTGAAGGTGAACATCAACGTTTCGCCCGAACAGCTGGTCGAGCCTGACTTTGCAGGCACCGTCGTGCGCGCCCTTTCACACAGCGGCCTCGATCCCTCGCGGCTCGAAATCGAAGTGACCGAAAGCATCTTCATGCGCGATGCTGCGGTCGCCCGTAAGGCGCTGGAGCAGTGCATGGCGCTGGGTTGCTCGGTCGCGCTGGACGACTTCGGTACCGGCTATTCCTCGCTCGGCTACCTGCGCAAACTCAAGTTCACCACGATCAAGGTCGATCGCCTGTTCGTGCAGGGCGCCGCACAGGACAGCCCGGAAAGCCTCGCCATCGTGCGCGCCGTGGTGGCCATGGCCGACAGCCTCGGCATGACGACGACCGCAGAAGGTGTCGAGAACCAGGACGAGGCCGACCTCATCCGCCGCCTCGGATGCACCAAGATCCAGGGGTATCACTTCGGCCGACCGATGCCTGCCGAGGATGCCCGCAAGGTCGTGAAACGCCGCGGTTTTGACGAGAAACGCAAGAGCGCCTGAGGCGTCAGGCCTTGGCGTCTAGGCCTTTGCGAGGGCCTTCATCGCACCTTCGAACAGCGCAAGCCCGTCGGTCCCGCCATGCGCGGCATCCACCGCGCGCTCGGGGTGCGGCATCATGCCGAGTACGTTACCTGCCTTGTTGAGCACGCCAGCGATATCGCGGCGCGAGCCGTTGCAGTTCTCGGTGTAGCGGAAGGCAACGCGGCCATCGCCTTCGAGGCGGTCGAGCGTTTCCTCGTCGGCAAAGTAATTGCCGTCGTGGTGGGCGACCGGGATGCGGATTTCCTGCCCCGCCTCGTAGCCGCTCGTGAAGATCGACTGCGCGTTCTCCACCTTGAGGCCGACGGTGCGGCAGATGAAGTGCTGGCTGGCATTGCGCATCAGCGCGCCGGGCAGCAGCCGTGCCTCGCTCAGCACCTGGAAACCGTTGCATACGCCGAGCACCGGCACGCCGCGATCCGCGGCGCGCACGATCTCGCGCATGATCGGGCTGTTTGCGGCCATCGCGCCCGAACGAAGGTAGTCGCCGTAGGAGAAGCCACCGGGCAGGGCGATGAAGTCAAGATTGTCGGGCAGCTCTGCATCGCCGTGCCAGACACGGACCGGCGCGGTGCCCGAGACCTGTTCGAGCGCCACCGCCATGTCGCGGTCGCAGTTCGAACCGGGGAAGGTGATGACGGCGCTGCGGAAAGCCATCAGTCGAGCTTCTCGATCTTGTAGTTCTCGATCACCGTGTTCGCGAGCAGCTTTTCGCACATTTCGGTGAGAGCCGCGTCGCTGGTGTTGTCCGCGACATCGAGTTCGACCGTGCGGCCGATGCGGACATCGTCCACGCCCTCGAAACCAAGGCCCTCCAGCGCATGGTGGACGGCACGGCCCTGCGGGTCGAGCACGCCGGGCTTGAGGCTGACGAGAACGCGAATCTTCATGGGCGGCCTTTCGGGTGGTTCGAGGCGTTGCGAGATTTGCGCGCGCCTATGCCGCGAGTGGGCTCGAAGAGCAAGCCGTGTGCGAAAACCATGCCCTGCCAGCAGTTTGGGCCGCTTGTCACATTCCGTCGATGTAACTTCGATGCAACAAACACCGGAAACCGCGCGCTTCTGCGGCTTTCCGACTCGATATATGCGGCATTTCGGCTACAGGCGGCCGGGTCAATTCAATCCCTCCATCCCACCAACCCGCGCCATGGACAAAGGCGTCGGGCCAAAAGGATCATCTCTCCCATGATTGACCGCTCCCTTACTCTCCGCCTCCTTTCCGCCAGCACTCTGGCACTCGCCTTCGCGCAGCCCGCGCTCGCACAGGACGTCGATAGCTCCGACACCGAAGCAACCGGTGCCGAGCAGACCGACGACGGCGCACTCGACGTCATCGTCGTGACCGCCAACCGCCGCGAGGAAAACCTTCAGGACGTCGCCGTTTCGGCAGCGACCATCTCGGCAGATGCCGCCCGCGCCATCTTCGATGCCGGTGCCGACACGACCGCACTGGCCGGCCGCGTCCCGGGCCTGTTCGTCGAAAGCTCGAACGGCCGTGCAGCTCCGCGCTTCTACATCCGCGGTCTCGGCAACACCGATTTCGACCTCGCAGCCTCGCAGCCGGTTTCGGTCGTGATGGACGAAGTGGTCCTGGAGAACGTGACGCTCAAGAGCTTCCCGATCTTCGACGTCGAGCGCATCGAAGTCCTTCGCGGCCCGCAGGGCACGCTGTTCGGCCGCAACACGCCGGCCGGCATCGTCAAGATCGACACGGTCAAGCCGGGTGACGAGTTCGAAGTCAACGGTTCGGCAAGCGTCGGCAGCTTCAACTCGATCGCGATCGACGGCGGTGTCACCATCCCGATCGCACCGGGCCTCGCCTCGATCCGCCTGTCGGGTCTGTGGCAGCAGCGCGACGACTGGATCGACAACGGCTTCACCGGTGTTGAAGATGCCTATGGCGCCTACAGCGACATCGCAGGCCGTGCGCAACTCCTGATCACCCCGACCGATCGCCTCTCGATCCTGGGCAGCTACTCGGTCCGCGATCTCGACGGCACCTCGACGCTGTTCCGCGCCAACATCGTCGGCCCGGGCACGAACGACCTGAACGAAAACTACGACCGCGACACCGTCTTCTTCGACGCAGGCGGCGGCAACCAGGCCCAGTACAAGGCCGAGATCGCAACCGGCAAGATCGACTACGAAGCCGATTTCGCGACCTTCACCAGCATCACCAGCTTCGCGAGCAGCGAAGGTTCGAGCCGCGGCGATATCGACGGCGGCTTCGGTGCCAGCTTCCTCCCCGTAATGGGCCCGGGCTTCATCCCGTTCCCCTCGGACACGCAGGACTCGATCGAACTCGACCAGTTCACGCAGGAAGTGCGCATTGCCTCGAACAGCGGCGGTGCCTTCGAATGGCAGGTCGGCGGTTTCTACTTCGACAGCGACTTCGACGTCACCACCGTCGGCTTCGACTTCCCGCCGCCCGTCACCGTGAACCACACCAACGAGAGCTGGGCTGTCTTCGGCCAGGTCACGACCGAAGTGACCGAAGCGCTCAAGCTGACCGGCGGCGTTCGCTACACGGACGACCAGAAGGACTTCTTCGTGCGTGATGCAGCCGATCCGCAGGCCCGTTCGGTCTCGGACGACCGCATCAGCTGGGATCTCGCGGCATTCTACGAACTCAGCGACGATGCCAGCGTCTACGCCCGTGTCGCCAGCGGTTTCCGCGCCCCGACCATCCAGGGCCGTGACGTCGCCTTCTTCGCCGCTCCGTCGATCGCCACCAGCGAGAAGATCATGAGCTACGAAGCCGGTGTGAAGTCGGAGCTGTTCGACCGCCGCGTGCGCTTCAACCTCGCCGGCTACTATTACACGATCGAGGACCCGCAGTTCTCGGCCGTCGGTGGTGCAGGTAACCTCGTGCAGCTGGTCAACGCCGAGAAGGGTCGTGGCTACGGCTTCGAACTCGACAGCGCTTTCCAGGTCACTCCCGACTTCCTGCTCACCGCAGGCGTCAGCTGGAACGACACCAAGATCCAGGACGAGAACCTCGCCGTGGGCATCTGCGCACAGTGCACCGTGCTCGACCCGATCGTGAACATCGCCGGCACCGACCGTGCGCTGGTGGACGGCAACCCGTTCCCCAACGCTCCGGAATGGATCGCCGACGTCAGCGCCCGCTACGCGATCCCGGTGACCTCGGACGGCGAAATCTTCGCCTACACCGACTGGACCTACCAGGGTGAGACGAGCTTCTTCCTTTACGACAGCTACGAATACGTCACCGACCCGCAGATCGAAGGCGGTCTGCGTGTGGGTTACGCCAAGTTCGACGGCAGCCTCGAAGTGGCGCTCTTCGCGCGCAACATCACCGACGAGAACAACGTGAAGGGCGGCATCGACTTCAACAACAACACGGCGTTCGTGAACGATCCGCGCGTCTTCGGCGTGTCGGTCCGCTTCAACTACTAAGCCGCCTCGTTTTCGAGAAACGAGAGGGGCCGGAAGGGAAGACCTTCCGGCCCCTTTTCTATTCTGCGGGTGCCAGGCTGCTGTGGACGATGCGGATCCGCAGCGCGCTGTCCTCGCGCAGGTACTTGGCAGCCGCCTCCTTCAGCATTTCGGGCGTCACGTTGCGCAGCCGCGTCTCGTAGTCTCGGTAGCGGTCGAGCCGATCCGCCCGCAGCTGGGATTCGCTGAGCAGGCCGAGCCAGTAGCCGTTTTCGCGGCGGCTTTTCGAAAGGCTTTCGAGCATGGGGCGGCGCGCACGGTCGAGCAGGTCGGTTTCGACCGGTGCCTCGCGCAATCCGCCGGCGATCTCGTCGATCGCATCGAAAACGGTTTCCGCGTCGTCGGGGGCGATCACGACCGATGCCGAGAAGCTGCCGAAGCCGTCGTAGGTGTCCGACATCGAGGAGTTTGCACCCGGCGAATAGGACGCGCCCAGGTTTTCGCGGATTTCCTCGAGGAGTTGCAGCCGCATGACCGTGGCGAGGACGCGCATGGTGGCTTCTTCCTGAGCATCGTCATCGTCGGTGGTGGGCCAGTAAACCTGTGCCAGAGCCTGGTCTTCGGCACCCTCGTGATAGAGCGTGACCGCATCGCTACGACCCGTGAACACGGCCTGCCTCTCGGCAGTGAATGGCTGAAGTGTCAGAGCACGCTCGGGCAGGGCGCCGAAGGTCCGCGCGACTTCCTCGATAACCTGCTCTTCGTCGATTTCGCCGACGATCGAGATCTCGATCGGGGAGCTAGCGAACTGGCTTGCCGTGCTCGAACGGACCTGCCCGAGGGTCACTGCCTCCAGCTTGTCCTTCGAAGGAATGCCGAAGCGCGGATTGTCGTCTGTGATGACCTGGGGAAGCTCGAACTGCGCGACCGCCTGCGGCGTTGCATCGGCGCGGGCGAGGAACGGTGGCAAGAGCGCCTCCCAGCGGGTCAGGGCCTCCTCGCGGAAGCCCGGATCTGTGAGGTAGGCGGCGGTCAGTTCCATCTGGAGCGGGAGGTCCACCATGGTTGTCGCGCCTGCCACGCGGAACTGGTCGCCCTGCGTGGTCAGCCCGTTGCTCACGTCGCGTCCGGCCATGATCTGCCGCAACTCGTCATAGCTGTGCTGGCCGAGCCCGCCGTTATCGAGCGCGGTCGAGATGAAGAGGCCCGAGGCGATGGCTTCCTCTGGGATCGAGAGCAGGCCCGAACCGATGCGGATGTTGAAGCGCACGCGGCCTTGTTCGAAGTCGGTGGTCTTGAGGTTGAGGCGGACGTTGTTCGCAAAGCGCAGTTGCCGGAAGCCGAGATCCTCCACCGTCTCGTCGGAAACGACCGTGCCGGGTGTGCCGAAATCCTTGTAGGCAAACTCTGCCGTCTGTCCGGCTTCGGGCGGGGCCAGCGCGACCGCCTGCGAGGAGGCGAGGGCAGCGAGGATCGCGGTATCGCCCCCCTCGATCGGCTGCTTGGTGCTGACATGGACGAAAGGTGTGCCGAGCGCATAGTCCTCGCGGAAGACATCGGTGACCTCTTCGGGCGTGAGGCCAGCAGTCACTTCCTGGAAGATTTCCCAGCTCGTTTGGGGCGTTACGAAGAGGCGCCCGCTCTTGGCAGTCGAGAGGATGCCGCCGGCAAGGCCTGCACTGCGGCGGGTGTCCTGCTGTTCGGCGCGCGTTCGATAGCCGCGCGTGAAATTGGCGATTTGCTCGGCAAGTTCGCTCTCGGTGAAGCCGTATTCGATCGCGCGGCGCCATTCCTGCTCGCCCAGCGCAAGCGCAGCCTCCCATTCGCCCTCCTTGGCCTGCACCGTCATGGTCGCCTGGTCGTAGAGCTTGAAGAAATCGCCTGCCGAAATACCGCCGGAGATAATCGGCGCATCGGCTCCGTTGGCGATCCGCTCGATCCGGCGATTGACCATTGCGCGGCCGAGCGAGGACAGGATCGCGTGGCGAAAGTCCGATCGCCTACTCTTGCGCTCGTCATAGGGCGTGAAGCGGTCGATCACGACGATGTGCTCGACATCGGGGTCGACGAAATTGGTCGCTGCCGAGGTCCGGTCGAGATCGATCGACCCGCCATCGACGCGCTCGATGTCCGTCTCGGGCGCCTGCCAGTCGGCGAAAACCGCGACCAGCTTCTCGCGGACAGAGGCTGGATCGATGTCTCCCACGATCACGATCGCTGCATTGTCGGGGCGATAGTAGCGCCGGTAGAGATCGCGCAGCGTCTGTGCCGGAGCCGCGTCGATGTTCTCCACCGTGCCGTCCGCCCGGAACCGCGCCGCGTAGCGCGTGTCGGGGGCGACGAAGCGCAAATAGTCCTTCAGGCGGCGGATCGAGTAATTGTTGCGTGTGCGGGTCTCCGACTGGATCACGCCGCGTTCGCGGTCGACCGCGTCCTCCGCGATGGTCAGCTCGCTCGCCGTCTCGCGCATCAGCATCAGCGCCGTGTCAAGCAACTCGGGATCGTTGCGCGGCAGGTCGAGCCGGTAGATCGTGTCCTCGAATCCGGTGGAGGCGTTGGTGTCCGCTCCGAATGCCAGCCCCTCGCGCTCGAGCAGCTTGATCATCTCGCCTTCGGGTATGTTGGTCGATCCGTTGAAGGCCATGTGCTCGATGAAGTGGGCAAGACCGAGTTCGTCGTCCTCTTCATCGACCCAGCCAACATCGAAGCCGAAGCGGATGACGACACTGTCCTTCGGTGTCTCGTTGCGCAGGATCGCGTAGCGCAGGCCGTTGTCGAGAACGCCGTATTCGATCGTGCCGTCGGGCGAGATGTCGAATATTTCGTTGCCCCAGGCCGTAGCTTTCGATTGTTCGGCGGCTTCGGCAGCAGGCGGGGCTTCCGCATGTGCGGCAGACGGCAGTGCGAGCGCCAGTAACGGCAGGGGCGCAAGCACGCGAAACGGTATTCTCATCGACAGTCCTCTCTCCAACAACAGGTGTAGCAAGCGGACCCCTGACTGCAAGCTGACTGCGCCGCGCGCTCTGCCAAGCCGCAAGGAGCATCGACGAAACCGAATTTCCCTTTCTGCCGCACTGCGTTAGGGCAGGCGCGATGACCGCGGTCGACCTCGTCTACAATCCCGTCTCGGGCAGTTTCAGCCAGGCGCATTGCAACGCATTGCGTGATGCGCTGGAGGGCGAGGGCTTTGCCGTCACGATGATGCCGACAACGGCCGAGGGCGCGCAGCTGTCCGGAACCGCGGAGCTGGTCTGCGTCCACGGCGGAGACGGAACGCTGCGCGATACGGTCCAGGCGCTCGGCGAAGATGCCGGATCGGTCGCCCTGGCCGTAGCGCCTTCGGGCACGATCAACCTCGTGGCGCGCGAACTGGGCTATGCCCGCAAGCCTGCCGAATTTGCCCGGCAAGTGGCCAAGGGTTGGGCGAAGGGTCGCGACGAATGGGTCGAGGCGCCGCTCTACCGGCTGGGCGACATGCCGATCGTCTCATGTCTCTCGATCGGACCCGATAGCCATGCGGTGGCGCGCGTTTCGGGAAAGCTCAAGAAGCGGATCGGTCGCTACGCCTACGTTGTGGCCATGGTGCAGCAGATGCGTGACTGGCCGCGCAGTCCGATGACGGTGCGGGGCGAGCTCGTGGGGGGCGAGAGTTTCGAATGCGAAGCCGAGGCGGTGATCGTCTCCGGCGCCGCGCTATATGCCGGGCCGTTCCAGCTGAGCCCCGAGGCCAAGCTCTCCAGCGACGCGGTCGAGCTGATCACGCTGGAGCGCTCGACACGGTTCGGCACGATGCTGCTTAGCCTTGCGGCCATGCTGCGCCTTCCCGTCGACCGTTTCGCCAATGCCGAGATCCGCACATGCCGCAGGATCGAGTTCGATCGCTGCGTCACGCCCGTCCAGGTCGACGGCGATCACATGCCCGATTGCGCCTACGCCATCGCCCCTGCCGGGCTCAGCCTGCGCTACGTCGTCTGACTACTTCTTGACCGGCTTGGTCGGCGTGCGCAGCCGGCCGCGATGCGCGTTCATGTCGAGCACTTCGCCCGGACCGCTGTCTTCGTTCTGCAGCAGGCCGAGACGGCGCGCGACTTCCTGATAGGCTTCGCTCTCGCCGCCCATGTCGCGGCGGAAGCGGTCCTTGTCGAGCTTTTCGCCGGTGTTGATGTCCCACAGGCGGCAGCCGTCGGGGCTGATCTCGTCGGCAAGGATCGTGCGGCTGAAATCGCCGTCCCAGATGCGGCCGAACTCGAGCTTGAAGTCGACGAGGCGAATGTCGATCGCCGCGAACATGCCGCACAGGAAATCGTTGATGCGGATGGCCATGCTCGACATGTCCTGCATCTCTTCGTGGCTGCACCAGTTGAAGCAGGCGATCTCTTCCTCGGAGACCTTGGGGTCGCCCAGAGCATCGTCCTTGAGGCAGTATTCGATCAGCGTGTGCGGAAGCAGCTCGCCTTCCTCGATGCCGAGGCGCTTCGAAAGCGAACCGGCGGCGACATTGCGCACCACCACTTCCAGCGGAATGATCTCGACCTGGCGGACGAGCTGCTCGCGCATGTTCAGGCGGCGGATGAAGTGCGTGGGGATGCCGATGTGGGAAAGACGCGTGAAGACATATTCGCTGATGCGATTGTTGATCACGCCCTTGCCGTTGATCGTGCCCTTCTTCTCGGCATTGAACGCGGTCGCGTCATCCTTGAAGTACTGGATGATCGTGCCCGGTTCGGGGCCTTCGTAGAGGATCTTGGCCTTGCCTTCGTAGATCTGGCGGCGACGTGCCATGGGCGTATTCCTTCGCGCGAAAAAGCATGCGCCCCGGTAAGTGGAATCGGCAAGGATCCGCACGGCCCGGGGCGATTGGCTGCCGCTTACCGGAAGGCTGCCGCGAAAGCAATCAGGCCGGTGGCGGGATGGGCGATCCCTGCGCTGTGCCCTCCTCCACCGCAGGGGCGTGTTCGTGCTTCAGTTTCTCGATCAGCCGGCCGAGCGTGGCGCGCTGGACGAGCACGCTGAAGAGCACGGCGGCAAAGGTCGCCGCGAGGATCAGGTCACGCGTCTCGCCCGGCGGGAGCGAGAGGGCGAGCGCGATCGATATGCCGCCGCGAAGGCCGCCCCACCAGAGTACGCGGCCAGCACCCTTGTCCTGCAGGCGCGCTGCGGGGATCGTCTTGGTGGAAACGAAGATACCGACCGCGCGCGCGACCAGCGTGAGCGGGATGGCAAGCAGGCCGAAGATCAGCACGTCGCCGCCTACCGTGAGCACGATCATCTCGAGCCCGATCAGCAGGAAGAGAACCGAATTCAGCAGCTCGTCGACGAGCTCCCAGAACTTGATGACGTAATCGCGCGTCACGTCGCTCATGGCGAAAGTCACGCCCTGGTTGCCGATCATCAGTCCGGCGACCGCCATGGCCAGCGGTCCGGAGATGTGAAGGCTCGAACACAGGGCATAGCCGCCCATCACGATGGCGAGCGTGATCAGAACCTCGAGCGCGTATTCGTCCATGCTGGCGAGCGCGCGATATCCAATCCAGCCGAATACCAGCCCGACCAGCACTCCGCCGCCCGCTTCGATCGCGAACAGTTCCGCACCTTCGATGAAGGAGAAATCCTTCCCGCTGATGGCCGCGCCGAGCAGGATGATGAAGATCACGATGCCCACGCCGTCGTTGAAAAGGCTTTCGCCCGCCACCGCGCTTTGCAGCGACTTGGGCACATTCTCTTCCTTGAGCACGCCGAGGACCGACACGGGATCGGTCGGCGCGATCAGGGCGCCGAAGACGAAATACCAGATCGGCGCGATGGACAGGCCGAGCATCATGCCCACACCCCACATGGCGAGCCCGACCAGCACGGTCGAGATGATGACGCCGACCGTCGACAACAGCAGGACCGGGAGCCAGGCGACCTTCAAACGGTCGAGATCGACATGGAGCGCGCCTGCAAACAGCAGGAAACTGAGCATCCCCTGCAGGAGCGTGTCGGTGAAGTTCATCTGCTGCAGCGTATTCGCCACCCAGTCGTCGAGGGTGATGCCGGGAATGAAGGCATTGGCGACCATCAGGCCGATCGCGGCAATCGCGCCCATGACCGTAAGGCCGATGACATGCGGCAATTTGACGAAGTGATGGTTGAACCATCCGAGCAAGGCAGAGGCGACGACCAGCAGCGCGGCGATGTCGAAGGCGGAGAGCGCAGACGCGGTTTCTTCGTGCATGGCGGCAGCGATAGCGCGGGATAGAAGATTGGCAAAGCTTGCGTGTTGCCAGTCGCTTGGGGCAGCACCCGGCTGTCATGTCTGCGCAGCATCATTATCGGCATTCGGGCCTGCTGGTCGCCTCGGCGATCGAACTGCCCGAATGGCAAGGCTTTGCCTGCGAGCCCGGTGAGCCCGATGTGCGGATCGTGCTGTCGGACGAGCCATGTCCCGATTGCCCTGCCGATGGCAGCGTGGCGGTCGGAGAGAGCCTGCGCTTCGCGGTCGAAGGGATCGGCGGCTGGCAGGTAGAGAGCGGGCATACGATCTCCCTCCATCCCGGACTGACGGCCGACCTGCCCGAACTGCGCCTGTTCACTCTCGGCAGCGCCTGGGGTGGCCTCGGCTATCAGCGCGGCTTCGCCATGTGGCATGGCAGCGCGGTCGCACGTGAAGGTCGCGCGGTGCTGTTCTGCGGCGATGCCGGAGCGGGGAAGAGCACGATGGCGGCTGCGCTGGTGGCGCGCGGAGCAGTGCTCGTGGCGGACGATCTGAGCCGGATCGAACCGGCGCAGGAAAGCGTCTCGATCCACCCATCGTCTGCCCGGATCAAGCTGTGGCGCGAGGCGGTCGAGCGATTTGGGTGGCAGGATCGCGTCCTGCAGCGCGACTATTACCGCGAGGACAAGTTTCATTGTTCTGTCCCCGTGCACTCCGCGGGGAAAGCGCCGCTTCGATTGGCGGCAATCGTGTCGCTCGAAGAAGGCGAAACGCTCTCTTTCCAGCGCTTGCCGGGCGGCGAGGCGCTCAAGACCGCGATGAAGCAGTCGATCTATCGCCCCGAAATGATCGAGGCGCTGGGCAAATGGGGCGAGCAGGGGGCCCTGGGGGCGCAGATCACTGCAAATTGCCAGGTTTATCGCCTCACGCGGCCGAAGGACTTCGCCGCATTGGACGATGCCTGCGAGAGGATCGAATCGCTCTGGTCCGACTGATGGAGGATAGTGGTGCCCGGGGACGGATTCGAACCGCCGACACTGCGATTTTCAGTCGCATGCTCTACCAACTGAGCTACCCGGGCTAACCCTCGCTGCGGCCTCGCGTGGGGCCCTGCAGCGGTTGGAGTGCGCGCCTATGGCGAAGGCGCGCGCGCTTGGCAAGGCCTATTTCAGTCCTCTTGCGGCTTGACCACTTCAGCGGCGATTTCTTCGGGCAGGGCGGGCCTGCCGGGCACGGCGTAACCATCGCCGAACCACTGGGCGAGATCGCGGTCGCGGCAGCGAGTGGAGCAGAACGGGGCGTGCTCTTTGGTGCGCGGTTTTTTGCAAATGGGGCAGGGCTTGGACATGCTCATAGGGGCACAATCTGCACGTTACCGTTTGAATTGCCATATTTGAGGTCGGCTCTAGTCACAACTTCGCGACCTGTGCGGCGACTTAGTTGTGTCAGCCAGTCTTCGGTAAGGTGGCGGATTACATTTGGATGGGCGCTCAGCTCTATTCTCCCTGCACCCTCGAGTCGCTCTGCCTGGCGTAGCAACCAGCGCGCGGCGGCGGCGTGTGGCTGATACTCGACAAGTTCAAGTAGAGATGGACGGTCTCGGCGAGCGACAAGTTGCACGAGGCCAAAACCATTCATTGCGGTCTTCTCATGCGGCCAATCGACCAGCGCTGCAGCCAACGCGCTATCGATTGCGACACGATCACTCTTGGCTGAGATGGTCGGAAAGTCGATTGCCACCGAACCGGTTAGATCGAGACGCCTGATGGTCTGCGCTATGGCAGGGATCGCCGCCAACGCCAGCGCTTTGGGGGAAAGAGGACCATCGATATCGATCGCGGTAAGCGCCGAAGTAGGCTCGACAATCAGCGAACCACCCTCAAACGAGATGATTTTCTCAACCGCATCGACGTACAAGCTATTCCAGTCGTCAATCGAGCGAACCGGTCGTGCGCCTAGCGTTTGCGCAAGTATCGGGGGCTGGCAAATGCTCTTGTCACTTGGCCGTGCCAGCGCGGGCTTCGATCGCACCCTTTCCTCAGTCGCGGCCCTCGTGATTTCGAGCCGAATTTTAGAGCCTTCACTCGCCTCACGCGGCAGGCGATCGACCCAAATTTCATGAAAGGTGTCGAAGAGCGCCACCCCACGAGAGCTACCGGCGGTGCGCTCAATCAGTTCGGCATCCACCACTTGTCCGGGCTTCAGTCCTCCATGCCAGTCAACCCGCGCAGCAATGATCTCGCCATTCTTGACGAGCGCCGCGCGGTCCTCGCCGATCCCTTCCTCGATCAGCCACTCAGGCAATTTGGAATCCTGCCGCCTTCAGCAGTGCGCGCGTTTCGTAGAGCGGCAGGCCGACGACACCCGAATGGCTGCCCTGAATGCGCGCGATCAGTCCTTCGGCGATCCCCTGGATGGCATAGCCGCCTGCTTTCCCGTCCCATTCGCCGCTGGCGATATAGGCGTCGATCTCTTCGCGGGAGAGGCGCTTGAACAGCACGACCGTCTCGCTCAACCGCTCGCGAATGCTGCCGTCGGGTGCGCGCAGGGCAATCGCCGACAACACGCGGTGGCGGCGGCCGGAGAGGAGTTCGAGACACTTGCGGGCCGTTGCCTCATCCTCGGCCTTGGGCAGGATGCGACGCCCTGCGGCGACGACCGTGTCGCCCGCGAGCACGAAGCCGTCCTCGCTTGCGGCAGCCTCGGCCTTTTCGCGCGCCATGCGCTTGGCATAGTCGCGCGGGAGTTCACCCTTGGCGGGCGTCTCGTCGATATCGGCGGGATTGATCGCGTCAGGGCTCAAGCCGAGCCGCGCGATCAGTTCGCGGCGACGCGGGCTGGCAGAGGCGAGTATGAGCTTGGGCGAACCCACTCGGACTTACTGGGGGCCGGGGCCGCCGCGTCCGGGCATGAAGCGGTAGGTGATGCGCGCCTTGGTGAGATCGTAAGGCGTCAGTTCGCAGAGAACCTCGTCGCCAACCAGCACGCGGATGCGGTTCTTGCGCATCTTGCCGGCCGTGTGGCCGAGCACTTCATGGCCGTTCTCGAGCTCGACGCGGAACATGGCATTGGGCAGCAGTTCCACAACGCGCCCGCGCATTTCGAGAAGTTCTTCCTTGGCCATTCGTTTCCTTGATTCTGTGCAGTTAGTCGATTTGTGTCGGGCGCCCATAGCCGGAGGCGGGATAAAAGGAAAGACTTCCGCATTCAGGTCATTGCAAGGCTGCTGCGACGAAGCGTTACACGGCAAGTCCTTGTGCAGAGCCAATTCTTCGTCGACATGCCGGTCGAGGGGGCCAATACAATCGAATTCGGAAGGCATTTCTTGATCTTCTTTGGTACCAGAGCATCGTTGCTAGCCCTCACCGTTGCCGCAAGCGCACAGCCGGGAGCGCTCCTGGCGCAGGATGCCCCTGCCCCTGCGCAGGACGCCGAGGAACAGCAGGCCGATAGCGGGCAGGACGTCTCGGTGGCGGACGCTCCTGTGCTCGACGATGGCGACATCGTCGTCTTCGGCACGCGCCTCAAGGGGCAGCTCACGATCGATCAGCCCCCGCTCGCCGAATATGACGAGGCGGACATCGCCGCTTTCGGGGCAAGCTCGATTGCCGACGTGATTGCCTCCATCGAACCGACGACCGGAAGCAACGCCCGCGGTAGTCGCGGCGGAGGGCGCCCGGTCTTCCTCATCAACGGCATTCGCGTCTCGAGTTTTCGCGAGTTCCGCAGCTATCCGCCCGAGGCAGTCGCCAAGGTCGAGGTTTTCGACGAGGAGGTCGCCCAGCGCTTCGGCTATTCGCCCGACCAGCGCGTGGTGAACATCGTCCTCAAGCCCAATTTCCAGGCGCTGACGGCGGAGGTCGAATACGAACAGCCCAGTCGTGGCGGTTACTCTCGCACCGAGCAGGAAGCGACCTGGCTCAGGATCGGCGAGAAGGGCAGGCTCAATTTCGATATCGAGTTGGAGGACCGCAGCCTGCTGACCGAGGCGGAGCGCGGCCTGACCATTGCGACTGCTCCGGGCGAAGCCGAATTCCGAAGCCTGATCTCCGATACGGCGGGCGTGCAGGTGGAAGCGAACTATGCCCGCGCCTATGCCGATACGGGTACATCGCTCAGCCTCAATGGAACCTTCGCACACAACCAGAGCCGGTCGCTGAACGGCCTTTCGCTCGACGGGATCTCGGTGCTCGAGACTGAGAGCGACACCGACAGCTATTCGGCGGGCGCAACGATCGGCCAGCCCATCGGCGACTGGACCGCGACCTTCACGAGCGACGCGAACCTCACGAAAAGCGACACAACCATCGACCGGGCAGACGCGTCCGGCATCGATACCGCGCTCAGCAAGACCTATTCGGTCGCGAACGACCTGACACTGACCGGCTATCCGATCCAGTTGCCGGCCGGCGACCTTTCCATGACCTTCGACCTCGGGTTCGACTGGAACCGGCTGGAAAGCGAGGATTCACGAAGTGCGAGTGCGCTCGAGCTGGATCGCAGCCGGCTGAATTACGGCGTCAACATCAATGCGCCGGTCCTCGCCCGTGGCGGCCCCATCGGCGGGGTGAACGTCAATTTCTCGGGCGGGGTCGACGATCTTTCGGACTTCGGCACGCTTGCGAACTGGAACCTCGGCGTGAACTGGTCGCCGACCGAAAAGCTCAATTTGAGCGCGACGCGCATCTGGCGCGAGGTCGCGCCCGGCCTCGCCAGCCTTGGCAGTCCGCAGATCGAAAGCCCCAACCGGACCGTGTTCGACTTCACGACCGGCGAGACCGTGCTTGCAACGGTGATCTCCGGGGGAAATCCGAACCTGCGAGGGGAAGCCCAGACCGACTGGAAGTTCAGCGCGAACTGGCAGCTGCCCTTCTGGGAGAATGCTCGCCTCCAGGCCGATTACGGCATCAACCGCTCGCGCGACGTGACCTCGAACCCGTCATTCAGCTCCGCTTTCGAAGAAGCCTTTCCCGATCGGGTCACGCGCGATCCGACGGGCCAGTTGCTCGCGATCGACACCCGCCCGCTCACCCTGTTCCAGACCCGCAGCCGCATCCTCTCCTTCGGGTTCAACACGCGCGGTCAGATCGGCAAGGCGCCCGAGCGGCCCGAGCGAGGCGAACGCGGGCAAGGGCGTCCCGGCGGCCCCCCCTCGGGCGAGCGCAGGGGTGGACCTCCCGGCGGGTTCGACCCCGCGCGCATGGAAGCGATGCGCAAGGTCTTCTGCGAAACTCCGGAAGGCGAAACGCCCGACCTCTCCAAGATCCCCGAGATGTTCCGTTCGCGCCTGCTCGACGCGGATGGCAATCCGGACCCTGAGAAGATCGCCGCAGCCCGCGAACGCTTCTGCGGCGAGGAAGCCGACGAGCGCGCCAAGCGCTTTGCCGCCATGCGCGAGGCGCTCTGCACCGATCCGCCCAAGCTCGACGCATTGCCCGAACGGATGCGTGAAAGGCTTCTCGGCGAAGACGGCGAAATCGATCCCGAGAAGCTGAAGGCGGCGCGCGAGCGCATGTGTTCGGCAGAGGGCGCCGATGGCGAGAGCCAGAACCGCGCGGGCGGGCGTCGCGGAGGCGGCATGGCGCGCATGTTCGGCGGCAATCCGAACGACACGCGTCCGCGATATTTCCTGTCGCTCAACCACACGGTCACGCTCGAGAACGAAGTGCTGCTGTCCGAAGGCGGTCCCCTGTTCGACCAGCTCGACGGCTTCGTGATCGGCGGCGGGGCGATCTCCGAACAGTCGTCACGCCTCGAAGCCGGTGTCTTCTGGCAGGGCTACGGCATGCGCCTGTCGGGCCGCTACGTCGGCGATGCGGTGCTGCGCGGCGGCGACGTGGCGGGTGCGAGCGACCTGTTCTACGGCGATCTGGCCACCTTCGACATTCGCCTGTTCGCCGATCTAGGCGAAGTCACCAAGGCCGAGGACGGCTGGCTGAAGGGACTGCGCGTCTCGCTGCTCGCTAACAACGTGTTCGACGCGCGTCGCCGCGTGACCGATGGCAATGGCGATGTGCCCGACGCTTTCCAGCCGCTCAGGATCGACCCGACGGGCCGCTATCTAGGTATCGATATCCGGAAAGCGTTCTAGCGCAGGCTCAGTGCAGCGCCCGCTTGGGGAAGAACAACCTGGCGAGGCCCTGCGCCTCGAACGGCTTCCAGGCGCCTTCTTCCTGTGCGAGGCGATCCGCCACGGCATAGGCCACGACCGGATTGACGCCGAGACCGCAGTGGCTCGCGACCACTTCGATGTTTTCGCAATCCTCGCGGTCGCCGCACTGGACCGAACCGCGCCAGTGCACCACGCCGTCGGTCCGCGTCAGGATCGAGGTGGTGGGCACGGGCGGAGCTTCGGCAAGACTGCGGAAATTGCCGTCCTGCATCGGCTCGGGCTCCTTGCCGTTCAGATATTCGAACAATCGCGTCGCATTGGTGTGGCGGCGGTCATCGGTGATCGGTGAGCCGAGGCTGATCACCAGACGCACCTTCTCGGGTGCCATCTTGGCCAGTTCGCGTGCGAAGACACCGCCAAGGCTCCAGCCGACGATGCTGATCGGGCGGCCGGTGCGATCGTAATGCTCTTCCACGCAGCCCATCATGGCCTCGATCCGCGCATTGTCGACGCGGACATTGCGGCCGAGGTTCCACCCTTTCGCATCATAGCCGAGGTCGGACAGCAGGCGGCGCAGCGGCGCGGTGGAAGTATCGCCCGCCATGAAGCCGGGCAGGACGAGTACGCCGTGCCCGTCTCCGCGGGGCAATCCGTTCAATAGCGGACGCAGCGCATAGAAACTGGCGAGTTCCCCGAAGGCCCGTCCGGGTTCGGCGAGCAGGAGGAGGCGGCTGGGCGGACGAGCCGCGTCGGGGGTTGCGGTGACAGTGGTCACGTCTTGGATGTTCCTTTCCCTTGCCGGGCAGCCGTCTTGCCTTTTGCGGTCTTTGTACGGCTGGCGACCTTCTTTGTGCCTCCCGCTGCCTTCTTTTTCGGAGCGGGTTTTGCGGGGGCTTTCTTTTTCGGCGTCGCCTGCTTCTTGGCGGCAGGCTTGGTTGCACCCTTCTTAGGCGCTTGTGGTTTCTTTTTGGTAGCCGGAGCGGGCTTTTCCGCAGATTTCGCGGCATCGCGCAGATCTTCGAAGCTTTTCTGGATGCAATCGCGGTAGAATTCCGGATCGGGCATCATTTCGCGGTCGGCGGTGAAGGCGATTGTCGCCTCGTCGGTATAGCTTTGCACCACGTGGGCAAGGCCCATGCCGTCGGTGAGGCAAATGAGCCCCATCATGCTCTCGAGCCTTGCGCCCGCCGAATAGATCGGCACGGGCGGCCCCGGCACATTGGTGACGACGGTGGTGAAGACCGGTCCGACGCCGCGGTTCGCGAGGCTGAGCCGGCTGTAGAGCTGCGCGCCCAGCGCCATGAACAGCGCCGGGCTGGCCTTGCTCATCTCGGTCATGTTGCGCGCGCCCAGGGCATCGGTCATCGCCTTGGAGTTCGTAGTGCGGCCATGCACCCAGTCGAGCCGCTCGATCGGGTCCGCGATATGCGTGCCGAGCGGCGCGATCATCGCTGCCACTTGGTTGCCCATCGAGTTCTTCTCGTCCTTCGCTCGGACCGAGATGGGCGCCATGGCGGTCAGCGTCTTCTTGGGCAGTTCGCCCTTGTCCTCGAGATAGCGCCGCATCGCGCCGCCGATGATGGTGAGGAATACATCGTTGACCTTCGCCCCTTCCGAAGCGGTGCGGATCGCCTTGATGTCGACCAGCGGGACGCTGACCCCCTCGACCACGCGGTGCGGCGAGATCTTGCGGTTGAAGCGCGTCTTGGGTGCGATCATCTCGGTCGAGACGTCGAATTCCTTCGCAGCCAGCCCTTTCAGCGCCTTGGCGAGGCCGGGGGCTGCCTTGGCCGCTACTTCCAGCTGCTTAAGCGGATTGGTAATCGCGCTCATGTAGCTGCGACCAAGCAACTCCACCGGATTGGGCAGCTTCTCCGGCTTCCACTCGTCCGGGCCGGGAGGCGGTGGCTCGTCGGGCCGCAGCGTATGAGTCGCTTCCATCAGGTCGATACCGCTCATCCCGTCGATCGCGGCATGATGGACCTTGGTGATGTAGGCGTAGCAGCCCTTGGGAATGCCTTCGACATTGTCGAGCCCCTCGACCACGGTGAATTCCCACGGCGGGCGGTCGAGGTCGAGCGGGCGGGCGAAAATACGCGCCGCCTGGATACAGAGCTGCCGCCAGTCACCCGGTTCGGGCAGGGCCACGTGGCGGACATGGTATTCGAGATCGAAATCGGGATCCTCGATCCAGTAGGGATAGTCGAGGTCGAACGGCACGCGCACCAGTCGCTGGCGCATGGTGGTGGAAAGCTGCAGCCGGCTTTCGATGAAAGACAGGATGTCCTTGAACCTCACGAAGCCGCCGGGCGCGGTCTCCGGATTGTAGATGAGGATCGAGCCGATGTGCATCGGCGAATTGCGCGTTTCCAGCGCAACGAAGCTGGCATCCATGCCCTGAAGCTGCTGCATCAGGCTCTCCTGCAACGGCCCGCTTTTCGCAGGTCCACAAGCGTTGGAGGCTAGCAGAGCGCGGAAAGCGGTCAACTTGCCGCAGCGGTCAACACCTGCCGTAGCAGTTTCAGGAGGTTACAGCGCTTCGCCCGCCGCTACGCCGCTGGCCCATGCCCACTGGAAGTTGTAGCCGCCCAGCCAGCCGGTCACATCGACCGCTTCGCCGATTGCGAAAAGGCCGGGCACTTTCTTCGCCTCCATGGTCTTGGAGGAGAGCTCCGCGGTCGAAATCCCGCCCACGGTGACTTCGGCCTTGGCGAAGCCTTCCGTGCCGCTGGGGCGGAAGGTCCAGCGCTTCAGGCGTTCCTGTGAGCTGCGCAGGGCCTTATCGCTCACATTGCCCAGCTCGGTATCCACGCCGAGTTTCTCGGCAAGGATATCGGCCAGCCGGTCGGGCAATGCCTCGCGCAGGACCGAGCGCATGGTGGCGCGCGGGGTTTCGCGCTTTCGGTCGAGAAGCCAGTCGCCCGTATCCTCGGGCAGGAAATCGATGGAGACCTCCTCTCCCGGTTTCCAGTAGGACGACACCTGCAGGATCGAGGGGCCCGAAAGCCCGCGATGGGTGAACAGCGCCGCCTCGGGGAAGCTCGCCTTTCCGGCGCTGGCGACGACGGGGGCGGAGACGCCGGAAATCTCGCGGAACAGTACCTCTTCGCCGCCCAGCGTCAGCGGGACGAGGGCAGGGCGCGGCTCGACGACCTTGAGCCCGAACTGCCGGGCGAGGTCATAGGCAAAGCCGGTCGCGCCCATCTTGGGGATCGAGGGGCCGCCCGTGGCGATCACGAGGGCCGGTGCCGTCACGATCTCGCCATTGGCCATTACGGCAAAGCGTCCGCCGTCATACTCGACCGCGGTCACTTCGGCGTTGCAGCGGAGCTCGACATCGCCTTTCGCGCACTCCTCGAGCAGCATCTCGACGATCTGCTTGGATGAGCCGTCGCAGAACAGCTGGCCGAGCGTCTTTTCGTGCCAGGCAATGCCGTAGCTTTCGACGAGGTCGAGGAAGTCGCGCGGCGTGAAGCGGGCCAGCGCAGACTTGGCGAAATGCGGATTGCCGGAAAGGTAGTTCGCCGGTCCCGCGCCGATATTGGTGAAATTGCAGCGCCCGCCACCGGAGATGAGGATCTTCTTGCCCGGCTTCTCTGCCTTTTCGAGCACCAGCACGCGCTTGCCCAGCTGGCCGGCACGCGCCGCGCACATCAGCCCGGCCGCACCGGCGCCGAGGATTATCGCGTCAAAACTTTCGGGCATGGCCTAGGCTGCTTCAGGCTCCAGCGGCGCCTGGCGGGCCGCGATGAAATAGAACAGCGTGCCAAGCGCAAACAGGCCGAAGAAGGTGATCCACGCCTGCGCATCGGCGTGGCTCGCGACCCAGCCGGTGCTGACGAATGCGAGGCCCGCCACCACTGCGCGTAAAGGATTTAGTGCGCCGTCGCGCTGCTCGAGCACGGGCAGGGCAGCGGCGCTGACCAGATAGGTGAAGAGCCGCGTCAGCGTGCCGGCCAGTGCAAGCGCTTCGAAGCCTTCCCAGAGGCCGAATGCAATGCCTGCTACGCCGTAGAAGATGATCGAATTCGAGGGCGTCTGCCACCGCGGGCTGACGCGCGCGAACCAGCGCGGAAGCATGCCGCGTTCGGCCATGCCATAGGTCATGCGTGGCAGACTCACGCCGCCCTGGAAGTTGTTGCCCGCAATGCTGAATGCGGCGGCAAAGACGATTGCGAATGCGCCGAACTGCCCCATGCTGACTTCGGCAGCTCCGGCAAGGGCATTGTCCTCGCCCCCGGTGCCGGGACCGATGGCAAGGAATGCCCAGATGATCGCCATGTAGAGCAAGGTCACCGCGCCGAGCGTGGTGAGCAGCGCCAGCGGCACATCACGCTTGGGCCGTTTCATCTCGCCTGCGGGCAGCACGACTGTCTCGAAGCCCATGAAGGCATAATAGAGCAGCAGCACGACGGTCTCGACCTCGCCGAATTCGGGCAGTGCGAAGGTCACATCGTTCGTTCCGGCAAAGAGAGCGGAAACGACCAGCAGGCCGAGCGGGGCCAGCTTGAGGATCGTCATCAGACCCAGCGCGCCCACTGATTTCCTCATCCCGAACAGGTTGATTGCCGTCAGGATGGCGATGATCGTCGCGACCGCTCCAACCCGCATTACCGGATCATTGAGAACGGGAAACAACGCCCCGAGATAGGCGACCATCACATGCGTATTGGCCGCCACGGTCACGATCGCGCTCATGTAGCGCATCCAGCCCGCCTGATATCCGATGAAGCGTCCGAACGCCGCCTCGCCGTAGAGGACGGGGCCGCCCGAATGGTCGAAGCGCGTCGCAAGCCATGCGAAGACGAGGATCAGCGGGGCAAACAGGAGGCCACCTGCCAGCATCAGCCAGGGCGCAAAATCGCCGACAGCGGCCACGAGGATGGCGGGCATGGCGAAGATGCCTGCCCCGATCATGCCGTTTACCGGGAAGAGTGCCGTACCCCAGAATCCGACCGTACGTGGCGGTGCGATTGTTTTTCCGTCCATGGCGGCAGGGGATGGCGGCAAACGCGGCTTTGCACAAGCGATGCGAGCGCACTATCTCCACCTCCATGTCGCGCACGGGCTTTAGTTCCGGGGCAGGTTCCCCCCACGATCCGAGAGGAAAGGAGCGTTTCAACGAGGAACGCGCCACGAAGGTCGTGGCCAGCGCGCAGCCCGATCTCGAAACCGGCATCAAGGTGATCCGCGAGACGGTGAAGACGCTGAAGCCGCGCCCCGGCGTCTACCGCATGCTCGATACGCGCGGTGACGTGCTCTACGTCGGCAAGGCGCGCAGCCTGAAGGCACGCGTCGCGAACTACACGCAGGTAAAGGGTCTTTCGAACCGCCTCCAGCGCATGGTCAGCCAGTGCCGCGCGATGGAGATCGTGGTCACCAATTCGGAAGCCGAGGCGCTGCTGCTCGAGGCGCAGCTGATCAAGCGCTACCGCCCGCCGTTCAACGTGCTGCTGCGCGACGACAAGAGCTTCCCTTTCATCCTTTTGCGCGCCGATCACGCGTTCCCGCGCATCCAGAAGCACCGCGGCGCGCGGCGGGCCAAGGGCAATTACTACGGACCTTTCGCCAGCGCCGGATCGGTCAACAAGACACTGAACGCACTGCAGAAACTCTTCCTGCTGAGGAGCTGCACCGACAGCTTCTTCAACAACCGCGACCGGCCCTGCCTGCTCTACCAGATCAAGCGTTGCTCGGCGCCATGCGTCGGCCGGATCGACGAGGCGGGCTATGACGCGCTGGTACAGGAGGCGAAGGACTTCCTCTCGGGCAAGTCGAGCGCGGTGCAGGCCAATATCGAACAGCAGATGGCGAAGGCGGCCGAGGATCTCGATTTCGAGACCGCCGCGATCCTGCGCGACCGGCTTCGCGCGGCGACATTCATCCAGGGCTCGCAGGCGATCAACGCCAGCGGCGTGGGCGATGCGGACGTGTTCGCTCTTGCAGCCAAGGGCGGGCAGATCGGCGTGCAGGCCTTCTTCATCCGCGGCGGGCAGAACTGGGGCCACAAGGCCTTCTTCCCGAAGAACACGGGCGATCTCGAGCATCCCGAGGTGCTGTCCGACGTGCTTTTGCAATTCTACGAGGAAGTGCCGCCGCCCAAGACCATTCTCGTCGATCGCGAACTGGCCGAGCAGGAGCTGATTGCCGAAGCTCTGGCGGAGAAAGCTGGCCACGCGGTCGTGATCTCGATCCCGCAGCGCGGCGACCGCCGCAAGCTAATGCAGCAGGCCTCGCGCAATGCCACCGAGGCACTGGACCGGCGGCTGGCCGAAAGCGGCACCAAGGCGCAGCGCATGCGCGAGCTGGCGGAGTTCCTCGAACTCGACGAAGTGCCGCAGCGTATCGAGATCTACGACAACAGCCATATCCAGGGCGACAAGGCGCTGGGCGCGATGGTGGTTGCCTCGCCGGAAGGCTTCGAAAAGGGCCAGTACCGCAAGTTCAACATCAAGCAGGCGCAGACGAACGACGATTTCGGAATGATGCGCGAAGTCATGGCGCGCCGTTTCCGCAAGCTCGCCGAAACCGAGCGCGATGACGAGAATTCGCCAAAGGGCAAGGGTCATGAGGCTATCTGGCCCGACCTCCTGCTGATCGACGGCGGCAAGGGACAGGTGTCCAGCGTCATGGCCGTGCTGGAAGACCTCGGTATCGCGGATGATGTGCCGGTCATCGGTATCGCGAAGGGCCCGCATCATGGCCGCCAGGGGCGCGAGGTGTTCCACTTCCCCGACGGGCGCGAGAAGACGCTGCCGGTGAATTCACAGCTGCTGTTCTACCTCCAGACCCTGCGCGACGAAGTCCACCGCTTCGCCATCGGCGCACACCGCGCCAAGCGCAGCCGCGCGATCACCGCATCGCCGCTCGACGAGATCCCGGGCATCGGCCCTGCACGAAAGCGGGCCTTGCTGCTGCATTTCGGCACTGCCGGGAAGGTTCGCGCTGCGGCGCTTGACGATCTCAAGCGTGCACCGGGTATAAGCGAGGGTGTGGCACAGCAAATTTACGACTTCTACCATGCAGGAGGGTGAGAAGCTCACTCCGCTGCGGCGCTGGCTCAGGATCGGCGGAATTGCTGCGGCCCTGTTTATCCTGCCCATCCTCATCATCCTGCCCTTCGGCGACCGGCTGGTCGATATCGCGCGCAATCTCGGATCGCAAAGCGCGGCTGCGGCATTCCTCGCCGTCATTATGCTGCTCGCGCTCGATAGCGTGGCGATCATACCCCATGGACTGGTCGGGGCGCTTGCGGGCTCGGCGCTGGACTGGCCGCTGGCGGCAGCGGCGACCTGGGTGGGGATCATGGTCGCGAGCTGTATCGCCTATGCCATCGGGCGCTTCGCCGGACGACCGCTCGCCCGGCGCCTGCTTGGCGCGGACGATCTCGCGGCCGCCGAGGGTAGGGCCGCCCGCATATCCGCGCTCCTGCTGTTCGCGACGCGGCCGGTGCCTGTGCTGGGCGAGGTGATCCTCGTTGCCGCGGGTATCGCCCGCTATTCCTTTCGCCGTTTCCTGCTGGCGATCGGCAGCGCGAACCTAGTCCTCGCGCTGGCCTATACCGGGCTGGGCGGGGCGATCGGCGCCAGCGATCCGGAACGGCTGATGCTCATTGCGACGCTGGGCATTCCGGCGGCAGGCGGTATTGCCTACGCTCTCGTCCGATTGGTCTCGAAGAAGCGCTGACTGGGCGCATCTCTATTTTTTCGCGGAAATTGCGCTGGATCAATGAAGCGCTGCACGTCGCGGCCTAGCCTGATGGCAATGCTGGAGAGGAGAATTGTCCTCGATCAGCCTGCCAATCAGGAGACCTGCGATGAAATCCATCCTCTTCAACGCCCATGCCGACGCCGGCCATGCCCGGCGGCTCGACGCGGCACTCGACCTGGCGCGCGCATTCGACAGCCACCTGACGGTTCTGGCTGCCATTCCCTACGAGGCGTCGGCGGCAATCGATCCCTATGGCGCCGCCTTTGCGGCGATGGTGCCGGTCTGGCGCGAGCAGGTGCAGACATTGCGCGAAGAGACCGAGAAAGACCTCGCGAACGAAGGCGTACCGTGGGACTGGGTGGAGAAAGCAGGGCCGGTGTCACTGGCCCTGCTGCAGCGTTCCTCGCTGGCGGACCTCGTGATCCTGGGTGAACGTGATCCGACGTCCGGCGGCAAGGCTCCTTCCTTCACGGCCGGCGAACTCGCCGTAACCGCGAACTGCCCGGTCCTAGTCCTGCCCGACGATTGCAAGCGCCTCGATCCGGACAAACCGGCGCTCGTCGCGTGGGACGGATCGGCGGAAAGCTCGCATGCGCTGCGGGCAGCCGTTCCGCTCCTCAAGCGGGCGAGCACGGTCTATCTTGCCACCGTGCGCAGCGAGAAGCCCGCCAAGCGCGACCGGTTCGACCTGCCACCGGTGCGCGGGGCAGACTATCTATCGCACCACGGCATAAGCAGCGAAGTGGTCGAGCTCGAGCCCGACGCGAAGGGCACGGCCCACACGCTGCTCAACGCCGCAGAGGTTCGCGGAGCCGGCCTCATCGTGATGGGCGCCTACGGCAGGACGCGTGTCGCCGAATGGATCTTCGGCGGCGTGACCCGCGCCATGCTGTCGGACGTGCGTATCCCGTTGTTGCTCAAGCACTGATCGGCCCGCAAGCCGGCGCGCTTCCTACTTGCGGTTCTTCGGAGCCTTGGCGGCCGGCTTGCGCTTGCCGGCGAACTTCTGGCCGCCCGGCTTCTTGCCGCCGAACTTGCCCGCCTTGTGCGGCGGCTTGCCACCCTTCTTGTGCGGGCCCTTGGCGAAGGGCTTGGGGCGCACCGGACCATCGCCGCGCATGGCGCGGTTGCGGCGCGCCTCGATGCGCGGACCCTCGGGTGCCTCTTCGATCAGGATCGCATCCTGCTCGTCTTCCTGCGACGCCGTGCGGGCGACCGCCTCGGCGAATTTGGACGCAACAGCCGTGGGGACCTGGAACCAGGTCTCGAACTGGCCGACGCGGATAGCGCCGATCTCGTTGCGCGTGATGTGCCCGCGGCGGCAGAGCAGCGGCAGGATCCAGCGCGGTTCGGCGTTCTGGCGGCGGCCGACACCGATCTTGAACCAGACCACGTCCTCGAAACCGGGGCGATGGCGATCGGCCTTGGCCTTGTCGCGTGCCTCCGGCGTATTCGGGATGAGCTCCTCGGGCTGCGGCATCTTCGCGCGATGCGACTGCACCAGCGCCGCCGCGATGTCTTCCGCCGAGCGCTTTTCCATCAGTTCGCGGGCCAGCTCGCGGTCGTAATCGTCAAACTCGACCGGCGCGGTGAGCGTCTCCATAAGGCGCGAGCGATCCTTCGCGCGGATCTGCTCGGGCGTGGGCGCGTCCATCCACTCGGCTTCGATCTTCGCGCCGCGCAGCATGCCTTCGACACGGCGACGGCGGTTGTAGGGCACGATGATCGCCGCCGTTCCCTTCTTGCCTGCGCGTCCGGTGCGGCCCGAGCGGTGCTGGAGCGTCTCCGCATCGCGCGGAATCTCGACATGGATGACGAGGCTCAGCGTCGGCAGGTCGATCCCGCGTGCGGCGACATCGGTGGCGACGCAAACGCGCGCGCGCCGGTCACGCAGGGCCTGCAGCGCCTGGTTGCGCTCGCTCTGCGAATGCTCACCCGAAAGCGCCACGACGGCGAAGCCACGTTCCTGCAGCGTTGCATGGAAGCGGCGGACATTGTCGCGCGTCGCGCAGAACAGGATCGCCGTCTCCGCCTCGTGATAGCGCAGCAGGTTGACCACCGCGTGCTCGACCTCGGCGGGCGAGACGGTGATCGCCTGGTAGCTGATATCGCCATGCCCGCGGTCCTCGCCGACGAGGCTGAGGCGCAGCGCGTCGCTCTGGTAGCGTTCGGCCAGACGCACGATCGGGCGCGGCATGGTGGCCGAGAACAGCAGCGTGCGGCGGCTTTCGGGCGTTGCGTCGAGGATCTCTTCGAGGTCCTCGCGGAATCCCATGTCGAGCATCTCGTCAGCCTCGTCGAGCACCACGCCCGCGAGACCCGACAGGTCCAGCGCGCCGCGCTCGAGATGGTCGCGCAGGCGCCCCGGCGTACCGACGACGATGGCAGGGCCCGCGCGCAGCGCACGGCGTTCCTTGCTCGCGTCCATCCCGCCGACACAGGTCGCAATGCGCAGGCCGGCACCCGCATAGAGCCAGCCGAGCTCGCGGCTGACCTGCAGCGCAAGCTCGCGCGTCGGTGCGATGACGAGGAGCAACGGGCTTTCGACCAGCGCGAGGCTGGCAGTCTCGGCTAACAGCGTTTCGGCCATGGCGAGGCCGAAGGCGACGGTCTTGCCCGAGCCGGTCTGCGCCGAGACGATCAGGTCGCGGCCATGCGCCTCGGGCTCGATGACGGCGGCCTGGACCGGGGTGAGGGCGGTATAGCCGCGCGCGGAAAGGGCATCGGCGATGACCGGCGGCAGGGTTTCGAAAGACATTCTGGCTCGCAATACGAATAGGCGCCGCAGCGAAACGCGCCGCGGGGCAGGAAACAGGGCATGGATGAGGCCGCTCGTAACGGCAGCAAACGGCCGGCGCGTCCGATGTTCGGCTCCCACGCGACCTTGGTTGAGCGCGCCCCTACACGAGTGGGAGGGGTTTGGCTTGTGTTATTTTACCTCACCCCAGGATCACATGCGGCAGGTACCGCGCGAGGTCCCTCGTGATGGGGCTGGCGTCCTCGCGGATCGACATGGCGACCGCCTCGTCGCCCACGATCCAGCTGCCGATCACCGCGTGGTTCTCGCCCGAGCGGGCGAGCGGGGCGAAGGCCTGGACGATCGCGCCTTCCTCGCCGTAGCCCTCGTCGGGGCCGCGGTGGCGGCGCTCGCCGTCGTAGAGCGAGATATCGGCGCCTTCGCGGCTGAAGAAGGGCTTGCGTACATGGGGCCCGCGCGACAGGTCGCGGCCTTCGGGTGCATATTCGAAGAAAGTCGGTAGCAGGTTGGGATGGCCCTCGTTGCGCTCCCACAGGAGGGGGAGCATCGCCTTGTTCGAGAGGATTGCCTTCCATGCGGGCTCGATGAACAGCGTCTCGCTGCCGGCGACATGTGCGGCGAAGCTCTCGCGCAGCATGTCTTCCCACGGGTAGAGCTTGAACAGGGCGCCGATGCGGTAGCCTTCCTGGTCGACGAAGCGCCCGTCGTCGGTGACGCCGATCGAGGAGATGTCGAGGAAGCGGGTCTCCATGCCTGCCTGTCCGGCGAGGTCTTCGAGATAGGCGACCGTCGCGCGGTCCTCGATGTGGTCCTCCACGGCGGAGAAGTGCAGCAGGCTTCCGGCTTCGAGGATCGCTCCGAAACGCTCGATCAGGGCCTCGTGCAACCGGTTGAACTGGTCGGCTTCCTGCGGAAGGCGGCCGAGTGCGATCATGTCTTCCAGCCAGCCCCACTGGAAGAAGGCGGTTTCGTAGATGCTGGTGGGCGTGTCGGCGTTGAATTCCAGCAGCTTGGCGGGGCCGGAGCCGTCATAGGCGAAATCGAAGCGGCCGTAGAGCGAGGGGTCGCCGTCGCGCCAGCTGGTCGCCACGACATCGCGCATGGCTTCGGGAATGGCGAGCCGCTCCATCAGCTCCTGGCTCTCGCAGACCTCGTCCACGAGCTGGAGGCACAGGGCGTAGAGTTCGGTCGAGGGGTCCTCGATCTGGTTTTCCACCTCCTCCAGCGTGAACTGCCAGCAGGCGCGTTCGTCCCAGTAGAGATCGCCGTCGACATGGTGAAAAACGAAACCGTTGGCGCGCGCTGTTTCCTGCCAGTCCGGCCGTTCTTCGACTGTTTTCCTGAGCATTCTAGAAACCGCGCCCCCTTCGAAAAGAATTTGTCAGGACTTTTCCTGTAACGCCATAGACATAACGGGAAATCGGGGACTTCCAATGACGAATTCGGCAATTACTTCGCAGCGGCGCAAGCGGTCGGGCAGGGTTGCACTGACGACCATGGCTGCCATCGGCGGCGGCGCAATGCTGTCGGGCTGCGGCGAGGCTTCGGCCGAGCAAGCCAAGGCGCCGGTGCAGGTTGCGAATGCCGAGACCGGACAGGAAGTGCAGGTCTTCGAGAACGTCTTCGCCTGCGCCAAGGAAACCGGCCTCAGCCGCGAGGAATGCGCCGAGATGCGCGAGGAAGCCGTCGAGGTCGCCAAGGAAGAAGCACCGCGTTTCGAGGCGCTGGCCGATTGCGAAGCGCAGTACGGCGAGGGCAAGTGCGTCGAGGAAACCGGCAGCGAACAGCAGACTGCCCGCCGCAGCCACTTCTCGCCCTTCGTCACCGCGTTCCTGTGGAGCAAGACGATGTCGCGCCCCGTTCCGGCCTTTTCGGCGCCGGGTGGCGGTTACCAGACCGGCCGCGGCGTGCGTCTCGGCTATGCCGGTGCGCCGGGCAAATATTATGCGGGCGCACGCGCATTCGAAAAGCCGCGCAGCATCCCCAAGGTCAAGGCTGCCTCGGCAATGGCGAAATCAGCAGGTTTCGGCGAAAAGAGCCGCGGCTGGAATCTCAACAGCCGCTCGGGCCGTACCGCCACCGCGTCCAGCCGCGGCGGCTGATGAGGCGGGCGCCTAGTCGCGCCGCGCTTTCCTGACGACACCTTCCTGCGCGACGCTGGCGACCAGTTCGCCTGCGCGATTGAATATCCGTCCGCGATTGAAGCCGCGTCCGGCGCCCGACCAAGGGCTGTCGGTGGCGTAGAGCAGCCATTCGTCTGCGCGCGCGGGACGATGGAACCAGAGGGCATGGTCGAGGCTCGCCCCCTTCAACTCGCCCCGGGCCCAGCTGAGGCCGTGGGGCAGTGCGGAAGTGCCTAGGAGCGTGAAGTCGCTGGCGTAGGCAATGACCGCGCGGTGCAGTGCCGGATCGTCCGGCAGCGGCGCGGCGGCCTTGAACCAGCTGTGCGCACGCGGCGGCTTCTTGTCTGCATTCATCCAGTGGAGCTTGCCGCTGGTGCGCATTTCGATCGGGCGCGGACGGGTCATAAGCTTGCGCTGGACCTCCGAGACTTCGCCCATCTCTTCGAGGAATTTCTTGCGCATCTCCATGTCGGAGGGGAGGTCCTCGGGATCGGGGACTTCGGGCATCGGGCTGTCGTCGTGCTCGAGCCCCTCTTCCGGTTTCTGGAAACTGGCGGTGAGGTTGAGGATCGGAGTGCCCTCTTGCCGTGCGACGACGCGGCGGTTGGCAAAGCTGCGACCATCGAAATCGGCGGCAACCGAATAGTCTATATCGACGCCTTCGCGCCCGCCGCGCAGGAAATAGGCATGAAGCGAATGAGCCTCCATTCCCTCGGGCGCGCTGGCCTGCGCGGACTGGAGCGCCTGCGCGATGACCTGCCCGCCGAAGACGCGGCCGATGCCGCCGGGCTGCTGGTTGCCGGTATAGGCATTTTCGCCTGCGGGGGCGACGGTCAGCAGGCGGACGAGGCCTGCAACGAGCTGTTCGGGGGTCTTGCTGTCACTCACGCTTCAGGCTGTGCGTGCGCTTTACGTGAGGGTCAAGAAAAAGGCGGCGACACCGAAGTGCCGCCGCCCTTTGAAGCGCTATGATCGAAGTGATCAGCCAGCCGCGAGAGCTGCAAGGAGCAGCAGCGCGACGATGTTGGTGATCTTGATCATCGGGTTCACGGCCGGTCCTGCGGTGTCCTTGTAAGGATCGCCCACGGTGTCGCCAGTGACGGCAGCCTTGTGGGCTTCCGAGCCCTTGCCGCCGTGGTTACCGTCTTCGATGTACTTCTTCGCATTGTCCCATGCACCGCCACCAGCGGTCATCGAGAGTGCGACGAAGATACCGCCGATGATCACGCCGAGCAGCAGTGCACCCACGGCTGCAAAGCCTTCGGCCTGGCTGCCGGTAGCCCAGAGGATCGCGAAATAGACCACGATCGGGGCAAGCACCGGAAGCAGCGAAGGAACGATCATTTCCTTGATCGCGGCCTTGGTGACGAGGTCCACCGTCTTGGCATAGTTCGGCTTGCTGGTACCGGCCATGATGCCTGCATCGGCTGCGAACTGTTCGCGCACGTCGACGACCACGTCGCCGGCCGCACGGCCCACGGCGGTCATGCCCATCGCACCGAAGAGGTACGGGAGCAGTGCGCCGAGCAGCAGGCCGACGATCACATACGGGTTCTCGAGGCTGAAGTTGACTTCCGTATCGGGGAAGAATTCGGCCAGGTCTGCCGTGTAGGCAGCGAAGAGAACCAGTGCGCCGAGGCCTGCCGAACCGATGGCATAGCCCTTGGTCACGGCCTTAGTGGTGTTGCCCACAGCGTCGAGCAGGTCGGTCTTTTCACGAACGCTGTCGTCGAGACCGGCCATTTCGGCGATGCCGCCTGCGTTGTCCGTCACCGGACCGTAAGCGTCGAGCGCCACGACCATGCCTGCCAGGGCCAGCATTGCGGTGGCTGCATAGGCGATGCCCATGAGGCCTGCGAGCTGGTAGGTGGCGATGATGCCGGCAACGATGACGATCGTCGGCAGCGCGGTCGATTCAAGGCTGATTGCGAGACCCTGGATCACATTGGTGCCGTGGCCCGTTTCCGAGCTCTTGGCGATCGAGCGGACCGGACGATAGTTCGTGCCGGTGTAGTACTCGGTGATCCAGATGATCAGGCCGGTGATCGCAAGACCGATCAGCGAGCAGTAGAACAGCATGCGACCGCTGAACTCGGTGCCCGGGATGGTCGTGGTCATGCTGCCGAGCGCGTAGTCGGCGACGAACCAGATCAGCGGGATTGCGAGCACGGCCGAAACAAGGAAGCCCTTGTACATGGCGCCCATCACGTTCGTGCCGCCCTTGCCGAGCTTCACGAAGTAGGTGCCGATGATGCTGGTCACGATGCACGCGCCGCCGATCAGCAGCGGGAGCGTCATCATCGGCATCAGCAGGTCACCCAGCGCTTCGCCGAAGAGCAGCGCGGTGAGGACCATGGTTGCACCGACGGTCACGACGTAGGTTTCGAACAGGTCGGCAGCCATGCCGGCACAGTCGCCCACGTTGTCGCCCACGTTGTCGGCGATCACGGCAGGGTTGCGCGGATCGTCTTCGGGGATGCCCGCTTCGACCTTGCCGACGAGGTCGGCGCCGACGTCTGCAGCCTTCGTGAAGATACCGCCGCCCAGACGCGCGAAGATCGAGATCAGCGAGGCACCGAAGGCGAGGCCGACGAGACCGTCGATCACTTCACGGCTGTTGGCAGCGTGTCCGGCGGGGCCGGTCAGGTACCAGAAGAAGACGGCGATCGCGAGGAGCGCGAGGCCTGCCACGAGCATGCCAGTGATGGCGCCTGCGCGGAACGCGAGGGTCAGGCCCTGCTGCAGTCCGCTCTGCGCGGCAGCAGCCGTACGCACGTTCGAGCGCACCGAGATGTTCATCCCGATGAAGCCGGCCACGCCTGAAAGGATCGCGCCGATGACGAAGCCGATGACCGGAATGATGCCGAGGAATACGCCGACCAGCACGGCGACGACGACGCCGACCATGCCGATAGTGGTGTATTGACGCTTCAGGTAGGCCTGCGCGCCTTCCTGGATGGCGCCGGCGATTTCCTGCATTTTCTCATTGCCCGCGCCCGAACTGAGCACCTGGCGGCTGGTGACGAAGCCGTAAATTACGGCAAGCAGTCCCAACCCTATGGATAGGATTACAAGGTCCACGAAAAACTCCCCTCCCGTTTATATGTTTGATGCGCTCGGCATGGGAGATGCCGGGCGCATATGTGGCGGAGAGGTATAAAGGGCATGCATACGCTTGCAAGGGGTCAAAGACGCAAGAATCTGCGCTTATCGACGCCTCATTCGGCAGCAATCAGTGCGTGTAGCCGATATCGCCTTCGGGCGGGCTGCCGTCGAGAAGCAGCGGCTCAGCGGCGGAAGCATCGACTTTGCCGATCCTCGTGAGGGGGAACCGCTCGCCAAGACCCTCCGGTCCGGTGCACAGCAGTACATAGTCATCGCCCCAGCGCATGGCGTCTTCGAGCCGGCCTTCCGGTGCGAGCGGCAGGACCAAATTCCGATCGAGCGACAGCGTCACATTGCTTGCACCCGCGATACGCGAGGCATCGAGGAGCAGGCCGTCGGAAACGTCCATCATCGCGGAAACATGCGGGGCGAGGTCCTGTCCGAGGCGGAGTTGCGGGACCGGCCTGCGATAGTGCGTGTCGTCGGCCTCGGTATCGTCGCGCAGGGCCTCGTAACCGAGCATCGCCCTGCCGATCGGGCCGCCAAGATAGACCGCATCTCCCGGTTTGGCGCCGCTGCGCGCAGGTACGGGATCGTGCGATGCGCGGCCGATTGCGGTGCAACCCCAGCTACGCGGGCCATCGCCGCGAACGGTGTCCCCGCCCAGCAACGCAACTCCAAACTCGCCGAGCACCTCTTCGAGGCCCTTCACGAAGCGGTGATCATCGGTCCCGAGCATGTGCGAGATGAGCACGCCGATCGGCTTGGCGCCTTTCGCAGCGAGGTCGGACAGGTTCACCGCGACGAGTTTCCACGCGATGTCAGCCGGGTCCTGTCCCTCGAGGACATGGACGCCCTCGATCATAGTGTCGTGGGTCAGGACGAGCTTGTCGCCGCCGAAATCGAGGACGGCGGCATCGTCATCCAAGCCGCGCGCGGCGGGATCACTGGCCAGCGCGCGCAACGCCGCAATGAAATCGCGCTCGTTCAGCGCCCCGCCTCTTTGGCGACCGCATCGAGGATGCCGTTGACGAACTTCGCCTCGCGGTCGTCGAAGAAGGCCTTGGCGACGTCGACATATTCGCTGATGGCGGCGGCTTTCGGCACGTCGGCACGGGCAATGAGCTCGTAAGCGCCTGCGCGAAGGATCTGCAGCATGGTCTTGTCGAGACGGGCCAGCGTCCAGCCCGAGGCAAGGCGCGCGGTCAGGAGATCGTCGATCTCCTCGCGGCGGGCATCGACGCCCTTCACGACATCATCGAAGAAATCGACGTCGGCCTCGGCGTATTCCTCTTCCTCGATCACCTGGCCGAGACGGTGCTGGTGGAATTCGTCGAGCAGGCGTGCGGTCGCGGTGCCTTCCATCTGCTGCTGGTAGAGTGCCTGCACGGCGCCGAGACGGGCGGCGCTACGGGCCTGGGTACGCGGGTTCTGGCTCACGAAAGCCTCCTGGAAATCGAAAGGGCGTGCGCCGGGAGGCCCTCGGCCTCGGCGAGGCGCACGGCGGCAGGCCCGATGGCCTTGAGTGCATCGTCGGATGCACCGATGAAGCTGGTGCGCTTCATGAAGTCGAGCACCGAAAGGCCGCTTGCAAAGCGCGCGCGTCGGCCGGTGGGTAGGACGTGGTTGGGACCAGCAATATAGTCGCCGACGGCTTCGGGCGTCATCCGGCCCAGGAATACGCTGCCCGCATGCCGCAGCTTGGCGAAGATTGCCTCGGGGTCGGCGGTCGCGATCTCGACGTGTTCAGCAGCGAGACGGTCCGAAAGGGCGGGAGCTTCGTCGAGGCTGTCGACGATCACGATCAGCCCGTGGTCGTCCCAGCTGGCCTTGGCGGTCTTGGCCGTCGGCAGCTTGAGGAATTCGAGATCGATCGCGTCCTCGACCTGCGCGGCGAAACCGGCATCGTCGGTGATCAGGATCGACTGGCTCGTCGGATCGTGCTCGGCCTGGCTGAGCAGGTCGGCAGCAATCCATTCCGAATTGTTGTCCTTGTCGGCAATGACGAGGATCTCGCTGGGTCCGGCCACCATGTCGATGCCGACGACGCCATAGAGCTGGCGCTTGGCCTCTGCGACCCAGGCATTGCCAGGACCCGTCACGACATCGACGCGCTTGATGCGTTCGGTGCCATAGGCGAGCGCGGCGATCGCCTGCGCCCCGCCGACACGCCAGATCTCGTCCACGCTCGCGACATGCGCTGCGGCGAGCACGAGGTCGTTGGCTTCGCCGCCGGGTGTCGGGGTCGTGACCACGAGGCGCTCAACGCCTGCAACCTTTGCCGGGATCGCGTTCATAAGCAGCGAGGAAGGATAGGCCGCACGGCCGCCGGGCACATAGAGGCCTGCCGCCTCGACCGCGCTCCAGCGGGCACCGAGGCGCATGCCGATTTCGTCGGTATAATCGCGGTCCTGCGGAAGCTGGCCCTCGTGATAGGCGCGGATACGGGCAGCTGCTGTCTCGAGCGCCTCGCGCAGTTCGGTATCGAGGCGATCATAGGCCGCCTTGCAGGCTTCCTTCGAGATGCCCCAGTCCTCGTCGGAGGAGAGGTTGTGCTGATCGAAGCGCGTGGTGAACTCCACCAGCGCCTTGTCACCGCGCTCGCGCACTTCGTTGAGGATGGTGGCGACATCGCGTCCGACCTGAGCATCGCTTTCGCGGCGGTCGCGCACGATACGGGCGAACTTCGATTCGAAATCGGCGTCGCTGGTTCGCAGCTTCAGCATCAGGCGGCGCTCCGCTTTTCGCTGTCGGCGCGGAAGGCCTCGACCAGCGCTGCGACGCGCGGATCGGTCTTCAGCGCGGCGCGGTTCACGATCAGCCGGGCGGTAATGTCGAGGATATGGCTCGTCTCGACGAGGCCGTTCTCCTTGAGCGTACGACCGCTCGAAACAAGGTCGACGATCCTGCCCGCGAGCCCGAGTTCGGGCGCGATTTCCATCGCCCCGTTGAGCTTCACGCACTCGGCCTGAATGCCCTGCCGCTCGAAGTGGCGGCGGGTGAGGTTCGGATATTTGGTCGCAACGCGCAGGTGGCTTGCGCCATTGGTGGTCTTTGCGCCCGCCGGCTCGGCGACGGCAAGGTGGCAGTGACCGATGTCCAGATCGACCGGTGCGTAAAGGTCGGCGTAGTCGAATTCCTCGATCACGTCCGATCCCACGATGCCGAGCTGTGCGGCACCGTGCGCCACGAAGGTGGCAACGTCGAAGGCGCGCACGCGGATGAGGCGCATGTCGTCGCGCGTCGTGCCGAAGGTCAACGAGCGGTTCGCCTTGTCGTGAAACGCATCTTCCGGCACGACGCCGGCACGCGCCATCACGGGCAACGCTTCCTCGAGGATGCGGCCCTTCGGGATGGCAAAGGTCAGGCAATCGGTCATGGCGTGCGCAGATAGGGATACGCGCGGGAAAGGGCAACGGATATGGCAGCAGGCGCGGTGATGGATATCGTTTCAGTCCCGGAAGCCATCGAATGGCAGGCGCGTCATGCGGAAAATGCGGGGGCGCGGGGGACCGCCCAGGTCGTTCGCGGCCTGCTGGCACTGGAGGACAGCGAGGCTGCCACGGCGCGCAGGATTTTCAACTGGCAGGGCCTGTCCCTGCGCGATGCCATGCCTCTGCGGATTGCCGGTGGCATCCATAACCTGCTGCTGACGGGTGAGGAGCCGCGCCTCGAGGACGTCTACGCGGGCCGCATGCCGGCGCAGGATGACGTCGACGCGCTGATCCGCGAGCTCATTGAGACACACGATGCACGGCTCATGCCGTGGCTCGACGGACCGCCGCAAACGAACGAGGCGGGACGTTCGGCCAATTTCGCGGCCGCCCTGCTATGGCTGGCAGACGGACGAACTACCGCGCAGTTCGAGTTTCTCGAAATCGGTGCCAGCGCGGGAATCAACACGATGATGGGCCGCTATCACTACGACCTCGGCGGCGTGACCACGGGGCCGGGCACCAGCAGGATGCAGATCGCACCGGAATGGCGAGGCTCCCCGCCTCCTGCCAGCGATATCGGTTTCGTCGATGCGCGGGGGAGCGACATCGCGCCTGTCGACCTGACCGATGAATCGCAGGCGCTACGACTCAAGAGCTACGTCTGGCCTGAAGCGACGGGCCGCATGGCGCGCATCGACGCTGCAATCGAGCTGGCGCAGCGCATGCCGCCTGAAATCGAGCGGATGGATGCTGCCGACTGGGTGGAGCAGGAGCTCGCTCGCGAGCAGGAAGACGGTGTCACCCGCGTGCTCGCGCATTCGATCATGTGGCAATACCTGCCCGATGCCACGCAGGAACGGATCGAGGCGGCGATGCAGGCGGCAGGCTCTGCCGCGACGAAGGAACGGCCCTTCGCGCACCTTTCGCTGGAGACCAATCGCGAGACCTTTGCCCACGAATTGAAGGTGCGCTTCTGGCCAGGCGGGGAAGAGACAGCGCACCTCGCCAATGCGCATCCGCACGGCGCGTGGATGGAGTGGCTCGGAGCCTAGCCGGTTTTCGCGAAGAAGGCGTCCATCGCCGCATTCACGGCCTCGGGCGCTTCCCAAGGCACGAAGTGCCCGCAATCGGGCACCTCGACGAGCGTGAGATCCTTCACGTGCTGGTCCAGTTCGGCCGTGTTCTCCGGGGGCAGGGCGAGGTCGTCCTGTGCCCAGATGACCAGCGTTGGAATGGTCAGTGGCGGGAATGGCGCGGGCGCCCAGCCATCGGGCACTTCGAAGGGCGCATCCATCGACGGGATGTCGATCGGGCTTGCGCGATACCAGTTGAGCATGGCGAAGGCGGCATCGCGGTCCTGCCAGTCCTCGAGTAGCTGCTCGCGCTCCTCTGGCTCCATCTTGTCCGGCGCGTCCCAGCGGATTTCCTGCGCGAGGATGCCGTAGAGACCCTGTTCGCGGACCAGCGCGTCGTTTGCAGGGTCGCGAAAGCCGCGCATGTACTGGCTCGCCTCGCGCTGGACGGGCGAGGTATAGAGCAGCTTCTGGAAGACCGCATGGTGCGGGGCATTCGCGACGATGGCGCGGGGAACGCGGCCCATCTGTTCGCCTGCCATCGCCACGCCCCAGGCGATCGCGCCGCCCCAGTCGTGCCCCGCGACAGTGAAGTCCTTCACCCCCAGCGCGTCGGCCAGGAGGAAGATGTCGCCGACAAGCTTGTCTGGCGTGTAATTGTCGACCCCCTCGGGCTTGGAAGAGCCGCGATAACCGCGCTGGTCGGGCGCGATGCAGCGGAAGCGATCGCTGAAATGCGCGATCTGGTGGCGCCATGTGCGGTGGCTTTCGGGAAAGCCGTGGAGGAAAATGATGGCGGGCGCATCCTTTGGCCCCACATCGACGGTGTCGAGTTCGATCCCGTTGGCGAGCGTGACGCGCTTCTGTTCCATCAGTCCTCCGCCTGCATTTTCTCCATGTAACCCGCCGCGACCATGCCCGCGACCTGGTCGAACAGCTGGTCGGGCGTGCGGCGCATCTCGCCCATCGCCTCTTCCATGCCGTCGGCCACGATGATCTCGCGCTGGTTGGCCTCGACCGCGTCGAGGATGCGCTTGGCAGCTTCGCCCGGCGGAATACCGTTGTCGATCACCTTGTCGCTGCGGCCGCGCTCCGAACCATCGCCGGTGAGGGCATTGCGGCTGACATTGGTGGCGACCGAGCCGGGGCAGATCACGTGCACGTCGATCCCGCTCTGCGAAAGCTCGCCCCGAAGTGCATCGGCATAGCCGATCAGCCCGTGCTTCGCCGCGCAATAGGCGGTGCGCATCGGCACGCCGACCTTGCCAGCGATCGATGAGATGAAGAGCAGTTTCCCGCTACCGCGCGCGGTCATGTGCGGGAGCAGTGCCTGCGTCGCCGCGATCTGTGCGGTGAGGTCCACGTCGATGATGTCGCGATAGACCTGCATCGCCGTGTCGACCGCGGGGCTGCGCTGCGAGATGCCGGCATTGGCGACAAAGATGTCGACGCCGTCCTTCCAACTCGTCGCTTCCTCCGTCGCCGCCTGCATTGCGTCTTCGTCACGCACGTCGAAGGGGAGGGTCTTGGTTTCGGTTTCGAGCCGGTTGGCGACTGCGCTCAACCGTCCTTCGTCGCGGCCGGAGAGGATAAGGTTCGCTCCGCGGCTTGCCCATTCCTGTGCGAGCGCCTCGCCGATGCCGGAGGAAGCCCCGGTGATCCATGCGGTCTTGCCTTCGAAACTCATTGTCCCTCCAATTCTCTATGTCGTCAGGGGGAGGTCACCGTCTTTGGCTGACCATCGGGCAGCGGGATGTACTCCTCGCTGTCGCCGGGGACCTTGGGAAAGCGCCCCTTGGCCCAGTCTTCCTTGGCCTGGTTGATACGTTCGCGGCGCGAGCTGACGAAGTTCCACCACGCATGGCGAGGCGTCTGGAAAGCCTCGCCGCCGAGCAGCATCACCCGCGCGCCGGTCTTGCTTTCCAGCGTCATGTCTCGGCCCGGCTGGAGGATGGCCAGTTCGTAGGGCTTGAGCGGATGACCATCGATCATCGCCTCGCCGCCAACCAGCATGACCGCACGCTCGTCGGCCTCCTCCTCGATGGGGATGGCACCGCCTGCGCCCAGAACGATCTCGGCATAGATGGTTTCGGCATAGGTCGTGGTGGGCGCGCGTTCGCCCCACAGTTCGCCCATGATCACGATGGCCTTTGCGCGGCCGTCCTCGACCACGGGAAGGTCGCTGACTGCTTCGAATGCCGGGTCGATCTCTTCTTTGCCATCGGGCAGGGCGAGCCATGTCTGCATGCCGTAGAGCTTCGGACCAGCCTTGCGCTCCGCTGCGGGCGAGCGCTCGGAATGCACGATGCCCTTGCCTGCGGTCATCAGGTTCACCTGTCCGGGCCGGATTGTCGAGAAGCTGCCGAGGCTGTCGCGGTGGTCGATCGCGCCTTCGAAAAGCCATGTGACCGTGGCGAGATTGATGTGCGGATGCGGGCGCACATCCATGCCGCTGAAGAGGTCGAGCTGCGCCGGGCCGAACTGGTCGACGAAGATGAAGGGGCCGACCATGGTGCGCTTCTTCGACGGCAGCACCCTTCTGACCTCGAACTGTCCGAGATCATGCGTCGTCGGCGTCAGCGTGAGGTCGATCTGGCTCATGGAATGCCCCTGTTCAACTGGTTGGCGCGGAAGCCTGGATGGCGAGGGCGTGGACGCGCTCGCCCGGAATGTCACCCAGCGCCTTGTTGACCATGCGCTGGCGGTCGAGCCTGCTCTTGTCGGCGAAGGCCGGGGCTTCGATCACGACGGTGAAATGCGATTCCCCGCTACCGTCGTCGCCCGAATGGCCTGCGTGCTTGGCGCTGTCGTTGATGACTTCGAGCCGCGTCGGTGCAAAAGCCGCGGTCAGAAGGCGTTCCATCTCTTGCTGGACCGGTCCTGACATACGCTCGAATCTCCCTTCGCCTCTTTCCATACAGGGTTTCGCACCCCATCCTAGAACGAATGCGCCAGTCAAAGTTTCACGGCAGATACGAAGATACCGGTCGACTCTGCGACCACCCGTCCTGCCAGGAGCCGGGAGAGTTCCGCGCGCCCGGAAGCGGGCACCGTTTCGACGGGCCGGGCGAATGGCGCTGGATGTGCCTTGAGCACGTGCGCGAGTTCAACGCCGGCTACGACTGGTTCGAGGGAATGAGCGCGGAGGAAATCCTCGATGCACAAGGCCCGGCGAGCGGCTGGCGCACCGAGAGCCCGAGCTTCCGGCCCACTGCGGGCGTCGACGGAATGCCGCGCTGGTCGGACTATGACGATCCGCTCGATGCGATCTCGGCGCGGGCGGCGGGCATCAAGAGCCGCGCCCAGCGCGAGGCCGAAATGGCGATGGACGGCCGCTACAGCCGCGAAGAGGCCGAGGCTCTCGAGGTCATGGGGCTGGGCAGCGACACCGATCGCCGCCGATTGAGGCGCCGCTATTCGGAGCTCGTCCGGCGCTACCACCCGGATCGCAACGGCGGCGACCGGCAGTACGAGACGCGCCTCAACAAGGTCGTCGAGGCCTACAACACGCTGCGTCAGTGCAGGGCGATCGCCTAGCCCGCGATAGCCTGCTCGATCGCCGCGTGGTCGATCTTCACCATCTGCTGCATCGCGCCGAAGACCCGGCCTTTGACTTCGGGATCCTCGTGGCCGAGCCCCTCCATCAGCACACGCGGGACAACCTGCCAGCGGATGCCGAAACGGTCCGTGAGCCAGCTGCACGCCATCGGCGAACCTGTTTCGCCTAGCAGCGCGTCCCAGTAGCGATCGGTCTCTTCCTGCGTCTCTGTGAAGACCTGCAAGGAGATGGCGTTGGTGAAGGTGTCGTCAGTGTTTCCGTTCATCGCCATGGCGGGCATGCCGAGCAGGGTCATGTCGAGCGTCAGCACATCGCCAGCCTTGCCGCCCGGCCAGTCGGTCGGAGAGCGGTTCACCGCGTGGATTTCGCTGTCGGGGAAGAGGTCGCAATAAAAGCGCGCGGCTTCCTCGGCGCCGTTCTCGAACCAGAGGCAAAGCGCCAGCTTGTCGTCAGCCATCCTTCTGTCCTTCCGCGATCAGCTGCATGTCGATGGCCTTCGCTTCCTTGTACGCAGGCCGGTCGCGAAAACGCGCGGCGTAATCCTCGAAGACGGCGCGTTTCGGGATCGATCCGAACTGAAGTCCCCAGTCGACCTGGCTGCCGACATAGACATCGGCCATGGTGAAGCGGTCACCGCAGACGAAGTCGCGGTCGGCAAGCAGCATGTCGAACGTGTCCATCGCCCGCTCGTAGCTGCCGAAACCGAGCATGCCCTGCTTCTGCGGATCGTCGACGCCCCAGCCCATGCTGCGCGCGACCACGGCCTGCTCGACAGGTCCGGCAGCAAAGAAGAGGCGGCGGAAGTAGGCGGCTTTCTCGTGCGCCTCGGGCAGTAGGCCAGCGTCGGGATGCATCTCTGCGAGGTAGTGGCAGATCGCCGCGGCCTCGGTCACGACATGAACGTGGTCGCCATGGTGATGGACCAGCGTGGGCACCTTGCCGAGTGGGTTTGCCTTCAGGAAAGCCTCGGACTTCGCCGCCCATTCGACCAGTTCGGTATCGTAGTCTGCCCCCACCTCGTGCAGCGCCCAGCGCGCGATCTGGCCGCGGCTCATCGGATTGGTGAAGAAGGTGTACTCGGCCATCAGTCCCTCCCGCTCGTGTAGAGGGGAGTGAAGCCGCCCCACATCATGCGCATGCCGTCGAACGGCATCTCGGTCATCTCCTCCATCCAGAAGGGATCGTTCTCCATCTTGGCATGGGCAGCGTCGGCGGTTTCCTTGTCGGGCCAGATCATCCAGCTGAAGACGATCTTCTCGCCCGGCTCCGCCTTGGTCGCCATGCGGAAATCGGTGACCTTGCCGTCAGTGATATCCTCTTCCCAGGCCTCGACGATTTCCGTCACGCCGTATTCGCGGAACTTCGCGCCGGCCTTTTCCGCCGTCGCGCGATAGGCTTCCTTGTTGCCTTCGGGGACCGCGATGAGAAATCCTTGAACATACATGGCTGCTCTCCTCTCCACCGCGAGGCTAGCACCGATGCAAGTCCGTTGCGCGTCAATTCTGGCGGAAGGCCCAGCGAAGTGTTTTGCCCATGCCCCATGTCGCCGCGCGTGCGGGAATCGAGGCGAGGCCGGGTCGCTCGAGCCCGAGCATGGAGCGAGCGAAGGGCGGGAGCAGCGCCACCGCTTCTGCCCCGAGCATCGCCTGAAGGGCGGGAGGTGCGCCTTCCGGACGCTGGCTTAGGACGAGGTCAGCAATCTCGCGCGCCTGCGGCGAGGTGGCGAGATCGCCGCGCAGCTCGCGGAATATGGCCTCGGCTTCGCGGCGGTCGGTGGGTACGGGATCGGCACCTAGCGCATTGGCGATGATCGCGAACTGGCGATAATATTCATCCTGCGCGCTGCCCGGCATGTCGGGGCGGACGTGACGCAGGTAGGCGGCAAGGAAGCTGGTCGCTTCGGCCACGTGGACCCAGGCGAGGGTGCGCGGATCGCTCGCGGAATAGGGCGATCCGTCGGGTAGCGTCCCGCCGACCGCCGCATGGATGCGGTTCACGCGCTCTATGGCCTTCATCGCGTCGTCGCGGTGGCCGAAAGTGGTCACTGCAATGAAGCGCGCAGTGCGCCTGAGCCTTCCGTGCATGTCGCTGCGAAAATTCGAATGATCGAGCACGCCCTGGAGCGCATGCGGGTGCAGCATCTGGAGCAGCAGCCCGCGGATGCCGCCGACCATCATCGCCACGATATCGGCATGGACCATGCGGATCGGCGTGTCCTTCTCGAACAGGGCCTCGTCCGAGACGGGGACCGGCTGCTCACCACCCTCGACATCGTTGAAGACGCCGCGAACCTTCTCGACGAGCTTCAAGCGCAGGTATTCGCTGGGGGAGGGCGACGCCATGGCGCCAATGTAGGAGGCGATCGTGCCCTTGGCGAGGGGCCACATCATCCCCATCTCCGCCGCACGACCAGCAGGAGCGGAGTTGCCGATGCGCGTGAATGCCGATTTTTCCGAGCGGGTGCTCGTCCACACCAGCGAGCTGGAGTGGCAGGCTTCGCCTATGAAAGGGGTCGAGCGGCGGATGCTCGACAGGATCGGCGGCGAAGTCGCCCGCGCTACCTCCATCGTTCGCTATGCCCCCGGCAGCGCTTTCTCCGAGCACACGCATCACGGCGGCGAGGAATTCATTGTTCTGGAGGGCACCTTCCAGGACGAGCATGGCGACTATCCGGCAGGCACCTATGTCCGCAATCCGCCGACCACACATCACATCCCTCGCTCGGACGACGGCTGCACGATCTTCGTGAAGCTTTGGCAATTCGACCCCGGGGATCGCGACCAGTTCGATCTCGACCTTTCCGCGCTCGACCTTGAAAAGGCGGGCGACGGCCTGTCGGCCTCGCTCCTGCATGACGACGAGCGAGAAACGGTAGCCTTCGAGAAGCTGGAGCCCGGAGCAAGCCGCTCTTTGGGCGATGCCGGTGGTGCCGAAGTGCTCCTGCTGGACGGCGCGCTTTCAGGCGAGGGGATCGAGATGACAAAGCACGACTGGCTGCGTCTTCCCAAGGGTGATCGCATCGACCTCGTTGCCGGACCCGAAGGCGCCTCGCTGTGGATCAAGACCGGTCATCTCGACCATGTCCGGGAACCAGAGCCCGCCTGAAATCGGTTTTCCTTTGCAATGGGGCATTGCGAGCAGCGCGCGCCTCATCTAACCCGCCTCACGATATGAACGAGATGACCGACAAGACCTTCGAGCCTTCCGCCAAGACCGTGCTTCCCGCGCCCGACACCGAAGTCGATGTGCGCGAGACATTCGGGATCGACATCGACTGGAAGGTTCCGGCCTTCTCCAAGCCGGATTCGCGCACGCCCGATCTCGACGAAGCCTATGTCTTCGATCCGGATACCACGCTCGCTATCCTTGCAGGCTTTGCCCACGACCGCCGCGTGATGGTGCAGGGCTATCACGGCACGGGTAAGTCGACCCACATCGAACAGGTCGCAGCGCGCCTCAACTGGCCGTGCATCCGCATCAACCTCGATGCGCATATCAGCCGTATCGACCTTGTCGGCCGCGATGCCATCGTGCTGCGTGACGGCCTGCAGGTCACCGAGTTCCGCGAAGGCTTGCTGCCCTGGGCGCTCCAGCACCCGGTCGCTCTCGTGTTCGACGAATATGATGCCGGACGTCCGGACGTGATGTTCGTGATCCAGCGCGTGCTCGAACAGCAGGGCAAGCTTACGCTGCTCGACCAGAACCGTGTGATCCGTCCCGATCCGAACTTCCGCCTGTTCGCGACCGCCAACACGGTCGGCCTCGGCGACACGAGCGGGCTGTATCACGGCACGCAGGCGATCAACCAGGGCCAGATGGACCGCTGGAACATCGTCACGGCGCTCAATTACCTGCCGGCAGAAACCGAGCAGCAGATTGTCGAGGCGAAGAATCCGGACATCGATCCCAAGATCCTCGCCGATATGATCAAGGTCGCCGACCTGTCGCGCCAAGGCTTCATCAATGGCGATATCTCGACCGTGATGAGCCCTCGTACGGTCATCACCTGGGCGCAGAACTACGCCATCTTCAAGGATGTCGGCTTCGCCTTCCGCCTCTCGTTCCTCAACAAGTGCGACGAGGAAGAACGCATGCTGGTGGCCGAATACTACCAGCGCGTTTTTGGTGAAGACCTTCCCGAGAGCGTCGTCGCCAAGGGTTAAGGTTGCGGGGCCTATGCATGGCTGTGTTATTCGTGTAGCACAGTAGGCGCATGGGCGTGATCGACACCTTTTTCCGCAGGAAGCGGCCAGAACCCGAATTCCAGTCGCATCGCGGCTACTATGCCACGCACGATGCGCTGGACGATGACGCGTGGGATGCGCGGCTCGACGATCTCGACAATGCGCTGAGGTATGAAGAAAAGCGGCGGCAGCGGTTCTGGCAGCGCGACTACTGGCGCGGCCGGCGCAAGCGCTGGTGGTTCGTCCGCATAGTCGCCGGGCTCATCGGGATATTCTTCCTGCTGGTCGCCTGGCTCGCGGTCACCGCGCCGCTCGGTAAGTCGCTCGAACCGATTGCTCCCCCGCAGATTACGCTGCTTGCTGCCGACGGCACGCCGATCGCGCGCAATGGCGCGATTACCGACGAACCGGTCGATGTCTCGAAGCTGCCGCCGCATGTCGTCGAAGCATTCCTCGCGATCGAGGACCGCCGCTTCTACAGCCACTGGGGCGTGGACCCGCGCGGCATTGCCCGTGCCGCCGTCACCGGGACGGGCGGGGGCAGCACGATCACGCAGCAGCTCGCCAAGTTCACCTTCCTCACGCCCGAACGCACGCTCACGCGAAAGGCGCGCGAGGCGCTGATCGCCTTCTGGCTCGAGGCGTGGCTGACCAAGGACGAGATCCTCGAGCGCTACCTCTCGAACGCCTATTTCGGCGACAATGTTTACGGCCTGCGCGCCGCCAGCCTGCACTACTTCTACCGCAAGCCGGAAAACCTCAGGCCTAACCAGGCTGCCATGTTGGCCGGCCTGTTGCAGGCGCCTTCACGTTACGCGCCGACGCGGCACTACGATCGCGCGGCCAAGCGCATGGAACTGGTCGTGCAGTCGATGGTCGCCGCGGGTTACATCACCGAGGCCGAAGCTCGCGCGATGCGTCCGCCCAAGCTCGATGTGCGCATGAAGAGTGATCTTCCTACCGGCACCTATTTCGCCGACTGGGCTCTACCCGAAGCGCGCGAGATGTCGGACAGCGGCTATTCGCGCCAGACGCTCACGACGACGCTCGATTCACGTCTGCAAAACATCGCGCGCCGCGTGACGAGCCGCGCCCCGCTCGGCAGCGCGCAGGTCGCGCTGGTCGCCATGCGCACAAATGGCGAAGTCGTCGCGATGATCGGGGGCAAGGATTACGAGAAGTCGCCTTTCAACCGGGCCACGCAGGCCAAACGCCAGCCGGGATCGACCTTCAAGCTGTTCGTCTATCTTGCCGCGCTCGAGGACGGGTGGGAGATCGACGACCGCATCGACAACACCGAGATTACAGAAGGGGCCTACCGTCCCGGAAATTACGGCGGACGCTATTCCGACAGCCTGACGCTGGAAGAGGCCTTCGCACAGTCGAGCAATGTCGCCGCTGTGCGCCTGTTCGGCGAGGTCGGCAGCGAGAAGGTGATCGATACCGCGCGCGACCTTGGCATCACCGCAGACCTGACCCGCGGCGACCCGAGCATGGCGCTCGGCACGTCGACCATGAGCCTGCTCGAACTGACATCCGCCTATGCCGCGATCGCGGGCAATGCCTATCCGGTCGAGCCGCACGCATTCGCGCGCCCCGAACGCGGCTGGTTCGAGAATCTCGTCGACGGTCCTTCGAGCTTCTCGGGCAATACACACCGCCAGATGGAGGCGCTGCTGCGCTCGGCGATCAACAAGGGGACCGGCCGCGCTGCAACGCTGAGCGGACCCAATTTCGGCAAGACCGGCACCACGCAGGACAATCGCGATGCGCTCTTCGTCGGCTATGCCGGTGACCTGGTTGTCGGCGTCTGGATCGGCAATGACGACAACTCACCGCTCGACGGTGTGACCGGTGGCGGCCTGCCCGCGCGCATCTGGCGCGACTTCATGACGCAGGCGCTCGGCGTTTCCGCAGCACCCTCGCAGCCCGGCCCGCGCGAGAACGCCGACCCCGGCGGACCGATCGAGCCGCTCGACGTGCCAAACCTCGAGGATATCCCGCTGGGCGACGGCAACAGCCGCTTGCGTATCGGGGAAGGCGAAGCCGTGTTCTCGACCGAGGTCGACGGCATTCCGATCGACATCACGATCAGCGACGGCAATCTCTCGATCGATGCGGAGACTATCGAGGCGGCAAGGCGCAGGGCCGAACAGGCGCGCGACGAGGCGATCCGGCGGGAGCAGGAATCGAACTAGTCAGCCTTCGGGCTCTGCCATCAGCACGTTCATCACGGCCGTCGCGATCGGGCGCGAGCGGTCGTCCTGCCATGCCTCGACTGTCAGGTTCGCGCTGCGACGGCCAAGCTTGGTCACGCGGCCCTTGGCGAAGCTGGTCCGGCTCTTGCCGGCCGAAAGATACTGCACGGTGATGTTGATCGGCTTGAGGATCGCCTCGCGCCCGCGCCGATCGAGTTCCGCCCTCAGCGCCGCATAGCCCGCGGTTTCGAGCAGGCCGCCCGTCGCGCCGCCGTGGTAGTGCTCCGGACGCCCCTCGACCGCCTCCTCGAAGGCGACGCGCAGGACCGGTGTGTCGTCTTCCCACTCGGCCAGTTCGATGCCGAGCGAGCGGGCATAGGGCGTCAGCGCATCGAAGCCTTTCGCATCACTCACCGGGCACCTCCCGCGTATCCTTGCTGGCACCGATTTTCATGAAGACCGCCTGGATATGCGCGACGGGGTCGCTGGCATCGCCGTCATGCGCCAGGCCGCGCACGAAGGCTGCCGAGCGCGTGACACGGTAGCATTGCGAGCGGCCGAAAACGGGCGCTTTCTCGCGGGCAGGACGGACATAGTCGACCCGCAGGTCCAGCGTCGCGACCGGCTCGAAGCGGTCCATCGCTTTCCAGATCGCCAGCCCGCTCGCCATGTCCATCAGGCTGAGGATCGGGCCACTGGCCAGCACGCGCTGTCCCGCTTCGCCGAGCAGGTCCTCGCGCCAGGGCAACTCCAGTTCCACCCAGTCGTCGCCATGGTCCGAATAGCGCAGCCCCAGCCAGCCGGAATGGCCCCGGCTGGTCAGGAACGGTGTTGCCGTACGCGGGTCGAATTTCGGTTGGTCGCTCATGGTCTGTGCGAGGCCGATAGCCTTCGGTTCCTGCCCATTACAATGTTTTAATTCGATTGTGGGGGCGAGCGTCGCCAGCCTTGCAGGCAGGCGCGTGGCAAGGGGTCGCGTCGCCATCAACCCAGGGAGAACACCTAAATGAACCTGCCCAAGATTGATCTTACCAGCCTGCCCGAACTCGATACCGTGACGGGCCTCTTCGGCAGCCTTTCGGCTTCGGAAGACCCCACCGTCGACGACCGCGTGGTGGTGATCATGACCTATATCTACGAAGTCGCACCGCCCGCGGCGCTGCTCTGACGGGCGCTTGAGCGGACGATGCGTATCGATTCGCAATTGCGCGCGCTGCGGAGCGACATGGCTCCGCAGCGCCACGCGCAGGTCGCGCTCGAGGCAGCTCGCGACAGTTGGGCAGAGGGGGCGGCGGGGGCGGTGCTGGCGGAGCTTGGAGGTTTCGGGGAGGCCGGTTCGCTCGATGACTATCCCGCACTCGGGGCGCTCTTCGACGAAGAGGGGCGCGCGGCCGGGCTCATCGACGATCTCGTCGACAGCCTGCTTCCGGCGCTGCGGGAGCATCCGCTGGGGCAAGTGCCCTTGCGCCACCAGTACAAGGACGGGCTGACGATCCTCCAGCTGGCACAGCGCGGACGCGCGGCGCTCACGCTCATCACTTATGAGGAAATGGCCCAGGAGCAGGCATCGGCCTGTTTCACCGGCGGTGAGCGGTACGAGGCCGTCCTCGCGGGTGCTGCCGATGTGCGGGAGCTGGAGCTCCTGTCCGAAACCGAGGGGAGGGCAGCGATCGATTGTCGCACCCGCAGGCTCGTGGCCGGTGAGGTCATGTGCTGCCAAGGCTTCGCGAATACGCGGCAAGTGACGCGGGTTTTCGGTCGCCTCGTTGTGCTGCGCCTGTCGCGGACTGAGGAGCGCCCGCCCGAGACCCGGCAATACAGCCTCGGCGATGGCAGACTGCTCCACCGCGCCAGCGGTTGCCGGGCCGAGAGCCAGCGCGAGATGGCGACTGCACTGCTCGGGCGCATGGGCCGCAAAGATGGCGCTCCCCTGCTCGCAGACCTCTCGCGTGAGGGCAGCGCCCATATCCGTTGGCAGACGCTGCGCGAATGTCTCGCGCTCGACGCCGCTTCGGGCTTTGCCGCGCTTTGGCGCATCGCTGCCGACCCCGAAGACGAACTCTCTGCTCCTGCCGGTGCCCTGCGTGCCCAGCTGCTCGAAGCCCATCCGCAACTTGCAAAGATCGAGGAGGCGACATGCCCCGCATAATTTCATCCGACGAAACGCAGGCGCATGGCCTCGAAGACTGCCTCGAAATGCTCGACGCGGTAGCTTTCGAGCCCGAGGACGAAGCAAGCCTCGCCAACGGCGCGGTTGCGCTGAAGCGGCTTGCCAACAACCGCAGCTTCCTCGGCGACCTGCTGATCGAGCAGCTGAAGCGCGGGCACAGGAATAGTGGAATCGAGAGCGCTTATGGCCCGCAGTCGATCGTGCTCTCGCGGATGCGCGGCCGCTGTTTCCTGCGCGCCAATATCTGGCCGAGCGAGGAGGAAAGCTGCTTTCGCGCCAGCGGTTCGGACGCTTTCGTCTACGGCGTGCCGCATGACCACAATTTCAGCTTCCTTACCGCAGGCTATTTCGGTCCCGGCTACGGCAGCGATTATTACGAATACGACTACGAGGATGTTGCCGGGTACCGCGGAGAGGTTTGCGACCTGCGCTTCGTCGAGCGCACCAATCTCGAGGAGGGCAAGCTGATGCTCTACCGCGCCAATCGCGACGTGCACTCGCAATTGCCGCCCGAGAGCATGTCGGTCTCGCTCAACATCATGCATATCGATCCGGCGCAGGCATGGTCAGACCAGTACGGCTTCGATCTCGACAGCAATGCGGTGACCGGCGTGCTCAACCCGACCTCTACCGAGTGCTTCATGCGCTGTGCGGTCGGTCTCGGCGGAGAGGAGGCGGCGGATTTTGCCGAATTGGTCGGGCGCGAACATCCCAGCGACCGTTTGCGGCTAGCCAGTTTCGAGGCGCGTAGCGGTCTCGTGACGGGTGCCGAGCGGGATGACTTGTGGCGGCAGGCAGAACTGTCGGGCAGCCTCATGGTCTCGCGGGAAGCGGCTGCACGCCGCCGGGAGCTGGAGCAGGCTTACCAGAGCGCGTAGATCGTCAGCACCAGAAACATCAGGAGCAGGGCAAACCCGAAGAGGCGGCCGAGCGCATTGAACCTGCCGCGCCGCCGCTTGCCGCCTGCCGGTACCGCGTCGAAAACATCGAGAAAGTCCAGCATTTGGTGCGCCCCTGTCCCTAAAATCCACCTCCCGCCAGCGCATCGATCGCGCCCTGGAGGATGACCGCAGCCGCATGGCTGTCGATCTTTTCCGCACGTTTCGCGCGGCTCATGTCTTGGCCGATCATCGCCCCTTCGGCGGAGGATGTCGACCAGCGTTCGTCCCATAGAAGCACCGGAAGATCAAGCGCTTGGGCGAGGTTCTTGGCGTATGCACGGCTCGCTTGGGCGCGCGGCCCTTCGCTGCCGTCCATGTTTCGCGGGAGGCCGATGACAACGCCCTTGATCGTGCGTTCGGCAATGATCTCGCGCAGTTTGCCGCAGTCCTTGGTGAACTTGCTGCGCGCGATCGTCTTGCCCGCGGTGGCATAGCGCCAACCGGCATCGCAGGTAGCGACGCCGATCGTCTTCGTACCGAGGTCGAGCCCGAGCAGCGCGCCGCCGTCGGGCAGCAGGTCGCCGTAGTCGAGCGCGCTGTCGGTTACGCTTCCGCCGGTGTCCATGCGCGAACGCGCCGCAGCACGTCCTCCTGCAGATTCTTCCAGAACAGGGGAATGTCGTAGACATGGTAATTGTCGCCCGGGAGCACGCCGGGACCGAGATCGGGCGGCGAGCCAATGCGCAGGATGCCTCGCGCATCGCAGCGTGCGGGCACTGCCCCGGCAATCAGCTCGCCTGCACTTAGGTCCTCAGTCGGCTTGAGCGTGCCGAGATTTTCGCTCGCGGGAGCCGAGCCGCCGCTCATTCCGGTGATCGGATTGGTGCACACCACCGCATCCTCAAGGCCGCGCGGCTCGCCATCGATGCCCGGTAGGACGCTGTAGCGCCGCAGAAGCTGGCCGGGATCGCCGCCGTCGGCAAAGCTGATGTAGCTGACGATGCACTGGGCCTGGTCGGGCGCGGCGCAGGCGGGATAGGGATAGGCCGGGAGATCGTGCAGCACCGAGATCGGCCAGCCAGGCGCATAGACCGCGGCAATCCGCGCTTCGGCAGCGGTGCCCGCGACCTTTTCGCGCAGGAGGCGCAAGACGTGGACCGAACCCTGGCTGTGTCCGGCAAGCACGATCGGCTTTTCGGGATCGGCGTTTGCAAGGAAGTAGTCGAAAGCCTGCACCACGTCTGCATATGCCGCATCGATGGCCTGCGTGGCCTCTTCGCGCTCGGTCAGGAATGCGCCGACTGCCGCCTGGCGGTATTTGGGCGCCCAGATCTCGTCCGCACGGTTGAAAGGGCTCGCAAGGCCGCGCAGGAAGACGCGGGCCAGCTTGTCGGTTTCCTCATCGTTCAGTGGCGCGTTCCATTCGCCCAGTGCCCCCTTGGTGTAGCTGGTTGGCGGCACGAAGAAGACCGTGAAATCGGGCGACGCTGTCGTGTCGGCGGCCTCGCCGCGCTGCGATCCGGTAGTGGCCAGCTCATCAGGCGCATCGAGGCTCTGTTCGGCTGCAGGCGTATCGGGCGAGGGCGCCTCATCGGCCGGGTCGGGTGCGAGCTCGGCAATGGCGGGCTGGTAGCGCGCCGGATCGCTCGTCCCGATGCCCGGGCGTGAATACCACATCGCCGGATCCTCGTAGGCATTGGCGGCCAGCGCCTCCTGCTCGACGAACTCGCCGCGCGGCACGAAGGCGATTTCGGTAGCTTCGCGCGACCAGATGGCCAGCGCGATGGCGCCAACGAAGAGGATCACGATGATGACCGCGATTATATAGAGAAACTTACGCGCCATTATCGGCGGACTCCTGCAATTTGACTTCGGCGTCGTTCTGCTCGGCCCGGCGTTCCAGCGCGACCTTGATCATCGCCAGCATCGGGTCGGCGAGGAACAGGCCGAGGACACCGAAAAGGATGCCCATGATGAGCTGTGCCGCGAGCACCAGCGCGGGGGCGAGGTCGACGGTCTTCTGTGCGATCATCGGGATGACGACATAGCCATCGAAGTTCTGGACGAAGAAATAGACGAAGATCGTGTAGAGGCCCATGTCGGTGCCTTCTGAAAAGCCTACCAGCACCATCAGCACGCCCGAGATGATCGCGCCGAGGTTGGGGACGAAGGCGAGTAGTCCGGTGAGAATCGCCAGCAGTGCGGCCATCGGTACGGGGCCGACACCGACGATGTATCCGCCATAGGCCAGCAGGACGTAGGTAAAGACCCCTTCGAAAACCATGCCGACCAGACGTCCTGCCATAAGGCGCCTCAGCGTCTGGCCCATGCGTGCCGCAGTCTTGTAAAACTCTCCGCGGCGGTGGCGCGGCAACATCCACGCCAGACCGCGCTCGTAGAGGAGCGGATCGATCGCGATGTAGATGCCGATAATGCCGATCAGGATGATCGTGGTTACGCCTCCAACGATCCCGCCCAGAGCCTTGGTGACCGTGCTGATACCGCTGCCGATGCTCCCGGCGTAATTCTCGAGATGGTCCTGCGAAATCGCGAAGCCCTGCGCGCGTGCGAACTCGATCAACTGGCCTATCTGCTGCTGGATCAGGGCGGGAAATTCGGCAGCGTCCTGCGAAATCGTCGAGCCGGCGAAGTAAATCAGCCAGCCGAAGAAGCCGACCGTAAAGAACAACACGATCGAAACTCGCCAGGTCCGCCCGATGGGAAGGAAGCGTCCGAGGAGCCGCGCGCCGCCATCGATCATCGAGGCGAAGACGAGGGCGCCAAAGATCACCAGCAGTGGCCGGGCGATATAGACGGCGAGGATGCCGAGGCCGATAACGCCCGCCCAGATGGCCGCACGGTGGATCTCGTGCCGGATCCGCGGATCGCCGATGCGAGAGGGGCTGGTCCCCAGGTCTTCGTCGGCGATGTCGATCTTGTCTTCGGCCATCTAACCCCCTGCTATTCTGCGCTTTCCCCGGTCTTGGAGGGGCGCAAGGTGGTCCAGGCGCGGCCTTCGCGCAAGCTGGTAAACCAGGTCACCGGATTGAAGGTGGTCGTGCCGTCGAGCGAAAAGGTGATGAATTCGGCGCGTCCGCCGATGTTTTCGAGCGGGACGGGGCCCAGCAATCCGCGCGAGGAATTGAGCTCGCGGCTGTCGGCGGAGTGATCGCGGTTGTCGCCCATCACGAAGACATGGCCATCGGGCACCAGCATCTCGTCGAAATTGTCGAGCGGCTGGTTCACGTGGTCGATGATCAGGTAATTCGCGCCGTTGGGCAGCGTCTCACGATAGACCGGTACGCGGCAGACCTCTTCGCCATTCGTGCCGGTGGTGCGGAAGCTGGGATCGAGAAAGCCGTAGCAGGTCGAGTTCTCGTCGATGGGCAGGTCGAGCGGCGGCTCGGCTTCCTGCGTAACCGGCGTGCCATTCAGCACGATCTGGCCATTCGTCACCGCGATCCTGTCGCCAGGAAGGGCAACCACGCGCTTGATGTAATCCTCGTCGCGCTCGGGATGTACGGGGATGACGATGTCGCCATATTCAGGCGTATCGCCGAAAACCCGCCAGTCGCCGCGCGGCGCGAGGTGGAAACTGATCGACGACCAGTTCCAACCGTAGGGATATTTGCTCACCACCAAACGGTCGCCCACGAGCATGTTCGGCAACATGCTTTCCGAGGGTATGTAGAACGGCTTGGCCACGAAGCTGTGAAAGGCGAATACCGCCAGCAGCATCAGCGCAAGACCGCGGATTTCCGCGATCCAGTCGACCTTTTCTTTGTTCTTTTTCTTGTCTTCGGTGTCGGTCACGGCGGCGGTGTCTGCACTCATGCGGGGAAGGCCTCGATGATAACGAAGGCCTGTGCCCATGGATGATCGTCTGTGAGGGTGAGATGAATGCGCGGCTCATGCCCTGCAGGCAGCATTTCGGCAAGCCTTAGCGCAGCGCCGCCGGTCAGCGCGAGCGTCGGCGCTCCGGAGCGGGCATTCACGACACCTATATCCTTGTGGAACACGCCGCGCGAAAAGCCCGTGCCGACGGCCTTTGCGTAGGCCTCTTTCGCGGCCCAGCGCTTGGCGAAGGTGCCGACGCGCGTGAAGGGTCGCCGCGCCGCTTTCTCGCGCTCGATATCGGTAAAGCAGCGCATCTCGAACTTCTCGCCCCATCGCTCGAGCGAATTGGCGATCCGGTCCATGTTGGTAAGGTCGTTGCCCATTCCGATGATCATAGAACCCTCGTGGAAATGGCGATCAGGATGGCGAGCATCATCCAGTGCAGCATGACTTGCGTCTTCACCAGCGGATGGTCGATTTGTCCCTTGGCGCGCTTCAGTGATCCGGCATAGCCGAAAATCTGGATGATCGGCCATCCGATGGCGAAGGCGAGGAAGGTCTGGCGCGAGGCGGCGAAGCCGAGCAGCAGGAGGCTGAGCAGGAAGGGAACCGCTGCCCCCAGCGCCCACAGCTTGGCGCTGCGTGTCAGGCCTTGGCTCACCGGGCCTCGTCCATCAGCTCGCGCATGTGGCGCACCGCCTGTTCGAGCCCGACGAACACCGCCTCGCCGACGAGGTAGTGGCCGATGTTGAGTTCGGCGATCTGCGGAATGGCCGCGATCGGCTGCACGTTCTCGTAGGTGAGGCCGTGGCCCGCGTGCGGCTCGATCCCGTTCTTGGCAGCCAGCGCAGCCATGTCTGAAATGCGCTTCAATTCGCGCGCGACCTTCTCGCTGTCACCGTTGAGATGGGCATGGGCGTATTCGCCGGTGTGGAATTCCACGACCTCTGCGCCGAGCTTCAATGCTGCATCGAGCTGTCGCTCGTCTGCCTCGATGAAGAGCGAGACGCGGATGCCCTTGTCGCGTAGCTTCCAGACAATCGGGGCGAGCGTATTGTGCTGGCCTGCCGCATCGAGCCCGCCTTCGGTCGTCCGCTCTTCCCGCTTTTCCGGCACGATGCAGGCGGCGTGCGGCGAATGGCGCAAGGCGATTTCGAGCATTTCCTCGGTCGCCGCCATCTCGAGATTGAGCGGCAAGTCGGTCGCATCCTGGATGCGCTTGAGGTCGGCATCGCGGATGTGGCGGCGGTCTTCGCGCAGGTGGGCGGTGATCCCGTCCCCGCCGACGCTGGCCACGATCTGCGCTGCGCGCACGGGGTCGGGGTGATCGCCACCACGCGCATTCCGGATGGTTGCGACGTGATCGATATTCACCCCGAGGCGCAGCGGGCGGGTCAAGCCTTCCGGCTCCCCGGCTTGGTGATCTCGATTGCCGCGAGGTCTTCGGGGACCTCGTCATCGGCATAGGTCGGGAAGTTGATGTCGATCAGCGGGAAGAAAGGTACGCCGAGATCGGCCTCGCCATTGCTGCGATCGACCAGCGACACTTCGGCGATCACCTCGCCGCCCTCGCGCCCGACGGCCGCAATCGCTTCGCGGCTGGAAAGGCCGGTGGTGACGACGTCTTCTACCATCAGCACCTTGGCGCCCGGTTCGAGGCGGAAACCGCGCCGCAGGTGGAACTCGCCTTCGGGGCGTTCGAGGAACATCGCGTCCTTGCCAAGCGCGCGGCCCATTTCCTGGCCGATGATGATGCCGCCCATGGCCGGGCTCACCACCACGTCGATCTGGTTGCGGATGTCGCGCGGGATCTTCTGGGCGAGGGCAAAGGCCAGCCGTCCGGCGCGGTCCGGATTCATCAGAACCCTTGCGCACTGGAGGTAATGGCCGGAATGTCGCCCGCTCGAAAGGAGGAAATGGCCTTCGAGAAGTGCTTCGCTGGCGCGGAATTCGGAGAGGATTTCGTCTTCTGTCATATCGCCGGCTTCCAAAGCGCGTCGGGCGCGTTTGCGCAAGAGGCAAAGCCACTTGCACATTTTTATCCCTCTGGCGCTTGAGGCCGCGGCAAGTCCTGCCTATAGGCGCATCGAAATCGACCCTCGCGTGCGAGGGATTGGGGCTGTGCGCGCGACTCATCGCAAGGACACCCATTCACGATAGATGACACGACACGAAAGAGTTCTAACAGAATGAAAACTCTCGGACTTCACCGGATCGTAGCCAGCCTGAGCCTCGCGTTTGCGCTGGTTATCGGAGCGCCCGCAGCCGTGGCGCAGGACGCCACTGCAACCGAGCAGCTCGAATCTGTCGATCCGGCCGAAGCTGCCGATGTCGCCGATCCCGAAGCGGTTTCGGCAGGCAGCGATGCATACACGCCGATGGCTCCGACCGAAGGCAAGGGCATGCCCGTTGCCGGCGGCATCGACATCCAGCCGCAGTATTCGGAAACCGGCGAATACGCCTACGGTCTCCACATCTGGCTGTTCTGGGTGATGGTGGTGATCAGCCTCTTCGTGCTGGCGCTGCTGCTCTATGTCGTGTTCCGCTTCCGCAAGTCGGCCAACCCGGTCCCCTCGAAGACGAGCCACAACACCACGATCGAGATCATCTGGACGGTCGTTCCCGCCCTTATCCTGCTGGCGATCGCGGTCCCTTCGATCACGCTGATCTCTAAGCAGTACAAGACCCCGCCGGCAGACGCGATCACCATCAAGGCGATCGGCTACCAGTGGTACTGGGGTTACGCCTATCCCGACAACGGCGACTTCGAGATCGTCTCGAACATGCTGACCGAAGAAGAAGCCGATGCGCGCGGCGAGCCGCACCAGCTGGCAGTTGACAACCGCATGGTCGTTCCCGCCGGTGTCCCGATCCGCCTGCAGGTGACTGCGGCAGACGTGATCCACTCGTTCGCCGTCCCGAGCCTCTGGTTCAAGATGGACGCCGTTCCTGGCCGCCTCAACGAGCGCATTTTCCAGGTCGACGAGCCGGGCGTGTACTACGGCCAGTGTTCCGAGCTGTGCGGCGCACGTCACGGCTACATGCCCATCGCAGTCGAAGCGCTGCCGATGGACCAGTACAACGCTTGGGTCCTTGCCCAGGGTGGCACCGTTGCCGGTGCCGACGAAGCCGGCGTGGAAGCCGATCCTTCGCTGCCCCCGCTGCAGGGTCCTGAAAGCTCGGCTCCCGGTGCTCCGGGTGCAGGCGCTCCGCCGGTCGAAACCCCGGCTGCCTAAACAAGATACGATAGACGCGAGAGACTGACATCATGGCTACTACCGCCGACAACTTCCAGGCTCATACCGACGACCACGCGCACGATGCCGATCACAAGCCCGGCTTCTTCGCACGCTGGTTCATGTCCACCAACCACAAGGACATCGGTACGCTCTACCTGATCTTCGCGATCTTCGCCGGTATCATCGGCGGCGCGATCTCGGGCATCATGCGCATGGAGCTGGCCGAACCGGGTATCCAGTACCTGCAGTGGTGGGCCGAGTTCATGGGCGGCAACGCGGACTTCGATACCTCGCTGCACATGTGGAACGTGTTCATCACCGCCCACGGCCTGATCATGGTCTTCTTCATGGTCATGCCCGCAATGATCGGCGGTTTCGGTAACTGGTTCGTCCCGCTGATGATCGGCGCGCCGGACATGGCGTTCCCGCGCATGAACAACATCTCGTTCTGGCTGACGGTTGCCGGCTTCTGCAGCCTGCTGTTCTCGCTCTTCGTGCCCGGCGGCACGGGTCCGGGTGCAGGCGTTGGCTGGACCGTATACGCCCCGCTCTCGACCACCGGTTCGACCGGTCCCGCGGTCGACTTCGCGATCTTCTCGCTGCACCTTGCCGGTGCCGGTTCGATCCTGGGCGCGACCAACTTCATCACCACCATCTTCAACATGCGTGCGCCGGGCATGACCCTGCACAAGATGCCGCTGTTTGTATGGTCGGTGCTGGTCACGGCATTCCTGCTGCTGCTCGCACTTCCGGTGCTTGCTGCCGCGATCACCATGCTGCTGACCGACCGTAACTTCGGCACGACCTTCTTCGACCCCGCAGGCGGTGGTGACCCGATCCTTTACCAGCACCTGTTCTGGTTCTTCGGTCACCCCGAAGTCTACATCATGATCCTGCCGGGCTTCGGTATGATCTCGCAGATCGTCGCGACCTTCAGCCGCAAGCCGGTCTTCGGCTACCTCGGCATGGCCTATGCCATGGTCGCCATCGGCGTCGTCGGCTTCGTCGTGTGGGCCCACCACATGTACACCGTCGGCCTCGACGTGAACACGAAGATGTACTTCACCGCTGCCACCATGGTCATCGCGGTTCCGACCGGCGTGAAGATCTTCAGCTGGATCGCCACGATGTGGGGCGGCTCGATCGAATTCAAGTCGCCGATGGTCTGGGCACTGGGCTTCATCTTCCTCTTCACTGTGGGCGGCGTGACCGGCGTCTATCTCGCCAACGGCGGCGTGGACGATGTCGTGCACGACACCTACTTCGTGGTGGCTCACTTCCACTACGTGCTGTCGATGGGTGCCGTCTTCTCGATGTTCGCCGGTTTCTACTACTGGTTCCCGAAGATGAGCGGCCGCTGGCACTCCGAACTGCTCAGCCACATCCACTTCTGGCTGTTCTTCATCGGCGTGAACGTGATTTTCTTCCCGCAGCACTTCCTTGGTCTGCAGGGCATGCCGCGCCGCTATCCGGACTATGCGGAAGCCTACACCTTCTGGAACGAGATCAGCTCGCTCGGCTACCACATCATGGCGCTCTCGATGGTGTTCTTCTTCATCAACATCATCTACGCGTTCGTCGCCGGCAAGAAGGCGGAAGACAACTACTGGGGCGAAGGTGCGACCACGCTCGAGTGGAGCCTGTCGAGCCCGCCGCCGTTCCACCAGTTCAGCGAACTGCCGGTGATCGAAGAGCATCACGATCACCACGACCACATTGGCACGGCGAAGCCGGCGTAAGCCAGCCGCCAGCTAATCACTGGACAGAGACAAGCGGCCGGTCCCACAAGGGGCCGGCCGTTTTCATTCATGCGGACGAGAGGATCGATAATGCCTGAAATGCGGACCATCGATGTCGGGGAACTGAGCCTGCGCTGCGCGATCGAGGCCCCAACTGACGGCGAGGGCCCGCTGGTGATCCTCGTCCATGGCTTTCCCGAAAGCTGGTACAGCTGGCGCCATCAGCTGGCACCGCTGGCCGAGGCCGGCTTCACCGCCTGCGCGATCGATGTTCGCGGTTATGGCGGTTCGGACAAGCCGTATCCGGTAGAAGCCTATGCGATGGAGCGGATCGTGGGCGACCTGGTGGGTCTCAAGCAGGCTCTCCAGCCGGACGAGCCGGCTATTCTGGTCGGCCACGACTGGGGGGGCCCGATCGTCTGGAATACCGCGCTGACCAACCCGGACCATTTCCGTGCGGTCGCCGGCATGTCGGTTCCCTTCGCCGGCGTGCCGCAGCGGCCGTTTACCGAGGTCTTCCGTGAGCACTTCACCAGCCAGGGGAAGTACTTCTACCAGGAATACTTCCAGGAGCCCGGCGTCGCCGAGGCCGAGGCGGAGAAGGATCCGCGCGACTGGGTTCACCGCATGATGTATTCGATCAGCGGCGACGTCACTCCGGGCGCCTATTGGGACAAACCCTATGGCGCGACCTTCCTCGAAGGCCTGCCCGACCCGCAGCCCACCCCCTGGCTGACCGAGGAGGATCTCGATTTCTACGAGGGCGAGTTCAAGCAGTCCGGTTTCCGCGGCCCGCTCAACCGGTATCGCAACCACGAGGCGGACTATGAATGGCTGCAGGGCTGGAACGGCAAGCGCATCGAGCAGCCTGCACTTTTCATCGGTGGAACGCGCGATCCGGCGACTTTCCTGTTCGGCGCGGTTCCGGATCCGATTGCCATGATGAAGATGTTCGCGCCGCGCGTCGAAGGCCACATTCTCGAGGGCGTCGGCCACTGGACCCAGCAGGAACGTCCGGAAGAGGTAAATGCGTTGCTGATTGACTGGATTCAGCGGGTCTAAGCCCCTATATGGCCGGCGAGCGAATCCCATGACCGAAGCTGCCCCCAAGACCACCCAGCTCCCTGCGGACTGGCGCGACTTCTTCGCACTCACCAAGCCGGGTGTGATGCGTCTCGTGATCTTCACGGGGCTGTGCGGGCTGCTTGCGGCTCCGGGCAACATCCATCCCGTCCTCGGCTTCACCGCGATCCTGTGCATTGCCGTGGGCGCAGGCGGCGCAGCCGCGCTCAACCAGTGGTGGGAAAGCGATATCGATGCGGTGATGAAGCGCACGGCGGCACGCCCGCTTCCCGCAGGCCGCATGTCGCGGACCGACGCCCGCGATTTCGGGCTGCTGATGGCGGGCGCATCGGTGATGATCATGGGCCTTGCGATCAACTGGCTTTCGGCCGCGATCCTCGCCTTCTCGATCTTCTACTACGCGGTAATCTACACGATCTGGCTCAAGCCGCGCACGCCGCAGAACATTGTCATCGGCGGCGGTGCGGGCGCATTCCCGCCTCTGATCGGCTGGGTCGCGGTGACCGGCGACATCACGCTGATGCCGGTCCTCCTGTTCCTCATCATCTTCATGTGGACGCCGCCGCACTTCTGGGCGCTCGCGCTGTTCGTGGAGACCGATTACGCCAAGGCCGGTATCCCGATGATGCCGGTGGTGAAGGGGCACAAGTCCACCCGCCGTCAGGTGCTGGTCTACTCCTTGCTCATGCTGCCCACCGTCCTTGCGCCCTGGGCGATCGGTGGAACCGCGTGGCTATACGGGATAGCAGCGCTTGCACTGACCATTGCGTTCATCGCACTGGCAATTCCGGTTGCGACGCGTGATCCTGCCCCCGGCGACAAGATGCAGCCGGAGAAACGATTGTTCCTCTTCTCGATTGCCTACCTGTTCGCACTGTTCGCCGCGCTCGTGGCCGACCGGGTGCTGTATTATCAAGGATTGCTCGCATGACCCCCGAAGAAGAAAAGGAATACCGCCGCCGCCAGAAGAGCCGCAATCTCGTGCTCGGCGGCGTGCTGCTTTTCCTCGCCGTTCTCTTCTACATGATCACCATCGTGAGGATGTAATGACGACCGCTGCTGCGAAGTCGCTGGAAAACCGCAACATCAGGACAGGCCTGATGGCCTTCGCCGGTGCTGTGGCGATGCTGGGCCTCGGATATGCAGCGGTCCCGCTTTACGAGCTCTTCTGCCGGGTGACAGGCTTCGGCGGCACGACGCAGCGCGCCACCGAGGGAGAGGCCGATCTCGCCGCCCGTATGGGCGCAGCCGCCGGCGGCCAGCAGATCTCGATTCGCTTCGATGGCACCGTGGCTCCCGGCCTCGGCTGGGATTTCAGGCCCGAACAGCGGACCGACACCGTGACCATCGGCCAGCGTGACATGGCCATTTACGTTGCGCGCAACAATTCCGATCGCCCGGTAACCGGCACGGCGACCTTCAACGTCGAGCCCGAACAGGCAGGCGCCTATTTCAACAAGATCCAGTGCTTCTGCTTCACCGAGCAGACGCTCCAGCCGGGTCAGGAAGTGCGCATGCCGGTGCTCTATTTCGTCGATCCCAAGGCGCTCGACGATGCCAATATGGAAGGTGTCGAACAGATCACGCTCTCCTACACTTTCCACGAAGCGAAGAAATAACGCCTCGCGCCCCCTAGACCCGCGCGGCCATGCGCATTAAGGGCAGCCCGAACGCGAAACCCAGGACACAGGTACAATGGCTGGTAACGTCAATCACGAATATCACATCCTCGAACCCGATATCTGGCCGCTGATCGGCTCGATTTCGGCCCTGACATTCACCAGCGGCATGGTGCTGTTCATGCACGAAATGGCCAGCGCGCACCTCGTGCTCGGCCTCGGCATCGCCGGCCTCATCGCTACCTTCTTCGCCTGGTTCTCGAACATCGTGAAGGAAGCCGAGCGCGGCGACCACACGCCGATCGTCCAGCTGCACATGCGTTACGGCATGATCCTGTTCATCGCTTCGGAAGTGATGTTCTTCGTCGGCTGGTTCTGGAGCTGGTTCGATTTCGCCCTGTTCCCCTCGGAAATTTCCGAAGTCGTCGGCGGCCAGTTTCCGCCTGCGGCCATCGAATACGTCATCAACCCGTTCAGCCTTCCGCTGCTCAACACGCTGATCCTGCTGTGTTCGGGCACCACGGTTACCTGGGCACACCACGCCCTGATCAACGGTGACCGTGACGGCCTGAAGAAGGGCCTCTGGCTGACCGTGATCCTCGGCGCGGTGTTCACCGCGATCCAGGCCTACGAATACGGCGTGGCTCCGTTCGAGTTCGGCGGCAACACCTATAGCTCGGCCTTCTACATGGCGACCGGTTTCCACGGCTTCCACGTGCTCGTCGGCACGATCTTCCTGATCGTCTGCCTCGTGCGCGCCTACAAGGGCCACTTCACCCCGCGCCAGCACTTCGGTTTCGAAGCTGCCGCATGGTACTGGCACTTCGTCGACGTGGTGTGGCTGTTCCTCTTCGCCGTCGTCTACGTCTGGGGCGGCTGGGGCGCTGAGTTCCACTGATACCTTCCGGCTTTCCCGCCGGACCACAAAAAGGGCAGCCCGGCATCGTCCAGGCTGCCCTTTTCGCTATCTGACGCAGAGGCGCTTTCGATGACCGCACGCATTCCCATCATCCCCACCATCATCGTGGGCGGCGCGATTGCCGTGATGATCGCGCTCGGCTTCTGGCAACTTTCGCGGATGGACCAGAAAGAGGCGCTGATTGCGCAGGCGGAGCAGAACCTGCGAATGTCCTCGGAAGTCGAATACCCGCGCGCGCCGGGCGGTGTGGACGCGGTTCTCTACCGCCGGACAACGATCGACTGCCTCGAGGTGCTGGCAGTTTCGCCCCGCGCCGGCACCAGCGCGTCGGGCGCGAAGGGATGGGCGCAACGCGCCTCATGTACGCTCTCAGGGCTGGATTCGCCTGTCGATGTCGACATCGGCTGGTCGGTGCGCCCCGAGGCCGCCGAATGGGCTGGCGGCGAAGTACGCGGCACCATCGCGCCTGGCGGGCGCATCGTGGCGGCCGAACCCGTGGCAGGTTTGGAACTGCTCGCAAGCCCCGACCCGCGCGACCTGCCCAACAATCACCTCGCTTATGCGGGCCAGTGGTTCTTCTTCGCGCTGACCGCGCTGGCGATTTATATCCTCGCGCTGCGCCGCCGATCTGCCACCAAGGCTAGGGACGACTAAACACCCGCTTGCTTGCCCGCACCTGCGCACGCCGCTAACCGCCTTGGCGCAATGAGATACGTTTCCACCCGCGGAGAGGCGCCGAGCCTCGATTTTGCCGAAGTCACGCTGGCCGGGCTTGCCAGCGATGGCGGTCTCTACGTGCCAGAGGAGTGGCCGCAGTTCTCGCTGGACGAGATCGCCGCGATGCGCGGCCTGCCCTATGCCGAGCTCGCAGCGCGCGTAATGGAGCCCTTCGTCGGGGACAGCCTCACTCCCGAGCGCCTGCGCGAGCTGACCGCCAAGGCCTATGGCCGCTTCGCGCACAAGGCGGTGACGCCGCTGGTCCAGCTCGACGAGCAGCATTGGGTGCTCGAGCTGTTCCACGGCCCCACGCTCGCCTTCAAGGACGTGGCGCTGCAGATGCTCGGCCTGCTGTTCGAGGAGTTCCTCGGCCGCGAGGAAGGCAGCCTGACAATTGTCGGCGCGACCAGCGGCGATACGGGCAGTGCAGCGATCGATGCCGTGGCGGGTCTCGACAATGTCGAGATCTTCATGCTCCACCCCAAGGGCCGCGTGAGCGACGTCCAGCGCCGGCAGATGACCACGGTGCGCGCGCCCAACGTCCACAATATCGCCATCGACGGCAGCTTCGACGATGCGCAGGCGATGGTGAAGCGGATCTTCGCCGACCGGGACGTTACCGCGAAGCACCGCATCGGCGCGGTGAACTCGATCAACTGGGCGCGGCTGATGGCGCAGGTGGTCTACTACTTCGCCGCCTCGCTCCAGCTGGGCGGCCCCGAGCGCAAGCTCGCCTTCAGCGTCCCGACCGGCAACTTCGGGGATGTCTTTGCGGGGCACGTCGCCGCGCGCATGGGCCTTCCCATTAAACGGCTGATCGTCGCGACCAACGTCAACGACATCCTCCACCGCGCGCTGGGACAGGGCGACTATTCGGCCGGCACCGTGACGCCGACCGCCGCGCCGAGCATGGACATCCAGGTCAGCTCGAACTTCGAGCGGCTCCTGTTCGACGTCGGAGGACGCAATGGTGCCGCGATGGCGGAACAGATGCGCGGTTTCGAAGCGGAGAAGGCGATGCGCCTCACCAATGCGCAGCGCGAAGGTGCGGCGGCTCTCTTCACCAGTGCGCGTGCGGACGAGGGCGACACCTCGCAAGCCATGCGCTGGGCTTACGAGCAATGCGGCGAGATGCTCGACCCGCACACAGCGATCGGCCTTCACGCGGCGCGCGAGGCGGACATCGATAGCGATGTGCCGGTGGTGACGCTTGCCACGGCGCATCCGGCGAAATTCCCCGACGCGGTCGAACGCGCCACGGGCCTGCGCCCCCCGCTCCCCTCGCGCGTCGGCGATCTCTTCGCACGCGAGGAAAGCTTCATCGAGCTGCCCGGTACATACGAAGCCGTGCGCGATCACATCTTGGAGCGCGCTTCCTGATGGCCGAGCTGCAACGCGATCCGGTACTGATGGTTGGCGAAGGCTGGGACGGCTATCGCCTGCTCGACAGCGGCCATGGCCGCAAATTCGAGGCCTATGGCGACTACCGCTTCATTCGCCCCGAACCGCAGGCCATGTGGTCGCCCAAGCTCGACCACTGGGATGCCCATGGCGAGTTCGTGCCCGGCAGCGATGAGGATGGCGGCGGTCGCTGGCAGTATTCGAAGGACGTCCCGCAGGACGGCTGGGAGCTGGGCTGGGGCGATGAAGTGCGCTTCACCGCGCAATGCACTCCCTTCCGCCATCTGGGCTTCTTCCCCGATATGGCGCCGGTCTGGACATGGATGGGCGAACAGCTCGACGGGCGCACCGATGCGGAAACGATGAACCTGTTCGGCTACACCGGCGTCGGGACGCAGGCGCTCAGCCGCTATGGCCGCGTCACTCATGTCGATGCGAGCAAGAAATCGGTTGCGCAGGCACGGGAAAACGCTGCGCTTGCGGGGCTCGGCGATCGCCCGGTGCGCTGGCTGGTCGAGGACGCGATGAAATATACCGCGCGCGAGGTTCGCCGCGGGCGTCGCTATGACGGCATCATCCTTGATCCGCCCAAGTTCGGGCGCGGTCCCGATGGCGAGGTATGGCGGCTGGAACAGGGCCTGCCCGATCTCGTCTCCGATTGCCGCCAGCTCCTCGACGAGGACAGCAGCTTCCTGTTCCTAACCGTCTATGCCGTCCGCATGAGCAGCCTCGCGCTGGGCGGATTGCTCGAAGAGGTTTTTGCCGGACTGCCGGGCAAAATCGAACATGGCGATCTCGCCGTGCAGGAAGAGGGCGGCAGGATGCTGCCGACTGCAATCTTCGCGCGCTGGTCCAATCCGCGCTAGAGGCAGCCGCATGACCGATTCGCTGATCCTCGAAGTCGCCGATTTCGAACATGACGTGCTCACCGGAATCTATTCCGAGGAGACCGGCAAGCCGCAGCCCCTGCGCTTTACCATCAAGGTACGGATGAAGCCGCTGCGGCACTACGATGCCGACACGCCGCTGGACGATTCGAAGAATTACATGGACCTGAAGTTCGCTGCCTCCGAGGCGTTGCCCGAGGGCGTGCACTTCAAGCTGATCGAGGCGGTGGCAGACCATGTTTGCGAAACGCTGTTCCTGCAGGACAAGCGGGTCGAGGCGGTGACCGTGAAGATCGTGAAACTGGCGATTGCCGAGGCGGGCGAGAAGATCGGCATCACGCTCCACCGCGAGCGCCGCGAATGAAGCGGATCGAGGTCGACGGCCTTCCGCCGGAGCCGCTGGCTGCGGCCGGGCTGTTCCACCAGAACTGGCTCGACCCGATCGAACGGGCCCTGGGCGAAGGGCAGGACGTTCTCGTCACGCTGGAGGCGGCCGATCACACGCATGAGGAATGGCGCAAGGCGGCCGCGGCGATGCTGGCCCGCAAACACGCGCCGCGGCGCGTCAATCTCGTTGCCGGCAGCGGGCCATCGCTCGATGCGACGGCGGATTACCTTGCTCAGGCACCGGGCGTGACCGGCCAGTATTTCCGGGCCGCGACGTGAGCGTGACGATCCTCTTCCTCGGCCCCTTGCGCGATCTCGCTGGCGAGCAGGAACGAGAAGTCGCTGCTCCGCTCGACTGGAAAGGGCTGCTCGAAGCGGTCGGTCCCGAGATTGCCGAGCAGCTTGGCGAAGAGCGGGTCAACGTGGCCTGCAAGGGCAAGGTGCTGGCCGACAAGCGCACGCTCCATGCCGAGGATGGCGACGAGGTCGCGCTGCTCCCACCGGTGAGCGGTGGCTAGGCTATCGATCGCGAGCCCGCTCGACGTCCGGCTGCTGGAGAAGGGCATGTCGGTCGGCGAAGCGCTCGCCGCGTTCAATGCGGCGCATGATGGCGCAGGGGGTGTGGTCTCATTCCTTGGCAAGGTTCGCCCCGAAGGCGGAGTGAAGGCGCTCGAGTTGTCGCATTACGAGCCGCTGACATTGCCGGGCATGCAGGACCTGGCGGAACAGGCGCGTGAGCGCTTCGACCTTGCAGGTGTCCTTGCCTGGCATCGCATCGGCGTGATGAAACCGGGCGAGGCGATCGTGCTGGTGGCCACCGCTGCCCGCCACCGGCGAAATGCTTTCGAGGCGGCGGACTTCCTGATGGACCATCTCAAGTCGGCGGCATGGCTGTGGAAGCGCGAAAGGCGCGATGACGGCTGGCACTGGATCGAACCGCGCGATCAGGACCACGAAGACCTCGCCCGCTGGAATTGATTCCGCCTGATTGATCTCGATCAAGGAACGGCCCGCGTGAAAGGGGCAAACAGTCTCCATCAAAGGAGATCGTCATGTCCAAGCTGCTTACTCGCGAACTGATTGCCGAACAGGCCGCCATCGTCGAAGCGCCCAGGAAGCGCCACGAGGTCGACCGCACGTTCGAGCTGCCCAAGGGCCTCTACGCCGCGACTGTTGCGCTGTACCTCGGTTTTCTCGCGATCATGGCCACCGGCATGTCTTCGCCCGGTCTGATCATCCCGATGGCCATCTTCACGGTCTTCATCGTCGCAGGCTTCGGTATCCCTGCGATCTGGACCAGGCTCGCTCCGCAGTCGGCATCGAAGCAGATGAGCTTTGCCCAACTTCGCCGCGACGGCATCTCGACGCTGACGGGCCGCCTTCCGGCCAAGGACGCAGCGGTGCAGATGCTGATCCTCCCGGCCATCATCTTCTGCTGGGGTATCGCGACGATCACCATCGCAGCCCTGGTCCGCTAAACCAGGCCGCTGACAAGTTGCCTCAGGAGAGGGGCAGGAGCGCGGGGTCGACCAGTTCGATCCCGCGCTTTCCCATGCGCTTGATCGCGCCCTCGCGTTCGAAGCGCGTGAACATCCGGCTCACCGTCTCGATCGTCAGTCCCAGCATGTCAGCCAGTTCGCCGCGCGAAAGCGGGAGGTCGAACTCCCTGGCCGGATGGCAGGGCGAATCGCTCGCCGCGCGGGCCATCGACAGGAGAGCACCCGCAACGCGCTGTTCGGCCGAAGCGTTGCCTGTCAGCGCGAGCAGTTCGCGGCTGGCATAGAGATCTTCCTGCGTGCGCCGCAAAAGCGCCTGTGCGAGCCGGGGATAACGCTCGGTCGCCTCGGCAAAGGCAGGGCCCGAGAATACGCACAATTCGCTTTCGCCCAGCGCGACAACGTCGTGGCGCATGTAGGGACCGAACATCTCGCCGACGAAGCCGGCGGGGTGAACGAGCGACAGGATGCGTTCGCGCCCGTCGATATCGGTAGAGGTGATCTTGAGCGCGCCGCTCTTGAGGGTAGCGCAGGCCGCTTCCGACATTCCGGCACTGAACAGCGTCTCGCCTTTCTTCAGGACGCGCGTGCGACCGGCCTTGGCCAGCTCGTCGCGTTCGGCTTCGTCGAGAATCGCACAGGCCGCACGATCGCGCACGGGGCAGGTCGCACAGGAAAGGCTCATTCAACGCGCCCCCGCAGGTCAGCCAGGACCGCGTCCTCGATGCGGACGAGGGCGATTACTTCGTTTCGTGCCGATTCGATTGCGGTGATGTCGTCAGCACCTACGCGAGCCGCAGTATAGATCGCATCGAGATCGCCGAGCGGAACGGCGGCGCGGCTGCGCGCGGAATCGAGTTCGGCGAGAGCGACCTGCGCGGCAGCCCAGCGGTCGCTTCCCAGGCTGGTGCCCGAGGCGGCGGCGACGAGCTCTTCTGCCCGTGGGCGCGTTTCCTCGAATGCCTCGTGGGCATTGCGAGCATCGGCCACGAGGCTGGCAAGGCGCGCATCGAGCCCGCCCGTCAGATCCACCTCTACCGGCGGAATATCGAGCCGCTTGGGCTCCGGACTGCCGAATGTTCCTTCGCTGCGTTCGCTGTCGCGGATCGCGAGCGAGGGATAGTCCGCGCTGGACCCGGCGCAGGCCGCGAGCGACAAGGAAAGGACGGCGGCAAGGGCTGGTCTTGCATTTGCGTGCATTGCGGCCACATAGCATGGGCAGCAGGCTGTACCAGCGCGAAAGGCAAAAAAGCGCTCCATCCAGCGTTGACTTGGTCCCGCCTTTCGCCTAACGGCACGCTTCTTTCCGGGCCCGCTCATCAGCGGGTCGACGGGTGCGCCGTAGATTCGCAAGAATGCGGCACAGCAATTTGAACGAGAGATACGTACCATGTTCGCAGTAGTGCGCACGGGCGGCAAGCAATACCGGGTTGCCGCCGGAGACAAGATCGCGGTTGAGAAGCTGGCTGGCGAAGCCGGTGACACCATCACGCTGGGCGACGTCCTGCTCGCCGGTGAAGGCGACAAGCTGGAAGACGCCGGCAAGGTGACGGTTTCGGCCGAAATCATCGCACAGGCGAAGAGCGAAAAGGTCGTCGTCTTCAAGAAGCGTCGTCGTCACAACTACCGCCGCAAGAACGGCCACCGTCAGATGATGACGCTCCTGCGCATCACCGACGTCGGCACCGGCGGCGCCAAGAAGGCTGCTCCCAAGAAGGAAGCTGCCAAGAAGGCTGACGCTCCGAAGAAGGACACTTCCGAAGAGAAGGCAGCGCCGAAGGCCAAGAAGGCTGCACCGAAGAAGGCTGCAGCTACCAAGGCGGCTCCTGCCAAGAAGGCACCCGCTAAGAAGGCTGCGCCCAAGAAGGCTGCAGCCAAGAAGACCGAATCCAAGAAGTAAGGAAACCGGACCATGGCACATAAAAAAGCAGGCGGTTCATCGCGTAACGGTCGCGACTCAGCTGGTCGTCGTCTTGGTGTGAAGAAGTTCGGCAGCGAAAACGTCGTCGCCGGCAACATTATCGTGCGCCAGCGCGGCACGAAGTTCTACCCGGCCGTCAACGTCGGCATGGGCAAGGACCACACGCTGTTCGCGCTTACCGACGGCGTCGTCCGATTCCACTCGGGCAAGCTCGGCCGCAAATACGTTTCGGTCGACGCGATGGCGGAAGCCGCCGAATAAAAGGACGCTCCGATAACGGGACCGTCCAGACGGAACGGTCCCAGCCGGGCTAACGATCCGGCAGACGAAGAGGGAGATGGGGCCGACCCGTCTACCTCTTGTCGTTTCTCCCTCTTCAAAACCGCTTGGGCGAAAATTCGATTTCGTCGCCACGCAATTGTCACGCGTCCGGCCTAGGAGCCCGGAGCGTGGACCTCACGGGGAGAATACCGATGTTCCATGTTACGAATCGGCTGCTGTTGCGGCCGGCCTGGCCTGAAGATGCAGATGCGCTGTTCGGCAAGATCGCCGACGAAGGCGTCGTTCGCAATCTCGCCTCGGCGCCCTGGCCCTATCTCCCTGAACATGCCCGCGAATTCGTCATGCGAAAGCAGGATCCGCGCTTTCCGGTATTCCTCATTACCCGCCCGGGTGACGAGGGATCGGAGCTGGTCGGCTGCATCGGCATCGATGCGACCGATGGCGAGGTCGAACTCGGTTACTGGATCGCCCGCAGGTTATGGGGGCAGGGCTATGCGACCGAAGCCGCCAATGGCGTGCTGGAAGTTGCACGGCTGCTCGGCCACGAGCGCCTGACCGCTGGCCACTTCCTCGACAATCCGGCCTCGGGCCGCGTGCTGCGTAAGCTCGGCTTCAGACCGACAGGCAAGGTCGCGGCGCGGCACAGCTGCGGCCGGGGCGAGAAGGCGGATTGCGTGCTCTACAGCCTCGATCTGGACGACCAGCAGGCAGAGGCTCCGCTCCAGGCGGCCTAACCAAACGAAAGGGCCCCGCGATCGCTCGCGGGGCCCTTCTTGCTCGTAGCGGCTGGGGGTTATTCGGCCGGCATCAGCGCGGCTTCGAATTCACCTTCGTACTTGCCGATCAGCGCGCGGTCGTCGTGATCCCACGGATGGAAACCGGGCTTGAAGTAGGCGAGCCATGCCGGGAGGATGCGGCGCACCACGCCCGGGCTTACGGTGAGATACTTGAACAGGCCCCACTTGGCCTTCCAGCCGGTGATTCCGTCCTGCGCAAGCAGTTCCAGCGTGTCGCCCCACCGGTTCTTGAAGAAACGCGCGGTGACGATCAGCATCATCAGGTTGCGAACCTTCCAGCGCCGCCACCTGGTCCAGTCCTTCGTGGCGTGGTTCCAGGTGTCGAAGGCGACGCCCTTGTGCTCGATTTCCTCGATCGAGTGCCATTCCCACATCGCGCGAACCTCGGGATCGGCGTCCTTGAAGTGCTTGGGATTGCCGAGGAATTCGGCAGCCATCATCGCGGTGTAGTGCTCGAGCGCCATGGTGGCGGCGAGGTTGAGGATCTCGGGGCGGCCCTTGGTCATGGCCAGCATCTCGCCCACGCGCTTGTCGATCGCCTTGATGTCGTAGCCGTGATCTTCGGCGAGACGGTTGAAGGCGATATGCTCGCGCGTGTGGTTGATTTCCTGCTTCACGAAAGCGCGGATTTCTTCGGCCAGCTGCGGATCGGCGCCATCGCGATGTGCCTTCACGGCCTCGATGAAGAAGGCCTCGCCGCGCGGGAAGGTGGCCGAGAGCGCATTGTGCCAGGCAGTGCCGAAAGGCTCGCCTGCCCACCAGCGACGCGGCGTGGTGCCGCGATTGAAACGCTCGTCGCGCACGGTGATCGTGAGGTCGGTAGGGGTGGGAGCCTGCTTCTTGGCGTCGGTATCGATTTTCACAGGGGCGTTCATGGACTGCTCCGGAATTAACTTACATCAGTGTAAGTAGTGGATACTGACATTGATGTCAATAAGTTTCGCGGACGCCTTCCCCGGAGCCTCCGGATGGTTTATCGCCCTGCAATCATGGCAACCCGTAAACGCCTTTCGCCCGAGGAATCGCGCTTCGCAGCGCTCGAGGCGGCGCGTTCGCTCCTGATCGAGACCGGCCCGCAATCGGTTACGCTGAAAGCAGTGGCCGGTCGAATCGGGCGTACGCACGCCAATCTGCTCCATCACTTCGGTTCGGCCGCAGGCCTGCAAAAGGCGCTTGCCGGGCATCTGGCAGAGGCGGTCTGTGCGACCATCGCCGATGCCGTCCACGCCAGCAGGGCGGGTCTCGGCTCACCGCGCGAGGTGGTCGACCTTGCATTCGATGCCTTCGACAAGGAAGGCGCGGGCGCTCTCGCCAGCTGGATGATCCTGACCGGCAACGAGGACGCTCTGACGCCGATTGTCGAGACCATTCACGAGCTGGTCGACGAGATCGCGCCTGCCGAAGCATCGCATTCGGGCGAGGCGAAACAGGTCCACGAAGAAACGCTGGCGCTGGTCCTGATGGCCATGGGCGATGCGCTGATCGGCAGTGCGCTCTCCCGTTCGCTGGGCCTGCCCGAAACCGCCGCGCGCGACCGTGCGGAACGGATGCTGGTGCGCTCGCTCGAGGCGGTCACTCAGAAGGGCTGAGGCCCGGTTTCATCCAGTCCGGCGCTGCGCTCGCGTCGATATCGCTTACCCGCAGATGATCCACGGCGAGGCCAAGGTCCTCGTAGGCAGCCTTGCGCCGCTTTTCATCGGACCCCTCGAGCGGAACGACCACCAGCCGGCGATTGATCTTGCTGCGCCAGTTCATGCGCGCGGTGTTCTCTTGGCCGATGTAGCACCCCTTGTCGAAGGCCACGCCGTGGAGCTCGACGGCGTTGGTCTCCAGCCAAAGGATGTCGCCCATTTCCGCCCTGCCTTCGGGCACGCCCATTGCGAGACGGTGGGCGAGGTATGCGTCATCGGCTGCCTTGTCATTGTCCGATACCGGCGCGAGCCAGCGCTGGCCCAGTGCGGTGAGGCGCGGATCGGGCGCGCCGCCATCGCCTGCATGCCTTTCCCAGTGCACCGCCACGCTGTCGTCGATCGCGATGTCGATCTTGCGGCGTAGGCGGTAGAGCGACAGGCGCTTCGCAAGGTCGGCAGCGCTCTCCGCTTCGCAATCGAGCAGAACTCCGCCATCGCCCGAAGGCCACACGAACATGTCGAACATGGTCTTGCCCTGCGGCGTCAGCAACGCGGCATAGACGGGTAGCGGCTGTCTGAGGTCGTTGGTGAGCAGGCCTTGCAGGAAATCGATGACGTTATCGCCGTCTTCCTGCGGGCTCAGGCGGATCACGGCGCGGTTCATCAGGCGTGTGGCTGTCATGCGTGACAGATAGGCCACCGGGCGGCATAGGCAATGCGGTGAACGTCAAATTCGACCAGATCGTCTTCTCGGGCGGCGGGATCCGTTGCTTCTGGCACGGAGGCTTTCTGGCCGAGGCCGGACCTGCGCTCGACCTGGATGTGAAGCGTGTCTCGGGTGTCTCCGGCGGGGCCTTGAGCGCGGCCGCCTGGATCGGAAAGCGCGAGACCGATCTGCTCGAGCTGATGCACGAGGCATTCGCGATCAACGACGCGAATGTCGATCTCAAGCGAAGCAATTACACGCCACACCAGGAAATCTACCGCGCTGTGGTGGAGACGACACTCGATGCCGAGGCGATCGAACGGATCGCTGATGGGCCCGATTATCAGGTCGTGCTTTCGCTTCCGCCCTCGCGATTGTCTCCGCGCTCATCCGCCCTCGTTTACGGCATTTTGTACAAGCTCGACCACGCGGTCCGCTCTACGCCGCATCTTGCGTGGACCAAGAAGGCTGGGCTGGGCCAGCTGAGAGTGGATGCGCGGCAAGCAGCACGTGACGGAAGGCTCGTCGACTTGATCTGTGCGGCAGCGACGATACCACCGGTCTTCGACGTACCGCACTGGGACGACCAGCGCGTGCTCGATGGCGGGATGACCGATAAGGCCCCGCTGCCCGATCCGGACGAAGGGCGCACGCTGATCCTCCTGTCGAGCCGCTATTCCGCAATCCCGCAGGATGATCGCCGGACCTATGTCCAGCCAAGCAGCGAGGTTGCCGCCGACAAGATCGACTTCGCCCATGCCGACCGCGTGCTCAAGACTTGGGCGCAGGGCGAGGAAGACGCGCGCTTGTGGCTGGAACAGAACGGGCTTGCGAGCTAAGGGGCGCGGGACATGACCGAGAGCCTCACGATCCGCCGCCCCGACGACTGGCACCTTCACTTCCGCGATGGCGAAACCATGCGCGCCGTGGTGCCGCATACCGCACGCCAGTTCGCCCGCGCGATCGTGATGCCGAACCTTTCGCCGCCGGTGACGACCACCGCGCTCGCGGCCGCCTATCGCGACCGGATCAACGCAGCCGTGCCCGAAGGTGTCGAGTTCACCCCGCTGATGACCGCCTATCTGACCGACGAGAGCGATCCGGATGACCTCGCCGCCGGTTTCGCCGACGGCGTGCTGACCGCTGCCAAGCTCTATCCCGCCGGCGCGACGACCAATTCCGCGCACGGCGTGACCGACATTGCCAATATCGAGCGCGTGCTCGAGCGCATGGCCGAGATCGGCATGCCGCTATGCGTCCATGGTGAGGTGACCCATGCGGAGATCGACATCTTCGACCGCGAGGCCGTGTTCATCGACCGCATCCTTTCCCCGCTGGTCGAGCGCATGCCCGAGCTCAAGGTGATCTTCGAGCACATCACCACCAAGCAGGCAGTCGAGTTCGTAGATGCCTCGGGTCCGCGGATCGGGGCCACAATCACGCCGCAGCATCTCCACATCAATCGAAACGCCATCCTCGTGGGCGGCATCAGGCCGCACATGTTCTGCCTGCCGGTGGCGAAGCGAGAAGAGCATCGCCTCGCGCTGCGCAAGGCGGCGACGGGCGGCTCGGCGAAATATTTCCTCGGCACCGACAGCGCGCCGCACCACCGGCACGACAAGGAAAGCGCCTGCGGCTGTGCAGGCATCTTCAACGCCCCCTTCGCGCTCGAAAGCTATGTGACGGTCTTCGATGAAGAGGGTGCGCTTGACCGCTTCGAGGCGTTCGCGAGCCTCAACGGCCCCGCCTTCTATGGCCTTCCGGTCAACGAGGGGGATGTGACGCTCGAGAAAGCGCAAGTCGAGGTGCCGGCCGAAGTGAATGGCGGAGCGGCCGAAATCGTGCCGTTCCACGCAGGCGAAACGCTCAGCTGGCGACTGGCTTCCTAGAGCGCGACCAAAGGTCCCATACAAAGACGGAAGCAGCAAGCCAGATGCAGGCGAAGCATGCTGCCTGCACGGGTTTCAGTTCCTCTCCGAACACGGTCAGGCCGAGCAGGAAGACGATGCTCGGCGCGAGGAACTGGATGAAGCCGAGCGTTGAGTAAGGCAGCAGGCGGGCCGCGATGGCGAAGAGAAGCAGCGGGACGGCGGTCAACGCGCCGCCCAGCATGATCGCAAGGCTCAGGTCGAGCGACTGGGTGAACGAAGAGCCCGCTGCGCTCTGCGCGAAGTACCAGGCAACGCCCGCGGCGGGGATGAGCAGGATCATGGATTCGATCGTCAGGCCGGGCAGTGCGCCGACATCGACTTGCTTGCGGATGACGCCGTAGGCACCGAAGCTCATCGCCAGCGTCAGGCTGATCCACAAGGTGGTGAGAGCGCCGCCGAGCAGCAGCGAAACGCCGAAAGCGGCAATCGCCACGGCTGCCCACTGGAAGCGTGACAGCCGCTCTTTCAGGAGCAGCGTGCCGAGCAGCACGTTCAGCAGCGGGTTGATGTAATAGCCGAGGCTCGCGGCGTAGACGTAATTGTTCTGGATCGACCAGACGTAGACGACCCAATTCACCGCGATGAGCGCCGAAGACAGCAGCAGCCAGCCCATGGTCCGCGGATTGGTCAGCGCGGCACGCAACTGCGGCAGCTGCTTGCGAAACGCGACGATCAGCAGGCACAGCGGCAAGGTCCAGATGATCCGCCAGCCGACAAATTCGAACGCCGGAACCTCGCGCACGAGGATCAGGTAGAGCGGCAGGAAACCCCATATGACATAGGCGCCGAGCGCTGCCCACAGGCCCGTCTTCGGGTGTTCGGTTTCTGTCGTCCCCATGAATGAAGCGCGCCTAGGGCCTGCCATTCGGGGCCGCAAGCTTCATCTCGTCGCTGCCAGATATTCGGCTCGTCGATTAACGCAAATCTGACGTTCGCGTTGCATTCTGTTCAGATTGGTGGGCGTAAACCTTAACGGCATCGGGACTCTTCGAGTCGCATACGATCCACAGGACACTGACCCATGAACCGCATTCTGAAGACTGCATCGCTCGCATTGGCCGCCTCCGGCCTCACGCTCGCCGTCCCCGCGGCGGCTGCACCCATTCCTGCCCATGCTGCACCTGCCGCGAATGCTGCGGTAGGCGACACCGTCTACGAGCACGGTAATGGGCACCACAAGCACAAGCGCCACAAGCACCGCGACTATCACGGCCGTCACTATGACGACCGCCGCTATTACGATGACCGTCGCTACTACCGCGAACGCCCCTACTACATGCGCTATGACCGCAACTGGGGTCAGCCGGTCTATCGCGATACCCGCATCTGGCGTGGCCGCGACAACCGCTACTATTGCGAGAAGGACGACGGCACGACCGGCCTGCTGGTCGGTGCAGGTGTCGGCGCGCTGATCGGTCATGAAGTCGCCGGTCGCGGCGGTGACCGTACGCTGGGCGCCATCATCGGCGGTGCCGCAGGTGCGCTCCTCGGTCGCTCGATCGACCGCTCCAGCACCCGCTGCGGATAATTGAACGAGCTTCGGGCTGCGCCCACCCGCAGTCCGGAGGCGACCTTCGGGTCGTGCTGGGCGTCGTCTGCATCCTCCACAAGAGGAGCGGGCGGCGCCCTTTTACTTGTGGGCGTCCTTGCTCTTGCGCGTCGGCTTCACCGAATCCTTGAGGCCCACGCCGATGCTGGCGCGCGGCTGGTCCAGTTCGGTGCTGGCTACCGGATAGGCGCAGTAATCTGCCGCGTAATAGGCCGCGGGACGGTGATTGCCCGACAGGCCGATGCCGCCGAAGGGCGCAGCTGAGGAAGCGCCGTTGGTCGGGCGGTTCCAGTTGACGATACCGGCGCGCGTCTCGTTCCAGAAGCGTTCGAAATCATCGGGCTTGCCGCCGATCAGCGATGCCGAAAGACCGTAACGCGTGTTGTTTGCCTCGGCGATGGCCTCGTCGAAGTCCTTGACCCTGATCACCTGCAAGAGTGGGCCGAACAGTTCGACGTCAGGGCGTTCGGCGATTGCAGTGGTGTCGATCAGGCCCGGAGTGAGAAAGGGAAGGTCCTCGTCAGGGCGGGTCATCGGGAGAATTTCCTCGCCGCCGTGCGATGCCAGCGCATCGTAGCTGTTCATCAGCAGCTCGGCGGTTTCGTTGTCGATCACCGTGCCCATGAAAGGCTGCGGTTCGGCAAAGGGCTCGTCGACCACCAGCCGCTCCGCCAAGGCTTTCACGGCCGGGACGATCTCGTCATACATGCTATCGATCACGACAAGGCGCCGGGCGGCGGTGCAGCGCTGGCCCGCGGTGGTGAAGGCCGACTGGACGATCGTGACGGCAGCATCCTCGATCTTGGGCGTATCGAGCACGACGATCGGATTGTTGCCGCCCATCTCCAGCGCGACGATCTTCGAAGGATCGCTCGCGAGCTTGCGGTTGATCGCAATCCCGCCGCGCGCGGAACCGGTGAACAGCACGCCGTTGACGTCGGGATGGGCGACCAGCGCCTTGCCCGCTTCGGGTCCGCCATGGAGCACCTGGACGACGTCCTCGGGCACGCCGGCCTCATGGAACAGCTTCACAAGAAATTCGCCCACTGCAGGGGTCTTTTCCGAGGGCTTGAAGACGACGACATTGCCCGCGATCAGCGCCGGGACGATGTGGCCGTTGGGAAGATGGGCAGGGAAGTTGTACGGCCCGAGCACGGCCATGACCCCGTGCGGCTTGTGGCGCAGGGCTGCCGATCCCTGCAGCGCGCTGTCGAGCTTCTTCTGGCCGGTACGCTCGGCATAGGCCGAGATCGAGATCTCGACCTTGTTCTTTACCGCTTCGACTTCGGTGCGCGCTTCCCACAGGGGCTTGCCTGTTTCGCGGGCGATGAGTTCAGCGAAAGGCTCGGCGTGCTTGAGGACCTCGTTGGCGAAACGTCGCATGGCTTCCATGCGCTGGCCCACGCTTTCGCGGACCCAGACGCCGCGTGCGCCGACGGCGCGTTTCATCACTTCGTCTACGTTGCCGGCCTTGCCGCGCCAGATCACGTTGCCTGTCGCGGGCTCGGTGGAAACCATCTTATCGGACACAGAGCGTCTTCCCTAACCCGTCGCCTTTTGTGCAACGGCTATGTGACCTTGTCGCCCTCGCGTCAAATGGGGATTAGGCCTTGTGCCCACTTGGCGCGGGCGCAGGGCCGTGCGCTTCTCCCATCCTCCTGAGGCGCTCGACCTTGTCCTGCAGCGGCTGCCAGTCGTCGCGTTCGTCGATGGCAGACCAGATCGCTTCCACCTCGTCGATCAGCATGCTCTCAGGCGCGTTTTCCTCCCAGTAGGGGTGGCTGTCCTCGACCTTGCGATATCCGGCGAGGATATCGGCGAGATCGCCTTCGGAACCGCGTCCGGCGCGATTGCGGTAGAAGAAGGCATCGGGCTGCTCGCCGCTGTCGGCCATCGCCGCCTCGCATGCGCCGACGAGCTTGCCGTCGTCCTCGACACCGCGACTCTCAACGCCGAGCCGCCAGCACCAGCGCCTGCCCACCGCCGCCATGTAAAGCGGGCCGAAGCGTTCCATCGCGGCAATCAGCGGCGGTGCGTCGGCGAGCAGGCGAAGGGCGATGGCGAACTGGCCGCAATTCCAATGGAGAGCTTCCGGCTGCCGCCCGAAGGCATAGAGCCCCGCGTGGTCGAAATAGGCTGCGGTGAAACCGGGCTCCCACTTGGGCAGGAAGCGCCAGGGGCCGTAGTCGAAGCTCTCGCCCGAGATGTTCATGTTGTCGGTGTTGAGCACGCCATGGACGAAGCCTGCCACCATCCAGCTGGCGGCGAGATCGGCGAGCCGTTCGACGACGAGATGCATCAGCCGCACGGCGGGTTCGTCGCGGCCAGGTGCATCCTCGGGCGGAGGCGGCCCGGGGAATTGTTCGAGGCAGTAGTCCACGAGCGCTTCCATCTGCTCCTGCTCTTCGAGCGCAAGCAGGCGCTGGAACGTGCCGATGCGGATATGACCGTGGCTGAGCCGGGTCATCACCGAGGACCGAGTGGGGGAAGGCTCGTCGCCGCGGGTGAGCTCTTCGCCCGTCTCGACGATGCTGAACGTCTTCGAAGTATAGACGCCCAGCGCCTCGAGCATTTCGGTCGCGAGGATTTCGCGCACACCGCCCTTGAGCGTCAGCCTGCCGTCGCCATCGCGGCTCCACGGTGTCTGGCCCGAACCTTTCGTGCCGAGGTCGAGCAGGCGATTCTCTCCATCGCGCATCTGGGCGAACAGGAAACCGCGACCGTCGCCAAGGTCGGGATTGTAAGTGCGGAACTGGTGGCCGTGATACCTGAGCGCGAGGGGCTGGGGCAGGTTGTCGGGCAGCGGTTCGAAACGTCCGAAGTGGCGCACCCATGCTTCGTCGCACAGGTCGTCGAGCCCTACTGCTGCGGCCCAGCGATCATTGCGAAATCGCAATTCCGCCTTGGGAAATGCGGCCGCCTCGACCGGGTCGCCAAGCCATTCCGCAAGCTCGGTGATAGGCGTTTCGGGGCGGTATTCTGCTTGTTCGGGGGCGCTCGGCATGGGTGCGGGGATGGGGTTCATTGCGCTACCATGCAAGTCGTCTCTCGAAATTTGCGTCAGGGCGCGCTAACTCGCCTTCCATGGATAGCGAATTCAGCGAACGCAGCTGGCAGAGCCCCGACGGGCTGGAGCTGTATTTCCGCGACTATGCGGGTGACGACAGCGGCAAGGTGCCCGTCGTCTGTCTGCACGGCCTCACCCGCAACAGCCGCGATTTCGAAGGCCTTGCGCCGCATATCGCCGCGCTCGGTCACCGCGTGATCGTGCCCGACATGCGCGGACGCGGCCAAAGCGCATATGCCGACGATAGCGCGACCTATGCAGTGCCGACCTATATAGCCGACGTCATGGCGCTGCTCGAGCAGGAGGGCATCGACCGCTATGTTTCGATCGGCACCTCGATGGGCGGGTTGATGACTATGCTCATCGCGCAGTTCGCGCCCGAGAAGATTGCCGGCGCGCTGATCAACGATATCGGACCGGTGGTCGACCCGCGCGGGATCGAGAAGATCCGCACCTATCTAGGCAAGGGCGGCAGCTTCCCGACCTGGATGCACGCGGCCCGATCGCTGGAAGAGGTGCATGGCGCCTCGCATCCTACCTTCGAGACGAACGACTGGATCGCCATGGCGAAGCGTTCGATGACGTTGTGCAACAACGGCCGCATCGCTTTCGATTACGACATGAAGATCGCCGATCCGTTCAACGATGCGGACGAAAATGCGGTGCCGCCCGACCTGTGGCCCGGTTTCGACGCGCTGGCGGACAAGCCGCTGGTGCTGGTGCGCGGTGAAGTGTCCGAGATCCTCAGCGCGGAAACTCTCTCGCTGATGCAGAAGCGCGCGCCCGATGCCGATACGGTGATCGTGCCCAAGGCGGGCCACGCACCGACGCTCGACGAGCCAGAGGTCCGCAGCGCCGTCGACGCGCTTCTTTCCTCCGTCAAATGAGCAAGCACTCCGACGGCATTCCGCCGCACGTCCTCCACGTATGCCCCGATCGCGAGGCGATGGAGCGTATCGCCAGCTACGGGCGCAAGCTGCGCCACACGGTCGTGACCGGTGACGAGCTTGTCATGCAGGCCGCACCGCGCGGGCTGACCATCAAGCAGGCCTCGCATTTCCCTTCGCTACAGGGGCTTCCGTCGCCCGGACGCATGCAGAAGCTGGCGCGCGCGATGACGCCCTTCGACCTCGTGCTGACGCATGGCTGGGACGCTCTGGACGTCGCGATGGCGCATACGCTGTTCAAGGATGCGATGCAGCTGCCGCCGCTGGTCCACCACGAGAGCGATCTGGGTGAAAAGGAAGCGGTGAGGCTTTCGAAGAAGCGCACCTGGTACCGCCGCATCGCGCTCGGCAAGTCATCGGGCCTCGTGGTGCCGTCCGAGAAGCTCGAGGAGATCGCCCTGGTCGACTGGCAGCAGCCGCTCGGCAGGGTGAAACGCATCGCGCCGGGCGTCGACACCAAGGCCTTCGCCAAGAAGCCCAAGACCGACGGTTTCCGGATGATCAAGCGCGAGGGCGAACGCTGGCTCGGCACGCACGCCGCTTCGGGCGACCTGCCGACGCTGGCGAGCGCATTTGCGGCGCTCGGCAAGGATTGGCAGCTGATCATCCTCGGCGAAGGTGATCGCAGCGAGATCGAGCCGCTGGTCGACAGGATGGAAATGAACGACCGCGTGCATTGGCTTGGCAGCGTCGGAACGCCGGAGAAGGTCTTCGGCCTGTTCGACATCTTCGCCGTGGCGGGTCACGCCGATGGGTTCCCCGTTCCCGTCGTGCAGGCGATGGCGTCGGGCGTACCCGTGGTCGCGCCCGACGATGGCGAGATCGCCCACACCGTGGCAGAGCCGACCCGCGAACAGCTGTTCCAGCATGGTAACGAGGCCGCGTTGACCGAGAAACTGGTGACGCTCTCGCGCGATCCGCAGGCGCGAAGGGACGCGGGCGAGGCCAACCGCGCGCATGCGGTGGCCGCATATGACCGTGAAAAGTCGCTCGCGACCTATCGCCGCTTGTACGGCAGCGCGATGCAGTTCGAGCTCTAGCCGCTTTCATCCGCCATTCACGCGGGCGGGGACAGGCTCTTTCCAATGGGCTCGAAGCCATTGCCCTAGCACTGCGCGTTGCCTAAAGACCCGCGAACCGAAATCTAGCAAGGACGGGAGCCCGCCCCACAGTGGCCCGCACACCCAAGACCGAACCCACCCGCGAAGAGAAGAAGGCCAAGGCCGAAGCTGCAGAGCAGGAAGCCCTGCTTCGCGAAGTCGACGATGCCGTCCGCCAGGGCGACATGGACCAGTTCCTCACCACTTGGGGCAAGCCGCTGCTCGGCGTGCTCGCCGTCGGCCTCGCTGCTTTCGGTGGCTACATCTACTGGAACAACCAGCAGGAAGCGCAGCTCGAAAGCTCCAGCGAAGAACTCGTGCTCGCTCTCGAACAGCTCGAAAACGGCAATGAGGAAAGCGCGATGACGCGCCTCGCCGCGATCGAAGGTGCGGGCAGCGCAGTGATCTCCGCCAAGATGCTTCGCGCAGGCCAGCTCGCCGAGAACGGCGACGATGAACAGGCCGCCGAACTCCTCGGCGAAATTGCCGACGACGAAAGCGCTCCCGAGCCGCTGCGCAACCTCGCGCTGATCCGCCGTACTGCGCTGCGCTACGACGCCATGGAGCCGGCCGAAGTGGTTGCCGCAATGCAGCCGCTTGCCGTGCCCGGCGAGCCGTTCTTTGCCAGCGCGGGCGAATTGCTCGCTCATGCCTATCTCGCGCAGAACAAGCGCGATGAAGCCGGTGCGCTGTTCGGCGAAATCGCGCGTCACGAGGATACCCCGGAATCCGCGCGCGTGCGCATGCTCAACATGGCAGGCATCCTCGGTGTCGATGCCATCGACGATGTTCAGGAACTGCTCGAATCGCAGAACGGCAGCAATGCCGGTCCCGAAATCGTAAGCGAATGATACGAAACGGAAAACCGATGAGCCAGACGACCAAGCCTTTCCTTCGCACCGCCTGCGTGGCGACGCTCGCCCTCGCGCTCGGCGCCTGCAGCGGCGGCCTTTTCGGCGGCGGCGACGGCGAAAAGGACACGCCGACGCTCGGCGATCGCCAGCCGATCCTCTCGCGCATCGCGACGGGTGCCGAAGTCGATCCGGCGCTTGCCGGAACGCCGGTCACGCTGCCGGCTGCGACCACCAACGACACCTGGGGCCAGGCCGGCGGTACCGCCAGCAAGAGCTACGGCCACCTCGCGCTCGCAGAGGCTCCGGCCCGCGCATTCACCGCCAGCGTCGAAGGCGCCGGTGAACGCCGCCGCCTCGGCTCGGCTCCTGTCATCGGCAGCGGCAGGCTTTACGCTGTGGGTACGGACGGTCGCGTCACCGCGTTCGACGCGCAGACGGGTGCACGCCAGTGGAGCTACCAGGGCGATCTCACCGACGATACGCGCGCCTCGGCCTTCGGCGGCGGCGTAAGCTACGAAAACGGCCGCCTGTTCGGCACCGACGGTGCAGGCAATGTCTACGCTCTCGATGCCGAAACCGGCGCCGAGCAGTGGAAGGTGAAACCCGGCGGTCCGCTGCGCGGTTCGCCAACGGTCGCTTTCGGCAATGTCTTCGTGATGAGCCAGGACAACCAGCTGTTCGCGCTCGACGCCAGCAACGGTTCGCTGCAGTGGCAGGAATCGGGTTCGACCACGATGGCCGGCGTCTTTGGCGTTGCTGCACCTGCCGCTGGGCAGGGCACTGTCGTTGCAGGTTATACCTCGGGCGAGCTCGTCTCCTACCGTTACGAGAACGGCCGCAGCCTCTGGGCCGACGCGCTGGCACGCACCTCGATCTCGACGCAGGTCGGCGCGCTTTCGGACATCGACGCCGATCCGATCATCCACAACGGCCGTGTCTATGCACTCGGCCAGGGTGGCCGCATGGCAGCCTACGAACTCGTGAGCGGCCAGCGCCTGTGGGAACTCAACGTCGCGGGCATCTCGACCCCGGCCATTGCCGGAAACTGGGTCTTCGCCCTGACCGACGAAGCCAAGCTGATGGCGATTGCCGCCGACACCGGTAAGGTGCGCTGGCTGACCCAGCTTCCGCGCTTCCGGAACGAGGAAAAGAAGAAGAACCCGATCTTCTGGCAGGGCCCCGTCCTTGCGGGCGGCCAGCTGTGGGCGGTCAATTCGGAAGGCCAGGTCTACCGCATCAGCACGGGCGAAGGCTCGGCTGCGATGGTCCAGGAACTCGACGAGGCGATCAGCCTGCCGCCGGTCGTGGCGAACAACACGCTCTACATCCTCGACGATAGCGGCACGATCACCGCCTACCGCTAAGGATCAGCCGAGCGGCGCACCGTCGTCGGTCTCGTAGATACGGATATCGCGCGAGGCCGGCGGGTTGGCCGCCATCACCGCCTGGAATTCCGCCATGTGTGCAGACTGCATGTGCGCCTCGAGCGCGCTGCGGTCGCGCCAGCGCTCGAACAGGATCAGCGTGTCGGGATCGGCAAGGTCACGGGCGAAGGTGTAATCGAGGCATCCGTCCTCGTTGCGGCTGGCGCGCACCATTTCGATGATCGCCTTCTGTGTTGCCGCATCGATCGTCGTGCCAAGCTTGATGGTGCCGTTGATCTGGATCATGCGCTTACTCCCAAGTCAGAAGCTGTATTTGTAGACCCTGCTGACGTCGCCGCCCCATTCTCCGTGATAGCGGTCGAGCAGGACCTGCGCGGGCACTTTCCCGCTGGCGACGATCTCGTCGAGCGTTTCGAGGAAGCCGGTCTCGTTGTCGCCCGAGGTGTTGAGCCGACCGCGCGCTGCAAGGCCTGAACGCGCAATGGCGAGCACTTCCTTGGCAAGGTCATGCAGCTTGCCGCCGCCCGGGATGGGGGCGTCGAGCGCCAGCTTGGGCACTGCGTTGCGCAGCGCCTCGCGTTCTTCCATCGTCCAGTGCTTCACGAGATCCCACGCGGCATCAAGCGCGTGCTGTTCGTAAAGCAGGCCGACCCAGAATGCGGGCAGGGCGCAGATCCGGCTCCACGGGCCGCCATCGGCGCCGCGCATTTCGAGGAAGCTTTTCAGGCGCACTTCGGGGAAGGCGGTCGAGAGGTGGTCCCACCAGTCGCTTGTCGTGGGCCTCTCGCCGGGCAGGACTTCGAGCTTGCCCTCGAGGAAATCACGGAAGCTCAGCCCAGCTGCATCGATGTACTTCCCGTCACGGAAGACGAAATACATCGGCACGTCGAGCATGTAGTCGACCCAGCGTTCGTAGCCGAAGCCGTCCTCGAAGACGAAGGGCAGCATGCCGGTGCGGTGCGGGTCGGTATCGCTCCAGATATGGCTGCGATAGGACAGGTAGCCGTTGGGCTTGCCCTCGGTGAAAGGCGAATTCGCGAACAGCGCGGTGGCGAGCGGCTGGAGCGCGAGGCCGGTGCGGAACTTCTGTGCCATGTCGGCTTCGCTCGAATAGTCGAGGTTCACCTGGATCGTGCAGGTGCGCAGCATCATGTCGAGGCCGAGATTGCCCACGCGCGGCATGTGCCGCATCATGATCTCGTAGCGGCCCTTGGGCATGATAGGCAGCTCTTCGCGGGTCTTGTCGGGCCACATGCCGAGGCCGAGGAAGCCGACATTGTAGCGCTCGCCGATCTCCTTGACCTGCGCGAGGTGGCGCCCGGTCTCGTTGCATGTCTGGTGCAGGTTCTCGAGCGGGGCGCCCGAAAGTTCGAGCTGTCCGGCAGGTTCGAGGCTGACGGTGCCGTCATCGCCCTTCATCGCGATGACCTTCCCGTTCTCCTCGATCGGCTCCCAGCCGAACTCGCGCAAACTCAGCAGGATATCGCGAATACCGCCGGGCTCGTCATAGGACAGCGCGCGGTGTTCCTTGCAGCAATAGACGAGCTTTTCGTGCTCGGTCCCGATGCGCCAGGCATCCTTGGGCTTCTCGCCCTTCTGCATCGGCGCAACCAGCTGGTCGCGGCTTTCGATGATGGGGTCTGCTGCCCCCGAGGCCTCTCTCGTGCTCATGGTCGGTGGCGATAGGCAACCGAACCCGCGTTCGCAAAGAAATTATTCGGCGTCGAGCCAGTCGCCTGCCTCGGCCATCCATACGGATATTCCCGCGATGGCAGCCGTTTCGCCGCGCAGGATACGCGGGCCGAGGCTGATCGGGCTGGCATTGGGATGGGCGCGGATCATCTCGCGCTCTGCATCGTCGAAGCCGCCTTCGGGGCCGGTCAGCAGGGCGGCGGGACCCTCGGCATAGCAGAAGGCATCGGCTGCGCTTTCGCCGCCTTCCTCGTCGGCGAAGAACAGGATGCGGTCCTCGGGCCAGTCGCGCAGCAGCGCCTCGAGCTTTACCACCGGCGCGATCTCGGGAAGCGCGGTGCGCGCGCATTGCTCGGCGGCCTCGGTCACGATCGTGTCGGCGCGTTCGGCATTGAGCTTGTCGGCCACACAGCGGCGGGTGACGACCGGCGCAATGCGCGCAACGCCCAGCTCGGTCGCCTTTTCGAGGACCATGTCGAAGCGGTCCTTCTTGAGCAGTGCCGCACAAAGCCAGAAATCGGGCACTTCCTCGCGCGGGCGAAGGTGCAGCTTGGGGACCAGCGTGACATGACGCTTGCCCGCATCGACGACCTCGGCGGCCCATTCGCCGGTGATATCGTCGCACAGGATCACGGCATCGCCGGGCGACACGCGCATCACCTTGCCGAGATAGTGCGCCTGGTTGCCCTCGACCTTCACCTCGGTATCCGCGGCGAGCTGGGTTTCGACGAAAAGACGGGGCGCGCTCTTGGGCGGCCAGGCGGGTGTTGCAGGCATGGCTTTGCAGGTGGCACGTGCGCTTGTAGGGAGCAAGCCATGAGCGAAAGCGCAGCGTCCGATATCGTCCCTGACAGCGAGCATCGCGGCCTTGTCGCGCGCCTGCCGCAACTCCCGCGGGACCTTGCGCAGCTGGCGCGTTTCGACCGGCCGATCGGCTGGTGGCTGCTGTTCTGGCCCTGCGTCTGGGGCGTCTGGCTGACGGGAGCGGGCTGGCAATGGGCGCTGCTCGGCTGGCTGCTGCTCGGCAGTATCGCGATGAGGGGCGCAGGATGCGTCTATAACGACATCGTCGATGCCGATCTCGACCGGAAGGTCGCGCGCACCGCCAGCCGGCCTGTGGCGAGCGGGCGTGTGTCGAAGAAACTCGCGTGGGGCTGGCTGCTGGCGTTGTGCCTCATTGGCCTTCTCGTCCTGCTACAACTGCGCCCGCTGGCGCAGATCGTGGCGCTGGCCAGCCTCGCCATGGTCGCGGCCTATCCCTTCATGAAACGGATTACCTGGTGGCCGCAGGCATGGCTCGGTCTCGTCTTCACGTGGGGGCTGCTGGTCGGCTGGACGCAGCTGCGCTCCGATAATCTCGATGCGCTTGCGGCCATGTATGCGGGCGCGGCGCTGTGGGTGATCGGTTACGACACGATCTACGCGATGCAGGACCGCGAGGATGATGCGCTGGTCGGGATTCGCTCTTCGGCGCTGCGCCTCGGCGGGCAGGTGAAGGGCGGAGTGGCGCTGTTCTACTCGGGCGCGGTTGCGCTCTGGGCGCTCGCCTTCTGGCTCTACCGCGCCGACTGGGTGGCTCTGCTGGCGCTGCTTCCTGCTGCCGGACACCTCGCATGGCAGGTCTCGACGCTCGACGGCGAGGACGGCGGCAATCCGCTCGAACGCTTCCGCTCGAACCGCTGGACCGGCGCGCTGGTGGCGGCAGCCTGCTTCGTCGTGGGGAACGCCTGATGTGCAATCTCTACCGCATGACCAAGAACACGGACGAGGTCGCAGCCTGGTTCGACGTGATGAACGAGCTGGGCGGCGCGAACTTCGGCGCGGAAGTTTATCCCGGTTATCCCGGCGCGGTCGTGGCCGAGGGCAAACTCAAGCAGATGAGCTGGGGTTTCCCGCTGGTGATGAAAGGCAAGAGCGGCCAGCCGCTGAAGCCCAAGCCGGTCAACAATGCCCGCACCGACAAGCTCGACAGCTTTTTCTGGCGCTACAGTTTCGAGGAGAGGCGCTGCCTGATCCCAATCACCGCATGGGCAGAGGCGGAAGGGCCGAAGGGCGGCAAGACGCGCAGCTGGCTATCCCGCCCCGATGCCGAGCTCTTCGCCTGCGCGGGCGTCTGGCGCAATTCGGATGAGTGGGGCGAATGCTATTCGATGGTCATGACCGACGCGGCCGGCCTTGCGGCAGAGGTCCACACGCGCATGCCCGTGCTGCTCGCGAAGGACGACTGGGGCAAGTGGACCGGCGGTTCGCCCGAGGATGCGCGCGCATTGTGCAAGCCGTGGGAAGGTGAACTCGAGCTCGACCGCACCAAGGTGCCGTGGTCGGGCAAGGGGCAGGTGGGGCTGCTCTGACACGATGCGCATAGCCTTGTTCGAACCCGAGATTGCCGGAAATGTCGGCGCGGTCATGCGGACCTGCGCCTGCATGGGCGCGAGCGTTGACCTGATCGAGCCGCTGGGTTTCCCGTGGGACGACCGCCGTGTTCGCCGCGCAGCGATGGATTACATCGATCACGTCGAAGTCGTGCGTCACAAGAGCTTCGACGCGTTTCGCGAGGCGATGGGCGAGAGCAGGCTGGTGCTCTTCACCACGCGCGCGACGCAGTCCTCCTACGATTTCGAGTATCGCGCCGACGACGTGCTGCTGTTCGGCAAGGAAAGCGCGGGCGTGACCGACGATGTTCGCGCCTCGGTCGATGCGAGCGTTCGCCTGCCGATGCGAGCGGAAGTGCGTTCGCTGAATCTCGCGACCAGCGCAGCGATCGCTCTGACCGAGGCGCTGCGGCAGACCGATACGCTTCCCGGCTAGTTCACCAGTTCGCCGCCCTTGATGACGACATCGACATCGGCAAGCTCGCCGACGTCGGCCAGAGGATCGCCATCGACGGCAATCATGTCGCCCCATGCGCCCGGCTTCACGACGCCTACCTGCCCGGCCTGTCCCAGCGCGTCGGCAGCATTCACCGTCGCCGCGCGGATCGCCTCGATCGGGCTCATCCCGTATTCGACCATCACTCGGAACTGCCCGCCGACATCCTCGTGCGGCATGACGCCTGCATCGCTGGCGAAGACCATCTTCACGCCCGCCTCATGCGCGCGGCGGAAGTTGTCACGCTGCGCCTGGCTGAGCGAGCGTTCCTTCGCGAGGTTCTCTTCGAGCACCCCGTTCGCCGCGCCCTGGCTCAGCGTGTATTCGGTGTTGAAGATATCCATCGAGAAATAGGTGCCGTTCTGGCGCGCAAGCCGGATCGCCTCATCATCGGCGTAGCTGGCGTGCTCGATCGTATCGAAGCCCGCGCGAATAGCGGCCTTGATGCCGTCTGCACCATGGGCGTGGGCGGCGGTCTTGAGGCCCCAGAAATGCGCCTCGTCGACGATAGCCTCGAGCTCGTCCGCGTGGAGCTGCTGGATACCGGGTGCCGTATTGCGGCTGAATACACCGCCTGTGGCGCAGGCCTTGATCACTTCGGCGCCGTATTTGCGCTGCTCGCGCACGGCGGCGCGCAGGGCGGCGGCTCCGTCGGCTGCGGCAGGGCTTTTCGCCCCGTAGCTGGGCGGGAGGAAAGTCTCGTCGCAGTGCCCGCCAGTCGCGCCCAGCGCGTGGTTGGCGGTGACGATGCGCGGGCCCACAAGCCAGCCTTCGCCGATCGCTTGGTCGACGCCGATCACGCGGTAATCGGTATCGCCGAGGTTGCGCACGGTGGTGAAGCCTGCATCGAGCATGGCGCGTGCATTCGAGACGGCGATGGCGCTCCAGAACTGGTCGGTAAACTGGAGGCCGGAATAGCCGCCATATTCGGGCCGCCCGTCGAGATGCACGTGCATGTCGATGAGACCGGGAAGCAGCGTGTGTCCGGCAAGGTCGATATGCGCGGCGCCTTCCGGCACTTCGCCGCCCGGGGTCACGCTCGCGATCTTCCCATCCACGATCACCACCACCGGCGCTTCGACATAGCGTCCGCTCTCGACATCGAGCAGGCGGTCGGCGGTGACAGCAACGGTTTCGGCGGCTGCCGGGGCTGCCGACAAGAGGGCAAGTGCGGCAGCGGCGTTGGCGATCGACTTCATCTATATTCCCCCGGATGCGGCCCCGCGCGGGGCCTTCCGGGGAATTCATACACGAACCGGCCCTGCTGGAAAGCGGGGCTGCGCCTCGCGCGTCTTCCTTGGCGCATCGCGGCGCTTGGACTTGTCCGGGCGCTGATCGAACAGCGGGCGGCGCAGGATGATCTCATTCATAGCTGACCACCTCGAATTCGATGCCGTCCCAGTCGAAGAAGTAGAACCTGCGGCCGGGCTCGTAATCGTCGTGACCGAAGGGCTTCAGGCCGTGGCGTTCGACCACCTCTTCCGCCTCGTCGAGATCGCCAACGGTGAAGGCTATGTGGTTGAGCGGCTGACCCTTCCTGTATTCGCCCTTCACGTGGTCGCCGGTGTAGAGCGCGACATAATCGTGATCGGCGCCGACGTGGATACTGCGTCCACCTAGCATCGAGGGGCCACGCCAGCGTTCTTTCCAGCCGAGTAGCTCTATCAGCAGGGCTGCGCTGCGGTCGGGATCCGTTACCGAGATATTGGCGTGTTCTAGGCGGCCTTGGGACCTTTGGGTTGCCATCGTGCATCTCCTTATGCGGCCTGCGCGTTGGGCAGGCCCGATTGCGATGCACAGGGATATGCAACCTCAAGCTAAGTTGAGGTCAAGCTTTGTTTTCGCTATCGCTGTGATCGATGAAAGCGAACGACCTTTTGCCAATCGGCGATCTCGCCCGCCGCACCGGCCTCTCGGTTTCGGCGATCCGGTTTTACGAAGAGAAGGGGCTGGTCGAACCGCATCGCACTGCGGGCAACCAGCGGCGTTTCCTGCGCAGCGACATCCGAAGGCTCAGCTTCATCCTGATCGCGCAGAAACTCGGCCTTTCACTGTCGGAGATCGAGGAGGCGCTCGCCGGCCTGCCGCAGGGGCGCACACCCAATGCTGCCGACTGGAAGCGGATAAGCGGGGAAGTGAAGAAGAGGATCGATGCTCAGATCGCCGCCCTCGAGAAGGTGCGCGAGGATCTCGACGGCTGTATCGGCTGCGGCTGTCTCTCCCTCAAGAAATGCGCGCTCTACAACGCTGGCGACAAGTGGGGCGAGGGTGGCAGCGGCCCACGGGTGCTGCGATAGCTCTCCTGTTCCGGGCCAATCATATTTGCGGGTAGCAGCGCGCGCCTTGGCCGTGCATGAAGGGCATCGATCCCGGCCAATCCAGCAGTGCGGGGACGACGGGGAGAGAGATGAAGATCGAATTCGCGCCCGAACTCGAGGCATTCCGAGCCGAAGTTGCAGAGTTCTTCGCTACTGCGCCAACGCCCGCCATTCGCGAGGCCGGCCGCAAGACAACCAGCGTCTTCGCCCCGTTCAAGGAATGCATGGAATGGCACCGCATCCTTTACGAAAAGGGATGGGTGGCCCCGCACTGGCCCGTGGAATACGGCGGCACCGGCTGGAGCGTGGAGCAGCGCTTCATCTTCGCCGAGGAATATCGCAAGGCCGACCTCCCGCCGCTGCTACCGCAGAGCCTCGGCATGGTGGGGCCGCTGCTCATCGATATCGGGACCGAGGAGCAGAAGGCGAAATATCTCGAACCGATCCTCAAGGGCGAGGATTTCTGGGCGCAGGGATATTCGGAGCCAAATTCCGGCTCGGACCTCGCCTCGCTCAGCTGCCGAGCAGAACCCGATGGCGACGATTACATCATCAACGGGTCGAAGATCTGGACCACTTATGCGCATCACGCGAACCGGATGTTCATGCTCGTGCGCACCAGCAACGAGGGCAAGAAGCAGCAGGGCATCACCTTCCTGCTGCTCGACCGGATCGACTATCCGGGCATGGAAATCCGCCCGATCGTTGGCCTCGACGGCTTTCCCGAGCAGTGCGAGGTCTTTTTCGAGGATGTGCGCGTGCCGCAGTCGGGCCGCGTTGGTGAGGAGAACGACGGCTGGAGCGTCGCCAAGCACCTCCTCAAGCACGAGCGAGGCGGCGGCAATGCCGCGAGCCCGACACTGATGCGCTATTGCGAAAGGGCTCGGGCAGCCGCCGCAAAGACGCCTTCTCCCTTCGGCGGAACGGTCGCGGATGATGCGGTCTTCCAGCGCGAGATCGGCGAGCTGGAAGCGGACATCGCCTCGCTCGGCCACTTCGAGAAGCTGGCGATCAGCGGTCACGAGATCGCGCGCGATCCCGCGTTCCCCTCGATGAACAAGACGATCAATTCGGAGCTGGTGCAGCGCGCCTCGGTCCTGATGACCCAGGTTTCAGGCGTGGACGGGCTTGCGCGGCAGCTGGAGGCCCTGCGTGTGGGTTCGAATGTCGAACCGCTCGGCAGCGAGTTCGACCTCGTTTCCATGCCGCTCTATCTCAACAGCCGCGCGACGACGATCTACGCCGGTTCCAATGAAGTGCAGCGCGACCTGATCGCCCGCACGGTGTCGGGGAGCTAAAGCCATGGATTTCAGCTTCACGGACGAACAGCAGATGCTGCGCGACGGCGTCGGCAAATTCCTGGAAAAGAGCTATGATTTCGATGCCCGCCAGAAACTGGTCAATTCGGACGCGCCCTGGTCAGCCGACGCATGGCAACAGTTTGCCGAATTCGGTCTGCTGGCACTGCCATTCAGCGAGGAACAGGGCGGTCTCGGAGGTTCGATCTCCGATTGCGTCGCCTTCGCCGAGCTGTTCGGCAGGCACCTCGTTATCGAACCCTATCTCGGCTCGGTCATGCTTGCCGGTTCGGCGCTTGCTCAGAGCGGCCATGCGGCCGCGCAGGAGTGGGTGGAAAGGATCGTTTCCGGAGAGGCGGTGGTCGCTTTCGCCTTCGAGGAAGGACACGGAACGGCCTCACCCGAACTGGTCGCGATGACCGCGCAGGGCAGCGGAAACAGCGCGCGCCTCACCGGCGAGAAGCGCCTCGTCCATGGGGGCGCCGATGCCGATGCCATCGTAGTGCTGGCAAGGAAGGGCGAGGGCGGTCCTCCTGCATTCTTCCTCGTGGAAGCGGGGGCGGACGGCCTCGATGCGCGCGCCTACACGACCATCGACGGACGCAGCGCAGCGAACGTCTCTTTCAACGATGTCGCCGCGACCGAGCTTGAGGCCTCCGAAGAGGCAGTCGAGAAGATCATTGCCGATGCGATCATCGTACAGTCTGCGGAGGCGGTCGGCGCGATGGGCGCGCTCGTCGCCATCACCGGCGAATATGCCCACACGCGCAAGCAGTTCGGCGTGCCGATCGCGACCTTCCAGGCAGTGGCCCATCGCCTCGCGGACATGAAGATCGCCTATACCAAGGCGCGTGCGACGCTGATCTACACCACGGCTCTGGCGGAATCCGGCGCGGCGACCCCGCGCGATATTGCCATCCTCAAGGGGCAGGTCGGCAAGCTAGGTCGGGCAGTGGGCGAAGCGGCCATCCAGACACATGGCGGCGTGGGCATGACAGACGAGCTGAGCGTGAGCCACTATCACAAGCGCTTGCTAGCCTGCGACACGACCTTCGGCGATCACGCCTATCATTTCCGAAAGGTCGGGATGGGGTGATTGCCGGGAGATTCCGGCAGTCACTGACTTGCGTCTACTTGGGCCGAGCGGGGATTGTTCTTTACTAATATTGCCGGTGGTCTAGCTTGCTTTGCATGGGGCGCGTCCTAGCAGGGGACGGACTATCGGATATGACCAGAAGCCGCCGCGAGCGATAGGTCTCGCGGGCGCCATCGTCATCAACCTCAATGCGGTGGTCGGTTCCGGCATATTCGCCCTGCCTGCCTTGCTGTTCGCAGCGGCTGGCACGTTTTCGCCATACGCCTTGATGCTGTTTGCCTGCTTTTACGGCTGCGTGATGGCGGTGATCGCCAAGCTGTCCACGATCTTCCGGCAGTCGGGTGGGGCGCAGCTCTATGCGCAGCACGCCTTCGGCCCGCTCGTCGGTTTCCAGGCCGGTTGGCTGGCGCTCGCGACCAACATGATCGGGGCCTCGGCGAATTTCCATGTCCTCATGGCCTATCTTGCAGCGCTGTTTCCTGTGTTTGCCGATCCATTCCTGAAGCTGGCGACGATCGCGGTGCTGATCGCCCTGTTCACGGCCATCAGCATCAGCGGAACGACGCGTTCGGTGGGAGCGATCAAGCTGGGCACCATCCTCAAGCTCTCGCCGCTCCTGCTGCTTTGCATATTCGGTTTCGCCCAGAACGGCTTCCCGACCGAGGTCAGCCTGCCCGTCTTCTCCGAGTTCGAAGCAATCGCACTGCTGCTGGCGTTTGCATTCTCTGGTGCCGATGTCGCGATTGCCGCTGCCGGCGAGACGAAGAACCCGAGGCAAACGCTGATGCGCGCCATCTTCCTCAACCTTGCTGGCATCGCGATCTTCTATGCGCTCGTGATGTGGGCCTACATCGCGATTGCTCCCGACCCCAGCAATGTGGACACGCCGCTGGCGGCCGCTGCGGAAAAGGTCATGGGGCCTGCCGGGATACTGATGATCAGCATCGCCGCGATTTTCTCGGTCGCGACTTTCCAGCTCAATGTATTCGTCGCCATCCCGCGAATTGCCTATGGCATGGCGCGTCGCGGTTTGATGCCGCACCCGCTGGCCTACGTCTCTCCGCGATTCCAGACGCCGGTAGCGGCGATTGCATTCTACGGGGCGGTGGTCGCCATTCTCGCCCTGTCGGGCACCTTCACCCTCCTCGCAACCCTCATGGTCAGCGTCGAGCAGATCCTCTTCACGTCCAGTATCGCAGCGCTGATCGTCATGTGGCGGCGCAATGACGCCGGTCTTCGCGAAAGCATGGATGCGCGCTGGCTCGTGATCATCCCGATCGCGATACTATTCGTGGTCTGGCTGTTCTCTCAAGTGCCGTGGAGTACGGTCATTCCCACGCTTGCCTTCGTCGCTGTCGGCTTCGTGTTCTATGCGATTTCGCGTCGCAGTGCCGTGGCGCAGGACGGGATCGAGTTGCCGGAAGGGCGGGCCTAGCGGTCCTAGTGCTCCGGCCCCAGCTCGGGATCGAGATCGCGCGGGCGGGCGAAATGGACGAGCTTTCCGCAGCCTTCGGCCAGGTCTTCCCAGTCGTCGATATCGAGTTCGAATACCGCGAAGGCCGCGGTGGGGAACTTGACCTTGGCCTCGTCGAACAGGTCGTTCTCGTTCTTCGGTGCGACCAGTTCGAAAACTATGTCGCCGAAGCCGGGGTTGTGCCCGGCCAGCAGAAGTGCGTCGGCATTGCCGCCGTCCTCGCGGATGACATCGAAGATCGTGTCGGTGCTGGCCAAGTAGAGCCGGCGGTCCCATTCGGGTTCGAGGTTGAGCGCGGCCTCTTCGAGGGTGATCCTCACCCGCTCAGCCGGGCTGGCCACGAGCTTGTCCCACTTCACCCCGTGATCGCGGATATGCTTGCCGATCAGCCCCGCGCCCTTGCGGCCGCGCGCATTGAGGCCCCGGTCGAAATCGCGCTTGTCGCTCTGCCCCCAGTCGGACTTGGCGTGGCGCAACAATCCCAGGACCTTCACGATTCTCCGCTCTCCACCTGTTCGGGTTCGGTTGTCTCTCCAACACCCTTAGCGACCCGCTGTAAAGCCTCGTCGAGCGTCAGGCGTATGACAGGCGTGCCTTCGGGGAAGGCCGAGAGCAGCCGGCTGGGGAAGGCGGGCGAGAGGACCACGAAATGGCCCGAATCCTCGCGGCTGCGGATGAGGCGGCCGAATGCCTGCGCCAGCCGTGCACGGATGATCCTGTCGTCATAGCGCTGCGCGCCGCCCGCTTCCTCGGCCGCGGCGGCGCGGCGCGCGCGGTGGAGTATGGTCGGGCGCGGCCAGGGTACGCTTTCCATGACCACGCAGCGCAAAGATCGGCCCGGCACGTCCACACCGTCGCGCAGGGCATCGGTGCCGAGCAGGCTGGCGCGTGCATCGTCGCGGAAGATGTCGGTGAGCGTGCCGGTGTCGATCGGGTCGACGTGCTGCGCATAGAGCGGGAGGCCTGCACGCGCGAGGCGGTCGGCGATACGCCCATAGACCGCGCGCATCCGCCGGATCGCGGTGAACAGGCCAAGCACGCCGCCCTTGCTCGCCTCGATCAGTCGGGCATAGGCTCCTGCGAGGGCAGGGATATCGCCGCGCTTGATGTCGGTAACGATCAACACCTCGGCGCGGCCTGCATAGTCGAAGGGGCTGTCAGCTTGCGCGGTCTTGGGAAGCAGTTCGAGATGCGGCGCGCCGCTCTTGGCGATGGCATGCTCCCAGTCGGGCCCGCTCTCGTCGCGGTCGGTCAGCGTGGCGCTGGTCAGCATCACGCCGTGCGCGGGTTCGAGCACGACCTGCGCGAAAGGCTTCATCGGGTCGAGCCAGTGGCGATAGAGTCCGACGTCGAACTCGCGCGCATCGTTGCGATCGACCGCCAGCCAGTCGACGAATTCGGGATCGGCAGGCCCGCCAAGCCGCGAGAGCAGCGCTTCCCATGCCGCGATCAAATCGATGCGCCAGGCGAGCGAATGCCGCGCGCCCTCGATCCGTGCACGGCCCTGTCCGTCGAGCCAGTCGGGCGTATCCTCGAGCACGGCCTCCAGCCGTCCCGCCAGTTTCAGCAGCGGCGTGCGGATCTGCGCGAGGGCCTGTGCGGCACTTCCCGCAGCCTCGACCAGTTCACCCGGAAGCTGCGAGGTCTCGGTCTCTATGCCGTAGCCCGCCTCCTGCCCGCTTTCATCGCGCGCATAGGTGACGGCGCGGACCTGCCCGAGTAGTGCTTCGAGCGGACCCGAGGGCGCGCCTTCGGCTAACCGACCGAGCCAGCCGTCGGAGGGCAGCGCCTGCGCCGCCTCGACTGCTTCCTCGACCGCATCGCCGCCCGCCTCGTCATAGCTGGCGACATCGGCAAGGCGTGCGGCGAGGCCGCGCCGCCTCCCGCGCGAATTGCGTTCGGGACCGATGATCCAGCGGCGAAGCTCGATCGCTTCCTGTCCGGTCAGGGCGGCGGAAAAAGTGCTGTCGGCAGCATCGAAGACGTGATGGCCCTCATCGAATACGATGCGCGTCGGACGGCTTGCAAGGTCGCGCCCGCGTGCGGCGTTGACCATCACCAGCGCGTGGTTGGCGATCACGAGATCGGCCTGCGCCGCGTTCCTCGCACTGCGCTCTATGAAGCACTTCCGGTAATGCGGGCAGCCCGCATAAACGCATTCGCCACGCTGGTCGGTCAGAGCCGCGATGCCGCGCTTCCTGAACAGCGTGCCGAGCCAGCCGGGCAGGTCCCCGCCGATCATGTCGCCGTCCTGCGTATAGGCAGCCCAGCGCGCCACCAGATGCGCGAGGATCGCAGGCCGTCCGGCAAATCCGCCCTGCAGCGCGTCTTCGAGATTGAGCAGGCAGAGATAGTTCTCGCGCCCCTTGCGAACCACGACCGGCGGCGATCCGTCGGGCCGCGCAGGTGGCCATGCGCGGGTGCTCTCCTGCCGCAACTGCCGCTGGAGGTTCTTGGTATAGGTGCTGACCCAGACCGTCCCGCCCGACTGTTTCGCCCAGAGAGAGGCGGGGGCGAGATAGCCAAGCGTCTTGCCGATCCCCGTGCCCGCCTGCGCCAGCAGGACATGCGGACGCTTCTCGCGGTCGCGGGGTGAGAAGACATGACCCGCACCGCGCGCATACATGCGCTGCCCCTCGCGCTTTTCCGCCCCTTCGCCGGTCAGTCTCTCGAGATGTGCCTCGATCTCGGGCTCGTCGATCAGGACCTGCGCGGGCTGCGGGCGTTCGGGTGTCTCCTCCCATTCGGGCAGGCGCGTGAAGAGCCACTTCTCGGCTTTTTCGGGTTTGCGGACATGGGGGGCGAGCACGTTCGCCCAGGGCCAGCGCAGCCGCGCGAGCGATTGCAGCGTCGACCACGCGCCCTCGCGCTCGGCCCAATCGTCGCTTTCGCAGGTCGCCACCAGCGCGCCGGCCGCCTGCTGCAGCAGCAACGGCACGCCCGCATCGTCCTCCGGCTCCTCGAGATCGAGCGCATGCGCGAGCCCCTTGGGCGTCGGCACGCAGAACTTCGCCGGATGGACGAAGGCGAATAGCTCGAGCAGGTCGAGGCCGGAAAGGTCGGGATAGCCCAGCCGGTTTGCGACCAACGGCGCGTTCATCATCAGAAGCGGCGTATCGGCCGCCGCCATGACAGCCTCGCCTTTCGAACACCCCCGAGTAGCGCCGTTCGCATCGCGCAGCCAGGTGCCCGCGTGGCTTGCATGGAGGGAGGGAAGGGGGAGAGGCTGGCTCACCCTGCGGCGTTAGAACACAAACGGAACGCGGGGCAAGCGGGGAAGGCCGGTTTTCCTCGCGGGGATAGCGGCTTTTGGGAGCGATGGGACTAAGCGGTTATCTCCGAATGTGGTGGGGAGCGGAGGTTGAGGCTCCTGCCCAAAAGGACAGCTCCTAAACAAACATTGTAGCATCTTTCATTGACCTGCTAACAAATTATCGGTCGCACAGATGGAGCAAGCGTGGCCGATATTTTCATTTCTTATGCACGAGCAGATCGCGCAAAGATCGAAAGGCTTGCACGAACTCTCGCGGCCAGCGAGTATGATGTTTGGTGGGATCGCGACATCACTGGCGGGTCCGAATTCAGCGCAGTCATTGAACGCGAACTCATTGCTGCCAAGACCGTCGTGGTTGCCTGGTCTGAAAATTCGCTCGGATCTCATTGGGTTCGTGACGAGGCTGAATTTGCCAGAACTCAAGGGAAGCTGTTGCCGATCTCGCTGGATGGCGTCCTTCCCCCTCTTGGTTTCCGGCAGATCCACGCCTTGAGCTTCGAAGAGTGGAATGGTGACTGCTCGCACTCTTCCTTTCACGAGCTGTTGGCTTCGCTCGGCAAAACCCCCTCTCAAGGCATTTCGTCGCGGTCCGAAGAGTTAAGCGCAAGAGCGCTTGGTGGCAGTGCTTCGATCGCAGTGCTTCCCTTCACCAACATGTCATCAGACCCTGAGCAGGAGTACTTTTCCGACGGGATTGCGGAAGACATTCTCAACGCCTTGTCCAGCTCGACTGACTTGCTCGTCGCTGGCAGGACCTCCTGCTTTGCGTTCAAAGGCAAGAATGCCAACGTGCAAGACATTGGTGCGCAGCTAAATGTAGATCATGTTCTCGATGGCTCGGTCAGAAAACAGGGCGATCGTGTCCGCATTACCGCGCAGCTCATTCGGGCCAGTGACGGGTTTCAATTGTGGTCGGAGCGATATGATGGAACGCTCGAAGACGTCTTTGATCTGCAAGACCGAATTTCCGGGTCGATCGTCGAACAATTGCAGGCAGTCTTGACGAGCACGCCAGATGGACGTGTGGCTGAGCAGCTGACCGACAATCCGGTAGCCTATGATCTATTCTTGCGTGCTCGGGCATTGGTCAACAAGGTCTGGGGTGCTGACACGCTCACCCGCGCCGTGACGATTTTGGAGCAAACTGTCGAGTTGGATCCGGAGTTTGTGAGCGCGTGGGAGTTGTTGGCACGCGCGCATTTCCTCGTCCCGCAGTTCATTTCAAATAGTGACGAGAAACTGAATTACGCTGCAAGCGAGAAGGCCGCTCGCCGAGCGCTTGACTTGGATCCCAGCTCCGATCTCGCACAGTACCTCGTGCAAGCCGCGAGTTGGGACGGGATGGACATAGGTCAATTTCTTGAACGAATAGCGCGCCCCGTCGCCCGAGCGACCGCCGACGAGTTGGTCTTCGTGGGTGGACTTACGCAGCTCGTCCTGGGCCGAGTATCAGCGGCATTGCCAAAGTTTCGGGACGCATTAAATCGCGATCCCTTGTCCGGACGCATGGCCTATAATCTTGCAGAATGTCATCTTGAACTATCGATGTTCGAGCGCGCCGAAGAATTGTTCAATCAGTCGATCGAGAATGGCTTTAGCGCCGGTTTCTTCGGATTGGCCAAAATTAGAATGATGAAAGGGAGACCGGCCGAAGCACTTGATGTGATGATGTCTGCCTACGAAGCGATAGGGGAAGGCATTTATCCTCACATGCGCTCGCGAGAACAGTGGGAGTTGGTAGGACGCGCTGCTTATGCGGGTGATCAGGAAGCTCAAGCAAAGGTGGAAGCATCGATCATCGCGATGGATGCGGAGGGTTCGCAGCCTGTAAACTATTTGGTTTTGACGGTGCTCATTTGCGAGCAAAGCGCCGAGACTTTTTTTCGTCTCTACAAGAAGAAGAGTTCGCCTGCGATGCACTTTTGCATTGCTCATTCCTTCTGGCAGCCGTCAGATCGCGCCCACGGCTTTCGTCAGCACCCTGGATTCAAGCGATTTGCCGAGGAAATCGGTCTTGTGGATGCTTGGCAAAAATTTGGATGGCCCGATCTCGCGAGACCAAACCCCGGCACCGATGGTTCTAATGGAGCCTGGACGATCGATTGATATATGGGCGTGCAAACTATCGCCAATCGGGTCGTTAGCCGAATGACCGCTTCTCGCAGACGCTTCCAGTCGCTGTCCTACTCCTCGCTCTCACGATAGAGCGTGAGGCATGCCGCAAGCGCTCTCGCCTCTTTCCCTTCTTTACGTTCACCATTTGCCGGGCAGCGTGAACTTTTGCCTTAGGACCGTGTTCCATGTGTTCCATCCTGTGAGGTTCGCCGAGCGCCTCTCCAACATGCGTCCAGCACTTCGCACTTGCGAAAGCGTGGGCGAGCGGCAAAGGGAATTGCCATGAGCATGAACGATCTGATCACCGCCGCACGTGTGTCCAAGGCCTGGCCCTTCCAGGAGGCGCAGCGGCTGCTCAAACGCTATCCCGATGGTGCTAAGCCTGATGGCAGCCCGGTGCTGTTCGAAACGGGCTACGGTCCGAGCGGCCTGCCGCATATCGGCACCTTCCAGGAAGTGCTGCGCACCACGCTCGTGCGCCGTGCCTATGAGGCCATGATCGGCGCGAAGCCCGAGGACGGCAAGACACGCCTCGTTGCATTCTCCGACGACATGGACGGCCTGCGCAAGGTGCCCGACAACGTGCCCAACCAGGAACTGCTCGAGGCGAACCTGCACCTCCCGCTCAGCCGCGTGCCCGACCCGTTCGAGAAGGGCCACGAGAGCTTTGCCGCGCACAACAACGCGCGCTTACGCGAATTCCTCGACCGCTTCGGTTTCGAGTACGAGTTCATCGCGGCGAACGACATGTACAACTCGGGGCGCTTCGACGATGCGCTGCGCCAGGTCCTGCGCAAGAACCAGGACATCCTCGACATCATGCTGCCGACGCTGCGCGAGGAGCGCCGACAGACCTATTCGCCGGTGCTGCCGATATCGCCCTCCACGGGCCGGGTGTTGCAGGTGCCGGTCGAGGTCCTCGACGCGGAAGCGGGTACGATCCGCTTCACCGATGAAGACGGCACGGTCGTCGAGCAGTCGGCGTTGGGCGGCATGTCCAAGCTGCAGTGGAAGGTCGATTGGGCGATGCGCTGGTATGCGCTTGGCGTCGATTACGAGATGTACGGCAAGGACCTGACCGACAGCGGCGTGCAGTCGGGCCGGATCGTCAAGGTGCTCGGTGGTCGCAAGCCGGAGGGGCTGATCTACGAGATGTTCCTCGACCAGAACGGCGAGAAGATCTCCAAGTCCAAGGGCAACGGCCTCTCGATCGAGGAATGGCTGACCTATGGCAGCGAAGAGAGCCTCGGCTTCTACATCTTCCCCAATCCCAAGAGCGCCAAGCAGCTGCACGTGGGCGTGATCCCGCGCGCGGTGGACGATTACTGGCAGTTCCGCGAACGTCTTGCCGAGCAACCGCTCGACAAGCAGCTCGGCAATCCGGTGTGGCACCTCCAGCGTGCGAACGGGGGCTTCGACACCGACGAGGCACCGGGTGCTGGCGACACCCTCCCGGTCACCTACGGCCTGCTGCTCAATCTCGCGAGCGTGCTCGGTGCGGAGGCGACCGAAGAGAACCTGCGCGAATATCTCCAGACCTACATCGGCGACGGCAAGATCACGCCTGAGCTCGAAGTTCTGATCGGCACGGCGGTTGCCTATACGCGCGACTACATCGTGCCGACGCTGTCGAAGCGTGCGCCGGAGCCCAACGAGGCCGAGGCACTGAAGACGCTCGACGCCTATCTTGCCGGCGCGGCTGCCGACACCAGTGCCGAGGATCTCCAGACCGAGGTCTACGAGATCGGCAAGCGCGAAGAGTACGGCTTCGAGTCGCTGCGCGACTGGTTCAAGGCGCTCTACCAGACGCTGCTCGGCAGCGATCAGGGGCCGCGCATGGGCAGCTTTATTGCGCTCTATGGTATTGAAAATACGCGCAAGCTGATTGCCGATGCGCTGGCGCGATAGGAATTGCGGGAAAAAGCTCTAGCGCAATCAGCCTGTTGGAGTGAAAATGGCAGGACTGGGGCAGAATTCGCTCCATTGTCTATTGCAAAACATTGGAATTGCGGCACTCTTTTGCACGGATCGTAAAGTGCTAAAGGGGAGGCAGCCATGGGTCGTACCAATGGCGGTGGCGGGGGATCGCGTCCCCCGACGGAAGACAATCGCAGGTTCATGGAGTTTGCCGAGCGCAACGCGCGGCAGGCCGGACGTCTCGCTGATTTAAAGATCGGCTCATCGGAGCTGTTCCTTCAAACCACCGAACAGACGCGCATGGCGCTGTGCATTTCGGACCCGAACAAGCCCGACTGCCCGATCGTCTACTGCAACCAGGCATTCGTGGAACTGACGGGCTACAGCCGCGACGAGATCGTCGGACAGAACTGCCGCTTCCTGCAGGGCAAGAACACAGCGCCCGAGGCAGTGGCCAAGCTGAGCCGCGCGGTGAAGACCGAAGAGTACACGGTCGTAGATATCCTCAACTACCGCAAGGACGGCACTGCCTTCTGGAACGCAGTCCACGTCGGGCCGATCTATCACGAGGACGGTTCGCTCGCCTATTTCTTCGGCTCGCAGTGGGACATTACCGAACTGCTCGTCGCGCGTGAGACGATCGTCGAGAACGAGCGCGTGGCGAAGGAACTGCGGCACCGGACCGACAACCTCTTCGCCGTGCTGACCGCGATCGTACGCTTGTCCTCGCAAGGGGCGAGCGATGTGCGGGAGTTTTCCGAAAAGATCGAACGCAGGATCGAGGCGCTGGCCGGTGCCCACCGCGTCAGCCTCGCAGGCGACGGCCTGCGCGAGGGCAGGTCCAACCTGCGCGATCTCGTCGAGGCGGTGCTGCGCCCTTATCGCAATGCCAAGACCGACCGGATCGAGATCGAGGGAGGAAGCATCGAATTGTCGCGCAGGCAGGTGACCCCGGTCGGACTGACGCTGCACGAGTTGGCGACGAACGCGCTCAAGTATGGTGCCCTGTCGGACAGCAATGGCCGCGTCCATGTGGACTGGACGGTTGATGAGGAGTGGCTCGAGATCCACTGGATCGAGCAGTTGGGCGAGGACAGCCAGCCGCTCAATGAAAGCCCCGAAGTCCGCGGCAGCGGTTCGGGCAGATTCCTGATCGAGGGCGTCATCAGGGGCGTGAAGGGCAGTTTCTCTTCCGCCTACCGCCCCGAGGGACTGCGCGCGACGATCCGCGTGCCGCTGGCGGTGAAGACGCTCTCCTAAGCCGCGATCAGCTGTGCTTGCGCGTGCGGTACCACTTGGTCAGCACGTATTTCGCGCCCTTGATGACGGGCGTCCCCGCATGCATCGTGCCCTCGTTGGGCTCACCTTCGGGCGTGGCGTTGTTCCAGATCAGGAGCACGCCCGGCTTTGGCTCGATCGAGGCGCCGACCTCGGTGAAGTGCGTGTGGCCGCCCTCTTCGACCGTGTTGAGGAAGGCCATGGCGGTCCAGCAGCGCTGCCCGCCGCGCTTGCGTTCCAGCTTCCAGTATTCCTGGTCGGTATAGAACCAGTCGTTGTGCGGCTTGAATTCCTGGCCCGGAAGGTAGCGCTGGCCCTGGATCGCCTCGCCAGTGACCGGGTTCATGCCGAGCAGGTCGTCGATCCGGCGCGAGATGCCTTTCACGAACGGATCGTTCGGGTTGAAATTGCCCGAATATGACGTGCGGAACTTGGCGACATAGGCCGTCTCGTGCAGCTCGCTCGGCCGAGCGACCACGTCGATCATGGTGATGAAGCGGCGGCATTCGTCGGGGGTGAGGAAGTTCGGGACGGCGAAGATTTCGGCCTTGTCCGTAGGAACCTTGTAAATCTCTGGATCGGCTTCGAGACGCGCGCGAACCTTGGCGCCGATGCGCTTGAGCGCGTCCTGGTCGGGAATCGAGGCGGTTTTCGTCATGATCTCGATAGTTAGCGCTGGCAGTGCTGGGTGCAAGGCATCATCTTGCAGCCTGTGGCATCTGCGCTAGTCTCTCCCCCACAACGGGCGAGGGGAGACCGAGAATGACAGATACCGCAGCGCTCCGCTATTCGACCGGGGCGATGATTTTCCACTGGGTGATCGCCGTCGCCGTGATCGTAAACTGGCGGATCGCGGAGAGCGCCGAGCATGCCGAGGCTGTCGAGGACAAGGTCGCGATCTTTGCCGACCACAAGGCGCTGGGCATACTCATCCTCGTCCTGACACTCGGCAGGCTGGCATGGCGCTGGACCCATCCGGTTCCGCCGCTGCCGAGCGATACGGCCAAATGGGAAGCCGTGCTCGCTCGCACCGTGCACATCATCTTCTATGTGCTGCTGATCGGGCTCCCGCTGGGCGGCTGGTACGCAAACTCGCTCTCAGGCCGCGAGATCGACATGTTCGGAATGTTCACGATCCCTCCGCTTCCGGTCGGAGAAGACTCGGAGGCGGCCAAGGCCATTTTCGGACTCCATGCGAGCGGCGGTAAGGCGTTTCTCATCCTGATTGCGCTGCACGTGCTCGGCGCGCTCAAGCACACCTTCGTGGACAAGAACGGCGGCATCTTCCGAATGCTGCCCTTCGGCAAGGTTCCGGACTGAACGAACCGGCGGATTTGCTCCGCACGGGCAAGGGGCCCGTGCGGAGCAGGCGCCAGACCTCGTCAGCTCATTCGATCCACTGTCCTGTTCCGGTCGATACACCTTCCTTGAGGTGCATCGTCAGCACGCCGCGGCGCCCTTCGGTCGTACCGTCGCGGCCTTCCGCGCCGCCGACACAGCTCAGGCCCATGTCCTCGCCGAGCCAGTTACAGCCGTAGATCAGACTGGTGTTGGTCCCGTCGCTGCGGGTCGCGGTGCACGAGAAGTGCACATCGAACAGGCTGTTGTCGGGCTGGTCCATGCCGATGCACGTCACGTTTCCCGAAACCGAAGCCCCGCTGGCCGAGGTCGAGGTGAAGGGTCCCGACATGGTTCCCGACCTGCCATCTCGGCCTTCCTCGCCCATTCCGCCGACAAAGGACGGTTCGCTGAACCGGATTTCGTAAGTGAAGTTCTCCGCGGCTGCGGGTGCGGCCAGGACGGCTGCTGCTGCGGCTGTAAGTGCAATGATGCTTTTCATGCGTCTTCCCCTGCAAAGGCCTCGACGCATCGCCTTGGGTTCGCGCGCGCCAAGCAAGTTTACAAGGCGGCCCTAGTTCCCAATGTCCGCTTTCATACCACGGGAAAGCGGCGGTTCGTGAATCCCCCGCAGCGCCAATGCCTTACCGGGAGGCGACTCGGACATACGAAAAACCCCCGCCGATCGCTCGGCGGGGGTTTCCATGCTCCCCCGGTCCACTCTCACGCCGGAGAAGCGGGGAATGAGGGCAACTTACCAGAAGAAGTCGTAGATCACGTCGACCACTTCGCCGCTGTAGATGTCCACGAGCAGCACGTCGTCGTAGTAGCGGACCCAGCGATAGGGGCCGTAGACTTCGGGCAGGCGATAACGCCACGGGTCGTTGATCCAGTAGCGGCTGCCGAAGAACAGGCTGCCGATGCGGAAGCCGATTTCTAGGCGGCGATAACGGTAGTCCCGATAGGGAGCGTAGTACCGGCCCAGGCGGAAGATGCTGCGATGGGCATGGCGATAGCGATACCAGTCGTAGCGATGGTTATCGCGCCAGCGATAGCGGTCCCACCGGTCATAGTTGTGCCAGCGGCGGCCATCCCAGTAACGCGAACGACGCTCTAGCGTGCTGCGCGCTGCCCGGTCGCGGACGCTTCGCTCGCGCCAGCGGCGCTCGGCGCGACGGTCTGCACGGCGTTCTTCGTAGCGGCGCTCTGCGCGACGATCTGCACGGCGTTCCTCGTAGCGGCGCTCAGCACGGCGATCTGCGCGACGATCGGTACGACGCTCCTCGGCACGGCGTTCTGCGCGACGGTCGGCGCGGCGTTCCTCAATCCGGCGTTCGGCACGGCGGTCCGCACGACGGTCGTCGGCACGGCGCTCTGCGCGGCGATCCACGCGGCGTTCGGTACGGTCCTCGGCACGGTAATCGCGCCGGATCTCGCGAACGGCATCGCGGCGTTCCTGGCGGCGGTCGCTTCGACGTTCCTCACGGCGCTCGCTCCGTCGTTCCTGGCGACGTTCGCTGCGCTGTTCCTGACGGCGCTCGCTACGGCGTTCCTGGCGTCGCTCGCTGCGGCGCTCGCCACGGCGGTCGCTGCGGCGCTGGTACTGCCGATCCTCGCGTTCGCGTTGTGATTGTTGTTCAGAAGCTGCAGCCGCTTCCGCCTGTGCAGGCAGGGCGGTGGCCGCCATCGCAATCGCGAGGGCGCTCAGCGCGCTGCCTTTCATCAGCTTTGTAAGGGTCATGGAGCGTGTCCTTCTTTTCATTTTCCAAGCCGCTCCACACCTGCGGCTTCCTTGATGTCACACTTTGTATCACATCGTCCTGACCCGTAACTGAACCGGTCTGTCTACCTTTCGTTCATGTTGGAGGGGTGGAATATGAATGTGAACCCGAGGCTCGCTTGTGCGTTGGAGCGTCGATGATCGAAGACCTCTCCGCTGTTCGCGAGGACATTGTCAGCCGCCTCGGCGAGGCGGCCCGTAGCCGCCGCTCGGCCATGCATACGCCCGTCGTAGTGACTCCCGATGCAGATGCGAGGATCATGGTCCTGCGCGAATTCGACGCCGCGAGCTGGACCCTGCGCTTTCACACCGATGTGCGCTCACCCAAAGCTTCGGTCATCGGCAGCGGTGCGGACATGGCAGTGCTGTTCTACGATGCAGAAGCCAAGCTGCAGATCAGGTGCCGCGGGCGCGGCCATATCGAAAGCGACACGCCGCTTGCCGAGAAGGCATGGGCAGACAGCACAGCGTTCGCACGCCGGTGCTATCTTGGTGCGGGCCCGGGCGAGGAACGCGACGCGCCCTCGACCGGCCTGCCCGATTGGGCGGAGGGTGCGCAGCCGAGCGAGGAAGACCTCGTTCCTGCGCGCGAGAACTTTGGAATATTGCTGATCAGGGTCGAGACGGCCGACTGGTATTGCTTGTCGCACAAGGGACACCGCAGGGCGCTGATCACACCGTCGGACGGTCAATGGCTGACGCCCTGATGCGATAGATTCGTCCGCTCGAGTGGTGCTAGCTCTGGTGCACCGAATGCTGGTTGCGGCCGGCGCGCTTGGCTTCGTAGAGCGCCCTGTCGGCAGCGCGCATGAGGTCGCGTTCGTCCCAGCCGGTCGCAAGTTCCGCCACGCCGATACTCAGGGTAATTTCGACCGGTTCTTCCCAGTCGGCGGCAAGGATGCGTTCCTTGATGGCTTCGCAGCGGACGCCCAGATCGCCAGCGCGCCGGCGCGGGAAAACGAACAGGAATTCCTCTCCGCCGATACGTCCGACAGTGTCGCTGTCCTTCGCCTCGTCGCACAGGATATCGGCGACTTGCTTGATAACCTTGTCGCCGACGCCGTGACCGAATTCGTCGTTCACGCGCTTGAAGTGATCGATGTCGATCATCGCGACCGACAGCGCTTCGCCGGTGATTTCCGATGCGTCCATCGCTTCTGCGAGGTTGGCGAGGATGCAGCGGCGGTTCGGCATGCCGGTAAGCGGATCGGTCTCTGCCAGATTGCGCACTTCGGCAGCCTCGCGTTCGGCGCGGGCACGGGCGGCCTCGAGCTGGCGCATGGTCTCGGCCCTCTCGCTCACATCCATGATCGTGCCGAAGAGCGCTACGACGCGCCCCTTCGCATCCGCCTCGGCTTCGCCGCGACAGTCGATATGGACGATCTCGCCGCTGGTGCGCCGGATGCGTGCTTCGAAAGCGAAGGGCAATGCGTGGCTTGTCGCTTCGACGATGAAGGAACGAACGCGGGCGCGGTCGTCTTCGTGGTGCAGGTCGAACCAGTCCTCTAGGTTGGGCTGGGCATCCTCGTCATAGCCGCAGATGCGCAGGGCCTCGCGCGACCAGCGGGCCGAATTGTCGAGCGGGCTGAAACGCCAATGCCCGACCTTGGCGGTTCGCTCTGCAGTCTCCAGGAGGCTGGCGGTTTCCGCGATTTCCGCAAGATCGCGTCCGCGCTGGGCGAGCAGGAAGGCGAGCGGCATCGAGGAAATGAGCAGCGCCACGAGGTAGAGCTGGAAGAAGAGGACCTGCGTCTCGGTAACCGGGAAGAAGCGCGAGACCGGCCCCGTGCCCGCAGCGGTCAGCAGCGAGCCGATGGTCGCTATGATGACCAGCGCTGCCGCCGCGCCGCTCAGACCGAGCGTCGCAGTAGCAATCGCCATGGCCATGACCGGCAGGAACAGCAGCGGGATATCGGCCTGTCCGAAGGCAGCGATGCTGAGGATCGCCACCACCATGACGGTCCAGAGCGCACGCAGCGATACCAGGTTGCGGTGTCCATGCGGGTCTTGTGCAACGAACAGGATCACCGGCGTTACGATCAGCATGCCAAGCGTCACCGTGCTCATCCATGAGCTCAGGAACGCGAGGGTGAGGTTGCCCGACAGGACGCCTGCCATCAGTGCGCTGAAGGAACCTGCAAGTATCGCCGCTGCGCCGAAGCGCGCCATGTTCCACGGCTTCGACAGCATCATGTTGGTGCGCGCCCGTCCGCCCATCAGCGCGAATACCAGATAGCCTTCGAGAAGGTTTGCGATGGTGTAGCCGACGGTGGCGAAGAAGCCCGAGCCTGCCCAGAGGTTCGCCGCCATGCTTGCAGCGGCAATCCAGCCGGCGGTCATCGCGCGGCGGCGCGGTCCGAAATGGAGGAGGGCGGCAACGAAGATACCGCTGGAGGGCCAGACCGCGGCAATGCCGTCGGCACCCTGCGTCAGGTCCAGCGCGACGAAAGCGCAGACCAGCCAGGCGATGCCATAGAGCATCGGCAAGCCGAAATAGGCCGGACCGCGACTACCGTTCACCTGATGAATAACCCCCATGTTGACCCCTATGGACCAGGGGTTCTGACTTTCGCCTTAACAAATGATGCAGTGCACCACTAGCGAGTAACCACGATCACCATGATTGCTCTTGCCGAACGCAATTACTGCAATCTTGCGACAGTTCTACGACAGGGGGTCAAGTAAGGCGCGAGTGGCGGACGATCACTTTTCTTGCGGCAGTATATGCCGGGTGTAATCGTCCGCCGGAACCAGGTCAGGCAGCTTGCTTGATGTCGCGCAGGGTCAGTTCGAAGGTCACGTCCTCGCCAGCGAGCGGGTGGTTGCCGTCGACCTTCACGGCTTCATCGCCGACTTCGAGAATGATGAGCGTCATCGGCTGGCCGTCGGGGGACTGGGCCTGCAGCGCCATGCCGGGCTGCGGGGCGGGTTCGGGCGGCAGGTTGGCGCGCGGGATGTCGATCACCAGCTCCTCGCGGCGCGGGCCGAAGGCATTGTCGCTCTCGATGGCGACCGTCGCGCTCTGGCCGACTTCGAGGCCGGTGAGCGCCTCCTCGATCTGCGGGAAGATCTGCCCGCTGCCGAGCTGGAGGTCCTGAGGACCGGTCTGCGCGGTAGTGCCGACTTCCTCTCCGTCGCCCCGCTTGAGGACGTAGTCGATGGTCACGGTGTCACCGTTCTTGGGAGTGGTCATGGTATTCCTTTTCGGAGAATTCGATTGGTGGGGCAGATGGGCCCCGGGGAACGCGGCAGCATGCCGTGCGTCTTCACAACAGAGTCTCGCAACCCACCGGTAGCGAGTCAACCGAAGTGGGCGATGGGGCCACAACAAGGGGGCTAATTGAAATGACAGGCTGGAAGAAGGCCGCGATCTGGGCGCTGCGCGGCGTATCCGTGCTGCTGGTGGCGGGATCGCTGCTCAGCACTACCGATCTCAACCAGTGGTGGATCCGCATATGGGACTTCCCGCGCATCCAGATCCTGGTCGCGATGATCCTATGCCTTGCTGCGCTCGCCAAGTTCGACCGCGGCTGGCGGCCGTGGCTCCCGCTGGCGCTCGCCGCCTTCGCGATCTGGCAGGCATACCGCGTGCTTCCCTACACCCCGCTTGCAGGCACCGAGGTCGCGCGCGTGGCCGAGCAGCAGACCGATCGCACCGGCTGCTTCACCGCGCTCACATTGAACGTACTGCAGGATAACCGCGAATATGGCCGCACGATCGATCTCATCGAGCGGCTCGATCCCGATATCGTCCTTCTGATGGAAACCGACCAAGCCTGGGCCGATGCCGTCGCGCCCGCGCTGGCGAGATACCCCGGACGGATCGACCGACCGCTCGACAACACCTACGGCATCATGTTCGCCTCGAAGCTGCCGATGACGAATGCCTCGATCCAGGACCTCGCGCAGAAGGACACGCCCTCGGTCTTCGCGACGCTTTCGGTCGGCGGGCACGACTTCCGCATGATCGCCCTCCATCCGCGCCCGCCCGTGCCCGACCAGGACACCGAAGAACGCGATGCCGAGATCGTCATGGCCGCCAAGAAGGCGCAGGACCTCGCGCTGCCGGTGCTCGCGATCGGCGATTTCAACGATGTCGCTTGGTCCGACACGACGCGCCTGTTCAAGGATATCGGCGGCTTTCTCGACCCGCGTCGCGGCCGCGGGACCTATGCGACCTTCCCGGCGGGCATGGTGTGGCTTGGCTGGCCGCTCGACCACCTGTTCATGACCGAAGAATTCCTCTTCTCCGAAATGCGCGTTGGCGAGAGCGTCGGCTCCGACCACCGCCCGGTCATCGCCCGCCTGTGCCTCGACCCCGAACGCGCGAAGGCGCGCAACGAGGAAGCCGAAGCGCCCGACGAGGACGACGAGGAAGAGGCGGGCGAGGTGATGGAGGAATTCGAAGAGGACACGGCGAAAGATGCCGTGGAGGGTGAGGCGGGATAAAGAAAAAGGGCCGCGCCAGCTAGCGCGACCCTCTCGTCTCCGGCGCTGGAATTAGCGCGTCAGCTTCTTGTACGCCAAACGGGTCGGACGATCCGCAGCATCGCCGAGGCGGCGGCGCTTGTCTTCTTCGTAGGCTTCGAAGTTGCCCTCGAACCATTCGACGTGGCTGTCGCCCTCGAAGGCGAGGATGTGCGTTGCCAGACGGTCGAGGAAGAAGCGGTCGTGCGAGATGACCACGGCGCAGCCGGCGAAGTTCTCGATCGCCTCTTCCAGCGCGCCCAGCGTTTCCACGTCGAGGTCGTTGGTCGGTTCGTCGAGCAGCAGGACGTTGCCGCCCTCCTTCAGCATCTTGGCCATGTGGACGCGGTTGCGTTCACCGCCCGAGAGCTTGCCGACGTTCTTCTGCTGGTCCGCGCCCTTGAAATTGAACGCGCCGACATAGGCGCGGGTCGAGGTGTCGTGGCCGTTGACCTTCATGTAGTCGAGGCCGTCCGAAATCTCTTCCCAGACGTTGTTCTTCGGGTTCAGGTGATCGCGGCTCTGGTCGACATAGCCGAGGTGGACGGTCGAGCCGATTTCCACCGTACCGCTGTCGGGTTCTTCCTTGCCGGTCAGGATCTTGAACAGCGTGGACTTGCCCGCGCCGTTCGGACCGATCACGCCGACGATGCCGCCCGGGGGCAGCATGAAGGAGAGATTTTCGAACAGCAGCTTGTCGCCATAGGCCTTGGAGATGTTCTTGGCCTCGATGACCTTGCCGCCAAGGCGCTCGGGCACCTGGATGACGATCTGCGCCTTGCCGGGCTTGCGGTCCTTCTGGCTCTCCTGCAGTTCCTCGAACTTGCGGATACGCGCCTTTGACTTGGTCTGGCGTGCGCTGGGCGTCTGCCGGATCCATTCGAGTTCGCGTGACAGGGCCTTCGAACGGCCGCTTTCCTCGCGTGCTTCCTGCTCGAGGCGCTTTGCCTTCTTTTCCAGGTAGGTCGAGTAGTTGCCCTCGTACGGGTAGTAGCTGCCGCGGTCGAGTTCGAGGATCCATTCCACCACATTGTCGAGGAAGTAGCGATCGTGGGTGATCATCAGCACCGCACCTGCATAATCCTTGAGGTGGTTTTCGAGCCACTGGACGCTCTCTGCGTCGAGGTGGTTGGTCGGTTCGTCCAGCAGCAGGATCGACGGCTTCTGGATCAGCAGGCGGGTGAGCGCGACGCGGCGCTTCTCACCGCCCGAAAGATCAGTGACGGGCCAGTCGCCCGGAGGGCAACGCAGTGCTTCCATCGCGACTTCGAGCTGGTTGTCCAGCGTCCAGCCGTCGACCGCGTCGATCTTGTCCTGCAGCTCGGCCATCTCGGTGCTGAGCGCATCGAAATCGGCGCCTTCCTCGGCCATTTCCATGCCGATCGCGTTGAAGCGTTCGACCATGTCGGCGATCTCGCGCGCGCCGTCCTTGACGTTCTCGAGCACGGTCTTGCTCTCGTCGAGCTCGGGCTCCTGCTCGAGATAGCCGACGGTGATGTTCTCGCCCGGCCATGCTTCGCCGGTGAAATCCTTGTCGATGCCGGCCATGATCTTGATCAGCGTCGACTTGCCCGCGCCGTTCGGACCCACGATGCCGATCTTGGCACCCTGGTAGAACTGCAGGTTGATGTTGCTGAGCACCGGCTTCTGGGCACCGGGGAAAGTCTTGGTCATGTCCTTCATGACGAAGGCGTATTGCGCGGCCATCGGGCGAATCCTTGAATCGATCTTGCGAGAATGGGAGAGTTGGTGGGGCAGATAGTGGCACGGTGCCCTCGGGGCAAGGTGGCACTGGCATTTGGCACACGGCTCGCCTAGGCGAATTTCACAATGAGCGAGAAGCCGGGTCAGTCAGGAAAATTGCCGCAGGTCGCGATCCTGTTTTCGCAGTTCGCGGCCTATCACGTCGACCGCGTGGAAGCGGCCGCGCGAAGGCTGGCGGGGCGCGCCGAGGTGCTTGCTGTCGAATATGCCACCACCAGCGCGACTTATGCTTGGGAGCCTGCCGAGGGCATCGAGCATGCACGGCACATCACGCTGTTTCCCGGCAAGAGCTATGACGAGGTCGGCCACCTCGCGCGCTACCGCGCCGCGATGAAGGCTCTGCGCGGCGCGGACATGGTATGCGTTGGCGTCCCTTACTCGGAACGCGACATCATCGCGCTCTCGTGGCGGCTGGCTGCCACGGGCAAGCGCATGGTCATGATGACCGAGAGCAAGTTCGACGATTTTCCCCGTGTACTGGCACGCGAGGCGGCGAAGGCGAGGGTGCTCTCGCCCTACAAGGCGGCCATCGTTGGCGGTCTGAGGCAGCGCGATTATCTGAGGTTCCTGGGCTTCGGGGACAAGCCGATACTGCCGGGCTACGATACGGTCGGCCTCGACCGTATCCGCGAGCAGGGCGGCGGCGAGGCGGTGCGCTTCGAGGATCGCGATTTCCTCTTCGTCGGGCGTTTCGTGGAAAAGAAGAACCTTTCGGCGCTGCTGGCCGGATATGCACGTTACCGCGAGCTGGCGGGCGATGCGGCACGCGGTCTCGTTCTGGCCGGCGACGGAGAGCTCGCCGACGATCTGAAGGCACAAGCGGGCGAAGGGGTCGAGTTCACAGGCTTCCTGCGCGCGGAGGACGTGTCGAAGCGGCTGGCCCGCGCATTGGCGCTGTGCCTCGTCAGCACGGAAGAGCAGTGGGGCCTGGTGGTGAACGAGGCGGCTGCGTTTGGCGTGCCTGCGATCGTAAGTCATGCCGTCGGTTCGCGCGACGCGCTCGTGCGCAATGCGGTCACCGGCTATGTCGTGGAGCCGCAGTCGGTCGAAAGCATCGCGCGCTCGATGCTGGCGCTTTCGCAGAGCGAGCTTGCGTGGCAACGCTATTCCGAGGCGACTGCAGAGCGCGCGCCGCTAGGCGATACCGAGCGCTTCGCCGATGCGGTCGAGGCGCTGTTCGACCCGGCGAGCGAAGGCGCCGCGCGCGCGCAGCAATTCTGGCAGGAGATTTCCGAGACATGAGTGAAGCGAAACCCGGCGCCCTGGCGCGTTATTCGCTGACCAAGCGCGTGCTGGTGACGGGCGGGGCGGGCTTCCTCGGCTCGCACCTTTGTGACCGGCTGATCGCTGACGGACATGAAGTCTTATGCGTCGATAACTTCTTCACCGGCGCGCGGGCGAACATCGCTCACCTGCTCGGCCATGAACGGTTCGAGCTGCTGCGCCATGACATCACCATGCCGCTGTCGGTCGAAGTGGACGAGATATACAATTTCGCCTGCCCGGCATCGCCGATCCACTACCAGTTCGACCCGGTCCAGACGACCAAGACCAGCGTGATCGGTGCGATCAACATGCTCGGCCTTGCGAAGCGCCTGCGCGTGCCGATCCTGCAGGCCTCGACCAGCGAGGTCTATGGCGACCCGGAAATCCATCCGCAGACCGAGGACTATTGGGGCAACGTCAATCCGATCGGCCCGCGTTCCTGCTATGACGAGGGCAAGCGCTGCGCGGAGACGCTGTTCTTCGACTATCGCCGCCAGCACGACCTGCCGATCAAGGTGGTGCGCATCTTCAACACCTACGGCCCGCGCATGCACCCCAATGACGGTCGCGTGGTTTCGAACTTTATCTTGCAGGCGCTGCGGGGCGAGGACATCACCATTTTCGGCGACGGCGAGCAGACGCGCAGCTTCTGCTATGTCGACGACCTGATCGATGGCTGCGTGCGGATGATGGGCACCGATGCCGACACTACCGGCCCGGTTAATATCGGCAACGAGGGCGAATATTCGATGCTCGAACTGGCCCAGACCGTGCTCGACATTGTCGGCGGCAAGTCGAAGCTGGTGCACAAGCCGCTGCCGCAGGACGACCCGCGTCGCCGTCGACCCGATACCTCGCTGGCACGCGAAATGCTCGGCTGGGAAGCGACCACGAAACTGCGCGACGGCCTCGCGAAGACGATCGCCTATTTCGAGGAAAGCGGACACGCGAAGGCCGATTGAGGCTTGGCATCGCCGCTGGCGCTGTTAGCAAGCCGCGCCATGAACAAGTCGCTTCTCGCGCTCGCCGCGCTCTCGCTCTCCGTTCCCGCTCATGCCGATCGCGCCGATGACGCGCTGACAGGCGATACGCTCGCCTGGGACTTCGTCGAAGGGATCACCACCGAGGTCGGCCCGCGCATGCCGGGCACCGAGCAGGAAGCACGCGGCCGGGTATGGGCAATGGACTGGCTGCGCGCCAACGGCTTCGCAAATGTTGCCGACGAGCCCTTCGACATGCCGACCTGGGTGCGCGGGATCGAGACCGCCGAAGTGACCGCGCCTTTCGCGCAGCCGATGGCGATCACCTCGCTCTCGACGACCACCTCGACCGGCCCCGAAGGGATCGAGGCCGAAGTCGTCTATTTCCCGAGCTATGCCGATCTCGTCGCGGCTGAGGAAGGTAGCCTCGATGGCAAGATCGCCTTCGTGAGCCACGACATGCGGGCAGCGCAGGACGGCTCGCACTATGGCTTTGCAGGCCCGGCGCGCTGGACGGCGCCTTCGCTTGCCTCGAGCAAGGGCGCTCTGGCCACCGTCATCCGTTCGGTCGGTACCGACAGCCACCGCGTGCCGCACACCGGTACCACCACCTTCGCCGAGGGCGTAACGCCCACGCCGGCAGGCGCGCTCTCCAATCCCGACGCCGACAATCTCGAGCGCATGTTCGAGCGCGCCGACGGCACGCCGATCCGCATGAAACTGGTCATGACCCCGCGCGATCTCGGCATGACGCGCAGCGGCAATGTCGTGGGCGAAATCGTCGGCCGCGATCCCTCGCTGCCGCCGGTCCTCCTTGCCTGCCACCTCGACAGCTGGGACTTGGGAACCGGTGCGATTGACGACGGCGCGGGTTGCGGCATCATCGCGGCGGCGGCCAAGCATGTCGCCGCCGAAGGCCAGCCGCTGCGCACGATCCGCCTCCTGTTCGCAGGAGCAGAGGAAACGGGCCTGTGGGGCTCGAAGGCCTATGCCGAGGCCCATCTGGACGAGCCGGTCTATGTCGGTCTTGAGAGCGATTTCGGTGCCGACCGCATCTGGCGCCTCGAAAGCAACTTCACCTCCAGCGATCCGGCGCTTTACCGCGAGCTGGCCGCTGCAGTCGGCCGCTTCGGCGTCGCGCCCAGCGGTATCACTGCCAGCGGCGGTGCCGACCTCAACCTCGTGCGCGAGCAGGGCGGTCCGCTGATCGACCTGCAGCAGGACGGAACGCGATACTTCGACCTGCATCACACCGCCGACGACACGCTCGACAAGATCGACCCTGTCCAGCTGCGCCAGAATGTCGCTGTCTGGACTGCAGTTGTCGGCGTGCTTGCCAATCGCGCAGAGCCGATCTCGATGCCCGACGCACTTTAGGAAGGTCTCAATTGTGACCAGTTTGCAATAGGTTCGACATTTTTCGGACAGAACTTGTAAGAACGCGTCACCCTAAGTACCCGTTAACCTTCTATGCCTAACAGGGGGCAAGGAGGTTCGGGGCGGAACCATGAGAGAACAGATTATCGGCTTGATTACGCCTACGATGGCGGTGGTCTTTATCCTCGTGTTCCTTGTGATGTGGAACCGCGGGAAGATGGGCAATTACGTGCTCGCTTTCGCCGCGTCCTACCTGTTTTTCTGCATCGGTTTTGCTGCCACGCACCTGCTCGACACGAGCACCCTCTACATCTTCCACGTAACCCAGTTCTTCTACACGCTATCGACTGTCAGCGCGCTGTGGGGCCTCGCGACGCGCGTAGGCCAGCCGCCCTATCTGGGAGTGCACCTGACCATATACGGCCTGTCCGCGGCTACGCTGGCTATCGCCGTGGTCATGTCGTCCGACATCGCGCCGCGCCTGATCATCGTGAACACCGGCTATGGTGCCATGTACCTCATCGGCGTTATGACCTTGCTGGGTGCGCACCAGCGTGAGGCGATCGACAAGCTGATCATTGCTGCCCAAGCCCTGCTTGCAGCCCAGTTCCTTATCCGCCCGGTGCTGACCCTGTTGGTGGAATCTTCGATTGCCGCGGATGCCTATCGGGAATCGATCTACTACTCGGTCGTGAACCTGTCGCTTTCGCTGATCTCGCTGGTCGCGGCGATGGTTCTCGTCGGTGCCTGCGTCTACGACCAGATCAAGGCCGTGCGCGAGCGCGCCGAAAGGGACATGCTCACCGGCCTGAGGACACGCCGCGCTTTCGAGCAGGACGTCGTCGCCCAGATCGAGAAGGCGAAGATCGAAGGTATTCCCGTCTCGCTCGTTGTGGCGGATATCGATCACTTCAAGTCGGTCAACGACGTCTGGGGTCATCAGGTCGGCGACAAGGCAATCGCCGCTTTCGGCCACGTCATCGAAGATACTATCCGCGATACGGACCTCGCCGGCAGGATCGGTGGTGAGGAGTTCTGTGTCCTTGCCTGGAACTGCGATGGGGAAGCCGCGGTCGCCATGGCCGAACGTATCCGCAAGCGCCTTGGCGCGACGCAGGTCGAAGGCATGCCGGACGATCACCGCCTGACCGCCAGCTTCGGCGTGGCCGGCCGGAAGGAAGGCGAAGGCTACGGCAAGCTGTTCGCTCGCACCGATGCGGCGCTTTACAAGGCGAAGCAGGAAGGGCGGAACCGGACACTGGCCGATGGTGAGGACAAGGGCCGAAGCGCCAGTGTGACCCAGCTCGTGCCGAACACGTCGGACCTGCGCGCGAAAGCCTGATCGCGCTCTCGCAGCTACCTTCCAGACCTGCCTAGATGCGCGACAGCAGTCGCGGCATAAAAACGATTTGCAGCGCGGCCCTGGCAAGGAGGAATGCCGTGAAGGAGAGCCACAATCCATGGCTCCCCAGCGGCCAGCTCAGCCAGAGACATAGCGCATAGATCGCAAAGGCACCGACCATCGTCATCAACAATGCGCGCGTCCAGCTTGCGCCGACGAAGACCCCGTCGAGCACGAAACCGGCAACGCCGGCAAAGGGGATGACGATCAGCCAGACCCCGAGCGCCTGTGCCGCCTCGCGGACGGCCGGCGTCGCTGCAAAACTTGCGAGGATCGGATCGGCCAGGATCGCAAAGGCAATCGCGACAAGGGCTGCGGCCGCCATGCCGCGCAGCATGATCGCGCGCACATAGGCCGAGAAGCCCGCGCGGTCGCTTGCACCGGCACGCTCGCCATTGAGGACCTGCGCTGCGTTCTCGAATCCGTCGAGCAGCAGCGCGGTGAAAACGAATAGCTGGTAGATGATGCCGTTCGCCGCCAGCACGACCGCGCCGCGCTCTGCCGAGAGGCGAGTGAGGCCGGCCAGCGCGATCATCAGGACCACCGTGCGCAAGAAGAGGTCGCGATTGACCGAGAGGAAGGGGCGCAGTTCGGAAAGGCGAGCGATACCGCCTTCGCGTGCGCGCTTCAGGATCGTCGCACCGCTCGCCCCGCCAAGCAGCAGCGCGGCGACGGCAACGAGCTTCGCGTATTCGGCGATGAAGCTCGACCAGCCGATCCCGGCAATGCCCCAGTCGAGGCCGAGTGTGAGCCACAGACCCAGTCCGACGTTGAGCAGATTGTAGGCGACCTCGAGCACCAGCACGGTGTTCATGCGCCGTTGGCCGACAAGGAAGCCTATGGCGGCGAAATTCGCCATGACCGCGGGCGCGCTCCAGTAACGAATGTCGGCATAGACTACGGCAGCAGCGCGCACTTCGTCCTCTGCGCCCAGGGCATCCAGCAGGAATGGCAGCAGCAGCGGTTTTGCGAGCAGGAGGATCGCCGCGATCGCGAGGCCCACGAGCAGTCCCCGTAGCAATACTGCCGCTTGCGCCTCACTGCCCGAACGTGTGCCTTCCTGTGCGACCAGCCCCGTGGTCCCGGTCTTGAGGAAGTTCATGACCGTGAAGAGGACGGCAAACAGCCGCGCGCCGATATCGACCGCGCCCTGTGTCGGTGCATCGCCCAGCCGGCCCACGATCCACATGTCGCCGATCCCGATAAGGGCCGTGGCGACATTGGTCACCATCGCGGGGAGCGCGATCGCCCAGATCACGCGGGTGTCGATGGGCCTGGAAGTGGAGGGGGAGGCGGCTGCGGTCAGGTCTCGCTCTCCTGCAATATCGTCGACGTGGTCGGGGAGACTGGATTCGAACCAGCGACCCCTTGTACCCAAAACAAGTGCGCTACCAGGCTGCGCCACTCCCCGACACGACGTCGACATTTACCGGACCCGCGGATTGGTAGGCCCGGCAGGACTCGAACCCGCGACCTAGCCGTTATGAGCGGCCAGCTCTAACCAACTGAGCTACGGGCCCCCGCCATCCGTCCGGCGAACCCGCCGCCTAGCGCCGCCGGTGCGAGAGGGCAAGCGGCGAGAAGCGGGTCATGCTCAACCCGATGCGTTTTCCGGGCTGGGTAGAATGTCCTGCAAGGTGAGGAGGGGGAGCGAGAGCACCAGCCGGTCGCCAATCCGCGTAAGATCGCCGCCAGCAACGCGCGCCTCGGCGCGGGCCAGCCGGAGCGAGAAACCCGCACCGAAGATTCCGGCGCTGACAGTGCTGCCGGAAGGACGCGTCTCTACCGCGAAAACGTTCTCCGCCTCGCGCAGGGCCGCTGGCAGGTCGGCCGCCAGCTCGATCTGCTCGGCTGCCGTGTCGAGGTGCAGCTTCACCGTCTCGCCTGCACCAGTTGCCCCCGCGAGAGTGGCAAGCAGGCGCCAGCAGAGCATCTCGGCTTCGGACTGTGCGAGTGCGAGCGGTGCGCGCGCCTCACCGAGCGAGGCATCGAACCGCGCGACGCGCGGGCTGAGCACGGTCTGAAGCTGCATCACCTGGCGGCGTGCGATGGCGGCGAAATCGGCCTCGCCAGCTTCGAGGTCGAGCGCGCCGACCTCGAGCTTCGCAAGGCGATCGAGTTCGTCGAAGCCTGCAAGGATATGCGCCGAATCGCCCGCGATGGTCGCTGCGAGCGAGCGGTATTCGTGCGGGACCGGTCCGATCATCTGCTGCTGGATGATCTCGGCATATCCCTGCATCGCGTTGACCGGCGTGCGCAGCTCGTGGAGCAACTGTCGCAGGCGGTCCGCCTCGGCCTCGCGGCGATCGGTGACGTCGGAGACTGCGCGGCGGAAGCGGCCGACATAGCCGAAGAAGCGTCCCTCCCCGCGGGTGAAGCGCGGCGCGGCATCGACGATCCAGTCGCCCTCGATCCGCTCGGCACCGCGCAGGGTAAGGCGCAGTCCGCTTATCGGCTGGCGCCGCGAAATCGCCTGCTCGATAGCCTGCGAACCGAGCGAGGTGAGGTCGGTGCCGAGTATCATCGGCGCGATGCTCTCTTCCGCCCAGTCGACGCGGCCTGCGGAATCGGCACCGAAAAGGAAGTGATCCAGCGGCGGCAGGGGGCGCTCTTCCTCGCCCATCGGCAGGCGCGGTGCATCGGCGGTGTCCTTTTCGCCCGTGCGCGCCTTGCGGAAGCTCTCGATACGGTCGACCAGCGCACGAACGTCTTCCTTGCCCGGCGCCGGACGCGGCGTAGGTTCTTCCTCCGCAGAAGCGGGCGTTGGCGCAGGTGTCTCGTCCTCTTCGGGCGGCGCCAGCTCGTCCATGAGCTCGAGCGGCTCGGGCTCGGGAAGCGCGCGGTCCGATACGCCAAGCCGGTCGAGCACGCGCTCGGCCTCGGCAGGAAGGTCCTTGCGGTGACGCAGGAAACCACGGGCACGGATCGGCAGCTGCGGAATCAGTTCTGCCCATTCGACCGCAGTAAGCTGCGCGCGATAAAGCGCGGCGGCAGCGATCTGCGGATGCGCCTCGCCGAACCATTTGACCAGCTCCGGATTGCGGAAGCGCCAACCGCTCTCGCCGACGATTCGGGCTCGTTCGGCAACGGAAATCATCTCGCCGAGGGCAATCAGGCGCAGGTAGGCAGCGGCCTTCAGCGCCTTGTCGCCGGCCTGTGGACGCTCGCCCAGAAGGTCGATCAACTGCCGGAATTGTGTCTTCGCGGCACGCTCGCTGGCTGCGCGGATGCGCAGCACCGTGGCGAGGCGGTCGTCGAAGTGCATTCCAATATCGTCCTTTTCGGGCGGAAATTCGCAGGTTTATGCATGCCAGAGGCACATTCACCCTTGGACAATGGACATAGTTAAGTGCTGGTTGACCATCGCCTCGTTGTCATGCGTTGCAATGTGGGACAATTGCTGGCAAAGATAATAATGTTAGCCAATCGGTTGGTTGCGCCTTTTCAACATTTCTTGTGCGCCAGCAATCGCCGGAGGCAGTTCGCGCGATTGCGCTTGTTTTTGAGGAAGACAGAACGATGGCCAATCTCGACGATATCGATCGTCGGCTGCTCGCCGAACTCCAGGACGAGGGCAGAATTACGAATGTCGAGCTGGCCCATCGCGTCGGCCTGACCGCTCCCCCGTGTCTGCGCCGCGTGCGCGCGCTGGAGGAAGAAGGGGTAATTCGCGGTTATCACGCAGAGCTTGATCCGTCGAAACTTGGCTTCTCGATCACCGTCTTCGCCATGGTCAGCCTGAAGAGTCAGGCCGAGGACGCGCTGCGCGAATTCGAAGATGCGATGCGCGAGCTGCCCGAAGTGCGCGAAGTGCACATGCTCAACGGCGAGATCGACTTCATCATCAAGATCGTCAGCCGCGACCTGCAGAGCTTCCAGGAGTTCCTGACCAGCAAGCTCACGCCTGCGCCCAATGTGGCCAGCGTGAAGACTTCGCTGACGATTCGCACCAGCAAGAACGACCCGGGCGTCCCGCTTTGAGCGGGAGCATCAAGGGCCATTGCCTTTGCGGGGCGATCACCATCGAGCTGACCGACGCAAAGAACCACATCGAAATCTGTCAATGCGACATGTGCCGCCGCTGGTCGGGTGCGTTCTATACCGCGCTCGAGGGCGAGGGGGTTGCGATCACCGGCGAGGACAACGCGACCGTCTATCGCTCGAGCGACTGGGCGGAGCGCGGCTTCTGCTCGAAATGCGGCAGCAATCTGTGGTTCCGCTTCTTGCCGACCGGCAATCGCAGTTTCTCCGCCGGCCTGTTCGACGAGGCGGCCCGGTTGGATGTCGAGAAAGAGATTTTTGTCGACGAGGCCGCCGAATGGAGCCGCATCCAGGGCGACCACCCGCGGCTCACCGGTGAAGAGATCATCGCCGAGGCCAAGGCGGCCGGATTTACCTTCGACTGAGGTCAGAGTCCGGGGACTTGGGCTATAGCAACGGCCCGTGCTACCGGTTTGGCGAGTTGGAGAGAGGAGCCCCTATGAAAAAGCTGATCACCGCTGCTGCAGCAGGCACCATATTGCTGCTCACAGCAGCCTGCGGCGCGCCCGACGAGGTTGCGGAAGTCGAAGCCGAAGCGGCAACCGAAAGCGGCACCGAGGTCGATCCGGCAACCGAAGCCGAAACCGCCACGAGCGAAGCTGTCGCTGAAGACACCATCGTGATCTGCGATGAAGACGGCAATCGCTACGCGTCGGAAGAACAGGCGAAAGCCGCCGGTCTCGAAGAGGCGCAGTACGGCGCGACCTATTGCCAGTACTTCGAATAACGGCATCGGTCCGCGCCCCCGGGTGAGGACCGAGGTCACGATGAAACATCGGCAGCGCCGCACTGCGGCCTGCCGATGTTTGTTTTCACGGTTGTAAGCTAGCCCGAAAGGCCAGGCCGCCGGACCTTAGTCCTCGCGTTCCTTGAGCCACTCTTCGAGCCACTTGATCGAATAGTCGCCGCTCTTCACATCGTCCTGCTCGAGCAATGCCTGGTGGAGCGGGATCGAGGTCTTCACGCCTTCGACCACCATTTCCTCCAGCGCGCGCTTGAGGCGCATCATGCAGCCTTCGCGGTTGCGGCCGTAGACGATCAGCTTGGCGATCATGCTGTCGTAATAGGGCGGGATACGGTAGCCGGCGTAGAGACCGCTATCGACGCGCACATGCATGCCGCCAGCCGGGTGGTAATAGCTCACTTCACCGGGCGAGGGTGCGAAGGTGAACGGGTCCTCGGCGTTGATGCGACACTCGATCGCGTGGCCGTTGAACTCCAGCTCTTCCTGTTTGACCGAAAGCGGCTTGCCTGCGGCGATGCGGATCTGTTCGCGCACGAGGTCGACGCCGGTGATGGCTTCGGTCACGGGGTGCTCGACCTGCAGGCGGGTGTTCATCTCGATGAAGTAGAACTCGCCGTTCTCCCACAGGAACTCGATCGTACCCGCACCGCGATAGCCCATGTCGCGCATCGCCTTGGAGCAGATCTCGCCCATGCGCATGCGTTCTTCGTCGCTGATGACGGGGGAGGGCGCTTCTTCGAGCACCTTCTGGTGGCGGCGCTGGAGCGAACAGTCACGCTCGCCCAAATGGATCGCATTGCCGTTGCCGTCGCCGAAGACCTGGAATTCGATGTGGCGCGGATTGCCGAGATACTTCTCGATATAGACCGTGGCGTCACCGAAAGCGGCTTTCGCCTCGCTGCCCGCCTGCTGCATCAGCGTTTCGAGCTGGTCCTCGCTCTCGCAGACCTTCATGCCGCGGCCACCGCCGCCCGAAGCGGCCTTGATGATCACGGGATAGCCGATTTCGTCGGCGATCTTGCGTGCTTCGGAGACTTCCGAGACTGCACCGTCGCTGCCCGGGACCAGCGGGAGGCCGAGCTTGCCGGCGGTACGCTTCGCCTCGACCTTGTCGCCCATCGTGCGGATGTGTTCGGGCTTGGGCCCGATCCACTTGATGTCGTGCGCCTCGACGATCTCTGCGAACTTGGCATTCTCCGAAAGGAAGCCGTAGCCCGGGTGGATCGCATCGGCATGGCTGACTTCCGCAGCCGAGATGATGTTGGCGATGTTGAGATAGCTGTCGGCCGCCGCGGGCGGGCCGATGCACACGGCCTGGTCGGCAAGGCGGACATGCATCGCATCGGCGTCGGCAGTGGAGTGAACCGCTACCGTCTCGATGCCCATTTCATGCGCCGCGCGGTGGATGCGCAGCGCGATTTCGCCGCGGTTGGCGATGAGGATGCGCGAGATCGTCATGGCTTACCCGATGACGACGAGCGGCTGGTCGAATTCGACCGGCTGGGCGTTCTCGACCAGGATCGACTTGACCGTGCCCGACTTGTCGGCAGCGATCGGGTTCATGACCTTCATGGCCTCGACGATGAGGAGGGTCTGGCCTTCCTTCACGCTGTCCCCGACCTTGATGAAGTCGGCTGCGCCCGGTTCGGGAGCGAGATAGCAGGTGCCGACCATGGGCGACTTGATCGCGCCGGCCATGTCGGCCTCGGCAGGTGCCGCTTCGGCTGCAGGGGCAGCCGCTGCCGGGGCGGGCGCTGCTGCAGGTGCCGCCATCGGGGCAGGTGCGGCTGCAACAGCCACGCCGCCACCGCGCGATACGCGGATCTTGCGGTCGCCATCTTCGACTTCGATTTCGGTGAGCCCGGTGTCGCCCAGCATCTCGGCCAGTTCCCGCACGAGAGAGGTGTCGACGTTCATGCCGGATTTGCCGGCGCTGCCTTTACGTTCGGCCATGGGTATCCCTTGATAATTGTTGCGCCCGCCTATGCTCCGGCTGGACGTGCAAGACAAGGGGCAAGGACAGCCTTTTACAGAGCGGCAGCCTTCTCCAACGCTACGGAATAGCTATGCGGGCCGAGGCCCTGCACGCAATCCACTGCGGCCATCCCGACATAGGAAGTGTGGCGGAAAGCGTCGCGTTTCGTGGGGTCCGAGAGGTGTACCTCGATCACCGGCACGTCGATGGCCTTGATCGCATCGAGCAGGGCGATGGAGGTGTGGGTATAGGCCGCGGCGTTGAGCAATACGGCCTTGGCGCCCTCGCGCTGCGCCTCGTGGAGCCAGTCAACCAGCTCGCCTTCGTGGTTGGTCTGGCGAAAGTCGATCGCAAGTCCGAGCTGCTCGGCCTGCCCGCGCAGGGCCGCCTCGATATCGGCGAGCGTGCCCGAGCCATAGATCTCCGGCTCGCGCGTGCCGAGCAGGTTGAGATTGGGGCCGTTGAGGACGAAGACGGTGTTGGTCATGCAAGAAGCGTTAGCGGCAGTTGGCGTGGCTGAGAAGCAGACTGTCGGCTAGCGACCCGATTGCGGAAACTGGCAAATATCCCGTGTGACCAATATACTATGCCGGCATGAGCAAAGACGCCGATCATAACCGGTCGGGTCATCACGATCAGGCCAGTTGCCAGGGCGGTCACCTTGGCGGGTATCGAGAGCCTGCTCGCGGTGGTAAGTACGACCTTGTTCCTTCGGACTACGAGGGGACGGTATTCACCTGCCCGATGCACCCCCAGGTGCGTCAGACCCACGCCGGTCCATGTCCGATTTGCGGGATGGCTCTCGAACTCGAATCTGCGGCGCAAGCGGAAGAGGGTCCTAACCCGGAACTGGGTGATTTCACCCGTCGTTTCTGGATCGGCGCAATCCTTACCTTGCCTGTCTTGCTCATCGCCATGGGGCCGATGATCGGCCTTGGAGCGATCCGTGAGGCAATCGGCCAAGGGCGTGCGCAATGGGCGGAACTGGTTTTTGCCACGCCGGTGGTGTTGTGGTGCGGCTGGCCTTTCCTTGAACGGGGCTGGAAGTCTTTTGCCTCGTGGAACCTCAATATGTTCTCGCTGATCTCCATGGGCGTAGTGTCCGCATGGCTGTTCAGCGTTGCGGCAGTCTTCGCGCCCGAAGTTTTCCCGGCAGGCTTCCGAGACATGCATGGCCATGTGCCGGTCTATTTCGAAGCCGCTGCGGTAATCATCGTATTGGTCCTGCTTGGGCAGGTAATGGAACTCAGGGCCCGCGAGGGAACGGGTAAGGCGATCCGGGCGCTGCTCGATCTTGCATCCAAGACAGCGCGCATCATTCACGATGATGGCAGCGAGGAAGAAGTTTCGCTCGAAGAAATTCAGGTCGGCAACTACCTTCGCGTGCGGCCGGGAGAAAAGGTGCCGGTCGACGGACGGGTCATCGAGGGTCACTCAGCCGTCGATGAGAGCATGATCACAGGCGAACCCGTTCCAGTCGAGAAGGCGAAAGGCGATCCGGTCACCGGTGCGACCATCAATGGCACGGGCAGCCTTATCATCGAAGCCCAGCGGATCGGCGCGGACACGGTGCTGAGCCAGATTGTCGCGATGGTCGCAAAGGCGCAGCGATCGCGCGCCCCGATTCAGAAATATGCTGACAAGGTCGCCGGGTGGTTCGTGCCGTCAGTGATCGGCGTCGCTTTCATCGCCTTTATTGCCTGGGCAATTCTCGGTCCTGAGCCTGCTCTCTCTTATGCGCTGATCGCGGCTGTTTCGGTTCTTATCATTGCATGCCCCTGTGCACTTGGGCTGGCGACACCCATGTCGATCATGACTGCGACGGGTCGCGGCGCGCAGTCAGGGATACTCATCAAGAATGCCGAGGCCCTGGAACGTTTCGAGACGATCGAAACTCTGATCGTCGACAAGACGGGCACTCTTACCGAAGGAAAACCGCGCCTCATCGCGGTCATCTCGGAAGGAGGCAGCACCGAGGATGAGTTGCTACGTGTCGCAGCGACGCTGGAGCGCGGCTCCGAACACCCGCTTGCCGAGGCAATCGTGAGCGGCGCGCACGATCGTGGCTTGCAGCTTTCGAATACCGAGATGTTCGAGGCCATAACCGGCAAAGGGGTCAAAGGAGTCGTCGACGGGAGGTCGGTCGCGCTCGGGAATGCGGCGCTGATGCAGGACCTGGGGCTCGAGCCAGCGAGACTTGCAGAAGCGGCCGGTGCGCGCCGGGACGAAGGTGAGACGGTCATGTTCGTTGCCATCGAGCGCGCGCTTGCCGGCATGATCAGCGTGGCAGACCCGGTGAAAGAGACCACCCCTGCTGCCCTGTCCGCTTTGCACCAGTTGGGCTTCCGCATAATCATGGCCACAGGGGACAATGAGCGCACTGCTGTCGCCATTGCCAAGCGTCTGGGAATTGATGACGTGCGCGCGGATGTGCTGCCGGAAGACAAGGCGCGCATTGTTCGCGATCTGCAGCAGCAGGGCTACAAGGTCGCAATGGCGGGCGATGGCGTGAATGACGCTCCTGCTCTTGCTCAAGCCGACGTTGGCATTGCCATGGGAACAGGCGCGGATGTCGCGATCGAAAGCGCCGGGATTACTCTTGTGAAAGGCAATCTCGATGGCATTGTTCGTGCACGAAGACTCACGCTGGCGACGATGCGCAACATTCGCCAGAATTTGTTCTTCGCCCTCTTCTACAATGCGCTGGGTGTGCCTGTCGCTGCTGGAATTCTCTACCCTGTGATGGGTATCCTGATCAGTCCGATGATTGCCGCCTTTGCCATGAGCGCTTCTTCAATTTCGGTTGTGGCCAATTCTCTTCGGCTGAGGAGCATAAACATCTAGCTGACCGGCGTGTCTGCTTTCCACCCAATTTCGGACGCCCAAAGGTCGGTAGATCAATCCACCCCTTTCACCTTTCCCCACTGCCGTGCGGCGGTGTAGCCGAGATAGCCGGTGCCGAAGAGAGCATAGAGTTCTTCGGGGAGGCCGCGCAGGTAGGCGGTGATGCCGCTGCCGATCGCTTCCGCTGCCGTCGGGGAGAAAGCGCCGAGTATTCCCATGGGCAAGGCAAAGAGCATGATGGCGTACATCACGTAGAGGAAGCTCGGTCGCGCGCGGCTGGTCCATGGGTCTTTAGAGTTCGCCTCGGCAACGATGGCCGAAAGGCGCGCTTCGATGGCCTTCAGCTCGTGCGAGCCTTCGAGCGCGAGCAGTTCGAGCTTGGCTTTCGCGCGGGCTTCCTTGTCGGGAATGATCTTGTCGATGATCGAGGCGATGGGTCCGATGAGGGATTCGACGAGCGGCATGGGGTTGTCCTCCTGATGGCCTGCATTCTCACCAGAGAGGTTCGAGTAGGAAAGATCGCAGTTAATCCACGGTTAGCGTTTGGCTTCGTGCACATTGAAAATTCATGTTTTGCGTGTAAGAAACGGGCTTAAGGTGAAACCTCGGGTAACCCTCGCAATGCGCAGAATCCTACCGATCGCACTGTTTGCAGCCGCAGCATCGCTTGCGGCGAACGGTGCGTTTGCGCAGGCTGATTCGGCGCCGATCGCCTCTGACAGCGCAGGCGCTCTCGAAGCTCCCGAAGACTGGGACTGCGACCGCTACGACGAGGAATGGCGCGAGTGGATCGATGCCGGCAACGCACCCGAAGCCTGGCGTTTTTCCGGAAAGACCTATCGCGCGGTCTCTGACGGCGATCTCTATACTTGGGACGACTGGCTCGAATGGTCGGAAGACAATGGCTGCGTCGCGCCTGCCTATCTCTCTCCGGGTAGCTCGGGCGGCGGCATCGGTACGCCCACCGCCGTGGGCCTCGTCATCGGAGCCTTCGCGGCTGCGTTGGCGGCGGCGAGCGGCGGCGACAATGCGATGAGCCCCGGTTGAAGCCGCGGCGCCCCGATTGCGGGGTGCATTTTCACATATCGGATGGAAAACCACTGGTCGGGACGACTGGATTCGAACCAGCGACCCCCACACCCCCAGTATGGTGCGCTACCAGACTGCGCTACGTCCCGAAGCCAGTGGAAGCGGCCCTATAGGCAGGGTCTGGAAACATGGCAAGCATCTCTCGCCTCATTTCGTTGCGACTTTTCGGGTTTGCTGCTAACCGCCCGCCACCAAAGTGAGGGAGGGCGCCGCGGCGGCTCTTGAAGCATGCCCATGCATGACCCACCTCGCTTTCTAGAACGCTAGCTATAACAAGAGACCGAACCTTCCATGATCACGCTTCTCGCCGCTTCCGGTACCGCCGCAGCCCAGCCTCCCATCTGGCTGCAGATCCTTCCGTGGGTCGCGATTTTCGCCGTGTTCTGGTTCCTCATGATCCGCCCGCAGCTGCGTCAGCAGAAGGCGCACCAGGAAAAGGTTGCCGGCCTTCAGCGCGGTGACGAGGTCGTGACCGCTGGCGGTCTCGTGGGCAAGATCACGAAGGTGGAAGAGCAGTTCGTCGAGCTCGAACTCGCCAAGGGCATGAAGGTGCGCGCGGTCAAGAACACCATCGGCGAAGTGCTGAACGCCAAGTCCGCCAAGCCGGCGAACGACTGATCCGCCGATAGGCGACAGGGTAGGGGACACCAGGCCACAATGCTCGATTTTCCGACATGGAAGAAGGTAATGCTGTGGGGCATCGCGCTGATTTGCGCGCTCGCGGCACTGCCTTCGATCTTTTCGCTGACCAACAACGCCTGGCCTTCCGAGCTGCCCGAGCCGACGGTCAATCTTGGTCTCGATATTGCTGGCGGTAGCCACATCCTGCTCGAGGCCGACCCCGACTTCGTCGCGGCGACACGCCTCGAGAACATGGAAGAGGGCGTTCGCAATGCCCTGCGCCGTGCCGAGCCGCGTATCCGCATCGGTGATGTATCGACCGACGATGGCCAGCTGAGCTTCCTGCTCGACGATGCCGGCGACGTCGATCGCGCTCGCGCCGAGATCGAGGACCTGATGAACGGCAGTGGCCCGGTCCGCGAATGGGACCTGCAGGTTGTCGACGGCCAGCGCTTCGTGCTGACCCAGACCGCGAACGGCCTTTCGAACGCCCTCAACGAGGCAATGGAAGGCGCGCTGCGCACCGTCGGCATTCGTATCGACGGTCTCGGCACGCGCGAGCCGACCATCCTGCGTCAGGGCGATGACCGCATCGTGGTGCAGGTGCCCGGCCTCCAGGATCCCGAGCAGCTCAAGGAACTGCTCGGCAAGACCGCACAGCTCGAGTTCAAGCTCGTCCAGCGCGCTGCCACGGTCGAGGAAGTCGAACGCGGCTTTGTCTCCGGCGGCGAAGTCGTCCCCTGGGCGGAAGGCGAAGGCGTTCCCGGAACCGGGCTCGTCGTCGACCGCCTCGGCGGTATCAGCGGCGACACGCTGACGAGCGCGCAGCAGAGCTTCGATTCGCAGACCAACGAGCCGGTCGTCTCGATCGCCTTCAATCCCGAAGGCGGCACCCGCTTCCGCGTCATGACGACCAACTACACCGGTCGCCAGTTCGCAATCATCCTCGACGATGAAGTGATCAGCGCACCGCGCATGCTCGAACCGATCGTCAACGGACAGTCGCAGATCTCAGGCAGCTTCACTGTCGAAAGCGCGAACAATCTCGCCATCCAGCTACGTTCGGGTGCACTGCCGGTCCCCCTGGCGGTGGTCGAAGAGCGCACGGTGGGTCCGGACCTCGGCGCGGACTCGATCCGCCAGGGCCTGATCGCAATCGCCATCGGCACCATCCTGGTGATGTTCGTGATGATCGCCTCCTACGGCCGCTTCGGCGTCTATTCGACCATCGCGCTGTTCATCAACGTGGCCATGCTGCTCGGCATCATGGGTATGTTGAACTTCACTTTGACCCTGCCGGGTATCGCGGGCTTCGTCCTGACCATCGGTGCCGCGGTCGACGCGAACGTGCTGATCAACGAGCGTATCCGGGAGGAGCGAAAACGAGGGCGCCGTGTGATGGCGGCGGTCGAGAACGGCTACAAGGAAGCCAGCCGCGCCATTTACGATGCGAACGTCACCAACTTCATTGCCGGCGTGCTGTTGTTCAGCTTCGGCTCGGGTCCGGTGAAAGGCTTCGCTGTCGTGCTTGTCGTCGGCCTCTTCACCTCGGTCTTCACCGCCGTGCCGCTGACGCGCATGTGGGTGGCAGGGTGGCTGCGCAAGACGCGGCCTTCGGATCTGAACATTTAAGGAGGACGGACGATGAAACTTCTCAAGCTCGTCCCCGACGACACCAATATCAAATTCCTCAAGTGGCGCGTGCCTTTCTTCGTGGTCAGCATCGCGCTGATCGCGGCGAGCTGGGCACTGGTCATGACCAAGGGTCTCAACTTCGGCGTCGACTTCGCCGGCGGTTTGGAGGTCCGTGCGACCTTCACCCAGAGCGAGGAAGCTCCGGTCGCGCAGTTGCGCAGCGACATCGAGGGTCTGGGCTATGGCTCACCCGTGGTGCAGCGCTTCGGCGAAGACAACCAGGTCTCGATCCGCATTCGCCTTCCTGACGAAGTGGCTGCCGACAAGGAAGCTGCGCAGGAGGCCGCCAATGCCGTGGTGGCCGAATTGCAGTCGAGCTATCCTGACTTCCGCCTCGACGGGAACGACAACGTCTCGGGCAAGGTCTCGGGCGAGTTCCGCAACGATGCGACTTGGGCACTGATCTACGCGATGCTGGCGGTCGCAGCCTACATCTGGATACGCTTCGAGTGGCAATTCGGCGTGGGCGCGCTTTTCGCGCTGTTCCACGACGTGTCGCTGACACTGGGCCTGTTCGCGCTGTTCCAGCTCGAATTCAGCCTCCAGATCATCGCGGCCATCCTCGCGATCATCGGTTATTCGCTGAACGATACGATCGTCGTCTACGACCGTATCCGCGAAAACCTGAAGAAGTATCGCAAGATGGAAGTGCCCGAACTGCTGGACCTTTCGGTCAACGAGACGCTGGCACGTACGGTGATGACCTCGCTCACGCTGCTCGTGGCGCTGGTGCCGCTGCTGTTCTTCGGCCCGACGAGCCTCTTCGGCCTGACCGCGGCGATCACCTTCGGCCTGTTCGTCGGTACCTATTCGTCGATCTACATGGCAGCACCGCTGCTCATCTGGATGGGCGTCAACTCGGACAGTTTCGTTCCGGAAGAGTCCATCGCCGACAAGCAGGAAAAGAAGCTTCGCGGCGAAGTCTGACGATGCGTGTCCGCTGCCCCTAGAGGCGGCGGACCAGCATCTCCGCAACCCCGATCCAGGCAGGGCTATCGACGACCTGCTGCTTTTCGCCATGTCCCGGGGGGAGGAGGCCGACGAGATTGCCCTGCCGGTCGATCAGCCGGCCGAATGCAAAGCGGCCACCGGTCTTTGGCACCAGCACATCGCGATTGACCGCGCGTGCCGCTTCCTCGGGCGAGAGCTGACGCAACCATAGCTGGTCGCCCGGGCGGTATTCGCCATGCGGGTAGTCGATCGTCATCACTACCAGCGTACCTTCGCCGCCGAGATCGGTGGCAAGGATAGCGTCGCGGGCCGAGGCAAGCGCTTCGGGGCCGGCCTGTCCGAGCGTCGCGACAACCTGGGGATGCGCCGCGTTCTCGGAGCGAACCAGCATTTCCGGTTCGACACCGAGCGCTGCGCCGATGCGCTCCATCCACTTGAGCGAGAGATTGCGCATGCCGGTTTCCAGCCGACCCACCGTTTGCGGCGTGGTCGGCGGATCGCAGGCCTCGGCAAGATCGGCCAGCGTCATGCCCTTCTGCTTGCGGATATCGCGGATGCGGTTGATCACGGCTCTTGAAACCCTTCTAACCAAATTGGTGTTTTCGCTTTCCTACAGTAACCGATTTTTTGCAAGTCCGCTGTCCACAGCCACCAAGGAGACAGCGATATGCGTAGGGAACTGGTCGAGCGCGAACTGACCGCAGTCGGGCCGAAACGCGCCGGAGGTGCGAGGGCGACCAAGCGCAGCGTGACGGTGAATATCGCCGAGAGCCCGCTGACCTGGCTGCATGCGCGCGGCCATCTCGACAACAGGCAATTCGATGCGGGCGAGCGGCTGCGCGCCGATTTCGAGCGGGCTCAGATCGCACCTTCGATCACAATGCGCTGGGACCCCGTGCGGGTGGATGGTGGCGGGGGTGACGGCTTGACGCCATCCGAGCGCCAGCTGGCGGCCAAGGCGCGTTTCGATGGCGCGATGGCCGAGGCGGGGAGCGGACTGAAAGATGTCCTGTGGCGCGTGGTCTGTGCCTGTGAGGGCCTGCCCGATGCTGAAAAAGCCTTGGGCTGGCCCGCGCGGAGCGGGAAGCTGGTGCTGAAGCTGGCGCTCGACCGGGTGGCCGATTTCTACCGGATCAAGTGAGCGTGCAGCTAGGTATGGCCAGAAACCGCCTCCCGCAGGACCGGTAGCACCTCGGCCTCGAACCAGGGGTTCTGCTTCATCCAGATCGCGCTGCGCCATGCGGGGTGTGGCAGTGGCAGGAAGCGGGGGAGGAAATCGTGGAACGCACGGACCCGCTCGGTCATCGAGAGCTTGCGCGTCTGCGGCAGGTAATGCGCCTGCGCATAGGTGCCGACCAGCAGGGTCAGCCGGTCCTCGGGCAGGACATCGAGCACGCGTTCATGCCACTGCGGCGCGCATTCCGGGCGTGGAGGCATGTCGCCACCGCTCGCCTTGCCGGGATAGCAGAATCCCATCGGCACCAGCGCGACGCGCGAGGGATCGTACATCTGCTCTTTCGAAAGACCGGTCCATTCGCGCAGCCTGTCGCCGCTCCTGTCGTCCCACGGGATACCGGTCTCGTGGACCTTCGATCCGGGCGCCTGTCCGATGATCAGGAGCCGTGCGGTGGGAGAAAAGCTTGCGACCGGGCGGACACCGTGCGGCAGGTGCGCTGCGCAGGTTCGGCAGCCCGCGATCTCTTCGGCGAGCCGCTCGTGCGTCAAAGCGCCTCGACCTGCTCGGCCAGCATCAGCCAGCGTTCCTCGGCCGCGTCCTTCTCGGTGCGCGCGTTCTCGATTCCTTTCGAGACATTGGCGAAGCGCTGCGGATCGGAGGTGTAGAGATCGGGATCGGCGAGGATCTCCTCGCCGCGCGCGATCGCCGCTTCCAGTTCCTCGATCCGCGCAGGCAGCAGCTCGTAGTCGCGCTGGTCCTTGTAGGAGAGCTTGGTGGGCTTTGACGGCGGGGGAGGCGGCGCGGGCTTATCTTCCGCCTTCTCGCTCTTCGCCTTGCCCACGACGGGCTTCTGGCGTTTCTTCTCCCAATCCTCGTAGCCGCCCGCGACGACATCGACCTTGCCAGTCCCGTCGAGGCCCAATGTGATGGTGACGGTCCGGTCGAGGAAGTCACGATCATGGCTGACGATCAGCACGGTGCCTTCGTAGTCGGCGATGACTTCCTGCAGAAGGTCGAGCGTCTCGAGATCGAGGTCGTTGGTCGGTTCGTCGAGTACGAGCAGGTTGGAGGCCTTGGCAAACTCGCGGGCGAGCAGGAGGCGCGAACGCTCGCCGCCCGAAAGGACGGCAACCTTCATGTCGACGATCTTCGGGTCGAACAGGAAGTCCTTCAGGTACGCCTGCACATGCTTGCGGTTGCCGCGCACGTCGATCCAATCGCCCCCCTCGGCCAGCACTTGCCGTACGGTCTTGTCGGCGGTGAGTAGCTGGCGCTGCTGGTCGATCATCACGCCGGTCAGCGTCTTTGCGATCTCAACCGTGCCGCTGTCGGGTTCGAGCTCGCCGGTGAGCATTTTCAGCAGCGTCGTCTTGCCGGCACCATTCGCGCCGACGATGCCGATCCGGTCGCCACGCTGGATGCGCAGCGAGAAGGGCTTGATGATGGTGCGGTCGCCATAGGACTTGGTGATCTTGTCCGCGACGATGACCGACTTGGACTTGAACTCCTCCTCGGTCGCCAGCTTGAGCTTGGCGGTGCCGGCAGCGGAAATCATCGATGCACGCTGCGCACGCATCTGCCAGAGCTTCTCGAGCCGGCCCTGGTTGCGCTTGCGCCGGGCAGTAACGCCGCGTTCGAGCCAGTGCGCTTCCAGCTTCAACTTGGCGTCGAGCTTTTCCGCCGCGCGCGCTTCCTCGGCATAGACCTGCTCTTCCCATGCTTCGTAGCCGCCGAAGCCGACTTCCTTGCGGCGCAGATTGCCGCGGTCGAGCCAGATAGTCGCGCGGGTCAGGCGCTTGAGGAAAGTCCGGTCGTGGCTGATGACCACGAAAGCGCCGCGATAGCGTTCGAGCCAACTCTCGAGCCAGTCGATCGCGCCGAGGTCGAGGTGGTTGGTCGGCTCGTCCATCAACAGGAGGTCGGGCTCCTGCGCCAGCGCGCGGGCAATAGCCGCGCGGCGCTTCTCGCCACCGCTCGCGCCCTTGGTCTCGCGGCTCATATCGATGCCGAGCTGGCCGGCGATCGCTTCGACCTCGTGCTCTTGCGGCGCGTTTTCGCCGGACAGTGCCCAGTCCATCAGCGTCGCGTGATCGGTGAGGTCGGGATCCTGTTCGAGCAGAACGATCTTCGCATGCGGCTTGATCTTGCGCGTGCCCGCATCGGTCTCGACCTGGCCGTCGATCATACGGAACAGCGTGGTCTTGCCCACGCCATTGCGACCGATCAGCGCAAGCCGGTCGCGCGGGCCGATATGCAGGTCGAGCGGTTCGTGATCGGGCCCGCCGAACAGCCAATTGCCGCCCTGCTGCAGGGCCATGCCTTCAAGGCTGAGGATGGGGGGCTGTGCCATAGGGGGCGCCGCTTAGTCGAGCGCGGTTCGCCCCGCAAGGGAAAGGGCTTAGCTGCGGCTGGGATAGAGGCCCGCGGTCACAACGCAGTATCGGGTGCCCGCCGGTGCATCGTTGCGCAAATCGGGCAGGCCGAAGGTAGTGCGCCCGTCCCCGCCGTATGTCGTCCCTAGCAGTGAGAAGAGGGCAGCATTCTTGGCAATCGGGAGAAGCTGGCCGTCGGCAGGCAGCGTGCCCCTAGGACAGAAATTCTGCCCCACAAGGATCACTTCCGCGAGATAGCGGTCCTGTGCCTGCGCTGGCACGGAGGTGAATCCTGCCGATATCGCCACGGCGGTAACGGCAAGCATCTTACCCGGTTTCATACTATTTCCCCCTTTGTGCGCGCCCCTAGTTCGCTCGCTGAGCCTCGACCATCGCCGCGACGCTTTCAAGCAGTGCGGGTGCGTCGTAAACAATGCCGTCCTTGATGGTCCAGCGTACGCCGCCGACCTGTTCGATCTCGCCGGTTTCGTAGTTCAGCTTTGTGTGGCCGGTGCCGTAGAGCAGCTTGAGATTGTCGAGCGGATTGCCCGGTACGATGACGAGATCGGCCAGCTTCCCGACCTGGATCGTGCCCATCGGCGGTGTTTCACCGCGCGCCTGGTAGATTTCCTCGGCTCCGGCGACGGTGGCGGCGCGGATCACCTCGAGCGGTTCGAGGCCGGCTTCGCGAAGCATCTCGAGTTCGCCGATATAGGCGAAGCCCCAGGTCTGGTAGATATAGCCCGGGTCCGAGCCTGCAGTGACGCGGCCTCCACGGCGATGGAACTCCTTCGTGAGGTCGAACCAGTAGCGATAGAACTTGCGCCAGGCGACTTCGTCCTCGGTCGACCAGTCCTTGTAATAGCTGCCGTGATTGGTGGCGCTGGGCGCGTAGAAATCCATGAGGCTCGGCAGAGTGTAACGCGCGTGCCAGTCGCGGTTCTTGGCGGCCATCACGTCGCGGCTGGCGGAGTAGATGTTGAAGGTGGGGCTCAGCGTTACCCCGCTCTCTACCAGATGGTCGATATAGGCGACCCACTCCTCGCTGCCCGGCTCCACCACCTGGTCGGCAAGGCGTGCGACCCAGCCGAAGCGAGATTGCTCGTCGTAGTAATTGTAACCCTTGGGGTAGGTCGGCAGCGCATTGTCGTCGAGCAGGCTTTCGAAGTGCCCGTAGAAATGGGTGATGCCGTCCATCCCGAGCTCGACGGCCTTGGCCGCGTTAACGCGCTGAACGCCCGGCTGGGCGAGGTGGGCGACCGTTCCGAGACCCTGTTTCTCCGCTTCATCGAGAGTGGCGGCCAGCATTTCCGGACTGAGGTTGTTGAAGAACTTGATGCCCCAGAAACCCTGCGCCTTCGCCCAGCGTACCCATTCGCGCGCGGCAGCCGGAGTTGCTGGATAGTCGCGGCCCCATTTGTCGCCGAACACGGCATAGGGGAACAGACGCGGCGCGGCGATGGTGTTGTTCCTGCTGCGCTGCGTATCGGTGAGGTCGGGCTGGCCCGGACCGAAGTAGAACGAAACTCCGCGCACACTGGTCACCCCGTGCGCAAGCCAGAGCTTGTAGCCATAGGAAGGCTGCGCTGCTTTCGACGGATCGCCATTGTGGCCATGCGTGTCGACGAAGCCCGGCATCACGGTCATGCCGCTGGCATCGACGATCCGGTCGGCGCGGGCACGAACGTCGGCTGGCGCACCGCCGCCGTGGATGGCTGCGATCCGGTTGCCCTCGACCACGATATCGACCGGTCCCATTGGCGGGGCGCCTGACCCTTCGATCATCGTCGCGCCTGAGATGATCAGCGTCCCGTAAGGGCCTTCGCCTTCGCCAGCCGCGCGATCCGGCACCGGCTGCATCGTCTGGGCCGTTGCTGCCGAGAACCCTAGCGTGGCCAGAGCTGCGAGCGCGAATTTCAGAAGTTTCATCGAGACAGTTCCCCTCTTGCGCCGGGGCGTATCTCGCCTCGCCGGGAAAGTGAAGCCGCCAGTGGAACCGACCAGTTCAGCAAGGCGTAAACCACCGGCAGGGATGATGAGCCGGAATTTCAAAGGAGTAGACATCATGAGACACCTGATCGGAACCGCATTTGCAGCGACGCTGGTTGCGATGCCGGCCCACGCGGCGGAAGTCGTGATCGAATCCTCCGGACCGGTCGTCGAATTGACCGTGGTCGAGAAGATCGAAGCCGATCCGGATCTGGTGACGGTTGGGGCAGGCGTGACGAGCGATGCTCCCACGGCCGTAGAGGCACTGCGCCTCAACTCCGTCGAGATGCGCAAGGTCATCGACCGGCTGAAGGCGCTTGGGATTGCCGAGCGCGATATCCAGACCACCGGCATCAATCTCAATGCCCGCTATGACTACGACCAGCGTGCGCAGCGGCAGGTCTTTCGCGGCTACCAGGCGAGCAACAGGGTCAGCGTGAAACTGCGTGAGATCGACGAAACGGGCCGGATCCTCGACGCGCTCGTGGTGGCCGGTGCGACCAATCTCGACGGACCGCGTTTCAGCCTCGAAGACGATAGCCAGGCCAAGGCCACCGCGCGTGCCCGTGCGATGGAGCGCGGACGTACGCAGGCGCTCGAATATGCGCAGCTCGCCGGGTACTCGGAGCTGAGGCTTCTCGAGGTGAACGAGACGATCACAGGGCGCGGCGGCCCGATGCCCCAGTTGCGCAACGTGGCCACGATGGATGTTGCCGAAGATGCCGCTCCGGTTCAGCCCGGGTTGGTCAGTACGGCGGTCAACATAACGGTGAAATACGAGATGGTTCGCTGAACGGGTGACAACCCCGGTATTCACACCTTGTTCAATGCTCTCTGCGTAGTAACACTGCCACTATGAAACGCGTTCTCGCATCCCTTCTCGCCTTCGGCCTCGTCGCCGGGCCGATTGCCGCGACCATCGGTGCGGCACCGGCCGAAGCGCAGCGTCGCTCCGACCAGGGCGAGGCGCGCAAGGAGATGCGTGCGGGCAATATCCTGACCTCGCGCGAGATCGAGAACCGGGTGCTGCCCTCCATGCGCGGCGCCGAATACCTCGGCTTCGACTACGACCGTACCGCCATGGCCTATCGCCTGAAATTCATTCGTGACGGCCGTGTTCTCTACGTCGATGTCGATGCTCGCACCGGCCGCATCCTGCGCCGAAGCCGCTGATTTCCGCCATTAGAAACCTCGCGCACCTTGACGCGTTCATGTACATGAACGACACGCGCAAGAATATTAGCGAGGACGGAAATTCATGAGAATCCTTATCGTCGAAGACGAGCCGACACTCGGCCAGCAGCTCAAGAGCACGCTCGAGCAGAACGGCTACGCCGTCGACCTGTCGACCGATGGCGAGGACGGCCACTTCCTCGGCTCGACCGAAGACTATGACGCTGTAATTCTCGACCTTGGCCTGCCGGAGATCGACGGGCTCACCGTGCTCGGCATGTGGCGCAAGGAAGGGCGCAAATTCCCCGTCCTCGTGCTCACCGCGCGTGACAGCTGGTCCGACAAGGTTGCCGGCCTCGATGCAGGTGCAGACGATTACCTCGCGAAGCCCTTCCAGACCGAAGAACTGATCGCTCGCCTGCGCGCACTCATCCGCCGCGCTTCGGGCAACACCTCGAGCGAGCTTACGGCTGGCGACGTGCGGCTGGACACGCGATCGGGCCGCGTCACGCTGAAGGGCGAGCCGGTCAAGCTGACCGCACAGGAATACAAGCTGCTCAGCTACCTCATGCACCACAAGGGCAAGGTGGTGAGCCGCACCGAGCTTATCGAACATATCTACGACCAGGATTTCGATCGCGATTCGAACACGATCGAAGTCTTCGTCACCCGCATCCGCAAAAAGCTGGGTGCAGAAGTGATCACGACCATCCGTGGACTCGGTTACAGCCTCGACGACCCCGCCGACGCACCCCGCGCATCCTGACGATGTAGCGGGCGAGGCGCGTCCGGCGGCGGGTTCTCCCACCGGCGAAGGCGCTGTGCCCGCGTCCGATCCCGTAACGCTGGGTCACCAGCCCGAGCAGCGCCGTAGTCTTGCCTCGCGCATGATGGTGATTGCGGCGGTGTGGATCGCCGTGCTGCTCGTGGGTGGCGGTTTCGCGCTCGATCGCGCGCTCGCCCGGCAGGTGCAGACGAACTTCGACGACCAGCTCGAGTACGTCCTCAACGCCCTGATCGCCTCTGCAGAGGTCGACGACTGGGGCGACGTGCGCTTCTATCGTTCGCTCGGCGACCAACGCTTCCTCGAAGTGAACAGCGGTGTCTACTGGCAGATCAGCGGGCCGGGCCGCGAGCCCTATCCCAGCCGCAGCCTGTGGGACCGCACGCTCGAGGTCGATGGCAGCCACATCGACGACGAGCCCCACTTCTACGACAGCGAGCAGTTCGCGGACGAACCGCTGCGCGTGGTCGAGCGCAATATCATCCTGCCCGACAGCGACACGCGCTGGACTTTCACTGTCGCTTCGGCGCGCGAAGAGCTCGATTTCCAGATCGCCCGAATCCGTTCGATCCTTATCTGGAGCTTCGCTGTCCTGGGCCTCGGCCTCCTGATCATGGCGGTGCTGCAGAGCTATTACGGTCTCCAGCCGCTCCGGCGCGTGCGCGCGGCGATCCAGTCGATGCGATCGGAGGGCGCGAACCGGATCGAGGAGCCGCTGCCCCTCGAAGTCGAACCGCTGGTCGATGAAATCAACGCGCTGCTCGCGCATAGCGAGAAACAGGCCGAGGAAGCGCGCACCCATGCCGGCAATCTGGCGCATGCGCTGAAGACCCCGCTGACCGTCCTCACCAATGCTGCGACCGCGCATGATCCCAAGCTTTCGGACCTCGTGTGCCGCGAAACCAAGACCATGCAGCGCCATGTGGAGCATCACCTCGCCCGGGCGCGCGCAGTCGGGCGGCGGGCCAGTGGTCATGCTCGCGCGGATGTGTGGTCGAGTGCGGAGAGCGTACTGCGGGCGGTCACCCGGATTTATGAGAACACGCGGTTCGATCTCGACGGCAATCGTAGCGCGGCGGTTGCGATCGAACGGCAGGACCTCGACGAGATCCTCGGCAACCTGATCGAGAACGCGGCGAAATACGGTGGTGGCAGCGTTTTCGTCACAGTCGACGCCGATCCGATCGACATCGACCACTGCACGATCTGGGTCGAGGACGACGGTATGGGCATCCCCGATGCCGAACGCGACCGGATCTTCGATCGCGGCGCTCGGCTGGACACGGGCAAGCCGGGCACGGGCCTCGGCCTGGCGATCGTTCGCGACGTGGCAGAGATTTACGGGGGCATTGTCGAACTCGGGGAATCCGAGGACCTGGGTGGCCTCATGGTCTACCTGAAACTGCCGCGTGCAGGGACGGCTGCGGAAAGCTAGGTCCCGCTGCGCGCCTGTTCGTGGTGGCGGATCACTTCATCGATAATGAAGCGCAGGAACTTCTCGCTGAACTCGGGATCGAGCTCGCTTTCCTCTGCCAGCCTGCGCAAGCGAGCAATCTGGGCCGCCTCTCGTGCGGGATCGGCTGGGGGCAGCGTGACCTTCGCCTTGTAGGCGCCCACCGCCTGCGTGATGCGAAACCGTTCGGCCAGCATGTGCACGAGTGCAGCATCGATATTGTCGATGCTCTTGCGAAAACCGGCCAGGGTGGCGTCTTCGTCAGCGGATTGTTGCGCGTCCTGCGTCATGGATTGTCAGATTAACGGCAAAAGCTCCCTTGCCAAGAAAGCTTAGGCAGGACATGGCCAAGCTGCAATGACTGCCGAAATCGTACCCCTGCCGCGCAAGGGCCCCGAGGCCTCGATCGAGCCCATGCTCGAACTGACTGCCGCGGGCATGAACCAGGTAAACCAGGTCATCCTTGACCGGATGCAGAGCGAGGTTCCGCTCATCCCGGCACTCGCCGGGCACCTGATTTCCGGGGGAGGCAAACGCCTGCGCCCCATGCTCACACTCGCGGGTGCAGAGCTGGTTGGATACAGCGGCACGCGCCACCACAAGCTCGCCGCTGCGGTCGAGTTCATCCACACCGCGACCCTGCTGCACGACGACGTCGTCGACGGCAGCGACCTGCGGCGCGGCAAGGCGGCCGCCAACATCATTTTCGGCAATCCGGCGACGGTCCTTGTCGGCGATTTCCTCTTCAGCCGCAGCTTCGAGCTGATGACCGAGGACGGCAGCCTCAAGGTCCTCAAGATCCTTTCAGGCGCGAGCGCGATCATCGCCGAGGGCGAGGTCGACCAGCTCACCGCCCAGCGCAAGATCGATACGAGCGAGGAGCGCTATCTTCACATCATCCGCGCCAAGACTGCGGCGCTGTTCGCCGCAGCAAGCCGCATCGCTGCGGTTGTTGCCGAATGCAGCGACGAAGAAGAGCAGGCGCTCGACGAATACGGTCGCAATCTCGGCGTCGCCTTCCAGCTCGTCGACGATGCGCTCGATTACGATTCCGATGCCGCTGCCATGGGCAAGGACCGCGGCGACGATTTCCGGGAAGGCAAGATGACGCTGCCCGTCATCCTCGCCTACGCGCGTGGAGACGAGCAGGAGCGCGAATTCTGGAAAGCGGCAATCGCCGGCTTCCGGACTTCGGACGACGATCTCGACGAGGCGATCACGCTGATCGAACGGCACAATGCCGTCGCCGATACCAAGGCCCGTGCGCGGCATTTCGCGCAGCGCGCCATCGACGCCTTGTCGATCTTCCCCGATGGCAAGGCTCGCCGCGCCATGACCCAGGCCGCGCTGTTCGCGGTCTCGCGCGGCTACTGACGCGAAAAGGCCCGACCTGCACGCGGCAGGCCGGGCCAATCCGATCCGAAGATATTACTGACGTGTTGCGGTCCAGCGTACCACGCTGCCGTCGCGTGCGTCCGTCGAGACGCCGGACATGGTGTCACCGTCGATGGTGATGTCGGTGCTCGAAAGCGTCTCGCCGTCGCGCGAATAGGTTTCGCGGATGGAGTTCTCGCCGAGCCTTTCGACCGCGACCATCACGTTGGACTCGCTGCCTTCGATAGCGACCGGTTCGCCGCCGAAAGTGGCAGTCCAGCTGCCGCCGTTGTCGCTGCTGGTCAGCGTCTCGCCATCGATCGTGTAGGTGAAGGCGAGACCCTCTTCATTGATGTCGGCGACATCGCTGACCGCCCATTCGCCCGAGACAGCATGCGAGCCTTCGGCGCCCGCTGCGGTACGCGTGAACTTCGTGGTCCCGGTGACCGGTGTGTCGCCGCCGAGATCGGTCCATTCGGCGGTGGCCGACTGGCCATCCTCGCTCACGGTCCAGACTGCGCCGCCCATTTCCTTGTCGCCAAGGCGGCTGCTGAAGCGGACGGTGTTCTCGTCGACGATCTCGATCTTCTGGCCGTCCGCACCGGGACGATCGACCGTTTGCCATTCGCCATCTGCGGCATAGCCATAGGGCGGGTTGCAGCTGTCACACTGGAACTGACCATCGGCCAGCGTGAAATTGCGCGTATCGTTCTCGAACTCAGCAGTATCGAGATTGACCCTCCAGGTGCCGGCAAGGCTGCCGGCTTCGGCAACTGCCTCGGTTTCGGCGGTCTCGCTGCAGGCAGTCATGCCCATGGCCATCGTCACGGCGGCCAGTGCGGTCATCATCTTTTTCATAAACCTCTCCCTTGTTGTGCGGCCCCTCGTCGGCCCGCCTGTTGGCGGTGCGGCGACAAAAAACCCCACCTCTCCGACCCGACCGGAGAAGCAAGGAATGCGGCTAGATAACAGCAATTGCGCGGTTTCAGCAAATGCAACGGAAATCCCGCCACTTAACAACGGATTGGGAATTCCGGCCGGTTCGGGGGCTGTGCGCGATGAGGATGTGTGCGAATAGCGCCTTCGTGACCGATCGCCTTCCGATTCACGACGTTCTTCCGGACCTGCTCGCAGCCTTGCGCACCAATAGCGGGGCGGTGCTGGTCGCACCGCCTGGGGCCGGCAAGACGACTGCCGTTGCACCCGCCCTGATCGATGAGGACTGGTGCAAGGGTACGGTGATCCTCACCTCGCCGCGCCGCGTGGCGGCGCGTGCCGCTGCCGAACGTATGGCGCAGATGCTGGGCGAAAAGCCCGGCGAGACGATCGGATACATCACGAGGCTCGACAGCAAACGCTCGGCGAAGACGCGGGTGCTCGTGGTGACCGAGGCGATTTTCGTGAACACGATCCTCGACGATCCCGAGCTTCCCGGTGTTTCGGCGGTGTTGCTGGACGAGGCGCATGAGCGGCATCTCGATACCGATCTCGGCCTTGCCCTCTCGCTGGAGACACAGGGCGTGCTGCGTGAAGACCTGCGGGTGCTGGTAATGTCGGCGACAATCGACGGGGCGCGCTTTGCCGCCCTTATGGGCGAGAGTACGCCCGTGATCGAAAGCGAAGGCCGCGCCTATCCTCTCGATATCCGCTGGCTCGGTTCGTCACCGCAGGAGCGGATCGAGGACGCGATGGCATCCGCGATCGCGACCGCGTGGAAGGAGCAGGAAGGCGATATCCTCGCATTCCTGCCGGGGGTGGGCGAGATCGAGCGGACGCGCGAACGGCTGGAAGCGAGGCTTTCCAGCGCATTGGTGCTCCCGCTTCACGGGCAAGTGCAGCCAGCCGAACAGCGGGCGGCCATCCGCCGCGATCCCGAAGGGCGCCGCCGCATCGTGCTGGCGACGGCGATTGCCGAAACCTCGCTGACGCTCGACGGCGTTTCGGTGGTGGTCGATGCGGGCCTTTCGCGAAGGGCGGAGTTCGACCGGGCCGCAGGCACGACGCATCTCGTCACCCACCGCGCGAGCCAGGCGGCAGCCGCGCAAAGGGCAGGGCGTGCAGCGCGCCAGGGGCCGGGTGTGGCCTATCGCCTATGGGAGGAGGGTGGCCATGCCGGGCGGCCCCGCTTCGATCCGCCCGAGATCGAGACCGCCGACCTCGCGCCCCTGGTGCTCGATCTGGCGAAATGGGGAACCGGCGATCCGGCCAGCCTGCAATGGCTGGACAGTCCGCCAGAAGCCTCGGTCATGGCGGCACGTACGACGCTTTCCGGCTTGGGCGCGCTCGATGCGGAGGGACGGATCACCGATCTCGGCAAGCGGCTGGCGAGCCTGCCGCTCGACCCTTCTTCGGCCGCGACGGTCCTGTTCGGCGCCGAGCACGGTGATGCGGAAACCGCAGCGCGCCTTGCGCTCCTGCTGCAGGAACGCGGGCTTGGCGGGCGCGGGGAAGACCTCGAGGCGCGCCTCTCGCGCTGGAATGCAGATCGCGGGTCGCGCGCCGAAGCCAGTCGCAAGCTGGCTGGACGTTGGGCGAAACAGGCGCGTTCGCTTGTGACCGATAGCGGGAAGGACGGCGTGCCACCCGCTATCCTGCTTGCAGCCGGTCGACCCGAGTTCATCGCCAGGCGGCGCGATCCTTCGGGCGAGAACTGGATCGCGGCCGGCGGACGCGGCTTCATGCTCGACCCGGCATCCCCGCTGGCCCGGGCGCAATTCCTCGTGATCGGCGACGCGCAGGGGCAGGCCAAGGGAGCACGCATCACATCGGCCATCGCGCTCGAGGAGGCCGACCTGCTGCACTGGCTCGGCGACCGGATCGAGAAGCGCTCGGTCGCGCGCTGGAAGGATGGCAGGGTCGAAGCGCGGCTGGAGCGACGGCTAGGCGCGATAACACTTTCCAGCGGACCCGACCCGAACCCCGATCCCGAGCTGCTTGTGGGTATCCTTGTGGACAAGGCTCTGGAAAACCTGGGGAAGCTGGTTCCTGCCGAGTTGCAGGCGCGGGCCACATTCATCGGGCTGGATGCCTTGGCGCAAGAGCGGCTGGCTGCAAGCGCCGATCTCTGGCTCGCCCCGCTACTGGAGGGCAAGCGCAACCTGGAGTTAGGCAAGGGCAAGCTTGTCGACGCCTTGCTGGGCCTGCTCGACTGGAACGACCGGCAGCGGCTCGACAGCGAGGCACCGCGCGAGTTCACCTCGCCCGCGGGCACGACACACCGGATCGATTATACCGGCGATGATGCGCCCAGTGTCGAAGTGCGCGTGCAGGCATTGTTCGGCCTCGAACGCCATCCGATGATCGGGAATACGCCGCTGCTGCTCAAGCTCACAAGCCCTGCGGGTCGCCCGATCCAGTCGACTCGCGACCTGCCGGGATTCTGGCGCGGGAGCTGGGCCGATGTGCGCAAGGACATGAAGGGCCGCTACCCCAAGCACCGCTGGCCCGAGGAACCATGGGCGGAAAAGCCCAGTTTGAAGACCAAGAACGCCTTTTCAAAAAGCGAAGGCTGAATTACAGGGCGCCCACTATGGCAGCACGTATCTACCAAAGGCCGCAGAGCGCGATGCAGTCGGGCAAGGCCCGCACCGACGAGTGGGTGCTCGAGTTCGAACAGTCCGAAGCACGCCGTGCAGATCCGCTGATGGGCTGGACTGGCAGCGGCGACACGCAGGCACAGGTGCAGCTCACCTTCCCGAGCAAGGACGAGGCCAAGGCCTATGCCGAGAAATACGGCATCCCCGCACGCGTCCACGCCACCCCGCCGCACACGCTGAAGCTGCAGGCCTACGCCGATAATTTTAGGTAATTGATTTCTGGCCCCGGCATCGCCATATGGCGCGCCGGGAGTCGGGTGGACGTTTGCGTTCGCTCACCGGGTCAGGTCCGGAAGGAAGCAGCCCAGGTGAATTGCGACGGGTCGCTCGGCTCCTTTTTCACCCACAATTCGAACGTCTCTGCATGTGACATTCGGCGCGTCTGCGCCTACCTAATCCTGCATGGGTGATTCACCGGAGAATACCGACGGACTTCCGTGGGAGAGCGACGTCGAGGACGACGCACCGAGCGCCGCCGAACTGGAGGCTGCCGGCCAGAATTCCATGTTCGGAGACGCTCCCGAACCCGCGCCTGCAGAGCCTCTCGTGGAAAAGCCCGCCGAACCGGCGCCGGCTCCGGTCGAGGCGCCTTCCGCCGCACCGTCGGAACCTGCGCAGCCTTACCGCGTGCTTGCGCGCAAGTATCGCCCGCAGACCTTCTCCGAACTGATCGGCCAGGATGCGATGGTGCGCACGCTGGCAAACGCCATTGCGCGTGACCGGCTGGCGCATGCCTTCCTGATGACGGGCGTTCGCGGGGTCGGGAAGACCTCGACCGCGCGTCTCATCGCCAAGGCCCTGAACTGCATCGGTCCCGACGGCGAGGGTGGTCCGACGATCAGCCCCTGCGGCGTATGCGAACCGTGTCAGGCGATTGCCGAGGGCCGCCACATCGACGTGATCGAGATGGACGCCGCATCGCACACCGGCGTCGACGACGTTCGCGAGATCATCGAGGCGGTCCGCTATGCGGCGGTCTCCGCTCGCTACAAGATCTACATTATCGACGAGGTCCACATGCTCTCGCGCAACGCCTTCAACGCGTTGCTCAAGACGCTGGAAGAGCCGCCGGCGCATGTGAAATTCCTTTTCGCCACCACCGAAGTCGACAAGCTCCCGATCACCGTGCTCAGCCGCACGCAGCGCTTCGACCTGCGCCGCATCCCGGTCGAACTGCTCGAAGCCCATTTCGCCGAGATCTGCCGCAAGGAAGGTGTCGAGGCCGAAGAAGAGGCGCTCCACATCATCGCCAATGCCGCCGAAGGTTCGGTGCGTGACGGCCTCTCTATCCTCGACCAGGCGATTGCCCATGCCGACATGGATACGGGCGGCAAGGTGACCGCAGAGCGCGTGCGCGACATGCTCGGCCTTGCCGATCGCGGTGCGCAGCGCCGGCTCTTTGCACATATCCTCGAAGGCGATGCCAAGGCGACGCTGGCGGCGGTGGACGATCAGTATGCGCTCGGCGTGGAGCCGCTGGCTCTCATGCGCAGCCTCATGGACCTCACCCACCGCATCGCGCTGGCGCAGGTCTCGGGCGGCGAGGCGGAGGCCTCTACCGCGGAAGAACGCGAGCAGCTGACCGAATGGGCCGGAAGGCTCGAAGTAGGGCAGGTGCATCGCCTCTGGCAGCTCTTGCTCAAGGGTCACGACGAAGTCCGCCAGGCACCCGATCCCTTGGTCTCGGCACGGATGGCGCTGCTGCGCGTGCTGCATGCCTCGAACCTCCCCGATCCCGGAAAGCTCGCGAAGAAGCTGGAAGAGCTCGCAGCGCGCGGTCCTGCTCCTGCTGCCACTCCGGGTGAGAGCGCGGCGCCGGCAACCACGGCATCACTCGATTGGGAGGAGCTGGTCGAGAAGGTCGATCAGGTCGGCCAGATGCAGGCGGCGAACCTGATGCGCTACCAGGTCAGGCCGATCAGCGTCGAAGAAGGCAAGCTGGTCTATTCGCGCGATCCGAGGTTCGACCAGGATATCGAACCGATCCTGAAAGATGCGCTATATGCGTTATCCGGCACGCGCTGGCAGCTGGAAGTCGGCGACCCTGCGATGGCGGTCCCCTCGATCGAGGAGGCCAAGCAGGCCAAGGTCGAAGCTGCGAAAGCCGCCATGCGCGAACATCCGATGGTGAAAGCGGTTGAAGCTGCCTTCCCCGATGCCGAAATGTTGGAAGACGGCGCCGAACTCCCCCCGCAGCGGCGCGAAATACCCTGGAACCGCAGGGCCTGAGAACGAGGAAAGACCGATGAAATCGATGGAAGAGATGATCGCTGCCGCCCAGAAGGCCGCCGAGACGATCCAGACCCAGATGAACGAAGCGCAGGCCAAGCTCGACACGATCGAGGTCGAAGGCTCGGCTGGCGGTGGCCTCGTGAAGGTCCGCGCGACCGCCCGCGGCCGCATCATCGGCGTCGATATCGACGAGAGCCTGATGAAGCCCGAAGAAAAGCAGATGGTCGAGGATCTCGTCGCTGCCGCCTTCAACGATGCGCGCGACAAGGCCGATCGCAAGTCGGCCGAGGAAATGCAGGCGATCCAGGGCGGAATGGGCCTTCCACCGGGCATGAACATCCCCGGTTTCGGCTGATCACGAGCCCGAGAGCGGTTTAACCACCGCCAATCCCCAAGATTAGACGCCTCCCGCGTTGCGAAGCGCGGGGGGCGTTCCCATATTCGTATCCAACACACGGTCCCTTTCGGGGCCGCAGATGGACAGTATGAATATGACCGAGACCTTTCCCCTCCTTCCGCTTCGCGACATCGTCGTTTTTCCCGGCATGGTCGTCCCGCTTTTCGTGGGGCGCGACAAGTCGGTGGCGGCGCTTGAGAAGGCGATGGAAGGATCGAAAGACATCTTCCTGCTCTCGCAGCTCGATCCGGGCTGTGACGATCCGGAAGGTTCCGATCTCTACGACACCGGCGTCATTGCGCAGGTGCTGCAGCTGCTGAAGCTGCCCGATGGCACTGTTCGCGTGCTCGTCGAGGGGCAGGAGCGCGCCAAGCTCGAGGCGCTGCACAATGTCAGCGATCATGTCGCCGCCGAAGTGACGATCATCGAAGAGCCGACCGCCTCGGGCACCGAGATCAGCGCGATGATGCGCCAGGTGGTCGAGCAGTTCGGCGAATACGCCAAGCTCAACAAGAAGATCGGCGAAGACGCGGCCGAACAGCTCGGCGAGATCGATGATGCCGGCGAGCTGGCCGATACGATCGCCGCTGCCATCAATGCCAAGGTCTCCGACAAGCAGTCGCTGCTGGTCGAACCCGATCCGCTGAAGCGCCTCGAAATGGTGATGTCCTTCATGGAAGGCGAGCTGTCGGTGCTGCAGGTGGAGCGCCGCATCCGTGGCCGCGTGAAGCGGCAGATGGAAAAGACGCAGCGCGAATACTACCTCAACGAACAGCTCAAGGCGATCCAGAACGAGCTGGGCGACGGCGACGAGGACGGCGGCAACGAGATTGCCGAACTGACCGAGAAGATCGGCAAGACCAAGCTTTCCAAGGAAGCGCGCGCCAAGGCCGAAAGCGAGCTGAAAAAGCTCAAGGCCATGCAGCCTATGAGCGCCGAAGCTACCGTCATCCGCAACTATCTCGACGTGCTGCTCGGCCTGCCGTGGGGCAAGAAGAGCCGCGTGAAGAAGGATATCGCCAAGGCGCAGGAGATCCTCGATGCGGATCACTATGCGCTCGAGAAGGTCAAGGACCGGATCATCGAGTATCTCGCCGTGCAGGCGCGCACCAACAAGCTCAAAGGCCCGATCCTGTGCCTCGTCGGCCCTCCGGGTGTCGGCAAGACCTCGCTCGGCAAGTCGATCGCCAAGGCGACTGGCCGCGAGTTCATCCGCCAGTCGCTGGGCGGCGTGCGGGACGAAGCGGAAATCCGCGGTCACCGCCGTACCTATATCGGCTCGCTTCCGGGCAAGATCGTCACCAACCTCAAGAAGGCCGGCAAGAGCAACCCGCTCTTCCTGCTCGACGAGATCGACAAGCTCGGACAGGACTTCCGCGGCGATCCTGCTTCGGCGCTGCTCGAAGTGCTCGACCCCGAACAGAACTCGAAGTTCCAGGACCACTACCTGGAGCTCGACCTCGATTTGTCGGACATCATGTTCGTCACCACGGCGAACAGCCTCAACCTGCCGCAGCCGCTGCTCGACCGCATGGAGATCATCCGGCTCGAGGGTTACACCGAGGACGAGAAGGTCGAGATCGCGACCCGCCACCTGCTGCCCAAGCAGGTCAAGGACCACGGCCTCAAGGACGACGAATTCGAGCTGACCGAAGACGGCCTGCGCGACCTCATCCGCTATTACACGCGCGAAGCGGGCGTCCGTACGCTCGAGCGTGAGCTGGCGCGCCTGGCCCGCAAGTCCTTGCGCAAGATCCTCGAAGGCAAGGCCGAAAGCGTGAAGATCACGCCTGAAAACCTTTCCGACTTCGCCGGTGTGCGCAAGTTCAAGCACGGCATGAGTGAGGAAGAGGCACAGGTCGGTGCGGTCACCGGTCTCGCGTGGACAGAGGTGGGCGGCGAACTGCTGACCATCGAAAGCGTCACCACGCCGGGCAAGGGCGAGATCAAGACCACCGGCAAGCTCGGCGAAGTGATGAACGAGAGTGTTGCTGCGGCCTTCAGTTTCGTGAAGGCACGCGCGCCGCACTACGGCATCAAGCCGAGCATCTTCCAGCGCAAGAACATCCACATCCACCTTCCCGAAGGTGCGGTGCCCAAGGATGGTCCGAGCGCAGGTATCGGCATGGTCACTTCGATCGTCTCGACGCTTTCGGGCGTTTCGGTGCGGCCCGATGTTGCCATGACCGGCGAGGTCACCCTGCGTGGCCGCGTGCTTCCGATCGGCGGCCTGAAGGAAAAGCTCCTCGCGGCGCTTCGCGGCGGCATCAAGAAGGTCCTCATTCCGGAAGAGAACGTGAAGGATCTCGCCGAGATTCCGGAGAACGTGAAGGAGGGTCTGGAGATCGTGCCGGTCGCACATGTCGACGAAGTGCTCGAGCACGCACTCAGCTCGCTGCCCGCTCCGATCGAGTGGACCGAGGCCGACGATCTCGCCAGCCAGCCCGGTCAGGCACATGGCGGGGCAAGCTCGCCGACCGCGCATTAACAAAAGATACGCTGCACCGCAGCGAATCGCGACGGGCACTCAGAGTTAATTCTGGGTGCCCGTAGTGCTTGCTGGCGGCCAGCCTGATCAATTCGTCGCAGAAATCGAATTCGCAGGCCGAAAACCGCCCATTTTCGCGGAATTTGCCTTTGACAGTGAGGCCAAAAGCCTCTCAATTCCCCGCTTCCCGGAGAGACGATTCACCGGACAAAATTCAAAACACCAAATGAGGGGGTTCCCACATAATGAATAAGAACGATCTGATCGGCGCGGTTGCAGATTCGAGCGGCCTTTCGAAGAGCGATGCAGCAAGCGCGGTCGAAGGCGTTTTCGATGCAATCACCAAGTCGCTGTCGAACGGCGACGAAGTGCGCCTGGTCGGCTTCGGCACGTTCTCGGTTGCGAAGCGCAAGGCTTCGACGGGCCGTAACCCGCGCACCGGCGAACCGATGAACATTCCGGCTTCGAACCAGCCGAAGTTCAAGGCCGGCAAGGGCCTCAAGGACGCCGTCAACTAAGACGCGCCTTCAAACAGGGATCGAGCGCCGCAGCGACCACCTTGGTCGCTGCGGCGTTTCCCTTTTCAGGGCCCGGCAAAAGGCTTCAGTCGAAGGTTATCAGCGCGGTCGGCGCCTGCTCGGTACGCGGGCTGATTTCCCAGACCAGCGCTTCGCCGCGCGAGTGGGCGACCGGACCCTCGTCGGTGTTGTTGGCGAGGATGCGTCCGTCGGTCACGATGGTGAAGGTCCCCTCTGGCACGACGATCTTGCCGGGATCCTGTCCTTCCGAACCTTCCGACATCTGCGCGAGGCCGGCCATGCCAGCCATCATGCCCTGCATCGGGTTTCCGCCGCCCTGTGCTGCAAAGCCGGGCGCATCGACGCGAACCTGCCCGCCGTCGCGCAGCACCATGGTGACGAACATGTTGCCCATCGGCATTTTCTCGATCACCGGGAACGCGAAGTCGTGGGTCATCGTGCCCGAAATGCGGAAATCGACGTCGAACAGGCCGTCACCCTTGTAGGTGACCTCTTCCCAGCCGCGCTGGCGGGCGAGCTTGTCGGCAAGTTCCTGCGCCGCTTCGGGGTTCGACGGATCGATCCCGCCGAGGAAGGCCTTCATGTTTTCGGCCTCTTCCTTCTGCTTGGCTTCGCGCTGGCTGGCGGCGGCGTCCCATTCGGCGCGCTGCTCGTTCGTTTCAGCCAGCGTGCACTCGCGCTCTTCGAATTCCTCGTCGTAGCACTCGGCTTTGAATTCCTCGGGCTTGTCCGCCATCTGCGCCAGCTTCGAGAGCGCCAGCATCTGGATTTCGCCATCGTAGGAATAGCTGAAGGTGCCGTCCTTCATCAGCTGCAGCTCGCTAGTGAATGCGCCCGGCGACAGGAGACAGCCCGTAAGCGCCAGCGAACTTGCGGCGGCCAGAGCCACCGCGCGGATTTTCGTCGAGTAGTAGGTCACGTCCAATCTCCCCCTGAACCGGATATCAGCTTCGTGTTGCTGCAGCGTATAGCGCAATCGCAGCTGCGTTGGACACGTTGAGGCTTTCGATTTCGTTAGAGATCGGAAGTTTCGCCAATGCGTCGCAATGCGTCTCGATATTGTGGCGCATGCCTTCGCCTTCCGCGCCAAGGACGATCGCGACCGGCCCTGCAGGCAGGGCTTCGGCGAAGGTCGTCTCGGTGTGCCCGGTCAGGCCGATGCGCCAGTATCCGGCCTCTGCCATTTCTTCCATCGCGCGGGCGAGGTTGACGACGCGAATCCAGGGCAGCGTCTCGAGCGCGCCCGATGCCGACTTGGCGATAACCCCACCTTCGGGCGGAGCGTGGCGATCTTGCGTCACCAGTGCAGCAGCATTGAACGCTACCGCAGAGCGCATGATCGCGCCGACGTTGTGCGGGTCGGTAACCTGGTCGAGCACCACGATCGGGCGGGCAGGATCGCCGTCGAGCACTTCGTCGAGGAACTTGTCCTCGAGCTGCGCGCATTCGAGCACCAGGCCCTGGTGCGGCGCATCCTTGGCGACGAGCCGCGCGAGATCCTGCACATCGGCATATTCCACCGGGAAGTCCGGCGGCAGTTCGCCATCCAGCGAAGCGATGCCTTCGCGCGTCGCCCACAGCTTGCGGTGCTGCCGGTCAGGGTTCTTGAGCGCTGCCTCGACCGCGTGGCGGCCCCAGAGCCGCACGTTGCCTGCACCAGCACGGCCGCTGCCGCGTCCGCCCTTCATGCGGCCGGCCCGGCCCCTCAATGCGCGTTTGCGTTCGCCTTTTGCCATGGAAATCGTCCTCAATTCGATATTGCGTCGCGCTCCTGCCAGCGAGGGCATTGACAGGCAAGCGCCGCTTCGCCAAAGGGGCGCCTCTCGGCAGGGGATGCCTAGGCGAATCCCCGCAAATTTCTCTTCCGACAAGAGAATGGCGAACCGGTGTGGACAGGTGGCCGAGTGGTTAAAGGCAGCAGACTGTAAATCTGCCCGCGCAAGCGTACGCTGGTTCGAATCCAGCCCTGTCCACCACCGCCATGCAAACCAAGCCCACACATTGCCAACCATTGTAAACCAAACCCGCAGAAATGCGTGGTTTCGGTAGCAATCGGTGCAAACCAATGGAAACCGAACCAAACCGCTGCTAAGTGGGCCTGACTGTGGGCCTACCGGTTCAGGCCCACACTTAATGGTGAAGGGTTGGACATGGGCAAGTTGAGGGCGGCAGAAATCGCCAAATTACCGGCTGGGAAACACTCCGATGGTGACGGGCTGATGCTGGTCAAGCAGGCCAGTGGAAAAGCCAATTGGAAGCTGCGCGTCCAAGTGGATGGCAAGCGCGTTGATCGCGGACTTGGCAGTCTGGATTTCGTGGGCCTGACAGAGGCCCGCGCCAAGGCTCAGGAAATCCGCAGGAGCCTCAAGACCGGCGAGGCCCGCCTGTCTCAGGTTCGCGGCGGACAAGTGGTCACCAAGCCCACAGACACGCCCACGCTGGCGGAAGTCGCGGACAAGACCCATGCCAGCCTCAAGACCGGCTGGAAGAACGACAAGCACAAGACAGGCTGGAAGGCCTCTCTGGACAATCACGTCCTGCCAGCCATCGGACATATGCCCGTGAACGAAATCACCGCTGGCGATGTTGCTGACGCCTTGCGGCCCATATGGCTGGAAAAGCCGGAAGCGGCCCGCCGAGCGCTGGCACGTGTCGCAACCTGTCTGGATTTCGCGGTCGCGCACAACTGGGCGGAAAGCGGTCTCTCGCGCCGCGCTGTGACCGCTGCGCTGCCGAAGCAACCGCGCCGCGAAAAGCACTTTGAGGCCATGGCCTATGACGACGTGCCCGCGTTCGTGTCCACGCTCCGCGAAAAGGTGACCCATGGCCGCTTGGCGCTGGAGTTCGCCATACTGAACGCGAGCCGGTCCGGAGAGGTCCGCTTGGCCACGTGGGACGAATTCGACATGGACAAGGCTGTCTGGACCATCCCAGCCGAGCGGACGAAGACCGGCAAGGAACACCGCGTCCCGCTGACCGATGCCGCCATGGACGTGCTGGCACGTGCCCGCTTGCTGCGCGTGTCCGGCAATCCATACGTCTTTGCGGGTCAGAAGCGAGGCCAGCCGCTCAGCGACATGGCACTGGTCCGAATTCTCAGGCTGGAAGGCCTGACAGCGGTTCCCCACGGCTTTCGATCTAGCTTCCGCCAATGGGCCGCCGAGCGGTGCCCAGACGTGGACGGTGACGTGGCAGAACGCGCGCTGGCGCATGTCGTGGGAAGCAAGGTCCAGCGGGCCTATGAGCGCGACGCCGAACCATTCGACAAGCGCCGTGAACTGATGGACCGCTGGTCCGCTCACTGCACCAAAAACGTCTGACAGGACGCCCGCCAGACACCCTGTGGAAAAAAAGTTGGACCTGCCAAAACAGGCCCGATTTCGACCCTGTCCGCGAGGCCGGAATGTTTCTGTTAATAGCATTCCGTTCGATTGCGCCGTGATTGTTAACGCGTAAATCTGGCCAAATAGAAGGGTAAGTAAAGGGCGGGGCTGTTAACGGAAAGCGCAGGGTTTATGCGGGTTTTTCTTGTTGCCATCGGTTTAAATGTGGGCTGAATAAATAGCCTTCATCCAAACGGAGGCACCATTGACCGCTAAACGTAAACGAACCCGCGAAGACACTGACCAGCCTTTGCTGGTTGAGTTCGCCGACGCTTGTGCGCTGCTGAATATCAGCCGCCCGACGCTCCAGAAAATGACCGAAGACGGGCGCATCCGGTCCGTCAAAATCGGGCGCAAGCATATGGTCCCGCGCGCCGAAATTCACCGCTTCGTGAACGGCGAGGCCGCGTGAACCAGCCCACCATCCGGCAGGACGTCTTGGCCAAGTTGCTTCATGTCGCGCCCGCCAGCCTGACCCGCATGGCCAGCGATGGCCGGTTTCCAGCTTGCGTGTCCACGTCCGCCGATGGTGTCCGCGAGTTCGATCTAGGCGAAGTCCGCGAGTGGCTGGACAGCCGCCTGCGCTCCAGTCCCAAGCCCAAGCGGCTCGCCAAGCTGTTGCTGGAAATAGATCGGGCCGCCGTGCCGGTGGACACGTCGTAACCGGCGCGCGCTCACTTAGGGAAACCCTGCCGGACGAAGAGGCCCAAGTCCTCAAACAAAAATGCCCGGCGCAGCCGAGGGAAGGCGTTGCGACGGGCAGAAAGTGAGCCTGTCAGTGCATACACCAAGCGCCGCCGATGTCACAGCAAAACCAGCCCAAATCCTTGCCGAACCGCAAGCTGACTGGCGGTCTCACAATGTCCTGTTGCTCCGCGACATCGAAGACACCCGCAAGAGCAAGCTGGGTGGCGAATACAAGCGCATCACCCTTGGTGAAATCTGGGAGCGCGCCAGCAAGCCAGAGGCGCTGGCCAAGTCCAAGGCTCCAGCATTCATTCCCAGCAATTTCATCGAATGGAACGGACGCAGCCACGACGTCCAGCGCCAGTTTGGCAAGTATCACGCGCTCAGCGTGGACGTGGACAAGGGCAACCATCCCAAGGAAGCCATCCTAAAGGCGCTGGCGGGCTTTCTGGGCGGCGCTGCGGTCCTGATCTACTCGACACCGTCCGCAACGCTCCAGAGCCGCCGCTGGCGCGTTGTCGTGCCTCTGGCGGGCACGGTGGACTATGAGACGTGGAACGCGCTCCAGCGGGCGTTAACGGGCCACCTAGCGGGCCTTGGCATAGTTGCCGACGTCGTGATGGCCCGCGCGGCGCAAATCTCAATCCTGCCAACGGTCCCGCCCGACGCCCGCGATGGTGATGGCCAGCCGCAGTTCTACGAATTCCAGCGTATCAATGGACACGGGCTGGACCCGTGGTCCGGTATCGCTGGCAGAGCCGTTGCCGACGTCCTCCAGCAGGACAAGCGCGATGCAGAGGCCCGCAAACTGGCCGCCGAGGAAGCGCGCCGGAAACGCGAGAAACGCCGCGCCGAGCGTGGTGATGATGTTTCCGTCATTGATGAGTTCAACGCCAATAATGACTTGGCCGGAGCGCTGGCGTCCTGCGGCTACAAGCAAGACCCGCGTGACCCGCTTAATTGGCGTTCGCCAAAGCAGACGTCCGGCTCTTATGCCACGCGCATCATGGACGACGGTGAAACATGGGTTTCCCTGTCTGGGTCAGACGCCATCGCTGGGGTTGGACAGGAATTCGGCGGCGGACAGGGCCGCTATGGCGATGCCTTCGATCTATTCGTCCATTTCCAACACGGCGGCGATTTCAAGGCCGCTGTCCGGTCGCTTCACGAGGCGAGGGAACAAGACGAACGTAAACGCGAAGAGCGCGAGCCGGTGGACGCAGCCAGCGATAGCGAGTTCTGGTCAGGACAAGACCTGTCAGACGGTTACAGTTTCACGCCGCTGGCGTCTCTGGACGGGTCCGCCTTGCGGCCACGCCAGTGGGTTTTTGGAACCATCCTCCAGCGCGGCGAAATCACAAGCATTGTCGCGCCAACCGCATCCGGCAAATCGACGCTGGTCGCCGCCGCCGCCATGTCCATGGCCACCGGCAAGGAATTCTTGGGCTTCGCGCTTCAGGAAGGACCACTGCGCGTCTGTGTCTGGAACCTAGAGGACGACCGCGAAGAAATCGAACGCCAGCTAATCGGCGCGGCCAGACATTTCGACATCAACATGGGCCAGATAAATGGACGCCTGTCCTACCAGTCAGGCCTGACCCAGTCGATTTGCACCGTCGTGGAAGAGAGAGATGGCCTGAAGATCGCCAAGCCCGTGGACGAAGCGCTGCGCGAGGCCATCCGCCGAGACAAGATCGACGTGCTGGTCATTGACCCGTTCGTCAAATCCCACGCCGTGAACGAGAACGATAACCGCGCAATCGACGTCGTGGTCAGGACATGGAAGTCTCTGGCTGCTGACTTGGGCATTGCCATTGTGCTGGTCCATCACACCCGCAAGTTGAACGACCGCATGGCGTCCGCCGATGACAGCCGTGGCGCGTCCAGCATGTCCGGCGCTGTCAGGACCGTGCTGGTCATTCAGCCCATGTCCGCCGATGTCGCCAAGGAACTGGGCGTCCCAGAAAGCGAGCGCGAGGACTACATTCAACTGGTCAACGCCAAGTCCAACCGCGCCCGCAAAGGCGGTGCTGACTGGTTCAAGAAAGTGGGCGTCCCACTGGGCAACCGCGACCAATACGGACGGACCGATTGGGTGGCGGTGGCTGAGCCGTGGACGCCGAAAGACAGCTTTGCCGGTGTCTCGCCTCACGACGTCCTGCGGTGTCTGGAACGCATCCACGACGGCCCAGACGGCAAGGGGCATGAATATGGCGATGAGCGGTTCGCCACCTATGACGGGGACGAATACGAAAAGCCGCTGGGTGACCGCTTCACAGCGTCGGCTCGCGGCGGAACCACCACGAACCCGCGATGGGTTGGAAATGTCATCATGGACGAATTCGGTGTGGAAGAAGCCGCCGCAAAAAAGATCATCAAGGGATGGCTGGACACGGGCCTGCTGGAGGACCGGAAATATTACAAGGCCACCACTCGAAAACTGTCCAATGGCTTGTCCGCAGACATTGAAAAGCAGCGTGGCGTTGTCGCCCAATTGGAGTTCACCGAGAGGCTAAATCGGGACAGCGGCGATGATGTCTAGAGCAACGGGAAAAAGGGTTGCTCCAGTTGGGTTTTGGAACTGGAGCAAAACCCCACTTAACTGGAGCAGAAGTGGAGCAAGATTTTGCTCCGCTCCGCTTCCGGACCACTATAGTCAAGTGGAACTGGAGCAGGGCGCTCCAGTTGCCCCTGCGCAAGTGGAGCGCAGGGGAACAAGTTCCACTGTGACGATACTGGTCCGATGGTCCGCGCGCGAGAATGGTTCTGTGGAGCGGAGGCCAGCATGGCTGACCTAGACGGGATGGAAAGACCATGGCCCGTGGGCACCGTCTGGACAGACAAGCGCGGCTCCTATCGGCTGACAGGATATAGCTGGCACACTCACACCGATGGCCGGACTATCTGGACAGGCGTCTGGCAAGGGACCTGCGCTGTCTGTGGTAAGGCCTACACGTTCAGCCGCTCGCTCAGACGTGGCCTCAAACTGGAACCAAGCCGACGCTGTCCTGTCCACGCCACCGCTGGCAAGCGCTCGCCTGTGATCTATCCAAACGTAACCGAACCCTACACCGTCACACCCGACTGGCTTTAGGGCCAGCGGACAGGCGAGGGCATGGGGCAAGGGTGCCGTGCCCATACCCAGCGTTGGCGAAACGATCGGACCCATGGGCCAGCGGGGCATAGGCCTAGAGGGCCTGTTAATGGACAGGGGAGCGAGGGCGGCAGGGGACAGGGCCAAGGACCGTCTTTGCAATCCTCGCGGTGTTAATCCGGTGTCTGGCTTGTGTCTGTGTCCAGAGGCCCAGGACATATGTCCAAGCTAAGCGCTCGCTGTGTCCGGATTGGTTAGGGGTATGGGGTGCGCTCTTGGGGGTAAGGGGGGGGAGGTTTGCATATGACGAAGGCCGCCCGTCCCAGCGGCCCTGAAAAGCGCTTCAAACTTCACGGCCATTTCTGGGCCTATTTCGCCTTGGACGGTCAATGGACAGGCATTCCATGGTCGGCCACAAGCTATAAAAGCGGTCATTCCGCTAACGACCCGATTGCGGACGTCGCGCAAAGAGAACGGCGGCCTCACTGTCCAAGCGTTAATCGCGCATACCAATCTGTGCTAGCGATGAAGAGAGATAGTGGGACCGTCAGGATAAAGAACACGAGTCCCAACCAGTTGGCTGGATGCGTTCGGCCATGGCGTATCTTGTCGCTTACAAGAAAAGTGATCAGTCCAAATAGGAGAGTGAGGCTTAGCAAAGGCCCGCTCGTGTCCGGCGATAGTCCTGGGATCATGTCGACATAGCGGCGCAAGGCGATGCCAACTGGGGCGTAAGCCGATTGCAGCATTAGACGCCAATGCCAATCCGGTCGTTTGCGCAAGGCCACACCGGCTAAGAAAAACAGAACCAGAGTTGGCAGAACCTGGAACAAGCGAAACGATGCAGGCAAGAGGTTCCTATCGTCCTCAGGTACAGTGGGCCAAACTGCTAGTTGAACAGCGATTCCAGTGATCGCCGCACCAAGAACAACCGCCCCAACTAGCCAACCAATTCTCCGGTGCCATTGCCAGTTGCGGTGCAGGACTAGCCAAGGCTGAGCGATGAACAGGGCTGCAAACACAAAGCTGACCCAAGTGTGAGGTTGCATCCAGATATTGTCCGATGCGAACTCACCCTGGACCATCGGAATGAAGTATGTTGGCACAAATGCCGTGAGCGTAATCGCGAGCAGTATCCAGCCGACGATCCGCAGAAAACGTGCATCCCGATCAACATCAACAGGATATGCCGTCAAGCGTTCCCCCCTTTGCTAGCTCAAGCGGGGCGATGCTATGGCGATCTAAGAAGCTTGTCCAATCCAAGATTTCACCGACTGTCCGCTAACCACCCAATATCGGACATTGGCCTTGTCAATAAGAATGGAAAAGCTGCCGGTCCGCTTTTGACTACCGTTTTTGGGCCTGTCCGGACCTGTTTGGTGTTAACACTTTTGCCGGTTACGGTTCGGGAAATTGGAGGATTTCCCTTGCCCAAACCCAAGCACAACGGACCCGCTGGAGCCGTCCAACTGTTCAAGGATGCTCGCATTCGGATTGAGCCGATGCGCAAACTCTCAGCGGAAGCGCTGGACGCATTCCATTCGATCATCGCCTGCCGCGAGGCGGCAAGCTGGTCGCCGTATGACATCGCGCAGGCGACCTCGCTGGCGGAAATGATTGTCCAGCGCGACCAGTTGCAGAACCACGTCATGGCGAACGGCGCTGTGACGGAAAACCGGTTTGGAGAACCTGTCGTGTCTGCGCAGGCTCAGGCGTTGGACAGGCTCAGCCGGACGGTCCTTGCGGTCTCGCGGTCCATCGGTGTGACCGCGCGCCGCGAAGACGCCCAGACCCGCGCTCGCGCCCAGCGTGAAAATGCTGTCAGGGCACGCCATGACAGGGACGATGATGCTGATAGCCTGCTGGCGTAACTAGAGTTTCCCAGATCGCACGCCCACCCGCGCGACAGGGGCCAGCGGTCATGTTGTGGCGATGACATTGCCGGACCCGCTATGAGGACTAACGTCCCGCCACCAAATCCTCTGCGATTGCCGTGGTGCGCAATTGGGCTGGAAGGCGATTGTCCGCTTTTGGCTCACCACGTGCGCATCGAAACCGGCACGAATTGGGTGGGAAGCGGACGCTCTGATTTCAGATTGACGCCTTAAATAGCCGTCAATCGACTTATGACGAACTCGGGGCCATCAGCTGATCATCCGGTGCCAACTGTATGTGGCGCAAGCACCGTACCGCGGACATGCTGATAGGGTGTAGGTAGCGGTACTGATCCGAGGTTCAGATCGTTAGATCAGCGGCGAAACCGGTGTGAGCATCGCTCGCTGGTACTCAATCAATGTCCATTTCAGGATGCACCTGACGTCTCCACCGGTGGGGTGAGGTGCCGTATTTTCGCTTGAACGCGCGGACAAAGCTTGAGGGATCGGAGTAGCCTGCCGCACTGCTGACGTCCGATACTTTGATGGAGGGATCGCCTAGGAGCTCGCATGCCCTCGCCATACGTCTGTCGATTGAAATTTGCCGCAAGGTACTACCGCTTTCGGCAATTTTCCGCAGGACTGTCCTTGGGGATAGACCAAATTGTTGCGCAACCTCATCCAGCTGGACCGTACGATTCTCCAATTGAAGTGAAGCGTCGATTGCTCGCTTCAGCTCGATATCGAATTCCGCGTTGATGGCCTGATCGGATTCGGCAGTGACGCTTCTTCCTGTTCCTACAGGTCCATCGAAGACACTCGGATTGGGGCTCGCACGCAAGACCGCCGGAAGACTGATAGACGTTTCATGAGCTGAATGCTCGACCCGCAGCCAATTGGCCCGACTGAAACTCGAAATAAGCTCTTCGTCGAATATCCTGCAGGAAAAGATGATCGAGCCGACAGCTTCAGCCTTGTTCTCTGCGTACTCGAGAAAACTCTCGATCAACCGGAAGAGAACGGCTTGAGCGAGCAGTTCGTAGATACGGCCGAAGTCTCCCAAGGCGTCGTGAGAGGCGATCAATATCCGCACAATTCTTCCGTCGCTATCCAGACTGAAGCGGAAGGGCGGGTTCCGGTCTGTGGCTTGTTCCGTGACCTGCTTCAGGGCCTCGCCCAGGTTCGGCGCGCTCATCGCTATCTGGTCGCCGGAAACCCTTGGCATTTCCAGAATAGCATCGACCAAATCCCTCAGTTCACGGTGCTTCAGCAAGTTTGCGATCAATATCAGATCGTCGCGCACCGAGATTTCCGAAGGTAACTCGCTCGCACTTGAGAAGCTTGTGCCATTCCAGACATCATTTGGTGGATTGAGAGCTAGCAGCATGAGCCGGGTTATCCCCGCCGCCAGCCTCGTCCTCGCCAGCCCGGCGTGATGCTTGTCAACGAGACTGATGGTCTTCTGCAATTCAGATTGCGAGAACACGTTGGCTCCTTGGTGTCGGGGAGTTTCAGCAAGCAAGATCTCCTTGGCATTTAATGCCAATTTTCTGGCAGGTAAAGTCCATGGAAGTTTGCGAAGACAAGATGTTAGCCTGCCGCGACAGAAGTCGAATGGACGTTTCGCTCTTCTGACTGATTCTTAGCTCTGGAGATAAACGAATGAAGCTTATCGCACATCTTGCCCTAGGAACTGCGGCACTCGCGATGGTTGCCACTCCGGTCCTAGCCGAGAAAGCAAACCAGCTGATCGACGTGAACGGCATGTATGCCGGACCCGCAGAGCGTACCCTGCGCGATCGCGGCTTTGCTTTCGTCAGCCACGAGCGCAACTCGCAAGGCTATGACTACAGCTACTGGTGGGACGAGGACGACGATGACTGCGTGCGCGTCGAAGAATATGGCGGCCGCGTCCAGTCAATCGCGGACGCTAAGGACCAGGATTGCGGCCACCACCTCAATTCTGGCGTCAAGACGGCATTGGGCGTTGCGGCCGGTGCTGCCATCCTCGGTGCTATATTCGGCGGCAAGCATGACGATGACGACCGCAATGACAATCAACGTGAATCCGATCGGGAGTATGACCGTGGTTACACCGACGGACTTCACAACGCCTCCTATCACAACCGCCGCGGTACGGACGAGTATAGCGCCGGTTATCGTGCCGGTGTGAACCAGCGGAACGCCAACCTGCGTCACCATTCGAGCCGCGGTGGCTATGATACTTCCAGCGGCAGGACCACGAGGGATGATGCTTGGATTCGTCGTCTCGTTGGTGCCGCAGGGGATGGCGCGGGAACCTATCTCGAGAATCAGGGCTTCCGCCCCGTCGACAGCTTCGAGTCCGGCCGGAATGGAGCGGGATCAGTTTGGTATAATCGTTCCAGCCGTCAGTGCGTCCAGATGATCGTGGTCAACGGCCGTGTGGACTCAGCTATGGACATCGGCAGCCACCCCAACTGCCGCCGATAGAGTTGGAGAGCTGATATGAAGTTCTATGTATTCTCGGCCGGGGCGGCAGCCCTGGCACTCTCCGCCTGCGGCGGGGAAGCGACAGGCGACGATGCCTTGACCGAGGCCCCGGCCGAGGAGACGCTCGTTGCAATACCAGAAAGCCTTTCTCCCTTCGGCGACGGCTACCCTAATGCAGGCGATCCGTGCCGAAGGCTGGGTGAGTCCGCTGCGACATCGAATTACCTGGATGACAGTGCGATGCTTGTGGGCTGCCCTAGTGAAGCTTCGGCAGCAGCGGCCGGCGGGAATGTCGTCGGAAATGTCGAAGGCGTGCGCCTGATTTCGATACCCATGGGCGATGCCAATGCCGGACTGGGCGAAAACGGACCGATAGAAGCCGCGCCCGCACCGGCTGCGACCGCCGCTTCGAAACAGGTAGCCATCCGGGGTCCGAACAGCCTCGAAAGTCGCTGCGCCGACAAGGTCGCGCAACAGACCGGTGCGCGCGTGCTCGGAACCAACCGGATCGAGGAGTCCGAAGCGGCCATTGGCATTTACGTCAATGTCCAGGGCGCACAGGCGCCGTGGCGCTGCCTTGCCTATCGCGACGGTACGGTAGGGGAAGTCATGTACACAGGAGACGAGGGGGCGCTGTAGCCGCCCCGCTTCTATCCCGACTGGGAGAATGCGATGAAAGAGTTGCTGGCCACTTCGTTCCTGATCGGTGCACTGGCAGCCTGTGTTTCGCCTGATGGGAGTGTCGGCTCGGAAGACGCCATAGTTGCTGGCACCGATTACGATGCCACTGCGCATGTTGCCTGCGGCTTCGCAGGCAACCCGCCAACGCAGACTTGTCCCGCGGGCGTGAAGCGCAATTGGGGCGAAGACGGCACAACGCTGGTCGAAGTCAGTAAGCCCGACGGGTTCAAGCGCGCGATCTTCATCCGCGGGACTACACCCTATGGTGCAGACAGCGCGCAAGCCGATGGATCGGCGGGGTGGACATTCTCAACCTCCCGGAGCGGCGACCGCGTCACAATCAACTACGGACCGGAAACATATGTGATCATCGACGCCTTCGTCGAAGGCGGGTGATCCAAAACACGCAAGAGGAAACCAATCTCATGGGGAAAGTCGGAATCGCCCTGCTATTCGGAGTGCTCGGACTTTTGGGAGGCGCCCTGCTTATCGGCCCGCTAATCGGCGGCGCGATGATGGGTGCCGGCGCAGGCTCGGGTTTGACGCTTGGTACCTGTTCGACGGTAAAGGCTGCCCAAGAGCTCGGATATCTCACTCCCGAGCAAGTTGACGAGACGCTTACACGCGCGGCGGAAGATATGGGTGGGCAGGCATTGGCCGAAGACCAGCAAATCGTCGGAAGTGCAGCAGCCTGCGACGAAGCCCTCGCAAACATCCTTTCTGAAGGAGAACAATAGATGCGGTTCCCGGTCACCAACGCCTTGCGACGCCAGTTCTTGCTTATCACGGCGATGGGATCGGCTGCGCTTCTCACGACCGGATGCGAGACGCTTTATGCTCCGCCTCATCCGCTGGAAGGGACAAGTTGGCGCCTAGCGGATGTCGAGACCTCCGGTACATCGACCCGGCTGACACCCGAATTGTCTGCCCGCCATCGTCTGTCCTTCCAAGATGCAGGGGATCTGCAGATGCAACTCGACTGCAACCGCGGAAACGCGACGTGGTCCGCTTCGAGCCCTTCTGGTGGCGATGGATCCATATCGATAGGCACGGTGGCTTCGACCCGCGCTCTATGCCCGCGTCCGACATTCGGGGAAGAACTCGCCGCCGAGTTGCCGAGAGCAACGGGCTATAGCTTGGCGAGCGATAGTAGCAGCCTGACCATCCGCACACAGGAAGCTGATTACGTGTTCGTTCGTGATTGATTGCCGATCACTTCCATCACGGGGGCGACGGCTTTTTCGGACTTTCATCGGATCGAAAGCGATGGCGACACGAGGGGGCAGAGACTCTCTGGAGATTTGAAAAACAGGTTCGCCCGTACTGCCTGGAGATCCAAGATGAAACGTATGATCGCAATCTGGATGAGTATTGCGCTCGGGGCATCTGCCCAAGCTGCAGAGCCTGAGGACAGTGGTACGGTCGCAGGCGAGTTCTCGCCAGTGGAAGAATGCTTTGTCGAAATGCCGGCCGATATGTCCTTTGATTGCGGATATCTCACCGTGCCGGAATTTCATGAGCAACCCGACAAAAGGACGTTCTCACTGGCCGTAGTTCGTCTGCGCTCGACTGCCGAAGACCCCAAAGAGCCGATATTCTTCGGCAATGGCGGTCCCGGTGGCTCCGGTTTCACCCTGCTCGAAGTCTCGGTCCTCAGCGACCGCGATGGATATTTCACCAAGCTGATGGAGAACCACGACCTGGTCTTCTTTTCCCAGCGCGGCACTGCCTATGCCACACCGCACCTGATGTGTTCTGCGGTAAACGCTCTTTCCAACAACTATCTCGCAGGAGCCTATCAAGCGTGGAGCGAGCTTGAGACTGCCAAGATTGAAGCGCTTAAGGGATGCTACGACGATCTATCCGCCACTGGTGTCGATTTTTCAGCCTTCAACAGCCTCGAAAACGCCGCTGACCTCAACACTCTGCGCGCAGCCCTCGGCTATGACAAAATCATCTATTACGGCGAATCCTACGGCACCATGCTGGGCCAACACCTTATGCGGGAATACCCGGAAACTCTGAGCGCAGTCGTGCTCGATGGCGCTCTGTCTCTGGCCTATCCAAGTTGGGAGACTGCACTCGACCTGAGGTACGAGACCGCGTTGGCTCATGTCATCACGATGTGCGCGCGGGATAAGGTTTGCAGCGCGGCATATCCCCAATTGGAAAACGATATCGGGAAACTCTACCGACAACTCGAGCAGAGGCCGTTCGAGATACCGGTTGGTGAACAGAGCATCTTCGTCGATGCGCAGCAGTTCTCGGTCGCGATCTACAACTCGCTCTACGACGTTAGCAAAGCCCGGTTTATCCCGCATGTCGTAAGCTCCATGCTCGAGAACAACATCACCGATGCGGTTCCCGGGATGATGGTCGGACCGATTCCGGCGCAGGGAGAAACGGGCATCGCCCTTCCGACGCATTATGCCTTCGTGTGCGCCGAAGATCCTACGTCGTCACTGGAAGAAGCAAGCAGCCTCGAAACGCTGCGTTTCGAAATGGTGCCTGACTATATCGAAGCCGACGCCGGAGAGTATATTGCTCTTTGCGAATATTTGGATCTTCCGAGAATGTCCGATGAGACCGATCTGCCAGTCAGTATCGATGTCCCGGTCCTGATTCTGAACGGTGGCTTCGACCCGGTTACTCCCGCGATCACCGCGGCACCGATCGCAGAAGCACTGCCCACAGCATACATGGTGGATTTCCCATTCGGTGACCATGTGCAGGGTTCGACCGATCAGTGCTCGCATGCCATCATGCTGCAGTTCTTCAGCAATCCGACCACCAGGCCGGACACAAGCTGCACCACGGATCGAGGCAATTTCGAATGGTTCGTTGATTGAGATGCCGCACCGGTTCTGCACTGCAGAAGAAAGCATAAGGTGCGATTTAGCCCTATCTGGTCGAAGGCAAACGCCTCTGTCCCTCTAGAGACCAAGTGGTGAGGATTGCAAAGGGCAATGCTCCCCAGGTGCGACTCACGATTGACAAGATCACGATTGGAAGCGTTGGCGAAAGAATTCGCCCCAGAGATCGATGGCCAGTTTTGGCAATGGATCGACACCGCCTCTACGTCCGCAATCGGGTCGTTAGCCGTCGGTCCGCTCCTGGCACACTGATAGCTTGGTGAGAGCGACGTCAGGGGTGGAAAGCTGACGGTCTGCTTAGCGCGCCAATCTGTCGATAAGAGACATGTTATGCCAAATCTGCCAGCTTCTTCCATCTGCGTTGGCGATGAGAATAGAAGAGCTTTGCGAAGAGGGCCACAAATGGCGTGAGTACGCCAGCGGATACGTCCACGCGGTCAGTATAGTAAGTTCCCTCTCCTTCAGACCGGACAAAAATCCAATGGTCCCACTTCTTGGCCATGGTGCCATGTCCATTGTCCCGCAACGTCATCGGTGGTGCATCGGGAGGATACTCGATCCCAATAGTTTGATTGCCGACTGGAAGGACACCAAAAAGGCGCATGCTGGCAGCATAGTCTCCTTCTTTCCAAACAGACGGAAAGGCGGATGCTTTTGGTCGAAATTGAATGAGAGGTCCCGCCACGAAGTCTAAAGTAGAGGACTGCTGCACACGCTCCCAAACCCATTCCGGTTTTTTGGGAAGCCAGCAACTAAGTTCGACGCGCATTGGACTATCTCGCGATTAGCTTTCGAGGTCAGCTTATGGCGAGCTTCGAAGGTGAGGTCTAGAACCGCAATCGGGTCGTTAGCGGAATGACCGCTTTTAGCCCAAGGTCTGCTCGACGAAATTGCGTCAGCGCCCCTCCACCACATCTTCGGCAATCTCCAGAACCTCTCGCGGGCTGACGTGTCCGACGCCTGCCGCTTCCGGCCAGCCGGATATGCTCGCGGCCAGCGTATGAACACCGCGGCGCCCGCTGGCGGCTCCAGTGCTGACAATCACGCCGAACGCGCAGGCCGGTGAATTCGGGCGCGGTGGCGACCGTGAGAAGGCCGCCGCACGACGCGCGAGACGCAGGGCAAGACGCCGAGGGGTCTAGGCCTTCAGGCAATTACTCTTGAATTACCCTCCAATTACTCTTACATGCTCCCCAGCGGACGGGAATTCCTCTCGCCGGAGCAGTTGGAAAGTAATTCATGGCGAAGGCAAACTATAAGCCAGCCTTGATGGCGCACGCGCTGGGTGCGCTGCGAGCCGAGGGCTACGAACTCGAAAAGAAGGCCGGTCGCGGACAGGCGCAGAATTATCTGGCCACGCGCGGCGATGAAACGCTGAGCGTGTGCATCCGCACGACGCAGGACGGTTTCGTCAACTTCACCGCCGCCGACGCCGAAGGCAATGGCTGGAAGGGTCTGGACGACGCCGATGCTGTCGTGATCGCAGCGCTGGATAATCCGGAACGGCCCAGCGATGGCGCGACCATCTACATGGTGTCCGACCTAGATCGCGTCCGAAACCTATTTCGGAAGGAATTCTCGCGCGTCCTCGCCAAGCGAGGAAGCCCCATTGAGAACCGCACGACGTGGCGGCTCCTTTCGGACGTCGTGGGCAAAGACGCCAAGGTTCTGGACCAATGGGACGTCCACGCTGACGTTCACGCTGACGACGCCGTGGACGGGTCTGACGCTCCCAAGGCAGAGCCGACAATTGCGCCTGCCACCGTGCCCGCTATCCTTGATCGCGCCCGCGATGAACTGGCCAAGGTGTTGAATGTCGCCAGCGACAAGGTCACTGTCCGTTTCGAGGTAGCGTCATGAGCGAAGCACCGAAGACAATATCAAGCCGCATCGGCAAGGGCCGCGCATTGCTGGGCGGCTTCGTCCCGCGCAAGACGCGCACGCTGGCTTGTCGCCTGCCCTCCTGCGAGGAACCCGCCGCCGCTATCGCGGTCTGCCGGACGTGGGACGGTGTGACGAACTACCACGCCAAGGGCATGGAGGCCTTTCTGGACTGGCCGCGCATCCGCACGGAATGGCTGGCCATGGACGTCTTCCACCAGCGCGCGGTGGCGGAAATCGACCGCCAAGTTGAAGCCTATGGCGAAGCGCTCTTCGCCATCAACGAAGAGACCGACGCCAAGCCGCGCCGCCTGTTTATCATGACACCGCATGACGAAACGCGCTGGCGGGTTGTCATGCCGGTGGACTTCAAGATCGCCAGCCTAGGGGAGGCGCAGGTATGATCGCCCGCAAAATCATCGCCGCCGCCTGTGTCGTGTCGCTCGCGGCCTGTAACTCGCATGGCGCGGTGGAGGAATACGTGGCCAACCAAACGCGCGACCCTGCCAGCGTCCAGTTTCGGAACGTGTCCACGTGCCCGAATGACCCAGACATCGTGCAAGGCGAATACAACGCCAAGAACGGGTTCGGCGCTTACGTCGGGTTCAAGCCGTTCATGGCCCGAAAGTCGGCAGTCAACTCGGACGACGTGTTGTCTGCCAGCGTCGGCAACGGCTGGGATTATTTGGATTTGAGCCGCCACGTGGACCTTGCCGCTGACTGCAATGGCCAGAATGTTGTCGAGGCCTTCCGGTCTGTGCGCTGGGAATACAGCGACGAAGCCGTGGACCTCTACGAAGGCACGTTGGTGACAGAGTGATGATCGACATGGAAACCCAGACCCTAGCCGCCGAAGAGGCCGGACGATGGACAGCGTCCGCGACCGCGAAACACGCCGAGGCCATGGTGCTGCTGATGGCAGGCGATGGAGCCGGAGCGCTGCCGCTGCTGGAAGACAGTCTGACCCTTATTCGGGACGCCCGCGAGTTGATGGACGAAGCCGACTTGCCGCTGTCTGTGTCCGAGTTGGACACGGCGATTGGACAGCTTAGGGGCCAGATCGAAGCGCTCGCTGGAGTGCTGGCGTCGTGAGAAAGCGCAAGTCTCCCAAGCCCGCTAGGTTCGGCAAGCCCAAGCGCAAACTGAGCGCGCCGCTAGTGATCGGTGGAGCGGTCGCCATGGGCATTGGCGCGGCCTTCCTCTGGAGCGTTGCCGACTTGGACAGCGGAGCCGCAGCCGAGCAAGAGAAAATCACCTTCATGAGCCACGGCACCGCGCAGGAAGCGGCTGCGGCCAGCGCTCAGACCGGCTTCGCCAGTGGCGACCCAGCGCAGCCCTACCTTGAATTGTGCGGTGACGGTCCGCGCCGCAATTGCGTGGTGGATGGGGACACACTCTGGCTGAACGGCGACAAGATACGCGTTGCAGACATAGACACGCCGGAAATCGGCAGTCCGCAATGCGACTACGAATATGATTTAGGGATGCAGGCGACCTATCGCTTCCGCGACCTGCTGAACGAAGGCCCGTTTGCCGTGCAAGGCATTGGCGAGCGGGACAGCGACCAATATGGGCGCAAGCTGCGCGTGATTACTCGCAACGGGCGCTCAATCGGTGACATGCTTGTCAGCGAGGGTCTGGCGCGGACGTGGACTGGACGCCGTGAGCCGTGGTGCTGAGCGCAAGGAAAGCCACAGTGAGCAAATACAAACCCGAAGAAATGATGCCCGTCTTTCGCCATTTCTGGCAGGCCCGAAACGAGGCGCTGGAACTGGGCTTCACCGATAACGGTGGAGCCATCCATAGCGCCGAACGCATCGCGGAAATGATGGCCCGCCACCACGTCTATGGCGGCAGGTTTGGCGCTGGCTACAAACTAGCCGAAGACGCCCATTGCAGCGTGGCCGCGCGCGATGCGAGACAGGCCGCAATTGAGGCTGGAACCCCGCGCAAGGACCTGTTGAAGACGGTGGAGATTGAACACGTCCTGCCGGTCCGCGCCATGACCCGCGAAATAGGCGCGCTGGTGGACGCTGGCGCGACTGACGCCGAAGTCTTGGACTGGCTGTCCACCAATTTCAGGATGGTTCTGCTGACGCCTGACGAACGCAAGGCTGTGGACGCTCGCAACCGTTCGGAAATCTGTCCTGACCGGCTGGCAGGGATTGACCTGCATTCGATCTAGCGGGCCGCTCGCGCTCCTGTCGCATCCGCTCGCGCTCCAGCCTGCCCGGTCTCTTCCGTCTCGCCATGCCGGACAGGATACCGCGACCGGCTGGACATGGACAAGGCTGGCCTAGCTGGGTCTGGCGACTAGCCCATGATCGAAGGACAGCCGGACGCATTCGTTCTGGATGGTCTCAACGCAGGCCTTGGCCAGCGGAAGCGTGATGTTTCCGTCCGGCGCTGTGTCGTATCGCATCCAATAACCCGCATGGCTTTCGTGGAGGCCGCTGACCAGTGTCGCCACGCCTTCCGGATTGACCGGCTGGAAGCCCTGTCTGAGCGCGTGGGCGTGGGCACTCTTGAGGCTGTGTCCCATGTTGCCCTTGCCGGTCAGGATGCGCGCATATTCGCCGCCGTGGAGTAAATAGGCAGCCTTCAAAGTCAGTTCCGTGGCGAAGCCCAGCAGCAAATAGACCGGCAAGACGAAGAGCGGAGGCAATTCCCCGCCTTTCCCATGGGACGCCAGAACGTCCTTCACTACCAGCGAATAGCCAACCGCTGCGGACACGAAATCGCCAGCGCTTTGCAAGTCGTCCGCACTGGCCGGACGCTGCGCTGGCCGATGCTCTTCGCCGCCTGCCAGTTTCAGCTTGGGATGCGCCGCGATGAAACGCATGGCGTCTTCGACGCTCAGCAGGTGGACCGCCATTGCATCGCCGCCAATTGTGGGCGCATTGTGGACGCCGAAGCGACCGCTGCCGACATGCTCCAGTAGCCAGCTTTCAGCCTTGTCCGTATCTGCGCCTAGACCCGTGTCAGGCACCTTGAACTTGATGCGGACAGGAAAGCGCGCGTCGTCCGTTTTGGCGGCAGGTGTGGTTCGTCTCATTTGGGTTCCGTCGTGTCCATCCTGTCTGGCGTAACACCGGACAGGACAGATTGACCGAAAAGGGTGCGAGTTATCCCCGCTGGGTTTTATGGCCGCATGGCGTGTGGGCCAAACTGTGGGCCTGCCGAGACCACAGAACGGCAAAAGAACTGTTAATCAATCCGCTATGCCGAGGCGTTTGGAGGAAGCCCTGTCCACCACCGCCATCCCGATCCTGTTCAAGGCAAATTATCGCGCTCCGGGCGTGACTTGCGGCTCGTCCTAAGCCTTGCGTTAACCATTATTCGCTAGCGACCTCATGGCAGGCAGCCGCGGGGGCGGCCGCCATATGGAAGGGGTCGCTCATCTTGCCGCATTCAGCCTTGAAGCCCGTCGCCAACACTTTCTCGGGCGTGCAGTCGCGTGTCACCGGCCATGTCGCACCCGGGTTCGAACCCGTAGTCCAGGCTTTTGCTGCGCCGATCCAGGCCCGCGCCGCATTGGGAGCGGCCTGCACGATCTATCACCGCGGTGAGAAGGTGGTCGACCTCCAGGGCGGCTGGAAGGAAAAGTCGCGCACCGAGGGGTGGGACGACCGGACCGCTGCGCTCGTCTATTCGCTGACCAAGGGCCTCACCGGCATGGCTGCGGCCGTCGCAGTGTCGCGCGGCCTCTTCTCCTACGACGAGCCGGTCGCCGATGTTTGGCCCGAGTTCGCCGCGCACGGAAAAGGCCGGATGACCATCGGCGAAGCGCTGAGCGAGCAGGGCGGACTGGCCGCAATCGACTTCAAGCTGACGCTCGACAACATGGGCGACGAAGAGGCGATTTGCGCGGCTATCGCGGCGCAGAAGCCCAATTGGAAGCCGGGCGAGCACTCGGGCAACCACGCCTATTCTCTCGGCTGGATTGCCAGCGAGCTGATCCATCGCCGCGATCCGCAAGGTCGCAGGCTCGGCCGCTTCTTCGCCGAGGAAGTCGCAGGACCGCTTGGCGTCGACGTGTTCCTTGGGCTGCCCGATACATTCAATCGCGACCGTCTCGCACGGATCGAGGGGTTCCACATGCAGGACCTCTTCATCCGCCACACCACCATGCCGTGGCCACTCACCTTCGCCATGTGCCTGCCGGGCACGCTCGCGTTCCGCACGCTCAACAATCCGCTCATTCTCGAAGGGCCGGGCGCACTCGATTGCGAGGAGTTCTGGCGGATCGGGCAGGGCGGCGCGGGCGGCATCGCGTCTTCCGCAGGGCTTGCCGCGATCTACCAGGCATTCGCTGAGGGCGGCGAGAAACTGGGCATCACTCCCGAAGTCATGGACTACCTCAAGCGAGGGCACGCGCATCCGAAGAAGGGCCTGCGCGACGAGGTGCTGACAGCCGACATGTATTATTCGCTCGGATTCGAAAAGCCGTTCGACGAATGGGAATTCGCCCGCACCCGCAGCGCCTTTGGCAGCTTCGCAGTGGGCGGCTCGCTCGCGTTTGCAGATCCCGATGACGAGGTCGCTTACGCCTGGATCACGAATACGCTCGGCACCGGCAAGTGGGACGATCCGCGCGAGAAGATCGTCCGCGATGCTTTCTACCGCTGCCTGGAGACCATCGCGTGAGCATCGCGCAGATCGTCCTCTCGGACCTCCATCTCGGTGCGCGCGACAGCCTGCTGACCCATGTAAATGGCGCGGACGAAATTGCCGACGGCCCTTCCGAGGTTCTCGCCAGCTTCGCCAATGCGCTGCGCGAAACCTTGAAGGATGACGAGAAGCCGCAGCTGGTCCTTCTCGGCGATGCGCTCGACCTCGGCCTGTCGCCTTTCGGTGACGTGTCGAAGAGCTTCCTGCAACTGATCGACGCCTTCTTCGCCAAGGACGGGCGCGAGATTTTCAGCCGCGACATCGTCTACATCGCGGGCAATCACGATCATCACCTGTGGCGCATGGCGCAGGATCACTGCTTCATCACCGAGGTGATGGACGGCAACATCCCGGGCGACCTCGAACACATCACCACCATCACTGGCACGCCCAGGCATCGTTGCCGAATGATGGAATCGCTGATCGCGCACCGCCCGCATCTTGCAGGGGCGCATGTCCACATCGCCTATCCCAACTGGGGCATTGCCGACCGCCAGCGTGGTCGTGCTGTGGTCATGCATCACGGCCACTATCTCGATTCCATGTACCGCGCGCTGTCCAACTTCCGCGGCTTCCTCGAAGGCAGCGAACCGCGCCCCGCGACGATGCACGAACTGGAGGAGCAGAACGGTCCGTGGATCGACTTCCTCTGGTCCGATCTCGGCAGCGCCGGGCAGATCGGCGGCGAGGCAGGTACGCTCTACCAGACCATGCTGAGCGCAGGCGCGAGCCACGACATGGCCGAAGCCATCGCGCGCCGCGTGACCGGCGGGCTGCATTCGAAACTCGGCATAAATCCGAAGATGGAACTGAAGTACGGCATCACGCTCGACAATCTCATTCGCGCCGGCGTCGACCTGACCGCAGGCCGCGGTGCCGAAAAGCAGCGCGAAGGCTATCGCCACGTGCTGGGCGAGGACGAGATCGACGATATCGGCTGGTATCTTTCGACCCCGCTGGCCGCGGAGCTGCGCGAGGAATTGGGCGAGCTTCCGCGTGAGGTGCAGTTCGTCTTCGGCCATACGCACAAACCGTTCCAGGACGAGCTGATGGTCGATGGCTACGATCTGCCAGTCGGCGTATTCAACACCGGCGGCTGGGTGCTCGACGAGCCGGGCCTCATGCGGGTGCAGGGCTGCGCCGCGATGCTCGTTTCGGACGAACTCGAAGTCGCATCGCTGCGCCTGTTCAACGATCCGGTCGACGGGGTGATGAAACCGGTCCGCGTAGAGGGAAGCGGGCGCGAAACGAAGCTGGTGGGAGAGGCCGCAGCGGCGGTCGAGGCAGCCTCCAGCCACTGGGCCGAATTTTCCCGCGCCGTCCATGCGCGCATCGACGAGGAGGGCGACAAGCGTGTGCGCGACTTCCTCGACAAGTCCAACGACATGCGGGAGGCCGCAGAGTGACCCGGCAGAAGCGCATCGCGAAACCGCTCTCGCAGGCGAAGAAGCACTACACCGCCATTGTCATCGGCTCGGGCTATGGCGCGGGCGTCGCCGCCAGCCGCCTCGCGCGTGCGGGACAGGATGTCTGCGTGCTCGAACGCGGCAAGGAATTCCTGCCGGGCGAATATCCCGACAAACTTGCAGACGCGCAGGGCGCGATGCAGTTCAACGCCAAGGGCGGCCGGATCGGCGAGCCTGACGCATTGTTCGAAGTCCATGTGAACGATGACCAGTATGCGCTGGTCGGCTGCGGGCTCGGCGGGACTTCGCTGATCAATGCCAATGTCGCGCTCGAGCTCGACAAGCGCCTGCTGGACGAGGCCCACTGGCCCGCCGCGTTCCGCGAGAACCGCGAAGAAATCGACGCCTATTATGAGCGCGCACGCGAAATGCTCGCGCCCAATCCCTATCCCGAAAGCTATCCCGCTCTCGGCAAGCTGGATGCGCTCGAGCACTCGGCAAAGGCGATGGGCAAGCGTTTCTACAAGACGCCGATCAACGTCACTTTCGAGGACAAGACCAACCGCTTCGGCGTGCCGCAGCCGGCCTGCACCAATTGCGGCGACTGCGTTTCGGGCTGCAATGTCGGCGCGAAGAACACGACGCTGATGAACTATCTCCCCGATGCTGCGAACCACGGGGCCGAGATATTCACGCAGGCGAAGGTGCTGTGGATCGAGCGTGACGGCGAGCAGTGGCGGGTCCACCTGGAAGCCAACGGCAAGGATGCCGCAAAGGGCCCTTCGAGCATTACTGCCGACCATGTCGTCCTCGGCGCGGGCACGATCGGGTCGACCGAGATCCTGCTCCGCTCGCGCGAACACGGCCTGCCGCTGTCGAAGCGATTGGGCGAAGGCTTCTCGGGCAATGGCGATGCGCTCGGCTTTGCCTACGACAGCTACTTCAAGGCGGAGAAGCAGGGCGACGTGCTCACCGCACAGCCGATCCATGCGATCGGTGTCGGCGCGAGCGATGTCGCCAAGGAGGCCTATCCCGGTCCCTGCATCACCGGCGTGATCGACATTCGCGATACCAGGGACGTGACCAAGGGGCTGGTTATCGAGGAGGGCGTTGCTCCCGGCATCATCGGCATGGCGCTGGCACCGGCCTTCTTCTTCGGCGAGGCGCTGGCGGACAGCTTCACGCGTTTCGGCATGGACCAGGTGAAACCCCGGCTGCTCGATGCGAAGTCGATGGGCGAAGCCTTCCAGACCGATCCGGGAAGCATCGGCGAATGGGCCTACAAGGGTCCGATGGCGCGCACGCAGACCTATCTCGTCATGAGCGTCGACGATTCCCACGGTCAGTTGAAGCTCGAGAACGACCGGATCACGATCAGCTGGCCCGATGCGGGCAAGCAGGACACTTTCGGCCGCGACGACGATCTCATGCGCCAGGCGGCAGAAGCCATCCAGGCGCAGTATTTCTCGGATCCGATCTGGAACGAGCAGATGGGCCGCAAGCTCATCACCGTCCACCCGATCGGCGGCTGCGGCATGGGCGACGATGCCAGCAGCGGCGTGGTCGACGACACGTGCCGCGTCTTCTCCGGCGAGAGCGGAACCGAGGTGCACGAAGGCCTCTATGTCTGCGACGGCGCGGCGCTGCCCGGTGCAGTAGGAGTAAACCCGCTTCTCACCATCACTGCCGTTGCCGAACGCGCGCTCGAAAAGATGGCGCAGCGCAACGGCTGGTCGATCGACTACACCCTCGGTGCCGAAGGGCCTCTGCCCGAGCCGGTCGAGGACGATTGCGAGGTCGATGACGAACCCTTCGAGATCGACTTCGGAAGCAAGCTCGAACTGTCGGTCGCCAAATGGGTGGCGGGCCACGCCATCGATCCGGTGTCGCGCCAGATCGAGGCCGCTGCCATGCATTTCGAGAACGGTGCGGTGGATGAAGGCAAGCAGGCCATCCGCAAGCTGGTGAAGGAGCATCCCGAGGCGATGAGCCCCGGCCTTTCCTTCACCGAGACGATGGCTGGCCACATCAGCGCCACCGGCTGCCACCACAAGCCATGCGACCATGCCGAGCGCATTCGCGACGACTATGCGAATGGCGCTGCATGGGGCCGCGCGGAAGGCAGCGATTGCAGCTTCCTGCTCACCGTGACGACCGAGAATCTCCACCGCATGATCGAGGAGCGCGAGCATCGCTCTGCGATCACCGGCAGCGTGCTGGTGAGCGCGATCTCGACAGAGCCACTCGAGGTGCGCGAGGGCACCTTCCGCCTGCTGGTCGCCGATCCGGGCAAGCCGGAAAGCTGGAAAATGCTCTACGACATGGTACTGGAAGGGCCGGACGGCCCGATCCACTTCCATGGTTTCAAGACGCTCCAGCAGCGCGGCAAGTCCGATCCCTGGACCGATCTCACCACGCTATTCGTCACTTTGCGCCACGGGGAGGACGAGAGCGGCGAGCTGATCGGTCGCGGCGTTCTCAAGCTCGGCGTCAATGAATTCATGCGCCAGCTGACGACGATCGAGGTGCATGACGCAGACACGCTGGTCGGCCATGTCGTGAACCTGATCCCCAAGGCAAAGAAGGCGATCGAGACCTATTTCACGGCGAAGTACGCGGGCTTCTTCGCCATGACCGTCTTCCGTGCCTATGGCGGGATGCTGGCGACGCTGAACGACTTCCCGAAGAGTGATTTCGAGAGCTACGTTCCGCGCGAAATGCGCCTGCCGCCGGCAGAGAGACACATCGTGCCGACCGGCGACGGAGTGAACATCGGCCTCACCCGCTATCGTGGCGGCTCGCGCGGCCCGCTGGTGCTTGCGCCGGGATTCACGGTCCGCGCATCGAGCTTCGCAACGCCGACGGTCGACGAAAACCTGACCGAAAGCCTCGTCGCCAAGGGATACGACGTGTGGCTGTTCGACTATCGTGCCAGCAATGATGCGGGCAACGATGTCGAACGTCCGCCCGAATTCACGATCGACGATATCGCGCGCTACGACTGGCCTGCGGCAGTCACCAAGATCCGTGAGACCACCGGAGCGGACAGCGTGCAGGCGCTCGCGCATTGCGTGGGTTCGATGAGCCTGCTGATGGGTATCGGCGCCGGCCACGTTTCCGGCGTGCGATCGCTGATCAGCTCGCAGCTGACGCTCCACCCGGTCACCGACTGGCTCAACTATCTAAAGGCCGATCTCGGCGTGGCTGGTGCGCTCTCGCAGATATCGCTGCTCGACGGGCATCTCGACTTCGTGAGCCAGGGCAGCGAGACCGACTACGAGATCGACGCCGTCGCCTACCAGATCCCGATGCCTGACGGGCAGGAGTGCAAGAACCCGACCTGCCGCCGCGTATTCGGCGTGTTCGGGCCCAGCTGGGATCACTCGCAGCTCGGCCACGACACGCACAATGCGCTCGGCAGCATGTTCAGCCGTGTTGCGCTGAAGCCGTTCGAGCAGCTCGGTGCGATCATGCACGAGGGTCTCGCCGTCGATTCAGAGGGAAGGGCTGTCTACACATCGCCAGAAGCTGCGCGACGCCTCGCGCTTCCGATCAGCTTCCTCTCGGGGGCGACCAATCGCATCTTCTATCCCGAGAGCGGACAGCGCACGCGCATGTGGCTCGCCGAGCACAATGGCAAAGACCTCTACCAGCAGCGCGTGGTCCCGAACTACGGCCACATGGACCTGTTCATCGGCTACAACGCGCACCGCGATGTCACGCCGGTGATCCTTGAACAGCTGGAATGGCTCGACGCGCAGGAAGCAGGCGTATCGCAGGCTGCATCCGGCTAGGGGACTGTTGCACTATTGCCACTCAGCTTGATGCGGTGCGGCGAGCGCCCTCGCATACGATTGCGCAAAGGCCAGTCGTATGCATTTCTGTTCGTCCAAAGGGAGGGCGTTCTCGGCAATAATCTGATAATTCCCATCGAGGCGCCGTGTGGGAGAGAGAGAATATGAGGAAGTTTCTGCTGGCGAGCAGCGCGCTCGCGATCGGTCTTTCGGTGCCCGGCGTAGCCTTGGCGCAAGAGGCCGAGGAAACGCCGCAGGCCGGTGAAGAAGGCCAGGAAACCACGGTTGAAGAGACTACGGGTGCGCAGACGATTATCGTGACGGCAACCCGCCGTGCGCAGGACATCCAGGAAGTTCCGCTGGCCGTGACCGCAGTCGGCGCGGAGACGCTGGAGCGCCAGGGCGTCGTCAACGTCCAGGAAATCACGCAGGTCGCCCCCAGCTTCTCGACCTCGAATGCCCAGCTGGCTTCCGGCTCCGTCGTGCTGCGTATCCGCGGCGTGGGTACCACCTCGAACAACATCGGCTTCGAAAGCGCGGTCGGTATCTTCATCGACGGCGCTTACCAGTCGCGTCCGGGTGTTGCCCTTTCCGAGTTCGTCGATGTCGAGCGCGTCGAAGTCCTGCGCGGACCTCAGGGCACGCTGTTCGGCCGCAACACCTCGGCCGGCGCCCTCAACATCACCAACAACCGCCCCGACCTCAACGAGTTCGGCGGCTTCGCGAACGCAACCTATGGCAATCGCAACCTTCTCAGCGTCCAGGGCGCGATCAACGCGCCGCTGGTCGAGAACACTCTCGCGCTGCGTCTGACGGGTGCCTATCGCGAGCGTGACGGTTACATCACGCTGCAGGATGCAACCGGTGCAGAGATTGGCGAATCCAACGGCGCCGACCAGTACCTCATCCGCGGCCAGCTCGGTTTCGAGACCGAGGGTGGCATCCGCGGCCGCATCATCGGCGACTACACTGAAAGCACCGCTCCCTTCGGCGCGGCGCTCGAAGTGCTGCAGTCGCCCGTCGAGACTGCCGGCCTGTTCGGTCTAGTAGGCCTTGGCGCGCGCGGCGGCATGTCGGGGCCTGAGGTTGCGACGAGCCCGTTCGACCGGACGACAGGTCAGGCTGCCGTTGATTCGCGTATCGCATCGGTCAACTTCGAACCGATCACCGAGGTCGACCAGTGGGGTGTCACCGGCGAAATCGAGATCCCGCTCGGAGACAGCGCCGACATCGTCTACATCGGCAGCTACCGCGAATATAACGCCCTCGAAGCATACGATTCCGATTTCTCCGGCATCGACGTGTTCAATGTCACTAGCAACGTGACGGAGATCGAGACGATGACGCACGAACTGCGCATCCAGGGCGATGCGTGGGACGGCCGTCTCGAATGGCTGGTCGGCGGCTACTATGCCGAGGAAGATATCGCGCAGGCGGCAAGCTTCGAGCTGGGCGAAGACTACGGCGAGCTCATCGGCGCGCTGCTGTTCGGTCCCACCGGAGGTGCGCTCGGCCCGAACCCGCTCACCGTCTTCTCGGGCGGCATCGATCCGGCTGGCACGACCAACACCAACCTCTATTCGCAGAACAGCACCAGCTGGTCGGTGTTCACGCACAATACGCTCGAGGTGGCAGACGGGCTGAAGCTGACGCTTGGCCTCCGCTATTCGGACGAAAGCAAGGATGGTGCCTTCGCACAGGGTAACAACAGCAACACCCTGTGCCCGGCCATCCTCGGTGCGATCGGTGCTGGTGCGGTGCCCGCTCCGCTGATCAACACGATCTTCGGAACGGGTTGTTTCGCCTTCACCGCACCTGCGGACCTTCCGGCAGCGGCGGTATTCCCCCTGCCGCGGACATTCGCGGATACCTTCGAGGACAACGAGCTCATCTACACCGGCAAGATCGCCTATGAATTCGATGCTCCGGTGAACGTCTACGCAAGCTTCACGCACGGCTACAAGGCCGGCGGCTTCAACCTCGATTCAACGGCAGCGGCCGGCGGTGCCGACCCGCGCTTCGCCTCGGAAGAGGTCGATGCCTACGAAGCAGGTCTGAAGGCGCAGGCTCTCGATGACGCGCTGACCCTCAACGTGGCCGTGTTCCACGAGGAGTTCAGCGACTTCCAGGTCCTTGAATTCACCGGTGCGCAATTCACCACCTTCAACGTGCCGCGCGCACTGACCACCGGTGTCGAGATCGAGACCGTGTGGCGTCCGTCGGCCAACCTCACCTTCAACGGCGGCCTGACCGCGATGAACGCGCGTTATCCCGACGATTGCGCAGGTGACCAGACCTCGCCGAACGTGCTGGCGCTGTGCGGCAATTCGCTGACGAACGCGCCGGACATCGTGGCCATCATGGGCGCGACCTACGAGAGGGACCTCGGCAACTACCTCGACTTCTTCCTGACCGGCCAGATCCGCATGGAAGATGATCGCCGTACGTCGACGCAGGCGGTGGATCCCTCGAACCTCGCGGCGGCCATTCCGGTGCCGTTCGATGTCCAGGACAGCAATGCCAAGATCAACCTGCGCGCCGGTATCGGTGCGCAGGACGACAGCTGGGCGCTGGAAGTCTTCGCCAACAACCTGACGAACCAGATCACCCGTGCGGTGACGTTCAACACGGTGCTGCGTTCGGGCTCGCGCTCGGCCTTCATCCAGGAACCGCGGAGCTACGGCATCACCCTGCGCGGCGCCTTCTAAGGCATCGCCCGACCTGACAGAGGGGCCGCTCGCCGACGGCAGGCGGCCCTTTTTATTGCCTAGTGCGAGGGCTGCGACTAGGCAGGCGCCATGAACGATACAGCACAACTGACAGGTCGCCCCGTCATTTCCTCCACCGGCCTTTTCACGCCGGAAGAGAGCATCACCAACGAAGAGCTTGTCGCCAGCTTCAATGAATATGTGCGCCGCCACAACGCAGAGAATGCGGCGGCAATCGAGGCAGGCGAGATGGAACCGCTGTCCGAAAGCTCGGTCGAATTCATCGAGAAGGCGAGCGGCATCAAGGCGCGCCACGTCATGGCGAAGGAGCCGGTGCTCGATCCCGAAGTCATGGCCCCGCGCTGGCCCGCGCGCTCTAACGACGAGCTTTCGATCCTGGCCGAGATCGGCGTGAAGGCCGCGAGGCAGGCGCTCGAACGTGCCGGCCGCGATCCGAAGGATGTCGACGCGGTCCTGTGCGCCGCATCGAACATGGAGCGCCCCTATCCGGCGATGGCGATCGAGATCCAGCAGGAGCTGGGCATCGACGGTTTCGGCTTTGACATGAATGTCGCTTGCTCGTCCGCCACCTTCGGCATCCAGACTGCAGCGGACTACATCCGCGCCGGCAACGCCAAGAGCGTGCTGGTCGTCAGCCCCGAGATTACCAGCGGCCACCTAAACTGGCGCGACCGCGACAGCCATTTCATCTTCGGCGATGTCGCGACCGCGGTGTTGGTCGAGGACGAAGCGGTCGCTCCGGCGGAACACTGGGACATCCTCGGGACCAAGCTCAAGACAGTGTTCTCGAACAACATCCGCAACAACTTCGGCTTCCTCAACCGCGCCTATCCGGAAGATGCGGGCGGACCCGACAAGCTCTTCGTTCAGGAAGGTCGCAAGGTCTTCAAGGAAGTGGTGCCGATGGTCGCGCAGATGATCGTGGACGAGGCCGAGCGGCTCGATCTAGATCCGCAGGGCCTGCGCCGCCTTTGGCTGCATCAGGCCAATACCGGTATGAACCGCCTGATCGCTCACCGCGTGCTCGGCCACGAGGCGAACGAGGACGAGAGTCCGACGGTGCTGGACACCTATGGCAACACCTCGAGCGCGGGCTCAATCATCGCCTTCCACCTGCACAGCGAGGACCTCGCCGAAGGCGATGTCGGGCTGATCTGCAGCTTCGGTGCCGGGTACTCTGCAGGTACGGTTTTCGTGCGCAAGACGGCCTGAACGGCTTGTGAGGGGCGAATCGAGCGCGTAAGCCCGCGGCATGGCAGGTGACCTACTCGACAGTCAGGGGCGGGGCGAAGTCTTCTCGACCCTGCCGCGCATCCATCCGGAAGGGCGCAAGTTCGGCATCGCCGCTTTCGGGCTTTCGCTGCTTTTCGCGCTGTTCGCGTGGGAGACGCTCGCCTGGCCGATGGCTTTCCTTTCGCTCGGCATTCTCGCGTTTTTCCGCGATCCCGATCGTGTCGTGCCGCAGGACGAGCGTTTTATCGTCTCGCCCGCCGACGGAACCGTGGCCCAGATTACCGAAGTCGATGCACCGCACGAACTCGTCGTTGACGATGGCAGCGGGACCGAGGGGCTGGCTCCCGGGCCTGTGACGCGCGTTTCGATCGTCCTTTCGATCTTCGACGTCCACATCAACCGCACGCCCATCTCGGGAATGGTCCGCCGTCTCGTCTACATCCCGGGCAAGTTCATCAATGCCGATCTCGACAAGGCCAGCGAAGACAACGAGCGCCAGCTCATCCTCATCGAGCGTTCGGACGGCGTGAAGGTCGGTTTCGCCCAGATCGCGGGACTGATTGCGCGTCGCATCGTGCCGTTCGTGAAACCGGGCGATACGCTGGGCGTTGGACAGCGTGTGGGCATGATCCGTTTCGGAAGCCGCGTGGATGTTTACCTGCCGCGCGGCACCGGTTCGAAAGTCATGCTGGGCCAGAAGGTTATCGCAGGAGAGACCGTCATCGCAAAGATCGGATCGCAGCCGTTGCTCGAGGGAGTTTCGCAATGAGTACGCAGGATGCCGATCCGCATCGCCAGTACGAAGAGCGCGCGCGGCTTGGGCCCAAGTCGGCCGAGGATGAAAAGCCGGTCATGGGCAAGTCGCGCGGTCTGTCGCTGCGCGCAATGGCGCCCAATGCGATTACTGCGGCGGCCCTGTGTTCGGGCCTCACCGGCATCCGGTTCGCGATTTCGGAACAATGGGCTGCGGCCGCGGTGGCGATCATTGTCGCTGGCCTGCTCGACGGAATGGATGGGCGGATTGCCCGCGCACTCAATGCCCAGTCGCGCTTCGGCGCCGAACTCGACAGCTTGGCGGATTCGCTGAGCTTCGGCACCGCTCCGGCAATCATTATTTATCTCTGGTCGCTTTCGGCAGAGCCGCGCCTCGGCTGGTTCGCTGCCCTTGCGCTCGCGATCTGCTGCGCGCTGCGCCTTGCCCGTTTCAATGCCCAGATCGACATGCAGGAGCAGCCGCACAAGTCGCTCGGCTTCCTTACCGGCGTGCCCGCGCCGATGGGGGCAGGGCTGGCATTCATGCCCTACTACCTCTGGGCTGCGACCGACCTCGACATTTTCCGCGCACCGGAGCTGGTCGGTCCTTGGCTGATTGCCGTGGCGCTGTTGATGATCTCGAGCATGGCGACGCCAAGCTGGACGTCGCTGCGTCCGCGGCGCGGCATTCGCTTGTGGGTGCTTGCTTTCGTGGGGCTGCTGTTTGCAGCGCTGCTCGTCGAGCCCTGGTGGACGCTGAGCGTGATCGGGATCGGCTACCTTGCCCTGCTGCCGTTCACGCTGCTCCGCTATGCGAAGGTCAGGCGGCGCGCTGCGTCGAGCGCCGAATAACCTGGCGGGCGCGGGGGGCACGCGCGAAGCCCAGGCTGCATTCCTGAAGGATCACCGGACGCTGGCCGACGGGGGCGCTTGCGTAGCCGCGGTTCATGCGCTGCCGCAGCATGCCGAAAGCGGACCACCACCGCAGCCCGCTGTCGGCAAGCACTCCGACCGCCGTCAGCGTGGCGAGGGTGAAGACGGCAATGAGGAACAGTGCGAACATCTCGATCATCTCCTTACCCGCCTGCCTGTGCACAAGGCTGTTGACAGCCGGGGTAAATTTACGGGAAAACCCCTAATGCCCACCGGGTGTTCCGGCGATGAGAACAATGTTCTCGTTTTGTTCCGGTGTGTCAAGCCCTTTTTGCGGCCGGATTCCCTTTTTTGTCGGTGAATTGAGTCTGGATTTCTCCGGAAAAGGCCACTATGTGCGCGCCGTTCGCCACAGAATCGGCCAATTCGGGCCATTTCGAAGGGCGGGCAAATCCACATGGAAGGCGCTCATACCGGTGCCCGATCGCGGGAAGCTCCGCATCACGGGTTCCAGCCTTCCAGAGGTACAACCGGAAAGGAAATGACCATGGCGGCTCCTACCGTCACCATGCAGCAGCTGATCGAGGCCGGCGCACACTTCGGCCACCAGACCCACCGTTGGAACCCGCGCATGAAGCCGTACATCTTCGGCGCGCGCAACGGCATCCACATCATCGACCTGTCGCAGTCCGTGCCGCTCTTCGCGCGCGCTCTCGACTTCATCAGCCAGACCGCACGTTCGGGCGGAAAGGTGCTGTTCGTCGGCACCAAGCGCCAGGCGCAGGACCCGATCCGCGAAGCAGCGCTCGCTTCGGGCCAGCACTTCGTCAACCACCGCTGGCTGGGCGGCATGCTCACCAACTGGAAGACGATCTCGCAGTCGATCAAGCGCCTCAAGACGCTCGAAGAGCAGCTCTCGGGCGACACCGGCGGCCTGACCAAGAAGGAAGTCCTCCAGCTGACGCGCGAGCGTGACAAGCTCGAGCTTTCGCTCGGCGGCATCCGCGACATGGGCGGCATCCCGGACATCATGTTCGTGGTCGACGCCAACAAGGAAGACCTCGCCATCAAGGAAGCCAACGTGCTTGGCATCCCGGTGGTCGCGATCCTCGACACCAATGTCGATCCGAACGGCATCGCATTCCCGATCCCGGGCAATGACGACGCTGCCCGCGCCATCAAGCTCTACTGTGACGCCGTTGGCGAAGCGGCCCGTTCGGGCAAGGGCGAAGGCGTGACCGACAGCGGCGCAGACGTCGGCGCGATGGAAAATCCGCCCGAGGAAGCTGCGGCCTAAGGCCCAATCGTTCCGGCGGGCGCGCCATGCGCCCGTCACATTACGAGGCTACGCGCCGGGCCGCTGACCACAGCAGGCCCGGTGCCTACGCATTCAAGATACCAAGAAGGAAATTACCATGGCTGCATTCACTGCCGCTGACGTAAAGGCCCTGCGCGAGAAGACCGGCGCGGGCATGATGGACGCCAAGAAGGCTCTCGAAGCATCCAACGGCGATATCGAAGCCGCTGTCGACGCTCTGCGTGCCAAGGGCCTCGCCACCGCCCAGAAGAAGTCGAGCCGTACCGCTGCAGAAGGCCTCGTCGGCCTCGCCGTCGAAGGCACCAAGGGCGTGGCCGTCGAAGTGAACTCGGAAACGGACTTCGTTGCGAAGAACGACAAGTTCCAGGACTTCGTCCGCAAGACCACCACTGTCGCGCTCGGCGTGGACGGTGACGACGTCGAAGCCCTCAAGGCTGCCGGCTACCCCGAAGGCGGCACCGTCGCCGAGAAGCTGACCGACAACGTCGCCACCATCGGCGAGAACCAGCAGATCCGCCGCATGAAGACCGTTTCGGTCACCAACGGCGTGATCGTGCCCTACATGCACAATGCTGTCGCTCCCGACCTCGGCAAGATCGGCGTTCTCGTCGCTCTCGAAAGCGAAGGCGACAAGGCCAAGCTCGAAGACCTCGGCAAGAAGCTCGGCATGCACATCGCCGCTGCTTTCCCGCAGGCGCTGACCGCTGAAGGCCTCGATGCCGGCGTAATCGCTCGCGAGCGTGCCATCGCCCAGGAAAAGGCTGCCGAAAGCGGCAAGCCCGAAAACGTCCAGGAAAAGATGGTCGAAGGCGCGATCAACAAGTACGCCAAGGAAAACGCTCTGCTCAGCCAGATCTACGTGATCGACAACAAGACGCCGATCGCACAGGTCGTCGAGCAGGCTGCCAAGGAAGTCGGTGCCAAGGTCGAACTGGTGGACTACGTCCGCTTCCAGCTCGGCGAAGGCATCGAGAAGGAAGAGAGCGATTTCGCAGCAGAAGTCGCCGCAGCCGTCGCCGGCTAAGCGCTCTTCGCTTCTCAAGAAAATGGGCCGCCGGAGTTCGCTCCGGCGGCCTTTTTCGTTCAGCCGGTCGCTGCCAGCGCCAATTGCTGTGTCGAGGCATCGTAAACTGCATCGATACCTGCATCGCGAAGCATCGATGGACTGACGAATGCTCCTGCGGCCGAAGAGCTTGCCAGTGAGGTGTATTCTTCGGGAGCGATGCCGCGCTGGACGATTTCCAGTAAAGCGCCGAGCTGGACCCAGGCCAGTTCGTCCTCGACCAGGATGACGGCTTCCTGCGCAACCTTGCCGGTCATCGCGTTTTCCGTGTGTATTCCCGTCGGCTGTCCGGGAATTCCGTTCTTCGCCAAAGCGCCGCGCGGATGGGCGTTCTTCAACGCCTCCATCTTTTTACGAACCTCTCGGACTGCAGGAATGCCGTCACGATAAGAGTCGCGCAGCTCTTGTGCGCGGATCATTTCGCTTTTCGCGATGGGGATATCCCTCCGCACCCCTGCAACATGCACAGTGCGCGAATAGTCGCGGCGGACGTAGCGCGAGCTTGAGGGCTCGGCTTCTTCAGAATTCCCCTCGGGTTCGATGACGATCTCGATCTGCATATCTTCCAATGGTGCGGCATCGGTGCCGCCAAATGCCGCATTGGGGCCGAAGGATTCCTTGGCGAGCTTACCATTGGCAAGCGACGGACCGGTTTGGATTCCCGAGAAGATCGGGGGATCGAGCGGTCGCATGATAGCGTCCGCCTGCGTTTCTAATCTGCTTGCTGGCGCTTCTTGGGGTGGTCTCGTGGCGATCCGGGGTGTCGACGGCTCCAGCGTCGCCGGTCTCCAGTCATCGCGCTTTTTCGATCCTTGCGCCGCTATCGGTGCGCCTTGGACGCTCGCGAAGCTCGCCTTGGCCGGTTCTTCCGGGGCCAGGCTTACTGCAGGTAGCGTGACCTGCCTCGGGTTCATTTCGGTCCGGGAGGTGGGACTTTGAGGATCACTTAGCGACTTTTCCGTTTCTGCGTCCTTTCGGAGATGGGGCTCTTCCGAGAGCCGGTCGCTCAAGGTGTAGGCGAAGAATCCCACTGTGATTGCTGCGGCCGGTGTCAGGAAACCGGCGATATTGAGGGTCAGATGGCGACTGTCTCGCGCGCTGGGCTTTCCAGCCCTCTGTCGCCCGTGCGGAGACGACCGGTAGGTAACCACCGGCGGCGATCGAGCGGGTCCGAATATACGCGATCCAGCCAAAACTTGCGCCTCCCAGAAATCTGCCGGGATGGCCAAACCTTACACGCAATTATCAGGCCGAACAAAATCTGGACCCTCGGAGGTCGCTCCGGAGCCTTGTCCTTTTCAGATCAAGCTCGCGCGGTTATCGCGAGAGGCCAGATCACTCCGGTGGATTTCCTCACGCATGGCCGAAAACTTCGTCACCGATCCCTCCAAGCTGTCCGAAACCGCGATCACTGCAGATGCGGCGCTGTTTGGTGAGGGTATCGCATGGGACGATCACAAGATCGCCTACGCCATTCGCTATGCCGAAGGACGCGATGTGCTCGATGTCGGCTGCGTCGAGCATGATCCCGAAAATTACCGCAGCCCCTACTGGCTGCACAAGGCGCTGGCCGAGAAGGCCAAGTCTCTCAAGGGACTGGATCTGAGCAAGTCGGGTGTCGAATTCCTGCAGGCGCGAGGCTTCGATATCAGCCATGGCGATGCGCAGAATTTCGATTTCGAGCAGGATTTCGATGTCATTGTGGCCGGCGACCTCGTCGAGCATCTCGAAGACCTCGGTGGCTTCCTGCGCAGCGTGAAGCGCAACCTGAGGGCGGGAGGCGTGCTGGTCGTCTCTACGCCCAACCCCTGGTACTGGCGCAACGTGGTCAAGTCGGGTGTGAAGGGAGGGATCGTGGCCAACAATCCCGAACATACCTGCTGGCTCGACCCGGTCACCTTCGGACAGCTCGCCGCGCGGCACGGAATGGAACTTGGCGATATCCGGTTCGGATCGCGTTTCGCACGTGACCGGTTGATGCCCCTGCCCAAGGGTATCAAGCACACCAGCTGGCATTGCGCAGTCCGCGTAACGGGCTGAGCGCGAGATGCGCCCCTTGGCAGCGCGGCAGTAGGGCACTAAGGCCGCGCAAACCTACTGGAAAGAGAATCTCCCGCATGACCCTCCCCAAGATGAACCGCGTCCTTCTGAAACTCTCGGGCGAGGTGTTGATGGGGGACCAGCAGTTCGGGATCGATCCGGCCTTCGTGCTGGAGCTCGCCAAGGAAGTGAAGGCGGCCAAGGAAACCGGCCTCGAGATCTGCCTTGTCATCGGCGGTGGCAACATCTTCCGCGGCATGGCCGGTGCAGCACAAGGCATGGACCGCGCGCAGGCCGACTACATGGGCATGCTTGCTACGGTGATGAACGCACTCGCGATGCAGAGCGCGCTCGAGCAGATCGGTGTCGAGACCCGCGTGCAGAGCGCGGTGCAGATGGACCAGGTATGCGAGCCGGTGATCCGCCGCCGCGCCGAGCGCCACCTCGAAAAGGGACGCATCGTCATCTTCGCTGCCGGTGTCGGCGCACCGTACTTCACCACCGACAGCGGCGCTGCGCTGCGTGCCGCCGAAATGAAGTGCGACGCGCTACTCAAGGGCACCAGCGTCGATGGTGTCTATGACAGCGACCCGAAGAAGAACCAGGACGCCAAGCGCTATGAAACCGTGAGTTACGGCAAGGTGCTGGCAGACAACCTCAAGGTCATGGACGCAAGCGCCGTTGCGCTGTGCCGCGACAACGACATTCCGATCGTGGTCTTCTCGATCCGCGAGAAGGGCAATCTGGCGCGCGTGCTCTCGAACGAGGGCGTGCAGACCGTCGTGACCGATCACACCGCTTAAGAACGAAAGACAGGACGAGGAAGCCAACCATGGCCAAGTACGACAAAGCCGACATCGAACGCCGCATGAAGGGCGCAGTCGATAGCCTGAGGGGCGATCTTTCGGGCCTGCGCACGGGCCGCGCCAACACCAGCCTGCTCGATCCGGTCGTGGTCGAAGTCTACGGCTCGATGATGCCGCTGAACCAGGTCGCCACCGTTTCGGCGCCCGAGCCCCGCATGCTGAGCGTGCAGGTGTGGGACAAGGCCAATGTGACCGCGGTCGAGAAGGGGATTGCCAAGGCCAATCTCGGCCTCAACCCGATGATCGACGGGCAGAACGTGCGCCTGCCGATGCCGGACCTCACCGAAGAGCGCCGCAAGGACCTTGCGAAGGTCGCTAGCGAATACGGCGAAAAGGCCAAGATCGCGATCCGCAACGTTCGCCGTGACGGCATGGAAGCTCTGAAGGAAGACGAGAAGAAGAAGGAAATCTCGGAAGACGAGCAGAAGCGCATGGAAGGCGAAGTCCAGAAGATGACCGACGCCCACGTCGCCGAAGCAGACGAAGCCGTGGCCAAGAAGCAGCAGGAAATCCTGAGCCAGTAAGCGGCGCTCGGGGGCCTTGCAGGCATGACGGATACGACCCAGGAAGCCCGCCATGTTGCCATCATCATGGATGGCAACGGGCGCTGGGCGAAGCGCAAGCACCTGCCGCGCGCCATGGGCCACCGCAAGGGCGTGGAGGCGGTTCGCGAACTCGTGCGCAGCCTCAAGGACACGCCGATCGAGTGCCTGACGCTCTACGCCTTCAGCAGCGAAAACTGGAAGCGGCCTGACGAAGAGGTCGACGATCTGATGAACCTGATGCGCAAGTTCATCAAATCGGACCTGCCCGAATTCATCGCCAATGACGTGAAGCTGCACATCCTCGGCGACTGGCGCGGTCTCGCGCCCGATATCGTCGAAATGCTCGAAGATGCACTAGAGCAGACATCGAAGGGCTCGCGCACGCTCGCGGTTGCGCTCAACTACGGGGCGCAGGCCGAGATCGTCCAGGCTGCACGGCTGGCGGCCGAGGCCGGCGAGATTACGCAAGAGAGCATCGAGGCCAATCTCTATTCGGCCGGCCTGCCACCGCTAGACCTCCTAATCCGCACGAGCGGGGAGGTGCGGCTGTCCAATTTCCTCTTGTGGCAATGCGCCTATGCGGAAATGATCTTCACCGACGTGCTATGGCCCGACTTTACGCCCGCGCACCTGCAGGATGCGCTGGACCAGTTCGCGGGTAGGGAGAGACGCTTTGGCGGCAGGTGATGCAGCGGTGAAATCGAAGAATGCGGACCTGCCCATGCGGCTGATGTCCGCTGCGGTAATGCTTGCCGTCTCGATAGCCGCGCTCGTGGCCGGAGGCATCTGGCTGGACATCTTTATAGGCGCAGTTGTCACGGTGACGCTGATCGAGTTCGTGCTGCTGGTGCTCAAGGCGACGCAGGGCATGGCGACGCGCATTATCGCGATCGCTGCAGGCACGGCTTACATAGTTCTTGCGGGTGTCTTCCTGACCCAGCTGCCGACCGCGATGATTGTCGGGGTGGTGGGAACGGTCATTGCCGTCGACACCTTCGCCTACTTCTTCGGACGCACTATCGGCGGGCCGAAAATCGCACCTGCGATCAGTCCGTCGAAAACCTGGGCGGGCCTTCTCGGCGGTATCGTGGGTGCCAGCAGCTGGCTGGCCATCTTCATCTATTTCGCGGCGCGCCAGATCAGCGGAGCGAATACTCTTGGCTTCGAACCGGCCGAAATCGGCATGATCGTGGGGATAGGCGCTGTACTCGCCACTGCCGCACAGGCGGGCGATTTCCTCGAAAGCTGGCTCAAGCGCAAGGCGGGGGTGAAGGACAGTTCGAACCTCATCCCGGGGCACGGCGGCTTCTTCGATCGGACCGACGGCATGATCCCCGTGGCGCTTATCGCCGGTGCAGTGCTGGGCGGCGCATGACACGCTCGATCACCATTCTGGGCGCTACCGGTTCGGTCGGCGCATCAACCCTCGATCTGGTACGCCGCAACCCTTCCGACTGGCGCGTTACCGCGCTTACCGCGCACTCCAATGTCGAGGAACTGGCCAAGCTCGCACGCGAATTCGGGGCGGAGACTGCCGTGATCGCGGACGAAGCGCGCTACGAGGAACTGAAGCAGGCGCTTGCCGGATCGGATGTGGAACCTGCCGCCGGGCGCGCGGCGCTTTGCGAAGCGGCGGCAAGGCCGGTCGATATCGTCATGGCAGCCATCGTGGGTTGCGCCGGCCTCGGACCGGTCATGGCGGCGATCGAGCAGGGGACCACGATAGCGCTGGCCAACAAGGAAGCGCTGGTGTCTGCAGGCGAGGTGATGACCGCCGCGGTCGCGAAGCACGGCGCGACCCTGCTTCCCGTCGATAGCGAGCACAATGCGATCTTCCAGTGCCTGCAGGGCGGCAGGATGGAAGAGGTGCGCACGATCACTCTGACGGCAAGCGGCGGTCCGCTGCGGCTGGTCGAGGACCTCAATGCGGTCACTCCCGAGCAGGCTATCGCCCATCCGAACTGGGACATGGGCGCGAAGATCAGCGTCGACAGCGCGACAATGTTCAACAAGGGGCTCGAACTGATCGAGGCCCATCACCTCTTTCCGGTCGGGCTCGACCGCATCCGCATCGTGGTCCACCCTCAAAGCGTGATCCATTCGATGGTCGAATATCGCGACGGATCGACGCTCGCGCAGCTCGGCCCTTCCGACATGCGCGTGCCGATCGCCTCGTGCCTTGCCTGGCCTGCGCGCATGGACACGCCGATGGCACCGCTCGACCTTGCCGAGATCGGCGAGCTTACCTTCTTCAAGCCGGACGAAGCCCGCTTCCCGGCAACGCGCCTCGCGCGCGAAGCAGCCGAAGCGGGCGGGGCGGCTCCTGCTGTGCTTAACGCTGCCAACGAAGTGGCCGTGGCCGCATTCCTCGCCGGTAAGATTAAATTCAGCCGCATTGCGCTAATGGTGGAAAGCGTCCTGTCGGAAAATTCGCTTCCGCCCGCGCCGCGGACCCTTGAAGAGGTCCTGCGCGTTGATGAGGATGCACGCATGCGCGCCAACGCGATTATGGAGACAGCCTGACTTTGGACGGATCGATCCCCATCTGGGTTTACTACATCATCGGCTTCCCGCTGCTGCTGGGGCCGTTGGTGACCCTGCACGAGCTTGGGCACTACCTCGTGGGCCGCTGGTTCGGCGTGAAGGCAGAAGCCTTCTCGATCGGTTTCGGCAAGGAAATCTGGGGTCGGACCGACAGCCGAGGCACCCGCTGGAAAGTCAGCGCCTTGCCTCTGGGCGGTTACGTCCAGTTCAAGGGCGACATGGATCCGGCGAGCATTCCGCATCCCGAAGCCGCCGCCAATGCGACGCCCGAAGAGCGTGACGGCAGCTTCCATCACGCCTCGCTCGGCAAACGCGCCCTGATCGTCTTCGCCGGTCCGGCGATGAACATCCTCGTCACGCTGGCGATTTTCATCAGCTTTTTCATGATGTTCGGAAAGCCGGTTCCGGTGAACGTCGAAGAGCAGATGACCATCGGTTCCTTCTCCGAGGAATCGGCTGCACCTGCCGCCGGTCTGGAGGTCGGCGACAAGATCGTCTCGGTCGATGGCGAGCCTGTCGTTGGTTTCCAGGAGCTGATCCGCGCGGTCCAGCTTTATCCCAACACCGTGCTCGACATCGGTATCGAGCGCGACGGCGAGGAAATGGTTTTCCCGGTCCGAACCTACTCGGTCGAGCAGGAGGACCGCTTCGGCAACAAGGGCACGATCGGCCTGATCGGCATCACCGCGGCCGCCGAGCGGTCGCACTACGATTACGAGGACGTCGGCCTCATCCAGTCGGCCAAGCTTTCGCTTCAGCAAACGGGCATGCTGGTCGACATGATGGTAACCGGGATCAAGCAGATTCTGGTCGGCGACAGGTCGGTGAAAGAGCTCGGCGGGCCGGTCACGATCGGCAAGTATGCAGGCGAACAGCTGAGCCTCGGACCGCTCGCCTTCTTCAACCTGGCGGCGCTGATTTCGCTTAACTTGGCATTCATCAACCTCCTGCCAATCCCGGCACTCGACGGCGGGCACCTGGCTTTCTACGCGGCAGAGGCAATCCGCCGGAAGCCCTTGGGACCCCGCTCGACGGAGGTGGCCTACAGGGCCGGCGTGGCACTCGTGCTCGCCTTGATGGTTTTCGTCACCTTCATCGATATCGCCAAACTTCCCTTCTTCGGGAATTAGGCGGGGACAGGGCCGGTTGCTCCACCCGTAACGGGTGTCACACGGCTTGATTGGGCGGCCTGCATCGGGCAGGGGGCCATCTGGCCTCAGCGTGGGCGGGTCGATGGATTATTTGAGGACGGGAATTCCCTTGTCGATGACTGGATTTGCGACTTCCGCAAGCGAAGCGAAAATGCGCAGCAAGCGCGTGATGGCCGGCCTGCTGGCCGGAACCGTTCTCGGCGCTATGCCGGCAATGGCCCTGGCACAGGACGCCGATGCGACTGCCGCCTCCGGCGCTCAGGACGAGGGTCAGGACCAGCAGCCAGCCACTCTCCAGCAACAGGACGTCGTCCGGACCATCGCGGTCGCCGGTGCGCAGCGCCTCGAGCCGCAGACGATCCTGTCGTACATTCGCCTGCGTCCCGGCGATGCCTACACGCAGGCAGCCGGCGACCAGGTCCTGAAGGATCTCTACGCCACCGAGCTGTTCTCGAACGTCAGCGTCGTCAACGAAAGCGGCAATGTCGTCATCACCGTGGCCGAGAACCCGGTGATCAACCGTATCCTCCTCGAGGGGAACGAGCGTATCAAGGCCGACAAGATCATCCCCGAGATCCGTCTTGCGCCGCGCCAGATCTATACCCGCTCGAAGGTCCGCGCCGACGTGTCGCGTATTCTCGAGCTCTACAAGCGCCAGGGGCGCTTTGCCGCGACGGTCGAGCCGCAGCTCGTCCAGCTCAGCCAGAACCGCGTGGATATCGTCTTCGAGATCAACGAAGGCCCCAAGTCCAAGGTTCGCCAGATCAACATCATCGGCAACGAGCAGTTCTCGGATGGCAAGCTCAAGGGCGAGATGGTCACCAAGGAGGCGCGCCTCCTGACTTTCCTCAGCTCGAACACCAGCTACGATCCCGATCGCCTGGCCTTCGACCAACAGCAGCTTCGTACCTTCTACCTGACCGAAGGCTATGCCGACTTCCGCGTCGTTTCCGCCGTGGCCGAGCTTACGCCCGACAAGGAAGACTTCATCATCACCTACGTGGTTGAAGAGGGCGAGCGCTACAAGTTCGGCGAGGTTAAGGTCGATAGCCAGCTGCGCGACTTCGACAGCGAATCGATGAGCCAGCGCCTGCCGATGCAGACCGGCGACTGGTATGATGCGAAGCGGGTCGAGGACACGGTCGAGCAGCTCACCGACCTCGCGGGGACCTTCGGCTATGCCTTTGCCGACGTGCGCCCCGATTTCCGCCGCAACCCCGACGACCTCACTATGGACGTCACCTTCATCCTGCAGGAAGCGCCGCGCGTTTACGTCGAGCGGATCGATGTCAACGGCAACACGCTGACGCAGGACAAGGTCGTACGCCGCGAATTCCGCGTGGCCGAGGGCGATGCGTTCAACAGCCTCGCGATCAAGCGCTCGGAAGCGCGTATCAAGTCGCTGGGCTTCTTCCAGGAAAACTTCGAGATCACGCAGGTCGAGGGCAGTGCGCCCGACCGCATCGTGCTCGAGGCCAATATCGAAGAGCAGCCGACCGGCGAACTGCAGCTTTCGGCAGGCTTCTCGTCGATCGAACAGTTCATTCTCGCGGGCTCGATCCGCCAGCGCAACTTCCGCGGCCGCGGACAGACCATTGGCCTGAGCGTCAACTACTCGCGCTTCTCGCGCTCGGCGAACATCAGCTTCTCCGACCCCTATGTGTTCGACCGCAACATCTCGATGGGCGCGGACATCTACCACCGCGAGTTCGACAACGAACGCTTCACCACCAGCTTCAACCGCTACAAGCAGGCGACCACCGGTTTCCAGATGCGCGCGGGTGTGCCGCTGAGCGAGTACATGGCGCTGATCGGCAGCTATACCTTCAACTATGAAGACGTGACGATCGGTAGCGGCAACTTCAGCGATTTCGACGGCGACGGCATTCTCGAATGCACCAGCTCGCGCTTCGTCTGCGAGGCTGTCGGCCAGCGTACCTCGTCGATCGTGGGCCTGACGCTCAACTACGATTCGCTCGATAGCCGCCTGCGTCCCACGCGCGGCGAGCGTATCTCGGTGACCGGCGAAGTGGCCGGCCTCGGCGGCGACGTGAAGTATGCCCGCTTGCGCGCCAACATGGGCAAGTGGTTCCCGCTCGGCAGCGGGTTCATCTTCTCGGCCAATATCGAAGGTGGCTGGATCCACGCGCTGGACGATAATGCGGCGCCCGGCTTCGACGATGTCCGCCTGACCGACCGTTTCTTCCTCGGCGAAGCGCAGTTCCGCGGCTTCGACATCCGCGGCCTCGGCCCGCGCGTGATCCGTCTTGCCTATCAGGACCTCGACAACGATCCGGCGACGCCGCGCACGCTGCAGACGATCGAGGACTTCCGCAGCGTCGACAATCCGCGCTTCGACGATGCGCTGGGAGGACGCGCCTACTATCTCGGCCGTGCAGAGCTGGAGATCCCGCTCGGCTCGGGCGCTCGCGAAATGGGCCTGCGTCCGTCGATCTGGGCCGATGTCGGCTCGCTCTTCGCGATCGACCGTCCGCAGCTCGGCGATTTCCCGAACGGCTTCCAGGCACGCACGCTCGGCGGCCTGCCGGTATTCGAGGAACTGCAGTTCGATACCGACCTCAACCCGATTATCAACGACAACAACACTCCCGACGATCCGAGCGACGATTTCCAGGAAGTGCTGCAGTCGACCAACGAATTCAACGCCTTGGGCGATCCGAACGATATCGTGATTGACCCCAACAGCTACTATCGCGAGGTGCTTCTCGGCAACAGCCCGAGCCCCCGCATCACCGTAGGTATCGGTGTCAACTGGAACTCGCCCTTCGGTCCGTTCAGGATCGATCTATCGCATGCCATTAAAACGCAGCCGGGTGACGACACCAAGACCTTGTCCTTCAACGTAGGAACACAATTCTAATGAAACTCTTCAAGCAGACCCTCGCTGCCGCGAGCCTCATGGGCGCGGCCATCGCCGCCACCCCCGCAGCGGCGCAGGTTTCGGGCAACATCGCTGTCGCGAATGCTCCGGCGACGATCGCTTTCAGCAACTCGCTGAACACCGCCTTCCAGCAGGTGAACACCACCTACGCCTCGCAGATCACGCAGCTCCAGCAGAAGAGCCAGCAGCGCCAGACGCTGGTCCAGCCGTTCGACACCGATGGTGACGGCCAGCTCAACCAGACCGAGATGCAGGCTTACCAGGCAGCGCCGCAGGCTCAGCAGGTCCAGACGCTCGACCAGGAACTCGCACAGCTCTCCAACCAGGTCGACGCTGCGCGCGTCTACGCTGTCGAGCAGGTCCTCCAGCAGTATGCCACTGCGCTCCAGTCGGTTATCACGCAGAACAATATCGTTGCCGTGCTTTCGCCCGATGCCACGATCTGGTCGAATCCGACTGCCAACATCAACCAGAAGGTTCTCGACGCGATGAATGCCGCGCCGACGACCGTGCAGGTCACGCCTCCGCAGGGCTGGCAGCCCTCGCAGCAGTCGGTTGGTGCCTACCAGCAGGTCCAGCAGATCCGCCTGATCGCGGCCCGCCAGCAGCAGGCAGCGCAGCAGCAGCAGCAGCAGCAGCCGGCACAGCCGACCGGCCGCTAAGTTTTAGAAAACAAGGGGGATAGCAGATGAGCGATACCGGTTTCGACGTCGTCGAGGTGCTCAAGCGCCTCCCGCATCGCTATCCCCTTCTTCTGGTCGACCGCGTGAAGGAACTCGTCGTCGACGAGCGCATCCACGCGGTTAAGGCGGTCAGCTTCAACGAGGACTTCTTCCAGGGGCACTTCCCCGGCGCACCGATCATGCCCGGAGTGCTCCAGATCGAGGCGCTGGCGCAGGCTGCCGGCGTGCTCGCAGTGGAAAGCCTCGGTCTCGCCGGGTCGGGCAAGCTCGTCTATTTCATGGCGATCGAGAACGCGAAGTTCCGCGCCCCGGTTACGCCCGGCGTGCTGCTCGATCTCGAAGCCGAGTTCGTCCAGAAGCGCGCACGTGTCTGCAAGTTCGCCGGCAAGGCGAGCGTCGATGGCAAGGTCACTTGCGAAGTCAGCTTCACGGCGATGATCGCCGACGCACCCGAATAGGGTTGCAAATTTCCGCGCGCGGCGCTAACCGCGCGCCTTCTCCACAAACAGCTGGACCGGTCGGAACCGCTCCGAAGCTAGAAGGACGTTTACAATGAAGGCCGAAGGTCACCCCGATTACCACATGATCACGGTCAAGATGACCGATGGTACCGAATTCCAGACGCGCTCGACCTGGGGCAAAGAAGGCGACACGCTCGCTCTCGACATCGACCCCACCAGCCACCCGGCATGGACCGGCGGCAAGCAGCAGCTTCAGGAAGGCGGCCGCGTTGCAGCCTTCAACAAGCGCTTCGGCGGTCTGTCGCTCAAGAAGAAGTAAGCTTCTTCGAGACAGTACGAATTCAAGGGCGGTCCCGCGGGGCCGCCCTTTTCGTTTGGGCGACTAGCTGGCGCAGTCGATGCAGCGAGTCGCGATCGGGCGCGCTTCCAGACGACCCTTGCTGATCTCTTTCCCGCACTGGCTGCAGGTCCCGTAGGTCCCGCTCTCGATGCGTTTCAGGGCGAGGCGGATCTGCGCGATCTCGTGGCGCAACACTTCGTCCACCCCTTCGAGCGCTTCGTCATCGGCCAGGTCGATTGCCTGTTCGCTGAAATCGGCGTCCAGCGGCTGGCGCAGGTCGTCCTCGATCACTTCGGCGCGCTCGAGCAGCGCTGCGAGGCGTTGCTCCAGCCCTTCGCGGAAATTGCCATAGTCGGTCATTCGTGCCTCTCCATCGCTCTTGGGAGGCCATGATAACACCCTGCTCGTAGCTGGGACTTGATCTGGATCAATCACTGTGGCGGTCGAGGCGCAACGTGCCGACATAGGCGTAATCATTGCCATCGCCCGGATGATTCTGACCGTCGAACACCGGAACGTCGGGCAGGTCGTAGATCGAAATCCCGTCGATGCAGGCGAGATTTACGCCGTAGTGATCGGGCTCGGAACGCAGCTGGTGAAAGGGGTGGATGCCGCAGCGCGAGCAGAACCGGTGCTTCGCGGCACCGCTCCCGAAAGTGTAGAGCGTGAGCGCATCCTCGCCCTGCATGATATTGAGCGATGACATGGGCACGTCGATCATGACGACGCCTTTCATCGCGCAGATCGTGCAATTGCAGCGCCTGATCAGCGGATCTGCAGGCATGGTGACGCTGAACCGCACCGTCCCGCAGTGGCAGCCGCCTTCGTAAGCCTTGCCTTCTTCGAAGCTCACCATCCCCAGGGCCTTTCGCGGTACCACTTGGTGATCACGTATTTCACGCCCTTGCGGACCTTCATGCCGTGGTGGATCGTGTTCGGGTTTTCGCGCCCGTCGGGCCGCATGTTGTTCCAGCAGACCAGCTTGCCCGCCTCGGGCTGGAAAGTCTTCTTCACCGCCTTGAAACGGGTCGCACCGCCTGCCTCGACATCATTGAGGTAGATCATGAATGTCCAGGTCCGCTGGCCCGCGACCGAGCAGTATTTCTCCCAGTCCTGACCGTCACGATTGAAGTAGTCGCAATGCGGCTTGAACTCCTGGCCCACATCGTAGCGCTGGCCCTGGAGGGGTTCGCCATAGTCGGGGTCGATTCCGTTGAGCGCGGCGAGCATGGCTTCCAGTTCGCGGACGGCCGGTTCCTCGGCATCGAGGTCGCAGGTCTCGCTCGTGCGGAAATAGCGATCGTCGCCTTCGTCCGCGAGGGTGGAGGGCCTGCGATCCTTCTCGATCAGCGAGATGATCTTTTCGCGCAGCTCCTCGCCCACGAAATCGCGCAGCTGGAAAAGCTCGAGCTTATCTGTGGGGACCCGTTGTACCCCCGGTTTCGACAGCAACAATTGCGCGGAAGATTCGCCAGGTCCGGTCATGGCGAGGCAGGATAGAGCCTCAAGGCGCTGTCGCAAGGCGAGAAAGAAAGTTGCGCCAGTTGGCTTGCCTGCGCTTTTTCACTTCCCATTTGAACCTTGTTGTGCAACAGGCACGCGCCGTTGCGCAAGGCGGGTTGACGGCCTGCCTCTCGCGTATATGTGCCGCCTTCCCGGCAGCGTTCCGGGGGCGTGTGGCGATCGTAGCTCAGTTGGTTAGAGCGCCGGTTTGTGGTACCGGAGGTCGCGGGTTCGAACCCCGTCGATCGCCCCATTTTCTCTATGCTGCACCGGGTCACAAGTTACCTTTCAAGGGGGCGACGAGACCGATGACTGCATTCTGGACCGAAGCGGATTACGACGATCACGAGCTTGTCCAGCTCGTGCGCGACCCGAAGAGCGGCCTCACTGCGATTATCGCACTCCACTCGACCCATCTCGGCCCGGGCGCGGGTGGTACCCGCTTCTGGCACTATGCCGAGCCCGAAGCCGCCATGCGCGATGCGCTGCGCCTGTCGCGCGGCATGAGCTTCAAGAACGCCATGGCCGGCCTCCCGATGGGTGGCGGCAAGGCAGTCATCCTCGCCGACGAGAACAGGACCAAGACGCCGGAAATGCTCGCTGCGTTCGCCGATGCGGTCGAAGCGCTCGGCGGTCAGTATGTCACCGCCGAAGACGTCGGCATCTCCGAAGCCGATATGGCGGCCGTCGCACAACGCACGCAGTACGTCTCCGGCCTTCCGGTCGATGGCGAGGATGCAGCGGGCGGCGATCCGGGCCCGTTCACCGCGCTCGGCATCTTCCTCGGCATCAAGGCCGCGGTGAAGCACAAGCTCGGCAAGGACAGCATGGAAGGCGTCCACGTGGCGATCCAGGGCACCGGCAGCGTCGGTGGCGGCGTTGCTCGCCTGCTTGCCAAGGAAGGCGCCAAGCTCACCCTTTCCGACATTCACGAGGACCGCTGCGAAGCGCTGGCAACCGAGCTGGGCGCCGATACGGCAGCCCCCGATGCCGTTATGTCGGTCGCCTGCGATGTCTTCTCGCCCAACGCGCTCGGCGCGATCCTCGACGACGAAGGCGTAGCGCGCCTAGACTGCAAGATAGTGGCTGGTGGTGCGAACAACCAGCTCAAGCGCCCCGAGCACGGCCCGATGCTGGCAAAGCGCGGCATTCTCTACGCGCCCGACTACGTCATCAACGCCGGCGGCATCATCTCGGTCACGCTCGAATACCTGTGCCGCAACGACGGCGCGCCCTGCGACATCAACGAGGTGCGCAAGCGCATCGCGCTGATCCCGGGTCGCCTCGAGCAGATCTGGGAGCAGAGCGACAAGACCGGCGTTTCCCCCGACCAGGTCGCCGACAAGATGGCCAAGGAGCTCATCGGGCGCTAATCCACCTTGCGGCAGGGGGCAGGGGCTGCAATAGGCTGGCAGCGACGGCTCACACACATGCACGGTTTCGCAAATCCCAAACGCTTCCTAGCCCTTGCAGGGTGGCTGACGCCGCTCCTGCTTGTCAGTGGTTTTTTCGTCACCGCGGCGGCGCTTTACTGGGGTTTCACGCAGGTCCCGCCCGATCGCCTCATGGGCGAGACGGTGCGCATCATCTTCATCCACGTGCCCACGGCATGGCTGGGCATGGGCGGCTGGACCGCGATCGCCATTTCCAGCCTCGTGTTCCTCGTCTGGCGCCACCCGCTTGCCGCCATCGCTGCGCGCGGAGCTGCAGTGCCGGGCCTCGTGTTCACCCTCGTCTGCCTTGCCACCGGTTCGATCTGGGGCAGGCCGACCTGGGGCACCTGGTGGGTATGGGACGGACGTCTCACCTCGATGCTGGTGCTGGCCTTCCTCTACATCGCCTATATCGCGCTCGCGCAGGCAGCCCAGCGCGAGGGTGTTTCGGCGCGGATTCCCGCCATTTTCGGCCTCATCGGGGCTATCAACATCCCGATCATCAACCGTAGCGTGGTGTGGTGGAACTCGCTCCACCAACCGCCGAGCATCACGATGGGCAAGAGCGCGATCGACGGCGTGTTTCTCGCGCCGCTGCTCTTCGCCGTGATCGGGTTTTCGCTCATTTTCGGCGGCGTCGTGCTCGCACGAATGCGGGCCTTGCTCGCCGATATCCAGGCAGACGCGCGGCTTCGTCGCCGCGCCATGGAGGCCGATTGATGCGTGAAGCACTCGATCAGTGGCTTTTCGTTTACGGAGCCTATGCCTTGGGCATAGGTGCGACCCTCGCGATGATGGCGTGGAGCTGGCTGGCGATGAAGCGCGCCGAAGCACGCCGTGAGAAGGTTCGTTCGGGTTCGAGAGTGGGCAAATGAAGGCTAAACACCAGCGGCTTGTGCTCGTCGTTCTGGCGCTCATCGCGCTTGTGGGCGCCGGCTTGCTGGCCGCCTATGCGCTGCGCAACCAGGCGAGCTATTTCTACCTGCCCGAACAGATGCAGGCTGACCCGCCGCAAGTCGGGCAGGCAGTCCGCCTCGGTGGCATGGTTGCCCCCGGTACGGTCGAGATGCAGGCCGACGGCATCACCGTCACCTTCACCGTGACCGGGCGCGAGGATTCCGCCGTCCCTGTCCGTTTCGCCGGCATCCTGCCGGACCTCTTCCAGGAAGGTTCGGGTGTCGTGGCGGAAGGGCGTCTGGCAGCAGATGGGACGTTCGAGGCCGACAAGCTGCTCGCCAAGCATGACGAGAATTACGTCCCCCGCGAATTGCAGGACATGGACGAGCACCAGGCGGCCGAAATGGCGCGAGAGACGACGATAGGAATCGAATGATCGCCGAAATCGGTCTCGCCGCGCTGTGGCTTGCAGCCGCGCTTGCCGCCCTGCAACTCGTGGGAGGGCTCGTGGCGCAGCGCGCCGGGGCGGATGCAGAGATCGCGCGCCTGACGCGTCCGGCAGCCATTCTACAGGGCGGACTGGTAGCGGTATCCTTCGCGTCGCTGCTCTGGGTGTTCGCGATCACCGACCTGTCGGTAAAGCTCGTCGCGGCCAACTCGCACACCGCCAAGCCGATGATCTTCAAGCTGTCGGGTGCGTGGGGTAATCACGAGGGCTCGATGCTTCTCTGGGTCACGGTCATGGCGCTCGCGGGCGCCCTGATCGCGGCAGTCGAACGCCGCCTTCCCGAGAAGACCATGCAGGCGACGCTTGCCGCACAGAGCTTCGTCGCTCTCGGCTTCTACGGTTTCCTGTTGCTCGCCTCGAACCCGTTCGAACGCCTCGCGCAGCCCGCAGCGGAGGGTCTAGGCCTCAACCCGCTGCTGCAGGACATCGGCCTCGCCTTCCATCCGCCCACGCTTTACATAGGCTATGTCGGACTTTCGGTCGCCTTCAGTTTCGCCCTCGGAGCATTGCTGACCAAGCAGGTCACGCCTGACTTCGCCCGGGCAATGCGTCCGTGGATCCTCGGGGCATGGGTGTTCCTCACGCTCGGCATCACTGCTGGAAGCTACTGGGCCTATTACGAGCTCGGCTGGGGTGGATACTGGTTCTGGGACCCGGTCGAGAACGCCTCGCTCATGCCTTGGCTAGCGGCTACTGCACTCCTGCATTCGGCAAGCGTCCTTGCCAGCCGCGATGCCCTGCGCGTCTGGACCATCATGCTCGGCGTGGTCGCCTTCTCCATGAGCATGCTCGGCACCTTCCTCGTTCGCTCGGGCGTGCTGACCAGTGTCCATGCCTTCGCCGTCGATCCCGAGCGGGGCAGCTTCATCCTGTTCCTGCTCGCAATCTACATCGGCGGCGCACTTCTTCTTTTCGCCCTGCGTGCAGGCTCGATCAGCGAGGGGGAGCGCTTTTCGGTGGCGAGCCGCGAAGGCGCGCTGGTGGTCAACAATGTCATGCTGAGCGCGATCCTCGCGGTCGTGCTCCTCGGCACGCTCTATCCGCTGCTGACCGAGGCGTTCGACGTCCGTGTGTCGGTGGGTCCGCCCTATTTCAATCCGGTCAGTGCCATTTTCGTCTTCCCGATGCTGGCCATCATGGCGGTCGGGCCGCTGCTGCGCTGGCGGCGCGACAGTTGGGGACGGATTTCGAAGGAGGTTGCACTGCTGGTCGCGCTCCTGCTGGCGGCGCTCGTGCTGTTCGGCCTGCTCGCCGAGGTCGCGATACTCCCGCTGCTGGGCCTTGCCTTTGCGATCACGCTGGGCGTCGCAAGTTTCCTTCCGCTCAGGGGCCGTAGCCTGCGCCGTGCTCCGCTTTCGCTGTGGGGTATGGTGCTGGCGCATTTCGGCCTCGCTGTCGCGCTGCTCGGCATGGCGAGCGAAAGTGCATTCTCCACGGAGAAACTGGCTGCGCTGGGCGAGGGCGACGTAACCAGTGTCGGACCGTGGGAAGTCACGCTCGAAGCCGTCGAGCCGGTCGCAGGCCCCAACTGGACCGCGCTGTCGGGCCGCATGCAGGTTAGCTACTCTGGCGGCGAGCCGGTCGAGATAAATCCCCAATCACGAAACTTCTGGGCGCCGGCACAACAGACAGCCGAAAGCGTGCTCCTGACCCGCTGGAACGGGCAGCTCTATGCCGTCATCGGAACGCAGGCACCCGACGGTCGCTGGCAGGTACGCCTCTGGTGGAAGCCGCTGGTTACGCTGATCTGGTACGGTGGCATGCTGATCGCGCTGGGCGGTATCCTCGCTCTGATCGGGCGGGTCCGCAGCGATCTCCGCAGGCGTTCGGCGAAACGAAAGGGCGCCGCGCGTCGCCTCGAGATGGAGACCGTCAAATGAGCTGGCGCCTCTGGCTACCCCTGCTGCTGTTTTCCGGCTTCCTCGGCCTCGCGGCCTACCAGCTGACGCAGGAGAAGGACCAAACCATCGAAAGCCGGATGGTGGGCAATGAACTGCCCTATTTCGAGCTTCCCTCTGCTTTCGAGGGCGAACCCGCCGTCAACAGCGCCTATTTCCAGCAGGGAGGCCCGAAGCTTCTCAACATCTGGGCCAGCTGGTGTCTGCCCTGCATTGCCGAAGCTCCCCAGCTGGAGGCGCTGAAGGAAGGGGGCGCTGAGATCGTCGGCGTGGCGATCCGCGACCGGCCCGAGGATATCGAGCGGTTCCTCGCCCAGCACGGCAATCCCTACAGCCGTATCGGCCGCGACGACCTGTCCGAAGTGCAGCTTGCGATCGGCTCCTCCGGCGTGCCGGAAACCTTCGTCGTCGATGGCGAGGGCAGGATCCGTTACCAGCATATCGGCGACGTCCGCGCTTCGGACGTTCCCCTGTTGCTCGAAGAACTGCGCAAGGCCGGCGAATGAGACTTCTCGCGGGCCTTCTCATGGCACTGGCCGCATTGCCGCTGGCCGCGCAGCAGACGCTGCCGCCCGCACCCTATGCTTATCGCCAGCTCGAAGACCCGGCGCAGGAAGCACAGGCGCAGGAGCTGATGGAGACGCTGCGCTGCCTCACCTGCCAGTCGCAGTCGATTGCCGACAGCGATGCGCCGATGGCCGGCGACATGCGCCACCAGGTGCGCATCCGCATCGCGGCTGGCGAGGAGCCGGAGGAAATCCGCAGCTGGCTGATGGAGCGCTATGGCGACTACGTGAGCTACGAGCCGGTCATGAGCGCATCCACCTGGCCGCTTTTCGCCATACCCTTGCTGCTGGTGCTGATTGCTGCGGCGATCTTCTGGCGCCGTTTCAGGAAGCGCGCATGAGCTGGGCTCTGGTCATAGGCCTTGCCGCCATCACCTTCGGTGCCGCGGCATTTCTCCTGAAGGTCGGGAAGGGCGGCTGGTCGCTGCTCGGCGCGACCTTGCTCTTCGGTCTTGCTGGCTACGGGCTGCAGGGCTCGCCCGGCCAGCCCGCTGCGCCCGGCGCATTTTCGGCCGAGCAGCCGGTGGACGGCGAGCTCCTTGTCACTGCGCGCCGCGAATATTTCGACAGCACGCAGCTGCCTTCACGCTGGATCATGACGGGTGACGGCTTCGCGCGGCGCGGAGATTTCGAGCAGGCCGCCGGTTTCTATCGCAGCGCGACCGAGGAAAACCCGCGCGACCTCGAGGCATGGATAGCTCTGGGTATTGCCCTCGTGGAACATGGCGAGGGCAACCTGACCCCTGCTGCGCTCTATGCATTCGAGCGTGCCGAGGCTCTCGATGGCTCCAACGGCGGTGCGCGGTATTTTCTCGGCCTGTCCTGGTTGCGGGCAGGCCAGCCATTGCGTACGCGCGAATTGTGGATCGAGGCGCTCGAGAATGCGCCCGAGGATGCCACATGGCGCGAGTCGCTGATCCTTCGCCTCCTGCGCCTCGACGCAATGCTCGGCATAACGCCGCCCCGCGAAGAGACAGGCGAGTAGGCGGGAGTCTACCTTGTGTTGCGGTGGCCCTTCCTTGGTGCTAAGCGCCGCGACCTTGCACGGGGGATAGCCCCGCAGATGCAGGTTTTGGACGCCATGCGGCAGGAATACGCCACCATATGAGCACGGCCAACGCGCCGGACGCAGCACCGCCCGCAGGTGGTGAAACCTCGCATGGCGGTGGCCATGGTGGGTCGAAGGCCGCGCTTGCGGTCGGCGCGATCGGCATCGTCTTCGGCGACATCGGCACGAGCCCGCTGTACGCCTTCCGCGAAACCTTCGCCGGTGCTGCGAATATCGCGATCGACCGGATGCACGTTCTCGGCGTCGTCAGCCTGATCTTCTGGTCAATGGTGATCGTCGTGGCGCTGCAATACGTCACCATCCTGATGCGTGCGGACAACAAGGGGCAGGGCGGCAGCCTTGCGCTGGTCGCGCTGCTTAGCCGCCACATGGGCAAGTCCAAATGGGGCTGGCTGGTGGTGCTTCTGGGGGTCTTTGCGACCTCGCTGTTCTATGGCGACAGCATGATCACGCCCGCAATCTCGGTCCTGTCGGCCGTGGAAGGGCTGACAGTGGTCAATCACACGCTCGATCCGATGGTTATCCCGATCGCGCTGGTGCTGCTGGTCATCCTGTTCGTGTTGCAAAGCCGGGGGACGGCAAAGGTCGGCGCGCTGTTCGCGCCAGTGATGATCGTCTGGTTCACGACCCTTGCTGCGCTGGGCCTGAACCAGATCTTCCAGCATCCCGAGATCCTCTACGCGCTGAACCCCTATTATGCGGTGATGTTCTTCGTCACCGACGGCTTCGTCGCTTTCCTCGCGATGGGCGCCGTCGTGCTGGCCGTAACGGGCTCCGAAGCGCTTTATTCGGACATGGGCCATTTCGGCCGCGGCCCGATGCGCCTCTCGTGGTTTGGCTTCGTTATGCCGTGCCTCCTGCTAAACTACTTCGGTCAGGGCGCGATGATTGCCAGCCTTCCGCCCGAGCAGGCGGCAGAGGTCGTGAAGAGCCCGTTCTTCCTGCTTGCGAGCGAGGAATATCGCCTTCCGCTGGTGATCCTCGCGACCGTGGCAACCTTCATCGCCAGCCAGGCGGTGATCTCGGGCGCCTTCAGCATCACCCACCAGGCCATGCAGCTAGGTTTCATGCCGCGTCTCTCGATCCGCCACACCAGCGAGACCGAAGCGGGCCAGATCTACATCCCGGTCGTGAACTGGGCGCTGATGGTCGCCGTGATCATCCTCGTGCTGACCTTCCAGAGCTCGTCGAACCTCGCCGGGGCATACGGCATCGCGGTGACGGGCGCGGTCACCATCGACACGCTGCTGATGGGCGTATTGTTCGTCGGCGTATGGAAGTGGAAGTGGTGGTACGCAGCGCCAGTGGTGATCTTCTTTCTGATCATCGACGGTGCGTATTTCGCGGCGAACCTGTTCAAGGTGCCTGATGGCGGCTGGTTCCCGCTTGTCGTCGGCCTGATCGCCTTTACCTTGCTCACCACATGGGCACGCGGTCGCAAGCTGATGCGCGAGCGCATGCACGAGACGGCTCTGCCGATCGAAATCTTCGCCAAGAGCGCAAAGAACTCCGCCACGCGCGTTCCCGGCACCGCCATCTTCATGGCCAGCCAGACCGCGGGCGTGCCATCCGCGCTGCTGCACAACATCAAGCACAACAAGGTCCTCCACGAACGCGTGGTGATCCTGACCGTGCTGATTGCCGATGCGCCCTATGTCGATGCCGACGAGCGCTGCGAAATCCACGACCTCGGTGACGGTTTCTACCGCGCCGTGCTGCACTATGGCTTCATGCAGGAGACCAACGTGCCGCAGGGGCTGAAGGAAATGGAACGCTGCGGCGGCGAGTTCGACATGATGCACACCAGCTTCTTCCTCAGCCGCCAGACGCTGCTGCCCAGCGACAAGCCGGGCATGCCCATCTGGCGCGAGAAGATCTTCGCCTGGATGCTCCGCAATGCGGCGACGGCGATGGATTTCTTCCGCCTTCCGACCAACCGCGTGGTCGAACTGGGCAGCCAGGTCGAAATCTAGCGGGCCCTCAGGCCAGCACTTTCTCCATCTCGGCGCGCTCGAAGCTCTGCTCGCCGATGTGGACGACCTGCTGTTCCACCACGGTGAAGCCCATCCTTGCGAAGGCAGGTTGCGCCATCAGGCTGGCGTGGACCCATAGGCGCTGCTCCCCCTTCTCGCGGGCCTTCTGTTCGATCGCCTCGAACATGCGGCGGAAAAGGCCGCTCCCCTGCGCAGCGGGCCGGATATAGGCGAAGTCGATATAGCCCTCCGCATCGAGGCTCATGAAGCCGAGCGTTTCGCCTTCCGGGTTTCGAGCCTGGATCACGTCCTGACGGGCTAGGCGCTCGTCCCATGCATCGCCGCTGCGACGTTCGGGGACCCAGGCGGCGCGCTGCGCCTCGCTGTACTTGCTGGGGCCGTTGCGCACGGCGTCGTACATCACGTCGGCAAGCGTGGCATGATCGGCCTGCGTGGCCCAATGCAGTTCGATATGATCGGTCATCGGCGGCTCACTAGCGAGCCGCCCTGCAAGTTCAACCCGTCGGGGGTTCATCCTTCAGCACTTCGTCCGTGTCATCCAGCGACAGCCCGTGCTTCAGCAGCATCGGGATCTGTGTGAAGGTGAAGAGGAAGGTCAGCGGCAGGAACACCCACAGCTTCGCCCAGAGCCAGCTTTCGAAGCTCATCGTGCGGACCATCACCTCGTTAAGCGCGGCGAGGAAGACGAAGAAGAAGCCCCAATTGCGCGAAAGCTTGAGCCAGCCCTCGTGAGTCACGCCCTCGAAGGCGGCTTCCAGCAGGACCTGCAGCCATGCGCGATCGCGCAGCCAGCCAATGATCAGCACGGCGCCGAACATCAGGTAGATCGCGGTCGGCTTGAACTGGATGAAGCGTTCGTCCTGAAGCCAGATCGTCAGTGCGCCGAAGCCGATGATCAGCGTGGTGGAGAGGATCAGCATCGGGCTGACCTTGCCGAACTTCCACTTGCTGAACGCTAGCGCGAAGACAGCGGCGACCATGAAGGCGCCCGTGCCCGAAATGACCGCGGCGATCTCGCTACCGCCTTCGGGCTGTGAGAACTTGTAGACGCCGAGGAAGACCAGCAGCGGGCCGTAGTCGACCAGCGTGTGCAGCCAGCCGGTGGGTTTCTTCTCGCCAGCCTCGCTCATCAGGCCACTCCTGCAATGACGCGTGCGACCAGATCGGGGTCGAAGGGGCGCAGATCGTCGATCTTCTCGCCCACGCCAATAGCATGGATCGGCAGGCCGTACTTTTCGGCCGCCTGCACCAGCACGCCGCCGCGGGCAGTGCCGTCGAGCTTGGTCATGACGATACCGGTGACGCCGGCGACTTCCTTGAACACGTCGATCTGGCTGAGCGCGTTCTGCCCGTTGGTCGCATCGAGCACGAGCACCACATCATGCGGCGCTTCGGGGTTGAGGCGGCCGAGGACTTTGCGGATCTTCGCCAGCTCGTCCATCAGCTCGCGCTTGTTCTGGAGTCGTCCTGCGGTGTCGACGATCAGTACGTCGGTTCCGATCTCGGTGCCTTTCTTGACCGCATCGAAGACGATAGAGGCCGGATCGCCGCCTTCGGGGCCGCGCACGATTGGCACGCCCACGCGGTCGGCCCAAGTCTGCAGCTGTCCGATCGCGGCAGCGCGGAAGGTGTCGCCCGCCGCCAGCATGACGTTGTAGTCATCCTCGACGAAGAGGTGCGCCAGCTTGGCGATAGTGGTGGTCTTGCCGCTGCCGTTGACGCCGATCACCAGAAGGACCTGCGGGCGCGGGAAGGCGGTAATCTCGAGCGGCTTGGCGACCGGGCGGAGGATGGCGGCGATCTCGTCGGCGACCGCCTGTTTCAGCTCGTCCGCGCTGATCTCGAGGCCGAAGCGTTTCTCTTTAAGCTTCTCGCGGATGCGCGCAGCGGCGCTGGGCCCGAGATCGGACATGATCAGCGCATCCTCGACATCGTCGAGCGTCGCATCGTCCAGCTTCGCCTTGGTGACCGCCTCGGTGAGGTTTTCGGCCAGGCGATCGGAGGTTTTCTTGAAGCCGCCGAACAGGCGCTCGGTCCAGCTGGGTTTGCTCATGACAGGAGATTGTCCTCGAGTGTCTTGGGCGTCACGGAGACGATGGAGCCGCGCTTCGTGCCTTCAGGCAGCTTTACGCGGGCGAATTCGGGGGAATAGCCGGTGCCGTCGCGTTCGGCGAGGACTTCCAGCGGCTTATCGACGAGGGTGGCCAGCCACTCTGCACGCACCTTGGCGACTTCTGCGCGCAGTTCGGCAGCGCGGCGCTTGATCGTGCCGCGCTCTACCTGCGGCATGCGGGCGGCAGGCGTGCCGGGGCGGGGCGAATAGGGGAAGATGTGTCCGTGGACGATATCGAGCTCGCGGATGATCGAGAGATTCTCCGCATGGTGCTCTTCTGTCTCGGTGGGGAAACCTGCGATGAGGTCGGCGCCGACGGCGATATCCGGGCGCTGCCACTTTAGGCGCTGGACCAGCTCGACCGCATCGGCCCGGAGATGGCGGCGTTTCATGCGCTTGAGGATGAGATCATTGCCGTGCTGCAGCGACAGATGGATGTGCGGCATGACGCGCTTTTCGCTCGCGAAGAGTTCGAACAGTTCCTCGTCCACCTCGATCCCGTCGATCGATGACATGCGGATGCGGGTGAGGGCGGGGAAGGCGTCGAGAACGGCGCGCACCAGTGAGCCGAGCGAAGGGCTACCGGGCAGATCATGCCCCCAGGAGGTCACGTCGACACCGGTCAGGACGACTTCGCCTGCTCCGGCGTCGAGATGGGTTCCGACCTCGCGCAAGACCTCCGGAACGGTCAGCGAGCGGCTCTTCCCGCGCCCTTGTGGGATGACGCAGAAGGTGCAGGCATGGTCGCAGCCGTTCTGTACTGCCACGAAGGCGCGGGTGTGCAGGGCAGGGACCGGCGGCGCGCTGGCTGGCACATTCCATGCGCGCGGATCGAGCTTTGTCTCGTTCGCGATGAGGCCGTCTACCTCGGGCATCGCGGCAAGCTGTTCGCGCTCGATATCGGCCGCGCAGCCTGTCACGAGCAGGCGGGCATCGGGATTGGCCTTTCGTGCCTTGCGGATCGCCTGGCGGGTCTGGCGTACGGCTTCGCTGGTAACGGCGCAGCTGTTGACCACGACGAGATTGTCCTCGCCCGCCAGCATGGCGCGGATGCGCTCGCTCTCGGAGATGTTGAGACGGCAACCCAGCGAGACGACTTCGGGAGCTTTGACGGGCGCGTTCACGCGAACTCGTCCCATTCGAAGCTGCCGCGGAAACTCTCGGTCGCAGGGCCGGTCATGCGGATAGTGCCGCCCGGGGTCCACTCGATCTGCAGCTCTCCGCCGGGAAGCGCGACAGTCACCGGACTGTCGACGAGCTTGCGGCGCATGGCGTGAACCGCGGTTGCGCAGGCTCCCGTACCGCAGGCACGGGTAAGGCCCGCACCGCGTTCCCATACGCGCAGGCGGATACGGCTGCGATCCTCGATGGTCGCGACGTTCACGTTCACGCGCTCGGGGAAGAGCGGGTCCTCCTCGATCTCGGGACCGATCCTGTCGAGCGGCACGGCGTCGGTGTCGTCGACGAAGAAGATGACGTGCGGATTGCCGACATTCACCGCGCCCGGGTCGCCGAGCATCTCCCAGCCGACCGGCATGGAAAGCGTATCCATCGCATAGGCCAGCGGGATTGCATCCCAGTCGAAGCGCGGCTCACCCATGTCGACGGTAGCTCCGCCTGCGGTGGGCGACACGGAAAGCATGCCACCGGCGGTCTCGATCTCGGCATCGCTGCCGTGCAACATGGCGACCGCACGTGAGGCATTGCCGCAGGCACCGACCTCGCTGCCGTCCTGGTTGAAGATACGCATGCGGAAGTCCGCAGCATCGCTCTTCTCAAGCAGGATCAGCTGGTCGCAGCCGATGCCCGTGTTGCGGTCGGCAATTGCCGCCGCAATCGCCGGCTGCATCGCAGGGATTTCGCGCGCACGCGCATCCAGCACGACGAAGTCGTTGCCCAGCCCATGCATCTTGATGAAGTCGACGCGCATTGCCCAGCGCATCTAGGTGCTGCGCGGGGCAGCGTCCAGTGTCAGCCGGCGGCCTTGCCCGAACCGGTCTTCTTGTCTTCCCCGTCGCGATCACCGGGCATCGCCTCGGTGATATCGACCACGCCCTCAGGGTTAGACGAGGCGAGACGCCCGGCTGCAGCCAGTCGCTTGGTGACAGCGCTCGCCGGCTCGGGCTTGCCGTAGAAGTAGCCCTGGCCGCGCATCTTGCCCCAGCGCTTGAGCGCATTGAGCACCTTCTCGTCCTCGATGCCCTCGGCGGTGATCGGCATCTTGAGGCCGTCGCCCATCGAGACGATCGCGTCGACGAGCTTGTCGCTCTGGTCCTCGTTCTTCAGCTCGCTGATGAAGCTGCGATCGATCTTGAGCTGGTCGAAAGGCAGGCTGCGCAGCTGCGACAGCGACGAATAGCCGGTGCCGAAGTCGTCGAGGCTGACCTTCACGCCCTGGTTGCGGAGCGAGGTGATCATCGAGCGCACCATGCCGATGTTCTCGTGCAGGCAGGTCTCGGTGATTTCGATGTCGAGGCGATTGGGCGGGAAACGGTGCTTGACCAGCAGCTTCAGGAGCTTCTGCGCAAACCACGGGTCGCGCATCTGCACCGGCGAGATATTCACCGACAGCGTGATGTCGGGATGCCATTCGCGCGCATCTTCGAAAGCGCGTTCGATCAGGCCTTCGCTCAGCTCGGCGATAACGCCCATTTCCTCGGCGATCGGGATGAAGATGTCCGGCCCGACCATGCCCAACTCGGGCGATTCCCAGCGGGCGAGCATTTCGAAGCCGACGACATCACCGGTCTCGAGATCTACCTGCTGTTCGTAATAGGGAACGAATTCGCCGTTCTGGATACCGCGACGGATGCCCGCCTCGAGCTCGTTGCGGAAGCGCAGCTCGCTCTCCATGTTCGGCTCGAACCAGTAGAAGCGGTTCTTGCCCTGCTTCTTGGCGTGATACATGGCGATATCCGCCTTGTGCATCAGGTTCTGCGCTGCGTCCTCGCCGCTCTCGTCCTCGGTACCGACCTCGAGAAGGTTCGAGCTGGCGACACCGATCGAAATAGTCACCTCCAGTACCACGCCGTCATTGATGACGGGCATCGCGAACTGCTCGACCATGCGCGTTGCGAGATGATCGATGCGCTCGGGCGAGCTGGGGTGATAGGGAACGACGCAGACAAACTCGTCGCCGCCAAGGCGGGCCAGCGAGCTGCCGTCCGGCAGGAGCGAGCGGATACGCTTTGCCGCGGTCCGCAAGACGAGGTCGCCAGCTGCGTGGCCGTTGAGGTCGTTGACCTGCTTGAAATTGTCGAGGTCGATCGCGATTGCTGCGAAGGCGCGATCCTCGCTCTTGCCCGACAGCAGCAGTTCACCGAGCGCCTCTGCAAAGCTGCGGCGGTTGAGGCAACCGGTCAGGTCGTCGATCTCGGAAAGGCGGCGCGCTTCTTCTTCCGACATGCGCGTCACTTCGAGCTCGCTGTTGAGCGCCTTGTAGCGCTGCCATCCAAGAAGGATCAGCGCGACGTTCAGCAATAAGGCATTGGTAAGCGCGACATCCGGGCCTGCGCTGGTGCCCTGCAAAGCGCGCATGGCGACGGGAAGGACAGAGCTGGCGGTGGCAATGAAAAGCAGGGTCGCGGCGAGCGCGATGCCCAGCGTCACGAAGTCACGGCGCTTGCGCACAGATGCGATCGCCCGCACGGGGCGTCCGGCCTTCGACACTGTCTCATTGAAAAGGTTCAAGGAAACCCCCGCACTTGCCTTGCCCGTGGGATTACCGGCGCAAGGCTAAGAAGCCGTTAATCGCGAATCCCTTTTCCCTTGGGGGGGGGACGGGGTGGCCAGCGCGGGAACTCCCCGCTAACCACCTCCCCACGCACCGATCCACTGCCAGGAGAATTGAGAGAATGTCGCGGTATTGGCTGATGAAATCCGAACCCTTCAAATACAGCTGGGACGATCTCGTCGCCGAGAAAGAGGGCACTTGGGACGGTGTCCGCAATCACCGCGCGAAGAACAATCTCGCAGCCATGGAAGTGGGCGACCAGGCGTTCTTCTACCACTCGCGCGAGGGGCTCGAGATCGTCGGCATCTGCGAGGTCAGCGTTGCCGGCATCACCGATCCCACCGATCCGGAAGGCAAGTGGGCGGCCGTGAAGGTCGTGCCCAAGACCAAGCTGCCTTCGCCCGTAACTCTCAAGCAGATCAAGGCCGAACCCAAGCTCGCGGATTGCGAGCTCGTGAAACTATCACGGCTTTCGGTTGCCGAGATCAAGCCGGACGAATGGTCGGTGATCTGCTCCATGGCAGGTATCTGACCGACCTCGCCCTGTGCGACCGGCTGGTCGCAACGGGTCCGAATTACCTCAGCGGTCGCGCAATCCGCTGACGGTCGCGCCGCTCGCGGCGAGCTGTTCGATTTCGATCTTGCAATGGATCAGCCGCAAACCGCTGCGTCCTTCCGCAGCGATCAGTGCGTTCTTGAACTCTTCGGTCGTGGCCGCACTGGCCGACCAGCCGCCGAAAGCCGACGCAAGTGCGGCGAAGTCGGGATTGGCGAGGCGTGTACCGCTGATCCGCTCTTCACCCGGAAACTCGCGTTCCTGGTGCATGCGGATCGTCCCGTAAGCCGAGTTGTCGACCACGATGACGATGAGGTTCGCGCCATGCTGGACGGCGGTGGCCAGCTCCTGTCCGTTCATCAGGAAGTCGCCATCGCCCGCGACAGCGACGACGGTGCGATCCGTGTGTCGTAGCGCTGCGGCGACTGCAGCGGGAACGCCGTACCCCATCGCACCGCAGGTCGGGGCAAGCTGCGTCGGGAAACCTTCGTAGCGCCAATAGCGGTGCCACCAGCCGGCGAAATTGCCCGCACCATTACAGATGATGGTGTCGGCAGGGAGCGTGTCACGCATGAACTGGACGCATTGTCCCATGTCGAGCGCGTAGTCGGCCGGGTGGGCGGTCGCCCAGGCTTCCCATTCGGCATGTGCCTCGGCCCCGGCATCGAAGTCGATCGGGTCGCCATCATCCCAGAGCGCGGCGCTCTCGGCGAACTCGTCCATCTCGGCGCAGATCGCGAGATCGGCGGGATAGACGCTGTTTAGTTCGTTGGGATCGGGATGGATGTGGATGAGCTTGCGGTCTTCGGCCACCAGCGGCGGGACGGTGTAGCCGTCGGTAGTCGCCTCGCCGAGCCTCGCGCCGACGGCCAAAATAAGGTCGGCATTCTTCACGCGCTCGACGAGCTTGGGGTTCGGGCCATAGCCCAGGTTGCCCGCATAGACGCGGCTCGACGGGGAGATCGCGTCCTGCCGGCGGAAGGCCGTGGCGACGGGAATGCCAAGACGTTCGGCGAAGAGCTGGAAGTACTCGCGCGCCTTCGCGTTCCAGCCGGCGCCGCCTACGATCGCGACCGGCGATGCCGCGTCGGCAACCAGCGCCATCATCGCCTGCATCGCGTCGGGGCAGGGCGCTTGGGCAGGGCGTTCGACACGCGGGCGCGGCTTGGCGGACGTTGCGCGGCCAAGCATGTCTTCGGGCAGAGCGAGCACGACAGGGCCCGGACGGCCCGAGATGGCCGTCGCATAGGCGCGGGCAACATATTCGGGAATGCGATCGGCCGAATCGATCCGGGCGGCCCACTTGGCGATCGGACCGAAGAAGGCGGCGAAGTCGACCTCCTGGAATCCTTCGCGGTCGCGCATCTCGCTGTCGACATCGCCCACGAACAGGATCATCGGCTGCGAATCCTGCATGGCGACATGCACTCCGATGCTGGCATTCGTCGCGCCCGGGCCGCGGGTCACGAATGCCACGCCGGGACGCTGGGTCATCGCCCCGTCGGCGCAGGCCATCATCGCGACACCGCCTTCTTGGCGGCAGGTGACGAGATCGATCCGGTCCTGCTGTCCCAGTGCATCGAGCACCTGCAGGAAGCTTTCGCCGGGGACCGTGAAGATGCGTTCGCACCCCTGTTCGATCAGGCAATCGACGAGCAGTCGGGCGGCGTCTGGCGTTGGGCGCGTTGTCATGGCTTCGGCGGTTAGCGGGGCTGGCCGAGAGGCGCAATCGCTGGGGCGCGGCTACCCACTTATCCCCAGCGTGCTCCGCGACCGTCCCAATTTGGTACGCATTTGATTATTCGGGAAACCGTTGGTTAAAAAAGCGTTAAAAGGGGCATCATGAGACGCGCATTAGTCCTCTCTAGCGAAGCGGCCCGCCACTGGATGCGGGCCGGATTGCCGCAGCGCCGCACAATGTTCGCGGACGCACCCCAGGCTGCGCCGGTGGACTGGAAGCTGACCGCGTCGGATGTTCGCGGCGTGGCGACGACCTATTTCGCCACCTTCGCTGCAGTCCTCGCCTTCATCATCTAAGCTGTAGCCGATGCTGACGCTGCACGCCGTTCGGCGGTCAGCAGCTTGCGTCCGAGCCATGCCGACACGAGGCACATGCCGGCGCTGATCAGCACCTGCTCGACGATCGGGACACCGGCCGCGCTCATCGCCATCACCAGCAGCGAGCCGATCACCATAGCGCCCGAGTTGACGATATTGTTGGCTGCGATCGTGCGCGAGGCCTGATCGGGTGCGGCGCGCGTGGTGAGGAACGCATAGAGCGGGACCACGAACATGCCGCCCGCAACCGCGATGCCCAGCAGGCACAGCAGCAGGACGCTGGCCATGGGCCAGGCCATGAAACCGGCCACGTCGAGCAGCTCGGTCGGCTTGTCGGCCTCCCACAGCTTGGCGACGAGGTAGAAGGCGACCACGAACAGGCCCATGGCGATGACCGATTGCGGCGCATAGCGTGCCGAGACCTTGCCCTTGAGCAGCGCGTTGATGGCGACCGATCCGATGGCAACGCCGACCGAGAACACCACGAGGAAGATGCTGGCCACTTCCTTGCTGGCCATGATCACGTTCTTGGCGAGCGGCGGGAACTGGATGAACAGCACGGCGCCGATGGTCCAGAAGAAGCTGATCGCGAGGATGGCGTAGAACACCTCGTGATTGTGCATCGTGTCGCTGACCAGCTTCCGCGAGGCGCGCAGGATATGCCAGTCGAGCTTCTCGACCTTGCCCAGCGGCGGGGCCGGGGGCACCTGACGGCTTACGAGATAGCCGACGATCGACGTGACGACGATCCCGACGGCAGCGACCTCCACGGCTATCCAGCCGGCAAGGATCGTACCTGCAAGGATCGCGATATAGGTGCCGGCCTCGACAAGGCCGGTGCCGGCAAGCACCTCGTCCTTGCGCAGGTGCTGGGGCAGGATCGCGTATTTGATGGGGCCGAGGAATGTCGACTGGATGCCGGTCATGAACAGTGCCAGCAACATCAACAGGACCGGCACGCTGGTCTGCAGGCCGAAAACGCTCACCGGCAATTCGTAGCCTTTCCAGGCAAGCAGCAGTCCGCTTGCGCCGATCACCATGAGCAGGATCTCGCACGCCTTGACCTTGCGGATGATCGAGGCCTTGTCTCGCATGTCTGCAAGTTGTCCGGCCAGCGCGCTCAGGATGAAGAACGGCAGGATGAAAAGGCCCGATGCGACGGCGGAAAACATGCCCTCCGCCTCTTCCGAATTGTAGATCGAATAGACGACGAACAGGACCATGGCGGTCTTGTAGAGATTGTCGTTGAAGGCGTTGAACAGCTGCGTAACGAACAGCGGCAGGAAGCGCCTCGTGCGCAGCAAATGCGTGCTTGTGAACATGACCCCCCGAAGGACAACCTCTCTCTCGGAACCCATTGGTAGAGACATCGTGGCGGCGGACAACCCCACGCAGCGGGTTTTGCGGCGCAGCGTTTGTCGTTAGGGAGGCCGAAGATGCTGACCTTGCCCAACATCCTTACGCTTTCGCGCATCGTGGCAATCCCGCTGCTGGCCTTCCTTTTGTGGTGGCCGGGCTGGGAAGTCGGCTTCCTGATGGCTTTTGCTCTGTACTGCTTGATGGGCATTACCGACTATTTCGACGGCTACCTCGCCCGATCGAGTGGTGCGGTGTCGAAGCTGGGCATCTTCCTCGATCCGATCGCCGACAAGATCATGGTTGCCTCCGTGATCCTCGTGCTGGCGGCGCAGGGCGTACTGCGCGGGCCCTATGTTGGCGATGCGCATGTCGTGGCGGGCCTCGTCATTCTCGTGCGCGAGATTGCAGTGTCGGGCCTGCGTGAATTTCTCGGTCCGCTGCAGGTCTCGGTGCCGGTCAGCCGCCTGGCCAAGTGGAAGACGACCTTCCAGATGCTTGCGCTCGGCTCGCTCATCCTCGGGCAGGGCCTGCCAAACTGGAATGTCGTGGTGAGCGGGATCGAAGCGAATGTCCCGCATACCGTGGGCCTCGTCACGCTGTGGGGCGCAGCCATCCTGACGGTCATTACCGGATGGGATTACCTGCGGGTCGGCCTGAAACACATGGATTAAGGCGATCTGCGCCACATTCGCGCGACGAAACGTTTCACCTCATAGATGCAACGCGCGTTGCATGGTGAACTTTTTCTCAACCATTTGCGTTCATCTCATAAGTCATGAGCGCAACGTTTCACCTGATCCTGTCCTACCTTCTGAAGGTCGGCGCCGTCGCAATGGTCTTCAACGAAGTCCGCGGTCTCGTGCTGGCTGCACCGGTGCTGTACGGCATGTACACCTCGGGCGGGACGGGAATGGCAATCTGGCTCGGTATCTGTGCTCTGGGCGGCATCGCGCTGAGCGTGATCGTGCCGCTTTTCGCTTACAAGAAGCTCGACAAATTCGTGAAGTCGAAAGCTCCTGTCGAACAGTCCGCCTAACCGGCGCGCAGTTCCTCTGCCAACAATTCGAAGTCTTCCCGGCGCGGTGAATTCTTGCGCCAGATGAGCGCGATTTCGCGGCTGGCCGATTTCGACTTGAGCGGCCGCGCGACGACGTCCGTCCCGTTCAGGATTCCTGCTTCCACTGCCATGGCGGGCAACATCGTGAGGCCGAGACCATTGTCGACCATCTGTACGAGAGTGTGCAGGCTGGTACCGATCATTGTGGTCGAACCGCGTAGCTCGGGCCGGTTGCAGGCGGCGAGCGCGTGGTCCTTCAGGCAGTGCCCGTCCTCAAGCAGCAGCAAGCGGCCATCGTCGATCATGCTTGCCGGGACGCTTTCGGGCGGATCGCGCGGGTCGTCCTTGGGAAAGGCAACGTAGAGCGGATCATCCGATATATGCGCGCTGTCCACCTCGCCGGTATTGAAGGGCAGGGCGAGCAACACGCAGTCGACGCGTCCGTGCTGGAGCGATTCGACAGCATCGTGGCTGGTCTCTTCGCGCAGGAACAGTTCGAGTTCGGGGCGCTCCTTGCGGATGCGCGGCAGGAACCGCGGCAGGAGGAAGGGCGCGATCGTGGGAATCACGCTCATGCGCAGCTGGCCCGCAAGCGGCTTGCCGGCGGCCTGGACGAGATCGGCAAGCTCTTCCGCCTCGCGCAGGACACGGTGCGCCTTTTCGACCACCTGGTTGCCTAGTGCCGTGAAACGCACGACCCGGCGACTGCGCTCGACAAGCGTCACTCCGAGAAGCGATTCCAGTTCGCGGATGCCTGCCGACAGGGTCGATTGCGAGACGAAGCTCGCCTCGGCGGCACGGCCGAAATGGCCATGCTCGTGCAGCGCCACGAGATATTGCAGTTGCTTCAGGGTGGGGAGGTAAGTGCTCACCCGGCCTCTGCCTCGGTAATGATCTCGTCCTGCGCGGCTTGCATCATGCCTGCGTGGACATCATCGACATGGGTCATCAGCAGCTTGCCGTCCTTCACGGCAAAGGCGAGTCGCCCTTCGACCAGTTCGAGCGCATCCTTGCCGAAGACCTCGTAGCGCCAGCCTTCGAGGATCGGCAACTTTCGGACACCTGCCGCAAGCGCTTCCATCTCGTCAGCACGCGTTAGCAGACGGGCGGCGACGTCGATCTCGCGGGCGCGGATCTTGAGCAGCAGCTTGAGCAGGTCAGCGACCAGCGCACCTTCCTTGCCGAGCGGGGCACCGCGCTTGGGCTTGGCGGGCATCTCTTCCTTGGCAAGCGGTTCGGCCTTGTCGAGTACCTTCATCAGGCGCTTGCCGATGTCGTTGTCCTTCCACGCATTCGAGAGGCCGCGGACCTTGGTGAGATCACCCTGCTTCTTGGGCGGGTGGCTCGCGATGTCGGCCAGCGTCTCGTCGCGCATGATGCGGCCGCGGGGGATGTTCTTGTGCTTGGCTTCGCCCTCGCGCCATGCCGCCAGCGCCTTGAGACGTCCGAGAACGGTGGGGTTGCGGCCCGGCGAGCGGATTCGCTTCCATGCCTGGTCCGCGTCATTGGCATAGTTCGCCGGGTCGGCGAGCTTTTCCATCTCGGCATTGAGCCATGCACCGCGGCCGGTTTTCACCAGCTTGTTCAGGATCTTGGGGAAGATCTTCGAAAGGTGCGTCACGTCGCCGATCGCATATTCGATCTGGCGGTCGGTCAGCGGACGGCGGCTCCAGTCGGTGAAGCGCGCGCCCTTGTCGATGGTCAGAGAGAGCCAGCTCTCGACCAGGTTGGCATAGCCGATCTGCTCGTTCTGGCTGATCGCCATCATCGCGATCTGCGTGTCGAAGATCGGATGGGGCGTCTTGCCGGTGAAGTTATAGACGATCTCGACGTCCTGTCCGCCGGCGTGGAAGACTTTGAGGACTTCCTCGTTGTCGCACAGCAGGTCCCACAGGGGGGTGAGGTCGATGTCGTCGGCGAGCGGATCGATTGCCGCTGCCTCCTCCTCGTTCGCGATCTGGACGAGGCAAAGCTCCGGCCAGTACGTATTCTCGCGCATGAACTCGGTATCGACGGTGACGAATTCGCTCTTCGCCAGGCGCTCGCAAAGCTCTGCGAGGCGTTCGGTATCGGTAATCAGGTCGTGTATTTTCATCGTATCATTTCTGTCGTCTGAGCGGAGTACCGCTCCCGCACCATGCGCGAACCTTGACAAAAGCCCGCTGGTGCCCTGTTAGCGCGCGCGATTCCCCGCTAGGGGAGCGCGACGCCAGCGCCCTTAGCGCCTTACATCCCAAAATGGAAAGAATTCCAGATGCACGCCTATCGTACCCACACCTGCGCAGCGCTGACCAAGGACAATGTCGGCGATACCGTCCGTCTTTCCGGCTGGGTGCATAACAAGCGCGACCATGGCGGCGTGCTCTTCGTCGACCTGCGCGACCACTATGGCATCACGCAGATCGTGGCCGACAGCGACAGCCCGGCGCTGCCCGTGCTCGAGAAGATGAAGCTGGAATCGGTCGTCACCATCGACGGCACGGTGAAGGCGCGCGACGAGGTTGCGGTCAACAAGAACCTGCCGACCGGCGAGATCGAGGTCTTCGCCCGCGAAATCACGGTGCAGAGCCGCGCGGACGACCTGCCGCTGATCGTCAACCAGGCCGAAGACTATCCGGAAGAAACGCGTCTCAAGTACCGTTTCGTCGACCTGCGCCGCGAGCGCGTCCACAACAACATCATGCTGCGCAACCAGGTCATCACCAGCCTGCGCCGCCGCATGACCGACCAGGGCTTCAGCGAGTTCCAGACGCCGATCCTCGGTGCCTCCTCGCCCGAAGGCGCGCGCGACTACCTCGTGCCCAGCCGCCTCCACCCGGGCCGCTTCTACGCGCTTCCGCAGGCGCCGCAGATGTTCAAGCAGCTGCTGATGGTCGCCGGTTTCGACCGCTACTTCCAGATCGCGCCCTGTTTCCGCGACGAAGACCTGCGCGCAGATCGTTCGCCCGAATTCTACCAGCTCGACTTCGAGATGAGCTTCGTGACGCAGGAAGACGTCTTCCAGGCGATCGAACCCGTCCTCGCCGGCGTGTTCGAAGAGTTTGCCAACGGCAAGACCGTGACGCCTGCCGGTGAATTCCCGCGCATCCCCTATGCGGAATCGATGCTGAAGTACGGCACCGACAAGCCCGACCTGCGTAACCCGCTGATCATTTCGGACGTGACCCACCACTTCGAGAAGTCCGGCTTCGGCCTCTTCGAGAAGATCGTCGGCACCGGCGGCAAGGTCCGCGTCGTGCCTGCTCCGAACACGCATGAGAAGAGCCGGAAGTTCTTCGACGAAATGAACGACTGGGCCCGCAAGGAAGGTTTTGCCGGCCTCGGCTACGTCACCCGCAAGGGCGGCGAATTCGGCGGCCCGATCGCCAAGAACCACGGCACCGAAGGCATGGAAAAGCTCTACGCCGAACTCGGCCTTGGCGAAAATGACGGCCTCTTCTTTGCTGCCGGCAAGGAAAAGGACGCCGCCAAGCTTGCTGGTGCTGCGCGCACCCGCGTCGCCGAAGTGCTCGAGCTGATCGAAGAGAACTGCTTCAAGTTCTGCTGGATCGTCGACTTCCCGATGTTCGAGTACGACGAAGAGGCGAAGAAGGTCGACTTCAGCCACAACCCCTTCTCGATGCCGCAGGGCGAGATGGAAGCGCTGGAGACGAAGGACCCGCTCGATATCCTCGCATGGCAGTACGACATCGTCTGCAACGGCTACGAGTTGTCCTCGGGCGCCATCCGTAACCACCGCCCGGACATCATGTACAAGGCCTTCGAAATCGCCGGCTACTCGCAGGCCGACGTGGACGAGAACTTCTCGGGCATGATCGAGGCGTTCAAGCTCGGTGCACCGCCGCACGGTGGTTCGGCTCCGGGCATCGACCGTATCGTGATGCTGCTCGCCGACGAGCCGAACATTCGCGAAGTGATCGCATTCCCGCTGAACCAGAAAGCGCAGGATCTGATGATGGGCGCACCTAGCCTCGTCAGCCCGCGCCAGCTGCGCGACGTGCACATCCGCACCATCGATGCACCCAAGCCGGGAGGCGCAGAGGCGACGCGCGTGGACAAAGCCGGCGACAACAGCTGATCCCGGCCAGCTTCGCGGACGTCGTGCCGCGTTCCAGATCGTGAGGTCAACGCCGGCGGCGGCAAGGGAAAATCCTTGCTGTCGCCCGGCTTGTTCATATTCCAATCACTTTTCCTGACTAATCTTGGGTCGAACAGACAACGCAGGGGGCGTTCAAGTGAAGTATCTTTCGAAGTCGATTGCGGTAACGACTGCAGTTGCAGCAAGCATCATTCCGGCGGCAGTTTCGGCAGAAACTCTCCCTGTTTCAGCGGTTTACGCTGCGGGTCAGGATGCTCCTTCGGAATTCCAGACACTCGTGGTCGAGCGATTCGACGGCAATGAAGGCGCGAAATTCGCGCTCGAACTGCGCAATGCGCTGAGCCGCGCCCGCATCGACGGCGAGAACTACTTCGAGGTTCGCCGCGATTCGGGTCTTGGCGAAGGCGAAGGCCCCGCGGCGTGGATCAACGGCACTGCCTTTTCGGAGGTCGAACGGCTGCCTGCGGGCACCACCGAGGAGCGCAAGTGTGTACGCAAGGACGCGGACAAGAAATGCGTCGAGTATCGCACGTACACCTACAGCTGCCGTGAGTTGACCGTGCGTCTCACCGGCGAGGTGCAGATGCTCGATGCGCGTGACGAACTCGTTTACGACCGCGGTTTCTCGACCACCGGCTCGCAGCGGTACTGCAGGAACCAGAGCAGCGTTCCCTCGGTGAGCGACATGGTCACCGGCATGGTCGAACGCTTTGCCTGGGAAGTCCGCAGCGATTTCGCTCCGATCCAGCGCAACGAGGACATCCGCGTCCTCGAAAGCCGCAAGGATATGGAAAAGCCGCTGCGCAAGCCGTTCAAGAAGGCGCTCAAACTAACCAAGTCGGACTGGGCGGCAGCCTGCGCCGAGTTCGACCGTCTCAACGAGGCGCAGCCGGGTCATATCACGCTGACCTTCAATGCCGGCCTGTGCCGCGAGGTCGTGGGTGATCTGGAGGGCGCAGTCGAGCTTTACCAGCGCACGCTCGAGCTCGAGCCGGGCAAGGATTATCCGACCGCCGGCTTGTCGCGCATAGCATCCCGCCAGCGCGCCGAGGAACAGCTCGCCATCCATTATGCAGAGCCCGCCGAGGAGCAATATGCTGCGGGCGAGGAAGGCAATGTCGAGGCCGAGACTGCCGCTTCGGGCGCTGCACAGTAGGAAACGCGGAGGCGCGTGGAAGAGTTGACGCAGGGTCAAGCTGGCCCTTGCACTAGCGCGCGCCCTTCATTAGGGCGATCAGCAATTATCAAACCCCCAAGATGAGAGGGAATAGAATGAGCGATACTGCCGACCGCGTGCAGAAGATTGTCGTCGAGCATCTCGGCGTCGAGGCCGACAAGGTCACCCAGGAAGCTAGCTTCATCGATGATCTGGGCGCAGACAGCCTCGACATCGTCGAGCTGGTCATGGCGTTCGAAGAAGAATTCGGTGTCGAAATCCCCGACGATGCGGCTGAGAAGATCACCACCGTCGGCGACGCGACCAAGTACATCGAAGAGCACAAGGGCTAATCCCTAGCTGTTCAATTGCCCGCCAGCAGGCGGGACCGGACAGGCCCGACCCTCATGATGGGCCGGGCCTGTTGTCTTTTTTGCGGAGAATTTCATGCGTCGTGTCGTCGTAACCGGTCTTGGCCTGGTCACCCCCCTCGGAGGTGACGTCGAAACCTCGTGGAAGAACCTTATCGCCGGCAAGAGCGGGGCAGGGCAGATTACCCGCTTCGACACATCGAACCAGAAGGCCACGATCGCCTGCGAGGTAAAGGACAAGGACCACGAGTGGGGCTTCGATGCCGACAAGCGCGTCGACCATAAGGTCCAGCGCCAGGTCGATCCCTTCATCGTCTATGGTATCGATGCCGCCGGACAGGCGATCGAAGATGCCGGCCTTGAAGACATGGACGAGGCGACCAAGCTGCGCGCTGGCGTTTCGATCGGCTCGGGCATCGGCGGCCTGCCGGGCATCGAGAGTGAATCGATCGTCCTGCATGAACGCGGCCCCGGCCGTGTCAGCCCGCACTTCGTCCACGGACGCCTGATCAACCTCATCAGCGGCCAGGTCTCGATCAAATACGGCCTGATGGGTCCGAACCACGCTGTCGTGACCGCCTGCTCGACCGGCGCACACTCGATCGGCGATGCCGCACGCATGATCGCCCTCGACGATGCCGACATCATGCTGGCTGGCGGTGCGGAAAGCACCATCAACCCGCTCGGTGTTGCCGGCTTCGCCCAGGCACGCGCGCTCAACATGAGCATGAACGACCGTCCCGAAGAGGCCAGCCGCCCATACGACAAGAACCGTGACGGCTTCGTCATGGGCGAGGGCGCAGGCGTCGTCGTGCTCGAGGAATACGAGCACGCCAAGGCACGCGGTGCGAAGATCTACGCCGAAGTCGTCGGTTACGGCCTGTCGGGCGACGCATACCACGTCACCGCGCCGCACCCTGAAGGCAAGGGCGCCGAACTGGCCATGCGCATGGCACTGAAGAAGTCGGGTCTCGAGCCCTGCGACATCGATTACGTCAATGCGCACGGCACCTCGACCATGGCCGACACGATCGAACTGGCCGCCGTCAAGCGCGTGCTGGGCGACGATCTGTGCGGTGCTTCGATGAGCTCGACCAAGTCGGCCATCGGTCACCTCCTGGGCGGTGCGGGCGCCGTGGAAGCAATCTTCTGCATCCTCGCGATCCGTGACCAGATCGTGCCCCCGACGCTCAACCTGACCGATCCGGACGAAGGCACCGAAGGTGTCGACCTTGTCCCGCTCGAGGCGAAGAAGCGCGAAGTGAAGGCCTGCCTCAACAACAGCTTCGGCTTCGGCGGCACCAACGCATCGCTGATCGTCAAGAAGGTCGACTAAGGTGAAAAAGGCTGCCCTCACACTGGGGGCTGCCGTCGCGCTGCTGATTGCAGGCGCCGGCATCTGGTTCGCGAACGGCTGGTACGGCACTTCTACCGTTTCCAAGAACGCCGGCTTCGTCGTGCCGCAGGGTGCGTCGGTCACCGCCATTGCGCGCAAGCTGGAGACTGAGGGGCTCATACCGTCTGCCGACGATTTCCTGCTGCGTGCACGCATCTTTGCGGGCGATGGCACCATCAAGGCCGGAGAGTATTCGATCCCGGAGATGTCCACTCCATCGGACATTATGGACATTCTCCAGAGCGGCGACGTGGTGCTCAACTTCGTGACCATTCCCGAGGGGCTGCCCTCGATACTGGTGCATGAGCGATTGATGGCGGTGGAAGGGCTCGTCGGCGAGATCGAGGTGCCCGAGGAGGGTTCGATCCTTCCCGACACCTACGATTTCCAGAAGGGCGAGGAACGTTCCGCCGTGATTTCTCGCATGCAGGCCGCGATGGATGCCTATCTCGCCGAAGCTTGGGAGAAGCGCACTGACAAGGCTGTGGTAAAGACTCCCGAGGAAGCGCTGATCCTTGCCTCGATTGTCGAGAAAGAGACCGCCCAGGCTGACGAGCGCCCCATGGTCGCAGGCGCGCTGTCGAACCGCGTGCGGATCGGCATGATGCTGGGCGCGGACGCTACGACGATCTACCCGATCACCAAGGGCAAGCCGCTCGGCCGCCGGATCCGCGTGTCCGAGCTCCGTAGCACCAATCCCTACAATACCCGCGCGGTCGCCGGACTTCCTCCCGGTCCCATCACCAATCCCGGCCGCGAGAGCATCGCTGCCGTGCTCGACCCGGCGGAAACCAAGGCGCTCTACTATGTTGCCGATGGCACGGGCGGGCATGTCTTCGCCGAGACGCTCGAAGAGCATAATCGCAACGCCGCCAAGTGGCGGGCGCTGCGCCGCGAACGCGGGGAAATGTGAGCGAGGGCGACGCGCCCCTGATCCTGACGGCGGAACTCCCGCCCGAACTGCATCGCCGGTTTACCGACCTCAGAACGCAGCATTTTCCGCCCGAGCGCAACTACCTCGAGGCGCATGTCACGCTGTTCCACGCGCTTCCCGCCCAGTGCGAGGACGAAGCGCGGCGCTATCTGGCGCGGCTTGTCGGTGAAGTGCCGCCCATCGAAGGGCGCGTCGAGGGCCTGATGTCACTCGGCGGAGGAACTGCAATCAAGCTTTCGAGCCCCGATCTCCTTGCGCTGCGCGACGAGATCGCCGAGCATTTTCGCGGCATGCTCACCAAGCAGGACCAGCATCGCCCGCGGCTGCACGTCACGATCCAGAACAAGGTGACATCCAAGGAAGCCAAGGCCTTGCAGGCCGAGCTTTCGGGCCTGATCGAGCCGCGCGAATTCGCCTTTCCGGGCCTCGCGCTTCACATCTATCGCGGCGGTCCGTGGGAATTCGTGCGCCGGTTCGCATTTCGCGGGAAATGAGTGTTGACCAAGGTGGCTGCGCGCCCTAAATGCGCCGCCTGCCGAGCGGGCAGCCCACTTTGTCGGGGACCCGCCGCATGGCCTTTCGGGGCGGAGTAGCTCAGGTGGTTAGAGCAGCGGAATCATAATCCGCGTGTCGGGGGTTCGAGTCCCTCCTCCGCTACCAGAAATGACCAGAGGCCCGTCAGCGCCCAAGGCTGGCTCTCCATCAAGAACACCCTTGCCGAGCGCCTTCGACCAAAGTCGGGCGGTGCTTCGCCGGCATCTCTGCTATGGCATGACCATGGCCAGCGAATTGAGCGAGGTCCGTTCCTTCCTGGGCGATGCTCCGCCCTTCGACCGGTTGAGCGAGGACCAGCAGTCGCGCATCGCGAGGCGTATTGTCGTGCGCTATTTCCGTTCGGGTGAGACAATCCTCGAGGCCGGATCGCACAACGACCAGCTCTTCATCATCCGTAGCGGTGCGGTCGAGCTTCGTCTCGCGGGCGAGGATCTTACCATGCGTCTGGGGCAGGGCGGGTGTTTTGCCTATCCTTCGCTGCTGCGCGGCGGAGAGGTACGGAATACCACCAGGGCGCTGGAGGACACGCTCGTCTATTGCCTTCCCGCGACGGAATTCCACCGCCTTCGCGAGGAAAGTGAGAGCCTGCGTGAGTATTTCAACGAAAGCGAGACTGAACGCATTCGCGCCGCCGTCCGCGACTTGAGGCAGAAGCGATCGAGTTCGCTCGAACATGCCACGATCGAGCAGCTGATCGTGCATAGCGATCCGGTCTCCTGCCCGCCTGAAATGCCCGTCTGCGATGCCGCGGCCCTGATGAGCGAGCGCGACGTCAGTACTCTGGCTATTTGCGACGAGGGAGGCTTGCTCGGCATATTCACCGACAAGGACCTGCGCCGCCGGGTTGTTGCGGCACGCTTCCCGCTCGACAATCCGGTGCGCGAGGTGATGACCGCATCGCCGCAGACGCTGCCCCGCGATGCAAGCGCGGCCGAGGCGATGGCGCTGATGGCCGCGGGGGGCTTCCGGCACATTCCCATCCTCGGCGATGGAGGCGAACTCCTCGCCGTCCTGAGCGCCACCGATATCCTCGCCTTTCTCGGCGACAGTGCGATCGATACCGGCATGCTGGTGGCGAAAGCCGCCGGACCCGCCCCCCTCGTCGCAGCGTCCGCGCAAATCCCGGAAAGCTTCGCCCGCATGGAGGCAGGTGGCTTTCATGCCGAGCACATCATGCGCTTCACATCGGCGCTTGGCGAAGCGGTGCATCGCAAGGCAGCGCAGCTGGCCGAGGCGGAGCTTGGGCCACCTCCTGTCCCCTATGCCCTCTTGGCATTCGGTTCATTGGCTCGAGGCGAGCAGCTTGTCGGGTCGGACCAGGACAACGGCATCGTCATGGACGACCGCGTCGATGAGGAGGGAAGGGCGTATTTCGCGGCGCTGGGCGAGCGCATTTCAGACCTCTTGGACGACAGCGGCTTCGTCTATTGCAAGGGCGGGATCATGGCGAAGAACCCGGAGCAGCGGCTCACGGCGAGCGAGTGGAAGGATCGTTATGCACGCTGGATCGCCGATCCCGACGAGGATTCCATCCTGCGTGCCACGATCTACTTCGACATGCGCGCGGTCCACGGGGACGTGGGCCTCGCCGGACGTCTGCACGAGGATGTCGTTGCCCTCGCGAGCCAATCCCCGCTATTCGTGAGCTTCCTCGCGCGCGACGCCCAGCGCAGCAAGATACCGCTCGGGATATTCCGCAATCTCGTCCTGGAAAAATCGGAAGACGGCCAGAAGGTCTTCGACGCCAAGGCGCAGGCGATCATGCCGGCGATCGACATCGCGCGTACCCTGGCACTGTCCGAGGGTCTTTCGGAGACGGGCACGTTGGAACGTCTGGAGGCACTCGCAGCCTCGGGCCATATGTCGCCGGGCGATGCGGAGAGCCTCAAGGACGCCTTCCTGCTCGTCAACGAGTTGAGGATCACGCACCAGGCAGAGCAGGTCCGGACCGATACCGCGCCGGACAACCTGATCAATCCGCGAAAGCTGAGCCCTCTCGAGAGGGAATACCTCAAGGATGCCTTCAAGGTGATCGGCAGCGGGCTGGACTCGCTCAAGCGCAATCTGGCGGGCGGCATTGCTTGAGGCCTTGCGCAAATGGCGCTTTGCCCGGCGCCTGAAGGAGTGTGGGCGATCGGACCATGCATCGCTGCGGGCCTATGCCGAAGCCGAATGGCCGGCTGCGAGTGCGCCGATCTCGCATGTCCCGCTCCTCGCGCTCGACTTCGAGCTCGACGGCCTCGGCAAGGATGCGCATGTCTTGCAGGCCGGGTGGCTACCTTTCAACCTGTCCGGGATCGACCTTTCGCAAGCAAGCAGCCGCGATATCAGGAGCAAGGCCCGGCTCGACGATGATGCGGTCGCGGTCCACGGCATCGGCGAGACACGCGCGAGGGAAGGCGAACATCGCCACAAGGTGACCGACGAGTTGCTCGCAGCGCTGGCGGGCAAGGTGGTCGTGGCCCACGGAGCGTCAATCGAACGCGGAGTTGTCGAGCGGCTGGTCGCACAGCGTTTCGGCATTGCCCCGCCGGTCAGGGCCATCTGCACGCTCGAGTTGGAGCGCAAGCTCAGTCCGGGGCTCGTCGGGACGGAAGCCTACCGGCTGGAGGCATCCCGGGCACGCTACAACCTTTCGCCGCATTCCCAGCATGATGCGCTCGCTGATGCGCTGGCATCTGCCGAGCTGTTTCTCGCGCAATTGACGCGTATGGGTCGCGAAATGAGCCTCGGCTCACTGGAGTGCTGAGCCCGCATTAGACTTATGTCGCGCTCGTCCGGCGGCGTTCCTCCGCATAGCCTTCCCGGCAAAGCTCCCGAATCCATGGGCGCTTTGCAGACCGGAGAGGAAGAAAGGGGGAGGCTATGGCCGACGAGAACGACACCCACCAGACGAGCGAAGCGGAGGGCGCCTACTGGCGTGACAATATCCGCCTGCTGGTCTCACTCATGGCGATCTGGTTCGCCTGTTCCTTCGGGGCCGGAATCCTGTTCCGCGACTTCCTCGACCAGTTCATGCTCGGCGGATACCCGCTCGGCTTCTGGTTCGCCCAGCAGGGCTCCATCTACATCTTCATCGCGCTCATCGTCTTCTACGTCGTCCGTATGAAGGCGCTCGAGCGCAAGTACGATCTCGACGACTGAGGAGGCGATCATGGACACACAGACCCTGATCTACATTTTCGTCGGCCTCAGCTTCGCGCTGTACATCGGTATCGCGATCTGGTCGCGGGCCGGTTCGACGAAGGAATTCTACGTTGCCGGCGGCGGGGTAAACCCGGTCGTGAACGGCATGGCAACCGCCGCCGACTGGATGAGCGCGGCAAGCTTCATCTCGATGGCGGGCCTCATTGCCTTCCTCGGCTATGATGCGAGCGTCTACCTGATGGGTTGGACCGGCGGCTACGTTCTGCTTGCACTCCTGCTTGCGCCATATCTGCGCAAGTTCGGCCAATTCACCGTGCCCGATTTCATCGGCACGCGGTACTATTCCAAGACCGCGCGCGTGGTGGCGGTGATCTGCCTGATCTTCATCAGCTTCACCTATATCGCAGGCCAGATGCGCGGCGTGGGTATCGTGTTCTCGCGCTTCCTCGATGTGCAGATCTTCTGGGGCGTCATCATCGGCATGGGCATCGTCTTCGTCTATGCCGTGCTCGGCGGGATGAAGGGCATCACCTATACGCAGGTCGCGCAATACTGCGTGCTGATCTTCGCCTACATGGTGCCGGCGTTCTTCCTGAGCTTCATGATCACGGGCAACCCGATCCCGCAGATCGGCCTTGGCTCGACGGTGAACGACGGGTCCGGCCTGTACGTCCTGCAGAAGCTCAACCTCGTGCTGAGCGACTTGGGCTTCGGGGAGTATACCGACGGGTCGAAGAGCATGATCGACGTGTTCTGCATCACGCTTGCGCTGATGGTGGGCACTGCGGGTCTTCCGCATGTGATCGTGCGCTTCTTCACCGTTCCCAAGGCTTCCGATGCCCGCAAGTCGGCTGGGTGGGCGCTGGTGTTCATCGCGCTGCTCTACACGACTGCACCCGCGGTCGGTGCCTTCGCCCGGATCAACTTCATCGATACGGTGAACGAGACCGAGTATTCGCAGGCCCCCGAGTGGTTCAAGAACTGGGAGCGCAATGACCTCATCGCCTTCCAAGACAAGAACGGCGACGGTGTCATGCAGTACCGCAGCGGTGATGCCTTCGCAGGCGCGCCGGAATTCGGTGAAGGTACGGGCGCCTCGGGCGAACGCGTGGTGACCAATGCGCCGGTCGCCGACAGCGAGAACGAGGTCTATGTCGACCGCGACATCATGGTCCTCGCCAACCCCGAGATCGGCAATTTGCCGGGATGGGTGATCGCGCTGGTTGCAGCCGGTGGCCTCGCCGCAGCCTTGTCGACGGCAGCGGGCCTGTTGCTGGTGATCTCCAGCTCGGTCAGCCACGACCTGCTCAAATCGACCTTCAAGCCGGACATATCGGAGAAGGGCGAGCTGATGGCGGCGCGTATCGCGGCGACTGCAGCGATCGTGGTGGCAGGTTACCTCGGCATCTATCCGCCAGGATGGGTGGCACAGGTGGTCGCCTTCGCCTTCGGCCTTGCCGCTGCCAGCCTGTTCCCGGCCATCTTCATGGGCATCTTCTCGAAGTCGATGAACAAGGAAGGCGCGATCGCCGGCATGGTCTCGGGTCTCGCTTTCACCTTCAGCTACATCTTCTACTTCAAGCTGATGAACCCGGAAGCGAACGTGGCGGAAAACTGGCTCTTCGGTATCTCTCCCGAAGGCATCGGCGTGGTCGGCATGGTGCTGAACTTCGCCATCGCCATCGCGGTCTCGAAGATGACGGCCAGCCCGCCGGTCGAGATCAAGAAGCTGGTGGACTCGATCCGCGTTCCGCGCGGAGCCGGGGAAGCCCACGCTCACTAAGCCCTTCGTGGCTCTCGCAGGGAAGGGCGGCACCGCACGGTGTCGCCCTTTTCTTTGCAAGTTCACGGCCTTGGGTTAGGCTGGCAAGCGGAGGGAGGATGAGATGCTGTTTGGCGCAGCAATCCTGGCGGCTACGCTCTATCTCGCGCTGCTATTCTGGCTGGCGGCGCGGCAGGACCGGCTCGGCCAGTCGGGGCAGGCGCTTTCCCGGCGCAGGCGCGACTGGATCTACGGCCTCAGCCTTGCGGTCTACTGCACCAGCTGGACCTTCTTCGGCGGGGTAGGATCGGCGGCGAGTGCGGGCTGGCACTACCTGCCCATCTACCTTGGACCGATCCTCGTCTTCACTGTCGGCTACGGATTGGTGCGGCGCATCCTCGCGCAGGCCAAGGCGCAGCATTCCACCTCGATCGCCGACTTCCTTTCGGCCCGCTACGGCAAGAGCGCGCTGGTCGCATCGCTGGTGACGATTATCGCCACCATTGGCTCGCTGCCCTACATGGCGCTGCAACTCCAATCGGTCGGCGCGACGTTGCTTGCCCTCGATCCCGACCTGCAATCCAGCGTTTCGGCAGATGAGCTGGTCCTGCTCGTGGCAGGTAGCATGGCATTGTTCGCTATCCTGTTCGGCTCGCGCAGGGGAGACAGCGCCGGCGACAATGCTGGGCTGGTCCTCACGATCGCGGTCGAATCTGTCGTGAAGCTCCTCGCACTGCTGGCTGTGGCAGCCTTTGCTCTCGTGCTCATTTTTGCCGCGGAAAGCACCACGATGGCCGAGGCTTCGCCCTTTTCTGCCACGCAGATCGATGCCCGCTTCGCCATCCTCACGCTTATCGCAGCCTGTGCCGCGCTATGCCTTCCGCGGCAGTTCCACATGACCTTTGTTGAGGCCCAGACCGACCGGGCGAGCCGCACGATGCAATGGCTCTTCCCCGGCTACCTCCTGCTGACCTCGCTGGTGATTGTCCCGATCGTGATGGCGGGCCTGGCCATCCTGCCAGCGTCGACGCCCTCGGACATGATCGTGATGGCTCTGCCGCTAGCCAGCGGGAACGAGGCTCTTGCGCTGTTCGTCTTCATCGGCGGTTTCGCGGCTTCAACCGGCATGATCGTGGTCGCCAGTGTCGCTCTCTCGACCATGATTACGAATGACCTCGTGTCGCCGCTCGTCTTCCGGCGAGAGCTGCGCGGGCGAGGGGACCGGACCCGGCTTGCGACCCGCCTCCTCATGGTGCGGCGCCTCGTCATCGCGGCGCTCCTGTTCTTTGCTTACCTGTTCTATCTCGGCTTCGGTGCCGCCGCGAACCTTGCGGGCCTCGGGACGCTGGCTTTTGCGGCGATGGCACAGTTCGCGCCCGGGCTGGTGCTGGGCATGGTCAGCCGCCACGGCAACAAGGTGGGTATGGTCTGCGGGCTGGTCGCGGGCTTCGTGTGCTGGCTGACCCTGCTTATCCTGCCCTCGGCGAGCGGACAGGCCCCGCTACTTGCGATCCATCCCGATATGCTCGTTTCAGGCGTGCTCCTCAGTCTCGGCGCCAATGTCGCTGCCTACTGGGCCGGCTCCGCTTTCGGGCGGGAAACGCTGGTGGATGCCGCGCAGGCTGCAGCATTCGTGGGCATGACACCTCCGGGGATGCGCCCGGCGTTCGCAACCAGCAAACGAGTCGGCGACATCCGCCTCCTGCTCGCGCAATTCGTCGGCCAGAAGCGTGCGCTCGAAACGCTAGGGGGCGCTTATCGTGACGACGCACCTGCCGATCAGGAGGTGATGGCGCTTGCCGAGCGCACCATTGCTGGGGTCGTAGGTACACCGTCTGCCCGGATGCTGATGGCGAGCTGGTCGCAGGGCGACCCGGTTCCGCTGGAAAAGGTCGTCGCCATGTTCGACGAGACCAACCGGCGCCTGACCTTCAGCGGTGACCTGCTCCAGCTCGCGATCGAGAACATCGACCAGGGCGTGGCGCTGGTGGATGCAGACATGAACCTCGTGGCGTGGAACAGCCGCTATCAGGAAATGTTCGGACTGCCCGACGAGCTGGCCAGCGTGGGAACGCCGATCGCCGAGCTCATCCGCTTCAATCTCAGGCTCGGCGGCACGGACGAGGACGAGATCGAGCGCCAGATCGCACGCCGCCTCGATCACATGCGCGCGGGCAGGACGCACCGCATGGAACGCGAACAGCCCGACGGGCGCATCATGCTGATCGTCGGCAATCCGGCGCCGGGCGGCGGCTATGTGACCAGCTACAGCGATGTGACCGCAGAACGGCGGGCCGAGCAGGCTCTCGAGCAGAAGGTCGCGGAGCGCACGCACCAGCTCAGCGAAGCCAACGAGAAACTTGAAGCCGCAACCCAGTCCAAGACGCGCTTCCTTGCGGCAGCCAGCCATGACCTGATCCAGCCGCTCAATGCAGCTCGACTCTTCGCATCAGCCCTCGGAGAGGAGGTGCGCGGACGCGACCAGCTCGAGCGCCTTGTAAGGGACCTCGACGGGTCGATTTCCTCTGCCGACCGCCTGATCCGAGCGCTGCTCGATATTTCCAAGCTCGACGGTGGCGGGATCGAACCGAAGCTCGAACCTGTCGCGCTCGAGGAGATATTCCGCGAGATCGAGCGCGAGTTTGCCGTCCAGGCGGAGGAGAAGGGGCTGCGGTTCCGCTGCGTGCGGACGAGCGCGTGGCTGCATACCGACCGCGCCCTGCTGGCGAGCATCACGCGTAACCTCGTGAGCAACGCCGTGCGCTACACCGACGAGGGCGGTGTCCTGCTCGGCGTGCGCAGGGACGGCGATGATATCTCCCTGTGCGTCTACGATACCGGCCCTGGGATCGCGGAGAAGGACGTCGAGCGGCTGTTCGGCGAGTTCCAGCGCGGTGCCACGAGCAACCGGGAAGGCCTCGGCCTCGGGCTTGCCATCGTGCGCAGGATCGCGGCGCTCCTCGATGTCGAGATCGTCACCCGCTCCGTGATCGGAAAGGGGAGCCGCTTCTCCGCCAGCCTGCCGGTGCTGCGCTGGCAGACGCGGCCCAAGGCCAAACCGAAGCGGCGCGCCTCGGCCATCGCGGATGCAAGGGTGCTGGTGGTCGACAACGATCCCGCCGCTCTCAGCGCGACATCCGCCGTGCTTTCGAAGTGGGGCTTGCAGGTCACCTGTGCCGGCAGCCTTGCCGAGGCGCGGGCCGCATGTCCGGCAGCCCCCGATGTGGTGATCATGGATTTCCGCCTGGACGACGATGAACGCGGCGATGGTGTCTACGATGCGCTGACGAAGGAGTGGGGGGCGCGGCCTCCTGCGATCCTGCTTACGGCAGAGGCTGGCGAGGAAACCGAAGCTGCGGCCAAGAGGATGGGCGCGAACCGGTTGCTCAAGCCGTCATCGCCGGCTGCGCTACGGGCCCTGATTTCCGATTGCATTGCCCGTGGGCAGGGAGACGGTCAGGCCTCCGCCGGGTCCGCCGTGTCCTGATCGACGATCAGTTTGCCGGCCAAGAGGACGGCTTGCGTCCGATTGACCACTCCCAGCTTGCGGAAGATCGCCGTGATATGCGCTTTCACGGTCGCTTCGCTGATGTCGAGCTCGTAGGCGATCTGCTTGTTCAGCAGGCCCTCGTTGAGCTGGCCGAGGATGCGACGCTGCGCCGGGGTGAGTGACGCGATGCGTGCAAGGTCGTCATCGGTTTCGTCTTCGCTGTCGGGAAACCAGCTGTCGCCCTCGCGAACGCAGGACAGCGCCTCGCGCATTTCCTCGAGGCTGGCGGATTTCGGGATGAAGGCCGCAGCGCCAAGCTGGTTGGCCGCGGCATAGACCCTCGGCTCCTCGCTTGCTGACACGATGATGACCGGCAGGGCGGGATGATCCTGGCGGAAGTCCATCAGCGCGGAAAGACCGTTCGAATCCTCCATGTGAAGATCGAGCAGCAAGGCTTCCGCCCCCTGCTCGACCTCGCGGCGCGCTTCTCCCGCGCTCGACGCTTCGATGATCTCCGCATCGGGCCACACCTTGGCCACCGCATGGCTGAGCGCCGTGCGGAACAGCGGGTGGTCGTCGGCGATGATGATGCGCTGGGCCATGATGCTCAGCGGTTCTGCCGTCCTTCGATCAACCGATCAACAAGGCTTGGGTCCGCCAGTGTGGAAGTATCGCCCAGCGAACCATATTCGTTTTCCGCGATTTTGCGCAGGATCCGGCGCATGATCTTGCCGCTCCGCGTCTTGGGCAGGCCGTCGGTGAACTGGATATGGTCGGGCGAGGCGATCGGGCCGATTTCCTTGCGGACGTGGCCGCGCAGTTCGGCATAAAGCTCGTCCGATCCCTCTTCGCCGGCGTTCAAGGTGACGTAGCAGTAAATGCCCTGTCCCTTGATATCGTGCGGGTATCCGACGACCGCGGACTCGGCGACCTTCGCGTGGCTCACCAGCGCGCTTTCGACCTCGGCCGTGCCCATCCTGTGGCCCGAGACGTTTATCACGTCGTCGACGCGGCCGGTGATCCAGTAATAACCGTCCTCGTCGCGGCGGCAGCCGTCGCCGGTGAAATACTTGCCCTCGTAGGTGCTGAAATAGGTCTGCACGAAGCGCTCGTGATCGCCATAGACCGTACGCGCCTGACCGGGCCAACTATGCGTGATGCACAGATTGCCCTCGGTCGCGCCATCGAGAACAGCGCCCTCATTATCGACCAGCTGCGGCTGGATCCCGAAGAAGGGCAGCCCCGCGCTACCCGGTTTCATGTCATGTGCCGAAGGTAGCGTGGTGATCATCACCCCGCCGGTCTCGGTCTGCCACCAGGTATCGACGATCGGGCAGCGCTTCTCGCCGACAGTTTCGAAATACCAGCGCCAGGCTTCTGGATTGATCGGCTCGCCAACGGTGCCGAGCAGCCGGAGCGAGGACCGGTCGTGCCTGGTCACGAAGTCGTCGCCCTCGCGCATCAGCGCGCGGATGGCGGTTGGTGCGGTGTAGAGGATGTTGACCTTGTGCTTCTCGACCACCTCCCAGAAGCGGCTGTGGTCGGGATAGCTCGGCACGCCCTCGAAGATGACCTGGGTCGCGCCGTTCAGCAGCGGTCCGTAGGCGATATAGCTGTGGCCGGTGATCCAGCCGATATCGGCAGTGCACCAGAACACTTCGCCGGGCTGGTAATCGAACACGTAGTTGAAGGTCGTGGCGGTCCACACGCCGTAGCCACCGGTCGTGTGCACCACGCCCTTGGGCTTTCCGGTAGAGCCCGAGGTGTAGAGGATGAACAGGGGATCCTCCGCGTTCATTTCCTCGCATGGGCAATCGGCATCGCTGGCGAGCTCATGGTACCAGTGGTCGCGGCCAGCGGTCATGGCGATATCGCCGCCCGTATGGCTCACGACGAGGACGCCTTTGACGCCGGCATCTTCGTCCAGCTGGTCGAGAGCCGCATCGACATTGGCCTTGAGCGGCACGCGCTTGCTTCCGCGCAGGCCCTCGTCGGCGGTGATCACGAAGCGGCTGCCGCAACCCTCGATCCGGCCGGCCAGCGCCTCGGGTGAGAACCCGCCGAACACGACAGAGTGGATCGCGCCCAGCCTTGCGCAGGCGAGCATCGCAGTGACGCCCTGTACGACCATGGGCATGTAGATGGTCACGCGCTCGCCCTTGGTGACGCCCAGCGCCTTGAGCGCATTGGCCATCGCGACAACTTCCGCATGAAGCTGGCGATAGGTGAGGGTGCGCCCGGGGCTTTGCGGATCGTCGGGTTCGAAGATAAGCGCGGTCTCGTTGCCGCGCTCTGCCAGGTGGCGATCGACCGCATTGTGGCACAGGTTGAGAGTGCCGTCGGCGAACCAGCTGATCCCGACCGGGTCGAATGACCAATCGCCGGCCTTGGTCGGCGCGCTCGTCCAGTCCAGTCGCTTCGCCTGCTCGAGCCAGAAACCGTCGCTGTCCTCGACCGAACGGCGGTACAGCTCGTCATACTGTTCCGGCGTGCAGTGGGTTTCGGTGGCGTCGCTGATCCGGTGAACTGCATTGAGCATGGTCGGTCTCCCTTTCCCGACTCGGAATAGCAGCAGGGAAGGGGGCGGCGCTGTCAGACCAAGGTCTTACGACTATCTGCCGATTTATCGCTCCTATGATGTGGGCGCATTGTCCGTCTCGATAACAGACGAGGGAGATTGGACATGCTTGGCAGCAGGATGAGGACGGGATTTCGCGTGGCGCTTCTGGCAGGGACATGCCTCGCGGCAACGCCCGCCGCGGCGCAGGACGCGGAACTCGAGGCACGGCTGGACCGGCTCGAGACGCTGGTCATGGGCCTCATCGAACGGCTCGATGCGCAGGAAGGCCAGATGGAGGCCAACCAGGCCGAAAGCGCTGCAGCGGCCGAGGCGGCCCTCGCCGAAACCCGGGCAATGCAAGCACGCCAGGAAGAGCTCGCCGCGCAGATCGAGGAGCCGAAAAAGCAGGAAGACAAGGGCTTCCGCGTCGGCAACACCACCGTTTCCTATGCCGGATACGTCAAGCTCGATGCGATCTCGCAGCGCACCAGCGGCGGGCAGGTCGCCTCGGGCAGCATCGTGCGCGATTTCCTCATTCCCGGCGCCATTCCGGTCGGCGGGGAAGCCTCGGGCTGGGATACCGATTTCAACGCCCGCCAGTCGCGCTTTATCTTCAAGACGTCGACCGATGTCGGTGCCGAGCACAAGCTGAACTCGCAGATCGAGCTCGATTTCATGGTCACGCCGAACGGCGACGAGCGCATTTCGAACAGCTACCAGCCGCGCCTGCGACAGGCCTTCATCACCTATGACAATTGGCTGTTCGGCCAGACCTGGTCGACCTTCCAGAATGTCGGCGCGCTGCCCGATAGTCTCGATTTCATCGGGACGACGCCGGGCACGGTCTTCGAGCGCCAGCCCATGGTCCGCTATACCAATGGCGGGCTGATGCTGGCTGTCGAACAGCCGGAAACCACGGTGACCACGCCTACGGGTGGCCGCGTGCTGGCCGGCGACGATACGCTCCCCGACTTCGTTGCCCGCTACAATCTCGGCGGGGACTGGGGCTCGATCACGGCGGCAGGCATCCTGCGCAACCTGCGTATTACCGATGACGACTTCGGTACGGGCGAGGACAGCGCGCTCGGCTACGGCTTCAGCCTCTCGGGCAAGATCGCGCTCGGCGACAAGGACGACTTCCGCTTCATGGGCACGGTCGGCGACGGTCTTGGCCGCTACATCGGTCTCAACATCGTCAATGACGCCGCGCTCGACGCCAACGGCGATCTCGATCCGATCTTCACCTATTCGGGTTTCGCTGCCTATCGCCACCTGTGGTCGGACAAGCTTCGCTCGAACGTGGCGGGTTCTTACTTCAAGGCGGACAACCCGGTGCTGCTGACCAGCGGCGCCGTGACCGACGAGAGCTGGAACGTGCTGGCGAATATCATCTACTCGCCGTCACGCCCGATCGATATCGGCCTGGAATACATGTATGCCGAACGCACGCTGGAGAGCGGAGAGTCCGGAAACCTGCAGAAGGTCCAGGTCTCGACCAAGTATTCGTTCTGATTGCCGGACGGACAAGGAAAACGCCGCGGAAGGGGAGGACCTTCCGCGGCGTTCTCTTTTGATCGCCGAGCTTAGAAGCGGTAGCTGATACCGCCGCTGAGGACCCAGGGATCGATCTTGTGCTCGGTCTCGATGGCCAGCGTGTTGCCAGCGAACCACTGCGCGGTGAGATCGATAAAGTAGCGTTTCGCATCGAGCGTCAGGCCGAAACCGTCCTCGCCGAGCGGAACGTCGACACCTGCCTGCAGGGCAAAACCGAATTCATTGTCGAAATTGAAGTCGGTGACGCCGAGCGGGAGGGTGGCAGCGCCCGGCTGTTCGTCGAAGATCAGCCAGTAGGTGGGGCCGGCACCGACATAGGGCTTCACGCCGCCGAGGTCGAAATGCGCCTTGGCGGTGATCGTTGCTGGCACGATCTTCGCATCGGCGACGAGTTCGGCACCGGGAAGTCCGGCAACGCCGTCGACATCGTGCTGCGTGACACCGGCGATCGTCTCGACCGAGAAGTTGTCGGTGAAGAAATACTCGATGGCGATGGTCGGCACGACGTTGTCGTTGGCTTCCGTCTGCGTACCGGCAGGCAGGCCGACGATGTCGACGTTCACGGTGTCGATCTTGCCGTCGGGCAGGACGGCCGTCGCCAGAAGCTTGACCTGCACCTCGCCTTCTTCGGCAAGGGCCTGGGTCGGAAAGGCGCCGACAGCAATGGCTGCAGCGCCAAGTGCAAGCATGTGTTTCATTGTATCAATCCCGGCACCGCAGCGGCTGCCCCTTGCAGCCCAGGTTGTTACGGTGCTCGCCGCCCAACTGCCCGCTCGGCAAGCGAAGGTCCTTGATCGAAATCAATGCGCCGCAACTTCGCGAGAGTCATGAAGCGCGCATGATGACCTTTCCCGAACAGTTCGAGCGTTTCGCCCGGATACACCTGCCCGCCAATCTCAGCGATGCGGCTATATTGCGCTTCCAGGCGCTGGGTCGCGCGGCTGCGGTAGGCAGGGAAGAGGCACTCGCGCTCAACCTTCATGCCGACCATCTCGTGTTCGTCTGCTCGGGCGCGACAAAGCTCGTCGCCCATGCTTCGGACCGACGCGACCAGGTGGTGGGATTCCACTTCCCCGACGAGCTGGTGGTCGTGCCCGCACGCGCCGAACACTCCTATACGCTGGAGGCGGTACGCCCGAGCGAACTGCTGGTTTTCGACTATCGCGACTTCACCGAGCTTGCGCGCAGCGATCCGGCAGTGCTTCGCAGCCTGCTCGAATGCGCCCGTGGCTCCTTGTCGCGCAGCCGCGAGAAGTCGCTCGCGCTTGGCCGCAAGACCGCGACAGAGCGGCTCGCGGGCTTTCTTGTCGCGATGGCGGTGCGCATCGGTTCGATGCGCGACGGGACGCTCTCGATCGATCTGCCGATGTCGCGCCGTGACATCGCCGACAGCCTCGGGCTTACCATCGAGACCGTCAGCCGTCAGTTCAGCGTACTACGCGAGCTTGGCCTGCTTGAAACCACCGGCAAGGCGGGCGTGCGCATTCCCGATCTGCGAGCGCTCGAGGCGCGCGCGGGCTACCTCACCGAAGCTGCCTGACAATTTCGCCAATTTGACGTGGATCAAAGTGCGCTCGCGCGCGCGCCGCTACCGAGTGGCAAACGACGGAGAATTCAATGCAAGCTGAAACGACGCTGGGCAGGGCAGGTCTGTGGTTTCTCGTCGCGCTCGCCGCGATGGCCGCAATGCTGGGGGCTAAGGATAGCGGTTTCGCCGCACACGCGCTGATCGTCGCGATCATCGCCTTCGGCTTATTGATCGTATCGGTGGCCCGGTTCGATCCGGCAGCATCGCTGAGCGGTTTCTTCAAGATCCCGCAGGAAGCGACACGCTATGATGACGACCCGGTGCGCTGGGCGGTTCTCGCAACGCTATTCTGGGGGCTCGCGGGCTTCCTCGCCGGTCTCTTCATCGCCCTGCAGCTCGTCTTTCCCGAACTGAATCTCGAGCCCTATCTCAACTTCGGGCGTGTGCGTCCTCTCCACACAAGCGCAGTGATCTTCGCCTTCGGGGGCAACGCCCTGATCGCGACCAGCTTCTATGTCGTGCAGCGCACCTGCCGCGCGCGGCTCGCCTTGCCCGGAATGGCCCGCTTCGTGTTCTGGGGCTACCAGGTGTTCATCGTCCTGGCCGCGACCGGCTACCTGCTCGGTATCACGCAGTCGAAGGAATATGCCGAGCCGGAATGGTACGTCGACCTGTGGCTGACGATCGTCTGGGTCTGCTACCTCCTCGTCTTCGTCGCCACGATCATGCGCCGCAAGGAGCCGCATATCTACGTGGCGAACTGGTTCTTCCTCGCCTTCATCGTGACGGTCGCCATGCTGCACGTGGTCAACAACCTCGCCATGCCGGTGAGCCTGCTCGGCGCGCGCAGCTATTCGCTCTTCGCCGGCGTGCAGGACGCGCTGACCCAGTGGTGGTACGGCCATAACGCGGTCGGCTTCTTCCTGACCGCGGGCTTCCTCGCGATGATGTACTACTTCGTGCCGAAGCAGGCCGAGCGTCCGGTCTATTCCTACCGCCTGTCGATCATCCACTTCTGGTCGCTGATCTTCCTCTACATCTGGGCAGGACCGCACCACCTCCACTACACCGCACTGCCCGACTGGGCACAGACGCTCGGCATGGTGTTCTCGATCATGCTGTGGATGCCCAGCTGGGGCGGCATGATCAACGGTCTGATGACGCTCAACGGCGCATGGGACAAGGTCCGCACCGACCCGATCATCCGCATGATGGTCATGGCGCTCGCCTTCTACGGCATGAGCACCTTCGAAGGCCCGATGATGAGCATCAAGGCCGTAAACTCGCTCTCGCACTACACCGACTGGACGATCGGCCACGTGCACTCGGGCGCGCTCGGCTGGAACGGCATGATCACATTCGCCTGCGTTTACTACCTCGTGCCGCGCCTGTGGAAGCGCAAGCGCCTCTATTCGCTGCGCATGATCAACTGGCACTTCTGGCTCGCGACGCTGGGCATCGTCTTCTACGCCGCCAGCATGTGGGTGGCAGGCATCACCCAGGGCCTGATGTGGCGCGAATACGGTGCCGACGGCTACCTGGTGAACAGCTTTGCCGACACGGTCGCAGCGCTCCAGCCGATGTACCTGATGCGTGCCTTTGGCGGCTTCCTCTACCTCTCGGGCTTCCTGATCATGCTCTACAACGTCTGGCAGACGCTCGCCGGCCGCCTGCGTGACGAAGCGCCGATGACCGAGACCCCGCATGACGAAGAGGCCGACCGGCCCGTCCCTCCCACCGCCGTACCGGCCGAATAAGGGAGCCAGGAGACCATGACCGACAAACCCGAAGAAGCGATCTCGGCACCTCCCCTCTCGCAGGAACCGCCCGATGTCGAAGCAACAGCCAAGGGCCACAAGCGGCTCGAGCGCAACGTCACGCTGTTGGCAGTCGCGACGTTCCTGACCGTCACAATCGGCGGGATCGTGGAGATCGCGCCGCTGTTCTGGATCGACAATACCGTCGAGAAGGTGGACGGGATGCGCCCCTATACCCCGCTCGAGCTGGCAGGGCGCGACATCTACATCCGCGAGGGTTGCTACACCTGCCACAGCCAGATGATCCGCCCGTTCAAGGACGAGGTCGAACGCTACGGCCACTACAGCCTCGCCGCCGAGAGCATGTACGACCACCCCTTCCAGTGGGGATCCAAGCGGACCGGTCCCGACCTTGCACGCGTTGGCGGTCGCTATTCGGACGAATGGCACGTCCAGCATCTCGTCAACCCGCAGGATGTCGTGCCTGAAAGCATCATGCCGCAATACGGCTTCCTCGCCGAAGCGGACCTCGAGGTTGCCGATCCGGCTGCGAACCTGACGGCACTACGCCGCGTGGGTGTCCCCTATACGGACGAGCAGATCGAGAATGCCGAGAGCGATCTTGCGCTGCAGGCCGATAGCTTCGGCGACGCGGAGGCACTCGCCAGCCGCTATCCCAAGTCGCAGGTCCGCGATTACGACGGTGATCCCTCGCGCCTGACCGAGATGGATGCGCTCGTCGCCTATCTCCAGATGCTCGGCACGCTGGTCGATGTCGAAAGCGCCGCGGCGCAGGAAGAACTCACCAACGAGAAGGGGCGCTGACCATGTACGAAATGCTGCGCCACTTCGCCGACAGCTACTTCCTGATCGTGATGCTGATCCTGTTCATCGGCCTGAGTGCGTGGCCGTTCCGTCCGGGAGCGCGCGAGCACAACCACAATGCAGCCCATTCGATTTTCGAGGACAAGACCGATGGCGAATGACGAAAAGCGCATCGACCAGCCGACCGGCACCGAGTTCGTCGGCCACGAGTGGGACGGGATCGAGGAGCTCGATACACCGCTACCGCGTTGGTGGCTCTGGACCTTCTACCTGACGGTCATCTGGGGCCTTGGCTACACGATCGCCTATCCGGCGTGGCCGATGCTCTCGAGCGCGACCGAAGGCCTGCTGGGCTGGACGAGCCGCGGCCAGCTGGCAGAGGAAATGAGCGTCGCTGACCAGGCACGTGTCTCGGTGGGCGAGCGTCTTGCCGCGACCGATGTCGAGAAGCTGCTCGCCAATCCCGAACTGATGCAGCAGGCGACCGCCGGTGGCGGAGCCGCCTTCCGCGTCCATTGCACCCAGTGTCACGGCTCTGGTGCCGGCGGCAACCAGGAGCTGGGCTATCCGAACCTGAACGACGACGACTGGCTGTGGGGCGGATCTCTCACCGCGATCGAATATTCGATCTCCAACGGTATCCGCCAGCCGGACGCCGACCGGAGGCAGGGCGCAATGCCGTCCTTCGATGGCGCGTTCGACAGCGCCCAGATGAGCGCGCTCGTATCGCACGTCCGGTCGCTGAGCGGCCTTGAAGCCGCCAACTCGGCGGGCGCGCAGCTCTATTCCGAGAATTGTAGCGTCTGCCATGGCAATGCCGGACAGGGTGATCGCACCGTTGGCGCGCCGCGCCTCGACGACGCGATCTGGCTACGCGGGAGCAGCCCCGAGGCAGTTCGCGCCCAGATCCTGAATCCCAAGCTGGGCGTGATGCCGGCATTCGGCGACAGGCTCGACCCGGTCACGATCAAGATGCTGACGGCCTACGTCCATACGCGCGGTGGCGGCGAGGACGAGGTTATCGCGGACGAAACGAGTGCCGAGACCGTGACTGCCGAAAGCGCCGTGGACGGAGCAAATGAGCAACCCTGACGACCCGGAAGGCAAATCCGGCCGCGACTGGTCGGTTGTCGTCGAGGACGGCGTTGCCAAGACCAATGAACCGGTCAGCAGCGCCGTCGCCTCGCCGGAGGCTGCGACGCGGCGGCACGAACCGCACGAGCCGCCGCGCCAGAACGTGCCGGAGAAGCTCTACGAAGCGCGCAAGGCGGTGCACAACAAGCGCATCGACGGACCGTTCCGCCGCTTCAAGTGGCTGGTCATGCTGGTCACGCTGGCGATCTACTACGGTACGCCGTGGATACGCTGGGACCGCGGTCCCTACGCGCCCGACCAGGCGGTCCTCGTCGATCTGGCCAACCGCCGCTTCTACATGTTCGGCATCGAGATCTGGCCGCACGAATTCTATTTCGTAGCCGGCCTGCTCATCATGGCAGGGATCGGCCTGTTCCTCGTGACGAGCGCGGTGGGCCGCGCCTGGTGCGGCTATTCCTGCCCCCAGACCGTCTGGACCGATGTCTTCCAGCACGTCGACCGTTTCGTCGACGGCGATCGCAACGCCCGCATGCGGCTCGATGCCGCTCCCTGGACCTGGGGCAAGGTGGCCAAGCGCGGTCTCAAGTGGTCGATCTATCTCTTCATCGGTTTCTGGACCGGCGGCGCATGGATCATGTATTTCGCCGATGCGCCGACGCTGGTTCACGATTTCTGGCGCGGCGAGGCAGCGCCCGTCGCCTACATCACGGTCGCGATCCTCACACTGACCACCGTTGTCCTCGGCGGATTCATGCGCGAGCAGGTGTGCATCTACATGTGCCCCTGGCCGCGCATCCAGACCGCGATGATGGACGAGAAGTCGCTGCTGGTGACCTACAAGGACTGGCGCGGTGAACCTCGGGGAAGCATCAAGAAGGCGAAGAAGAACCCGGAAAGCTACGGCGACTGCATCGATTGCACCGAGTGCGTGCAGGTCTGCCCGACGGGGATCGACATTCGCGAAGGGCCCCAGATCGGGTGCATCACCTGCGGCCTGTGCATCGATGCCTGCGACCGGGTGATGGCGCAGATCGACCGTCCGCGCGGGCTCATCGACTATGCAACGCTCGAGGATTGCGACCGTGAGGCTGCAGGAGGCGAGGCAAAACCCGCGTGGAAGGCACTGCTGCGCCCGCGCACGCTCGTCTATCTCGGTGTCTGGTCGGCCGTGGGCCTCGCCCTGCTTTTCGCATTGGGGACGCGTAGTCATCTCGACCTCACGATCGCGCAAGACCGCAACCCGCCCTTCATGCTGATGAGCGACGGCTCGGTGCGCAACTCCTACACGCTGCGGCTGCGCAACATGTCCAGCACACCGCGCGAAATGTCGGTTACGCTCGAAGAGCTCGACGGCGGGGTGTTCTGGACCGACGGTATTCGCCGCGATGCAGCCGCGCGCAGCCAGACCTTCACGGTCCCCGCAGACCAGACACGCAGCGTGCGCGCCTATGTCGTCGCGCCGCGTGGCACCGCCCAGCAGGAATTCGCATTCGTCCTTTCCACCGAGGACGAGCGCCCCGAGACGGACAGGGGCACGATACGATTTAGCGCTCCGGAGGAGGACCGATGAGAAAGCCTTTCAGCGGATGGCACATGACCGGCGTGCTGGTCGGCGGCTTCGGCATCGTTGTTGCCGTGAATTTCTTCATGGCGAGCCAGGCAGTCGGTAGTTTCGGCGGCGTGGTGGTCGAAAATTCCTATGTCGCCAGCCAGAACTTCAACACCTGGCTTGCCGCTGCGGAGGAGGCCAACGAGCTCGGCTGGACCGCCGAGATCGCCCGAAGCGGTGACGGACGGCTCGAAGTCCGCACGCAAGGTACGCCCGAAGGTGTGACGGCAATCGCGGAGCTTCGCCATCCCCTCGGTCGCTCCGAGCCGCTTCGCTGGGAGCTCGATTCCGCCGAGGGCGATCGTTTCCTGAGTGAAGAGACGCTTCCCGAAGGCCGGTGGCTGGTGCGGCTGATCCTCGCCGAAGGCGAACGCGAATACCGCATCGAGAGGCCGCTGGGGTGAACGCCCATGCAACCCTGGCGCCCGGGGAGGCACATGCGGAGCATGACACGCGCTTCACCGTGCCCGGGATCCGCTGCGCGGGCTGCATCGCCAAGATCGAGCGCGGCCTGTCGCAGCTCGAGGGTGTCGAAGCTGCGCGGGTGAATTTCTCTGCCAAGCGCGTCGCTGTCAGGCACGACGAGCGTTGGGACGAGGATAGCCTGATCCTTGAATTGGCGGGTCTGGGTTTCGAGGCGCAGCCAGCCGCCGAAAACCCGCTGGCGCAGGACGACAAGGAAACGCGCCGCCTGCTTCGCGCGCTGGCTGTCGCGGGCTTCGGCATGATGAATATCATGCTGTTGTCGGTCAGCGTCTGGTCCGGCGCGGGCGGGGTCACGCGCGAGCTGTTCCACTGGCTCTCGGCGCTGATCGCCTTGCCCGTCGTCGCCTATTCGGGCCGCCCCTTCTTTTCCAGTGCGCTCATGGCGCTGCGTCACGGGCGTACGAACATGGACGTGCCGATTTCCATCGGCGTCCTGCTCGCGACGATCATGTCTTTCCACGAGACCGTGGTCGGCGGCGAGCACGCCTATTTCGACGGCGCGGTCATGCTGCTGTTCTTCCTGCTCACCGGACGGGCGCTCGACGCCACGATGCGCGGACGGACGCGCGCCGGGATCGGCGCCCTCCTGTCGCGGATGGGCAAGTACGCCACCGTGGTCCAGGCCGATGGCAGCACTTCGCGGCTCGAGGCCAAGGAACTGGCCGCGGGGATGACCATGCTGGTGCCCTCGGGCGAAGCACTGGCGGCGGACGGGCGCATCCTCGAGGGGCAAGGCCGGATCGACAACTCCATGCTGACCGGCGAGAGCATGTCGGTTGCCGTGAGTGTGGGCGACACCGTCCATGCCGGGGCGATCCTCATCGACGGACCGCTGGTGGTCGAGGTCACGGCTGCGAATGACGATACGGTTCTCGCCGAAATCGCGCGGCTCATGGACGAGGCGGGGCAATCGCGCAGCCGCTACGTCCGTATTGCCGATCGTGCCTCGCGTTTCTACGCGCCGGCTGTCCACACGCTGGCGCTGCTGGCATTTGCCGGATGGATGCTGGCCGGAGCAGGCTGGCACCAGTCGATGATCATCGCGATCGCCGTGCTCATCATCACCTGTCCCTGCGCACTTGGCCTTGCGGTTCCTGCAGCGCAGGTCGTTGCCTCGGGCGCGCTGTCCCGCGCGGGCGTGCTGGTCAAGGACGGTAGCGCGCTCGAACGGCTGGCCGAGGTCGATATCGCGCTGTTCGACAAGACCGGTACGCTGACGCTCGGCGAACCCGTTCCCGATGTCTCGGCGCTCGACGTCACGGCGCAGCAGGTTGCGCTCGGCCTTGCGCAGGCAAGCGCGCATCCGCTCAGCCGGGGCCTTGCTGCAAAGCTGCGCGAGAACGGCGTGATCGCCGCCGAGATCACCGAGATCGACGAAAGCGCAGGCGTCGGCATCCGTGGAAATTGGCAGGGAACGGAAGTGCGCCTTCATCGCGGCAGCGAGAAGACAGAGGCTCCCGGTACCGAGCTGCGCATCGGGGATCGCCGCTACGCCATCGGGTTTGCCGACGAATTGCGCGCCGATGCGAAAACGGCGCTGGCCACGCTTTCCGAGCTTGGCATTTCTTCGAGGATCCTGTCGGGCGATACGAAGGGCGCGGTCGAGAAGGTCGCTTCCCAGCTCCGGATCGAGGGCTTCGGCGGGGTAAGGCCCGAAGACAAGCTCGCCATGCTTGAGGAACTCAAGGCGAGGGGACACAAGCCGTTGATGGTGGGCGACGGGCTCAATGACGGGCCCGCACTGGCCGCCGCTCATGCCTCAATTGCACCCGGGACGGCCAGCGACATCAGCCAGCAGGCCGCCGATGCCGTTTTTCTTGGAAAGACACTCGCGCCGGTTGCGACAGCCGTCAGGGCCTCGCGCCGTACAATGGCGATCGTTCGCCAGAATTTCGCATTCGCGATTATTTACAACGTTCTGGCCGTTCCGCTCGCGCTCGCAGGGATGGTGACGCCGCTGATCGCTGCCATTTGCATGTCGCTGAGCTCGCTGATCGTCGTCGCCAATTCGCTCCGGCTGGCGAGGGCGGCACGATGAGCGGTCTTGCGATCCTTATCCCCGTCGCGCTCGGGATGGGCGCACTGGGTCTCGCCGTGTTCTTCTGGGCGATGAAGCATGAACAGTTCGACGATCTCGACGGTGCTGCGCAGCGCATCTTGATCGACGAAGAAGAGGAGTAGGGGCTTTGAATTCCCTGCTTCTCGCTGTTTCGGCTCTCATTCCCGCGATGATCGGACCGCTCCCTGCCGAGGAGCGCACTCTCACGGTCACGCTTTGCGGTAGCGGAAAGGTGATCGAGATCGATCTCGGCGACCCCGCCCCGGATGATGGCGAGGGCGCCTGCCATCAATCAGGGTGCCACGCCGGATGTTCGCGCAAGAAGATTGATCGAGGTCAATGAAGCTTTGAACGCCATCCTCCAGCAGGATGGCATGTGGACCCATTACCCCGACCTGCTCGCCAAGCCCGTTCCCCGCTACACCAGCTATCCGACGGCTGCCGAATTCGGCCCGCTGGAGCCGGCCAGATACTGCGAGGCGATCGAGGGGGCGAGCGGCGATATCTCGCTCTACCTGCACATCCCGTTCTGCGAGAAGATCTGCTTCTATTGCGGCTGCAATACCGGCGCTGCAGGCAGGCGGCACCGGCTGGAATCCTACCTGACGGCACTTCACGCCGAGATAGAGACGGTTGCCGAACTGCTCCCCGAAGATGCCCGGGTGAGCAGGGTGTCGTTCGGAGGCGGCAGTCCGAATGCCATCCTGCCGCAGGAGTTCCTCGACCTTGTCGAGGCGCTGCACCGCAATTTTACGTTGTCCGATACTGTGTGGTCGACCGAGCTCGACCCCCGCTCGATGTCGGCGGAGTGGGGCGAAGCGATTGGTGCGGCCGGAATTACTCGCGCCAGCCTCGGCGTTCAGACCTTTGCCGCGCATTGCCAGCAGGCGATTGGCCGGGTCCAGGAGGACAGCCTGATCTGTCGCACGATCGACTGGCTGCGCGATGCTGGCGTTACGTCGCTCAATTTCGACCTGATGTACGGACTCCCTCACCAGTCGGCGCAGGACCTGTCGGACAGCCTCGAATATGCCAGCATTCTCGGTGCCGACCGCATCGCGCTGTTCGGCTATGCCCACGTCCCGCATATCGTGCCGCGGCAGCGGATGATCGACGAAAAAGCGCTCTCCAGCGTTGAGGAGCGTTTCACCATGGCCGCAAGTGGACATGACCTGCTCGTGGAGAAGGGCTATGTTCCCGTCGGGTTCGACCACTTCGCGAAACCACGCGACCCGATGGCCATCGCAGTTGCCGGAGGCACGCTGCGGCGCAACTTCCAGGGCTTTACCGACGATGGGGCGGATTCGCTGATCGGGCTGGGCAGCTCGGCGATCAGCAGCTTCCCGCAATTGCTCGCGCAGAATGAGAAGAACAGCGGCCGTTACCGCATGCTCGCATCGCTGGATCGCCTGACCACGACGCGCGGGATCGTGCGCAGCGCCGACGACCGGATGAGGGGCGAGATCATCGAGCACCTGCTGTGCCGCGGCGAAGCGGAGCTCACCCCCTGCATCCTTGCCGGCATCAGGACCCGCCTGGACCCATTCGTGGATCGCGGACTGGCGCGGCTCGAAGGTCTCACACTCACACTGCTCCCCGAAGGCAGACCCTACGCACGCACGCTTGCAGCGACCATCGACGCCTATCGCGAGGACAGCTTCCGCAAGTTCAGCACCGCAATCTGAGCCCCGCTGCAATCGCGCCTTGCCCGATAGCGCAAGCCACTGCAGGGTGCCGCTCCCGCTGATTGCGGGAACGGGCATGACGGAATTTTGCCGTCATGAGGCGGAGAGAGAATGACACGCGAACTTCTTGGCAGGATCGGCGACGAGCTTGAGCGTGCTGTGGCGACACTGGCTGCACGCTGCGCCCGCGATGGCCGGATCGATCCGGCGCTTGCCGACGAGCACCAGCTGGCGAGCTATGAGGTCGCAGTCGTCCATGCCGACCTGCTCGCCGCGCAAAGCTGCCTTGCAGGTCAGGAGCGGATGAGCGAGCTCGACCGGGACCTGGCAACCGCCTTCGTCGCCGAGAGTGTCGTCACCTCGCTCGGCCGCCTGGAGGAAATCCACGCCGGTCTTGGTATCGATACGGGCGAGCTGCTTGCCATTCGCGCGAGCGATGATTTCGCCGAACTGCGCAGCAGGGGCGCATCTCCTGCCTTCCTTTCCGATCTCGGTGAAAGGGTGGTCGAACACGATGGCGAACTGGGCGCGGTCGAACTCGACGAGATGGCGGCAATGGCAGCCGAGGGCTTCTCTCGCTTCGCGAGGGACGTGGTTGCGCCGCTTGCCGAGGACATTCACCGCAAGGACCTGACCGTTCCGGAAAGCCTGCTCCAGCCGATGCGCGAGATGGGTGTTTTCGGCCTGTCCATCCCTGAAGCTTATGGCGGGAGCGCTGGCGAGCGCGAGAACACGCCCTTGATGATCGCTGTGACCGAGGCCCTGTCCGAAGCCTCGCTTGCGGCTGCGGGCAGCCTGATCACGCGGCCTGAAATTCTCGCGCGGGCACTGCTGGCAGGCGGCACCGAAGAGCAGAAGCGGGAGTGGCTGCCCCGAATTGCCGCGGGCGATCCGCTATGCGCGATCTCGATCACCGAGCCCGACTACGGCTCCGATGTCGCTTCGCTAGCCCTGAAGGGCACAAGAACCCAAGGCGGCTGGCTGCTCAACGGGGCCAAGACTTGGTGCACCTTTGCCGGCAAGGCAGGCCTGCTCATGGTCGTCACTCGCACCGATCTTGACCGGTCCAAGGGGCACAGGGGGCTGAGCGTCCTTCTTGTCGAGAAACCGAGCGTCGAGGGACACGAATTCCTCGTCGAACAGGATGGCGGCGGGACGCTGAAGGGTAAGGCGATCCCGACCATCGGCTATCGCGGCATGCACAGTTTCGACCTCGCCTTCGAGGATTTCTTCGTGCCCGACGCCAATGTGATCGGCGGCGAAGAGGGGCTTGGGCGCGGTTTCTACCTTACGATGGCGGGCATGACCGGCGGACGCATCCAGACCGCCGGCCGCGCGCTCGGCCTGATGCGCGCCAGCCTGAAGGCCGCGATCGCCTATGCGCGTGAACGCAAGGTCTTCGGCCAGCCGCTTGCCGAATACCAGCTGACACGGGTCAAAATTGCAAAGATGGCGGCGCGCTATGTCGCCTGCCGCCAGCTCGCATTCGATGTCGGCAGGAGGCTCGACGAGGGCGGGGGCAGCGGCGAGGCAAGCGTCGCCAAGCTGATATCCTGCCGGTCAGCCGAAACGGTATCGCGTGAAGCGCTGCAGATCCATGGCGGCATGGGCTACGCCGAGGAAATGCCGGTGAGCCGGTACTGGATCGACGCCCGCGTGCTTTCGATATTCGAAGGCGCAGAAGAGACGCTAGCCCTCAAGGTCATTGCGCGCGGCCTGATCGATGCCGCGCTGAAACAAGACGCTTAGCCGAACTTGCCCCGACGCGGGCCGAGATAGCCGAACAGGTATGCGCCGACCTTGCGCATCTGGATTTCCTCCGCGCCCTCGGTGATCCGGTAGCGGCGGTGGTGGCGGTAGATGTGCTCGAAGGGCTTGTGGCGCGAATAGCCGATACCGCCATGTACCTGCATAGCGCGGTCGGCGGCCTGGCAGACGAGCCGGTTCGCCCAGTAATTGCACATGGAAACCTTGTCGGAAATCGTTTTCTCGATCTCCTCGTGCGGCATGTTGTCCATTTCCCAGGCGGTCTTGTAGATCAGCAGGCGCAGCATCTCGCACTGGGTGGCGAGCTCCACCAGGGGGAACTGGATCGCCTGATTGCGCGCAAGCTCCTCGCCGAAGGGCTTGCGCTCACGGGCATAGCGCACGCTTTCCTCCACGCAGTACTGAGCCGCGCCCAGCGAGCTTGCGGCCTGCCGGATACGGTTCTGGTGGACGAAGCTCTGCGCGAGAGCGAGGCCGAGGCCTTCGCGGCCCAGCATAGCGCTCTCCGGCACCCAGACATCCTTCACTGACAGGCGGGGATGATCGGTGGGCATGTTGAAGGTCCACATCCACTCTTCGATCTCCAGCCCCTCGGTCGGGTTGGGGACGAGCAGGCAGGTGATCCCGCGCGCATCGCCCGCCTCGCCTGACGTTCGGCAGAACATCGCGCAGTGGGTGGCGACATGCATGCCGGTGATCCACATCTTCTCGCCATTGATCAGCCAGCCGTCGACACCGTCGCGTGTCTCGCGAACGGCAGTCGTCTCCATGTGGGTCGCATCGGAGCCGTGGTTCGCTTCGGTCAGGCCGAAGGCGACGCGGCGCGTTCCCTCGAACCCGCCGAGGATGAATTCCTGCTTCTGCTCCTCGGTACCCCACTGTTCGAACATGGCGACGAAGGGGAAGTTGCCGACGATTGAATGCTCGTTCTGTAGATCGTTGTGGAGGCCAAGCCCGCGCTGCGCGAAACGGTCGCGGATGACTGCCATCCAGAGGTTCGAGCCATCCTTGCCACCATACTTCTTCGGTGCGGAGAAGCGCCAGTGGCCGGCCTCGTCCGCTACCTTGCGGGCCTGCCGCAGCAGGTCTTCCCACTCGTGATTGGGCAGGCCCTCGCGCTCCCAGTCGGTCCGGGCGTTCTCGCGGCGGTGGTCGAAGAAGCGGATATTGTCGTCCTTGGCGACAAGCGGCTCGATCTCTGCCTCGATGAAGCGTTCGAGTTCGGCGTAGTAGTCTTCGAGATCCTGCGGGACGGTGAAATCCATCAATTGTCTCCGAGCCATTTGGAGCGAGCGACCGCTAACGAGGGGTATTTGGGCACATCGGCTTCGACCTTGTCGAGTGCTGCCAGACGCATTTCATTGAGCAGGTCGCCGCTTTCGAGCGTGACATTTCCGGCGAAGATTTCATCGCACAATTCGCGGTCGACGACAGCGAGGCGACCCCAGTCGTCCCCGCGGGCGATCATTCCCAGTGCATTGCGGGCGACCGCAAGCTGGAACCTGTCATGGCCCGACACCTTGTCCTTTATCTGCGCCAGCCATTCGGAAACCGCGGTGGCAATCTCGCCCGGTGTGGCCTCGCCCTTGTCGACGTGTCGGTAGACGAGTTCGGCATTGATATTCTCTAGCCTGCTCGAGCGTAATTCTTCGGGCACGTCTTCTTCGAGCAGCAGCAACAGGTCCAGCTCCTGCTCGCTTGTCCGCCGCGAGATCACGACCCGTTCCAGCATGCGATCATCGCCGCCGCGCCACATCTGCGCATTCCTGAGGCAGCCCAGCGCCCACCAGACTGTGCGGTAGATGGTCCAGAAGCGGAAGCGCGCCGGATTCACCTTGCCGCCGCCATTTTCCTCGTAGGCTGCGAAATAGTCGTCGAGAGAGCCGAAACCGAGGGCAGGGCGCTTATAGGCCCCGAAACGCCAGACGGGCATGCAGCCGAAGGCGAGGTCCTCGTGCGGGTCGCCGAAATGGGCGAGCTCCCAATCGAGCACGCCGGTAAGGTGGCTGTCCTCGCACAAGATATTGCCGAGCCGATAGTCGCCATGATTGAGCACAGGCTCGACCGGATCGGGCAGGTTGTCCATCAACCAGCGCAGGCCGAGCGCGATGATTGGCCGGTCGCCGCCAGCATCCTCGAACTGCTCGCGCAACTTTCCGACCCCTTCGGCATAATCGAGTGTCGGAATGTCGGAAGGGAGGTCGGACGGGGCGATCCGGTGGATCAGCGCGAGGTCTCGTGCTGCCTCGCGCAGCAATTGCGCGGGATCGTCCATGGCGAGGATTGCTCGCGGATCGGGCGTGCCAGGCAGGGCGCGCATGATGAAGCCGCTGCCGATCCCGTCTGCGGGTTCAAGCTCCGCGATCACTTCGGGTGCGGTGACGCCCTGCTCGCTGGCCGCACGGATGATCGCGGCCTCGGTATCGTGCCCGTATGGACGCTCTTCCATGAAGGCCGAGCTTGGCGCACGGCGCAGAACGAAGTCCTCACCACCCGAAACGAACCGCCAGCTTTCCATGGTGGCGCCGCCGGTCAGCCGCCGCAGCGCATCGGGCGTTGGCAGGCCGGCGCGCGCGAGCGCCTTGGCCAGACCGTCTTTCAGCAGGCTGTCGCCCTCGCTCTCTCCCATGCGGTCACACTGACCTATGCGGGAAACCGGGGCAAGGCCCGAAAATCGAAGGCGCGAAAGTAATTCTCGGCGCCAAGAGACTGCAATACTGCAAGGGTGTCGCCTCCAATGTGGAGAAGGCGGCCTTGGCAACAATGGGGTAGGGTTAACTTTTGTTGCAGTCCCGGCCTTGCCCGTGCCGACTTTAGGCCGAACTAAATTAGAGAATCGGTCGAGTCCGAGTCGCGCCAAAACTGGCTCTGCGATTTGGAAATATCCGACAATTCCGCGTTTTTGTGAACGTTATGAAGATTTCAAACGCGCATTTCTGAAAAAAATTATCGGTTTCCGGAGGTAAGCGATACCAGTTTCTGTTTTCGTTGCATTTCAAGCAACTGCCCTAGGGAATCCGCCATTTTTGCCGTGTCCCGGTGCCGCTACCATCATCCTTGAGGAGCGATCCCTACGCCTTTCAGCTTGAGCATCCCGGAAAAACACGTATTCTAAATAACGAAATCGACAACAGCCGGGGCTCGAGGACGGGACCTCAGATATCAGACGGCGGCGGTTTCTTACAAAAATAAGAAAATCTCTCACTTGGGTTCGCGTACTTCCACTTTTGTACGGGGTACTCGAATATGTTGGAAAAATCCGAAGTAAATGTGGCGCTCGTCTGTGCCAATTCTATCATGAGGGAAGGGCTGAGCCGTATTCTTGAAGAAGAATTCGTCGTCTCCCACTCTTATAAAAATTGCGAAGCGATGCTCTCGGGTGGGGAAGACCCGATTGATGAATCCGAGCTGATCGTCATCGACGTCAGCGCCGCAAGCGACATCAAGACCGAAGTGCACGCGCTCAGGAAAGCCTTCGGCAATTCGCGCCTGGTGCTGCTCACTGACGAATTCGAATACGAGATGATGGTCGAATCCTTCCGTGCCGGGATCGACGGTTACATCGTCAAGGAAATTGCCTGCCGTTCGCTCGTTGAATCCCTGCGTCTCGTGACGCTTGGCGAGAAGGTGCTTCCGAGCGCCCTTCTCGACCACCTGGCAGACCGCAGTGTCATGCCTGGTCCGAGCGGCAAGAGCGGTGCAGACCTCGTCAAGCTGCTCTCGGAGCGCGAGATCGAAACGCTTCGCTGCCTGATCATGGGCTATCCCAACAAGGTGATCGCCCACCGTCTCGATATCAGCGAGGCGACTGTGAAGGTCCATGTGAAAGCCATCCTGCGCAAGCTGATGGTGCAGAACCGCACGCAGGCAGCGATCTGGGCCGTCAACAATGGCGTGGACGCAAATGCGGCCTGTGCGACGGTTGCAGCTGAAGCTCGGCCTGCAGATGAGCCGGCCGAGGAGCAGCGCATCAGCCAGCCGGCCTGAAGCGCGACGTATCATAGCCTGAAATTTTCGGGCGTCGGGATCAGGGGCTAACCCCTTTTCCCGGCGCCCTTTTTCGTACATCTCGCAAGGCTAGCATCCAGCTGGCTTTGCTAGTGATTTCGTAGCCTTAAGAGCAATTGCGGGTCTCGGCGAGGCTCCGCATGGTCCCTGCGGTACCTGCGCAGAAGGACACGGAAAAATGCGAATTGGCGTTGTCGGATCGGGTTATGTCGGACTGGTGTCGGGCGCGTGCTTTGCCGACTTCGGACACGATGTGACCTGCGTCGATATCGACGAGGAAAAGACGGCCGCACTCAACCGCGGCGAAGTACCCATCTTCGAGCCGGGGCTCGACACGCTAATCGAGCGCAACGTTGCCGCAGGTCGCCTCGCATTTACGACCGACCTGGCCGGAACGGTCCGCGCCAGCGATGTCGTTTTCATCGCTGTCGGCACTCCCTCACGTCGCGGCGACGGGCATGCCGATCTTTCCTATGTCGAAAGCGCTGCCCGCGAGATCGGAGCTGCGATCGAGGGGTTCACCGTGGTCGTGACCAAGTCCACCGTGCCGGTCGGAACCGGAGAGCGGGTGGAGGAGATCATCCGCGAGGCAAATCCGGATGCCGATTTCGCAGTCGTCTCCAACCCGGAGTTCCTGCGTGAAGGGGCTGCCATCTCCGATTTCAAGCGACCCGACAGGATCGTGATCGGCAGCGACGACCCGCGCGCGCTCGAGGTGATGCGCGAGGTCTATCGCCCACTGTTCCTCAACAAGTCGCCGGTGGTCGAGATGAACCGCTCTTCCGCCGAGCTTGCCAAATATGCGAGCAACGCCTTCCTCGCGACCAAGATCGCCTTCATCAACGAGATCGCCGACCTGTGCGAGAAGACCGGCGCGGATGTCCAGAACGTCGCCCATGCGATCGGGCTCGACAAGCGCATCGGTCCCAAGTTCCTCCACGCCGGCCCGGGATATGGCGGGAGCTGCTTCCCTAAGGATACGCTCGCCCTTCTGAAGACAGCGCAGGATTACGAGGTGCCGCAGCTGATCGTGGAATCGGTCGTTTCGTCGAACGACAAGCGCAAGCGGGCGATGGGGCGGCGCATCGTCCATGCCATCGGCGACAATGCGCGGGGGAAGAAGGTCGCCATCCTCGGCCTGACCTTCAAGCCAGAGACCGACGACACGCGCGACAGCCCGGCCATCGCGATCATCCAGGCGCTGCAGGATGCGGGCGCGAATGTTTCCGCCTATGATCCGCAAGGGGTGGAACAGGCCAGCAAGGTTCTCTCCCACGTCGACTATGCGTCCTCGCCTTACGAAGCGGCTGAGGATGCAGAGGCGGTTGTCATCGTTACCGAGTGGGACGAGTTTCGCGCCCTCGACCTTTCGCGTATACGCGACTGCATGCGCGATCTCGTCCTCGTCGACCTCAGGAATATCTACCACCGGCAGGAGGTCGAGCGGCTCGGCATGAAATACGTGGCCGTGGGGCGCTAGGAATGGACCGCATTCCGTCAGGCAATGCGCCGACGCGCGACCTCGCGGAGATCGCGCGCTTTCTCTTGGTCGGCGGCTTCAACACCTTGCTGGGCTACGGTTTTATCCTCGCTGCTCTGTTCTTCGGGGCAGGAGACTATGCTGCCAATGCCATCGGCTTCGCGCTGGGCGTGCCGATTTCGTGGATGCTGCACCGTGTCCTGACCTTCCGCGTACGCAAGCGTATCTCGAGAGGCGAGATGGGGCGCTACATCGCGGTCGTGGCCGTATCCTACGCCGTCAATCTCGGCATAGTGACGGCAGGGCGAGCGGCGGGCTTTGTCGAAAACCCGTTCGTCCAGCTGGCGGCCATCTGCGTCTATGCCGCGGTATTCTACCTGCTCAGCCGCCGTTTCGTATTTCGCGAAGGTGCGGAGGATGCTGTCGCGGCTCGTCGAAATTGAGCTTTGCCTCGATGATCGGGTCGGCGTCGGTGCGCGACTGGATGAAGAGCCGCCCAATATATTCACCGAGGATCCCCATGAAGATCGCGTTGATCGAGATCGACATCAGCAGGAGGATGGTGGTGGTTGCAAAGCCGGCCGGCCAGGCCTGACCGAACAGCACGCGGCCGACGATGTAGACGAAGGAGAGGACCATCGTCAGCAGGCCGATGATGATGCCCGCATAGGAGGCGAGCCTCAGCGGTAGCAGCGAGTGGTTCAGCAGGCCGTCCACCGCCAGCGAGATCATCGAGCGCAGCGGGAACTTGCTCTGCCCCGCAACGCGGTCTGCCCGGTCGTATTCGATACCGATCTGGGAGAAGCCCATCGAACTGATCAGGCCGCGCAAATAGGGCGTGGTGTCGTTCACCTTGCGCAGTTCGTCGAGGATGCGGCGGTCGCACAGGCGGTATTCGCCGACGTTCACCGGAAGGTCGTCCTCGCTCACTTTAGAGATCAGGTGATAGAAGCCGCGCCTAAGCTGGCGGACGACGAAACCGTCGGGAAGCGAGCGGCGGATGCCGTAGACCACCTGGTGGTCCATCCGCCAAAGCTTGAGCATTTCCGGAATGAGCGCGGGCGGGTCCTGCAGGTCGCAGTCGAGCTGGATCGAGCAGGCGCCGGTGGCCGCCTTGTAGCCGCACAGTAGCGAGCGCTGGTATCCGAAATTCCGCGAGAAGCGGATGACCTTCACCTTGGGATCCTTGCGCGCAATCCCCTCGAGCAGTTCGAAGGTCCGGTCGGTCGAGTGATTGTCGGTGAAGATGATCTCGTAGTCGTAGTCCGGCAGCCGGTCGAAAGTCGTCACGATCGAGCTGTAGGCCCGTTCGACATTTTCCTCCTCGTTGAAGGCCGGAACGAGAACGGAAACGAGGGTTTTGTCGGAGCTAGCCACGCGAACGCACCTCCGCCTTCAATGAGCCGGAAAAATGGTCTGCGAGCATACCGATGCCTTCCCTGATGCCGATCTTCGGACGCCATCCGTAGACCTGTGCTGCCATTCCGGGATCGGACAGAAGATGGCTGACCTCTTCTCCCGTCCGTGTCTTGCCCAGCCTCACGATCCCAGGATCGGCATCCATGGCTTCGGCAACCATCAGGGCGACTTCGCTCATCGTGGGAGCGATGCCGGTGCAGATATTGACGTGACTGGCTCCGGGACGCGGATCCCCGGCCAGGCAGATCATGGCGTCGACCACGTCCTCCACATGAATGAGGTCGCGCCGGTCGTCGGGTCGCCTGATCTCGATTTCATTTCCGCGGCTGCATGCCTCGAACAGTGAAGGAAGCAGGAAATTGCGCGATTGGTCGGGCCCGTATGTCAGCGCAAGGCGTGCACTCACGATGGGGAAGGGCAGCTGGCTAGCCAGCATCCCGAGGTATTTGGTCCCTGCCAGCATGGCGGCACCATAGGGAGTGACCGGCTCTTCGTGCTGGTGCTCGCGATAGGGCACGGCGATGTGGCCGTATTCTGCAATGGTGCCCGCCCGCACGACATTGATCGGCGGGCGTGGCAGCGCGGCGAGGATGTCGACCAGATCGATCAGCGGCAGGAGGATCGTGTCGACCGAGGAGCGGGAGGCTTCGGCCGTCGGCTCTCCGAGCCCGCGTGTAGGCGTGGCAAGGTGGAACACAAGATCCGGCTCCACCGACTTCAGGCAGTCTTCCATCGCGCGCCGGTCGACCATGTTGACGCGGTGGATCGTGATCCTGTCGGCGATGCCGACGATCCTTTCCGGCCCGCTTCCGGGTCGCACAAGCGCGTGAACCTCGGCACCCTCGCTCGCCAGCCGGCGACAAAGATGCGATCCGATGAACCCTGCAGCTCCGGTAACGAGGCAGCGTTTGCCTTCCACGCTTAAGTCCTTCTTCCGCTGGGCCGGGTCAGGAAACCAGCCGGGGTTTCGGATAGGGCACGAGGAATTGGCCGCCACGCGCGCGGAATGCTTCCTGCTGCGCGTAGATCTCGTCGAAGAAATTCCACGCGAGCATGAAGAGCACGTCGGGCTTGTCTTCCTCGATCGCTTCCACCGGCTTGATCGGAATTCGCGTGTTGGGCGAATAGAGGCCGTGCTTCAGCGGGTTCTTGTCGAAGAGAGCGTCCAGATCGTCTGCGCCGATGCCGAAGTAGGTGATCGTGGTGCTGCCACGGGCCGATGCGCCGTAGCCTGCGATCTTTTTCCCCTGCGCCTTCAGTTCGTCGATGATCCGGCGCAGTTCGGTGCCGATCGCGTCGAATTCCTCGGTGCGTGCATCGTAGGTCGCCTGGTCGAGCATGCCGATAGCGGCTTCTTCCTCGAGCATCTTCGCCACGTTCCCGCCGATCGGGAAACCGGCGCTCTTGCGGGTCATGAAGGTGCGGAACGAACCGCCATGGATGCCGTCGAGATAGGTGACGTCGCTGACTTCCAGATCGAACTGCTCGGCCAGTTTCACCATCGAGAGCACGCTGAATTCCGAAACATGCTCGTGGTACATGTTGTCGAATTCGGCCTTCTCGAGCATTTCCTTCGCCCACGGCACCTCGATTATGAAGGTTCCGTCATCCTCAAGCATGATGCAGACCGCTTCCATGAAGCTGTGCAGGTCGCCGATGTGGTTGAAGGTATTGGTCGTCGTGATGACCTTTGCCTTCCCCCGCGAATCGCGCACTTCGCGGGCGGATTGCGGGTGGAAATAATCCACGTGGGTTTCGACGCCGCGCTGGGCGGCAATCTCCGCAATGTTCTCGGCCGGGTCGAAGCCGAGTGTCTTGCAGCCCCTCGCGTTACAGGCGGCCAGTAGCAGGCCGTCATTGCTGCCGATGTCGACAACCAGCCCGTCCCCTGCGCGGGCGGCAATGACGTCTGCGAATTCGTCGAAATGGCTGTGCATCGTCGCCGCGCCCGACGGAACGTAGAGGTAGTGCGTGAAGAAACCTTCCGGGATCTGGTCTGCGACCGCGATCAGGCCGCATTCGAGGCACGCCTGCGCATTGAGCGGGAATGCCGGCTGCGGCGCGTCGATGTCCTCGGGCCGGATCAGCATCTGGCCGGGAGAATGCTCGCCATAGCTCAGGAAGAGATAGGGCTGATCCGCGCCGCAGGCACGGCACTTTTCCATCGTCGATTCACGGTGAGCTTCGGTATTGCGGGGATCAAGCATTGGCGGCCTCGCTGATTGGGTTGGACAGGCGGGACTTTGCGAAACCCTCGAAAGTCTCGTGCATGTAGTCGATCTGCGCTTCGTCGAGACCGTGGTGGCAGGCGAGGAGAATGCCTCCGCGCATCACGGCATCGGAAACCGGGTAGCCATCCTTGGTCACCCGTGTTTCGACGTTCTGCATTGCCGGCTGGCGCAGGATGTTGCCGGTGAAAACAGGACGCGTCTGTATGTCGCGTTCCTCGAACCAGATCTGCAACTCGCGGCGCTCGAACGGCGCATCGGGGCGGATGGTGAGCGGGAAGGAAAGCCAGCCCGTGCGCGAATCCGGCATCTGCTCGGGCAGGATGAACCATTCCTCGTATTGCTTGAAGAATTCCATCTGCCGGGCGAAATTGTGCTCGCGCGCGGAGATGTTGTTCTCGAGCTTGTCCAGCTGGACGAGACCGAAGGCCGCGCCCATTTCCGAAGGCTCGACGTTGAAGCCGAGCTCGTCGAACAGGAACTTCGCATCGTAGCTGATCCCGTCGACATCGACGTTGAAACGCTTCTCGATGCTCTCGCTGTCCTGGTAGAGCGAGGAAGTCCGCCCCCAGGAACGCAGCAGCAAGGCCTTGCGGGCGAGCTCCTCGTCCGAGACGCACAGCATTCCGCCATTGCCCGCCGCATTGATGACGTGCGAACCGTAGAAGCTGGTCGTGCTAATTTCCGAACGCGTACCGGTGCTTTCACCGCGCAGCGTTGCGCCGAGCGTGTCCGCGCTGTCCTCGATCACCATGAGGCCGTGGTGGTCAGCAATCTCGCGAATGCGGTCCCAGTCTGGCAGGTTGCCGATCAGCGAGGGGATCATCATCGCCTTGGTCTTCGGCGTGATCATCTCCTCGATCTTCTCGACGTCGATATTGTAGGTTCCCACGGCGGCATCGATGAATGCGGGCACCAGCCTGCCGCGCACGATCGGCGCCACCGTGGTGGCAAAGGTAAGTGCAGGCGTAATGACCTCGCTGCCCTCTTCGAGGTCGAGCAGCTCCATCGCCAAGTAGTTGGCCGAGGAACCCGAATTCACCATGATCCCGTGCTTCTTGGCGAAGAGCTTGGAGACGCGCTCCTGCATCTCGCGCACCTTCGGCCCCATCTGCGTGGAGGTCCGCAGCACTTCGACGACGGCTGCGATTTCCTCTTCGCCGTGGACGGTCTGTCCGTAATTTACGCGCATACCGGGCGTTTCCCTTCAAGCTGGTTCGTGGATGTCGGATTGCCGCAGAAGCGGTCGATCTGGGCGAGGGTGAGTTCGCGCATGTCGAGCGATCCCTCGGCTGCGGCGCGGTACCATTCGGCGGTCATCGTGATCGCCTCGTCCGTGGTCAGGCGCGGGGTCCAGCCGAGGCGCTGCATGGCCTTGCTGCTGTCGAGGGTGAGAAGACGCGCTTCGTGCGGCTCGTCGGGGCGTTTGCCGAAGGCGATCTGTGCCGCTCCCGGCCCCCAGGCAGCCTGCAGCTTGCGTGCGATCGGCTCGACTTCCTGGAAGGCGCTAGGCGAGGGTCCGAAGTTCCATGCTTCGGCAAAGTCGGCGCCGTCTTCTTCCATCAGCCGCCGGCCGATCTCGAGATAGCCCGAAAGCGGTTCGAGCACGTGCTGCCAGGGGCGCACGCTGGCCGGATTGCGGATCGTGACGGCCGTGCCAGCAAGAGTGGCCCGGATGATGTCCGGGATCAGCCGGTCGACTGCCCAGTCGCCGCCGCCGATGACGTTGCCGGCACGAACCGTGGCGATGTGCGCCGTGTCGTCCCCGGCGAAATAGGAGCGGCGGAACGAGCTTGCGACGATTTCGGTGCAGCCCTTCGAGGCGCTGTAGGGATCGGCGCCGCCGAGCTGGTCGGTCTCGCGGTAGGGCCACTCCCACTCGTGGTTCTCGTAGCACTTGTCGCTGGTCACCACGACCACGCCCTTGAGCGACGGCATGCGGCGCGCACGGTCGAGAACGACCGCAGTGCCGGTGGCGTTCGTGGCGAAGGTATCGACCGGGTTCTCGTAGGACGGACGCACCAGCGACTGGGCGGCCATGTGGATCACGAGATCGACATCAAGCTCTGCCGTCGCGCGCTCGAAGTCCTCTGCCGAGCGGATGTCCCCGATCCGGTGATCGACCATGGACGACAGGCCGACCATCTCGAACATCGAGGGGCCGGGCGGCGGCTCCAGTGCAACACCCGTGACCTCGGCGCCGAGGCGGTCGAGCCATAGCGAGAGCCAGCTACCCTTGAAGCCCGTATGCCCGGTCACGAGCACGCGCTTGCCGGAGAAGCAGCCGGCCAATGCCTTCATCGGGACGGGGGGATTGTCAGGCATTGACCAGCTGCACCGGCGCGTCGGTCGAAAGGACCGGCTTGCCATTCTCGAAGTCCAGCCATGGCGGCACGGGCTGGGTGCCGAGCTTGTTGAGCGTATCGCGGTCGCGGACGGTATCCATCGGATGCCAGAAGCCCTTGTGCTTGAAGGCCATCAGCTCGCCGTCGCGCGCGATATTGGTCAGGGGTGCCTGCTCGAGCGGTTCGTCGTCGCCCAGCATGTAGTCGAGCACCTTCGGCTCGAAGACGAAGAAGCCGCCGTTGATCCAGGTCTCGTGCTTTCGGACCTTCTCGGTGAATTCGGAGACCTTGTCGCCGTCGAGTTCGAGGTTGCCGAAGCGAGCGGGCGGCTGGACAGCGGTGACCGTCGCGAGCTTGCCATGCGCCTTGTGGAATTCGACCAGCTTGCCGATGTCGATATTGCCGACACCGTCCGAGTAAGTGACCATGAAGGGCTCGTCGCCGATCCATTCGCGCAGGCGGCGGAGGCGGCCGCCGGTCATCGTGGACAGGCCGGTGTCGACCACCGAGACCTTCCAGTCGACCTTCGAAGTCGGCTTCAGGTCCATCTCGCCATTCCCGATGCCGACGGTGAAGTCGTTGTTCATCAGGTGCAGGTCCTGGAAGAAGCTCTTGATCGAGATCGCCTTGTAGCCGCAGGCGACGATGAAATCGGTGAAGCCGAAGCGGTCGTAGATATCCATGACGTGAAGCATGATCGGGCGGCCAGCCACTTCGACCATGGGCTTCGGGATGCGGACGGTTTCTTCCGCAAGTCGGGATCCGAGCCCACCTGCCAGCAGAACGACCTTCATCTGAGCTTCCTTTCGCCTCAATCGGGTTGGAGGGCGAAAAAGCGCCCCGTCCACCTGAAGACTCTACGGAAAGTGCGGGTTTTGCCGAAATGGGCATCGGGGTTAGGCAGGTTTAGCCAGCGCCCCTCCCAAGGGGCTAGCACCATACGAAATGGTCAGCGCGGAGCGACGTAAAGATCAAAGGAGCGATCTTCGCCGGAAGGGCCTGCCGGACGGTATCCGCGCGAGAGCGCGTAGGCGGCGAGGTCTGCCTCCATCGGCTCTGCCCGGTTCACTAGGACAGCTGCCGGGGGATCGGCATCGAGAAAGCTGGTGAGCGAGGCCGGCGAAGTGGTTCGGTAGAAAGGGCGATCTTCGGGCGGAATGTAAGGGGCGACGCGGTAGACGAACTGGCCGGCTGCGAACTCGTGATAGATCGAATAGCCGGCATCGAGTGCCCAGACGGGGGTGAAGGCGGCAACGCGATCTCCCGGCCGGAGGCCCGCCTCCGAACCGGCACGAGCAATCGCTCGCCCGTCGGCGATCGTGCCCCAGGAAGACGGGCTTGCGAAGGCAGCCAGTCCGGCACCGAGGCGCGGAACGGCATTGACCAGCGCTAGCGCCGCACCAGCCGCGAGGAGGATGCCCGCGAACTGGCGCGCTCCTCCTGGTAGCTTTCCGGCAAGCACCGGGATCAACAGGACAAGGAAGGGCAGGGGCGGAACGAAATACTGGGCAAATGACGGCGTCGGTACGAAGGCGACGACGAGACCGCTTATCACGGCCAGTCCGAGGATCGTGACCTTCCAGTCGAAGAGGGCACGCAAACCGTCGGTCGAAGCGATGAGAGCCATTTGTGTGACCACGAGCATCAGGGCGATGAGGCTGGTATTGGCGAACCAGATGCTCTGGGCGAGCAGGATCTTCCCTTTGAGCGATACGGTCTTCGGGGCTTCGCTCTCCGCCCAGTAGGCGGTCTGCAGCTCGGTAAAGTAGCGCAGCGTATGCGCGAAGAATGCATCGGGATCGCCGAGCATGTGCACGAGGGAGGGGAGCCCGCCAAGGAGACCTCCGATCCCTAGCGGGAGCAGCCCGTATAGCAGTTTCTGGCCCACGGTTGCCCCCTTGGGCGCAATCAGCACGGCGAGTACGAAGAAGGCGGCAAGGAAAGTGTAGTTCGCCTTGAACCCGATCGCCAGCGAGGCGACGAGGCCTGCACCGAGAAGGTATCCGGCGGAGGGCCGTTCCTCATCGAGGCCTCGAAACAGCAAGAAAACCGCGGGAAAAACCAGCGCGACCGGGATCAGGTTGTTGGTCGCCAGCATTCCCGGCTCGCCGAGCAGCAATGTACTGCCGACCAGCACCGACGCAGCCGCAAGGAAGGCGGGGAGGCCGGCAGCTTCCTTGCGCGAAATGCGCCAAAGGAAGAACAGCGCCAGCACCCAGAACACGGCCACAAGGAGCCGCGCCGTGAGGAGATATCCGGAGGACCCCGTAACGGCGAAGATTCCGCCGAGCAGGTAGGGCAGGTTGGGCAGGTGATTGTACCCCAAGTCACGGTAGAGATCGCCGCTGCCCAGCATTTGCGCCACCGAAACGAACATATTCTCGTCGCGATTCAAGGGGTAGGACAGCAATCTTCCGATCAGTCCGAGAACGGCGATGGCAAGCGCGCCAACACCCAAGGCGCGCCAGAACGGCTGCCCCTGCAAGGCCGCATCCATCGTCGGCGCTGCGTCGTCTCTCGGCGTGTGCATTGAGGCAGACTGACCGCCTCCGCCCATCCAAGCGACTGGAATGACGATATACCCCTTTCGGGCGGCGAAACTTCACGATCGCTAGCGAGGCTGGGCGTGTCCGCTGGCAATAGGGGTTAGACCGGATGCACCGCTCGTTTGAGTGCACCCCTGTGCTAATTTCAGATTCCCGGATTCAGGAGATCGAAGACCAGTTTCGTGGCCCGTCATGTCGCCATACTCATTACCGCTCTGGGAGCGGGTGGAGCAGAGCGGGTGATCGCCCAGCTGTGTGCGCATTGGGCCTCTTCGGGGCGCGAGGTCACGGTCATCGCCTTCGATGCGCCCGATGACCCGGTCTACCACCCGCTTCCTGAGGGTATCGATCTCGTCCGGCTGGATTGCCCGGGAGGCGGTGTGCGTTCGGTCCTCCGCAAGGCCTGGCGCCTGCGCAAGGTTCTGCAGGAGCTGCAGCCCGATGTGCTCCTGTCCTTCCTGACCAAGAACAACCTCGTTGCCGCCCTGGCGGGGCTGGGGATGGATCACGCCTGGGCTGCGTGCGAGCGGAACAATCCGGAACGGCAGAAGACCCATCCGCTGTGGAACCGGCTGCTGCGCCATGCCTACAAACGCAGTGATGCCATCGTTTGTCAGACCCATGCCGTAAAACGCTGTTTCCCCGTCACTTTGCGTGACCGGATGGTGGTGATCCACAATCCGGTGGCCGCGCCCGGATTTGCGCCCGAAACTGGCTCCAAGCGGATAACGGCGGTCGGTCGTCTCGACCGGCAGAAGGGTTTCGATGTGCTCGTTTCGGCCTTCGCGCTCGTCGCGGCGAGGCATGATGACTGGCAGCTCGACATCTGGGGCGACGGCGCTGAGCGGGACGCGCTCGAGGCGCTGATCGAACGCAAGGGACTTACGGGAAGGGCAACGCTGCGAGGCACGAGCGAGGAGCCCGGAAGCTGGATCACCTCGACCGGCATCTTCGTGCTCTCTTCACGTTACGAAGGCTTTCCGAATGTCCTCGGCGAGGCGATGGCGGCGGGACTGCCGATAATTTCGACGTCCTGCGACTTCGGTCCAGAAGAGATGCTGCATAACGACGTGAACGGCCTCCTCGTGCCCCCCGAGCAGGTCGGACAGCTTGCAGGCGCCATGGAACGCCTCATCACGCACGAGGATCTGCGCACCCGTCTTGGCGAGGCTGTGCGCAAGCAGGCCCGCTCTTATGCGCCTTCGGCAATTCTGCCCCTGTGGGACGGCCTGGTCGACCGGCTCGCAAGCAGCCACGAGAGTGCCGGCATTCCGGCAATCGGCGCGGAGGGGGCTCTGGCAAAGGGATGAGCAAACACGCATTCCCGATTCTCTTCACTTCTGCCGGGCGGCGCGTCGAGCTGACCCGCTGTTTCCGCGATGCTGCCGAGCGGCTCGGTCTCGCGCTGGAGGTTCATGCCTGTGATCTCGATCCCGAACTCAGCGCCGCTTGCAGGGACGCCGACCGGCGATTTGCCGTCCCGCGCTGCACCGACGAGAGCTATATCCCTACCTTGCTCGACTACTGCCGCGAGAACGGGATCAAGCTGCTTGTCCCGACGATCGATCCCGAACTGACACCGCTTGCAGAAGCGCGTGAGCGTTTCGCCGAGATAGGAACCTTCGTCCATGTGAGCTCCGCCCCGACGATCGGGATCGTGCGCGACAAGGCACTGACCGCTTCGACGCTGGGAGATGCCGGCGTGCCGGTACCCCGCACGATCGAACTCTCTACGGGGGAAGCGCTGCCCTCTGATTGGAACTGGCCGTCCTTCATCAAGCCCTCGGGCGGAAGCGCCAGCCGCGGCATCGGCGTGGTCGAAACCTCCGCGGATATTCGCGATAGCTATGACGAGCCGATGATCCTCCAGGAGCTGCTCTCCGGCGACGAATACACAGTCAACATCTATGTCGATGCCGAGGGAAGGCTGCAGTCGGTGATCCCCCATGTCCGGCTGTCCGTGCGGGCAGGTGAGGTCGAAAAGGGGCGCACTGTCAGGAGGGCCGACATTCACGCCATCGCGCAGGCGATCGTCGATGCGCTACCCGGCCTGCGCGGAATTGCCTGCTTCCAGCTGATCGGCGACGCAGCGCGCGGGCTGCGGGTGTTCGAGATCAACGCGCGCTTCGGGGGCGGCTATCCGCTTGCCGATCACGCGGGGGGAAGGTTTGCCGAGAGCATCCTCGCGCTCGCCAGCGGCAATGCCGAATGCGCATCGGACGACTGGCGCGAGGGCGCGACCATGCTGCGCTACGATGCGGCGATCTTCGTGTGATCGAGCTCACCGCCAAGACCATCGTCCTCGATCTCGACGACACGCTCTATCTCGAGCGCGATTTCGCGCGCAGCGGATATGCGGCAGTGGGCCGTTCGCTTTCCCGGCTCGTCGATCCGGAGCAGTTCGCAACCGTTTGCTTCGAACTGCTCGCCATCGGGCACAGGGGCGACATCTTCGACCGCGCGCTCGATTACTTCGGGATCGAGGGCGATGAGCGGGACATTCCCGCGATGGTTCGCACTTATCGCGGGCACGAGCCGGACATTGCCCTCTGCGACGACGTGCCCGCTTTCCTCGAGCGATTCTCCGCAAAACGCACCGCGCTGATCAGCGACGGGCCCGAGGCCATGCAGGCGGCGAAGGTTCGCGCGCTCGGTCTCGACAGCCGGATCGACCACATTATCCTGACAGGCCAGTGGGAGGGGGACTTCGGGAAACCGCATCCGCGAGCCTTCCGCGAAGTCGCCGAACGCAGCGGTCACGCGCCGGAAGAGCTCGTCTACATTGCGGACAATGCCTCGAAGGACTTTCTTGCGCCGAATGAAATGGGCTGGCTCACGATCCAGGTCGTGCGGCCGGGACGTGTCCACAACAGTTCCCCGCCGACGCCGGATCACGCGGCGCGGCTCTCGCTCACCTCGCTGAAGGAGCTGAAACCTGCCTGATGCCTAGCGAAGCCGCCGCGAAGGCGGATCGATCATTGCCGCTTCGCCGGTGCGCTTCTCGCCCGCGATCATGACGGCAATGGTGCGCAGGATGATCCTGCAGTCGAGGCCGAGCGAGGCATTGCGAACATAGTCGAGGTCCAGCGCCACCTTCTCGTCGAGACTGAGCAACGTATTGCCGTTGACCTGCGCCCAGCCGGTTAGCCCCGGCCGCACCTGTCCTCGCTGGCGACCGCGTTCTCCGAGCGACGCTATGGTACCGGGAAGCAACGGGCGGGGGCCAACGAACGCCATGTCGCCGCGCACGATGGACCAAAGGCCGGGCAGTTCGTCGAGCCGCGAACGGCGCAGGAAGCGTCCCCAGGCCGTCACGCGCTGTCCGTCGGGAAGCAATCGACCTTCCGCGTCGCGGGCATCGTTCATCGAGCGGAACTTGACCATGGTGAAGGGCTGTCCGTGCAAGCCCGAGCGCTCTTGCCGGAAAAGCACTGGCCCGCCCATCGAGATGAGCGAGACCAGTGCCAATAATGCTGCAACGGGCGCCAACAGGAGTAGCATGACCGCCGCAGCAAACCGGCTGGGGACCTCGGCGAGCACCGGAACTAACCGGCTTCGACGCTCGGACGAAGTCCACCACGCAGCTGGTTCAGGAAACGCTTAAAGCGGGTGAACGACTGCGGTTGCTCGAAATCATCGGAGTAATAATCCGAGGAGTCGACATAGAATTGCACCGAGTCCCCATAGCGGCGCCTTGCGTGCTCGGCGTAATCGACATGGTCGAAGATCACGGCGTTGACCGACTGGCCGAGAAGCTCGAGCGCGGCATTCATCTGCTCGCTGGTCGTCCGGCCCCAGCGCGAGACCATCAGCGTGTGGTCTGCAAACTGGCCCATCGCGCGTGCGTCGCGCACCGCCAGGGTGGCAGGTGCGTTGATGACGATGAAATCGAAGCGCTCGCGAAGCTCGTCGATCAGCTGCGTGAGGCGTCGCGATGACAACAGCGCTGCCGGATCATCGACCGGACGCCGCGTGCTGAGCAAAGTGATGTGCCCGGGCTCGATGTCTTCGACGAAGGAGGCGTGGTCCTCGTCGAAACTCTCGATGCCGATAGGGAAGGCAGAATCGAGATCCACCTGCCCCGTGAAGATATCGAGCAGGTCGGGTGCCTCGGCATTGTTCTGCAGTTTCTGCAGGATCCCTCGCTTGCGAAGGTCGAGATCGAGAACCACGGCCCTGTCGCCCGCAGCAACGCTTGCCGCGGCAAGTGTCAGCGAGACAGTCGACTTGCCATCGCCCGGCAGCGGCGAGGTGACGAGCACGACCTGCGAGCCATTGCGCTCGCGCAGCATGCGCACATCGGTATAGGCCGAGCGGGCAACCTCCGCGAACAGCGACTGGGGGTCCTCGATAACGGGGCTCTCGTTCGGATCGTCTGCGAGCGAACCGTCGGGCAGCGCCGGCAACATGCCGAAAGTCGGAAGCGCGAAGTTGCGCCGGACTTCTTTCGCCGTCCTGAGGCGGTCGTCGAGGAATTCGCGAACGAATGCGGCGAGGAATGCGATCACGATCGAACCGATGAGCGCGAACAGCGTCATCTTGAGCGGTGCCGGTGCAACGGCATCGTAGTCTGGCACTGCCGATGAAACGATGGTGGTCGACACGCCTTCGAGCTGCATCTGCGAGCGGATTTGCTCTACGCGGTCCGCGATCGCGCTGTAGGCTTGGTCGGCGAGCGTGGATTCGCGCACGAGCTGTTCGAGCGCGACCGAGTTCTCGACATTGCGGTATGCCGCGCCTTCGAGTTGCGAGGCGATACCCGCGAGGCGGGCAGCGGTTGCCGCGTCGCGCGAGGCCTCGCTCTGCGCCAGTTGACGCATGCGGGCGGCATTCGCGGCATTCACTTCGTCAGCCGCGGACTGTGCGCGGGCGCGCTCGGTCGCGAGGTTCTGGTCCACGGTTGCTAGCTGGGACGACACGCGCACCATGTCGGGGTGGTTGGGACCGAAACTGGTCGCAAGTTTCGATTGTTCGGAGACGAGCTCCGCGCGCTGGCGTTCGAGCGTCTGCACTGCGGCCGAAGTTGCATTGGCCGAGCTCGACATGGTGCTTGCCGAAGCCACGCCGCCGCTGCGCGCTGCAGATCCCGCGCGCATTGCGCTGGCCGAGGCTGCCTGGGCGGCAATACGGTTCACCTGCGCCATGTCTTCAGCACCGCCTGCACCAACGAGCATGCGGTTCTCGGCCCGGAAATCGGCCACCCTCTGTGCTGCCTCCCTGGCGGTTTCTCCGCGGGTTTCCATTTCTTCCTCGAGCGAAGCGAGGAGTTCCTCGCGCCGGCGCTCACTGGTCTCGTTGCGGACGGTGCCGACCGAAACGGGCAGCTGGTTGGCGATCTCGGCTGCGAGCTCGGGCGAGCGCGAGCTGACGGTGATCTGCAGCAGGTCCGAATTCGGCTCCGAGGTGACCGACACCATGTCGATGACCTTGTTGATCGCCGCCTGGCGCAATTCCTGTTCGGGAAGATCGAACCCACCCAGTTCACGGGCGAAATCGGAATTCCTCAGCAGCGCGAGATCGTCGATCAGGCGTGAGGCGGATGCACGGGATCGGTGCAGGCGTACGGCGTTCGCGACACGCTGTGCGTTGCGCGAACTGATGTCGGCCTGGTTCGTCCCGACCTCGTCGATCAGCTCGACCTGCGCGTGGCTCGTGGCTTGATAGATCGTGGGAGAGATCAACTGCTGGAAGAGCACTCCCAGTGTGATCGTCGCGACGATGGCGATGATCATCTTGCGGTAGCGCTCCGCAATCCGCAGCAGGTCGCGCAAGGAGATCGGTCTGACGATGTCCTGCGAGAGCGGGTGGGCCGAAAGCTGGGCAGGACCGGCCGGTACCTGGCTAGCGTATGTTGGTGCGAGGGCGTTCTGCATGGCGATTGGATTATGCACCCGGCCGCAGAGCGCGCCTATCGGGCAGAGGTGTGGAAGGCAGGGTAAAGGGGCTTAGCCCATTCGGGTAGTCGGCTAGCTTGCGCTGATTAGCCGCCGATAGAGATCGATGTGGCGCGCCGCAGTATTCCCGATCGAAAAACGCTTTCCGGTGGCAAGGGCACCTGCCGATAGCCGGCTATAGATTTCGGAATTTCTCACCAGGGTCAGGATGCTTTCGGCAATCGCGTCGGGATTGTCGACCGGACAGAGAAGGCCGTTCTTACCGTGAGCGATCAGGTCCCGGTTGCCGGGAACGTCGGTGGCGACCACTGGCAGCCCCTTTGCCATGGCCTCGAGGATCGCAACAGACTGACCCTCGTAGAGCGAGGTGTTGAGGAAGATGTCGGTCTCGTCGAGCAGGTCCGGCACATCTCCTCGCTCGCCGAGAAAGCGAACCATGTCCTTGTCCGGCAGCCGTTCGGCTTCTGCGCGGAACTGTTCAAGCGGCCTCCCGCTTCCCGCAATGGCGAACTGCGGCGGCTCGCTATTGCCCAGTCGGGCCGCCAGACGGCGAGCGACGTCGAGGAGGAGAGGATAGTTCTTCTGCTCCGAAATGGCTCCCACGCTGAGGATCCGGGCCGGTGTTCCTACCGACTTGCGCGGTTCGGAGGCGGCGAAATCCTCGCCGGGGCCATTGGGTATCGTGGTGACCGGCCGCTTGCTGAGGCGAGCGTAGATATCCTCCGTCTCGGGCGAGATCGCCACGTACTCGTCGACATATGCATCAAGGGCAGGGAATATGTGCCGCGGGAAGGAAAGCCGGCTGTTGTGATGTGTCAGGCAGGTCGGCCCGCGATAGCGCGACAGGGCCAGCATCGGAACCGCGCGTGCCGTATGCAGGTGCACGACATCCGGCGCCTCTCCTCTCAGCAGGCGACGCAGCGGCGAAGCGGCCGAGAGGGGGTTCCGCGACTTGGGCAGCTTCAATGATGTGAACTGTCCGCCCGTATCTTCGATACGCTGGCGCAAGGCTGCCTCGGTGGTCTCGGAATTGCCCAGCTCGGTTGCGTCACACAGTGCGATGACATGGTGACGCCAACCCGCCTTCACGAATTCGCGGTTCAGATTGACCACGAGCATTTCGGCCCCGCCCGATGTCAGGCTGGTAATCACCGACCAGACCGTCTGCGACGGTACCGTAGCCTCCTCGGTCAGCGGCTTCTCCGCGATCCGGGCTTCAAGACCCGCGACGTTCATGGCTTCTCACTCGCGCCACGAGCCCCGATCCCGCGCCACATGGCGATGTCGAGGCAGACGGCGGTGAACAGGCCGAAGGCGATGTGCGCAAAGTTTGCACCCAGCGGTCCGAGCTGCGGGATTGCCAGCAATGCGACTGCGAAGAATAGGGCCGTTGCGGCCGCAGCAACCACCAGCACCAGGCCAGGCCTGTTCATGGCCAGCAGCGCCGAACGCGACGGTGCGGCGTGAAGGATGAGGCCGACCGCCACGAGTTGGGCGAGGAGCAGCGGGAAAAGATCCGCAAAATCGTTGCCGAGCGCGAAGACCAGCAGCGGCTCTCCGGTGAGGAAGATGATAAAGATCGCGGCGAGGGCGAGAGCTGCGAGCACAAGCTGCACCGACGTTACGATCTTGCTCATGTTGCGCCACGCCACTCCCGTCCAGACGCGGGCCATGTCCGGATAGACAACGGTCTGCACCAGGTCGCCAGCCTGCTGCGCCACCTTCGCAATGCGCCTGGCGAGGTAGTAGAGGCCGGCCCCGGTAGGTCCGACCAATGCGCCGACGAGCAGGGTATCGACCTCGTGCGTCAGTGTTCGAAGCATGGAAGAAAGGTTTGTCGAGAACGCGAACTTGAGGAAGCCGGGATAGCGCTGCCTCAGGCCGCGCCAGCTTGCCCGCAGCGGATTGGGAACCCCTTGGTCGCGCAGCGCCCTGAAGCCGGCCAGATTGAACAGCATCGCGTCGAAGATCTGCGCGGCAGTCCAGAGCAGCACAAAGCTGGCGAGGCCGTCCCCACGAGCGAGCAGTACGAGCGTGCCCAAGAGGCGAAGCAGGCCCGAAAAGCCCTGGATATAGGCGAGCGTGCGAAACCTTCCGGACATCCTGAGAGCCGCACTCGGCATGCCCCGGATGTTCAGTGCGATGGCGCATGCATAGATTGCCACGAGGTGCAGCTGGTCGGCTTCGAGACCGAAGAATTGACCGAGGAACAGGCCTGCCGAGATGGCGAGGACCGCTGCCAGCAGCGCGCTGCATATGTCGAGGAGCAGTCCGAATGCATAAAGTCGTGAAAGGCTTTGAGCGTCGCCGGAATTCTCCTCCTGCGCGACATATCGGATCAGGGGCTGCCACGATTCGAAGCGGACAAGTCGCTCGCTCACTCGACCGACAGCAAGGATCAGCGCCAAGGCCCCGAATTCGGCCGCACCAAGCGCCCGTGCCGCAAGCGAAATACTGGCGAACATGAGAATGGCGACACCGAAATTGCCGGTCAGCAGATGGGCGATGCTCGCGATGCGGCTTCTCACCAGTTCGCCGAGCGAATGGGCGCTGGCATTCGTGCCCGAACCGCCATCCACGGCGCCACGCAGGTCGTGAGTCCGGCTCATGCGACCGCCCCGGCGTTGCCCCCGCGTGGCGGCGCATAGCTGGGCGGTCCGGCATAGGTCTGGAGCCAGGAGGCGACAGGAGCCATCCCGATGGCGAAGGCGAGGAGCACGGGGCCCGCCCAGATGCGGTCGTACATGTGCGGCATGGAGGCGGCGTAGGTGAAGAAGATCGACGCCATGGCGAGGCACATGGCACCGTTCAGGCGATTGCGGCGCTGGATGTCGAAGGCTGCTGCGAACAGGCAGATGATCAGCGTGATCAGCCCGAGCAGCGACAGGATGCCGCCCTCGTTTAGCAGCAGCAGGTAGAGGTTGTGAACAGGTGCGCCGAACACGCTGACCTCGCGGAAACGGTCGACGCCGAGGCCGAAGAAGATATTGTCGTCTGCCATGCGCCAGGCTTCATCCATAAGCGCAACTCGCCCGGTGAACGTACCGGCCTGTGTCGGATCGAACGATACCAGGGCTTCGGCCACGCGGCTCAGGAAAATCTCGGGTACGGGACCGCCCATGCCGACATAGGCAATTGCCAGCAGCGCAGTCGGCACGATGATTTTGGCCATTACTCCGAAGCTCGTGAAAACGAGCAGGATGCCAAGGCCAAGCACGCAGGCGATAAAGGAAGTCACGCTGGCGCTGGCGACCATTCCCGCAACAATCACGCCCCCGGTGAGAAAAGCGAGCCAGCCCGAGATGCGATGTCCAAGCGCTGCATGAACCAGAAGGACAAGCGCGAAGGCGCATTGGGCGCCATTGGAGTTGGGTTCCCCGGTCATCGCCCCGAGGCGGCCGTTGCCCATCAGGAAGGTCCGTCCGACGATCGGCGTGAGGTCCTCATAGGTGTAAAACTGGATCGCAATCACGCCGATCAGCTGCGACAGCGCCACACCGAAAACGAACGCCAGCGCCGCTCGATGCAGGGTCCATTCGCTCAGGCTGGCGAAAACCGCGGCCAGCATTGCCAGCGCGAAGAAGTACTGCCCACCGACGATGAGCCATCGGGTCGTCGCCCCATTGAGCACGGACCCGATGAGAAGTCCCCCGATCAGCATAGCTACGCCCAGCAGCCAGAATGCAGTGAAGCGCCCGAATACGGCCATTCTCAGACGGGTTGAGAAGAGCAAGAGGAACGCCACAAGGAAGATCGCGGCCGCCGAGAAGGTGATATTCGTCGAAGGTACGCGCAGCAGGTTCCACGAAAGGAAGAAGCAGGCGATGATGGTAATCTGGCCGAATAGCGGCGCGACAGTGATCGGCGCGATGCTGGTCGCATGCCGATTTTCCGCCAATCGAGAGGCGGCGGGCAAGTCTGCGCTGTGAGACTCCATGTCCCGATGATGTCGCCTGCCTGCACGCAAGGCAAAAGCAAGTCGGGATCGCGCGCGAATCTTTGGCAGTAGTCTCCGGCACTTTTGCCATCGACAGCGTAACTCGAATTGATAGCTGTCGGGCCGCCAGAGCGCCGCTTATCTTCCGTCCCCTCCGCAAGTTAGACGAGATGGAGGAGGACACGCGATCACGACGTTAGTGAAGCAAAAGCCTGCGCGGAGGGCCGCGCCGCTTACAGTGAGCACCTTCCTGTGTTTCGCGATGCTTCATGCGTGTTCGAACGGTCCTGCGGGAGATGCCGAGGGGCAGTTCACATTCGAAGGCACCCTGCCGGTCGTGGAGACTTCGGCGAACGCTTTTCCGGGCGCGCTTGGTTTCGGGGCAATCTCGAAAGGAGGGGCGGAAGGCGAGATCATCCAGGTGACTACGCTGGCCGACGACGGTCCGGGTTCCTACCGGGCCTGTGTAACAGCGGATATGCCGCGCGTTTGCGTGTTCCGTGTGGAAGGCGTGATCCGGTTCACCGGCAGGCCTCCGATCATATCGTCGCCCTATCTCACCATTGCCGGACAGACCGCACCTGGCGACGGAATTACCCTGGCTCACTCGGGCGCTCCGCACGGGCGCACACCGCTCGTCATCAAGGGCACCCATGACGTCGTCGTGCGCAACATACGCGTGCGGCTCGACCGGCCGGGCGGTGCGCGCGAAGCCGAAGACGGAATCACCATCGAGAACTCCCGGCGGGTTATGATCGACCATGTGAGCGTCAGCGGTGCGCGCGACGAGAACATCAACGGTTTCGCCGACAACGACGCAGTTTCCATCACCAATTCGATCTTTTCCTATGGCGTTCCGAGGCATGACAAATGCGCGCTGCTCGGCAGCGACCCGGTCGGCCCCCAGAACTTCAGCTTCATCTCGAACCTTTGCGCCCACAACGGTGACCGGAATCCCGACGTGAACTTCCCGCCCGGTTCCTGCATCGAAGTGCTCAACAACGTGTTCTACAATGCCCAGTCGGAATTCGCCGAGGTGTGGGAAGGGGCGGGCGGCACCCCGGTCTCGCTGATCGGCAACAGCTTCGTTGCGGGACCCGATACGCGGCGCGCGACCATCGGCATCGCGAACGAGCGCATTGCCTCTACGGGGCCGGCAAGCGTCTTCCTCCACGACAATGCGTTTCTCGGCGAGTTCACACAGGTCGCGCCGGCCACGCGCGAAAGGCTGGTCGGCGATCCGCCCTGTCCGCTGACCACGGAGCCGCGCTCCTCCCATGAGGCGATGCTGGACGTTCTTGCGAATGCAGGTGCCATGCCGCGCGACCCCATCGACCGGCAAGTCGTCGGTGAAGTTCACGCACGCGGTGGCAGGATCGGGAGATGGCCCAAGATGCTCGCGCAGGGACGCGGCGAAAGGCCTTATCCGGACGAAGATCTCGACGGGATGGACGATGTCTGGGAGTTGGCACATGGCGCCGACACGGGAGTGTCGGACCCTTGGGGCGACGCCGATGGCGACGGTATCTCGAACCTGTCGGCGTTTCTTGCCCACCGCGATGCGGAGCTGGCACGATGAATGCCTCGCGGCACCCCATCGAACCCGCCGACATGGCCGATGGGCCACCACATAGGCCATTGACCGTGTGCTACCCGTTCGCGGGCGATGTGATGGGTGGCAGCCATGTCTCGCTGCGCGGACTGCTCGACGGGCTTGATCGAGACGAGGTCCGGATCATCATCGTGCCCGAGGCGCCGGACGGCAGGCTGGCCGAACACTATGCCGCCTACGAGCAAATTCCCGATCCATCACCTCCCGACCGACCCTTCGAAGCCGGGGTACCCTTCGGAGTTTCCGAATTCTTCAGGACCCTCCCTTCCGTCATGAAGCGCGCGCGATTCCTCAAGGAACACGGGGTCGATATCGTGCATACCAACGACGGTCGAAGCCACGCGTCCTGGGCACTTCCGGCCAAGATCGCAGGAGCCAAGTTGCTATGGCATCACCGCGGCAATCCGACCGCCCGAGGGCTTCGCTTCGTGGCTCCCTTGCTTGCAGACCGGATCGTGACCGTGTCTTCCTTCGCGCTTCCGCGGACCAAGCGCGGGTCGGCGCGTTCGGCCCGTGTGGTCCATAGCCCCTTCGATGTGTCCATCACGGTCGACAGGGTGGAGGCGCGAAAGAGGATACTCTCGGAACTCGACCTTGCCGAGGACACGGTGATCTGCGGCTATTTCGGCACCTTCATCGACCGGAAGAAGCCGCTTGAATTCATCGAAACGGTCGAGTTGCTGGCCGAACTCGAGGACCGGCCGGTCGTCGGCCTGCTGTTCGGCGAGGCCGTCGAGCCCGAACTCGGACGAGCCGTGGAGGAACGGGTCAAGGCATCGGAAGGCACCGCAATCCTGATGGGCTATCGCACACCGGGGCACGAATGGCTCGGAGGTTGCGATCTGTTGCTAGTGCCCGCGATCGAGGAGCCGCTTGGACGTACACTCGTCGAGGCGATGCTGGTCGGGACGCCCGTGGTCGCGACGCATTCAGGTGGAAATCCGGAAGCCCTGCGAGGGGATTGCGGGATATTTGTCCCACCCGGCGACTGCTTGGCCATGGCCAGGACTGCTCACGAACTCCTGGCCGACGATCTGCGTCGCAGTGATATAACCGAGCGGGCACGGGTGAGCGCGAAGGACAGGTTCTCACGAGAGAGGCATGTAGCTGCCATCGAGGCGATCTACCACGAACTGGTTCAGTAGCGCAGGCGCACGCTCAGGCCTCCGCGGAACCTGTCGAATTCATCGAAATCCAGATCACTCGTGCGATCGCCGTAGCTTGCCTCGGCGACCAGTGAGAGGTGGCGGCTGAACAGGAATTCGAGCTCGCCCCGGCCCACGAAGGTTTTCTCGGTCACGTCCGTCCCGCGAAAGCGGCTACGACGATAGCCCGCACTGAAACTGGAACGCAGGTTGTGACGGATTTCCTGTTGCCAGGTGATCCTGCCGGTCAGGTCGGTTCGTCCGGTCGCTCCGGTCCGGAAGGTCGCGACATCGCCGCTCGACGCGTCCAGAATGAGGGCAGTCCGCCGTCGCGGGCGGTAGATGAGATTGCCCGCCAGCGAAAAGCCCGTGCGATCCTCGAAGGTCGGCTCGTCGGGTTCGTAGCGGAAAACACCGGCGGACAATGAACCTTCCACGAGGCCGCCCGGGGCCAAATCGAAGCCGACACGGCCGCCCCAGGTCGTCGCGTTGCGCTCCTGTCCCAGCATATCGGTCTCGAGGCGGAAATCGCGGCGATTGGCGAAGCCGGTCGCAGTGAGGAACATCGATCCGCCGACCCGCATGCCGACAGTAGCGCTACCCGAATAGGCACTGAAATCGCGATTGTCGTCGAGGGACGAGAGGGCATCGTACTTCGCGGCCTGTGCCCTGATATCGAGCAGGATCCTGCCACGTGCCCGGCGGTACTGAGCCGCTCCGGACCAGATGTCGAGCTCGCGCGGGCCCGGCGCCAGAATATCGCGCGCTTCGGGATCGCCGCGATCCTCGATCGCGCGTTCGAAAGCTGCGCCGAGGCTCAGGCTTTCCTCTTCATGGGGTGACCAGGTGAAATCCCCCGAAAAGCGCACCGCTTCGCTGTCTTCCGAGGTCTGGTCGGCATGACGGCGGACTACCGTGCGGGTCCCGAAGGCAATCTCGACCGGACCGGAACTGTGCACGGCGCGCATCTGGGGCGCCAGTTCGAACACGACATCGTCAATTTCGTTGTCCGGCAGCGCATAGAGATTGCTGTCGTAGTGGGAGGATAGCTCGACACCGACAGTTACATCGAACGGACCGATCCGGGTGGGATCGATTTCGAACTCGGGATCGTCGCGCTCGATGGCCGGCGCGGTTTCCGGAATGGATTGCGCCGCAAGAGGCGTGTGCAGCAGCGCCAGCGCACTAGCCGAAAGCGACAGGTATTTGCCCCCGCGCGTCATGTCAGAACCAGCGCTCGAAGACGCGGATACGGTCGCCCGGCTGGACGACCGTCGTCTCGTCCGCGCGCCCGACGACCTCGCGGCCCTCGATCGTGCGCGTGACTTCGACAGCCTTTGTGTCCGCGCGGTAGGTATAGCCACCGGCGGCGGAGATTGCGGCAAGGACAGTCATGCCCTGGCGGTATTCGAACTCGCCTGGACGGTTCACTTCGCCAAGCACGTAATAGGGACGCAAGGCAGCGGGTTGCACGTTGACCACTGGCGCATTCAGAATGCCGGAAGAGCGATACTGGTCCTCGATCTTGGTCCCGATCTCGCGGAATGTCAGGCCGCGGACCTCGATTTCCTTGATCATGGGCAGCGAGATCGTGCCGCTGTCGTCGACGGTGTATTCCCCGTCCGCAGCATCGAGGTCCTGGACCGCGATCTGCAGGCTGTCACCGGTATTGACCCGATACTCGCCGCCCGGCGGAGCGGGGATCGACGCGAGCGAACCGGCACCGCCGCAACTCGCCAGCGAAAGACTGCCAAGCAGCGCCAGGATCAGAAGGCCTGTTTTCCGGAGCATTTGGGACATGTTTATCTCCATAATCATCGCGACCGATGGAAGTGTTTCCAATGTTACCCTAGCCCAAGCGCGCCGCTTGCGGGTCGACCATTAAGGCGATGATCATAAAGCGGTTATTGGCCCTAATCCTTTCGGGTTAGGTGCGGTTGAGCGCTACGCCACGGTCAGGCGGCAACCGATGCTGCAGGCACTTTCCAGTGCGCGAGGTCGAGTCCTGTGATCTCTTCGGTCAGTGCAATGTCATCGCGGTAGAATTCTTCCATCCTGCGCCTCAGGGCAGGTTCCAGCGCAGGGTATTTCACCTCGCGTGCGAGGAGCGCGCGCGCGCCCTCGAACCAGGGCTTTCCGCGCAATGGCCGCACCGTCTCCTTGAATGGGGCGAGCATCTGGCGAAGGGGCAAGGGAAGCAGTTTTTCGCGGCTGTTGTTTTCACGCCGGCTCACCGTTTCACGGTCGGTATCGGGGGCAATCGGCGCATCGATGTGGGCCGAGACCCGCTCGATCACGCCGGCCGGATCGGCCTTCACATCCTCGAACGGGAAGACCAGCAATTGCTCGCGGTCGAAGTGGCGCAGCCAGGTTGAGAGGTGCCGCCCGTAAAGGCCGTCCAGCAGGAAGCGCGGCTCGGGGTTGTCGGGCGAGGATAGGTAGTCTTCGGGACGATCGCTCACCAGCCCGCGGCGGTAGAGCATCTTGTAGTCCGAATAGGCCCGGTCGACGGGATTTCGGAGCTGCGCGACCAGCTTCGCTTGAGGCATCATCGCTGCGAGCCGCGCGGGAGTTGCCGGATCCGATAGGTAATCGGCCGATTTTTCGCCTACCAGCGCGGCCCAGCCGGGAGCGTCCTCGAACCACGAACGATAATAGTCCTCGCCCTTGTCGTACTCCCGCGAGAAGAAGTGCGGCTCGGGATCGGGCATGAAGATCGACGGGTTCTCCTGCAGGCGCATCTGGATCCATGTCGTCGCGGCCTTGGCTGCGCCGATGATCACGAAGTCGGGAAGGCGGCGGCTTGCGCTCATGCCGAGAGCTCGTCGAGCGCCAGCAGCAGGGCTGTAGCGGTCGCCCGCATATCGTCGCACAGGAGCGTGTGGTCGACCTGCAACATGAGTGATCTGCGCCCGAGGTCGCGTGCGACCTCCAGATGGCCGTCGCGCTTGACGCCCATCCCGTCGAAAGCGCGCTCGCTGCTCATGTCGGGACAGGTACCCGTCCCGATGGCAACGCCGCTGGCCAGCAGCTTCGCGATCAACTGCGCGCGCAGGTCCTCGACCGGCTCGTGCAGAGGATCGGCGAGGGTGAAATTGAACTTGTACCAGGCGTGCTCATAACCCTGTTCCCGCCGCTGGAGCCTGATGCGTGGATCGGGGCGCAGGGCCTCTTCGAGGATCGCGGCATTCGAGCGTCGTCGGTCGAGCCAGCCGGGCAGGTTATGCAACTGGCGCCGGCCGATGGCGGCTTGCATTTCGGTCATGCGGAAATTGGTGCCCGGCTGCGTGCAGACATAGCGGAACTGTCCGGGAATGCCTTGGCCGTCCTGCATCTTGGCGCGGCTTTTTCCGTGGTCCTTGTAAGACCATCCGCGTTCGCAGGCCTCGCTGTCGCGGAACAGGCAAAGCCCCCCTTCGCCCCCAGTCGACATGATCTTGTCGGTGCAGAAAGAGAACGCCGCAGCGTCGCCCCATGCGCCTGCCTTTCGGCCATCGATCGCAGCGCCATGGGCCTGCGCACAATCCTCGATCACGAAGAGCCCGCGCTCGTCGGCGATTTCGCAAATGCGCGGCATCTCGGCCGGAAGACCGCCGAGATGCACGCAGATGATCGCCTTGGTCTGCGGACCGATGAGCCGCTCGATCGAGGCGGGGTCAATATTGTGCGTATCTGACAGCACGTCGGCAAAGGCGGGCGACGCGCCAACCGCCAACACTGCACTGGCCGTTGCAAAGAAGCTGCGTGCGGGGACGATGACCTCGTCGCCCGGACCGATGCCGAGCGCGCGCAAGGCTACTTCGAGCGCGACCGTGCCGTTGGCGACGCAGAAGCCGTGCGGCATGCCGATGTATTCGGCGAACTCGCTGGCGAAGGCAGTCGTCTGTTCGCCGTGGACAAGACCGTTGACCTTGCCAGATGCGAGGACCGCGCACGCCGCGTCGATCTCGTCCTGCTCGTGCCTTGGCCAATGACTCGGGCGAGGGCGCAGGGCGGCGACGGGATGCTCGGGCACGACCGGCTTGTTCATGTCGTCACCGGCGCTGCCTCGCCGAGCCGTTCGCTACCGCGCTTTGCGGGAATGAGGTCGAAACGCGCGCCGCTGCTCGGGATCTTGACCAGGTGATGCGCGATGCGCTCGGCCTCGCTGGGATCGCCGCGGATAACCGCTTCGCGCAGCCGGTCGATGCTCTTGTTGATGAAGGGCAGCGGGATCGGGTGCGAGCGGGCTTCGAAGATGCCCTTGATCCGCGATTCCACTTCTTCCTCGCAATCGTCGAAGAGCTCCTCGTAGAGCTTTTCGCCCGGGCGCAGGCCGACGAATTCGATCGGCACGTCGACTTCGGGTTCGAGCCCGTATTGCGCGATCAGGCGATAGGCGAGATCGACGATGCGCACCGGCTTGCCCATGTCGAGGACGTAAATGCTGCCGCGCTCGAGGTCTTCTGCCAGCGCTGCCGCACTGCTTTGCAGGATCAGCTGCACGGCTTCGCGCACGGTCATGAAGAAGCGCTCGATGTCGGGGTGGGTGACTGTGAGCGGCTTGCCCTCTTCGAGCTGGCGGCGGAACAGCGGCAGGATCGAGCCGCTCGAGCCGAGCACGTTGCCGAACCGGACGGTCATGAAACGCGGGGCGCCCGGATCGTCGACGCCGCACATGTCGAGCGCCTGGCTGTAGAGTTCGCCCACGCGCTTCGTCGCCCCCATCATGCCGACCGGATTCACCGCCTTGTCGGTCGAGACCTGCACCATGGCCCGCGCGCCGAACTGGGTGACGGCATCGGCCACGTGCTTCGTGCCGATGATATTAGTGTGCACGCCCGCGCACGGGTTCAGTTCCACGATCGGGACGTGCTTGAGCGCGGCTGCGTGATAGACCACCGAGGGGCGGTGGTCGTCGAACACGCGGAGCACCTCTTCCTGCGAGCGGATGTCGCAGAGTTCGGGGCGGATATCGAGGTCCGGATAGGCCTCGCGCAGCTGCATCTCGATCGAGTAGAGATTGTACTCGCACAGCTCTAGCAGGATCAGGCGCGAAGGTCGGAAACTTGCGAGCTGGCGTGCAAGTTCGCCGCCGATCGTGCCGCCCGCACCGGTGACCAGCACGCTCTGTCCCTCGATCTGGCGGGTGATCACGTCGCCCTCGAGCTCGTATTCGTTGCGGCCGAGCAGGTCGGGCACCGACAGTTCGGTTGCCTCGCCATTGCCCGGGCGCTGCAGGATCTGGCTCCAGTGGTTCTTGATCCGCGAAAGCTCCAGGCCGAGCTCGCGGGCCCGGTGGGTGAGGCGGGTCATTTCGCGGTTGCCGAGATACATCCCGTCATCGAGCGTGATCGCGATCGAGAAGGGTCGTCCCTGTTCCTCGGCGGCCTTTGCCACATCGACCAGCTTGTCGTGACTGCCGAGCACGCGAACGCCGCCGATCCGGTCGATCACGTCGGCCTCCGATGGCAACAGGATGCCCGCGATCGCGAACTGCGGTTCGTCTTCTGCGCGCATCAGCTCGATAACCGACATTGCCCATTGTGCCGGGCCGATCAGCAGCGCCTGGGGAAGGTCGGTGCGGGTGGCCTTGCCCAGAGTGATGTGCGAACCCGAAAGGCTCTCTCGTGCAAGCCGCCGGGCCGATCTCAGCGCGAGCAGCAGGCCGGTTGCCAGCATCCACTGGGTGATTGCCGTGACCGTGACGGGCAAGGTGAGTGCGATCCCCTGGCTCACGAGGATCACGGTCCAGCCCAAGGCAGAACCGGCAAGGCCGAACGCGACAACTGCCGCAGCGTGACGGAATCCGAAAAAGCGCCAGCTGTGCTTGTAAAGCCGGAGCGCGAAGAGGGTTGCCGTCGCCGCGAATGCAAATCCGAAGAGCGTCGGCAGGTTCACCACCTCGAGGCCCATCTCGGCAAGCGGGACCATAAAGGCCGCCACGAGGAGACTGACGACAAATGCTGTCATGTCGAGGGCCGCCAGCAGGGTCGTCCTCAACAGCCGGCGTAGCGAGGCAGGGCGATAGGGCCGAACCCTGCGAGGCGCACGACCAAGGCCCACCACCTTGCGGATGGGCGGGGTCTTCACGCTATCCGCGCTCCAGTCGTCATTTGCGGATCGGACCTTGTCTGTCATGCCGGCGGTCGGGTTCCTTGGCGTGCGCGCTGAATGGAAACGGGTTCTGGAGCCGGTATGAATAGTCCATCGCGCGCGATGCATAAGCGGCGCAGAAAGACATCAGCCGGAATGGTCGCCGCGTCGCAAAAGGTGGTGCCCGCCACTACTCCATCCCGTGAAGGGGGTGGCCTGCCATATCCCTTTGGCAAGATCGCCCGTGCCCCATCTCGAATGGGTATGCCCCCTATTGCCGATTGCTCTCGGCCTCGCTTCACGCCGATGATGCACCGCGATGGGGGCGCAGATGCTGTCCTTGGTGAAACAATGAGAAACGAACCGGCCCGAAGGACCAGCCCCGCTTGAAGATCGTCGTATTATCGAGCCTGGCCTACTCCCTCACCAACTTCCGCGGCGACCTGCTGCGCGCAATGAGGGAGAACGGTCACGAGGTGGTCGCCGTCGCGCCCGATCGCGACGAACAGGTCGAGCGCGAGCTTGCCGAGAGCGGGATCGAATTCCGCACCGTCCCGATGAGCCGGGCGGGCATGAACCCCTTCGCCGACCTCCGCCTGATCTTCGCATACATCATGCTGATGCTGCGTGAGCGTCCCGAGCTCGTGCTTGCCTATACCCAGAAGCCCATTGTTTACGGCGGGCTGGTCACACGTCTCCTGGCAATCCCGCGCTTTTTCCCGCTCATGTCGGGCCTCGGCCATGTTTTCAGCCCGGACAGCGGGGTGAGCGAAACGATAAAGCGGCTGGTCGCGCGCCTCTATCGCATTGCCATCCGGCGTGCGCAGACCATCTTCGTGTTCAACTCCGACGACCGGAAGGACATGCTCGATCTCGGGATCGTCACCAAGGAACAGAAGGTCCTGCAGGTCCCCGGTTCGGGGGTCGACCTCAAGCGCTTTGCCCATGTCCAGCCCGAGGCCGGAAAGCTGCACTTCCTCCTCATCGCGAGGCTGCTGCGCAATAAGGGCATTCCCGAATTCCTCGAAGCTGCGAGGCAGGTACAGAAGACCAAGCCCGACGCCCGTTTCTCCGTCCTTGGCCATATCGATTGCGAGAACCCGGCCGGTTTCACCGAGGAAGAGCTGGCTGAATTCGCACGCGACTATCCCGTCGAATTCGTACCGGGCACCGACGACGTGCGGCCGTTCCTAGCCGACAGCACGGTCTTCGTCCTTCCGACGACCTATCGCGAAGGCCTGCCGCGCACGATCCTCGAGGCCATGGCTACGGGACGCGCGATCATCGCGACCGATGCACCCGGGTGCCGAGACGCGGTCGATGACGGTTCCAACGGCTTCCTCGTCGAGCCCGGCAATGCTGCCGACCTCGCGCGCGCAATGCTGAAATTCGTGGCCGACCCGCAGCTGGCAGCGACGATGGGGGAGCGTTCGCGTGGGCGCGCCGAGAAGGTTTACGACGTCGAGCTGGTCAACCGCACGCTACTCTACGAAATGGACCTCCTGCGCCATTCGGGCAGGCCATCCACCCCGGGAGCGCCAATCGAGCTGGGCGCGGTCGAGAAGCCTGCGCGCGCCCTTGCGCCTGCGAGAAAGCAGGGCTGAACGGTGGGGGCTGACGGCATGGGCCTTGCGATGGAGAAGCTTCTGTGACGCGTGCGGTTGTCGTCGGTGCGGTGGGTAGCACCGAGGTCGTGCTCGACGCCCTTGCCTCGGCCGAGGGGTGGGAAGTCCCGCTCGTCGTCACACTGCCGCTCGAGCTCAGTTCCCGCCATTCGGACTTCGTCGACCTCGCTTCCCAGGCTGAAGGCCTCGGCGCCGAAGTGCTGCGAACGAGCAAGACCAACGATCCCGAAACGCTGGATGCCATCCGGCGAGCGGAACCCGATTACATCTTCGTCGTCGGCTGGTCGCAGCTCTGCAAGAGCGCGTTTCTCGGCATCAGGCCGCGCAAGGTCATCGGCTATCATCCTGCCGCTCTCCCGCGGCTGAGGGGAAGGGCGGCGCTGCCCTGGACGATCCTGCTCGACGAAAAGATCACCGCTGGCAGCCTGTTCTGGATGGAAGAAGGGACGGACGACGGGGACCTGCTGGCCCAGTCTTATTTCCACCTCGCGCCCGACGAGACGGTATCTGAGCTTTACGACAAGCACATGCGGGCACTTCGGGCGATGCTCGATGAAAGCCTGCCCAGGCTTGCCTCGGGCGAGGAGCCGCGGACCGTACAGGACGAGCGCTATGCGACATGGGCGACCAAGCGCACGGCGCGCGACGGGCTGATCGACTGGAATGGCGATGCGGTCTCCGTCGACCGGCTGGTCCGCGCCGTCGGCAAGCCTTATCCCGGGGCCTTCACCCATGACCGGGGGCAGAAGCTGGTCATCTGGTCGAGCACGCCGGTTCACGGTCCTTCCCCGTATCACGCGGCACCCGGACAGATCGTGGCGCGCGAGGAGGGATGCCTGCTGATCCAGTGCGGATCGGGTTTGCTCAGAGCCAACGAGTGGGAGTGCGAGTGTGACGCCGTACCGCGGCTCCACGCGATACTGGGGAGGGCGGAATGAACGATCTGGCGAGCCTAGGCCGGGTGCTCGTGGTGGCGCCGCACCCCGACGACGAGGTGCTGGGCTGTGGCGGCACGATGGCGCGGCTGGCAGCCGAGGGTATCTCGGTCCACGTGCTTGTGGCGACAAAGGGCAAGCCTCCAGCCTTCGACCCCGAGGGCGTGGCGCAGGTCCGGGCAGAAATGCTCGAGGCGCACAAGCTGCTGGAAGTGGTCGAAACGCACGAGGTCGACCTGCCCGCGGCCGCACTCGACACGGTTCCGGCGGCACAGGTCAATGCCGAGATCGGCAGGATCATCGAGGACATATCGCCCGACACGCTGTTCCTGCCTCACATCGGGGACATCCATGGCGACCATGCCATCGTTTTCCAGGCCTCGATGGTCGCTGCGCGGCCGCGCCACAATCGCGCCCCGGCCCGCATCCTGTGTTACGAAACGCTGTCCGAGACCAATTGGTACGCGCCGCCGATGACACCGGCGTTCATGCCCAATGTCTTCATCGACGTTTCCGAAACGCTGGACCGCAAGCTCGATGCCTTCCGTTGCTTCCAGTCCCAGGTCCGGCCGTTCCCGGAAGAAAGGTCCATCGAGGCGCTCGAGGCGCTCGCCCGTTCGCGCGGTGCAACGGTGCATGTCAAAGCTGCCGAAGCCTTCATGAACGTGAGACAGATCATCCGCTGAAGCGGCGGGAGATCGCCACTACTCTCCCTCCGGTTGGTAAAACCCTTGTGAATCAGTTTGTTGGCTGAATGAACGGGGTGAATATTTCTTTCGGTTACTTGAAAGATTCACCAAGTTGCATTGGTTGAAATAAATACGGCTTACCGAATTCCCGACACAATTCGCCGCGTGCTCTAGGCGTTGGTAATTGGATGCTAACCATCATTGTCCTATCGCACCAATCGGACGGGAAGATTATTCGGGTAGCGATATCGTCCTTGTGCCGTCGGTCCTTGCGGGCCCAACGACGATAAACATTCATAAATTCAAGATTTTGCGCATTTCTGCGCACCAGCAAGGTATTGCCTGTGAACATCCGCACGTTTGTCAAAAACGCCGCACTAGCTTCTTCCGCCATCGCCCTCGCATCCTGCGGCGGCGGAAGCGACAGTAACAGTCAGGCGCCCTCTCCGTCGGCGACCGTCTCGCCGACGCCGAGCCCGTCGCCGACACCTTCACCGAGCCCGACGCCCACACCCGCGCCGACGCCTACTCCGACGCCCGCACCGGTCCCCACACCGACGCCGACCCCGGCTCCTACTCCGACGCCCACACCGACGCCTACTCCTACTCCTACTCCCAGCCCGACACCGCCCCCGACGACCGGCGGCAAGTCGGATGCTTTCGCCAACCCCGATGACGGCGGCATTCCCGATGTCGGGACACACCCGATCGCATTTCCCACGGCAATCGGCTTCGGACGCGAGACCTCGGTTCGTTCACCCAATGCCGTGGTCTACAAGATCAACTCGCTCGAGGACACGGCCAACCCGGACGACGGCAAGATCACCTATCGCGAGTGTGCGAAGGCGTTGCAGGTCAACTCGCCCTACAGCATTCCTGCCGGTAGGCCGCGCTACTGCGTGTTCGACGTCGCCGGTTCGATCGTGCTGCAGTCCGAGGCCTGGATCCAGACTCCCAAGATCTACATCGCGGGCCAGACCTCTCCCGGAGGTATCGAACTGCGCCTCGGCGCCAATTACGATCCGGTGGACTCGCTCATCGATACACGGCGGGGAGGCGATCACCTGATTGCGCGGCACATCCGCGCGCGCATCGGCGAACATCCCGACCGCCCCTCGGACAATGGGGACGCGGTGCGCTTCAACGGAACACGGTTCCAGATTCTCGACCACGTCACCGCCCAGTACGGCACTGACGAAAGCATCGAGGCGAGCTGTACCGATTGCACTATCCAGTGGTCGATCGTCGGCCCGAACATCTGCCGTGACGCGGGACACAGTTCTGCGCTGCATTGCAAGACGCTGTTCCTGAAACCCGGTAACCGCGTGACATTGGCCTACAACCTGTCGCAGCACGGCGTGCAGCGCGGGCTGAACGTTGCCCCCGGTGTCCTGCGCGCCCCGACCGGTACGGTTAGCCAGGTCGATGCGCTCAACAACGTGATCTACAACTTCGTCGAGGAAGGCGGGCTCATTTCGAACCAGTACGGTTCGGTCTACGCCAATTACATCGGCAACGTGTATTTCCGCGGCTCGGTCTACACCGACAAGAACGGCAACTACTGGCCCGCCCTGTATAACAGTGCGACGACCGAGCCGTTCGGATTCTCGATCTACATGAAGAACAACATCTCTCCGCGTAACCGGATATCCGGGCAGTTCGGATCGACTGTCACGGACTTCTTCAGGGACGCGGTCGGCTTCTTCAAGGGAGTGGTGGCATCCACGGTTTGCGGCGTGACGTCCAACGGCCTCCAGGATTGCTCGAGGTCGGGCAAGAACGTGGTCCAGGACAGCAGTATCGTCGTGGCCCCGGGCACGCAGAAGACCTTCGAGGACTGGATGATCGCCAGCCCGATGCAGGGTATGCGCAACGTGCTTGCATATGCCGGTGCCGAACTCTGCCGCGACGGAACCTGCCGCGACAACATCGACAGCGCATTCGTGGAGGATGTGCGGTCGTGTGATGCGGCACCGTACCTGGTCGAGAACCCGGCGGACATCAGGACGGCCGCCTCGGTCGGTGGCTATGCGCGGATCTCGTCGACGGGCGGGGCCAAGCCCGACCGTGATAACGACGGCATGCCCGACGAGTGGGAAGATCTCTACTCGAACACCAATGCAGGCGTTTGGGATGCCAACGAGGACGCGGACGGTGACGGTTATCCGAACATCGAAGAGTACCTGAACATGCTCGCGCAGGACCACCTGAGGTACCGCGACATCTACAGTTCGGGGAAAGGCGCCCTGCCGGCTTACAACTGCGGCCGCCCGCAGTTCCCTTGACGATCACGGCGGCGCGCTCGTTCTCGAGCGATGCGCGCCGCCGAACGATTGTGCCTACGAGAACCTACTGGGCGCCTTGGTAGTGCTCGATAATTTCCTGCGGTGAGATGGTTCGATCCATCTTGCGGCCCAGGAAATAGACGCCGCTCGCCCCGTCGACAGAATAATTCTCCGGAATGAAGCGATCGAGAAGCTGCGCCCATGCAAAGGCCAGCTTCGCAATCTTGCCAGCGATGCGTGACCGGAAAAGGCTGCGGACAAAGTAATCCGCGGACCACATGAGCTGCAGTCCGGGACCGCCATTGCTACCCGATTCAATCAGATCGAACCGTCGGAAAAGGTAGCGGTGCCCGCTTTCGGTGAAGCGGGTGAAATCATACGCGCCTTCATGGACCTGCTGCATGAAGGGCGTATCGGCATAGACCGTCCCGCCTGGCCTCAGGACCCGCCATATCTCGCCAACGACTTTCTCGGGTTCCAGCACGTGTTCGAGAACCGCCTGGATCACAACGGCGTCGAAAAACCCGTCTTCGATCGGGATCGCATGCGCATCGGCGACGAACTGGACGTTGGGCGTGGCGTAGATGTCGAAGCTGTAAATCTGGGTCTGCGGATCATCGTAGAGCGGTTGCATGCCTTGTCCGATCGAACCGCCCCCGATGACGAGAACGCGGGACTTTCCTTCCGAGGTGGCAAGCTGTTCCCTCAGCTTCTCAATATGCTTCCGGGTGCCGTCCTTGTCCGGGGAGAGCATCTTCTTGATCAGCTGGGACATGCCCGAATAGTTGGCGCGTTCCACCTCGCTGGCTGCTGCGGTTGTCTCGACAGTGCTTTCCTCAAGCACCGAGGTCTCGAAGTCGACCAGCACGGGACGCCCGTCGATGATCCGGTATTCCCGCCGGGCATCGCCGTTGGCGGGCACAGACAGCAATCGGTCGCCGATTTTCTCAAGCGGCCGCTTGCTCACCGGGCAGCGCAGGTTCGCGATGCAATCCTCGACACTGACTAGCATTCCGGCTCCTGCACATCGGCAACGTCGGGTGTCAGTCTGTTGTGCCGAGCAGATTGTATCAAGGCCATACCCCCAATGACCCGCGATCGGGGTCACGCCTAATCATTTGGGGCAATTTGTAGCGCTTTTCAGGCCCTTCTCAGTTGTGCGCCGCTTTCGCCTGCATTGCGGTCACACCGTCGCAGCGCACCGCTTCGACGAGACCCTCATCCGCCTTCCGCAGGTAGACCGGCTGCCCCAGGAACAGCGGCGCTATCGCGCGGAAGGAGAAGCTTGCGAGCGGGCCGTCTTCCATCGCCAGCGCCGCGAGTTTTGCGGCGGTGAAGGGGCCATGGATTACGAGCGCCGGGTAGCCTTCCACACCGGTCGTATAGGGCTTGTCGTAATGGATGCGGTGGCCGTTGTAGGTCGCGGCCGAAAAGCGGAAGAGGTTGACACCGTCGGGCTTCCATTCCTCGCCGTCCGGTGCCTCGGCAGCCGGTTCGGGCATGGGGGAGGGGGCACCATCCTCGCGGTAGACGTAGGTCTGCACTTCGCGGACGCGCAAATTCCCGCCTTGTTCGATCAGCTTTTCCACCTTGGCGAAGACCAGGTCGCCCGAGCGACCCGACTTGTGCGTCAGCTCCGCCACGCGGCTGGTCTGCCGTGCTCTCGTGCCAAGCTCAAGCTCGCCATGGAATTCGATTTCGCTCGCCGCGAACATCCGGCGGGGTAGAGTCACATCGGGGAGAAAGCCCCCGCGCCGCGGGTGACCGTCGGGCCCGATCTCGTCATCATGTGGGCAGGGGAGGAAGAAGGCCCAGTGCGGCAGGGGAACGCGGTCGTTCTCGTCCTGGCGGCCCACTGCGCGGCCAAACCGCCGTAAGGCGAGCGGGTCGAGCACTTCTTCTTCGATGATTTCGCGCCCTACCGCAGCCTGCCATTGGGCGAGCTGCGCTTCGCTGACGCCGGACATTGCTCAGGCGCCCTTGAATTCGGCCTTGCGCTTCTGGAGGAAAGCGAGCGCACCTTCGACGGCGTCCTGGGTATTGCCGGCCTCGCGCTGGGCCTTGGCCTCTGCCGCGAGAGTGGCGGTGAAATCGGCTTCGAGACCGGAGCGCAGCGTCTGCTTCATGAGGCCGAGCGCCACCGTCGGACCCTTGGCGAGACGCTCGACGAGCGCCTGCGCCTCTGCTTCCAGCGCATCGTCCTCGACGCACTTGTAGATCAGGCCGATGCGCTCCGCTTCTTCGCCGTGGATCTTCTCGCCCAGCATCATCATGCGGGTGGCCTGGGCAGTGCCGATCAGGCGCGGGAGCATCCAGCTCGACCCGCCGTCGGGAACGAGGCCGATATTGGCAAAGGCCTGGAGGAAATAGCCGCTCTTGCCGGCGAGCACGAAGTCCGCTGCGAGCGCGATCGAGCAACCGACGCCTGCTGCCGGACCCTGCACGACCGAGACCACGGGTACGGGCGCGGTGGCGAGCGCCTGGACCATCGGGTTGTAGTGCTGGCTGAGCGAGGCAAAGGCGCGGTCCCCTCCGCTCACGGACATCTCCGCATTGGCGGCAAGGTCTGCACCCGAACAGAAGGCGCGGCCTTCGCCCTTCATCAGCACGGCTCGCGCATCGCCGAGATCGCGCAGGGCGGCAAAGATTTCATCCGCCATTGCCGGAGGGCAGGCGTTGAGCCGCTCGGGCCGGTTGAGCGTGATGGTCAGGATGTCACCTGCACGTTCGGCCCGGATCATTTCGAAATCGCTCATTGCTCGCTCCCTGGAATCTTCTCTCGCTGACCTCTTGGGCAAATCGGTCTGCGATTGCAACCGAATGCGCGCGGGCGCTTACCCGGATTTCTGCCAGATGCCCATGTCATCCGCGTCTCGCACGATGCTGCCGGCGGTTCCGACCGGCTCGATCTTGCCATCGGTGAGGAAAGCGATGGTGGATGCATCGTAGCCCGGCACCAGCGCCAGCGTCCGCGCGCCATCGGACGTTCTTGCCACGACCACTCCCGAACGCGGCGTGCCGTCGCGCCCGTAGTGGACGGTATAGCTCTCGACCGTCGCCTCGCCTGCGTAGCCTTCGTCCAGGGCCGGCACGTCTCCCCGGCGATCGTCGGCCTCGGCCTGGTAGTCGAAGTCCTGCGGGAAGGCGGCTCCGGTCGGCGCGCCGGAAACCAGTATCGTGTGGTTGTGCGTCGCGTATCCGCCGTTGGCAAAAAGCAGGCCCTTATCGGATGTGCCGCGCAACCGGCGGACCATCTCCACGACCGCGTGGCTCATGTAGTTGCCGATCGGGCCGCCGCCGAAAGTCAGTCCGCCAAAGACAGTCGCAGGCTTGTCGAGCGGCCATCGCAGCACGCGCCTCGCCATCTTGGGCACGCAGGGAAAGCATGAGTAAAGCTCGACATGCGCGAGGTCGTCTGCGCCCACGCCGTTGAGCTGCATCGTCCGCTCGATCGAGGTGGCGAGGCTGGGCGAGGCGTCATAGCGGTCGCGGGCAAGGAAATTGCCGCTCTCGTGCGCCGCTACGCCGTGCCCGAGGAAGACGAGTGCATCATCGGCAAGGCCCCGCTCGCGCGCCTCGGCAAGGCTGGTGACGATGAAGCCTGCTCCCTGGTTCACCGATGAATTGGCGACCTGCAGCTTGGTGTAGGGAAAGGCGATGGGCCGGTTCGAGGCCGATGGCGTCACGACGTCTTCGGCGCTCACCGGCTGCCTGATCCACGCGCCCTCATTGCCTGCCGCGACCTCGCTCATGCGCGACCAGATCGCACCGCTTTCGGCCTGCCCCTCCTCGAGCGTCTGCCCATAGGCCGCGCGGCCTGCGTTCTCGTAAAGCGGATAGACATCGGTCGGCACGACGAGGCCGTAACTCTGGGCATAGCCCGTGCGCTTGCGGTGGCTGGCATCGCGCAGTGCGTTGGGCTTGCTGCCGTCCTCGCGCGGTTTCATCGCGGCCAGCTTGGCTGCGGTGCGCAGCGCTTCTCCGCCAACGACCGCGCAGACACTGGCTTCGCCGCGCGCAATCCTGTTCGCGGCTTCGTGCAATAGAAGGATCGGACTGTCGCCATTGGGCATGGCGGTCTGCATCCGGTGCGCGGGATCGATCCCGAGCAATTCCGCAAGCTTTCCGTCGACCGGATTGAGCTGCGGCCAGGCGAGCTGCGCGACAACGGCAAGCGAATCGCAGGTCCCCAGCCATCCGCCGCCCGCGTCATCGTCGGCCAGTTTCAATGCTTCCGCCATCAGATGGACGGGATCGAGACCGTCGCCGGGGTCCTCCGGCCGGTCGTTGATCTGGCCGACGCCGATGATGACGGGGGTTTTGCGCGGGTCTGTTTCGCTCATCCCGCAAGGCTTAGCGGGGCGGAGCGATTTCGCAAATGTGGGAGAGTGGCTGGGGTGGCAGGGATCGAACCTGCGAATGTCGGTACCAAAAACCGATGCCTTACCACTTGGCTACACCCCAGCAGGCGGGCGCTCCTATAGCGCGCTGGGCGACAATGTGAAGGGGTAGCGGCGCGCGAAATGATGGGCGATAACCCCTGCATGACCGATACCGCGACAGCCCGCTCGATTCTGGAAACGCTGGTCGGTTTCGACACGGTTTCCTCGCGCAGCAATATCGACCTGATCGACTGGGTCGAGGCATACCTCGCCGAGCACGGCGTGGAGGCGGAGCGCGTGCTCGGAGAAGGCGGGAAGAAGGCCAATCTCTTCGCCACCTGCGGCCCTGCGGCAGAAGGCGGGGTGATCCTTTCGGGGCACAGCGATGTCGTTCCGGTCGAAGGGCAGGACTGGAGCAGCGACCCGTGGACCCTGCGCGAGGCCGACGGGAAATATTTCGGCCGCGGGACCTGCGACATGAAGGGCTTCATCGCGCTGGCGCTGGCCTATGTCCCGCAGTTCGTGCGTGGTTCGAAGCCGGTGCACCTTGCGATCAGCTATGACGAGGAAATCGGCTGCAAGGGCGCACCTGCAATGATCGAGCGTATGGCGGCCAAGATCCCCGCGCCGCGCCTCGCGGTGATCGGCGAGCCGAGCAGCATGAAGATCATCACCGGCCACAAGGGCATCGCCGCGTTCGAGGTCAATGTGACCGGGCACGAAGCGCACAGCTCGCTGGTCGATCACGGCATTTCGGCGAACATGATCGCGGTCCGCCTGATGGCGAAGCTCTACGAGATCGCCGACGAGCTCGCGCGCAATGCCGATACCTCCAACGGCTTCGACCCGCCGCAGGCGACGCTGACCATCGGCCAGATGCACGGGGGCACGGCGATCAATATACTCGCCGGCCACGCGCGCTTCATCTTCGACCTGCGCTGTCCTCCCGATGTCGATGCCGACGCGGTGCTCGCGCCGTTCAAGGAGCTTTGCGCGAAGCTGGACGCGGAGATGAAGTCGCGTTTCCCCGATACGGGGATCGAATTCGCCCAGCTCGCCTCGGCCCCGCCCATGACCTCTGCGGGCAGCGAGGATGCGGTGGCATTCGTGCGGCAATTGACGGGCGAGAATGCTCCGCCCTCGCAGGTCGCCTATGGCGCCGAGGGCGGGCAATTCCAGCAGGCCGGTTTCCCGACCCTGATATGTGGTCCGGGCTCGATCGAGCAGGCGCACCAGCCCGACGAGTGGATTGCGATTTCCCAGTTCGAGGAAGGCGCCCGCTTCATGGAGCGCCTTGCCCGGGCTCTCGCCTGATCAGAGCTTCTTGCCCTCGAAATCGGCGGCCGAGTGCCGTTCGAGAAGCTGCGTGTCTTCATCGCCCCACGCCTTGTTGACGATCCGTCCACGCTTCACCGCAGGACGCGCGGCAATCTGCTTCGCCCAGCGGGCAACGTTTTCGTATTCGTCGATCGAGAGGAATTTCTTCGCCTCGTTGTAGATCGTGCCTTCGACGAAGGGCGCCATCCAGGGCCAGGCGGCGATGTCGGCGATCGTGTAGTCCTTGCCGCCGAGGTATTCGCTCTTCGCGAGGCGCTGGTCGGCAACGTCGAACAGGCGCTTCGTTTCCATCGCGTAGCGGTTGATGGGGTACTCGTACTTCTCCGGCGCGTAGGCGTAGAAATGGCCGAAGCCGCCGCCGATGAAGGGTGCGCTGCCGATCTGCCAGAAAAGCCAGCTGAGCACTTCGGGCCGCGTGTGGTCGGTCGGCAGGAAGGCGCCGAACTTCTCCGCGAGGTGCATCAGGATCGCACCGCTTTCGAAGATGCGAACGGGCTCGTCGCCGCTGCGGTCGAGCAGGGCGGGGATCTTCGAATTGGGGTTCACGTCGACAAAGCCGCTGGTGAACTGCACGCCGTCACCGATGTTGATCGTGTAGGCATCGTATTCCGCGCCCGAATGGCCTGCTTCGAGCAGCTCCTCGAACATCACCGTCGCCTTCACGCCATTGGGCGTGGCGAGCGAATAGAGCTGGAAATCATGCTCGCCCGAGGGGAGGTCCTTCTCCTCGCGCGCGCCGGCGGTGGGGCGGTTGATATTGGCGAACCTGCCGCCGCTTTCGGTGTCGACGCTCCAGACTTCGGGCGGGGTGTAGGTGGGATCGGCCAAGCTCTTTCTCCTGTTTGGTCGGTGGCTATTACGCCCAACCGTTCGTCGCAAGATGGGGAACGGATACAGCCATGCCACGGTTCTTGCCTTCGCTATGACGAAGCTCATCTATGTCGACGACCAGCTGCCCGGCATCACCCGCAAGGGTGCGGGGAAGGGATGGGCTTACTATTGTCCGAAGGGCGAGCTCATCACCGACCGGGCGGAGAAGCAGCGCCTGAACGCGATTGCCCTGCCTCCGGCTTACACGGATGCGTGGTTCTGCCCTGCTCCCAACGGGCACATCCTCGCCACGGGGATCGATGCCAAGGGGCGCAAGCAGTATCGCTATCACCCCGATTTCAGGACCGCGCGCGAAAGCGAGAAGTTCGACAACTGCCTCGTATTCGGCAACCTGCTGCCGCTGGTCCGCAAGCGGGTGGAAGAGGACCTCAGCGGCCGCAAGCTCACCCGCGAGCGTGCGATCGCAAGCGTGGTGCGCCTGCTCGATCTGGGTGCCGTGCGTGTCGGCAACGAGGGATATGCGGAGAAGAACAAGAGTTTCGGCGCGACGACGCTTCGCCGCCGCCATGCCGAGGTGACGGGCAAGACGCTCCGCCTGCGCTACAAGGGCAAGTCCGGCAGCATGCGCGAGGTCACGCTGACCGACGGGAGCCTCGCCAGCATCGTGCGCAAGATGCAGGACCTGCCCGGGCAGAACGTCTTCAAATATGTCGACGAGGATGGCGATGTGCAGGCCGTCGGCTCGTCCGACGTGAACGAATATCTCGAAGAGTGCATGGGAGAGCGCTTCACCGCGAAGAACTTCCGCACCTGGCACGCGAGTGTCATGGGCTTCGAATGCCTGCGCACGGGCGAGGGCGCGATGCCGATGAAGGCCGTGCTCGAATGCGTGGCCGGACAGCTCGGCAATACGCCCGCCGTCACCCGCAAAAGCTACATCCACCCTGCCGTGATCGAGCTTGTCGAGCGGCAGGAGGAATGGCGAGACGGACTTCAACTGCCGCGCGCAACCCGCTGGCTCACCCGCGAGGAGCGCGGCCTGATCGAATTGCTGCAGGAAAGCCCGAGCGCCGCTGATTTGCTGGCGGCCTGACAGGCCTTGCAGTAATTATCTTTTAGAGATAATTGCCTGTTCATGCACCTTGCGGGACAGAAGCTCAAAGCGTGGCGCCTCGCGCAGCAACCGCCTCTTTCGGCGGAAGAATTTGCTGCGCGTCACGGCTTCAAGACGCAGACGGTGTTCGGTTGGGAAAGCAAGGGGCGGGTGGCACGCGCCGATGCGCAGCGCAAGCTGGCTCAGCTAGGCATCTGCCAGCCAGCCGACTGGATCGAACCCGCCGCACCCGAAAAGAAAGATACCAAGCGCATGGCGAAATCAGGCACGCATCCCTTTTTCGATCTGCACACGCATGGCTTCGTCCGCGTGGCGGCGGCCACTCCCAAGGTCCGCACGGCCGATGTCGCCTACAATGCCGAAGGGATCATCGAGCAGGCGAAGCTGGCCGACGAGCGCGGTGTCGACCTGCTGCTCTTCCCCGAGCTTTCGCTTTCCTCCTACGCCATCGACGATCTTCATTTGCAGACCGCGATGCTTGAAGCGGTCGAGCGGCACATGGGCGAGATTTGCGAGGCGTCGCGTTCGCTTGCTCCCGTGCTGGTGATCGGTGCTCCGCTGCGGCGCAATGGCCGGATCTACAATTGCGCGGTGGTGATCACCCGCGGGCAGATCCTCGGCGTGGTGCCCAAGAGCTACCTGCCCAACTACCGCGAGTATTACGAGAAGCGCTGGTTCAGCCACGGACGCGATTGCGTGGGTCTCGAGATCGAGCTGCGCGGCGAAACGCTTCCCTTCGGCACCGACCTGCTGTTCGAAGCGTCGGACATGCCGGGCTTCGTCTTCGGTATCGAGATCTGCGAGGACTACTGGTCGCCCAATCCGCCAGGCACGCTGGCCGCGCTTGCGGGAGCGACCATCCTCCTCAACCTCTCCGCCTCGAACATCACTATCGGCAAGTCGGACGAGCGGCACATGCTCTCGCGCGCAAGTTCGAGCCGCTCGGTCTGCGCCTATGCCTATTCGGCGAGCGGCTATGGCGAGAGCACGACCGATCTCGCGTGGGACGGGCAGGGGATGATCTACGAGCTGGGCGACCTGCTGGTCGAAAGCACCCGCTTCGATCTCGAGCCGGAGATGTGCGTCGCCGATATCGACACCAAGCGGGTGCTCGCAGAACGCATGCGGATGCAGACCTGGGGCGATGCTGCCGATGCCGCAGGACGGCCCGAGGATTGGTACCGCCGTGTCCCGTTCGATCACGGCCACGCGCCGAAGGATATTGGTCTGGAGCGACCCGTGCGCCGCTTCCCCTTCGTTCCAAATCGGCAGGAGAAGCTCGACGAGGATTGCTACGAGGCCTTCAACATCCAGGTCGACGGGCTCATGCGCCGGATCGAGGCGACGCGGCCCAAGTGCCTCACCATCGGTATCTCGGGCGGGCTCGACAGCACGCATGCGCTGCTGGTGGCGGCAAAGGCGATGGACCGGCTCGGCCGCCCGCGCACCGATATTCGCGGCTACACCATGCCCGGCTTCGCCACTTCGGAAGGCACGAAGTCGAACGCGTGGAAACTGATGAAAGCCTTCGGCATCACCGCCGAGGAAATCGACATCAAACCGACCGCGACCATGATGCTCGAGAATATCGGCCATGCCTTTGCCGACGGCGAGCCGGTCTATGACGTGACCTTCGAGAACGTACAGGCGGGCCTCAGGACCGACTACCTCTTCCGCCTCGCCGGGCAGCACGGCGGCTGGGTCATCGGCACGGGCGACCTGTCGGAGCTGGCGCTGGGCTGGTGCACCTATGGCGTGGGCGACCAGATGAGCCATTATGGCGTCAATGCGGGCGTGCCCAAGACGCTCATCCAGTATCTCATCCGCTGGACCATCACGACCGAGCAGTTCGACCACGGCGTCGATGAAATCCTCGACGCCATTCTCGACACCGAGATCAGCCCCGAGCTCGTCCCGGCAGGCGCGGACGGTACGATCCAGAGCACGCAATCGATCATCGGTCCCTACGAACTCAACGATTTTTTCCTGCATCACGTGATCCGCTGGGGACAAAGCCCGAGCCATGTCGCCTTCCTCGCCTGGCATGCATGGAAGGATGCGAAGGCAGGGCAGTGGCCGATCGGCTTCCCCGAAGAGGGAAAGAACGAATACGATCTCGCCAAGATAACCAAATGGCTGGAAAACTTCGTGAAACGCTTCTTCGGCTTCAGCCAGTTCAAGCGCAGCGCATTGCCCAACGGGCCCAAGGTGAGCGCTGGCGGAGCCCTGTCCCCGCGCGGCGACTGGCGCGCGCCGAGCGATGCCGTGGCCGACATCTGGCTCGAGGACCTGCGCGAGAACCTGCCCGGCTGATCTTGCGCGAAACCGCCGATTGGGGCAGCGTTCGGCTTATCGGATCGTAGGGACGCGATCGGCCAAGGGCATATAGCCAGCCGACACTCTGACCAAGGGGGTACGGGATGGCATCAGCCGCGTCCGCGAATTCGCTCATTCTCGAAACAAGCCAGCGCCTGCGGCTTTTCACGCTTTTCATCCTCTACGTCGGGCAGGGCATGCCCATCGGCCTCTTCTGGTTCGCGATCCCTGCGTGGATGGCGGTGAACGGTGCTTCGGCGGCCGATGTCGGGTCAGTCGCCGCACTGACGGCGCTGCCGTGGTCACTGAAGCTGGTGAACGGCTTCATCATGGACCGCTATACCTTCCTGCCGATGGGACGCAGGCGGATCTGGATCCTCGGCGCGCAGCTGGTGATGATCGCCTTCCTGCTTGCCGCTTCGGTGATCGATCCGACGGTGAGCGATGTCGCCGTCCTCGGCACGATCGGCTTCGCCGTGAACATGGCGACCACCTTCCAGGACGTTGCCGTCGACGGTCTCGCCGTCGATATCATGACCGAAGGAGAGCGCGCCCGAGGCGCGGGCATGATGTTCGGCGGGCAGGCGATCGGGATTGCTTCGGCGACCGCGATTTGCGGCTTCGTGATCGAGGATTTCGGCGCACCTGCGGCCTTCCTGATCGTGGCGGCGCTGTTGCTCGCGCTGAGTACCTATGTCGCCTTCTTCCGCGAGCGGGGCGGCGAGCGCGTGTTGCCCTGGAGCAGGGGCGAGGCGCATGAGCGCAACCTCGAAATCCAGCTCGGCGCCTGGTGGCCGATCCTGAAGTCCACCTTCAACTCGATGCGGCGCGGGGTGAGCCTGCTCTGGATACCCTGCCTGTTCGGCAGGGGCGTGCTCTACGGCGGCTTTACCGGTGCAACGCCCCTGATCGGGGCCAATTATGCCGGCTGGGATACCTCGGAAATCGCCGCGCTGACCGCCACGGCAGGCCTCGTGGCGGGCGTCTTGTGCATGACACTGGGCGGCTGGCTCGGCGACAAGTTCGGGGCCAAGCGGATCGGCGTGATGTGGCTGGCGAGCGGCATCGGCCTGTGCACGGTCATGTTCCTCGGTGTCGAATTCTGGAGCAATTCGACCTTCTTCATGGCCTTCGTCTACCTCTGGATCCCGCTCGACATGCTGATCACCGTGGCGCTGCTGCCGATCTCCATGCGGTTGTGCGACCCCACCGTCGCGGCGACCCAGTTCACCATCTACATGGCGGTGTCGAACTTCGGCATTTCATTCGGCGCCTTCATGCTCGGCCGGACCGACGCGATGGGCGGATTGTCGAGCATCTTCGTCGTCGTGGGTACGGGCCTGACGATCGCCCTGACGATCCTGGTGACGGCCAAATTCCCGAGGCGGCCCGAATATTACGAGATACAGAAGCGGCGCGAGATCGTGTCCGCGCACAAGCCTGCCTGAATGCATAAAGCCCGCCGGGAGCAGGTGCTCTCCGGCGGGCTCTCGAACTTTGTCTTCGGGTCAGCCGCGATCGAGGCTGTATCGACCCGGGCCCGACAGGGCGACGGCGAACATGCCGCCTGCGATGGCGAGGTTCTTGAGGAACATCGTCAGCTCCATCTGCTGCGAGAAATCGCGATGGAAAATGACCGCGGCGAGCACCGTGAAGACGCCCAGTGCGGTTGCCGCGAAGCGGGCCTTGAAGCCAACCGCGAGCATGAGGCCCGCACCGATTTCCAGCGCCACCGTGCCGATATAGACCAGCTCGGGAAGCGGCAGGCCCATGGCGGCGATGTAACCGACCGTACCTTCCATCCCGCCAAGCTTGTTCACGCCGGCAAGGATGAAGAGGGCGGCAAGCATGACACGTGCTGCGAGCAGCACCACGTCATTCCTGGAGCCGGTGGTCGCTGCGCCGTCGATCGTGGTTGCAGTGTTCATTGTACTTCCCCTTTTACTTGACCTGCCTCAGGCGGCGAGGCGTTCGACCTGGTCGTGTGCTTCGGCGATCTTCTCTTCGCCGCCTTCACCCATGATGCCGTCCGCTGCGACGACTTCGACATCCTGGATGCCGAGGAAGCCGAGGAAGAACTTGAGCCACGGGGTCATGAAGTCGAAGTCGCTGCCCACCGGCGTGCCGCCCGATGCGGCCGTGATGTAGGCCTTCTTGCCCGTCAGCAGGCCTTCCGGACCGTTGGCGGTGTACTGGAAAGTGGTGCCGGCGCGGGCGACGAGGTCGGCCCATGCCTTGACGGTCGCGGGAACCGAGAAGTTGTAGATCGGCACGCTGAACACCAGCGTATCGGCATTCTGCAGCTCATCGATCAGCTCGTCGGCAATCTTGGCGAGCTCATGCTGCTCGGGCGAACGCTCGGCATAAGGGGCGAGGTTCGCCGCGAAGCGGTCCTCGTCGATGAAGGGAATGTCGTTCTTCGACAGGTCGCGGGTCACGACGCTTGCGCCCTGCTTGGCTGCGAGACCTTCGACAAGCTTGGTGCCGAGGCTGCGCGAGACGCTCTCGCCGTTACGGATGCTGGCGGTGATGTGGAGGATATTGCTCATGTGTGGTCTCCTGTTCAGGCTGCGTCGACGAGGACGAGTTCGCTGTCCTCGAGCGCGGTGATGGTGATGGTGTCTTCCTTGGTGATGGCGAGGCCGTCGCGGGCCTTTGCCTCGATGTCGCCCACGCGGATGCTGCCGGTGGCGGGCACGAGATAGAGGTGCCGGTCGGCGGTGCGCGGGGTGTAGGTCACGCTCTCGCCGGCCTTCACCGTCGCGCCGAGCACGCGGGCGTCGGTGCGGATCTTCAGGGCGTCGTCATCGTTGGCAGCGCCGCTGGCGAGGGGGACGAACTGGCCTGCGCGGTCACCCTTGGGGAACTTGCGTGCGCCCCAGTCGGGATCGCCGCCACGCTCGGACGGGATGATCCAGATCTGGAAGAGGGTGGTTTCCTCGTCCTCGAGGTTGAACTCCGAATGCGCGACACCGCGTCCGGCGCTCATCACCTGGACGTCGCCGGCCTCGGTGCGGCCTTCATTGCCCATGCTGTCGCGGTGCGTGATCGCGCCGGTGCGGACATAGGTGATGATTTCCATGTCCTGGTGCGGGTGGGTCGGAAAGCCGCTCTTCGGGGCGATCTTGTCGTCGTTCCAGACGCGCAGCGCGCCCCAGTTCATGCGGGACGGATCGTGATAGCCGGCGAAAGAGAAGTGGTGGTTCGCGTCGAGCCAGCCATGGTTGGCCGAGCCGAGGCTTTCGAAGGGACGATGTTCGATCATGCTTGGTCTCCTGAAAATGGTCGGGAGGATTGCTTCGTTGGACCAAGAGTTAGGCGTTGCCTCGCGTTCCGAAAACTGCGATAAAACACGGCAAGATGTTCAGGAAATACGAACAGTGAAGCGCTCGCGATGAAATTGGGTGAGCCGAGCCTAGACCAGATCCGCATCTTCCTCGCGGTGGCGGAGGAGGGCAGCTTCGGTGCGGCTGCACGCAAGATGGGGCGCGCGGTCTCGGCGGTCAGCTACGGCATCTCTCAGATGGAGGCACAGCTGGGCGTCACCCTTTTCGCCCGCGAAGGTTCGCGCAGGCCGGTGTTGACCGAGGAAGGCAAGGGCCTGCTGGCCGAGGCCAAGGCGGTCGCGGATGGAATCGATACTCTGCTGGCCAAGACGCAGGGGCTCCATGCGGGGCTCGAAAGCGAGGTCTCGCTGGTCGTCGATGTCATGCTGCCCGGTGAAGTGACGGCGAGCGTGCTGCGCGATTTCCGCCGTCTCTACCCCAACGTCGCCCTGCGCCTGCAGGTCGAGGCGCTGGGGGCTGTGGCAGCCTGCCTGCTCGACGGCAGCGCGGACCTCGCGATCGGCGGGCCGGTGCTGGCGGACCATGCCGAACTCGAAAGACAGGCTATCGGAGCGGTTGAACTGGTGCCGGTTGCTTCGCCCGATCATCCGCTGTCACGCTCGGGCGTGAAGCCGGGCGAGAGCCGCAAGCACCTCCAGCTCGTGCTAACGGATCGGTCACCGCTGACCGAGGGACGCGAGTTTTCGGTCCTTGCGCCCGAAAGCTGGCGGCTGGCGGACCTCGGCGCAAAGCATGCACTGCTCAAGGAAGGGATCGGCTGGGGCAATATGCCGCGCCACATGGTCTGCGGCGATATCGATGAGGGGCGGCTGTGCGAGCTCGACCTGCCCGAAAAGCCGGGCGCGAATTACATATTGAGCGCGCTGTGGCGCCGTGATGCGCGTCCGGGTCCCGCGACCAGCTGGCTGATCGACGCGATCCGTGAACAATTGGGCAAATGCAGCGGGGCCGAAGCCGTCTAGAGCTTGGTCACCCAGCCGTGGGTGTCTTCGACCTTGCCCTTCTGGATGCCGACGAGCTTCTCGCGGATCTTGTTGGTCATCTGGCCGATCCCTCCGCTGCCGATATGGAATTCGCCATCGGGGCCGAGGACGGTGCCGACCGGGGTGACGACAGCCGCGGTGCCGCAGGCCATCGTCTCGAGCAGCTTGCCCGTGGTCGCATCGGCGCGCCACTGGTCGATGCTGTAGGGCTCCTCGCGTACCTGCAGGCCTTCTTCGCGCAACAGCTCGATCAGGCTGTTGCGGGTGATGCCGGGCAGGATCGTGCCGGTGAGCGGCGGCGTGATTACCGTGCCATCGTCGAAGACGAAGAACAGGTTCATTCCGCCCAGTTCCTCGACCCACTTCTTCTCGACCGCATCGAGGAAGACCACCTGGTCGCAGCCGTTCTCGATGCCTTCGGCCTGCGGGACGAGGCTTGCGGCGTAATTGCCGCCGGTCTTCGCCGCGCCGGTGCCGCCGGGGGCTGCGCGCGTGTAGTTGCGGCTGACCCAGATCTTCACCGGCTTCGCGCCGCCCTTGAAATAGGGGCCGACGGGGCTGGCGATCAGGATATACTTGTACTGCTTGGCCGGACGCACGCCGAGGAAGGCTTCCGAGGCAAACATGAAGGGGCGCAGGTAAAGCGAGCCGTCGGGATCGCCAGGCACCCAGTCACGATCGGCGGCAACTAGCTGGCGGATCGATTCGAGGAACAGTTCCTCGGGCAGGTCGGGCATCGCCATGCGGCGTGCGCTTTCGTTGAAGCGGCGCGCGTTCTGTTCGGGGCGGAAGAGGGCGAGCGTATCGTCACCCTGCTTGTAGGCCTTCATCCCCTCGAAGATTTCTTGGGCGTAGTGCAGCACGGCAGCTGCCGGATCGAGGCTGATCGCCTCGCGCGGGCCGAGCGTTGCCTTGTGCCAGCCGCCCTTTGCCTCGTCATAGTCGATCACGACCATGTGGTCGGTGAACAGCTTGCCGAAACCGGGGTCCTTCAACGCCTGTTCGCGCTTGTCGGCGGGCGTGGGGGCGGGATGGGGGATGTGCTCGAAATTCATGCCCGCGCGGTTAGTGTGAGTAGGCGCGCAGGGCAAGTTTTCTAGGGCCAAAAATGAGAAGGGCAGCTCCATCCTGAGATGGTGCTGCCCTTTTCATGGTCAGCGGCGGAAGCGCCGCTCACGAAGTCTCTAAGGGTATGGAATTACCGATAGTACCTCGCGCGGAAACTTGCCGACCTCTCTGCTGAACCATGAGACATCGGATCACCTCCTTTCGCGCTAGTGAGCTAGAAGCCTTATCAGGGGCTCCAAGATCGCGTTCGCCGCTGATCTTGTGCACAATTTGAGTCGTTTCGGGATGCAAAACAAGGCTTGCAAAAAAGTTTTCCCACGTCAGAATTGGCGTTTGTGGCTCGGAGCGTTCTCCGACCCTTTTTCATGTCCGCTTATGGCGGGGTCCGCAGTCGGCAGCCCGGACAGGGAATCGGGTCAGCGACATTCCTCGATGACGCGGGTCACTTCGGCCCATGGCGGAAGGTAGAGTGTGGATAACCCGGGAGTTTCCACAGCGAATCGACCGCGGGTCCGCGCCATGGCATCGAGCAGGGGGTCTGTCGGCCTGACGACAGCCTGGACCCAGCCCTCGCGCGCGTCGGCCGGTACCAGGCGTTCGGTGGATTCCGTGCGGAACTGGATCGCCGTTGCGTTGGCTGCGTCGCCGGCCACCGAAAGGAGCATCCCGATCTCGGGCGAGCAGTCCATCTGGAACTTCACCTCTTTGTCGGCGCCCACATATTCCGCAACCTTGAGGCCGCTTCCGCTCCGGTAGCGCCAATTGCCAGCTGTGCGCGGCGCATCGATCCAGTTCTCGAACTGGGCGGCGGCAGCGGGCGCCGGAGACGGTGTCGGTGTCGGCTCGGGCCGCGGAGCCTGCGTCACCGGCGTCGGGCTCGGGCTCGGGCTCGGCGCAGGCGTGGAATCGGGTGCGGGCACGCAAGCGGCAATGGCGAGCGCGCCAGTAGCGAGCAGCGAGAGGGCGATGGCGGTGCGCGAGGCTTTCATGCTTCCCCAATGCTCGCTAACGGCTTTGTTTCCTATGTCGAAAAAACGTCGCCTCGATCAGATGCTCGTCGACCGCGGGCTCGTGGAAAGCCGGACCCGCGCACAGGCGCTGGTGATGGCGGGCCTCGTCTTTTCGGGCGAGCAGAAGCTGGCCAAGCCCGGCCAGCAGATGGCCGAGGACGCGCCGCTCGAAGTACGCGGGCGCGACCATCCCTGGGTTTCGCGCGGCGGCATCAAGCTGGCGCATGCGATCGAGCATTTCGGGCTCGATCCCAAGGGCGTCACCGCGATGGATATCGGCAGCTCGACCGGCGGCTTCACCGACGTGTTGCTGCAGGGCGGGGCTAGCCACGTCTTCGCGGTCGACAGCGGGACAAACCAGCTCGCGTGGAAGCTGCGGCAGGATGAGCGGGTGACCGTGCTCGAACAGACGAGCGCGCGTATCCTGACGTCCGAGATGATCGATAGGCCCGTCACCTGGGTGGTGTGCGATGCGAGCTTCATCGGCCTCGCCAAGGTGCTCGAGCGTCCGCTCGAACTCGCCGAACGGGACTGCCGCCTCGTCGCGCTGATCAAGCCGCAATTCGAAGTCGGCCGGGACGAGGTGGGCAAGAAAGGTGTCGTCAGCGACCCCGCTCTCCACCAGCGCGTCTGCGACGAAATTCGCGAGTGGGCAGAGGGGCTCGGCTTCGAGGTGCAGGGCATTGTCGAAAGCCCGATCAAGGGACCGGAAGGCAATGTGGAGTTCCTGATAAGCACTCATCGATCTTAGTGCTTCGCAACATCGAATTTACGTAAAACATAAAAAATACCTTGCGAATCGTTATGGCCTGAGTCTACATGCGCTCATCAAATCCGATGAGGGCAAGACAATGAATGCAATTTGGGTAAGACGTTTCGTCGATGTGCTGGTGGCGATGTTCGCGCTGGTGATCCTTGGGTCGCTGATCCAGCTTGTCGGCTCGATCATGGGCGACACATTCGGCACAGTGACGTGGGAAGCTTCGGGCCATCCGGGTCCGGAAATCGCGATCGGCGATGCTGCCGCCTTTTCAGCGAAGACCGGCGATCTTTCGGTTGAAGGCCTCTACATCGTGAACGCCATCTACTGGCTCGCCCGGCTGGTGGTGCTGGGGCTGATGCTTGCGGTGTTCGTCAAGCTGCGCGGCATTCTCGGGCGCATCGCGTCGAGCGACATGTTCAACGATGCCAATGTCGACGCATTGCGCCGGATCGGCTGGTTCCTGCTGATCGCCAGCCTCGTATCGATCGGCGCCACGATCATCGTGCAGGCCGGGATGCTCAAGGCCCTGCCACCGATCGAGGGCATCAAGGTCCACCCGTCGATCAGCTGGGATGCAAAGGGCGTCAACAACATCTGGCTCGAATACGAACCGCCGATCCTGCCCTTGCTGATGGCATTCATCGCCTTCCTGTCATCCTCCGCCTTCCGGCTCGGAATGAACTTCCGCGAAGACAGCGAGAGTGTGGTCTGATGGCGATCGTCACCAATCTCGATGTCATGATGGCGAAGCGGAAGGTCAGCTTGAAAGAGCTGGCCGACCGCATCGGCATTTCCAACACCAACCTCTCGCTGCTCAAGACCGGAAAAGTGCAGGGCGTGCGCTACAAGACGCTCGACGCGATTTGTCGTGAGCTCGACTGCCAGCCCGGCGATATCCTCGAATATCGACCCGGCGAGGAAGAAGAAGAGGCGGGCGGCGATTGACGTTACCACGCTCCCCGCTCTAGGCGCTTCGCCGAGAGTTCAAACGGAGAGAACATGTCCGCCAATATCGCCGAAATGGAACGCCGCCGCGCCGCAGCCGAGCTGGGTGGCGGCGAGAAGCGCATCGCCGCACAGCACGCCAAGGGCAAGCTGACCGCGCGCGAGCGGCTCGACGTGCTGCTGGACGAAGGCAGCTTCGAAGAGCTCGACCGTTACGTCGAACATGACTGCGTCGATTTCGGCATGGAGAAGCAGCGCATCCCGGGCGACGGCGTGGTCACCGGATCGGGCACGATCAACGGCCGTCTCGTCTATGTTTTCAGCCAGGATTTCACCGTCTTCGGCGGCTCTCTTTCCAAGCGTCATGCGGAGAAAATCTGCAAGGTGATGGACACCGCGATGAAGGTCGGCGCTCCCGTCATCGGCCTCAACGACAGTGGTGGCGCGCGCATCCAGGAAGGCGTGGCCTCGCTCGGCGGCTATGCCGAGGTGTTCCAGCGCAACGTGCTCGCATCGGGCGTGGTGCCGCAGATCAGCCTCATCATGGGCCCGTGCGCGGGTGGCGCGGTTTACAGCCCCGCGATGACCGACTTCATCTTCATGGTGGAGGACAGCTCCTACATGTTCGTCACCGGTCCCGACGTGGTGAAGACGGTGACCAACGAGGTCGTGACGCAGGAAGAGCTGGGCGGGGCGAAAACGCACACCACCAAGACCTCCGTTGCCGACAACAGCTTCGAAAACGACATCGAGACGCTGCTCGCGACGCGCAATTTCTTCGATTACCTGCCGCTGTCGAACCGCGAGGACGTGCCCGAGCGACCGACCAGCGATCCGTGGGACCGCATGGAGGACAGCCTCGACACGTTGATCCCCGACAATGCCAACCAGCCCTATGACATGCACGAAGTCATCAGGAAGACGCTGGACGAGGGCGATTTCTTCGAGATCCAGCCGAACCATGCCGCCAACATCATCTGCGGCTTCGGCCGGGTGGAAGGGCGCACGGTGGGCGTTGTGGCGAACCAGCCGATGGTGCTCGCCGGCGTGCTCGACATCAATTCCTCGAAGAAGGCCGCGCGCTTCGTGCGCTTCTGCGATGCCTTCGAAATCCCGATCCTGACCTTCGTCGACGTGCCCGGCTTTCTTCCCGGCACCGCGCAGGAGCACAATGGCATCATCAAGCACGGCGCGAAGCTGCTCTTCGCCTATGCCGAGGCGACCGTGCCCAAGATCACCGTCATCACCCGCAAGGCCTATGGCGGCGCCTACGACGTGATGGCCTCCAAGCACCTGCGCGGCGACCTCAACTACGCATGGCCCACCGCCGAGATCGCCGTGATGGGCGCGAAGGGTGCGGTGGAGATCATCTTCCGCCAGGACCGCGACGATCCCGACAAGATCGCCGAGAAGACCAAGGAATACGAAGACCGCTTCGCCAACCCCTTCGTGGCAGCCCAGCGCGGCTATATCGACGAGGTGATCTACCCGCACTCGACCCGCAAGCGGATCGCGCTGGGGCTACGCAAGCTGCGGACGAAGCAGCTTGAGAACCCGTGGAAGAAGCACGACAATATTCCGCTGTGATATGGAAACGCTAGGCAAGCTCTTGATCTTCGGTGTCCTCGTAGGTTGGGCCGCGAATATCATCGGGGCCTTTGCGACCGGCAAGATCGTGCGTTTTCCTTCGAGGCTGGTTGTCTTTTTCGATCGGGAGGAGGATCGTGGAGCGTTCTACGTCCAGATGATCGTCACGACCATCTTCTCCCTTTTCAGCCTAGGCCTTCTTCTGGCAATTTTTTGGGAAGTTCTATGAAACTCGGCCGTCTCAACCACATTGGCGTCGCCACGCCCTCGATCGAAGAATCGATCCGCTATTACCGCGATGTCATGGGCGCGACCTCGTTCCACAAGCCCTTCGATCTCGAGGCGCAGGGGGTGAAAGTCTGCTTCGTCGACACGCCCGGCGAGAACGGAACCAACGGCACGCAGATCGAGCTGATCGAGCCGCTTGGCCCTGACAGCCCCATCGCGAAATTCCTCGAGAAGAACCCCGCCGGCGCGCAGCATCACCTGTGCTACGAGGTCGAGGATATCGAGGACGCGCGCAAGTGGTTCGAGGACATGGGCAAGCGCATCCTCGGCCCCACCCGCATCGGCGCGCACGGCACGCCCATCTTCTTCCTCCACCCGAAGGACATGATGGGCCAGCTCACCGAAATCATGGAAACGCCCAAGGAAACCGCGCACTGGTCGAACTGAGGCCAGCGGCATTCCTACCGGGGAGGGGTGTGAATGTTCGAGTGGAATGAGGCCAAGCCGCTGCGCTGGGGTGACCTGCGCCGTTCCTACGCCGACTATGCGCGGAGGAGCCGGGAGCAGAACGAGGGCTGGGCAGGCATCGTGTCGCTCGTCATGCTCAATGCCATGATCGTCGGGCTGGCGTGGGCCATATTCTACGGGCCGGGCCTGCAAGCGGACGGCTTCCTGTATCAGAACGCGCCGCCCGATCCGGACATGGGCAAGTACTACCGCTGGGTCGGGTGGGGGCTGATCGGCATTGGCGGATGGACCGTGCTGTCGAACTTCTTCATCGCGGGCCGCGAGGGCATGGGATTGGGCCGTTACGTGAAGAGCCTGTGGGTGGCAGCGACCCTGGTCTTGGCCGGGGTGCTCGCGCACGCTGCGGCCCACCAGTACGACCGCTGGTTCGCGATCCACGGGGCGATGACCGTGGAGGAAATCGAGGCAGCGTCCGCCTGGACCGGGCCGGGCCTGCCCAAGCTTGAAGAGCTTTTCTAATCGGCGGCTTTTCTGCGCATAGGAATGCGTTTAGGGGAGGCCGCATGACCGACAAGCCGACATATGACGACTGGAAGCCCCTTGCCGACAAGGAGGTGAAGGGCCGCGACCTCACCTGGCACACGCCCGAGGGTATCGAGGTGAAACCGCTCTACACGAGCGAGGATACGCAAGCGATCGACCCCGGCGTTCCCGGCATCGCGCCGTTCACGCGCGGGCCCTATGCCTCGATGTACACCGGCCGTCCGTGGACCATCCGCCAGTATGCGGGCTTCTCGACCGCCGAGGAATCGAACGCTTTCTATCGCCGCAACCTCGCGGCGGGCCAGAAGGGCCTTTCGGTCGCTTTCGACCTCGCCACGCACCGCGGCTATGACAGCGACCACCCGCGCGTGGTCGGCGATGTCGGCAAGGCGGGTGTCGCGATCGACACCGTGCGCGACATGGAAATCCTGTTCGACCAGATCCCGCTCGACACCATGAGCGTGTCGATGACGATGAACGGCGCGGTGATCCCCGTGCTCGCCTTCTACATCGTCGCAGCAGAGCGGCAGGGGGTGAGCCAGGAGAAGCTCGCCGGGACCATCCAGAACGACATCCTCAAGGAGTTCATGGTCCGCAACACCTATATCTACCCGCCCGAACCGAGCATGCGGATCGTCTCCGACATCATCGCATATACCTCGGCCAACATGCCGAAATTCAACAGCATTTCGATCTCGGGCTATCACATGCACGAGGCCGGGGCGACCGCCGTGCAGGAACTCGCCTTCACCATCGCCGACGGCAAGGAATACGCCAAGCGCGCGATGGAAGCGGGGCTGGATATCGATGCCTTCGCGCCGCGCCTGTCCTTCTTCTGGGGCATCGGCATGAACTTCTTCATGGAGATCGCCAAGATGCGCGCCGCGCGTGCGCTGTGGCACGATGTCATGGAAGGGCTGGGGGCGCAGAACCCCAAGTCGAAGATGCTGCGCACCCACTGCCAGACCAGCGGTGTCTCGCTGCAGGAGCAGGACCCTTACAACAATGTCATCCGCACCACGATCGAGGCGATGGCAGCGGTGCTGGGCGGCACGCAGTCGCTCCACACCAACGCGCTGGACGAGGCGATCGCACTGCCGACCGACTTCTCCGCCCGCATCGCGCGCAACACGCAGCTGGTGATCCAGGAAGAGACCGGCATCACCAATGTCGCCGATCCGCTGGGCGGTAGCTATTACATCGAGAGCCTCACCGCCGCTCTGGTGGACGAGGCCCGCAAGCTGCTCGAAGAGGTCGAGGCGGCAGGCGGCATGACCGAATATGTCGCCAGCGGTAAGCCCAAGGCGCAGATCGAGGAAGCGGCCGCCGCCAAGCAGGCCTCCGTCGACAAGGGCAATACGGTCATCGTGGGCGTCAACAAGTACCGCCTGCCGACCGAGGCCGATATCGACACGCTCGACATCGACAACCACGCGGTGCGCGAGAGCCAGATCGCGCGCATTAGGAAGGTGCGCGAGGCGCGTGACGAGGACGCCTGCCAGGCTGCACTCAAGGCGCTGACCGAGGCAGCCAAGGCCGATCCCACCGCAGCCCGCGCGAAGTTCGCCGAGGGACGCGACGAACGGGGCGTGCCGCTGCGTCCGTCGCAGATGGCGGAGCTCCAGTCGGGCGGCGACATCAACCTGCTTGCCCGCGCGGTCGAATGTGCGCGCCACAACGCCACGCTTGGCGAGATTTCGGCGGCCATGGAAGAGGCCTTCGGGCGCTATGACACCACGCCCAAGCCCGTCAGCGGCGTCTATTCCAGCGCCTATGCGGGCGATCCCTATTACCGCCGGGTGGTGGAAGGCGTCATGGCCGTCCAGCGCCGCCTCGGCCGCGCACCGCGTCTGATGGTCGCCAAGATGGGCCAGGACGGCCACGATCGCGGGGCGAACGTGATTGCCAGCGCCTTTGCCGACATGGGCTTCGACGTGGTCTCCGGCCCCCTGTTCCAGACGCCCGAGGAAACCGCAGCGATGGCTCTCGACCACGATGTCGACGCCATCGGCGCGAGCAGCCTCGCGGCGGGCCACAAGACGCTCATTCCCGAACTCATCAACCACCTGCGCGATGCAGGCCGGGCGGACATCAAGGTGATCGCCGGCGGCGTGATCCCGCAGAAGGACTACGACTTCCTGCGCGATGCAGGCGTGCAGGGCATCTACGGCCCGGGCAGCAACGTGGTCGAGTGCGCGGCGGACGTGCTGCGCCTGCTCGGCCACAACATGCCGCCTGCCGGAGAGGATCTGGATGAGGCGGCGGAGTGAGGCCGCGCCGGGTAGTTCTCTTTCTTGTTTGCTCGGTTGCTTATTGGATAATCGGCCTGTCCTGGGCAGGCCAAGCCACCTACTATTGGGCTGCAGATTCTGAATTCGGCCTTACGGACGACATGTCTCCATGGCCTCACAGACTCGTACTACTCGGCTACCTCGGCGCGGTTTTCATTCTCTTTCTAATTCATAAGATTACGAACTCGGGACCAACTGAATGACCCAAATCCGCACCGACTGGACCCGCGAGGAAATCGCGGGACTGTTCGACCTTCCCTTTACCGAGCTGCTTTTCCAGGCCGCCACCGTCCACCGCGAATTCCATCCGCCCGAGCAGATCCAGCTCTGCACGTTGCTGTCGATCAAGACCGGCGGGTGTCCGGAGGATTGCGGCTATTGTTCGCAGTCGGTGAAGGCCGACAGCGGGGTCGAGGCGACCAAGCTGATGGAGGTGCAATCGGTCCTCCAGCGCGCGGCGCAGGCTAAGGACCAGGGCTCGCAGCGCTTCTGCATGGGCGCGGCGTGGCGCAATCCCAAGGACCGCGACATGCCCGCGATCGTCGAGATCGTGAAGGGCGTGCGCGCCATGGGGCTGGAAACCTGCATGACGCTGGGCATGCTGACGCCGAAACAGGCGGACATGCTGAAGGAAGCGGGCCTCGATTACTACAACCACAATGTCGACACGGGCCCCGAATATTACGAGCGCGTGATCTCGACCCGCAATTACCAGGACCGGCTCGACACGCTGCAGAACGTTCGCGATGCGGGCATCAACGTGTGCAGCGGCGGGATCGTCGGCATGGGCGAAACGCGCGAGGACCGGGTGGGCTTCGTCCACACGCTCGCCACGCTCGAACGCCATCCCGAAAGCGTGCCGGTCAATGCGCTGGTACCCGTCAAGGGCACGGTGCTGGGCGACATGCTGGCCGACACGCCGCTCGCCAAGATCGACGATATCGAATTCGTCCGCACCGTGGCGGTCGCGCGGATCACGATGCCGATGAGCATGGTGCGTCTCTCCGCAGGTCGTGAAAGCATGTCTGAGGCCGCCCAGGCACTGTGCTTCATGGCCGGCGCGAACTCGATCTTCACCGGCGACAAGCTGCTCACCGCGCCCAATGCGGGCGACGACAGCGATGCGGCGCTGTTTGCCAAGCTGGGCCTGACGGCATTGGCGCAGGAGGAACCTATGCGGGCTTGCAAGGCAATGGAGCCCGCCGAGTGAGACGAATTGGCCTAACAGTTTGCCTTTTGGGCTTTCTGTTCTCCGCGGCTCTCGCATTTTACGCTTGGAGTTCTCATTCCTGCGAATGGATTGACCAGTCCTTTGAATGCGCGGCCGTCGATCCCCTTTTCGATTTTCTGGGGTGGGGCGGAATGCTGTTGAGCCTAGGGCTTGCATATTTAGTGCGTTGGCGGCCGCAACCATGACCCTCGGCTTCTCCGTCGACGATCTGCTACCCAAGGCGCGCGGCGGCGGGGTGCTCAAGATGGGGCTCGCTAAGCTGGACGAGAGCGACTGGCTCCAGCCCAAGCCTGACCTAGCCGCGCGGCAAGCGGGGTTCGCAGCCTATCCCGAGGGTGTCCAGGTTTCCCCCGAAGGCGAGGCTCCTGGTGCGGAGCTTGCCGCCATGCTCGGCCTGTCGGGCGGACTTCCCGAAGTAGCCGCCGCGCATCACGAGGACATGTGCCTCCTCACCCTGCGCGAAGGGGACGATCAGTACCGCCTCGTCGGCGCGGCTGTTGCCTGGCCTTCCGACTGGACGCCGGCCGACAAGATGGGCCTGCCGCTCCGCGCGCTCCACGCGCCGATCCAGGGCTATGAAGAGCAACTCGCCAGCGGCGTCGATCATTTCATGGCAAAGCTGAAGGCCGGCGCGATCTACGGACGTTGCAACTGGTTCATCGCCGCCACGGGCGAACGCCGCTGGGTGGCCGAGCCGCCCGAAGAGGCCTTCGCGCATGTCACGCCCGAGAATGCCGGAGACACGCTCTTCGTGCGCTCCGAACGCCAGACCCTGCGACGCCTGCCCGAAACCGGCGCGATCCTGTTCACCATCGGCATCTACGTCTCGCCGCTGGGAGAGCTTTCGCAGGAGAACCAGCACCGTCTCGCCACTGCCGTCACCTCGCTGCTCGAAGGCGAGGGCGACCGCCGCGGCGCACAGGCCTATGCCCACGCGCTGGCAGGCTATGTGGCGCATCCGGAGTAACCCTCCTGCCCCTGCCGCGGGTGATTGACTTTATCGCCTCAAAAGACTGTTTTCCCGCCTGTTCCGGTCCTGGGAAAAAGGATCGGTTTCCGGGTCGCTTCTCGGGGTCGCGCATCCTTACAGGGGAGTGGACTGTATGAAGAAGCTTGTACTCGCAATGGCCGCGATCGGCCTTGCAATTCCCGCAGCACCGGCATTCGCGGACAATCACGAGGAGCCTGCACTTGCAGAGCTCGATTGGTACCGGATCAACCTGATCAAGTGGAAACCGGGCAAAGGCGAGCGCGCCCACGAAATCATCGAGATGTTCCAGAAGGTGGACACCGCTCTCGGTCATAGCGACGTGATCGATTTCCACATGGCGACCGGCGAATGGGATTCCATCGTCGCGCTGCCGATGCGGCAGGGCATTGCCGCCATGGGTTGGAGCGAAAATCCCGAGGGCAAGAAGTGGGAAGCCGAGTTCGTTCGCCAGATGGGCGGCGAGGACAAGGCCAAGGCGATCTGGGAAGAATTCGATTCCCTGATCCTGCGCGAACAGCGTCATATCGGTCATATCGACCGCGATTGAGGTAGCTGCCTTGATACGGGGCCTCCGGTGCGGCATGGGCGTGCATACGTTTGTACACCTGCCTTCCGGAGGCCCGTTTGTTTTCCAAGATCCTGATCGCCAACCGCGGTGAAATCGCCTGTCGTGTCATCAAGACTGCCAGGCGCATGGGAATTGCCACGGTTGCCGTCTATTCCGACGCCGATGCCCGCGCGCCCTTCGTGCGCATGGCTGACGAGGCAGTGCATATCGGCCCCGCTCCGGCAGCCGAAAGCTACCTGATCGCGGACAAGATCATCGAAGCCTGCAAGCAGACCGGCGCCGAGGCGGTGCATCCGGGCTATGGCTTCCTTTCCGAGCGTGCGAGCTTCGTCGAGGCGCTGGCCAAGGAAAACATCGCCTTCATCGGCCCGCCCACCAATGCGATCGCGGCGATGGGCGACAAGATCGAATCCAAGAAGATCGCCCGCGAGGCAGGCGTGAACGTCGTCCCCGGTTTCGTCGGCGAAATCCGCGATACCGATCACGCGGTCGAGATTTCGAACGAGATTACCTACCCGGTGATGATGAAGGCTTCCGCCGGTGGCGGAGGCAAGGGCATGCGTCTCGCCTATTCGGAAAAGGACGTGCGCGAAGGCTTCGAAAGCGTGAAGCGCGAAGGCCTGAACAGCTTCGGCGACGACCGCGTCTTCATCGAGAAATTCATCGAGGACCCGCGCCACATCGAGATCCAGATCCTCGGCGACAAGCACGGGAACGTGATCTATTTGAACGAACGCGAATGCTCGATCCAGCGCCGCCACCAGAAGGTGGTCGAGGAAGCGCCTTCGCCTTTCGTGACGCCCAAGATGCGCAAGGCCATGGGCGAACAGTGCGTCGCCCTGTCCAAGGCGGTCGGTTATCACAGCGCGGGCACGGTAGAACTGATCGTCTCGGGCGCGGACAAGACCGGCGAGAGCTTCTACTTCCTCGAAATGAACACCCGCCTGCAGGTGGAGCATCCCGTTACTGAGGCGATCACCGGCGTCGACCTCGTCGAGCAGATGATCCGCGTTGCCGCAGGCGAAGAGCTGTCGATCACGCAGGATGACGTGAAGATCGACGGCTGGGCGATCGAGAACCGCGTCTATGCCGAAGACCCCTATCGCGGCTTCCTGCCCTCGACGGGCCGCCTCGTGCGCTACCAGCCGCCGGTCGAGCCCTGGGCCGACGATGGCGAGGCGAACGGCCGCCGCGGCCTCGACGGTATCCGCGTCGACGACGGCGTGTTCGAAGGCGGCGAGGTCTCGATGTTCTACGACCCGATGATCGCCAAGCTGATCACCTGGGGCGAAACGCGCGACGAGGCAGCCGACCTCCAGATTGCCGCGCTCGACGCCTTCCGCATTGAGGGTCTCGGCCACAACGTCGATTTCCTCAGTGCGATCATGCAGCACGAGCGCTTCCGTTCGGGCGAGCTGACCACCGGCTTCATCGCAGAGGAATATCCCGAAGGCTTCGAGGGTGCACCTGCCGGTGACCGGCTTAAGGGCGTCCTTGCGGCAGTGGGCGGTGTCATCGCCACGGCCGATGCCGACCGCGCACGCCGGATCAACCAGCAGCTCGACGGCGACGAATATGCGCCGGGCGACTGGACCATCCGCATCGGCGACCGCGAGGAAGGCTCGACCAGGCACGAGGTCCGTCTCGAGGAAACCGCGCTCACGGTCGACGGCGAGCAGGTCACGATCGAAATGCAGTATACGCCCGGCGAGAACATGGTCGACGTCGCGCTCTACGATAACGATGCCGACGAGGACGCCGAGCCGGTCGAGGTCTACACGATCCAGTTGAAGCCCACGCGCACCGGCTATGACATGACCACCCGCGGCGCGACCCATTCGCTGCGCATCCTGCAGAGCCGTATCGCCCACCTCGCATCGCACATGATCGAGAAGGAGCCGCCGGATCTTTCCAAGATGCTGATCTGCCCGATGCCGGGCCTGCTGGTGAAGCTGCACGTAGCCGAGGGCGAGGAAGTCCAGCCCGGCCAGCCGCTCGCCACGGTCGAGGCGATGAAGATGGAAAACATCCTTCGCGCCGAGAAGCAGGCGACCGTCGGAAAGATCAATGCAGGCGAGGGCGATTCGCTCGCGGTCGACGAGGTCATCCTCGAACTCGAATAGTCGAAATTGCTGAATCGGATATCGGGCGTGGCGATTAACCAAATCGCCGCGCAATCCGGCTTGCCGGGTGCTTTTCGAATCTTGCGAATTTGGGGGTCGGGGCGCGTTTCAGGGTAAACGCACTTTTAAGAATTTCCCGCCGTTGAGATACTGCATGCCTTCGAGTCGCTTCTGACACATGCAAACAGGAGCAAGCACATGGCACACAGGGGAACAGGGTTCTTCGACGGCAGGGGCAATTATCACAAGACCCCTGAAGACGCGACGATCAGCGATCTCGCTGGCATTCTGGGCAAGATCGGTGAAGGCGACAGCCTCGCGCCGGGCATCGCGCAGATGCTGCTGGACCGCCGCAGCGAAATCGAGCGTCTCTTTGCCGAGCACGACGTGATGATGGCCGAATACCAGCCGCACGGCGCTGGCAAGGTCACGCCGATCAAGGCGCGCGCGAGCTGACCTGCCGACACCTGTGTGTCGGCAGCCAGGTCAGAAGGTATCTGAGAACCGGAAGTTGGTGATGATCCAGCCTTTCGGCACATTGTCGACGGCGAAGTTCCATCGCACCAGCAGTTCACGGTGCTGGCACACATATGTGTATTTGATCCGCAGTTCCGACGCGTGCTCACGTTCCGACATGATGCACTTCGTGACCGGTCCATAGATTTCGTAGACCGTGCGAACCTGTCCGGCGAGCACGTTCACCTCGGCCTTCTTCGATGCGAAAATCTCGCTCTGACTGGTAATCAGTTCGATAGCCGTGTCCGTATTGCCCGCTTCGAGCTCTGCAAGCACCGGCTCGACGACCGCCTGCGAAGCCGCATAGTCAACCGGCGAGGGCGACGACATGATCTCTGTGCTGCCCTCATGGGCAGCCAGCGGCGTGGCGAGGAAAGCGAGGGCGAGCGGGATGTATCTCTTTGTCATTCCTCGCCTTCTATCATCGCAACCGCACGAATCCAGCCTGCACTTGCGCGCTCGATCTTCACGGGGAAACAGCTGAAGGTGAAGCCGTGCGACGGTAGGCTTTCGAGATTGGTGAGCTTCTCGATCTGGTAATAGGGCCGGATGCGGCCAGCCTTGTGGCCTTCCCAGATGATCGAGGGGTCGCGCTTCTCCGCCCAGCGCTTCGCCGTGTGGCTGAAGGGAGCATCCCAGCTCCACGCATCGGTGCCGACAACCTCGACGCCGCGCTCGGTCAGCCAGAGCGTTGCCTCCGCGCCTAACCCCACGCCCTGGTCGGTGAAATTCTCGGTGCCATAGACCGCGCCCGACTGCACCAACACGATATCGAGCGGCTGGAGGTCGTATCCGATCTTGTCGAAAGCCTCCTCCACTTCTGCCGCGCTCACCACGTGGCCATGCGGCAAATGGCTGAAATCGAGCTTCACGCCCGGGCGCAGGAAGCGGTCGAGCGGGGCCTCGTCTATGCTGGGTGCGGGATTGACCCCGTCATCGGTGGTCGAGTGATAGTGCCACGGCGCGTCCATATGGGTGCCGTTGTGCGTCGAGAGCTCGAGCATCTCGACCGCCCAGCCTTCGCCGTCGGGCAGGTCGGCTTTCTCCAGGCCTGGGAAGAACATGGCGATCTGCTCCCACGTGTTCTCGTGGGTCATGTACTGGATCTTGGGCCGCATCACCTCCGGATCGGAGACGACGTCGTTGGTGATCGGGATGGACAGGTCGATGAAGCGCGTCATGGACGCGGAGGTTAGTGCGACTGGAGCTGCTCGTCGAGGAAGTCCGCGATATCGTCCATCGCGACATCGCGCGCGAGGTAAGCCTGGCCGATCCCGCGCAGCAGGATGAAGGGCAGGGTGCCTGCATCCATCTTCTTGTCATGCAGCATGTGGTCGGCAAGGACCTTGCCGCTGCAATCGAGGCCGAGTGCGGCGATCTCGGCGGGCAGTCCCGCTGCGTCGATCGCGCGGGTCACGCGCTGAGCTTCCGCGGAAGATATCTCACCGCGCCGCGCCGAATAGCGGGCGGCCAGAACCATGCCGAGCGCCACTGCCTCCCCGTGAAGCAGCTTGTCGGAAAAGCCGGTCTCCGCCTCGAGCGCATGGCCGAAGGTGTGGCCGAGATTGAGCAGTGCGCGCGCGCCGCTCGTCTCGCGTTCGTCCTCGGCGACGATGCGCGCCTTGGCGGCGACACTGGTCGCAACTGCGTGTGTCAGTGCGTCGCTTTCGAGCGCGAGCACGTCCGATCCGTTCTCTTCGAGCCAGCCGAAGAACTCCGCATCGCCGAGCACGCCGTATTTGAGCACTTCGGCATAGCCCGCCCGCAGTTCCCGCGCCGGAAGCGTCGAAAGCGCGTCCAGATCGGCCAGCACCAGCGAGGGCTGGTGGAATGCGCCGATGAGGTTCTTGCCAGCCACAGTGTTGATCGCGGTCTTGCCGCCGACCGAACTGTCGACCTGCGCCAGCAGGGTGGTGGGCAATTGCACGAAGCCGCAGCCGCGCTTGAGGATGGCGCAGGCAAAGCCGGTGAGATCGCCGACCACGCCGCCACCGAGTGCCAGCACGTGGTCTCCGCGCTCGACGCCTTCCGCCAGCAGCCAGTCGGTCAGGCGGGCGAGGCTTTCCCAGCTCTTCGAACCTTCGCCCGGCTCGACGTCGTACCAGCGTGCTTCCTTGCCCGCTGCGACGAGCGAGCTTTCAACCGCGTCGCCCCATTTCGCTCTCGCATTGGCATCGGCCACGATCGGCACGCGCGTCTTGCGCAGGAAAGCAGCGGCTTCCCCGGCGGCATTCGCCAGCAGTCCGCCGCCCACGCGCACTTCGTAGCTGCGGCCGGCCAGTGCGACGGGGATTACCGCCATGCGGCCAACTCCTCGAGAATGCGTGCAACGGTCGCCTCGTGCGGGCCGTCGTCGGTCACGACATGGATTTGCGCCTGCGAATAGGCAGGACCGCGCTGTTCCTTGAGGTTGAAGAGGATTTCGCGCGGGTCACCGGTCTTGAGCAGCGGGCGGGTGTCCTTGCGCGAGGTGCGCTCGACCAGCGTGTCGAGATCGCAGTCGAGCCAGATCGCAAGGCCGTTCTCCAGCACCAGGGCGCGGGTTTCGTCGTCGACGAAGGCACCGCCCCCGGTTGCGATCACGCCGTGACCTTCCTCCATCAGCCGCGCGATCACGCGCCGCTCGCCGTCGCGGAAGTAGGCTTCGCCATGCGCCTCGAAGATCTCGCCCACGCTTCGGTTGGCCGCGCGCTCGATCTCCTCGTCGGCATCGACGAAGCTGCGGCCGAGCGCGCCCGCCAGCCGCCTGCCGATGGTCGACTTGCCCACGCCCATCAGCCCGACGAGCACCAGCGGCCGGTCGATGCGTGCAGCAATCGCGGCAGTGTCGATATCGTAGGCAGGGGAAGGCGTGTTGCTCATTGCCGGTGGGGTTATAGATGCGCTAGGGCGCGGGCAAGACATCGGATTGTTCACCGGGGATACGAAAAACTTGGCCGTCAAACGTTCGCGCATCGCAGGGATCGTCATTCTCGGCTTGGTCGCCATCCTTGTCGTCGCATGGATCGACGGGGGCGAAGAGCCGCTGCATCCCATCTCGCAGCCGGTGGAAATCCCGGAGAGCGCACGATGAAGCGCGCAGCACTCCTTGCCGGAGCAGCGCTGGTGCTCGGTTCCAGTGCGGTGCTCGCCCAGCGGGCGCCTGAAAGCCTGCTCCCGCCCGGAGTCGGTACGTCGACGCCCACACCGACACCCACGCCCAGGCCGACGGCAACGGCAACGCAGGCACCGACGCCTTCGACGCCAACTGCACCGTCAGCTCCTGCAGCGCCCGCTGGCGGGGGAGAGGTCGTACAGCAAGTTCCTTCCACATCGGGCCCTGTCGATGTGTCCGGCGTGACCTTGTCGGATATCCCCTCCGTCGAGGAACTGGAAGAAATGACCGTCGACGATCTCGACGACCTTCTGGGCCTCAAGCCGCGCTACGACATTCCGCCTGCCGCACGCCGCTCGACCGAGCGCGTAGGTATCATCAGCGAGGCCGAGGGCGGCCTGCCGGTCGGCTCGCTCGCCCGCCAGCCTGCCTCGATCGTGCGTGCTGCCCTGGCCAATACGACGCAGCCGCTCGTGTCGCGCTGGGGGCATATCGTCCTGCGCCGTGCACTGGCGAGCCGCCTGAATGCGCCGGCCGGGATGGACCCGGTGGCGTTCGCATCGCTGAGGGCCGCCACGCTCAATGCCATGGGTGAACATGCCGCTGCGCGCGCTCTGGTGCAGGACGTCGATACGGCGGACTATTCCGAGGATCTCACCACGGCAGCGCTCGATGCGCATATCGGGACCTCGGACATTCTCGGCGCGTGCCCGGTGGTGCGGCTGGGCCAGTCGGAACGTGACGACCTGCAATGGTTGATGCTCGAGGGCATCTGCTCGGCCTATGCGGGCGAGACGACCGCTGCCAACAACGACCTGCGCCGCCTGTTGAGCCGAACCGAGGACGACCGCATCGACGTGTTGCTGGCGCAGCGCTTTGCCGGAGCCGCCGGATCGGGACGCCGCGCCGTCACTATCGAGTGGGACGATATCGAATCGATGACGCCCTGGCGCTTTGCCCTGTCGAACGCGCTGGGCGAGCCGATCCCGGAAGGTCTCTCCGAAACGCTCGGGCCGTATTACCTGAAAGCCAGCGCCAGCACGCCTGCATTGCCGGTTGCCCAGCGCCTTCGCGGAGCGAGCCTTGCGGCCGCATCGGGCATCCTCTCGGCGACCGCGATGGTCGATCTCTATTCGCAGATATACGCCAACCGGCAGGAGGACAGCACCGCTGAGGAGGCGATTGCGCGCGCTGCCAGCCTGCGCAACGCCTATGTCGATCCCGATGCCGGCCAGCGCATGGCCGCCATTCGCGAGGTCTGGAACGGCGAGGACGGGTACAGCGGCCTGGTGCTGACCGCCTATGCGGCTGCGCGCCTGACGCCTTCGGACGATTTCGCCGATGATGCGCCCGAGCTCATCGCCTCGATGCTGACCGCCGGCCTCGATCGCGATGCGATGCGCTGGGCAGGCGTGGTCGAAGTTGGCAGCGTAGGCTGGGCCCTGCTGGCTCTCGCGAACCCGCAGGACGTGCAGGTGACCGACGGTCAGCTCGACACTTTCGAGAATGGCGACGAATCCGCCGGGCAACGCAAGTCAAAGATGCTGCTCGCTGGCCTTGCCGGTCTTGGCCGCACCGACAGCGACAATATCGCCGAGTACAGCGAACGGCTCGGCGTGAACCTCTCCGCGCAGACATCCTGGACGCGCATGATCGAGAAGGCCGCCGCTGCAGATAATGCCGCGCTGGTGGTGATCCTCGCAGGCCTCGGCATGCAGGGCACCGACTGGGACCAGATGACCGCGCGTCACCTCTACCATATCGTCTCCGCGCTCAGTCGCGTGGGGCTCGAAGCGGAAGCCCGGATGATCGCCGCGGAGGCGGTCGCACGGGCCTGATGCCCGCAAGATGAGCGATATCGAGGATTTCCTCGCCATGCTCGCCGCCGAACGCGGCGCGGCACGCAACACGCTGCTCGCTTACGGTCGCGACCTGCGACAGGCCGAGGAGATGCTGGGCGTGACGCTGGCCGAGGCGAAGCCTGCGCAACTGGCACGGCTGGGGCAGGGCTGGTCCTCGCTCGCGCCCTCGACGCTGGCGCGGAAGGTCTCTGCGCTGCGGCAATACTACGGTTTCCTCATCGACGAGGGCGATCGGGAGGACGATCCGACCCACGCGCTCCCGCGGCCCGCGACACGCCGACCACTGCCCAAGATCCTCGGACATGCGCAGGTCGAGGCGCTGTTCCAGCGAGCGGAGGAGGAGGCGAGCGGCGACAAGCCCGAGGCGGTGCGCCTGCTCGCCATGCTCGAACTGCTCTACGGCTCGGGCCTCCGCGCGACCGAGCTGGTGTCGCTGCCGCTGTCCGCAGTCCCGCGCGACGAGCCTTTCCTGACGGTTACGGGGAAGGGCGGGCAGGCGCGCCTTGTGCCCGTGAGCTCGCGGGCGAAGAAGGTCCTCTCGCGCTGGCTTGCCCTGCGCGAGGATGGATCGCAGTGGCTCTTCCCTTCGCGAAAATCACATCTGAGCCGCGTCCGCCTGTTCCAGATGCTGAAGGAACTGGCTGCACGTGCCGGCCTGCCGCCCGAAAAGCTCAGCCCCCACGTCCTGCGCCACGCCTTTGCCACGCACTTGCTGGAGGGCGGTGCGGACCTTCGCGCATTGCAGACCCTGCTCGGCCATGCCGATATCGCCACCACGCAAATCTACACGCATGTCGATGCCGCGCGGCTCGTGAAGCTGGTAAACGAGCGTCACCCGCTTGCGCAGGCCCGCCGTAGCGACTAGCGGACTGCCGATGGTTTCTTATCTCGAATTCGAAAAGCCGGTTGCCGAGCTCGACAAGCGTATCGCCGAACTGCGCGACGCGTCGGAAGGCGACGATGTCGATATTTCCGCGGAACTGAAGCGCCTCGAGAAGAAGAGCGCGCAGCTGCTCGCGAGCACCTACGAGGCGCTGTCCCCGTGGCAGAAGACGCAGGTCGCGCGGCATCCCTCGCGCCCGCATTTCCGCGACTACGTGGAGCATGCCTTCGACGAATTCGTGCCGCTCGGCGGTGACCGCGCATTCGGTGAGGACGAGGCGATTCTCGGCGGTTTTGCCAAGCTCAACGGCCGCAAGGTCGTGCTGATCGGCCACGAGAAGGGCAACGATACGGCGAGCCGCATCCGCCACAACTTCGGGATGGGCAAGCCCGAGGGCTATCGCAAGGCGATCCGCCTGATGGACATGGCGGGCCGATTCGGCCTGCCGGTGGTGACGCTGGTGGACACTTCGGGTGCATTCCCGGGTGTCGAAGCCGAAGAGCGCGGACAGGCGGAAGCCATCGCCCGTTCGACCGAGGCCTGCCTCGCGCTTCCCGTCCCCATGGTCGCGACCATCGTGGGCGAGGGCGGTTCGGGCGGCGCTGTCGCGCTGGCCAGTGCAGAGCGCGTGCTCATGCTCGAACACGCGGTCTACTCGGTGATTTCGCCCGAAGGCTGCGCCTCGATCCTTTGGCGCACCGCGGAAAAGGCACCCGATGCGGCCGAGGCGATGAAGATCACCGCGCAGAACCTCGAAAAGCTCGGCGTGATCGATCGCATCGTCAACGAGCCTGTAGGCGGCGCGCATCGTGACCCGCAGGCAATGGCGAAGGCGCTGGGCGAAGCGATCGGCGAAGAGCTCGACATGCTGTCGAACAAATCGGCCGAGGAACTCAAGCGCATGCGCGAGGAACGCTTCCTGCAAATGGCAGGCTGATCTGCTGCTTGCACGGGGACGGGAACAAAGCGGCCCATCCCACTGTTCTCCCAAGGTAAACGAATCGGGCCTGCGTACCGGCACCAAGATCGCGCGCAGCCTCCACGAGGGAGTATCGCATGTCGCGCACCAGAATAGCCGCCACCTCCACCACCGCCGTCCTGTCGCTTGCGCTCGCAGGCTGCATGGGGGGCAATATCCCCGATGCTTCTGCTCCGATCACGCAGAGCGAAGCGCAGACCGGGGCCGAGGCTCATCCCCAGCTGCTCGCCGAATTCGGCGGCGCGATGACGGGCAGCCAGGCGGTTTATGTCGAACAGGTCGGCAAGAACATCGCGGTCCAGTCGGGCCTTGCAGGCGCGCGCGACAGCTTCACCGTAAGCCTCGTCAACAGCCCGGTGAACAACGCCTTCGCGATCCCCGGCGGCTATGTCTACACGACGCGCCAGCTGGTGACGCTGATGAATAACGAGGCGGAACTCGCCGCCGTGCTCGGCCACGAAGTGGGCCACGTCGCGGCGCGCCACTCGCAGCGCCGGCAGGCGACCGCGCAGCGCAACTCGATCCTGGGCGCAGCCGGGGCGATCCTTTCGGGCATCCTGCTGGGCGGAAATCCGCTCGGCCAGCAGCTCGGCCAGGCCGCTCTGCAGGGTTCGCAGCTGCTCACTCTCAAGTTCTCGCGCAGCCAGGAGCTCGAGGCCGACGAGCTGGGCATCCGGTACCTGGACACTGCGGGCTACGATCCGCGCGCGATGGGCACGGTGCTATCCAGCCTCGCGGCGCAGAACGCACTCGACGCCCGCCTTCAGGGCCGGGACGATGCGCGTCTCCCCGAATGGGCCTCGACCCACCCCGATCCCGCCAGCCGCGTGCAGACAGCGCTGAACAAGGCGGCAGGGATGACCGGCACGATCAATCGCGACACATTCCTCACCCGCATCGACGGGCTGGTCTATGGCGATGATCCCGAGCAGGGCGTCGTGGAAGGACGCCAGTTCATCCATCCCGAACTGCGTCTCGCATTCACTGCGCCGCAGGGCTTCTACATGGTCAACGGTACGCGGGCGGTGACGGTCAACGGCCAGTCGGGCAAGGCGCAATTCACGCTGGCCCAGTACAATGGCGACCTCAACAGCTACGTGAACAGCGTTTTCAGCTCGCTTAGCCAGCAGCAGCAGATCCGGCCGTCGAACATTCAGCGCACCACGGTCAACGGACTGCCTGCCGCCTATGGCACCGCACGGGTGAACAACGGGCAGAGCCAGGTCGACGTGACCGTCTTCGCCTACGAGTTCAGCAACGACCGCGCATACCACTTCCTCGGCATTACGCCTGCGGGCAGCGCAAGCACGTTCAACCAGATGTATTCGTCGGTGCGCCGTATCTCGACCCAGGAAGCGGCCAGTGTCGTGCCGCGCGTGCTCGACGTCATCACGGTCGCACGGGGTGATACGGTAGCTTCGCTTTCGCGTCGGATGGCGTATTCGAGCGCGCAGGAAGAACGCTTCCGCGTCCTCAACGGCCTTGCCTCGGGCGAAGAAGTCCGGGCCGGCCAGAAGGTGAAGATCGTCGTCCGCGGAAGCTAGGACGACGTTTCACAAATCCGTTTCAGGCAAAGAAAAAGGCGGCGAGGAGTGATCCTCGCCGCCTTCTTCATGAGATGCTTGCGTCGATTAGACGTTAGCAGTCTGCATCGTGGTCGACACGGTGCCGAAGGTCGTGTTCAGCTCGTTACCGAGGGTCTGCATTGCAGTGATAGCAGCAACGGCGATCAGAGCAGCGATCAGGCCGTATTCGATAGCGGTTGCACCTTCTTCGTTGCGACGCAGCTTGTTGATGAACTTCATGTGTAGTCTCCTGGTTCAGTCTTCGTACCCGACTCTCACCGTGTCCCACGGCTTGAGCAATCCTCGTTCTGACGCCGACAAGTTGACAAATCGTAACTCGATCGACGCTTTTAGACCTCGCAGCGTCTTTTTAGACGCCGGCCGACTGGTTAGCCCCCTGAGTGGCCACCGAGATCCGATCCCACATCTGAATGGAAGTCTGTCCAAAGCTCTGGACAGCACCAATCATCGCAAGAAAGACCAGCGCGAGGATCAGCCCGTATTCGACTGCAGTGGCACCGCGGTCGTCGCGTTTCAGTTTCTTGAAGAACTCGACCACTTTGGTTGCCCCCAATGTCAATTCGTAGCTGACAGGGGCTAGGTAATCGCCCAGGTGTTAAGAAAGTGTTTCGAGGTTCCAACGATTTGCAAAATATCCCGACAATAACCCTGGTCGTGGCGCTGGCGCTCGAGGACGAGGTGGGGCGCTGGCTCATGCACAGGCGGCCCGATCACAAGCACCATGGCGGCTTGTGGGAGTTTCCCGGCGGAAAGGTGGAATCGCACGAAACGCCCGTAAATGCGCTGGTTCGGGAGATTTCGGAGGAGCTTGGAATCACTATCCGCGCGGGCGACCTCATACCTGCCGGTTTCGCGCAGGAAGAGGAGAACGCGCGCGAGCGCCCGATTGTCATACTCCTTTACACATGCACCCGCTGGGAGGGTGAGCCAGCCGCGCTGGAAGGGGGCGCCATCGACTGGTTCACCCCCGATGCGATCGCCGAACTGGCCAAGCCGCCGCTCGATGTGGAACTCGCTGCAGGGTTGATGCAAAAAAAGGCGGATTAGGTGTTGCCAAGTTCAGGCCACCTGCCTATTTGCCGCCCTCCAACGCGCCAGTAGCTCAGCTGGATAGAGTACCTGACTACGAATCAGGCGGTCGGAGGTTCGAATCCTTCCTGGCGCGCCATAAAAGCCCATGACCCGCAAGGGTCGTGGGCTTTTGTGGTTCTGGGGGTCAGTCGGCCTGGTCTTCCAGCCAGTGCATGTCGTCGTCGCTGAAGCCGAAATGGTGTCCGGCCTCGTGGATGACGACGTGGCGCACCAGGTCGTCCATGCGCACGCCGGTCTCGCGCCACTCGGCGATCAGCGGCTGTCGAAACAGCCAGATCCGCGCGGGCATGCGGTGGCTTTCCCAAACCGAGCGTTCGGTCAGGGCCACGCCTTCATAGAGGCCGGTCAGTTCCCACTTGTCGGAAAGTTCGACCGATTCGAGCTGTTCTGCAGTGGCGAAATCTTCCACCCGCATCACGATCTCGCCCATCTGCGCGCGGAATTCTTGCGGCAGCTTGGCAACAACGCTTTCCGCCATCTGCTGCATCTGCGCCTGCGTCGGACCGGTTCGATCGTGCATCATGGCCCCGATATGCGGTGCACGGATACCGCATTCAAGGATGCTCGGAACCGGGGTGCTTGCCGCCTGTTCTCCAATGGAAAAGGAGATTTGCCCCATGTCAGACGCCACCGAGATTTTTGCCAAGCTCAAACAGGACCACGACAAGCATCGCGAACTGCTCGACAAGCTGCTCGAGACCACCGGCGATTCGCCCGAGCGCAAGGAGCTCTTCACCGAGTTGACCAAGGAACTGAAGAGCCATGCCGCTGCCGAAGAGCAGGCTCTTTATTCCACCATGCTGCGCAAGCCGCCGACCACGGGCGAGACGCGCCACTCGGTTGCCGAGCACCACGAGATCGACGAAGCGCTCAACGACCTCGCCGCGACTGATATGTCCGAAGGCGGCTGGCTGACGAAGTTCAAGAGCTTCGACCACCGCTATCGCCACCACATCGAGGAAGAGGAAGACGATCACTTCCCCGATTTCGAGAAGCATCTCGACGAGAAGGACATGGAGCACATGCGCAAGGTCTTCGAGCGCCGGAAGCGCGAGGAGAAGGCCGAGGCCGAGGTGACGCCCGAGGCCAAAGAGGACGCGAAGGACTAGCATGTCGGGGGAGGGGGCACCCCACGACACGGAGACCGATCCGGAACGCGTCTCGCGGCTGGACGAGGGCGTTTCGCCCAGCGTCTGGCGCTATGCCAAGGTAGACCGGGCAGCCGTCATCATCGACGCGGCGGATTATTTCGCCGCGATGCAGGCGGCCATGCTCAACGCCAAGCACCGCATATTCCTGATCGGCTGGGACTTCGACACGCGTATCCACCTCGCCGAGGGGCGCAGCTGGTGGCAGAAAGGCTGGAAGGACAAGTATCCGTCGCGGCTGGGTAGTTTCTTCACCTGGCTGGTCCGCCACCGCCCGACGCTGGAGATCCGCATTCTCAAATGGAGCTTCGGCGTCTTCAAGTTCGCCATACGCGGTTCGATGTGGTGGGACCTGCTGCGTTGGCTGAGGCACCGGCGGATCGACTTCAAATTCGATACCGCGCACCCGGTCGGCTGCAGCCACCACCAGAAGATCGCAGTCCTCGACAATTCGCTTGCCGTGTGCGGCGGGATCGACATGACGGTCGGTCGCTGGGACACGCGCGAGCACAAGGAAGACGAGCCGCTGCGCAAGACACCGCGCGGCTCTGACTACGAGCCTTGGCACGATGCTTCCATGATGATGGAAGGCGAGATCGCCGATGCGCTGAGCGAGCTCGGCCGCGACCGCTGGGAAAGGGCGGGCGGCAAGCCGTTGCTGCCGATCCAGCGCCGCGAGGAGAGCCTGTGGCCCGAGGGGCTGCGCGCGGATTTCGAGAATGTGGAAGTCGGCATCGCTCGCACCCGCGCAGCCTATCGCGACTGGGACGCGGTCGATGAGATCGAGCACCTCTTCGTCGAGCACATCCGCAAGGCGAAGCACTTCATCTATGCGGAGAGCCAGTATTTCGCCTCGCGCTCGATCTGCGAGGCGATCGTCGAGCGCCTCCACCAGGACGACCCGCCAGAAATCGTCATCGTGCACCCGAAGAATGCCGACGGCTGGCTCGAACAGCAGGCGATGGACCACTCGCGCGCGGAACTGGTGCGCTGCATCGAGGAGGCCGACGATCACAGCCGCTTCAGCATCTGGAACCCCTACACCGGCGATACCCCGATCTATGTCCATGCGAAGATCATGATCGTCGATGATCGCATCTTCCACATCGGTTCGGCCAACATGAACAACCGCTCGATGGGGCTCGACAGTGAATGCGACGTCTTCATCGATTGCGAACGGGAGGGTAACGGGCACGCATGCGAGGCGATCGCCAGGATCCGCCACTCGCTGCTCGCAGAGCATTGCGGCCTGGAAGAAGAAGAGGTCGCCGAACTGCTCGAGCTCCACAAGAGCATGGCGACGATGATCGACCACTCGACGACCAAGGGTGGGCGCAACCTCGTGCGCTACCATCCGCCCGACCTCAACGACATCGAGGAATCGATCGCCGAAAGCGGCCTTCTCGACCCCGAAGACCCTGACGATATGTTCGAGCCGTTTGCAAAGGGCGGGCTTTTCCGCAAGGGAAGCCGCCTGCAACGCATGCGCGACAAATTCAGAAGGAAGAACGGTAAGTGAGCAGCCTGGTCGGACCCGACGAAGACGATCCCCGCGGTAAGCCCCCGGTCCCCGAGAATGTGCAGGACGCGATCCGCACGCTGATCGAATGGACGGGCGATGATCCGACCCGCGAAGGCCTCCTCGATACGCCCGCGCGCGTCGCGCGCGCGTGGAAAGAATACTGTCTCGGATACGAGGAAGACCCCGGATACCACCTCAGCCGCGTGTTCGAGGAAGTGGGCGGTTACAACGAGATCGTCCTCCTGAAGGACATCCCGTTCCAGTCGCACTGCGAACACCACATGGCGCCGATCATCGGCAAGGCGGCGATCGCCTACCTGCCTAACGACCGCGTGGTCGGCATTTCCAAGCTGGCGCGCGTGCTGCACGGCTTCGCTCGCCGCCTCCAGGTGCAGGAACGCCTGACCGCCGAAGTCGCCGACTGCATCTGGGAAAACCTTCAGCCGCAGGGCGTGGCCGTGGTGATCGAGGCCTCGCACAGCTGCATGACCGCCCGCGGCGTGCGCACGCCCGGTGTTGGCATGGTCACCAGCCGCATGATGGGCACCTTCCTCGAAGACCAGCGCAGCCGCAAAGAAGTGCTGAGCCTGATGGGGTATGGCTGAATTGGGGGGGCAGGGCGCTTCTGAGCGGACATTCTGCTAACGACCCGATTGCGGACGTTCGCGAGCCTCAACACTCGAGTGAGTAATAATCCCCGACGGTTCGAAGGCCTTATCTAAGCGGAGAAAAAAGGCCCCCATCTCGAATGAAATGGAGGCCTGATAGGAGGGGGCCAAGCACGTGTATTCCGCCTAACCCCTTGGGTCGCTTTGTCGCAGCCGACTGCCGCATTTCGTGACCGATTTGATTATTCTGCGTTCAACGTCAGTTCTAAGAGCTGGGTCTCGATGCGCGCACGGCCTTCTTCACTAGCCCGCGCGATATCGATGGGACGTCCCCCCAATGCCGAATTTTCGCCGTTCATAAATTCAATTGCTGCATCTCGTCCCAATACGAGCATCGCCAATCGCGACGTTTCACGTTGTCGACTGAGTCCTTCCGGACCCTCATCATCACGCTGTAAAGCCCTTGTCGGGGCGCCCGTACTCGCACTTGCAAGTCCCGACGCAATTTCAGTCTTGAGATTTCGCTTGCTGCCCATCGCTGTCCATGCCGCCGCTGCTGCGGCGCCTAACGAAACCTGATGCCGGGCGATTTTGCGAGCCAGGCGTGCGGCGTCGCTTAGGCAAGTTTCACGGAAACCTTCGGAAACAGCGGCACCGGCGCGCATCCGCGCCGTCTGATGGTCGCGATATAGTTGATTGAGATCCACGTCGGCATCCTCCAAATTGGCGGGAGCGCAACGTGTCTCTCAGTCGCGATCTTGCAGGAATTCTACCGCGATGGAAAATCGTATAACATTTTTTCGCAACCTTGTACGAAAAATGTTTGAAAGTGTTTTCTCATTGCAATGATGATGCTAATAGAGCTTTGCTGACGTCGAAATTTGCGACGGACTTCGGATTCTGACGATCGCCATCTGCCTCCAATGGCTCCGGCGCTATTCTTACGACGACTTCCTTTCATCGGACGATTTTACGCACGATCTTCGCAGCGCGCTGCTGCGAGGCAACACAAATGTTCTTGAAAGGACCCGGACATGAGTAAGACCGGAACAGTCAAATTCTTCAACAGCGACAAGGGCTATGGATTTATCCAGCCCGACGACGGTTCGTCAGATGATTTCGTGCATGTGACCGCGGTGCAAGCCGCCGGAATGCAAACGCTCGATAAAGAGCAGCGCCTAAATTACGAAGTCGAGACTGGCCGCAACGGTAAAGTGAGCGCGGTCAACCTTTCGGCCGCCGACTAGCAGGTTTCGCTGGTCCCTTCCGTGTGCTTCTGCGACCCGGCGCACGGAAGGGGCATCTCACTTATGCGGGTTTGACTTCGGGAGCTACGCCATGAGTCAGTCCTATGCGTTTTACAAAGCCAGGGCGGAGGACGCAGCTTCCGAAGCAAAAGGCGCTACACTTTCGAATGTAAAGGAGCGCCATCTCCAGGCCGAGAAGACATGGCGGGGCTTGGCAGAACAGGCGCGGAAGGTTGAAGTCGACCGTGAAAAGGCAAGGAAAGCTAGGGCTGTGCGGCGCGAAATCGAGGAGCGATCAAGCGCGGCTGATACTGCCGAGTGACCGCTATCCACCCATCTGACGACGCTTACACCGAGATAGCGCTGTGCCGAGGGCGGACCGTCAGCTAACGGGCCGATAGCAGTCATGACTGCAACTTCGAAAAGCCTAGAAATGCTCGATCAGTGAGTGTCGATCATTGTGACAAGCGTTTCGACTGCGCGCCAGTGACCTTCAACCGGTGCATCTGCAGGATAGACTGCGAGCGGCACTTGGGGTGCTATCCCGCTTTCCTCGTAAACGCTGCCGTCGGGCGCAGCGAAGACCTCGTTTGAAAGCTCGAGCAGCCAGCCATTGGGAAGCCGTTTGGCAAGCGGAGTCGAGAAAGAACCGCGTGTCACGCCGCCGGCATGTACCACCCGGGGGTTTTGCCGCAGCGCAAGCGTGGCGAGCTCTCCGCCACTCACCGTCACATCGCTGGTCAACAGGTAGACCGGACCGCTAAATCTCGGGCCGGATGCAGGCTCGATCATGTGCGGAAACGGAGAGAGTCCCGATCCGCGGGTTACGGTCGTGAAACCAACATAAGGTTCGTCCGTGAAACGCGCCGGGATCGCTTTGGCGATCTTATCCCAACCACCGCGATTGTTCGACAGATCGAGGATCACGCTCTCCACCTCGGCATCGGCAAAGGTGATCATGGCTTCGTCCATGATGCGGTCGAACTCTTCAATCTCGGCCGCTGCCCAAGCCTCGCTGCCGAAGTCCTGCCGGTCTGTGAAGCCGCCCATCTGGAAGACCTGAATATAGCCGATGCGTCCGTCGATTAGGCCCCAGACAATTCGGTCGTTGCCCGTGTGGTGCGCTGAATCGCCGAGCTTCTGCATGGTGGTGTCGATCAAGCCGACCAGCCATGCAGTTTCTCCGCCATTGGCCGCACGCATTCGGGGCAGGGTCGTGCCTTGACCGTCCTGCACCCGGCGACGTTCACCGCCGACAGTGCCGATCAGCTTTGTGTGACTATCCGACAGAGATTGCATGTAGCCAGCCAAGGCATCCCACAATTCGGCCTGGCTCATGTCTGGCCTGATGGCAGCACGCACGCGCGCGGCCCGGGTCGAATGGTCGGGTAGGCGACGGTCGAAGAAAGCGTAGTGCCGATCGAAGGCATCGAGAAAAGCATCCGCAACCGCTGGCGGCGTGGCAACCGGGTCTTCGGTGCATCCTTCGGGAAGCGTATCGAGCCTATCGAATACCACATTGGTATCGCCGCGCAGCAGCTGAAAGATCGCGCTATCGCCACCTGGAAGTATGCGAAAATAGCGGTAGGAAACAGAGTCCATCGCGCTCAGCGCCTCGCCTGAGATTGGAGGACGATAGCAGGTCTCGCCGATTTCAAATTTGGCCACCCCAGCCTCGTCAATCCGCAACAATCGACCATAGCCGCGGCTTTGCCAAACGCCGCGGATCGCCGGATTGGTTTCACCTTGATCGGTCTCGATAGGATGGATCGGTCCGGCAGAGCGCCATGGCTGAGCCATCTCGGAAGAGGTCGAGGTTGGCGTACACGCCGCAAGTACGGGGAGCAGGAAAACGGCGATGGGCTTTATCGAACAGGTCATGTTCGGCGGGCTGCATCTTGCGCCGCGCAAAGACAAGGCTGCCACCTCGAACTGTATACGAAACTCGACCGATGTCGGCAATGAATAGAAAGCTGGCGGTCCGCTATTGGCCCCTTCTGTCGAGAACCTGGCAGTCCGCTATCCACCCAGTTCGCGACCAAACCCGGCTGTCGCAGTCGCGTCCTTAGCGGTCACCCACCGAACAGCTTCTCCATCCACCCGCGCTTGCGCTTCGGCGCAGTTTCACCGGCCAGCTCGTAAAGGTAATTCCCCAGCTGGACCGCCTGCTGCTTGGTCATGAAATAGCGGTACTCGCGCACGTCCTCGCTGCTGTCGACGACCTTGCTCGTGCTCTGCATCAGCAAGGCGATCTTCTCGCCTGCCGGATCGGCCTTCCAGCCCAGCAGCATGCCGAAAGCGTCCTTGTCGGTTGGTCCCTGTCCCATGGCCCGAAAGACTGCGCCCCGCCGTGCCGGATGGCAAGGCGGGGCGCCGCTTTGTCCGCAAAGGGACCTTCTGTTTCCTAGCTCAGGACAACTGCGAGAGCATGTGGTCCGCGCTCGAGACCTTGAAGTCGCCGGGTGCCTCGACGTTGAGCTGCTTCACGACGCCGTCTTCGACCAGCATCGAGTAGCGCTGGCCGCGCTTGCCCATGCCGAAGCCCGAACCGTCCATTGTGAGGCCGACTGCTTCGGCGAAGTCGCCATTGCCGTCTGCCAGCATGGTGATGTCCTGGCTGCCGGCGGCCTGGTTCCACGCGCCCATGACGAAGGCATCGTTCACGGCGGTGCCGACGATCTCGTCGACGCCCTTGTCCTTGAGCTCGCCGGCCTTTTCCACGAAGCCGGGAAGGTGCTTGGCAGAGCATGTCGGAGTGAAGGCACCGGGTACGGAGAACAACGCCACGGTCTTGCCCTTGAAATAGTCAGCGGACTGGACCTGCTCGGGGCCTTCGGCAGTAGCCTTGACCAGCGTTACGTCGGGAAGGCGGTCGCCTACAGCGATTGTCATTTGTTAAGTTCTCCTGTGTCTTTCAGCGCACACCCCCGATCTAGTGCGATGGGCCGTGCATGCAAGAGTGGTGGATGGTTAACCGCGGTTTACTTCGGACCTTTAAATGGGGGTAAACTTTTTGCACGCATGTTCCAGTTGCAGGCAAGGGACGCCTGCCGACGGGAGACCAGGGACATGCATTTCAAGAAGACTCTGGCAGCCGCCGCGACGGCCGCTGCCCTTACCATGACGCCTACCGCCGCATCTGCAGGAAGCCAGCACGAGCAGATCCGCAAGCTCGACATCATGCTGATGGTGACCTCGCTCCGCTGCCGCATGGGCGAACATGACTTCCAGCCGCACTATCGCAAGTTTTCTGCCAACCACATCACGGCGCTCAACCACGCTGCCCGCAATCTCGAGAGCGGCCTGGTTGCACGCCACGGCAAGAAGGGCGCCAAGCGCGCACTCGACCGCATCAGCGTCGGCATGGCCAACCAGTATGGCCAGGGCCATCCGTGGCTCGGTTGCCAGGAGTTGAAGGAGATCACCCATGATCTCTCCAACTCGAAGGACTCGAACGTCCTTGCACAGGCTGCCGACGAGCTGCTTGGACCGGCACCGCGCAGCGGGGGACGCTGGGCGCGCCGCTAAGGCCTTTCGGGATCAAATGAGGTAGAGCGGAGGGGCAGTTGCTCTGCCTCCGCTGAAAGGCTAGGGGCGGCGCTTCGAAGGTGCCGCCCCTTCTTCGTGCGCGGCGTAAATTCCATCATTATCAAGGATCGCCCGTGACCGAATTCACCGATTACGTCATCAAAGACATTGGCCTTGCCGATTACGGCAAAGAAGAAATCCGCATCGCCGAAACCGAGATGCCGGGTCTGATGGCCACGCGCGAGGAGTATGGCGCAGCGCAGCCGCTCAAGGGCGCGCGCATCACCGGCTCGCTCCACATGACCATCCAGACGGCCGTCCTGATCGAGACGCTGGTCGCGCTCGGCGCAGAAGTGCGCTGGGCGACCTGCAACATCTATTCGACGCAGGACCACGCCGCAGCCGCGATCGCTGCGCAGGACATCCCCGTCTTCGCCGTGAAGGGTGAAAGCCTCGCCGAATACTGGGATTATGTCGGCAAGATCTTCGACTGGTCGAGCGATGAAGACCCCGATTGCACCGCCAACATGATCCTCGACGATGGCGGCGATGCCACCATGTTCGCGCTGTGGGGCGCACGCATCGAGGCCGGCGAGGAAATGCCCGCGCCGACCAATGCCGAAGAAATCGAAATGCAGCGCGCGCTCAAGGAATTCGTCGCGAAGAAGCCGGGCTACCTCACCAAGTCGGTCAAGGCCATCAAGGGCGTTTCGGAAGAAACCACCACCGGCGTGCACCGCCTCTACCACCTCGCCAAGGCCGGCAAGCTGCCGTTCCCGGCGATCAACGTGAACGACAGTGTCACCAAGTCGAAGTTCGACAACCTCTACGGCTGCCGCGAATCGCTGGTCGACGCGATCCGCCGCGCGACCGACGTGATGCTCTCGGGCAAGGTAGCCTGCGTCGCCGGCTTCGGCGATGTCGGCAAGGGTTCGGCCCAGTCGCTCCGCAACGGCGGTGCGCGCGTGCTCGTGACCGAAATCGACCCGATCTGCGCCCTTCAGGCCGCCATGGACGGCTTCGAGGTCGTGACGATGGAAGACGCCGTGAAGCGCGCCGACATCTTCGTCACCACCACGGGCAATGAAGACGTCATCACCGCCGAGCACATGAAGGCGATGAAGCCGATGAGCATCGTGTGCAACATCGGTCACTTCGACAGCGAGATCCAGATTTCGGCGCTCGACAATTACGAGTGGACCGAACTCAAGCCGGGCACGGACCTCGTGAAGTTCCCGGATGGCAAGGAAATCATCGTGCTGGCCAAGGGCCGTCTCGTGAACCTCGCCTGCGCCACCGGTCACCCCAGCTTCGTGATGAGCTGCTCCTTCACCAACCAGGTGCTGGCGCAGATGGAGCTGTGGCAGAACGACGACCAGTACGAGAACGACGTCTACGTCCTGCCCAAGAAGCTCGACGAGAAGGTGGCTGCGCTACACCTCGACAAGCTCGGCGTGAAGCTGACCAAGCTCAGCAAGACGCAGGCCGACTACATCGGCGTTCCGGTGGAAGGGCCGTTCAAGCCCGAGCACTACCGCTACTAAGCATTATCGGGCGCGCGCCGTGCGTGTTTCATGGCGCGCGCCTGAATCTTCGAGTTGCATCAATGCCGCAGGGCGCATAGCTCGCAATTGATGGAAAACTCCTCCGTATTCCTGCCCATCATCGGCCTGCTGCTGGCGCTGTGGACCGGCGCGGCTGTCTGGCTGATGCTGAAGGCCAGCCGCGACAGCCAGGCCGCGGCAGGCCACAGGAAGGCCGCGCGGCGCTTGTCGCGCATGGTCGAGGAAGGCCCCGCGATCCCGCTGCTTGTCCGTGTCGACGGACGGATCGAGGCCCCGGACCGCTTCGCCCGCTGGATCGGGCTGGACAAGGTCCCCGAATATCTCTCCGAACTCGCAGGCGGCGAGGACATGGGCCTCTCCGAGGAACAGGTCGAGCAGCTCTCGGCCAATGTCCGCCGCACGCAGAAAAGCGCCAAGCCCTTCAAGATGGCGCTGCGCCCGCCCGGTTCGCGCAAGTCGCTTGCCCTGCGCGGAGCGCTCGCTGACCCGGCCGTATCGCCCAGCGGCGCGGCGCTGATCTGGGTCTTCGATTTTACCGAAACTGAAGACGAGCTCGCCCGCCTCGGCGAGGAAGCGGCGCGTGCGCGTGACGATTTCGGCGCGCTGGTCGGCCTGATCGAGGCTGCGCCCATGCCGATGTGGTTCCGCGGCGCGGACATGCAGCTGCGGCTGGTCAACAAGGCCTATGTCGAAGCGGTGGGCGCCAAGAGCGCTGACCAGGTCGTCGCCGAACAGATCGAGCTGGTCGAGAAAGTCGGCGGACGCAGCGCCGCGCAGGTCGCGCAGCAGGCGGCCGACCGCCGCCAGCCGATCGAACGTATCCTCTCCGCGACGATCAACAACGCGCGCCGCACGATCCGCGTGACCGACCTCCCGCTCGTGGGCGAGGGGATTGCCGGATACGCGGTCGATATCGAGGAAATGGAAGAGCAGGCGCGCGAATTCCGGGCCTTCCGCGAAGCGCAGCGCTCGATGCTCGACCAGCTGTCGATCGGGGTGGGGCAGTTCGACGCGCAGCACCGGATGACCTTTGCGAACCAGCCGTTCCACCGCGTCTTCTCGCTGCCACCCGGGGTCGTCAACGAACGCACGACCTTCGAGCAGATGCTGATGATCGCGCGCGAGAACGGCCGCATTCCCGAGGTCCGCGACTTCCCAGCATGGCGCAAGGAGCTGGCCGAGTGGTTCCAGCTCGACGAGACCGAGGAAGTCGCCTGGCCGCTGCCCGATAGTACGCACCTGCGCCTCGTCGCGCAGCCGCTTCCAGATGGCGGGCTCGTCCTCATTGCAGAGGACCAGACCGAACAGCTCGCGCTTTCCGCGACGCGAGACACGCTCCTGCGCACCCGTACGGCCACTTTCGACAGCCTGTTCGAGGCGCTCGCCGTCTTCGCGCCCGACGGACACCTGGAGCTGTGGAACCGCGGCTTTCCGCTGGCATGGGGGCTTGAAGGCGAAGTGCTCGACGGACACCCGCAGGTCGATGAGTTGCTCGAGGCGATCGCGGGCCAACTCGCCGATCCCAAGCAGATCACCGAGATCGGGCAGACGATCCGCTCCGCCACGCTCGACCGCAAGAACAGCCGCGGGCGCATCGCTCTGGCCGACGGGCGCACGCTCGACTACGCGGGCGTTCCGCTGCCCGACGGCAACGGCCTCTTGACCATTCTCGACGTCACCGCCTCGCAGCAGGCAGAAGAGGCGCTGCGCGAACGCAACCGCGCACTCGAAGAGGCTGATGCGGTGATGACCCGTTTCCTCGCCAACATGTCCTACGAGTTCCGCACTCCGTTGACCTCGATCGGCGGCTTTGCCGAGCTCCTTGCGCAGGGCATTGCGGGCGAGCTGACGCCGCAGGCGCAGGAATATGTGCAGGCGATCACCATGTCGGTGGGCAAGCTCACCGCGCAGGTCGAAAACGTGCTCGACCTATCGCAGTCGGAAGCCGGCCTCATGCCGCTGCGCAAGTCCAAGCTCGAGGTGCTGCCTTTCATCGAGCAGATCGTGCGCAAGCGCGAGAGCCGGATCATAGAAAACGGGCTGACGCTCGATGTGAAGGGCAATGCCAACAAGGTCGTCGAAGCCGACCGCCAGCAGATGCAGCGCGCCATCGGCCACCTGCTCGACAATGCCATCGCCAATACGCCGCGCGGTGGCCGTATCCTGATTGACATCGCCAAGCGTCGCGGCCTCAACCGGATCGTGATCTCGGACAATGGCGCAGGGATGAGCCAGCACGAGCTTGCCCGCGCGCTCGAAGGCATTCGCATGAGTGCCGACGGGAAGGGTATCGAGCGCCGCCAGGGGCTCGGCATCCCGCTCGCCCGCCAGCTGGTCGAGGCCCATGGCGGCACGCTCGACATCCAGAGCCGCAAGAACGCGGGCACCACTGCGACGATCACGCTGCCGTGACCGTCGACCTTCCCGATCTTGCGGCCATGAAGGGCTTCGGCGCGCGCATTGCCGAACGGCTCGAGCCGGGCGATGTGGTGGCGCTCACGGGCGGGCTGGGCGCGGGCAAGACCACGCTCGCACGCGAGATCATCGCCGCGCTCGGCCACGAAGGCGAGGTGCCGTCCCCGACCTTCACGATCATCGAGACCTACGATCATTTGCGCCTGCCGCTGGTGCATGCCGATTTCTACCGGCTGGAGGACCCGTCAGAAGCGCTGGAGATCGGTCTCGACGATTATCGCGAGGGTGCCGCGCTCATCGCCGAATGGCCCGATCACGCGGGCGGCTTCGAACATGAGGCGGGCTGCCTCTCGATCACGCTGGAAACCGTGGGAGAGGGCCGCCAAGCCATTGTGAAGGGAGGCAAGGCTTGGCAAAGCCGCATGCCATGAGCGCGCTACCCGACGGCATCCACAATTTTCTTGGCGACACCCAGTGGGAGGGCGCCGAAATCGCCCCGCTGGTGGGCGATGCCAGCTTCCGCCGCTATTTCCGCCTGAAGATGGGCGGCAAGACCGCGATGCTTATGCACGCCCCGCCGCCGCACGAGGATCCCAAGCCCTTCCTCCATGTCGCGCGCTGGCTGGAGGAAAGCGGCATGCGTGGACCGGCCATCCTTGCCGAGGATGCGGCCAATGGCTGGGTCCTGACCGAGGATTTCGGCGATACCCGAATGAAGGAGTGGATCGACGACAATCCGCAGGGTGAAGCGGAGGTCTATGCCAAGGCGATCGACACGCTGGTTCAGCTCCACCAGCTGCCGCCCGGGCCTTTCGAACCCTACGATGTCGCGGTCTACCAGCGCGAGGCAGGCCTGTTCACCGAATGGTATTGTCCGGCAGCCGGTCTCGATGTCGACGAGATGGGCTGGAAGGCCGCCTGGGACGTGGTGCTGTTCCCGCTGATGGAGCGCCAGCAGCCCGGCGTCACCGTGCTGCGCGATTACCATGCCGAGAACATAATGCTGCTCGAGCCGGGCAAGCTTGCCGGCGAGCAGGGGCTGATCGATTTCCAGGACGCGCTGGTCGGACACCCGGCCTATGACCTTGTCAGCCTGCTGCAGGACGCACGGCGCGATGTCTCCCAGCAACTCGAACACGACATGATGTGCCGCTATCGCGCCGCCGCCGATCCGGGCGAGCACTTCGAAGCCGATTACGCTCGGCTCGGTGCACAGCGTAACGCCAAGATCGTCGGCATCTTCACGCGCCTCTACAAGCGCGACGGCAAGCCGCGCTATCTCGACATGATCCCGCGTGTCTGGGCCGCCATGGAACGCGACCTCTCGCATCCGGCGATGGAGCCGGTAGCTGCCTGGTTCGATACCAATATCCCGCGCTCGCTTCGCGACGAACTGGGAGGCAAGATCGCATGAGCAAGCTGGTGTCCGACACCGCCATGATGATGGCTGCCGGTCTCGGCAAACGCATGCGGCCCCTGACGGCCACCACGCCCAAGCCCATGGTACGCGTTGCGGGCAAGCCGCTGATCGATCGCGCGCTCGACCGGCTGGAAGATGCCGGCGTCGACAAGGCCGTGGTCAATGTCCACTACCTTGCCGAGACGATCGAGGCGCATATCAAGTCGCGCAAGGCGCCCGCGGTGACCTTCTCCGATGAGCGCGAGCTCCTGCTCGAAACCGGCGGCGGCATGGTGAAGGCGCAGCAGGCGGGATTGCTTCCCGATCCCTTCTTCGCCTGCAATGCGGACAGCATCTGGCTCGACGGGCCGCGCAATGCCTTTGCCGACCTTTCTGCGGCGTGGGATCCCGACAGGATGGATGCGCTTCTGCTGGTCGTGACCCATGCCCGCGCACACAATTTCGACGGGACGGGCGATTTCTACATGGATGGCGCCGGACGGCTGAAGCGCAAGCTTCCGGGCCGGATCGCCCCCTTCATCTACACCGGCATCCAGCTGGTCTCGCACCGCCTCCTGCGCGATGCGCCAGAGGGCAAGTTCTCGACCAACATCCTGTGGGATCGCGCGATCGAGGAGGATCGCCTGTTCGGCGTCGCCTTCACCGGCATGTGGTACGAGGTCGGCACGCCGCAGCACATCAAGCCTACCGAGGAGGCGTTGACGGGTGGCTGAAGAGGGCAGGGTCGCAAGCCAGCCGAAGGTCTATTCCATCGCCGCGCACCGCGGTTTCGCCGATGCGCTGGTCGCGGGACTGGTCCCGCGTTACGCCGATCCCGAGCTGGGCCTGGCGAAGCTCACCCTTCTCTTGCCAAGTTCGCGTGCGCGCCGGACCGTGTCGGAAGCCTTCATCCGCCATGCGGGTGAGACGGGGCACAGCGGATTGCTGATGCCGCGCATGGCGGTGGTGGGCGATCTCGACCTCGACGAGGCGCTTGGCCCGTTGCTCGACCCGCTCGGGGCAAGCGAAATTCCGCCAGCCATCGACCCGCAGCGCCGCCTGTTCGCGCTGGCCGGACTTATTGCCGAGGAAATGGGCGACGATGCACTCAAGGGCGCAACGCTGCTCCGGCTCGCTCGCGAGACCGGCGCCACCATGGACCGGCTGCTGGTCGAGGATATCGGGCCCGAACAGCTGGTCGACGAGAAGGTGGTCGACATCTTCCCCGACCTGTCGAAGCACTGGCAGGATTCGATCCGGCTTTTCGCCAATGTGCAGGCAAAATGGCTCGCGTGGCTGGGCGAGAACGGCGTGCTCGATGCTGCCGCGCGCCGTAACCGCCTGTTTGATGAAGCAAGACAGGCATGGAAGGCCTCGCCGCCCGACACGCCCATTGTGGCCGCCGGTGTGACCAGTGCCGCGCCCGCTCTCGCGAAGTTGCTACGGGTTGTGAGCGAACTGCCGCAAGGTGCGGTAATCCTGCCCGATTTCGATCTCACGATGGATGCCGATGTCTGGGACGAACTGGGCCGCGCGGGGGCTGCTCCGACGCCGGCCGATACGGTCTTCACCCGCGATGACGCGGTGACGCATCCGCAATATCACCTCAAGCTCTTGCTCAACCGCATGGGCGTGGGCCGCGAGGAAGTGCAGCCCTGGCACCGCAAGGGCATGACGGCCGCGCCGCCCGAGCGCAGCCACGCGATTTCCGCCGTCTTCCTGCCGCCCGAGGCGAGCAAGGCCTGGGTCGATCTGCCGGCCGAGAAACGCCGCCTCTCTGGTGTGCGCATCATGCAGGCCGCCAATCCCGAAGAGGAAGCGCAGGCGATAGCGCTCCTGGTGCGTGAAGCCCTGGCCGAGCCGGAAAAGCGCGTCGCGGTGGTCACGCCCGACCGTCCGCTTGCGCGCCGCGTCGTCCACCACCTCTCGCGCTGGAACATCGTCGCCGACGATTCCGCCGGTCGCCCGCTTTCGCAGACTGCCGCTGGCCGGGCATTCCTGCTTGCCGCCGAGGTCATGTCCGAAGGGGCGAGGGCGGTTCCGCTGATGGCGCTGCTCGGCCATCCGCTGGTCGATGGCGGGATGGAGCGCGGTGTCTGGCTGCGGCGGGTGCGCCGTCTGGAGCGTGCCATGCGCGGCCCGCGCCTTGCACCGGGTCTCGAACCGGCACGCGCGGAAGTCGCCAAGCTGGCCGAGAAACGCCCCGAGATCGCCGAATGGTGGGAGGCAGCGGAAGAGACGCTCCTCCCGCTGGTCGAGATCGATCGCGATGCGCCTGCAAGTCTTGCCGACCTGATCGACACTCTGGCGGCCTCGGCCGAGGCGCTGTGCGGCGAGAAGCTGTGGGCGCAGGAGGACGGACGCACGCTTGCAAGCTTCGTCGAGGAATTCCGCCTCCACGCCCGCGAGGCCGGCTTTGCCGTGGCCCCGCGCGATGTCGCGACCGTGCTTGCCGATGCGATGGAAGAGCGCGCGGTGCGCCCGCCCTATGGTGGCCATGCGCGTGTGCAGGTGCTCGGCCTCCTCGAGGCCCGCATGAACCGCGCCGACCTCGTGATCTGTGCGGGGCTCAACGAGGGCATCTGGCCCGCGCGTGGCAGTGTCGACGCTCTGCTCGCCCCGCCGGTGCTGCGTGCGCTGGGCGTGCCCGGCGGCGATTTCCGCATCGGCCTGTCCGCACACGACCTTGCCGGAGCGATGGGCGCGCCCGAAGTGGTTCTGAGCCGCAGCGAGCGCGACGAGGGCGGCCCTGCCATCCCCAGCCGCTTCCTCCTGCGCGTTCAGGCGCTGCTCGGTGAATTGCTGCCGCGCTACGAGGACCACGAGATCATCGAACTCGCCCGCACCATGACGCACGCCGCGCCCGCGCCCGAATATCCGCGCCCGAAGCCTACGCCCAGTGCCGACCAGCGCGATGTCGATATCTCGGCTACCGCGCTCGACCGCTTGCTGGGCGATCCCTACCAATTCTTCGCTCAGAAGATCATGGGCCTCTCGGACCTCGACGCGCTCGACACCGATCCCAACCCGCTCTGGCAGGGCAACGTCGCCCACAAGATTCTCGAGCGCTGGCATATCGCGCGAAAGTCCGATGCTGCCGCACGCATCGCCCCGATCATGGAGCAAGTGCTCGACGAGGAGAACGCCGATCCGCTGGTCCGCGGCCTTTGGCAGCCGCGCCTCCAGAAAGCGCTCGAATGGATCGAGGAGACGGTCACCAGCTATTCTGGCCGCGAGGTCGTGGCGGTGGAGGCCAGGGGTGCGATGCATTTCGACGATGTCTTCGTCCACGGCCGCGCCGACAGGATCGACCGGTTGGAGGACGGCACGCTCGCCATCGTCGACTACAAGACCGGCAAGCCGCCGAGCAAGGCGATGGTGGAAGAGGGGTTTGCGCTGCAGCTCGGCATCCTCGGCCTGATCGCCGAAAGCGGTGGCTTCCCGGACGCGCAAGGGCAGCCCGGGGCTTACGAATACTGGTCGCTCGGCCGCGCGAAGGACGATAACCCGCATGGCTTCGGCTATGTCGAGGTTCCGCTCAAGCTTACCGACCGCCAGAAAGGCGTGCTGCCCGAGGACTTCCTGCCGCACACGCACACGAAACTGGGCGAGGCCATCGGCAAGTACATCAAGGGCGATGCACCGTTCACTGCGCGCGAGAACCCCGATTACCCGGCCTACGACACTTACGACCAGCTGATGCGGCTCGAGGAGTGGCTTCCGCGCCAGGCCGACGAGGAGGACGCTTCGTGAGCGGCAAGGTCCACAATCTCGAAGGCCCGCAGCGCGCATCGGTCGATCCGCGGAAAAGCGTCTGGCTGTCCGCCAGCGCGGGGACGGGCAAGACGCAGGTGCTCTCCGCGCGCGTGCTGCGCCTGCTGCTCGAACCGCATGCCGATCCCTCGCAGATCCTCTGCCTTACCTTCACCAAGGCGGGCGCGGCGGAAATGGCGGTGCGCGTCAACTCGGTGCTCGCGCGCTGGGTGCGGATGGATGCAGGCCAGCTGGCAAAGGAACTGGGCTATCTCGGCGCAGGCGTCGATCCGGATACGCAGGCCCGCGCTCGCTCGCTCTTCGCCCGCGTGCTCGATTGCCCGGGAGGTGGCCTCCGGATCGATACGATCCACGCCTTCGCGCAGTACCTCCTCGCTGCATTCCCGAGCGAGGCGGGCGTCCTGCCCGGTAGCCAGCCAATGGAAGATCGCGACCGCGACCTGTTGAGCCGCGATGTCCTCTCCGACCTGCTGGCGGAAGGCGAACCCGACATCGCCGAGGCAGTGGCCGAGATGAGCCGCCGCAAGGGCCCCGATGCCGTGCTCGGCTGGCTGATGCGCTGTGCGCGCCACAAAGAGTTGTGGGACCAGCCCGGCTGGCAGCACGGGCTTCGCGACCCGGTGCGCCGCCTGCTTGGCATTCCGGTCGATGCGGACGAGGGCTGGGTGGCCGAAGGCTGCTCGGACGAGAACTTCCCTGTCGACACACTGCGTGGTGCCCTACAGGCGATGGACGGGTGGAAATCGCAGGGCGCTGACAAGGTCCGCGAGTTCGTGCCAGCCTGGCTAGTTGCGAATCCCCAAGAGCGGTTCGAGCGTCTCGACGGCTTCTTCGACACGCTGCTGAAAAAGGATGGCGATCCGCGTGTCATGAAGGGCGCGGAGAAGAACGATCCCGATTTCGGCAACAAGCAGGCGATCATTGCCGAGGCAGTCCGAGCGGTAGCCGAACGCGCCGCACTGCTCGACCTTGCCGGCTTCCTCGCCCCGCAACTCGAAGCTGGCCGCGCCTTTGCCGAGCGCTGGGAAGAGGCCAAGGCCCGCGAAGGCCTCGTCGATTTCGACGACCTCATCCACCGCGCCGCGCGGCTCTTGTCCTCCAGCCAGATGGCCGACTGGATCCGCTACAAGCTCGACCGCAGCTTCGACCATATCCTCGTAGATGAAGCGCAGGACACCAACGAGGCGCAGTGGCAGATCGTGAAGGCGCTGACCGACGACTATTTCGACGGTCTGGGTGCGCGCGGCGATGCGATCCGCACCATCTTCACCGTGGGCGACTACAAGCAGGCGATCTTCGGCTTCCAGGGTACCAGCCCCGAGAATTTCCGCGCCGCACGCGACTATTTCCGCGACCGGATGGAAGAGGCCGCTCGCGCCGCCGAGGAAGCGCGCGCAAACGGCAGCGCGGGACGGCTGCAGGAACACGACCTCGAGCGCAGCTTCCGCACCAACCAGATCGTGCTCAGCTTCGTCGACGAGGCAATCCGCGCGATCGGCCCGGAAGGACTGGGCCTCGAAAAGACCGACGGCGAGCACAGGGGCAGCGACAAGCCGGGCCTCGTCACGCTCTGGAAGGACGTCCGCATCGCGGAAGGCGAGGACGAGGAGGGTGAGGAGGAGAACGGCTGGCTCGCCCGCCATGATCGCCTGATGGCCGACAGGATCGCGCGGCAGGTGGCTGAATGGCTCGATCCCGAGGGAGACGGCTTTACGCTGGTGAAGGAAGGCGCACCGCGCCGCGCAGGGGCGGGCGATGTCATGGTCCTCGTCCAGAAGCGCCGCGAGCTCGCCTCGCTGATCGTCGCGCGGCTCTATGCGCATGGCGTGCCCGTGGCGGGTGTCGACCGGCTCAGGCTGGGCAATCCGCTGGCGGTGAAGGACCTGATGGCCGCGATCCGCTTTGCCGCCCAGCCGCTGGACGATCTGACGCTTGCAAACCTCCTCGTCTCGCCGCTGATCGGCTGGAGCCAGGAGGATTTGCTGGTCTTCGGCTATCGCGAGAAGGGTATCCGGCTGTGGGAGCACTTGCGGGGCTCCGACCAGCCGCGCGTCGCCCGGACCGTGCACGATCTTCGCGAAATCCTGCGCCGCGCCGATTTCGACAGCCCGCAGCAATTGCTCCACTGGATCCTCGTCGGCCCGATGGACGGTCGGCGCAAGCTGGTCGCGCGGCTGGGGCGCGAGGCCAATGATCCGATCGACGAGCTTCTCAACGCCGCCAATGCCTATGCGTCGAGCCATGTCGCGAGCCTTCAGGGCTTCATCCGCTGGTTCGACGCGGGCGATGGCGAGTTGAAGCGCGAGGCGGGCGAGGGCGGTGACCAGGTCAAGGTGATGACCGTCCACGGGTCCAAGGGCCTGCAGGCCCCGATCGTCATTCTTGCCGATGCCGCGATCCGCCCCGATGCCTCGGGAGACTTGTCGCTGGAAGAAACACCGCTGGGTGCGGACCAGAGCAATGTCGTGCCGCTCCCCTCGCTCACCAAGGACGAGAAGGTAGGTCCGGTGCGCGATGTGGAGGACGAGAATGCCGCGCGCTCGATGCAGGAGCACTGGCGGCTGCTCTATGTCGCGATGACGCGTGCGGAAGAGGCGCTGTTCGTCGGCGGCTCGCTCGGTCCGCGCGATGCGAAGAACGGTCCGCACGAGGACAGCTGGTATGCGCGTTTGGCGCAGCTGTTCGAGGAAGGTGAGGGGCTGGAAGACCCGATCTGGGGCGCACGCTGGGAGGTGGGCGAGCGTGCCCCGCCGGTGCCTGTCGGTGCCAAGGCCGAGATCGCTCCCGCAATGGAGCTTCCCTTGTGGGCAAAGCAACCTGTCAGCCCCGAGCCGCGCCCGCCGCGTCCGCTGGCCCCCTCGGGTCTGGGCGAGGTCGAGGGCAGTGATCCGCCGCTCCCGCCCGAAGTTGCAGCCGGAGCCGCGAGGCGCGGCGTGCTCATCCACGCGCTGCTCGAGCGTTTGCCAGAGGTCGCGACGGACAAGCGCGCAGAGAAGGCGCGCGGCTGGCTCGCGCGGCAGGCTCCCGATCTGGACGATGCCGAGCGAGAGGAGATGCTGGCGCGCGCGCTCGCCATGCTGGAGGAGCCAGGCTTTGCCGACATCTTCGGTCCGGACGCGCTGGCCGAGATACCGCTCGCCGCCACTGTCGAAGGCCAGGTGGTGATGGGCACCGCCGACCGCCTGCTGGTCACGCCTGAGAAGGTCACCGTGGTCGATTTCAAGACCGCGCGGCGTCCGCCTTCCTCGCTCGAAGGCATTCCGGAGAGCACCATGCGGCAGATGGCCGCCTATGTGGCAGCGCTCGAGGCGATCTATCCCGGGCGCGCGGTCGAGGCCGCGGTGCTCTATACCCAGACGCCGCAGCTCATCGCCTTGCCGCAGGACAAATTGGCCGCCTACAAGGCCGCGTTTGCGGATCGGCAGGAAAGCTTTGCCCTCCCGCCGGTTGAGTAATTGCACGCGCCGCCCATATGGAGCGGCAAGATTTCAGATATCAGGAGTATTCCCATGGCCACCATCAACGTCACCGACGAAGGCTTCCAGAAGGACGTTCTCGAAAGCGAAAAGCCCGTTCTCGTGGACTTCTGGGCCGAGTGGTGCGGGCCGTGCAAGATGATCGCTCCGGCGCTCGAGGAACTGTCCGACGAGCTGGGCGACAAGGTCACCATCGCCAAGATGGACATCATGGAAAACACCGGCGTGCCCGGCGCGATGGGCGTCCAGTCGATCCCCTACCTCGTTCTGTTCAAGAACGGCGAGCCGGCCGCCCAGATGCGCGGCGCTGCGCCCAAGGGCCAGCTCAAGCAGTGGCTCGAAAGCGAGCTCTAAGCTCTCTCAGCCATCCTTTCGCCGCAATCTTGCGTTGCGGTGCAACATTGCTAAACGCGTGAGACCATGAAGCGCACGCATCTGCCCTTGAACGCCCTGCGCGTATATGACGCCGCTGCCCGGCACCTCAGCTTTACCCGCGCTGCGGACGAGCTGGCGGTGACGCCGGCCGCTGTCGGCCAGCAGATCCGTGCGCTTGAGGATCACCTCGGCACCGTCCTGTTCCGCCGCACCAGCAAGGGTCTGGAACTGACGCAGGAAGGCGCGGCGGGTCTCGACGCGCTGCGCGAAGGATTCCTGAAGTTCGAGGAAAGCGTCTCTGCCATGCAGGCGGGGCAGGCCTCGGACAGCTACACCATCGCCTGCCCGCGCGAATTCTACGCGCAGTGGCTCGCGCCGCGGCTTGCTCAGTTCTCGAAGGACAATCCCGAGATCAAGTTCGTCTTCGTGGCGGACGAGAACGCCGATTTCACCGAGGCGAACCTCGATTGCGCGATCCGTCTGGTCGACGGGCCGGGCGATCTCCAGGGCGTCGAACTCGCCGCCGCGCGCCGCGTGACCGTGGCAGCTCCCGGTGCTCCCGATCGCTGGATCGACTGGGGCCTCCCTCTGCAGGACGGCGTGCAGGCACATGTCACGGTGAGCAATGCCGGCCAGGCGCTCTCCGGCGCGATGGCGGGGCTGGGCAAGGCGATCCTGCCCGAACTGCTCGCCAAGGAAGCGATCGAGGCGGGCCAGCTCGAAGTGCTCGACGGACCCGAGCAGGGCACGCGCGCCTACTGGCTCGTCGCCCCCACGCCGCAATGGCGCACGAAGAAGGTGAAGGCTTTGGTCGCTTTCCTCGCGGGCTGACACGCGTTAGCATTCTCCGGCAACGGGGGTGCGCAATGGATTTCATGAAAATACTCAAGAGCCTCGAAGAGGCCTTGTACGAGGTAATGGTCTGGCTGGTGTTCTACCCGCTGACCTTCTGGCGCGTGCTGACGCAGCCGGCATACATGATGGCCTATGCCGCCCACGAGCTCGGTGACGAGGATGAGGACCGGTATTCGGACAAGCTCAGCCCGCCCATATTTCTCGCCATCACCCTCGGGCTGGCGCACCTGCTGGAACTGGGGCTTGGCTCCTCTGAATTAGAAGGCTTTCTCGCGGACGACAGGAACCTGCTCGCGTTCCGCATGGTCATGTTCAGCACGTTTCCGCTGGTTCTGGCGGTGCGGCTGTTGCGCAAACGCAGGGAACCGCTGGACCGCAAAGCGCTGAAGGGGCCATTCTACGCTCAATGCTACGTCGCGGCGCCGTGGGCCTTGGTCGTGGGCACCGTTCCGCTCCTGGCGTTCGCCTGGGGTGGGGCGACCCTGGACTCGCTAGGGGCAGCGCTCGGCGTGATCGGCGTAGCGGCTATCTGGTATCTTATCCTCCAGGCGCGCTGGTTTGCGCGGACGCTCGATTACAGCTTCTGGCGCGGCTTCGGCAGTGCGGTGTCGAGTTTCCTGCTGGCCATGGTGATCATTCTTGCCTTCGTCTCTGCGGTCGCTGCGGTCTAAGTGCGGGCGCCATGATCGACGTTCCCACTCTCAAGACCGACCGTTTCATCCTGCGCCCCCTCAGGCGCGAGGATGCTGCCGCCTTGTTCCCGACGCTCGGCGACGAAGGCCAGTGCCGCTATCTCACGCGCCCCGCTTTCGAGAGCGAGGAGGAGCTGTGGGGCTGGCTGTCCGATCCGGACTGGAACGGCCGCACATGGATTGCCGAGAATGGTGAGGGCGAAGTCGCCGCGCGCTTCGTCTCCGTGCCGGGGCACGAGGATGGCGTCGAGGAGATCGGCTACATCACCTGCGCGCACCGGCAGGGCGAGGGCGTGGCGCGCGAATGCACTCGGGCGCTGGTCGCACACCTCTTCACCGCCGACGGCCTGCGCAAGCTCACCGCCGAGGTCGATGCGGACAACACCGCCTCTGTCCGCCTGCTCGAGCGGCTCGGTTTTGCCCGCGAGGCCTTCTTCCGCGAGCACGAAACCACCCACATCGGCCTGCGCGACGTGATGATGTACGGATTGCTCGCCAGCGAGTGGTCGGCGCTCGGCTAGGCGCCTTCGAACGCCTCGAACACTTCCGCCATCCCCGGCGGGTCGCACTCGGCACGCAGCGCCTCGATCGCGCCTTCGACGTCCAGCTGGAACTGCATGACCCCGTCTTCGAGACCCTCGTAGGTCGCGCCCAGCGACTTGGCGAAGTCACGCGCGCTGCGGTTTTCGGCGAGGATGTTGACCGCGAAATGCGCCAGCCCCTCGCGCCGCGCGTCGATCAGGATCGTGGCGGTGAGCATCTTGCCGAGGCCGAGCCCGTGATAATCGTCGAGCACGCCGACGGAGAACTCCGCGCAATCCTCGTCCTCATGGTGGCGGAAGGCATGGACTGCGCCGATCGCAGGCTCGCCCTCATCGGCCGCATCGACCGCGCCCCAGGCGATATGCTCGTGCCCGTCGACCTCGGTGAGGCGCTCGATCACCCAGTCGGGAGGCGTGGCAGCGCCCGAGAAGAAGCGCAGGTAGCGCGACTGGGCCGACATGCGCGAAATCCCCACTCGCATCCGCTCCGCATCGCTCTGCGTAATAGAGCGGATACACACCGGATGCCCGTTCTCGAGCTTCGTGTGGATGACGATATCGGCGTTCTGCACGGGGTCGAGCCTACAACGCTATAAGCTTCAGTTTAAGGGCCTTTATCACCGCGCCCACCCGGTCGCTGGCGCCAAGCTTGGCGTAGATCCGGCGCACATACGTCGAGACGGTGTCGGGCGAGATACCGAGCACCTGTGCAATGACCGGGTTCGACTTGCCCTGCGCGATCAGTTCGAGCACCTCTGCCTCGCGCCGTGAAAATGCGATCTCGCCTTGCTCGACATTGACCAGCTGGCACACCCGATCATGCGCGGCGCGTGCGATGATGGTCAGCGCAACGATCTGCTCCACCTCGGGCACGTGTCCCTCGGGGAAACCGAAAGCACCATAGGCATCGCGGTCGTCGGGTCCGTAGAGCGGCACGCCGAAGCCGTTCACGATGCCGTACTCCTGCATGGCGGAAACGAAGGCTTTCACTTCGGGCGAATGTTCGACCCGCTCGAGCGCTTCGTCCCACGAGATGGTGTGACCGGCTTTCATCACGACATCGGGGATCGGATCGACGCTGCGGAAATCAGCGCTTTCGTAGAGATCTAGCCAGGCCAGGGAGAACCCTTCCGCCATGACCTGCGTCTCGCGAGAGACCTGCGAGGCGAAGACCGGCGTGAAGTGGTAACTGAACTTGTCCGCGCCGTAGGTCGCAGCAGCTTTCTTCAGGCTATCCCAGAGCGAGCCCACGTCGGGGCTCTCTGCGATTTCGGTGAAAAATGCTTCCATGGTTGGGCGACCGGGACTGGCTGCGGGTGACGTGGTATCATACTACTCATCGCCCGGAGCGCCAGTCCTGTCCGGTTTTGTCATGAACCAGCGCGCTAAACACTTGTCCGAACTGACGAATTGCCTCGGTCCTATTGGGCACTGAAATCGGGCACACCGGAACCCGATCTTCCTCTTGGTCTTTGTTTCCACCGAAAGGGGAAACAATGAACGACCAACAGGAAAACTCTCAAAGCAGCTCGAATCAGGGCAAGTGGACCACTTTCTTCGCCATGATTGCGACGTCCATCGTGACCATGTTCGTGCTCAAATATTCGAACGTCTACGAACCCGACCACGCCTTCTTCAGCCAGACCCGCATGTGGATGGCGCTGATGATGGGCATGGCCATGATCGTCGTCATGCTCGGCTTCATGTGGGGCATGTACAAGACGCTCACCACGAAGATCATCGTGATGGTTGCGGCCATCGCGGGGTTCTTCCTGTTCTTGTTCCTTGCCCGCAGCCAGGCAACCGTCGAGGACGAGGCGTGGATGAAGGCGATGATCCCGCACCACTCGATTGCAGTCCTGACCAGCCGCCGGGCCGAGATCAGCGACCCGCGCGTACGCAAGCTCGCCGATGCGATCATCGAGGCCCAGGTGAAGGAAATAGCCGAAATGAAGCTGCTGCTCGAGGATATCGAGGTGAACGGCGAGATGGGCAGCGGTGAAGCGCTCCCGCCGCGAACGGCAGAGCTTACGCCCGAATTGCTCGAAGAGGCGAAGAAGGCCGTCGAGCGCCCCGTGACGCCCGAACTGTTGGAAGAGGTCGAGACCGGGACCTGAGCCCGGCCTTCGGGCCTATTGGGCGCTGGCGGGATAATTCGCCCAGACCATCCGCTTCTCGGGGCCGAATGCGATGACCTGGTAGGCCTCGCGCCGGTTGCCCATTTCCATGCCCGGTGATCCGAGCGGCATTCCGGCGACCGCGAGGCCGGTGATGCCGTCCGGACGTTCGGCAAGCAGGCGCTCGATATCGGCTGCAGGCACATGGCCCTCGATCACCATGCCGTCGACGATGGCGGTGTGGCACGAAACAAGGTCCGCAGGCACGCCGTTGTCCGCCTTGACCGCCGCGATGTTCTCGCTGTCGATCGTCTTGCTGGTCAGCTGGCCGTCGAGCTTGGCGAAGTGTTCGTTCGCATGGGAAAGCCACGCGAGGCAGCACCCGCAATTGGGATCACGGTACATGGCGATGCTCGTCGCCTGCGCGGCGCCGGCGCATGCGGCAAGCGACAGGCCGAGGGCGAGGCGAAGCGGGGTGCGGGTCAGCGATCGAATGCTCACGGGGCGGGGCTCCTGATATCTCTTGAGAGGGGGTATCTTGGCGCGGACTAGCGACGCTTTTCCAGCAGTTCGACCAGTTCCTCGAACTTTGCGCGCTGCTCGGCCTCGTCGCCGCTGGCGATCGCTTCGGCCACGCAGCAGGCGGCATGGTCCTTGAGGACCTGCGTCTCGACCTTGGCGAGGGCCGACTTGATGGCCTGGATCTGGTGGAGGATGTCCATGCAGTAGCGATCGTCCTCGATCATCTTGGCGACGCCGTTCACCTGGCCGGCAATCCGGTTGAGTCGATTGATTTTTGCGTCGGCGTTCGCAGCCATGTCGTCCATCCAGTTGTAATACCCTGTGGGGGTATATATGTGATCGCTCCAAGTCCTACAACCGAGCATTCCGACGGTAGCATTCATGTCCATCGATCGCCGAAAATTCATCACCAGCACTGCAGCCCTCGGAGCAGCCATGTCGCTTCCGCTTCCGGCATGGGCGCGCGGTGAGAGCCTGACCCATGCGAAGCAGGGTTTCGGTGAGGTTTCCGGCGAGAAGATCGCGCTGAGTGTCGGCGACCACCATTTCGGTGTCGGCGGGCGAAAGGGGCATGCGATTGCCGTGAACGGCACCGTGCCCGGGCCTCTCCTTCGCCTGAAGGAAGGCCAGAAGGTCCGCATCGACGTGACCAACAATCTCGATGAAGACACCTCGATCCACTGGCACGGCCTGTTGCTGCCGTTCCAGTTCGACGGTGTTCCGGGGGTCAGCTTCCCCGGTATCAAGCCGGGTGAGACCTTCACCTATGAATTCCCGATCCGGCAGAACGGCACCTACTGGTGGCACTCGCACTCGGGCCTGCAGGAGCAGGCGGGGCACTATGGCCCGATCATCATCGAAAGCGCCGAACCGGATCCGCGCTACGACCGGGATTATGTCGTCCTGCTGAGCGAATTCACGCCGCGGCACCCCCACGAGATCGCGCGGCTGCTCAAGGTCGGCGAGCATTACTTCAACAACCAGATGCAGACTGCGACCGAAGGCGAGATGTCGGTGAAGGACCGCCTGATGTGGGGCGGTATGCGCATGAACCCGCGCGACATCTCGGACGTGACCGGCTCGACCTACACCTTCCTCATCAACGGCCACGGGCCGATGGACGGTCTCGAATATCTCTTCCGGCCGGGCGAGCGGGTGCGGTTGCGGGTGATCAACGGGTCGGCGATGACCTTCTTCAACGTGCGCATTCCCGGCGTGCCGATGACCGTGATCGCCGCCGACGGGAAGGACGTTGCACCGGTCGAGGTGGACGAATTCCAGATCGGCACGGCCGAGACCTACGACGTGATCGTGACGCCGCCCGACGGCAGCCATGCACTGGTGGCCGAGGCGATGGACCGCTCGGGCATGGGTGTGGCTTCCCTGACCTCGCACAAGGGCCACCGCGCCACGCCGCCGCCGCTGCGCGAGCCGGTTACGCTCACCATGGCCGATATGGGCATGGGTTCGATGGGCGGCGAGCATGGCGGGATGGACCATGGCGCGATGGGGCATGGCGACATGGATCACTCGATGCGCGATACCTCGAAGCTGCCGGCGGATGTGAAGGTTGGGCCGGGGCTGGACATGGTCTCGCCCATGCCGATGGACCGGATGGATTACCCGGGCCTCGGTCTCGACAATGTTGGCCACCGGGTGCTGCGTTATACCGATCTGAAGGCGAAGCGGACGAACCCGCATCGCATGCCGACGCGTAGCCTCGAAATCCACCTGACCGGCAACATGGAACGCTACATGTGGAGCTTCGACGGCAGGAAGTTCTCCGCCGTGACCGACGATCCGATCCGCTTCGCCTATGACGAGCGGGTGCGGGTGAAGCTGGTCAACGACACGATGATGGCGCACCCGATCCACCTGCACGGCCACTTCTTCGAGCTGGTCAACGGGGCGGGGATGATGAACCAGCCGCTCAAGCACACGGTGATCGTCCAGCCGGGCAGCACCGCGACCTTCGACCTCACCGCCGACGAGCCGGGCGACTGGGCGTTCCATTGCCACCTGCTCTACCACATGCACGCCGGCATGATGCAGACGGTGACTGTCCGCCCGTTCCCCGCACCGGAGGACGCGGCATGAGGCTCGCATCGACGCTCGCGCTGCCGCTGATGGCGCTCGCCCTTCCGGCCGCTGCGCAGGACCACTCCGCGCATGGGCAGCACGCCCAGCACGAGGAGAAGCCTCAAGCGGACCACTCGGGCCACGCGATGCCGGACCACTCCGCGCACGCGCAGCACGAGGAGAAGCCGCAGGAGGACCATTCAGGCCACGCTATGCCGGACCACTCCGCGCATGGTCAGCACGAGGAGAAACCTCAGGAAGACCACACAGGCCACGCGATGATGGCCGACCACTCCATGCACCAGGTCGGCGATGTCCCGCAGGGTCCGCCGCCGCCCGAGGCCTTCGAGGGCCCGCAGCACGCGGCCGATGCGATCTTCGGCGCCGAGGCGATGGCCGAGGCCCGCGCCAACAACCACGCCACCCACGGCGACATGCTGACCGGCACGCTGATGGCCGAACGGCTCGAGGCCCGCTTCAAGGACGGCGAGGAAGGCTTCCTGTGGGACCTCCAGGGCTGGTACGGCGGCGACATCGACAACTTCGTGCTCAAGTCCGAAGGTGAGGGCGAATTGGGCGGCGAAATAGAGGACGCCGAGATTCAGGCGCTCTGGGGCCATGCCATCGGCCCGTTCTTCGACCTGCAGGCCGGCGCGCGCATCGACCTCGAACCGGACACGCGCAGCCACCTAGTCCTCGGCATCCAGGGCCTCGCGCCCTACATGTGGCACGTCGACGGCGCGCTGTTCCTGTCCGACCGCGGCGACCTCACCGCGCGGATCGAGGGAGAATACGACCAGAAGATCACGCAAGCCCTGATCCTGCAGCCCCGCGTCGAGCTCGAACTGTCCGCACAGGACATTCCCGAACGCGCGATCGGCGCCGGCCTCACCAAGATCGAGCCGGGCCTGCGCCTGCGCTACGAGATCGCCCGCGAATTCGCGCCCTATGTGGGCGTGGAATACGAGGCGAAACTGGGCGAGACCGCGGATATCGCACGCGCGGCGGGCGAGGATCCGAATGCGCTGGTGGCGCTGGTCGGCATCCGCGCCTGGTTCTAGGGCGCCCGCCACCAGTCCTCCTAGTCAGGTTCCTCCATCGGATCGCAGCCGTAGAGCTCGAAGGCGAGGGCGCGGCGCTCGGCTTCCTGCGCCTGCGGACAGCCTTCGCGCGCGGCGCGCTCCGCATGGTCCGCCGCCAGCACTTCGGCACGGATGCGCTCGTATTCCGGATGGCCGGGTGAGAGATTTTGTCGGCCTACCGCTCCGCTACTTGAGGCGTTTTTGTTCTGGCCTACCGCTGCGCTGCTTGAGGCCGGGGAGTATCTCTCCCCCAACCGGTGCTGGAGGAGAAACTTCAGCAAATTGTTGTCGGGCTTGTCCCACACGCCGAGCAGCTTGCCGGCAGAGACGATCGGCGTCGGCGTGCCCTTCAATGCGCGTTCGAGCGCGCAATCCTCCAGCCGCTGGACCCCGCGCTCCAGCGCCGCGTCCCAGGCTGCCGCAAACCCCTCCGCCCCGGGCCGCGCCCGCAGCTTGTAGAGCGCCTCCATGCTCTTGCCCACGGAGCGCGCCGCCTGCGTGACGATCCCGGTGGCCGCCAGCGTGGCGACGAAACGGCGCTGGAGCTGCGGTGTAATCGAATTGCGCCGCGGGTGAGAGTGGATGAAGGGCGCGAAGGCGAGGAGGGGATCGTCGTCCTCGGGCTCGGGCGCGACATGCGCAACGGCAGAGGTGGCCTGGCGGGCGATCTTGCGGGTGCTTTCGGTCATGGCCCGAAGCAGGATGCATATTTGGGCGAAGTAGGAAAATGCTATCGGCCCCGTCGCTCGGCAGAGCTAACTCGTCCATTCTCGCTGTAACGGAGGAAAGCGGCTCGCAAAGTTCAAAACGTCGCCTGCAATGTGGTCGTCATTTCCGAAATCGAGCGAGAAATCGAAAGGCAGTTGCTTCAAATCTTTATACGCAATCTGAAAAGCTTCGCGATGTGCACTGTCAGCTGTTTTCGGGAGCTTGAGCGGCAATAAGACGCGCTTCTCGAAAAGGTTGCCCTTGTCGAGGTGATAGGAAAGTCGCTTTTTCCAATGCGCGCCATAATCAATGATATGCAGGGGATTTTTGTGCTCGAAAGCAAGTGGCTTGATCGCAGCTAAACGGCCGTTCTGAAATCCCAATGGCAATTTCAGAGGGATTAGTTCATCTTCAATCGCTATACCGCGAAAATGAGTAATACCTTCTCGCTTGAGCAACCTCCGTATATCCCTAATAAGAGCAGACTCAAGTGCCTCCGGTTTTTCGAAGTCACGTTTCACGAATCTGTCAAATAATTGATGCGTAACCGCCTTAAGGGACAAGTCACTTCTAATTACTCTAGGAGTAGAGAATAGAATACTTGACTCTTTAAGTTCCCAAAAGTGACTGCGATCGCTTGCTGGGTGAGAAGCAAAATTTTCTGGTAGATACTCTGTAATACGGGGGATTTCGACCCGTAAATTCTGAATGGCAAGGGAATAGGCGCGGTGGGCTTTGGGGTCAAAAAAGTGACCAATCCGAGCAAAGCGACGGTTAGCTAGACGAAAATCCGCTTCATCGTTCTCCATATCGAAAACGATCACGCCAATATTGGCGAATTCTCCGGTCTCGGCATATGGGCGAAACCGCACAATCAGATAACGATAAATGCCCACTAGCCCATCTCGTCCCAGAACATGTCGGAAGAGGCCCTAGCGAGGCTACTTCCAATCTCGTCAACCAATCCCTCTTCCGCCTCCAACCAATCTTCGGGCAGGCCGTCTATGAAGCGGCCCAAGCCTTCCATTGCGTTGTCGAAATTCGTCTTGCACTCATCTCTAAACACCATGTTTTGGCGCTCGTCCAGCCATGCATTTCGGCATGCATGAACTTCCAGCTCGGCTGGGGTGTAGGTTGGCGAAAAGGCAAGGTTGTGGTCGATCGCGATGAGCGAGTTGGTCTCAAGCTCGATCAGCAGATTTGGGTTGCCGCCATACTCGGTAAGACTTCGGTCGCCATTCTTCACCCAGTGATCAAACGCATAAATGGTCGCCAGGAGTCGGCGGTCAAGGCTAGGGATTAATGACTGAGGAAGTGGCTGCGTTGGCTCGATCCAGATCGAAGCGAACGCATAACCCTCACCGATTGAGCGTGCGAATTGCGGGTCTTCCGCTGCCGCAATTAGGCCGTGGTCTACGTGCGCGATGACAAAATCGGGTATGGGAATACCTATTCTACGGGCTAGGTGAGCGCAGACAGCTTCCGAAATAAGCCCACGGATGAGCGCCTGCCTACCTTTGACCGCATACAGATTGTCATCCGACAATCGGCAGCGAAACGGTTCCGTCATGCCGCTTACAATCGGATCGATAACTTCTGTAACGGATAATATTTCGATCACAGCGAGGCAGTCCTCCGGAAGTCACTGAGCTAAGGGATTGTTTTGCTCTGCTCAACCTCGCTCGCTCCTTTTCCCCCGCCCTTGACCAATCCCCCCGTCCGCACTCAGTGCGCGCCCATCCGGCGTAGGTTTCGTCCAACGGGCTGATATGACGCTGCCCAGATAGAGCTGAATATTGCCGGTCATCACCCTGCGCCCGGGCGGCCCGATGGGGGCAGTGTTTCAGCCTCGTGCGATTTAGGCGGCCCAGCCCCTTGTAAGCATCCCGCGCCCACCCCATCTCAGACCTAGCTACCAGTCGCGATCGACGGTCCCGAGGGCCAGTTGCCCTCCCTTCTTTCTATTTCGCCTTCTAGCCACCGCGCACAAGCGGTCGCTTTTGAGCGCCTGCGCGAAATCGAAGGGACATTCCCATGACCAAATACGGCAACATCAGGAGCTACGACACCGGCAAGGGCAGCGGCACCATCGCTCCCGAGCAGGGCGGCGCAGTGCTCGAATTCGGAAAGTCCGACCTGCAGCAGGAAGCCTCTACCCCCAAGTCCGGCGAGCGTTTCAGCTATGAAACGAAGCAGGTCGATGGCGGCAAGGAATGCGCTACCAACCTGCGCCAGCAGGAGCAGGCTGTCCGCCAGGGCGGCAAGCAGCGCGAGCAGGCTCGCCAGCAGCAGGGCTGACACATGATGGCCGGGCGCATCTGCGGGATGCGCCCGGTTCATTCCGCCCGATCCCATCATCCTCCGCCTCAGGAACACGACATGGCAATGGACCTCAATGAATTGCTGCACGAGCACCAGGCTGCGGTGATGAGAGCCGCGGCCGCCGGAGACGGGGCGGAACGGGATAACCACTTCGCCAAGGTCGCCGAATATGCCGAGCGTGTTCGCGCGCTCAGAAAGATAGAGCCCATGCCCGACACCCCGAACAAGGCCGAAGGTCCTCCGACCATCATTTACGGCACCTATGCGGGCGATGACGCGCAAGCCGAGAGCTCTCCGCCAGTCGCATCGTGGGAAGACGAGGGCGGGGCAGTGCGCCATCCGCTTACGCCCCTGCCAGAGGGCATTGAGATGAAGCTGGTGCGCGAGTATCGCGTCGGGCCGTATGTCTACCAGGATCTGGACCTGGCGGTGGCCGAACACCTGCGACAGCTCGCTGCGGCCGACCACGGCACGGCTTGACCAATTCCCCCTCCAACACTATGTGCGCGCCCATCCGGTGAGGGAATCGCTGTGCGCGAAGCCAACGCTGGCCAGATAGAGCTGAACATTGCCGGTCATGACCCGGGGGCCTGTCGCTGATGCGATAAGGCTCTTTTCTATTGCAGCGAACCTCATGGATCGCTCGGGGCAGCCGTCAAAGTAACCCGGTGGCCGTGTGGGCCGATGGGTGGAGCGTTTCAGGCTCGTGCGAACAGACCGCCCCGGTGCTTGCCAGCGCCGCGTGCGCCCTGAGAACACGAACCCGATACACCACCGATCAACCTGCTAGTCGCCGCCATCAAACGGTGAAGAGAAAGAACTCATATGCCGACTATTAACCAGCTGGTCCGCAAGGGCCGCGTTCCGCAGAAGGCCAAGAGCAAGGTCCCTGCGATGGAGCAGAACCCGCAGAAGCGCGGTGTCTGCACCCGCGTCTACACGACGACCCCGAAGAAGCCGAACTCGGCACTTCGCAAGGTGGCCAAGGTTCGCCTGACCAACCAGCGCGAAGTCATCTCCTACATCCCGGGCGAAGGCCACAACCTGCAGGAGCACAGCGTTGTGCTCATCCGCGGCGGCCGTGTTCGCGACCTTCCCGGCGTTCGCTACCACGTCCTTCGCGGCGTGCTCGATACGCAGGGCGTGAAGGACCGCAAGCAGTCGCGCTCGAAGTACGGCGCGAAGCGTCCGAAGTAATCCACGGGACTTAGGAGATAATCAATGAGTCGTCGTCGTCGTCCCGAGAAGCGGGAAATCCTGCCTGATCCGAAATTCAACGATCAGGTCCTTTCGAAGTTCATGAACAACCTGATGTATGACGGCAAGAAGGCCGTTGCTGAAGGTATCGTCTACACCGCGCTCGACACCGTCGAAGCCAAGGCCAAGACGAACCCCGTGGAGCTGTTCCACGAGGCGCTGAACAACATCAAGCCGCAGGTCGAAGTGCGCAGCCGCCGTGTCGGTGGTGCGACCTACCAGGTGCCGGTCGAGGTTCGCCCCGAGCGTGCACAGGCACTCGCCATCCGCTGGCTGATCGGCGCTGCACGTGGTCGTCCCGAAACGACCATGGCCGCGCGCCTGTCGGGCGAGCTGATGGATGCTGCGAACAACCGCGGCAACGCCGTCAAGAAGCGCGAAGACACGCACCGCATGGCGGACGCGAACCGCGCCTTCTCGCACTACCGCTGGTAAGCACCGGCTCGGAGACCGTTTCGCCTTCGGGTGGAACGGTCGCCGGACGGTCACATTAGTTTTCCAAAGGGGCGGCGAAACTGTCGTCCCAACCCCACGAGGAATTTCACATGGCACGCGAATATCCGCTCGAGCGGTACCGCAACATCGGCATCATGGCCCACATCGATGCCGGCAAGACCACCACGACCGAACGTATCCTCTACTACACCGGCAAGTCCTACAAGATCGGCGAAGTCCACGACGGCGCTGCGACCATGGACTGGATGGAGCAGGAGCAGGAACGCGGCATCACCATCACCTCGGCTGCGACGACGACCTTCTGGTCGGCTGAAGACGGCCAGGGTCCCAAGCACCGCATCAACATCATCGACACCCCCGGCCACGTCGACTTCACCATCGAAGTCGAACGCTCGCTGCGCGTGCTCGACGGCGCGGTTGCAGTCTTCGACGGCGTTGCCGGCGTTGAACCGCAGTCCGAAACCGTGTGGCGCCAGGCCGACAAGTACGGCGTTCCGCGCATGTGCTTCGTCAACAAGCTCGACCGCACCGGCGCAGACTTCTACTACTGCGTCCAGTCGATCATCGACCGCCTCGGCGCGAACCCGCTGGTCCTCTATCTCCCGATCGGCGCGGAAAGCGACCTGCAGGGCGTTGTCGACCTGGTGAACAACCGCGGCATCGTGTGGCAGGCCGAAGACCTCGGCGCGAAGTTCGACTACGTCGACATCCCCGCCGACATGGCTGACAAGGCTGCCGAATACCGCGAGAAGCTGATCGAGACCGCCGTCGAACAGGACGACGATGTCATGGAAGCTTACCTCGAAGGTAACGAGCCCGACGCGGCGACGCTCAAGCGTCTCATCCGCAAGGGCACGATGGAGCGCGCGTTCGTTCCGGTGCTGTGTGGCTCGGCGTTCAAGAACAAGGGCGTCCAGCCCCTGCTCGACGCGGTTGTCGACTACATGCCGTCGCCGCTCGACGTTCCGGCCATTAAGGGCGTCCTGCCCGACAGCGACAAGGAGGAGACGCGTCCGTCTTCGGACGACGAGCCCTTCAGCGCGCTGGCCTTCAAGATCATGAACGACCCGTTTGTCGGCTCGCTCACCTTCACCCGCATCTACTCGGGTCAGCTGTCGAAGGGCAGCGTCCTGAACTCGGTGAAGGACAAGAAGGAAAAGATCGGCCGTATGCTGCTGATGCACTCGAACAACCGCGAGGACATCGATGAAGCATTCGCAGGCGACATCGTCGCAATCGCGGGTCTCAAGGAAACCACCACCGGTGACACGCTGTGTGCACCGAGCGCTCCGATCATCCTCGAGCGTATGGAATTCCCTGAGCCGGTGATCGAGCTTTCGGTCGAACCGAAGACCAAGGCCGACCAGGAAAAGATGGGCGTTGCCCTCAACCGCCTGGCAGCCGAGGATCCGAGCTTCCGCGTCACCACCGACCACGAATCGGGCCAGACGATCATCAAGGGCATGGGCGAGCTTCACCTCGACATCCTCGTCGATCGCATGAAGCGCGAGTTCAAGGTCGAGGCGAACGTCGGTGCACCGCAGGTTGCTTACCGTGAATATCTCGGCAAGCCGGTCGACGTCGATTACACCCACAAGAAGCAGTCGGGTGGTTCGGGTCAGTTCGGTCGCGTCAAGCTGAAGGTCACTCCGGGTGAGCGCGGCCAGGGCTTCGTCTTCGAAGACGAAATCAAGGGCGGTAACATTCCGAAGGAATACATCCCGGCGATCGAGAAGGGTCTGCGCGAGCAGGCCGAAAGCGGCCACCTGGTCGGCTTCCCGATCATCGACTTCACCGTCAACCTGTACGACGGTGCCTACCATGACGTCGACTCGAGCGCGATCGCGTTCGAAATCGCCGGCCGTGGCGCTATGCGCGAAGTCGCAGAGCGTGCTGGCATCAAGCTGCTGGAACCGATCATGAAGGTCGAGGTCGTGACCCCCGAGGACTACCTCGGCGACGTCATCGGCGACCTCAACTCGCGTCGTGGCCAGATCCAGGGCACCGACAGCCGCGGCAACGCACAGGCCGTCGAAGCCTTCGTGCCGCTGGCCAACATGTTCGGCTACGTGAACGAGCTGCGCTCCTTCACCCAGGGCCGTGCACAGTACACGATGCAGTTCAGCCACTACGACGAAGTTCCGGCTAACGTGGCACAGGAAGTCAAGGAGAAGCTTGCGTAAGCGAGCCGACCGGTCTAGGGGCGGCGCCTGATTCAGCGGGCGCCGTTTCCTCCCCGCAGAAATCCCAAATTTTAAGACAGAGGTTATTGGAAAATGGCGAAGGAAAAGTTCGAGCGTAATAAGCCGCACGTTAACGTCGGCACCATCGGTCACGTTGACCACGGCAAGACCACGCTGACCGCGGCGATCACCAAGGTCCAGGGTTCGGCCGTCGATTTCGCAAACATCGACAAGGCTCCCGAAGAGCGTGAGCGCGGCATCACCATCTCGACCGCACACGTCGAGTACGAAACCGACGCGCGTCACTACGCACACGTCGACTGCCCGGGTCACGCCGACTACGTGAAGAACATGATCACCGGTGCAGCCCAGATGGACGGCGCCATCCTGGTCGTGAACGCAGCTGACGGCCCGATGCCGCAGACCCGCGAGCACATCCTGCTTGCACGCCAGGTCGGCGTTCCGAAGCTGGTCGTGTACCTGAACAAGGTCGACCAGGTCGACGACGAGGAAATCCTCGAGCTCGTCGAACTGGAAGTTCGTGAACTCCTCAGCGAGTACGGCTTCGACGGCGACGATATTCCGATCATCAAGGGTTCGGCTCTGGCCGCTCTCGAAGGTCGCGATCCGGAAATCGGCGAAAGCTCGATCAAGGCTCTGATGGACGCTGTCGACAGCTACATCCCGACCCCCGATCGTCCGGTCGACAAGGACTTCCTGATGCCGATCGAAGACGTGTTCTCGATCTCGGGTCGTGGTACGGTTGTCACCGGCCGTGTCGAAACCGGCGTCGTGAACGTTGGCGACGAAGTCGAAATCGTCGGCATCAAGGACACCACCAAGACGACCGTCACCGGCGTCGAAATGTTCCGCAAGCTGCTCGATCGCGGTGAAGCTGGCGACAACATCGGTGCACTGATCCGCGGCGTTGGCCGTGAAGAAGTCGAGCGTGGCCAGGTTCTCGCGAAGCCGGGTTCGGTTACGCCGCACACCGAGTTCAGCGCAGAAGTCTACGTCCTTTCGAAGGACGAAGGTGGCCGTCACACGCCGTTCTTCGCGAACTACCGTCCGCAGTTCTACTTCCGCACCACCGACGTCACCGGCGAAGTGATCCTTCCCGAGGGCACCGAGATGGTTATGCCGGGCGACAACGTGACGATCGACGTCAAGCTGATCGCACCGATCGCCATGGACCAGGGCCTGCGCTTCGCAATCCGCGAAGGCGGCCGTACGGTCGGCTCGGGTGTCGTCGGCACCATCAAGAAGTAAGCTTTAGCTGAAACTTAGTTGAGGGCCCGTCCTCCCGTCAGGGGAGGGCGGGCCCTTGGCTATTTATGAGGGCACGTGAACCGCGCTGATGCACGGTTCGCCGCTCCCGATGAACGCCTGTTCAGTGGTGCGGAAATCGGGGGTTGCCAGATGCGGGTCTCGCCCGTATATGCGCGCCCACAGACAGGGATTCGTCCCCGTCACGAGAATTCATGGAAGGTCGCCCGCAACCGGGAAACCGGGCTCAACGTGGGGCTGACCTTTCTTTTTGTTTGCGGGCCACCCGCTGGTCCGCTTGGCTCTTTCGCATCGGTGTAGGTAATGGAAGCACAGAATATCCGCATTCGCCTCAAGGCGTTCGACCATCGCGTTCTCGACCAGGCAACTGGAGAGATTGCAGACACCGCGCGTCGCACGGGTGCCCTTATTCGTGGTCCCATTCCCATGCCGACGCGCATCGAGAAGTTCACCGTGAACCGCGGCCCGCACATCGACAAGAAGTCGCGCGAGCAGTTCGAGGTGCGCACCTACAAGCGGCTGCTCGACATCGTGCAGCCCAACGCCCAGACCGTCGACGCGCTGATGAAGCTCGACCTCGCTGCCGGCGTGAACGTCGAAATCAAGCTCGCTTAAGCGCATTGGTTTCGGTCCACCTGCAGGACCTAAAGCCGCAGGGAAGTTAAGGGGCGCTCGATAGCCCCGCTTGATCCAAGGATCAGGCAAGACATCGGGATACCGCCGGATTTCATCCGGGACTGCGTCCCCCGTCTGCCTCTCTCAGCAGAGGCAATCAGCCCGGACGGGGGCACGCATCGCACATTCGGGCTGGCAAGCACCCTGGGGATGGGCCTCTGGGTGCCTCTGTTGAGGAGTTTGACGATGCGCACAGGCGTTATCGCAAAGAAAGTCGGGATGACCCGCCTCTTCCAGGAGGACGGACGGCACGTTCCCGTGACCGTTCTTTCGCTGGAAGACTGCCAGGTCACCGCTCATCGCACGGAAGACCGTGACGGCTATTATGGCGTCCAGGTCGGTTCGGGCGAAGCGAAGCAAAAGAACGTAAGCAAGCCGCAGCGCGAAGCCTTTGCCAAGGCCGAGGTTCCGCTGAAGATGAAGGTCGGTGAATTCCGCGTGGACAGCGAGGAAGCCCTGCTTCCGGTCGGCGCCCGCATTTCTGCCGAGCACTTCGTTGCAGGCCAGAAGGTCGACATCACCGGCCACACCCAGGGTAAGGGCTTTGCCGGCGCCATGAAGCGTTGGGGCTTCGGCGGTCTGCGCGCCACCCACGGTGTTTCGATCTCGCACCGCTCGCACGGTTCGACGGGTAACCGTCAGGACCCGGGCCGCGTGTTCAAGGGCAAGAAGATGGCCGGTCACATGGGTGACCGCCAGCGTACGCAGCAGAACCTCGAGATCGTGCGCACCGACGCCGATCGCGGTCTCCTCTTCGTCAAGGGTTCGGTCCCGGGTGCGAAGAATGGCTGGCTGATGGTTCGCGACGCCGTGAAGGTTGCCATGCCCGACGATCTGCCGTTCCCCGGCGTGATGCGTCGCAATGAAGATGAGTTCAAATCGGAAGAAGCCGATGCGGGTCTCATCGAGAGCGCAGCCGAGCATGAAGTCGGCACCGAAGTTTCCGCTGAGCAGCAGGAAAAGCTGATGCAGCAGCAGGATTCGGGTGCGGACGCCGAAACCACGACCGACGGCGATGCCGGCGGTGAGAGCAAGGAGTCCTGATCGTGAAGGTCAAGGTCCAGAAAATCGACGGCAAGGCGTCGGGCGATATCGAGCTGAACGACGATGTGTTCGGCGTCGAGCCGCGCGCTGACATCCTGCACCGTGTTGTCACCTGGCAGCTCGAGAACCGTCGCGGTACCGCACGCCCCACGCGTGAGCGTTCGGACGTTGCCCGCACGGGCAAGAAGTTCGGCCGCCAGAAGGGTTCGGGCGGCGCACGTCACGGCGATCGTGGCGCTCCGATCTTCATCGGCGGTGGTAAGGCTCATGGTGCGCGCAAGCGTGACTTCGAGCAGTCGCTGAACAAGAAGATCCGTGCACTCGGTCTCAAGATGGCTCTTTCGAGCAAGGCTAAGGACGGCCTCGTCGTCGTCGACAGCCTCGAGCTCAAGGACGCCAAGACCAAGGCGCTCAAGGGTCACTTCGACAAGAATGGCTGGGCCGGCAAGGTCCTGATCATCGACGGCGAAAGCGTGAACGACGGCTTCAAGAAGGCCGCCGGCAACCTGCCGGGCGTGAACGTCCTCCCCGCGATGGGCGCCAACGTCTACGACATCCTGAAGCACGACACGCTCGTCCTTACCAAGGACGCTGTCGAAAAGCTGGAGGGCCGTTTCAATGGCTAAGAAGCAGGAAGTGGAAGCACGTCACTACGACGTCGTCCTGGCTCCGCACATCACCGAAAAGTCGACGCTTGCTTCCGAGCATAACGCCGTCGTCTTCAAGGTGGCGAACGATGCGACCAAGCCGCAGATCAAGGAAGCCGTCGAGGCGATCTTTGGCGTGAGCGTCACGGGCGTCAACACCATCAACGTGAAGGGCAAGACCAAGCGCTGGAGGGGTAAGCCCTACAAGCGCAATGACCTGAAGAAGGCCGTGGTCACCCTGAAGGACGGCGACTCGATCGACGTCACCAGCGGTATCTGAGGGGCTAGAGAGAAATGGCACTCAAGAACTACAAACCGACGAGCCCCGCACGCCGCGGCCTCATCCTCGTCGACAAGTCGGGCCTGTACAAAGGCAAGCCCGTCAAGTCGCTCACGGAAGGCAAGCGCAAGACCGGCGGCCGGAACAACAAGGGCCATGTCACCTCGCGTGGCATCGGCGGCGGTCACAAGCAGAAGTACCGCTTCATCGACTTCAAGCGTCGCAAGTGGGACGTCGAAGGCACCGTGGAACGGATCGAATACGATCCCAACCGCACCGCTTTCATCGCGCTTGTGAAGTATGACGACGGTGAGATGGCCTACATCCTCGCTCCGCAGCGTCTCGCTGTGGGTGACAAGGTCATCGCGGCCGAAAAGACCGACACCAAGCCCGGCAACGCAATGCTGCTCGGCCAGATGCCGGTCGGCACGATCTGCCACAACGTCGAAATGAAGCCCGGCAAGGGCGGTCAGATCGCACGTTCGGCAGGTGCCTATGTCCAGCTGGTCGGTCGTGACCGCGGCATGGTCATCGTGCGCCTCAACAGCGGCGAGCAGCGTTACCTGCGCGCCGACTGCATGGGCACCGTTGGCGCCGTGTCGAACCCGGACAACCAGAACCAGAACCTGGGCAAGGCCGGTCGTCGTCGCTGGATGGGTGTGAAGCCGCTGACCCGCGGTGTCGCCAAGAACCCGGTCGACCACCCGCACGGCGGTGGTGAAGGCCGGACCTCGGGCGGCCGTCACCCGGTCACTCCGTGGGGCAAGCCGACCAAGGGCGCCCGTACTCGCAAGAACAAGCAGACGGACAAGATGATCATCCGTTCGCGCCACGCGAAGAAGAAGAGGTAATCCGACATGGCTCGTTCCGTTTGGAAAGGTCCGTTCGTCGAACTCAGCCTTCTGAAGAAGGCAGAAGAGGCGCAGGAAGCAAGCAACGCCAAGCCGATCAAGACCTGGTCGCGCCGCAGCACCATCCTGCCCCAGTTCGTCGGTCTCACGTTCAACGTGTACAACGGCCACAAGTTCATCCCGGTCTCCGTTTCGGAAGAAATGGTCGGCCACAAGCTCGGCGAATTCGCTCCTACGCGTACGTTCCCGGGTCACGCTGCCGACAAGAAGGGTAAGCGCTGATGAGCAAGCAGAAAGCACCGCGTCGCGTCGCCGACAACGAGGCACTGGCAGTGGGTACCACCATCCGTGGTAGCGCCCAGAAGCTGAACCTCGTTGCCGAGCTCATCCGCGGCAAGAAGGCCGAAGAGGCCCTCAACATCCTGGCCTTCTCGAAGAAGTCGATGGCCAAGGATGCCACGAAGGTTCTCGCCTCGGCGATTGCCAACGCGGAAAACAACCACAACCTCGATGTCGACTCGCTGGTCGTCGCTGAGGCTTCGGTCGGCAAGTCGATCACGATGAAGCGCTTCCACACCCGTGGTCGCGGCAAGTCGACGCGCATCCTGAAGCCGTTCAGCCGCCTTCGTATCGTCGTCCGCGAGCAGGAAGAGGCGTAAGATGGGCCATAAGAGCAATCCGATCGGTCTGCGCCTGCAGATCAACCGCACCTGGGACAGCCGCTGGTACGCCGAAGGGCGTGATTACGCCAAGCTGCTGGCCGAGGACATCGAGATCCGCAAGTACATCCTCGAGAACGCTGCCCAGGCCGCTATCTCGAAGGTCGTGATCGAGCGTCCGGCAAAGCTTTGCCGCATCTCGATCTATGCTGCGCGTCCCGGCGTCATCATCGGCAAGAAGGGTGCGGACATCGAGAAGCTGCGCGCCAAGCTGTCGGAAATGACCGAAAGCGAAGTGAAGCTGAACATCGTTGAAATCCGCAAGCCGGAAGTCGATGCGAAGCTCGTCGCCCAGGGCATCGCCGATCAGCTGATCCGCCGTGTGGCATTCCGTCGTGCGATGAAGCGCGCCATGCAGTCGGCCATGCGCCTTGGTGCCGAAGGCATCAAGATCATGTGTGGCGGCCGTCTCGGCGGTGCGGAAATCGCCCGCGTCGAACAGTATCGCGAAGGCCGCGTGCCGCTGCACACGCTGCGCGCCAACATCGATTACGCTGAAGCCGAAGCTCTGACCGCTTACGGCATCATCGGCATCAAGGTGTGGGTCTTCAAGGGTGAGATCCTCGGCCATGACCCGACCGCGCAGGACCGTCTGATGATGGAATCGCAGACGTCCGGCGTCCGTCCGGCTCGCTGATTGCAGGTATAGGAAAGAACCATGCTGCAACCGAAGAAAACCAAGTACCGCAAGGCGTTCAAGGGCAAGATCCACGGCAACGCCAAGGGCGGCACCACGCTCAACTTCGGCTCGTACGGGCTGAAGGCTCTCGAGCCCGAGCGTATCACCGCGCGCCAGATCGAAGCGGCTCGCCGCGCGATCACGCGTCACATCAAGCGCCAGGGTCGTCTCTGGATCCGCGTCTTCCCCGACGTGCCGGTTTCGAAGAAGCCTGCTGAAGTCCGTCAGGGTAAGGGCAAGGGTTCGGTCGAATACTGGGCAGCTCGCGTGAAGCCGGGCCGCATCCTGTTCGAACTCGACGGCGTGGCCGGCCCGCTGGCTGCCGAAGCGTTCAGCCGCGCAGCCATGAAGCTGCCGGTGAAGACCAAGGTCGTGGCCCGCCTGGGCGACACCTCGCACCTCGGAGGCGAATAATGAGCAAGATCGAAGATCTGCGCCAGAAGAGCGACGACCAGCTGGACGAAGAGCTGACCACGCTGAAGCGTGAGCAGTTCAACCTGCGTTTCCAGTCGGCAACGAACCAGCTCGAAGCTCCGGCGCGCATCCGCGAAGTCCGTCGTACGATCGCCAAGATCAAGACGCTGCAGGGCGAACGTGCCCGCGCAGCGGCAGCCAAGGCGTAAGGAGTAGACCATGCCCAAGCGTATCCTTATCGGCACCGTCACCTCCGACAAGACCGACAAGACCGTGACCGTACTGGTCGAGCGTAAGGTGAAGCACCCCCTCTACGGGAAGATCATCCGTCGCTCGAAGAAGTACCACGCACACGACGAGAAGAACGAGTACGCACTCGGCGACGTCGTGCGCATCGAAGAAACCAAGCCGATCTCGAAGACCAAGACCTGGATGGTCAAGGACCGCGTGACGGCAGGCGGAACCCAGGCTGTCGAGGCTGACCTCGAAGTCGAAGCCGCAGGCAACTGACGTTTTAGGAACTGCCGGGCAGATGTCCCGGCAAGCCAAGAGAAGGAACCGGATCAATGATCCAGATGCAATCCAATCTCGACGTCGCGGACAACAGCGGCGCCAAGCGCGTCCAGTGCATCAAGGTACTGGGCGGCTCGAAGCGCCGCACCGCGTCCGTCGGTGACGTGATCGTGGTTTCCGTCAAGGAAGCCCAGCCGCGTACGAAGGTGAAGAAGGGCGATGTCCATCGCGCTGTCATCGTGCGCACGAAGAAGGACGTACGCCGCCCCGACGGCAGCGTGATCCGCTTCGACAGCAACGCCGCTGTTCTCGTCAACAAGAGCGAAGAACCGATCGGCACCCGTATCTTCGGCCCGGTGGTGCGCGAACTGCGCGGCCGTGGCTTCATGAAGATCATCTCGCTTGCTCCGGAGGTGCTGTAATGGCTGCCGCTAAGATCAAGAAGGGTGACAGCGTCGTCGTCCTGTCCGGCAAGGACAAGGGCAAGACCGGCACCGTCGCGAAGGTCATGCCGAAGGAAGGCAAGATCGTCGTCGAAGGCGTCAACGTCGCTGCACGTCACCGCAAGCCGACCCAGCAGAACCCGCAGGGCGGTATCGATCGCTTCGAAGCGCCGATGCCGATCAGCAAGGTTGCTGTGGCCGATCCCAAGGATGGCAAGCCCACCCGCGTCCGTTTCGAAGAAAAGGACGGCAAGAAGGTGCGTGTTGCCGTGAAGAGTGGGGAGACCATCGATGGCTGATTACACCCCCCGTATGAAGCAGCGCTACGAAGACGTGATCGTCAAGGCGATGACTGAAAAGTTCGGTTACAAGAACCGTCTCGAAGTCCCGAAGCTGGAAAAGATTACGCTCAACATGGGCGTTGGCGAAGCCAGCCAGGACAAGAAGAAGGTCCAGACCGCTGCTGAAGAAATGGCGAAGATCGCCGGCCAGAAGCCGGTTATCACGCGCGCGAAGAAGTCGATCGCACAGTTCAAGCTGCGCGACGGCATGCCGATCGGTTGCAAGGTGAACCTGCGCCGTGACCGCATGTACGAATTCCTCGACCGTCTCGTGACCATTGCAATGCCCCGCATCCGCGACTTCCGTGGCCTCAACGCCAAGTCGTTCGACGGTCGTGGCAACTACGCAATGGGCCTCAAAGAACAGATCGTCTTTCCCGAAATCTCCTACGACCAGATCGAGAAGGTTCGCGGTATGGACATCATCGTAACCACCACGGCGAAGACCGACGAAGAAGCTCGCGAGCTTCTCAAGCTGTTCGGCTTCCCGTTCCCGGCTGACAAGTCGGAAGAGAAGGAGGCGGCGTGAGCCGCCCCCGGATCGCTGGATAAGGAAGGAACTTAAGTCCAATGGCGAAACTGAGTTCGATCAACAAGAACGAGCGTCGCAAGAAGCTCGTCAAGCAGTATGCGGACAAGTACGCAAAGCTGAAGGCTATCGCTAATGACGAGAGCCTCGACGAAGGCGAGCGCCTCATCGCGCGCCTCAAGATGGCTGAGCTGCCCCGCAACGCGAACCCGACCCGCGTGCGCAACCGCTGCGCCACCACCGGCCGCCCGCGCGGCTATTACCGCAAGTTCGGCCTCAACCGTATCGAACTGCGTGACCTCGGCAACAAGGGCCTGATTCCGGGCCTCACGAAGTCGAGCTGGTGAGGTAGAGACAGATGGCTATGACCGATCCCCTGGGTGATATGCTCACCCGTATCCGCAACGGCCAGCAGGCGAAGAAGGACAGCGTCCTTTCGCCCGCTTCCAAGCTGCGTGCGAACGTGCTCGAAGTTCTCCAGCGTGAAGGCTACATCCGTGGCTACGCGCAGGACGACAGCGGCAAGCACGCTGCGCTGCGGATCGAACTGAAGTATTTCGAGGGCGAACCTGCGATCAAGCACGTTGCCCGTGTCTCCAAGCCCGGCCGCCGCGTCTACGCTGGTTCGAAAGAACTGCCCGTCGTTCGCAACGGCCTTGGCATCACCATCGTCTCGACGCCGAAGGGCGTGCTTTCCGACGCGGAAGCCCGCACCGAAAACGTCGGCGGCGAAGTGCTGGCGGAGGTGTTCTGATGAGCCGCATCGGCAAAAAGCCGGTAGCGATCCCGAGCGGGGTCACTGCCACGATCGAGGAAGGCACGCTCAACGTGAAGGGTCCCAAGGGCACCCTTTCGATGGGTCTGTCCGAGCTCGTCGAGTACAAGCTCGAGAATGACGAAATCTCCGTCACTCCGGCCAACGACACGCGTCAGGCGCGCAACCACTGGGGTATGCAGCGTACGCTCGTGTCGAACCTGGTCGAAGGCGTGACCGAAGGTTTCACCAAGGTTCTCGAAATCAATGGTGTCGGCTACCGTGCACAGGCCCAGGGCAAGAAGCTCAAGCTTCAGCTCGGCTTCTCGCACGACGTCGATCTCGACGTTCCGGAAGGTATCGAGGTGAAGACCCCGGACCAGACCACCGTCGAAATCAGCGGTTCCGACAAGCAGGCCGTGGGCCAGTTCGCGGCGAACGTCCGCAAGTGGCGCAAGCCCGAACCCTACAAGGGCAAGGGTATCAAGTATCGCGGCGAGTATATCTTCCGCAAGGAAGGGAAGAAGAAGTAAGATGGCAAAGCTTTCTCTTTTCGAACGTCGCCGTCGCCGTGTCCGCACCGCTCTTCGTAGCCGTGCCGGTGGCAAGCCTCGCCTGTCGGTGCACCGCACCGGCAAGCACATCTACGCGCAGGTCATCGACGATGCAGCCGGCAAGACCGTCGCTTCGGCGTCGACGCTGGGTGCCAAGGGCTCGGGCGCGAATGTCGATGCCGCCAAGAAGGTCGGCGCCGATATCGCTGCTGCTGCCAAGAAGGCCGGTGTGACCACCGTCGTTTTCGACCGCGGTGGCTTCCTGTTCCATGGCCGCGTCAAGGCGCTGGCCGACGCCGCTCGTGAAGGCGGGCTGGAGTTCTGATGATGGCTGACGAAAACAAGAACGAAGAAGCCGTGACGGCTGAAACCGAAACCGCTGTGACGAACGAGCAGCCGGCGATCGCCGACACTCCTTCGGAAGCCGCTGCCAACCAGGATCCCGCACAGGGCGCCGAAGGCCAGCCGCAGCAGCGCGAAGGTCGTGGTCGTGGCGGCCGTGGTGGCAACCGTGATGGTGGCCGTGGCCGTGGTGGTCGCGACAACCGCCGGAACAACCGCCGCGAGGAAGAAGACGACGGCATCATCGAGAAGCTCGTCCACATCAACCGCGTCAGCAAGACGGTGAAGGGCGGTAAGCGCTTCGGTTTCGCTGCACTCGTGGTCGTGGGTGACGGTTCGGGCCGTGTCGGCTTCGGCAAGGGCAAGGCCCGCGAAGTGCCGGAAGCGATCCAGAAGGCTTCGGCCGCTGCTCGCAAGAAGATGATCCGCGTTCCGCTGAAGGAGGGCCGCACCCTCCATCACGACGGCAACGGTCGCTTCGGTGCAGGCAAGGTCACCGTGCGTACGGCGCCTCCGGGTACCGGTATCATCGCCGGTGGTCCGATGCGTGCCGTGTTCGAGAGCCTCGGCGTTGCCGACGTGGTGACCAAGTCGGTCGGCACCTCGAACCCCTACAACATGATCCGCGCCACCTTCGACGCGCTGACCGACCAGACTTCGCCGAAGTCGGTTGCCCAGCGTCGTGGCAAGAAGGTTGCTGACCTTCTCGGCCGCGGTGGTGCTTCCGAGGCAGAGGCTGAAGCCGACGCCGCGGCAGTCGTGGAGTAATCAAGATGGCCAAAGCGAAAACCATCAAGATCAAGCAGATCGGTTCGCCGATCCGCCGCCCCGAAGGTCAGCGCCAGATCCTCATCGGTCTCGGCCTGAACAAGATGCACAAGGTCGTCGAACGCCAGGACACCCCCGAGGTGCGTGGCGCCGTCGCCAAGGTCCCGCATCTCGTGGCGATCGTCGAAGACTAAGTCTTCGGGCGAAAGACAATTTGACGGGGGCGGCCTGCTGCTTTAGCGGGCCGCTTCCATTTTACAGCGCGAACAAAAGCGAAAGCGAGTGCAGACATGACTATCAAACTTAACGACATCCGCGACAATCCCGGCGCCCGCAAGGAGCGCATCCGTGTCGGCCGTGGCATCGGCTCGGGCAAGGGCAAGACCGGCGGCCGTGGCCAGAAGGGCCAGAAGAGCCGTTCGGGCGTCGCCATCAAGGGTTTCGAAGGCGGCCAGATGCCGCTTCACATGCGCCTGCCGAAGCGCGGCTTCAACAATCCGTTCGGCAAGGACTATGCCGAAGTGAACCTGGGCATGATCCAGAAGTTCATCGACGCGAAGAAGCTCGACGCCAAGAAGGACATCGATCACGCAGCACTGCAGGCCGCCGGCCTCGCACGTGGCGGCAAGGACGGCGTCCGCCTGCTCGGCAAGGGTGAAATCAAGGCCAAGGCCAAGTTCATCGTCGCCGGTGCCTCGAAGGGCGCCATCGAGGCGGTCGAGAAGGCCGGCGGTTCGGTCGAAGTGATCGCCAAGGGCGAAAGCGAAGCCGAGAAGAAGGCCAAGCGGACCGAAGCCAACAAGGCCAAGAAGTCCAAATAAATTGATGGAAATCTGGGAGCGGGGTTCGACAAAGGTCATCCCGCTCCCTATCTGTCCGGTCTAAGCCGGGACGGGCCGGCGACAAGCTAGGATCGAAGACGACCAATGGCATCAAGCGCCGATAGTTTCGCGAGCAACATCAGCCTCGCCTCTTTCTCCAAAGCCACGGAGCTCAAGCAGCGTATCTGGTTCACCATCGGTGCGCTGATCGTTTTCCGCTTCCTCAGCTTCGTTCCGCTTCCGGGTATCAACGCTCGCGCCCTGACGCAGCTTGCCGACCAGACCCAGGGCGGCATCATCGACATGTTCAACATGTTCACGGGCGGCAGCCTTGAGCGCATGAGTCTCATCGCGCTCGGCGTCATGCCCTACATTACCGCCTCGATCGTGGTTCAGATGGCCTCGGCCCTCCACCCCACGCTTGCCGCCTTGAAGAAGGAAGGCACGGTCGGGCGCCAGAAACTCAACCAGTACACCCGCTACGGCACGGTTTTCCTGTGCACGATCCAGGGCTGGTTCCTCGCAGCAGGTCTCGAGAGCTTCGGTGCCTCCAGCGGCATCGCAGCCGTGGTCGACCCGGGCTACATGTTCCGCATCGGTGCGGTCATCAGCCTCGTCGGCGGCACCATGTTCCTCCTGTGGCTGGGTGAGCAGATCACCAGCCGCGGTATCGGCAATGGCGTCTCGCTGATCATCATGGCCGGCATCGTCGCCCAGTTCCCGACCTTCGTCTCGAACATGGCTTCGGGCTACAGCGAAGGTTCGATCGCCACCGGCATCCTCCTCGGCTTCATCGCCATGGTCATCGGCCTGATCCTGCTGATCAGCTTCTTCGAGCGTGCACAGCGCCGCCTGCTGGTCCAGTATCCCAAGCGCGCGACGCAGAAGGGCATGATGCAGGCTGATCGCTCGCACCTGCCGCTCAAGCTCAACACGGCCGGCGTGATCCCGCCGATCTTCGCCAGCTCGCTTCTGCTGCTGCCGCTGACGATCACGCAGTTCGCCGGCAACTCGCTCGATCCCGAAGGCGGTGTGGGCGGTAGCTTCAGCACCGTGCTGCAGTACCTCCAGCATGGCCAGCCGCTCTACATGACGCTCTATGCGATCGGCATCATGTTCTTCGCCTTCTTCTACACTGCCGTCGTCTTCAATCCCGAAGAGACCGCGCAGAACCTGAAGAAGAACGGCGGGTTCATTCCGGGCATTCGTCCGGGCAAGCGTACCGAAGAATATCTCGACTATGTCCTGACGCGTATCACCGTGATCGGTGCAATCTACCTGACCTTCGTCTGCGTGGTGCCCGAATACATGATCGCGCAGACCGGCGTGCCGCTGTTCCTCGGCGGTACCAGCCTGCTCATCGTCGTGAACGTCACGGTCGACACGATCAGTCAGATCCAGTCGCACCTGCTGGCGCACCAGTACGGCGATCTCATCAAAAAGGCTAAGTTGAAGGGCCGCCTGCGTTAAGGCAGGGCTATCGAGGAAGGGGACCTCTTTCGATGGATATCATTCTTCTCGGCCCTCCGGGCGCAGGCAAGGGCACTCAGGCACAGCGCCTGGTCGAGCATCACGGTATGCTCCAGCTGTCGACCGGCGACATGCTGCGCGAAACGCGCAAGGCCGATACCGAACTTGGCCGCAAGGTCGCCGACATCATGGATTCGGGCTCGCTCGTTTCGGACGACATCGTCTCGGCCATGATCGACGCCAAGCTCAGCGATATGGGCCCCGATGTGGGCGCCATCTTCGACGGCTACCCGCGCACCGCGGCACAGGCCGATCAGCTTGACGAGATCCTCGCCAAGCACGGCCGCAGTCTCGATCACGTGATCGAGCTCGAGGTGGACGAAGATGCGCTTGTCGAGCGCATCACCGGTCGCTTCACCTGCGGCAATTGCGGTGCTGGCTATCACGACACGTTCAAGCAGCCGAAGACCGAAGGCGTGTGCGACGAGTGCGGTTCGACCGAATTCAAACGCCGTCCCGACGACACGGAAGAAACCGTGAGGCACCGCATGAACGTCTATCGCAGCGAAACCGCTCCGATCCTGCCCGGCTATGAGGCACGCGGCATTGTCAGCCGGGTCAACGGCATGGGCGGGATCGACGAAGTCACGCACGCGATCGACGCAATCCTCTCCTGAGGCTTTCCAAACCAATCGCCCGGTCATAGAACCGCTCCTCGAAGGGGAGAGGTCGATGATGAAACACGCAATCCTGGCTGGCGCTCTGGCAGTGGCCGCTGCTGCACCGGCGGCCGCTGAAGTGGTCGCGACGGGCGAAGACAGCTTCGTCACTCAGGATACCGCGCGCGTTGCGGCCAGTCCGCGCCAGACGTGGATGGCGCTGATCAAGCCGGGCGACTGGTGGAACGACAGTCACACCTGGTCGGCCGATGCTTCGAACATGTCACTGGTGCCGAGTGCCGGTGGCTGCTTCTGTGAGAAGATTCCGGGCGAGGGCGATATCCCGCTCGACGGAAGCGCGCAGCACGCGCTGGTGGTGCAGGCCGTCCCCGACAAGGCACTCCGGATGAGGGGCGAGCTGGGGCCGCTTCAGGCGGTGCCTGCCACCGGTGTCCTGACGGTCACCCTTACCGAGATCGATGGCGGTACGCAGATTGGCTGGGAATATCACGTCGGTAGCGTGACCGGCTTCGATATCGATGTGATTGCCGGTGCAGTCGACGGCGTAATGACACAGCAGCTTCGCGGACTGCGCGATCACCTCGGGGCACTCGACGAGGAAGACGAAGAGCAGGACGCGGAAGACGCTCCCGAAGACGAGGATGAGCCTGCAGAAGAGGACTGAGCGTCCGCTCCTGCCGGTGAGGGCTGCGAGAGACGACGGTGTTGCCGTAGAGGGCTTCTGGATGAGCCTGGGGATCGGGCGTGTCAGCGGGGAACAAGAGAAGCTCGACTGAATGCTCTCCGCGGTGATGCTCGACTTCGGCATCGTTTAACCGCATTTTGACGTTCGGGATGCCACAGTCTATGTGTGCCACTTGAACATGACCGGAGACCGCCCATATGGGCGGCCTCGGCTGTTTGCGCGCGCTGGAGGTTGACGCTGAGAGCGAATCCTACTAAGCGCGCCGTTCATTCGATATTTCGGGAAGTCCGGCAGGCGGCAGCCATCGTGCACGCCATCCGGGCTTTTTGCGCTACCGGCGCTCTCGCAATATCAATGAAAACAAAGCGTTGAGATGGGGTCCCGCTTAAAGAGACCCTGTGGAGCATGGAGAATTAAGTGGCTCGTATTGCCGGGGTAAACATCCCCACAAACAAGCGCGTTATCATCGCGCTCACCTATATTCACGGTATCGGCCGTACCACGGCCGTTGAGATCGCCGACAAGCTCGGCATCGATCACACCGCGCGTGTCCAGGACCTGTCCGACGAGGAAGTCCTGCGCATCCGTGAAACGATCGACGCTGACTACACCGTCGAAGGCGACCTTCGTCGCAACACCGCGATGAACATCAAGCGCCTGATGGACCTCAAGTCCTATCGCGGCCTTCGCCATCGTGCCGGCCTGCCCGTTCGCGGCCAGCGCACCCACACCAACGCCCGCACCCGCAAGGGTAAGGCCAAGCCGATCGCCGGCAAGAAGAAGTAAGCTCGGGCCTCCCGACGCTTTTCCCTTCTTGAGAATATAGAGGAAGAAACACCATGGCACGCGAACCCGGCCGCGTTAGGCGCCGCGACAAGAAGAACATTTCTTCGGGCGTTGCGCACATCAACGCTAGCTTCAACAACACCATGATCACCATCACCGATGCGCAGGGCAATGCGATCAGCTGGTCCAGCGCCGGCATGATGGGCTTCAAGGGCAGCCGCAAGTCGACTCCCTATGCCGCGCAGGTTGCCGCCGACGACGCAGGCCGCAAGGCCGCCGAACACGGCGTTCGCACCCTCGAGGTCGAAGTGAAGGGCCCGGGCTCGGGCCGTGAAAGTGCACTGCGCGGTCTCGCTGCAGTTGGTTTCACGATCACCTCGATCCGCGACGTGACGCCGATCCCGCACAACGGGGTCCGTCCTTCCAAGCGTCGCCGCGTCTGATCCGTACCTGCCTGGTGGCCTGGGTTCTCTAGGTCACCGACACCCTTCGACGGACCGGACGCTCCGATAAAGAGCTCCGGTCCCGCCCGCATCCACACCAGGGGAAATCCATGTCCGTCAACATCAAGAACTGGCAGGAACTCAAGAAACCCAACACCCTCGACATCAAGGACGGTGGCGACAAGGACCGCAAGGCGACCTTCGTTGCAGAACCGCTCGAGCGCGGCTTCGGCCTGACGCTCGGTAACGCGCTGCGTCGCGTTCTCCTGTCCTCGCTGCAGGGTGCAGCCATCACCTCGATCAAGATCGAGAACGTGCTGCATGAATTCTCCTCGCTCGCCGGCGTGCGCGAGGACGTCACCGACATCGTCCTGAACGTGAAGCAGATCGCGCTCAAGATGGAAGGTGAAGGCATGAAGCGCCTCCAGCTCTCGGCCACCGGCCCGGGCGAAGTGAAGGCTGGCGACATCGCCGTTTCGGGCGACATCGAGGTCATGAACAAGGACCTCGTGATCTGTCACCTCGACGAAGGCGCCACGCTCAACATGGAGCTGACCGCCGACACCGGTAAGGGCTACCGCCCGGCAGTGATGAACCGTCCGGCCGACGCGCCGATCGGCCTCATCCCGGTCGACAGCCTGTACTCGCCGGTTCGCCAGGTGAGCTACAAGGTCGAGAACGCCCGCGTTGGCCAGGAACTGGACTACGACAAGCTCTCGCTGACCATCGAAACCGACGGCACCGTCACTCCGGAAGACGCGGTGGCCTATGCCGCACGCATCCTCCAGGACCAGCTGACGCTGTTCGTCCACTTCGAAGACGGCATTCCGCAGCCCAGCTCGGCCATGATCGGCCAGGCTGCTGAGCCGCAGGAAAGCGACACCAACCAGCTCAACCGTTACCTCCTCAAGAAGGTCGACGAGCTGGAACTGTCGGTCCGTTCGGCAAACTGCCTCAAGAACGACAACATCATCTACATCGGCGACCTGGTCCAGAAGACCGAGGCCGAGATGCTCCGTACACCGAACTTCGGCCGCAAGTCATTGAACGAGATCAAGGAAGTGCTCTCGTCGATGGGTCTGCGCCTCGGCATGGACATCCCTGGCTGGCCGCCGGAGAACATCGAAGAAATGGCCAAGAAGCTCGAACAGGAACTTCTCGGCTAATCCGGGCCTTCGGGCTTATCAGGGCAGGGGCGGCGGGCCCTAACCGCCGCCAGCACTGGGCTACCTAGAACGGGCCCTTTTCGAACGAAGAAGGAAATACAATGCGTCATAAAATTGCAGGCCGTAAGCTTCAGCGTAAGACTGGCCACCGCAAGGCCCTGTTCCGCAACATGAGCGCCGCGCTCATCAAGCACGAACAGATCCTCACAACCCAGGCGAAGGCCAAGGAACTGCGTCCCTACATCGAAAAGCTGATCACGCTTGCAAAGCGTGGCGGTCTTTCGAACCGTCGTCTTGCGATGAGCAAGCTTCAGGACGAAACGCAGCTCAAGAAGCTCTTCGACGTTCTGGCAGAGCGTTATTCGGACCGTGACGGCGGTTACACCCGCGTCATCAAGGCCGGCTACCGCGACAGCGACGCAGCCGCCATGGCCGTGATCGAGTTCGTCGACCGTGACGTCGACGCCAAGGGCCAGGACAGCGGCCCCGTCATGAATGACGAGGAAATGGAAGACGCGTAATCCGCGGCTCCATACCGAGACAAAGAGAGGCCGGGGGAGAAATCCTCCGGCCTTTTTGTTTATCCGCTTGACTCTTTGCTCGTTTGGGCAGACATTTCTGTCATGACAGAAAAAAGTGACAGGATCGAATTGTCGCCCTCGATTGCACGCTTCGTGCTGCATTGGGGCGATCTCGGCAGCCAGTGGGGCGTGAACCGCTCGGTGGCGCAGATCCACGCGCTTCTGTTTATTTCGGACGAGCCGCTCAATGCCGAGCAGGTCGCTGCCACGCTCGGCCTCGCACGTTCGAACGTGTCGAATTCGATTCGCGAGCTGCTCTCGTGGAAACTGATCGAGCGTGTGCCCGTGCTGGGCGAGCGGCGCGACCATTTCACGGCGGAAGCCGATATCTGGGAAATGGCGACGCGCATCGCCAAGGGCCGTAAGGAACGCGAGATCGATCCCGCTGAGGCCGCTCTCAAGCTATGCAACGAAGAAGCGGCGAATGATCCCAAGATCAGCCCGCAGGCCCGCCAGAAGCTCGCCGATATGCTCGAGTTCGTCTCCACGATGTCGCGCTGGCACGACGAGATGCTCAGCGTGCCCAAGGGCGCACTCATGACGCTGATCGCCATGGGTTCGGGCATCGTGAAGGTCATCGGATGGAGGCCCGGCAAGGGTAAGAAATAGCGACCCCGTCAAAGGGGCAACAAAGGGGAAGTGCAATGCAGGCGCAGCTGCAGCAAGTCGGAAGGATCGAGCCACTCAGGGGCGGCGAGGCTTACGACACGCGCTTCCGTGCCCTCGTGGGCGAAGAGGCCTGGTATGGTTTGCCCCTCGCGGTGCAGAAGCGTTTCTCGAAGCGCCTCGCAGAGGCGAGGGTCGCGATCTACCCCGGCATCATCGAGGAAGTCCGCTTCAGCCGCGCTGGCTGGCTGCTGGCGCAACTGTGCCGCGTGATTGGCGCGCCGCTGCCTCTCCATGCAGACAAGGGCGTGCCCGCCACGGTCTCGGTCAGCGAAGACGGTGCGAGCGGAGGCCAGTGCTGGACGAGGATTTACGGCCGCAAGCGCGGCTTCCCCCAAGTGATCCACAGCGCCAAGCGCTTTGCCGGCAAGTCAGGGCTCGAGGAATATCTCGGGCGCGGGATCGCCATGGCGCTCAAGGTGGTGGCGATCGAGGATGGCCTCGAATTCCGCAGCGATCACTACTTCCTCGATGTCGGCCCCGTCCGCCTGCGCCTGCCGCACTGGATCGGGCCGGGCCGGACGGTAGTCCGCCACCGCGATCTGGGCGAGGGGAGCTTCGAGTTCTCGTTGCAGCTGGTCCACCCGCTGCTTGGCGAGATGGTTTACCAGTCGGGAGTGTTCCGCGATGGCTGATCCGCTGAAGGTCCTGCTGGTCGGCGCAAGCGGCGTCTTCGGTTCGCGCCTTGCCGAGCTCGCGGCATGCGAGGAGGGCGTCCACCTGACGCTAGCCGCGCGCAATCTGCGCAAGCTGGAAGCACTCGCCGCCCGCCTTCCCCACTATGTCGGGCTGGCGCGGATCGACCGCGACTGCGTGAAATCGGTCGACCTTGTCGGCTACGACCTCGTGATCGATGCGGCCGGCCCATTCCAGTCCTCGCACGCAAAGCTGATCGATGCCGCCATCGGCGCGCGGGTCCACTATGTCGACCTGGCCGACGGGCGCGATTTCATCGCCCGCTTCCCGCGCTTCGACAAGGACGCGCGGGAGGCCGGTGTTTCGCTGGTGACGGGCGCTAGCTCGATCCCCGCGCTCAGCCATGCGGTTCTCGACGAACTCACGAAGGGCTGGAGCGCGATCGATAGCATCCGCATCGGCATTTACCCCGGCAATCGTGCCCCGCGTGGACGCTCGGTCGTGGAGGCCATTCTCTCCTATGTCGGCAAGCCCGTGCGCGTGTTTCGTGACGGCGAATGGCAGGAGATTGCCGGGTGGGGCGGGCTACATCGGGAAGACATACCGCGGATCGGCAAGCGCTGGGCCTCGGTCTGCGACACGCCCGAGCAGGATCTCCTGGTGGCCCGCTACAAGCCGCGCCAATCGGCCGAGTTCTTCGCCGGGCTGGAACTGGGCCTGCTCCATGTCGGGTTGTGGCTCTGCTCGCTTCCGGTGCGCTGGGGCTGGCTGAAGAGCCTGCAACCCTTCGCGCTGCCGATGCTCAAACTGGCCGAACTCATTCGCCTTGTCGGTTCCGATCGCGGTGCCATGACGGTGAGGGCAAGCGGGGAGGAACCTTCCGGCGAGCAGGTCGAACGGCTCTGGACGCTGCGCGCCGATGCCAATCGCGGGCCATATGTTCCGACGCTGGCCGCACTCGCCATGATACGCCGGTTTCGCGATGAGAGCGGCCCGCCTGCAGGCGCGCACGTCTGCTCGGGGTTGCTCGACCTTGCCGACTTCCTGCCCGACATGGAGGCTCTCGGCATGGAGCACTGGATGGATGGCGACGTGGCGGGCTTTGACTTGGAGGCCAAGGCGCTGCAATCCTCCGCCGCATGATCAGGACCGCCCTCGCAGCTACCGCGCTGCTCGCCGCCACGCCGGCTCTCGCCCAGTCGACCACCCAGGAACAGATCGATGCACGCTACGACCGCGCTCTAGCGGCAGGCTACAAGGCGCTGTTCCTGTGCAGTGCAGTCTTCAATGCCGAGAGGAACGGTGCGACTCGCACGCCGGAGAGCGTCGAGAAGTGGGAGTTGACCGGCATCCAGTCGCCGTTCGACGGGATCGTGGGCGAGCTGCGCTATTCGATCGACCGGAAGCCGCTCTTCGATGGACAGGAACTGGTGCATTCGGTTCGTGTCTGGTGGGACGAGGAGATGGCTCCACGCACCGCCATGCACAACAACGAGAAGGGCTGCTTCCTGACCGCCATGGGCGGCCCACAAATACCTTTCATAGCGCCGCAGGTCCCATCAAGCGCTGCGCTCGAAGACAGCCGTGTCGAAGCCCGGCTTGGAAGTGATGTGCACGAGAACCTCAGCGACGTCGCCGCCAGCGCACTTAGCGAGGAGAGCCCCTATGGGGACGGCACGCGTACCACTGCGGTCCTCGTGCAGAGAGAGGGTGCGGGTCTCATCGAGATGTACCATCCTGACTTCGCATGGAATGTGCCCCAGCGAACGTGGTCGGTTGCCAAGAGCATCGCCGCAACGCTTCTGGGCGCGGCCGTCCATCGCGGCGAAGTCGATGTGAGTGACAGCGCCGGCCTGGGCTTCGGCAGGCTGGGCGAACCGCGTCACGCAATCTCGATCGATCATGCCATACGGATGGCGAGCGGCCGCTATTCGGATACGCCGGGCAACCGGACCGACGCGCTCTACTTCGGCGGCGCCACCGTGACCGAGGTCGCGCTCGATTGGCCGCTGGTGAATACGCCCGGCACTGTCTTCCGCTATGCCAACAACGATACGCTCGCCGCGGTGCAGGCCATCTCCGAGGGGTTCGAGGAGAGCCCGCCCTCTGACTTCTTTGCCAAGCTGGGGATGCACCACACGGTCGCCGAGACCGACTGGAAGGGGAATTACATTCTCTCGAGCCAGGTCTGGTCGACGGCGCGCGATCTAGCGCGGATCGGCAATCTCTATCTCAACGACGGTATCCTACCCAGCGGGGAGCGCCTCCTTCCGACCGACTGGGCGCAATACGTCTCCACCCCATCGGGTCCGCAACCGGATGGCCCTTTCGGCTATGGCGCGGGGTTCTGGCTGTTCAACAAGTCCGAGGGCATTCCGAGCGACACTTTCGCCGCCATGGGCAATCGCGGACAGTTCATAATTATCGTCCCGAGTCTGAACGTCGTGATCGTCAGAAGGGGTGAAGATCCTGCAGGCTCGCGCTTCGATATTGCGTCATTCACGCGCGATGTCCTTGAATCTCTTGAGAAATAGGTATTCAGAAAACCGACTACTTTCCTGAACATCGCCTGCAATCGGGATTCAGCGTCACCTCAGAGCGACTCGCCTAGAACCTCAATCAACCGAGGCAATCCCGCCGCGGTCGAATTTGAGGAGAGCCTCACATGAACATCAAGACAAAGGCTTTTGCGAAAGGTGGGATCGCAACCGCAGCTGTCGGCGCAATGGCGCTGGCAGGAGCTACCCCCGCATATGCAGGTGACCGCGACGATGACGGCATTTCTGTTGGCGACGTGATCGCCGGTGCCGTGATCATCGGTGGTATCGCCGCCATCGCCAATGCGGCGAGCAAGGACCGCGACTACTACCGCGACGGCCGCTATTACCGCGATGGTCGTTACTATCGAGACGGCCGCGAATATCGCCGCGGCGCCTATCGCCACCGTGGAAGCCCGCGCCAAGCCGTCGAACGCTGTATCCGCAAGGCCGAGCGCATCGCGCACCGCAGCGGCTACCGCTTCGCCCAGGTGACCGACATCCGCGACGTGGACGACACGCGCTATGGCTGGAGGGTCAAGGGCCGCATGGTTGTCGACGGCAATCGTGGTTGGGGCGGATATGACCGCTACGACCGTCGCTATGATCGTCGCGGCTACCGCGACCGCGATAGCGGCAAGTTCACCTGCTACGTCGAGCGAGGCCGCGGTGCCCAGGTCGATTTCAAGGGAATTCGCGGCCTCCGCTAATCCCATCATCTAGCGACATTCACAGTCGTCACGGGCGGCCCGGACCACATCTCCGGGCCGCTTTTTCGTGCGCGGTTCAGCTACGCTACATGCCGCGAGGCGCACGGGATACGCAGTGTGACACGACTCGTGCCAGGTGGGGGTGCGGGTGACAGACAGGGACCGGCCCATGCCGCAAATTAGAACTCTTGCCGCAGCACCTGCCTTGCTGGCGGCTTTCTCCATGACATTGACCCCCGCCTCGGCAGCCGAATTGCCGCAGCTCGTCCGGGCCGCTCCGGCGCATGCAGACGCGGCTCCGGTATTCGATATCGAGAACTCGCAGACCGCAGAGCACCGCCGCTACCGGCGTTATCGCTATCGCCGCGGGCCCGATGCAGGCGACGTGATCGCGGGTGTGCTGATCTTCGGCGCGATCGCCGCTGCCGCCGACCGTGCGAGCCGCCGCGACCGGGACCGTGATTATCGCGACCGCGAATACCGGGATCGGGACTATCCCGACTATCGCCGCGACGACGTCCGCTATGACGATGTCCGCGGGATCGACCGTGCGGTGCGCATGTGCATCGACCGGGTCGAGCGCGATACGCGGGTCGAGACGGTGGACCGCGTGGACCGCACCGCTCGTGGCTGGCAGGTCGAGGGTACGATCTTCAACGGCGACGCGTTCACCTGCACCATCGGCGAGAACGGCCGCATTCGCGACATCGATTATGGCGATCGCGATGCCCGCTACATCCCCGGCGACGAAGATCTGGACGACGATTTCGCGCGTGCGGATGTCGAGGACCGGCAGTGGGACGACGATCGTTACGCAGCCGAGCGTGCGCGCATCGATGGCGGCATTGCGGCGGATGCTGGCGATGCCCAAGCCGCCTATCCGGGCGGGCCGATCGAAGGCGAGGACGAGGTCGACGGCGACCTCGAAATCGGGACCGGTTACCCGGGCGCCTGATCGCTCCCGGCCTCGCGCTCCCCGTAGGAAGGCAGGCCGAGGTTCCAGTGGATTGCGGCGAGCCGGAGGCCGAAGCCTGCCACCGTCGCCGCGATCCACACCCACCAGCGTTCCAGATCGATCATCGAACCAAGCACGGTGAGGCTGGCCGACAGCGCTGCGGCGGTGACGTAAAGCTCGGGCCGCATGAGGATCGATGGCCGTCCGGCAAGCACGTCGCGGATGATGCCGCCCGCCGTACCCGTGATCACGCCCATGAGGATCGCCGGCACGACCGGCACGCCGTACTCCAGCGCCTTGGCCGAGCCGAGCACTGCATAGGCGGCAAGGCCGAGCCCGTCGGCGATCGACAGGAAACGTCCTTCCCACCAGCGGGTTGGCGTGAACCAGGCGAAGAGCGCCACGGCCAGGCACACCACGGCCACCCATCCATCGGTGATCCAGAAGACCGGCGCTCCGATCAGTAGGTCGCGGATCGAGCCGCCACCGACGCCCGTGATCAGTGCGAAGAACACCAGGGTGACGAGCGTTTGCTTCTCCTTGGCCGCAACCAGCGCTCCGGTCAGGGCGAAGATCGCCACGCCCGCAAGATCGAGCCAGTCGAGCACGGGAGTGAGGATCGTCTCGTTCAAGCCGGGACCTTCACTTTCGCTTTGCGGCGGCGGAACATCAGGATGCAGCCAAGGAGCGACCCGAGGACGCCGAGGCCTGCAAACAGGATCAGGATCGGATGGCTGGTGTCCTCACGGGTCTGGAGGTCCATGATGTGCAGACCCCAGACGAAATCGAAGGTCCGCCACCATTCGGTGCGCACGGCCTCGATCCGGCCTGTTTCGGTGCCGACATAGACATGCGTCCCGTCCGCTAGTGCCACCTGCCAGACCGGCATCGGGCGGCGGAAATCGAAGGGGACGTTTTCGGCATCGAAGCGCGTCGCGCTCACCACCTTGTCGCCGCCGACAATTCCGCTCTCGACGATCATGCGCGCCTCTATTTCGGAGAGCGGCGACATCTTCTTGCCATTCGCGCGGAAGCGTTCGCTGGTGCCGTCCATATAGGTGATGCGCGTGACGGTTTCGCCGCGCTCGACCTGCGTTGCGACCGAACGCACCGGAGCCGTGCTTTCCGATGGAAGCGAGACGGAGATATTGGTGTCCTTGGGCAGCGCCTCCTCCTGCACAGGCAGGCGAAGGTGGTTGCCGCGCACTTCCTCGATCGGCTTGATCACCATGACGAGACCGGTGACGGTCCACATCAGGATGGGAAAACCCACCAGCCAGCCAAGCCAGATGTGCCACTTTGCGTATCGCTGCATCATGCGCTGTTGCGCCATTCATTTGCTCCCGAACTTTGCGCGCGAGCATTGGGCAATGGCGTTCAGGAGTGCAACACCTGCCCGATTTCATCCGCAGCCGCGATGCAGGCCAGATCGCACCAGCGCGGTCCCATCACCTGCATTCCGCAGGGCAGGCCTCCGGTCCCGCCAATGGGCAGGACGGTCGCAGGAAGGTTGGGAAAGGTCGCAAGGCCGGCCCAGCAAAGGCCCGCAGCGCCCGGCACGTCGGTGCCGTCGATATCGATCATGCCATCGAAGACCCGCGTCTTGCTGTGCGGCACGGCGAGGACGGGGGCGGGCGGAGCGAGGACGAAATCGTACTCCTCGAACAGTGCGGCCCAGGCCATCTCGTTGCGCGCCTGCTGGTCGAGCATGTTGAACCAGTCGGTCGCGCTCGCGCGCTTTCCGTCCTTCGAGGGAGCACCGCGCGCCATCGCGACGTTCAGCATACGCATGTAGTCGGCGTGCTGGGCCTTGAGGTCCGGGACGAGCGCGCTCTGCCGGTCGACGCGGACACCTGCGGCCTCCAGCGCGTTTGCCGCTGCCTCCATCGGCCCTCGCACGGCATCGGAGGTCGGGCAGTCGGGATGGTCGATGATCATGAGGACGCGCGTATCGCGCAGGGCCTGCTTCGGTTGCACCAGCGGCAGGCTGGACGTGATGCGAAGCAGGGCCGCAAGATCCTGCGCGTTGCGGGCAAGGGGGCCCGCGATGGAGAGCGCCCCGTCATGCGCCCCGCGACCCGCCATCAGCGGATGATCGTGACCTTTCTTGCTGATCAGGCCCCAGCTCGTCTTGTGGCCCCAGACACCGCAGAAATGCGCCGGTACGCGAACCGAGCCGCCGATGTCGGTCCCGAATTCGCATGGCACCATCCCTGCCGCTACTGCCGCAGCCGATCCGCCGGACGAGCCGCCGGGCGAGCGTTCGTGATCGTGCGGATTATGCGTCCGGCCATAGACTGGGTTGGCCGATTGCCAGTCGGCGAGGTCGGGCGGGACATTGGTCTTGCCGAGGAAGACGACGCCAGCCTGCTTGAGCTTGCGGACCACAATCGAATCGCGGCTCGCGATATTGTCCTTGTACGCCTCGTGCCCCCAGCACGTGGGCAGGCCTGCAATGTCGAAACTTTCCTTGATCGTCATCGGCACGCCGAACAGCGGCTGATCCTTGGACGGCTTGCCGAGTGCCTTTGCCGCATCGCGTGCCCTATCGAAATCGCAAACCACCACGGCATCGATATGCGCATCGAGATGCTCGATCCGCGCGATCGCATCGTCGACCGCTTCGAGCGGCGTAAGCTCGCCGCCTGCAATTTTCGCTGCCAGCTCGAGCGCTCCGGGCTGGTCGGTCAGTTTCGGATAAGCCAATCGATTCCCCTCTCTCCGCGCAGTCTGGCGTAAACAGCGCCGAAAGCAAGGCGAGGGATTACTGGGGGTTGTAGGTCAGGGCTGCATCTGCGGTTGCTTCTACCGGCAGGTAGAGGCCCGCGCCTGCGGCTTTCAGCTGCCCCGTCTGGACGCTCTCGATACTGGCAGCGAGCACGACATCGCCGATGCGCTTGTCCTTTAGTGCGGTGTCGATCTTTCCTAGCAAGTCATCGAAATCATTCTCGAAATTCTGCGTCAGGGCATCGGCGATAGTTGCCCGATAGGTCGGTGATCGCGCGATCCTGAGGAGCAGTTCGGTCGGAAGCGAACTCGTGACGCCGTGGATGTCCAGCTCGGCGAATTCGACCTTGCGGGAATTCGCGGAATTGCGGGGCAGGGCGGTGATCCAGACCGTTCCGTCGGCCTCGAGCGTCTCCGATCCCGCCAGGCGTGCTTCGATATCGGTTCCGACTGCGATCCTGCCGCCGATCGTGCCATAAACCCTTATGTTGGAGAAAGTCGCCTCGACCGGGGCGAGCCCCGGAATGTCGAACGGGCGCTCCGCGCGCTCTTCGAGTGCGCGGAGGATGACCGGTTCGAGCACGGCATAATCCGCGATGACCGGCACAGTGAGCGCGAGATTTCCCGACTGAGCCAGCCACGGGCTCCTTGGCGGCAACGGCACAGGCGCTGGTCGCTGCGGTTTCGTGCCGACGGCAGTGGTGGTGAGTGCATCCATGGCAAGCTTGAGGGTGATCGTCTCGCCAGCGACATCGTATCCGCCGTATCTCAGGGCTTTGGGCTCGACCTGCATCCAGACGGCAGGGTTCTCGCGGTTCAGTTCGATCACGGTGAAGCTCTGTTCCCACAAGGGCTCCATCCGCTCGCGAAGCCCGAAGTTCGCGACGCGTCGTTCGAGCAGCGTTTCGATACGACCTACAATCGGTGCCAGTTTCTCGTCCGCATGCTTCTGCAGGTCGATGCGCCGCCCGAGGAACTCGAAATGCGGCGCGTCGACCCACTGGTAGCGGATGGAAACCCTGGCACTGGGCTCCCAGCCCTCGTCGACATCGAGCCTCACATCGGCGTGGACGCGGGCGCGGGCCGTCGCAGTCTCGTTCTTCAGAATACCGCCTATATCGCTCGCGCGGACCACTGCCGTGACTGGCATTGTGACCGTGAAGACTTCGCCGCGTCCCGCTACCTGCAAGCGCCCGCGGTCGGCATGGCCACGGATATCGCATTCGATTTCGGGCGTCTTGAGTTTGATGAATGCAATGCGGACTTTCTCGGGTGCAACGCAGGTCGCATCTTCCTGCGAAATCGAGAAAAGTCTTCGGGGAATCTCGCGCTCAAGCTCGCGCTTCACGTCGGACAGGGCAATTTCGACCAGAGCGGAAAGTTGGCTGGTCCCGCTCTCGAATTCTACCGGATCGTCTGCGCGCGGCGGCGGCTCGGCCTCCTTCTTCGCGCAAGCAGCGAGCGCGAGCATGATGGCGAAAATCGTTGCTCCGCGCATGGCCGCACCTGTCCCCAAGCCCTGCATAACGCCTGCGAGGATAGGCAAAACGCCAGAATCAGCCAGAGAATTGTAATCCGATTGCCTTTCTAGGCTCCATTCGCCTCGGAAACTTCGGGCGTATCGCCGCAGGCGAGGGCCAACGCGAGGCCATAGCCGAGGATCGGTGCGGCGCCGTATCCGATGAGGACGCTGGGGTAGTGGTTCATGATCGAGAGGATCGTGAATCCGAACAGGCTACCTGCGAGAGTGTAGCGCATCGATCTTGGAGCGTGGATCGTACGCAGCATCAGGAAGAAGCTGGCAGCCAGGGAAAGGAACAGTCCCGCCATCAGGAGCGGCGAAACGCCTGCCGCGTCGATCAGGACACGCTCGACGAAGGGCTGGGGCGGGGGATTGCCGCGTATCGCCATCACTATGGCTGCAAAGAATGCGAAGATCGTGACCAATCCGATGCGCCAGTCCTTGGAGACATCGTGGAAGCCGATTGCCGCGAAGACGATGGCGAAACCGATCGCGGCATCGGGCTGCAAAAGGCCGGCAAGGATCGCGGTCAGCAGGATCGGGGCGGCATAGTCCTTGTCCTTCAGCGCGAGGACTAGAATGGTGGGCACCAGCAGGCCGGCTGTATGCAGGCGAAATGGTCCGAGAGGGAGCCAGCGCGCCACGCCTTCGACCGAGGGTCCGGTGACAAGGGGCACGAAGAGGGCGAGCAACAGCGCGAGCATAATGCCACGACGAACGCGCAGCGACCGCGGCGCGGATACGAAGAGTACCAGCAGCAGGGCGACAACGAGCGCACCCGCGTTGACCAGCAGGTAGTTGGCAGGAGCGCCAGCGAGCTGGAGATATCCGAGACCGGCGAGGACGGGGAGGGCAAGCGCAAGCAGCGCGGTCAGCCGGCTGCGAAGCGCTTGTCCCATATCCTGCCCCCGCCTGTGTCTCCGGTCAGATGTGGATCGGCTTGCCCTGTACCGCCATGGCCGCTTCCTTGATCGCTTCGGAATGCGTCGGGTGGGCGTGGCAGGTATAGGCGATGTCTTCCGACGTAGCGCCGAATTCCATCGCCTGCGCGGCCTGCGCGATCATCGTGCCGGCGACGCTGGCAATCGCCCAGACGCCGAGTACGCGGTCGCTTTCGGCTTCGGCGATAACCTTCACGAAGCCGTCGGGCTCGTGATTGGTCTTGGCGCGGCTGTTGGCCATCATCGGGAACTTGCCGACCTTGATCTTCGCCTTGTCGCCGCCGAATTTCTCGAGCGCTTCTTCCTGCGTCAGGCCGACACCGGCGAATTCCGGCAGGGTGTAGACCACGCCCGGGATGATGTCGTGGTTCACGATGCCGGTCTGGCCCGCGACGTTCTCAGCACAGGCGATGCCTTCGTCTTCGGCCTTGTGCGCGAGCATCGGGCCGGGGACACAGTCGCCGATCGCCCAGACACCGTCGACGGCGGTGCGGAAATCGTGATCCGTCTCGATCTGGCCGCGCTTGTTCACTTCGAGACCGATGTTCTCGAGGCCAAGGCCTTCGGTGTTCGGGCGGCGCCCGATCGAGACCAGCACGCAATCGGCTTCGAGCGTTTCCGCATCGCCGCCAGCGGCGGGTTCGAGGGTCAGCGTGGCCTTCTTGCCCTTGACCGTCACGCCGGTGACCTTGGTCTTGAGCTTCAGCTCCATGCCCTGCTTCTTGAAGATCTTGGCCGCTTCCTTGCGGACGTCGCCGTCCATGCCGGGCAGCAGCTGGTCAAGGAATTCGACCACGGTGACTTCCGCACCGAGGCGGTTCCAGACCGACCCCAGCTCGAGACCGATCACGCCGCCACCGATGACGACCATCTTCTTCGGAACTGCCTTGAGTTCCAGCGCGCCGGTCGAATCGACCACGACCTGCTTGTCATTGTCGACTTCGACGCCGGGCAGCGGAGTGACCGAGGAGCCGGTCGCGATAATCACGTTCTTGGCGGTGACCGTCTCGTCGCCGACCTTGACCGTATGCGCGTCCTGGAAGGTGGCGTGGCCCTTCTTCCAGTCGACCTTGTTCTTCTTGAACAGGAACTCGATGCCCTTGGTGAGCCCGCCCACCGCGTCGAGGCGCTGTTCGTGCATCTTGCCGAGGTTGAGCTTCGGCTTCACCTCGATGCCCATGTCTTCCATCGCGCCGTTTGCGGCAGCATCGTAGAACTCGCTCGCGTGAAGCATCGCCTTAGAAGGGATGCAGCCCACGTTGAGGCAGGTTCCGCCCAGCGTCTCGCGGCTTTCGGCGCAGGCGGTCTTCAGGCCCAGCTGCGCAGCGCGGATCGCGGCGACATAGCCACCCGGGCCAGCACCGATGACGAGGACGTCGTAGTCGTATTCAGCCATGTGTCTTTCCTCAGAGGTCGATCAGCATCCGGGTCGGATCTTCGATCGCTTCCTTGATGATCTTGAGTGCGGTGACCGCCTCGCGGCCGTCGATCAGGCGGTGGTCGTAGGACAGGGCAATATACATCATCGGGCGGATGACGATTTCGCCGTCGACGACGACCGGGCGGTCCTCGATGCGGTGGAGGCCGAGGACGGCGCTCTGCGGCGGGTTGATGATCGGGGTCGACATGAGCGAACCGAACACGCCGCCGTTGGAGATGGTGAAGGTACCGCCCTTCATGTCTTCCATCGTGAGCGTGCCTTCCTTGGCGCGCTTGCCGAAGTCCGCGATGTCCTTTTCGATGCGGGCAAAGCCCTTGTCCTGCGCGTCACGGATGACAGGGACTACGAGGCCGTTCGGCGCCGAAACGGCGACCGAGATGTCAACGTAGTCGTGATAAACGATCTCGTCGCCCTCGATATAGGCGTTGACCGCCGGCACGTCCTTCAGCGCAAGGCAGGCAGCCTTGGCGAAGAAGCCCATGAAGCCGAGACGGATGTCGTGCTTCTTGGCGAACAGGTCCTTGTACTTCGTACGCGCTTCGATGACCGCGCTCATGTCCACATCGTTGAAGGTGGTGAGCAGTGCGGCGTTTTCCTGCGCGCCCTTGAGGCGCTTGGCGATCGTCTGGCGCATGCGCGTCATCTTGACGCGTTCTTCGCGGCGCTCGCCGGTGGCTGCAGGGGCCGGTGCGGGAGCCGATGCTGCGGGAGCCGGGGCGGGTGCCGGATCGCCCTTGGCCTTGGCGGCAGCGATCACGTCTTCCTTGGTCAGGCGGCCGTCCTTGCCGGTGCCCTTGATGGTCGAGGGATCGACGCCATGCTCAAGAACCGCGCGGCGTACTGCGGGTGAAAGCGTCTGCGAGGCGTCTGAAGAAGCTGCCTCGCCCTTTACCTCGCGGATTTCCTTTCCCTCTTCGCGTTCCTGCGCTGCACGACCGGCTTCCTCGCCGGTAGCTGCGCCGGTTGCCCCTTCTTCGACGATGGCGAGAACCGCGCCGACTTCGACGGTGTCGCCGACCTCGACCTTGAATTCCTTGATCACGCCGGCGACGGGCGAGGGTGCTTCGACAGCGACCTTGTCGGTCTCGAGGCTGACGATCGGCTCGTCCACCGCAACGGCATCGCCGACGTTCTTCAGGAACTCGCCAATGGAGGCTTCGGTGACACTCTCGCCGAGCGTGGGGACTTTGATTTCGGTGGCCATGGTGATTGCTTTCCTCTTCGGGCCTCGATCAGTTGCTCGTGCCGCCGTTCAGGCCGAGCGCGATATTCACGAGCGCTTCCTGCTGGACCTGGTGGCGGCTGGCAAAGCCGGTTGCTGGTGATGCGGCGACTTCGCGGCCGGCGTAGGTCGGGCGCATGCCGTCCTTGCCCGCCTTGGTGGCCGCTTCCTCGATCAGGCGATCGACGAAGAACCATGCACCGTTGTTCTTGGGCTCTTCCTGGCACCAGACGATCTCTTCGAGATTGGTCATGCGCTCGATACGCACGGCCAGCGGTTCGCCGGGGAAGGGATAGAGCTGTTCGATACGCACGATCGAGACATCTTCCAGCTCCGCTTCGTCGCGGCGCTGCATGAGGTCGTAGGCGACCTTGCCACTGCACAGGACGAGGCGCTTCACCTTCTTGTCGTCGATGTCCTTCATGTCGGACTTGATGCGCATGAAGTGATGATCGCCCATGAACTCCTCGGCGCTCGACTTCGCCAGCGGATGGCGGAGCAGCGACTTGGGGGTCATGATGACCATTGGCTTGCGGAACGGGCGCAGCATCTGGCGGCGAAGCACGTGGAAGTAGTTCGCCGGCGTGGTGATGTTGCAGACCTGGATGTTGTCGTTCGCGCACAGCTGCAGGAAGCGCTCGAGACGCGCCGAGCTGTGTTCCGGACCCTGACCTTCGTAGCCATGCGGCAGCAGCAGGACGAGGCCGTTGGCGCGCAGCCACTTCACTTCGCCGGCCGCGATGAACTGGTCGATCATGATCTGCGCACCATTGGCGAAATCGCCGAACTGCGCTTCCCACATCACGAGGCTCTTCGGGTCCGCCATGGCGAAACCGTATTCGAAGCCGAGCACGCCGTATTCGCTCAAGGGGCTGTCATAGACCTCGAACTTGCCGTGCGGCAGCGTGGTGAGCGGAATGTACTTGCGCTCGTTCTTCTGGTCGATCCAGACTGCGTGGCGCTGGCTGAAGGTGCCGCGGCCCGAATCCTGGCCCGACAGGCGCACGCCGAAGCCCTCGGTCACGAGGCTGCCGAAAGCGAGCGCTTCGCCGGTCGCCCAGTCGAAGCCTTCACCGCTCTCGAACATCTCGCGCTTAGCGTCGATCACGCGGCCCAGGGTCTTGTGGATCGTCACGTCGTCGGGGACGGTGGTCAGCGTACGGCCAAGGCTGTCGAACAGCTTCTTGTCGATCGCGGTTTCCACGTTGCGACGCGCGGTTTCCGGATCGGCCGGCTTGTTCATGCCAGCCCAGCGGCCACCGAACCAGTCGGCTTCGTTGGGCTTGTAGTCCTTCGCCTCGGTGAATTCCTGCTCGAGATGATCGTTGAATTCGCTGATCAGCCCGTCGGCATAGCCCTTCTCGATCACGCCCTCTTCCTCGAGGCGCTTGGTGTAGAGCTCGCTCACCTTGGGATGCGCGCGGATCGCGTCGTACATCAGCGGCTGGGTGAATTTCGGCTCGTCACCCTCGTTGTGGCCGAAGCGGCGATAGCACCACATATCGATCACGATGTCGCGGCCGAACTTCTGGCGGTATTCCACGGCCAGCTTGCAAGCGAAGGTCACCGCTTCCGGATCGTCGCCATTCACGTGGAGGATCGGTGCCTGGACGCCCTTGGCGACATCGCTCGGGTAGGGGCTGGAGCGCGCGAACTGCGGGCTCGTGGTGAAGCCGATCTGGTTGTTGATGACGAAGTGCAGGCAGCCCCCGGTATTGTAACCGCGCACGCCCGAGAAGCCGAGGCACTCCCATACGATGCCCTGGCCGGCGAAGGCCGCATCGCCGTGAAGGAGGACCGGCAGGACCTGCTCGTGCTTTTTCAGATCGTCGCGGATGGCCTGCTGCGCGCGGGTCTTGCCGAGCACGACCGGGTTCACCGCCTCGAGGTGCGAGGGGTTGGGAACGAGGCTCATGTGCACGTCGATGCCGTCGAACGAACGGTCGGTGCTGGTGCCGAGGTGGTATTTCACATCGCCCGAACCGCCGACGTCGTCGGGGTTGGACGATCCGCCCGAGAACTCGTGGAAGATGACCTTGTAGGGCTTGCCCATGACGTTTGCGAGCACGTTCAGGCGGCCGCGGTGGGCCATGCCGTAGATGATCTCGCGCACGCCGAGCTGGCCGCCGTACTTGATCACCGCTTCGAGCGCGGGGATCATGGATTCGCCGCCATCGAGGCCGAAGCGCTTGGTGCCGACGTATTTCTTGCCGAGGAACTTCTCGTACTGCTCGCCGCGGATCACGGCAGCGAGGATGGCGCGCTTGCCTTCCTCGGTGAACTGGATCGTGTCCTCGGGGGTCTCGAACTTGTCCTGGAGGAAGCGGCGCTCCTCCGTGTCCGAGATGTGCATGTATTCGAGGCCGACCTTGCCGCAATAGGTCTCGCGAAGAACGCGGAAGAGCTCGCCGACGGTGACCCATTCGAAGCCGAACACGCCGCCGACATAGACCTCGCGGTCTTCCAGGCCGGCAAGTTCGTGCCATTCGAGCGTCAGGTCATCGGGCACGTCGCGGTGCGAGAGGCCCAACGGGTCGAGATCCGCCGCAAGGTGACCGCGCACACGGTAAAGGCGCACGAGCAGCATCGCCTTGATGCTGTCGTCTGCGGCCTGTTCGATCGCCTTGGGATCGGTCGGCTTGCCGGCCTTTTCCGCTGCGGCCTTGACCGCCATGCGCATTTGCGTCGGGTCGAGCGCCGCGGTTAGGTCCGCGCCGCTGTCGACCACTTCTGCCAGCCACCGGGGGTTGCCCCAGCTGGGACCCTGCTGCGGCCCTTCCTGGTCGCCCATTTCGGGCAGGAAGTTCTGGCTCTCGTTACCCATTATCGTACCTCGCTAGGGAGGGAGCGCCTGAGGATCAGGCGAGTTCCTTCAGCATCGCGTCGAGCGTGGTGCCAAGCTCGCTGGGCGAGGGCGACACGCGGATGCCCGCTGCTTCCATCGCTGCGATCTTGTCGTCCGCGCCGCCCTGGCCGCCCGAGACGATGGCGCCTGCGTGGCCCATGCGGCGGCCCGGAGGCGCCGTGCGGCCCGCGATGAAGCCGACCATGGGCTTTTTGCGGCCCTTGGCAGCTTCCTGCTTGATGAATTCGGCTGCTTCTTCTTCCGCGCTGCCGCCGATTTCGCCGATCATGATGATCGACTTGGTTTCCTCATCGTCGAGGAAGAGGTCGAGCACGTCGATGAAGTTGGTGCCATTCACGGGATCGCCGCCGATGCCGACTGCGGTGGTCTGGCCGAGGCCGACCATGGTGGTCTGGTGCACGGCTTCATAGGTCAGCGTGCCCGAGCGCGAGACGACGCCGACGCTGCCCTTCTTGAAGATCGAACCGGGCATGATGCCGATCTTGCACTCTTCAGGCGTCAGCACGCCGGGGCAGTTCGGGCCGATCAGGCGGCTCTTCGAACCGGTGAGGGCGGCTTTCACCTTGACCATGTCGAGCACCGGAATGCCCTCGGTGATGGCGACGATCAGTTCCATCTCGGCATCGATCGCCTCGAGGATCGCGTCGGCTGCGAAGGGCGGCGGCACGTAGATGCACGAAGCGGTCGCGCCGGTTTCGGCCTTGGCCTCGCGCACGGTATTGTACTGCGGCAGGCCGATGTGGTCGGTGCCGCCTTTGCCTGGGGTCACACCCGCAACCATCTGCGTCCCGTAGTCGAGCGCCTGCTGCGTGTGGAAGGTGCCGGTGTTACCGGTCATGCCCTGGGTGATGACCTTGGTGTTCTTGTCGACGAGAATGCTCATTTCGCCTCTCCTGTTCGATTGGTTTTGTGGGTTAGGCGAGCGAGCTGTCGAGGCCCTTGCAGGCTTCGAGCAGTTCTTCGACAGCGTCGGTCGAGACCTTGAGGTTGGCCTTCTCTTCGTCCGACAGTTCGATCTCGATCACTTCCTCGGTGCCGCCTGCGCCGATCATGGTGGGCACGCCGACATAAAGGCCGTCGAGGCCGTACTTGCCTTCAACGTAGCTGGCGCAAGGCAGGATGCGCTTCTGGTCGCCGAGGTAGGCTTCGGCCATCGCGATCGCGCTGGTGGCCGGTGCGTAATAGGCCGAGCCGTTGCCGAGCAGGCCGACGATCTCGCCGCCGCCCTTGCGGGTGCGGTCGACGATTTCATCGATGCGGCTTTCCGACACACCCTTGATCTTGGCGAAGTCGTTCACCGGGATGCCGTTGATGGTGGTGTAGCTGGTGACCGGGACCATGGTGTCGCCGTGGCCGCCGAGGACGAAGGCGTTCACGTCCTTCACCGATACGTCGAATTCCCAGGCGAGGAACGTGGCGAAGCGCGCGCTGTCGAGCACGCCGGCCATGCCGACGACCTTGTTGTGCGGCAGGCCGCTGAATTCGCGCAGTGCCCAGACCATCGCGTCGAGCGGGTTGGTGATGCAGATCACGAATGCGTCGGGGCAGTTGTTCTTGATGCCTTCGCCGACGGCCTTCATCACCTTGAGATTGATACCGAGCAGGTCGTCGCGGCTCATGCCGGGCTTGCGGGGCACGCCGGCGGTGACGATCACGACGTCCGCGCCTGCGATGTCGGCATAGTCGTTCGAACCGGTGATCTTGGCATCGAAACCTTCGATCGGGCCGCACTGGCTGAGGTCGAGCGCCTTGCCCTGCGGCATGCCCTCGGCGATGTCGAACAGGACGATGTCGCCCATTTCTTTCTTCGCGGCGAGGTGGGCGAGGGTGCCGCCGATCATGCCGGAGCCGATGAGCGCGATCTTCTTGCGTGCCATAGGAGTAAGACGTCCTTCCAACAGCGCGGGACCGAGATGTCCGACCGATCTGGCTTGCGCAAAGTGTCCCGCGTGGGTGCGCGCGCCCGGTGTTTCGGCTCGCGACCTAGGCCTCGCAGTCGGTGAATGCAACCGTCAAAAGGTCGGATATACGAACTATCTTTGCAAGTAGTTCGCAATAGCAATAAGGTGGGGAATTGCGGGGGATATCCTAAGAGCGCACGGGAGCCGATCCGGTTCCACGACGCGCATGCAGCGGGAACTGCGCGGCTCTATAGCCGGCAGGTACCGCAGTCGCGTATCTGGGGATATCTTGGAGGTGTCAGCCGATCAGGTAATCGTCGCGTGAAGCTTCACGCACGCGGGCCGCTTCGCGCGTGTCGAGCGCATCGCAAATGCCGAGCCAGCGATCGTAACTTTCGCTGTCTTCGATCGCAGCGGCAGTCTCTGCCTGGCGGGCGGCGACATTGGCGGCATCGAGGCCGTGCGCGGCAAAATGCAGCAGAGCATCGCGCGTGCGCTGGTCGATGATCGGAGCCAGCGCCGCATTGCCATTGTCGTTGGCCGGTTTGCCGCAAGGCTTCTTGGCGAGGATGCGGGCGAGGGGCGATCGCGTGGTGCAGCGCGCGGCTGCGAAATGGACGGACATTGTTCTTTTCTCCCCGAAGGCAGGGACCGATGCGACCAAGCCCGGTCCGGCTCGTGGGACCTGTGTAATCGCGACCTCGCTAAACATCGGTTCCGCATCATGCTTGAGAAGATGTAAATCTTGCGCTCGGGGTTATGATCGTTGCGCGAGGAAACTTGTCGCCGCGGAACAACGCCGTTATTGCGGGCAAATTGGAACGGGTTGGGTAGCGAAAGCTGCCCCTAAGAGGGAACGGGGTTCGATGCCCCGGCTGCCCCCGCAACTGTGACCGGGGAGCGATCCCGCCATATGCCACTGGCCTTCGGGCCGGGAAGGCGGCGGGAAAGCGAAGATCCGGCGAGCCAGGAGACCTGCCCGTACCAGTCGTTCGGCCGCGGGCGGGGTGTACCGATGGCAAGCGGGGATGGGGGCAAACCGGCTCTCTCCCGTCATGGACGGCGTATGCGTTCATGATTGGAGGTTTGAGTGACTAAGTATGTGTTCTTGCTGACTGCATCGGCGATACCCAGCGCCGCGCTCGCGCAGGATTCGACCGAGGATGCGCTGGCGGAGATCATCGCTGCGCAGGATGCCGGTGAACCCGCCGATCAGGCTAACTACGGCCAGCCGCCGAGAGGTCAGGTCGAGCCTGTCCCTGTAGTCGACGAACCGGCAGCTTCGATTACCGTCACGGCCAACGGCTTGGGCACCGATATCCGCAATACCGGCCAGCCCGTCACTGTCATCGCGCGCGAGGAAATCGTCTCGGTGCAGGGTGCCGATCCGACCCGCGTCCTGGCGCGCGTGCCGGGACTTACCTTCTCCCGCAACGGCGGAGTTGGCGGATTCACCGGGGTGAACCTGCGCGGCGCAGGCTCCGAGCAGGTGCTCGTTCTGGTCGACGGCGTTCCCGTTGCGGATCCTTCCGCGCCGGCCGGCGGCTTCGACTTCGGCAGCCTCCTTACCGGCACGGCGTCCAAGATCGACGTGCTGCGCGGCTCCAACTCCACGATCTGGGGTTCGGACGCGATCGGCGGTGTGATCGACATTTCCACCCGCGCCGATACAGGCTTTCAGGGCAGCCTCGAGGCGGGCTCGCGCGGTTCGGTCTTCGCCAGCGCGCTCGGCGGCGTGAGCGATGACAAGTTCTACGTCGGCCTGACCGGCTCGTGGTACGCGACCGACGGGTTCTCCAGCGCCGCAAACGGTGTCGAGGACGACGGCTTCACGCAGATGGCCACGGGCATCACCGCCTTCTACGACGTGGCAGGGAATCTCGAGCTCTCCGGCCACCTCAACATGAGCGAGAGCCAGCTCGACATCGACGGCTTCCCGGCACCTTCGTTCGCGCTGGCCGATACGGGCGAGACCCAGAAAACGCTGCGTTACTGGGGGGATATCGGACTTAGTTACTACGGCACCGACCTTACCCTGCGTGCCCGCTACAGCCGCGCGGACACCGATCGCACCAACCGTGCAGAGGACCGGACAGTTGCTTTCGAAAGCAAGGGCCAGATGGAGCGGGCCGACATTCGCGGCGAGTACCGCCTTGTCGGTGGGCTGACGGCTGCTTTCGGTTACGACTACCAGCGCAACCAGTACGAAACGACCTTCGACCAGTTCGCGCAGGCCGATATTCAGGGCGTCTACGCCCAGATGGGCTGGGTCATGGGCAACCTCTCCGTCCATGCAGGCGCGCGCGTCGACGATCATGACTATTTCGGCAGCGAGACCAGTTTCGGCGCCGATGCGAGCTACGTGCTCTCCAACGGCTGGCGTGTCCGTGCGAGTGTTGGCGAAGGCTTCAAGGCTCCATCGCTCTTCCAGCTGTTTTCCGATTACGGAAACCGTGCGCTCGAGCCAGAACAGAGTACCAGCGTCGACATCGGTATCGAGACGGGTCGCCGCGATTCAGGTCGCTATTTCTCGCTGACCGCGTTCCGCCGCGACAGCGAGAACCTGATCGATTTCGTTTTCTGCACCGGCGTGGCACCCACGCCCTGCAGCCCGGGACAGTTCGGCACCTATGACAACGTCGAACGCGCGCGTTCGCAGGGGGTCGAGGCTGAGGCCGGGATCAACCTGACGAGCGACCTTCGCCTGTCGGGTGTCTATTCGCTGGTCGATGCCGAAGACCGCATGACCGGCAACGAGCTCGCCCGCCGTCCGCGCAATTTCGGTACCTTCTTCGCCGACTGGCAATCGCAGTTCGGGCTAAGCCTCGGCGCAGACCTGCGCATCGTGGGCGACAGCTTCAACGACGCGGGCAATTTCACGCCGATCGACGGCTACGAGCTGGTCGACCTGCGCGCCTCCTTCGACTTCGGCGACAATTTCGAAGTCTTCGGCCGTGTCGAGAATGTCTTCGACACCGAGTATGAAACGGTCACCGGTTACGGGACCCCAGGCACAGGCGTCTTCGCCGGAGTGAGGGCCAGGATGTGAAGCCGCTCGCAGCGGCGATGGGCCTGCTGCTCGCCGGATGCGCGGGCAGCGGTGACCCTTCGTCCGGAAGCGTGAGCGGGCCGACCATCGTCAGTCTCAATCCCTGCACCGATGCGATCCTCGCCGAGGTCGCCGCGCCGGGGCAGCTGCTCGCTATCTCGCACTACAGCAAGGACCCGCGGGCCAGCTCGATGAGCGAGAGTGACGCGGCGCGCTTTGCTGCGACCGGCGGGACGGTTGAGGAGGTCATCGCGCTCGAACCCGACCTTGTGATTGCCAGCACCTTCATCGCGCCGGCGACGCGCAATGCGCTTGAGAAACTTGGTTTCACGGTCGAGACCTTCGGCGCCGCCGCGACCGTCGATGACAGCATCGCGCAGGTGCGCAGGCTGGCTGCGCTTGCGGGTAGGGAAGAGGCCGGAGCGGTGCTGGTCGGCGAGATCGAGCAGGCGATCGCGGACCTGTCAGCAGATGGAAACGAGATCGAGGCCGTGCTCTGGCAGCCGGGAGGGATCGTGCCGGGCGAGGGCGCGCTGGTCAGCGATCTTATGCGCCGCACGGGCTTCGGCAGCTATTCAGCCAAGCGCGGGCTGGCCCAGGCTGATTACCTCCCGCTCGAACAAGTTGTGGCGGACCCGCCCGAGGTGCTCCTCGTGGCGGGCAGCGAGGCAGGACAGGAACATCCGGTGCTCGACACGCTGCCGGGCCTGCGCCGCGAGACTTTCGATACGCGCCTGCTCTATTGCGGCGGCCCGACGATCATCGAGGCCGCTGCAAGGCTCGCCGAGATCCGCGGGAGTTCGACATGAACCGCGCCGCACTCGTCTTCGCGCTGCTGCTGCTCGTGGCAGTCCCGCTTTCGCTGATGGCCGGGCGGGTCTGGATCGATCCGGCGACGACCCCCAATGCCACTCTCATACTCGCCGAACTGCGCCTGCCACGTGCGCTGCTGGCGATCGTGGTGGGTGGCGGCCTCGGTGCTGCCGGTGCGGCGATGCAGGGCTACTTGCGCAATCCGCTCGCCGATCCGGGCCTTTTCGGCATCGCGCCGGGTGCCGCGCTGGGTGCAGTCGTGGCGCTGTGGTTCGGCTTCACGGCAAGCGCTTGGCTGCTGCCGCTTTTCGCGCTGATCGGGGCGGGCGGGGCGATGGCGCTGCTTGCTGCCATCGCGGGGCGAACAGGCGGCATCGCGCTCTTCACGCTGGCCGGTCTGATGGTGGCGAGCCTGGCCGGAGCACTGACCGCGCTTGCCATAAGTATGGCTCCCAATGCCTTCGCGATGAGCCAGATCGTGCTGTGGCTCAACGGCGCTTTGACCGACCGCAGCTGGCGCGAGGTGTGGCTTGCCGCACCGCTCGTGCTGGTCGGTATCGCGCTCCTGTGGCGCAGCGGGCGCTCTCTCGACGCGCTGACGCTGGGCGAGCCGGTGACGCGCTCGCTGGGCGTCGACACGAGACGGCTGCTCTGGCTCCTCGTGCTCGGCATCGGCCTCACTGTCGGGGCGGGTGTCGCCGTGGCGGGGATCATCGGCTTCGTCGGCCTGATCGTGCCGCATCTCGTCCGGCCGCTGACCGATCGCAGGCCTTCGCAGCTGATCATCCCGAGCGCGCTCGCAGGCGCATTGCTCGTACTCGTGGCCGACAGCGTGGTGCGCGTCCTGCCGCTGGTCACCGAGCTTCGCCTCGGCATCGCGTTGAGCCTGCTGGGGGCACCGTTCTTCCTCTTGCTCCTCCTGCGCATGCGGAAAGGACTGGCCTGATGCTCGGGACGATGAACCTTTCGGTCGAAGATCGCCTTCAGGGTGTCGACTGCCGGATCGAGCCGGGCAAGATCACCGCGATCTGCGGCCCCAATGGAGCGGGCAAGTCGACCCTGCTCGAAGTACTTGCCGGACTGCTCGTGCCCGACGGCGGTGAGGTCGTCATCGGCGAGCAGGGCCTTGCCAGCATGCATCCCCGCGAGCGGGCGCGCAGGATCGGTTACCTGCCGCAATCTGCACAGATCGCGTGGGACGTGTCGGTGCGCAGTCTGGTCGAGCTCGGGCGCATGCCGCATGGCGATCATCTTGCCGAGCCGGTGGACAGGGCGCTTGCCGCTCTCGACCTTGCCGAGTTCGCCGACCGCCGCGCGCAGTCGCTGTCGGGCGGCGAGACGGCGCGCGTCCTGCTCGCACGCGTCCTTGCGGGCGAGCCCGACTGGATCCTCGCCGACGAGCCGCTCGCAGCGCTCGATCTCGGCCACCAGCTCTCGCTGATCTCGCATCTTCGCGCAGCGGCGGACAGCGGATGCGGCGTCGTCATCGTCCTCCACGACCTCGCGCATGCGATGAATTTCGCCGACCGCGTCCTCGTGCTGTCGGAAGGCAGGCTGGTCGCCACCGAAGCGCCGGAGCTTGCCTTGTCGGAAGAACGCCTGCGCAAGGTCTGGGGAGTCGACGCAAGGTGGCTGGGGGAAGCCGGGGCGAGGGCACTCGTCACGAGCTGAGGCGTTATCCTTCCATGGGACGCGATGCATTGACCGAGAAGTGGTTCGACCTGACGCGCGAGCGTATGCCCGGGCTTGCCGAGGCGCGTTCGTGGCCGGTCCGGTTCGACCATTGTTTCCAGCGCATCCTGCTCGACAATGCAGTGGGCGCTAAGTGGAACGAGGAAATTCCCGCCCCGGCCTATCGCCATGCGCCGGACGAAGTGCTCGAGCGGGCGACACGCCTGGGCGAGGCCGTGATCGCGGGCGAGGCGGACCTTTCCGAACTCAACGCCAATTCGCTGGCATGGCGGGGCAAGCTCTAGGCACGGCTTGCGCCAGCGTCATGATGGGCTAGGCGTGTCGCATGACCGACACGAGCAGTATTGCCGCCGACCCCAGCTGGCTCCCACACCGGATCGACGTGCCCACGCGGATGGTGGAATTCATCCGTGTCGAGCGCGACGAATTGTCCGCACAGGGCTTCCTCGCCGACCGCAGCGGGGAAGGCGACGCCAAGGCGATGGTCTCGTGGGACGAGGTGACCGCGATGCGCCCCGAAAGCGGCAAGTTGCACTTCATCTTTCACACCGCGTTCTGCCGCTCCACCCTCCTGGCGCGTGCGCTCGATGCACCCGGCGTTTCGGTCGGGCTCAACGAGCCGGGCATCATCGTGAGCATGTACAATGCGGGCGAGGCAGCAAGGCCGCTTATCGCGCCGCTGCTGGCGCTGCTCGCTAGGCCGCATGCTCCGGGCGAAGCCGTTTTCGTGAAGCCTACCAATCACTCGAACATGCTGATGCCCTCGCTTCTTCAGGCGCGGCCCGACGCGCGTGCGATCCTCATGTCCAACGCCCTTCCGGTGTTCCTGCGCTCTGTCGCCCGCAAGGGCCTCATGGGCAGGCGCTGGGGCCGCCAGCTATTCCTCGAGATGCAAGGTTATGCAGGCATGGATTTCGGCATGGACGCGCGCGAGAGTTTCGCGATGAGCGACCTGCAGGCGGCAGGCCTCGCCTGGTTCCTAGCCCAGCGCTGGTTTGCGCTGCATCTCGGCGGGCAGGTGCAGGGCGTTGCCGGTGACCGCATGCGGGTTCTCGATGGCGACCGCTTCGATGCAGAGCGCGAGACCACGATCGCATCCGTGCTCGATTTCGCCGGTGTGGATGCGCCGGACGGATTGGTGGGCCAGCTGGCCACGGGGGATGTCTTCTCTCAGCATTCGAAGCTGGGCGGCTCCTTCAAGGAAAAGGCTGCCGAGGAAGAAGACGCGAAACTGGTCGAGGAGATCGAGCAGGTCGAGAAATGGGTCGGCATTATCGCTGGCCAGACCGGCCTTCCGATCCCGCTCAAGCAGACTCTCTTCTAGGCAAGAAAAAGGGGGCCGGACCTCGCGGCCCGACCCCCAATCGTTTCCTCGTATCGAAGGCTTATTCGACAGCGGTTTCGGGCAGCTTGCCGTCCGATGCCGTGCCTTCGCCCGTCTCGTCGCCAGCAATGAGGCCGAGCGCTTCGAGCATGTAGCGGACGTCGGGCTTACGGCCGGCGAAGGTCTGGTACATCTCGAAGTAGTCCTGCGTGCCGCCGCGGCTCAGCACGGTGTCGCGGTAATGCTGGCCGGCTTCGATCGACAGGCCACCGTTCTCGCGGAACCAGTTGCGGCTGTCGTGGTCGAGCATCTGCGTCCACAGGTAGCTGTAGTAGCCGGCGGAATAGCCTTCCGGGCTGCTGAAGATGTGGTTGAAGTAGGTGCTGCGATAGCGCGGCGGCACGAGATCGATCTCGAGGCCGAGCTCTTCGAGCGACTGGCGTTCGAAGGCCGAGACCTTTTCCGGCGTGTCGAGTGCGGCAGCTTCTTCCTTGCTCAGCGCGGCCCACTTCATGTCCAGCAGGGCGGCCTCGACGACTTCGCCGAAGTCATAGCCCTGGTTGAACTTCGAGGCGGCCTGGATCTTCTCGACCATCTCGGTCGGGATCGGTTCGCCGGTCTCGTAGTGGAATGCGTAGTTCTGGAGCACTTCGGGCCAGGTCATCCACATCTCGTGGACCTGGCTGGGATATTCCACGAAGTCGCGCGCGGTCGCCGTGCCCGAGAGGCTTTCATAGCGCTGGTCGGCGAAGAAGCCGTGCAGCGCGTGGCCGAATTCGTGGAAGGTCGTGTTGACCCAGTCGAAGCTGACCAGCTGCGGTTCGCCTTCGGGCGCCTTCGGGATGTTGAGCACATTGTAGATCACCGGCTTGGTGTCCCACAGGTAGCTCTGGTCGACGAAGTTGCTCATCCATGCACCGCCGCGCTTCGAGGGGCGCTGGAACGGGTCGAAGTAGAACAGGCCGAGCTCGCTGCCGTCGCGGTCGAACACGGTGTAGACCCACACGTCGGGGTGATAGACCGGAATGTCCGTGCGGCGCTCGAAGGTGAGGCCGTAAAGCTTCTCGGCCATGAAGAAGACGCCGTCTTCGAGCACGCGGTCGAGGACGAAGTATTCCATGACGGCATCTTCATCGAGATCGTACTGCTCGGCCTTGATGCGGTTGGCATAGCGATACCAGTCCCACGGCTTCACTTCGTAATCGCCGCCGTCGGCAGCGATCGCTTCGTTCAGCATGGCGGCTTCACGGCGCTGCGTGGCGGCGAGGGCCGGGACCATCTGCTCCATGAAGGCGAGCGCGGTTTCGGGCTTTTCGGCCATGCGATCCCACATGGTGTAGCTCGCCCAGTCGGGCTTGCCGAAGAGCTCTGCTTTCTCGGCGCGCAGCTCGGCGATGCGGGCGATCAGCAGGCGCGTGTCGATATCGGTGGTGCCGTCGGCGCGGTGATAGCTTGCCTCGAACAGCTTCTGACGTGCTTCGCGGTCGTCCATCGCGGGGATGAGCGGCTGCTGCGTCGTGTTCTGGAGCGCGATGGCATACTTGCCTTCATGACCCAGCTCGGTCGCGAAATCGGCGGCCGAGCGGATGTCGGCATCCGAAAGGCCGGCAAGCTGATCGCGGCTGTCGAAGATGACCGGCTGTTCGGACATCGCATTGCGTGCGAGCTGGCCGAACTCGGTGGTGAGCGTCGACAGCTGCGAGTTGATCGACTTGACCTGCTCGCGCTGCTCATCGGTCAGCAGGGCGCCGGCCTGGACCATGCCCTCGTAGGTGTTCTCGAGCAGGGTCGCATCTTCGGGCGTCATCGTCATCGAAGCGCGGCTGTCATACACCGCCTTCACGCGTGCGAAGAGGACGGGATCGAGACGGATGCTGTCGCCATGCGCGGTCAGCTTGGGGCTGATTTCCTTGTTGATGGCGTCGAGACCCGGCGTGGTGTTGGTGCCGGTGAGGTTGAAGAAAACGCGCGCTACGCGGCCGAGCATGCGGCCCGACTTTTCAAGCGCGACGATGGTATTCTCGAAGGTCGGTGCTTCCGGATTGGCCTTGATCGCTTCGACCTCTGCCTTCTGGATCGCCATGCCCTGCTCGAACGCGGGGATGTAGTCGTCTTCCGAGATCTTGGTGAAATCGGGCGCGAGGAAGGGCAGCGTGCTGTCGGCTGCGAAGTAGCCGGTGCCTTCGGGGATGGTCACGGTGTTTTCGACATCGGCGTCGGCAAGCGGGTCCATCTCTCCTCCCGGGGTGGTGCTGCATGCTGCGAGCAGGGCGGCGGCGGCGGTAGTGGCCAGAATGTGGGCCTTCATGGTCTCTCCAATATTTCTGCGGTGGCGCGTGGATTGCGGGCAGGGCCGGGCGCACGCGCGTGCGACGCGCGCTATTGAGCGGAAACCGCGGTTTTTGGCAAGCTACAGGGCGTCCAACCGCCGATTCCGGTCGGCGGAGGACATTCTCTGCAGTGTTTCGGGCTCTACCGTTCGATATCGGCCAGGAGGCGGCGCATGAGCGCCATCACGTCGAGACCCTTTACGCGTGCATCCTCGCCTTCGCGCGGAGGCAGCATGGCGGTGAGCTTGTACTGCTCGCCATCGGGTTCGAGCATGAAGGAGCCGCCGGCCACTTCGACCACTGCCTTTCCGTCCTCGTCCTTCAGGAGGATGATGTCGTTGCTCGAGGTGACTTCCTCGCCCAGCAGCACTTCCTCGGTCAGCGTGTAGAGGTTCTTGCTCGCCTCCTTCAGCGAATAGCGGAAGTAGAGCGGTGCGCCAAAGTCGGCGTTGGCACGCTCTGCCACGGGCGGCGGGCCGTCATTGGTCGAGATCGTCGCGTCCATGCGCATGTTGCGCACTGCGAGTGCGGGCGACTGGTCCTTGAGGATGGTGTGCTGGCCACGACGGTTGTCGGGCAGGCATGTCGCGGTCCACTCGATCTTCACATTGCCCGTGGGCTTTTTGTCCCTGTCGACGAGGGGAATTTCCTCGCGTGTCGGCAGGCACCAGATGAGGTCCATGTCGATCTTTCGCTCGATCGCCGGGGTCGCGGGCATCTGGTAGCCATAGCCGCCATAGGTCACGGTCGTGCGCTTGGCGGGGACACCATAGACCGGCATACCGCCTTCGACCGAACGGCTGGAGAGCAGCGTGCGGATCTTCACGTCCTCGGTCACGACGCCGGTGTAGCCATGGCGGAAGGCCGAGGTGACGAAGTGGTCGCCTACCTTGAAGGGAGTCTCGGCGACAGTCACGTCACCGGTGCTCTGGTAGGGCAGGCGGGTGAACTGCTGGTTCGCCGAAAGCTGCGCCTGGGCGGGGGCGAAGCCGGCGCTGAGCGGTGCCAGCTTGTCGCGGCCCTCGACGCGGTAGAGCGTCTCGGTGTCGAGCACGCGCTCGAGCTGGATCGAGGCGCCCGACTTTTTCGAACTGATCTGTGCATAGGCCGGACCCATGCGCGCCACGCGGCCACCCTTGTTGGCAGGCTCGACGCGTTCGTACTTCTCCGACTTGGCGCAGTAGGGATCGCCCCAATAGGTGCCCGCGCGCGAAGCCGGCTCGTTGCCATGCTCGTCGGTGCCGAGGCGCAGCTGGTAGTAGGGGAGGTCCCAGTCCTTGCCGCAGGTCGTCCACTGGGCCTTCATCTCGGGAAGGCCATCGTTACGCACGGTGTAGGGCGCGGCTGCCTGCATCGGGACCGCCGCGGTCAGCACGGTTGCACCGTGGACCGATTTGCCGCTGCGGCTGGCGATGAAGGCGAACTCGTCGAAGCTGCGGTCACCGTCGCGGTCGATCAGGCACATGTCCTTCTCGCCGCTGGGGGTTGCAACCTGCGTTCCGCAATAGACGACGCCTTCGAGCGTGGTCAGGCTGTTCTTGTCATCGGTGGAACGGAAGCGAGCCTCGTAGAGGTCGATCTCGCCGGTGCTGCCGTCCTTCCAGGTCACGTTTGTGGTGGCAGCCGATGCAGCTCGCGCACCGGTTTCACCGAGATAGCGGTCCTTCGGCGCATCGCCGGTGTGCCAGACACTGCCGGCGCGTTCGTTGCCCGAGAGCGCGGTGAGGCGCAGCGGCACGTCGATCGCGACCGAGCGGTGCAGGATTTCGGTACGGGTGAACATCTCGGCGAGAGCCATCGGCTCGATCGCCACGGCGATGGGAATTTCGTCGAGCAGAGCCTGTGCGCGCTGTTGCGGATCGAGGCGACGGTTCACGCCTTCCGCCATGATTTCGAACAGCGAGCGTTCTTCCGCCTCGATTTCCTGAGTGGCGGGTGCGGGCGGAGGTACCATGACCGGCGGCGGTGTCGTGGACGATGGCGCAGGTACGGCCTGAACCGGCACGGGCGGACGCTCCTGCGCAGCCGCCATTGAACCGACGCAAAGCGCAGCAATTGCCGCCGAACCGGCGACGCCAGACAGATATTTCATGATACAACCCCTGAATATACGAATCCCTGTGCGTAATTTGCCGCGTTTCAGGGGCGAGAGCAAATAAATCCGCACGCCATCTGCAGAATTTCGCAGACCGGCATTTCGTCTCGTCAGTCGATTAGTCGACCCTGTCCGAGATCGGCCTGGTCGACAGCAGCGGTAGCCGCTTCGAGCAGAGCCTGGCGGTTCACGGTTACCACTTTGGGCTGACCCTTTTCGTCGACGACGAGCCACAGGGATCCTAACGCGAAAAACGCGCCTTTTTCCTTCTCGACGGTCATTTGCGACAGGTCGAGGCCCTGCAGCATATCGAGCATGTGCGGATCGAAGATGTCATCGAATAAAGCCTCCACCTGCTCTTCGGTGAGGTCCTGCCGCTCGCCATTCTCGTCGATGTAGAGCAGCGGTATGCCGAGCTGCGCGAGGATGCGCGCCTTGTCGCCGCTCCGCGCGGCTTCGCGAAGCGCGGCGATCGCGGCCTCGAACCGGCTCGGGCTGGCGCCGGTCGCACAGGATATCGCGCCACCTTTGACGACGTCGTTCGCCCGGTCGAACTCGATGTCGGGTTCCTCTTCCTCCGACCAAACCAGCAGGAGGCAATTCTCTATGGCGTCAGGATCGTCCTGCTCGGTGATCGTCTCGAGAAGTTGCTGGCTCCCCGGGGCCTCGTCCGTAGCTTCGCCTTCGGCTCGCGAACATGCGCCCACCAGCGCGCCGGTGAGGGCGACGGTCAGGGTAAGGCGAAGTGCGTTCTGCATCATTCCTCGCAGCGGTAGGTCACGACCGGTTCGTAGAGAGAACCCTGCGGGCGCAAATGGCTCTCGTACAGTGCGTAGGTGTCCACCTGCCATGGTCCAAGCGCAAGCCCTGCATGGCGTGCAAGGAATGGGGCAAGCGGTCCGCATGACTGGTTGAGGCGGGCCAGAGTTATGTGCGGCGCGAACTTGCGGCTCTCGGGCGCGATGCCGACCGACACGCATATGCGCTCGATCTTGCGCTGGAGATGGAGAAGCGGTTCGCTGGCAGCGATGCCCGCCCACAGCGTGTGCGGCACGCCCTTGCGCTCAAACGAGCCGACGCCGCTAACTGCCAATTCGAACGGGGCAACGCTCAGCCGCCCTAGCGCTTCGGCAAGGTCGTCCGCCTGGTGCGGATCGGTTTCGCCGATGTAGCGCAGCGTCAGGTGCAGCTGGTCGTCATCCTGCCAACGCGCATTCTCGACGCCGTCCATGAGGTCGATAAGCGCATCACGGATGGCGCATGGCGGGCGGATGGCGATGAAGAGGCGGTGGGACATGACGGTACGGATTTTTCAGAGCGCGTAACAGAACGCGGCTTGGTTCGGTACCGCGATCAGGCAGCTAGTTCGCGGTCGCGGGAGCGCACGGTATTGCGTCCCGCGTTCTTGGCCTCGTAGAGTGCCGTGTCGGCACGTTGCAAGCCATGCGCAATCGGCTCGCCCCGGTAGAGATGCGAAAGCCCGATGGACGCGGTCGCTAAGCCTTCGGGCATGGAGAATTCGAAGGCGACCCGTTCGATCTTCATTCTCACACACTCTGCAAAGGCGCTTGCCTCTGCCTCTTCGGAGAGGTCCAGGAATATCGCGAACTCCTCGCCACCGAGCCGCGCGGCATAATGAGTTTCGCCCGGCAATTCGCGCAGTGTGTCCCGTATGACAGTGGCGATCGCGACAAGCAGGCGATCGCCAAGGTCGTGACCGAAGCGGTCGTTGACTTGTTTGAACCTGTCGATGTCGATCAGCATGACGTGTGCCCGATCATTTCGGGCATTCTCGTGGTTACGGTATTCGAAGACCGCACGCCGATTGTAGAGGCCGGTCAGCGGATCGCGCTTGGCGAGGAATTCCGCGTGGCTGAGCGCATCGGCGAGCTCTTCGCCGAGCCTGCGGTTTTCGACCAGCATGTCCGCAGCCCTGATGCTCTGCTTCGCCGTTCCGAAACTGAATAAGGTGAGTACTGCCACCACGATCGTGAGACCGAGACCGAATTGCAGTGCCAAGGGCCCGGCGTCCATAGCCAGCCCGGCCAAGGCCGAGGCAAGGAAGGAGAGGATGAAGGGCACCCACATGTGCGGCGCGGAGGAGGTGTTCGAGGAGATGAGGCTCACGCAGACCAGAATGGCGCCGAAGATCATGAACGAGGCAGCGTGGAGCACCGGTTCGAGCATCACGGGCAACAGCAGCAGTCCCCAGCTCAGGCCACCGAGCAGGCTGACGAACACGCCGAAGTAGATGGTTGTCATGGTAGGGGCATTCACCCCCAGTTCCCGCCTTATCCGAGTGTAGACAATGGCAGACAGGAATATGATGACGAAACGCAATAGCGCCGGCAGATAGAATGCCGTTGCGTTGGGGAGCGTCTGCGAAAGACCGATAATCGCGGCGCTTGCCAGGATATTCGCAAGAAGGGTGCGCTTTTCAACGTCACCAATCGCGCGCAGGGTTTCACTTTGCCGTTCTGCAAGCCAGTCAGAATCGCGCTCGTCGCGGCGCATACCCGAATTTCCCGTTAGACCCGTGTCGTTGAGGTGCGCGCCCTATCAACCTTGTCCTAAGAAACCAACAATCGGAAGCTAAGTATTCGAAGCCCCGCTGGTCGGTTCGCGGGGGTCTTCGTAGGTCGCATCCATGAAGATCTTCGCCCGACGTTCCGAGCGGAATTCCAGACCGCGGGCAACTTTTCCGCCCGCGTGTCGGTAGTCGAGTTCGCTCGCGATTCCTTCGTAGTCGCCGGCCGCAATGGCCGCGTTGAGACGCGGGCTTTCGCGCTCCGACACGTTGCCGAGGCCGACGTTGTAAACGAGGTCGAGCAGCGCATCGAATTCGTGCTGGTAAAGCGGCAGGTCGCCTACGAGGATACGGACGCCTTCCTCGGCCGTTTCGAGATCGGCATCGAGGAAGTCGAGCACGCGCTGTTCGGAAATTCGGTCGCCGACACGGAGGTTGTCCGCGGGGCGTACGAGATGGCCGACGCCCACCGTCGGATATCCGGCTACGTCACGATAGACCGTGTAGCGCACGCCTTCCTCTTCGATCAGCGCCTGTTTGAACTCGTCGCTGGCCTTGAGCAGGGCGGCGGGCATGCGCACGTCCTTCGCGACGATCGGCTGGCTGACCTTTACTTCGGGCTTTGCTCGCGGCGTCTGTGCCGGAGGTCCGGTAAAGGCGGCGAGGCTGATCGCGCCGGCGCCCATCATCAGCGATGCGCGCTTGCGTGTCGAAAGGCGCGGCTTGACCTTGTAGACCGTCGCTGCCGCCTGGCGCGCCTTCTTCAGGGCGCGGCGGTGATCGCGGTGACGCCTTATGCGGTGCAGCAGGCCCGAGGCCCGCTTGCTTTCGCCCGCATGGGGTGTCGATGTCCATTTCTCGTTGTCGAGCGGACGGTCGAGCTCCTTCATGATCGCCTTGAGCCGCTCGCTCTGGATTGTCTGGCGGGCGGTGCTCTCAGGCGTAGTCGATGAAGGGCGCGCGACCTTTTCCCTTTGCTTTTCGTCTGACATGTAATTCGTGCGCCTTGTAACTGTAATTGCTGGCGAAACCCGTCGTCGGGTTTCGCGTCTCCGGATTTCTGGCCTGATCCGCTGGGCGGGAGGCGTCCGGCTGGTGCTTGTCTTTAGAACGGACGAAAGGCGCAGTTGGGTCCACAGTCTGCCGATGGTGGGCAACGCCTGACGGTTGACGGCGGAGGCACGAACTGCCCCGTCAGACGATCGATTGGGTCACGAGCAGGGCTGGGACTTCGAATAACGGGCTGAAGATCGCGACCGACACGAAATCGGCCGGGAGCTCTCGCATGCGCCCGGCCGAAACTGGTTACTTCAAAGCGTAGGAGCAGGAAGCCCCTCCAGCATCCGTGTCAGGGGGCAAGCGAGACCGCGCGCACCCTGTTGCTGTCGCTTATCAGCAGGAGATTGTCCGGAGATATGGCGAGGTGCATTCCGTAGGTATCGGTTTCCCATACGACCGGATAGCCCGTTTGCGAGAGATCGAATGCGTAGGTCTTGGTCGTACCCGATACGAACAGGAGATTGTCGGCAATCACGACGTTGCTTCTGGCAGTGTCGCTTCCCGGGAACGCCAGCGAGAAGTCGACCGCTCCGGTAGCCGGATTGATCGCGTCGATCAGCTGAAGCCCGTGCCGAGCCGCAAACAGACGGTCATGCGCATAGGCTGGCGCGGTCGTGTATAGCGCCTCGGTGTTCCAGATCTTGGCGCCTGAGGTGACCGAATAACCCGAAAGTTTCGTGTCCCATTCATATGCCCTGGGCGAGGTGAATCCGAACACACGGCCATTCCCGTCAAGGACAGGTGCCGCCTCCCACGAATAGCCGCGCCAATCGAAGTCCGGGTCAGCCATCGACTTGACCAGCTCTCCTGTCAGGCGATTGAAAACATCCATCGCTCCGCCGGAGTAGTAGTACACGTAGTCTTCGTCAGCAGCCACGGTCTGGCCGTCCCAGATGGCGCCACCGGACCCGTTCCTCTCCCACACTTTTGTGCCGTCGGTGTGGTCGAAGTCATAGACAACATTGCCGTAATAGCCTGCCGCAACGAAAACGCTGTCGCCGAAAACGGTGGGCTGAGCGAAATCATGCCATTGCGCCGAAAAGATCATCTGCTGGAGGACGTTTCCGGTCTCGCTGTCCAGCACCCACTGGGGGTTGGTATCGGACGAGCTTTGCATCGAGGTCACGAAGACCTTGCCATCCGAAAAACTCGGCCCGCTGGTGTATGCTTGGTCGCCCAGCGATCGGGTCCACAATTTGCTGCCGTCTTCAGCGGAGAGAGCGTGCACGTCGGACTGACCGAAGTAGTTGCGCTGCGTGACGAAGACCTTGCCACGCGTCGACGAGAGTTCGAGTGTCTCGCCAGCGGCCAGGTCCCATGTCCAGGCATCGGCGAAGTCGGCCGGATCGTAATGCGCCGCGACATAGCCGGTATGTGCAGCATTTCGCTGGAACATGCCCCAATCTTCTAGCTGGACATCCAGCGTGAGCTGGAACGTTTGTGTGGAACCGGGATAAACGGTTGAACAATTGGCGGAGGTGCACAGCCGGAAGGTAATCGTGCTCGTCTTTTCGCCGCCCGCGGCGAGCGGAAGCGTTTCGAACTCGAGCGTAAAACTGGTTCCATTCGCGGTCGGGCTCCCCTTGAGAGCGTAGCGCTCACCCCCGATCGCGACATCGGCAACGATCGGCTGCGGCGAAGTGCCGGTATAGCTAGCGTCAAACCCGAAGGATGCCATTTCTCCTTCCTGGAGAACGATCGTGTCCGACGACTTGGAAAGAGTGACCGACAGCGTAGGGGGCGGCGTCGGGCCGCCGGTAGGAGGGCCGGAGCTGTCGCCGCCTCCACAAGACCCAAGAACAATGGCGCTCGCGCCGAGCGCGAGAACGGAAGCGACCCGCATTTGAAACCCCCCAATAAATACTTACCAAATTACCGTTCTCGATCGATCCTGTTCGAAACGGGCTCAGAAACAATGCGACGATTTCTTGTGCATTACAAGTGTGATGATCGATACTGGCCACAGCCTTGCGATTGGCGCGCCTGTCACCAGATAGGGGTCGCGGGAACTACGCCGTCACCGAACGCTTCGGGGAATGATGGCATCGGTTTCGCAGCCCACTTGACCCAAGCGAACAATTCGGGAACACGCTTCCTTCATGGCACTTACGAAGATCTCCGTCCGCGGCGCGCGTGAACACAACCTCAAGGGCGTCGATATCGATTTGCCGCGTGACAGCCTGATCGTGATCACCGGCCTTTCTGGCTCGGGCAAGTCCAGCCTCGCGTTCGACACGATCTATGCGGAAGGCCAGCGGCGCTACGTGGAGAGCCTCAGCGCCTACGCACGCCAGTTCCTCGAGATGATGCAGAAGCCCGATGTCGAGCATATCGACGGGCTGTCTCCCGCCATTTCGATCGAGCAGAAGACGACGAGCCGCAACCCCCGCTCGACCGTGGCGACGGTGACCGAGATCTACGACTACATGCGCCTCCTGTGGGCGAGGGTGGGGGTGCCCTATTCGCCCGCCACCGGCTTGCCGATCGAGGCGCAGACCGTCTCCAACATGGTCGATCGGGTGATGGCGCTGCCCGAGGGTACGCGCCTCTACCTGCTCGCGCCGGTGGTGCGCGGTCGCAAGGGCGAATACCGGAAGGAACTGGCCGAGTGGCAGAAGGCGGGCTTCACCCGCGTGCGCATCGATGGCGAAATGTATCCGATCGAGGAAGCGCCTGCGCTCGACAAGAAGTTCAAGCACGACATCGAAGTGGTGGTCGATCGTCTCGCGGTGAAGGAGGGGCTGGAAACGCGCCTCGCCGACAGTTTCGAGACCGCGCTCAAGCTCGCCGACGGCCTCGCCTATGTCGACCTCGCCGATGGCGTGGTGCCGGGGCGCGAGGACGAGGCCGAGGGTGGCGGTGCGATGAAGGGGGCGGGGCTGCCCGCGAACCGCATCGTGTTCTCCGAACGCTTCTCCTGCCCCGTCTCGGGCTTCACCATCGAGGAGGTCGAGCCGCGCCTGTTCTCCTTCAACGCGCCCCAGGGGGCCTGCCCGACCTGTGACGGGATCGGCGAAAAGCAGCTCTTCGACCCGCAGCTGGTCGTGCCCAACGAGGCGCTGAGCCTCAAGAAGGGCGCCGTCGTGCCCTGGGCGAAGAGCAACCCGCCGAGCCCCTATTACATGCAGGTCCTCGCCAGCCTCGCGCGCGAATACGAGTTCAGCCTCGAGACGCCGTGGGAGGATTTCGACAAGGAGATCCGCGAGATCATCCTCTACGGCACCAAGGGCCGCGCCATCCCGCTCACCTTCAAGGACGGGCGCAAGGAATACACGGTCAGGAAGCCGTTCGAGGGCGTGATCGGCAACCTCAACCGCCGCATGCTCCAGACCGAGAGCGCGTGGATGCGCGAGGAGCTGTCGAAGTTCCAGACCAGCCAGCCGTGCGAGACCTGCCACGGCAAGCGCCTCAACGAGAAGGCGCTCGCGGTGAAGATCGCAGGGACCGACATCGCCACGCCCACGAAGATGAGCGTCGCCGATGCGAAGGAGTATTTCCTGAAGCTCCCCGACGATCTCAACGATACGCAAGGCCAGATCGCCAAGGCCATCCTCAAGGAGATCAACGAGCGGCTGGGCTTCCTCGACAATGTCGGGCTCGACTACCTCAACTTGGACCGGACCAGCGGTACGCTGTCCGGTGGTGAGAGCCAGCGTATCCGTCTCGCTTCGCAGATCGGCTCGGGCCTCTCGGGCGTGCTCTACGTGCTCGATGAGCCCAGCATCGGCCTCCACCAGCGCGACAACGACCGGCTGCTCGAAACGCTGAAGCGCCTGCGCGATCTCGGCAATACGGTAATCGTGGTCGAGCACGATGAAGACGCGATCCGCCAGGCGGACCACGTGGTCGACCTCGGCCCCGGCGCGGGCGTGCGCGGGGGCGAAGTGGTGGCGCAGGGCACGCTCAAACAGGTCTTGAAGTCGAAGAAGTCGCTCACCGCGGACTACCTCACCGGGCGGCGCGAAATTTCAGTCCCCGCCACCCGCCGCAAGGGCAACGGGCACGAGCTCACCGTCCACGGCGCGCGGGCGAACAACCTCAACGACGTCACCGCCTCCATTCCGCTCGGCACCTTTACCTGCATCACCGGCGTCTCGGGCTCGGGCAAGTCGTCCTTCACCATCGACACGCTCTACGCCTCCGCCGCGCGCCAGCTGAACGGCGCACGCATCGTGGCGGGCGCGCACGACAAGGTCACCGGCCTCGAATATTGCGACAAGGTTATCGAGATCGACCAGTCGCCCATCGGCCGCACCCCGCGCTCGAACCCGGCGACCTACACCGGCGCCTTCACCCAGATCCGCGACTGGTTCGCCGGCCTCCCCGAAGCGCAGGCGCGCGGCTACAAGCCCGGCCGCTTCAGCTTCAACGTCAAGGGTGGCCGCTGCGAGGCATGCCAGGGCGACGGCCTCATCAAGATCGAGATGCACTTCCTGCCCGACGTCTACGTCACCTGCGAGGAATGCGGCGGCAAGCGCTACAACCGCGAAACGCTGGAGGTGAAGTTCAAGGGCCACTCCATCGCCGACGTGCTCGACATGACGATCGAGGATGCGGAGGATTTCTTCAAGGCCGTCCCCCCGATCCGCGACAAGATGCACATGCTGAACGAGGTTGGGCTGGGCTACGTCAAGGTCGGCCAGCAGGCGACCACGCTGTCAGGCGGCGAGGCGCAGCGCGTGAAGCTCGCCAAGGAACTCAGCAAGCGCAGCACCGGCCAGACGCTCTACATCCTCGACGAGCCCACCACGGGCCTCCATTTCGAGGATGTCCGCAAGCTCCTCGAAGTGCTCCACCGGCTGGTGGACCAGGGCAATTCGGTGGTGGTGATCGAGCACAATCTCGACGTCATCAAGACCGCCGACCACATCCTCGACCTGGGGCCGGGCGGCGGCGTACGCGGCGGCGAGGTCGTTGCGCAGGGCACGCCGGAGGATGTGGCAGAGGTGCCGGAGAGCTATACGGGGCAGTATCTCAAGCCGATGCTCGAGCGGCAGCGCGAGGCGGCGGAGTAGACGCGAGCGCGAACCCGACCTCTGCAGCATTTTCGCTGCGGTTTGTACATGCGACGGACTTGCATCAGGCCTCTGTTGCTAAAATAGTTTGCAATAACATCAAGTTCACCCCTAGCTGAGTGAGCATTTCTTTGGGGGAGCGGATGTCGCTGCGTGACTACATTCGACATGGATATTTGATTGCTCGCCGCAGAATTCGGGCGACCTACAATATTGTCGCCTACAAGTTTCCGGTTCTACCTCCGCTTAGGGAGATGGCGTTCTTAGGCAGGAGTGAGAACCGACTGCGTACTTCAAAATACTTCGACTATCATCCCTTGAAAGATGAATCGGCGACGCTGCATGCAATCTGGGCTGTCGAACTAATTACGCCTTCACAGCTCAAGAGATCAAGTCGGAAGATTGCTCGTGTAGACTGGAATGCTTCAATCGGTACGAACGACGGGGCTAATGATTGGGTAGAGCGAAATCGGAACATCAGTTCAGGTGGTTGGAAAAATCTGGGTTCCGCTGCACCGATTGGCAAGAATTGGCTCGGTTTGCGAAAAAAATTCAGAAGATTTCCTAAGTCTTTTGAATATGCGAACTTTCATGCAATCAAAGTTACCCCATCAGTCTCGGCGATTGTAGGCTGTTTCTTTCTGAGTAGAGAGAATAGATCTGCATATCAGGATATTTTCAAATCCCATCACTTTCAAAGAGCAATACCCCAGCTAGACGGATCGATTGCTATTCATGATCCTTGGGTCATCAAGAAGGGAAAAATCCAGCAGCTTAGAGAGACCTTGAGAGGCGAAGTTTCCGAATTCATGGCGCGGAACTTTGGTGGCTTTTTCACTAGCCATGATCGCAGCAGAATCACGACCGTTGAGGTTTTAGAGTTCTCTCCGGGGGTAAATGCTCGTTTTCGGGAAGCGTTCTATGACGATATACGGTCTTGGAGCGGAAGCCTTAATGATCTCATTTGGTCTACTTCTCGGGAAGCGCCTGTTGGGCATTCGGTCATGTCGTTCACGTCGCGAAGCTTCGAGGGCCAAGACTTCGAAGTTTGGGGTGGTGAAAACGTCGATGCTCTAATCTCTAGACTATCGTTTTCGCTGCCATCGAATTGGACAATGCTTGCCGTAACCGAACTTCTCTCGATCTATGACGAAATCATTTCGCGAGTCCGCGATGCTGAATTCAGGCCTCTAACTTCCTTTCGGAAGTCCGGCAGAGTCCTGACCGAGGAGAAGGCCCACGAAATGATGGATATCGAATTGGTGACGGCCGAAATCACTCAAGAACGGTTGTCTTGGCTCGCTTCCCAAATGCATAACTTTACGATGGAAAGCCCAAGTCGATCGGGCTTCCATAGCCTACCTGAGCAAGTGATGGAGCAAATTCTCCAGCGCGCTGAAGCCGTTAAGGCGCATCACAGAAATATTGTCGATGCAAGGCGTGCGATAAATGAGACCTATGCAATGTTTGAAATGGCTCGAATTGCTCGGTTCTCCTTAGTGGCGACCTTCGTCTCCGCATTGATAGCGGGATTGGCTCTTTTGTTCGCATTCTCGAAGAACTGGAAGACCTTGTTCTGAAGTCCTAATCATTCGCGCGAGATTTCGGATTCGACCTTGGGCCTCCAGATGTTTTCGGCACGGTATTCGCCTCGGTATCCGCCCACTGACGAATTCTCTGATCTTCAGCTTGTTCAAGAACTTTGGCCTGAGGATTGGGCTGTCCTACTCTCCATCCCGAGTATAGCTAACCCGGTTCACTCAAACCCATGAGGTGAACCATGAACGCTGTTTTTTGTTTGCGCCTTCAAACGCCGGGCAGAGCGCGTCCGCGCTCCTTGGCTTCGCGGCATAAGCCGCGGCGGCCTTGCAGGTGGCCTTTGGCCAGCTGCGTCTTCGACTTCGCTTCCGGCCTTGCCTCGCCTAGCGGCTCGGTCATCTCGCCGGCCAGCAGCGTGGGAGGTGTCGCATGAATGCGCTCGTGACTGTAGAGCAGGCCCCCACCGCCGGTCCGCACGGGGAGGGCCAGACCGTGTTCTCGCCCCGGCGGCAGGCCGAGTTTCTCGCAAGCCTCCAGCTGTTCGGCAATGTCCGGCTCGCCTGCCGCGGGGCGCGGATTTCGGCGCAGACGGCCTATCGCCAGCGGCGGGCCTCTCCGGCGCTGGCGCAGGCGTGGGATGCGGCGTTGCTCGCGGCGCGGGCGCATGCCGAGGCGACGCTCGCCGATCGCGCGCTCAACGGGGTGGAGGAGGCAGTGTTCTATCACGGGGAGGAGGTCGCGCGGCGCAGGCGCTATGACAGCCGCCTGCTGCTCGCGCACCTGGCGCGGCTCGACCGGTTGGAGGCGCGCGAGGAGGTCGCCGAAACGCTCACGCGGCTCGATGCGCTGATCGACGGCTTGCGGGAAGGGGAGGCGTTGCCCGATGTTGGGCCGGAGCTTGCGCCGGATGCGTGTGCCGAAAGCGGACGGGGGGAGGGGGCGGACGATTTCTCCCAGGACCGTGTTCCATCCGTTCCACCCTGTAGGGAATACCCGCCCTCAAGCACCAACGGGGTAGGGCGACAGGAATACGCAGCTTGTGAAAGCTGCGGAGGGAAGTGTGACGATCCGGAGGCCACGCTCACGCAGGCCGATTGCCAGTGGTTCGGCAACCGGCTCGACCGCTTCTACGATGCGCGGCCGCGCGGCGTGCCTGATGTCGCCCGGCTCGCCAGCGATGGCTATGACGCAGAAGAGGTCGAGGCGCTGCAGATGGAGGCCTACGAGGCGGGAGGGCACGAATGGTGGCTCGTCGCGAGCGAGGAGGCGCTGGAGGCCTCGATCGCGAAGGCGGGTGAGGCTTGTGCAGCGGCAGGCGAGGGCGGCTCGCTGAAACGCTTCCCATGAGAACAAAAGGGGTATATACTGCGCTTTGCGGGACCGGGCCCGCATCCGGGAACCGCTTGCGGGCGCACGGTCCCTTAGGAAAGGAGACCGGTCATGACACTCAGACCATGGGCAATCGCATTGGCCGGTATTGCCGCAGCAGCGCTCTTCCTGAGTGCGACAGCGCAATCCGGCACAGTGCTGAGCGCGAACCTCTTCGGTGACGAGGTGGTGGGCGGCGGCGCGGGCAGCGAGGCATATGGCGATTTCAACGCCTATGCCGAACCCGACGCGCAGAGCCTGTGCTACTACCTCGAAGTCGCCGGCGTGGGGGAAGTGACCTCCGCGCATGTGCATCTCGGCAAGTCGGGCAAGAACGGGCGCGAGCTCGTCGCATTGGAGCTGGCGGAGATGGACGAGGTATGCGCCGCGGCCGATGGCGCGACGATCGAAGCGATGATCGCGCGGCCCGCCCATTACTACATCGATGTGCACACCGATGCGCACCCCCGCGGCGCGCTGCGCGGCCAATTGCGCGGTTGAACACCGCTCGTGGCGGTCTTGAAAGCCCGTTTGCGTCCGGTTTATGACCCTGGGCGGGGTTACAATTGGGGACTGCATACATGGCCACCGCTGCCAAAGGCGCTTCTGCGCGCGAATTCACCGTCAAGCCGCTCTTCGCAGAGCCGTATTTCGTGATGAACATCAAGGACGCGATCTCGCCGAAGCAAGTGAAGTTCATCCAGTCGCTCGAGATGATCGAGAACCAGGTGAACAAGATTTCGAAAGAGCTCTACCTGTTCGACCTGCCGGAAATGCGCAGCATCAAGAAGGCGGTGGACGAGGCGCTGGCGACCTTCGCGCTCGAGGTGATGGGCATCTCGCACAAGCTCGACGTCACGCAGAGCTGGTCGCTGATCAATCCGCCGGGCGTGGGGATGCACGCGCACACGCATTCGAACTCGCTGATCTCGGGCTCGCTCTACTACGCGCCGATGCCCGATCCGCCGGGCAACATGATCTTCGAGCGCACCAATGGCTATCGCCAGATCGAGATGGCGGTCGATAGCGCGCGCACGAATGTCTACAATACGCAGCGCAACGCGATCGTGCCGAAAGAGGGCGACCTGGTGCTGTTCGCCAGCTCGATCCTGCATTTCGTCGAGACCAACCACTCGCAGCAGAACCGCTACTCGATCGCCTTCAACACCTTCCCGCGCGGGAAGATCGGCGATTACCGGGATGTGAGCGAACTGAAGCTCTAACCGCCCTCAAGCAGCGAAGCGGTAGGGCGGACGGTAAATTCGCCCTCAAGCAGCGAAGCGGTAGTGCGGAAGGGAAATTCGCCCTCAAGCAGCGAAGCGGTAAGGCCGAAGGGACCTAATCAAGCAGTTCGATCTCGACCGAGCCGTGTCCGCGGCGCACGATGCCGATTTCCTCGGCTGCGGCGCGGCTGAGGTCGATCGTGCGGCCACGCGTGAACGGTCCGCGGTCGTTGATGCGAACGATGACCGACTGGCCGTTGCGCGGGTTGGTCACGCGGACCATGCTGCCGAAGGGCAGCGTCTTGTGGGCGGCGGTCATGGCATGCATGTCGAACCGCTCGCCATTGGCGGTGCGGCGGCCGTGGAAGCGCTTGCCGTAATAAGATGCGACGCCGGTGCCGAGCGGTGTTCCGGCGGGCTCGACTTCTACAGGCGGTTCGAAGGTCTCGAGGTCTACGACCCGCGGACCCGGTTCGGGCGCAGGCGGCAGCTCCGCGAAATCCGCGAAATGCTGTTCGAATGTCGGTTGAAGGATCGGCTTGGCATCGCTTTCCTCGGAATGACCGGCGGTGCCGGGCAGCGCCAGCGCTGCAAGAAAGATCGTGCTCAAAAGCGCGCGTTTGGCCATGAATGGACCTCCCGTTCGGTTCGGGAGGATATAGGGCATAGCAATCGCCGAGTCCTTAACGCGGACGTAAACTGCCTTGAAATCGCCACCATTCGGCGCGGCTTTCGCCTCGATATGCGGGTTTCATGGGGTTTTCTGGACGATCCGGGAACTGTGAGCCGCATATTGCGGGCTTGCGGATTGCCCATAGCAAATGGGGCCGGCATCGCTGCCGACCCCACTCTCACCGATGCGTGGCCGTGTTCCTTTCACCGAAGTTCCAGGGACGCAGACTTGGCATCCGATGTTTTCCCATCCGGCTATCCGAAGACAGTCTTCAGGTTCTGTCACCGGCGCTCGCACCGGCATCCGGATCTACCCTCCACTCGGCCCGGTGTCGGTCGCGTCACGATCTTGCAATCGCTCGCTTACCTTGCCCAGCCGCGCTTCAACGGGCGGTTCCGCAGTCTGACCTTCCGTTGGTGGCCGGTACCTCAAACGGTCACATCGCCTTCCGGTCCGAAGACCTTTATACGACGCCACCTTCGGCATCCGGCCGGGTTGGCCTGACTCACAGCTGGAAACCTTCGCACTTCCGTCATCGACCCGCCTTGCGTCCGGCGTGAACCTTCTGCGCGAGGGTCTCGAGATGTGCGCGGACAGATCCCGCTGCGTCTTTCCGGCTCCGAATTTCCGTTGCCTTTCAAGTCGTTAGACCGTCTTGGCTGGAAGCTTTCTTCGCCGTTCCGATGAATTAAAGCTGCACCCGGAAAGCCGATTCTTCAAGCTGACAAGAGGCGAGTTATCCACTTTCCCCGCATTTCGCTGTGGAGGGGGGTGGATAAGTCAACGGTTCATCGCAAAAATCGGAACGTCATCGCGGCGAGGGCGTAATTTTCAGCCCCCGAAGCGATTTCCAGACGACATTTTCTACCGATCGCGTTTGGCGAGCAGGCGCAGGCGAAGCGCGTTGAGCTTGATGAAGCCTTCCGCATCCTTCTGGTCGTAGGCGCCGGCGTCGTCTTCGAAGGTCACGTGGGCCTCCGAGTAGAGCGAATTGTCCGACTTGCGGCCCACCACCAGGGCATTCCCCTTGTAGAGCTTGAGGCGAACGGTGCCGCTGACCTTCTCCTGGCTGAGGTCGATCGCCGCCTGCAGCATCTCGCGCTCGGGGCTGAACCAGAGGCCGTTGTACACCAGCTCGGCATAGCGCGGCATCAGTTCGTCCTTGAGATGCGCAGCGCCGCGATCGAGCGTGATCTGCTCGATACCGCGATGGGCGCGAGCGTAAATCTCGCCGCCGGGGGTTTCGTACATGCCGCGGCTCTTCATGCCCACGAAGCGGTTCTCGACGAGGTCGAGGCGGCCGATGCCGTGCTTGCGGCCGAGATCGTTGAGCGCGGTCAGCAGTTCTGCAGGGCTCATTGCTTCGCCGTTCAGTGCGACGCCGTCGCCCTTCTCGAAGTCGATCGTGATGTATTCGGGCGTGTCGGGCGCATCCTCTGGATGGTCGGTACGCGAATAGACGTAGTCGGGGGTCTCTTCCCACGGATCCTCGAGCACCTTGCCCTCCGAAGAGGTGTGCAGGAGGTTCGCGTCGGTCGAAAAGGGGCTCTCGCCGCGCTTGTCCTTGGGGACGGCGATCTGGTGTGCCTCGGCCCATGCGATCAGCGCGGTCCGCGAAGTCAGGTCCCACTCGCGCCAGGGAGCGATCACCTTGATGTCGGGGTCGAGCGCATAGGCCGACAATTCGAAGCGCACCTGGTCGTTGCCCTTGCCGGTCGCACCGTGGGCGATGGCATCCGCGTTGGTCTCATGCGCGATCTCGACGAGGCGCTTGGAGATCAGCGGGCGTGCGATGCTGGTGCCGAGCAAATAGTCGCCCTCGTAGCGGGCATTGGCGCGCATCATCGGGAAGACGAAATCGCGCACGAACTCCTCGCGCAGGTCCTCGATGAAGATGTGCTTGTCCGGAATGCCCATAGCGCGGGCCTTTTCGCGTGCCGGCTCGATTTCCTCGCCCTGACCGAGATCGGCGGTGAAGGTCACGACTTCCAACCCGCGCTCGACTTCGAGCCACTTGGCGATGACGGAAGTGTCGAGGCCGCCGGAATAGGCGAGGACGACGCGCTTGATATCGGTCATGTGCAGGCACCTTGATTGCGTTTGCCGCGCCGCTAGCAGGGGGGCAGGGCGCGTGGCAATCAAGAAGCGCTGTTGTAGCGGTCAGGCAGCCTTTTCGTCACGCGCGGAACTGGCTGGCGGCGTGTAAAAGGAAACGCGGTTACGCCCGTCCTGCTTGGCCGCATAGAGCGCGTGGTCAGCACCTTTGAGCGGGAAGGGGCGATCCTCAATTCGCAGGACATCGATACCGATGCTTATGCTCAGAAGGCAGGATGCACCCTCGGGCGAGCGGAAGTCGAGTTCAGACACGCGTCGGCGCAGGCTTTCGGCACAATCCCGCGCTTTTGCGAGCGTCGCATCGGGAAGCAACACGCCGAATTCCTCACCGCCGAGCCTTGCGACCAATGCCTCTACCGGAACCTCTTCGGCGAAAAGTCGGGCGAGTGCCTTTAGCGCCTCGTCACCCGTGTGGTGCCCGTGACTGTCATTCAGCGATTTGAACCGGTCGGCGTCTATCAGCAGGAGCCCTGCTTCTTTCCCGGTGTCCAACCGACGTTCGAGCGCGTCGAAAAAGGCCCGTCGGTTGGGCAGGTCGGTCAGCGCATCCTGAGTGGCCTCATGCTCGAGCAGGGCATTGAGCTGTGCGAGCCTTTCCCCTTGAGAGGTGACGTAAAGACCGACAGGGATACTGCACACCAACGGTATCACGAGCGCGAGAGAGAGCGCGAGGACTACATTCTCGCCGTCGCTGGGCTGGAAGGCCATGACGATCAGCGTGCATAGCAGCGATCCTGCGGTGAGCGTGCCAGCGATGAGCGCGGTATTTTTCACGACCCGACGGTTGATGAGCAGGTCTGAAGCCATGAACTCTTCCTAGGTCAGAGGGGTTGATGGGCCATTAACCGCTACCACGTAGTCGCTTTCCCGGAGGCCCGCCATTTGGCATAGCGACACGGGTAACGGGGTAGGGGACGCGCAGCATGGGATTGTTGAACAAGGCGAAATCGCTGGCGGAACAGGCGCCGCCAGAGCGCAATCGATATGTCGATTTCCTACGCGCGCTGTCGATCCTCGCGGTGGTGGTTGGGCACTGGTTGGTCGCCGCACCCTATATCGGCGCGGACGGCGAGGTGGTCGGCGGGCATTTGCTCGGCATCCTGCCGTGGACGCAGTGGCTTACCTGGGGCTTCCAGGTCATGCCGATCTTCTTCCTCGTCGGCGGCTATTCGAACGGGGTGAGCTGGGCCTCGACCCGCGCGAAAAACGGCCACTATTCAGACTGGTTCGCGAGCCGTATCCAGCGCCTGATCAATCCGGTCTTCCCCGTGCTGCTGGTGTGGGCGGCATTCGCCTTCGTCGCCACGCAGGCTGGTATGGCGCGCGAGACGGTGCGTATGGCCGTGTTCCTCGCGCTGATCCCCGTGTGGTTCCTCGCGGTCTACCTGCTGGTGACTGCACTTGCGCCGCTGACGTGGAAGCTTTGGGAGAAGCTGGGCTGGGGCAGCATAGCGCTGTTCATCGCGGGCGCGGTGGCGATCGACTGGCTGACGCTCTCGCAGGGTGTGCCTTATGTGAACTTCCTCAATTTCCTATTCGTGTGGCTGGGCATCCACCAGCTGGGTTATGCGTGGCAACAGGGGAGGCTTTCGCTGGGGAGGGCGCTGGCGCTGTTCCTCGCCGGCCTTGCCACGCTTATCGGCCTCACCATCTACGGCCCCTATCCCATCGCCATGATCGGCGTGCCGGGGGCCGAGATCACCAATTCCATGCCGCCGACGCTCGCGCTGCTGGCGCTGGGTGTGACGCAGACGGGGTTGGTGCTGGGGCTGGAACCGTGGGGCAGGAAGCTGCTCGACAACCTCTCCGTCTGGACCGCGACGGTGCTGATGAACGGCATGATCATGACCGTCTATCTCTGGCACCTGACGGCTTACGTGCTGGTAATGGTCGCCGCTTGGGCAGCCGGAGGCATAGGCCTGCGCGTCATGCCGGGAACAGCCGAATGGTGGTGGAGCCGCCCGGTCTGGTTCGTGCTCTATATCGCCGCAACGCTCCCGCTGATTGCCATCTTTGCCCGCTACGAGCGAGGCATGGGTGCCGCCAAGCGCGAGGCCCCGATCCCGCGCCTGCGCCTCGTGATCGCCATGATCGCGATCTGCGTCGGCCTCGCCATGACCGCCGCCATCAGCATCGCCAGCCCCGAGGGCGTGACCGGCGTCCGCCTATGGGTCGTGGCGCTGCCCTTCGTGGGAGCCGCGCTGGTAGGGTTTGGGCCGGTTTATCGGTGGGTGCAAAGCTAGCCCGCTATTCCGCCGCTTCCCGCTGGGCGAAGCGCCACTCGGGCACCTTGTCCGCGTCGGCGGCGCGCAGGCGGGCGCTCTCTTCCATGATCCATTCGCGGGTCATGGGAATGGCGCTGCGGTCCTTCACGTAGATCAACTGCCAGTTGACCATGTCGCCGTGGCGGAAGCTCTGTTCGGCGCCGGCGAGGTAGTAGAGCCACATGCGGTAGAAGGTCTCGTCGTACATATCGACGATCTCGGCGCGGTGCTGGACCGTGCGGTTGTACCACTCCTCCAGCGTGTGGCTGTAGTGGAAGCGCATCGCCTCCACGTCCATCACCTGCCAGCCGTATTGCTCGGACTGGCTGACCAGTTCGGACAGGGCAGGGATGTAGCCGCCGGGGAAGATGTAGGTGCGCGTCCAGGCGTCGGTGAAGCCGGGAGGGCCGGCGCGCCCGCAGCAGTGGCTCATCATCACGCCATCGGGTTTGAGCAGGCGGCTCGTGTGCTCGTAAAACTGCGGGTAATGCGGCGTGCCCACGTGTTCGAGCAGGCCCACCGAGCTGATGCGGTCGAACTGGCCTTCGACGTCGCGGTAATCGGTAAGGCTGAATTTGACCTTGTCGGCCACGCCCGCTTCCTCCGCGCGCTCTTTGCAGAAGGCGATCTGGTCGGGGGCGAGGGCGACGCCGTGGACCTCCACGTCGTAATGCCGGGCAAGGTAGAGTGCGAAGCCGCCCCAGCCGCAGCCGATGTCGAGGATGCGCTGGCCGGGCTTTATGTACATCTTGGCGGCGAGGTGCGCCTTCTTGTCGAGCTGCGCCTTTTCGAGCGAGGTCGTCTCCGGATCCTCGCGATAATAGGCCATGGTGTACTGGCGGTCCTCGTCGAGGAAGCGCTCGTAGAGTTCGCGGGTGAGATTGTAGGTGTGTTCTGCGTTCTTGCGCGCCTTGCTGCGCAAATTGATGCTGTCGGCCTTCGCGAGCATGCGCTGGGCGGCGGTGCGCAGCTTGCCCTTGGGCTTGAGAGCCTTGTCGCCCGGCTTGCCCGCCTGCTGGGTGACGAAAAGGATCAGGTCGCGGATATCGTGCGGCTCCTCGACCTTCAGCCAGCCCCACATGAACGCCTCGCCCGCACCCATCTGCGGATAGCGCGCGATGTGGTTGGCGGCCTTCTTGTTGGTCAGCGTGATGCGGAGCGGCGGTTCGGAGGCGTCTCCCGTGCCGTACTCATAAGTCTTGCCGTCATGATCCGTAACGACCATCCGGCCATGCTTGATCGCGGTCTTCAGAAATTTATCGAGTAGCCACACCGGCTTGGTCTCCCCTATCCAACCCGGGCGGAGCATCGCCCCGCGTTGGCGGCAAGTCAATCGGATGCTAGGATTGCCCACATGGCAGAGGCAAAGACCCAGATCACCGACGTCGATCCGGCGGATTTCATCGATGGTGTGGAGCCGGAGAGGAAACGCGAGGAAGCGAAGGTGCTCGACGCGCTGTTCCGCAAGGTCACAGGCGAGCAGCCGCAGATGTGGGGCCCGAGCATCATCGGCTACGGTCAATACCGGACGACCTATGCCAGCGGCCGTGACGTGCACTGGATGCGCAGCGGGTTCAGCCCGCGCAAGGCCAAGCATTCGCTCTACCTCATGGGCGGCTATTGCGACGATGTGGCGGCAAAGCGCAGAGAGGCGCAGCTGAAGAGGCTGGGCAAGCACTCGACGGGGAAGAGCTGCCTCTACATCAACAAGCTGGCCGATGTGGACATGGACGTGCTCGAGGAAATGATCCGCGAGGACTGGGAGACGATGGGCCGGATATATCCGGAGTAGCGGCTAGATGCCGGCGTACCACTGGTAACCGGCACGATCTTCCCAATAGCCGCCCTTGCCGCCGCCGATATCGTCAAGACTGGCGACCGCTTCGATCGCGGTCAGGTACTTGGGGTGCTTGTATCCGAGCTGCCGCTCGACCCGCATGCGCAAGGGGGCGCCGTTGCGGATGGGCAGGGGTTCGCCATTGAGCAGGTGCGCGACGATCGTCTGCGGGTGGTAGGCATCGATCAGGTCGACGCTCTCGTAATAGTCCTGCCCGTTGAGATTGTCGGCGCAGCGGAAAACGATGAATTTCGCCTCGGGCTTCAGTCCGGCAGCATCGAGCAGCAACGAAAGCTGCGGCCCGGTCCATTCGCCGATCGCGCTCCAGCCTTCGACGCAATCATGCCGCGTGACCTGCGTGCGCTGGGGGAGCTTGCGGATGTTGTCTAGGCTGAGCTTCATCGGGTTGTCGACGAGCCCGCGCACGTCGAGGCGCCAGTTAACAAAGTTCTCGGCCGCCTGCTGCTGGTAGTCGCCGTTCTGCGGATCGGTCGAACCGTTGCCGCGGAAGAAGGGCGAGATCGCGCTGCGCGGATACTCTGGGGCAAGCGCTTCGCGATCGGTCAGCAGGCGGTGCGCCTTTTTGTGCCAGTCCTCTGCCGCGCCGAGCAACCGCGAACCCGTATCGCTATCGGCGATCTTGTTGCAGCCGGCCACGAAGGCGGCACCGGCTGCGGCTATGAACCCTCTACGCTTCATCATGCCTGCCTCCGGTAATCATGTCGCGGATCTGCCCGATCGGCCCGGCCAGGATAACCAGAACGACGTGGACCACGAAAAACCCGAAGAGGGCGAACGCGAAGATGAAATGCAGGCTGCGCGCCGATTGCCGCCCGCCGAGCAGGTCGACCAGCCAGCCGAAGGTCGGCTCCATGCCAGGACTGATGGCGATGCCGGTGAAAATCATCATCGGCAGGAAGACGCCGAGAACGAGCCCGTAGGCGAGCTTCTGCAGGAAATTATACTTCCCGCCTTCGTGTTCGAAATTCAGCTTCAGGTGTTGGACGATGTCATGCCGGATCGCCGACGGTCTCCATTCCCTGCGCGAAGTCGCGATATCGCGCGAGAAGTGCCGGTTCACGAGCATGGCGACCCACATGAAGAGCAGTAGCAGCGCGAAGGGCCATGCCATCAGGATATGCCAGTCGCGGGCGACCGCGAGACTGTAATAGCCGGGAATGGTCATCCAGTCGGGAAAGCGCGGAACGATCAGCCAGGCCTGTTCGACAGAGAAGCCCCAGTCGCCCCAATAGAGCCTGCGGTGCGCATTGGAGATCGTCAGCCCGGACATGAACAGGACGACGACGCAAACTAGGTTGAGCCAATGCCAGATGCGCGTGGTTGCCGCGTGGCGTTTCATGCCTCTTTTCCCTCGCGGGCAAGGTAGATGACGTCGCGCGACTGGCGCAGCAGGTGCTGTCCGCTGTCGCAGTAGATCGTCTGGCCACTGGCCAGATGCCCCTGGCCTAGGAAGTAGGCCGCATCTGCAATTTCCTGCGAGCGGGTTCGCCGTTGGAGGAGGTTGAGGCGGTGCGATATCTCCGCTTCCTCGCTCGTCTGGTCGTGACTTGCGAGAATGGCTCCCGGAGCGAGGCCGTAGACGCGGTCATCCTCATTCGCCGCACCCATCGACAGCATTGCGATCGTCGCGTCGAGCGCGTGCTTGCTCATGGTGTAGCTGAAGAAGTCGGGATTTGGATTTGACAGCTTCTGGTCGGTCACCTGGATGACGCGCCGCCCGCCACTGGCTTTTGCCTTGGCCAAATAGGCCTGCGCCATGCGCGTGGGTGTCCGGGCATTGATCTGCATCGCACGCTTGTTCGTTACCGGATCGAGCGCGGTTACATCGTCAGGATCGAATATAGAGGCACAGTTTACCAGCACGGCCCAGTCGCCCAGTTTTACAGCGAATTCCTCGACCATGGCGACGCCGGCATCACCGTCGCTTAGATCGCAACCGATTGTTTCGGCACTGGGCAAGTCTTCGGCGACCTTGCGAGCCGCGTCGCCCGATCGATTGTAGTGAATGACGACATGCCAGCCCTGCCGCCCGAAAGTCTCGGCAATTGCCTTGCCGATCCGCTTGGCGCCGCCGGTCACGAGTACGCTGGGTTTGCTCTCTGTCATGCAGCGGCCACCATAAGGCGCGCATCGACAAAGGAAAGGGCTGCAAAACCAAAGCGGCGCCGCCACTCAAGGAGTGACGACGCCGCCGGGTTCGAAGGTGCGACCCGAGGAACTTAGCGGCAGCGCAGGCTTCCACGATCGATCTCGCGACCGATCACCGCGCCGACGGCACCGCCGAGGATGGTGCCGAGCGCCTTGTCACCGCGACCGGCGAGTTCGTGACCCGCCAGCGCACCTACGCCGGCGCCGATCACCAGGCCGGTGGTGCCGTTGTCGCGCTTGCAATAGTAGCGCCCGTCGCGGCCGCGCCACATGTAGCTGTCGCGCGTGATACGGCGAGGTTCGACATAGTAGCCGCGGGAATCGTAGCGGGCGGCGCGATCCTTTGCGCGCTTGCCGTGAGCAGGAGCCCAGGAGGGAGGATCTGCAGCAGCCGGAGCGGCGGTACCGATGCCGGTAACGGCGAGCGTTCCGGCGGCAAAAGCGATTGCGAACTTCTTCATTATTGCTTCCCATCTGAAGAGTGGATTGCAGCCAGATTGAGCGCGGAAGGACAACCGCGGCTGAACGAACGCGATTAATCCGAAATTAGCGATAAACCGACTGGAAGTGCGCGACGAAGCGTTAGCTTTCCAAGGCTTTGCGCGCTTTTTCTCGCCAAGGGACGCAGAGGCGTTCGAGATTCGCGATCTCTTCGAGCTGGCCCCGGTCGGCCCTTTCGGCGGGGTCATAGAGAGACGCGAAAAGGCGCGCGACCGTCCACTGGTCATGGCCGGTTTCGACCCGTTGCAGCATGTCACCTGCTTTGGTGCTGCCTTCTTCCAATACGCGGAAGTACCAGCCGCAATTGTGCCGTTTCACGATCCGCGCGACCATTCCCTTGCGACCGAACCGATGTTCGATCTTCCAGCACGGCTGCCGGGGCTGGCTGATCTCGAGCAGGGCTTCGCCGAGGCGGAAGCGATCGCCGATGTGGACGCCATCTTCGGCAAGACCGTCGACCATCAGGTTTTCGCCGAAGGCCGCAGGGGCAGAGAGCAAATCATGGCCGCCCAGCCATGCGTCCCACTCGGCGTAATGGTCGTGCGGATAGAGATGCACGGCCATGTCCGGTCCGCCGTGATGCTTCGTGTCGGCGATCATGTCACCTTCGATACCGAAGCTGCGAATGGTGACGGGGCCTTCGACGGGCTTCTTGTCGATCGCGCTCAGTTCGGCACCATTGAAGGGCTTGGGCAGGCCAGTGCAGATTGCGAAGACTTCGGGCATCAACCGTCTTTCCCGGAGAGGGTGAGGGCGTACCAGTCGCGCTGGACACCGTCGGCACCCTTGCCGCGATAGCGCTCCGCCGCAAGCACTTCGAAGCCCGCTTCGCGATAGGTGCTCTCGAGCCATTCCTCGTCGGGCAGGTTTGCCCAGCGGCCCAGAGGATCGCGGCCTTCCGCTTCGCCGAGCTTGTAGTTCGCAAAATGGAGGCCGCGGGGCTTCAACGCCTCCAGGATTTTCGTGAGGATCGGCGGAAGGTCGCTGCGCGGTACGTGGAGGAGGCACGCGTGTGCCCAGACCGCATCATATTCTTCTTTGGCGGCGAGATCGCCGAATAGCATGACCCGCGCGCCCACGTCGAAACGTTCGTTGGCCTTGCGGACCATGGCCGGGGTGCCATCGGTCGCATCGAGATCGAAGCCGCGTTCGATGATGCGCGCGGAATCGCGTCCGCCGCCGCAGCCCAGTTCGAGGATGCGAGCTCCCGGGCTAAGCCGATCTAGGAACCTGTCGAGATGGCGGCTCGGCGCCTGTCCGAAGCTCAGTGTATAGCGCGGCGCGTTTGCCTCGTAATAGGCAATCGTCGCCGCGTCGCTGCTCACGCGGAGGCAGCCTCTGCCGCCTCGCGGTCGCGTTGGGCGCGGCTTTTCTTTTCCGCCGCCGTCTTCAGCTGGCCGCAGGCTGCATCGATATCACGCCCGCGCGGCGTGCGGACGGGGGCGGAAATGCCGCCTTCGAAAACGATGTCGGAAAAGCGCTTCACGCGTTCGGGTGTCGAACACTCGTAGGGCGCGCCCGGCCAGGGATTGAACGGAATGAGGTTTACCTTGGCGGGCAGCTTGTACTGCTTGATCAGGCGTACAAGTTCGCGCGCGTGCTCGTCGCTGTCGTTCTTGTCCTTGAGCATCACGTATTCGAAAGTGATGCGGCGGGCATTGCTGGCGCCGGGATATGAAGCACAGGCCTCGAGCAGTTCCTCGATACCGTACTTCTTGTTCAGCGGGACGATCTCGTCGCGGATTTCCTTGGTCACCGCGTGGAGCGAGACGGCGAGGTTCACGCCGATTTCCTCGCCGCAGCGTTCCATCGCCGGAACGACGCCGCTGGTCGAAAGCGTGATGCGTCGCTTGGACAGGGCGAGGCCGTCACCATCCATGACGAGTTTGAGCGCGCCCTTGACGTTATCGAAATTATAGAGCGGCTCGCCCATGCCCATCATCACGATGTTGGTGAGCAGGCGACCGTCGGACGTATAGTGGCCTTCGTCCTCCGCTTCGTCGAGGCCGGCCATCGAACCCTTGGGCCATTCGCCAAGCGCATCGCGAGCGAGCATGACCTGGCCGACGATCTCGCCGGGCGTCAGGTTGCGCACGAGGCGCATGGTGCCGGTGTGGCAGAAGCGGCAATTGAGCGTGCAACCGACCTGGCTCGATACACATAGCGTTCCGCGATCGGCGTCGGGGATGAAGACCATCTCGAACTCGTGACCGTCGGCGGTCTTGAGCAGCCACTTGCGCGTGCCGTCGGTCGAGTGCTGCGCCTCGACGACATCGGGACGACCGATAACAAACCGCTCGGCAAGCCAGGGGCGCATGGTCTTGGCGATATCGGTCATCGACTCGAAGTCCGTCACACCGCGGTGGTAGAGCCAATGGAAGACCTGCTTGGAACGCAGTTTGGCCTGCTTCGGCTCGAGCCCGGCTTCTTCGAACAGTTCGCGGATACGCTCTTTCGGCAAGCCGATCAGGTCCACGCGGCCATCTTCGCGCGGCGTGATGTCACGCGCGACGGGAACCGGGTCCACCTGCCCGGGAATGCTCATCAGGTTCGTATCTGCCATGGGAGCGGCGCATATAGGCGCAAGCGGCGCGGATTGAAAGCCCGTAGCGGGGGCGAAACAAGTCGCGACATCGTCATCGGGTTCCAACACTCCGTCGAATGTCGGCTTCGGTTAGTCGATGAAACTTCGGGCAAGCATTTCATCGCACGCACCGCACGGCGTGACCGCTTAAATGTGACGTAAAAACAACGTTTTCTTGTTGTGCAGCGTTCATGAAACTCGAACCCGTTCAGCTCCGTTTGATGGGTCCACGCGGTCGCAATGACGGCTCGCGGGAAAACAATAACGGAGTACAAAAATGAAAAAGACAGCAGCCCTTCTTGTCGCAGGTTCGATGTTTGCAGTGGCAACCCCCGCCATGGCGCAGAGCTCGGATGACGACAATTTCAGCGGCTTTCGTGTCGAAGCTCTTGCCGGTTACGATGTCAGCCAGGCCGGCAGCACCGTCGACAATGATGCCAATCCCAATGACGACCAGTCGATCGACGGCCTCTCCTACGGTTTCGGTATCGGCTACGACTATGATGCGGGCGGTGTCGTCCTTGGCGTCGAAGGCGAGTTTGCCGGTTCCACGGCTGAAACCGAGTTCGACGATGGCGATTTCGAGAACCTTGGTATCGGCAACGTCGAAACGGGCCGCGACCTCTATCTCGGTGCGCGCGTCGGTGTGAAACCGGCCGATGACCTGCTCATCTACGCCAAGGGCGGTTATACCAACGCAAGCTACAACATCCGCTCTGACGATGGCACGACGCAGTACGATGCCGATCTCGACACTGATGGCTATCGCCTCGGTGCAGGCGTCGAATATGCGTTGAGCGACAATACCTTTGCCAAGGTCGAGTACCGATATTCGAACTACAGCGATGCTGAGCTGGATTTCGAGGGTGACGCTCCCGACGTGGCGGTCCCCGATATCGACCTCGACCGTCACCAGGTCATGGTCGGCTTCGGCATGCGCTTCTAAGCGTCTTCGATAGCAATGGAAGGGTCGGGAGCCTCGCGCTTCCGGCCCTTTTTGTATCTATCGTCGCGGGCAGGCCAACGTCGCTGCGTCCATTGCAGTGGCTGCGCCGGCCAGCGAATAGCGGTCGGAGAAGCGCCGTCCGCGCGTATCGGTGCCCCTGACGGTCATCGCATCGGCGGAACGCATCGCAGCAACGATTGCGGCGTCCATTGCCGCGTCACGGGCCCAGGCATCTGCACTGCCGCCGGTCAGGGTGAAGGTCTGGCGCCCGATCCGCAGTGAGACGCGGCTATTCTGCCGCATCGGTCGCGAGAGACGGAAATGGACCTGTCCGCGTATGCGGCGCGCCGGCCATGTGGCGATAGTCGCATAGGGATCGAATTCGCGCGAGAAGGGGCTCTCTTCGGCCTCCGCGATGGCATAGCATTGCGGCACCGAAGGCTCGCGAAAAGCGCCCCAATCGGAAAAAATGCCCAGACTGTCCTTGGCTGCGAGCGGCGCGGCGACAAGCAGGAGGAGGGCGGGGAGGGCAAGCCTACGCATAGTCGATTGCGATCACTTCCCATTCCTTGTCGCCCGACGGAAGTCGCACGGTTCGCAAATCGCCGACGGCCGCGCCTTTCAATGCGCGAGCGAGCGGGCTCGACCAGCCGATCCGCCCAGCGCTCGCATCCTGCTCGTCATCGCCGACCAGGACGACCACTTTCTCGTTATCGTCCTCATCGGCCAGCGTGACCGTAGCCCCGAAGAATGCGCGCGACTTGTCGGGCTGGTCCTCGGGCGTGATTACCCGAGCAGCTTTCATCCGGCGCGAGAGATGGCCAAGCTCGCGGTCGATCTCGCGCATGCGCTTGCGGCCGTAGAGATAGTCGCCGTTCTCGCTGCGGTCGCCATTGCCGGCCGCCCAGCTGACAATCTCGACGATCTCTGGCCTCTCGGTGCCGAGCAGGTGGTCGTAGCGCGCCTTGAGCGCGGCATAGCCTGCCGGAGTGATCGGATTGGTCTTGCCCTGCATTGCAGGAGCGTCCCTAGCGGCAAAAGTCAGCGCAGGTAATGGCGGATATCGCGCTCATAGCTGCGGGACTTGTCGGGGTGCATGTTCGCATAGGTCACCGCGTTCCCGATCACCCGCATCACGTAGTAGCGGGTCTCGAAATTGGCGGGGATCTGTTCGACCCACGTCACCCAGTCGACGGCGCCGGTACGTGGATCGCCGTTGAGGCGGAGCCACTCGTTAACGCGTCCGGGGCCTGCGTTGTACGCGGCGATGGCCAGCGGGTAAGCTCCATTATAGCGGTCCATCAGACGCGCGAAATGGGCATCGCCGAGCCGGATGTTGTAGCTCGGGCTCTCGGTCAGATTGGCCGACATGTACTGGACGCCGATCTTGCCGGCCTCCTCGCGGGCGGTGCCGGGCATCAGCTGCATCATGCCGCGCGCACCGGCATGGCTGACGCGATTGCGGTCGAATTCGCTCTCCTGGCGGGCAATCGCATGGACCATGGTCCAGTTTGCGCCCGAATGGGTCGGAACCGTCGGGAAACCGAGCCGCTCGAATCCGTTCACTCCGGTTTCGCCTGCGACCATTCCCGCGACAACGGCCATTTCGTCGAGTCCGGTCTCGCGGGCCAGCTCGGCGACGAGTGCCATCTGCGTCGGGGTCTGGGCCTTTTCCGCCAAGGCTTCGAAGAATGCCCGCTCGGTCTGCCACGCACGGCGGTTGCGGGCCATTTCGCGCAGGGCCTCGGTCAGGGGATCGGCGTCGAAGGCGCGCCTGTCTGCCTCGTCGATACCGTCTGTCCGCAGCGAAGCGAACGAGGGCATGGGACGACCGAGTTCGCTCAGCGCGAGCTGGCCATAATAATAGTCCGGATAGGCTGCCGCCATGTTCCAGTAGCGCTCTGCCTCGGCGCGGTTGCCGGCCTGCGCGGAGGCGCGGCCAGCCCAGAAGAACCCCTTGGAACGGGTCAGCGGAGTCTTGGCCGCTGCGCCGTAGCGATAGAAGAGCGGCGCGGCCTGCGCGCCGTCGCCCAGCGACCACAGCGCCTTGGTGCCGCCAAGCCACATGAGATCTGTATATTTGTCGCGCAGCGTGAAGCTGCCGTCGGAAATGTCTGTGCCGGGGGCGAAGAGATCGTCGACTTTCGAAGCGATCCTGACCGCGCTTCGTGCGTCCGCGCCCTGAGCGATGCGCAGGCTTTCGGTGACGAACGAGGTTCCGTTGAGGGCGGGCGTTCCGAAATCGGCACGGGTCGCAAGCAGGTTGATCGCCTGGGGCAACTGTCCGTTGCTGCGATAGTAGCGCGCAAGATTGTAGACATAGCCGCTGTCGCCGAGAGCGCCTGCGGGCACGGTCAGCCCGGCCTCGCTGGGCGTGGTGCCCTGAAGCATCGCGAGCCGCGCCTGTGCCATGCCGCGATAGGCAGGCGAAACGCGCACGATCTGGCGCGATGCGGCTTCGAGTTCGCCCTGCCACAGAAGCGCGTCCATGCGCGCATCATGATCTTCGGGCGAGAAGGACTGTCCGAACAGGCCCTGCATATAGGCCTCTGCAGGACCGCTCATCATCCCGCCGCGCCAAGCCTCGAGCGCCACCTTCTGCGCCTCGGGTCGGTTCATCGAGGCGAGAGCCAGCGCGTAGCGTGCCTTGGCGCCATTGGTGATCGGCGGATGCTTGTCGAAGAAGGCGACGAGCGACTGCGGCGACACAGCATCACGGTCGAGCGCCGCTTCAGCGCGCCGCTGCAGGAGTTCGCTCTTGGGGAACTCGGGGTATTTCGAGACGAAACCGGAGTAGCTGGCGAACGAGAGGTCGTCCCGCTTGGTCAGATATTCCCAGTTGTTGATGGCCTGAGAGGCGCGCGTGGGCTGCTGCGCGACCATTGAAGTGCCACTGTCGGGCCAGCTTGTGGGCGTTTGTGCCTGCGCCACGGAGGGAAGGGCCAGCGCGGAGCCAGCCATAAGTACGTAAGACGTAAGAGTTTTCTTGCCCATGGTGGACATTATCCCAAGACCCTCCTTATCAGGCGCTGAATGAATTCTATCTTTTGAAGCATCGGAGCAACATCGCTCCATATTTATAACGCAGGACTTCCGTAAATGTTCTCAGGTTCAATTCCGGCTCTAGCGACTCCTTTTCGCGACGGATCGTTTGACGAGTCCGCTTTCCGCAAGCTGGTCGACTGGCAAATCGAAAACGGAAGCAAGGCGCTGGTTCCCTGCGGGACCACCGGAGAGGCTTCGACGATCTCGAATGCGGAACATCACCGCGTGATCGAGGTCTGCATCGAACAGGCCGCGGGCAGGGTGCCCGTGATCGCAGGCTGCGGTTCGAACGATACGCGCAACGCGCTCCTGCACATGCAGTTCGCCAAGAAAGCTGGCGCCGCCGCGGGACTGTGCGTGGCGCCATACTATAACCGCCCGAGCCAGGCGGGCCTGATCGCGCACTTCAGCTACCTTGCGGAAAACAGCGACTTGCCGATCGTGCTTTACAACGTTCCGAGCCGTACCGTGACCGATATCGAGGACGAGACGGTCGTCGAACTCGTCCGCAAGTATCCGGACCGGATCGTCGCCATCAAGGATGCGAGCGGCGATCTTTCGCGCGTGGCGGACCACCGGATGGGGCTCGATCACGATTTCTGCCAGCTATCGGGCAATGACGAACTCTGGCTGCCGCACAGCGCGGCCGGCGGTTCGGGATGCATCTCGGTCACGGCCAATGTCGCACCGGCGCTGTGCGCGGAATTCCACGAGGCGATTGCCGCAAACGATCTCGTCAGGGCGCGTGAACTCAACGACCGGCTCTTCCCGCTCCATTACGCCATGTTCTCGGACGCGAGCCCGGCACCGGTGAAATATGCGCTCAGCCGCGTTCACGACTGGTTCGCGTGCGATGTCCGCCTGCCGCTGTGCAACGCCAGCGAAGCCAGCCGCAAGGCGGTCGACGAGGCTCTCGTGCACGCAGGGATCCTCGAGACCGCCTGAACGGCAGAACTCAATCGGCGGGGTTGTGCTTCTCGACGAAGGCAACTGCCGCCTTCAGCATGGCCGTCCGGCTATCGGCTTGCGATAGCCAGTGATCCTCGCCCTTGAGCTCGATTAGGGTGACCGGTTTTCCGGCGTCCTGCAAAGCATCCTCCATCAGGACGGATTGCGCAAAGGGAACCACGGTGTCGTCGCGGCCATGGACGAGGAGCACGGGAGCGCTCGCCTTGGAGGCCTGCGCGGTAGGCGAGATCGCGTCGAGGTTCGTTCCCTCTCCGACCAGCCGTTCGATGCCGCGGCTCAGGATGCTCGACTGTCCGGACAGTTCGTAACGGAAGAAGTCCTCGATGTCGTAGACACCGTTTACGCCAACCGCACAGCGATAGCCGTTCTGGTGGATCGTCACTCCGGCCAGCGCCGAGTAGCCGCCGTAGCTCGCGCCGACGATGCAGGCGCGATCGGCATCGACAATTCCGCGTTCGGCAAGTGCGCGCAGGCTGTCGCCGATATCGGTCTGCATCTTGCCGCCCCATTCGCCGTCGCCCGCTTCGACGAAACTGTCGTCAATATTGGTTGATCCGCGGAAGTTGGGCTGGATCACCGCATATCCGCGCGAAGCGAAGGCCTGTGCCCACCAGTCGAAAGCCTCTTCGTCGCGCGAGGTCGGGCCGCCATGGGGCAGCACGACCACCGGCAGGTCTTTCGCTTCCTTGCCCGAGGGCAGGGTGAGGATGGCTTCGATCGTGAGGCCGTCCGACGCCTCGAACTCTACTGTCTGGATTTTACCGATGGCGAGGCCCTGCACGAAGGGGCGTTCCAGCCCGAGCATCGCACGCGCGCCCGAGGTGGTGTCCATCCGGTACCAGGTACCGCTGTCGTAGTTTCCGCTGGTCGCGAACACCACTGCAGAGAGATCGGGCGTCCAGCTCTCGAGGTCGATGTCTCCCGCGGTCCACTTGGCGTAAAGTTCGGAAAGTGCAGGGTTTTCCTGGCCTTCCGAAAGCATCACCTCGCGCGAACGGCTCACGATGCCGAGCACGCGGCCATCATCTCCGTGGATCAGGCGGTGTACTTCCTCGTCGGCCCACACCTCGCGCGGTTCACCGCCGGCAAGCGGCAAGGTGAGGTAAGTCGTCTCGGCAAGGTCGTCGTCGTAGCTGCGGTAGATCAGGGACGAGCCGGAGGCATCGAGACCGACGAGGCTGATACGTCCTTCCTCCTGCTTGTCGCGCACGATGGTCTTGCCGCCTTCGTTCTCGATCCTCCAGCTGCCGCTTTTCTGGTCGATGAAAAGCGTGGCCACGATCTTGCCTTCGTCACCGACGAGCCACGAGCGAAACTCGTTCTCGCCCGCCGGATAGGCGACCTGCTCTGCTTCGCCGGTAGACAGGTCGACGGAGAAGAGAGCAGGGCGGAAATGGAGGATGCGATCCTCACCCGAACGCCTGCCCATGCGATAGCCGCGGAAGAAGCCCTTCCAGCGACCTTCGACTTCGCGGATTCCGTCAAATCCGGCGACGAAATTGGCAATCGAGCGCTGCTCCGCGAAGATCGAGACAACATCGCGGTTGTCGTCCAGCGGGAGAACGTTTGCGCGGGCCCATTCGCCCTTGTTCTGGCCTGCACCATAAGCGACCGTATCTGTTTCCGTGCGGCGAAGCAGGATAGCCTCGTCGCCGACCCAGTCGATGCCGCGCACCTTCGCATCGCCGACAACGAATTGCTTGACCGGCGCACCGCTGCTGTCGACCACCAGGATCTGGCGCTGGTTGTTCGCCGTCATGAGCATGGCGGTATAGGCGCCCGAACGCGAGATCACCGCCTCTTCCAGCGCCGGTAGCGCGCCATAGGCCTCGATCGGAAGCGCAGCGGGCGCCTGCGCATTGGCCGGTACAGCGGCGAGCGCGATTGCTCCGGTTGTAGCCAGCATTCCGAGTTTCGCGCCGATCAAGGCAAACGTCTTCGTCTTCATTCTGTCGGTTTCCGTGAAATGTGGTTCTTGCCGACGCGTCAATCGGCGGGATTGTGCTTTTCGACGAAGCCTACTGCGGCTTCGAGCATCTGCTGGCGTGTCGAGGACAGCGAGAGCCAATGGTCCTCGCCCTCCAGCGTGACGAGTTCGTAAGGCTTCCCGGCATCTTTGAGCTTGTCGGCCATCTTGTACGAATGGTCGTAAGGAACGACCGTATCGTCCTCGCCATGGATCAGCATGATCGGGGCATCTGCCTGATCGGCATGGCGGCGCGGCGAGACTGCGTCCCACCGGTCTTTCGGGCCGAGCTGTTCCAGCAGGGCGGCCTTTGTGATCCTCTGCCGTCCGGAGGCGCGATAATCCTCGTTGTACATGTCCCCGATGTCGCTGACAGGGGCCACCGCTACGGCGCACTGGTAGAGGCCCTGTTGCAAGGTCACTCCGGCAAGTGCGGCGTATCCGCCATAACTTGCGCCTACGATGCAGGCGCGATCGGGATCAACGATGCCTTTCTCGGCCAGCGCAGCAAGGCCGTCGGAAAGGTCGGTCTGCATCTTGCGGCCCCACTCGCCGTAGCCTGCGAGCTTGAAAGCCTGTTCGCGATTGGTCGAGCCTCGGAAATTGGGCTGGAACACGGCGTAGCCTCGCGACGCGAAGGCCTGCGCCCACCAGTCGAACTGTTCCCTGTCATGCGCATGAGGCCCGCCGTGCGGCAGCATGACGAGCGGCAGGTTCTTCGCTTCACGACCAGGCGGAAGCGTCAGGATCCCGTCGAGGTCGAGGCCGTCGGCAGCAGTGTATGAGAAGGTCGAGATCGGGCCGACCATGTCGGGCAGGATCCGCATGCGTTCATAGGCGAAACCGTCCGCACGCATCGTGCCGAGGTCCACAACGTACCACGACCCGCTGTCTCCATTGCCGCTGGTGCGCACGAGCACCTTCTCGAAATTCGGGGTCCAGTCGACCATCCGCATGTCGTATTTGGCAAACGCCTTGCGAATGCGGCTCACGGCCATCTGGTGTGTCGGATCGGCGAATACCGGACCGTCCTCGGCGTCGAGGTAGCCGGTCAGTCTTCCGGTCGGGGTATCGAAATAGAGCCGGTCGACGTCGGCATCCGGCAGGAACGGGGTAGACGCTCCGCCCGCCAGCGGCACTTCGTACCAGTGCGATACGCCGTCCTCGTCGCGCAGGTAGTAGATGACCGATGCGCCCTCGTAGCCGAGGCCGACCAGGCCGACACGGCCGGCTGCATGGGTACCCTCGGCAATGGCTACCCCTTGTGAATTGGAGATTTTCCAGTCGCCGTCGCTGCGGGCAAGGTCGAAAACGGCGGCGACACCGCCATTGCTGCCAACCAGCCAGTCCCGATAGTGGTCCTCGCCTGTAGCTGTGGCGATCCGCGTGGCGTCCTGTGTGTCTACCGTGAACCTGTAGAGATACGGGCGGCTGTGGTTGAAAGTGTAACCGTCGCGCCTGTCGCGGCGCAGTTCCAGCGCGCCGAAATAGGCCTGCCAGCGGCCATCGACAAAGCGGATGCCGTGCGAACCGAATACTGCATCGACGAGGCGACGCGTGCGCTTGAATACGGTCGTGACCTCTCCGTCATAGGTGACGGGCACGATATGGGCGCTGAAGAGTTCGGCCTTGTCGACGGTGAAGCCCCAGAGATCTTCAGTCTTGCTGGTCTGCAGCAGGACCCGGTCATCGCCGATCCAGTCGAGACTGCGGACCTTGGAATCGCCGACTTCCATCTTGCGGATCGGCCGCATGTCGGGGCCGAGGAAGAGTACCAGCCGCGTCTCTCCGATCGTGGTGAGAACAGCGATATTGGCGCCGCTGGGCGAGATCGCGGCCATTTCGACGCCCGGTAGCGCGCCATAAGCCGAGAGCGGCGGCGGCTCATCGACTTGCGCATGTGCAGCCGTTCCCATCGAAATAAGTAGAACTGCCGCGAATAGCGGCAGGAAGCGACCCAGCTTCAGCATACGACCCCCGAAGTACTTACGATCCATTTGTAATGTCTTCGAATTACCTGCCGATTGCAAGGGGCCCGCAAGCCCCTTTCCCTTTTCCCCCACAGCGCCTACATGCGCGCCTCGTTATGGCACGTCCCAAGCCCGCCACCTTCGACAAGCAGAAAGTCGTCGCCGACAACCGTCGCGCGCGTTTCGACTATGCGATCGAGGAAAAGTTCGAGGCGGGCCTCGCTTTGCAGGGCACCGAGGTAAAGGCGCTGCGCGCTGGCGAGGCGAGCATCAAGGAAGCCTATGCCGAGGTGCGCGACGGGCAGGTGTGGCTCATCAATGCCAACATTCCCGAATATTCGCACGGCAACCGGCTCAATCACGAACCGCGCCGTCCGCGAAAGCTGCTCCTCCACACGCGCGAGATCGACAAGCTGTTCGGCGCGGTCGAGCGCAAGGGCATGACGCTGGTCCCGCTTTCGATCTATTTCAATGCGACCGGACGCGCCAAGGTCGAGCTCGCGCTGGCCAAGGGCAAGCAGGCGCATGACAAGCGCCAGACCATCAAGGAACGCGACTGGAAGCGCGACAAGGCGAGGCTGATGCGCGAAAAGGGATAATCGCGCCGATATTTGCCCTTTTTCAACGCCGACGCGCTACCACATAGGATGTTATGCTGATCTCGCCGCCCTTTGCCTGTAACCTGCCTGTGCCAGAAGCTGTCGCGGGCAACCCTGCAGGAGCGCGGTCGTGAGCAGCTTCAGGTCCAAGACTTTCCTCGCGGATTTTATCCGCAAGTACATGCCGACGCGCGAGGAAATGGCCGGAAACAAATATCTCAAGCCGATCGCGCACCGGTTCCTTACACCCGAGCTCTGGCGTTTCACACGGCGCAGCGTGCCGCGCGGCGTGGCCTTGGGCCTCTTTGCTGCCTTCATCGTCCCGATCGGACAGATCTTCCTCGCCGCCTTCCTTGCGCTTCCCGCGCGGGCGAATGTCCCGCTGAGCGCGCTGGTCACCTTCGTGACGAACCCGTTCACGCTGCCTTTCTGGCTGATCTTCGCCAACAAGACGGGCGCGTTCGTTCTCAACATCGACCGGGCGATGGGTTCCGGCGCAGGTCAGCTCGCAGAGGACGGCGGTGCGCTGGCCCGCTGGCTCGAGGTCGGCGGTGTGACCGCTTTCGGATTCCTCGTTCTTGCGATAGTAAGCGCTGCGGTCGGTTATCTGATCGCAGGGTTTGCGTGGCGCTTCGTCGTCGCGCGCAAGCGCAAGAAACGGCTCGTGGCGATGGAAAAGCGCCTCGACGAGAGGATGCGGGAGAAGGGTGAATGAGCCTCTCGGGCGACGAGGCACAACAAGGTCTTCCGCCGTTCCCGCTTTTGTTCGGGATATTGCTCGCCTTTACGGTATCGGTCGGGGTGATCTGGCTCGCGGCCGGAAATTCGCTCGCTGCAATCGCCTATGGCGGCGCACTCCTAGCGGTTCTGTTTGGTCTGCTACTCGCCGCCCGCCTGCGCAGCGCGCCGGTCGAGGAGGCTGCGGGCCAGCCCGATTGGGCAGTCACTGCGGCGGCGATCGAGAACGCACGCCGAGCCATCGCTATTTCGGACCGTGCGAACCGCCTGACCTGCGCCAATGAAAGCTTTTCGAACTGGTTCGGGCACGATGTCGCGCCGCATGAAGTCCCGCTCGACGCGGAATCGCGCCAGCAGCTGATCGACGGGCAGCGCCAGGCCTGGCGCGAAGGCGTCGCAGAAAGGAACAATCTGCGCCTCGAGGAAGGTAGCCAGATCTTCAACCTGTCGATCGAGCGGGTAGGGCGCGGCGAGGATTATCTGGTGTGGCGCTTCACCGAAGTGGTCATGCGCCAGACCTACGATGGTGTTGCCGAGCGTATTTCCGGACCGTTTGGAACGATGATATCGCGTGCCGGGATCGAACTCGCGCTCGTCTCGCCCGATGGTATTGTCCAGGCGTCAACTCCGGGGCTCGGTGAAAGGGCGACCGGGGCCAAGGATTCTTCGCTCAACGGACAGGAATTCGTCCAGCTGCTTCGTTCGGACGACCGAGACCGCATTTTCTTTGCGCGCGAGGGCCAGCAAGGCACGCCGCAAACGCTGGTGCACGTACCGCTCGACCTGCCGCGCACATCCGAAGGACTGGCTGCGGACCAGGCGCCTTCGCTGATGTTGCTCGTCGACAGCAGCGTCGGGATCGGCGGTGGCTGGCAGGGTAGCGGCAAGGCGGCGATCCCGCAGCTCGAGGCCTTGCTTTCGGCACTTCCGCTCGGCCTGGCGCTGACCGATCGCGACGGGCGCTTCCTCTTCGCCAACAAGGCATTCCTCCGAGCTGTCGAGCGCGAGAATGTCGGCCTTCCGCAATTCCCTTCGGATCTCGTGGTGCGCGAGGATAAATCGGCGATGGCAGACACGGTGCGCCGCTTCGCCAAGGGCGCGACAGCGAGCGGCGACATGGCGGTTCGACTGGCTGGCGATACAGAGGAACCGGTTTCCATCGGCCTCGCCGGTGTACGCGGCCTCGGTGATGCTGCCGTGCTGCTCTCGATCAGCGATTCCACCGAGGAGAAGCGTCTGCGCAGGCAGGTCGCGCAGGCAACCAAGATGCAGGCAGTCGGCCAGCTCGCGGGGGGTGTCGCGCACGACTTCAACAATGTGCTCACCGCCATCATCGGCTATTGCGACCTCATGCTGCTGCGCCACACGCCGGGCGACAGCGACTACGATGACATCCAGCAGATCAAGGCCAACTCGAACCGCGCTGCGTCGCTGACGCGTCAGCTCCTCGCCTTCAGCCGACAGCAGACGCTGCGTCCGGTCGTCCTGCAGATGCCCGACGTCGTCAGCGAAGTGAGCCAGCTCCTCAAGCGCCTGATGGGCGACAAGATCGAATTCGCCGTGCGCCACGACCGCGAGCTTGGGCCGGTGAGGGCCGACCCCCAGCAGCTCGAACAGGTGATCATCAACCTCGCCGTGAATGCGCGCGACGCGATGCAGGCTCATGCCGACAAGACCGGCAAGCAGGACTGGAAGGGGCGGCTCACGCTGGCCACGCGGCGTATATCGGCCCGCGATGTTCGCAAGATGGGCATCGATATCATGCCCGCCGACGACTACACGGTGCTGATTATCCAGGACACCGGCGGCGGCATTCCGGAACAGCATCTCAACAAGATCTTCGAGCCCTTCTTCACTACAAAGGAGCAGGGCAAGGGCACCGGCCTCGGCCTCTCGACCGTTTACGGTATCGTGAAGCAGTCCAACGGCTTCATCTTCGCCGACAACGTGACCGGTGCCGACGGAACCCCCGCGGGCGCCCGCTTCACGGTCTACCTCCCGGTGCACAAGGGCGAGCTGCCCGAGAATCAGCGCGGCGAGGACCAGGAAGAGGCCAAGGCCAGCGACTGGTCGGGTGGCGGCAAGCTGCTTCTGGTCGAAGACGAGGACATGGTGCGCGCCGTTGCAGAGCGGGCGCTTACCCGCGCGGGCTACCAGGTCACGACCGCCAGCGACGGCGAGGAGGGCCTCGCCGAAATTGCGAACGGCGATACGGAATTCGACCTCATCGTGTCCGACGTGGTCATGCCAGCGATGGACGGACCGGCCATGGCGCGTGCAATTCGCAAGGTAAAACCGAACATCCCGATACTTTTCATGTCGGGATATGCAGAAGAGCAGTTGCGCAACAACATCGATATCGACAACATGCACTTCATTCCGAAGCCGTTCAGTGTTCAGCAAATAAATGCGAAGGTATCTGAAGTGCTTGGAGAGCAGGCCAAGGTCGACGCCTGACCGAATGGGTGTCACGATCCTGGCCTCGTAAAGGGGGGATTGTGATGAGGGTTCGCGGCTTTACTTTTGCAGCATTGGTTTCACTGGCGGGCACGGCTCCGCTGTTGGCGCAGTCGAGCGCGGAGGCGCTCGCTGATCCCGATGCCACTGCGCAGGGCGATGTCTCGATCACGATCTACAATGGCGGACGCAGCCTCGTGCAGGACGTTCGCCAGCTGTCGATCCCGGCGGGACAGTCCACGATCAGCTTTCCCGATGTCTCGGCGCGTATCCAGCCTGAAACGCTGAGCTTTGCTGCTGACGGCACCGCAATCGTCGAACAAAATTTCGACTTCGACCTGCTGACGCCGACCAAGCTGATGGAAAAGGCGATCGGGCAGACGATTACCTTGCTGCGGACGAACCCGGCGACCGGTCAGCAGACGCGCGAACGTGCGACGGTACTCTCGACCGCAGGCGGAGTAGTCGTCAAGATCGGCGAACGCATCGAGGTGTTGCGTGACGACGGTCTCCCGGTCCGTGCAATCTTCGACCGCGTGCCGAGCAACCTGCGCGCTCGCCCGACACTTTCGGTCACCCTAGATTCCACGCGTGGGGGCACGCGCCCCGCCTCGATCCGTTATCTTACCAGCGGGCTTGGCTGGACCTCCGACTATGTCGCTCTGTTCGACGAGGGCAACAGCACGATCGATATGCAGGGCTGGGTGACCCTGACCAACCAGACCGGCACTACCTTCCATGATGCCGACCTCCTGCTTGTCGCGGGCGACCCGACAGGCGGCAATGGGCGCAGCAATCGCGGGCGCAGCATGGTCACTCCGGGTACGGAGGCGGCCGAACGCGAATCGCTGGGGGACTTCTATCTCTACCCGCTCGACGAGCGGACGACTGTCGCCAATGCGCAGACCAAGCAGGTCAGCTTCCTCGACGTCCAGCGCGTACCAGCCCAGCGACGCTACGAACGCCGCTTGGGCTGGCTGTCGCGCGATGACCAGCCGGTGGCCGTAAGCACGGCGATTTCCTTCAATACCTCTCGCTCGCAGGGACTCGGTGACGCGCTGCCGGCCGGAACCGTGCGCTTCTACCAGCGCGACAGCCAGGGCACTCCGCAGTTCATCGGGGAATCGCGCATCGGCCACACGCCGATGGGCAGCAGTCTCTTCCTCAGGACCGGCAACGCCTTCGATGTCTATGTCCAGGCCGAGGTCGAAAGCCGCGACGAGATCAGCAAGGGCGAATGGGAGAAGACTGCGCGCTATCGCGTCATCGAGGATGACCAGGTCGTCCGCACCGTCGAGACCGAGCGCGAGATCAAGTATTACCGCACGACGATGCGCTACACCTTCTACAACGCGAAGCGCATTCCGGTGAATGTCGAGTTCTACCAGGACGGTCTTTATCGTGGATGGTGGGCGCGTGATTTCCGTGTGGTGTCCGAAGATGTCCAGGGCGAACAGCAGGGTGTCGGTACCCGCAAGTGGGACGTGCGCGTGCCTGCCGAGGGCGAACGCGTGGTCCGGGTGGTCTACGAGACGAAGCACTGAGCCGGGGCGCGCGGTCATGCGTTTCCTAACCTCACTAGGCATCCTTGCTGCTGTTGCGACGGGCACTCCCGCATCCGCGCAGGATGATCGGCAGCGTGTCTTCGCCTCCGATGCGAGCCATTATGCCGTGACCGTTTACCGTGATCCCGAGCGCTCGGTTGGCGAGCGCATGGAGCGCGACATGCCGCGCGGCTACGCGATGATCAGCGAGACGCGTACGGTCACCCTGCCTCCCGGCCGTTCGACGATCCTCTTCGAAGGGGTCGCGGAAGGCATGGTGGCGGTAAGCGCCATCGTCACGGGCCTGCCCGGCGGTACCATCGAGAAGAACCGCAATGCCGATCTTCTTTCGCCCGCGGCGTTGGTCGACCGGACGCTCGGCAACCGCGTGACGATTACGCGCCAGAACCCGGCGACAGGTGTATCGCAGAGCGAGGAAGCGATCGTTCGCACTCGAGCCGACGGCGGCCTCGTGCTCCAGACAAGCGCCGGATATGAAGCGGTGCGCTGTTCCGGGCTTCCCGAAAAGCTGACCTTCGACGGTGTCCCGCCCGAGCTTTCGGCGCGGCCGATCTTCAACATCGATACCTTCAGCGAAACCGGCGGCACATATGAAGTGGTGCTGACCTATCTATCTTGGGGCTTCGATTGGGAGGCAAACTATGTCGCGCAGCTGGGCGAGGGCAGGCGCGACGGCACATTCGACATGGGTCTGATGAGCTGGCTCACTGTGCTCAACGATAACGGACAGTCTTTCGAAGATGCCGAGCTGATGGTGATCGCGGGCGACATCGCGATCGAATCCGATTTCGAGGAATTGGCCGAGCCACCGGAGGCGCGCGGGCTCTACCTCACCTGCTATCCGATCGGCAGCACATCGCGCGGTTCGCCGATCCCGAACTATGGCCCGCCGCCGCCGCCGGCGCCGCCGCCACCCCCCATGTCAGACGGCTTCAATGGCGACGCGATCGTGGTCACCGCCTCCAGGATCAGGCGCAGCAATCTGGAATCCGCCAGTCCGATCGCGGTCCTCTCCGAGGAGGCGATGGCCCGCGAAGAACAGCTTGCAGACCTTAAGCTCTACCGTGTTCCGCGCCGGGTAACGGTCGCTTCGAAGGGCATGAAACAGGTCGCGTTCCTCTCGCGCGAAGCAGTTCGCACCCGCTGGCTCTACGAGGCGGAATGCGACTTGGAGCAGCAATGGTACGAGGTCGAGGAAATGGACGACCTCGACGAGACGGAGATCAAGCTGCTGACCCGCAACGAGGAGGACTACGGGCTCGGCGCATCCCTGCCGCTCGGGAAGCTCAATGCGTTCGAATCGACCAGTGAGGGACCTCAGCTTGTCGCCGAACTGGATCTGCGTGATTATCCCGTGGGCCAGGAAATAGATCTCGACCTCGGTGAGAGCGCGAAGGTCTACGCCGAATGTGGCTATACGCACGAGGACGACCCCGACGAGCGCGGTCGCAAGTGGTCGAATATCAACGTCGTCTTGTGGAATGCGAATGAAGCCACCGCCCGCGTGAGGCTGGTGCTCGGATATCCCGACGACTGGCAGGTGCGAAGCTGGGGCCCCGAGGCCTACGTCAAGAATGGCGACCTCGTGATCGACGTGGATGTCCCCGCCAATTCCCGCTTCGACCGCAGCTTCAGGGTGCGCCGGTCGAAGCTCTGGCTGAGCGAAAATTAGCGAAGTTGGAAAAAATTTCTGTTCCACTCTTGTTCTTGTGGAACAAACACGGTACATGCCTTGGCAGTTGAAGAGTCACATCCGGCTCTGGAAATGCAAAAGGGGAATGTGTCATGGCGGCTAGTCTGAAGCTTGTAGAAGGAAAGAAAGTGGACGCAGACCGTCAGAAGGCATTGGACGCCGCCCTGTCGCAGATCGATCGCGCATTCGGCAAAGGCTCGGCGATGAAGCTGGGCCAGAAGGAAGCGATGAATGTGGAGGCAATCTCCACCGGTTCGCTCGGCCTTGATATCGCGCTTGGCATTGGCGGCCTGCCCAAAGGCCGTGTGATCGAGGTTTACGGTCCGGAAAGCTCGGGCAAGACCACTCTGGCGCTGCATGCCATTGCCGAAGCCCAGAAGGCCGGCGGCACTGCGGCGTTCGTCGATGCGGAACACGCCCTCGATCCCGTCTACGCCAAGAAGCTGGGCGTCGATGTGGACGAACTGATCGTTTCGCAGCCCGACACTGGCGAGCAGGCACTCGAAATCACAGACACGCTGGTTCGCTCGAACGCGATCGACATCCTCGTGGTCGACTCGGTCGCCGCGCTGGTTCCGCGCGCAGAAATCGAAGGCGAGATGGGCGACAGCCACGTCGGCCTCCAGGCGCGCCTCATGTCGCAGTCGCTGCGTAAGCTGACCGGCTCGATCAACCGCTCGAAGTGCATGGTGATCTTCATCAACCAGCTGCGCATGAAGATCGGTGTGATGTACGGTAACCCGGAAACCACCACCGGCGGCAACGCGCTCAAGTTCTACGCGTCGGTCCGTCTCGACATCCGTCGTACCGGTCAGATCAAGGACCGTGACGAGGTGATCGGCAACTCGACCCGCGTGAAGGTGGTCAAGAACAAGGTCGCCCCTCCGTTCAAGCAGGTCGAATTCGACATCATGTATGGCGAAGGCATCTCCAAGATCGGCGAGATCCTCGATCTCGGCGTGAAAGCCGGCGTAGTCGAAAAGTCGGGCAGCTGGTTCAGCTACGACAGCGTCCGCATCGGCCAGGGCCGCGAGAACGCCAAGACCTTCCTCAAGGAAAACCCCGAAATGTGCGCCAAGTTGGAAGCCGCGATCCGCGGCAAAACCGACGAGGTCGCCGAAGAGATGATGACTGGTCCGGACGCGGAAGACTGATCACGCCTCTTCAAGCGGGAGCGCGCGCGGCAACCATTCCCCCGCCACGCGCCAGCCGGACTGTCCCCCGGCGCTCCCGGAAACACGGAAAGCCGGTGCGCGCGCTCTCTCCATTGCCGCCGCACCGGCTTTTCGCGTCTGACGCGGGAAATTCCTGCTGGCGGAGGGCGGGCGGGCCGCCTAAGCCGCTCCCAAGCAAGGAGAGATCGCCATGACCATCACCGTCCACCACCTCAACAACAGCCGCTCGCAGCGCATCCTCTGGCTCCTCGAGGAACTGGGTGCCGAATACGAGATAGTCTCCTACCAGCGTGATGCGGAAACCAATCTCGCACCGCCGGAACTCAAGCAGGCGCACCCTCTCGGGAAATCTCCGGTGATCGAGGACGACGGCCGTATGATCAGCGAGAGCGGGGCGATCATCGAGTATCTCTGCACCCGCCACGGCGGGGAAAGCTGGATCCCCGATTGCGGAAGCGATGCATGGATCGACCACCTCGAATGGATGCAATTCGGCGAAAGTTCCTTCTTCGTGCCCGTCATGCTCAAGATCTATGCCGGACGCCTTGGCGAGGCGGCAGCACCTCTCATGCCGCGCGTCGACGAACAACTCGAGGCTCATATCCTCTATGCAGAGGAGAAGATCTCGGACGACCTGCATTTCGTCGGCAACGAATGGAGCGCCGCCGACGTGATGATGAGCTTCCCTGCCGAGATCGCTGTAATGCAGGGTTATGGTGAGAAGGCCCCGAAGCTTGCACGCTTCGTAGAAGCGATCCACGCGCGCCCCGCATGGCAGCGGGCACGTGAGCGGGGCGGTCCCTACTTCGTCTGGTAAGCGGTCAATTCGCTCACAGACAGGGAGCTTTCCGGCTTGTCGCGCGGGCAGTGATTGCCTAACTGCGCTGGCATGACGTCGACCAACGAAATCCGCCGATCCTTCCTCGATTATTTCGCAGCCGCGGACCATGCCGAGGTTGCGAGTGCGCCGCTCGTGCCGTTCAGCGATCCCACGCTCATGTTCGTCAATGCGGGCATGGTGCCGTTCAAGAACGCTTTCACAGGCCTCGAAACGCCGCCCGCGCCGCGTGCGACGAGCGCGCAGAAGTGTGTGCGTGCAGGCGGCAAGCACAACGATCTCGACAATGTCGGCTACACGGCGCGGCACCACACGTTTTTCGAGATGCTCGGCAACTTCAGCTTTGGCGACTATTTCAAGGAACAGGCGATCGATCACGCCTGGACGCTGCTGACAAAGGAATGGGGTCTCGATCCAGAGCGCCTGCTGGTCACCGTCTACCACACCGACGATGAGGCCTTCGACCTGTGGAAGAAGCGCACCGGCTTTGCTGACGAGAAGATCATCCGCATCCCGACCAAGGACAATTTCTGGGCGATGGGCTCGGATGGTCCCTGCGGTCCGTGTTCGGAAATCTTCTACGATCACGGCGATCACATCTGGGGCGGCCCTCCGGGAAGCCCCGAAGAAGACGGCGACCGTTTTGTCGAGATCTGGAACCTCGTCTTCATGCAGTTCACGCAGGAAGCGGATGAGATCGTTGGCGACCTGCCGAAGCCCAGCATCGACACGGGCATGGGCATCGAGCGCGTGGCTGCGGTCATGCAGGGTGTCCACGACAACTACGATACCGACACGTTCAAGGCACTGATCGGCGCGAGCGAGAGCCTGACCGGCGTCAAGGCCGAGGGCGACAAGACCGCCAGCCACCGCGTCATTGCGGACCACTTGCGCTCGACCAGCTTCCTGCTGGCCGACGGCGTCCTGCCGAGCAACGAAGGCCGCGGCTATGTCTTGCGCCGCATCATGCGCCGCGCCATGCGCCACGCCCATCTTCTCGGCGCGAGCGAACCGCTGATGCACCGCCTCGTGCCCGAACTCGTCAGCGAAATGGGTGCCGCCTATCCGGAGCTGGTTCGTGGCCAGCCTCTTATCCAGGAAGTTCTCGAGCGCGAGGAAACCCAATTCCGCCGCACGCTCGACAAGGGGCTCAAGCTGCTCGACGAAGCGACCGGCGATATGGGTGAGGGCGGCACTCTCGACGGCGAAACCGCATTCAAGCTCTACGACACCTACGGCTTCCCTTACGACCTTACCGAAGACGCCCTGCGCAATCGCGGCATCGGCGTCGACAAGGACGGCTTCGATGCAGCCATGGCCCAGCAGAAAGCTGCCGCACGCGCTGCCTGGAAGGGCTCGGGCGAAGCTGCCAGCGAGGAAGTCTGGTTCGACATCGCCGAGCGCGAGGGTTCGACCGAGTTCACCGGCTACAGCTCCGATACTGGCGAGGCCGCAGTCGTCGCGCTGGTGAAGGACGGCAAGGAAGTGGACAGCGCCTCGGCAGGCGACGATGTGATCGTGCTGACCAACCAGACGCCTTTCTATGGCGAAAGCGGTGGCCAGACCGGCGATGCCGGACGGATCTGGACGCCCGAAGGCCTCGAGATCGCTGTCTCGACGACGAACAAGCCGCTCGGTCGTCTGCATACGCACATCGCCAAGATCGAGAAGGGCAGCGTGAAGGTCGGCGATGCCGTGCATCTCGAGATCGACGCAGAACGCCGCGACCGCATTCGCGCTAACCACTCGGCCACCCATCTTGTTCACGCGGCGCTGCGCAATCGCCTCGGCGACCACGTCACTCAGAAGGGTTCGCTCGTCTCGGACGATCGGTTCCGCTTCGACTTCTCGCATCCCAAGCCACTGAGCGACGAGGACATTGCGGCCATCGAAGCCGAGGTGAACGAGGAAATCCGCGCCAACGAGACCGTCGGCACTCGCCTGATGACACCGGATGATGCCGTCGCGGCAGGTGCGCTGGCTCTATTCGGCGAGAAATACGGCGATGAAGTCCGCGTCCTCTCGATGGGCCGCAAGGGCGACGAGGGGAAGAACTACTCTGTCGAACTCTGCGGCGGAACGCATGTCGAGGCGACGGGTGATATCGGCCTGTTCAAGATCGTCTCCGAAAGTGCGGTCAGCTCGGGCGTGCGCCGCATCGAGGCACTCACCGGTGAGGCCGCGCGCCAATGGCTGCTCGCCCGCGACGAGACTGTCCGTTTGATCGCAGGCGCGCTGAAGACCTCGCCCGATGAAGCGGCGGCACGCGTTTCAACACTGGTCGACGAGCGCAAGCGGCTCGAAAAGGAACTGGCCGAGGCCAAGCGCGTCCTGGCGCTCGGCGGCGGCGGTTCCGGCGATGCAGGGCCTGCCGACGAGGATATCGGCGGCGTGACCTTCTCGGGCCAGGTGATCGACGGTCTCAGCCCGAAAGAACTGCGCCCGCTGCTCGATGAGGCCAAGACCCGCATGGGATCCGGTGTGGCAGCGATCTGCGCGGTCAACGAGGGCAAGGCGGCCTTCGCCGTGGCCGTAACCGACGACCTTACCGACCGCTTCAGCGCTGTCGATCTCGTTCGGGCCGGCGTGGAAGCGCTGGGCGGGAAGGGCGGCGGCGGCCGTCCCGACATGGCGCAGGGCGGCGGACCCGACGGTTCGAAGGGCGATGAAGCGATCGCCGCGGTCCGCGAGGCCTTGGCAAAAGAAAACGCCTGACCGGCGCGAAACCGATCAGGCGTTCTGCTCTCCTCTCCGGAGTGGATCAGGCCGAGGGCGTCTTCTTCGTTACGCCACTCGAACCCTGTTCTATGTCATAACCTTCGGTATCGCCCGGCTTGCCGCGAAGCTGGTCGGGCGCCTGATCCTTCAGCGGACCTTCGACATTCTGCGGTTTGAACTTCTCGTCGTTCGGGAGGGGCTTGGTCGGGTCGGGATTGCTCATGATGATCTCCTTTCCCGACCAACGGTCGACGAACGGAAAAGATCATGATTTCCGCAGCTTGGCGGGATCGATCGTGGTGTAGATGCGTCTGACTGCGTTCTGGCATTTCTTCAACGCCTTTGAATCCGCAAGCGAGGCACGTGATTGCCCGATCCGCGCGAGTTCCTTTTCGAGGCCGGACAATTCTTCCTTGGCCGTCTCGTCGTCCACGACCGCTTGCGCCCTTTCGACGAGATAGGCGAGGTCGCTGAGCGGTCTCATCGCGAGGAATGTCTCGACCATCGGGCCGAGAAGCTTGGTGTCCTCCCGCCAGTCTCGTCCCTCGAACAGTGTCTGGACCACATGCTGGCCGGCACCGAAGCATTCGTAGCGAATGCAGCCGCTGAAGCCTTCCTGCTCGCGCCGTTCGTAGATGGTGCAAAACCCGTCGCCACCGAGCTTGGGGCAGGGCTGGCCTGCCGCTTTTGAAGCCGAGAAGCCGGGCATTTCATCCGACGGGTAGGCAATGCAGCACAACGCTGCGCAGCGGCTGCAATCAGCGCGCGTTTCCAGCTTGGCGGACATCGTCAGCCCTGGCTCGTGCTCGAGCGAAGCTTGGGCTTGTAGTCGAGCGCACCCTTCTCCTCGATCTGCGCCCTGAAATCGTCGCGCTTCTCGTGGATCGAAGCAATAACCGGCCCCATGGCGACGCCGATGTCGACCAGCACCGCTTCGGTGAGCTGCAAGGTGGCCTCGAGCGTCTCGGGCACAGCGTGGCTGGCACCTGCGCGGTAGAGTTCGGCGGCGTGCTCCACGTCGCGTGCGCGAGCCACGATCAGCAGGTCGGGATATTCGCCGCGCAGTTTGCGGACGAGCCGTTCGGCCAGGATGGGTTCGTCCATGGTGAGGACGACCGCCAGAGCGTTGTCGATCCCGAGGCGGTGGAGCGCGTCGCCGCGGGCCGCATCCCCGAAAACTGCGCGGAAACCCTGCCGCTTTGCGCTCTCGATTAGGTCGGCATCGGAATCGAGCGCGACATAGGGCTTTTCATGCGTATCGAGCATCTGCGCGATGATCTGGCCGACGCGGCCGGCCCCGATGATGATCACGCGGGGTTCGTCCTCGTCTTCGTCGGGCAATTCGGGGGCAGGCTCGATCTGCCGCGCAACGATCCGGCCGAGGCGAGCCAGGAGCGGGGTGACCGTGAGGCCGATGGCGGTCACGATCTGCCAGAACTGGACCGTGCCCGGTTGCAGTAGCAGCGCCGATCCGGCGGCTGCGAGGACGATCAGCGTCGTCTCCGAAGGGCTGGCCATCAGGATGCCGGTTTCAGCCGCAGTGCTTCGGCGTGCCCCCATTAGGCGCAGCAAGACGCCCGTAAGCAGCGCCTTGAAGACGAGCACGCCAATGACGGCGGTGGCGATCGCACCCAGATTGTCCCAGATCGTGCGCAGGTCGATCGTCATGCCGATGGTGATGAGGAAGATACCGAGCGCCAGCCCCTTGAAGGGCTCCATGATGCTCTCGACCTCGCTGTGATATTCGGTCTCCGCGATCAGTAGCCCTGCAATCAGGGCCCCGACGATCGGCGAGAGGCCAACCGCGGCAGTGGCAAGGCTCGCGCCGATCACGACCAGCAGCGAAGCGGCAAGAAAGAGTTCGGGGCTCTTGGTGCGGGCCGCCTGAGCGAAGAGGCGGGGGAGGGCGAAGCGCCCCGCGATCATCATGACCGCTATGACCAGAGCGCCTTGCCACAGCGTGGTCATCAGGCCTTCCCAGCCCTCGGACGCGGCGTTCGGTGCCATTGCGCCGAGGATGAAGACGATCGGCACGATCATGATGTCTTCGAACAAGAGCATCGATAGCGCCGCGCGGCCAACGGGGCTGGTGCTGCCCGAAATCGGCAGGACGATGGCGGTCGAGGAAAAGGCAAGGGCAAAGCCCAGCGCCAGGGCGCCAATCCAGTACTGCCCCATCATCGAAAGGACGACGGCAAGACAGAGGCCGCCGATCAGGAGCTCGGCTGCGCCAAGCCCGAACACGAGCCTGCGCAACTGCCATAAGCGCTTGAAGGAAAGCTCGAGCCCGATCGCGAACAGCAGGAGGATGATCCCGAACTCGGCGAATATGTCGAGCGCCCCGGGATCCGATATTGTTATGTGTTCGAGCCATGGTCGCTCGAAAACCATCTGGCCGAGGCCATAGGGACCGACGAGAATGCCGATCAGGATGAAGCCGATGACCGGCGTGATCCGGAAACGCGTAAAGACCGGGATGACGAGCCCGGCCGCGCCCAGGATTACAAGCGCGTCCGAGAGTGCCGGTGATGCGAGTTCGCCCGATGCCATAACCGCTGGTTAGTGGTATTTAGTCGTGCTGTCACACCACAAGATCGGGTTATTGACCGTCAGGCTCACCCGCTGCCCCAATTAGCCAGATCGGGGCAGTCTGGGTCGGGTGCGGTTTAGACGAAGATCGCGTTTTCGACCATTGCAAGCGCGTCCTTGTCGGGATCGGCCAGCGGGGTCTGCGGCACGTTGCCGACCACGAGGAAGTCCTGCGCGGTGAGGCCCGCCGAAAGGTTGAGCTTCGCCACAAGCTGCGCCGCAGCACCGCCAGCTCCGTCTTCGTCGTACCAGAGGTTGCCGGTCGCCGAATCGAAGATGATCCGGTCGTCGGCATCCTGTGCGGAGGTTCCGAGGTGGAAGGCCGACGGGTCGAGCGCACCCAGGCTCAGCGACGTGAAGATCGAATTGTCGAGCCAGATGGTGTCGTCGCCATTCCCGAAATCGTAGATCTGGTCGACCTGATCGGCGCCCAGTGCCGTATCGAACACGAAGACATCGTCGCCGGGACCACCGTTGATGATGTCGGCGCCCAGCTGGCCGTAGATGGTGTCGTTGTCCGCGCCGGCGACGATACGGTCATTGCCCGCACCGCCGATCAGCGTGTCGTCGCCGCCATCACCATAGATCGAGTCCGCGCCGTTGCCGCCGTCGAGCGTGTCGAGACCCGCGCCGCCGAAGAGCTGGTCGTTGCCGTCATTGCCGTTGACCTGGTCGTTCTCGGTCCCGCCGTGCACGAAATCATTGCCGCTACCGCCGGACGCGATGTCGCTGCCCGCAAGACCATACATCAGGTCTGCCAGGGCACCGCCGTTGAGCGTGTCTGCACCGTTGCCGCCAAACAGCGAATCCTCGCCGTCTCCGCCATTGAGGATGTCGTTGCCAGCCCCACCGAAGAGGCGGTCATTGTCGGCATCGCCGTTCAGCGTATCATTGTCATTGCCACCTTCCAGGTGATCGGCGCCGATTCCGCCGGAAAGGATGTCGTCACCTGCGCCGCCTCGAAGAAGGTCAGCGCCGTCCTCGCCGTTGATGGTGTCGTTGCCGGCTTCCCCGTCGAGGAAGTCGTCGTTGGCGCCGCCGAAAATGTCGTCATTGCCGTTGCCGCCATAGATGGCGTCATTCTCGGTACCACCCGAAAGCTGGTCCGCGCCGTCGCCGCCGAAGATGAGGTCGGCACCGGCGCCACCATCGACGATATCATTACCGCCAAGCGCAAACACACGGTCATTACCGCCGTTGCCGGTAATCTGGTTCGCCGAACTGTTGCCGAAGAACCGGTCGGCCCCAGAACCGCCGATCGCGTTTTCGATCACGGTTCCGCGTGCGATCATGACATTGCCGACTTCGGCTCCGACGTTCGAGAAAAACTCCTGTCGCAGGTCGATCAGCTGGTCGTTGGTGAAACCGCTGTAGTCGAGAGTGTCGTTACCGCCGCTATCGTAGATGGTGTAGGCGGTGTCCGGGTTTAGCGTGGCGTCGTAGACGTCGCGGCCCGAATTGTTGTTGAAGCCATAGGTCGTATCGCCTGTGCGCGTCGTGGACGAGAACCCGTAGAGATTGGTAATCGCGACCACGTCTCCATTCATCGGGGTCGTGACGTAGGCGTAGGTGAAGCCCTGGGTGCTGAAGTAACTGTTCTCGAGCTGGCTGAAGTACGACATCACGGTAGTGGACCATGCGTCATTCTCGTAGAGCGCGTCGGTCGCGTAGTCGGCGCCGCCATTGTAGTTGCCGGCATGGCCAAGGCCCAGCGCGTGCCCGATCTCGTGAATGTAAGTCTGGAACGAGTAACTGTTCAGGTCGGTGCCGTAGCTCGCCAGCCAGTCGGTGCCAACATTCACCGTGGACGAGGTGATCGTCGAGCCGATGCGTGACGATGATGCGTAAGCGCCGGAATCCGTGTCCTGGAACGTGATCTCGGCACCGGAAGTGACCGATACGAATTCGATGCCGGTAATGTCCGACCAAAGCGCCAGCGCTTGCTCGGCCAGATACTGGGCATCTGCGGGAAGCGCGCTGACATCGTAGGTCAGCTGGCCATCCGCGCCCACGTTGAATGACCGCGAAGCTCCGCCCCAGTAACCATGGGTCAGCTGATCGGCGATCTGGTCATAGGTATAGACCGGTATCGGCTGCGTCTCGGTGACCTCGATCGTGTACTCGCCGGTCTTGTTGTTCGCGTAGGAATCGGCCTCGATGTAATAGGTGCCGCCGTTTTCGGATAGGAAGCGAAGGAACGAGTTCAGGCCCGTACCGCCATCGTCGTTCTCGGCAACGAGGACGCCGTTCTCGTCATAGAGACGGAGGTAGGTGTCGCTAACCGGAGTAGCGCCCGAACCGAACAGAGAGATATCGATCTGGTCGCCGGCCTGGAGAGTAATACGGAACCAGTCGGTATCGCCCACCACTTCCAGCTCGTCGGTCACGCTGCCGCCGATGCCGATCGTGGCAGTCGTGCTGGTATCGCCCGGGATATCGACACCATTGGCGGAGGACTGGCCAGACGACTGATTCACGATATCCGCATTCGCGATCTTGATCGCATCCTGTGCGCCGCAGCAGACGCAACCACAGGATTCCTGGTGGTTGAAGTCAAAGGTCGCCAGATCGAGACGCGAAAGATCGTAGGCACTGCGAACGGTCATGGTAGCATTGTCGGCCTCGACAATTTCAAGCGCACGTGTTGAATTGGCAGCGAACATTTTGAAGACCCCTGGTCGATAGAAACGGCAAATCCCGACATGCCGAATCCTGCATAGCAGTAATTAAAAGTCCCCGCTTTCACCATAGTTAATAGTCGGAGCGCCCCCTCCCGTGGACGGAAAGAGCGGCGACATCATGGCAATGGATTTCGGTTAGCGTTCGGGAGCGCTTCTAAATGCAGCCTCGATTGCGTGGTGGACAGGTGTTCTTTGCAAATTCCCGTCGAATACGCCGCCAACGAAATTCTGCTCTTCAGGAATCCATTTTGGACGCTGTTTTCCATGCCAGAACCGGCGCATGTCGAAATCGAGGCTCATCCACGAAATCACTTCACGCACGTTGCGGCTATCGAGCGTGACATCGAGGTAACGCCGCACTTCGTCTGCAAGAATACGATCGCGTTTCGTCGGGTCGATGCGCCCCAGGTTACGGTCGTCGCAATCGAGTTCGGTCAGCAGAACCGGCAGCCCGAAATCCGAAAGATCGTCGAGGAATGATGACCAGGCAGCGACATCGATCGGCTTGCCCAGATTCGGTCCGAGATGGCTCTGGATGCCGATGGCATCGATGGGCACCGAGCGCTTCAGCGCGCCCTCGACCGTCCGCAGCAGGGCCGTACGGTGCATGGAGTCTTCTCGCCAGTCGACGACATCGTTGTAGACGAGCTGGGTACCGGGTGATTTTTGCCGCATGATCCTGAAAGACAGATCGAAGACCCCCTCGCCGAAGAGGCGGGTGAGCACCGAGTTGCGCAGCTTTCCGCTGAACGGATTGATCGCCTCGTTCACGACGTCCCACGAGCCGACTTCGGGGAATGCCTTCGCAAGGCGATGCCCGTGATGCCACATGTGCCTTGCGACCGCCTTGCGGGCTGCGGCAGGAGGGCCCTGGCCTATCTCCACAAGCCAAGGTGGCAGGAAGACGTCCATGTTCCAGACGACATTATGTCCGCGCAGAGACAACCCGTTATTGGCTGCAAAGTCGGCAACCACGCGTGCCCGGCTGTAGTCGCGCTGTCCTTCGACCTTCTCGATCCGCTTCCACTTCATTTCGTTGCGGGCAAGCGTAACGGAAGCACTGGCGGCCAGCAGGCGGGCGAGTTGCGGGTTGGCCAGCTCGAGATGGCTGGTGGCGATACCGAAGGTCAGGCCTTTCCTTCGGGCGAGGGCATCGAGCGTAGAGCTGCCTCGTGCGAGTGACGGGGTCGCCATGCCCGAAGCGCATGCGAGTGTCGCCGTACTCGCGGCATTGAGGAATGATCTGCGATTCATTTGCATTGCGGCAATTTTCGCAGATGGCACTGAACCACCGCTTAAACCCTCACGGTGTCCCGGTTCAGCCTCCGCCGGGATGTGCCGGGCCGAGCGGTTCGCGGCGCGGGCGCGGTTTGCCGGGGTGTTTGCCGTCCTCGTCCCACTCGATCCGGTAAAGATCGAAGCGCCGGTCGGCGAGGTTCCTGACGGTGCCTTCGGCGCGGGCCCACTGCAGGTCGGCGAGGTTCACGTCGCTGATAGTGAGCGTTTCGACATTCTCGGTCGATTCCGCGGCAATACCGTCACGGGCGAAGGGGAAGTCACAAGGCGTCAGGATGCAGCTCTGGGCATACTGGATGTCCATGTTTCCCACGTTCGGCAGGTTGCCGACATTGCCCGAGAGCACGACGAAGCATTGGTTCTCGATTGCGCGCGCCTGTCCGCAGTAGCGCACTCGAAGGTAACCCTGACGGCTGTCGGTGCAGAAGGGCACGAAGATGATGCGCGCGCCCTCGTCGGCAAGACGGCGGCTGAGCTCGGGGAATTCGCTGTCGTAGCAGATCTGCACCCCGATCGGTCCGCAGTCGGTCTGGATCACTTCGACCTTGTCGCCGCCCTTGATGTTCCACCAGTACCGCTCGTTGGGAGTGGGGTGGATCTTTTCCTGTGCATGGACCGAGCCGTCGCGCAGGCAGACATAGGCGACATTGTGGATGTCGCCGTCATCCATGCGCGTCGGGTGGCTGCCGGCAATGATGTTGATGTTGTAGCGCATCGCCATTTCGGAGATGTCGTCGCGCAGGCGAGGGGTGTATTCCGACAGGCGCTCGATCGCCTCGACTGGAGAGAGCTCCTTCTCCTCGAAGCTCAGCAGCATCAAGGTGAAGAGCTCGGGAAAGACAATGAAGTCTGACTCGTAATCGCTTGCAACGTCTACGAAATATGTGACGTGGCGCATGAACTCTTCATAGTCGGCCACTTGGCGAGCCTGCAGCTGACATGTCGCGACGCGCACCGCCTCCACGCCGCGCGGGATGCGCTTCTTCACCGGCTGGTCGCGTTCCACGTAAGGGTTGCGCCAGACCATCATCACGGCATTGGCCATGCTGGCCTTGTCCTCGGGCAGATAGCCCTCGATGATCCGCTCCGGCTCGAAGCCGTTTGCCAGCTGGAAGCGCAGCACGGGGTCGTGCAGCTTACCTTCGACAACTTTCTCGAGGTAATCTTGCGGCCCTTCCACGCGGCGGCGGAAGCGGCGGTAGTTCGGCATGCGGCCGGCGAAGACGATACCGGTGAGGTCGCGCTCTTCTGCCAGCGCACGGCGCTCTTCGTACAAGCGCCGCCCGATGCGCACGCCGCGCACCTTGGGGTCGACGCACATCTCGTAGCCGTAGAGCCAGTCGCCGGTCGGATCGTGGCGGCTGCCGTAACCGTTGCCGGTGATCTCGTCCCAGTCGTGGTCCTGGAAGGCGAGGGCCTCGGCGACCTGCATGGTCGCGCAATAGCCCACGACCTCGTCGTCGAGCAGGGCGACGAAGCAGCCTTCCTTGAAATTGTTGATCTGGCCGCGGATTTCGCCGTGCGTATAGGCGGGCATGTCTTCGTAGACGCGGCGCACGAGGTTCGCGATGCCCGGGATGTCCTTGATCATCGCGTTGCGCACGTCGAGCCGCTTCTGCCCGAACTTTTCCGAACCCTTGCGGCGTGTGGTGCGCTTCTTTGCTGGCTGCTTGGCCATTCAAACCCCGTCTAAATGTGTCGACCCCAAACGAAAACGGGGCCGGCTTTCGCCGACCCCGGTGATCTGGCTTATCTGGGTAATGCCCCAGATGTGCTGAAGTTTCAGCCCCAATTCGCCATTTCTGCTTCGAGGCCTTCGACGATGGCTTCGAAGAACTGCTCGGTGGTCATCCAGCTCTGGTCCGGGCCGATAAGCAGCGCGAGGTCCTTGGTCATCTTGCCGCTCTCGACGGTCTTGATGCAGACCTGCTCGAGCGTTTCGGCGAACTTCACCACGTCGGGCGTGTTGTCGAACTTGCCGCGATACATGAGGCCGCGCGTCCAGGCGAAGATGCTGGCGATCGGATTGGTCGAGGTCGCCTTGCCCTGCTGGTGCTGGCGATAGTGGCGAGTAACGGTGCCGTGGGCAGCTTCCGCTTCGACGGTCTTGCCATCGGGCGTCATCAGGACCGAGGTCATCAGGCCGAGCGAGCCGAAACCCTGCGCGACGATGTCCGACTGCACGTCGCCGTCGTAGTTCTTGCAGGCCCAGACGAACTTGCCGTTCCACTTGAGCGCTGCTGCGACCATGTCGTCGATCAGGCGGTGTTCGTAGGTGAGGCCGTGCTTCTCGAACTCGGCCTTGTATTCGGCGTCGAACACTTCCTGGAACAGGTCCTTGAAGCGGCCGTCGTACTTCTTGAGGATGGTGTTCTTGGTCGACAGGTACACCGGCCACTTGCGGTCGAGGCCGTAAGCGAAGCTGGCGCGCGCGAAGTCACGGATGCTGTCGTCGAGGTTGTACATCGCCATGGCGACGCCGGGGCTCTGGAATTCGAACACGTCGAGATCGATGTTCTCGCCGTTTTCGCCTTCGAAGACGAGGCGCAGCTTCCCGGCGCCCGGGATCAGCGTGTCGGTGGCACGGTACTGGTCACCGAAGGCGTGACGGCCGACCACGATGGGATCGGTCCAGCCCGGGACGAGACGCGGCACGTTGTCGATGACGATCGGCTCGCGGAAGACCACGCCGCCGAGGATGTTACGGATCGTGCCGTTGGGCGAACGCCACATCTTCTTGAGGTCGAATTCCTCGACGCGCGCTTCGTCGGGCGTGATCGTGGCGCACTTAACGCCGACGCCGTGTTCCTTGATCGCGTTGGCCGCATCGATGGTGATCTGGTCGTCGGTCTCGTCGCGCTTCTCGATAGAGAGATCGTAATATTTGAGGTCTACATCGAGATAGGGAAGGATCAGCCGTTCGCGGATCCACTTCCAGATGATTTTGGTCATTTCGTCGCCGTCGAGTTCGACGACCGGGTTGGCTACCTTGATCTTGGCCATGGGTTTCCTGTCAGTTCGAATGAAGTTGGCGGCGCTTTAGCAGAGACACCCGCTGGGACAAGGTCGACCAAGTGCAGGCTTGTTATTTTCGCCCCTTTGGGAGTAAGGGCGGGGCTTGGTTCCATGGGGAACGCGGTCGCTCGCAAAGCTCCGAACTCTGGAAAAGTTTTCGATATTCCAAGAAGTTGGATCGTATAGAATGTTAATGGAAACAGAGCAGAAGTCCGGTTCCCGGCCGATTATGGAGCAACGTCGCCTCCAGCTCTACCTGCTGCTCTTCGTCACCGATATGGCGGCTCTGCTGGCCGCGTTCGTGCTGGCAGGGGGTATCTACCGGGGGGTCTGGCCGATGCCTTTCGCCCTCAACATGGCCTATGCCTTCATACCGGTATTCGCAGCGATCGCCTTCTACCAGAGGTGCTATTCGCTCAGGTCACTGGACGACTTTCGCTATTCGATCACCCGGCTGGGCGCAGCCCTCGCGATATCCGCTATCCTGTGCATGGTGATGATCTTCTATGCAAAGGCGGCTCAGGCATTCTCGCGCGTCATGCTTTCGCTGGCACTGATCTTCGGTTTCGCGATGATGGCGATGACAAGGGCGGCGCTGCACAAGCTCCTGCGCCGCGTTTACGGCGAGAGCGTCGTTTCCACGCTCGTCATTCTCGATGGTGGCCCGCCTGTGAATGCGAAGCGTACCGTCACCATCAACACGGGGACGATGAACATCGAGGGGGCCCGTTCCGATCCCTCCAGCCTCGACGAGATCGGGCGCGTGATCAGGGGTATGGACCGTGTCATCGTGAGCTGTACGGCCGATCGCCGCGCTTACTGGGCCGAGATCCTGCGTGCGGCTGGCGTGCGCGGCGAAGTCATCTCGGAAGTGATACAGGAGCTGGGCGCAATCTCGCTCAATCGCGAGGATGGGCAGTCCTTCCTGGTCGTGTCGACGGGGCCCCTCAGTCTGCGTTCACGCCTTTTGAAGCGTGCTTTCGACGTGGTCGTTTGTACCGCTGCACTCGTCCTGCTGAGCCCGGTGATGATCATCACTGCGATCCTGATCAAGCTCGAGGACGGCGGACCGGTTCTCTTCGTTCAGCCGAGAATGGGAAGAGGCAATTGCATTTTCAGGATGTTCAAGTTCCGCTCGATGCGGATCGACGGACTTGATCACGACGGTGCAAGGTCGACGTCGAGGTCGGACGATCGCGTAACGCGTATAGGGCGCTTCATTCGCAAGACTTCGATTGATGAGTTGCCCCAGCTTTTCAATGTGCTGCGCAACGAAATGAGCATTGTCGGGCCACGGCCGCACGCCCTTGGTTCGCTCGCGGAAAAGAAGCTGTTCTGGGAAGTCGACGACAAATACTGGCAGCGCCATTCGCTCAAGCCGGGCCTCACTGGCCTTGCCCAAGTTCGCGGCCACCGCGGCGCCACCGAGAGCGAGAGCCATTTGAAATCACGGCTAAATGCCGATCTGGAATATATTGGGAACTGGTCACTGGTCACAGACATTAAGATCGTGTTGGCGACCGCGAGGGTGATGCTGCACGAGAATGCCTTTTAGAATACGAATGCGAGCTGTTGCTTCTGTGCAACAACATTTCGCTGATCTGGATGAACTGTGTCTAATCAGCGATATAGCGAACAACTGATGCTTTTTGTTAGGCTTTTCGTGGTTGCGTGGTTCAAGAGATGTTGCTAGCCACCACTCAGAGTTCTCAGAATAATAATTACTAGGAGTACCTTATGATCAAGAAGACGCTCGGACGTATCATGGCCGGTGCCGGTGCAATGGCAATGGTCGCCACCCCGATGGTTGCCAACGCAGGTACCCGCGCTGCTGACGCCGAAGTCGTTTCGGTTCAGCCGGTGAAGATGTCGGCAGTCAGCCGCGCTTCGGAAGGCGCTGAGAGCCGTAGCGAAGCTGGCGGCACCGCTACCATCGTTGCAATCATCGCAGCTGTCGCTGTGATCATCGGTATCATCGCAGCTGTCGACGACGACGACGACGATCTGTCGCCGGGTTCGTAAGACACTCGACTGCTAGATTTAAAGTCCCGCCGATCCTTGATGATCGGCGGGATTTTTCTATTGTGCCATGCGTTTGTGGGAAAGACGGTAGATGGGGTATTCCGCTGGACGCAGTCGCAGTCACAAGCGCAAGAGCGCCGACGCTGAGCTGCTGAACCTAAGGCAAGCGCCAGGGCAGCTTGGGGTGGTGTTGCTGGCCCTCGCGTTCTTTGCGTTCGTGATGGGAGGCGGGGGTAGTCGCTATGCCCTTGCGAACCTGCTCGTGCAGATCGCCGCGCTTGGCGCGATGGCTTTTGCAATCCCGCACTTCCGAAAGAGCCTTGGCGATATGCCTCGCGGCCTTCGCCTTCTGGTTGTCTGCTCGTTCCTTCTCCCGCTTCTGCAGATCGTCCCGCTCCCTCCTGCGTTGTGGCAAGCGCTTCCGGGCAGGGACCTGGTCGCTGAAAGCCTCGAACTTATCGGGCAATCGGCTGCGTGGTTTCCGCTGAGCGTCGATTACGGGCGAACCTTGGTCGCCATGGCGTCGTTGGTGCCGGTTCTTGCCATCCTGCTTCTCTATCCATGGGGCAAGGAAGGGGCTGCCGAGGCGGCGCTTCTTCTTATCGTCGTGCTTGGCTGGCTCAATTTCGCATTCGGAGCGCTCCAATTGTTCGCGCCGCAGAATGCACTCAATCCCTATCCCGTACGCGATGGGGGCCGGCTCTACGGGTTCTTCGCCAATCATAACTCCAGCGGGCTGTTTTTCGTGATCGCCCTGTGTGCAGCTATCGGTGCGGCGCGTTCATCGCTCGCGACCCCAGCCTTGCGGCCATTCTTCTGGGGTAGCGGCGCGATCTTCGCCCTTGGCGCTGTTCTCACCAACTCGCGTTCGTCGACCGCACTGCTGCTGTTGCCGTTGGCGCTTGCGGGCTGGATCGGTTGGAACAAGCTAGCCCGCTTCGGTGGCAAGGTCCGAATGGCAGTCGCAGCCGCGGCTGTCGTCTCGCTCGGCGGGATGGCGTTGCTATTCACACAGAACAGCAGGTTGGGCGCGACAGCTTCGCGATTTGCCACTCTGGAGGATCATCGACCCGAAATCTGGACGGACAGTCTCGTATCCATCGAGCGATTCTTCCCTTTCGGAAGCGGTCTGGGCACTTTCAGGGATGTGTTCCCCGTCGACGAATCCCTTGAATACGTATTGGCCGGGCAGGCTGGCCGTGCCCATAACGACTATATGGAGATTGCGATCGAAGCCGGCATTTTCGGGCTCCTCCTCGTTGCGGCATGGGGCCTTTGGCTCGCGATCAAGGTTTTTGCAGCGCGCAATAACAAGCACTGGCCGGTGGTGCAGGCTGCAGCAATCGGCTTCCTGTGCATCGCTGCGCAATCTTTGATCGATTACCCCCTCAGAAATCAGGCAATGCTTTGCATTGCGGGCTTGCTCATAGCTGTGATGGTTGGCAGGGAGCCCGCGAAGAGGGATCGTAATGCGACTTAAATTTCTGAAACTGTGCGTTCTTGGCGCACCCTTGTTTCTGGCCGGATGCTTCTCGCCGTCCGCCGATTTGCCGAGGGGCGAGGACGCCTATCGTGTCATGCCTGCTGCAGGCGACCGCGAAGAGGTGAGCGAATACCGCATCGGCGTGCTCGACGTTCTTTCGGTCCGCGTCTTCCAGGAACCCGAACTCACCTTCGACCAGATCTCGGTGAACTCTGCCGGCACGCTGAACTTTCCTTTCGTCGGTGAGGTGGTTGCCGAGGGCAAGACCCCGATCGAACTCAGCCGCGAGCTCGAGGCTGGCCTCGGATCGCGCTATATCCGCGACCCGCAGGTTGTCGTCGGCGTCGTATCATCGGCGGCGCAGCGCGTCACGGTCGACGGCATGGTCGCGGCGCCGGGCGTCTACGAGATCGCCGGCACTTCCTCGCTCCTTGAATCGATTGCGAGAGCGCAAGGCATCACCAACACCGCGGTCGACGATGAAGTCATCATTTTCCGTGAGATCGACGGCGAACGTTACGGCGCCGTTTTCAATCTCAAGCACATCCGCGAAGGTCGTGCGGACGATCCCGAAGTTCTCGGGGGGGACCGCATCGTGGTCGGCTATTCTGCAGTGCGCGGAGTCTATCAGGACTTCCTTCGTGCAGCGCCGATCCTAAACCTCTTCACAAGGTTCTGACGTGAACATTCTTTCCCAATCGCCGGCGCTCGCCGATGTCGATGCCAAGACCCGGTCGGACTCTGCCATGGGGCAGGGTGATGCGACTTCGATGGATGTCGATCTGCGCGCGATCATTTCGGCATTCCGTCGTAACCTGCTGTGGGTCTGCCTGATTGTTGGCGGCGCGCTTGTGGCCGGTGCTTTGTTCACTGTTCTTGTCGTGCCGCAATATGTCGCGACGTCGCGCGTGCTCGTCGAGCTTGAATCGGAACAGATTATCGAGGGCGCCGAGACGCTCCCCACGGCTGCCTACCAGGATGCAGACCGCTTCCTGCAAACGCAGATCGACATCATCCGCAGCCGATCGCTGGCGCGGCGGGTCGTCGAGCAGGAGAACCTGTCTGAAAGCGAAGAGTTCTTCGCATCGCAGGGCGCCGAACTCCCCTCGGAGGGCGATCTTCCCGAAGGCGTGAATGCCGAGCGGGCACTTCCTGAATTCCGCGAGGAAGTCGCAATCGACATCCTCCAGGAAAATCTGAACGTGACGCTTCCGCTCGACAGCCGCATCATCTCGGTGTCCTTCAGGAGCGCGGATCCCCAGCTGGCCGCCACGATCTCGAATGCAATGGCAGAGAGCTACATCGCCAGCAATCTGTCCCGCAAGTTCGACAGTTCGGCCTATGCGCGTGACTATCTCGGCCAACAGCTCGCCGATGCGCGCGCCAAGCTCGAGCAGAGCGAGCGCGACCTGAACCAGTATTCGCGCGCCGCCGGCCTGATCCGTGTCACCGGGCAGGGTCAGAACGCGGACCAGGAGACGACGCTCTCCATCACCAACGATGCGTTGCAGCAGATCAACGAGGCTGCGAGCCTCGCGACGGCGCGCAGGATCGCCGCGCAGCAGAGCTGGGAGAGCATTTCGAACCAGCCGCTCATGGCGATTCCGCAGGTTCTGCAGAACAATGCAGTACAATCGCTTCTGGCGGAAAAGAGCCAAGCAGAGTCGGCTCTCGCCGCTGAACGTTCGCGTCACCTCGAAGATCACCCCAACGTGAAGGCGCTGGAAGCCCGCGTCGCCGAGATCGACGCGCAGATCGACGCAGTGGCACGGTCGATCAAGAGCTCGGTCGAGCTCCAGTACGAATCCGCGCTCGAACAGGAAAACGTGATCTCCGGCCAGGTCGACAGCCTGCGTTCGGCCGCGCTCGACGAACAGGATCGCGGTGTCCAGTACAACGTGTTGAAGCGCGTCGCCGAAACCGACCGCGCGCTCTACAACACGCTGCTCACGCGCTTCAACGAGTTGAACGCGACTGCCGGTGCTTCTTCCAACAACGTTTCGTTGGTCGACCTTGCCGAGACGCCGCGCGAGCCGAGCTATCCCAATCCGCTGATCAACATGATCATCGCATTGTTGGGCGGCGTGGTGGCGGCTTCGGGCTTCGTGTTCCTGCGCGACCACTTCGACGACGTGATCCGCTCGCCCGACGATGTCGAGCGCAAGCTGGGCGTCTCGCTGCTGGGACTGGTGCCCAAGACCATCGAGGAAACTCCGGAGGAAGAGCTCGAGGATCCCAAGTCCCCGATGAGCGAGGCCTATCGTTCCCTGCTCACCAACATCCGGTACAGCAGCGCGAACGGAATTCCCGAAACCATTGCGATCACCAGCTCGCAACCTGGCGAGGGCAAGACCACGACGTCGCACGAACTGGCTCGCGGAATTGCCGAGCTTGGCCGTTCGACGCTGCTTATCGATGCCGACTTGCGCCGTCCCACGCTGCACAAGCGGACCGGCGATCTCGAGCGCGAAGGCTTCACCACCATCCTTGCAGGCGAGAACCGCTTCGAGAACGTGGTCTTCCCTTCGGGCGAACCGAACCTGCACTACATGACGGCACTGCCTATCCCGCCGAACCCGGCTGCGTTGTTCGTGTCGGAGCGTTTCGACCAGCTGCTGGAGGAAATGCGCGGCAAGTACGATTGCATCGTCTTTGACGCGCCGCCGGTCCTTGGGCTTGCCGATGCGACAACGCTCGCGGCCCATGTCGATGCGCTCTTGATGGTGATCGATTCCTCGAGCGCCAATCGCGGCGCGATCAAGGCATCGCTGCGCAGGCTCTCGCTCGTGAAGACCAATCTGATCGGCGCGGTTCTCACCAAGTTCGATGCCCGCAAGCTGGGCGGCGAATACGAGTACTATGCGGCCGATTACTACACGTACGAAAGCACGAAGAAGGATTGATATCGTGCAAGGCCGGACAGCCAGCTTGCTTGTACGGATCGGCCTGTTCCTGCTGCTTGGCGGAATAATCGGCCTGTTCCAGCTGGACCGGGCGTCCGCCGAGCGTCCGGCGCTTACTGCCTATGTCCCGATGGGGCTTGGCGGCGAGGCGGATCGTGAGCGCGCGCAACAATTTGCGACGAGCAATCCCGAGCTGGCCGATCTCGCCACGACCTCGCTCCTGCGGCATCGACCGGTCCCGTCTTCGCACCTCAGCCTGCGGGCATACTACCTTGTCGAGAACGACCGTCCGGAGGAGGGTGGTGCAGCCCTTACACTGGCAGCGCAGCGTGGCTGGCGGGATCGCTACACACAGATCATGGTGCTGGCTTCAGCTGTCGCGAACGACAATGGCGCGGCTGCGGCACAGCGGCTCGAGGCGCTGATGCGTGGCCGCGACGAGTGGGAAATCCAGATCGCTGCTGCGCGCCAGGTGCTCGAAGTCGAGAGCGCGCGTCAGGAATTCGCCGCAAGATTTGCCGATAGCCCGCGGCTTTCGTTCCAGATGACGCAGCTGGTGGAGCGCGATCGCACCCTTGCGCCGGATGCGGCGCGCGCGATTATCCATGCGAGCGAACTCGACTACCAAGTTCCTTGCGAAGAGGTCTCCCGCATCGGGCGTCACCTGCTTATTCAAGGCGAAGCGGACCTCGCTCTGGAAAGCTGGACCGCCGGTTGCGGTACACTAGCCGAGATCAACGATTATGGTTTCGTCTACAGCGATGAGGAAGCGGGGCCCTTCGCATGGCAATTCCAGCGCGGTCGCGGCGTTTCGACGCGCCCGGGGCGGGATGATGATGCAGTGACCGTGGTCAACCGCTCGCCGGCAGCCCGTCTCGTTGCTTCCCGGTTTGCACTCCTCGAGCCGGGTAGGCACCGTTTCCGCCTGCAATCGGACGACCAGCGCCCCTCCGTTTCACGCGAGACGGGGGAGACAAGCCTCATCATGCGATGCGGAAACAGGGACAGTGGCCCATTTCTTCCCGATCAATCGGACGAAGCGGGTGTCTACGAATTCATCGTGCCCGAGGGATGCCCCATGCAATTCATAGCCCTGAACGCAAGGCGGGGGCGCGTGGCGGATTTGAAACTGACCAAGCTATAACCTAGACGCGCGCACTGATCCGGATGTTCGCCGGAGCTTCTTGTTCTCGAATTCTGAAATTGGACGGCTGATGATTGAAGCAACTCCTCTTCCCGGAGTTTTCCAGATCACCCCGCCTCGCCACGGCGATGCGCGCGGGTTTTTCAGCGAGAGCTGGAATGCGAAGACTTTGTGCAATGCAGGACTCGAACTGCCTGCTTTCGTGCAGGATAACCATTCGATGTCGGTTGATGCCGGCACGGTACGCGGGCTGCACTACCAGTCCCCTCCGCACGCACAGGGCAAGCTGGTCCGCTGCGGCCGGGGCAGTATTTTCGATGTGGCAGTGGATGTACGCAAGGGCTCGCCAACCTACGGAAAGTGGTTCGGCACGGAGCTGAGCTATGAAAATGGCAGGCAACTATGGGTTCCTGTGGGTTTCCTCCACGGGTTTGCGACCTTGGAGCCCGATAGCGAAATCATCTACAAGTGCACCGATCACTACGCGCCCGAGTGCGATGGCGCGGTCCGCTGGGACAGTGTCGGCATCGATTGGCCGATGGGCGATCTGGAACCGACCCTTTCCGACAAGGACCGGGCCGCCATCCCCTTCGCCGAATTCGAAACCCCTTTCAAATACGAGGACTGAACCGTGAAAATTCTGGTTACGGGAGGGAGCGGGTTCATCGGGTCTGCAGTGGTCAGGCTGGCGATCGCGCGCGGTCACGAGGTCATCAACCTCGACGCGCTTACCTATGCGGCCTGCCAGGAAAACGTCGCCGCGGTGGCGGACAATCCGCGCTATCACTTCGTTCACGCCGACATCCGCGATCGTGCCAAGCTCGACGAGGTGTTTCGCGAGTACGCGCCCGATGCGGTCATGCATCTTGCGGCAGAGAGCCACGTCGACCGTTCGATCGACGGGCCGAGCGACTTCATCGAAACCAATATCACCGGTACCTTCAACATGCTGGAGGCTGCACGCGGATACTGGATCGATGCGGGCAAGCCGGAAAGCTTCCGGTTCCATCACATCTCGACCGACGAGGTCTACGGCTCGCTTGGCGAAGAGGGCCTGTTCACCGAGACGACGGCCTATGATCCTCGCTCGCCCTATTCTGCGAGCAAGGCGTCGGCTGACCACCTCGTACGCGCATGGCACGAGACCTATGGCCTCCCCGTCGTCATCACCAATTGCTCGAACAACTACGGGCCTTTCCACTTCCCGGAGAAACTGGTCCCTGTCGTCATCATCAACGCGCTGTCAGGCAAGCCCATCCCGATCTACGGCAAGGGTGACAACGTACGTGACTGGCTCTTCGTTGAAGACCACGCCGACGCCCTCCTATTGGTGGTGCAGGAAGGGAAGATCGGTCGCAGCTACAATATCGGCGGCGAGAACGAGCGCACCAACCTCGAGCTCGTCCGCACGCTGCTCACCATTCTCGATGAGGTCCGGCCCAAGGCGGATGGCTCCTATCTCGACCAGATCGAGTTCGTTGCCGACCGTCCGGGACACGACCAGCGCTATGCGATCGACCCGAGCCGTATTCGTGACGAACTTGGCTGGCGCCCCTCGGTGACGGTCGAGGAAGGCCTGGAGCGTACGGTTCGCTGGTATCTCGACAACGAGGTCTGGTGGCAGGCGCTTCTGGACCGCAAGGGTGTGGGCGAAAGGCTCGGCACCAAGGCATGATTCTCGTCTTCGGCAAAACAGGTCAGGTTGCACGCGAGCTCGCACCGATGCTGCCCGATGCACATTTCGCTGCCCGTAGCGAAGCGGACCTGTCGCGTCCCGATGAATGCGCTGCACTTGTTCGAAAGCTGAAACCCGCCGGCGTCATCAATGCCGCCGCCTACACCGCAGTCGACAAGGCTGAGGACGAGGAAGAACTCGCCTCGCTCGTGAACGGAGAAGCGCCGGGCGCTATCGCTGCCGCCTGCGCCGAAGCCGGGATCCCGCTGATCCATATCTCCACCGACTATGTCTTCGCAGGCGAGGGGGATCATTTTCACCAGCCGGGCGATGAGATCGCTCCTCCCAATGCATACGGCCGGACCAAGGCGGCGGGCGAGGCCGCCGTTCGCGCGAGCGGCGCCGGTCATGCCATCATCCGCACGAGCTGGGTGTTCTCACCCCACGGCAACAACTTCGTGAAGACGATGTTGCGGTTGGGGAGCGAGCGCGACAGCCTCCGGATAGTCGCGGACCAGATCGGCGGCCCGACACCTGCTGCGGCCATCGCAGAAGCCTGCGTACGTTCGCTTGCGGCGATTACTGCGGACAAGGCCCTTTGCGGCACCTACCATCTCTCCGGAGCGCCGGATGTAAGCTGGGCAGACTTCGCGCGCGAGATTTTCGCGCAGGCCGGGATGGATGTAGAGGTTGCCGACATTCCGAGCGCCGAGTTCCCAACGCCGGCGAAACGTCCATTGAACAGCAGGCTGGATTGCTCCAGCCTCGAGCGCCTTGGCCTGGAACGGCCCGACTGGCGGCTCTACCTGAAACCGATAATCGAGGAATTCGCAGCATCATGACCCAGCGCAAGGGCATCATCCTGGCAGGCGGTTCGGGCACGCGGCTCTATCCGTTGACCATGGCCGTCTCAAAGCAGCTCATGCCGATCTACGACAAGCCCATGATCTTCTATCCGCTGTCAATCGTCATGCTGGCAGGCGTCAGGGAAGTGGCGATCATTACCACGCCGGAAGACCAGGCGCAGTTCCGCCGGCTGCTGGGCGACGGCTCGCAGTGGGGGATGAGTTTCGAGTATATCGAACAACCTTCGCCCGACGGGCTGGCGCAGGCCTATCTGCTCGCCGAGGATTTCCTCGATGGTGCTCCGTCGGTCATGGTCCTGGGCGACAACATCTTCTTCGGTCACGACCTCCCCAAGATGCTCAAGTCTGCCGACGAACGCGCCGATGGAGGCACGGTCTTCGGCTACCATGTGGCAGAACCCCAGCATTACGGCGTTGTCGGTTTCGACGCGAACGGGCAGGCGAACCAGATTATCGAAAAACCTTCCGACCCGCCGTCGAACTATGCGGTCACCGGCCTCTATTTCCTCGACGGTGATGCGCCGAGGCGTGCCAAGGAAATCAAGCCCTCCGCGCGCGGTGAACTCGAGATCACCTCGCTGCTCGAAACCTATCTTGGCGAGGGTACTCTCTCGGTCGAGACAATGGGACGCGGTTTCGCATGGCTCGACACGGGCACGCACGGTTCGCTGCTCGATGCCGGAAATTTCGTGCGTACGCTCTCGCTGCGGCAGGGCATGCTGGTCGGTAGTCCCGAAGAGATCGCTTTCGACAACGGTTGGATCGACGAAGTTCAGCTTCGCGAGCGTGCGAAACTCTTCGGCAAGACCGACTATGGCGCCTATCTCCAGCGGCTGCTCGTCCGGTGAGCAAGCGCCAGATCGTCCTAGTCACGGGAGCTCCGCGCTCGGGCACAACCGTTGTCGGCAATGCCCTGCGTACCTCGTGGCGGCATCGCGAGATTTACGAGCCGATGAATGCTTTCGTCGGTGACAAGGCGATAAGAAACCAGTTCGAAGTTCCGGGTGCAGGGGGCTTTTCCAAAGCAGCGCTCGATGACCTGGTCGAGCGGATAGAGACCGGTCGGCTCCGGCTGCGTAAGTCGCTCTTGAAGCAGCGGAATCCCTACCTCAATCGCACCAATATGAGCATGGCAGGGGCCAATTTCGTGCCCCTGGTGACGCATCTGATCTGGAAGGATCCGTTCGCGTTTTTCTGTGCCCCGCATCTTGCTCGGCGAGGAATGCCGGTCATCGTGACTGTGAGGAACCATCTCAGTCTCGTGGGCAGCTTCAAGCGCATGGACTGGCTTGCCCCAGTGGGTGACCTGTCGAAACGAATGGGCGAAGCGGGATACGATATCGACCCGGGATTGCTCATCCGCTGCCAGGATGCCTCAACGCCCACTGAAACCGGTGCGTTGATGTGGCATCTCTTGAACCTAGCGCTCCTACGTTGGCTCGACGATGGTGAACCGGTGCATGTGGTGAGAAACGACGACCTGCTATTCAGCGCCGACGAGGTCAGCGAAAGGCTTCACCGGATTACCGGACTTCCGGTTGCCCTCGAAAAGGCCGAGTCCGAGATGACTGTCCCATCGCAGGAGCCGCTGCCGCAGAAGGCGCACATCGCTAATCGCGACGCGAAGAGCATCACGGACTACTGGAAGACCTTGCTCGATGAGGATGAGGTGACACTTGCCCTTGATCTCAACGGCGAGCTGGCGCAGCGGCTTGACGACAAGCTCTCCTCGACAGTCGTGCCTGTCTGAAAAGCCACCTCGGAACATCCCGTTGACGCGCCATCTTCACCTTGGAAAGTTCTTCAGCAGCGGTGCAGGCCTCTTCGCTTCGCTGCTGGGCAATGCGTTCATCTTCCTGATCATCGCACGGGCATTCGGTGCGGCAGACTTCGGCCGCTTCGCGGTGATCTATGCAACCGCCAGCGTCTTGGGGCTGGTGGTCGACTTCGGCTATCCGCAGCGCTTCCTGAAGGACTTTTACGTCTATACCGAGAAGTTCGGTGGACTCCCTTCACGGGTGCTCAAGACGAAATTCGCCCTGTTGATCCTTGCGAGCCTCATCAACCTCGTCGTTTGCCTGGTGATGGGGATCGAGCTAGCCCTGATGGGTGTCATCTGGACCGGCATTGTGCTTGTCAGTTTCGGAGCATTCTTCGGCTCATGCTTGCGCGCCATGGGTGAGCACAAGGTCGACAGTACGAACCTGCTCGCGGCGAACGGGACGGCCGCAGCGCTTGCGGTGCTTCTCTATCTTTCGGAGAACGATCAGCCGCTGGCATACTTCGCGCTCTTCATCGTCCTTGGAGCTATCTATTTCACTCTCAGCTGGCGTGCATTCCGGGCAAGAAGCCGAATTGTCTCAGAGGCGAGTTCGGCATCGCATGTGATCGGTGAAGTGCGCGGTGGGATAAGCTACGCGGCGGATATCTGGGTCACACGCTCCTTCGGCTTCGTCGATGTCCTGGTCCTGTCACTGTTTGTCTCAAACGCGGGACTGGGCCTGTATCAGGCAGGGCAAAAGCTCCTGCTGGTCGCACTGGCCGTGAACCAGATCACCAACAACGTGTTCCTCCCCATTCTCAGCGCCAAGGAGCGCAAGGCAGGCCTCGACCTCAAGAGCCTCCTGACGATCGCTGCCAGCACGACTGCCCTCGGAATGGTTATATCGCTGGTGTTCTACTTTGCATTCCCGCTGGCGGTCGACATCCTTTACGGAGACGGTTTCGAGGGGACCAAGGCGATGGCATTCTGGCTGTCCCTGGCGATCCTGTTCAGGCTCTGGTTGCTCGGCCCTTCGATCTGGATTGTTGCCGCTGGGCGCCAGACCGTCCGCTTTATGCTGAACTGCGGCAACATTGCGGTGTTCCTCGCGCTTTGTTTCTACCTTGCTCCGCGATATGGCTTCGTCGGAGGAGCGATGGCTATTGCTGTCTCGGCCTTCGTCTGGGCCAGCAGCTTCACTATCTCATCGCTCGTTATCGCGAGGTCCGCAAAGGCTTCGCCAATCGGGTCAGGGCAGGGACAGTGAACGTAATTCTCAAGCTTTCATCGCACGAATTGTGCCGGAGCGAGCTGGCCCTGCAAGGTGTCCGGAATTCTATCGGCTGATGACCAGAATCGCCCTCATATTCCTGGCTGCGCTGCTGGTGGTGCCCTTCTACATCGGGCCGGAACTGGCGCCCAATGCACAGCTGAATGCAGAAAGGTTCCTGCTGGTGTTGTTGGCGGCCTCGCTGATCGATCGCGGCAGTGCGCAAATGTTCTTCCGAGGATCGAATGTACTGCTTCGGCAAAGAGCGCTCGTAGCGGTCACTTTGACGGCGTATTTCATGCTCCGTTTCATCTCGGCGCTCTTCTCGCCCTTTCCGGTTTCGGTGCTGTTCGTTGTCAACGAGATCGCTTCGCAGCTCTTCGTGTTCCTGGTTTTCTTCTCGCTCTTCCTGCATTTCGATTTGCGGCGTCAGATCGGGGTGATCTTTGCACTGTCGATCTTTTTCATCTTACTGATCGTTCTGGTTGAACTGGCCTTCGGACAGAACTTCCTCACTTCGCTCGCCCCGGAAGGAGCGGGTACGGCCATCAACAACCAAGCGATCGTTCGAAGCGGGCTGCTGCGCGTCAAAGGGACCTTCGAGCATCCGCTCACGCTTGCCCACATGGTTGTGATGATCCTGCCGGTGCTGCTCTTCTCCAGCGTGGGACTTCGTCCTTTTGTCCGGGTCGCGGCGGTACTGGCGCTGATCTTGATGGGCCTTTCGACCGGGTCGCGAACACTCGTGGTCCTGATGGTCCTGGAGCTCGGAATCTGGTCGATGCTGCGGCCGATCCGGTTCAATACCGGAGCGACGACCTTCACATCGCGTGGTGTTGCCCTGCTGTTAGGCCCGATCGCAATCGGCCTGGCAATCTATGTCGCCCAGCAGATATCGGGAACCAGCCTGTTCGAATCCGGGGTGCGTTCGGCGCAGATCAGGAACGGGATGATCGGGATCCAGGCCAAGCCATGGTTTGGCTATGGTCCGGGACCGGGAGCCATTGCAGCCATCACGGACGGTATGCGAGGCGGTGTCGGGGCGATGCGGCTCTGGCGCGAGAACCTCTCGACGGTGGACAACTGGTTCCTGTCGGTGCTCCTCAGCTCCGGTTTCACCACCTTCTTTGCCTTCCTTGCGCTAATCGCGGCAATCCTTGCTCAGGGGAAGGACGTACTGTTGAAGGGGATCACGCGGGCACGTCTCGCCGCTCAGGGCATGGACAGCCTTGCAATCGGCCTCTGGCTCGGTTGCCTCTTCGGTGCGGGCTTCATGGCTGTCCTGTCGATCTTCACACTACACCCGCTGTTCTACATTCTCGCCGCCTGGCTCACCGCACTCGTCACCCGGGCGAGGCTATCGCGCGAGGACGCCCGGTGAAGACGGACATTTCCATAGTCATCGTCACCTACAACTCGCAGGAGTTCATCCGGCGGTGCCTGACCAGCGTGCTGGAAAACCGGCCTCGCCGCTCGCATCGTATCGTCGTGGTCGACAATGCGTCCTCAGATGAGACTGCGAGCATCGTGCGCGCCGAATTCCCTCAGGTGGAGCTGGTTTGCCTGCCGGAGAATGTGGGCTTCGGGCGGGGCAACAATGCCGGCTTCGAGCACGCGCCGGCGCGGTTCTATTATTGCCACAACGCCGATGCCTACCTGCAGGCGAATGTCCTCGATCCAGCAATCGACCTGTTCGATGCCGATCCGAAGCTGGGTATTGTGGGACTGCCGCTGGTGTTTCCCGATTTCAGCCCTCAAACCTCCGCATATTCGGCCAGCACACCGCTGAAGTGGGCCCTGCAGGGTCTGGGTATCGGTGCTCTGGTGAAGAAGTTGGTGGAGGGTAACCCCGAGGGTTTGGCTGCGCGCGTGCTTGGCAAGCACCGTCTTGGTCGCACCTTCGTCGCGACCCATGCTGAGGGTGGAAGCACGGACATAGAGCAACCTCCTGCAGAGGACGTCGACTGGGTGTGCGGCGCCGCCATGATCATCCGCGATGCCGCCATCGAAGAAGCCGGCCATGCCTTCGATCCGGACATCTTCATGTACGGCGAGGACGAGGAGCTGTGTCTGCGCGCATCGCGGAATGGCTGGAAGGTCAAGAAAGCAAATGTCACACCGGTGATCCACGAGTTCGGTTGGGGCAAGAGCGTGAAGGCATCGCGCAAGGTCGTGGATCTCAAATTCGACGGTCTTCGCGTGTTCATCGACAAGACCTATCGCGACCGGCCGATCTCGCGGCTGGCCATGCATGCCATGCTGCGGATGAAATACATGACCTGGAAAGCCAGGTCTGCGGGCTGACTACCGCCGGCCATTAGAAGTATCGAAGCGCCGAGCGCGCAAGACAGGAACGATGAGAAAACAATGAGCGGAACGAAACTGCCCGGCTTCGTATGTGTCGGAGCAGCAAAGTGCGGGACCACCTCGCTCTATCACTATCTCAAGGGCCATCCCGACATCTTCCTGACCGAGCAGAAGGAACTGCACTTCTTCTCGTCGGAAGACCTGCTGGAGAGGCCCAATGGCCCGGGCATGCGTTACGTGCTCGAGGACATCATCCGCAGCGAGGAAGAGTATCGCGCTCTGTTCTCCGCGGTCCCCGACAACGCGATCAGCGGCGACATTTCGCCGTCCTACCTGAATTCGCCCTCGGCACCTTCGCGGATCAAGGATCTGCTCGGCGATGTCCGCATCATCATCATGCTGCGCGACCCGGTGGACCGCATGTATTCGCAGTACATGCATTTGCGCCGCGCCGCGCGCGAGGATCTCGATTTCGAAGCGGCCTTGGCAGCCGAGGACAGCCGGTTTGCGCAGGGGTGGGGCGACATGTGGCTCTACCGCCGTTCTGCCATGAGCGCGGATTCGGTCGAACGCTATTTCGACACTTTCGGACGCGACAACGTGAAGGTGATCCTCGCAAGCGAGATGCGCGAGGATACGCTTGGTACGGTCATGTCGATCCAGGAGTTCATCGGTGTGGCTCCAAGATCAGATCTCGACCTGGAAGGTGAATTCAATCGCTCCGGACTGCCCAAGTCGCGACTGGTCGCCCGGGCCTTGGACGCCAGCCCGCTGGCGACCTTCGCCAAGAAAGTCGTCCCGCGCGGTATTGGCGCGGCCGTTAAGCGCAAGCTGCAGGAAATGAACACTGGCGAGCGAATGGTGCTGAGCGCCGAGGACCGCGCCAAATATGCCAGCATCTTCTCCGAGGACACGCGCAGGCTAGAGGCTCTGCTCGGACGGGAGCTGCCCTGGGGCAAGCCCTCCTGACGCAAGTCGGACGGGCTTCACATCGATGTCAGTTACAAAAAAACCCGCCGGAGAGGCGGGTTTTTCGTTCGATGGTGGGCGTACCAAGGTTCGAACTTGGGACCCCTACGATGTCAACATAGTGCTCTACCACTGAGCTATACGCCCACGCTATCGAACAAGCCGTTTTGTGCGGCAGGCGCGCCCTTTAGCGAGGGCACGAAAGGCGCGCAAGAGGCAATCTTGCGGAATTCGTCAGAGCTGCGCGCTGACCTTGTCTTCCAGCACCCTTTCGACCTCCAGAACGAGGTCGCGAAGGTGGAACGGCTTGGAAAGAACCTTGGCGTTCGGCTGCTCGCGGCTCGCCTTGAGAGTGACTGCGGCAAAGCCGGTAATGAACATAACCTTCGTCGCCGGGCTGATCTCGTTGCAACGCTGCGCCAGTTCGATTCCGTCCATTTCCGGCATCACGATGTCGGAAAGCAGGAGATCGTAACGCTCGTCCTCGAGCAGCGGGAGGGCGGCTGTACCGCGATCGACGGCGTCGACCGAATAACCGGCATTCTCGAGCGCGCGCTCGAGGTAGGTGCGCATGGCCTCGTCGTCTTCGGCCAGCAGGATTCGTTTCTGGTGCAGCTCACTCATACGGGCGTCCATAGCTGAAATGACTTAACAAATCTTCCGTTCCGTTCACCAATGTCCCTAATCGAGACCACTTTCTTTGACACGGAGAATTTGAGGCGGCAGCATTCCGGGCAAGGCAGGGGAAAATCTGGCGCTCTTGCGCCGATTCGTGGCTTATTCCAACGAGATTGGGGCAAAATGCCGAATTCGAGTTTCAGCCTATCAGTTACCGATTCTCCGGCAGTACCGGTGCTGATAGCCGCACCTCACGGGGGGCGGGACTACTCGGACGAAATTCTCGCCAACCTCCGCGACCCAAATTGCCTCACCCGTCTCGAAGATCGCCATGTCGACGGGCTCGCTCATGATATCGCGAAAGAGACGGGTGCTTCTCTTCTTGTGGCGAATACGCCGCGCGCGGTCATCGATCTTAACCGTGCGCCTGACGACGTCGACTGGACGATGGTTCAGGGAAAGAAGGCCGTCCGCATGCGCCACTCGCTTGCAAACCGGCGAGCACGCAGCGGTCTGGGGCTGGTTCCGCGCCGGCTGCCCGGGCTTGGCGAGATATGGAAGCGCAAGCTGGAAAGGGCGGATCTAGACGAGCGGATCGAGACAGTTCACCGGCCCTACCACCAGGCCTTGGGTAGTACTCTGGAGGCGCTACGCGACCATTGGGGGGCGGCGCTCCTTATCGACCTCCATTCGATGCCTCCGCTACGCCGCAGACATCCTGAAGAGCGGACTGCAGAATTCGTGATTGGGGACCGTTTCGGGGCAAGCTGCGATTCGCGTCTGATCGCCAGTGCGCTCAATCATCTTGGCGGCGAGGGCAGGGCGGTCGCGCACAACCGCCCCTATTCAGGTGGCTATGTCCTCGATCGTCACGGTGCGCCGCTTCGCGGGATACACGCGATGCAGATCGAAGTGTGCCGGAGCACCTATCTCGATGCCCGCCTCGAGACGCCTAGTGCGAGGCATCCTGCGATCGCCAAGCTGTTGTCGGGCCTTGTTTGCAGGCTGGCTGGCGAGGTGGTCGAGATTGGTCGCGGCGAGCAGCTGGCGCAGGCGGCCGAGTAGTCCGAAAACCCACGAAAAAACCACCCCGTGCAGTTTGCACGAGGTGGCCAAGGTTCAGGGAGGAGATGCACTTTCGTGCATCCTGCCGGCAGGCCATGAGGGGAGCGCCGCCGGCATGATCTAGATGGTGTCGATGGTGTTTGCTTTCAAGCATGCAAAAAGTGGCAGAATCGGCCGGTAGAGCGCGATTCTGCCACTTTTAGGTTCTGTCCGGCGGTGCCGGCAGAAATCAGGCTGCGGCTTCGGGCTGCGGAGCCTTGCCCTGGCTGGTCTGGCGCGCGAAAATCGTGCGCATCAGCTCGAGCGAGTAAATGTGCGCGTGGATCAGCATAAGGATGCCGTTCTTGTTCCACTCGAGCACCTTCTCGTCGCTGAGTTCGCGCAGCTTTTCCTGGTCGACCATCTGGAAACCGCGATAGATGTAGGGCTGTTCAACGCCTTCGCGCTGGATGGCGACTTCGCCGGCCATCAGCAGGCCGTTGTCCTTCAGTTCGGTCAGGAAAGCCTGCGTACGCTGCGCGGCACCTTCGAAATGCTGGCAGAACTCCAGAACGCGGTTGGTGGCGTCGGTGGGCTTGCCTTCGTCGTCGAACAGGCGCTCGCCGTCTTCGAACTCGCCGACTGCGCCGCTGCTCGGGTCGAACATCAGCGAAAGCTCGTCCGCATCCTGCGAGAGCTTGGCGAGCATGAAGGGATAGCGACGGATATAGGCCGGCAGATAGATCTGCTCGGTCACCTTGCCGGCGTCGTCGACAAAGGTGTTCACACCTTCGTTGAGGCCCATGAGGGCGAGCGGAAGCGGATTGTCGCCGCTCGAGAACACGATCGGGAAGTGACGCTGCGACTGCACGAATTCATCGACCGTCAGCGGGATGGCATGCGCCTTGGAAAGCCACGGCGCGCTGTCCAGCGAACGCGTACGGAAGTTCTTGTGATCGTTGCTGTTCAACGGCATCAGGTCGTTGAAGAACAGGGGCAGTTGGGGCTGCTGCGGCGCGCTCGCCATGAATACTCTCCGAAAATCTTAGAAATTAGCAGGATTGGGTGAGGCGAAGGACCCAGACGACCCCATACGCCAGAAGCTGCGCGCTTTAGGGTTTTACGCCGGTTTGCGCAAGCGGAAGGAGCTTGCCCGGGTTGAACAGTCCCCGGGGGTCGAGTGCCTGCTTCACGCTTCGCATCAGCGCGAGTGAAACAGGGTCGCCCAGACGGCCCAGTTCGTCGCGTTTCATCTGCCCGATTCCGTGCTCCGCGCTGATCGATCCGCCCCACTCGGTGACGAGGTCGTGAACGAAGGCGCTGATATGCTTGCCTTCGCCATCCTCCCACTCACCCGGCGTCGCATCGCCGGGGGCGAGCACGTGGAAATGGACATTGCCGTCACCCAAATGCCCGAAGGCAAGCGCGCTGCTGCCGGGAAAGCGCTGTTCGACCGCGGGGAGGGCGGCAGCCACGAAATCGGCCATGCGGCTCACGGGAACCGAGATATCGTGCTGCATTGCCGGGCCGATCGCACGTTCGGCGGGGGATATCGAATCGCGCAACAGCCAGAACGCTTCGGCCTGGCTGTCGTTGGCGGCGATGGTGGCATCGTCGAGCAAGCCGTCCTCGAAGGCGCTTTCGAGTATGCCCTGCGCAAAGTCAGGCAAGTCATCGCTGCCGTCAGGGCCTGACACGAGCTCGATCAGCGCGTGCCATTCGTGCTCGCCCGCAAGCGGCGCTCGGGCATCCGGCAAATAGTCGAGGACGGCCTTGAGACATTGCTTTGGAAGGACTTCGAAGCCTTCGAGGCTGTTCCCGGCGGCCCGTTCGAAATGGAGCAACAAGCGCCGTGCCTGCTGGACCGACGGCAGGCCCGCCCAGATCACCGCTCTTCCGCCGATCTCAGGAAGGAGACGGAGGGTTGCTGCCGTAACCACGCCTAGCGTTCCCTCCGAACCGATCAGCATCTGCTTGAGGTCGAACCCGCGGTTGTCCTTCTTCAGCGGCGTGAGCGTGTCGAGGACGCTGCCGTCTGCCAGCACCGCCTCGAGGCCGAGGACCTGCGCGCGCATCGTCCCGTGGCGCAGGACCTGCGTGCCGCCCGCATTCGTGGAAATCAGACCGCCGATCGTGGCCGATCCCTTGCCGCCAAGGGTCAGAGGAAAGCGCAGGCGATGCTCTGCGGCCGCCTCGTGAAGGCTCTGCAGGACAACTCCCGCTTCGCAGGTGACCTGCATCGCGTCGGGGTCCAGCGAGAGGATCCGGTCCATGCGGCGAAGCGACAGGATCATAGCCGTTCCGGTGTCGTCCGGCGTCGCGCCGCCCGACATCCCGCTGTTTCCACCCTGGGGGACGATCGGGATGCCATGACGGGCGCAGAGCTTCACCAGTTCGGCGGTTTCGCTCGTGGAGGCAGGAGAGGCGAGGCCGATCGCCCTGCCAGTGTAGCGGCCGCGCCAGTCGGACAGCCAAGGCTCCACGATGTCGCCATCACGCGTGAAGCCACGCGGGCCGAGGAGTTGCAGGGCAGCCTCTGCGAAGGCATCGATATCGCTCATGGTTGCGCCCATGCCACACTCGGGCATCGAATGGCCACCTCTTGCCAAACCCCGCAAACCAATTAAGCCGATATTCAATTGAGCGGGGGCATAGGCGGCAAGCGAACGTCGCGTGCATCCTTCGCGCGGCCATGAGGAGCTTTTCGCACCCGACATGCCCAGTCTTGCCGCCTTCATCGCGCCGATAGCGCTGATACTGCCTCTTGGCGGTCTCGGATTGTCGGTGACTGGAGAGCCGGCAGAAGAGCCGGTTGCCCAGCAGTCGCGCCCCTCGGACCGCAATGTCTCCGCTTTGCCGTTGTCGGCCGATGCGCCGGCATGGTCTCCCATCCTCGATGGGATCGCGCCGCCGGCCTCCCAGCAGGTCAGGATCGAACGCCGCGTAATCCTGCGGATTTCTCCCGCACGCGCGCCCGGTCCTGCTCGCCAGAACCTGACGGCGGAGGCCACCCGTGCACAGCAGCCGCCTGCACAACTTGTGGAACGCAAGGCGGGTAAGTGCCTCGATAGCGCCCGCATCCGCGGGGTTTCGGATCGAGGCGACCATCTCCTGATGCTGATGCGTGATCGCAGCATGATGGTGGCACGGCTCGAGAAGGGTTGCAGTCCGCGCGATTTCTACCGCGGATTCTATGTCGAGCGGAGCGATGACGGGAAGCTGTGCGTGAAGCGTGACCGGATCATGAGTCGCTCGGGCGCGAAATGCCAGATCGACCGCTTCAGCGAACTGGTGGCAGAGCGGCCCGAATAGGGCGCTTTTCCTTGACTTGAACCGGCAAAAAGGCGAAGGGCGCGCTTCGGTGAAGGCTGCCTGCGAGCGGCCTTTTCTATATCCACTATCGTTGGGGCGTCCGACAACCGCATGAGTTTTGCCGATCTCGGCCTATCTGAAGACCTGCTGAAAGCCGTCGAAGAGGCAGGCTATACCGAGCCGACTCCGATCCAGGCGCAGGCCATTCCCCCGATCCTGATGATGAAGGACATCATCGGTATCGCGCAGACCGGAACCGGCAAGACTGCCAGTTTCGTGTTGCCGATGATCGACGTGATGGCCAGCGGTCGCCGCCGTGCGCTCATGCCGCGCAGCCTTATCCTCGAGCCGACCCGCGAACTGGCCGCACAGGTCGCCGAGAACTTCGAGAAATACGGCAAGAACCACGATCTCAAGATGGCCCTGCTTATCGGCGGCGTCCAAATGGGTGACCAGGTCAAGGCGCTCAACGAAGGCGTCGACGTGCTGATCGCAACGCCGGGCCGCCTGATGGACCTGTTCGAACGCGGCAAGATCCTGCTCAACGGTTGCGAACTGCTCGTCATCGACGAGGCCGACCGCATGCTCGACATGGGCTTCATTCCCGATATCGAGTTCATCTGCGACAAGCTGCCCGAGAACCGCCAGACCATGCTGTTCTCCGCCACCATGCCGCCGCCGATCGAAAAGCTCGCGAAGAAATTCATGAGCAATCCGAAGCGGATCGAGACGGCACGCGCGGCGACCACCAACAAGGACATCACCGCGTTCAAGGTGCCCGTCCAGAGCCGCCAGAAGCGCGAGACGCTTCGCTGGCTCCTGCGCAACGACCATGTCGAAACCGCGATCATTTTCGCCAACCGCAAGACGACCGTGCGCGAGCTCAACAAGAGCCTCCAGCGCCACGGTTTCGCGAGTGGCGAGATACATGGCGACATGGACCAGGCGAGCCGCATCAAGGAACTCGACCGCTTCAAGTCGGGCGATGTGAACATCCTCGTTGCCTCGGACGTCGCCGCCCGCGGTCTCGACATCAAGGGCGTCAGCCACGTGTTCAACTTCGACACGCCCTGGCACCCGGACGATTACGTCCACCGCATCGGCCGTACGGGCAGGGCAGGGGCCAAGGGCCGCGCCTTCACCTTCGTCGCGAACGAAGACGCTGAAGCGATCGAGAACGTCGAAAAGCTGACCGGCAGCGAAATTCCCGTCTTCGGCAAGAAGGACGTCCGCGTCGAACTCGTCGAAAAGCCTGCGGAAGAGGCCGAGAGCAAGCCCAAGCGCGGCAAGAAGCGCGACGAGGACGAAGCGCCGAGGAATGCGCCACCGAAGCGCGAGAAAAAGCCTGCAAGGGCGGAAGACGACAAGCGCAAGCGCTCGCGCCGTCGCGACCGCGAGGATGACGAGCCCGTCGCCGCCGGCGAATGGAACGGCCCACGCCCCGGTTTCCTCGACGTTTCCGCTCTCTGATTAATTGCGTTTTTACCAAGGCCGTTGCATGTTTGAGCGGTCATGGAAATCTTCGCTCCATACGCACGCGCAACGCTGACCCTGCTCGCATCGACCGGGCTGGTTTTCGGCCTGCTTGCGCTCGTGGTGAAACGCAACCGGATAGTCGAAGCGGTGAAGCTCTCGCGGCGGGAGTTCATGACCAATCTCGGGTTGGCGCTGATCAATGCGATCATCCTAGCACCCCTGTTCGTTTTCCCGGGCAATGCAATCTCGGGGGCGCTGGGCGTAAACGAGACGCTCGCGGGTCTGTGGGACGGGGTCTGGAAACCCGTCACCTTGTTGCTCGCGATCCTGCTTCTCGACCTCGTGGTCTACTGGCGGCACAGGCTGGAACATCATCCGCTTCTGTGGCCGATCCATGCCACTCACCATGCCGATACGACGCTTCAATGGATGAGCACGCTGCGCAAGCACCCGCTGAGCAAGCTGCTGAGCGTGTGCGTCGATATGTTGCTGGTGCTTTATCTCGGGGTGCCTGCTTGGGCAGTTGGGGCGGCTCTGCTGCTGCGCAGTTGGTGGGCATTCTTCATCCACTGCGACGTGCCATGGACGCTCGGCATCTTCGGAAATGTGCTGATCTCGCCCGCCGCGCATCGCCTTCACCACATTCGCGATGAAGCGCTGATGGGCAGCAACTACGGGAACACGGTCACGTTGTGGGACAAGGTGTTCGGCACCTATGTCGATCCCGCGCCCTATCTCGATTGCGAGACCGGTATTGCCGAAGGCACGCGAGGGGTTGCCGGCGAGCTCATGCGGCCGTTCGAGAAACGTTACTGGAAGAAAACCTCGGACGAGACCGAAGCGCCGGCCTAGTCGCCTGCGAGGCTTACGAAGCTGTCCAGCACCCGCTTGGTACCGGCCTTTTCAAACTCGATTTCCAGCTTGTTGCCCTCCTGATCGGTAACGAAGCCGTAGCCGAACTTCTCATGGAAGACGCGCGCACCGATGGCGATATCGCTCCTCGGCTTGGCGGCGAAGCTCGCCGCGCTCTTGCCAGGTTCGGCGAGGCGCTTGGGAGTGCTGTCGTATCCGGTCGATAGTGCGCGCTGCCAGCCCGGGCCTCGCGCGGTGCTGCGGTCGGGCCTTGCGCTCGATACGTGAGCGAAGGGATCTTCCTGCTCGGTCCAGTTGGCGCGCCAGAGCGAAGCGCCGCCGCTCATCGTGGTCTCGCTCTCGACGTGTTCGTCCGGCAATTCCTCGATAAAGCGGCTCGGGATCGAGCTGGTCCACTGACCATAAATCCGCCGGTTCGCGGCATGATAGATCGTGCAGCGTCGTTTTGCGCGAGTGATCGCGACATAGGCCAGGCGGCGCTCTTCCTCGAGGCTGGCGAGCCCGCCCTCGTCGATCGCGCGCTGGCTTGGGAAAACGCCTTCTTCCCAGCCAGGGAGGAACACGTGATCGAATTCGAGACCCTTTGCCGCGTGCATGGTCATGATCGTGACCTTCTCGCCATCATCGCGGCGGTCGTTGTCCATGACGAGACTTACATGTTCGAGGAAATCGGTGAGCGTCTCGTATTCCTCCATCGCGCGGGCGAGTTCGGTGAGGTTTTCGAGACGGCCCGCGCTCTCGGCGCTGCGGTCCTTCTGGAGCATCTCCTCGTAGCCGCTCTCGGTCAGGACGGTGCGGAGTAGCTCGGAGGGCGTAACCTTCTCCGCCATCTCGCGCCAGGCCACGAACTGGCCCAGCAAACCCACGAGCGTGTTGCGCGCACGGGCGGGCAGCTCGTCGCTGTCGGCAAGGTCTAGCGATGCGGCGGCCAGGGGCATCTGGGTGCGACGGGCGTGGCGACGCATGGCCTCCAGCGTCTTCGCGCCGAGACCGCGTTTGGGCTGGTTATAGATGCGCTCGAATGCAAGGTCGTCCGCGGGCTGCGCGATGGTGCGCAAGTAGGCGAGAGCGTCGCGGATCTCGGCGCGCTCGTAGAAGCGAAAGCCGCCGACGATGCGGTAATTGAGGCCGATCTGGATGAACCGGTCTTCGAATTCACGCGTCTGGTACTGGGCGCGGACGAGGATTGCGACCTCGTCTAGAGGTGCGCCTTCACTTTCGAGGCGTTCGATCGCCTCTCCGACCCGGCGCGCTTCCTCGGGCGCATCCCACACCCCCACGACGCGGACCTTCTCGCCTGCCGGAAGTTCGGTCCACAAGGTCTTGCCGAGACGTTCGCTGTTGGCGTTGATCAGGCCTGATGCGGCAGCAAGGATCTGCGGGGTGGAGCGATAGTTCTGCTCCAGCTTGATCACCGCTGCACCCGGGAAATCCTTCTCGAATTTCAGGATATTGGCTACTTCGGCGCCGCGCCATGAATAGATCGATTGGTCATCGTCACCGACCACGCAAATGTTCTTGCGGGTCTGGGCGAGTAGGCGCAGCCACAGGTATTGGACCTGGTTGGTGTCCTGATATTCGTCCACGAGGATGTATTTGAAGCGCTGCTGGTATTGCTCGAGCACATCGTGGTGCTTGCGGAAGATGTTGAGCATGTGCAGCAGCAGGTCGCCGAAATCGCAGGCGTTCAGCGCCTTCAGCCGGTCCTGGTAGAGCCTGTAGAACTGCGCGCCCTTGCCATTGGCATAGGCCTCGTTCTCCACCGCATCGAGATCGCCCGGGTTTAGACCGCGGTTCTTCCAGCGGTCGATGAGCCCTGCCAGCTGCCGCGCGGGCCAGCGCTTTTCGTCGAGGTCGTTTTCCTGGATCAGCTGCTTCAGCAGACGCAGCTGGTCGTCGGTGTCGATGATCGTGTAATTGCTCTGCAGCCCGACGAGTTCGGCGTGGCGGCGCAGCATGCGTGCCCCGATCGAGTGGAAGGTGCCAAGCCATGGCATTCCCTCGACAGCATCGCCGATATGCCGCCCGACACGCTCTCGCATTTCGCGCGCAGCCTTGTTGGTGAAGGTGACACACAGGATTTCGCTGGGCCAGGCGCGGCGGGTTGCGATGAGATGTGCCAGCCGTGCGGTCAGTGCAGCGGTCTTGCCGGTGCCGGCACCTGCCAGCATCAGCACGGGTCCTTCCGTGGTAAGGACCGCCTCGCGCTGGGCCGTGTTCAAACGCTCCGCATAGGGCGGAATCGCGTCATTTCGGGCGATTTCGGAAGAGTTGGAAAAATCTGGCATGCGTTAGGGAACAGCTAGGGAACGTTGCGCTACAGCACAAGACCTGCGCTCACGGGTGCGCCCGGAACTTTCGTGGAAGCTCCAGCGTAGATGGGCCATAACAGAACACGGAGATATTTGTATGAAAACGCTTTATCTGGCCGGCGCCGCCCTGGCCTTCGCCGCAGTTCCCGCAGCCGCCGACCACCATGCACAGGCTGAGGCGACGACGGAAACGCAGGCCGAAGTCTCGACCGAGACCCCCGCACCGCGCTTCGTTCGCAGCGAAGTCACGCAGACTACCCCTGCAGGTTATGCCGCTGCCAGCGATGGCGAATTGCCGGTCTGTAACGAAGGTCAGCAGGACGGTTGCATCAACAGCTGGGAAGCGAACAAGACCGGCACGCGTCCGCTGGAATATTGGCCTGGTCGTCCGGCAAGCGAGATCGACGAGCCGCTTCCTGCCACGCAGGCCGAGTTCGAAAGCATGCAAAAGGTCGAGGACGACGCTGACAGCGCCGATCCGGAATAAAATCGACCGAATCTGTAGGGCGCTTCGTCGAAGCGCTCACGCTTGGAAAGGGGCGGGGCTGCAGGAGCGGTTCCGCCCTTTTCTTTGGCGATCGGCCTGAGGGTCGCTGATCTCAGTCGCCGGTTGGCGCCGCGTCGGAGCCCAGTTTCAGAAGCGTGATCTTCGCTTTCCCGACGCGGCGTTCAGCCTCGAGTTCGAGGCGCTTGACTTCGACATCCTCGTTCTTCGCTGTTTCCACCGCGATCCACGTCGCCGGTCCGATCCAGCCAAGCCGCGTCATCCGGTCAAGCGCCACATTGGCAGCGCCGGTATAGTATGGCGGATCAAGGAATATGAGGTCGTGCGGCGCCTTCGCCGGGCCAAGGCTCATGACCGAACCCTGCTGCACGGTCGTGCGGGTACGCGCATCGAGCGAGGAGATATTGGCCTTGATAGCCTTCACGGCGTCGGGCTCCTGCTCGACGAAGAGGCAGTGTGCCGCTCCGCGCGAGAGGGCTTCGATGCCCAGTGCTCCCGATCCTGCGAAGAGGTCGAGCACTGAGAGGCCTTCGAGGCTGCCGAGGCGGCTCGAGAGCATGTTGAAGAGCGTTTCGCGCGTGCGATCGGCGGTCGGGCGTGTCGCATCGCCCTTCGGCGCAACGAGCTTGCGACCGCGCCAGTCGCCGGCGATTATCCTCACTGGCGGCCCCCGCGAGCGAGTTCGCGCTTGAATGCTTCGACATCGCCGCGCTTGATCTCGGCTGCCTGTCCGCGGGGAAGGTCACCGAGATGGAACGGCCCGTATCCGATACGCAACAGGCGGTTCACTTCCATGCCGAGATGTTCGAGTACGCGGCGCACTTCGCGGTTCTTGCCTTCGCGCAAGGTCATTTCGATCCAGCGATTGCGGCCCGATCCACGCTCGAGATTCGCTTCGATCTGGCCGTAGCGCACACCGTCGATCTCGACGCCTTCGATCAGTTCGTCGAGCTGCGCCTGGGTGATGTCGCCGAATGCTCGCGCGCGGTAGGTGCGCGGAACGCCGGTGGAGGGCAGTTCCATCGCGCGCTTCATCTCGCCGTCATTGGTCAGCAGCAGCAGCCCCTCGGTGTTGAAGTCGAGCCGGCCGACCGGCATCACGCGGCCAGCATCCTTGGGCAGCGCATTGCGAAGCGCTGCATAGATCGTCGGGCGCCCCTTGGGATCGCGTTCGGCGGTGATCAGGCCCGAAGGCTTGTGAAAGGCGAACAGGCGCGTGTCTTCGGGCTTGCCCACCGGCTTGCCGTCCACGGTCACGCCGCGCAGGCTTTCGAGCTTCACAGCGGGGGTATCGAGAACCTTGCCGTCGATGGCCACGCGACCGTCGGCGATCATGCGCTCGACCTCGCGGCGGCTTGCGACACCAGCGCGCGCAAGCAGCTTGGCGATACGGTCGCCGGTTTCGGGAAGTCTGTTGTCGGACATGCAAAGCCCGCTAGGCGCTCAATTGGCGGCGCGCAAGGCTTCCTCGACCGTCTCGTGATAGCGGCGGATACCGCCTTCCATCGTCCCAAGCGTGAGTTCGGGCACCGCTCCGGTGGCAAGGCCCTGCTGTCCCAGTTCGGCGGCCCGGAAGTCCTCGGAGGCGAATACGCCGCCGTCGAGCAGTGCCCAGCTGCGCTCCCAATGATCGCGCGCCTTGTCGTTGGCGGGCGGTTCGGGGATGAGCATGAAGTCTTCGACCAGCGTGCGGTCATGCGCCTGCGGCATCATCACCATGAGATTAATGTAATCGGGGCTCGGAATGACCAGCGCGCCCGGCATCAGCTGGTAGGCGAAAGTCACGACGCGGCGCATCTGCGCCATGTCGGTCAGGTCGACGCCATCCATTTCCTCCAACCTGCCAACGGCACTGCGCGCATGCGGCCCGATCATGTCGCCGCTGGTCACGCCGTCCTTGAAGAAAGGCCCGATGGTCTGCGCATGAAGCCGGGTGACATGGTAGCTTTCGAGGAAGGCATCCATGATGAGCTTCCAGTTGCCCGCGACCTCGTGGGTCTTGCGACGGAACAGGAAATGTTCGCCCATGCCGAGCGCTTCGAAATCCTCACCCACCTTCTTTGCAAAGGTGAAGTCGGCGGTTTCTTCCTTCGGGCTGAACCAGATGACGCCGCCTGTTTCCATCGAGGGTAGTTCGACCAGTCCCATCGATCCCTTGTCGAGATCGGGGAAGGTATCGGGGCGGGGCAGGGCGAGCAGCCGTCCGTCCACCGAATAGGTCCACGCGTGATAGGGACACACCAGCTTCTTGGTGCAGCTGACCTCATTGCCTTCGACGAGGCGAGTTCCGCGGTGACGGCACACGTTGAGAAAGACATGCGCCTTGCCGTCGGCGTCGCGCGTGATCAGCAGCGGACGGCCGGTCGCATCGTGCGGAACCGCCATTCCCGGATCGGGCAGGAGCGCGCTGGGGCAGAGGATCTGCGGCAGCCGGTCGTAGATGGCGCTCTTCTCACGCGCGAAATATTCAGGATCGGTATAGACATGCGCGGGCACCACGGTCTGGCCCAGGCCGTCGCGTGTCTTGTTGTCCGCAATATCCTGTGCGAGCGCCAGCATGCCATCGGTAGGCCGGCGTCCTTCGAGCAGCGTGGAGGAACCTCCCATCGCGCCTGTTCCTTTCTCTCTCCGGCGGCTAGTGTCGCAAAAAATACGTCTCAAAGGAAGGACGCTAGGGAATGGCCGAAGCGGTTGCAGAAAAGAAAAAATCCGCGTGGAAGGTCCTCGGGCTCGCACTCAGGAACAGAAAAACCGGTTTCATGCTGCTGTTCGGCTTTGCCAGCGGCCTGCCATTCGCGCTCTTCCTGGGCACGCTGTTCGCTTGGCTGACCGAGGCGGAAGTCGACCTCGAGACGATGGGCATCTTCTCGCTCATCGGCCTTGCCTATGCATTCCAGTTCCTGTGGTCGCCGCTGATCGACAAGGTCAACATACCGCTGCTGCGCCGCCTTGGCCGCCGCAAGCAGTGGATCGTGCCTGCACAGGTTCTGCTCGGCACCATCCTCGTGACGATGAGCGTGCTCGAACCCAAGAGCCAGCTTGGCTGGTTCAGCCTGCTTGCCGGTATCGGTGCCTTCGCCAGCGCGACGCAGGACATCGCGATCAACGCCTGGCGTATCGACGTTGCCGACGATGAGGCGACGATCGATATCCTCTCGACCGTCTACCAGATGGGCTACCGTCTATCGTCACTCGTGGGGGGCGCGTTCGGCCTCATCATCGCCGCACGTATCGGTTGGCCGGAGACCTATGCGCTGATGGGCGCGATCCTGCTGGCTGTCGGTTTTGTCGGTTTGTGGGCGCCCAACGCCTCGGAAACTGACGCGGACGTGGCGACCGAGAGCGAGTTGCAGGTCCGCGCGCTGCGCAAGGCGGGCGAACTTTCGCCAACTGTCCGCAACCGTGCGCTGGCGCTGGTCGGACTGCTCTGGGCAGGCGCGATCGGCATTGTCCTCGCCTTCATGATCATGTCGATGACCTATGCGCCGGAAGACCGGCCGAACCCGACCGAGTTCACGCTCAATATCGGCCCGTGGATCATCGTGGCGACGATTATCCTGCCCGCACTGATTGCAGGCTGGCTGGCTTCCAAGAAGGCGAAGGGCGAACACCTCCTAACCGAGGACGAGGCACCCGCGACAGGCGGCGCTTATGCGCTCGACCACCTGTATCGCGCGCTCGTGCTTCCGCTGGTAGAGTTCGTCGGCCGCATGGGCTGGTCGCTCGTGCTGATCCTCGCCGTGGTCCTCACCTATCGTATCTGCGACGCGATCTGGGGTACCTTTGCCTACCCGTTCTACCTCGGTGAGCTCGAGTACACGAATGACGATGTCGCCTTCGCCTCGAAGTTCTTCGGAGTGGGCGCAATCATCGCAGGTCTCGCACTTGGCGGCTTCATGCTGACCTCGATCGGCCGCATGGCGACACTGCTGATCGGCGGTGTCCTCGCAGCGCTGACCAACCTGCTTTATGCCGACATGGCCATGGGCGGAGCCAACATGCAGGCCTTCAGCGATGCGGTGGGCTTCACTTACCTCATCTCGCAGATCCCCGAGATCGGCGATCCGGAACTCGCAAAGCTCACGATCACCATCGCTTTCGAGAACCTCGCGATCGGCATCGCGGGAGCCGCCTATATCGCCTGGCTGTCCTCGATCGTGTCGAAGAAGTTCAGCGCCGTGCAGTATGCGCTGCTGTCCTCGCTGACGCTGCTGGTCGGCACCCTCGGACGCGGCGCGCTGGGCGAGATGATCGAGAACCAGGGGTATTACGACGTCTTCATCCTGACGACATGGATTGGCCTCGCTGCAGCAGTGCTCGTGTGCTTCGAATGGTACCGCGAGAGCCGCGGCAAGGCTGCTGCAGGCATCGTCGCACCCGAAGCCGGCGAGCGCGTTCCCGCGGAGTGATCAGTCCGGCAGTTCGTCGTTGAGACGCAGCACCTCGCCGGCGAGGTAGAGAGAGCCCGCGATCAGCACCGGCAATCCGTCATCGGGCAGTGCTGCGAGCGCCGTAGGGACATCCTGTGCCTCGCGCGCCTCGTCCCCGAATGTACAGGCGGGGTGCCAGTCGTGCCCGGGGACGGGGACCACGGTAACGGTCGAGATCGAGTCGCCCAGTGGACCCGTAATGGCTGTCGGGTCTTTCGCATCGAGCATTCCGACGACGAGGTGCAGCCTCTGGCCTGCAAAGTGCTTGCCGAGGATGGCACCGGCGGAAGGGTTGTGCCCGCCATCGAGCCAGATCTCTCGGTCGCCGGTAAGCGGGCCGGGCGCGAGTCGCTGGAGTCGCGCAGGCCAGGTCGCGGTGCGGATGCCTTCAGCCAGCGCATCGCGCGAGATTGAAATGTAATCCTGATGGCGGAGCATAGCGACGGCCAGCGCGGCATTCTCGGGCTGGTGAGGGCCGGGGAGGCTTGGCAGCGGCAAGACGAGTTCGCCATGCCGGTCGGAATAGTGGAGACCTGTTCCGCTCTCGCTCATCGACCACTCACGCCCACGCATGGCCAGCGGAGCGCCATTGCGAGCTGCAGCGGTCTCGACCTCGTGGGTCGCCTCGTCCGGATAGGAGAGCGTCACGAGTGACGAACCGGGCTTCGCGATCCCGGCCTTTTCGAAGGCGATACGAGCAATCGGCACATCAGGAGTGCCCTCTTCGGGCGCGAGCAGGAACCGTTCGTGATCGATGCCGAGCGCGGCGATCCCGCAGGCGGCGGGCTTTTCGAGCACATTGGTCGCGTCGAAGCGTCCGCCAAGACCGACTTCCACCACGCAAACATCCGCCGGGACGCGCGCGAATTCGGTGAAGGCGGCGGCTATGGTCACTTCGAAGAAGCTAGGGTTCAGGTCCTCACCGGCGTCAAGGACCTCGGCAAGCAGATCGGCCAGTCTGTCGTCCGAAATCAGCTCACCGGCGACTCGTATGCGCTCGTTGTAGCGCACCAGGTGCGGGCTGGTGGTCATGTGGACCTTGTAGCCCTCTGCCTCCAGCATCGCGCGCAGGAAGGCGCAGGTGGAGCCTTTGCCGTTTGTCCCGGCAACATGGAAGGTCGGCGGCAGTTTGTGATGCGGATTGCCGAGCCTCTCCAGAAGTGCGCGGATCGTATGGAGGCCCAGTCGCCCGTCGGGCACACTCAAGCGCCCCAGCCGGTCGAGCTGGGCTTGCACCTTGGCATTCTCGGAGCGGGCGAAGTCCCGCATGGGAGGGGTCAGGCCGCTTCCGCAGGCGCGAGATAGTCGATGATCGTCGCCAGCGTGTCGCGCAAGTCGTGGCGGTGGACGACCATGTCGACCATGCCGTGCTTGTGCAGGTACTCGGCCCGCTGGAAGCCGTCGGGCAGCTGTTCGCGGATCGTGTCCTGGATCACGCGCTGGCCGGCAAAGCCGATGAGCGCACCGGGCTCGGCAATATGGACATCGCCCAGCATCGCATAGCTTGCGGTAACGCCGCCCGTGGTCGGGTCGGTCAGCACGACGATATAGGGCAGGCCTGCCTCTTTCAGGCGGCGCGTCATCACGGTCGCCTTGGGCATCTGCATCAGGCTGAGAATGCCTTCCTGCATGCGCGCACCGCCGGCGGCGGTGACGACGATGTAGGGTGCACGCAGTGTCAACGCGCGCTCTGCGCCCTGGCAGAAGGCAGTACCTACGGCCATGCCCATGCTTCCGCCCATGAAGGTGAAGTCCTGAACGCCGACTACAGCAGGCTTGCCCTCAATCGTGCCTTCACCGACGAGGAATGCGTCCTTGTGCGGGCTCTTGGCGCGCGCCTGCTTCAGGCGGTCGGTGTACTTCTTCGAATCGCGGAACTTGAGCGGGTCTTCGGTCACCTCCGGCACGGGAAGCGTCTGGAATCCTTCGTCGAGCAGCATGGCGAGGCGCTTGTCGGCGCCGATGCGGCCATGGTGGTCGCAGCGCGGACAGACGTCGGCATTCTCGGCATATTCCTGCCCGAACACCATCTGCTGGCAGTTGGGACACTTGACCCACAGGTCCTTGTCGGTGCTGCGCTTGGGCAGCCAGGAGATCGAATTGCGTACGCGTGTGAACCAGTTCATGCGGAGGCCTTTGCCGCCGAATGGACCGCCTTGGCAAGGCTTGCAGTGTATTCGCGCAGCTTTTCCGGCGCCTTTTCGCCATGCTCGCCGACCAGTTCGACGAGCGCCGAGCCGACGACCACGCCATCCGCGACCTCGGCAATTTCTGCAGCCTGCTCGGGTGTACGAACACCGAAGCCGACGGCGACCGGGATATCGGTCGACTGCTTGATGCGGCTGACATTCGCTTCGATGGATTCGATCGCCGCCTGCTGCATGCCGGTGATGCCGGCCACGGCGACGTAGTAGAGGAAGCCGGACGATCCTTCGAGAACCTGAGGCAGGCGCTTCGCATCGGTGGTCGGCGTGGCGAGACGGATGGGCGCGATGCTTCTCTCGCGCAGGGCCGGGCCGAGCGCATCGTCTTCCTCGGGCGGGATATCGACGCAGATCACGCCGTCCGCGCCCGCTTCCTTGGCGGCATTGGCGAACCATTCGGGCCCGCGGCGGATCATCGGGTTGGCATAGCCCATGAGCACCAGCGGCACCTCGGGATGACGTTCGCGGAACTTGCGCGCGATGCGCAGCACATCGGCAGTCGTCGTCCCCGCACCGAGCGAGCGCAGGTTCGCTGCCTGGATCGCGGGGCCATCGGCCATGGGATCGGTGAAGGGCATGCCCAGCTCGATCACATCCGCACCGCCCTCGACCAGCGCGTCGAGATTGGCCGCAGTGTCGCCATCACCCGCGGTGACGAAACAGACGAGCGCGGGGTGGGGCTTGGAGAAGGCGTTGGAGAGGCGGCTTTCGGCGCTCATGATTTGGTCGGCAATCCTACAGCTTGGAACACTTGGAACACGGTCTAGGCGGAAAAACTATCCTGTGCCGAAAATGGCGGATAAGCGAGGGTGGAAGACCGGGAATCAGCATCAAAACGGTCTTATGTCAGACCCGAGGGCGAGTAGGACATAGGCATTTCTCGATAGGTGGGCATTGCAAGGGTCATGGCTTCGGCCTCAGCCACATCCATCCGAGGATCAGGAAAGTGAGGGCGCCGCATGACAATGCGGCGAAGAACACCGCCATTTCCTGCATGCCCGGCATGTAGTTGTTGATGAAGTCGCTATCTGCGCGCCTCAGTCTGGCAGAAGCCAACCGATACCAGATGGCGGCGCAAATCCACATCAGCGCTTGCAATGCGGCAGTCAGCAGGAGCCGCCAGTCTCTCGTCACATTTCCACTCCCAGCCGTTCGGCGACTGTGAAGATGTCTTTGTCGCCGCGCCCGCACAGGTTGGCGAGGATCACGCTGTCTTTCGGCATGTCCTTCGCGATCTTCGCCACGGCCGCGATGGCGTGGCTGGGTTCGAGGGCGGGAATGATGCCTTCGGTGCGGCAGAGGAGCTGGAAGGCTTCGAGCGCTTCCTCGTCGGTCACGGCGGTGTATTCGACGCGCTCCATTTCCTTCAGCCAGGCGTGCTCGGGGCCGATGCCGGGATAGTCGAGGCCGGCACTGATCGAGTGACCTTCGGTGATCTGGCCGTCCTCGTCCTGCAGCAGGTAGGTCTTGTTGCCGTGCAGTACACCGGGAACGCCGCCGAGCAGGCTGGCTGCGTGCTCATCTCCGTCGAGGCCGTGGCCTGCAGCTTCGACGCCGAGCATCTTCACTTCAGGATCGTCGAGGAAGGGATGGAACAGGCCCAGCGCATTCGAGCCGCCACCGATGGCTGCCACCAGCAGGTCCGGCAAGCGGCCGATGCGGTCCTGCATCTGCTGGCGCGCCTCGCGGCCGATCACGCTCTGGAAGTCGCGGACAAGCTCGGGGTAGGGGTGAGGACCTGCGGCGGTGCCGATGATGTAGAAGGTGTCGTGGACGTTCGCGACCCAGTCGCGCAGGCCCTCGTTCATGGCATCCTTTAGCGTCGCGCCGCCGCTGGTGACGGGGACGACTTCGGCGCCGAGCAGTTTCATGCGAAAGACATTGGGCGACTGACGCTTCACGTCCTCTGCACCCATGTAGATCACGCAAGGGAGGCCAAAACGCGCGCAAACGGTAGCCGTGGCCACGCCGTGCTGGCCTGCACCGGTCTCCGCGATGATACGCGTCTTGCCCATGCGGCGTGCGAGAAGGATCTGCCCGATGCAATTGTTGATCTTGTGCGCGCCAGTGTGATTGAGCTCGTCACGCTTGAACCAGACCTGCGCGCCGCCGAGCGCTTCGGTCAGCCGCTCTGCGAAATAGAGCGGGCTGGGGCGGCCGACATAGTGTTCGAGCAGGTCGTCGAATTCGCGCTGGAATTCCGGATCGGCCTGCGCGGCACGATATTCGCGCTCGAGGTCGAGGATCAGCGGCATCAGCGTTTCGGCGACATAACGTCCGCCATAGTCGCCGAAATGGCCCCGCTCGTCGGGCTGGTTGCGGTAAGTGTTGGGATTGCTTGCCATGTGGCCCTATTGCCGAGGTGAAGCAGACAAGTCGAGTGAGGGTTTCGTTTGTCCTCGACAAGCCGAATTCAAACCGCCATTCGGCGCGGCCATGAAGGACGGAATCAAGCTTCCCGAAGACTGCAACGACATGCGCGAGGTGCGCGAAGGTGTCGATGCGACCGACCGCGAACTGATGGCGCTGCTGGACCGGCGCTTCGGCTACATGCGCGCCGCCGCGCGGATCAAGACCGATCGTGGCGTTGTGCGCGACGAGGCGCGCAAGACCGAAGTTATCGACAATGCCCGCCACGATGCCTCGGCCCGCGAGCTGCCGGCCGAAAAAATCGCTGAAATCTGGGAGCTTCTGGTCGAAACCTCGATCGCTTACGAACTGGTCGAGTGGGACCGAATCCGCAGCTGATCGCGACCCTAGAGGGCGCTTAGTTGCCCTGGTTGAACTCCTGCCAGCCTTCCTTGGTCAGGCAAACGCGCTCCTTGCGGCGGCTGCTCATGTCCATGCGGATGTAGCGGCAGATCTTCTTGTTGTCCGACTTCTCGGTCGCCTGCACTTCTGTCTTCTCGCCTTCGTCCTTCTTTTCTTCCGGCTCGCCTGCGAGAGCGGGCATCGAAAGAGCGGCAAGGGCGAGAACAGGCAGTGCGAGGCGCATTAGAAATTCCTTGAATTGTCAGGAGATTTAGTTCGCTGGCGGGCTAACCAGACTTCCATGAACCGTCGATGACAATTCGACGAACTACTTCGTTACTTCTTCGGTCCTCTTTGGAGCGAAGAAAGTACTCCGCGAAGCGTGCGCACTTCGAGGTGGTTCCAGCCCGGTTTGGTAAGCACACCGCGCAAGGTCCTGCGCGTGGCCTCGGCGCGCGCCTCGGGAAGGAAATAGCCCTTCGGCTCCAGCATGCCCTCGAGATGGCCGATCAGGCCTTCGAGCTCTTCCTGCGGCGCGGGCGGAAGGAGTTCTTCCTGCGTTGGCTGCACGAGGCTCTCGTGCTTGGACCATTCATAGGCGCACAGGATCACGGCCTGTGCGAGGTTGAGCGAACCGAATTCCGGGTTGATGGGCACGGTGAGGATGGCGCGGGCGAGGGCAACGTCCTCGGTTTCGAGGCCCGAGCGCTCCGGCCCGAAGAGGATCGCGCTGCGTCCTTCGGCAGCTGCCATCTCGCGGCTTGCTTCCTCGGGCGTGTAGACGGGCTTTGTCACGCCACGCTTGCGCACCGTGGTCGCATAGACATGCGCGCAGTCGGCCACTGCCTCGGCGGTGCAGGAATAGACCTTGGCGTTCTCCAGCACGATATCAGCGCCCGCCGCTGCCGGGCCCGCGTCTGGATTGGGCCAGCCGTCGCGCGGCTCGACCATGCGCATTTCGGTCAGCCCGAAGTTGAGCATGGCGCGTGCCGCCTTGCCGATATTCTCACCCAGTTGCGGACGGACGAGAACGACGACGGGCTTGCGCTCGTCAGGGGCGCCCATTGGCGGCTTCCTGCACGGTGCTGGCAAACTCCTCGAAGTCGCGTGCTTCGCTGAAGTCGCGATAGACCGAGGCGAAGCGGATGTAGGCGACGCTGTCGAGCTGGCGCAGGCCGTCCATCACGAGTTCGCCGATCTTCTGTGATGGGATTTCGGGTTCACCGGCCGTTTCGACCTGTCGCTGGATACCGCTGACGAGCTGGTCGATCTGCTCCTGCGCGACCTCGCGCTTGCGACAGGCGAGCGAGATCGACTGCTCGAGCTTCGAACGGTCGAACGCCTCGCGCCGGTCGCCCGACTTCACGACGGTAACCTCGCGCAACTGTACGCGTTCAAAAGTGGTGAAGCGGGCTCCGCACTTGGAGCACTGGCGCCGGCGACGGATCGATGTCGAGTCCTCGGTGGGACGCGAATCCTTCACCTGACTGTCGTCATGGGCGCAGAATGGGCAACGCATTCAGGTATTTCCGGTCAGGGACGCAGGCGCTTGTAGAGCATGAAGCCGGCGCCAGCGATAAGGCCGATGGGCCAGGTCACGACGGGCAGCACGCCACCAGCAATCGCGCCGATGGCAGCGCCAGTGAGAACGGGCTTGGTCGAGGGATGGTCGAGACCTTCCTTCGCCATGGCCTTGATCTCGGCAGTCGCATCCGGGACGAGGTCGTGATCGCCATATGCAGGCTTGGACGGTTCGTCTTCGCGATTGCGGCCGAAGTCGTCGTCGCGGCCGCTCGGGCGGTCGTCATCGGACGGACGATAGCCGGTCGGCTCGCGGTCGTCGGGAATATTGGCCATGATTGCTCTCCTTAGCCTCCGGGCCTTAGCGTCCGGGGTAGACCGGGAAAGCCTTGCATAGTTCGGCCACGCGGTCACGCACGCTCTGCTCGATCTGTCCGTCGCCCTCGGGGCCGTTCTTCGAAAGGCCGTCGACGACTTCGCAGATCAGCTTGCCGATGGTTTCGAACTCGGCCTCGCCGAATCCGCGGGTCGTGCCGGCGGGCGAACCAAGGCGGATGCCGCTGGTCACGAAGGGACTGCGCGTGTCGTAGGGAATGCCGTTCTTGTTGCAGGTGAGCCATGCCCGGTCGAGGCCGGCTTCCGCGGCCTTGCCGGTCACGTCCTTGGCGGTGAGGTCGACCAGCATGGAGTGGTTGTCCGTGCCGCCCGAGACAACGCGCAGGCCGTTCGCCTCGATACCGCGTGCCAATGCACGGGCATTCGCGACGACATTTGCAGCATAATCCTTGAAATCGGGGCGCAGCGCTTCGCGGAAGGCCACGGCCTTGGCAGCGATCACGTGCATCAGCGGGCCGCCCTGCATGCCGGGGAAGACCGCCATATTGATCGGCTTAGTGAGTTCCTCGTCGTTCCACAGGATGATGCCCGAACGCGGGCCGCGCAGGCTCTTGTGCGTCGTCGAGGTGACGACATTAGCATGCGGGAAGGGCGAGGGGTGAGCACCGCCGGCGACGAGGCCGGAGATGTGGCTCATGTCGACCATTAGGTAGGCGCCGACTTCGTCAGCGATCGCGCGGAAGGCCGCCCAGTCCCAGACGCGCGAATAGGCGGTGCCGCCTGCAATGATGATCTTGGGCTTGTGCTCGAGAGCGGTCGCGCGGACTTCGTCCATGTCGATGAGCTCGTCATCCTTGCGCACGCCATAGCTGACCGGATTGAACCACTTGCCGCTCATGTTGACCGGCGAGCCATGGGTGAGGTGGCCGCCAGAATTGAGGTCGAGGCCCATGAAGGTGTCGCCCGGCTGAAGCAGCGCGAGGAAGACAGCCTGGTTCATCTGGCTGCCCGAGTTGGGCTGCACGTTGGCGAAGTTGCAGCCGAACAGCTCCTTCGCGCGCTCGATCGCCAGCGTTTCGACCACGTCGGCATAGTCGCAGCCGCCGTAATAGCGCTTGCCGGGGTAGCCTTCGGCATATTTGTTGGTGAAGACGCTGCCGGTGGCTTCGAGAACGGCGGTCGACGCGATGTTCTCGCTCGCGATCAGCTCGATCTTGTCCTGCTGGCGGCCCAGCTCCTTGCGGATGGCGTCGTAGATCTCGGGATCGGCTTCGGCGAGGCTGTCGTGCCAGAAGCGGTCCATCGGGGTGCGCGCGGTTTCTTTTGCCTGGGTAGCCATGATCAGATGTCCGGGTTGGAAAGCTTGTCGACGCGGCGCTGGTGGCGACCGCCGGCGAATTCGGTTTCGAGGAAGGCGGTGACGCAGGCCTTGGCCATATCGACGCCGGTCAGTCGGGCACCGAGGGCGAGGCAGTTCGCATCGTTGTGCTCGCGCGAGAGCGAGGCCGAGAGCGGTTCGGAAACGAGCGCGCAACGCACGTTCGGGTTGCGGTTGACGCTAATCGAGATGCCGATGCCGCTTCCGCACAGCGCAATCCCGCGCTCTGCCGTACCATCTGCAACCACGCTGGCCAGCTTGTAGCCGAAATCGGGATAATCGACGCTGTCGGTGGTCTCCGGCCCGAGGTCTGCGACCTCGTGACCCAGTTCGATAAGCCAGTCGCGCAAGGTCGCTTTGAGCTCGATTGCGGCATGGTCTGAGGCAAGGGCGATACGCATGGGGCGCACATAGGCGCTCAAGGCGATTCTCTCCACCCCGAAGGCGGGTCTAGTGCACACGAAAGTGCCGAAAAACGCCTTGGTTATGGCAAATAATTAATGAATGCCGGTCTATCTGCGCGCATATGGATATGTCCGCAAACGCCTCCCTTGTAACCGCCGCGGCCGGCAGGTCGTTGGCCGAACCGCTGCAGAATCCTTCGATCGAGCGCATCCTCCGCGCCGTTCGCGAGCATCTGGGAACCGAAGTTGCCGTCGTATCGCGATTCACCCAGAACAACGAGCGCGAGCTGACGCATGTTGATGCGGGTATTGAGATCGCCATGGGGCCGGGTTTTCGTGATCCGCGTGAGAATAGCTATTGCTGGTACGTCGCCGAAAAGCGTTTGCCCGAACTGATCCAGGATCCTGCCGATCATGCGCTTACGCAAGAAATTGCAATCACCGGCTCGCTGCCCGTGGGGTGCCATCTGAGTACTCCGCTAAGGCTGTCCGACGGCACGCTCTATGGCAGCCTTTGCAGCTTCAGCCGTACGCCGGACCGCACCCTGCACGAACGTGATCTAGCCGTGTTCCGCGGTTTCGCTGCGCTGGCTGCGGAGCAGGTCGAGAAAGTGGTCGAGAATGATTTCCGTCGTCAGCGCATCGACGAGCGGATCACCAAGCTGATCGAGGAAAAAGCGCTGGAGATCGTCCATCAGCCGATACACTCGGTGCAATCCGGCAAGCCGGTGGGTGTCGAGTGTCTTTCGAGATTCCCCGATGCGATGATGCGCAGTCCGGACAAATGGTTCACGGAAGCTGCCGAAATCGGACGCGGAGTGGAACTCGAGGTGCTGGCAGTCGAGGTCGCTTTGGCGAGCCTCGAGAAGATCCCGCCCGAGTTCTACATCTCGGTTAATGCGTCTCCTGAAACCATCGTTTCGGGCAGGTTGGAGCCGATGCTAGCCAAGATGGGGAACCGCGATATCGTTGTCGAGGTCACGGGCCATCATCGTGCCAGCGATTTCAATGCTTTGCGCGCGGCCCTTAAGCGGATTTCGCCCTACGCGCGGATCGCCATCGACGACGTCGGCTTGGACTATGAGTGTTTGCGGCACCTGATCGACCTGTCGCCCAAACTTCTCAAGCTCGACCTGGAACTCACCCGCGACATTCACCAGGACGTTGCGCGGTGTGCGCTTGTGGGTGCGATCGTTCGCTTCGCCGAGGCGATCGGCTGCAAGGTGGTTGCGGAAGGCATCGAATATGCAGAGGAAGCGTCAGTCCTGAAGCGGCTCGGCGTCGAATTCGGGCAGGGCTTCCTCTACGCCAAACCCATGCCCGTTGCAGACGCGGTAAAGCATCTGAAGAAGGGCTGAGAACGCCCCCCCCTTGATATTGGAGCTGTAACGTTGAGAAGGTTTCAGTCCGGCGCGGTCCTTCTGGGAGCGATTGTCATGCTTTCTGCTTGTGGAAGTGATCCGAATTCATTCCAGCCCGGCGATTGGGAACTCCAAGCGTGGCTCGAGGGCGATACTCCGGGTGTGCGGGCGGGGGAGATGACGGACAGCGTCACGATCACCCAGGATCTCGCATCGGCCTCTCCGAAAGCGGTTTTCTTTTCAGAATTCTATCACGGCGCAAAGGCAGCGAACGTGACTTTTGAAGATGGCGAAATCTCGGGGCATCTCGATCAGGGGGCGGTGGCACCGTTCCCGGCGCACTCGCAGAGCGTTTCCGGGTGGTACCGCAGCGACAGCTTCGAAATGAAAATCGCCATGCCGGTCATCGGCGGAGTGCAAAGCTACCAGGTCGTAACCGGTAAGTTGGTGGACCCGGCGATCTGAGTCCAGAAAAAGAGGCCGGTCAGGAAATGTCCCAACCGGCCCCAATTCATCGTTACTGGTCGAGGAACGAGCGCATCTTGCGGCTGCGGCTCGGGTGCTTGAGTTTGCGCAGCGCCTTGGCCTCGATCTGACGGATACGTTCGCGCGTCACCGAGAATTGCTGGCCGACTTCTTCCAGCGTGTGGTCGGTGTTCATGCCGATGCCGAAGCGCATGCGCAGCACGCGTTCTTCACGCGGCGTGAGCGAAGCAAGGACGCGGGTGACCGTTTCCTTGAGGTTTGCCTGGATCGCAGCGTCGACCGGGATGATCGCGTTCTTGTCCTCGATGAAATCGCCGAGGTGCGAATCTTCCTCGTCGCCGATCGGCGTTTCGAGGCTGATCGGTTCCTTGGCGATCTTCATCACCTTGCGCACCTTCTCGAGCGGCATGGAGAGCTTCTCCGCCATCTCTTCGGGTGTCGGTTCGCGGCCCTGGTCGTGCAGGAACTGGCGCGAGCAGCGGACCAGCTTGTTGATCGTCTCGATCATGTGGACCGGGATACGGATCGTGCGCGCCTGGTCGGCGATCGAGCGGGTGATCGCCTGGCGGATCCACCAGGTCGCGTAGGTCGAGAACTTGTAGCCGCGGCGGTACTCGAACTTGTCGACCGCCTTCATCAGGCCGATGTTGCCTTCCTGGATCAGGTCGAGGAACTGCAGGCCGCGGTTGGTGTACTTCTTCGCGATCGAGATCACGAGACGCAGGTTCGCCTCGACCATTTCCTTCTTGGCGATACGCGCTTCGCGCTCGCCCTTCTGGACCATGTTCACGATGCGGCGGAACTCGGGCAGGGCCATGCCGGTGGCGCTGGCGATGTCCGAGATCTCGGTACGGATGCGGTCGATCGCGTCGGCTTCCTTCTCGGCGAAGGCAGCCCACTTCTTGTCCTTCTTGACCCGGTCATCCATCCAGCCGTCGTCGAGCTCGTTGCCGATATAGGCATCGAGGAAGTCGACGCGCTTGACCTTGTGGCGTTCGGCAAGGCGCAGCATCTGGCCGCCAAGGGCGGTCAGGCGGCGGTTGAAGGCGTAGAGGTTGTCGACGAGGAACTCGATCTTCGTCGCGTGGAACTGGACACTCTCGACTTCAGCGGTGAGCTGGTCGGATAGCGCTTCGTACTTCTTTTCCTTGGCGGGCGGGAAATTCTCGCCCTTGGCCATGGTTTCGACGCGCTCGATCTGGAGCTTCTCGAACTTGCCGAAGAGGTCCTTGATGCGTGCGAAGCGCTCGATGGCATCGGGCTTGAGGGCCGCTTCCATCTGCGCCAGCGACATGGTGTTGTCTTCTTCTTCCTCGTCGTCCTTGGAAGAACCTTCCTCGCCGTCTTCGCCTTCGGAATCCTCGTCGGAATCCTCGTCGTCGTCACGGATCGACGGACCGGCAGTCTCTTCCGAGATCTCGCCGTCGTCATCGTCGTCCTCGGCGTCATCATTCAGCTTGTCGGCCGGCGGCTCCTTGGAAAGCATGGCGTCAAGATCGAGGATCTCGCGCAGCTGCATTTCCTCGTTGTTGAGCGCTTCGGACCACTGAATGATGGCGTGAAAGGTGATCGGGCTCTGGCACAGGCCCATGATCATCATGTCGCGGCCGGCCTCGATGCGCTTGGCAATTGCAATTTCGCCTTCACGGCTGAGCAGTTCCACCGCGCCCATTTCGCGCAGGTACATGCGGACCGGGTCGTCGGTGCGTTCGCCGGTGCCGGTCTTCTTGGCGGCAGGCTTCTTCGCGGCATCCTTTTCCTTGGCGGAGGGAGCCGGTGCGATTTCTTCGACTTCGTCTTCCTGCTCCGCATCCTCGTCGTTCTCGACGATCTGGACGCCCATTTCGGACAGGGCGGACTGGATGTCCTCGATCTGGTCCGAGCTCATCTCGCCCTGCGGCAGCGCGTCGTTGAGCTCGTCATAGGTGACGTAGCCCTTCTTCTTCGCCTTGGTGAGGAGCTTCTTGACCGACGCCTCGTTGAGATCGATCAGGGGTGCATCGTCCTTGTCACCCGACTTCGATTTGGTTGCCATAAACTGCAATCAGTCCGTACTGTGACCGCTCTCGGGACCATCTTCCCGCGCGGTGTCTAAATCTCTTCCGGCCGGCGATGCGGCCTTGCGGCTTGCCATTTGCCCGAGTCGTGCCTCGAATTCCAGCTTCCGCTTCAACAAACGCTGTTGATCCGCGAAAGCTCCTTCGGGGTCTGTCTCGAAACGAGCAGTCGCCTCGGCGAGCGCAGCTTCGAGTGCAGGTCTTTCGACCAGCAGTGACACGGCTTCAGCCAGATCCTCGCACGCATCTACCGGGTCGGTGCCTTTGTCGAGAAAGGCGAAATGGGTGTTTGCCGGTGGGGCGGGTAGGCCTTCTGGAACGGATATGGGGGAATCGGCGCGCGAATCAAGCAATTCCGCCGCGGCGAGAAGCGAATCTATCGCCGGGCCGACATTTCGGTCACGCGCGGCGAAGCGCGAGAGGGCCGTTTCGTGCCGTGCGATCTCGCTGGGATGGCGCAGCAGTCCATGGATGACGGCGATGGCCAGGCCATCACGCGCGCCGCCCGACATGGCGTGCTTGAGCCGCGCTGCAGTCTCGGGTGCAAGGCGCGGGGGAGGGGCGTTGAAACCGCCCTTTTGCCAGCTGCCACGCGGTTTGAATTCGCGCGGGGGGAAGGCGAAGGCGGAAAACCGCTCGAGCAATTCTTTCTTGTAAAGCGCGCGAATGTCGGGGTGCTGGATCGCCTCTACATGGCCCAGTAACCGCTCCTTCAATCCCGCCTTCTCCTCGGGCGAGTTGAGCGGCATTGCGTCGCGTTCGAAAGTCCAGAGCGTGTCGAGCAGGCTCGCGGGCGAGGAGAGCAGTTCCTCCATCGCGCCGACGCCTTTCTCGCGGATGAGATCGTCCGGGTCCTTGCCCGCGGGCATGCGTACGATCGAAAGCGAATGGCCCGGACGCAGCATCGGCAGGACGCGGCCTACCGCACGCATGGCGGCGCGCTGGCCGGCATTGTCGCCATCGAAGCAAAGGATCGGGCGCTCGACCTGCCGCCACAGCAGTTCGATCTGGTTCTCGGTCAGCGCCGTGCCGAGCGGAGCCACGGCTTCGGCAATTCCCGCATTGGCGAGCGCGATCGCGTCCATATAGCCCTCGACGACGATGATCCGCCCGCTCTGGCGTGCGGCAGGTGCCGCGCGGTGAAGATTGTAGAGCGTTCGGCCCTTGTCGAATAGCGGGGTATCGGGGCTGTTGAGATATTTCGGCCCGTAGGCATCGCTGTCGAGGATGCGGCCACCGAAGGCGATGACCCGTCCGCGCGTATCCTGGATCGGCAGCATCAGGCGGCCACGGAACCGGTCGTAGGGGTCCTTGTCCTCGACCTCGATCCGCATGCCGGCCTCGATCAGCATGCGCTCGTCGAATTTCGACAATGCCCGTTTCAGCGCCTGCCGGTCCTCGTGTGCGAAGCCGAAGCCGAACTCTCGTACGACGTCTGCAGAGAAACCGCGGCTCTTGAGATAGGCGCGCGCTTCGGCGCCCTCTGCAGAGCCCAGCTGATCGACGTACCACTGCTGCGCTGCGGCCGTGACGTCGTGGAGGCTGGCACGCTTTTCAGCCCGCTCTGCGGCGCGCGGATCGGGCGCGGGCACTTCCATGCCGGCCTCTGCTGCCAGTTCCTTCACCGCGTCCATGAACGGCATGCCGCGCTGGTCGGTCAGCCAGCGGATCGCATCGCCATGCGCCTCACAACCGAAGCAATGGTAGAAGCCCTTTTCGTCGTTGACGTAAAAGCTCGGCGTCTTCTCGTTGTGGAAGGGGCAGCAGGCCTTGAACTCACGCCCCGCCTTGGTCAGGCGAACTGTACGGCCGATCACAGCGGACAGCGTGGTCCGCATGCGCAATTCGTCCAGCCATTGGGGTGATAGGGCCATGGCGATTACCTATCGCGGGCGGGGCGTGGCCGCTAGTTGGCAGGCGTTTGCTCTGCCCGCTTTTCTTCGGCGGGGAAGGGCCCGCGGGCAATCGCCTGGTTCCCGTTCACCTCGAGAAGGTACGCATCGGCAGGCCCGGCGGGCGGTTGGGTCGATTGCCACCAGAAGGTGATGGTCGTACCCGGTGCCCAGCCGTCCCCTTCTACCACGCGCCAGATCAGGCGGCCGTCATCCGCGGTGATCGATATTGCATCCTCGTTCCCGAGCGCCTCGAGCGCCTGCGAGTTGGAGTAGCCGACTGCGAAATTGGAGCCGTGGGCGCGCTCTGTCGTGCGGAAGAGCGTTGGCGGGCTTTCGACCATCTCCGGGCCTTCGGCCATTTCCGCCGGACTGTCATCTGCCGCTTCTTCTGCCAGCGTGACTTCGTGGACGTAGGTAAAGAGGGTGCCTTCCGGAAGTTCACCCGGATTGCACTCGTCGAACTCCTCCGGGCAGGCCACGTAGCTCACCATCTTGGCGATCTCGCGATTGCCTGCGCTCAGCACGGTCTCCACCTGCGGTCCCTGCGGTCCGACGATTCTCGCCCCCAGTGTCCGAAGGTCGAAGTCCGCCGATGCAAGAGCACGGGGCTGCGCGACGGTCGGCGTGGGCGTGGGTTTCTCGCGAGGTTCGCTATCGGAACAGGCCGCCAGGGCGAGAGGAGTGAGTAGCAGCAGCTTCCTCACGAAAGAGCTTCCTTTACGAGACCGCTGGCCTTGCTCATGTCGAGCGTGGCGCCGTGACGTGCTTTCAGCTCGCCCATGACCTTGCCCATGTCCTTCATACCTTCGGCACCGGTATCGGCCTTGATCTGTGCGATGGCGGCGCGGGTTTCCTCCTCGCTCATCTGCTGGGGGAGGAATTCCTCGATGACCAGCAGCTCCGCCTTTTCCTTGTCGGCGAGTTCCTGCCGTCCGCCATCTTCGTACATGGCGATGGATTCCTTGCGCTGCTTGGCCATCTTCATCAGCACATCGGTGACGAGCTCGTCGTCCTCGGGCTTCTTGTCGGCAGTGCGCAGTTCGATGTCGCGGTCCTTGATCTTCGCGCCGATGAGACGGAGCGCTGCGGTACGCTCCTTGTCCTTCGCTTTCATCGCGGCAACGGTTTCGGACTGGATCTTTTCGCGGAGCATCGGGCCTCTTTTTCGCTAAGCTGTGGAAGTTTCGCGCATCATGTAGCGAACGGACGCGGAAAGCCAAGGGTTGCGCTTGACGGGAATCGCTACGCCTTCTAGCGGCTGGGACTTAGCACACATCGCTGGTAAACCCCTGACCCGGAGCGCCCATGGCCCTGTCCGCATTCTCGCACGCGCAACCTAAAGACGCGACGGGAGTCCTCGTCCTTGCCGACGGTACAACTATCTGGGGCAAAGGCTTCGGCGCTTCCGGTAGCGCCGTCGGCGAAGTCTGCTTCAACACCGCAATGACGGGCTACCAGGAGGTGATGACCGATCCCTCCTACGACAGCCAGATCGTCACCTTCACATTCCCGCATATCGGCAACGTCGGCGCGAACGAGGAAGACGTGGAAAGCCGCGGCCTCGGCGCGGTGGGCTGCATCGTCCGTCAGGACGTGACGCGTCATTCGAACTTCCGCGCGCGAGACGAATTCATCGAGTGGTGCGTCAGGCACGGAAAGATCGGCCTCTCGGGTGTCGACACGCGGGCACTGACCCGCCGCATTCGCGTGCAGGGCGCGCCCAATGCGGTCATCGCGCACAACCCGCGCGGTGATTTCGATCTGAAGGCGCTGAAGAAGCAGGCTGCGGAATGGAGCGGCCTCGAGGGCCTCGATCTCGTCCCCAGCGTCACTCGTGAAGCCCATGAGGAATGGAAGGGCGGCTACTGGCAGCTCGGCACGGGCTATGCCGAAGCCGACAACCAGAAGCCGCATGTCGTCGCGATCGATTATGGGGCGAAGGACAACATCTTCCGCAACCTCGTTCGCGCCGGTGCCAAGGTCACTGTCGTTCCCGCGCGTACAAGCCTCGACGATATCCTCGCTCTCCAGCCCGACGGCGTGTTCCTCTCGAACGGACCGGGCGATCCGGCGGCGACCGGCGAATATGCAGTTCCGGTAATCCAGGGCCTGCTCGAACGCGATATTCCGCTCTTCGGCATTTGCCTCGGACACCAGATGCTCGGCCTCGCGGCTGGCGCGAAGACCGCGAAGATGTTCCAGGGCCACCGCGGCGCGAACCATCCGGTCCAGCGTGTGGGCGAGGGCTGGGGCGAAAGCGCGGGCCTCGTCGAGATTACCAGCATGAACCACGGTTTCGCAGTTGATGCCGAAACGCTGCCCGATACGGTTGAGCAGACCCATGTCTCGCTGTTCGATGGCACCAATTGCGGTATCTCGATCAAGGGCAAGAAGGCTTTCGGCGTGCAGTACCACCCCGAAGCGAGCCCGGGACCGCAAGACAGCTTCTACCTGTTCGAGAAGTTCGTAGGAGGTCTTGGAGAAAACTAATGGCGATCATTCGGAATTTCGAGGAACTCGAACTCAAAGCAAACGCTCGTCATTCGGAGACCTACGGAGGTTGGTCCATCCAGGGTCAAGACGGTGAAAAGTTTCTCCAAATCAACACCATGGGTTCAGCAGACCGCGAAATCCCTGGAAAAGTCTCGCAGACACTCCGCCTAAGCAAGGAAGCTGTCGAACAGCTTGCAGAGCTGGCCAGAAAGCACCTCTAATGCCCAAACGCACAGACATCTCCTCGATCCTCGTCATCGGCGCTGGCCCGATCATCATCGGCCAGGCCTGCGAGTTCGACTATTCCGGCACGCAGGCGATCAAGGCGCTCAAGGAGGAGGGCTACCGGGTCGTCCTGGTCAACTCCAACCCCGCCACGATCATGACCGATCCGGAAATGGCCGACGCGACCTATGTCGAGCCAATCACGCCGGAGATCGTGGCCAAGATCATCGAGAAGGAACGCCCCGATGCGGTTCTGCCCACCATGGGCGGCCAGACGGCGCTGAACTGCGCCCTGTCGCTGTTCAATGACGGCACACTCGAGAAGTTCGGTGTGCAGATGATCGGCGCCGATGCCGATGCCATCGACAAGGCAGAGAACCGCCAGCGCTTCCGCGAGGCGATGGACAAGATCGGCCTCGAAAGCGCGCGCAGCGGCGTCGCGAATACCGTCGAGGAAGCATATGCCGTCCTCGAACGCACAGGCCTTCCTGCCATCATCCGCCCGAGCTTCACGCTTGGCGGCACCGGCGGCGGCATCGCCTACAACAAGGCCGAGTTCGAGCGCATAGTCCGCGAAGGTCTCGACGCATCGCCCACCACCGAAGTCCTGATCGAGGAATCGCTCCTCGGCTGGAAAGAATACGAGATGGAGGTGGTGCGCGACCGCAAGGACAACTGCATCATCATCTGCTCGATCGAGAACGTCGACCCGATGGGCGTGCATACCGGCGACTCGATCACCGTCGCCCCGGCGCTGACGCTGACCGACAAGGAATACCAGATCATGCGCACCGCCTCGATCGAGGTGCTGCGAGAAATCGGTGTGGAAACAGGTGGTTCGAACGTACAGTTCGCAGTCAATCCCAAGGATGGCCGCCTGATCGTGATCGAGATGAACCCGCGTGTTTCGCGGTCCTCGGCGCTCGCCTCGAAGGCCACCGGCTTCCCCATCGCGCGCGTCGCGGCGAAGCTTGCCGTGGGTTACACGCTCGACGAGATCCAGAACGAGATCACCGGCGCGACGCCCGCGAGCTTCGAGCCGACGATCGACTACGTGGTGACCAAGATCCCGCGCTTCGCATTCGAGAAGTTCAAGGGTTCGAAGAACGAGCTTTCGACCGCGATGAAGTCGGTTGGCGAGGTCATGGCAATCGGCCGCTGCTTTGCCGAAAGCATGCAGAAGGCGCTCCGTGGCCTCGAGACGGGCCTCGACGGTTTCAATCGGGTGCCCGAGCTCGAAGGCGTCTCGAAAGAGAAGATCACCGCTTCGCTTTCACAGCGCACGCCCGACCGTATCCTCAAGATCGCGCAGGCGTTCCGTGAGGACTTCACGGTCGAGGAAATCTCCCAGATCACCGGCTTCGACCCGTGGTTCCTCCGCCAGATCGAGGCGATCATCTACGAAGAGAAGATGCTCGGCCACAACGGCCTGCCGCGTGACGAGGCCGAGATGCGCCGTCTCAAGGCGATGGGCTTCTCCGACAAGCGCCTCGCCACGCTGGCGGTACGTTCGGTCGGTGTCGCAGGCGGCCTTGCCGAGACGCAGGCGCGCCGGTCCGGCCTGTTGCACGATGCCTTGCGCGCCATGGCGGGCGCGACGAGCGAGCAGGAGGTGCGCAAGCTGCGCCACAAGCTTGGCGTCTATCCCGTGTTCAAGCGCATCGACAGCTGCGCCGCGGAATTCGAGGCGATTACGCCCTACATGTACTCGACCTACGAGGCGCCCAGCTTCGGCGAGGCCGAGGACGAGGCCGATCCGTCCGACCGCAAGAAGATCGTCATTCTCGGTGGCGGCCCGAACCGTATCGGGCAGGGCATCGAGTTCGACTATTGCTGCGTCCACGCCTGTTTCGCGCTCGCCGAAGCCGGTTTCGAGACCATCATGGTCAACTGCAACCCGGAGACGGTTTCGACCGACTACGACACCTCCGATCGCCTCTATTTCGAGCCGCTGACCGAGGAAGACGTGCTCGAGATCATGCGCGTCGAAATGTCGAAGGGCGAGGTGGTCGGCACCATCGTCCAGTTCGGCGGCCAGACACCGCTCAAGCTGGCAGCCGCACTCGAGCGCGAGGGCATTCCGATCCTCGGTACCTCGCCCGATGCGATCGACCTTGCCGAGGACCGCGAGCGCTTCGCCAAGCTGGTCGCACAGCTAAAGCTCAAGCAGCCGGAGAACGGCATTGCCCGCAGCCGCGACGAAGCGGCGGCGGTCGCCCGCAGTATCGGCTATCCGGTCCTGCTTCGCCCCAGCTACGTTCTTGGCGGCCGCGCGATGGAAATTGTCGACAGCGAGGCGCAGCTCGATGACTACATCAACACCGCCGTGAACGTCTCTGGCGACAGCCCCGTGCTGGTCGACCAGTACCTGCGCGACGCAGTGGAATGCGATGTCGACGTTATCGCCGACGGCACGGACGTCCGCATTGCCGGCGTGATGCAGCATATCGAGGAAGCCGGCGTACACTCGGGCGACAGCGCCTGCACCCTGCCGCCATACAGCCTGCCTGACGACATCGTCGAAGAGATGGAGCGCCAGGCGACTGCACTTGCGGAAGCCCTCAAGGTTCGCGGCCTGATGAACGTCCAGTTCGCGGTGAAGGACGGCGAGGTCTACCTGATCGAGGTGAACCCGCGCGCCAGCCGCACCGTGCCTTTCGTCGCCAAGGCGATCGGTCAGCCGGTCGCCAAGGTGGCAGCGCGTGTCATGGCGGGCGAGCCCCTGTCATCGTTCGAGCCCTTCAACCTGCGCCCGGACCACATGGCGGTGAAGGAAGCCGTATTCCCCTTCGCCCGTTTCCCCGGCTCCGACCCGGTCCTTTCGCCCGAGATGAAGTCGACCGGCGAGGTGATGGGCATCGACCGCGGTTTCCCGGCGGCGTTCTACAAGTCGCAGCTCGGTGCGGGGATGAGATTGCCGACGGGCGGGACCGTGTTCGTCTCGGTCAAGGACAGCGACAAGGAAGTCATCCTTCCCGCGGTGCGCACCATGATCGAACAGGGCTTCAAGGTAATCGCAACAGGCGGCACGCAGCGCTTCCTCGAGGAGCAGGGCCTTGCGGTCGAGCGCGTCAACAAGGTAGCCGAGGGTCGCCCGCATATCGTCGATGCAATCATCGACGGCGAGGTGGCACTGATCTTCAACTCGACCGAGGGTTGGCAGTCGCTTCTCGACAGCCAGTCGATCCGCGAGGCGGCGCTCGAAAAAAAGCTTCCCTATTACACGACGGCAGCCGGAAGCCTGGCTGCGGCGCGTGCAATTGCAGAGGTTTCCACCGAGCAGCTTGAAGTGCGTTCCTTGCAAGACTATTATAGCTGACAAGAACACACGCGTACCCCTTCCTCACATTCGACCGATCTGGCTTCCGCGATATTGCGGACCTGGGTCGAATTGTCCGGGAGAGGGGCGCAAAGCAGGAAGGACTGAAGCCCATGGAAAAAGTGCCGATGCTGGCCGAGGGCTATGAGAAACTCACCGCAGACCTGAAGGCTCTGCGTGCCGAACGCCCCAAGATCGTCGACGCGATCGAGGAAGCGCGCGCGCATGGCGACCTCTCGGAAAACGCCGAGTACCACGCGGCCAAGGAACGACAGGGCCAGGTCGAGGCGATGATCGGTGATCTGGAGGACAAGATCAGCCGAGCCCAGATCATCGATCCGACCGCGCTGTCGGGTGACAAAGTGGTATTTGGTGCGACCGTGACCTTGCTCGACGAAGACGACAAGCCGGTGAAATACCAGATCGTCGGCCAGACCGAAGCGGATGCAGGCAAGGGTCGCATCAGCTACACCTCGCCGATCGCACGCGCGCTTATCGGCAAGCAGGTCGAGGACGAGATCGAGGTCACCGTGCCGAGCGGCGACAAGTTCTACCTCGTCGAGAAGATCGAATTCGTCTGAGAATGTGAAAAAGCCCCGGCCATCGCCGGGGCTTTTTTCTAGGCGGGGACTTTCGCGCCCGTGGCCGTTTCGATCGTCCGAACCATCGCCCAATTGGTGATGGTCACGCCGTCGATCTCGAATGTCCGCTTTTTCATCGCCGTATAGCCCGCGCTTTCGAACGCAGGCTTGGCTATCTCGCTCGCCTCGGTGAAGAGGTGGGTGATCCCGTGATACTTCGCATAGAGTGCCGCCGTCTCCAGCAGGCTGGAGGCGAGGCCTTCGTGCGTATGGTCGGGATGGCAGTAGAGATGGTCGAGATGACCGGTCTCCTCCAGCATCGCGTAGGCGACCGGCTCGTCATCATCGTTGGTGGCGATGAAGATCTGAGTGCCGGCATCTGCCTGCGCCTGGTAGACCTCGGGGCCCGCGAAGTTGGAGAGCCAGGCGTCTACCTGCTCTTCGCTATAGGCATCCGGTCCAATGGCCCCGATCGCTGCGCGCCCGAGCTCGGCGAGCGCTTCGGCATCGCCATCCTCGAAAGAGCGGATCGAATAGCCCATCGTCTCGGCAGGTCCTTAAGCTTCGGGATCGAGCAGCTTGTGAAGGTGGACGATGACGTACTTCATTTCCGCATCGTCGACCGTACGCTGGGCATTGCCGCGCCACGCGCTCTCGGCATCCTCGTAGGTAGAATAGACCCCGGCAACGTGGATGCTCTCGGGGTCGGAGAAGGTGACGCTGCGCGGATCGGTTACGCGGCCGCCCATCACCAGGTACAGCGTCTGCTTGCTCTCTTTTTCTTCCATGGTCGTATCTTTCGCTAGGGGAGGAGGAAATCGGCCACGCCAATAGCGAAAGCGGCGCGACAGGCAAGCCTATCACGCCGCTAATGCAGTTTGGTTGAGATTCGGTTTAGCTGGTCAGGCGGTTGCGCAGGTCGCGATATGTTCGCGACGACTTGCGGCTTGCCTTGCGGCCGCTCGAGCGGATGGTGTCGCCCATCGAGTCGAGCCTGTAGCCTGCGTCGCGCTTGATGCGGCGGGCCTGCGTGCCGGCGGCATCGCTGATGTCTTCGAACTTGTCGCCCGCGCCTTCGATCATGGCGAGGCCATAGGCGAGGGCTGCATCGGCGGCGTAGGAAGCGAGCGAGCCTCCACGGCGACCGAGGTCGCGGCCGCGCTTGGTCATCGCGCCGATCGCAAGGCCGACAACTACTGCGCCGGCGACGGTTGCGACCGGATGCTTCTTCGCAAATTCGATCGCGCTGTCGGCGACGTCCTTGGCCTGGTCGGCAAGCGAGCGTTCTTCGTTTCGCTTTTCGCCGGCTTCGATGCGGGCACGCAGCTGTTCGCGCTTCTGTTCATCGGTCAGGCTGCGGTCGGCGCTGATCGGGGTGACGTTGGTTTCTTCGGCGTTTGCCATGATATCCTCTTGAATTTGCGTTCACCTGTTCAACGGTGTCGGCAGGGTCAGTGTTCCGCCGGTTCGTCGCGCCCGTCCCACTCGTCATCGTCTTCATCCGGCTCGAGGCCGAAAAGGGACATCAGCGGGTTGCGCGCGAACCATACCACGATTGCAGCGATGAGTGCGGCGAGAGCGCCCTTGTTGTCTTCGGCGACATCGATGGCTTCCTCGTAGAGGTCCATCGCACCCTCGGTGACGCGGTCCATCGCACGCTCGCCAAGGCTCTTGTGCGCGAAGTCCGCCTTGATGTGCTGGATATCGGCCTCGACCAGCGCCCGCGCAGAATCGCGCAGGTACTTGTCCTCCAGCATGCGGGCCCTGCGGTCACTCATCGTTATTGTCCGAAAATGCGTCGCGGATGTCGTCGATGCGGCCCTTGAGAAGCCGCAGCATGATGACACCGGCCACAATGAGGATCACGGTCACCAGCGCAGTCGCGCCCCACGGACCGAGGAGGGGCATCAGCGCGATGACCGCACCCACCGTGAAAGCGATAAGCGCAAGGTGAAAGACACCAAAGGCGCCAAGCCCGAAGGCAATGGCGCCCTTGAGGCGATTCGCGGCAAAGCCAGCGCGGCTCTTCTGGTAGGCGACTTCGGCCTCGGCATAGGTTTTGCCGTCTTCCAGCAAGGCCACGAGATCGTCGGTCAGTGACGGTCCCGGATCGCCATGATCCTCCGCTTCGGGCTCGTAGTCGTCGGGCAGGTCGAGCGGACCTTCATAATCCGCCCGATCCTGAGTTTCGCTGTCCACCATCGAGCCCCCGTAGCCGCTTTCGATTAGCGACGAAACAGGCGCGAGAGCAGGAAGCCTGCGACTGCGGCGATGCCGATCGCGGTACCCGGGCTCTTGCGGACGAATTCACGGCCGTCTTCGACCAGATCGTCCACGCTCTTTTCGTCGAGCTTGGCGGCATAGTCGTTGAGAGCGGTCGATGCGCTGCGGGCATAGTCGCCGTATTTCGCGCCGAGCTTCTCGTCGACCTGGTGTGCGTTCTCGCTGATCGTACGGCTCAGCGTGCGCATGCCGTCGCTGGTCTTGACCTTGCCTTCGGTGGCGAGTTCCTTGCCCTTGACCTTGGCGTCTGCGCCATAGGCCTTGGCTTCCGCAACCCAGTCGTCGCCCTTGCTCTTGGCCTGGCCACGATAGGCGGCGGCGCGTTCCTGGCCTTCTGCCTTGAGTGCGGCGGCACCTGCCTTCGCTTCTTCCAGAGCAGCGTTGAAACGGCTCTTGGCTTCGGAGCGATGGTCGGCGTTGGTTTCGGTGATTGCAGTATTGGTCACGGGGGTGGTCTCCTTTGCTGCGCCCTTCTTCGCCACGGTCTTGCGCGGCTTCTTGGCGGTGCTTGATTTCTTTGCGGCGCTCGTTTTGCGCTTCTTGGTTGCGCCCGATCCGGTCGTTTCTGACATTGCTCTTGTCCTTGCCCTCAATTCGTATTCATTTCCCGCTGCTTGGAGGCAAACGGGGTCTTCAATGGTGCAACGCAACTTGCGCGCCGATGTTCCGGCGAATAGAGCGCTTTCCTACCCTCGATTTGGGGGTGTTCTACTAAATTACAACACCTGTCCCCGGAGTGCAAATTTTCATGACCGCGATCATCGACATCCACGCCCGTGAAATCCTCGATAGCCGGGGCAATCCCACGGTGGAGGTCGATGTCCTTCTGGAAGACGGCAGCTTCGGCCGCGCGGCCGTGCCGTCGGGTGCCTCGACCGGCGCTCATGAGGCGGTCGAACTGCGCGACGGCGACAAGTCTCGCTATCTCGGCAAGGGCGTCACCAAGGCGGTCGATGCGGTGAACACCGAGATCCGCGACCTGCTGGTCGGCAACTTCGATGCCGAGGACCAGCGCGATGTCGACCACGCCATGATCGCGCTCGACGACACGCCGAACAAGGGCGGGCTCGGCGCGAACGGCATCCTCGGTGTCAGCATGGCGTCTGCAAAGGCTGCAGCGAATGCCCGCGGCCTTCCGCTCTACAGCTACATCGGCGGCGTATCGGCCCACGTCCTCCCCGTGCCGATGATGAACATCATCAATGGCGGCGAGCATGCCGACAATCCGATCGACATCCAGGAATTCATGGTCATGCCGGTCGGTGCAGACAGCCTCGCAGAGGCCGTGCGCTGGGGTGCGGAGATCTTCCACACGCTGAAGAAGAAGCTGCACGAGAAAGGTCTGGCGACCTCCGTTGGTGACGAGGGCGGCTTCGCTCCGAACCTTGCAAGCACGCGCGACGCGCTCGACTTCATCATGGCTTCGATCGAACAGGCAGGCTTCAAGCCGGGGCAGGATGTCGTGCTCGCGCTCGATTGCGCATCGACCGAGTTCTTCAAGGACGGCAAATACGAGATCTCGGGCGAGAACCTCTCGCTCGACGGTCACGAGATGGCCGAATATCTCGACAAACTCTGCGCCGAATACCCGATCCGCTCGATCGAGGACGGCATGGCGGAAGACGATTTCGAAGGCTGGAAGGCGCTGACCGACCGGATCGGCAAGCATGTCCAGCTGGTCGGTGACGATCTCTTCGTCACCAACCCGCAGCGCCTTCGCGAAGGTATCGACCAGGGGCTGGCCAATTCGCTGCTGGTGAAGGTCAACCAGATCGGCACGCTCACCGAGACGCTGGACGCTGTCGATATCGCCAGCCGCGCGGGTTACACGGCCGTGATGTCGCACCGTTCGGGCGAGACCGAGGATGCGACCATCGCCGATCTCGCGGTTGCGACCAATTGCGGACAGATCAAGACCGGCTCGCTTGCGCGTTCGGACCGGCTTGCCAAGTACAACCAGCTTATCCGTATCGAGGAAGAGCTCGGTGACAGCGCGATCTACGCAGGGCGCGACTGCCTGGGCAAGATCGTCTGCTGAGACGCTAGTCGCCCGCCCGGTTCTTCGGGTGGAACCAGTACTGGTAAACGCCCCATGCGTTGATGAGCAGCAGCAGGCCGTTCATTGCGGCCAGCGGCATCGCGTCTTCGCTCAGGCCGATATAGATCCACAGGCAGGATACGGCGCAGAAGAGGATGAAGCCCCAGGCGGTTGCCCGTCGCCCCAGATCGAACGCGATCATCGATGCAGCGATCACAGTACCGATCGAGGCGATCCACTCCAACGGACCGTTCATGATTTGCATGCTCCCATGATTGCCACGACGCTTCTCGCGGGTTAGCGTTCCGGCAATTGCTCTTTGTGGGAGAGGGGCTTTGCGCGATTTTCCCGTGCATCCGGATGAAGTTACGCCGCGGTTGCTGTCCGAGATTTTCGGGCGGCCGGTCACGAGCGTGAGCTGGGAACCGATCGGCACGGGGCAGGTCGGCGACAGTGCCCGTTTCCATCTCGAGGGGGGCGATGTTCCTGCAACGCTTGCCGGCAAATTTCCCGCCGCCGACGCGACAAGCCGGGGCACGGCAGCCATGTTCGGCCTCTATCGCAAGGAAGTGGAATTTTATCGCCAGGCCGCGCCGCTGCTCGACGTGCGTGTCCCGAAAACCCATCTTGCCGAGGTGAGCGAAGACGGGGCGGAATTCACGCTGCTGTTCGAAGACATGGGGCCGGCAAGGCAAGGCGACCAGATCTCGGGATGTGGCATCGAGGATGCCCGCGCGGCGATCCGGCAGGCGGCCGCGATCCATGCGCCGAGCTGGGGCAGGGCCGACATCATCGAGGCCGACTGGATCCAGCCGCCCGAGGATCTGGGAGACAAGGTCGGTGCGATGTATCCGCAAGCGCAGGCAATCTTCCGCGATCGCTACGCAGATTCGCTCGAGGGCGAGTACATGCAAATTTGCGAAGAACTGGCAGGCCTGTCGGCGAGCTATTTCCGTCGCGAGCCGGAGATGCAGTGCCTCGTCCATGGTGACTTCCGGCTAGACAATATGCTGTTCGACATCTGCGGCGGAAAGGAACCCGTCGCCATCCTCGACTGGCAGACGGTGACTGTCGGCAAGGCAATGATCGACGTCGGCTATTTCCTCGGCTGCGGGATCGGCAAGCTCGGCCTCGATCACGAGGGTGAGTTGCTCGATCTCTACCTCGGCGAAATGGCGAACAGGGGTGTTGAGCTGACGCGCGCCGATATTGCGCAGGATTACCGCCGCGGCATCCTCCATGGTGTTTCGACCGCTGTATTCAGCGCAGCTTTCGTCGAGCGCACCGAGCGCGGAGATGACAATTTCCTGTCCATGGCACGAGGAGCCTGCGCGCTGGCCCTGAAGCATGACAGTATCGGCGCGTTGAAGGAGGCAGCTTGATGGTACTTTCCCGCGGGGACGAATATCCGATCCACCAGACGCCCGAGCCGGTCGCATATTCCGGGACCGACCGGAATTTCTACGACCGCTATTTTTTCAATGGCTATGCGCCCGACGGGAGCGGCTTCTTTGCCTGCGCCTTCGGCATCTATCCGCACCTCGATGTGGCGGACGCGCATTTCAGTTTCATCCGGGGCGGGGTGCAGTACTGCCTGCATGCAAGCGCCGAGATGGGAATGGAGCGGATGGCGATGCGCGTCGGGCCGATCTCGATCGAGATCGTGGAACCGCTGCACGCACTGAAAGTCACGATAGACGAGACCGACGGGATCGCCGGCGAGTTTACCTTCACGGGCCGCGCATTCCCGATCGAAGAGCCGCGCTTTACGCACAGGATTGGGCCGCGCGCTTTCATGGACTACACGCGAATGACGCAGAACGGGCACTACGAGGGCTGGATCTCCCTCGATGGCGAGCGTCACGATATGGCGGAAGGCACCGCCGGTACGCGCGATCGCAGCTGGGGGATCAGGCCGGTGGGCGCGCGCGACATGCAGCCGATGCCCGATGCGCCGGTGCCTGCATTCTTCTGGCAATGGACCCCGATCGGTTTTGCGAACGGCAGCCTTTTCTTCCATGTGAACAACGACCCGAGCGGGAAGGCATGGAATACCCGTGCTGCCTGGGCTGGCGACGGCGCGGATGCTCGCGACATTGCCGAAGGGCATGGCAGCATGCGCACGCGGCTCTTGCCGGGCACGCGATGGCCTGCCGGTGGGACCTTGTCGCTAGCGGTGAAAGGCGCGCCCGAGCAGGTCACTTTCGAACCGCTGGGTCGCTTCCAGATGCGCGGGATCGGCTACACGCATCCCGAGTGGAACCATGGCTTGCATCACGGCAAGCTCCGCGTCGAGCGCGAGGACATCGAACTCGACGCGATCGATCCGCTCGCGCCCGAGAACCTGCACGTACAAACGCTCGTGCGTGTCAACGGAAACGACGGCAGCGAAGGGCTGGGGGTGTTCGAACAGCTCATCATGGGGCCGTTCGCACCGCTTGGTCTGACCGGGATGGTGGACGGAGCGGACTAGACCCCGAAACGGCCCTGCAGGTCGAGCAGCGCCATGGCGGCCTTGGCAGCCTCGCCACCCTTGTCCTTCTTGGTCGGATCCGCGCGTACGATAGCCTGTTCTTCGTTCTCGGTCGTGATGATGCCGTTGCCGATGGCGATACCGTCCATCGTCAGTGCCATGATCCCGCGTGCGCTTTCGCCCGCCACGATCTCGAAGTGATAGGTTTCGCCGCGGATCACCACGCCGATGGCTACGAAACCGTCATAGCGGCCACTCTCGGCGGCCATGGCGATTGCGCCCGGAACTTCGAGCGCGCCGGGGACGGTGAGGACCTCGACCGAGTGGCCTTCGGCCTCGAGTGCTGCCTTGGCACCGGCAACCAGCATGTCGTTCAAGTGGTCGTAGAAACGCGCTTCGACGATCAGGAAATTGGCCATCTGGTTCACTCCGGAATGGGTTTGTGGTCGACGATATTGAGGCCGTAGCCTTCGATAGCAACGACATTGGGCTGGGAATTGCTGAGCAGGATCATGTCCTCGACACCAAGATCGGCGAGGATTTGCGAGCCGATACCGACATTACGCTGGGCCTCGTTCTCGCCATAGCCTGTCGCGGGACGTCCGGTGATAATGACGATAACGCCCGAACCATGCTCGCCCACGGCTTCCATGGCACGCTGTAGGGTGCGCTTGCGCGGGCCGGGCTTGCCGAGAACGTCGTCGAAGATAGAGATAGGATGGACGCGGGTGAGGGTGGGCTCGCCTTCCCTCACTTCGCCCTTCTGGAGGACATAGCTCTCGCTGCCGTCGACCGTGTTGCGGTAGGTCAGCATCTGCCACGCGCCACCATAGTCGGAGGTGAAGCTGTCCTCTGCGATGCGTTCGACCAGGTGGTCATGGCGCATTCGATATTCGATCAGGTCGCGGATCGTGCCGATCTTCATGTCGTGCTTGCGCGCGAAGGTGACGAGATCGTCGAGGCGGGCCATCGTCCCGTCGTCTTTCATGATCTCGCAGATCACGCCCGAGGGATTGAGGCCAGCGAGGCGCGAGATATCGACCGCAGCTTCCGTATGGCCAGCGCGCACGAGCACGCCGCCGTCGCGGGCAGTCAGGGGGAAGACATGGCCGGGGGTGACGATATCCTCAGGACCCTTGGTCGGATCGATTGCGACCGAGACCGTGCGCGAGCGGTCTGCTGCGCTGATGCCGGTGGTGACGCCGGTCTTCGCCTCGATCGAGGTGGTGAAGGCTGTCTGCATGCTTTCGCGATTGTCGCGGCTCATCGGTTCGAGGCCGAGAGCTTTCACACGCTTGGTGTCGAGCGAGAGGCAGATGAGGCCACGGCCATGCGTCGCCATGAAGTTGATTGCGTTCGGCGTGGCCATCTGTGCGGGAATGACGAGGTCGCCCTCGTTCTCGCGATCCTCGTCATCGACCAGGATGAACATCCGGCCGTTGCGCGCCTCGTCGATGATTTCCTCGGCGCCGACGATGACCGGGGTCTCGTCATTGGCTTCGAGAAAGGCTTCGAGCTTGCCCAGCGTTTCGGCGGTGGGGTTCCAGCCATCTTCGGCGCAGTCGCGCAAGGTATTGGCGTGGAGGCCGGCTGCGCGGGCGAGCCCGGCGCGGGTCATCAGACCGGTGCCGACGATGGTGCGGACTTTTTCGATCGTATCCATACCCACAGCCGGTATCACATCATAATGTGATGCGCAAACGAACATCACATTCAATGTGCATCAGACGCAAGGGTGACGCAAAGTGTGGATCGGCATCGATCGGGGAAGGGAGGAAATGGTGGACGCACTAGGGCTCGAACCTAGGACCCGCTGATTAAGAGTCAGCTGCTCTACCAACTGAGCTATGCGTCCACTCTCACGGCATTCTTTTCCGTGTCCGGCCCGGTGGTGCGGGCGGCCCCCGACTCGGGGGAGGCGCTCATATAGCGGCTGCTTCCGCGATTGAAAGAGGCAAAATTGCCTTAGGCGACATTTCGCTTGTTCATCGCCTCGATCCCTTCGAGGAGAAGGCAGATTGTCGCCCCGAACGGATCGCTGGGATTGTCGCGGATTTCGATGACCTTGCCGTACTCGAGCGTGCGCAGTGCAGCGAAGGATTCGTGCAGCGGCAGGCCGGTCGACTGGTGGATTTCCCACACGGTACTTTCCAGCCCCTCGCGGGCTCGGGTGCAGACTGTTTCAAGCACGACACTGCAGGCACCGTCGCCCGCAAGCTCGGCAAGCTTTGAGCAATCGAGTTGCTCGAATTCCAGGGTGCTCTTCGGGTGAGAGCTGATGCGACCAGACACAAGTGTTTCCTTGCGAATCGCAAGCGCTCTCTCCTTCGCTTGCTCGAAGTTTTGAGAGCCGATATATTCTTCCCGGAGAATTGGTAGTCCCCTGAGTAGGTGACCGGCCATTTTTGGATCAACAAATGCAGGAATTCGTAGCAGAACTCGAACGACTCGATGATTGTGAGAAAATCCTCACATACGTAATTTCGTTCGGCTCTGATCACGGTATCTTGGCATTTAGTTACCATTACTTTCCGATTTTCGGATCACCCATTGCGCGAGGAGCGTTCGTCCATGCCGAAGGTTTCCCGCGCGAGTGGGAGAAAGCCTACGTCAGCGAGGGTCTGATCAGGAAGGATCCGGTACCTCGACTGACCTTCGACAATCCACCGGTGCTCTTCTGGGACGAAGCGATCGCGCTCTCGAAAAACGACCCCGAAGCCATGCGGTACTTCGCCAGGATGCGGTCGTTCGGAATGGGCAATGGCGCGAGCTTCGCGCTTTACGGACCACGTTCGCGAAACGGCTACGCTACGATGATTTTCGACAAGCCGCCGCAAGAATTGCCGGAGGGGCTGGTCAGCCTCATGAACAGCATGGTGCAGGCCGCTCATGTCCGGATTTGCCAGATTACCTCCGAAGACGAGGCAAGTGTCGAACTGTCCCACCGCGAGCGAGAGGTCCTGGGCTGGATGGCCGGTGGCAAGAGCGCGAGCGAGATCGCGGGAATATTGAAGATCTCGCCCGATACTGTGCGCACCTACATCAGACGGCTCTACGAGAAGCTGGACGTGACGGACCGCGTTGCGGCGACGGTGAAGGGGCTCAGGCTGGGCCTCATCACGATCTGAGGGCTCAGGTGATGAGGCCGGTGCGCGGAGCTTTCTGGTTCCAGCGATAGACCATCATTAACACCCCGATACAGATCATGTTGGTCATCATCGAACTGCCGCCGTGGCTGATGAAGGGCAGGGGGATGCCGACGACGGGGGCAAAACCCATCACCATCAGCAGGTTGATCGCAACGTAGAAGAAGATCGTCGCGGTCATGCCGGCCGCCAGCAGCTTCGAGAAACGGTCGTTCGCGTTGCGCGCGACCGACAGGCCCCAGCGCAGGATCATCGCGAAGGCGCCAAGAACGAAGAGGCCGCCGACAAAGCCCCATTCCTCGGCCATGGTGGCGAAGACGAAGTCGGTGTGCGGCTCGGGCAGGTAGCGCAAATGGCTCTGTGACCCTTCATTGAAGCCTTTTCCGAAAATACCCCCGGACCCGATCGCAATCTTCGACTGGGTGATCTGGTATCCCTCGCCGAGCGGGTCGCTTTCAGGGTCGAGGAACGTCGTCACGCGGTCCTGCTGGTAGGGCTGGAGCGCGAAGAAGAACGCAAGCGGCAGCGAGGCTACACCGGCGATCCCGGCAAAGACGAACCAGCGCAGTGGAAGCCCTGCGAGGAACATCACGACACCTCCGCCGAAAGCGATCGCCAACGACGTGCCGAGGTCAGGCTGCAGGAGGACGAAAGCCATAGGCGCGAGAATGATACCGGCTGCCGGCATCAGCGCCCGCCAGCTTGGGATCATGCCGACGGGCAATGAGCCGTAGTAGTTCGCCAATGCGACCACCACGGCGGGCTTCATCAGTTCCGAAGGCTGGATGCGGATCGGTCCGACCTCGAGCCAACGCTGGCTACCGCCGCCAACCTGGCCGACGATCTCCACCGCCATCAGCAGCAGCAGGATGACGAGATAGGCGGGATAGGTGAAGAAGCTCACGAACTCTTTCGAGAAACGCGAGATCACCACAGCCATTACGAAGAGGATAGCAAACCGCAGCAGGTGCGAGCGTGCGTAGGCGTCGAAATCGCCTGCTGCGGCAGATGTCAGTACCAACGCCCCGAACATGATCAGCGCGAAGAGCGGGAACAGCATCTGCCATGGCTGGCGGGCTACGGGATCCGGGACGATCCCGCTCATTCACCTGCCTCCGGCACATCGGTTGCGGTTGCCGCCTGCCTGTCGGGCGTCTGCGCGGAGGGTGGTGCACGGCTGATCTGGCTGGTTGCCTCGTTGTCCTCGCGTCGAGGGGTGACCGAATCCCCGAGTTGCTCGGCCTGCCTCGCGGCAAGACGAGCCTCGGCCTCGACCTTGTCGAAGATATCGTCGTCGCGGGTGGGGATAGGCGGCACCGAGGCACCGTTTGCCGCGGCATAGGCGCGGTACTTGGCATCGAGGCGCTGCTGGGCGGTTCCGCCCCATTGCGTTTCCAGGGCGCGGAGCGCTTCGAGACCCTTTGCCGGATCGAACAGATAAGTCATCACGTCGCGCGCGATCGGGTAGGCCGAACCCGAACCGCCGCCGTGTTCGATGACCACTGCGCCTGCGTATTTCGGTTTGTCGAAGGGCGCGAAGAAAACGAACAACCCGTGGTCGCGGTACTTCCACGGGCCTGTCTTCCCGTCCGAAATGCTGAGCGAGACCACCTGAGCCGTACCGGTCTTGCCTGCCATCTGGATGCCTTCGATCGGCAAGCGCGCACGGCCAGCGGTTCCCGGGCCGTTGACGACGTCGCTCATGGCCTTGCGGACGTAGTCGATCTCTTCGGCGCTGAAGTCGAAATGTTCGAATTCCGGCCGGGGGTCGTCCATCCGCAGGTGCGGGACGACCTTGTATCCGGTCGCCAGTCGCGAGGCCATCACCGCCAGCTGCAGCGGGTTCACGAGGTAATAGCCCTGGCCGATCGAGGCGTTGACCGTGTCGAAGGGCTGCCACGCCTGGTCGTACTTGCGCTGCTTCCACGAGGGTTCCGGCACGGTGCCGTAGAACTGGCTGGTGACCGGCAGATCGAATTCCTCGCCCAGACCCATCTTGTGGGCCCATTCGGCGACCTTCTCGAAGCCGACCTGCTGGGCGAAGTGATAGAAATAGCTGTCGCAGCTCTGGTAGATGGCCTTCGCCATGTCGACAGAGCCGTGATTGCTCCAGCAATTGAAGAAGCGGTTGCCGATACGCCGTCCGCCACCGCAGATGATGGTCTCTTCCGGCTTCACCCCCGCATCGAGGAAGGCCATGCAGTGCATCGGCTTGACCGTCGATCCCGGAGGATAGAGGCCCTTGAGAACCTTGTTTCGCAGCGGCACGCGCTCGTCTTCGCGAAGCATCGCATATTCGACGCGGCCGATGCCGGCGGAAAAGCTGTTCGGATCGAAGCTGGGCATGGAGGACATGCACAGGACGTCGCCGGTCTCGCAATCCATGACGACGCAGGACCCGCTCTCGAGGCCGATGCGCCGTGCGGCATAGTCCTGAAGCGGGCCGTCAATCGTGAGGCGTACGGGCTTGCCCTGCGTGTCCTCCCGGGTTTCCAGATCGCGCACGATGCGTCCCGATGCAGTGACTTCGACCCGGCGCGCGCCCGGCTTGCCCTGCAGCTCTTCCTCGAACTGCTGTTCGAGCGAATCCTTGCCGATCTTGTAGCCTGGTGTGATCAGGATGGGGTCGGGGCGTTCCTCGTATTCTTCTGCCGACGCGGGGCCTACGTAGCCGAGCAGGTGACCGACGCTCGGCCCGGTCGGGTAGAAACGAGAGAAGCCACGTTGCGGGACTACGCCCGGCAGGTCGGGAAGCCGCACGCTGATCGCGGCGAATTCGTCATAATCGAGACCCGTCGCCACCTCGATGGGCTGGAAGCCGCGCGCTTCGTCGATCCGCTTGGAGATGTCGGCGATCGTGGTGTCGGGCAGGTCAAGGATATCGGCAAGTGCATCGAGCGTGCGTTCCGGATTTTCCATCCTGTCCGGGATCACGTCGACGCGGAAGTCGGCGCGGTTGGAGGCGAGGGGGGCACCGTTACGGTCGAGAATCCAGCCCCTGCGCGGCGGGATCAGCGAGAGGTTTACGCGGTTACTTTCCGATTCCAGCACCCAGCGCTCGTTCTCCGCGATGGCGATGTAACCCATGCGCGCAGCCAGGATTGCGCCGATCCCGCCCATGCCGCCGCCGATCACGAAGGTGCGCCGGTTGAAGGCGTTCTCCAGCGTGGTCTGGCTGACCAGTTCCTTGGGCTTGTTACGGATGCCCCGCTTCCTGAACAGGCCCATCAGACGCGCTTCCAGCGACGCAGCCGCAGGTCGTCAAACCACCCGACCATGCGGGCGATGAGGGGGAAAATCAGGATGGAAAGCACGAATTGGGGCACGACACCGATCAGCGAATGCAGCGTGGGGGTGGCGCCGGAAAGCAGCCAACCCACGAGGAGATATATTGCGATCAATATACAGGCTGTGAACCAGTCCTGCCAGAAGGCGCGCCACGGCCATCGGTTTTCGATCAGCTCGATCACGAGAAGGACCACCGACCATGTCAGGATGGCAAAGCCGAAGGGCTGGCCGCTATAGAGATCGTCGAACAGGCCAAGCGGGAAGCCGGCCCAGACGGGCAGCAGTCCTGGCCTGACGAGGCGCCATGCGATGAGCAGCATGAACCCGAGTGGCGGCACCATCGGGAGAGCGGCTGCAACTGCGAAGATCGGTAGCAGCGAGGCAATCAGTATGCTGGCCCAGGGAATGATATTCGCCAGCAGGGGGGAGTGCGAGCGATTGATCCTGCTTCCATAGGCGTCGCTACGCGCTCGCGGATCGTTGCGCTCCATCAGTCGGTCAGTTCCTCTTCGATGGGCGTCTGCGCGCCGATGGCGGCATCGGGTTCGAAGATGGGCTCGACAGCGACGAAATCGGTTGCGGCGGGATCGCTGACGATGCGCGCGAGGCCGCCGTCATCGTTGAGTTCGGTCACGATCGCGACCGCGATGCCGGGCGGATAGTAACCGCCTGCGCCGCTCGTCACGAACATGTCGCCGGGCTGCAGCGGGTTGATGCCGAGATTGATGAGCTTGATCCTGAGCAGGCTGTCGCCGCGGCCTTCCGCGAAGGCGACCACCTCGTCTCCGGCCCGGCGAACCGGCAGGACGCTCTCGCTGTCGGTCAGCAGCAGGACGCGCGAGGACGAGCCGCCCGTTTCGAGGATGCGCCCGACCACGCCGCGCGGGCTGCGCACCGGCATGCCGACTTCGACACCGTCATCCGACCCAGCTCCAAGATAGGCGAAACGCCGCGTGCTCGAAGAGGACGAGCCAACCAGTCGCGCAACCGCGACCGGCGTACGGTCCTTGTCCTGGAGGTCCAGCAGACCCTTGAGGCGCACGTTCTCCTGACGGATGGCCTCTGCCTCGGCGAGGCGGATACGCGCCAGTTCCATTTCGCGCCGCAGTTCTGCGTTCTTGGATCCGGCGCGGTAGTAGCCGCTGATCGAGTCCCACAGTCCCTTGGATTCCGTCCTCACCGTCGCAACGGTTTCGGTAGCCGGAGTTGCCGCATCCTGTGCCGCACCACGTGGGCCGCCGAAAAGGTCGGGCTGGAAGAAGGAAACGCCAAGCAGCACAGCGCCGATGAGGGCACCGAGACCGGCCACGATGTAGCCGGTGAACAGATTGTATTGCGCCCGCTTGGAATAAGTGGAGCGCCGCTGGCCGCTCGGCGCCATGGTCTGCCCCCTTCTTCGCTTATGCGGTCATCAAAACGCCGCGATAGATCGGGTCTTCCATGGCACGGCCCGTGCCCACGGCAACGCAGGACAGCGGATCTTCCGCGATGGTGACCGGCAGACCGGTTTCGTCGCGAAGATACTCGTCGAGACCGCCGATCAGCGCGCCGCCGCCGGTCAGGACGATGCCCTGGTCGACGATGTCGGCTGCCAGTTCGGGAGCGGTGTTCTCGAGTGCGATACGCACGCCTTCGACAATGGCACCGATCGGTTCGCTCAGGGCTTCTGCGATGTGGCCCTGGTTGATCGTGATTTCCTTGGGCACGCCGTTCACCAGGTCGCGGCCCTTGATGGTGATCTGCTCGCCGACACCGTCTTCGGGCGGGCGGGCGACACCGTAATCCTTCTTGATACGCTCTGCCGTGCTGTCACCGATCAGCAGGTTGTGGTGTCGTCGGACATAGCTGACGATCGCTTCGTCCATCTTGTCGCCGCCGGTGCGGACCGAAGTGGTGTAGGCGAGGCCGCGCAGCGAGAGGACGGCAACCTCGGTGGTGCCGCCGCCGATGTCGACGACCATCGAGCCGACCGGCTCGGTCACGGGCATGTCTGCACCGATAGCTGCGGCCATCGGTTCGAGGATCAGGTAGACCTGCGAAGCCCCGGCGTTGGATGCCGCATCGCGGATTGCGCGCCGCTCGACCGAAGTCGAGCCCGAAGGGACACAGATCGTGATCTCGGGGTAGCGCATCAGGCTCTTGCGACCGGTGACCTTCTTGATGAAACTCTTGATCATCTCTTCGGCCACGTCGAGGTCGGCGATCACGCCGTCACGCAGCGGACGGATTGCCTCGATGGAATCGGGCGTCTTGCCCATCATCATCTTCGCATCGTCACCCACGGCCTTGACCCGCTTCATGCCGTTGATCGTCTCGAGCGCAACCACGCTCGGCTCGTTCAGCACGATGCCCTGATCCTGCACGTAGACCAGCGTGTTGGCGGTACCGAGGTCGATAGCCATGTTCTGCACGCCGAATTTGAAGAGGTTGTTCCAGAAGCCCATTTTGGTGTCGTAATCCGTGTACTGCGGGGTTGGCGAATGATGTGAATCGCACCGCTCGTTTGCGCCCGGGGGAAAGCGGTGGCGGTGCTTTAGCGATATTACGCTCCGAAAGCCAAAAATTTCCGTAATTTCGATGGGGGATAGGAATTCGTATCGTCTCGGATTTCTGCCGGTTCGGCGCTATGTTGTGATGTCCATGCCCGAAATACGCCGCCTGCCCGATAATCTGGTCAATCGCATCGCTGCTGGCGAGGTCGTCGAGCGCCCGTCTTCGGCGCTCAAGGAGCTGGTCGAAAACGCCATCGATGCCGGTGCGACACGGATCGCCGTGAAGCTGGTCGAAGGCGGTCTGACGAGCCTCGAAGTGACCGACGATGGCTGCGGCATGACTCCGGACGAGATGGCCCTCGCTCTGGAGCGCCACGCCACCTCGAAGCTGCCCGACGAAGCGATCGAGCAGGTCGCCACGCTCGGCTTCAGGGGCGAGGCATTGCCCAGCATCGCCAGCGTGGCGCGCTTCTCGCTCGAAAGTCGCCCCAAGGGCGCCGAGCAGGGCTGGAAGCGAGTGGTCGATCACGGCGAGCTGGTTTCGGAAGGGCCCGCAGCTCTCCCGCCAGGAACGCGCGTGCGGGTCGAGAACCTGTTCGGCAAGATCCCCGCGCGCCGCAAGTTCCTCCGTACGCCCCGCAGCGAATATGCCGCCTGCCTCGATGTCGTGAAGCGCCTCGCGATGGCGCGGCCCGATGTGGCCATCACGCTCGACCATGGCGAGCGGCGCATTCTCGGCCTGCAGGGCGGGGAAGGGCTGGCCAATCGCGTGGCACAGGTCGTGGCACGCGAGCTGAAGGAAAACGGCGTCGCTATCGATCTCGATCGCGGGACCATGCGCCTCAGCGGTATCGCCGGCCTGCCGACCTACAATCGCGGGATTGCCGATCACCAGTACCTCTTCGTCAATGGTCGCCCGGTGAAGGACCGGCTGCTGACGGGCGCAGTGCGCGGTGCCTATGCCGACATGCTGGCGCGCGATCGCCATGCTGTGCTCGCGCTGTTCCTCGATCTCCCGCCAGAAGAGGTGGATGTGAACGTCCATCCCGCGAAGACCGAAGTGCGCTTCCGTGACGCACAGGCGGTGCGCGGGTTCATTGTCTCGGGCCTCCGCAACGCACTTGCGACCGGGGACAAGCGCAGCGCCCAGTCTCCCGATGCAGGCGCAATGTCGCGCTGGCAGCAGGAACCGGTTCGCGAAGAACCTGCACCGGCGCTTCGCTCGATCTTCGAAGGCCGAGACTGGTCGTCACCGCAGCAGCGCGTGTCCGAACCGTCACAGGCTTGGCGCGGGGCCGATACCGATGTGATGGCCGCTCCGCAGGGCCGCGCAGAGGAAGCCGCACCGGTCGCCGCCGAAGCGCAGGACTACCCACTCGGCATCGCGCGTGGTCAGGTTGCGAACACCTACATCGTGGCCGAGGCGAAGGATGGGCTGGTCCTCGTCGACCAGCACGCTGCGCACGAGCGCCTCGTGCTAGAACGCCTGAAAGCGGCCGGCGCCGAAGAGGCGGTTGCACGCAGCCAGGCGCTGCTCATCCCCGAAGTGGTGGAACTGGACGAAACCAGCTGCGACCGGCTCGAGGAAGCTGCCGACACGTTGGCCAAGCACGGCCTCGCGATCGAACGCTTCGGCCCTTCGGCCATGCTCGTTCGCAGCCTTCCGCACGCAATTGCGCGTACCGATCCGGAAAAGCTCCTGCGCGATATAGACGACGATCTCGCACTCAATGGCGAGGCGCTGCACCTTGGTGAAAAGCTCGACCTCGTGCTTGCCACCATGGCTTGTCACGGGTCTGTCAGGGCAGGGCGCACCTTGCGCGTCGACGAGATGAACGCCCTGCTGCGCGAAATGGAGCGCACGCCGCGATCGGGCCAGTGCAACCACGGGCGTCCCACATGGGTCAAACTCTCGATGGAAGACGTCGAGAAGCTGTTCGGGAGACATTGATGCGCTGGATTGCTGTCGGTCTTGCCCTTGCCGTCGCGGCTTGCGGCCCCACTCCAGAGGAACAGGCCGCAGCAGATGCGCGCGATGTCGCCGAGGTGAAGGCCAACCAGGATGCTCCGGCTGAGCAGCTCGTGCTGGACCCCATTCGCTACCGCGAGATCGAAAAATTCGAGCTTTACGGTGCGGGCTGCAGTTTCGTGCCCGATGGTGGCGGACTGGGCGCGGTCGCGATCGCGATGGCCGACGAAGGCTACGCCATCCGCAATGGCGAGCTGCTGCGCTTTGCCGCGGACAAGGGCAGTGCTGAACTCCCCTATCTCGCGCGCCGCGAATACGACGGGCTCGAATACTCCTTCACACTCGACCTCGACGAGGCGAGCGGTGAAAAAACCGGTATGGAAACAAGCGATTATCGCGGGATTCTAACGGTACGCGACAGCAGCGATGCAGTCGTCTACCGGGCAGAAGGTTTGACCCAATGCGGGGCCTGAGGTTAGTCTGATCCTTCCGGATCGCGGGTCCTGATGAGCCCGTTCGACACCATTTCCAGAACCACTACATCGTCCTGGTTGTACGTACGGATGCGGCTCTTGAAGATCCCCATTTCGGGACGCGAAGCGCTGCGGCGCTTTTCGATGATCTCGGTTTCGCAGCGCAGGGTGTCGCCCGGGTACACCGGCTTCTTCCAGCGGATCTGGTCGACGCCCGGAGAGCCGAGACCGGCCGACTTCTCGTCCTTCATGTTCTCGACCATCATGGCCATCGTCATCGAGCAGGTGTGCCAGCCGCTCGCGGACAAACGTCCGAAGTGCGTCTGCGCAGCCGCCTCGTCGTCGAGGTGGAAGGGCTGGGGGTCGTATTTCGAGGCGAAATCCATCACCTCTTCACGGGTCACTTCGTAGCGGCCGAAGGCGTTCTTCGTGCCGACCTCGATGTCTTCATAGAACTTCATGTGCGTTGCTGTGGCTTACAGCGTCGGGCGAAGCAACATCCAAACTGCCATGCCGATCATCGCGAGATTCTCGGTGAGCGACACGAAGCCCAGCGGTACGCTGGCGCTGCCGCCCACACAGGCGCATTTGATGTCGCGCTTCTGGATGTAGACGGCGTAGAAGACGCTGACCGCGCCGATGGTGCCGATAATCAGGGCAATCGGTATCGAGAGCCAGGGCAGGATGCGGCCTGCCATCAGTACCGCCGCGGTCGCCTCCAGATAAGGGTAGGCATAAGCGTAGGGCACGAAGCGGCGACCCAGCAGGTCGTAGCCGACGAACATGCTGGAGAATTGCTCCACGTCCTGCAGCTTCAGCATCGCGAGCATGGCCATCGAGAATGCGACGAACCATTCCGCGGCGCGGATCGTGAACGGTGCCTGATAGACAAAGAAGCTCAGGGAGATGGCCAGCGCGGCGCCGACGGCAAAGACCGCGAGGACGGGCCTGTAGCTCTTCTCTCCCTCTGCCTTGGTGCGAGTTCCGAAATGTTCGCGCAGGGCATCGTAGCCCCCGATCCGTTCGCCCTCGATGAAGACCTGCGGTGTCGTCTTGACCCCGTGCTTTTCCTTGAAAGCATCGGTCTGTTCGCGGGTGGAGAGGTGATGGTCTTCGACCGTGTAGCCGTGCTTTTCAAGCAGCCACTTGGCCTTGATGCCATAGGGACAGACATGCTTGTCCATCACCATCCGGTAGAGTTGTGCGGTCTTCGTCATGTCCGTGAAATATACCCCTAGGGGGTATGTTTCAAGTCACGCCCTGAATTGCGGAACTCCGGCATCGCTATCGAGCTCAGGAATGATCCGGTAGCGCGCCTGGATGACGCTGTAGATGCCGAACAGGAGCAATCCGACGGCGGTCAGCGTGAAGATGAAGCCTTCGCCAGCGAGGCTGGCTACGGCATCGCCGAGTGTCTTCACTTCGCTTGCGCCGCTCGACATAAAGCCTGCCTTGAACAGCGACCAGCCGATCACCGTGTAGACGACGGCGCGGGCGAGGTAGCCTGCCAGGCCCAGCCAACGCACCGAACTGGGTGCCTGTCCACTGATGCGCTGCATGAATTCGCCGGTGATACCCTTCTTTGCCTGGAAGGCCGCGGCGATGAACAGGGCAATGCCGAGCAGGCCAAGCAACACGCCTCCGAATTCCATCGAGAGGACCCCTGAAGCGGCTTCCTGCGCGCCTCCGCCGGAGGAGCCGCCGCTGTTGTTGGCGAACTGGTAGGCCGAATAGGCAAGCGCAAGGTGGCCCACACCGCTACCGGCATGGCCGAGCCGCTTGCCCCATCCCTTTGCATCCGAGCCGTTGTTCTCGATATCGAAGAGCGGCGAACAAAACCGGAATAGGGCATAGGCGAACAGTCCGATCACCATGATCCAGAGGATGGCAGTGCCCGCCGGATAAGCCTTGATGGCCTCGAAAATTCCATTGGTGCCTTCGGCGATCTGGTTCGCGCTCGTCAGGGCGACAAGGCCGAGAACGAAATAAAGGATCGCGCGGCTCAGATAGCCAACGCGCACCAGCCAATTGAACTTCTCGGACTTGTCTACCACCGGAATACTCCCCTTGTTTGAATGCCTAACGGGAGGCGGGGCGGGGTGTTCCTAGTGTTCAGTCAGTCCGTTACGAGAGCGGGCCTGAGACTGTCGAGCGAACCGTCTGCGCGTCCCGCCTGCGGCAGACCGACCAGATGGCGCAGCAGAGGCGCAACATCGGTGTTGTCGAAAATCGGCACTGTCGTCGCTGCGCGGAATGCCGGGCCGTTGGCGATGAAGAGCGCCTTCATCTCGGGAGAGAACGGATCATAGCCGTGGTTCCCGCCGCTCCAGTTGGCGGAGGAACGCGAGCGGGAAATGGTCCAGCCTGTTTCCGGCAGGCAGAAGTAGGGAGGGATACGGTCATGCGTGCCGTAGTTATAGCGCGCCGGAATGTCCTCTTTCGCCCAACACGTCATGTTGTCGTGATCGGCGAGGATGGCCTCGCGGAACTCGCGCGATTTGCCCTCGGCCGGTTCGAAAGTGGCGTAGGCGCCGGCTTCGACGAGGCGGTAGAGTGAGCTGTCGAAGAGTTCGTCGAGGGCGATTACACGCTCGGAGCTGGTCGGTGCCATGCCGTGGTCGGAGACGATCACCAGGTTCGCCGGCTGCTGCATCGCGCGCAGCTGTTCGACCAACATTGCGATGTGCGCGTCTACATCGCGGAGCGCGGCGTCGATCTCTTCGCCTTCGGGGCCGTCGTCATGCCCAGCAGTGTCCACGGTGTCGAAATAGAGCGTGACGAATTCCGGGCGGATGTCCGCGGGACGGCGGAGCCAGTCGAGCACGGAATTCACGCGCTGCGTGTTCGAAACCTGCATCGAGAATTGCTGCCAGTCGCTCGGCAGGATGCCGTCCATAACCGGCCCGAAACGTACAGCGGTGCCGCCCCATGGCACTGCCGAGCCCGGCCAGAACATGGCGGCGCTGCGGATACCGGCTTCTTCCGCCTCGACCCAGACAGGCTTGGCGTCGTTCCACCAGTAAGGATCGACCGTCGCCATGGTGAAGGTCTCTTCGGGCCTGCCCTGGTCTTCCATACGGTTGGCGGTGATGCCGTGATGGTCCGGGACGAGGCCCGTCACCAGCGTCCAATGGTTGGGGAAGGTCTTCGTCGGGAATGAGGGCCGCATCTCGGCGTTCACGCCGCCTTCGGCGAGCGCGGACAGACCCGGCGTGATGCCGCGATCGAGATAGTCCGGATGGAAGCCGTCGATCGACACGAGGATCGTGACCGGCTCGCGGACTTCCACGGTTGCCGCCGAAACGCTCTCGACCTGCGGTGCGCAGGCGGGGAGCGCCGTGATGGCGGCAAGGGCGAGGGCGGCAGCGAGCTTTTTCATCTTGGCGACATTCCGGAGTGGATCAGACGTTGAACTTGAAGAGCATTACGTCGCCATCCTGGACGAGGTACTCCTTGCCCTCCTGGCGCAGCTTGCCTGCTTCGCGTGCACCGCTTTCACCATTGAGGGCAACGAAGTCCTCGTAAGCGATGGTCTCGGCGCGGATGAAGCCCTTTTCGAAATCGGTGTGGATTTCGCCTGCGGCCTGCGGTGCCTTGGCACCTTCGGGGAAGGTCCATGCACGCGCTTCCTTGGGGCCGGCGGTGAAGAAGGTGTTGAGGCCGAGCAGCTTGTAGCCTGCCTTGATCACGCGGCTGAGGCCGCTTTCTTCGAGGCCAAGCTCGGCAAGGTATTCGGCGCGGTCTTCCGCATCCATTGCGACCAGTTCGCTCTCGATGGCGGCTGAGACGACGACGGCCTGCGCGCCTTCTGCCTTGGCTTTCTCGAATACGAGATCGGAGAAGGCATTGCCATTGGCCGCATCTTCCTCGCCCACGTTGCAGACGTAGAGGACGGGCTTGGCAGTCAGCAGTTGCGCCTGTCGCAGGACACGTGCCTCTTCCTCGTCATTCGGTTCGGTGAGGCGGGCAGGCTTGCCGTCACGCAGCAACTGCAGGGCCTGACCAAGAACGCTCGCGCTGATCTTGGCTTCCTTGTCACCTGCGGTGGCGCGCTTCTCGGCGGCCGGGACACGCTTTTCGAGGCTTTCGAGATCCGAAAGCATCAGCTCGGTTTCGACGACTTCGGCGTCGGTGATCGGATCGACCTTGTTGGCGACATGCTGGATGTCGTCGTCCTCGAAACAGCGCAGAACGTGAACGATCGCATCCACCTCGCGGATGTTGCCGAGGAACTGGTTGCCGAGGCCTTCGCCCTGGCTCGCGCCCTTAACGAGGCCCGCGATGTCGACGAAGGCGAGCTGGGTCGGGATGATCTTGGCCGAACCCGCAATCGCGGCGATCTTGTCGAGACGTTCGTCAGGTACGGAAACCTGGCCCACGTTCGGTTCGATCGTGCAGAACGGATAGTTCGCAGCCTGCGCGGCCTGCGTCTCGGTCAGTGCATTGAAAAGGGTGGACTTGCCGACATTCGGCAGGCCGACGATCCCGCAACGGAAACCCATCGATTACTCCGGAAAAAATGTGTTGGCCGCGCCCTTAGCGCCGGTGCGCGCCGAATGCCAGAGGATCAGACGTTGTGGACCGCGCGAACGAGCGGGCCGAGCGTTTCCGAGCGGCCAAGCCATTCGACCTGGGTCTTCGCGCTGACTTCGTTGATCGCTGCCTGCGGGATGCCGCCGCCGCTGACCGGCAGGCGAACGGGGCGTGTTCCGGCGGGCATGGCGAGGACCCGGGCCATGGCGTGCGGTATGTCCATCGGGTCCGCGCTTCGGCCCGAACCGTCTTCCTGCCCCATGCGCGCGACCACTTGCGGATAGCCGTCGAGATGCAGGTCCAGCGCGCGTGCCTTGAGCTCGGAGGAATAGCGGTTGCGATTGACCCAGACCTTGGTGGGGTATCCGCCGGGTTCGATCACGGTCACGCCGATGCCGTGCGGCACCAGCTCGTAGGCCAGCTGTTCGCCCATAGCCTCTACCGCGAATTTGGTGGCCGAGTAATGTCCCGCAAAGGGTACAATCACGCGGCCGAGCTGGCTCGAGATATTGAAGATATGTCCCTGTTTGCGCGCACGCATGTTGGGGAGTACCGCCCGCACGAGCCGGTGATAGCCAAAGACATTGGTGTCGAAGGCGAGCTGGGTGGCTTCCATGTCCTGCACTTCGACCGGCCCAGTGATGCCGATGCCCGCATTGTTCACAAGGACATCGAAACCGCGCCCGATCTCGCGCTCTGCCTCGCCGACAGCCGCCGCAACCTCGTCATCGAGAAGCACATCGAGACGCTTCACCCGGATATCCAGCTTCTCGTCGCTGGCAAGCTGGCGGAGTTCTTCCGCTTCCGGGCGCGGCGTGTTGCGCATGGTGGCGAAGACCGTCGCGCCGAGCCGCGCGAAATGCTCTGCTGACAATCGGCCGAAGCCAGACGAGCAGCCCGTGATGAGGATCGCCTTGCCGGACAGGTCGGGGGCAGGGGCCTCTACCTGGTCATCCTGTGCGCGGGTGGCGGTGGCGGCGATCGCGCCGGTAGCAGCGACACCTGCAAGAAGGGTACGGCGATTGATCTGGGGCATGTGCAGCTCTCCTCACTTTGATAGCAAGGCTACACAGGTTTGCGCCAAGTCGGCAATTCGAATGTCGGCCACGCGCAGCCTGTCACTCACTCGGGCGGCGTGTCGTAATCCTGAGCGGTCTTTCCGCGACGCCGCATGGCGCGCTCGAACGCTGCGTCCACATCGAACTCTTCGCCACGGTCCTCATCGGCCATCGCCTCTCCAACCGCACGGATGAGGGTCCGTTTGTAGATGTTGCCGAGAATCGTAGTCGCGGCTGCTATCGATATTAGCACAAGGATGAATATCCGTTCACCTGTGCTCATCTCCAACGCGAAGAAAACGACTGCCTGAAAGGCAATTATGAGCAGGGCCAGAAAGGTGGTAATTTTGTTCGACATGATGGTGGTAATCGCTGTGTCAGAGTACCACCAAATATTTGGTTAAACACAGGAAGACAAAGCACTTATTCCTGCATGCGCAGCGCCACATCGTTCATGAAGCGCGCATCGTCTCCCTTGGCCAGCCATTCGGCTTCCGCACCGATCGCCCCGAGCATATCGGCGAGGTCGTCCATCTCGCTCTTGGCGTAGTTGCCGAGCACGTGGCCGGTGACACGGTCCTTGCTGCCCGGATGGCCGATGCCGATCCGCACGCGGCGGAAGTCTGGGCCGAGATGCTGGTTGATCGAGCGCAGGCCGTTGTGCCCTGCCAGCCCGCCTCCGCGGCGTACCTTGACCTTGAAGGGCGCGAGATCGAGCTCATCGTGGAAGACGGTAAGATCCTCGATATCGAGCTTATAGAAGCGCATCGCCTCGCCGACGGCGCGGCCGCTTTCATTCATGTACGTCGCAGGCTTGAGAAGGACGATCTTCTCGTTGCCGATGCGGCCTTCCTGCACCCAGCCGGAGAATTTCTTCTGCACCGGGCCGAATCCGTGCATCTCGGCAATCGTGTCGCACACGATGAAACCGATATTGTGCCGGTGCATCGCATATTGCGGTCCGGGATTTCCGAGGCCTGTCCAGATCTGCATATTTTGCCTTTAGCACGCTGCGCGTGCCCCTCAAGCGCCGGGCGCCGCACCTCCGTGCGGCTTGGCTGCGCGCCATTTGGCGCGACGGCCGGTCGGCCTTTGACTGCCGTGACCAAGACCGGGCCGATGGGCCCGGCAAGCGCGACCGCGCGCCCGCAGCGGGTGCGGTTTGCCGCACATCTAGCGAGGATGAACCCGCGGAGGCGGGTTCACAAACAAGAACGCCGGCCTCTTGCGAGACCGGCGCCTTGGTGATTTCCGAGTGGAAAGTGCGAATTAGTCTTCGCTCTTCTCTTCCTGCTCTTCCGCAGCATCGGCGTCTTCGCCCTGCTCGGTTGCGGGAACGGCATCGGCATCCACTTCTTCTTCGCCTTCGGCGGTCGTGTCGCCTTCGCTCTTCTTGAGCGCCGACGGAGCGACGAGGGTCGCGATGGTGAAGTCACGGTCGGTGATGGCGCTTTCGGCACCTTCCGGCAGCGTGAGTTCGCTGATGTGGATCGAATCGCCGACTTCCTTGCCGGTGACGTCGATTTCGATTTCGCCCGGGATCTTGTCGTTTTCGCAGATCAGGTCGAGCTCGTGACGGACAACGTTCAGCACGCCGCCCTTCTTGAGGCCCGGCGAGGCTTCTTCGTTGATGAAGACCACCGGAACGTGGACTTCGATCTTGCCGCCCTTTGCGAGGCGGAAGAAGTCGACGTGCTCGGGGCGGTCGGAGACGGGGTGAAGCGACACGTCCTTGGGGAGAGTCTTGATCTTCTTGCCACCCAGCTCGATCGTGACAATCGAGTTCATGAAGTGGCCGGTGCCGAGCTGGCGAACCAGTTCCTTGGCTTCCACGTGGATCGTGATGGGTTCTTCCTTGCCGCCATAGATCACGGCGGGGACACGGCCTTCGCGACGCAGTGCACGGGAGGCTCCCTTGCCAGCCCGTTCGCGCGTCTCGGCCGGAAGTGTCAGAGCATCGCTCATGTCGCTTACCTTTCGAAATGCATTGATTTACAAGTTCGGTCCGCCACGCCTCCAGGGATGACCATGACGCCGAAGCGCGCGCCTATAGCGTGACACGCGCGAAATGCAAGCGTGAAGCTACTGGACGCGCGTCACGCTGATACCCCGCTGTGCGAGGTAATCCTGCACGCTGTTCTCTCCGGCGAGGTGGCCCGCACCGACCGCCATGAACGCGGTACCCGGCGTATCCAGACGCTCGTCGATCCAGACCGCCCAGTTGGCGTTGCGCTCATAGAACAGGCGCGAGGTGATGAGCTGGTCCTGCGCATTGGCTTCCTGCAGCATGGCGCCAAGCGTTTCGGCATCGCCCTCGGCCCACTCTGCAATGATCTTGTCTAGCATGGCGACGCCCGCCTGAGGGTCCTCGACCGCCTGCAGCAGGAACTGGAGCTGGTTCTCGATCGGCAACTCGTCGAAGATCGAGATCTGGAAGTCCACGGTCTCGAGTGCGACACGGGCGGTGCCTTCCTTGACCGTTTCCTCGAGCACCTTCTCGACGCCGTTTTCGCCATTGTAGCCCGCAGATTGCAGCAGCACCTGCGTGATGTTGATCGCCGCGAACCACGGTTCGAGACTGTCCAGCGCTTCGGGCGGGATGCCCATCTGGGCAAGGCCCGCCTCGTAAGTGGCGAGCTGTTCTGCATTCATCAGCCCGCGAAGCGTCTGCCCCTCGGGCAGCATGCCCTTGGCAGCGATCGTCTGGCCCATGGCGGCGATCACTTCGGGATTCATGTCGATCTCGGTGACGAGCGAACCGCTGCTGTCGAGCGCGGTCTTCACAGGGCCACTGTACCAGTCGACATCCGCGGGCAGGGCATGGACCGTTCCGAAGAGGTAGATCGTGGTGTCCTCGTCAGCCACTTTCCACATGGCTGGGCCGCTCTCGGCGGCGAGTTCTGCCGCCGCTTCTTCCGCTACCGCGGCAACCGCGGCTTCGTCTGGCAGGGTGGAACAGGCCTGGAGGGCCACGAGGGCGAGGCCGGCTACGGTGCTCTTGAACAGGTTCGATTTCGTCACGGCCAAATGTTCCTTCTCTATACTTGACGACTACTAGACTGAATATTCGGGCAGCAGTCCACAGTCATTGCGGTCAGCCTACATGGCGCTTCCACAAATTTCCGAAGTTGATGACTACGAAGCTGGCGATGAAGATGATCATGACGTCCGGCTGCGGCAGCAATCCGCCGCGCCAGCCGATCCACCAGAGCGGGGCCGTAAAGTAGAAGAGGTAGCCGCCCAGCATGAACCCGAAGTCGTTCGCTGCCAGCGTGTAGTCGTCCGAGTTGCGCCGCGCGATGTAGGCGATGATCGGGATCGCGATCGCCCACAGTGCCATCATCGGCCAGACGGCATCGGTGGGCAAAGGGCTGTTCGAGAACAGGTGCAGCCGTTCGCCATCCGGTCCATCGCGGTTGATCAGCGGAAAGCTGATTGCCACCCCGATTACAATGACGGCGCCCAGTATCCAGCGGATCCGGTTGCCGCGAGGGGTCTTGGGTTCACCCATGGTGAGATCGGGCATGTACCTCCAGAGCGCCCAGCAGACCGGAGGGATCATCAGGATACCGATTGCGGTGAAGATCCAGTCCGACTGCGTTGCCTCGCCAGTGACGATGTCCTTGCTGCCCGCCCACACGAAGATCAGGCCGACCAGCAGGAAGCTCAGAAGGATGCTCCAGCCAATGACATGAGCGAAATAGCGACCCATGTGGAAGGGCTTCTCGTCCTCGAACATTTCATCCTTCCGTGTCATCGAAAATTTCCTCGATTGGCATTTCAAACAGGCGCGCGATGCGGAACGCGAGCGGCAGGGACGGGTCGTGCTTGCCCGTTTCGATGGCGTTGACCGCCTGGCGCGACACGTCGAGACGGCCGGCCAGTTCGGCCTGGCTCCACTCGCGCTCGGCTCGGAGGACGCGGAGGCGGTTCTTCAACGGCTGTCCTTCCAGCGCAGGAACTGGAAAACGCACACGAATACGATCATCACGTAGATGCTGACATACGCCATCACGGTATGGAGATGCGTCTCGGGCACGGTGATGTTGTAGGGGAAGGGGGCCTTCTCCGAACGCAGGATCCAATAGGTGATCCAGTTGGAGATCATGTAGACGTATGGTGTGAAGGCGAGCAGGTAGATCACGATGACGCCGGTTCGCCGCCAGAGCAGCTCGGCATATTCGTCGCGCATGAACTTGGCCACGATCAGGAAGCCCGGGATCAGCGAAACGCCGATTATCGAGGGGATTGCGATAACTGCTGCCCAGGGTTTGTCCGCAGGCAAGGTGTCGATCCCGAAGCCGTGGTCGAGGACCACATTGCTGATGATCACGAGGGCGGAGAGGAACGAGAAGTCCATCAGCCAGAAATAGAGGCGGTATTTGAAATCGCGCTTTGCTGTCGTCTCGGTCACGAGCGTTCCCCTGTCAGAATGTCCCGCGGATGCGGGTCCAGGCGTTGGCGATGAAGAAGGAGGCGAGGGCGACGAGGGGGAGGAGTTCGCCCGTGTCGAGATCGCGTTCGGTCGGCTGCTCGGTGAATCCTTCGAACAGCCCGTCGAGGAAGCCCTCGATAAACGGTGCGAAGAACATGAAGCCTACCGTCACCACGAATGCGAGGCTGGTGCCGGCCCGCCAGATTGCTGCCGTGTACTCATCCGCATTGCGGGTGGTGAACATCACGAGGAGCGCGGCCAGGAAGAGCATGGAGGTGAACCCCCGCACCGCTCCGAATTCAGCTTCAAATGCCGTGAACGCGGTGATCCAGACAGCGAAGGACAAGAAAGCGACAAGCGTCGAGACATTGTGCCTGCGGACGCGCTTCTCGCGGGGGGTAAGAGCCTTGCCGTTCATCGGTTCGCGATCCTGTCTGGTTTGGGGAAGGAAGGGGCCGCCGGAGCGCGGGTTGTCGCCAGCGCGCTCCGGCGAAAGGCTCAGCCCTGCACGTCGAGTTCGATGGCTGCGAAGCGCTCTTCACGGGCGCCGGCGATGGCCAGTTCGATCTGCGGGGCGGCGTTTGCTTCTGCTGCGAGGCGGCAGCTGCGTTCGAGCTTGCGGGCCTGCAGGTCGAAGCCTTCGACACGGCACATGCGGCGCACGGCGTTGTCGATGCGGTTGTCGAGCTTGTCCTGGTCGGCCTGCTTGGTCAGGTCGAGATCGCCGATGGCGACGGAGGTGTCGGGAGCATCCTTGGCCATGGCGGGAGTTGCGATGGCAGCGAGGGCAGCAGCGGCGAGAACGAAGGTCTTTTTCATGTCAGGTCTCCAGCTTGGATATTGGGTCCAGTGGTTAGGTCAACCTTCCGAAATGTCAGGTTGCCCTTACTTTATGTCGCGTCTTGTTTCCGTTGTCAACAAGACCTGACATCCTGTCGGGATAACCTGTCACAGCCGCAGAATTCTGCGGATCTCGACGCCAGAAGGCCGGGAGCAATGCGTTGAAAAGCATCGCTCCCGGCCCCTGATCTGCAGCGAATCGATTCGGCGATTCGCTCTGAAAGTTACTGGATTCGCTTCACTTCGAATCCGCGTTCGGAAAGCATCGACTGCACTGAGACATCCCCGGCCAGGTGTGCAGCCCCGACAGCGAGCAGGATGCTTCCGGGCTCGTCCATCCGCTGCTCCAGCCAGACGCTCCAGTCGCGGTTGCGGTCTTCAAGGAGGACGCGCTCGAGTTCGATCTCGAAGGGGGAATCCTCGAAACCCAAGTCTTCGAGACCTTCAGTCTTGCCCTGCGCCCAGTTGTGCTCGCCCTGGAAAGGGTCGGCGAGGGCGCCCTCATCATTGAGGACCGCGTCATCCACCATGAGCGTCTCGATCGAGGAGCCGTCCCATTCGGCGAGGTCCTTCTCGAGGAGATCGAGGAGCAATTGCTCATCGATCGCGAGAAGCGCCGTCATTACTTCGAGCGAATCCTCGATCGAGCCGATGGGCTTTCCGGCCGCCGCGAACTCCGCCTCGAGAACCGATTCCACGCCGTACTCATGCTGGGACCCTTGACCTTCGAGCATCGAGATGCCCGCGCCGAACATTGCGAACAGCGGGGGCAGGCCATCGAAATAGTCCACAGGCAAGTCTGTGAGTTCGGCGATCTTGAGCCACTTCTCGCCAGCCTCGGGCGACAGGCGCTGCGAAGTGGGTGTCCGCGTCAGCGTGTCGGCGATCATCTTGGCGGTAAAGGCTGCCATCGCGCCTTCGCCGTCGGCATCGCTTGTCTCTACGACCAGCTCGTCGACCTCGCTGACGACGTTATCGAAGGTCTCGTTCCGCCAGCGGAAGCCTTCGGGCAGCACGTGGATCGTGCCGAACATGTAGATCTTCGTGTCCTCGTCTTCGAGCAGCCAGATCGCCGGTGCGGGCTCGTAATCCTGCTCCACGACGATGGGGTCCGGCGTCCGCTGGGTGACGGAGTTTCCGGCGCCGATATTGCGCGTCGATTTGGCGCTGCCCGGCCTTTCGTCAGTATTGATGCCCTGCGCCCAAGTGGCGGCGGGAAGCGGGGCCAGCAAGAGACTTGCGAGCACTGCTACGAGAGGCGATTTCTTCATGTGACCCTTTCAGAATACTTCGGCGAGCATAGGGTCGCGGTGTGCGATGCGCAATCGCGCCGCAATGCGGCATTGACCGCTTTTCGCGCATCCGCCATTGCGCCGCTCCATGGACCGTAATCCGCGTAAATCCTTCCAGGACATGATCCTCGCGCTCCACGATTTCTGGAGTGCCAACGGGTGCCTCATCCTGCAGCCCTACGACATGCGTATGGGCGCGGGCACCTTCCACACCGCCACGACGCTGCGCGCGCTGGGGCCCGAGCCGTGGAACGCGGCCTTCGTGCAACCTTGCCGCCGCCCGACCGACGGCCGCTATGGCGAGAACCCGAACCGCCTGCAGCACTATTACCAGTACCAGGTGATCCTGAAGCCGAGCCCGGCGAACATCCAGGACCTCTACCTCGAAAGCCTGCGTGTGATCGGCATCGATCCCTTGAAGCACGACATCCGCTTCGTGGAAGACGACTGGGAAAGCCCGACGCTGGGCGCTTGGGGTCTTGGCTGGGAAGTCTGGTGTGACGGGATGGAAGTCACCCAGTTCACCTATTTCCAGCAGATGGGCGGCTTCGACTGCAAGCCTGTCGCGGGCGAGCTGACCTACGGGCTCGAACGTCTCGCCATGTATATCCAGGGCGTCGACAACGTCTATGATCTCGACTTCAACGGGCGGGGCGTCACCTATGGCGACGTCTTCCTCGAAAACGAGAAGCAGATGTCGAAGTGGAACTTCGAAGTCGCCGATACCGATGCGCTCTTCGACCTGTTCAACAAGGCCGAGGCCGAGTGCAGGAATGCGCTCGCCAACGAAGTGCCCATTGCCGCCTATGAGCAGGCGATCGAGGCCAGCCACATCTTCAACCTGCTGCAGGCACGCGGCGTAATCAGCGTGCAGGAACGCGCCAGCTACATGGGCCGCGTCCGCGATCTCGCCCGCGGCAGCTGCGAAGCCTACATGGAAAAGGAAGCGCCCGTGTGGGCCGAGAAATATCCGGAGTGGTCGAAATGAGCGACTTCCTCCTCGAACTGCGCAGCGAAGAAATCCCCGCCCGCATGCAGGCCGGTGCGCGCGCCGAACTCGAAAAGCTGTTCCGCCGCGAGATGGACGCTGCCGGTGTCACGACGGGCGAGATCACCGTCTGGTCGACCCCGCGCCGTCTTGCGCTGATCGCACGCGGGCTGCCCGAGGCTACCGAGGCCGTCAGCGAAGAATTGAAAGGCCCTCCGGTCGGAGCGCCCGACCAGGCCATCGACGGTTTCTGCCGCAAGGCCGGTGTCGACAAGGCATCGCTCGAAACGCGCGATGTGAAGGGCAGGGCGACCTACTTCGCGGTGAAGAACGTGCCCGGCCGTGCGACCAAGAACCTGCTCGCGGAAGCGATCCCCGCGATCATCCGCGATTTCAGCTGGCCCAAGTCGATGCGCTGGGGCGCGGCCTCGATCAGCACCGAGTCCTTGCGCTGGGTGCGCCCGCTGTCGGGCATCGTCGCGCTGCTGGGCGACGATGTGGTCGAATGCGAGGTGCATGGCGTCACTTCTGGCTCGGTCACGCTGGGCCACCGCTTCCATCATTCGGGCGATATCACAATCGGCAATGCCGACGACTACGCGATGAAGCTGCGCGCCGGTCACGTAATCGTCGACCACGAAGAGCGTCAGGACCTTATCCGCTCGGGCGCATCCAGAGTCGCCTCCGACGCCGGTCTCAAGCTGGTCGAAGACGAAGGTCTCGTCATCGAGAACGCCGGCCTTACCGAATGGCCCGTTCCGCTGCTCGGCCGTTTCGAAGAGGACTTCCTCGAGGTCCCGCCCGAGACGATCCAGCTCACCGCGCGCGTGAACCAGAAGTATTTCGTCTGCGAAGACGACAAGGGCGAACTCGCCAACGCCTTCATCTGCACCGCCAATATCGAGGCGGAAGACGGCGGCGCGCGCGTGGTCGACGGCAACCGCAAGGTTCTCGCCGCACGCCTTTCCGACGCGCGCTTCTTCTGGGACGTCGACCGCAAGAAGACCCTGGCGCAACACGCCAAGGGGCTGGAGCGCATCACTTTCCACGAGAAGCTGGGCACGGTCGCCGACAAGGTGGACCGCGTGGCGAAGCTGGCCGACTGGCTGGTTTTCGACGCCAAGGCTCCGAACGGCGATCACAAACTTGCGCGTCAGGCTGCCGAGTTGAGCAAGGCCGATCTCGTCACCGAAATGGTGGGCGAGTTTCCCGAGCTTCAGGGCCTGATGGGCGGATACTACGCCAAGGCCGAGGGCCTGCCGGCCGAAGTATCGGAAGCGATCCGCGACCATTACAAGCCGGTCGGCGCGAATGACGAAGTGCCAACCGCGCCGACCACGGTTGCCGTCAGCCTCGCAGACAAGCTCGACAATCTTTTGAGCTTCTTCAAGATCGACATCCTGCCGACCGGTTCGAAGGACCCCTTCGCGCTCCGCCGCGCAGCTCTCGGTTACCTGCGTCTCGTTCAGGCGAACAATCTCAAGCTTTCGCTCGATACGGTAATCCACGCATGGGATGGCCGCCCGAATACCGATCTCGCCGAAAAACTTGCCGACTTCCTCCTCGACCGCCTCGCCGTGCAATTGCGCGACGAAGGCGTTCGCCATGATTACATCCAGGCATCACGAAACTGGCAGGGTCGCCCCGACATGCGCGTCGACCGCGTGGAGGCACGTGCGAGGGCTCTGGCAGACTTCCTCGGGACCGAAGACGGAGCAAACCTGCTTGCCGGCTACAAGCGCGCGGCCAACATCCTGAAGAAGGAAGACTGGCACGGCGCGGAGGGTGAAATTGCCCGCACCGGCGAGGAAGACCCGCTCGCGCTGGTCGATGATCCGGACATGAAGGCCGTTGTCGAAGCCAAGATGGCCGAGCGCCACGCCAAAGAGCTTTCCTACGACTTCGAGCCTGCCGAAAAGGCACTCATGGATGCACTCGGGAAAGCGGAACCGGCGGCGGCCAAAGCCATTGAATCGGAAGACTTCTCTGGCGCAATGGCAGCTCTGGCAAGCCTGCGCGCACCGATCGACCGCTTCTTCGATGAAGTGACGGTAAATGCTGATGAAGAAAACAAGCGGGCACATCGTCTCGACCTGCTTGCGGACTTCCGTGCTGCAGTGCACAAAGTCGCCGATTTCAGCCGGATCGAAGGCTGACGAGATTACATCGCCTGGACCCTGTTCCAAGCGTTCCAAGCTGTAGGAATTGCGTTGATGAGTAACGACACGGTCTTCACCTTCGGCGGCGATGCTCCGCATTCGAATGCACGGCAGAAGGACAAGACCGTCACCGGCGGCAAGGGCGCGAACCTCGCCGAGATGGCAAGCATCGGCCTTCCGGTTCCTCCCGGTTTCACCATCGCGACGGAGGAATGCCTCAAGTACCTCGCTGGCGGCAGCGACTTCAGCGAAAAGCTGCGCAGCGACGTCGCCGAAGCGCTGAAGCATGTCGAGAAGACGGTCGGCAAGGCCTTCGGCGATGCATCGGACCCGCTGCTCGTCTCGGTGCGTTCGGGCGCGGCGATCTCGATGCCGGGCATGATGGACACCGTCCTCAACCTCGGCCTCAATGACGAGACGGTCGAAGGCCTCGCCAAGACCAGTGGCGACGAGCGTTTCGCCTGGGACAGCTACCGCCGCTTCATCCAGATGTATGGCGACGTCGTCCTCGGCGTCGATCACGGGCTGTTCGAAGAGGCGCTCGAGATCACAAAGGAAGACAATGGCTACTACGCCGACACCGAGCTTTCCGCCGAAGAATGGAAGACGCTCGTTGCCGAGTACAAGTCGATCGTCGAGCAGGAGCTGGGCAAGCCGTTCCCGCAGGACCCGAACGAGCAGCTCTGGGGCGCGATCAGCGCGGTGTTCGACAGCTGGGATACCGAGCGCGCGAAGGTCTATCGCCGCCTGAACGATATTCCGCACGACATGGGCACCGCCGTGAACGTGCAGGCCATGGTGTTCGGCAATATGGGCGATACTTCGGCAACCGGCGTTGCCTTCACCCGCGATCCCTCGACCGGTGAAAAGGCCTACTACGGCGAGTGGCTGGTCAATGCGCAGGGCGAGGACGTTGTCGCGGGTATCCGCACGCCGCAGTATCTCACCAAGGCTGCCCGCGAGGCTGCCGGGGCCGACAAGCCGAGCATGGAAGAAGCCATGCCCGAAGCCTTCGCAGAGCTGGCGCGCCTCTTCGACCTGCTCGAAAAGCATTACACCGACATGCAGGACATCGAGTTCACCGTGCAGCAGGGCAAGCTATGGCTGCTCCAGACGCGCAGCGGCAAGCGCACGGCAAAGGCAGCGCTCAAGCTTGCGGTCGACATGGTGGGCGAGGGGCTGATCGACGAGAAGACCGCGATTCTTCGCGTCGACCCGATGGCTCTCGACCAGCTGCTTCACCCGACGCTCGATCCCGACGCGCCGCGAGACGTGTTGACCACCGGGTTGCCCGCATCGCCGGGTGCAGCAAGCGGCAAAATAGTGCTCGATGCGGATACAGCAGAGCTGTGGGCCAACCGCGGCGAGAAGGTCATCCTCGTGCGCGTCGAAACCAGCCCCGAAGACATTCACGGCATGCACGCAGCAACCGGTATCCTTACCGCACGCGGCGGTATGACCAGCCACGCGGCAGTGGTTGCCCGCGGTATGGGTCGCCCCTGTGTGTCGGGCGCCTCGCAGGTCTCGATCGCGCGTGAAGGTCGCACGCTCACCCTCGGCAATCGCGAGCTGAAGGAAGGCGACACGATCACCATCGACGGCGCGAACGGCCAGGTCATGGCGGGCGAAGTCGCCACGATCGAACCCGAACTCGCCGGGGACTTCGGGACACTCATGGACTGGGCCGACAAGCATCGCCGCATGCGCGTTCGCACCAATGCCGAGACCGAGAACGACTGCCGCATGGCGCGCCAGTTCGGTGCCGAGGGCATCGGCCTGTGCCGAACTGAGCACATGTTCTTCGATGCCGACCGCATCAGCGCCGTGCGCCAGATGATCCTGGCCGATAACGAGGCGGGAAGGCGCGAAGCGCTCGCCAAGCTGCTGCCCGAACAGCGCGCCGATTTCGTGAAGATCTTCGAGGTGATGACGGGCCTTCCGTGCACCATCCGCCTGCTCGACCCGCCGCTCCACGAGTTCCTGCCACATGGCGATGCCGAGTTCGAGGAACTGGCCTCGGCCACGGGCAAGAGTGTGGACCAGCTGAAGCGCCGTGCGGGCGAGCTGCACGAATTCAATCCAATGCTTGGGCACCGTGGTTGCCGTCTCGGGATCACCTATCCCGAAATCTACGAAATGCAGGCGCGAGCAATCTTTGAGGCGGCTTGCGAAGTTGCAAAGAGCAGCGGCGAAGCGCCGGTGCCCGAAGTGATGATCCCGCTGGTCGCGACCCGCAAGGAGCTCGAGCTGCTCAAGGCGGTGGTCGACCGCGTAGCGGGGGAGGTCTTCGAAGCATCGGGCTGCAAGGTGGATTACCTCGTCGGCACGATGATCGAATTGCCGCGTGCTGCGCTGATGGCAGGCGAAATCGCCGAGGTGGGCGAATTCTTCAGCTTCGGCACCAACGATCTCACGCAGACGACGCTTGGCGTCAGCCGCGACGATGCCGGCCGTTTCCTGACTGACTATGTCGACAAGGGTATCTTCGCCCGCGACCCCTTCGTCAGCCTCGATGTGGACGGGGTGGGGCAGCTGGTTGAACTGGCCGCCGAACGCGGTCGCAAGACGCGCGACGGCATCAAGCTAGGCATCTGCGGTGAGCATGGCGGCGATCCTGCCAGTATCGCGTTCTGCGAGAAGACCGGGCTCGACTACGTCAGCGCCTCGCCTTATCGCGTACCGATCGCCCGGCTCGCAGCGGCACAGGCGAGCCTGCGCTAGTCTTTCCAGCCGGTTAGAGTCAGAACCTCGAAGGTTTCGAGGACGCGGCCCTGCTGGTTCGCGGCCTGCAGGAAGGCCTCGCGGGCGCGTTCAAGCGAATTCTTGCCGAGCGCCGGGGCGCGCGAGGCGAGGCTCGAACCCAGGCCCTGGTCACGCAGGTCAGAGACAAGCTTGTCGAGCGATCCGAACGAGACCTCGAGCGCATGGCTGTCCACTACCTGCCGCTTGAACAGCGCGCGTTGCATCAACGCCGAGGCGGCAGCATTGTCGACCAGCGGGTGCATCCGCGCAGCGGGCCTGTCCGGTTCTGCAGCGATCATCGCACGACGCAGGTTTGCGAGACTTCCCGCACCCACGATGCTGGCGATCATGATGCCGTCCTTGGTCAGAGCATTACGGATGTGGAGCAAGGCGCCGGGCAGATCGTTCACGCGGTCGAGTGAGGCGAGGCTCACTATCAAGTCATAGGGCGCACCCTCGATCGGTAGCTCCTCGTCCATCGTCCGGACATTCGCCTCATCGACCTTGGCTCCGCGGCCACGCAATGAGAGCGCAAGCGTGTCGGTCCAGTCACCGATGACAAGCACGCGCGCCGGTTCGAAGCGCATGAATTCGAGCCGGTCGAGAACATCCTCGACCATGTCCTGCAGGACGTAGCGTGCAGCGTCGCGCTGCGACTGGCGGACAAGCGCACGGCGCAGTCCGGCGCGACGGCGGTCGCGGCTGAAAATTCGGGGAGGGCTTTGCGAATCCATCGCGATGCACCTGCCGTGCTTGCATCGGCCGCGCAAGCCGTGCAGCAAGACCTTGTGGGGAGAGTAACCAAACTGCGTCAAACGCTTGGCGAGGGTTTAGCACCGATCGTCGACCTCGTTTATCCGCCTCGTTGCCCGTCTTGCGGCGAGGGTATCGGAGAGCATGGCGGGCTGTGCGCGGACTGCTGGATCGGCCTTGCCATCCCGACCGAACCGAGCTGCGCGCTCTGCCAGAGACCATTCGGTGATAGGGGACCGGGAGAGGGAGCAGCCTGTGCACCCTGTATGGCTGCGCCCCCGGTACATGACGGGATCGCTGCGGGAACGCTCTATACAGACACTGCGCGAAAACTTGTGCTGGCGCTCAAGCACGGACGCCGTATCGCCCTCGCACCGATGCTGGCACGACTAATTGCGGCCCGGTTGCCTGAAGCCGAGAGTGGGGGCAGGCTGATCGTGCCCGTTCCATTGCACCGTTGGCGCCTGTGGCAACGCGGCTTCAATCAGGCGGCCCTGCTGGCACGCGAGCTCGGACGGTCCGGGCAGGGTGAACTCTTCGTCGACGGGCTCAAACGTGTGAAGCGTACACCCAGCCTCGGAGGAATGGGGGCGAAAGCGCGGGCGAGGGTGCTTTCCGGCGCGATCTCGGTGCCACAGCCCGAGCGGATTAAGGGACGCCATATCCTGCTGGTGGACGACGTGCTCACTTCGGGCGCAACCAGCACGGCCTGCGTCAAGGCGCTCAAGCGTGCCGGGGCAAAATCGGTCGTGATAGCCTGCTTCGCGCGGGTGCTGGACGAGGCGCTGGAACACGCCGCATAAACGAAACGCCCGGGATCTCTCGATCCCGGGCGCCACGTGACGAAATACACCGGATCATGTTGGTGCTGCCCCCCAGCATGCACCAGATCCTATCCCTCATCGTTACCGGGTGCGCCGCATAAAACCCCCATGCGGCCGCGGACCCGGGACCCCCTGAACCTGGCGCTCTCGCGGCACCGTCGTTCCGGTGGACAGGCCACACATGACCTGTGAGAACGTTAATCTCCGAAAATGCCCGTTCCTCAAACAGGCTTGTTCCCCTATGTACGATTTTGGGATCAGCTTGTGGTTATCCTGCAACAAGATGTCGCAAACATACAAATAGCGGAGACAAGATTGTCCGACGCCAAGACCATGCGCGAGAGCGGTAGTGAATTCATGCCCAAGTTCGATGACAAGGGCCTGCTGACTGCGGTGGTTCTCGATGCCGATTCTTCGCAGGTTCTCATGGTAGCTTTCATGGACGAAGAAGCGCTTGAGGCTACCTTGGAAAGCGGTGAGGCGCATTTCCATTCGCGTTCGCGCGGCAAGCTTTGGAAGAAGGGCGAGACCTCCGGTAATGTCCTGAGCGTCGACGAGGTCCTGGTGGACTGTGATCAGGATGCCCTGGTGCTCAGATGTCGTCCGAAGGGGCCGACGTGCCACACCGGCGCCCGGAGCTGCTTCTATCGAAGGCTGGACGAGGGCATTCTCCAACCCGTCAATTCTTGACGCTTACGTAAACGTTGGGTAGGAAAGCGACATGACCCAGTCGCTTCCAATCCCAGAGAATGACCGTCGCCATGCAGGGGCGCATCTAGAGCGGCCCGACAAGCTCGAGCGTGAGCAGTATTCGATCTCCGATCTCACCAGCGAGTTCGGTTGTACGGCCCGCGCACTTCGTTTCTACGAGGACGAAGGGCTGATCGCTCCTTCGCGCGTCGGTCTGACCCGCATCTATTCAAAGCGCGATCGCGCTCGCCTTGCGTGGATCATGCGCGCCAAGAACGTCGGCTTCTCGCTGACCGAAATCCGCGAGATGATCGACCTGTACGATCTCGACGATGGCCGTGCCGAACAGCGGCGCGTCACGCTCGAGAAGTGCAGGAAGCACGTTGCCAAGCTGAAGGCGCAGCGTGCCGATATCGACAGTTCGATCAAGGAACTGACCGAGTTCATCGGGCTTGTCGAAGAACAGCTCGACTAATCTTTTCCTCCCCGGCGAGACGCCAGAAAAACAACCTCTCTCCAAGGACAAACAATGCCCACCTATACCGCTCCCACCCGCGACACGCGCTTCATCATCAACGAAGTCCTCGAGCTCGCGAATTACAGCAACCTTCCCGGTTTCGAGATGGCGACCGACGATGTGACCGATGCGGTCATCAATGAAGGCGGCAAGTTCTGCGCCGAGGTTCTCGCGCCGCTCAACCGCGTTGGCGACGAAGTGGGCTGCGTACGCAATGAAGACGGTTCGGTGACCACGCCTCCGGGTTTCAAGGAAGCCTTCGACCAGTTCCGCGAGGCAGGGTGGGGCACGCTCGCTCACTCGGAAGAATTCGGTGGGCAGGGCATGCCGCATGTCCTCGGCTTCGTGATGGAAGAGTTCATCTCCAGCGCGAACCAGGCTTTCGGAATGTATCCGGGCCTCACCAACGGCGCCATCAGTGCGCTGGTCGCAAAGGGTTCGGAAGAGCAGAAGGCAATGTACCTGCCGAAGATGGTCTCGGGCGAATGGACCGGCACCATGAACCTGACCGAGCCGCATTGCGGTACCGACCTCGGTATGATCCGCACAAAGGCGGAACCGCAGGCTGACGGCAGTTACGCGATCACCGGCACCAAGATCTTCATTTCGGCCGGCGAACACGACATGAGCGAGAACATCATCCATCTGGTGCTCGCCAAGACGCCGGGCGCGCCTGACAGCACCAAGGGTATTTCGCTGTTCGTGGTGCCGAAGTTCATCGTCAACGACGATGGTTCGGTTGGCGAACGCAATGGCGTGATGTGCGGTTCGATCGAGCACAAGATGGGCATCCACGGCAACTCGACCTGCGTGCTCAACTACGATGGCGCGAAGGGATGGCTTGTCGGTGAAGAGAACAAAGGCCTCGCTGCCATGTTCATCATGATGAACGCTGCGCGCCTCGGCGTCGGCATTCAGGGCCTGAGCCAGGCCGAAGTCGCTTATCAGAACGCCGTCGCCTACGCGCTCGACCGTCGTCAGGGCCGCGCCCTGACCGGTCCGGCAGAACCAGAAGCGCAGGCCGATCCGATCTTCGTGCACCCCGACGTTCGCCGGATGCTGATGGACGCCAAGTCCTTCACCGAGGGCATGCGCGCTCTTGCACTTTGGGGCGGCCTGCTGGTCGACCTGACGCACAAGGCACAGACCGAGGAAGAGCGCGAGGAAGCAGATCTCCTGCTCGGCCTGATGACCCCAGTCATCAAGGGCTACGGCACCGACAAGGGCTATGAAGTCGCCACCAACATGCAGCAGGTCTTCGGTGGCCACGGCTACATCGAGGAATGGGGCATGAGCCAGTTCGTGCGCGATGCCCGTATCGCCCAGATCTACGAAGGAACCAACGGTGTTCAGGCCATGGACCTTTGCGGACGCAAGCTCGCCCAGAAGGGCGGCGCAGCGGTGCAGGCGTTCTTCAAGCATGTCGGCGAGGAAATCGCTGCTGCGAAGGAAGTCGACGAGCTGAAGGAAATGGCAGAGCAGCTCGAAAAGGCACTCGGCCAGCAGCAGGCTGCGACCATGTGGTTCATGAACAATGCGATGCAGAACCCGAACCACCTCGGCGCGGGCGCACACCACTACATGCACATCATGGGCATCGTGACGCTCGGCCTGATGTGGCTCAAGATGGCCAAGGTCGCCGCTGCCAAGGTCGGCAGTGCCGGCGACGAGAAGGCCTTCTACGAGCAGAAGCTTGCCACCGCGCGCTATTACATGGACCGCTACCTGCCCGACGCAGGCGCACTGCGCCGCAAGCTCGAAGCCGGTAGCGACAGCTTGATGGCGCTTGGCGAGGATGCATTCGCAACCGCCGCCTAACACCCTAGGTCACGACACAAGAAAAGGGCGCCTCCCTCGCGGGTGGCGCCCTTTTCGTTTGGTTGCTCAGCTGGCTCAGTCGCCGGCCAGTTCTACCTCTTCAGGCTTCACATAGGTGTCGAACCAGTCGATCATTTCAGCGAGCGTGTGGAGCACGCTCTCGCTGCCGCGATAGCCGTGGCTCTCGTGCGGGAGCATGACCAGTCTGGCAGTACCGCCCGTGCCCTTGATCGCTGCGAACATGCGTTCGGACTGCTGCGGGAAGGTACCCGAGTTGTTGTCCTTCTCGCCGTGGATCAGCAGCATCGGCTCGTTGATCTTGTTCGCCGCCATGAAGGGCGAAAGCTTGTAGTAGGTTTCCGGCGTGTCCCAGAAGATCCGGCGTTCGGACTGGAAACCGAAGGGCGTGAGCGTGCGGTTGTACGCGCCCGAACGCGCGATCCCGGCGCGGAAGATGTCGCTCTGCGCCAAGAGGTGCGCGGTCATGAATGCGCCGTAGCTGTGGCCGCCCACGCCGACACGTTCGCCGTCACCGAAGCCGCGTCGGACGCTCTCGTCCACTGCGGCCTGCGCCGAGGCGACGATCTGCTCGATGAAGGTGTCGTTCACCGTCTCGGGATCGTCACCGATGACCGGCATCGCGGCGCGGTCCATCACGGCATAGCCCTGCATCAGGAAGAAGAGGTGCGAATAGCCACCCACGCGGGTGAAGCGGTAGTTGGAATCGCGCACCTGGCCTGCCGTTGCCGCGTCGTTGAACTCGCGCGGATAGGCCCAGACGACCACGGGCAGCTTGTCGCCCTCCTTGTAGCTCGGCGGGAGATAGAGCGTCGCGGTGAGGTCTACCCCGTCGGAGCGCTTGTAGGTGATGAGCTCGCGCTCGATCCCGCTGAGTTCGGGGTGGGGGTCCTTGAAGTCGGTGACGAAACGGGCATCGCCTGCCTCATGAAGGCGGAAGTTGCCGGGGTTCGTCGGGCTCTCGTAATAGGTGAGGAAGCTCGAGGCATCGTCGTTGGTCAGACCGACGACATATTCGAAGTTCTCGCCCGAGTTGCGCCAGATCTCGCTTGTCTCGGTCGTGACCAGATCGAAGCGGCGCAGGAACGGGCGATAGCCCTCGGGCGTCGCGCCCATGCCGCTCATGGTCAGTTGGCCGTCGTCCACCTTGGCGACGTAGTATCCGGCATCGTTCGGCACCGTGATCGGATTGCCCGGATCGGCATAGACATCCTGGTAGTTGCGGATGTTGAGCATGCGGGCCGGATCGCTGCCGGTCACATCGACCAGTGTCTGGCGCACTTCGCGGGTGTCGCGGTCATAGTCGACAACGATCAGGTCGTCGCTGTCCTCCAGACCGATCCATCCAGAATACCGGTCTTCCAGCTTGGCAATTTCGCGAGGGGCACCATCGAAGGGCGCCGCAAGCGTATAGACCGCATCGCGGACATCGGTTTCGACGCGCGGATCACCACCGTCCTGAGCCTCTGCCCAGACGAGAAGCGCATCTTCGTTGGGGTGCCATCCCACGGAGCGCCGTCCGGTCGGAACGCCCTGCACGGGCAGGTTGTCGGCCAGAGGCTGCTCGGCAATCGTCTGCACGAGCTTGCCGTCAGTCGTGTAAACGGCCGTCGTTGTCGGGAAACGATAGTAGGGAACCTGGTAGGAGAACGGTTTCTCCAGCCAGCTCGCAAGCAGGTATTTGCCGTCGGGCGAGGGTGCGATGCCGGTGTAGATGCGCGGCGGCAGGATCGTCGTGCCTTTGCCGTTGCGGAGATCGAACAGGCGGGGTTCGCTGGTTACGAGCCATTCGAAGAGGCGTTCGTCATAGGCATCCTTCAGCAGGTCCTGATAGGTCCGCGTCTGGGCCTCTTCACCGCCGGTTGCGTCCTGGATGGCGGGGCCGACGGGGGTCAGGCTCTCTACAGGCTTGGCGCCTCGGCCCTCGGGGATGGCGAGCGCCAGCAGCTTGCCGTCGGGCATCCAGCGAGGTTCGGCAAAGATCGCGTTGATCCCATCGCGCATCAGCGTGGTGACTTCGCCGGTCTCCACGTCGAGGACCATGAGCGCCATGCCGTCGGCCAGCGTGTTGGTGAAGGCGATCTTGCTTCCGTCGGGCGCCCAGTTGATGTCCGAGATGTCTGCATTGGCAGGAAGCGCAACTCGGCGGGTTTCACCGCTCGCGACGTCTTGCAGCATGAGGCCCACGACATTGCGCGGGTTGTGGCGATCGTTGGTCGCTGCATCGAGGCGCAGGCCGGCGAGCCGTTCCATCGGCTTCGCGAGCTCCGAAACCGGAGGCAGCGCTTCGCTCTCCATCAGCAGCATGGTGGACCCGTCTGGTGAGAGCGAAACCCCAGGGGAGGGCGCGCGCGTCACAATGTCGGCAATAGCGGCCGGCGGCGTGTCATAGGTCGATTGTGCGGCGAGCGGTGCGGCAATGGTCGCCGCGGCAAGCGCTGCGATGCTGGCGAAAGTCTTCATAAAAGGCAGTCCCTCCCTGTTCGCGTATTCCCAATGGGTTAGCGCGAGGTGGGGGGAACTGCCAATGCCTTCGTGGTGAGGGGTAAGCCCTTCGTGGAAAAGCGCTTATTCAGTGGGCAGGAAGTCCGGCACCGAGAGATAGCGCTCGCCCGTGTCGTAATTGAACCCGAGCACGCGGCTGCCTGCATCGAGCTCGGGCAGTTTCTTCGCGATGGCCGCGAGGGTCGCACCGCTGGAGATGCCGACCAGCAGGCCTTCCTTGGCAGCGCAGCGACGTGCCCATTCCTTGGCATCTTCGGGCTCGACCTGGATCGCGCCGTCAATGGCCTGAGTGTGGAGGTTTTCCGGTACGAAGCCTGCGCCGATGCCCTGGATCGGGTGAGGGCCGGGCTGCCCGCCGCTGATGACGGGTGAAAGTGTGGGCTCGACGGCATAGGCCTTCATGCCGGACCACGTTTCCTTCAGGACCTCTGCGCAGCCTGTAAGGTGGCCGCCGGTGCCAACGCCGGTGATCATCACGTCGATCGGGCTGTCGGCGAAATCGGCGAGGATTTCCTTGGCCGTGGTACGCTTGTGGACTTCGAAGTTCGACGGGTTGTCGAACTGGCTTGGCATCCATGCGCCATCTATCTGGTCGACGAGCTCTTCGGCCCGCTGGATCGCGCCCTTCATGCCGCCTTCCTTGGGCGTCAGGTCGAAGGTCGCACCATAGGCAAGCATCAGGCGGCGACGTTCGAGGCTCATGCTTTCCGGCATCACGAGGATGAGCTTGTAGCCCTTAACCGCTGCCGCCATTGCGAGGCCGATACCGGTGTTGCCGCTGGTCGGCTCCACGATGGTCCCACCGGGCTTCAGCTTGCCGGCTTTCTCGGCATCCTCGACCATGGCGAGGCCGATGCGGTCCTTGATCGAACCGCCCGGATTGGCGCGCTCGCTCTTCACCCAGACCTCGTGGTCGGGAAACAGGCGCGAGAGGCGGATGTGGGGTGTGCCGCCGATGGTTTCGAGGACGGACTGGGCTTTCATGGCATCTGCTCCTGCAGCTTTTCTTCCGGGGTTGGTTCTAGCAATTCATCAGGCGGGTCGAAGGTCCGCGTAGTGCGCAGGACCGGGAACAACCGGCTCCACAAGGCAACCGTCGCGATCGCCCCGGCACCGCCGCTGACCACGGCTGCTACGGGACCTATCGCATAGGCGAGGCTGCCGGAAAAGAAGTCGCCGAATTCATTCGAGGCGCTGATAGTCAGCAAGCTGACGGAAGAAACGCGTCCACGCTTCTCGTCCGGGGTATGCAGCTGGATCAGCGACTGGCGGATATAGACGCTGAACATGTCCGCCGCGCCCACGATGAACAGCATTGCGAGGCTGAGCGGCATCGAAGTCGAGAAACCGAAGACGATCGTGGCGAGCCCGAAAAGTGCAACCGCCCAGAGCATCTTGGGACCGACATTGGTCTTCAGCGGCCTGAAGCTGAACCATAGCGCGGTCAGCGCGGCTCCGACAGCCGGTGCCATGGCCAATTGCGCGAGGCCCGTTTCTCCGACTTCCAGGATGTCGCGGGCGTAGACCGGAAAGAGCGCGGTGGCCCCGGCGAGGAATACGGCAAAGAGGTCGAGTGTGATGGCTCCGAGCACCATCTTGTTGCGCACCACGTAGCGCAGGCCCTCCACCATGGCATGGATCGGCCGCTGGTTCTGCGGGCGCGGTGGCTGGGGAACCTTGCCGATGAAGGAGAGCGCGGTGGCGGAAAAGAGGAACAGTCCGACCGCTGCGGCATAGGGCAGGGCGGGCACCACTGCGTAGAGGTAGCCGCCGAGCGCGGGCCCGACGATCATGCCGACCTGCCACGAGATGCTTGAGAGCGCGATCGCGTTGGGCAGGATCGTTTTGGGCACGAGGTTCGGCGCAAGGGCCGAGAATGCCGGCCCTGCAAAGGCGCGCGAGATACCCAGCAGAATGGCTACGCCGAAAATCCAGGTGAGCGAGATCGTCTCGCTCCAGGTCAGCCACGCGAGAATGCCTGCGCAAAGCAGCTGCAGCAGGACCATCAGGCGGCCGAGGTTGCGACGGTCGAAATGATCGGCGGCCCAGCCGGAGAACGGCGTCAGAATGAATAGCGGGACGAATTGGAGCAGGCCGATAAGTGCAAGCTGGCCCGAAGCCTCGCCCACGCTCATGCCGCCGTCGCGGGCGATGTTGTAGGTCTGCCAGCCGATGATGAGCATCATCGCATATTGCGCGAGCGTCATCGTCAGGCGCGAAAGCCAGTAGGCGCGGAAATTCGGTATCCGCAGCGGCGATGTTTCGGCAGGTGTGTCGGCGGCGGAAGTCACGCCAGACGCATGGCAGGCGCCCCTTCGCTTGTGAAGAGACGCCTGCTTTTGAATTCAGAACTGAATGTTGGCGATCAGCGCATCTTGCGCAGGCGCGGATTGGGCTGGATCGTGTCGATCAGCGCCAGGAAGTCGTCCACGCGGATGATCCGTTCGAACTGGAAGCCCGCGCGATTGTCGCGGCACCAGATGCAGTAGGCCTCGATACGGCCAATGACCGGGAGGCGAACGACGATGCGCTCGCCGCGGTTCACGCCGTCGGCGTCATCGATCATGAAACCGTTGGCCGAAATGTTCGCGATATGCATGCGCATGTCGCCCTTGCCGAAGTGCTCGGCAATGACGGGATGGTCGACCGGATGGCGCGCCATGCGGCGCTGGTCGGTAACGCTGAGTTGTGCTCCGGCACTCATGCGACGTGAACCCTCTTGTTATTTCTCTATGACCCGCTCCCTAATCGCCCAGAAAGGCTGATAAATGGTAAACCGGCGGGTCACTTTTCCCGCGGGGAGGGTCTCCCGCGAGGAAAATCAGCGGCGCAGGATGCCGTGCTTCTTCTTGCCGAGAGAGAGCTTCACCTCGCCACCTTCTTCGATTTCGACGAGGTGACCAGGGTCCGAAACCGCTTCGCCGTCAAGCTTCACAGCGCCCTCGGCAAGCTTGCGCTTTGCCTCGCCGTTGGAGGCCGTGAAACCGATCGCGGTGAGCGCCGCGCCGATGCGCATGCCTTCCGCGCCGACCGAGAGTGTTGGCAGGTCTTCACCGGCACCCCCGCCGGCAAAGGTTTCCGCTGCGGTCTTGGCCGCAGTCTCGGCGGCCTCGCGGCCACGCACGAGCGCGGTGACTTCGTTGGCGAGCACGGTCTTGGCATCATTGATCTGGGCGCCCTCGAGCGATTCGAGGCGTTCGATCTCTTCGAGCGGCAAGTCGGTGAAGAGGCGCAGGAAGCGGCCCACGTCGCGGTCGTCTACATTGCGCCAGTACTGCCAGAAATCGTAGCTCGGCAGCTGTGCTTCGTTGAGCCAGACCGCACCTGCAGCGGTCTTGCCCATCTTCGAACCGTCTGCCGTGGTAAGCAGCGGCGTGGTCAGGCCGAACAGCTCGCGTCCGTCCATGCGGCGGGCAAGCTCCATGCCGTTGACGATATTGCCCCACTGGTCGCTTCCACCCATCTGCAGGCGGCAGTCGTAACGCTGCGCCAGCTCGCGGAAATCGTAGGCCTGCAGGATCATGTAATTGAATTCGAGGAAGGTCAGCGGCTGTTCGCGGTCGAGGCGCAGCTTCACCGAATCGAAGGTCAGCATGCGGTTTACCGTGAAGTGCGGGCCGACATCGCGCAGCAGTTCGATGTAGCCGAGTTGGCTCAGCCATTCGTCATTGTTGACCATGACTGCATCGGTCGGGCCGTCGCCGAAGGTGAGGAGGCGTTCGAACACCTCGCGAATACCCGCGATGTTCGCATCGATATCCGCATCCGTGAGCATCTTGCGGCTTTCGTCCTTGCCGGACGGATCGCCCACCTTGGTCGTCCCGCCGCCCATGACCACGATCGGCTTGTGGCCGGCTTGCTGGAGGCGGCGCAGCATCATGATCTGGACCAGGCTTCCGACGTGAAGACTCGGCGCGGTCGCATCGAAACCGATATAGCCCGGCACGACCTGCCGCGCGGCAAGGGCGTCCAGTCCTTCCGCATCGGTAATCTGGTGGATATAGCCGCGCTCTTCGAGCAGACGCAGGAGTTCGGATTTGTAGGTGCTCATGACGGAGCGCCCGCTAGCATGGGTATTTGTAATTGGAAACGCATGAACTGAGCGCACACCGCGCCTATCCGCCGTTGATGGTCTCGGCGGTCCGCGCGAGCATCATATCGCGCGACGAGAACTGGCTGCGCCTGCGCTGGCGGATCGAAGGCTCGGGCAAGCTCGTCGTGCCGCCGTTTGCAGGGCGGGGCAGGGCCGACGAATTGTGGCGTACGACCTGTTTCGAGCTCTTCCTCAAGCCCGACGGGGGCGAGGCGTACAGCGAGTTCAACCTGTCACCTTCCGAGCGCTGGGCAGCTTACGATTTCTCCTCGCGCCGTGACGGGATGGAGAATCGGCCCGCTCCGCGCGAGCCCGATTGCACGATGCGCCAGGGCAGCAGCTTTGCCATCTTCGATGCAGCCATCCCCGCCGCGGCGCTTCCCCGGAGCGATTGCGATGCAGGTCTGACCTGCGTTCTGGAGGAAGAAGGCGGCATCAAGAGCTTCTGGGCGCTATATCACCCGCAAGACGAGCCCGATTTTCACGATCCCGCTTGCTTCACCGCGCGGCTTCCGGCACGCACAACCTCATGAAATTCGGCATAGACCGCCTCCTCACCGAAGACGATCTGCGCGCACCGCTGGAAGGCCAGCGAGTATCGCTCATCGCTCATCCTGCTTCTGTCACCGCACAGCTCGATCACTCGCTCGACGCCCTCATCGAAAAGGGCGTGAACGTGACCTCGGCCTTCGGACCGCAGCACGGCCTCAAGGGCGACAAGCAGGACAATATGGTCGAGACCGAGGACGAGACCGATCCCCGGTACAACATTCCGGTGTTCAGCCTGTATGGTGAAGTGCGCCGCCCGACCGGCCAGATGATGTCGAGCGCGGACGTGTTCATCTATGACCTTCAAGACCTCGGCTGCCGGATCTACACCTTCGTCACGACGCTGCTCTACCTGCTGCAGGAAGCCGAGAAATCGGGGAAATCCGTATGGGTACTGGACCGGCCCAATCCGGCAGGCGGCCCGGTCGAGGGAACCTTGCTGCTGCCAGGTCAGGAAAGCTTCGTGGGCGCCGCTCCGATGGTGATGCGTCACGGCATGACCATGGGCGAGATGGGGCACTGGTTCGTCAAGCACTTCAATCTCGATGTCGATTACCGCGTGATCGAGATGGAGGGTTGGAAGCCCGGCAAGGCGCCGGGATACGGGTGGCCGCAAGACCGGGTCTGGATCAATCCAAGTCCGAATGCCGCGAGCCTCAACATGGCGCGGGCCTATGCCGGCACGGTCATGCTCGAAGGAACGACGCTGAGCGAGGGCAGGGGGACGACCCGCCCGCTCGAAGTCCTGTTCGGCGCCCCCGACATCGATGCGGGGGCCGTGCTGGCGGAGATGAAATCACTTGCTCCGGCATGGCTACGCGGCTGCCATTTGCGCGAATGCTGGTTCGAACCGACTTTCCACAAGCACGCAGGAACGCTCTGTAACGGGCTGATGATCCACGCAGAAGGTCCGTTCTACGATCATCACGAATTCCAACCATGGCGCCTGCAAGCGCTCGCTTTCAAGGCAATTCGCAATCTTTATCCCGACTACGAGATCTGGCGCGATTTCCCCTACGAGTACGAGTTCGACCGGCTCGCGATCGACGTGATCAACGGCGGTCCGGCGCTACGCGAATGGGTGGACGACAGCGACGCAGAGGCCGGCGATCTCGATGCCATTGCGAATGCTGACGAGCAGGCCTGGCGCGAGACCATCGCGCCGCATCTCATCTACGGTTGAGCGGAAGGCTTATTCGGCCGGAACGAGTTTCGGCTCGCCGGCGGGCTTTGGAAGCGGGCGGACATCGTCCGTATTCCCGCGCATCACTAGCACGCTGCACCCGTCGATCCGGTGGTCGACCGCGGCAATCACCATGGGCTCCTCGGGCTTGCCGGTGTCATCCTCGAGTTCGGGCTGGCCGGTTTCCTCGCGCACCTCGCGGATACGGTCGCGGCAGTTCTCGTCCTCCGCGGTCGCCTCTTCGATGGTCTCCCAGCGGGAAGCGGGTTCTTCATAGGCGGGCATATCGAGCTTGCTGTGCGGCTCGGGCGGCGGAGCGTCCTGAGCGCTGGCGATACCAGATGCCAAACCGCCGCTAAGCACCGCGAAAGCGAAAAGTGACAGGTTTTTCATGGCATTCTCCCCAATACTTCGCCGAGACTAGGCCGGAGAGACTATACCGAGGATGAATGCCCGGCTCAGCCCTGCTTGCGGCTCAGCTCGCGCATGGCATCATCCAGCCCTTCGAGCGAGAGTGGATACATCCGGTCATTGACCAGCTGCTTCATCACCTTGGTCGATTGCGAATAGCCCCACTGCTTCTCGGGAACGGGGTTCAGCCAGACCGTGGCAGGATAGGTATTCACCACCCGCTGCATCCAGGTTGCGCCGGCTTCCTCGTTCATATGCTCGACGCTGCCGCCGGGGTGGGTGATCTCGTAAGGGCTCATCGCCGCGTCACCGACGAAGACGACCTTGTAGTCGTGGCCGTATTTGTGGAGCACGTCCCAGGTCTTGGTGCGTTCCTGCCAGCGGCGGCGGTTGTCCTTCCAGACACCTTCGTAGAGGCAGTTGTGGAAGTAGAAGAATTCGAGGTTCTTGAACTCGCTGGTGGCCGCGCTGAACAGTTCCTCGGTGATCTTGATGAAGGGATCCATCGATCCGCCGACATCGAGGAAGAGCAAGAGCTTGACCGCATTGTGCCGTTCGGGGCGCATGTGGATGTCGAGCCAGCCCTGCTTGGCGGTACCGTCGATCGTCGCGTCGAGATCGAGCTCGTCCGCCGCACCTTCACGGGCGAAGCGGCGCAGGCGGCGCAGCGCCATCTTGATGTTGCGCGTGCCCAGTTCCTTGGTGTTGTCGAGGTTCTTGAACTCGCGTTTGTCCCAGACCTTGAGCGCGCGCTTGTGCTTGCTCTCGCCGCCGATCCGCACGCCTTCGGGATTGTAGCCCGAGTTGCCGAAGGGCGAGGTGCCACCGGTACCGATCCACTTGTTGCCGCCCTGATGGCGCTTTTCCTGCTCCTCGAGGCGCTTCTTCAGCGTCTCCATGATCTCGTCCCAGTCGCCCAGGCTCTTGATCGCCTCCATCTCCTCTTCGGAGAGGAATTTCTCGGCGACTGCCTTCAGCCAGTCCTCGGGAATGTCGACGGGGTTCTGCCCGTAATCGGTCAGGATGCCTTTGAAAACTTTCGAGAAGACCTGGTCGAAGCGGTCGATCAGGCCCTCGTCCTTCACGAAGGTCGCTCGGCTCAGGTAATAGAAGCTTTCCGGCGTCTGCTCGATAACCTCGCGATCGAGGGCTTCGAGCAGGGTGAGGTGCTCCTTGAAACTGGCGGGAATGCCCGCGGCGCGCAGCTCGTCTACGAAATTGAAGAACATGATCTCTGCCTAGGGAAAAGCGATGCCGTAGGCCAGTGGCAAAACGCAACTGGAGGCGAGGTTCGCATTTTGTAGATTTTCGCCAGTCTTAATTCGCTGATAACCATTTTCTCCTAGTGACCGGCGTGCAAAAGACCAAAAAGGGGTCAGCACATATGGAACTGAATGCCATCGATGCACGGGGAGCATCGGCGCTGGATAAAATTCCCGAGGCCTGCGGCAAGGTAACCGTTGGATGTTCGGATGTCGCCGGGATCGTCCAGGCAGTGATCGACAGTTCGGGCGTCTTGCGCGCCGAGCACATCGAACTGCAGGGTACCGTCAAGGAACTGGAAGCGGATCAGCGCAAGGTCGCAGAAGCTAGCGACGAAGCGCGCCTTCTCTCTGCTCGCGCCATCGAACGTCTGGGACTCGGCACCAGCCAGATCCAGTCCTCGCTGCAGCAGATCACCGACCTGCTCGACCTCGTCGAAACGCTGGCAACCCATGTCACGGGCTTTGCTGCCGCGATGGACCAGGTGAAGCGCTGTTCGCAGGACATCGAACAGATCGCGGAAACCACCAACATCCTCGCTCTCAACGCTACCATCGAAGCGATGCGTGCAGGCGAGGCCGGTCGCACCTTTGCCGTGGTCGCCAACGAGGTGAAGACCCTCGCGGGCGAAACCCGCAAGGCTACAGACGAGATCAGCGACGTGATCGAAACTCTCGGCAGCGAGGCTTCGACCGTGATCGAGCGTATCGAGGCAGGCGCGAAGGCGTCGAACGAGGCCAAGTCCTCGGTCGCCAGCATCGATGCTACCATCGCAGGTGTCAGCCAGTTGGTGGAAGAAGTCGACCAGCAGAACGACCAGATCACCCGCGCAACCGGCATGATGACCGAACACGTCGACCGCGTTTCGTCGGTGCTCGACAGCTACGACCGCGCTGCGAACGAGAACGAGGAACGCCTCGCCACCGCACACGACCGCATCGAGGACCTCGAGCTTACGGCGAGCGAGATGTTCGATCGCATCGTCAAGGCGGGCCTGTCACCTCAGGACAGCCAGCTCGTCGAGCGTGCGCTCGAGCATGCGAGGAACCTGTCGAGAATCGCCGAGGAAGCGATTGCTCGCGGCGATATCACGATGGAGGAGCTGTTCGACACGAATTACGTGCCGGTGCAGGGGACCAACCCGCAGCTCTATCGCAGCAAGGCCAGCGACTGGGCGGACAACAACTGGCGCCCGGTTATCGACGAGGTCGTCTCGGAAGGGGGCGCGATCAAGATGTGCTCGCCTGCCGATATGAACGGCTTCCTGCCGACCCACGTCTCCGAGCGTTCGCGCAAGCCGACCGGCGATGTGGTTCACGACACCACCTATTGCCGCAACGGCCGCATCCTGCTCGACACGATCGACAAGAAGGCCAAGAAGAACACGGACGATTACATGATGGCCGTCTACCGCCAGGAAGGCGATGGCACGAACTACCTCGTGGTTCGCAACGTCTACGTCCCGCTGTACATCAACGGACGTCGCTGGGGCGATTCCGAGCTCGCCTACAGCTTCGGCTGATCACCAGATCCCCAAGGAAAAGGGCCGGGAAGCACAATCAGCTTCCCGGCCCTTTCTGTTTGCCTGAAGCGCGCGATCAGGTCTGGCGGCGTGCCATGAACGCGAGGCGTTCGAACATCATCACGTCCTGCTCGTTCTTGAGCAGCGCGCCATGCAACGGCGGGATGGCGCTGTTGGGGTTGCTGTCCTGCAGCACTTCGAGCGGCATGTCCTCGTTCAGCAGCAGCTTGAGCCAGTCGAGCAATTCGCTGGTGCTGGGCTTCTTCTTGAGGCCGGGCACATCGCGCAGTTCGTAGAAGATCTCCATCGCCTTGGTGACGAGGTTCTTCTGGATGTCGGGGAAGTGCACCTCGATGATGTCGCGCATCGTGTCGCGGTCGGGAAACTTGATGTAGTGGAAGAAGCAGCGGCGCAGGAAAGCGTCGGGCAGTTCCTTCTCGTTGTTCGAGGTGATGACGACGATGGGGCGTTCCTTCGCCTCGATCCGCTCATGTGTCTCGTAAACGTCGAAGCTCATGCGATCGAGTTCCTGGAGGAGATCGTTCGGAAACTCGATGTCGGCCTTGTCGATCTCGTCGATCAGCAGGACCGGGAGCTGTTCGGAAGTGAAGGCTTCCCACAGCTTGCCCTTCTTGATGTAGTTCGAGATGTCGTGGACGCGCTCGTCGCCGAGCTGGCCGTCGCGCAGGCGCGCGACCGCGTCATACTCGTAGAGACCCTGCTGCGCCTTGGTGGTCGACTTGACGTTCCACTCGATCAGCGGTGCGTCGATGGCCTTGGCGATTTCGTGCGCCAGCACCGTCTTGCCGGTCCCGGGTTCGCCCTTCACGAGCAGCGGGCGGCGCAGCGTGACTGCGGCGTTGACAGCGACCTTGAGATCGTCGGTCGCGATGTAGGAGCTGGTACCTTCAAAGCGGGTCGGTTCGGACATCGGTTTTCCCTTGCAACTTTACGTTTGCGTTAGGGGCAAGCGCCGGAGCACGCAAGGGCGCTCCGGCACTCGATGTCTCAGGCGCGGTCGAGCGCACCGATTTCGCGGTCGATCTTCTTCGCGGCATAGAGGTTCAGCCAGCCCACGAAAACGAAGAACGCAGCGGTACCGGTGACCTTCAGCCAGACCCCGTCGATCGCTACGGTCCAGCCCTGGACCTCTGCAACCTTCGCGGTGACCACGAGGTAGAAGCCGAGCAGCCCGGGGACGAAGGGGGCGAGATACCACTTGGGCACACTGCGAAGCAGGTCGCGTTGACGGACGAGTTGTGCGCGCAGGTGTTCGCGGCAGCTCTGTTCGGGAACGCGTGGCTGTGCGCTGCCATCGCGATGAAGCTTCGCAATCACGAAGATCGCAGCGATCCCGATCGCGAGGCCCGCCGCGGCGAACAGCCATTCGCCGACAGAGGCGGCCATGACGGCCATCGCTCCGAACAGGACGATGACGAGACCGCCCGCAGCAAATTCGATCACGTTGCGGCGCCGGATTTTCTTCTCGAAGGCCGTGGCGCGTGCCTGACAGGCGCCCGGTTCGCTGAAGGAAGCGGCGGTGTTCTGCGAGGTCCAAAAGGAAAAGGGCTTGTCGGTCATCGGGCGGTCTCCTGATTGGGGGCGGGGGAGGGAGAGGTCTCGGCCTCGAACTCCGAAGCGAGGGCGGACTTGAGGCGGTGTATGCGGGTCGTGACGCTGCCGGAGGAAAGGCCGGTGACGTCGGCTATGTCCTTCCCGCTCTCGCCCTCGAGCCAGAGCAGCATGACCTGCGCGTCGAGCGTGGGTAGGCGGCGGATCATGCGCTGGGCGCGGGCAACGGCGTGGTTTTCAGCCGCAGACCGCTCGGCGTCGCCGGGTTCGGGAAGGTCCTCGATCTCGTCTAGAGCGAGGGGCGTCTTCCCTCGGCTCTCTCGCAGGCGGTGCTCCGCGGCCACGTTATGCGCCACCCGGTAAACCCAGGTCTTGAGAGCGCATTGCCCTTCGAAGCGCGCGAAACTGCGAAACAGCTCGCAATGAATGTCCTGTTCGAGATCGCGCGCTTTCTCGCCGTCATACTCCATGGCCCGCGCTAGGCGAGCAATGGCCGGGGCGAAAAGTTCGCCGGCTTCGCGATACAGATCGTGTTGATTTGCTACGGTCATGTATCCTTAGTCCGTCCCCGAGCGTATTTCTTACACACCGGGCCAAAAAAATCCCGTCACGATGGCTCAAGCCGACACAGGGAGCGACGATGCCGACCGAGAATATCTCCATAAAAACCGACGCCGGACACGAGCTGACAGGATCGCTCGAACTGCCCACCGGACTGGTTCGGGGCGCGGCGCTGTTCGCGCATTGCTTCACCTGCACGAAGAACAGCAAGGCGGCCGTCACCGTCGCTCGTGCGCTCGCGGGGGAAGGAATTGCGACGCTCCGCTTCGACTTCACCGGGCTCGGCGGAAGCGGAGGCGATTTCGGCCGCGCGGGATTCGCTGCCGACGTATCGGACCTTGTTGCGGCGGCGGAGGAATTGATCGATCGATTCTCGGCACCCATACTGCTCGTCGGTCACAGTTTGGGAGGCGCAGCGGTACTGGCTGCAGCGGACCAGATCGGCTTCGATCGGATCGCCGCCATCGCCACGCTGGGCGCACCTTCCGACGTGCCCCATGTGCTCCACAATATCGACGGCGATATCGAACAGATCCGCGAGCAGGGAGAAGGCGAGGTCAAAATCGGCGGCCGCGCGTTCACTCTCGGGCGCGAATTCATCGAGAAGGTGGAGAACACGGACCTGCTTGCCGAGGTCGCACGGCTGCGCAAGCCGCTCATGTTCCTCCATTCACCGACCGACGACATTGTCGGCATCGAACATGCAAGTGCCCTGTTTCAGGCCGCCAAGCATCCGAAGAGTTTCGTCAGCCTGGAGGGTGCCGACCACCTCCTCGTGCGCGAGGAAGATGCGCGGTTCGTCGCCAGCGTCATCGCCGGTTGGGCGCATCGCTACCTGCCGCTGCGCGACGACTGGCCGATGCCCGAGGAAGGCATCGTCGCCTGCACCGGCCACGGCAAGTTCGGGACCGAGGTCCACACCGTCAGCCACCGCTTTATTGCCGACGAACCGAAGAGCTATGGCGGCGACGATACGGGACCCACGCCATACGACCTGCTCAACGCGGCGCTCGGCACCTGCACGGCTATGACGATGAAGATGTACGCCGATCGCAAGGGCTGGCCGCTCGAAGGTGTGAGCGTGGAAGTCACGCATGAACGCGACCATGGCCACAAGTGCCACCATGTCGAGGCGATGGAGGAGGGCAAGCAGTTGCAGGCGCTCAACCGGGTAATCGCCATCCGCGGGGATCTCGATGAAGATCAGCGCACCCGCCTGATCGAGATCGCGGACAAGTGCCCTGTTCACCGCACGCTGGAAGGCGAACTCCACGTTCACACCAGCACGCGCGAGGATTGAGATCAGACCTGGATCACGAGCAGGGTTAAGCCGAGCGTGACGGCCAGAATCAGGAAGGTCGCGATCCGCCAACCCCTTGCGGAGTTCTGTATGCCGCTTTCCCACGCGTGAAAGCCGATCATCGCAGTCAGCAGCAATGCGGTACCGCCGAGGATTACCCGGGGCAATCCAAGGAGGCCTGCAAGCACGGCGAATAGCACGGGCTGGAGGATGATCTGCAGGATCAGCGCCCGGGTGAACCAGACGATCGGCACCGGGCGATAGGTGCTGTCGGGCACTTCCCAATCGGGCAGGGAGACGTCGGGCCGCGAGATGCGGCGATCGTCGTAGATGATGTCTTCCTCGCGCGGGTCGGGATAACGCCCGTCAGGCATCGATCATCTCGCGGTCGAATTCGCCCGCGTTGTTCTGGATGAAATTGAAGCGGTGTTCCGGGTTGCGGCCCATCAGCTGGTCGACCAGTTCCTTCACCACCGCGCGCTGTTCGAATTCGCTGGGCAGGGTGATGCGGATGAGACTGCGCGTTTCCGGGTCCATCGTGGTCTCCCGAAGCTGCTGCGGGTTCATCTCGCCGAGGCCCTTGAAGCGGCCAACCTCGACCTTCTTGCCCTTGAAGACCGTTTCTTCGAGCTCCTTGCGATGCTCGTCGTCGCGGGCGTAGCGGCTCTCCTTGCCCGCCGTCAGCTTGTAGAGCGGGGGCTGGGCGAGATAGAGGCGCCCGTCGCGAACGATCTCCGCCATCTCCTGGAAGAAGAATGTCATCAGCAGCGTTGCGATATGCGCGCCGTCGACGTCCGCGTCGGTCATGATGATGATGCGGTCGTAGCGCAGGTTTTCCGGATCGCAGTCCTTACGCGTCCCGCAGCCCATGGCGAGCGTGAGGTCGGCGATTTCGCTGTTCGCGCGGATCTTGTCGGCGGTTGCGCTGGCGACGTTGAGGATCTTGCCCCGGATCGGAAGGATTGCCTGCGTCTTGCGGTTGCGCGCTTGCTTGGCGCTGCCGCCTGCCGAATCGCCTTCGACGATGAAGAGTTCGGTCTCGCCGTCGCCCTCACCGGAACAGTCGGTCAGCTTGCCGGGCAGGCGCAGCTTCTTGGCGTTGGTCGCGGTCTTGCGCTTGATCTCGCGTTCCTGCTTGCGGCGCAGGCGCTCGTCCATCCGCTCCATCACCTGGCCCAGCAGCGCCTTGCCGCGGTCCATGTTGTCGGAGAGGAAATGGTCGAAGTGATCGCGAACTGCGTTCTCGACCAGTCGCGCGGCCTCTGGCGAGGTCAGGCGGTCCTTGGTCTGGCTCTGAAACTGCGGATCACGGATGAAGACGCTGAGCATGGTCTCTGCGCCCGACATGATATCGTCGGCGGTAAGATCCTTGGCTTTCTTCGTTCCGGTAAGCTCGCCGAATGCCCGCAAGCCCTTGGTCAAGGCTGCGCGCAGACCCTGCTCGTGCGTTCCGCCGTCAGGGGTTGGGACCGTGTTACAATACCAACTGGTCGAACCTTCGGAGTAGAGTGGCCAGGCGATAGCCCATTCTACGCTGCCCTGCTGCAGACCATCTTCGTTTTCCGGGAAGTCCTGCTTGCCTGCGAAGGGCTGCGCGGTGACGCATTCGCGCCCGCCGAGCTGTTCGGTCAGGTGATCTGCCAAGCCTCCCGGGAACTTGAATACAGCTTCCGCAGGCACGTCCTCCGACGCCAGCGCGTCCGCGCATTTCCAGCGGATTTCGACGCCAGCGAAGAGATAGGCCTTCGAGCGGGCGAGCTTGAACAGGCGCTTGGGATTGAACTTGCGGTCGCCGAAAATCTCGGTGTCGGGCACGAAGGTGACCGTGGTTCCGCGCCGGTTCGGGGTCGATCCGATCTCCTCGATCTTGCCCTTCGGGGCCCCCTTGGAAAATTCCTGCGCGTACAGCGTCTTGTCGCGGGCTACCTCGACGCGCGTGTAGTCCGACAGCGCGTTGACCACGCTGACGCCCACGCCGTGCAGGCCGCCGCTGGTGGCATAAGCCTTGCCCGAGAACTTGCCGCCCGAGTGCAGCGTGGTGAGGATCACCTCGAGCGTCGACTTGCCCGGATACTTAGGGTGCTCGCCCACGGGAATGCCGCGCCCGTTGTCCGAAATCGTGACGCGATTGCCTTCCTCGAGTCGCATCTCGATACGGCTCGCATGGCCTGCAACCGCCTCGTCCATCGCGTTGTCGAGAACTTCGGCTACGAGGTGATGCAGCGCTCGGTCATCGGTGCCGCCGATGTACATGCCGGGACGGCGACGTACGGGCTCGAGGCCCTCGAGGACCTCGATCGAGGAAGCGTCATAGTCGCCGGAAGATGTCGGCGTGTTTTCGAACAGATCGTCGGACATGGTTGCAAGCTATATCGCGTGCAAATTCCCGCGCACAAGGAGGCGCGTGACGTTATCCGCCTGTCAGAAGCCTACCGGTGCAGCCGATACGACCGAAACGTCCCCGCTCTGCACTTCGCGCACTTCCATCGCGCGCTCGACGACGCCATTGCGCTGGAAACGGAACGGACCGTCCATGCCGTCGAAGCCGCCTGCCTGGTAAAGCAGGTTCACGGGAAAATCGCGGCCTACGCCCCAGTCGCGCGTCGCGCGCAGGGTCAGCAGGACGGCATCGTAGCCAAGCGTGGCGACGCGGTAGGGCTGGCCGCCGAAGCGCTCTTCATAGCTGTTGACGAACCCGCCGTAGCGACTGTCGGTTACGGCGGAGAAAAGCGCGCCCCTCAGCGAGGACGACCGCAGGACGGCGCTATCGCCGCTCCAGCGTTCGGTGCCGAGGATCTGGAGACCATCGGAGTTGACCGCCCCGGCGCCCCGGATCGAGTTGCTGCCTCCGTCGGCGATGAGCACGGTGTCGAAACCGCCGCGCTGCTTCAGCCGCCCGGCAGCGCTGACCACGGAGGTGTTGGTTCGCGCATAGCGTTCGCCGGTCACATAGCGTCCGCCATATTCCGTAAGCGCATTGCGGAGAGCTGCCTCGGCGCGGTTGCCGTAGTCACCGTCGGGCGCGAGGATCGCGAAATCGCGCGAACCCTGGCTACGTGCATACTGCACGCTGCGCGCGATCGACTGTTCGGGAATGTGACCCATCACGAAAACACCGGGGCCGGCAATCGTCGTGTCGTTCGAGAAGCTGATGATCGGGACTGCGGTGCCCTCTGTCTCGGCGCGGACCGAGACGACATTGCTGCCGAGCAGCGGGCCGAGGATCAGCTTGTTGCCGTCTGCCAGAGCGCGACGTGCCGCCGATTGCGGGCCCTGCGCGGTGTCATAGGTGGTGATGCGCAGGTTGTCGGCACCGGTGTCGAGAATCGCCATGGTCGTCGCATTGGCGATCGACTGGCCGACTTCGCCGTTCTGGCCCGAAAGGGGAACGAGCAGGGCGACGCGGTGGCGGGCTTCGTCTTCGGGGAGGGCGGTCGCGCTCGGCTCCGGCGTGGGCGTACCTGAAGTCGGGGTATCCGCCGTCTTCGGGATGATGGAACAACCCGACAGCAGGACTGCGCCTGCAGCCACCATTACATTACGCCGGTTTACAAATCCGCTCTTCATCTTGCCGCGTCCCTCATTGGTAGTTCATGGAAGGAAGGTGAGCGACAAAGCGCCTTCCCTTTCGGACCGCCTTACACCCGGTCTTTATCTTGTCGCCACCCCTATCGGGAATCTCGGCGATATTACGTTTCGGGCCGCCGATATCCTGAAACGCTGCGACGGCGTAGCTTGCGAAGACACGCGGGTTACTGGCAAGTTGCTGAAGCATCTCGGCATTTCCAAGCCCATGTGGCGGTACGATGACCATAGCGAACATCGTGACCGCCAGCGGCTCGTCGATTCGATGCGAGAAAAGGCCGTGGCGCTGGTGACCGATGCGGGAACGCCGATGATTTCCGATCCCGGCTATCGCCTCGTCAACGATTGCCGCCTCGAGGGCATCCCGGTGACGAGCCTTCCCGGAGCTTGTGCAGCCATCGTCGGTCTGACCCTCTCGGGCCTTCCCAACGACCGTTTCCTCTTCGCAGGTTTCCTGCCCGCGAAGGACAAGGCGCGGCGCGAGACGCTTGAAGAGCTTGCGCCGATCGATGCGACGCTGATCTTTTATGAGACCGGGCCCCGCCTGCTGAAGTCCCTCGTCGCGCTCGGGCAGGTAATGCCCGAACGAGAGATCGCGGTCGCGCGCGAACTCACCAAACTGCACGAGGAGTGTCGCCGTGGCCTCTCCGACGGATTGCTGGCCTATTACGAGGCCAACCCGCCCAAGGGAGAGATCGTCCTGCTGGTCGGCCCACCGGCAGAAGAGGTGCCCAGCGATGCGGATGCCGAGGCCATGCTGCGCGAGGCACTGGCCACGATGAAGACGAGCCAGGCCGCCGCGCATGTCGCGAAGGCGACCGGTCTCGACCGAAAGACGCTTTATGCCCGCGCGATGGAGATCAAGGCCGAATGAAGCGCCAGCTTGCCGAGCGCAGCGGCCGCGGCGGTGAACGTCGTGCCGCTTTCTGGCTTCGCGCCAAGGGCTGGCAGATACTCGACGAGCGGGTGAAGACCCCTGTGGGAGAGATCGACCTCGTGGCGAAGCGCGGCAAGCTGGTGGCTTTCGTCGAGGTCAAATGGCGCCGCAAACGTGAGGAACTCGATCACGCGATCGATCAGCATCGTCTTTCGCGGGTCGCAGCAGCCGCTGAAGCGGTTGCTCATCGCTATGCCGGGGAGGGCGAGGACATCCGCGTGGACGTGATCCTCCTTGCACCCGGCGCGTTCCCTCGCCACATCGCCAATGCCTGGCAACCCTGAAGGAATATCCATGCCGATACGCGTCGCCGTCCAGATGGACCCGCTCGAAAGCATCAAGATCGCGGGCGACAGTTCTTTTGCCCTGATGCTCTCTGCGCAGGAGCGGGGTCACGAAGTCTGGCACTATGACGTCGGCAGCATCGCCTGGGAAAGCGACGGGACGCCCTCCGGCAAGATCACCGCTCACGCCGCTCCTGTAACCGTGCAGCGCGTGGAAGGCGACCACTTCACCGCCGGCGAGCGCCGCAGGATCGACCTTGCGAAAGACATCGACGTGATCCTGATGCGGCAGGACCCGCCGTTCCACCTCGGATACATCAGCGCCGCTTTCCTGCTCGACCGCCTGAAGGGCACGACGCTGGTCGTGAACGACCCGCGTGAAGTCGTGAACGCACCGGAAAAGATGTTCGTCCTCGATTATTCGCGTTTCATGCCGCCCACGATGATCGCGCGACATCTCGACGACCTGCGCGCCTTCCAGCGCAAGCACGGTTCGGTCGTTATCAAGCCGCTCCACGGCAATGGCGGCAAGGCCATCTTCCGGCTCGACGAAAAGGGCACCAACCTCTCGGCGCTGAGCGAGGTTTTTGACCAGACCTGGCCAGAGCCGCACATGATCCAGCCATTCCTTCCCGAGGTCGCCGAGGGGGACAAGCGGATCGTGCTGGTCGACGGGGAATTTGCAGGCGCAATCAACCGTTTCCCGGGCGAAGGTGAGTTTCGTTCGAATCTCGCGCAGGGCGGCTATGCCGAGGCGGCGACGCTCACCGATCGAGAGCAGGAAATTTGCGAAGCGATGGGGCCCGAGCTCAAGCGTCGTGGCCTTGTTTTCGTCGGTATCGACGTCATCGGCGGCAAGTGGCTCACCGAGATCAATGTCACCTCGCCCACCGGAATCGTGGCAATCGACAAGTTCAACGGAACCGACACACCAGGGCGCATCTGGGACGCTATCGAGAGCAAGCTGTAACCATGGACAACGGATTCACCCGCGCGCTCGCGCTGCTCGCCTGCATCGGCTTCCTCGCCTTCGGTATCATCCGTATCGGCGTCGGAGGCGGGTTGCTCGCCCAGTCCATGGGCATGGTCCAATATTCTGAGTTCGCTTCGGCAATTGCCGACACCAGCGAGTTTCTCGCGATGAGTTCCGAGCGAAGCCTCTTCGCGTTCAGCGTACAGGGTTATCTCGCCTATATCGTGGCGATGGGTGTCGTCGTGACGATCGGGGCAATCGGGGCGCTCCGCCGGAAGAGCTGGGGCGTGAAGCTGATCGCGCTGTATCTTGCGATGCACGCAGCGCTCTTCGCCAATTACCTGACGATCAATCCGAAGATCTGGTACCTCGTGGCCGGCATTGTCCTGTGCGCTCTGATTGCCGCGGTCAGGAAGCCCAAGCCAGCCTAGTCTTCGCGCTCTCGCGGGTGGGCATTGCGATAGGTGTCGAGCAGGCTCGCTGCATCGACTTTCGTGTAGATTTGTGTCGACCCCAGGCTCGCATGGCCGAGCAGTTCCTGCAGGCTACGCAGGTCGGCTCCTGCCCCCAGCAGATGCGTTGCAAAACTGTGGCGCAAGGCGTGGGGGGTGGCGGTATCGGGGAGGCCCAGCGCCCGCCGGGCGCGTGCGGTCGCTTTCTGAACCACCCCTTGTGAGAGCGGCCCGCCCTTGGCCCCCCGAAATAGCGGATCCTGCGGTCCGAACGGCCAGGGCGACTTGCGCACATAGTCGTCAAGCGCTTCGCGTATCAGCGGGACGATGGGCACGACCCTCTGCTTGTTGCCCTTGCCGGTGACGGTCAGCGTCTCGCCAAGAGGCAATACGCTTCCGGTAAGCGACAGCGCTTCCGAAATGCGCATGCCGGCACCGTATAGCAGCAGCAGAACGGCGCGATCGCGTGCGCCGATCCAGCCGTCCGCCGCGAGCGCCTCGACGGTCTCGGCAAGCCCCATGGCGTCATCCGGAGAGACGGGGCGGGGAAGCCCCTTCTTCAACCGCGGCCCGCGAAGCCGCGGCGGTTCGGTGACTTCGTGTCCGGCCTGTACCTTGGCAAAGCTGATGAACCCCTTGAGCGCCGAGAGCTCGCGCGCTGCCGATGCGTTGGTCAGACCGTCGGCCCGCCGTGCGGCTAGATGTGTGCGCAACTTGCCGGCCGGAAGGATCGCTACCGCGTCGAATGTCTCGAGGTCCAGCCGGGTCAGTAGGCGCTCGGCCGCCTTGTGATAGGCGCGCACCGTATGCGGCGAACGCCTGAGGCCGAGCGAGAGGTGATCGTGCCAAGCCTGGAGGATATCGGCGCGGCTCAACTGCTCACCAGTTCTGCGGGCACGAGTTCGCCGAGCAGCGCGTCGAGCAAGGGCATACCCGCATCGGTGACGCCGAAGCGCTCGCCATCCTGCCACGTGAGGCCGAGCCCGCAGTAGAGGTCGCGTTTTTTCGCGTCCACGAGCTGCCCGGAGGGGATATCGAACCTGCGGGCTATGCCGCTCAGATCGACGCCTTCTGTCAGCCGAAGGCCCATGAGCAAGGCTTCCGAGGCCTGTTCGCGTCTGCCAAGTTGACGCGCTTCGACGATACCGTCTCCCTGTTTCGCAACAGCGGTGAGGAAGTTCTCGGGCTTCTTGTGCCGCAGGGTCGCAATCCCGTCACGCCGTCCATGCGCCCCCGGACCGATGCCGTGGTAATCGAGATAGCGCCAGTAGGTCAGGTTGTGCCTGCTCTCCTCGCCGGGACGGGCATAATTGCTGATCTCGTAAGCAGGCAGGCCTGCGGCGGCTGTCATTTCGCGGGTGAGGGCAAAGAGATCGGCGGCCGGATCGTCCTCGAGCGGGTCGAACACGCCGCGCCTCACATCGGTTGCGAAGCGCGTCGTCGGTTCGATCGTCAACTGGTAGAGCGACATGTGCGAGGTGCCGAGCGTCAGCGCCTCGGAAAGTTCCTGGCGCCAATCCTCGGGCGTCTGGTCCGGGCGAGCGTAGATCAAGTCGATCGAGACACGTGCGAAATGCTTCTGCGCAATTGCAACCGCGTCGAGGGCCTCTTGCGCTCCGTGAAGGCGACCGAGAAACTTGAGCACATCGTCGCGCAGGCTCTGCACGCCAAGCGACACGCGATTGATACCCGCGCTCGCAAGATCGGCGAAGTTCGCCGCTTCGACCGATGAGGGATTGCCCTCCAGCGTGATCTCGATGCCGGGTGCAAATCCCCAGAGCCGCTCAGCCTCGTTCAACAGTGACGCCACGAGGGCAGGCGGCATCAGCGATGGCGTTCCGCCACCGAAGAAGATGCTGGCGAGCGGCTCATGGCTGTGCGCAGCCGCGTGTTCGGCGCCCATGTCGGCAAGCAACGCAGCCTCCCACGCGGACATGTCGGTTCGCTCGCGGACATGGCTGTTGAAGTCGCAATAGGGGCATTTCGCGAGACAGAATGGCCAGTGGATGTAAAGCGATCGCGCCAAGGTCTGCCTTCACGTCAAATTAAGCGGGAGGTTGTTCTATAGCGATGCATGGACGGGTCGAAAATCATCATCGCTGCGCTGGCCGGAATGGCTGCGCTCTCTGCCACGGGTGTGGCCGTTTCCGCAAGCGCGCGAGACAGCGGCGCCGAGCGGGCATATTACGACAATCGCATGAACGACCGGCTCGCGGTTCGCCTCCTCGACGCGCATAATCGCGAGCGGGAAAGCCTCGGCTTGCCGCGGCTCAAGTGGAACCGCGCACTTGAGCGCGAAGCCGGGGAATGGGGCCGGGAACTCGCACGCAAGGGCAGGCTCGAACATGCCGACAACAAGCGCCGCAACGGCACCGGCGAGAACCTGTGGATGGGCAGCGCCGGTCAATGGGACGTTCTGAGCGGCCTCCAGATGATGATCGACGAGAAGCGTATGTACCGGCACGGCGATTTCCCCGAGATATCGACCACGGGAAAATGGGCAGACGTCGCGCACTACACCCAGATCGTCTGGCGCGACACGCAGGAGGTCGGTTGCTCGGTCGTCACCGACAGGGGCTGGGACGTTCTGGTCTGCCGCTATTGGCCCTCAGGCAACGTCTGGGGCCAGAAAGCCTACTGATCAACCGAACTGTTTGGCGGTGAGCTTTGCGAAGGCATCGGCCCGGTGGCTGATGGCGTGCTTCTCTTCGGGATCGATCTCCGCAAAGGTCTGCTCGCGGCCCTTGGGCACGAAGACGGGATCATAGCCGAAGCCCATTTCGCCGCGCGGAGGCCAGGTCAGTGTCCCGGGAGCGGTACCTTCGTAAACCGCCTGCTCTCCATCGGGCCAGGCGATCGCAAGCACGCAATGGAAGGCGCAGGAGCGGTCGACATCCGCGCCCTTCTGCTGGAGCATTCCCTCGACCTTGCCCATGGCCATGTACCAGTCGCGGCCCGGATCGCCTTCGAACCACTGCCGTTCGGCCCAGTCCGCCGTATAGACACCCGGGCGGCCATCCAGCGCATCGACGGAAAGGCCGCTGTCGTCGGCGAGGGCAGGGAGGCCCGAAGCCTCCGCCGCCGCCCGTGCCTTGATGAGGGCGTTTTCGACGAAGGTCGTGCCCGTTTCCGCCGGTTCGGGCAGGCCCAGCGAGCCTGCGGAGATGCACTTGACGCCATGAGGGGCGAGCAGCGCGGAAATCTCCTTGAGCTTGCCTTCGTTGTGCGTGGCGATCACGAGGCTGCCCGAACCGATGCGGCGTGTCATGCGCGGGTCGCCTCGTCCTGTGCGCGGAAGATGTCCGCACAGCCCATCTGCGCGAGGCGCAGGAGGCGCAGGAACGCTTCCTCGTCATAGGGGGCACCTTCGGCCGTGGCCTGTGCCTCGGCGATCTTGCCGCCTTCGATCAGCACGAAGTTGGCATCTGCATCGGCATTGCTGTCCTCGGGATAGTCGAGGTCGAGTACCGGAGTGCCGTTGTAGATGCCGCAGGAAATCGCCGCGACTTTTGCAGTGATAGGATCCTCGACAATGTCGCCCGATTTCATCAGGCCGTTAACCGCGAGGCGCAGCGCGACCCAGGCGCCCGAAATCGAGGCGGTGCGCGTGCCGCCATCTGCCTGAATGACGTCGCAATCGAGCGTGATCTGGCGTTCGCCGAGCTTCTTCATATCTACGACAGCGCGCAAACTACGTCCGATAAGGCGCTGGATTTCCTGAGTTCGTCCGCTCTGCTTGCCCTTGGCCGCTTCGCGCTGGCCGCGGGTGTGCGTCGCACGCGGAAGCATCGAGTATTCGCCGGTGACCCAGCCTTCGCCCTTGCCGCGCAGCCACGGCGGAATGCGTTCTTCCACGCTGGCGGTGCACAGGACGCGGGTCTCTCCGAAGCTGATCAGGCAGCTGCCTTCGGCGTGCTTCGTGTAACCGGTCTCGATGGTGATGGCGCGCATTTCGTCGGGCGCGCGTCCTGAAGGTCGCATCAATGTCTCCAATGCAGTCGAATCTCTGGTGAGCGGATTAGGACCAAGCCCCTTGAGGCCGCAAGGGGAGTGGTTAGATAGGACACATGAATTCCCCGCCGCTCACCGATTTGTCCGACCGCGCACGCGAGATATTCCGCCTCGTGGTGGAAGGTTATCTCGAAAGCGGCTCTCCGGTGGGTTCGAAAGCGCTTGCGGGCGAGGGCGGGGTAAACCTCTCGCCTGCCTCGATCCGTTCCGTCCTCGCGGAGCTGGAACAACGCGGCCTCTTGGCCGCACCGCATACGAGCGCCGGGCGCATGCCGACTGACAGCGGGCTGCGCCTTTTTGTCGACGCGATGATGCAGGTCGCAGAGCCCACCGCGCAGGAGCGTGCGGCGATCGAACAGAGGATCGGCGAGCCCGGACCGATCGAACGCGCGCTCGAGCAGACCAGCGCCTTGCTCTCCGATCTTTCGGGTGCAGCCGGCATGGTCATGGTTCCGCGCCGCGAGCCACGCCTTGCGCAGGTCTCACTGACCGCTCTCGATGCAAATCGCGTGCTGGCGGTGCTCGTGGGCGAAGACGGCAATGTCGAAAACCGCATCCTCGCGCTTCCTGCAGAGGCTCTTGGGACCTCGCTCGAACAGGCGAGCAATTTCCTTACCGCCAAGGCCGAGGGCCGCACACTGGCCGAGGCAGCCCGACTGGTTGAACAGGAGATCGCCAGCGGTCGAAGCGCACTGGACGAGGCCAGTCGTGATCTCGTGGCTCGCGGGCTTGCGACCTGGACGGAGGATGCGTCCAACCGGCCCGTCCTGATCGTTCGCGGTCAGGCGAATCTCCTCGACGAGACTGCGCTGTCGGATATCGAGCGCGTCCGTTCGCTCCTCGACGACCTCGAAAACAAGCAATCGGTCTCCAGCCTGCTCGAAAGCGCACGCGAGGCCGAAGCCATGCGGATTTTCATCGGTAGCGAGAACCGTCTCTTCTCGCTTTCGGGCTCTTCGGTCATCGCCTCCCCCTATCGCGATCGCGAGGGGAAGGTGGTCGGCGTGCTGGGTGTGATCGGCCCGACTCGGTTGAATTACGCGCGTGTCGTCCCCATGGTGGACTTCACGGCCCGCTCCTTGGGCAAACGAATTGGATGACAGGGTTTTTCAGTGAACGACGATAAGATGAAAGAACCGCAGGACAACGCGGTCGATGAAGAAGTAGCGCGCGAGATGGAAGGCGTGCCCGAGCACCTGCGTGACGATGGCGGCGAGGACGAAGCCGGTAACGCGGACGATGCTCTCGAACAGGCTCTCGAAAGCCTGCGCGGCGATCTCGAAGCGGCCAAGCAGGATGCGCTCTATGCCCGCGCCGAGACCCAGAACGTGCGCCGCCGCATGGAGAAGGACGTGCAGGATGCGCGCAACTATGCCGCGACCGGATTTGCACGCGACATCCTCAGCGTTGCCGACAACCTTGGCCGGGCGCTTGATGCGATCCCCGCCGAACAGCGCGAGGATGAGAAACTCAAGGGCTTCATCGCCGGTATCGAGGCCACGCAGCGCGAGCTGGAAAAGGTCTTCAACCAGAACGGCATCACGCGCATCGCTGCCAAGGGCATGCCGCTCGATCCGAACCAGCACCAGGCGATGATGGAAATCCCGACCGAGGATGCAGAACCCGGCACCATCGTGCAGGAAATGCAGGCTGGCTACATGATCAAGGATCGCCTGCTGCGCCCGGCCATGGTCGGCGTGGCGAAGAAGCCGGATTGATAATCGACCGTTTGGGAGAGGAACGATGAGGACAGCCATTCTCGGAGCGGCGGTCCTCGCCGCCTCTGCGTTCGCAATGCCCCTGTCTGCGCAGGAGAGCGCAGACGAGAAGCTGGCGGCGCTCGGTGACAGTTACCAGGACTACCAGCTCGCCCAATACGGCTTTGTCGAGGGCGAGAGTGGCGGAACGCGGCAGGGCGACAGGCTCTGGTCGGTGACGCCCCAGGCCGAGCGTGCCCGTGCCGCCCGCTACGCGCAGTTCCTGGAGCAGCTATCTGCGCTAGAGCAGGAAGGCCTTTCCGACGCTGCGACCACCGATGCGCTCGTCCTTCGTACCCTGCTAGAGAGCAATATCGGCGATGTCCGCTTTGCCGAGTGGGAGATGCCCTTCAACAGCGACAGCAACTTTTGGTCCTACCTCGCGGGCAGTCGCGGTTTCGGCAGCATCGAGGACTACGAGAACTACATCGGCCGGATGAACGATATCCCGCGCTATTTCGCGGAGCATACCGCCAACGCGCGTGCCGGACTTGATCGCGGCTTCTCGGTTCCTCGAGTGACCCTTGAAGGCCGCGACGTTTCGATCGCTTCTTACGTCGTCGACGATCCTGAGAAGAGCCCGTTCTGGCGGCCTTTCGCGGATATGCCGGAGAGCATTCCGGCCGAGGATCGAGATCGCCTGAAAGCCGCAGGACGGGCCGCAATTCGCGACAGCGTGACGCCGGCCTATGCCGACTGGCTCGCCTTTTTCCGGGGCGAGTACATGACCCGCGCCCGCACCAGCCTCGGGGCGAGCGAGTTTCCCGAAGGCGCCGATTATTATGCGCAGCAGATCCGCCAGTATACCACGCTCGACCTGAGCGCGGAGGAGATCCACCAGATCGGCCTCGACGAGGTCGCGCGCATTACGGCTGAGATGGAGAAGGCCAAGGCCGACGCAGGCTTCGATGGCACTCTGGAAGAGTTCATCGCCTTTCTGCGCACCGATCCGCAATTCGTCGCCGATACGCCGGACGAGCTGATGGGTGTGGCTGCCTACACCGCCAAGCGCGTTGACGATAAGCTGGGCGAGTATTTCGGTTTCCTGCCGCGCTATCGCCATGGCATACGCCCGGTCGATCCCGCGATCGCGCCGTTCTATACTGCGGGCAGGGGCGGGCTCGAATACTGCCAGATCAACACGCACGATCTGCCGTCGCGTCCGGTTTACAACATTCCCGCGCTGACCATGCACGAGTGTGCGCCCGGCCACTCCTTCCAGGCAGCCATCGCACTCGAGCGTGAAGCTGCTCCGCGCTTCCGTCGCCAGACCTATTTCTCCGGCTTCGGCGAGGGATGGGGGCTCTATACCGAGTATCTCGGCAACGAGATGGGCATCTACCGCAATCCCTACGAGCGTTTCGGCCAGCTATCATACGAGATGTGGCGCGCCGCGCGGCTCGTGATCGACACCGGCCTCCACCATTATGGCTGGACCCGCGAACAGGCGGTCGATTACCTGTCCAGTCACACGGCACTGTCAGACCGCGAAGTAGGGACGGAGATCGATCGCTACATCAGCTGGCCGGGTCAGGCGCTGGCCTACAAGCTGGGCGAGATGACCTTGCGGCGTCTTCGTGCGAAAGCCGAGGCCGAGCTTGGCGATGACTTCGACATCCGCAAGTTCCACGATGTCGTTCTTTCGCTTGGGTCGGTACCGCTGCCCGCGCTCGAAGAGCGGATCGATGCTTTCATCGTGGATGGCGGGCAAGGCCTGCCCGGAGTGACCTACGATTAGGCCACCCCGGACCGGCTGAAATCAGGAAACGACCTGCGCGCGGTTCTCGTCGCGGTGCTTCTTGAGGTACTTCATGAAGGGCGTGCCACCCGTACCGACATCGGGATCGTTGCCGGCAATCGAGCCCGCCTGCTTGTTGATGTAGCTCGCGGCATATTCAAGGTGCCGCGTACGGAAGCGCGCCGACTGTTCGAGGCAGGCATTGAACGCATCCTTGAGCTCACGATTGTCGCTAGCGCTCACGAAATCGCGGAGCGTCGAATGCTTGGCGAGATCTTCGATGAAGCGGCGGTGCTCGACCGGGCGATAGTGGTGCAACTCGTCGAGGAAGTTCTTGAGCGGATCATCGCTATGACCGACCTGGAAGAGCGCATCCATCGCCGGGACGATCGATGACTGCGAACCGGTCTGGCCTCGGAATGCCTGCGGCTTGCCTTCGAACTTGTCGATGCCTTCGTAGACGAGACCGCCGCCCTCGAGCGCAGGGTTGTTCGCCCAGCCATGGATGTAGGGGCGTACGCGGTGGAAGTAGATGTACGGATCGCACTGCTCGGGCATCCGCGCGAAGTGGCCGTAGATACGCTCCCACGCCTCGTCCATTTCAATCAGGAGGCGCGTTGCTTCAGCCTCGTCACCTTCCTTGGCGATCGTGACCAGCTTTGCGGCATTGTCGAGCAGGACGCCGGCTTCGGCTTCGATGGCGACGTGGACCAGCACGAACCAGTTCTCGTCCGCACCACCCATGAAGTTCTGGTGCATCACCACATTGTCGAGGCTGATCGGCCCCGACTTGTCGAGCCGGTACCAGTTGTCGAGCACATAGCCCGAGTACGGTAGCAAGGGTGCCTGGCCGAGGCGGTCTGCAAGGGCGCACATCGGCCGACCGAGATTTGCGGGAAGGTGCTGGGGCGGGTCTGCTTCACCCCAGACATATGCCTGCACGATGAAGGAGTAATGCACCATCGCGGTGCGGACTTCTTCCTCGGGGGCGTCCTTGACCCATGTCTCGATGCCCGGATCGGGCAACTGGTCGAGGAAGTGACGGACGCGGCCGGTGGTCAAAAGTCCTGAGAGGATGCCGGCGGCCTTCGTGATCGGTTCGAAGGTCTCGGGAAGCGTGATCTCGTCGATCTCGTAATGCGAAAGGTAGCCGCGCTCGCGGCTCATACCGTAGTCTTTAAGCTCCATTGTGATGACTCATCGCCGGTCGCGGGTTGGGCCGACCGGTCAATGCCTGCATTCGTATCCAATGAAACCGGTTTGCTCAAATGGGGGCGGTGGAAAACTGAGGATACCGCAGCGTCAGCGACTGGCGCCGGGGAACTTCACCAAAAGATCGTAGGCAGCTGGATCGGAAACTCCCGCGATCTTCACACCCTTGCGAAGCCAGAATGCGTGTTTCACGATCTCGGCCTGCTGCTCGATGCCGTATCGCTCGAGCGACCAGCCCGGCTTGAGGGAATAGTCATAGCGTGCCCACGGCATTCGGTGGGTGACCAGATACCAGTTGCCCTTCGTCTGCGTCTGCCAGACGTGGACGAGCTCGTGAATCAGCAGCCCCTGCCGGATCACGCTCTCCTTCGAGAAATCGTCGCAGTAGTTTTCCGAGTTGGGATGGAAGTGGAGGTGGCCGCGCGGGGCCATGGTGATCCGGCGGGGCTGGAACGGAAACCATTTCCTCCGCCGGATCGTGACCTTCCCATAATCGATCGCGTCACCGAAGACGGTGCGCGCGAGCGTGATTTCACCCGGGGTCAGGGGCCGGTCGCCGCCCACCGGACATGCCGGTGGCACGGCCTTATCGTGGCTTTCGACCCCGAGTGTATCGCGCAAATCGTTCAGCGATCATCCCCCGCGGCCTGCGCGGTCGCTTCGAAAGAATGGCGCCTGCCACCGGCTGCGATCAGCGTCACCTTCGTGGTGTCGCCTTCGGCAAAGCCTTCGGCCAGGTCGAAGGCCATGACGTGCTTTCCGCCGGGCGCGAACGAAACCGAGCCTCCGCTTTCCACCATGACCGGGGGTGCTTCACCCATGACCATTTCGCCGTCCCACTCCATCATGTCGTGGACTTCTGCGCGGGCAGCCTGTTCGACTTCGGCACCACGGAAGGCGAGGTTGCGGTCGCTGTTGTTGGCGAGTTCGAAATAGACGGCTGCCGGGTTCCCCGCGACGGGCGGGAGCATCAGGCGAGCATCGGAAATCTCGACGCCCTCGATGGTATCTTCGACTGCGACCTCTACGGGTTCTTCCGCTTCGCCCCCGCATGCAGCAAGGCCCAGCGAGGTACCTGCGAGCAAGATGGCAGCGTAAATCGGCTTCTTCATTGGAATTTTCCCCTCTCGTGACAGGGTGAAAAAACTAGCGTGGTGCATCCCTTGTGCCAAGGAAAAGCGCTCCTATATCGCCCATGTAATACACCGTTTTATCGAGCCGCCGATCGGTTTTGCCAGATACGGGAAACCAGCTGTGCGGCGTCCAACGACCTGTAAGAGATGGGGAAACCATGAGCAAAGTTATCGGTATCGACCTCGGCACCACCAACAGCTGTGTAGCCGTGATGGACGGCGGCAAGCCGAAGGTCATCGAGAATTCCGAAGGCGCGCGTACCACGCCCTCGATCGTTGCCTTCACCAAGGACAACGAGCGCCTTATCGGCCAGCCGGCCAAGCGCCAGGCGGTCACCAACCCTGACAACACGCTGTTCGCGATCAAGCGCCTCATCGGGCGCCGCTTCGACGATCCGATGACCAAGAAGGACATGGACCTCGTCCCCTATGACATCGTCAAGGGCAAGAACGGCGACGCATGGGTCGAAGCCGGCGGCGAGGAATACAGCCCTTCGCAGATCTCGGCCTTCATCCTCCAGAAGATGAAGGAAACCGCAGAGAGCTATCTCGGCGAAGACGTGAAGCAGGCGGTCATCACCGTTCCGGCTTACTTCAACGACGCCCAGCGACAGGCAACCAAGGACGCCGGCCAGATCGCCGGTCTCGAAGTGCTGCGCATAATCAACGAGCCGACGGCCGCGGCGCTCGCCTATGGCCTCGACAAGGAAGACGGCAAGACCATCGCCGTTTATGACCTTGGCGGCGGTACGTTCGATATCTCGATCCTCGAGATCGGTGACGGCGTCTTCGAAGTGAAGTCGACCAATGGCGACACCTTCCTCGGTGGTGAAGACTTCGACAGCGCAATCGTCGAATACCTCGCCGACCAGTTCAAGAAGAAGGAAAACATGGACCTGCGGAGCGACAAGCTCGCGCTGCAGCGCCTGAAGGAAGCCGCCGAAAAGGCGAAGATCGAGCTCAGCTCGGCGCAGACCACGGAAGTGAACCTGCCCTTCATCACGGCCCGCATGGAAGGCGGCGCGTCCACTCCGCTCCACCTCGTGGAAACGATCAGCCGCGCAGACCTCGAAAAGATGGTCGGCGACCTGATCAAGCGCACGCTCGAACCGTGCAAGAAGGCACTGGCCGATGCCGGCGTCTCGAAGGACGAGATCGACGAAGTGATCATGGTCGGCGGTATGACCCGCATGCCCAAGGTCCGCGAAACGGTCGAGGAATTCTTCGGTTCGAAGCCGCACACCGGCGTGAACCCGGATGAAGTCGTTGCCATGGGTGCTGCCATCCAGGCAGGCGTCCTGCAGGGCGACGTCAAGGACGTGCTGCTGCTCGACGTGACCCCGCTTTCGCTGGGTATCGAAACGCTTGGCGGCATCATGACCAAGATGATCGATCGCAACACGACGATCCCGACCAAAAAGAGCCAGACCTACTCGACTGCCGAGGACAACCAGCAGGCGGTGACGATCCGCGTGTTCCAGGGCGAGCGCGAAATGGCGAGCGACAACAAGCTGCTCGGCCAGTTCGACCTCGTCGGTATCCCGCCCGCACCGCGCGGCGTGCCGCAGATCGAGGTCACCTTCGACATCGACGCCAACGGCATCGTGAACGTGTCGGCCAAGGACAAGGGCACCGGCAAGGAGCAGCAGATCCGCATCCAGGCTTCGGGCGGTCTTTCGGACAGCGACATCGAACAGATGGTCCAGGACGCCGAGAAGTTTGCCGACGAGGACAAGAAGCGCCGCGAAGGCGCGGAAGCCCGCAACCAGGCCGACAGCCTCGTCCACGCGACCGAGAAGCAGCTCGAAGAGCATGGCGACAAGATCGACGCTTCGCTGAAGAGCGAAGTCGAAGAGAAGGTCGCTGCACTCAAGACCGCTCTTGAAGGCGACGATGCAGCTGACATCAACGCCAAGGCCCAGGACCTGTCGCAGAGCGCGATGAAGATGGGCCAGTCGATCTACGAGCAGGAGCAGGCGAATGCCGCTTCGGATGCTCCGGAAGGCGGGGACGCCGGTTCGGACAGCTCGTCGGAGGAAGAGGTGGTCGACGCCGAATTCTCCGAAGTCGACGAAGACGCGAAGAACTGAGACGCCTGATGAAAACCACGCCCCCACCGGTGCAAATCCGCGCCGGTGGGGGTTAGGTTTTGGGCGGGGGACAGCATGTCAGCTACCGAAGTCGATTTTTACGAACTGCTTGGCGTGAGCCGCGACGCTGATGGCGCGACCATCAAGAGCGCCTATCGCAAACTCGCAATGAAGCATCACCCGGACAAGAACCCGGGCTGCACCGAGAGCGAAGCCAAGTTCAAGGCGATCAGTGTCGCCTATGATTGCCTGAAAGATCCGCAGAAGCGCGCGGCCTACGACCAGTACGGCCATGCCGCCTTTCAGAACGGCGGCCCCGGCGGCGGGCACGGCAATGCCGATTTCGGCGATATCGGCGATATCTTCGAAACCATTTTCGGCTCTGCCTTCGGAGGCGGAGGCGGTCGCGCCCGTCCCCGGCGTGGTGCGGACCTGCGCTACGACATGGAAATCGGCCTTGAAGAGGCCTTCCACGGCAAGTCGAGCGAGATCGAGATCGAGGTCAGCAAGGCCTGCGACACCTGTCACGGTTCGGGCGCGACGCCCGGTACGCGGGCGAGGACCTGCAACCTGTGCGGCGGGCAGGGCAATGTCCGCGCAAAGCAGGGTTTCTTCGTAGTCGAACGCCCGTGTCCTAATTGCCACGGCGCTGGCGAGATCATCACCAGCCCGTGCCGCGATTGCCGCGGCGAAGGGCGCGTCGACGTCCCGCAGAAGCTCGAAGTCGATATTCCCCCGGGCGTCGATACCGGCACCCGCATTCGTCTGTCGGGCAAGGGCGAGGCCGGACCGCGCGGCGCACCAGCGGGCGACCTCTACATCTTCGTCCATGTGAAACAGCACCCCATCTTCCAGCGCGAGGGCACTACGCTTGCCACCCGCGTACCGATCAGCTTCACCAAGGCAGCGCTCGGCGGATCGATCGAGATCCCCGGCCTCGATGGCGAAGAACTCACCCTCGAAATCCCCGCCGGCATTCAGTCGGGCAAGCAGCTGCGCCAGCGCGGTGCGGGCATGCCCGTGCTGCAGGGGCGAGGTCGCGGTGACATGGTGATCGAGATCGCCGTCGAGACCCCGACCAAGCTCAGCAAGGAACAACGCGAATTGCTCGAACAGTTCCGCGCCACCGAGACCGGCGACGAATGTCCCGAGAGCCGCGGCTTCTTCGACAAGCTGAAAACCGCTTTCGGGGGGTAACCGGCAAGCGCTCGACAGCGAAGGCTTCCCCGACTAGCGATTGACGCGAAAGGGGAAGAGGAATGCATTTGAAGGCACTCGTAGCAGGCACGGCACTCCTGGCGCTTGCCGCGCCGGCCGCCGCGCAGCGCGATTTCAGCGAAGTCGAGATCACTGCCGAGGAGCTCGCTCCCGGGATTGCGGTGCTTTACGGGGCTGGCGGGAATATCGGCGTCAGCCACGGCAAAGACGGCACCGTCCTCATCGACGACCAGTTTGCGCCGCTCACGCAAAAGATCGAAGCAGCCATCGCCGACCTCGGTGCAACGCCCGTACGCTTCGTCGTCAACACGCATTGGCATGGCGATCACACCGGCGGCAACGAGAACCTCGGCGAGAAGGGCGCTCTCATCTTTGCCCATGACAATGTGCGAACGCGCCTCGCTGAAGGTCGCGAGGGCGAGCGACCCATCGCGCCCGCACCCGAGGCAGCGCTACCCGTCGTGACGTACGAACAGGGTGTCAGCTTCCATCTAAACGGGGAGCGTGTCGACGTGATGTTCGTCGGCGGTGGCCACACCGATGGCGACAGCGTGGTCCACTGGACCAAGAGCAACGTGGTCCACATGGGCGATCTCTACTTCAAGATCCCGGGCTATCCCTACATCGACACCGGGTCGGGCGGGAATGTCATCCACGCGATGAACTCGCTCGATGCTGTCATCCGCATGATCGACGACGAGACCAAGGTCATTCCCGGCCATGGCCCGATGTCGAACAAGGCCGAACTCGTCGCCTATCGCGCGATGATGGGCGATGCTGTGTCGCGGGTGAGAGCCTTGCGGGACGCCGGAAGCTCCGTCGAAGAGGCGGTGGCCGCAAAGCCGCTCGCCGGTTTCAACAGGGGCGAGGGCTTCATCGGGCCCGACCAGTTCGTGACCGCCATCTACACCAGCCTCGACCAGGCCGAATAGGCTTCAGCGCATCCGGTCGAGGACTTCGGCCCGGATACCGTCGAGCAGACCCGGATCGCAGCGTTGGGCCTGTGCCTCCTCGTCGAGAATGGCGAGGAAGGCATCGCGCTTGAATGCCCTGCAGGTTCCTTCGGCCATTGGTGTGTCGAGCGTCGAGCAAACGAGGTCGATCATCCGCTCGGCCCCGTGGAGACGGCCCCAGAGGTAATCGTTCTCACGATAGGAGCGGCTGAAAAACGCGCCGAAGTTATAGAATTCGATACCGCGGAGCGTCGCGCGCGTACCGCCTTCGCGGATGCTGCGCGCGTCGTCGGGGCTGATCCTGTCCACCTTGACCGGATCGAACTCCGTAAGGCCCTCGTTACGCAGCAGGGGAAGCGTGGCGACGTCGTAAAACGGGAAGCCGAGATAGGCGAACAGCATGCGCCGCCTGAGGTGGTCGGGCATCTCCGCCAGCGCCTCGGCGAGCATTTCCTCTGCATGGTCGTCTTCGTCGGGCAGGAGCCTCCGCGCCTCGATATGGTCGAGCACGCCTGAGGGATCGACGAGCACGTTTTCCGCGAGGGCAGGGAATTCATCACCCAGCGAGGCGAGGCTCTCCTTCTGAAAATAGAGCGCGAGTATCTTGTATATCTCGTCGCGGCCCTTCTCGAGCGCATCGTCGGGAATGTCGGGATCCGCTTCCCAATCGCGCGCCAGCCTGCGGGCGAGGAGCCTCAAACGGCGGATACGAAAGCCGATATCGTGTTCGCGGAAGAAACGGATCGCGTCGGGTGTTGCGCCGCCGTTCTGCCCGACAAGGACTTCAAGCCCGCGATACCGGAGTTCCTCGCGCAGCACGTGTTCGATCGGGATGTGATCGGACAAGTGTAGCGCAGGGGCCGCTTCCCAGGTCAGTTTGGCAAGGCGGGTAACGATCCCGCTCAGTTTCGCCTGGGCGTAGGAATGGAAGGCATAGCCCGCCTGTTCCGCCGCTGCCTGCTGTGCCTTCTGACGCCATGCCTTGAGCCGTTTGGGCGTAGGATTGTCGAGGAACAGCGTGTAGCCGAACAGCTTCTCGACCGTTCGCTCGACTTCGGGGCGCAGCGCGCTGACGATACGCGACAGGCGTGCAGCCTCGCGGCTTTGTTCCTCGAGCTGTTCGAGGTTGTCGCGGATCGGCTGTTCGCGCGGGATGGTCGACAGTGAACCGAAGATCGCGGAGAAGAACCCCACCTCGTGCCGGGCCTGTGCGTGACGTTCACCGAACCGGTCGGGGCGCGGGTCGACATAGACGAAGCGGCGGTCGACTTCGCGCTGGGCAGGGCGACCCTGCAGCGCCGCCATCGCGCCGCCGAAAGGCTTGTTCACCAGCACCGATCCGTCGATCAGCGAAACGCTCTCGACATTGTCGCGCATGACATGGACCGGCATGATCCGGTCAAGAAACTCTTCCCGGCTATGCCACGCACGGCCGGTGCTTTCAGCCAGCCGATCGATCTCGCTAACTTGAAGTGGCGGGAATGCGCCCGGGAAGCTGGCCGTTGCCCTCGCGGCGAAGACAAGCTCCATCGGGTCGGCAAGGTTCTCGCCCCCGACAAGCGGCGTCTTGCACCTGAACGAGATGGGCATCCGGTGTTCGCTGTCCTCGACCACCGGCGGACTGTTCAGTTTCAGCAGCTCGAGATGGCCGAAAAAGTCGGTCGCGGTAACGAATAGGTCGAGCGGATGACCGGGCGGCAGGAGCGGCTCTTCTTTCTCGGTCTGCTCCATCGCGGCAAATGCGCGTTCGAGGAGGCTCGAGAAGCCGAAGCCCGAGAAGGGCGGTTCGAACCATCGACCGCGGATGAGATGCGATACCTTACGGCGCACCTCGCTACGGGTTTCAGGAGCCACCTCGGTCGCGATTTCGGTGCCTGGCCTGCTTAGCAGCCAGCTTGCGAACGGCTGCGCCCAGAATTTGCCGCCCGCCCAGCGGATCTTTGCGTCCGGATGTGTCAGTTCATCGACGTCAGCGACTTCGAGCCAGAGGTCGGTCAGCGGCTCGAGGCTCTGGCCGGAGTAGATCGCCTGCGCGAGGAAAACCGCGTTGATTCCGCCTGCGCTGGCACCGCTGCAGATGTCGGGCAGGACGCGAAGGCGCAGTCCACCATGTTCTTCAAGGTGCTTCAGGAGATCGAGATAGACCTTGTGGATCCCGTCGCGCGCTTCGTGTCCTGCGTGGAAATCGCGGCTCGCGCGGGCCAGTTGCCACAGCTCGCGCGTGACGCCGTGCATATAGACCGCCAGGCTTACCCCGCCGTAGCAGACCAGCGCGATCCTCAGTTCCTTCTGCCGCATCGCTATTCGTTGTGCACAGTTGCGCTGCAAAGGCAATTGCGTTCCTCAAATGTTCTGTTAGTGAATTGGCATGGCGAAACCGAAGAAACGCTATGTCTGTCAGGCCTGTGGGTCGGTATCTCACCGCTGGCAGGGCCAGTGCGCCGACTGTGCGGAATGGAACACCCTGGCCGAGGATGCGCCCGCAACGGTGTTCTCGCTCAAGCACGACTTGTCGAGCGGGGGCAGGGCGGTGGAGTTTGTCGACCTCGACAAGCCTGGTGAAGTCCCGATCCGCCAAAAGACGGGTCTTGCGGAATTCGATCGTGCTCTCGGCGGCGGGCTCGTGCCGGGCAGCGCCATCCTGATGGGCGGCGATCCGGGTATCGGGAAGTCGACGTTGCTGCTCCAGGCCGCAGCCAAGGTTGCGCGTGAGGGGCACGGCGTCGTCTACGTAAGCGGCGAGGAAGCGGCGGGGCAGGTCCGGATGCGAGCAGCTCGGCTCGGCCTGTCGGATGCTCCGGTAAAGCTGGCCGCTGCAACCGGCGTGCGAGACATCCTTACGACACTCGGCAGCATGGAGACGCCCAAGCTGCTGGTGATCGATTCCATCCAGACCATGCACTCCGACACGATCGAAGGGGCGCCCGGGACGGTGAGCCAGGTCCGCGGCTGCGCCTTCGAACTGATCCGCTATGCCAAGGAAAACGGCGTCGCGCTGGTGCTCGTCGGCCACGTGACCAAGGATGGCAATATTGCCGGGCCGCGAGTGCTTGAACACATGGTCGATGTCGTCATGAGTTTCGAGGGCGAACGCAGCCACCAGTACCGTATCCTGCGCGCGCTCAAGAACCGTTTCGGTGCGGTCGACGAGATCGGTGTATTCGCCATGGCGGGCGACGGTCTCGAAGAGGTCGAGAACCCCTCCATGCTGTTCCTGTCCGGGCGCGAGCAGCCGATGGCGGGGAGTGCTGTCTTCCCGGCCATGGAAGGTACGCGTCCGGTGCTGGTGGAAATCCAGGCGCTGATCGTGAAGCTTCAGTCGGGCGCTACGCCGCGCCGTGCCGTGGTCGGTTGGGACAATGGCCGGCTTGCCATGCTGCTCGCGGTGCTGGAATCGCGCTGCGGTCTCTCGTTCAGCTCGGCGGAAGTCTACCTGAACGTGGCGGGCGGATATCGCCTGTCGGATCCTGCGGCGGATCTCGCAGTTGCCGCTGCGTTGGTCAGCGCGCTCGCAGACAAACCCTTGCCGGATCGCAGCGTATGGCTCGGAGAAGTCAGCCTCGCCGGTGAAGTCCGCCCGGTTGCCCATGGCGGAGTTCGCCTGAAGGAAGCAGCAAAGCTCGGATTTGAAAAGGGTTTCGGCCCGTCCGACACCAAGAACGGCTCGTCAGAACTGCAATATTCGGGCTTGGGACAACTGGCCAACCTCGTTGACCGGGTGATGAGCAGTTAATAAAGCCCCAACCCTGAGGGATTAATAGGGTTTCATGACGGGCTTCGATTTCATCGTACTGTTCATCGTGGCAATCGCTGCGATCGGTGGCTTCCTGCGGGGATTTCTTCAGGAGATCCTGTCGCTGGGCGCGTGGATATTGGCTGCCTTTGCCATCCGTTATCTCCACACGCCGCTCGCCATCGCGATGCAGGATGTGATCGGGGCGAGCGTTGCGACCTCCGTCATGGCCTTCGTGCTGCTGCTGCTGATCCCCTATGCGGCGATGAAAGTCATCGCGAACAATGTCGGCAAGGCATCGCGCAATTCTGTGCTCGGCCCGATCGACCGCGTGCTCGGTTTCGGGTTCGGTGCGCTCAAGGGGCTCGTGATCGTCATTATCGGCTTCTCGCTCCTCGTTCTCGGCTACGACCGTGTCTGGGATTATCGCGGCCGACCGGTGTGGATCACGACTGCCCAGAGCTATGAGCTGGTCGACGGCGGCTCGCGCTCGCTTGTCGAGGTGCTGGCCCAGAGGCGTGCGGCGCTACGCGGTGAAGAGGCAGAAGCAGAGGCTGAAGCCGAAGCGGAGGAAGCTGCAGAGTGACGAGCCCCCCGGGCGGCGCTCTCTATTCCCCGGCCTTGCTCGCGCTTGCTGTCGAGCTGGCTGCCTATCCTTTCGACGCCGCCGCACCATTCATCGGAGAGGCGCACTCACGCAGTTGCGGGAGCACTATCCGGATTTCCGCGACCGATGGGTTCGAAGATCTCGGCCTGAAGGTGACCGCCTGCGCCGTAGGACAGGCCGCAGCTGCGATTTTCGCACGGCACGTTCACGGGAAAGCCGGTGCGGATATCCAGACGTCTCTTGCCGAAATCATGGATTGGCTCGCGGGCGAGGGCGATACGCCCGCCTGGCCCGATATCGCGATGCTGGAAGCCGCGCGCGCCTATCCCGGGCGGCACGGCGCGATACTCTTGCCGTGGAGAGCCGCGCTCGACGTGCTTTCCAAGCCTTCCGCCCCTCGCTAAACCGCACCCAACCTACCAGAGAGAGGGGAGCGGGAGTTTCATGGCAGGCGGTACAACGGTAACGCAGCGCGAGCCGAGCGAGAAGGAAATCAAACTCGTCATCGGCGCCAGCAGTGCGGGCACCGTATTCGAGTGGTACGATTTCTTCATCTACGGCACGCTGGCCTACATCCTGAAGGATGCCTTCTACGACGTAGATAACGAGACCCTCGGGCTGCTGCTGGTCTGGTCGACCTTCGCAGTCGGCTTCGCTTTCCGCCCGATCGGCGCGATCCTCTTCGGCTTCCTCGGCGACAGGCTGGGTAGGAAGTACACCTTCCTTGTGACAGTGACCCTCATGGGGATCGCCACGGCAGGCGTGGGCCTCATTCCGACAGTGGCCACCATCGGAATAGCCGCGCCCATCATCGTCATCATCCTGCGCGTGCTTCAGGGCCTCGCGCTGGGCGGCGAATACGGCGGTGCGGCCATCTATGTCGCCGAGCATGCTCCGCCCGAAAAGCGCGGGTTCTACACCAGCTTCATCCAGGCGAGTGTTGCGGGCGGCTTCGTCCTCTCGATCGCGGTCGTGCTCTCGTGCCGGTTCCTCATTCCGGAAGACGATTTCGTCGCCTGGGGCTGGCGTGTGCCTTTCCTCCTGTCGATCATCCTGCTGGGGATTTCGCTGTGGATGCGCCTGAAACTGTCGGAAAGCCCGGTCTTCCAGGCGATGAAGGAAGCGGGCGAAACCGCGCACAATCCCTTCGTCGAGAGCTTCACCTATCCGGGTAACAAGAAGCGCATCTTCGTCGCGCTCTTCGGTGTCACGGGCATCCTGACCACGATCTGGTACACCGCATTCTTCAGCGGGATGAGCTTCCTGCGCGGACCGATGCATGTCGATGATCTCACGGTCGAGCTGATCCTGTTCGTCTCCGGCCTGATCGCCATGACCTTCTACATCCTGATCGGGAAATGGTCGGACAGGGTTGGGCGCAAGAAGCCGATCATCATCGGTGCCGTGGCGACGCTGGCGTTGCTCTTTCCGGCATTCTGGACGCTCGGCAGCCTTGCCAATCCGGCGCTGTCCGAAGCTGCTGAGCGCACGCCGATCACTGTTTCGGGTCCCGTATGCACTACCGATCCCTTCGCGGACCTTTTCGACCGCGAGCAGAGCGATTGCGGCAAGATCCTCGAGACGCTGACCGCCTCGGGCGTTCCTTACGAACTGACCGAAGGCAGCGAGTTGCAGCTTTCTGCGGGCGGAGAAGCGATCGCGATCGATCCTGTGTGGTTCGAAGACGGTGCGGCCCGCCGCGACGGCATTCGCGGTGCACTCAGCAACTACGGTTTCGACTTCAGCAAACAGCAGCCGGCATTCGGCAACATCCTGGGCATTGTGGCCGTGCTGCTCGGCCTCGGCATGCTCTCGGCACTGACCTACGGTTCGGTCGCCGCACTCTTGTCGGAAATGTTCCCACCCCGCATCCGTTACAGCTCCATGTCGATCCCCTATCACATCGGTGCGGGCTATCTCGGCGGCTTCCTGCCGCTGATCGCAGGCGTCATCGTGGCGAGCACCGGCAATATCTACTCCGGCCTCTGGTACACCTGGGTCGTGGTGGCATTCGGTGTCGTCGTCGCATGGTGGGGCCTGCCGAGCGGCCCGCCGACGGATTTCGAGGATTCGGGTGAAGCTCCGCCCGTCTCGCCCGTAACCCCGTGACGCTGACCCCGCCGCCAACCCTCAAGCTGCGCATCGACCGCACCGCGCTCGCAGATAACTGGCGCGCACTCGACCGGTTGTCGGGCAAGGCAAGGGCGGGCGCTGCGGTAAAAGCGGATTGCTACGGCCTCGGTGTCGAGCACTGCGTTCCCGCTCTGCGCGATGCGGGCTGCCGCGACTTCTTTGTTGCGCACTGGAGCGAAGTGCCGGCGGTTCTCGGACACATTCCGCCCGAGCAGCTTGCGGTGCTGCACGGACCGATCAACGAGGCCGAGGTCGCCTTCGCCAAAGAGACCGGCGCGATCCCCGTGATCGATTCCCTCCACCAGGCACGCCTCTGGAAGGAGGGTGGGGGCGGCCCATGCCACCTCATGGTCGACAGCGGGATCAACCGGCTCGGGGTCGCCCGCAAGAACATCGGCGATCCGGTGATCCAGGCGCTCGATGTGCAAGTCCTGCTCAGCCATCTCGCATGTGCCGACGAGGACAGCGACATGAACGCGCAGCAGTTGGCTGATTTCAACGAGGCGCGCAGCGCTGTCGAACACCGCAAGGCAAGCCTTGCCAACAGTGCAGGCATTGTGCTGGGCGAGGCCTACCACTTCGACCTCACGCGGCCGGGACTTGCACTTTACGGCGGCGTACCGCGGCCCGAACTTGCCGGTGAGATACTGCAGGTCGCCTATCCCTACGCCGCCGTGATCCAGGTGCGCGAACTCTCGGCAGGCGACACGGTCGGCTACAACGCAACCTTCACCGCACCAGAGGATATGCGCGTGGGCGTACTCTCGCTCGGCTACGCTGACGGTATCCTGCGCGCATGGTCGGGAGCATCCTTCCAGCGCGGGAATGCATCGCTGCCGATCCTCGGCAAAGTGTCGATGGACATGATCGTAATCGACCTTGCCGAAGCGCCCGATATTGCCGAGGGCGACTGGGTGGAATTGCCCTATCACCTGCCCGATGCTGCGCAGCAAACCTCTCTATCGCAATACGAATTGCTTACCGTTCTGGGACACCGCTTCCAACGTTGATCAGTTCATGTTGCGCTGCACATTGTGCAGGTGCTAAGCACCATCGCATTGCACAAACAACGCACGCTTGGGGAGAGCGAAAACATGGCAAAGCGGACCGCCGACGGCGAACCGATCATCATCAAGAAATACGCCAACCGGCGTCTCTACAATACCGATACATCGAGCTACATCACGCTCGACGATCTGGCGAAGATGGTCCGCGAAAATGTCGACTTCCAGGTCCTCGACGCGAAGAGCGGTGACGACATCACCCATACGATCCTCACGCAGATCATCGTCGAGGAAGAGAGCCAGGGCGGCCAGCAGATGCTCCCGGTCAGCTTTCTGCGCGACCTGATCAGCATGTACGGCAATTCGATGCAGTCGATGATGCCGAGCTATCTCGAAGCGAGCATGGCGAACTTCCGCAAGAACCGCGAACAGCTGCAGGCAGCCTTTGCCAAAGGCATCGAGGCGAACCCGCTGGCCAAGATGGCCGAGGCCAACTTCAAGATGATGCAGAATGCCGCGGAGGCCTTCATTCCCGTGACGCGCAAGGGCGCGGATGCGGCGAAGAAGGATGCCGACGACGAGCTGGCTCAGATGCGCCAGCAGATGGCTGCCATGCAGAAGAAGCTCGACGAGCTGAGCAAGTAGTCGACCCGCTTCGCGCGACACGCTAGGGGCGGGCGCAAATCCAACTTTGAAGTGAGAATCGCTCCGTGGCCCAGATCCGCCATGCATTGAACACCAAGCGCGCCGACGACTTCGCCGCCTGGTACCAGGAAGTCATCTCCGCTGCCGAAATGGCCGAGGAATCGGGCGTTCGTGGCTGCATGGTCATCCGGCCGTGGGGCTATGGCATCTGGGAGCGCATGCAGCGCCTGCTCGATGACCGGATCAAGGCGACCGGCCATTCTAACGCCTATTTCCCGATCTTCATCCCGCTCTCCAATTTCGAGCGCGAGGCAGAGCATGTCGAGGGTTTCGCCAAGGAAATGGCGGTCGTCACGCACCACCGCCTGATCGCTGGCCCCGATGGCGGCCTGATCCCCGATCCCGAAGCCAAGCTCGAAGAACCCCTGGTCGTACGTCCGACCTCGGAAACGATCATCGGCGACGCCATGGCGCGCTGGGTCCAGAGCTGGCGCGACCTGCCGCTGAAGCTCAACCAGTGGGCGAACGTCGTGCGCTGGGAAATGCGCACCCGCATGTTCCTGCGCACCAGCGAATTTCTCTGGCAGGAAGGCCACACCGCCCATGCGGACGAGGTTGAAGCCAAGGAGCACACGCTCACCATGCTCGAGGTCTACCGCGCCTTTGCGGACGAAGATCTCGCGCTGGCCGTGATCCCCGGCGAGAAGCCGGAGAACGAGCGCTTCCCCGGTGCAGTCGAAACCTGGTCGATCGAGGCCATGATGCAGGACGGCAAGGCGCTGCAGGCCGGCACCAGCCACTACCTCGGCACCAACTTCGCCAAGGCATCGGGCATCAAGTTCCAGAACAAGGAAGGCAGCGAGAGCCTCTGCCACACGACCAGCTGGGGCGTGTCGACCCGCATGGTCGGCGGCGTCATCATGACCCACGGCGATGACGACGGCCTGCGCCTGCCGCCCAAGATCGCTCCGCAGCAGGTCGTCATCCTGCCGATGCTGCGAGACAAGCCCGAAGATGAGGCGCTGATCGACTATTGCGAGGCCCTGCGTGCCACGCTTGCGAGCAAACACGTCCTTGGCGAACCGCTGCGCGTCCTGCTCGACACCCGTCCGGGCAAGGCTGCGGCCAAGCGCTGGGACTATGTCCGCAAGGGCGCCCCGATCATTATCGAAGTCGGTGGCCGCGACATGGAAAACGGCGTCGTCAGCCTGCTTCGCCGCGACAAGCTGTGGAACGAGGAAAACGGCAAGCCCGCTTTCCAGACCCCCACGCGCGAAGTCGCCGGGCAGACGGTCCCCGATATCCTCGCCGACATGCAGTCCGCTTTCCTCACCGAAGCGGCCGAGCGGCGCGAGACGAATATCACCCGCGGCGTGACGAGCTTCGAGGAGGTCGAGAAGTTCTTCTCTGCCTCGCGCTATCCCGGCTGGGTCGAGGTTCAGTGGTCGAAGCCCACCGGCGAGCGACTCGAGAAGGTCGTCGAGCGCCTCAAGGAGCACAAGCTCACCATCCGCAACGTGCCGATGGATGCCGCGCCGGTTGACGGCGAGTGCATCTTTACCGGCGCGCCCGCGACCGAGCGCGTGCTCCTTGCCAAGGCATATTGATCGCCAAGGCGTGACATGCGCTCCCGCCATCCCCATATGGCGGCAATGAAAAAACAGAACAGAACAGGGCGGCCGCAGGGGCTGCCCTCCAAAACGCAAATACTCGAATTCATCCAGAGCTCCGACCGACCCGCAGGCAAGCGAGAAATCGCCAAGGCCTTCGGCATCAAGGGGCAGGAAAAGATCGCGCTGAAGAAGCGCCTCAAGGACATGGCCGAAGAAGGCCTGATCGACGGCAGGAAGACCGCCTATCACCGCATGGGCGGCGTGCCGAAGGTGACCGTGCTCAAGGTCGTCGAGATCGAGGACGGCGAACCGATCGCCGTTCCCGAGAACTGGGATCCTGACAGCAAGGACAAGCCGCCGCGCCTGGTCGTGAAGGAAAGCAAGAAGGTCGCAGCGCTCAAGCGCGGCGACCGCTTCCTCGCGCGTACAGAAGAGCGGGGGAAGGGGTGGATTGCCCACCCGATGAAGAAGCTGCCCGCCCGCACCGAAGGCCTGATGGGCGTCGTCGAATTCGACGGCGGCGGAAAGCCCTGGCTTGCACCGGTCGACAAGCGCGTCCGCAATTCATCGCCCATCGGCGATCTGGGCGAGGCGAACGAGGGCGACCTCGTGCTTGCCGAACCCATGGGCAAGTCGCCTCGTGCGAAGGTGAAGGTGGTCGAGGTCATCGGCGATCCGCTCGCTCCCAAGAGCTTCAGCCTCATCGCCATCGCCAAGCACGGCATTCCGCACATCTTCCCGCAGGAAGCGCTCGACGAAGCGCAGCGCGTCGCCGAACTTCCGCTTAGCGAGGAGAAGCGCGAGAACCTGCGCGATGTGCCGATCATCGCCATCGATCCCGCGGACGCGCGCGACCACGATGATGCAATCTGGGCCGAACCCGACGGGAATGGCGGCTACAATGCGATCGTCGCGATTGCCGACGTCAGCTTCTACGTTCGCCCGGGCGGCGTTCTCGACAAGGAAGCGAGGAAGCGCGGCAACTCGGTCTATTTTCCCGACCGCGTCGTGCCGATGCTGCCGGAAATCCTGTCCGCAGATGTCTGCTCGCTGGTTGAGCACGAGGACCGTGCGGCCATGGCCTGCCACCTGCATATTTCGCCCGAGGGCAAGGTTACCAAGTGGCGCTTCACCCGGGCGATAGTGCGGCTTGCAGCCAACATCGCCTATGAAGACGCGCAGAAGGCCATCGACGATGGCAGCGCTGACGAGGTGCTCAAGAACCTATGGGGCGCATGGAAACTCCTGTTCAAGGCACGGCACGCGCGCGATCCGCTCGATCTGGAACTGCCCGAGCGGCAGGTCCGCCTCAACGACGAGGGCCAGATCGAGGAAATCGCCGTGCGCGAACGCCTCGATGCGCACCGCGTCGTCGAAGACTTCATGATCGCAGCGAACGTCGCCGCGGCAAAGGCGCTTGAGGAGAAGGCAGCTCCGGTGGTCTACCGCGTCCACGAAACGCCGAGCCGCGAGAAGCTGATGGCGTTCAAGGAATACCTTGCGAGCCAGGGCCGCCCCTTCGCGATGGGTCAGGTCATCACTCCGGGCATCTTCAACCGGATGCTCAAGGATATCTCCGATCCTGCTGAAAAAGCACTGATTATGGAGGCGGTCCTGCGCAGCCAGACGCAAGCCTACTACGGGCCGGCGAACGCAGGTCACTTCGGCCTGGCGCTGGGCAGCTATGCCCATTTCACCTCGCCGATCCGCCGCTATGCCGACCTTCTGGTGCACCGCGCGCTGGTCGATTCCTACAAGCTCGAACAACCCAAGCCCAAGGGCAAGATCCCCGAGGGGTCGGGGCTGTCGGACCGCGACCGCACTGCACTCAACCAGATCACCGACGCGATCAGCCAGACCGAGCGCCGCGCGATGGAAGCAGAGCGCGACACGATCGACCGTTATGTCGCCGCATGGCTCTCCGGCCGTGTCGGCGAGACCTTCGACACGCGCATAACGGGCGTGCAGGGCTTCGGCTTCTTCGCGACCATCGAGAACCTTGGCGGCGACGGGCTGGTCCCGGTCTCCACGCTGGGGCGCGAGTATTTCCGCTACGACGAGGGCGCGCAGGAGCTAACCGGCGAGGACAGCGGCAAAACCTATGCCGTCGGCGACAGGCTCAAGCTAAAACTCGCCGAAGCGAATCCGCTGACCGGAGCGCTCAAGTTCGAAGTGCCCGACAGCGACGGCTCGGGCATCGAGAAGCGCGGTTTCCGCCCACCGCCGAAGAAGAAGCACTTCCAGAAAGGCAAGGGCGCCCCGCGCCAGTCGCATGCGAAGGGCAAGCGAGGGCGTCCGGGCAACATCCGGCACCAGGGACGCAAGAAGAAGTAGGCGGAACGGGCGAGGGGGGATCCCCATTGAAGGGTCAAAGGAGAAACCCCCATGCTCGTACCCGGAAAAGCCATCCCCGATCTCGACCTGCCGCTGACCATCGATGCGCGTTTCGAACTGGCGAAACAGAGCCCCGAGGCCTTCACCATGCTGGTCTTCTACCGCGGCAAGCACTGCCCGATCTGCAAGAAGTACCTTGAGGAGCTTGGCAGCAAGCTTGGCAAGTTCACCGACAAGGGCATCAACGTCTTCGCGGTCTCGATGGACAGCCCCGAACGCGCTGCGGTCTCTCACGAAGAATGGCACACCGGCGACCTCCCGCTCGCCCATTCAATGAGCGAGGACAAGGCCCGCGAATGGGGTCTCTACATCTCGCAAAAGCGCGAAGGCAGCGGTGAGCCCGATACCTTCAGCGAACCGGGCCTCTTCCTCGTGAAACCTGACGGCACTCTGCATTTCGCCGTGGTCCAGAATGCGCCGTTCACGCGCCCCGATCTCGACGACCTGCTCAGCGGCCTCACCTTTACCCTCGAGAACGATTACCCGACGCGCGGCGCGCTGACCTGATAGGTCAAGCCAATTCGTCGATCTGTTCGCGGGTGAGATTGCCGGGCACGATATAGACCGGGCAGGGCAGGGCGTTCGCGTGCACTGCGAAGTGGCTCACGAGCGGGTTCTTCCCGCCTTCCTTCGCCGTGCTCAGGACGAGTGCGGCGATCGAGCCGTGATCCTCGATATACTTGCGGATAACTTCGGCGGGCGAGCCGGGTTTGACGGTGATGACGGGCATCTTGCCCATTTCCCCGAAGACATTCCCGGCAGCATTGTTGGCCATGACCTCGGCGCGTTCGCGGGCTTCCTGCTCGATCGTCGCCTGTACGCCCCCGAAAGCGTTGAAGGTCTGCTGCGGCACTAATGCGAGGATATGCACCGATCCACCGGTCTTCATCGCACGCAGCGAGGCAAAGCGCAGCGCGAGCTTCGCCTCCTCGGTTTCGTCCATCACGACCAGATATATTCTCAAAGGTCCCGCTCCCTCTTTGCGCCAAGGGCTACCCGCTAATTCGTATTCTGCGCAAGGACCTTGCGAGGGCGGGCCAAATTGGCCAGAGACCTGCAAAACACTCTCCCCAGCGAGGACGTAACGTCAAAACATGCCCACGCCGATCAAGATGCCCGCACTGTCGCCCACCATGGAAGAGGGCACGCTCGCCAAATGGCTGGTGAAGCCGGGTGACACGGTTTCCGCCGGTGACATCATGGCCGAGATCGAAACCGACAAGGCAACGATGGAATTCGAGGCCGTCGATGAAGGCGTCATCGCTTCGATCGCGGTCGAGGAAGGCACCGAGGGCGTGAAGGTCGGCACGGTAATCGCCATGCTCGCCGAAGACGGCGAGGACCTCGATGAAGCAGCCGCTGCTGCTCCCGCTGGCGATGCAGCACCCGCACCGGCTCCGGCCGAAGCGAAGGAAGAAGCTGCGCCGGCTCCCACGCCTGCTCCTGTACCGGCTCCGGCACCCGCCGCTGCGAAAAGCGACGATGGCAATCGCATCAAGGCTTCGCCGCTCGCTCGCCGCATTGCGGAGCAGAGGGGTCTCGACCTGTCGACCATCAACGGTTCGGGTCCCAATGGCCGTATCGTGAAAGCCGATGTCGAGGACGCGAAGCCCGGCGCCGCTCCGGCGAAGGAAGCTGCCGCAACTCCTGCGCCTGCTCCGGCAAAGCCCGCAACCATGGGCGGCGATCTCGACGCGCCTTACGAAGCGCAGAAGCTCAACAATGTCCGCAAGGTCATCGCGCGCCGCCTCACCGAGGCGAAGCAGACCATCCCGCACATCTACCTCACCGTGGACGTGCGCCTCGACGCGCTGCTCAAGCTGCGCAGCGAGCTCAACAAGAGCCTCGAGGCGGACGGTATCAAGCTGTCGGTGAACGACCTGCTGATCAAGGCACAGGCCCGCGCGCTGCAGCGCGTGCCGCTGTGCAATGTCAGCTTCCAGGGCGACGAGCTTTACCAGTACACGCGCGAGGACATCTCGGTCGCCGTGGCTGCGCCGTCGGGCCTTATCACGCCGATCATCCGCGATGCGGGCCGCAAGGGCCTCGCGCAGATCAGCACCGAGATGAAGGAACTTGCTGGCAAGGCCCGCGACGGCAAGCTGCAGCCGCATGAATTCCAGGGCGGCACCGCCTCGCTCTCCAACCTCGGCATGTTCGGTACCAAGCAGTTCGACGCCGTGATCAACCCGCCACAGGCGATGATCCTTGCGGTCGGTGCAGGCGAACAGCGCCCCTACGTGATCGACGGCGCACTGGGTGTCGCCACCGTGATGAGCGCCACCGGCAGCTTCGACCACCGCGCCATCGACGGCGCGGACGGCGCACAGTTCATGCAGGCCTTCCAGCAGCTGGTGGAGAACCCGATGGGGCTGGTGGTTTGATCGCCCGCCACATCCCAAAACTCCTTGCAATCAGCGTGGCCGCTGCAGTGGCAGCATGGCTTACTGTGCTGGGTCTCCTGACAGGCGACAGCGGTCCCGGTTTCGATGAAATCGTGAAGATGTTCGGCCCGGCGCTCGTTGCCACGCTGCTGATCGGATTTCCCGTGGCCACCCTGGTCGTGGCCTTTTCCGGACGACAGCTGGCTCATTCGGTGGAGACGCTGGCTATCACTGTCCTGCTCGTCTGCGTGATGCTGCTGTTGTCCGCCTACTGGATCGCCGGCAGTTTCGGCATCCTGTTCTTTGGCCTTCCGAGCGTCATGGCCGCATTGACCTATGCCGTGCTCGGCTGGTTCTGGATCCTTCGGCCGATGCGTGAGAACGGCAATGCCTAGCACTGCCGTATCGAAGCGATTGAGCGTGGCTCTCGCGGCTCTTCTCGCCGCCGCCTGTGCGCAGGAAGCAGAGCGTGACGACACGCCGCCAACGCCGCTCGACCGGACCACGAGAAACCTCGAACGGCCGGTCATGGTGGGTTTCGACGGCCCGCGTTTCGATGCCTGCGCGAGCTTTGGCGAAGTCTACAACCTGAACCCGCAGGGCGACAATTTCCTGTCCGTGCGCGCCGGACCTTCTTCCAGTGCGGAGGAAGTCGACCGGATCGGTCCGGGTACCGGCGTGTCCATGTGCCAGAAAACCGGTGGATGGCTCGGTATCGTCTATGCGCCGTCGGATGAGCCCGAGTTACAATGCGGTACCGGTTCGCCCGTCGGCTCGGTGCGCGCATATGACGGACCCTGCCGCTCGGGCTGGGTGAGCGACGACTACATCAGGTTGATTGCGGGATGACCATGACCGAACGCACTCCGATGATCAGGGTCACCGCGATGCCCGCCGACACCAATCCCTATGGCGGGGTGTTTGGTGGCTGGCTGATGAGCCAGATGGCGCTTGGTGCAGGTTCGCTCGCGAGCCGTGAGGGCAAGGGCAAGGCGGTGGTGGTCTCGGCATCCGATTTCGCTTTCCCCGGCGCGATGCAGGTGGGCGACGAACTATCGGTCTATTGCGAGATCGCGGCGACCGGAAACACCTCGCTCACCATCACCGCAGAAGCCATCGCCCGCGAGCGTAATGGCGAGGCCGAGACCAAGGTGGCGCAGGGGACGTTCAAATTCGTCTTGCTCGACGAGAACAACCGACCCCGTGCGGTCGGGGAGCGCTGGGCATGAGCAGCGCCGCCATCTCGCACCCGAATACCTATTCCGTTTCCCCTCACGCGCCTGAGCCGCTTTTTTGCGCCAGGGCCGTGTTCCATCCGTTCCATCCTGTCGGACCAACCGAAGGCTAAATCCAAATGGCTACCAATTACGACGTCATCGTTCTCGGCTCCGGACCCGGCGGCTACGTCGCGGCGATCCGCTGCGCGCAGCTGGGCCTGAAGACCGCCATCGTCGAACGCGAACTGCTCGGCGGCATCTGCCTCAACTGGGGCTGTATCCCGACCAAGGCGCTGCTGCGCTCGGCCGAGATCCTCCACTATGCCCAGCATGCCAAGGATTATGGCCTCAAGATCGCCGGCGAGATCGAGGCCGACCTTGAAGCAGTGGTGAAGCGCAGCCGCGGAGTGGCGAAGCAGCTCAACCAGGGCGTCACGCACCTGATGAAGAAGAACAAGATCACGGTACATATGGGCGAGGGAACGCTGACCGGCCCGACCAGCCTCACCGTGAAGGGCGAGAAGGGCGAGGAGAAGCTCACCGCCAAGCACGTGATCGTCGCCACCGGCGCGCGGGCGCGCGACCTGCCGTTTGCCCCTGCCGACGGCAAGCGCGTGTGGACCTATCGTCATGCCATGACCCCGCCCGAAATGCCCAAGAAGCTGCTCGTGATCGGGTCGGGTGCGATCGGCATCGAGTTCGCCAGCTTCTATAACGACATGGGCTGCGACGTGACCGTGGTCGAAATGCTCGACCGGATCGTGCCGGTCGAAGACAAGGACGTCTCCGCCTTCCTGGAAAAGAGCCTGACCAAGCAGGGCATGACCATCATGACCGGCGCAGGTGTGGAAGACATCAAGGTCTCGGACAAGGGCGTGAAGGCCAAGATCAAGGCGAAGGACGGCAAGGTCTCCGAGACCGAGTTCACCCACTGCATCACCGCCATCGGCATCGTGCCGAACACCGAGAACGTGGGTCTCGAAAAGCTGGTCGAGATGGACCGCGGTTTTATCCAGATCGACGACTACGGCCGCACCAAGTCGAAGGGCCTCTGGGCCATCGGCGACTGCACGCCCGGCCCCTGGCTGGCGCACAAGGCGAGCCACGAGGGCGTCACCACCGCAGAGGCGATTGCAAAGGAACTCGGCAACAAGGACGTCCATCCCCACCCGCTCGACCGCTCGAACATCCCCGGCTGCACCTATTGCCACCCGCAGATCGCATCGGTCGGTCTGACCGAGGAAAAGGCCAAGGAGGCTGGTCACCAGGTGAAGGCGGGCACGTTCCCCTTCATCGGCAACGGCAAGGCGATTGCGCTCGGAGAAGCGGAAGGCTTCGTGAAAACCGTGTTCGATGCGAAGACCGGCGAACTGCTCGGCGCGCACATGGTCGGCGCCGAGGTGACCGAGATGATCCAGGGCTTCGTCGTGGGCAAGACACTGGAGACGACGGAGGCGGAACTGATGAACACCGTCTTCCCGCACCCGACCATCAGCGAGAGCATGCACGAAAGCGTGCTTGCGAGCTACGGCCGCGCCTTGCACATCTGACACTCTGGGTTAGGGGATAGCGATGACCAGTTTCCTGATCCTCGCTTTCCTCATCCTCGTGGCGGGGGTCGTTGCGGTCCCGCTGGCAAGCCGTTTCGGGCTTGGATCGGTTCTCGGCTATCTGCTCGCCGGGATGGCCATCAGTCCGGTGCTTCTCGGGCTCAATGTCGATGTCGAGGCATTGCAGGTCTTCGCCGAGTTCGGCGTGGTCATGATGCTTTTCATCATCGGGCTCGAGATGGAACCGCGCAGGCTCTGGGCGATGCGTGGCAAGCTGCTCGGCCTCGGGGGAGGGCAGGTCCTTCTCACGACACTGGCGATTACCGGCATTGCCCTCCTCGCTTCGAACCCGTGGCAGACCGCTCTTGCGACCGGCATGGTGCTCGCGCTGTCCTCGACCGCGATCATCGTCCAGACGCTGACCGAAAAGAACCTCATGCGCAGCGAGGGCGGCGAGGCCAGCTTCTCGGTATTGTTGGTGCAGGACGTCGCGGTCATCCCGATGCTCGCGCTGCTGCCCTTGTTGGCTATGCCAGAACTCTACGGTGCAAGCGGCGATCATGGCGGTGGGCACGGACACGGAGGGCTGGATCTGACGGCGAGCATGCCCGTCTGGCTCGCGGCCCTTTCGCGCATCGCTGCTGTGGCGGCGGTCATCGCCATCGGGATCTTCGCGATACGTCCGCTGTTCCGCTACATCGCGGGAGCCAACTTGCGCGAGCTCTTCACCGCGGCGGCGCTCGGGGTAGTCATCGGCATTGCCCTTCTGATGTCACTTGTGGGCCTGTCGCCCGCACTTGGGGCCTTCGTCGCCGGCGTGGTCCTCGCGACCAGCGAATACCGGCACGAGCTCGAGAGCGACATCAATCCCTTCAAGGGCCTGCTGCTGGGTCTCTTCTTCATCACTGTTGGGGCAGGGATCGACTTCGTTCTGGCCAGCGAGATCTGGCGCGATGTCGTCTTCTGGGCCAGCGTCACTATCGCAGCCAAGTTCGTGGTTCTGCTGATTGTCGGCTGGCTCTACGGCCTGCGCCGACAGGCCTTGTGGCTCTTCTGCCTGAGCCTACCCCAGGCAGGTGAGTTCGCCTTCGTCCTAATTGCATTCGCAGTCGGCAATGCCGTCCTGCCCGAGACTCTTGCGGACCTGCTGTTGCTCGTCGTTGCGCTGACCATGCTCGTCACGCCTCTGCTGTTCATCCTCTACGACAAGGTCATCGCGCATGCCTATTGCACCGAGGACGAGCGGCAGGCCGACACGATCGAGGAGGAAAACCCGGTCATCATAGCAGGCCGCGGACGCGTCGGCGGCATCGTCGACCGCATGCTCCAGGCCGCTGGGTTCCAGACCACCGTTATCGACTACGACAGCAAGCAGCTCGAGATTGTGCGCAAGTTCGGTTTCCGCACCTATTTCGGCGATGCGACAAGGCCCGACCTGCTGCATTCCGCCGGGATCGAGAATGCCAAGCTGCTGGTGGTCGCCATGGACGAGCGAGAGCAGATCGACCGGCTCGTAAAGCACGTCGTCCAGCACTATCCGAAGGTTCACATCATCGCCCGCGCGATCGATCGCAACCACGTGTACGAGCTCTGGGCCTATGGATGCCGCGACATCATCCGCGAGACCTATGACAGCTCGCTGCGCATGGGTCGTTCCGCCTACGAGGCGCTGGGTATGGATCGTCAGCAGGCCATAGCCGCAACGGACGCCTGGGAGGAAATGGACCGCAAGTTCATGCCCGAGGTCGCCAATCTCTACCGTCTCGACATTCCCTACCACGAGAACGAGCCTCTGATGGACCGCGTGAAGGAATTGCGCGCCGAATGGGACCCGGTCCTGCGCGAACAGATGGACGAAATCCTGAAGAGGGGCTCATGACGCAGGGAACCCATCTATACGTCCCCGACGAGCGAAACGAACAGGTCATTATCGACATCAATGGCGAGCATGTGCCGCGCCCTGATGCGAAGATCAGCGTCTACGATAGCGGTTTCATGCTTGGCGACGGGGTGTGGGAAGGTATCCGTCTGCACGACGGCAGGCTGGCATTCCTAGACCGTCACCTCGACCGGCTGTGGCGCGGTGCCAAGGCGATCCACATGGACATCGGCATCACCCGGAAGGAGATGGAGTGCCGGCTCTACGCCGTGCTCGACGCCAATGGCATGCGCGGGGACGGGGTACATATCCGTTTGATGGTGACCCGCGGTATTCGCTCGACACCATACCAGGATCCGCGCGTGGTCATCACTCCGGCAACGATCGTGATGATCCCCGAGTGGAAGGAGCCCGCTCCCGAAACCGCGACGCGGATGCTGAAGCTCGCTACGGTCCATGTGCGCAGGGGATATCCGGATGTGCAGGACCCGATGCTCAATTCGCACAGCAAGCTCAACTGCATCACCGCCTGCATCCAGGCAGCACAGGCCGGCGCGGACGAGGGCTTGATGCTCGACCCTCACGGCTTTGTCGCCACCTGCAATTCGACCCACTTCTTCATCGTGAAGGACGGCGAGATCTGGACCTCGAGTGGTGATTATTGCCTTGACGGGATTACGCGCGGTGTCGTTATCGAGATCGCTCGGGAAGCGGGTATCACCGTTCGCGAACGCAACTTCTCGCTCACCCACGTCTATGGTGCGGACGAAGCTTTCACGACCGGCACCTTCGCCGGGGTCGCACCGGTCGGGTCGGTCGACGGCCGTGTACTCGGGGAGAGCAGGGGTCCCATGGTGGAGCGTCTACAGGGCCTGTATCTCGATCGTCTGTCGCGCGATGTCGGGGAGAGGCAGCGCCCGTGACGATCCGGATCGCCATGTGGTCGGGACCGCGCAACATCTCGACTGCCATGATGCGCAGCTTCGGGTCGCGCGCCGACTGCGCAGTATCCGATGAACCCTTCTATGGCGCGTTCCTGAAGGCGACCGGCGAGCCGCACCCCCTGGCGCGCGAGACGATCGAGAGCATGGAGTGCGACTGGCACACCGTGCTCCGGCAGAAGTCGGGCGATGCGCCCGGCGGTCAGCCGGTCTGGTATCAGAAGCATATGCCTCACCACATGGTCGGGCCGGTTTCGATTGCCGCGTTCGGCGATCACCTCCACGCCTTCCTGATCCGTGCACCGGAGCGCGTCGTGGCAAGCTATCGCAAGAAGAATGAATTGCGGCGTGCCGAGATGCTCGGCTTCGCGCAGATGCGAAGCTATTTCGATTTCGAATGCGAGCGCAGCGGGACCGTGCCGCCGGTAGTCGATTCCGACGATATTCTTGCCGATCCCGAAGGTGTCCTGATCCGGCTTTGCGAAGCACTTGGAATCGACTGGGACCCGGCAATGCTTACCTGGGAAGAAGGTCCGCATCCCGAAGACGGCGTCTGGGGCACACATTGGTACGACCGTGTTAACGCCTCGACAGGCTTCGGCGCGCCGCCGGGTGACCTCCCCGAGCTGGAGGGCGAATATCTCCAAGTCGCGGAGGAATGCCGCGATGATTACGAGGCGCTCGCCCGGTATCGCATCTCTGCCTGACATTCCGGCGCGCCAGTTGCTCACTTGGCCGCAACTACAGGCGCCGAAAAGTCCTCAACGCGTTGATCCGGTGAGGAGAAACGCAATGGAATACGAGATCAAGGACGAACCTCAGGGCATAGAAGATGAAGACGAGAACACCGCGGACGGCGGCCTCGTCGAAGATCATATCGCCTTGAAGAACCAGTCGAGCGTGTCGCCGGAGGATTACCCTCGCGCAACGAGAAAGGCGCAGAGCCTCGTCAATCCTGGACAGCAAGAATAGGCTGGCGGACAGGGTGGGATTCGAACCCACGAAGGGCTTGCACCCTTGCCGGTTTTCAAGACCGGTGCATTCAACCGCTCTGCCACCTGTCCGCGAGCACCAAGGCCGCTAGCGCGCTGTGTGCTGGTTGTCACGCCCAAAGGCCTGAAGGCCCGACCTGTCTTCCAGAAACTGTTTCAATTCCGACGCGTATGGCAAAAGTGCCATTTACCGTTCAGCTTTCCCATGCGAGGAATACCGCATGAAGTTTTCGCGCCTTTTCGCTCTCGGCCTCGCCAGCCTTATCGCTCTCCCCCCGCTGCCCGCGTCGGCACAGGACATGTCCTTCGATGCCTATCTGCAGCTGCTGATCGCGCGATCTCGTGCGGCTGGCGTCAGCGAAGCGACCATCCAGCGCATGACCGATGGCCTTACGCCCAACCGGCGCGTCATCGAACTCGACCAGAGCCAGCCCGGTACTCCGACCATTAGCGGTTATCCGCCGCTCGCTCCCTACGTTGCACGCCTTGTCGATGATGCCCGCATCAACGGGGGCAGGCGCGCCTATGCCAGGTATCGCGGCGACCTCGCCCGCATCGAGCGCGAATACGGCGTTCCGGCGGAAATCCTGGTGGCTATCTGGGGCAAGGAAACGGCCTACGGCAATGTGAAGGGTGGTTTCGACCTTTCGCAGGCACTAGCGACGCTCGCATGGGAAGGCCGCAGGCGCGAACTCTTCTCGTCCGAATTCGTCGCCCTGATGCAGGTCGCCGACAAGGGTTATTCCCGCAGCGAACTCAAGGGCAGCTGGGCCGGGGCTTTCGGTAATCCGCAGTTCCTGCCGAGCGTGTACCTGCGCCTCGCCGCGGACGGCAATGGTGATGGCCGCGCCGATATATTGAATGATCCGGTTGATGCCCTCGCATCGATCGCGAACTACCTGCGTGATGCGGGCTGGCGCGAAGGCGAGCCGTGGGGCGTCAGGGCCTATGTCCCGAGCGGGTTCGATGTCGATCGTTACCGCACCAAGATCGTCGCACCGAGCTGCGTGCGCGTCCACGAGCGCCACAGCGTTTACAAGACCGTCGCGGAATGGCGCTCGCTTGGCATCCAGCCCCAGATCCCCTTGCCGGAAAATACGCTCGTGACGCTGTTCCAGCCCGACGGGCCGGGCACGAATGCCTATCTCCTGACGAGCAACTACCGCGCGATCCTCGAATACAATTGCTCGAACTATTACGCGATGGGCGTCGGTATCTTGTCGGACGAGATCACCCGCTGAGCTAAGTGGTGGACAGGCCGTCCGCACGCTCGCCAAGGCCTGCACCGGTGGCTATAGAATTGCCGTAACACCGAATTGAGGGAGACGCCGGAAGAGCCCGGCGATTTAAGCGGCTTGAGACTATCTGTCCGACTAACCCTGGCTGCCTCTGCCTGCCTGCTTTGCACGGGCGCAGTATCAGCGCGGCAGGCTGAGAATCCTCTCGGCCCACCGGCGGTCGAGGACGCGCCGATCGCCTATCTCTACGACGTCACCAGCGGGCAAGTTCTCTTCGCACGCGAGGCGGACAGGCGCTTCATGCCTGCATCGATCACCAAGGTGATGACCACCTTCCTCGCTTTCGAATGGATGGAAGAGGGGCGGATCGTCCCGCAGCAGAGCTTCGCGCCGCCGCAGGAGCTATGGCGCAAGTGGCGCGGTGTGGGCTCGACCATGTTCCTCGCATATGACGAAACGGTCACGGTCGACGAGCTGGTGCATGGGGTCACCACCGTGTCTGCCAATGACGGGGCCGCACTCCTCGCTCATGGCGCTGCGGGATCGGTCGAGGCATGGGTCGATGCGATGAATGCCAAGGCGACCGAGATCGGAATGCGGGACAGCCACTTCGGCACGCCCAATGGCTGGATGGACGAGGGCAGGACGTTCGTGACGGCGCGCGATCTCAGCACTCTCGCCAGCGTCATGGTCCGGCGCCATCCGGTCAAATATCGCCACTTCGTCGGCAAGCCCTCTTTCACCTACGGCGGCATCACGCAGCCCAATCACGACCCGATCAGCGGCAGCTTGTCGGGCGCAGACGGGATCAAGACAGGCTTCACCAACCAGGCAGGTTTCGGCTTTCTCGGTTCTGCCGAAAGAAATGGTCGGCGTCTTGTCATGGTCGTCGCCGGAAGCCCCGGGGCGAGGGCACGCGACCGTGCTTCGCGTCAGCTTATCGAATGGGGTTTCGCGGCGTTCGAACAGACCCAGCTATTCGCGCCGGAGACTGCAGTTGGCGAAGTCCGCGTTCAGGGTGGATCGAGCGGGAGCGTGAATGCCGTGGCTCCGCAGGGCGTTTATGTCGACCTGCCAGAAGGCACTCCGGCAGCTTACGAACTCTCACTCGAGTATGAAGGGCCGCTGCGCGCACCTATCGCCAAGGGCGAGCTGATCGCCCACCTGCGGGTCAGCGTCGAAGGCATGGACGATTATCGCGTCCCGCTAGTCGCAGCAGAAGACGTCGATACCGCCAATGTTCTCGAACGTGCCATAAACGGCCTGCGGAGCTGGATCACGTGAGCAAGGGCAAGTTCATTGCGCTCGAGGGCGGCGAGGGGATGGGCAAGTCCACGCAAGGGCGGCTGCTGGCCGATGCTCTGAGAGATCGCGGGCTGTCGGTCGAACTCACCCGTGAACCGGGCGGGACGCCGGGTGCAGAGGCGATCCGCAACCTCCTGCTCCATCCCCCGGGGGAGGGGTGGGGGCCACAGGCAGAGGCACTCCTCTTTGCTGCTGCCCGCTCCGACCATGTCGCTAGGCTGATTACCCCCGCGGTCGAGCGCGGAGCGTGGGTCATCTGCGATCGCTTCCTCGACTCCAGCAGGGCGTACCAGGGGATTGCCGGTGAGCTCGGTGACGAGAAGGTCAAACAGCTCCATGCCATCGGCAGTGATGGCTTGCTGCCCGATCTCACCCTCGTGATCGAGGCGAGCGGCCACGACGTTTCCGACAGGCTCCGCCAGCGGGACGGCGATACTTCGGACGCGATCGGCGGAAGGGACGCGGATTATCACGCAAGGGTGAACCGCGCGTTTTCCGATTTCGCCGAGGCGGAGCCGGAACGCTTCGCACTCATCGACGGAAATGGCACGATCGAGGAAGTCCATACGCGGGTGCTCGAGGCGGTCGCTCCACTGCTTGGCGAGGGTGGGATATGATCCTGGTCGGTCACGAGGAAGCCTGGGCGCAGTGGCGGGCAGCGATGGGCGGTGAGCGCATGCACCACGCCTGGCTGCTCGCCGGCAAGAAGGGCCTCGGCAAGGCGAGCTTCGCGCGGGCCGCCGCTCGCGAAATGCTCGGGGCCGATGGTTCGGGCGACCATCCCGATATCATCACGCTGACCTATGGCCCCAAGAACAAGGACGAGGCCAAGAAGCGCGACGAGGGCAAGCCATACGAACTGGCGCGCGGCATCAAGGTCGACCAGGTACGCGAGATCCAGAAGCGCCTGACCACGCGGCCAACCATGGGTTCGAAGCGTGTCGTCATCATCGATCCTGCCGACGACATGGAAGTCTCTGCCTCTAACGCCCTGCTCAAGAGCCTCGAGGAACCGCCACAGGGCACGTATTTCCTCCTCGTCGCTCACAGCCCTGCAAGGCTGCTGCCGACTATCCGCTCACGCTGCCGCACCGTCCGTTTTCCCGCTTTGTCGAAAGAGGCGATGGACGAGTTGCTGCGCGACCTCGCACCGCAGGTGGATATCGCCACGCGGGATGCCGCCATTGCGGCCGCAGCCGGATCGCCCGGGGCGGCCCTGTCCTTCGTCGATTTGGACCTCGGCAAGGCTGCCCAGCTGATGCGGCGCATCGTCGATGAGGGTGATCGGGATTTCAGCCTGCGCGGCCAATTGGCGGGCGTTATCGGCGCGAAGCAGGACATTCCGCGTCTCCAGGCGGTGCTCGATCTGGCACGCGCCATTCTCGCGGAAAAGGTCCCTTCGGTGTCGGGCGATCCGCGCAAGCTGGTCGACACCCACGCCCAGCTCGTAAGGTTGACCGGCGAGCAGCCGACCTACAATTTCGATCCCGGCCTGCTCGGGATGGAAATCGGAACCTTGCTAGCGGGCGCAGGCGCGGCTAGCGAGCGCGGCAATGGCTGACCCTTATTACATCACCACCGCGATCCACTATCCGAACGGCAGGCCGCACATCGGCCATGCCTACGAGACCATCGCAGCCGACGTCATCGCGCGCTTCCAGCGCCTGATGGGGCGCGACGTGCGCTTCCAGACGGGCACGGACGAGCACGGCCTCAAGATGGCGCAGAAGGCGCGCGATCTGGGCAAGACCCCGCGCGAGCTGGCCGACGAGATGTCCGGCGCCTTCAAGGACCTCTTCGACCGCCTCGACATCACCTACGACCGGTTTATCCGTACGACCGACGAGGATCACCACAAGGCGAGCCGCGCCATCTGGAAGGCGATGGAGGCCAAGGGGGACCTCTATCTCGATCGCTACGAAGGCTGGTACTCGGTCCGCGACGAAGCCTATTACGACGAAAAGGAACTGATCGAAGGGGAGGGGGGCGAGAAGCTTTCGCCGCAGGGCACCCCGGTCGAATGGACCGAGGAGGAGACCTGGTTCTTCCGCCTGTCGAAATATGCCGAGCCGCTGCTAGAGCTGCTTAACAAGCCGGGCTTCCTCGAGCCGGCTAGCCGCCGCAACGAGATGATCGCCTTCGTCGAGGGCGGCTTGAAGGATCTCTCGGTCAGCCGCACCAGCTTCGACTGGGGCGTAAAGGTCCCCGGTGCCGAAAACCATGTCATGTACGTGTGGGTCGATGCGCTGACCAACTACATCACCGGCCTCGGCTATCCCGACGGCGGCGAGATGTGGGACAAGTACTGGCCTGCTAGCCTGCACCTTATAGGCAAGGACATCGTCCGTTTCCACACGGTCTACTGGCCCGCGTTCCTGATGAGCGCGGACCTGCCAGTGCCGCAGCACGTCTTCGGCCATGGCTTCCTGCTCAATCGCGGCGTCAAGGAATCGAAGTCGGCCGGCAACGTGACCGACCCGAACGAGCTGGTCGACCTGTTCGGCGTGGACTCCTTGCGGTACTTCCTGATGGCCGAAGTCGTGTTCGGAAAAGACGGCAGCTATTCCGCAGAAGCGCTTGTAAACAAGGTGAATGCCGAGCTTGCGAACAGCTTTGGAAACCTCGCGCAGCGCACGCTGTCGATGATCCACAAGAACATGGACGGCAAGCTCGAGACCTTCGAGCCAAACGGTGACGACAAGACGCTTCTGACCACCGTGCAGGATGCCTGCCGCAATGTCCTGCCGCGCGAGTTCGAAGCGCTCAATTTCAGCGTCGGGATCGAGGCATGGCTGAAGGCGGTTTTCGCCTGCAACGCCTATGTCGACGAGCAGGCGCCGTGGGCCCTGAGGAAGACCGATCCGGAGCGGATGAAAGCCGTCCTCCAGACGCTCTTCATCGCCATCCGCGATCTCGCCATCGCGATCCAGCCAGTCGTGCCGACAAAATCGGCAGCGGTTCTGGACCAGCTTGGCGTCACGGCGGATCGCCGGACTTTCGCCGATCTGGCCGATGAAAGCTGGTTCCCCGCACTTGTGGCCTCTGGTCACGTGGTAGAGAAACCCACGCCTGCCTTCCCGCGTCTCGAACTGCCGGAGGCGGAAGAAGCGTAATGCTGGTCGATAGCCACTGCCATCTCGAATACGAAGGACTGGTCGAGAGCCAGTCCGAAGTGCTCGACCGTGCCCGCGGGGCAGGGGTGGGGGCTTTCCTCAATATCTCGACCAAGCGCGCGGAGTGGGCCCAGGTGGTCGGCACGGCCAATGCCAAGCCCGATGTCTGGGCCAGCGTCGGCATTCATCCGCACAATGCCGACGATCATCCGGATCTGACGCGCGAGGAGCTTCTCGAGGCAACCCGAGATCCTCGCGTCATCGGTATCGGCGAGACCGGGCTCGACTATTACTACGATCACTCGGACCGCACCGAGCAGCAGCGCCTGTTCCGCATGCATATCGACGTGGCACGCGAAACGGGCCTGCCTGTGATCATCCATACCCGCGATGCCGAGGACGCCACGATCGCGATCCTGGCGGACGAAATGGAGAAGGGCGCTTTCCCTGCCCTGATCCACTGTTTCACCGCTTCGGAAGAGTTCGGCCGGAAAGTGCTCGAACTCGGGCTCTCGATCTCCCTGTCGGGCATCGTGACTTTCAAGAACGCGAAAGAGCTGCAGGAAGTCGCCAAGACGGTTCCGCAAGACCGCCTGCTGGTCGAAACCGACAGCCCGTTCCTTGCGCCGGTGCCGCACCGTGGGAAGACCTGCGAACCGGGTTTCGTGCGCGATACGGCCAGCTTCATCGCCGACCTGCGCGGCGAAACGCTCGAGGAGCTGTCCGAATACACCACGCGCAATTTCTATCGGCTGTTCAGCAAGGCTGCCGCGTGAAGCTCATCATGCTCGGCTCGGGCACGTCCACAGGCGTGCCTCGTGTCGGAGATGACTGGGGCGAATGCGACCCGAACGAGCCACGCAATCGCCGTACGCGGGTGTCGATCATCGTGGAGAACGATGCCGGCCAGCGCATTCTCGTAGATACGTCGACCGATCTCAGGGCGCAGCTGCTGGCCAACGGTATCGCCAAGGTCGATGCCGTTTTCTGGACCCACGACCATGCCGATCACTGTCACGGGATCGATGACCTTCGCGTGATGCGGTACGACCGCAGCAATCCGCTTCCCGGTTTTGCCACGAAAAAGACCTGCGAAAGGCTGCGCAGGCGCTTCGACTACGTGTTCGAAGGCCAATTCGGATATCCGACGATCGTCGAATTGAAAGAAACATCGCAAACACAGCTGGTTGCGGGATTTTCCTTCGACGATGTCATAATGCCTCACGGTCCTGCTCGGAGTACAGGATTCCGGTTCGAGGCTGACGGCAAGTCGATCGTCTATGCGACCGATTTCAGCCAGATCACGCCTGAAATGGTCAAAACCTTCAAGGGATGCGACCTCCTAGTGGTCGATTGCCTGCGCGAACGGCCGCATCCGACACATGCGCACCTCGACATGGCGCTGGACCTCGCAAGGCGTTGTAAAGCGCGCAAAACTGTCCTGACCCATATGGACAAATCGATGGATTATCGCCGACTGTGCGAGAAAGTGCCCAAGGGCGTCATCGTCGGATATGACGGGTTGGAGGTTCGGTTATGAGCATGGGTGGTGGCGAAGTAGCCTGGGCGGCAATGATGGCCGCTCTTGTGGTGGCTTATCTGGTCGGCATGAAACGCGGCGATGGATTGCGTTCGACCGAGATCATCAAGATGGCGCTGATCTGGGTCGGCATCATCGGCGTAGCGTATTTCATCGTCAGCTGGTTCACGGGGATGAGCTGAGCCAGAGGGGGCTTTTCCTCCTGCTACCCCATCCATTATTTAACATAATATATATTATCACTCTAACAGTTGGAGTTGTCGACAGGGCTCCCCTTCCGATTTGACGCTCCGCAAACTATCGAAAACCGATGTCAGAACAGATCGACCGACTGCTGAGCATCATGGCGCGCCTCCGGGACCCGGAACGCGGCTGTGAATGGGATACCGCGCAGGACTTCTCGACCATCGCGCCCTATACGATCGAGGAAGCCTACGAAGTCGCCGATGCCATCGAGCGCTCCGATATGGACGATCTGCGTGGTGAACTCGGCGATTTGCTCTTCCAGGTCGTTTTCCATGCCCGGATGGCCGAGGAAGCGGGAAATTTCGACTTCACCGACGTGGCGAAGGACATCTCGGACAAGATGGAAGCGCGCCATCCACACATTTTCGGCGACGAAGGTGGTGTGATGGAAGAATCCCGCTGGGAAGACATCAAGGCCGCTGAACGCAAGTCATCCGGCGCGACCGGCGCGCTCGATGGCGTGGCCAAGGCTCTACCGGCCTTGCTGCGGGCCCAGAAGCTCCAGAAGCGAGCTGCTCGCCATGGCTTCGACTGGCCTGATACGGAAGGGCCTCGCGCAAAGGTTATTGAGGAAATAGAGGAACTTCGGGACGCAACCCGAGAAGAAATTGAAGAAGAAGCGGGCGACTTCCTTTTTGCTGCCGTCAACCTCGTGAGAGCTTATGGCGTCGACGCTGAAGGTGCACTTCGTGCCGCCAACGCCAAGTTCGAACGTCGTTTCAGGGAAATGGAAGCTCTGGCAGGCGGCGATTTTGCCGAACGCGATCTCGCGGCCCAGGAAGAGCTCTGGCAGGAAGTGAAACGCCGCGAAAAGGCGGCCTCATAAAGTTTCGAACTGACCCATTTCCTTCGGGTTCAATCGAACGACAAAGCGGCGCATCGGGCCTTCTGGACCCTCGCCGGCGTCTTCCTCGGACAAAACTTCGCCATGCGCGTGAAGCCACGCGATCCTGCGGCCGTCACTGGCCGGGATGGATACCTCCTGCACCAGCGCCTTGGCCGTCAGAATGTCACCGAGCCTTGCGAGGAGTTCGTCAACGCCTGCGCCAGTGAGAGCCGAAACCCGCACAATGTCCTCGCTGCCCTCGACCAGTGGTTCCAGTTCCTCTGCTCGCTCCTGCGTCAGAAGGTCCCACTTGTTCCACACTTCGAGAATCGGAATTGACGACTGCGCCCCCTCCCCGTCGATGACGCCGAGATCTGTCAGGACGCGAAGTACCTGCGCTTTCTGCGCTTCGGCAGACGGGTTCGAAATATCGCGCACGTGGCAGATGATATCTGCGGCAGTCACTTCCTCCAGCGTGGCGCGGAACGCGGCGACCAGCTGTGTGGGCAGGTCGGAGATGAAGCCCACGGTATCGGACAGGATGGCCTTCTCGACACCGGGGAGAGAAATAGCCCGCATCGTCGGGTCGAGAGTGGCGAAGAGCAGGTCTTCGGCCATGACCTCGGCACCGGTCAGTCGGTTGAACAGGGTCGACTTGCCCGCATTCGTGTAGCCAACGAGCGCGACGACCGGCCACGGGGCGCGCTCTCGGCGCTCGCGGTGCAGCCCGCGCGTCTTGCGAACCTGCTCCAGCTCCTTGCGCAGGCGCCCCATCCGCTGGCGGATCATCCGCCGGTCGGCCTCGATCTGAGTTTCACCCGGACCACCGAGGAAGCCGAAGCCGCCACGCTGGCGTTCGAGGTGGGTCCAGCTGCGTACGAGCCGGCTTTGCTGGTAATCGAGATGGGCCAGCTCGACCTGCAGGCGGCCCTCGGCAGTCGCGGCTCTTTCGCCGAATATCTCGAGGATCAGGCCGGTCCGGTCGATGACCTTGCGAGACAGCTTTTCCTCGAGGTTGCGCTGCTGGATCGGGCTGAGCGCACCGTCGACCACGACGAGCTCCGCCTCGTGCTGCTCGCAGGCGATGCGGATGTTTTCGACCTGGCCAGCACCGAACAGAAGGTTCGGTTTCACATCCCGGACAGGCAGGATGAAGCTGTCTTCGATGGCAATTCCGATGGCAAGCGCAAGCCCCTCCGCCTCGCGCAGACGGCTGTCCGCGTCGAGGTCGTAGGCCATCCCGCGAATATCGGGGCAGATGACGAGAGCCCGCGCACCGCGGGAGACCTCGCCCAGAAGATCGTCGTCGAAGCTCAGCTGTCGTCCTCGTCCCACTCCTCGGTCAGGTCGACCGGAGTGGCAGGCTGGATGGTGGAGACCGCATGCTTGTAGGCAAGCTGCACATAGCCATCGCGCTCGAGCAGCATGCAGAAGAGGTCATAAGCCGCGATCTTGCCCTGCAGCATCACACCATTGACGAGGAACATCGTCACCTGCGCTTCGGCCTGGCGGACACGGCTGAGGAACACGTCCTGCAGCAGGCGTTGCTTCGCGTTCGAGCCCTGGCTGGAGAACTGGTGCGCATCGATCGGCTGACCGGGCATGATCGTGCTGATGGCGTGCTTGTAGACCAGCTGCGACTGGCCATCGCGCCTGAGCAGGATCGAGAAATTGTCGAACCAGGTAACGATGCCCTGCAGCTTTACGCCCTTCACCAGGAATACGGTGACGGGTGCCTTCTCCCTGCGAAGAAGGTTCAGAAAAGCGTCTTGCAGGTTGGGCGCCTTGCCTTTCGGGGCTGGCTCTTTTGACGGGCGCGGGCGGGCCGAGAGAGTGCGTTCGCCAGACATCGTTGTGTCTCCTGTTGTTGGCCGCCCGTATAATGGGCGACGATCTGGACGCTCCCACCGCGTCCGGGCACCGGATTTCCGTCCGGAATTGAAACGCAATGTGCCTTCTTGGTTCCCTCTTAGCAATAAAATAAATGGGATAGGTGGCCTGTAGCCCTACTTGCGATCCCCGCTCTTCCTTTCGGCCATGCCCAGCAATTTCAGCTTACGATGGAGTGCGGACCGCTCCATTCCGATGAAGCTGGCCGTCTTGGAGATATTGCCCGAGAAGCGCCGGATCTGGATCGCGAGGTATTCCCGCTCGAAACTCTCTCGTGCTTCCCTCAGCGGAGCTCCCATGAGAGACGCCATTCCGCCGGTTCCGCCAACCTTGCCGCCAGTGACTTCTTCGGAAAGCATGTCTGCCTCGACCGTCTCGATCTGGTCGCGCGGCGTGAGGATGATGGTGCGCTCGACAACGTTGCGCAGTTGGCGGACATTGCCCGGCCAGTCATAGGCCTGCAGCGCAGCCATCGCTTCCTCACTGATGGCTGGCGGCCGGAGCCCTTGCTCGGTGGCGTAGCGCGCGAAGAAGTATTCGGCGAGCGCGGGAATGTCGTCACGCCGCTCGGCCAAGGACGGTATCTCGACCGGCACGACATTGAGGCGGTAGAACAGGTCTTCGCGGAAGTTCTTCTCTTCCATCTCCTTCGTCAGATCGCGCGCCGTCGATGAGATCACCCGCACGTCGACACCGATCTGCCTATTGCCCCCTACCCTGACGAAGCTCTGTTCGGTCAGGACGCGCAGAATCCTCGCCTGCGTTGAAAGCGGCATGTCCGCCACTTCATCCAGATAAAGTGTGCCGCCATCGGCCGTCTCGAGCAGACCCGGGCGGACCAGCTTTCCTTCGGCCTCCTCGCCAAAGAGCTCTTCCTCGAAGCGCTCGGGCGTTATGCGTGCAGAATTGACGATCACGAAGGGCTTGTCGGCGCGGGTGGACCAGCTGTGGAGCAGGCGGGCAGCCACCTCCTTGCCGGATCCCGCAGGGCCGCTGATGAGCACGCGGCTGCCGGTCGCGGCAACGCGCTTCAGCGTCGCCCTCACGGCATTGATCGCAGCCGAGTTACCCGTGAATTCGCCGCTCTCGTTGGTACCTTCGCGCAGCCGCGAATTCTCGCGCCTCAGGCTCTCGGTCTCGGTTGCGCGCTCGACGAGGTGAAGCAAGCGTTCTGCCTCGAAAGGTTTCTCGATGAAGTCCATCGCGCCGCGGCTGACGGCCGACACCGCCGTGTCGATATTGCCGTGGCCAGAGAAGATGATGACGGGGAGTTCGGGCTCGCGCAGCTTGATCGCATCGAGGACTTCGAGCCCGTCCATCGGGCTGCCGTGCAGCCACACGTCGAGCAGGACGAGGCTGGGGCGCTTCTCGTCCACCGCGTCGAGTGCCGAGATGCTGTCGGCAGCGGTTCGGCACTCGTAGCCCTCGTCGCTCAGCACGCCCGCCACGAGTTCGCGGATGTCGCGTTCGTCGTCGACGATGAGGATATCCAGGGCCATATCAGCTTCCCGTTCTTTCTTCGGAGTTCTTTTCGGAATTGTCGCGCACCATGCCGTGCGGGTCGCGGGCGAAGCGCAGCATCACACGCGTGCCGCCGCCGTCGACGGATGAGAAACTCATGTCGCCGCCATGCTCTTCGACGATCTTGTTGACGATCGCCAGGCCGAGACCGGTGCCTTTCTCGCGAGTGGTCACATAGGGGTCGAGGATGCGTTCGCGATCCTGCGGCAGGCCAATCCCGTTGTCGGTAACGGTGATCGTGATCGAGTTCTCGTCCTGCGCCACTTCGACAGCGATCCGCCCACGATAATCGGCTTCCGCATGTGCGGCTTGCGCTTCGATCGCTTCGGCAGCGTTCTTGAGAATGTTGGTCACTGCCTGACCTAGCTGGTGACGGTCGGCCTGGATCTTGAGCGGACCTTCGATCTCGGTGGTCATCCCGTAGTTGATGTCCGGGTTGGCGACTTCCTGCAGGAACAGTGACTGGCGAACCAGGTCGAGCGCATCTTCCGGGCGGAAGACGGGCTTGGGCAGCCGGGCAAAGCTGGAAAATTCGTCGACCATCTTCCTGAGGTCGCCGACCTGGCGCACGATCGTGCTGGTCAACTCGTCGAACAGCTCGCCATCCGCCTCGATCTGCTTGCGATAGCGGCGTTTGAGGCGCTCTGTGGCAAGCTGGATCGGGGTCAGCGGGTTCTTGATCTCGTGGGCGATACGGCGCGCGACATCGGACCATGCGGCCTGTCGCTGGTCGAGCAACTGGCGCGTGATGTCCTCGAAAGTGATCACGTGCCCGTCGCCTTCCGGCACCAGCTTGACCGCAAGCGTCATGAGTTCGCCGTGCCGCGAATGGCTGACCACGCCGCGCTCAAGCCCCGCAGCGACCATCGCTGCAATCTGCGGGGCCATCTCGTCCAGGGTTTCGGGATGCGCTGCCCCCTCCCCGCCCTCGAGCAGGGTAGCCTGTGCAGGCGCGTTCATCAGCAGGACACGCCGCTTGCCATCGATCGTGATGACGCCGGCAGAGACCGATTCCAGAACTGCCTCGATGAAGCTGCGCCTGTCTTCCAGTTCGTTGTTTGCCGAGACGAGAGCGTCGGTCTGCTTCTCGATCTGTGCCGTCATCCGGTTAAAGGCTCGGTTGAGGAGGCCGATCTCGTCCGCGCCGGTCCGGCCTTCGACCCGCAGCGCGAAGTTACCTGCGCCGACCTTGCGTGCAGCCGCGACGAGGTCCGTGAGCGGTTCAACCTGCCGGTCGGCGAAGCGCAGTGCGAACCACACGGCAATGCCGACCAGGGCGAGGCTGACGAAGAAGAGAGCGAGGTTGAACCGCAACTGCAAGGCGCGCGCGCGCTTGGTCAGCTCCTCATATGCAGTCGAGATCGATCGCGCGCTTTCCCAGCTTCGGAAGCTTGCCGCCTCGGCATTGCGTGCGGTGTAGAGATAGATTCCGGCGATCCGGTCGATCGGAGCAATGGCCTCGATCCGCTCGGGGCTACCGCGGACCGCGACTGCTTCTCCCCGGCGCAGTGCGTTGAGGCTTTCCTCGGTGAAGCCGACCGGATCACTGCTTTCGGTGATGCCATAGACGACTGCGGTGCGGGCGGTGCCATCGGGAAAGGTCTGCAGGATTGCGCTCTCGAACACTTCGCGCGGCTGCGCCTGGTATTCGTAGACCAGCATGAAATCCGGATCGGTAACCGAGACCTGCTGGAGGATCGTGCGCATGTCCATCGCCATCGAGATGGTTTCCTGCGCAAGGTCGAGCTGGTTATCCTCGTAATAGCTCTCCGCGAGGTCGTTGGCGTTCTCCATCAGCCCGCGCGAATTGTCGGAGAACCAGAAATCGACGCCTGACTGAAACAGGATCGCGGCGAAGGCGGCCACGAGCAGTGTCGGGACGGCAGCGATCATCGAGAAAAAGAACACGAGGCGGACGTGCAATCTCGCCGTGCTGCCGGCTGCCCTTCGAAGGGCAAGCCTGCGTCCTGCAAGGACCAGCAGGGCCATTGCCGGAATGAGCGTCCCGATCAGCAGGACGGCGACCTGCCTGCTGGGCAGGAGTTCGCCTGTATCCGGCGCACTCGTAAACGCTGCCCAAGTCGTTGCGACCATCAGCAGGAATGCCGTGGCGGCGAGAATTTCGACGACAGTGAAGAAGTTCGCCCGGCGCGAAGCCACCACGAACCTGCGCCACCAGCGCGGTGTGCGTCGAGTCTGGGGGGCAGCCTGCGTCGCCATCGTGGCAACGTTACATCGCCCCTGTTGCATTTTTGCAAGCCCTAATTCGATCAGTCGACAGCTATCGCCGCCGGGCAAAGCGCTCCGGTTCGATTTCGAGATCGCTCAGCCGCTTGCGCAAGGTGTTCCGGTTGATACCGAGAAGCTGTGCAGCCCTGAGCTGGTTGCCCTCGGTTTCACGCAAGGCATGCTCGAAAAGAGGCTTCTCGAACGCGGCGAGCGCGCCATGGTAGAGCGTGCCGTGGCTGGGCCCAGCCCCGGCAAGCCAGGTCGAGAGCGCTACATCGAACGCATCACGGCTGCCCTCCCCTTTCTCCGGCACTCCTGAAGGAAGAATGCCTTCGAGCGTCGAGGCGTCGATAACGTCATCGCGCGCGACAAGCGCCAGACGGAAGGTCACATTGCGCAGCTCGCGGACATTGCCCCGCCAGTCATGCCGCTGCAGCCCGTTGATCGCCTCTAGCGAAAGCCGACGGCGCGGCAGACCCTCGTCGACCGCCTGCGCGAGGAAGTGAGACGAGAGATCCGCAATATCCTCGCGCCTCTCGCGAAGCGGCGGCAAGTGGATGGGAACGACGTTGAGCCGGTAGAACAGGTCCTCGCGAAACCTTCCATCGGCAATCATCGGTTCGAGATTGCGGTTCGTGGCCGCAACGATGCGGACGTCCACCGCGATCTCCTGGCGTCCACCGACCCGGCGGATGCGACCAGACTGGAGGGCACGCAGGAGCCGCGTCTGGGCCTCGGCCGGCATGTCGCCGATCTCATCGAGGAAGAGCGTGCCCCCGTTGGCCTGCTCGAACTTGCCGATCTGCTGGGCATGGGCGCCAGTGAATGCACCGCGCTCATGACCGAAGAGTTCGCTTTCGAGGAGGTCGTGCGGGATCGCCGCCATGTTGACCGCGACGAAGGGTCCGGTCCGGCGAGAACCCAGCTGGTGGATCGCCTCTGCAACCAGTTCCTTGCCGGTCCCGCTTTCCCCGGTCACCAAGACGGTGAGGTCGTTGCGCAAGACCCGCGTGATCATGCGATAGACGTCCTGCATCGCGCGGCTGCGGCCGATCAGCGGAAGCTCTGCACCATCCGTAGCGGAGGAGTCTTCTTCCCGGCGAGGTGCCTTCTCGACGGCCTGCCGGACAGCTTGCGACAATTCGTCGAGATCGAACGGCTTTGGGAAATACTCGAAGGCTTCGCTGTCGCTTGCACGCACTGCCGTATCAAGAGTGTTCTGTGCGGAAAGGACAATGATCGGCATATCGGGTGCCGCCGCGCGAACTTCGCCGATCGCGTCGAGACCGTCACCGTCTTCAAGCATGACGTCGGTCAACATGACGTCGAAACGCCGCTCTTTAAGCAGGCGGTCGCGATCGGATATCCTCGTACAACCGGTCACCTCGAAACCTTCGTCGCGAAGGGCCTCGGTAATGACCGTCGCAATACCGCGGTCGTCTTCGACAAGGAGGACGGAATGGCTCATGCTTGGGTCTTGCCTTCAGCGACGGGTAGGTTGATCCGGAAATGGGTTCGGCCTGCACGTTCGTCGCGTTCGTGCGAAATACGTCCGCCCATATCGCGCAGCAGCTTTCGCACCAGTGCAAGGCCAAGACCCTGCCCGTGCGGCTTGCCCGATACGAAGGGTTCGAACACCTGGTCGCGAAGGTCAGGCGGCAGGCCCGGACCCGGGTCGCTCACCGTGATCTCGATCGGAAGGCGGGTCGCCTTGCCGAGCCGGATGGCCGAGAAACTCAGCCCGCTTACGAAGCGCGTTCGGACGATGATACGGGCGTCCTCGACATCCGAGCTTGCATCACAGGCATTGGCGAGGAGGTTGATCAGGACCTGCTCGAGCGCGCCCTGGTCAGCCTCGACCGCTGGCAATGAGGGATCGAATTCCTCGGCAAGTTCACACGCATCCTCGCGCCCTGCCCTCACCGTGGCCATAGCATTGCGGATGGCCTCGTGGAGGTTGCAGGGGCCGGTTTCGACCTTCTTGCGGCTTCCGAGCTGCTGCATCCGGTCGATCAATTGCGCGATGCGGTCGACTTCGCCCTCGATCATGGTCGCAAGCGGCTTGTCCTTGGCCGCCGAACGTCGGGCCAGAAGCTGGCTTGCACCGCGGATCGCAGACAGGGGGTTCTTGATCTCGTGAGCGAGTACGGCCGGAGCGCGCAGTTCGGTGCGCTCCTCGTCACCCTCGGCCTCCATCGCATCCTGACCGGCATCGGAAATGGTGATCACTCGCCACCCCTGGTAGCTGTGCATGGGCGAACAACTCAGGTTCACGACGCGTTCGCGGTCACCGGCGCTCAGTATCAGGCCGCGCACGATCAGCTGCGCCTCGGACTGAAGCAGCGAAGCGGCGACGCGTTCGTCGGATATCGAAAGCGATTCAAACAGCGGCTCACCGACCAGGCGCTTGCTGCTACGGCCAAGCAATTCTTCGGCTGCCGGATTGACGCTTGCCACCCTGCCCTCGCCATCGATGCAGAGGACGGCAAAGACCATTGCGGCTATCTGGTCGGACGCCGCCGGGACTGTGCTCACGCTGCTCGCCGGTGCAGGAAAGGTTCGTAGAACCGTTCGAGTTCTTCAAGAACAAGAGGGGCTTGGTCGATGAAGTTCACCCGGTTCCGAAACTCTGCCGAACCGTGCATTCCCTTCGTGTACCAGCCCAGATGCTTGCGTGCGATCTTGACGCCAACCTGCTCGCCGTAAAGTTCGAGCATGTCGCGATAGTGTTCGACGACGACCTCGTACTGCTCGTCGAAACTCGGGCTTTCGAGCGTCTCGCCGGTCTTCCACCAGTGCATCACCTGTGCAAGCAGCCACGGCTTGCCGTAAGCACCGCGGCCGATCATCAGCCCGTCGGCACCGGACTGTTCCAGTGCCTTCCCGGCATCATCGATGGTGCAGATGTCCCCGTTGACGATGACCGGTATCGAAACGGCATCCTTCACCTTGCGCACGAACTCCCAGTCCGCGCTGCCCTTGTACATCTGGTTGCGGGTGCGGCCATGGACGGTGACCATCTTCACACCGAGATCCTCGGCGATGCGGGCAAGCTCAGGTGCATTGAGATCGGCATGGTCCCAGCCCATCCGCATCTTCACGGTCACAGGAACGTCGACTGCCTTCACCGTTGCTTCCATCAGCTTCGTGGCGAGCGGCACTTCCCTCATCAGGGCAGAACCGGCCAGCTGGCCCACGACCTTCCGGACCGGGCAGCCGAAGTTGATGTCGATGATGTCGGCGCCGTTGCCCTGCTGGAGCTTGGCAGCCTCGCCCATGCTATGAGGGTCGCAGCCTACGAGCTGCATCGAAACAGGCTCTTCGATCGGATCCCACGCGGCCTTCTGCACAGACTGCCGCGTCTCGCGGATAGCAGCCTCGCTCGCGATCATCTCGGTGACATTGAGTCCCGATCCGTATCTGCGGACGAGCTTGCGAAACGGAAGGTCCGTGACACCCGTCATCGGCGCCAGGATCACTGGCGTGTCGATGGTCACATTGCCGATCTGGATCGGCTTCGGTTCGACCGGAGGGGTGGGTATCGCGCTCATTTTCGATGTGTGCCTAAATATTGGGCAGGCACATAGTGCGTTGCAGCGAAAACGGCAAGCCGCTAGCGCGCGGCATAGCTATGCAGGACGATACCGCCCTACCCCCATTCGCTGCGATCGTGGTTGCCGCCGGCAAAGGTCTGCGTGCGGGCCAGCCACTGCCCAAGCAGTTTGCCCCCTATCGCGGCAAGCCGGTGCTGCGCCATTCGGTCGAGGCGCTACTCGAGGCAGGTGCCGATCCGCTGGTCATCGCGATTCCCGAGGGCGGCGAGGCGGCAACGGCTGAAGCGCTTGTTGGCCTCGAGGGCTGGACGACCGTGGTGGGTGGAGAAACGCGGCAGCAGTCGGTGCGGAACGCCTTGCTGGCGATACCGAAGGCCGAACGCGTCCTGATCCATGACGCGGCTCGCCCGGACCTTCCCCGCCCCGTGATCTCACGATTGCTGGACGCTCTCGAAAAGCATCCCGGCGCCATTCCGGTCCTGCCGGTGGTCGATAGTCTCGTCATCGACGAAAGCGGCGTGATGGCAGGAAGCGGCGAGCGCGAGAAACTGAAGCGCGTCCAGACACCGCAGGCCTTTCGCTTCGCCGATATCCACGCAGCTCACGAAAGCTGGCAGGGCTCGAGAGATGCCGGAGACGATGCGCAGGTGTTGCGCGCTGCTGGTGGTTCGGTTGCGCTGGTCGAAGGCGACGCAAGGCTCAAGAAACTGACATTTTCGGAGGATTTCGTGTCCGACCTTCCCCCAGTACGCATTGGCACGGGTTTCGATGTGCACAAGCTCGCAGCCGGTGAAGAGCTCTGGCTCGGCGGTATCAGGATCGAGCACGACAAGGGGCTCGCCGGACACAGCGATGCCGATGTCGCTCTCCACGCGATCGTCGACGCACTTCTCGGCGCAATCGGCAATGGCGATATCGGCGATCACTTTCCGCCCTCCGATCCGCAGTGGAAAGGTGCGAGCAGCGACCGTTTCCTCACCCATGCCTCTGAACTCGTTGACGAAGCCGGCTACCGGACAGGCAATGTCGACCTGACGATTATCTGCGAGGCCCCCAAGATCGGCCCTCACCGCGAGGCTATCCGAACTCGCATCGCGGAATTGCTGGGCGTTGACACGGGCGTGATATCGGTGAAGGCGACCACCACCGAGCGGCTGGGCTTCACCGGCCGCGGTGAAGGGATCGCAGCCCAGGCGGCTGTCACGGTCCTGCGTAAATAGACTCTATGAGGTGAGCATGACGCTCGAGGCACTTCTCCCCGAAGACATCGACGCGCTGGCGCAGCGGGTCATCGACGAGAACAAAGCGGCCGGACGCACAGTGGTGGTCGCCGAAAGTTGCACCGGCGGGCTCGTCTCGGCCGCACTTACCGAGATTCCCGGCTCTTCTGCCGTCTTCGACCGGGGTTTCGTCACCTATTCGAACGAAGCGAAGATGGAAGCGCTCGACGTCCCGCTCGACATCATCGAGACATTCGGCGCGGTCTCGATCGCCTGCGCCTGGGCCATGGCGAAAGGCGCTCTGGCGAAGAGCAACGCCGACGTCGCAGTCGCCATCAGCGGCGTTGCAGGGCCCACCGGAGGCACCAAGCTGAAGCCGGTCGGAACCGTCGTATTCGCTCGCGTCATTCGCGGTGAGGAAGGCGAGCCAGAGGGTGAACTCAAGAAGTTCGAACCGACCTCGCGCGCGGATATCCGCCGAGAAGCGACCGTCTGCGCGCTGGAATTGCTGCTGCCCTAAAGGTTGGCTGCCGCGTTCTCGCGGCCGTAGAGTTCGTCCGCCCGCTTTTCGAACGCTTCGACCATCTTGCGGAAAGCGCGGTCGAAATACTGGCCCGCTAGCCGCTCGAACATGGCGTTGCGAAAGGTGAAGTCGACGCAGAAATCTATCTCGCAGCCACCGTCCGGCAGGCAGGTGAAACGCCAGTTGTTGTCGAGATCCTTGAGCGGACCGTCGACGTAAAACACCTCGATATGATCCGGGCGATTCTTGATCACCCTTGAGGTGAACTTCTCGCGGATTGCCTTGAAGCCGACGAGCATGTCGGCCGTCATTTCGCTCTCGCTGTCACTGCGAATCCGCGTGGCGACGACCCAGGGCAGAAACTCGGGATATTTCGCCACGTCCGCGACGAGGTCGAACATCTGTTCGCAGCTGTAAGGGAGACGGCGCGTCTCGCGGATGCCCGGCATCAGGCTTTCTGCCTCGCTTGCTCCTTCGCAAGGCGTTCTTCGCGCGCAGCCTTCATCACGGCGAAATCGTCGCCTGCGTGATAGCTCGAACGCGTCAGCGGGCTCGAGGCAACCTGCAGGAAGCCCTTGGCGCGGGCGATCGAACCATAGGCTGCGAACGCCTTGGGCGTGACGAAATCCTCGACCTTGGCGTGCTTGGGCGTTGGCTGGAGGTACTGACCCATGGTGATGAAATCGACATCCGCGCTGCGCATGTCGTCCATGACCTGGTGCACTTCGAGGCGCTGTTCGCCGAGGCCGAGCATGATGCCCGACTTCGTGAAGATCATGGGGTCGTGCGCCTTCACTTCCTCGAGCAGGCGCAGCGAAGCGTAGTAGCGCGCACCCGGACGGATCGTGGGATAGAGACGCGGCACCGTCTCGAGATTGTGGTTGTAGACGTCGGGCCCAGCCTCGCAGATCTTTTCGACTGCAGCGCGCATCTTGCCGCGGAAGTCGGGCGTGAGGATTTCGATCGTCGTGTCGGGCGTCTCGCGGCGAAGCGCCTTGATCACCTTGACGAACTGGTCCGCACCGCCGTCGGGCAGGTCGTCACGGTCGACGCTGGTGATGACGATGTGATTGAGACCCATCTGCCCCGCCGCGATCGCGACGTTTTCCGGCTCCATCGGGTCGACCATCCGCGGCATGCCGGTCTTCACGTTGCAGAAGGCGCAGGCGCGAGTGCAGACATCGCCGAGGATCATGACCGTGGCGTGCTTCTTGTCCCAGCATTCGCCGATGTTCGGACAGGCCGCTTCCTCGCACACCGTATTGAGCGAGAGGTCGCGCATCAGCTTGCGCGTCTCGTGATAGCCCTTGCTGACCGGAGCCTTGACGCGGATCCAGTCGGGCTTGCGCTGCCGCTTGGGCTGTTCGCCTTCGGGCTTCGGAGGGGAGGAAAGGTCGTTCATTGCGCGGCCCATCTAGGGAAAGGCGAGTATGTCTGCAATGGTGCAGCTTGCTCTTTCGCGAAGCTGGGATTACGCGGCGCGCTATGGAAACGATGGGCATCCAAGCGCTGACCTCTCCGGTCATCTTGTTTTTCGTTCTCGGACTCTTGGCGGCATTCGCACGGTCCGATCTTGCAATACCCGAAGCCATCGCGAAGGGCATGTCCCTCTACCTCATGGCGGCGATCGGCCTGAAAGGTGGCATCGAGGTCGCCGAATCCGGCCTCGACGGCACGGTGCTTGCCGCACTCGCAGCCGGCATCGGCGCGGGTTTTGTTATGCCGATCTACGCTTACTGGGTGCTCAAGGGCTTCGGGCGGCTCAGCCGAATCAATGCCGGCGCGGTAGCAGCGCATTATGGTTCGATCAGCGTCGTCACATTCGTCACCGCTGTCGAGATCTACACTATTCAGGGCAATCCGCCTCAGGGGTACATGGTCGCCGTGATGGCATCCATGGAAAGCCCGGCGATCCTTGCTGGTCTTCTGTTGGCTCGCGGTCTCGGTTCGGAAGAGGGACAGAGCCGCAAGGAACTGGCCCACGAGGTGCTTCTCAATCCTTCGGTTGTCCTGCTGTTGGGCGCATTCATCATCGGCATGATCGCGGGTCCCGAAGGCTTCGCCGATGTGAAACCGTTCTTCGATGGGCTCTTCAAGGGCATCCTCTGCCTGTTCCTGCTGGATATGGGTCTTATCGCGGCGCGACGTATTCTCGATGCGCGTTCTCTGACCTGGCGGCTGGTCGCCATCGCCATCGTGCTGCCGCTGGTGAACGGCGCCATCGGCACCGTCCTCGGTGTCTCGATTGGGCTCGATACCGGTTCCGCAGCCGCGCTCGGCGTGCTGTGTGCGAGCGCTAGTTATATCGCCGTACCAGCGGCCATGCGCCTCGCCCTGCCCGAAGCTGATCCGGGCATTTACCTGACGATGTCGCTGAGCATCACCTTCCCCTTCAACGTGTTGCTGAACATCGGCCTGATCGGAGCCCTTGCCGCGACGCTGACCGGCGCAGGAGCCGTGACCCCATGATCGAAACAGTTATCCGCAAGCGTATCGAAATCCTTGCCGACCAGGCGCAGGTAAAGCGCGTGACCTCCATCATCGATGAGGTCGGCATTACGGGGTGGACGGTACTTCCCGTTTCTTCAGGCCGGGGGCGCGAGGGCCGTTGGCGCGAAGAACGCGTCATGGGAACGGACAAGAATCTGGTGGTAACCATCGCGTCGCAAGAGAACTCGCAAGCCTTGGCCCAGGCACTTGCTCCCATACTGACATCTCACGGATTGCTCCTGACTATGTGGGATGTTGAAGTCATCCGCGGAGAGCGTTTCTGATGCCCGAGTTTGCCGAGCTACTTCAGGGCTATCGTCGCTTCCGCAAGGAAGGATACCCACGCCAGAAAGCCCGCTATGACGACCTCGTCAGCAAAGGCCAAAGTCCAAAGCTGATGATTATCGGCTGTTCCGACAGCCGGGTCGATCCCGCGCAGATTTTCGATGTCGATCCGGGTGAAATTTTCGTAGTCCGCAACGTGGCCGCACTGGTCCCCCCGTTCGAGACATCGCCGGGACAGCATGGCGTGTCGGCGGCACTCGAATTCGCGGTCCAGTTTCTGAAGGTGCGCCAGATTGTCGTTATGGGGCACGGGATGTGCGGGGGGTGCAAGGCCGCACTAACCCAAGACCTGCATGGCAATCCGCTCGGCGAAGGCGGTTTCGTCGCGAATTGGGTGCACCTCCTCGACGAGGCCCGCGAACCGGTTGCGCAGAAATACGGCACCGAAAGTCGCGAGGCCGAACGCGCCATGGAAATGGCTGCTGTCGGTGTGAGCATCGAGAATTTGCGGACCTTTCCGTGCGTTCGTGAAAAGGAAGCAAGCGGCGAACTCAAGCTGCGGGGCGCTTTTTTCGCGATCTCGGATGGTGTGCTTCACGTGCGAAACGAGAAAACCGGGGAATTCGAACCGGCAGAGTGACTTGCGCTCCTGACGTGCGCGGCCCATGTGGACGCGCATGGCAGAAAAAGAACTGAAAAACATCGCCCTGTTGATCGACGCGGACAACATCAAGCCGCAGGGCATCGATCCCGTCCTGACCGTCATGGCCGAACTGGGCCAGGTCAACATCAAGCGGGCCTATGGCAACTTCGCCAAGACCAATCTTTCGAAGTGGGACAAGATCTCCCACAAGTTCGGCATCCTCCCCCAGCAGCAGTTCGACCTGACTGCGGGCAAGAACGCCACCGACATGGCCATGACGATCGATGCGATCGACCTGCTCTACCAGGGCAAGGTGGATGGCTTCGGCATCATGAGCTCCGACAGCGACTTTGCGCCCCTTGCCACGCGGCTGAGGCAGGACGGCCTGATCGTCTACGGCTTTGGTGAGAAGAAGACGCCTGACGCTTTCAAGAGCGCCTGCACGAGGTTCATCGATATCGATGCCCTGATTGCCGGTGCGTCGGACGAACCCTCCCAGTCGAAGTCGAACAACGGCAAGGTCAAGGCTACCATCGACGATGAACTCGTCGAGCTTCTCGGTACTGCGTGGAAAGCCGCCAACCGCGACGACGAAGGGTTTGCTCAGATGGGAGAGGTCGGAAGCCTCGCCGGTAACCGGTCCAGCTTCGACGTCCGGAACTATGGCTTCAAACGCCTGTCGGACCTGTTCCAGTCGCTCGACCAGTTCAAGGTCGAACGCCGCGACAACACGCTCTGGGTCAAGCGCCTGCGCTGAACAAGAAAACGGCGCGGATCCCGTGGGACCCGCGCCGCTGATTTCGATCTGTCAGATCTGGCTTATGCGCCGCTCTTCTGGGCAGCATAGATGGCCCAGAGGTTCGCAACCGGAGCGCGCTTGCCGTCAACCTTGCCGAAGGTCTCGATAGCTTCGGCATACTTGCCCTGGTCGAACTGTGCGATACCGAGGCGCGTGAGCACCATCTGGGTGTCGACACCGGCCATGGTCAGCGCCTTGGCGTAGAATTCCTCTGCCTCGGCCGGCTGGTCGTAGCTGAGGAAGGTGTCGCCTGCGACGACGACCGTCTTCGGGTCCGAGCTCGAACGAGCGTCCGATGCGAGGTTCGGAAGGTCCGCCTTGTCGGCCGCGATACGGCCCGAAGCTTCCTTGCGCGTCTCGATCAGATAGGGATCGGTACGGTCGGCAGCGCCACTTGCGAAACCTTCGTCGATCACTGCGACAACCTCACCGGGGTAACGGCGCGGGTCGAGCACTTCGACGTATTCCGAAAGGACACGCTGGTCGTTGTAGATACCGGTACGACGCGACAGGCGCAGCAGGTCGAGAATCTCGGGGTTCTCGTAGTTGCTGCCGTTCAGCGTGATGATCACGGCATCGCCCCACGAAACGTCGGTCGGATAGTCGCGCACGAGGAATGCAGCGTACTTGGCCGCCTCGGCGTTCAGGTTGTTCTCGTAGGCATTCGCGAGACCCTGGCGGATCCAGACTTCCGGAGCCTTCTCGCCCGCAGCATGCTTGGCTTCGATGAGGCCGGTCAGATAACCGATACCTTCAGCGTAATTGCCGTTCTCTAGATAAAGGTCGGCGATCAGGTAATGCATGCGGTCAGGACCGAAGACCTGCGTGCTACCGTCGGTCATCGTGGCGTTGAACGTGTAGTTCGCAGCGATCGCGCGCTCGAGTGCAGCGCGAGCATTCGCGATGTCGCCCATGCCGTTGTACGTCTGGTATGCAGCAAAGCTGAGCTGGCCGACGAGAGCGGTATCGATCTTGCCGCTTTCGATCATGAGGTCGATGCCCTGAAGCTGCAGCTGGTCGTCGCCGGTGTCGTTGGCGAGGTTGAACAGCATGCCGCCGGCAGCGTTCTTTTCATCGTCCGACTTAACTTCCGCGAGCATCGCCGGGATCAGCGCCTTGGCAGCGGCGTAGTCCGGTGCTTCCGACTTCTGGATGTCGGAGATCTTGGTGTATTCCTCGAGGAAAGCCTTCGAGTATTCGGGCTTGGCCTCGTCCTTCTTTTTCTTGTCGCGCTGCGCGTGGGCAGGCTGCTCGATCGCGGTAGCGGTAAGCGTGCCGCCGACTGCGAGAGCAAGAGCCATGGCAATCGCCGAAGAAGGGCGCGAGGCCCGGCTGAGACGGGTGAAAATCATCAAATAAACTCCCAAGAGTGGATGGAGCGGGAACGCCTGATGCGTTCTGATACGTCATCGACGGCGCCAATGCCGTTTCTGCGTCCCCATTGCAAATTTTTGTAGCGAAAAGCCGCTGAATGGCGATTGAATAACGCCGCGCCCTCGCGTTCAGCCAAAGTGACGCATTTGGGCGCAGCCATATGTGGAAAACCTCCCGGTTTGGCTACCGTCGGCCCCGTTCGCAGTGGCGCCGCTGGCCTGCATACCCTACATTCATCTGCAATCATAACTGACCTGTATCAACAGACGGAAATACCGAGTTTTGGCTGACGAAACCGACCTGATCGATCCCCCTGCCCCCGGCGGCGACGAATATACCCGTATCGACATCGTCGACGAGATGAAGACGAGCTATCTCGATTACGCGATGAGCGTGATCGTGAGCCGTGCGCTGCCCGACGTGCGTGACGGCCTGAAGCCTGTTCACCGTCGTATCCTTTTCGCCAGTAACGAAGGCGGTTTCGTTACCGGGCGACCGTTCCGCAAGAGCGCCAAGATCGTCGGCGACGTGATGGGTAACTACCACCCGCACGGCGACGCCGCGATCTACGATGCTCTGGCCCGCATGACCCAGGACTGGTCGCTGCGCGTCCCGCTTATCGACGGCCAGGGTAACTTCGGCTCGATGGATCCCGATCCGCCCGCCTCGATGCGTTATACCGAGGCGCGTCTTGCCCGTGTAGCCAATTCGCTGCTCGACGATCTCGACAAGGACACGGTCGATTTCGCCGACAACTACGACGGCTCGCGCCGCGAGCCGACCGTGCTTCCCGCCCGCTTCCCCAACCTGCTCGTAAACGGTGCAGGCGGTATCGCAGTCGGCATGGCAACGAACATCCCGCCCCACAATCTCGGCGAGGTGATCGACGGCTGTTTCGCCTACATGGACAACCCCGCGATCACGAGCGAGGAATTGTTCGAGATCATCCCGGGACCGGATTTTCCGACCGCGCCTCTGATCCTCGGCAAGTCGGGCGCCCGTGCGGCCTACACCACTGGCCGAGGTTCGATCCTGCAGCGTGCGCGCCACGAAATCGAAGAAAAGCGCGGCGACCGGAAGTCGATCGTGCTGACATCGATCCCCTTCCAGGTCGGCAAGAGCGGGCTTGTCGAGAAGATCGCCGAGGCTGCGAAGGACAAACGGATCGAGGGCATCTCGGACATTCGCGACGAATCCTCGCGCCAGGGCGTGCGCGTGGTCGTGGACCTCAAGCGCGATGCCTCACCCGAGGTCGTGCTCAACCAGATCTGGCGTTACACGCCCGCACAGGCGAGTTTCCCGGCCAACATGCTGGCCATCAGCGGCGGCCGCCCCGAAGTCCTGACGCTGCGCGAATTCATCCAGGCGTTCATATCCTTCCGCGAGGAAGTTATCACCCGCCGGACCAAGTTCGAACTGAACAAGGCCCGTGACCGTGCGCACATCTTGCTCGGTCTCGTGGTCGCGGTTTCGAACCTCGACGAAGTCGTGGCGATGATCCGCGGCGCTCCGACGCCGGCCGAGGCCCGTGCCCGGCTGCTCGCCAAGGAATGGCCGATCGGCGACATCGCGAAGTATATCGCGCTTGTCGAAGCGATCGAACCCAATGCCGAACAGGAAGGCGGCACCTATCGCCTGTCCGAACGGCAGGTGAAGGCAATTCTCGACCTGCGCCTGCACCGCCTGACCGCACTTGGCCGTGACGAAATCGGCGACGAGCTGAAAGAGCTCTCGCTGTCCATCGAGGAATATCTCTCGATCCTCGCCGACCGCGTAAAGCTTTACGGCGTGATGCGCGGTGAACTCGAAGAGATCAAGGCCGCCTACGCCACGCCGCGCGTCTCCGAGATCGCTCCCGCATGGGACGGAATCGAGGACGAGGACTTGATCGAGCGCGAGGAGATGGTCGTCACCGTCACTCACGGCGGCTATATCAAGCGCACCCCGCTCGATGCCTTTCGTGCGCAGGCTCGCGGCGGCAAGGGCCGCTCCGGCATGGCGACGAAGGACGAAGATGCCGTTGTCGAAATGTTCGTAACTTCGACGCACAACCCTGTGTTGTTCTTCACGAATACCGGTCGCGTGTACCGGATGAAGGTCTGGAAGCTGCCCGAAGGCGGCCCGCAGACCAAGGGCCGTCCGATGGTCAACCTTCTACCGCTCGGCGACGAGGAGCGAGTCACAAACGTGCTCGCCCTCCCCGAGGACGAGGCGGAATGGGCAAACCTCAACATCGTCTTCGCGACCGAGCAGGGCATGGTTCGCCGCAACTCGATGGATGCCTTCACCAACGTGCCCAGCAACGGCAAATACGCCATGGGCTTCGTTGATGGCAGCGGGGACCGCCTGATCGGCGTCGAATTGCTGACCGAAGAGCAGGAGATCTTCCTCGCTTCCAACTCCGGCAAGGCGATCCGTTTCTCCGCCACCGATGCGCGCGAAACCAAGAGCCGCACCGGTATCGGCGTGCGCGGTATGAAACTCAAGGAAGGCCAGAAGGTTGTCTCGATGGCAATCCTCGACGCGGGCGAGCGCGACACCGAAGTGCGCGATGCCTACCTGCGTGCCGCCGAGTGGAAGAACAACGAGAACGAAGCCACGCTGGACGCAGCGAAGGTCGAGGAAATGGCCGAAGGCGAGGAGTTCATCCTCACGCTGACCGCCAATGGCTACGGCAAGATCTCGTCCGCTTATGAGTACCGGACGATCGGCCGCGGCGGCATGGGCCTTACCAATATCGGTGAGCCCTCCAGCAATCCCGATCGCAACGGTCCGGTGGTGGCAAGCTTCCCGGTCAAGCACGGTTCGCAGCTCATGCTGGTGACCGACCAGGCCAAGCTGATCCGCCTGCCGATCCAGTTCCGTCACATGATCGAAGGCGGTTTCGAGAGCCACGAAGGTTTCTCGGTATCCGGCCGCGGTTCGTCGGGTGTCCGCATCTTCAATGTCGCCAAAGGTGAGCAAATTGTCGGGGCAGCATTGATTGACGAGACCGAGGAACCGGAGAACGAAGCGGAAGAACTGGTGCAGGACGAGATCGCCGCGCGCGGCGGCCTCGAGAAGACCGAGCCCTACACTACCAAACACTCCGACAAGAACATCGACGACGAGCCGGGTGGATGACTTTGAAGGTCGAGCCCTCCGGTCAGGCGTGCGGTGCGCGCGTGACCGGACTCGACCTTTCGGAGCCGGTTGCCGAGGACCTTGCGGCCGAAATCCGGCAGATTTGGCTAAGGCACAAGGTGCTCGCCTTCCCCGGTCAGTCAATGGACGACGATGCCCTCGAGGCATTTACACTCGCCATGGGCGGCTTCGGGGAGGATCCGTTCTTCGCGCCCATCGAAGGGCGCCAGCATATCGCTGCGATCCTGCGCGAGGCCGAGGAAACCTCCCCGCTCTTCGCCGAAAACTGGCACAGCGACTGGAGCTTCCTCGAGCATCCCCCTGCAGGCACCTGCCTTATGGCGGTCGATATACCGCCTACCGGTGGCGATACGCTGTTCGCGGACCAGGCAGCCGCTTTCGCGGCGCTTCCGGAAGAGCGCAGGGATTACCTCCGCTCGCTCACCGCAATCCATAGCGCACAGCTCGCCTATGCTCCCGAAGGAACCTACGGCGAACGCGACAAGGGGCGTTCCATGGCGATCCGTCCGGACGAAAGCGCTCGCGAAACACGGACCCACCCTCTCGTCCAGCAACACCCGGAGACGGGCGAGGAATGTCTCTACTCAACGCTCGGGTACATCATCGGTATCGAGGGGATGGAAGCCCAGGAAGCTTTCGCACTCCTCACCGAACTGGCCGCCTGGCAGGGGCGCGAGGAATTCACCTACCGCCACCGTTGGGAAAACGACATGCTCGTGATGTGGGATAACCGCTCGGTCCTGCACAAGGCGACCGGCGGATACGAAGGCCATCGCCGAGAATTGCACCGCACGACGATTGCGGCCTGGACGAAGTGACGGCAGGCCGGAGGCCGCTTGAAACAGGCCTCCGGCACACCTTCACGCGCTAACCGCGGCAGAATTCACCGGGATTGAAGAAACGCGGATGCAGCCCGAACAGGCGGAAGACCGCTGCAAACGTCTGCGTAAAGCCCAGTCCATCGCTCAGATCGTCGTTAAGCCCGGAGTATGAGCACTCCGAGGCTCCGTTCACTCCGCCGGGAACGAAGCCGCCGTTTCCGTTGACCTCTCCCGCCGAAATCGGCGCGGCTGTCACGAGCGCGCTCGCGGCGAGCGCTATTGCCAGTTTCTTCATGGTCTCTCCTCCGTTTTGCTAAACGCGGCCCGAAGGAACTCGGCAGCGGGGGTATGCTCCTGTCGCGGCAGTCAGGCAATTATGCCTCTGACTTACCCCGAATGGTCTGCACGACTCCCGTCGCAATGAGGAATTGTCCTGCAAAATACAGCGGCCAGACCAGCCATTCGGCGATCTCGCCCGGCAATTGGCCGGATTCGCGAGCGAAAATGATGAGGTCGCTCACCACGAAAAGAACTGCGCCAACACCAACCCGGTATCGCGGAAAACTGCTGGTCCATGCAGCCCCGCCCATCGCTCCGACCACGAGCGCGTAGAGCGCCACGAGAGCCCAGTTCTCGAGTGGATAGGTCAGCAGCGCCGCAAGGATCGGCGTTCCGAACAGGAGCGCAATGCCGGCCATTTTCTGGCTGCCGGTGGTGCTCGGCCTGCGGTTCGACATGTAGAGCCATATCGCAACCAGATGGCCCAGCGCGAAAATCGCTCCGCCGATAATGAAGCTAAATTCGAGAACCACGTCGGCCAATGCACCCAGCGCCATAACAATCGCAATGAGCGCGCCATCACGGCCTACACCTCGGTGTGCCGCATAGACGGCAAGGAAACCCACGCCCGCACCCTTCCACAATGCGAGCCAGCTGCCGCCGACCTTTCCGTCCATCACGAAGAAATAGGTGATGGCGAAAAGGAGGCTCAGAACCAGGTAAGGCCGATGCTCGACCAGGGCGCGCTTGGGCATTTCGTCTATTCCCCTCGATAGGCGGATGCGCATCGCGCAATTGCCGCAGCGTTGCAAGCCGCCACGCACACGACTAGATGGCCCTCGCAATGACACACGACATCCAGATCATCGGCGGCGGCCTCGCCGGAAGCGAGGCAGCGTGGCAGCTTGCGCGGCGAGGGTTCAAGGTGCGCCTCTCGGAAATGCGTGGCAGCGGCGAGACGACCCCTGCTCACCAGACCGACGGCCTGGCGGAACTCGTCTGCTCGAACAGCTTCCGCTCCGATGACAGCGACAAGAACGCCGTCGGCCTCCTCCATCACGAAATGCGCCGCCTCGACAGCATCGTGATGCGCGCCGGCGAAAAGGCACGCGTTCCGGCCGGTTCCGCCATGGCGGTGGATCGCGACGTTTTCTCGGCCGAAGTCCAGCGGACCCTCGAGGAACATCCCAATGTCACGGTCGTGCGCGAGCGGGTCGATGCCCTCCCCTCGGACGGCCCGGCGATCGTCGCCACCGGCCCGCTGACCGCGCAGTCGCTTGCCGAGAGCATTGTCAGCGCGACCGGCCAGGATCGCCTCGCATTTTTCGACGCAATCGCGCCGATCGTGCACCGCGACAGCATCGACATGTCGAAATGCTGGATCCAGAGCCGTTGGAACAAGCGCACCGAGGCCTCGAACGAGGATGGCGACTACATCAACTGCCCGATGACCAAGGAGCAGTATCTCGCCTTCCACCAGGGATTGATAGACGGCGAAAAAACCGAATTCCGCGAGTGGGAAGCCGACACCCCCTACTTCGACGGCTGCATGCCGATCGAGGTAATGGCCTCGCGCGGCGTCGAGACCTTGCGCTATGGCCCGATGAAAGGCGTCGGCCTCGACAACCCCTATGACACCACCGAAGAACACCCGCAGGGCCGCTGGCCCTATGCGGTCGTCCAGCTGAGGCAGGACAACAAGCTGGGCACACTGTGGAACATGGTCGGCTTCCAGACGAAGCTGAAGTATGGCGCGCAGGTCGAGCTTTTCCGTACGATCCCGGGCCTCGAGAACGCCGAGTTCGCGCGTCTCGGCGGGCTCCACCGCAACACCTTCATCAACTCGCCGCTGGTGCTCGACCGCCAGCTGCGCCTCCGCGGTGGCGAACACATCCGTTTCGCCGGGCAGATCACCGGCTGCGAGGGCTATGTCGAGAGTTCCGCCGTCGGCCTGATGGCAGGCATGATGGCAGCGAGCGAGCTGGCCGGGCGCGACTGGACGCCTCCGCCGCGCACCACGGCATTCGGTGCGCTGCTATCGCACATCACGGGCGATGCAGAAGCGGACACCTTCCAGCCCATGAACGTCAATTTCGGCCTTTTCCCGCCGCTTCACGATGTGAAGAAGAAGCAGCGCAAGGAAGCTTATACCTCGCGCGCAAAACAGGAATTCGGGGAATGGCTCGATACGCTCGAGGCGGTGCCCGCCTGATCAGCAATTGCAGCGCCTGGTCCTAGTCCGCTTGGGCTTCGTGGTCGCAAATTCACCGGGCGACAGTTCGCGGTCGCCATTGGCATCCGCGCCCTCGAATTTCTCGACCGTCGTCACCGCCCATTCCTCGAAGGTGAGGAGGTTGTTGCCGTCCTTGTCGAGCTTGCGGAAGGCATCGCTTCGCGTCGAGAGCATCTCGCTGCGCGTGATCCGCCAGTCACGGTTTCGGTCGTAGCGGAAGAAGCGGCGCTGTTCCTTGGTCAGCTCGCTCGCCTCGGGCGGCGCCGGGCCTTCGAGGTCACCGGGATCGACCGTGGGGAGGTTTTCGGGATCAGGTGCTTCGCCTGCCAGCGAGATCAGCGACGGCGGAGGAGCAGCAGCCTCGACTTCCGCCGGGCCCTGCCACCAGAACAGGCCGATGCCTGCGGCAACCAGTGTCAGGATGCACCCAAGGACTATGCGGCTCATCGGCAAGTTCCCCTCTTGCAGGGTGCCTGCCTAGGTCTAAGTACCGAAAATTCCAAGCCTTAATGCAGCAAAGGGACTGAGGCGGTCACCGAAAAGCGGCTTGCCGCCACGCTTGAGAGAACGGCGTGACAGCCCGCCGATCATGGCCAGCGGGCGAAGCCCTGCCGGCAAACGCGGCAATTCTTCGGCGACGCGCAATCCCTCGCTCAAGAGCGCGCTCTCTTTACTTCCACCAATGAGAACCAGCTCGGCATGCGCCCAGGCTTGGCCGTGACGGGCTGCATCGGAAGCAGCATCGGCAGATCCGCTTATGGTCGCCAGCGCCGCAAATGCCTCGCCCCTCGCCCCAGCAAGCCCACCAGCCTCGAAGGCGCTGTCCTCGTCCTCGGGGAGCAGCGTTTCCCAACCGTCCGCCAAAGATGCCAGGACCTTGCGCTCGGAGGGCCAGCTCTCCAGCAAGGATGCAAGCAGCGGGTCGGGCGGTGCCCCCAACCCCTCCCGCTCACGGGTCAGTTCTTCGCGCCACCATGCAAGCCGTATCTGCGCAAGTGCAGGTTCGTTCGCAGTCAGGACTATGCGGGCAAGCAACCGGTCGACAAGCAACAGGTCGCGCAGCGGATCGCGCAATCCGGGGCGGGCATTGCCCACCACCAAACTCTCCCAATCGCCCAATTGCTCGTTAGCGGCGTTATCCATGCTTTCCCGCATCCGATCAGGCAGCCCGCCCTGTCAAGCAGAACGCCTGTTAATTCTCCAAGGAAACCGGAAGTTAACTGTTCCCCTCCATGTTGCCGCAGGATTTCCGCCTTAATTGCGGAAGCTGCAATGAATCCTGCTCGGGGGCACTATGGCACTTAAGCGACTGAACAAGCTGATGCGTCGGCTCAAAGGCGATACCAGCGGTAACGCGATGCTGCTGACTGCATTGGGGATGCCTATCCTCATCGGCAGCTCGGGAATGGCGATCGACGTGGCGCAGTGGTACGTGTGGAAGCGCGAACTGCAATTCGCGACCGACCAGGCTGCGCTGGCCGGTGCCTGGGCCAGTGCCGAACCGGAGCAGAGGGACAACTACGTCGCGCTCTCGAAGCTCGAGTTCAATTCGAACCTGTCCTACCTCAAGGGCCAGGTAGCCGACCCGACCATCGGGTATGAAGACTGGAATGGAGGCACGGGAAATACCGTTGTCGCCACGGCTACCTACACCAAGGCACTGCCTTTCACTTCGATTTTCTGGAAGAACCAGGCGACTGTGAATGTCAGGGCGCAGGCCAGCTATCAGGCGGCGACCAACTATACCACTTGCCTGCTCGCACTCGATCCGGACGCTGACGATGCCTTCGTCATCGGGGGGTCGCTTACCGGTGACGTGACCTGCGGTGTGGGCGCATTGTCCAACTCCGTGTCTGCAATCCGCAAGAATGGTTCGACGCTGATCGACGTGGCCGACCTCATTGCCGCAGGCGGTATCGATGAGGACCTGGCCGTAAACGGCACGATCCACGAGTTCATCAGTAACCTGAGCGATCCTTTCGATGGAGTAACGCCGCCGGATTCGCCCTATGCGCGAACATACTCTTGTCCGACGACCACGACGACGCCGATCGTGGCCGGCGACTCCACTGCTGATGTCGCAACGCGTACGGTGATTACCTACACCTATTACCAGGGTTCAAACCAGAGCAGCGCGAAAACCGTCGTGACCTATACGGGGAGCGGGTCGAACACCAATTCGGATACGACCGTCAGGGCATTGGCCCAGGACCTCAGCTATACTCCGGCCGAGGGCTACAACGAGACGGTAAGTGATACCGGTGAAGTCTACACCGGCCAGAATTGGCCCTCCACCGCCAAGAAGAACGCCTATATCTACGAGTATCGCCAAGAGGTCGTAACCAAGCTCTATTCGAACGTGGTTCCCGACAGCGGGACCTCCACTGCGACTTCGGGCACCGCGAATGGCTTGCTCCCGGGTACCTATGGGGACATCACGATCGGTTGTGACACCACTTTCAACCCGGGCGTCTATGTCATCACCGGGGTTCTCGATTTCGGTCAGAACCACATAGTGCAGGGCAACAACGTGCTTTTCGTCTTCACCGGCGAAGGCACCGAGCGGATGAAGCTGAATTCCCAGTCGATCGTCAACTTTACCGGCATTACCTACGACCAGCTCGTGAACGAGTATTCCGTGTCTGCGGAAGATGCCGAAGTTATGAACGGCATGATCGTCTACGATCCGGAATCCACAGCGGACATCGCGATCAACGGCGGAGCCAACGTGGTATTCGACGGCATTCTCTACATGCCGAACCGGCATGCCCAGTTTAACGGCAACTCGTCCGTCGGCGGAAGCTGCATGATGCTTGCGGCCGGCACGATCGAGTTGACCGGTAACAACACGATTCAGAGCCTTTGCCTGCCGACGAATGTCACCTCGTTCGAAATCGGCGGCACCACCATTTCTGTGAGGCTAGTGGCATGATCAAGGCGATTAAGAACCGCTTCCGCAAGGAAGAAGACGGCGCAGTCGTTATCGAAACCGCAATCGTGGTCCCCGTCCTGCTTCTCATGGCACTTGGCGGGATCGACTACGGCACGATGCTCGCGCGCCAGGTCGAGCTCCAGAATGCCATGGCGGAAGCCTCGCAAATTGCACTTGCCGCAGCGCCCACCGATGCTTCGGCCCGACAGGCAGTGAAAGAGGTTCTGCAAACCTCGACCGGTCTGGACACCGATCATGTATCCATCACGGAAAGCTATCGTTGCGGCACGGACGCCGATTACGTCGCGGACTCGGATCTCTGCGGCACCGGTCCCTACGCACGCTTCATCCGTATCGAGATCGTCGAGGACTACACTTCGGCTTGGTCCACCATCTCCGGAGCCAAACCGCTCCGGTTCAATTTCGTCCGCATGGTACAAGTGGGATAACGGCTATGATGAAACGCCTTCGCAACGACGAGAGCGGCGCAACGGTCGTCGAATTCGCCCTTCTCCTCCCGGTGATTTTCGGGAGTTTCCTCGGCGTGCTCCAGGCCGGAATGAGCATGATGACGTACAATTCGCTGCGCAATCTGTCGGCCGAGACATCGCGTTACACGCTGGTAGAATACCAGATCAGCAATGAGCTCACGCATACGCAGATCGAGGATGATGGTAGGGCGCGAGCCGGCAGCCATGGCTTGGACCCCACAAAATTCACGATCGACGTCGAAACCGCTACGACACAGCGGATCGAGGGTGCGACCGAACTTACGTTGACCACGACTTACGAGGTCATGTCCGTTGTATCGTTCCTTGGGGTAGACAAGTTCGACGTGTCGTTCACCCGCCCAATCTTCCTGATCGATGAGGTCGACAACAGCGAAGACGGATCAGAACTCGACGGTACAGTCGACGACGGCACCGGGTTCGGCGAAGGCGGCATCGACGATGGAACTGGCGGTGGTGATGGCGAAACGACCGATCCCGTCGAAGGCGATTGCGCCGAAGCGGGCAACTGTTACGGCCACACCAACTGACAGCTGCTTGCATAGGCCGACAACCCGGCCAATGCCAAAAAGAAAGCCGGACCCGTCATCCCGGGCCCGGCTTTCTTCGATTTAGTCGCGGTAACAGACGCTCTTGACGGCCTTCACGATTTTCGGAGTGTCAATCAGCGCAAGCTTCTCGAGGTTCGCTGCATAAGGCAGCGGCACGTCCTCGTCGCAAACGCGGGTGACCGGCGCATCGAGGTGGTCGAAGCCTTCCTCCATGCAGATCGCGACGATTTCCGACGCGATCGAGCAGGTCGGCCAGCCTTCTTCTGCGATGACCATGCGATTGGTCTTCTTGAGGCTTTCGAGCACCGTCTCCTTGTCGAGCGGGCGCAGCGTGCGCAGGTCGATCACTTCGGCATCGATGCCCTCGCCCGCCAGCTCCTCGGCTGCTTCGAGCGCAAGACCGACCGCGATCGAATAGGCGACGATCGTAACGTCCGAACCTTCGCGCATGATGCGGGCCTTGCCGATCGGGAGCACGTGGTCGTCGAGCTCGGGAAGTTCGAAGCTGCGGCCGTAGACGAGCTCGTTCTCGAGGAAGACGACAGGGTCTTCGCAGCGGATCGCTGCCTTCATCAAGCCCTTGGCATCCGACGCGTCATAGGGCGCGATCACGATCAGGCCGGGGACGCTCGCGTACCAAGGACCGTAGTTCTGGCTGTGCTGCGCGCCGACGCGGCTTGCGGCTGCATTGGGACCGCGGAACACGACCGGACAGCGCATCTGGCCGCCCGACATGTAGTTGGTCTTGGCGGCCGAGTTGATGATGTGGTCGATCGCCTGCATGGCGAAGTTGAAGGTCATGAACTCGACGATCGGGCGTAGGCCGCCCATTGCCGCGCCCGTGCCGATGCCGGCAAAACCGTACTCGGTGATCGGCGTATCGATCACGCGCTTGGGGCCGAACTCGTCGAGCAGCCCCTGAGTGACCTTGTAAGCACCCTGGTACTGGGCGACTTCCTCGCCCATCACGAAGACGCGCTCGTCGCGGCGCATTTCCTCGGCCATGCCGTCGCGCAGTGCCTCGCGGACGGTAATGGTCTGCATGTTGGTGCCATGCGGAATCTCGGGATCCTTCACACCCGTTTTCTTGGCCGGTTTGGCGATTTCCGCTTCGCTGCCCTCGCCCGAGCTTTCGGGACGGCCCACGTCCTTGCCCTCACCCGGTACGTCTTCGACCGGAGCGGCTTCGGCAGCGGCAGAGACATCCTCGCCCTCGCCCGCCAGCATCGCGATAACGGTACCGACCTTCACGTTTTCCGTGCCTTCGGCCACGAGGATCTTGCCGAGCGTGCCTTCGTCGACAGCTTCGAATTCCATCGTCGCCTTGTCGGTCTCGATCTCGGCAATGATGTCACCGGCGACGATCTCGTCACCTTCCTGCTTGAGCCACTTGGCGAGTGTGCCCTCCTCCATGGTGGGCGACAGCGCGGGCATCTTGAGTTCGATAGCCATGGCTCAGTACTCCTCCACCAGGACATCGGTGTAGAGTTCGCTCGGATCCGGCTCGGGCGAGTTTTCGGCGAAGTCTGCGGCCTCGCTCACCACCTTGCGGATGTCCTTGTCGATGGCTTTCAAATCGTCCTCGCTGCTGCCCTGTTCGATCAGGGTCTTCTTCAATCCTTCGATCGGGTCGCGATGCTCGCGCATGTCCTGCACTTCCTCGCGGGTGCGGTACTTCGCCGGGTCGGACATCGAGTGTCCGCGATAGCGATAGGTCTCGCATTCCATGAGAACAGGGCCCCTGCCCTCACGCACGTGCTTGAAGGCGATCTCGGCAGCCTGGCGCACTTCGAGCACGTCCATTCCGTTGACCTTCATGCCCGGGATGCGGAACGCGGTCCCGCGACGGTAGAATTCGGTTTCTGCCGAGGAACGGCTGACCGCCGTACCCATGGCATACTGGTTGTTCTCGATCACGAAGACGATCGGAAGCTTCCAGAGGGCGGCCATGTTGAAGGTCTCGTAGACCTGGCCCTGGTTGGCTGCGCCGTCACCGAAATAGGCAAGGCACAGGCCGCCGTCTTCGTTGTACTGGTGGGCGAGCGCCAGACCGCCACCAAGCGCGACCTGCGCGCCGACGATACCGTGGCCGCCGTAGAACTTATGCTCGGTCGAGAACATGTGCATCGACCCGCCCTTGCCCTTCGAGATACCGGCTTCGCGGCCCGTGAGCTCGGCCATGATGACCTTGGGATCGATGCCGTAGGCGAGCATGTGGCCATGGTCGCGATAGCCGGTGATCACGCTGTCGAGCTTCTCGGTCAGCGCGGATTGCAGGCCTACTGCGACCGCTTCCTGTCCGATGTAGAGGTGGCAGAAACCCCCGATCAGGCCGAGGCCGTAAAGCTGTCCGGCGCGCTCTTCGAAACGGCGGATGAGCAGCATCTGCTCGTAAAAGTCCTGCATCTGCTCCTTCGACGCATCGAAGCGCTTGTTCTTCTCGAACTCTTCCTGAAGCGAATGGAGCGCGAAGTCCGGGTTTTCCGCGGGGCTTCGGGGGGTCTTGTTCTTGGGGGCCTTGGCCAAAATGCTTGTCCCTTTTCCTATCGGGGAATTCTCTCTGCCCGCGCCTATAGGCACAGCCTCGCAGGCAGCGCAACGGGGCGCAGCGTCTGCATACGAAAACCTTACGGAAATGAGGGGTTCCGGCTGACCGGAGACCTTCAGTCGTCGAGCTTGATCACGACTTCGTCCGGGTGGACGACATTGAGCTGGCTGCGCAGCAATTCACCGACCATATCGGGGTCGGCGTGATCGGGATGCAGCAGCTGGACCTTGTTTTCTAGCGCAGCCCGTTCCTTCTGGAGCGCTTCGAGCTGGGCTTCACGCTGGTCGAGAAGACGCAGGTTCTCGCTCCATGCAAGAAGACCCGAAGGACCGGCAATCGCGAGGCCGCCAAGCACGAGCAGGACCGCAAGCGCCGCATTCTGCGTCGTCTTCCGTTTACGTCCGAGATCGAGTCTGCCCTGCCGCCTCATAAAACGCACAGAATCACAGTTAACCTTTGGGCGCAAGGACAAAAGCGGAACCCCCAACGCATTCACTAGGTTGGTTTGTTGACAGACAGGCGCTCGCCGCCTATTTGGTTTCCATTGAAACTATCTAGCGGACAGAGGAATTCCATGCCCGACCTTTTCGAAAACCCCATCGGCCTCGACGGCTTCGAATTCGTAGAATTCTGCGCACCCGAGAAGGGCGTGATCGAACCCGTGTTCAAGGCGATGGGCTTCACGCAGGTCGCGACGCACCGCTCGAAGGACGTCGACCTGTGGCGCCAGGGCAGCATCAACCTCATCCTCAACTACGAACCGCGCAGCGCAGCATGGTACTTCGCTCGCGAACATGGCCCCTCGGCGTGCGGCATGGGCTTCCGCGTCCGTGACGCAAGGAAGGCCTATGACGAGCTGCTCGAGCGTGGCGCAGAACCTGTCGCTGTCGAAACCGGCCCGATGGAACTGCGCATTCCCGCCATCCGCGGCATCGGCGGTGCGATCGTCTACCTGATCGACCGCTATGCCGACGAAGACGGCGAAGGCCTGTCGATCTACGACATCGACTTCGAATATCTCGACGGCGTCGAAAAATGGCCGAAGGGCGCTGGCTTCAACGTCATCGATCACCTCACGCACAACGTCTACAACGGCCGCATGAAGTACTGGGCGGACTACTACGAGACGCTCTTCAACTTCCGCGAAATCCGCTTCTTCGACATCAAGGGCGAGTATACCGGCCTCACCTCGAAGGCGCTGACCGCACCCGACGGCAAGATCCGCATTCCGCTCAATGAAGAAGGCGAAGGCGGCAAGGGCCAGATCGAAGAGTTCCTGCGCGAATTCAACGGCGAAGGTATCCAGCACATCGCGCTTATCTGCGATGATCTCGTGCAGTGCTGGGACAATCTCAAGGACCTGGGCGTTCCCTTCATGACCGCACCGCCCGAAACCTATTACGAAATGCTCGACGAGCGTCTCCCGGGTCACGGCGAGCCGGTGGGCGAGCTCCAGATGCGCGGCATCCTCCTCGACGGCACGACCGAAGGCGGTCAGCCGCGCCTGCTCCTGCAGATCTTCGCAGAAGCTCAGGTCGGACCGGTGTTCTTCGAATTCATCCAGCGCAAGGGCGACGAGGGCTTCGGCGAAGGCAACTTCAAGGCGCTCTTCGAGAGCATGGAACGCGACCAGATCAAGCGCGGCGTGCTCGAAGTAGCTGACAAGGAGCCTGCCGAATGAGCGACGTTGCCGAACATCCCGTGAAGCTGGGCGGCGTCCACCACGCCGCCTATCGCTGCAAGGACGCGAAAGAGACCGTCGAATGGTACGGCAAGGTCCTCGGCATGGATTACACCACCGCATTTGCGGAGGACCATGTTCCCTCGACCGGCGCCTATGATCCCTACATGCACGTCTTCCTCGACGCAGGTAACGGCAACATTCTCGCCTTCTTCGAACTGCCCAACCAGAAGGACATGGGCCGCGACGAGAATACGCCGGCCTGGGTCCAGCACCTCGCCTTCCGCGTTGGCAGCGAGGAAGAACTGCTCGCGGCCAAGGAACACATCGAGGGCCTTGGCATCGACGTCCTCGGTCCGACCCATCACGGCATCTTCAAGTCGATCTACTTCTTTGATCCCAATGGACACCGCGTCGAACTCGCGGCCGACATCGGCACCGAAGAACAGTATGCCGAGCTCAAGCGCGTTGCGCCGCTGATGCTCGACGAATGGAGCGAGACGAAGAAAGCCCCCCGCCACGCCGACTGGCTGCACGAGATCGCGCGCAAGGAACACGGACACGGTTAATCGCCGCTAAGCGCGATTTTCTGCGATTTCGGAACCCGTTGCGGTGCACACCGTTGCCCCGCAAAGGGAGCCTCGTGTGAATTACATCGAAACTCTGCGCGCCCAGCTGCAGGAAATGGCCGAAGGCTTCGTCGAAAGCCTTCCCAGCCTCGCCATCGCGCTGTTCATCGTCATCATCACGTGGATCGTCGCGCGTTTCGCGGTGAAGATCTCGGACATGATCGTCGGGCGCACCGAAATCCGCGCCAGCCTTAAGAACCTCGTCGATACCGCTGTCAGGCTGACCATATGGATCATCGGACTGTTCGTTGCGGCAGTCGTGGTGATGCCGGATTTGACGCCCGCCAGTCTGTTGGCAGGGCTCGGCATCGGCGCTGTCGCGATCGGCTTCGCTTTCCAGGATATCTTCGAAAACTTCTTCGCCGGCATCCTGATCATGCTGCGCGAGAAGATGCGCATCGGCGACATCATCGAGTGCGAGGGCATCACCGGCAAGGTCGAGCACATAACCCTTCGCGAAACACATGTCCGCAAACTCTCGGGTGAACTCACCGTCGTTCCCAACTCGATCCTGTTCAAGAACCCTGTCGAGATCTTCACCGACGAGGACCAACGCCGCCACGAGGTTGTGGTCGGCGTGTCCTACGACACCAATCTCGACCATGCCGCTACTGTCATCCGCCGCGCTGTGGAGGGCATCGACGACGTACTCGCCAGCAAGGGCATCGATATCTTCGCGCAGGAGTTCAATTCGAGCTCGGTCGATTTCCTGGTCCGCTGGTGGGCTGGTTCCACCCCGCGCTCAGGGTGGGAGAGCAAGGACAAGGTCGTGCGCGGCATCAAGTCGGCGCTCGACGAGGCAGGGATCGAGATTCCTTTCCCCTATGTCACCCATACCTTCAAGGAGACGGTGCCGGTCAGCAAGCTGGGTGACAGCAGCAAGCCGACGCCCTAAAGGTTGCAAAGAGAAACGGGAGTACGGCATCGGTTCGTCCCTTGCCGCTCCCGCGCAATCGGGGAGATTAAGGCATGGAAATCCTTCGCACACCGGCAGAACGTTTTGCCGATATCCCGGATTACCCCTTCGCTGAAAACTGGATCGAGATCGATCTGGGCGACGGCCTCACCGCCAACCAGCACTACGTCGACGAAGGTGACAAGGACGCCCCGCCCGTGCTGCTTTTCCACGGCGAGCCGAGCTGGTCTTTTCTCTATCGCAAGATGATCCCCGTCCTCGTCGACGCAGGCTTCCGCGTGCTCGCACCCGACCTCATCGGTTTCGGCAAGAGCGACAAGCCGGACGACATCGACTTCTTCACCTACGAGCGCCACGTCGACTGGCTCAAGCAATGGCGCTCCAAGGTCGAGCCGCGACCCGCGGCGCTGTTCTGTCAGGATTGGGGCGGCCTGCTCGGCCTGCGCATGGTGGCGCACGATCCCGATCTCTTCGCTTGCGTGGTAGCAAGCAACACCTTCCTGCCTGCCGGGGGAACGCCCTCCCCCGCCTTCCTTGCATGGCGCGAATTCGCCCGCTCTTCGCCTGACTTCAAGATCGGACCGCTACTCGACAGGGCGACCCAAACACCGCTCACCGAAGCAGAGATCGCAGCCTACGATGCGCCCTTCCCTGACGAACCCTCAAAGGCGGCGGCGCGCGCTTTCCCCGCGCTAGTGCCGGTCGAAGACGGGATGCCCGGGGTTGAGGACAACAAGGCGGCGTGGCCCAATCTGGCGGCGTTCGACAAGCCATTCCTAACGCTCTTCGGCGACGAGGATCCGATCACCAAGGGAAGCGAGAAGTTCCTCATCGAGCGTATTGCCGGTGCCAAGGGGCTTGATCACGAGACGCTCAGTCCGTGCGGACACTTCTGCCAGGAAGACCAGGCCGAAAGGCTCTCGCAAGGCGTCATCGACATGGCCCGCAAGGCCGGTCTCCTGACGTGAGCGAACCCGCGCGGCTGAGCCGCACGCAGGAATATCTCCTTGCGGTGGCTGCGGCCGTCGTGACTGCCAACGCCTATTACATCCATCCGATCATCGGCGATGTTGCCGCGCATTTCGGTGTGAGCGAGGCGCGGATCGGCCTCGTCCCCGCTCTGAACCAGCTGGCGCTCGCGGTCGGTATCCTCCTGCTTCTGCCGCTGGGGGACCGCTATTCGAACCGCCGCCTGACGGTGCTTTTCGCAATCGGCCAGACTGCCTCGCTTGCCATCATGACCCTCGCGCCGGATTTCGTGACCTTCACGGCGGGATCAACGCTCCTCGGTTTCTGTACGATCGCACCATACCTGCTACCGGCCTATGCCTCGAAGCGCGTCGCGCCCGAGCGCTTGGGCCAGGTCACGGCGCTCCTTACTGCCGGTGTCATTTTCGGCATCCTGCTCGCACGGGTAGGAGCCGGATGGATCGCTGAGCAGTTCGGATGGCGGACTGTCTACTGGATTGCGACCGGCTTGATGGTCGCAATTACGCTGGCCCTTCCCCGCCTGATGGAGAGCGGAGAGCGAACGTCCGGCAATACGAGGTACTGGCCGCTGGTATTCTCGGTTTTCCGGCTCGCCGGGCAGCATCGCGAGGTCCTGCTCTCAGGCACGATACAGGCGCTGAACTTTGCGCAATTCATCGGCTTGTGGCTGGGCCTAGCCCTTTATCTCACCGCACCTGAGATGGGCTACGGGACCGATGTCGTCGGCTACCTGGCTGCGATCGCGGCAGTCAGCATCTTCTCCACTCCGCGCCTCGGGCGGTGGTCGGACATGGTGGGCCCGCGAAAGGCCCGCGTTGTCTTTGCGGGCATCCAGCTCTTGGGGATCGCGCTCTTCTGGCCATTGGGCGGCTCTGTCTGGACGCTTCTCATTCCTCTGGTCATCGTTAACCTAGTCGGACCTGCAGTCGATGTGACCGGGCGAATGACCTTCCTCTCGCTCGAGCCGGACCTGCGCACTCGGCTGACGACGGTTTACATCGTGATCATGTTCGTCGGCGGCGGGCTTGGCAGCCTGCTGGGCACCGCGGTTTACGACGCCTTCGGCTGGCCAGGCGTCTGCATCATGCTGACACTTTCGTCGGCCGTGCTGACGCTTCTTTGCAGCGTGGCGCGGAAACTCGGCAGGTAGGAAGGAATTGGTGCGCCCGACAGGATTCGAACCTGTGGCCCCCAGATTAGGAATCTGGTGCTCTATCCGACTGAGCTACGGGCGCCCCGGGGCGTTCGTATAGCGGCTCGCCGTAAAGAAACAATCAGTTGAGTTCGTCGGGCTCGGCGACCGGGAAAAGTATCGGCGCGACCGAGATACCTTCATTCGCAAGATCCTCCGCCTCCTTGCGGGTGGCCTTGCCATGGATCGGCGCCTCGTCCTTCTCGCCATAGTGCTGCGAGCGCGCTTCGTCGGCAAACTTGTCTCCGACCCAGGTGCTGCTTTCGAGCGCCTTGGCCTGTGCCTTGGCGAGTTGCCTCAAGGCTTTCTCGACCTCGGGCGGCATGGGCGCGTTGGAAAGCTGTGCGTCCTTGCCCGCCGGTAGCGCTTCGACCGTGTTGCCCTTGGCACCGACAGCAGGTGCCATCGGCGCCTTGCCGACAGTCGTGCTGCCGCATTGCGGGCAATCGACGAGCCCCCGTTCGCGCTGGTTTTCATAGTCGGCGGACGAGCCGAACCAGCCCTCGAACTTGTGGCCATTGTCGCAGTGGAGGTCGAAGACGATCATGCGGGCGCTATTTGGCGATTTCGCGCCGGTTCGCAAGGCTTGGAACCTGTCGGCGAACATCTTCGATGCGCGAAAGGTCGATATCTGCAAAACCAAGGCTAGGTCCGTCGCCGCCCATGTCGAGGATGATCTCTCCCCAGGGGTCGATCACCAGGCTGTGGCCATAGGTTTCACGCCCGTCCTCATGGGTCCCGACTTGCGCGGCGGCCACGAGAAATGCGCTGGCCTCGATCGCACGGGCTCTGAGCAGGACGTGCCAGTGGGCCCTCCCCGTGGGAACGGTAAAGGCCGCGGGAACGGCAATCGTGTCACAGCGAAGGTTGCCCAGTTTCTCGAAGAGCGCGGGGAAACGCATGTCGTAGCAGATCGAAAGTCCGAGCCTGCCGACAGGCGTATCCTCGACCGCCACGACCTCCTCACCGGGTTCATAGGCATTCGACTCGCGCCAGCTTTCACCGCTCTCTAGGTCCACGTCGAACATGTGCATCTTGTCATAGGTCGCGGCGGCATCGCTCGCGCCTTGCTTAAAATAGTACGCGCGGTTCGCCCATTTCCCTCCGCAATGCGCAACAGCCATGGAGCCGATCGCAAGATCGATCCCCGCCTCGGTTGCAAGGGCCGCCAAACGGTCCGGGAATTCTCGGGCCGCTGCTTTTACCAGCGGGGCGGCGCGTTTCCGGTTCCTGTCCAGCAGGAGCGACATCTCGGGAGTGAACAGTACCTGCGCCCCACCCGCACCGGCTTCGCGCGCAGCATCGCGGATCGTTTCGAAATTCGCCTCGGGATCGATGCCCGATTGCATCTGCAGGACGGCTATGCGCGGCATTCAGCCCTCGAGGAGCGCGTCCAGCTTACCTGCACGTTCCAGCTCGGCCAGTTCGTCCGAACCGCCGACATGAGTGTCACCGATGAAAATCTGCGGGACCGTACGTGCTGCCGGGGCCCGATCGAGCATTTCGTCGCGCTTGGGGCCACCCATGGTGATGTCGTGTTCGGCATAGGTCGCGCCCTTCTTGTCGAGCAGCGCCTTGGCGCGATAGCAGAAACCGCAGCCGAACTTGGTGTAGATGTCGATATGAGGCTGGCTCATGAAAATTCCTTGGTCGCTTGGCCGGAGAATAGGGTGTTGCAAGGTGTCTTGAAAGCCCTTTGCCCTTCCCTATCTTGATTGTGTCGCTGCATGGTGCAGCGATGCGGGAGTGCCGCTGACGGGCTCCCAATACATACTCAAATTGCTCACAGGAGGATTTGTTTCGATGAACCGTTTTGACACCACCCCCTATCGCCGTTCGACCGTAGGTTTCGACCGTCTTTTCGACCTGATGGAACGTCAGGCTCGCAATGCCGGTGGTGACAACTATCCGCCGTTCAACATCGAACGCCGTGACGAGGACCAGTATCGCATCACCCTGGCAGTGGCCGGGTTCCGCGCACAGGACCTCGATATCACCGCCCAGCAGAACCTGCTCACCATCCAGGGCCGCAAGCGCGACGATGAAGTCGATGGCGAAATGCTGCACGTCGGCATCGCGAACCGCGGCTTCGAACGCCGCTTCGACCTTGCCGACTACGTGCGCGTCGAAAACGCCGACCTCAAGGACGGCATGCTGGTGATCGACCTCGTGCGCGAAGTGCCCGAGGCGATGAAGCCGAAGAAGATTGCTATCGGCGACCAGAAGCCGCTCGAAGTGATCGACGGCGACAAGGACGACAGCGCGGCCGCCTAATAACGGCTCAATTCCAAGCTTAGACTGGAAACGAAAGGGGGCGGCCTCGTAAGAGGACCGCCCCCGCGACGTCTAGCGCCGCCAAGTCCCGAATTCGGTCGTCCGGGTCGCAGAAGACAACCGGGTTCGAGACAAGCCCCACCGCTGGCTGGCGCAGCGAAAACTGCAATGACTTAAGGCATTTGCGCCTGTGAGTCGGCAGCGTTCTGCAACAGATATATCAAAAGATAAAGGGACCGGCCCGGGGCGCGACAAAGGACGCTGTCGCGTGGTTACAAGCCCGCGACAGCCGGTCTAATGATTACAAGCGTTTACCCGCCTGCATTTTTTGCAACTTTTTTTAGACGAGACGCGCCTGTTCAAGCGCCGCACCGATGAATCCGGCAAAAAGCGGGTGCGGATCAAAGGGTTTCGACTTCAGCTCGGGGTGGAACTGCACGCCGACGAACCACGGATGGTCGGGTCGCTCGACGATTTCAGGAAGCAGGCCATCGGGCGACATGCCCGAGAAAATCAGCCCCTGTTTTTCGAGCGGCTCGATGTACTTGTCGTTCACTTCGTAGCGATGACGGTGGCGCTCCGAAATCTCGGTCGCGCCGCCATAGATCGACGAGACGTGGCTGTTTGCCGCAAGCTTCGCGTCATAGGCGCCGAGGCGCATCGTGCCGCCGAGATCGCCGTCAGCTTCCCGCTTCTGCAGGCCTTCTTCGGTCATCCACTCGGTGATGATACCGACGACCGGTTCGCTGGTTTCACCGAATTCAGTCGAACTCGCCTTGTCGAAGCCGGCGTTACGCGCACCCTCGATGCAGGCCATCTGCATGCCCAGGCAAATGCCGAGGAACGGGACCTTGCGCTCGCGCGCGAAGCGTACGCTGGCGATCTTGCCCTCGCTGCCGCGCTCACCGAAGCCGCCGGGCACGAGAATCCCGTGCATCGGCTCGAGCTGCGACGCGATGTCGCTATCGCTCTGCTCGAAGACTTCCGCATCGATCCACTTGATATTGACCTTCACGCGGTGCGCCATGCCGCCGTGAACGAGCGCCTCGTTCAGCGACTTGTAGGCATCCTGCAGACCGACATACTTGCCGACCACGCCGATCGTAACCTCGCCTTCGGGGTTCGAGTGGCGGTCGACCACGTCGTACCAGCGCGACAGATCGGGCTCAGGCGCATCGGTGATGCCAAATCCGCGCAGCACTTCGGTATCGAGGCCTTCCGCGTGGTACTGGAGAGGGACCGAGTAGATCGAAGGTGCGTCGAGCGCGGGAATGACCGCTTCCTTGCGCACGTTACAGAAGTTGGCGATCTTCTGGCGCTCGCCATCGGGGATCGGATGTTCGGCGCGGCAAAGCAGCACGTCGGGCTTGATGCCGAGGCTTGCGAGTTCGCGGACGGAGTGCTGCGTCGGCTTGGTCTTCAACTCGCCCGCCGCCGCGATGTAGGGCACCAGCGTCACGTGGACGCTGAGCGACTGCATCGGCTCCAGTTCGTTCCTGAGCTGGCGGATCGCCTCCATGAACGGCAGGCTTTCGATATCGCCGACAGTGCCGCCGATCTCGCACAGGATGAAATCGTGATCGTCCTGCCCGGCCAGCGCGAATTCCTTGATCGCGTCGGTGACGTGCGGGACGACCTGCACGGTCGCGCCGAGATAATCGCCGCGGCGTTCCTTCGCGATGATCTGCTGGTAGACCCGGCCCGAAGTGATGTTGTCGCCCTGGTGAGCGGACACCCCGGTGAATCGTTCGTAGTGGCCAAGGTCGAGATCGGTCTCGGCCCCGTCGTCGGTCACGTAGACCTCACCATGCTGATACGGGCTCATCGTGCCCGGATCGACATTCAGATAGGGGTCGAACTTACGAATGCGGACCTTGTACCCGCGCGCCTGAAGGAGCGCTGCGAGAGAAGCCGCCATGAGACCTTTACCGAGCGAGGAGACCACGCCGCCGGTGATGAAAATATACCGCGCCATGGGAGTCGGGCCTTAAGCGTGGGGGTTGAGTCGGCGCAAGGGAAAAGGCGCGCAAAAAGCCCGCCATCCACAAGCGCAATGCGAATTTTGGTGCCCGAAGGCTTATTCGGCGAGCGGATCGTCTGCCGGAGTTGCCGGTGCCGGCTGTGCTGCGGGAGCAGCGCCCGGCCCGCCAAGCGGATCGAAATCTTGGACCGGAGCAACCTCCCCGCCCAGCGTGGTTTCGACGGTCGCGGCATCCTCGTTAACCGCCATCGCTGCCAGCGCGATCGACAGCACCACGAAGATAACTGCCAGCCACTTGGTCGAACGGGTCAGGAAGTCTGCCGCGCCGCGTGCGCTGAGCATACCGCTCGGGCTACCGCCGATGCCGAGGCCGCCGCCTTCGCTGCGCTGCATCAGGATAACGGCAATCAGTGCTGCTGCGACGATTGCCTGTACGACGGTGAGGAAGAGGAACATTGGTGACCAACTCTATCGAATAATCTGTACCCCGCGCATCTAGGCGCGCGAGTGTGAAACGGCAAGCGTCAGGCGTCTTCGCTTTCCGAAGCCGCGACAACGATACCGAGGAAACTTTCGGCGCTCAGGCTGGCCCCGCCCACCAGGGCACCGCCGACTTCAGGCGTCGACAGGATCTCGCGAGCATTCTCGGGCTTTACCGAACCGCCATAGAGGATACGGACTTCTGCCGAAGTCTCTTCGCCATAGGTCTCATCGAGCAGACCGCGGATCGCCTTGTGCATTGCCGCGATGTCCTTGGTGGTCGCGGTCCGGCCCGTGCCGATCGCCCAGATGGGTTCATAAGCAACGGTCAGGCGCTCGGCAGCATCCTCGATCTTGGGAAGGCTGGCGGCGAGCTGCTTCAGGACAAAGTCTTCGGCCTCGCCAGCGTCTCGCTTCTCAAGGCTTTCACCGCAGCACAAGATGATGCGCAGGCCCGCTTCGAGCGCGCTTTCGATCTTGGCATTGATGAGCTTGTTCGTCTCGCGGTGGTCGGTCCGGCGTTCGCTGTGACCGAGGATCACGAACTTCGCGCCGGCGTCGGCCAGCATGTTAGCCGAAATGTCGCCCGTGTGCGCGCCATCTTCGCCTGGGAAGCAATCCTGCGCACCCACACCGATCTGTTCGGCTTCGCGATGTACGGCGTGAATGAGAGTGTACGGTGGTGCCACGGCCACTTCGGCCTTCATGTAGCGCTGCGCCGCACGGTCGATCGCACGCGCTTCCGAAAGCATTGCGCGCGTACCGTTCATTTTCCAATTGCCAACAATGTAGGGCCGTTCGGCCATAGAATAATCCTGCTGCGTTCTGATTCAGGCGAGGCGCTATATAGGGACTGCGCGTGTCTTCGCCAGAGATGTTTGTTTCTGCACCAAAACCGGACGGGACCTGTTGCGGGGAGGTCGCAGGGCGGATAAAGCGCGCTGCACCAAAGGCAATGCACCGTGTCCAGCGTTGGATGTGGTGCGCCCCAAAGCACTGAAAAGGCCGCACCGCAAGCCATGCTCACTTTCTTCCGCAATTTCTTCAAATCCAAGATCGGTCTCGCCATCACCCTGGCGTTCCTGGGGCTGATCGCTTTTGCCTTTGCCAGCATGGACGTCTCCAGCACCGGCACCTTCGGCGGCGTAGCCGGTGGAGATAGCGTTGCTGTCGTGGGCGACGAGAAGATCGGTACGGCCGAACTGCAGCAGGCTGCGAACGATGCTCTGCGCGAAGCGCGGCAGGAAGACCCCGAAATTACGATGAACGAGTTGCTCGCCAACGGCGGTCTCGAGCGGATCCTCGACGATCTGATCGATCGTTATGCGATTACAGCATGGGGCGAGGAGAACGGGTTCCGGGCTGGCAATAACCTCGTCAATTACGAGATCCGTAACATCCCGGCCGCGCGCGGAGCGACCGGCGAGTTCGACCAGAACGCCTATGCCCAGTTCCTTCAGTCGGCCCAGCTGACCGATGCAGGGCTCCGCCAGCAACTGCGCACCTCGCTCTATTTCCGCCAGACCATCCTTCCGGCGATCTACGGTGCGAAGCTGCCCGAATCGCTTGCCGAGAATTACGCACAGACCTTCAAGGAGCGCCGCAGCGGCGCGATCGCCACGATCCCTGCGAGCCTCTATGCTCCGTCCGGCGATCCCAGCGACGAAGTCCTGACCGCCTTCTACAACGACAATAGCGAACGCTTCGTGCGTCCCGAACGTCGGACCCTTCGCTACGCCACCTTCGGTAGCGAGGCGCTTGGCGATCGCATCCAGCCTTCGGAAGAAGATATCGCCGCCTACTTCAACGCGAATGCCGAGGAATTCGCGGCGAGAGAAAGCCGCAGCTTCACCCAGCTCATCGTCTCGACGCGACAAGGTGCAGAGGCGATCGCAGCACGCGTCAATGCCGGCGCAACCTTTGCCCAGGCAGCTGCCGATGCGAATTTCCGTACCACGAGCATCGAAGGCGCGACCCGCGAGGAAATCCGCGAACAGGCTTCGGGCTCCGACGCTGTCGCCAGTGCCTACTTCGCTGCCGCGCAGGGTTCGCTGACAGAACCTGCCCGCAGCCCGCTCGGCTGGCACCTCGCGCGTGTCGACCGCGTAACCCAGACACCGGCCCGTACACTTGAGGATGCCCGCGAGGAAATCGTCGCGACGCTTCGTGAACGCAATCGCCAGCGCGGCATTGCAGAACTCGCCGTGACGATCGAGGACCGCCTGTCCGACGGCGCTTCGCTGACCGCGATCGCAGAAGAACTGGACCTCGAACTGCAGACGACGGCTCCGCTGACTGCAACCGGCCAGGTCTACGGCACTCTCCAGCGGGCACCGGACGTGCTCGCACCCGTGCTGAATTTCGCTTTCCAGATCAACGAAGGCGACACCGAGATCGGTGCTCTGCCCGGAGGCGAGAACTTCCTCCTTTACGAAGTTGCGCGCATCACGCCGTCGGCAGCAGCTCCGCTCGCGGAAATCCGCGAGGAAGCGATCGCCGCCTGGCGCAGCACACGCGGTGACGAACTGGCGGAAGCCGCAGCGGACCGCATCCTCGCTCGTGTCCAGGAGGGTCGCACGCTTGCCGAAGCAGTTGCAGCCGAGGAAGCAGCGATCCGCGCTCCCGAGGACGTCGAGTACAGCCGCGAACAGCTTGCCCGCCTGCAAGGGCGCAATGTCCCCGCGCCGGTCGCTCTGATGTTCGGCATGGCCCAGGGCACGACCAAGAAGCTCGAAGGCACGCGTGACCAGGGCTGGTACGTCGTTGCGCTCGAGACGATCACGCTCGATGAGCTCGAAGAGAACGACCCGATCATCGACCAGGCAAAGGCACAGGTCGCACAGGCCTGGAGCGGCGAATATGCTGAGCAGATGCTGCGTGCCATGCGCGCAGCCATCGGTGTCGAGCGCAACCAGACTGCGATCGACGCGGTGCGCCGCCAGCTCCTCGGCGAAACGAACTGAGGCCGCGCTTGGCAGGCCAACTGGAAGGCCGCGCAAGAGCGCAAAGTGCGCTGGAGCAGGACCGGCCCGGGCTCGTCTGGCGCAGGCTAGTTGCCGATACCCTCACTCCTGTCGGCGCAGCGCTGCGCCTGATCGAGGAGGGACGTGGCGATTTCCTGCTGGAATCTGTAGAGGGCGGCGAAGTTCGCGGGCGGTACAGCCTGCTCGGCCTAGATCCCGATCTCGTGTTCCGCGCCGATGGCGAGACTGCAGAGATCAACCGTTTCTGGGCTACCGACCGCGATGCCTTCGAGAAGCAAGCCGAGCCGACACTCGCCGCGCTCAGGTCACTGCTCGATGAATGCCGGATCGACGTGCCGGAGGGCTTGCCCCCTGCCCTCGCCTGCCTCGTCGGTTACTTCGGTTATGAAACCATCGGCCTCGTCGAGAAACTGCCTCGCGCAGGAGAGCAGGCGCTCGATGTGCCCGACATGCTTTTCGCACGTCCGACGCTGCTGCTGGTCTTCGACAGCCTCAGCGACGAACTGTTCTGCATCGCCCCCCTATGGCCGGACAAGGGCAACCCCGAGGCTGCCATCTTCCAGGCGGAGGATCGTATAGATGCGGCCCTTGCCAAGCTGACGAGTGGTCTAGACCGTTCGGTCGCAAGCACCATCGACCTCGCAACGCCCGAGCCACGGCCCACAATGGCGAGCGAGGACTATGCCGCGATGGTCCACCGCGCGAAGGAATATATCGAGGCAGGCGACATCTTCCAGGTCGTCCTCTCGCAGCGCTTCACCGCGCCCTTCGAGCTGCCCCCGATTTCGCTCTATCGCGCCTTGCGACGGGTAAACCCCTCACCCTTCCTCTATTTCCTCGACATGCCGGGGTTTGCAGTCGTTGGATCGAGCCCCGAAATCCTCGTTCGCGTTCGTGACGGGGAAGTGACGGTGCGGCCGATCGCCGGCACGCGTCCCCGCGGCGCCACTCCCGAAGAGGACCGGGCCGCCGAAGCTTCGCTTCTCGCTGACCCCAAGGAACGCGCAGAGCATCTCATGCTGCTGGACCTGGGCCGAAACGATGTCGGCCGGGTGGCCGAGAGCGGAACGGTCACGGTGACGGACAGCTTCACCGTAGAACGATACAGTCATGTCATGCATATTGTGAGCAATGTGGTCGGCCAGCTTGATGAATCGAAGGATGCGATCGACGCGCTGTTCGCGGGGTTCCCTGCGGGCACCGTCAGTGGTGCACCCAAGGTACGCGCCTGCGAAATCGTCGCCGAACTCGAACCTGCGACGCGCGGTCCCTATGCGGGCGGCGTCGGATATTTCGCGCCGGACGGATCCCTTGATAGCTGCATCGTATTGCGTACCGCTGTGGTGAAGGACGGAACGATGCATGTGCAGGCCGGCGCGGGTATCGTTGCCGATAGCGACCCTGCCTATGAACAGCGCGAGTGCGAAGCCAAGGCCGGAGCGCTCTTCGCCGCCGCCCGCGAGGCCGTGCGCCTCGCCGGTGAACCGGGGTACGGCCAATGATGCGCGCGATATTGCTCATGCCGCTCGTCTTGCTCGCAGGATGCGAGCCGCCTGCGGAAGGTGAGCCGGTTACCCGCACGCGTATCGACGGCAAGGCGGAACCACAGGAGCAGGTCACTCCCGCCTCGGAGCCGACCGAGAGTGTCACGACGCAGGTCGAAAGCGCCTGCCGCTCGATTATCTTCGAGGACACGCCGCTCACCCACTGCCTCGCGACGCCATCGCGTCACACGATCTCTGCGGACCTCGGCCCCTCCGGAGGTGAACCCTATCGCAGCCTTTCGGCCTTCTCGCGCACCCGCGACAGCGCAGGTATCGCCTTCGCGATGAACGGCGGCATGTATGACGAGGATGGCGAACCGATCGGCTACTTTGTCGAGGATTCGGAACGTCTCCAGACGCTCAATACGAACGACGGCGCGGGCAACTTCCACATGAAGCCCAACGGTGTGTTCTTCGGCTCCGACGGCAAATGGGAAGTGCGCAGCACCGACGACTTCCTTGCAAATGTGACCGAGCGCCCGCAGTTCGGAACGCAATCCGGCCCCATGCTGGTGATCGACGGCCAGCTCCATCCCGAGATTTCGCATGACGGGGAATCGCGCCTCGTTCGCAATGGCGTAGGCGTCGACGAACGTGGCCGTGCGCATTTCGTCATCTCGAATGCCCCGATCAGCTTCGGAAAACTCGCGCGTTTCTACCGCGACGAACTCGATGTGAAGAACGCGCTCTATCTCGATGGCAACGTGTCGGCCCTGTGGAACCCGGTCACCGAGCGCCTCGACACGGGCGCACCGATCGGGCCGATCATCGTGGTCGAAAAGAAGGAAGCATCCAGTGAATAGCGAACGCCGCGGCCTCTACCCCGAAATCGAGCCTTACGAGACCGGCATGCTGGATGTCGGCGAAGGTCACTCTTTGTATTACGAGCGCGTCGGTACGCCTGGAGCCAAGCCCGCGGTCTTCCTTCACGGCGGCCCCGGAGGCGGCATGTCTGAGGACCATCGCCGCCAATGGGATCCGGAGCTCTATGATGTGCTTCTTTTCGATCAGCGCGGCTGCGGCAAATCGCTGCCGTTCGCAGACATCGAGAACAACGACACCTGGCGCATCGTCGAGGACATCGAGAAACTCCGCGAAATGTGCGGCCACGAGAGGTGGCAGGCATTCGGCGGCAGCTGGGGCTCCACCCTCGCCCTGGCCTATGCGCAAAAGTACCCCGAGCGGGTAAGCGAACTGGTCCTGCGCGGCGTGTTCCTTGCCCGCCAGACCGAGAAGGACTGGCTCTACACCTATGGTGCCAGCGAGATCATGGCCGAGCAGTGGGACGATTTCTCCGGCCTGATCCCGGTGGATGAACGCGGCAATCTCGTGCAGGCCTATTACGACCGGCTCACCAGCGAGGATGAGGAAACCCGTCTCGCCGCTGCGAAGGAATGGTCGCTGTGGGAAGGCAATGTCGCAACGCTGCTGCCCGACGAGGACCTGCTCGACAGCTTCGCCGATCCCTCCAAGGCCGTTCCTTTCGCAAGGATCTGCGCCAAGTTCTTCCTCGAGGACTTCTTCCTCGATGAAGCGCAACTGCTGAAAGACGTCGACAAGATCAAGCACATCCCCGGCATCATCGTGCAGGGCCGTCACGACATCTGCACTCCGCCGACCTCCGCCTGGGCCCTGAAGAAGGCCTGGCCGGAAGCCGACCTCTGGATCGTCCACGATGCGGGCCATTCTGCCGGGGAACCCGGGATCATCGACGGGCTGGTGCGCGCCACCGACAAGCTCGCCGGCAAGCATGACTGAGCATTCGATAACTCAGGAATACGATCTCGATCTTGCGGTACGAGCCGTTGCGCTCGACTGTTCACTTAGAAAGACTCCAACCATCCGGCGAAATATCTTCGTCGGAATGATGTTTGTGAATTTGCTGCTTCTTTTTTCCTTGCACCGGCCCGACGGAGTTCTGGAAATTTCGGTAATGTTGGGAGTGGCCACCCTGGTTGCCTATTTGCTTGCGTGGCCGCCCAAGAGGTTCGAGGCTTTTGGGCTGAAGCCGCAAATCAAGGCCCGGCAGGAGCAATTGGGGTTAGAAGAGGGAACCACCACCTACTATTTCGACCAAGTTGGAATGGTCGTCGAATCCGACTTCTTGGGCGGCTCGATTCCTTGGGAAAAACTGCATGGATGGCATGATGCCGCCGATCTACTTCTGATCTACCGAGCCCCCAGAGTGTTCTACTATCTCGACAAGAAGCAGATCGATGCTGCAATCCTTAGCGATATCAAGGATTGGCTGGTTGCGTCTTCCGGCAAGCAGATTTAGCGCAGCGCATCATGATCCTCGTAATCGACAATTACGACAGCTTCACCTTCAACCTCGTCCACTACCTCATGGAACTGGGCGCCGAGGTCGAAGTCGTTCGCAACGACGCCATTACGGCGCGCGAGGCGCTGGAGCGCGAGGCTGCGGGCTATCTCATTTCACCGGGGCCTTGCACTCCGAACGAGGCTGGTGTCAGTCTCGATCTCGTGGCCGCCTGCGCAGATGCGAGGAAGCCTCTGCTTGGCGTGTGCCTAGGCCATCAGTCGATTGGACAACATTTCGGCGGGCGCGTGGTGCGCGGCGGGCTCATGCACGGAAAGACCAGCCCGCTCACTCATGACGGGACAGGCGTCTTCGCGGGCCTCCCCTCACCGTACGAAGCAACCCGCTACCACTCGCTCATCGTCGAGGACATTCCCGATTCCCTCCTGGTGAACGCGACCAGCGAAACACCGGGCCTGGACGGCTCAAGCGTCATGGGTTTCCGCCACCGCGATCTGCCCATCCACGGCGTGCAGTTCCATCCCGAGAGCATCGCCACCGAACATGGTCATGCCTTGCTCGCCAATTTCCTCGAAATCTGCGGCATCGACGCCAAGGAGCCCGCGTGAAGACCCTGCCCCCTGCCGACACCCATCTCACCGAAGACAAGGCGCACGAGGTATTCGGCTGGATCCTCGACGGGGAAACCAGTGACGACGAGATCGGCCGCTTCCTGGTCGAAATGTCGGCGCGTAGCGAAACTTCCGAAGAAATCGCCGGTGCAGCCCGCGCCCTTCGCGAGCGCCTGATCCCGATCGATGCGCCCGAGGGCACGGTCGATTGCTGCGGGACGGGCGGTGACGGGCATCATACGCTCAACGTCTCGACGGCAGTCAGCCTGCTGGTCGCTGCCAGCGGTGTCCCCGTGGCGAAGCACGGCAACCGCGCCGCGAGCAGCAAATCTGGCGCAGCAGACACGCTCGAAGCGCTTGGCCTCGACATGGAAGCAGCCGGAAGAACCGCCGAGAAGACCTTGGCAGAACTGGGCATTTGCTTCCTATTCGCGAAGAACCATCACCCGGCCATGGGTCGCATCCAGCCAATTCGCCAGAAGCTGGGCGTGCGGACAATCTTCAACCTCATGGGACCGTTGTCGAACCCGGCTGGCGTCAAGCGCCAGCTGATCGGTATCGCGCGCCCTGCCTATGTACCGATCTACGCTGCCGCCAAGGCGAAACTCGGCACGGAACGCACTTTCATCGCTTCGGGAGACGAAGGGCTCGACGAACTGAGCCTGGCAGGCGGAAACGAGCTGGCTGATGTCACCGGCAATGATTTCGAAATGCGCCGGATTGTCGCAGTGCAGGCCAACCTCCCCCACGCGCCGGTCGAGGCGATCCGCGGCGGCGACCCGGCACACAATGCAAAAGCGCTCGAGGCACTCCTGATGGGTGCGCCCGGCCCATATCGTGACGCGGTGCTCTTCAATGCCTCCGCAACGCTGATCGTCGCGGGCAAGACCGACGACTGGACCGAAGGCGCCGAAATCGCTGCCGAAGCGATCGATTCCGGCCGTGCCAAGCAGCTTCTCGCTGACTGGATCGCTCTCGCCCGATGAACAAGCTCGAACAAATCTGCGCGACCAAGCGCGATGAAGTCGCCGCGCGCAAGGCGGAGCACAGCCTTGATAAGCTCGACGGCATTGCCCGCGAGCAATCCGCGCCGCGTGGATTCCAGAAGCGTCTCGCTGCGGCTCAGGACAAGGGTTTCGGCCTCATCGCCGAGATAAAGAAGGCCTCACCCTCGAAAGGTCTCATCCGTGCCGACTTCCAGCCTGCCGAGCACGCGCGTGCCTATGCGGCAGGCGGCGCCGCTTGCCTATCTGTCCTGACAGACGCGCCCTACTTCCAGGGACACAAGGATTACCTCGTAGAAGCACGTGCGGCCTGCGACCTTCCGGTCCTGCGCAAGGATTTCATGGTCGATCCCTGGCAAGTCGCCGAGGCACGCGCACTCGGTGCCGACGCCATCCTGATCATCGTGGCTGCCCTCGAGGATGGACAGATGGCGGAGATCGAAAGCGCCGCGATCGAACGCGGCATGGATGTCCTCGTCGAAGTTCACGATGCCGAAGAGCTTGAACGCGCTGCTGCACTGGCGTCACGCCTTCTCGGGGTAAACAATCGTAATCTCAAGACCTTCGAGACCGATCTTGCGACCACGGAGCAACTTTCCGCACTCGCGCCATCTGACGCGTTGCTGGTCGGCGAAAGTGGAATCTTCAGTCACGAAGACTGCCAGCGGCTCGCCCGCTCCGGTGTACGCAGCTTCCTTGTCGGCGAGAGCCTGATGCGGCAAGCTGACGTCGAGGCAGCCACCAGGACGCTGCTTAAAGGTCAGGCGAACTGACGTGAGCAGCCTGACCCATCTCGACAAGCACGGCGCGGCCCGCATGGTCGACGTGGGAGGAAAGGCGGAAACGACGCGCAAGGCCGTGGCCGAGGGCCGGATCCGGATGACCGTCGAGGCGCTCGAGGCGATTATGTCCGGAGAGACCGCGAAAGGCGATGCGCTTGCCACTGCGCGCATTGCGGGGATCATGGCCGCCAAGAAGACCGGCGAGCTCATCCCCCTGTGCCACCCTTTGGGATTGGAAAGTGTCACCGTCGAATTCAGCCGCGAATCGGATGCTATTCGCGTAACCGCAAGTGCCTCGCTGACCGGTAAAACCGGCGTGGAGATGGAGGCGATGACCGCTGCCAGCGTTGCGCTACTCACGCTCTACGACATGGGCAAAGCGCTCGACAGAGCCATGGTCATCGACGGCGTGCGCCTCCTTGAAAAGCAGGGCGGCAAGTCCGGAAACTGGCGAGCAGAGGACTGAAACGGGAACGCCTGTTCTCCACACAACCTGCTCCAGAATGGCGGGATTGCTTGACTTGCGAAAATTGGTTGCCTAATTGTTCCACATTCGTTCACAGGTTTGTGAACAGGATAAATGTGAAACGAATTGGGGAGTGACCCGATGCTGACTGCCAAGCAGCACGAATTGATCCGCTTCATCCAGGAACGTCTGGAAGAGACAGGCATCTCGCCCTCTTTCGAGGAAATGAAGGATGCGCTCGATCTCAAGAGTAAGTCCGGGGTTCATCGCCTGATCTCTGCGCTCGAGGAACGCGGTTTCATCCGCCGCCTGCCCAACAGGGCGCGTGCGCTGGAAATCATCAAGCTGCCCGAAGATTCGGTCACCAGCCCCTCCAGGCCGAGCGCGCCTGCGAATGACGCCGTAGTCGCTGCGCATTCCGCAAAGGCAGTCGCGCCCGAACCTGCCAATGACATTATCGAGGTCCCGCTGCACGGCCGGATCGCCGCAGGCGCTCCGATCGAAGCGATCGAGGGACAGTCGAGCATGCCCGTCCCCGCCGCCCTCCTCGGCCCGGGCGATCACTATGCGCTCGAAGTCTCGGGCGATTCCATGATCGAAGCCGGAATCTTCGACGGCGACTTCGCGCTCGTGAAGCGCGCGGAAACAGCACGCGATGGCGAGATCGTCGTTGCACTGGTCGACAACGAGGAAGCGACGCTGAAGTACCTGCGCAAGGAAGGTGCGATGGTCCGCCTCGATCCGGCGAACGGCGCTTACGAACCGCAGGTCTATGAGGCTGGCCGGGTTAAGGTGCAGGGCAAGCTTGCCGGTCTGCTGCGCCGCTATCACTGATAACCCGGCGGAGTAGTCCGGAGATTTCGAAAGGGCGTCCAAGCCGATTGGGCGCCCTTTTCCATTGCCTAGTCGAATTCGGGCGGGTCCCACCAACCATGCGCACCCTGCCCATCCGCTACCCTGTCGATCCGCTCTTCCTCTAGGTGGATCGAAAGTCCCCCATTCTGGGCAAGAAAGCGGCCATCGGCCTTCAACCATTTCGGGGCGCAACTGCGCGGTAGCCAGCGATCGGCAATCACGATGTCGGCCCTTTCGCATGCTGCTGCCAATTGCCGCTCATCGATGCGGTTCTTGGTGCGAGCGACCATGAGATGCCAGGTGCGACCGCCTTTCACTATCGGTAGGCTGCAGAAGTCCGCGCTGCAGCGCGCCCCTTTCCATTGCGACACGAGCATGGGAACTGCCTCGGTGCCTGCCAGCTCGACGATGTTCTCCCGCGCGTATGATCCCGCGGTGTCTCGCAGGACGTAGACCCCCCCGTCACTATCGACCAATCCGATGTCGCGACCATCCCGGGTCACGAGGATATCCGGCGTCGGGGTCGCCATCAGCATCGCCACGCCGACAAGGACCGGGAGGAAACCAAGCAGTCTTTCCCGCCCTCGCCAGAGCGCCAGCCAGAGACTGCCCGCGAGGAACACCAGCAATGTGCCAAGCCCGATGTGCGGCACGAGTTTGACTGCTCCCGGCTGTCCGGCGGTTACACGCGCGATCCACAGGAGAAGATCGAGCGATTGTCCGGCGAGCCACCAGAACGGAGCACCTGCGCCGACGAGGTCGAGCAGCAGCGCGACCGCGATCAGGGGCATGGACATGAATGTGACGAGGGGGATGGCAACCACATTGGCGAACGCCCCGTAAAGACCCGCCCGGTGGAAATGGAACAGGACGATGGGGGTTAAAGCCAGCTCGATAACCACACCGGTCACGAACAGCATGAGCACGCGCCTAACCAGCCAGCGGCTTCGCCCCTCTTCCCTCGGAGCAAGAAAGCTCCTCACCGGCTGCGAATTATGCAGTGCGACGATCGCGATAACCGCGGCAAAGCTCATCTGGAAACTCGGCCCGACCAGGGATTCGGGCCACAGGAAGAGGACAGTGGCCGCCGCGACAGCCACCATGCGCAGGGACAAGGGCTCGCGCCCCAATGCAAGGGCTGCAAGCACGAGCAGCGCTCCGATGCAGCTTCGCACGGTCGGCACTTGGGCGCCGGTCAGCAAGGTATAGGCGATCCCGGCCAGAGCAGCGATCGCTGCAGCGACGAGCGGCAGGCGTACGCGCAGCGTGAGCCAAGGCCACAGGGCGATCAGCTTCGATGCGAGGAAATACGCAGCAGCGATGACGGCGCTCACGTGAAGGCCGCTGATGGAAAGCAGGTGGGTCAGACCCGCATCGCGCATGGCGACCTCGTCCTCCCTCGCGATCGATCCGCGATCTCCGCTCGCAAATGCCGCGGCTATCGTGCCCGACGCCCCGCCGAGCTGGTCCCTCACATGCGCCGAAAGCCAGCGCTGCACTTGCGCGATGGCGCCCTCCCCTCCCGGCGCTTCCTCGACCAGGCGGATAGTCCCAACGAGCGACCCCGTGGCAGCAAAACCCTTGAACCAGGCTGCCCTTGCGAAATCATATGCCCCGGGAAGGAGCGGTGCCGATGGGGGCATCAGGCGCGCTCTCGCTTCGATCCTCGCACCTTCGCGCAGGAAATCCCGATCCTTATCCAGCGGAACGTTGACCCGGACACGCATGGCCCGCCCGTTCTCGGCATCGCGCGTAGCGAGCACGAGCCGAACTCTTCCTTCTGCCGGCTGCTCCTCGCGTTCGAGTATCCTCGCATCGAGCATCATCACCGAAGGTCGCGCCACGGGCTCCGCACCGACTGTCTCGGATCGCGCCCAGACCAGCACGAGGCCTATCGCGAACGCAACGCCGAGCGCCGTTCCTGCGAGGCGCAACTCTGCTCTGTCTTCACGCTGTCGCCAAAGTGATTGCGCTGCCAGTGAAAGGCCAAGCCCCATGACGATTGCCAGGATCCACTGCCACTGGGCCCCCAGCACGAACCAGCTCCCAACTCCGCTGGCCAGGGCCACCACCAGCCAGGGGCCACGGTCGAAGCCCGATGCGCCAAGAAACCCTTCGAAACCGCTCGCGAATCTGGACAATATGGCGCGCATGCGCCAAGGGCGCTGCACTGCAGCATCGGCGGTATCATCCGCATCGCCGAACGGAACCAGCGGCGTCCCCTGCGTCGCCATGTAAACTGTTGAAAGGATTGACGAGGGAATGGCAAGCGAAACCGGTAAAGAGGTCGTCACGCGGTTCGCACCCTCGCCCACGGGCTTCCTCCACATCGGTGGTGCACGTACGGCGCTGTTCAACTGGCTCTATGCGCGCCACCACGGCGGCAAGGCTCTGCTGCGCATCGAGGATACCGACCGCAAACGCAGCACCCAGGAAGCCATCGACAAGATCATCGAAGGTCTCGACTGGCTGGGCCTCGATTTCGACGAAGCCCCGGTGTTCCAGTCCGACCGCGCGGCTCGCCATGCAGAGGTGGCAAACCAGCTTCTCGAAGCCGGCCACGCCTACAAATGTTTCGCGACGCCCGAAGAACTCGAGGAAATGCGCGCTGAGCAGCGCGCGAACAAGCAGCCCATGCGTTACGACCGTCGCTGGCGCGATCGCGACGAGAGTGAAGCACCTGCCGGTGCTCCCTATGTGATCCGCCTCAAGGTTCCCACCGAGGGCGAAACCGTCATCGAAGACGAGGTCCAGGGCAAGGTCACCGTCAAGAACGCCGAAATCGACGATTACGTCCTGCTACGCGCCGATGGCACGCCGACCTACATGCTCGCCGTGGTCGTCGACGATCACGATATGGGCGTCACCCACATCATCCGCGGTGACGACCACCTCAACAACGCATTCCGCCAGCTTCCTGTGATCCGCGCGATGAACGAGATCGAAGGCGGCTGGCCCGACCCGGTCTATGCCCACGTTCCGCTGATCCATGGCTCGGACGGCGCAAAGCTGTCCAAGCGGCATGGTGCCGTCGGCGTCGAAGCCTATCGCGACGAGGAAGGTGTGCTTCCCGAAGCGCTCTTCAATTACCTCCTGCGCCTCGGATGGGGCCATGGCGACCGCGAAGAAGTCACGCGCGAAGAAGCGATCGAGCTGTTCGACCTCGACGGTGTCGGCAAGAGCCCCTCGCGCTTCGACATCAAGAAGCTCCAGAACCTGAACGGCCACTACATTCGCGAAGCCGACGATGCCCGGCTTGCCGCGCTGGTCGCCGAGAAGCTCGGTCCCGATGCTGACGAGGCGCTCCTGACCGAGGCGATGCCGGTGCTCAAGACCCGCGCGCGGAGCATTAACGAGCTCGCCGATGGCGCGGCCTTCCTTTTCCAGAAGCGCCCCCTCGAAATGACCGAGAAAGCCGCAGGCCTCCTCGACGATGAAGCCCGAGACAGGCTTAGCGGTTTGTCTAAGGTTCTTGCCGAGGAAAATAGCTGGACAATCGAGGCTCTCGAAGCCACTACGAAATCGTATGCCGAGCAGCTCGAACTGGGTCTCGGCAAGCTGGCGCAGCCCATGCGGGCGGCGCTGACGGGCACCACCACATCGCCCGGAATTTTCGATGTACTGGTCCTGCTGGGCAAGGATGAATCGCTCGCGCGTATCGACGCGCAGGCCTCGCCCGCAGGCAAGGAATAAGACGGACCAAGGAGATACGCGTGGCCGACAAGCAGGCAACTCTCAACGTAGGCGACCAGAGCCAGGACTTCCCCGTACTCGAGGGTAGCGTCGGCCCGGATGTGATCGACATCCGCAAGCTGTATGGCACCACCGGCAAGTTCACCTACGATCCGGGCTACAAGTCGACTGCGAGCTGCGAAAGCGCGCTGACCTATATCGACGGCGAAGAGGGCGTCCTCCTCCACCGCGGTTACCCGATCGGCCAGCTGGCCGAGCACTCGAGCTTCATGGAAGTCGCCTACCTGCTGCTCAACGGCGAACTGCCGAGCCAGGAAGAACTGACCGATTTCGACTATACCATCACGCGCCACACCATGGTGCATGACCAGCTGCGCCAGTTCTACCAGGGCTTCCGTCGCGATGCGCACCCCATGGCTATCATGTGCGGCGTCGTGGGCGCGCTTTCGGCGTTCTATCACGACAGCACCGACATCTCGGATCCCGAACACCGCAAGATCTCGAGCCATCGCCTGATCGCCAAGATGCCGACCATCGCCGCGATGGCATACAAGTATGCAGTCGGTCAGCCCTTCCTGCAGCCGAAGAACGACCTCAGCTACACGGGCAACTTCCTGCGTATGACCTTCGGTGTCCCGGCCGAGGAATATGAAGTGCACCCCGCCATCGAGAAGGCGATGGACCGCATCTTCATCCTCCACGCCGACCACGAGCAGAACGCATCGACCTCGACCGTCCGCCTCGCCGGTTCGTCGGGCGCGAACCCGTTCGCCTGTATCGCAGCTGGCATCGCCTGCCTGTGGGGCCCGGCGCATGGCGGCGCCAACGAAGCGGCGCTCAACATGCTGCAGGAAATCGGTTCGCCCGATCGCATCCCGCACTACATCGAGCGCGCCAAGGACAAGAACGACCCGTTCCGCCTGATGGGCTTCGGTCACCGCGTCTACAAGAACTACGACCCGCGTGCGACCGTGATGCAGCAGACGCTGCGCGAAGTCTTCGAAGCGCTGAACGTGAACGACCCGGTCTTCGAGACCGCTCTCCAGCTGGAAGAGCTCGCGCTCAACGACGATTACTTCAAGGAAAAGAAGCTTTTCCCGAACGTCGACTTCTACTCGGGCATCATCCTGAACTCGATCGGCTTCCCGACCACGATGTTCACCGCACTCTTCGCCCTCGCCCGTACCGTGGGCTGGGTTGCTCAGTGGAACGAGATGATCTCGGATCCCGGCCAGGTCATCGGCCGCCCGCGCCAGCTCTACACTGGCCCCACCGAACGCGACTACGTTCCGATCGGCCAGCGCTAATAGAGAACCGGAAACAATGGATCAGGGGCGCTTCGGCGCCCCTTTTTCGTATCAGCGTTCTTCGGTGCCGCCGTCCTCGTCGACCGGTACCGAAAGCGTGAAGCGCGCACCCTGCCCCGGCGCACTTTCCACCGTCAGGTCCCCGCCCATGGCGCGCGCAATCCTTCGCGAGATGTAGAGGCCGAGGCCCGACCCGCCATCGCCGTGCTTGCCGAGGCGTTCGAATTTCTCGAACACCTTCTTTTGCTGCTCATCGTCGAGGCCGTGGCCCTGGTCGGCCACTGTCACAAGCGCACGGCTACCGATCCGGTCCAGCCTGACCCAGACGCGGCTCTCCTCGGGAGAATAGCGGATTGCGTTACCGATCAGGTTGAGGAGCACCTGCAGGACACGGCGGAACTCGGCGGTTGCTGGCTGGCTCTCGCCGTCGACCGGCGGTTCCAGCTTGATCTGCTTCTCGGTAGCCCTGACACCGAGGATACCGCATGCCCTGCGCGCAACATCGGCTAGATCAATGCGATCCGGCGCGGTGGTGAAGTCCTCTGCCTCGACGACTTCGAGATCCGACAGGTCGTCGATGAGCGCCAGCAAATGCTGACCCGCACTCGCGATGTCGCCTGCGTAATCGGCGTATTCGTCTGCCAGCGGACCTGCAAGCTTGGTCCGGATCGTTTCGGCATTCGCGATGATGCGATTGATCGGCTGACGCAGGACCGGCGTGAGTTCCCGGCCCAGCGACGGCGTCCTGCCGCCGCCGGCATTCTCGATGGCGGCAAGCGGTTGTGCCGCGCTCAGGTAGAGCACGAAACCGGCGCTTCCGGGTTCCGGCTTGCCCAGCGGTTCGAGGTGCGCCGTCCAGCGGCGGCGTGAACCCGCGATGGTGCACTCTGACCCGTCGAGCAGGCGCCAGTGCATGGGCTGTTCGTGCGCATTGCCCGGCAGGTCCACGAAATCGGTCCAGGGCTTGCCAATGTCCGCACGGACTGCATCGGACAGGTCGGTAAGGTCCTCCGCATCGGTTTCGATCGACAGGACACGCTGCTGGGGATCGAGATGCGCCGAACATTCGGCGAGATGCCGATCGATCTCGGCCCTGCGCTGATGCACATCCTCCTCGCTCTGGACAGGCGCGTCTTCGACCTTCCAGCTTGAAATCGAGATATCGGCGCCCTCACTTTCGCCCTTAATCGGAGCGATTTCGGCCCATGCGGTTATCCTGTCGTCGCCCGCGACTGCCCGAAACTGCCTTGCCAGCCTCAAGCCGTACTCGCGTGACTTGGTCACCAGGGCGAGCAATTCCGGGATCGCGAGCGTCTTGCCCACACCCCCGCCGCAAGCCTCGTTCAGCGCAGCGAGTTCGCCCTCGACCTCGATGACGCGGTCTTCGCCGTCGGTCCGGGCGCGGGAAAAGCTCTGGACGGATGCGCTCATCGTGTCGCCCCCGGGTTACCGGCCGACGACAGCAGGTCCATCGCCTCGCGCTGGCTCATTTCCGCAAGACCGGCGATGGGCGCGCCTCCGGGATGGAGCATGAGAAGGAGCTCGTCGACCTGTCCTGCCTCCATGCCTGCAGCCCTCAGGCTCAACGCCAGGCGAACGGCCTGCTTGCCGTGGCTTGCGAGAACCGCGAGATCGCGGGACTGCGAGGATAGTGCGGCAAGCGCCGAGAAGAACAGTCCGCAGCCTGCATCTTCGATGACCAGCGCCCCCTTTGCACGGTCGCCGAGTGCGGAAACAAGCCGCGCGAACAGCGCAAGACGCCCAGCACTTTCGTCATATGTGGACCGCAAGCGCGTTTCCGCGCGGGAGACTGCGTCGGACTGCCCGTCCCCGCAGTAGTCCCGCCAAGCAAGAAGCGTGCGATGAAAAAGGTCGCCGGTCAGTTCACCGAGAGGAAGCTCCATGCGGCGCTGCGCCTGGGCATATCGGGCTTGCGCGGCAAGCGCCGCCATAGCGCCTGAAGAAATCCAGCCATCCGCATCGGCAATCATGCGCTGCATGAGCCCGGAAAGCACGGGATCGAGACCCAGCTGGGCTTCCAGGCGCTCGGTCAGCTGCCATTCGATGGCCAGGGCATGGCAATGGAGCAAAAGGTCCGGGAATCCTTGCAGGTGCTCGCGTAGCGCTTCCCCGTGCCGCTCCACGAAGGCATCGCGGCCACTTTCGCCGGTCGCTTCGGCCTGCGCCCTGAGTATTTGACGAGCCAGATCGGCCACCATGCCGCGGACCCTGGCGACAATCTCGTCGCTGAAAAGCGAGTGGTCGGGAGCCGACAGCAGGTGCCCGAGAATAGGCTCGATACCCGCCAGCGTCGCATCGGCGCGCGCCAACGCTTCGCGCAGCCCGCTTCCGCCTTTGTTCTCGGCGTCATTCATGGGTGGTAGCCCGTCCATCGTGCGCGTGTAGCACCCACATGGTTAAGCCGCCGTTATTTATCCCGGAAGGGCGCGAAAAACCTGCTGACGAGTACGATAAGGGCAAGAGCGGCCGAAACTTCCAGCGAAATCCCGCCGAATGCCGCCCCTGCGAGCAGGAGGCACAACAGGATGCGATCGCCGAAGGTCGAATGCCACTTTTCGCTTCCGAACTTCTCCGAGAGGCGAAGCAGCCCGATCAACGTGATCGGTACGAAACCGCGCAGCGGCCCGTATTCCTCGGGCGAGCCAAGATAGAGCAGGAACACGATGACCGGATCGAGGCCCCAGTCGAGGACCCGGTGCAAAAGGCTGGGCTTGGCCTCCGGTTTTCCAAGCTGGGCGACCCTTTCGACGACCCGTCCCATGCGCGCGAAAAGCGCGGATGCGGAAGCAAACGCCAGTCCCAAAGCCGGTGCGAAATAGCCTCCGAACCCGACCGCCAACAACGCGAAAAGGCCGGCAGCGATGGTCGCACTCCGCTCTGCCCCCCTCCCCACGACGTCGCGGGCGAGCCGTGCGCCGGCATATTCTGCGACTGCCAGACCCGGGGCTGCGAAGGAAACCGGCTCGCGCTGGGCATCGATCCACTTCTTCTCGCGGGCTGCGAGGGCGGAAGGATCGGGATCGATGTGCCATTCCTGATCTTCGATCAAGGCGCGATCGAGCGGCACCACCCGTGTCCCGGTCTGCAACGCCAGACGCATCAGGGCCGAAGGTGCATCGACGTCATCGGGCAGGTTACCCAATGTCTTGATCAGCTTGCCCGGGATAAGCATCACACCGCTCCAGGCAAACTCGAGGTCAATCCGCTCGTAGCCAAGCGGAACCGCGATATCGGCTGGCAGGGCCAGCACGCCCTGACGCTTCAGGCTTGCCTCCGCCGCATCAAAATCGGGCAGGACACCCGACGCCATGACCAGCAGTTCGTCCTCCTCGCCCACGAGCGAGAAAAGGCGAGCTGGCTCACGGACGTGAACGAACTTGATCCCGGCATCCTGGGCCCTGCGCTGCAACTCGATGACTTCGCGCTCGACGCTGTCGACGAAACAAGCGATTTGCGTGCAACCCATCTTCAGGGCGAGATCGAGCTGCCGCTCGACGACCATCGCTCCCGCATAGGTACGGAAGGCGGGGCGCACCAATCCTCCCTCGGGATTTCTCTCGAGCGTCGACAGCAATGCGATGCGCAAACGGAATACTCCCTCGGGTCCGACAACGGTCATAGAGATGCAGTGCCCCTGCTGCCAAGCCGTGTTATCGGCGCTTTGCCCGATTGCCGGCATCGCTCGCACAACCCGCCGCAAAACAGCCATCCGGCAACCCTATGGTTAATCGGGGCTTTATGACCCGAGCGAATGTGGTAAATCGCTGGCATGAACAAGCGCTCGCACATCTCGGTCGTCGAAGGGCAACAGGCCCCCGGCGAAGGCCCGGTCGAAAACACCGAGGTTTCCACCCAGCCCTTGGAAACGGAGACCGAAGAGCTTTCCGAAGACGACTTCGTCGAAGAGGCAGAGTGGTACGAGGAGGACACGCCCCGGCGCCATCGCGGCTGGGTTGTGCCGACCATTGCGATCATCGTGATCCTGGGTTGGACCGGGTTTTTCGGCTGGACCAATCAAACGGAGATGCTTGCCGGCGCTGGCCCGCAGCAATGGATCGACTGGATCACTTCGTGGGCCGTCCCCGTCCTTTTGGTGGTCGGCCTATGGATTTTGGCCACTCGCAATTCCTCACATGAAGCCAAACGCTTTGGCGAGGTAGCTCGCACCCTTTCTGAAGAGTCGCAGAACCTGGAAAACCGCCTCGCGGTGGTGAACCGCGAGCTCAGTCTCGCTCGCGAATTCCTCGGCAGCCAGACCCGTGATCTCGAGTATCTCGGGCGCAGTGCCACCGAGCGAATTTCCGAGAACGCCGACCGTTTGCAGGAGCTGATCAGGGGCAATGGCGAACAAGTCGATGCAATTGCGAGCGTAAGCCAGACGGCGCTCGAGAATATGAGCAGCCTTCGCGACGATCTGCCCGTGATTGCGAGCTCGGCAAAGGATGTCACCAACCGGATCGGTAGCGCCGGACGCGAAGCGAAGGAACAGGTCAATGCGCTGGTCGACAGCTTTGCGCTGCTCGAAGAGCATGGCGAACGCAGCGAGCAACGGATCGCTGCAGTCCGTGGCAGCGTCGATACGGCCATGACCGCATTCAGCGAGCAGGCCGGGGAACTTGAAAAGCTTGCCGAACAGCGCTTTGCCGCGCTGAGGGAAGAAAGCGCTACATTCCGCGAGGAGCTGCAGGGTCAGGAAATCGAGGCGCTCGCCGCGCTGAATGCCCGCTCGATAACTCTTAGAAGCGAAATCGCCGAGGTCCATAAGCAGGCCAGTGCCGACGAGGAGCTTGCCCTTGCCACAATGCGCGAGCGGATCGGCACGCTGCGTAACGAGGCCATGGAAATCGCCCGCTCTGTTCGTGAAGGCGAGGATGCGGCCATGGGCGCCTGGTCGACGCAGATCGACGCAATGCGCATGCGACTTAACGAAGCCATCGACGAGATCAGGCAGATCGACGAGGCAGCACTCGAAGCGGCAAACGCCAAGCTTGGCGCGCTCCATGAGGAGGCCGCACGTGTCGATCAGAGAATTACCGAGCGCAACCGGCTATTCGAAAACGAGACCCAGCAGCGCACTGCCAAGATGGCCGAGGCACAGGACGCCATGCTGGCAAAGCTTCAGGAAAAGCTGGCCATTCTCGACGAGGCTATCGCGGAGCGTCGTGAAGCCCAGATTGCCCAGATCGCGAAACTCACGGAGGAAGGCGAAGCTCTGGGCGAGCGCATAGGCGCGCTCGGCGAGACCTTTTCCAACATCGCGGCACACGGGCACCAGGCGCGTGAAGCCGTTGCCGGCGGGATCGACGCGCTCGATGCGCAACTTCGCGAGAGCCGCGAAGCGCTGGAAGGCACGGACCAGGATATTGCCCGTCTTACCGACTCCAGCGTACGTCTTCTCGAACTGATCCAGGCGAGCGCAAAGCACAGCAAGGATGATTTGCCGGTAGCGATGGAAGCCTCGGAAAACCGCCTGGCGGAAATCGAACGGCGTGCGGGCGAAGTCCGCGAACTGCTCGAGCAGGCCCGCAAGACGGGCGACGCGCTTACTGAAGGAATGGGTTCGATCGAGGAGCGCACCAGGCTTGCGATGCAAGGCTTCGATACCTTCCAGTCGAACTTCGGCGAAACTGCAAGCGCGCAGATCCACAGCGTCGAGAGATTGCGTGCCGGCCTCGTGGAGCTCTCGCACGAGAGCACACAGCTCGCTGCGCACGTCCAAGGCGAACTGCGCGAAGCCATCGGGCAGCTGGAAGACAAGGCACGCGCATCGCTTGCAGCGATCGAACATGAGCAGGCACACCGGATCGCTCAGATTTCCGACAAGGTCGGTGAAGAAAGCATCGGAGCGGTCGAGAAGGCACTGACCGACAAGACGCAGGATACGATCGCCCAGCTGGACAAAGCACGCCAGCGTTCGAACGAAGCCGCCAAGGCGATGACGCAGCAGCTGCGTGACCAGCTCGGCAGGCTCAACGATCTCACGACAAACCTCGAAACCCGCATTGCCCACGCCCGTGACAAGGCGACGGACAATGTGGACGGCGACTTCGCCCGCCGCGTGGCACTCATTACCGAGAGCCTGAATTCGAGCTCGATCGATATTGCGAAAGCGCTCTCCAGCGAGGTGACAGACACCGCATGGGCCAGCTATCTGCGCGGCGACCGCGGTATCTTCACGCGCCGCGCGGTGCGCCTCATCGACAATAGCGAAGCGAGGGATATCGCCGAGCTATACGATGCGGATGCCGACTTCCGAGAGCACGTGAACCGGTACATTCACGATTTCGAGGCCATGCTTCGTACCCTGCTCTCCACGCGCGACGGCAACGCGGTGAGCGTGACGCTGCTGTCGAGCGACATGGGCAAGCTTTACGTGGTTCTGGCTCAGGCCCTCGAGCGTCTGCGGCAGTAACAGGTCATTTTGGATCGGGACCGAAGAACATCAGGTCCTCCGGCGTTATCCAGCCATAGGCATAATTCAGCACGTAAAGCGTGCAGAGGATCGTCGCGAGCACCGTCGCCCGCTTGGCAACGCGCTTGGGCTGGAAATTTGCCGGAGCACTGTCGGCCTGGCCCGGGATCTTGGCGATCCCTGCCTCGTCGTGCGTCTGCACACCGAAAGGCAGCATGATGAAGGCGCTGACGACCCAGAACAGGATGTAGATCGCGACGATCGACGTCCATTCCATCGGAAGCGAGAAGTTCATGGTTGCAGCCTCGTAGGCAGCAGCACACGCACTTGGGGACGCTTACCGGACCAGCGCTGAGCCGCCCTTCGAGCAGCGAGGCGAGCTGCCTCATGAACTGAAGGAGCCGAGCGCCCGTCCTTACCCTTGAGCCGCTTGATTGCAGTCGCGATGTCCTGCCGCGCCTCCGCGAGGAAATCTTCGTAATCCTCGTCCAGCGGCAGCCCGAGGCTGTCGATCAGCGGGTTGAGGTGGTCATCCAGCGCAACGATCACGACACCTTCGTTCATGATCCGGCGGCGCATGACGATGCTGTCGCCATCTGCCGGAGCGATAATGTCTCCATCGAGGACGAGGCGCCCCGCCCTCACCTCGGCGATCTTGCCCGGCGCTCCGGGCGCAAGCCGAACGATATCGCCGTTCTGCTGCACGACCGCGTCGGGAATTGCGTTTGCGATGCCGAGGCGCGCCTGTTCCTGCATGTGACGCATCTCGCCATGGACAGGAACAAGAATCTCCGGCCGAAGCCAGCTGTAGAGGGCCTCCAGCTCGGGCCTGCCGGGATGCCCTGAAACGTGGATCATGCTCTGGCGGTCGGTGACCATGGTCACACCTTTGGCCGCAAGGCGGTTCTGGACTGCGCCGATCGAGAGCTCGTTCCCCGGGATCTGGCGGCTGGAGAAAAGAACTACGTCGCCGGGGACCAGTTCGAGCGGATGGTTATCTTCCGATATCCGTGAAAGCGCCGCGCGAGGCTCGCCCTGCCCGCCAGTCGCGAGAATGAGGACCTCGCCCCGGGGCAAGCCCATCGCGGTGTCGAAATCGACCGGCTCGGGGAAATCGGTGAGATAGCCGTTCTCCTGCGCCACATCGATGATCCGGTCTAGCGAACGCCCTGCAACGCAGACCTGCCTGCCCGTCTCTCGGGCCACTTCCCCCAAGGTGTGCAATCGAGCGACATTGCTGGCGAAGGTGGTGACGAGCACACGCTTGCCCGGGTGCCGCTGGACCTCTTCGAGCAGTCCCTTGAAGACGGCACCCTCCGAGCCGCTCGGCGATGGATTGAAGACATTGGTGCTGTCGCAGACGAGCGCCAGGATACCTTCGTCGCCAATCTCGGTGAGCTCTTCCTCGGTCGTCGGCTCTCCGATGATGGGATCCTCGTCGAGCTTCCAGTCACCGGTATGAAAGATGCGCCCATGCGGCGTCTCGATGAGCAAGGCGTTCCCTTCGGCAATCGAGTGCGCGAGCGGGATATAGGTGATGTCGAACGGCCCCACGCTGAATTTGCCGTGGTCCTCCTCGATGATGTGGACCTCGATCTCTCCCTCGAGATCGGCTTCCTCGAGCTTGCGACGCACGAGTTCAGCAGTGAACGGCGTTGCATAGATCGGTACGCCGAGGTCTGCTGCGAAATAGGGGACGGCGCCGATATGATCCTCGTGCGCATGCGTGAGCACGATGGCTTCGAGATCCTTCGCACGGTCCTCGATGAACTCGAGATCGGCGAATACCAGGTCGACGCCGGGATACTGTCCGCCCGAAAAGGTCATGCCGAGATCGACCATGATCCAGCGACCCTGGCAGCCATAAAGATTGACGTTCATGCCAATCTCGCCAGACCCGCCAAGCGCGAGGAAAAGCAGTTCGTCTTCGGGGGTAAAATTCTTCTTCAAGGGGATGCGCGCTCCGCAAGGATGGCAAGACCGTCGAGCGTCAGGTCGCTATCGACCTCGTCGAACATGTCGGTGATTTCGTCGAACAACAAGGCGAGGCCGCCAGTGGCCACGACGCGCGCCGGACGACCGATTTCGGCCTTCATGCGCGCCACCAGCCCCTCGATCAGGGCCACATAGCCCCAGAACACGCCGATCAGCATCTGGTCTTCGGTATTCCGGCCGATAACGCTTTTGCTCGACGGTTTCTCGATCGCGATGCGGGGAAGCTTTGCAGTGTTCCCGACCAGCGCATCGAGCGAAAGGTTGATGCCCGGTGCGATGATGCCGCCCTTGTAGGCACCGTTGAAGTCCACCGCATCGATGGTGGTGGCCGTCCCGAAATCGATGACGATCAGGTCGCCTTCGTATTTCTCGTGGGCGGCAATGGCATTGAGGGCCCGGTCTGCGCCCAGCGAGCGTGGTTCGTCGACATCCACTTCGATGCCCCAGTCCGCTTCGCCCGCGCCGGCGATCATCGGCTCGACATCGAAGTACTTGCGGGACAGGACGCTGAGATTGTGGATCGAGCGCGGGACGACCGAGCCGATGATGATCTGGTCGATATCCTCACGCGTGTAGCCTTCGATAGCGAGAAGCTGGAGCAGCCAGACCGCATATTCGTCACCGGTACGGCGGGCATCGGTCGCGATGCGCCAGCGCGCCTTGATCTCGCGCCCCTCGAACAGGGCAAAAACCACATTGGTGTTACCGACATCGGCTGCAAGCAGCATGGCTCAGCCCTCCTCTTCCGCAAGCATCACGTCTCCGGCATGGATGACACGCTCCTCGCCTCCCGCCAAGCGAAGACGCAAGGCGCCCGCTTCGGTCAATCCAGCGAATGCGCCCGATATAGGCTCCTCACCCGGCGGATGGACATTGAGCGGGGTGCCATGCGCATGCGCAATGCTTTCCCAGCGGCGTACCAGCGGGTCGAGGCCGTAGGTACGCCAGCGCTCGAGCTCACGGTCGAAGCCGCTGGCCAACGAACTGGCAAAGGTGTCGCGATCAGGAGCCGGTCCGTATGACGACAAGGCCACCGTTCGACGATCTGGCAAGTCAGGAGCCGCGGCGAGATTCACGCCGATGCCGACAATGATCGCATCGCCCTCCCGCTCGAGCAGGATCCCGGCAAGCTTCGCACCGCCCAGCATGAGATCGTTGGGCCATTTCAGTGACAGATTGCCCGGCGTCGAGATGAGCGGAACCACGGCCTCGTAGAGAGCCACACCTGCCAGCAAAGCCAGGCTCGAGGGCGCGGGATCGCGTTCATGCGGCCGGACGATAGTCGACCCCATGAAATTGCCGTGACCGTCGAACCAGGTGCGGCCCTGCCTACCCCGCCCCGCCGTCTGGCGGTCGGCGACGAGCCAGTACCCCTCACCCAGGGCTTCGCCCGCGCGCAATCGCGCGGCGAGGTCCGCATTGGTGCTGCCGGTTTCTGGGACCGTGTGGATCAAGCGCCCAGGAACAGCGCCTGCGCTGCCGCATCCGCCGCTGTGCCGAGCCAAGGCGTCAGCAGGTAGCCGAGGGGCGAAACGATCAGGACACACAGGCCGAGAACGACCCAGTGCGATACCGGCGCCTTGGCAGGTGCTTCGCCTTTCGCCTCATCGAAGAACATCACCTTGACGAACTTGATGTAGTAGAAGGCGCCGATCACGCTGGCAGCGATACCGATGGCGGCCAGAGCGATCATGTCTGCCTGGACAGCGGCCTGGAAGACGACGAACTTGCCCCAGAAGCCGAACAGCGGCGGAATGCCGGCGAGGCTGAACATGAGCGCAAGCAGGCACCACGCGAGTGCCGGGCTGCGCGTGGCAAGACCGCTGATGTCGTCGAAGGTCGCAAGGGGCTGGCCGTCTGCATCGCGCAGCATGAGCAGGGCAACGAAGCTGCCGATGGTCATGAAGACGTAGATGAACAGGTAGACCAGCACACCCGAAATGCCGGCAGCAGTTGCCGCTGCAAGACCGATCAGGATGAAGCCGACATTGTTGATCGACGAGTATGCGAGCAGTCGCTTGAGGTTCTGTTGGCCGATCGCGCCGAGAGCACCCACTACGATCGACGCGAGCGCCGCGAAGATCACGATCTGCTGCCATGCTTCGACCTGGCCACCGAAGGGCGAGGTCACCATGCGCACCATCATCGCGACAGCGGCTACCTTGGGCGCACTGGCGAAGAATGCGGTGACCGGCGTCGGCGCGCCTTCATAGACGTCGGGCGTCCACATGTGGAACGGAACGGCGGCGATCTTGAAGGCCATACCCGCCAGCACGAACACGACGCCGAACATCGCGCCGGTCGCGAAATCGGCAGTGAATGCCGCGCGGATGCCGTCGTAGCTGGTGGTGCCGGAGAAGCCGTAGACGAGGCTCACACCGTAAAGAATGATGCCCGAGGCGAGGCCGCCGAGAATGAAGTACTTGAGGCCTGCTTCGCTGGACTTCTCGTCCTTGCGCGCGAAGCTGGCGAGCACGTAGCTCGAGAGGCTCGAAAGCTCGAGACCGACATAGAGCGCCATCAGGTCGACGGCGGAAACCATGATGCCCATGCCCACCGCATTGAACAGCAGCAGCACTGCATATTCACCGCGGTAGCCACCCCGTCCCTCGAAATAGCGGGGCGCAACGATCAGGCAGGCAATGGTCGCAAGATAGATCAGCGTCTTTGCGAAGAGCGCGAAGCCATCGACCCGGAGAAGGCCTCCGAATGCTTCTGCCGGGACGCCGCCATTGGGCAGCGACACCGAGAAGATCAGCGCGCCGAACAGTGCAGCGACAGCGGCGATGGTGACGCCGCGCACGGCCTTGGCGCCGGTCCATGCCGTCACGAGCAGGAGGACAAGCGCGACGACCGAAAGGCCGATCTCGGCGGCGGTCAGGTGAAGCGAAGCTGCGTAGTCCATCAGTGCGCTCCTTCCTTGTCGCCATCGTACTCGACGTAATTGGCGGCCGTTTCACGCGGCGTGCCTACGGCGAGTTCGCTGTCGTAATGCGGGGCAACGCTGGCAAGGCGGGCTTCGAGCGAAGCAATGTCTTGGCGCATGGGTGCAAGGAAGCTTTCCGGATAGACGCCCATCCACAGCACTGCGGCCGCGATCGGGGCGAGCATGGCCCATTCACGGGCATTGAGGTCGGGCATGGCTGCGGCATCGGCGTTCTTCTGCTCGCCAAATGCCACGCGGCGATAAAGGTACAGCATGTAGGCGGCACCGAGGATGATACCCGTCGTGCAGACCAGCGTCACGAAGGTCGAGACCTCGTAGATACCGGCCAGAGCCAGGAATTCGCCGACGAAGTTGCTGGTCCCCGGCAGGCCGATCGAGGCCATGGTGAACAGCAGGAAGAACAGTGCGTACTTCGGCATGTTGATCGACAGGCCGCCGTAGCGCGCGATCTCGCGGGTGTGCAGGCGGTCGTAGATAACGCCGACGCACAGGAAGAGAGCGCCCGAGACGAGCCCGTGGCCGAGCATGACCATCATCGCGCCTTCGAGCCCCTGCACATTGAAGGCGAACAGGCCGACGGTCACGATCGCCATGTGGGCAACCGAGGAATAAGCGATCAGCTTCTTCATGTCTTCCTGCACCAGCGCGACGAGCGATGTGTAGATCACCGCTACCATCGACAGGCCGAAGACCAGCCAGGCCAGATCGGCACTCGCGTCGGGGAACATGGGCAGGCTGAAGCGGATGAAGCCATAGCCACCGAGTTTCAGCAGGACGCCGGCGAGGATAACCGAACCGGCAGTCGGTGCCTGGACGTGGGCGTCGGGCAGCCAGGTGTGAACCGGCCACATGGGCATCTTCACTGCGAAGCTGGCGAAGAATGCGAGCCACAGCCAGAACTGCGCGCCGACCGGGAAGTCGTACTGCATCAGCACCGGGATGCTCGACGTGCCCGCCTCGTTCACCATCCACAGCATCGCGATCAGCATCAGGACCGAGCCGAGCAGCGTGTAGAGGAAGAACTTATACGAAGCGTAGATGCGGTTATCGCCGCCCCACACACCGATGATCAGGTACATCGGGATCAGGCCGGCCTCGAAGAAAATGTAGAACAGGAACAGGTCCTGTGCGGCGAAAACGCCGATCATCAGCACTTCCATGAGCAGGAAGGCGCTCATGTATTCGCCGACGCGCTTGCTGATCGAATCCCAGCTGGCGAGGATGCAGATCGGCATCAGGAAGACGCTGAGCATGATCAGCATCAGCGCAATGCCGTCGATGCCGAGAGCGTATTCGAACCCGGCGAAGAGCTGCAGGTTCTCCTGGAACTGCCACTGGGCGCCGCCGATGTCGTAATTGATCCACAGCATCACGCCGAGCGCGAGGTCGATCAGCGTTGCGAACAGCGCGGTCATGCGCGCGGCAGGCGCGTCGAGGAACAGGCAGGCGATGGCCGCGATCAGCGGCACGGCGAGCATGAGCGAGAGGATGGGGAATTCCATCAGAAGAGCACCCAGGTGACAGCGGCGACGAGCCCGAGGAGCATCACCAGCGCATAGCTATAGAGATATCCGGTCTGGAACTTCTTGGCACCGACGGCGCCCTTCTCGACGACCCAGGCAACCCCGTTCGGACCGAAGCGGTCGATGGTGCCAATGTCGCCGAGTTTCCAGAACTGGCGGCCCAGCCAGAAGGCAGGGACGACGAAGAGGTAGTGGTAGAGCTCGTCGAAATACCACTTGTTGTAGAAGAAGCGGTAGATCGGTCCGAGCTGCTCGGCTGCCTTTCCGGGGATCGTGGTGTCCTTGATGTAGGCCAGCCACGCCACGAACAGGCCGATCAGCATGACCACGAAGGCAGCATACTTCACCCAGTAGGGCACTGCATGCATACGGTGGATCAGGTCTTCGTTGTAGAAGATCGAACCGTTCCAAAATGCTTCGCTGTCGAGGAAGGTCGGCGCGAACAGCTGGCCTGCCAGCACGGCACCGATCGACAGCACCCCGAGCGGAATCAGCATGGAAAGCGGGCTTTCGTGCGGGTGATAACCACCCGTCGTGTCTTCGCCGGCCTCTTCCGGTGTCTTGTGAACCGAGTGCTGGATGTGCTCGCTCTGGATCCAGCGCGGCTTGCCCCAGAAGGTGAGGAACATCAGGCGCCAGCTGTAGAAGCTGGTCAGCAAGGCGGCGAGCGTACCCATCCAGAAGGCGAAGTTGCCGAGCTCGGTACCGCGGCCATAGGCCACTTCGAGGATCGCATCCTTCGACCAGAAGCCGGCAAAGCCTGCACCGAGGTGATAGATACCGACACCGGTGATCGCCAGGGTACCGGCCATCATCGCCCAGAAGGTGAGCGGGATTTCCTTACGCAGACCGCCGTAATAGCGCATGTCCTGCTCGTGGTGCATCGCGTGGATGACCGAGCCTGCACCCAGGAACAGAAGCGCCTTGAAGAAGGCGTGCGTAAACAGGTGGAACATGGCTGCGCCATAAGCACCCACACCTGCTGCGAAGAACATGTAGCCCAGCTGCGAACAGGTCGAATAGGCGATGACGCGCTTGATGTCCCACTGCGTCGTGCCGACGGTAGCGGCAAAGATACAGGTGGCCGCACCGATGAAGGTCACGAGGCCGAGCGCGACGGGTGCCGTCTCGAACATCGGCGACAGGCGAACCACCATGAACACGCCCGCGGTCACCATGGTCGCGGCATGGATCAGCGCCGAAACCGGCGTCGGGCCTTCCATCGCGTCCGGCAGCCAGGTGTGCAGGCCGAGCTGTGCCGACTTACCCATCGCGCCGATGAACAGGAGGATGCACAGGATATCCATCGTGTGCACGCGCATGCCGAGGAAGCCGATTGTCGCACCGCTCATGCCCGGGGCTGCTTCGAGGATCTCGGGGATCGATACCGTGCCGAAAACCAGGAAGGTGCCGAAGATACCGAGCATGAAGCCGAGATCGCCTACGCGGTTGACGACGAAGGCCTTGATCGCGGCGGCGTTCGCGCTGGGCTTCTTGAACCAGAAACCGATCAGCAGGTAGCTGGCGAGACCCACGCCTTCCCAACCGAAGAACATCTGCACGAGGTTGTCGGCGGTCACCAGCATGAGCATGGCGAAGGTGAAGAGCGAGAGGTAGGCGAAGAACCGCGGCTGGTCCGGGTCTTCCTCCATATAGCCCCAGCTGTAGAGGTGGACGAGCGCCGAGACGGTGTTGATCACCACCAGCATGACTGCAGTGAGCGTATCGACACGCAGTGCCCAGTCGAAGGCGAGATCGCCCGACTGCACCCAGGTGAGGACCGGAACGACGGTCGCTTCGGCGCTGCCGGTCACGAAGCCGAGGAAGATCGGCCAGCTCAGCAGCGCGCTGACGAACAGCGCGCCGGTCGTGATCGACTTGGCGAAGACGCTCGGTGCGCTCTTGTTGACGAGACCTGCAACGATGCTGGCAAGCAGCGGCAGGAAGACGATGGCGAGGATCTGGGCTTGCACTGGTGCCTATCCCTTCATCTGGTTCGCATCGTCGACCGCGATGGTGCCGCGGCCACGGAAGTAGATCATGAGGATGGCGAGACCGATGGCTGCCTCAGCCGCAGCAACGGTCAGGATGAACATCGCGAAGACCTGGCCGACCAGGTCGCCGAGGAAGGCGCTGAACGCGACCATGTTGATGTTCACCGCGAGCAGGATGAGCTCGATGGCCATCAGGATGATGATGATGTTCTTCCGGTTCAGGAAGATGCCGAGAACGCCGAGCACGAACAGCAGCGTGCTCACGACGACATAGTGTTCGATGCCGATCACAGCTCGACCCCCTTGCCCACTTCGGGCTGTTTCATGACGGTAGCCTCGTCGGGATTGCGGCGGACCTGCTTGCCAATGTCCTGCTGCCCGCGCTTCGACTTGGAAGGACGGTGCGTCAGGACGATCGCACCGATCATGGCGACCAGCAGGATGATGCCCGCGATTTCGAACAGGAAGATGTACTTCGAATATAGCAACGCGCCGATGGCGGCGGTGTTGCTCTCGACCATGGCAGGAGCATCGCTCGCCGCCGCCGTACCGAGGTCGATTGCCCCGGCCTGGTAGGCGCCGATGCCGAGGACCAGCTCGGCAAGCAGGATGAGCGCGATCGCGATACCCAGCGGGAAGTTCTTCATGAAGCCGGCGCGCATTGCGGCGACATCGATGTCGAGCATCATCACCACGAAGAGGAACAGCACGGCGACTGCGCCGACGTAAACGATGACCAGCAGCATCGCGATGAACTCGGCACCGACGAGCACCATGAGGCCTGCCGCGTTGAAGAACGCGAGGATGAGCCACAGCACCGAGTGCACGGGATTGCGCGCCGTGATTACCATCACGGCCGATGCAATCATGAGCACCGCGAAGAGATAGAAGGCGAAAGTCTGGATCATAATGCCCCGGTTTCGGTTGCGGCGCGGTTAGCGATAGGGTGCGTCGGCTTCAAGGTTCGCGGCGATTGCCCGCTCCCACTTGTCACCATTCGCGAGCAGCTTGGCCTTGTCGTAAAGCAGCTCTTCGCGGGTTTCGGTTGCATATTCGAAGTTCGGACCCTCGACGATGGCATCGACCGGGCATGCTTCCTGGCAGAAGCCGCAGTAGATGCACTTGGTCATGTCGATGTCGTAGCGCGTGGTGCGGCGGCTGCCGTCCTCGCGCGGCTCGCTCTCGATCGTGATCGCCTGCGCCGGGCAGACGGCCTCGCACAGCTTGCAGGCGATGCAGCGTTCTTCACCGTTGGGATAACGGCGCAGCGCATGCTCGCCGCGGAAGCGCGGGCTGAGCGGGTTCTTTTCGAACGGATAGTTGATCGTCACCTTGGGCTTGAAGAAGTACTTCAGCGTGAGGGCGTGCGCCTTCACGAACTCCCAGAGGGTGAACGATTTGATGAAGTGGGTGACCGCGCTCATTGCTTCACCTCGGCCTTCTTGCATGTGCCTAGCATCACCATCTGGAATATCTCGCGGGTGTCGTCCTGCTGTTTCACCGACCCCATGGGGACCAGTGAGAAACTCGCCTTCTTGGCATTGATATCGGAAATCTCGACCATCGCTCCGCAGCCAAGCTCAGTGAAAAGGCAATTGCCTTCTTTGCTGGTCGAAAACGCAAACTGTCCAGGCGCCAGCGGAGTTGCATCATACTCACCACCAACGCCTACAGCATCCATGATCCCGGGATCGTGCGAAACCTTCAACGAACCCTCTTCATCACCTGGCCCGACGATGAACTTCCACTTGAAGACATCGCGTTGGTCGCGCGCGACATCGCTCGCGTTGTAGGACCATTTGCCATCATCGCTCATCAAGAGGATCTGCTTTTCGGCGACACAGTCGTATTCGGCCGCCGCCGAGCCAGTGAGAACCGAAGCCAGAATTAGTGCTGCGCCGATCATCCGTAATGCCCCGTCGCCATGAGGTAACCGGAAATGAGGACAACGAAGAGCAGACTGATCGGAAGGAAGACCTTCCAGCCCAGGCGCATCAGCTGGTCGTAGCGGTAGCGCGGTACGGTCGCCATGACCCAGCTGAACATGAAGAAGAAGAAGAAGGTCTTCAGCAGCAGCCAGACGATGCCCGGGATGTCGAACCAGGGGATCAGGTCGATGTTCAGCGGCGGCAGCCAGCCCCCGAAAAACAGGATGGCGTTGAGCATGCACATCAGCAGGATGTTGGCGTATTCACCCAGCCAGAAGAGCGCGAAGCTCATCGAGCTGTACTCGGTCTGGTAGCCGGCAACAAGCTCGCTCTCCGCCTCGGTGAGGTCGAACGGCACGCGCTGCGTCTCTGCGAGGCAGGAGATGAAGAACATCACCCACATCGGGAAGAGCAGCAGGTTGAAGACGTAGCCGTTGACGATGCCGAAGCCATGGCCTTCCTGGGCCATCACGATTTCGCTCAGGTTGAAGGTGCCCGCGTAAAGCACCACGCAGACCAGGATGAAGCCGATGGAGACTTCGTAGCTGATCATCTGCGCCGATGCGCGCATGGCCGAGAAGAACGGATACTTCGAGTTCGAAGCCCAGCCCGCCATGATGACGCCGTAAACCGACAACGAACTGATCGCGAGGATGTAGAGCAGGCCGACATTGATGTCTGCCAGAACCATACCTGCGTCGAAAGGAATCACCGCCCAGGCAGCCAGTGCGACGGTGAACGTCACGATCGGCGCGAGAATGAAGATGCCCTTGTTGGCAGCGCTCGGGATGATCGTTTCCTGCAGGAAGACCTTCAGGCCGTCCGCGAACGACTGCAGCAGGCCGAAAGGACCGACCACGTTGGGGCCGCGGCGCAGGTTGATCGCTGCCCAGACCTTGCGGTCGACATAGATGATCATTGCCACTGCAAGCATGAGCGGCAGTGCAATGAGCAGGATACCGGCGAGCGTCGCCAGGCCCCAGGCCCATTCGTAGCTCATGCCGAGGGATTGGAAGAATTCGGTCATTCTGCGGCCTCCGCCAGCTCGCCGCCGTGGAGCAGTTCGCTCGAGCAACGCTGCATCACCTCGCTCGCGCGGGCGATCGGATTGGTCAGGTAGAAATCCTTGATCGGATAGGCGCTCATCGTGCCTTCGGCCTTCGCATTGGCATCGGCTTTCGGCAGCGCGCCATAGTCAGCCAGCCCCTCTTCGCCCAGTGCTGGCACTTCGGCGATCATCGCAGCCTGAAGCTGCGCGAAGCTGTCGAAACCGACTTCGACCTTCAGCGCATCGGCAAGCGCACGAAGGATGGTCCAGTCCTCGCGGGCGTCGCCCGGTGCGAAAACGGCCTTCTCTGCAAACTGCACGCGGCCCTCGGTATTGACGTAGGTTCCGTCCTTCTCGGCATAGCTGGCTGCCGGCAGGATGATATCCGCAGCATGCGCACCGCGATCGCCGTGATGGCCGATGTAGACCTTCAGCGCGTCGGCGAAGGGTTCGAAGTTCATTTCGTCCGCGCCGAGGCTGAGGACGACCTTGGGGCTCGCCTTGGCGATATCCGCCATGCCGCCCTTCTGGGCGAAACCGAGCATCAGGCCGCCCATGCGGGCAGCAGAGAAGTGCAGCACGTTGAAGTCTGCGCCCCAATCGCTTGCCAGCGCGAGCGCCTTGGCATGGGCACCCTTGAGCGCGCCGCCGCCGACGATGACCGCACCGCGATCTGCGTCCTTGAAGGCATCGGCGATTTCGCCCGGCAGGTCGTTGAGAACGCCCAGATCTTCACCAAGGAATTCAGCCGGATAGGTGGTATCCCACTTGGGACCGACCACGAAGACCTTCGCGCCGCGCTTCACCGCCTTGCGAATACGCACGTTCACGAGCGGTGCTTCCCAGCGGATGTGGCTGCCGACGATCAAAATCGCCTTGGCGTGCTCGAGACCTTCGAAGGTCGAATTGAAGTTGACGGCAGCGAGGTTCGAGACGTCGTAGTCCATGCCGGTCTGGCGTCCCTCGATCAGGGTCGAACCGCAGGCCTTCAGCAAGGACTTGGCGGCGAACATCGTCTCGCAATCGACCATGTCACCGGCGACGGCGGCAATGCTCGACTTGTCGGACTTGAGCTGCTTCGCGATAGCCTTGAAGGCATCGTCCCAGCTTGCCTGCTGGAGCTTGCCCCGCTTGCGCATGAAGACCTTGTCGAGGCGGCGCTTGGACAGGCCGTCCACCATGTAGCGGCCCTTGTCCGACAGCCATTCCTCGTTGACCGCATCGTTGACGCGCGGAAGCGCACGCATGACTTCGCGGCCGCGGCTGTCGAGGCGGATGTTCGCGCCGACCGCGTCAGACACGTCGATGCTGAGCGTCTTCTTGAGTTCCCAGGGACGCGCTTCGAAAGCGTAGGGGCGCGACGTGAGCGCACCGACCGGACACAGGTCGATCACGTTGGCCGACAGCTCGTGTTCGGCTGCCTGTTCCAGATAGGTCGTGATCTGCATGTCTTCGCCACGGCCCACCGCGCCGATTTCGTCCACGCCGGCGATTTCCTCGCTGAAGCGCACACAGCGCGTGCAGTGGATGCAGCGGGTCATGACCGTCTTGATCAGCGGGCCCATGTACTTCTCGGTCACGGCGCGCTTGTTTTCGTCGTAGCGCGTCGCGCCGCGACCATATGCGACCGACTGGTCCTGCAGGTCGCACTCGCCGCCCTGGTCACAGATCGGGCAATCGAGCGGGTGGTTGATCAGGAGGAATTCCATCACGCCTTCGCGCGCGGTCTTCACCATTTCGCTGTCGGTGCGGATTTCCTGACCTTCGGTAGCCGGCAGGGCACAGCTGGCCTGCGGCTTCGGCGGTCCAGGCTTCACTTCGACAAGACACATGCGGCAGTTGCCGGCGATCGACAGCCGCTCGTGATAGCAGAAGCGCGGGATTTCCTTACCCGCAAGCTCGCAGGCCTGAAGGACGGTTGCGCCCTCAGGTACCTCGAGTTCCTGGCCGTCTACTGTGACCTTAGGCATCGTCGTCCTTCGTTTCTTCTTCAACGGCGGCGACCGGCGCGGTCGGGCCGTAATGCATGCGCGCCCACAGGCCGTCTGCGACGACCGTGCGCACCATGGAGGTAGAGATTTCTGCGTCGGCGATGTCTTCGCCCGCACACTTCACAAGCGCGGGGGAAAGCGCATCGATCGCTTCATTTTCGTCGTCTGAACCGGGCCGGCTGCGGAGCAGCGCGTCCGAACTCGCCGTGCCATGCCTGACAATGCAATCCGAAAGCTTCGCCGTGGACACTGCACCCGGGTGGCGACCGGTCGCATAATACCGGTTCTCGAGATATTCGGGCGCATCGGCCGGCAGCGCCAGCGGATCGTCCTGGTCCATCAGGTAGACCTCTTCCGCCATCAGGTTGCGCAGGGTGCGCAGCGGCATGGTCATCCTGATCGACAGGGTACGGAACTTTGCCGCGCGACCCAGGCAATCGGCCACGTCGAGTTCCTTGAACATGCCATCGGCATCGAGATCTTCGACCTTGTAGAAGTCGATCCGCATGGTGTCGCTGTTGGCGAGCAGCTCGCGCGAAAGGTCCTTGTTGCGGTACACCACGCAGCGCGCGACCGACTTCTGCATGAGACGCGTATCGGTAACGTTCGGCGATTCCGCCTTGCGCTTGAAGCGCGTACCGATCTTCTGCTCGTCACCGCGCTCGTAGCGCTCCTGCGACTGTGCCGATGCCGGCGTCGCCATCGGCGCCGCCAGTGCCATCGAGCCGAATATCAGGGCTGCGACCCTCATCATGTTTCCGTCTCCCCCTCGTTCGCTGCCACGAGCAGCCTGTAACTGGCAGTGGCCAGCATCGAGCGCATACCGAACGGCGATGCTTCAAGAGCAGCGCCGCGCGTGCATGCGGCCGAAACCGGCTGCAAATCTGCCAGAGCTTGGAGTTCCTCGCCCGAGTTGATCTCGGTGTCGAAGAGGATTGCGACCAGATGCGGTGCACCTCGCGCCATGCACTGGGCAATGGCATCGGTACGGGAATAGGTGGGAACTTCGCCTGCCAGTGCCGCCATCGAAAGGCGCTGCAGCAGCGGCTCGTCGTCCTGTTCGATGATACGCTCTGCCAGACCACCAGCGAACGGCAGGCCGCCCAGCTCGATCTTGCGATAGGCACGCGGCATCGCGTTGAAGCATTCGGAAGACACGCGTGCCTTCGAAAGCTTGCCCATGAGCGTGCGGTAGTCGCTCGAACGGAAGTCCAGCGACAGCATTTCGCGAACTTCCTCGCCGCGCTCGTCCGCGATACACGCAGTCCACGCTTCCACCGCCGCCCGCTGCTTCGAGACATCGGTCTCGTTCTCGCGCGAGCGGGTCTGTGCATGCGCAGAAGTCGCAGCAACAGCCGCAAGGGCAATGGAAGCGATCAAGCGCTTCATTCGGCAGCCTCGGCGAACTTGGCGTTATGCTCTTCGATCCGGCGTTCGAGCTCGGGACGGAAGTGGCGGATAAGGCCCTGGATCGGCCAAGCAGCCGCATCGCCGAGCGCGCAGATGGTGTGGCCCTCGACCTGCTTGGTGACCTGCTGCAGCATGTCGATTTCCTCGATCGCGGCATCGCCGGTGCGCAGGCGCTCCATCATGCGCCACATCCAGCCCGTGCCTTCGCGGCAGGGAGTGCATTGGCCGCAGCTCTCGTGCTTGTAGAAGTAGCTCAGGCGGGAAATAGCGCGGACGATGTCGGTCGACTTGTCCATCACGATGACACCGGCCGTGCCAAGGCCCGAACCAAGGTCCTTGAGACCGTCGAAATCCATCGGCGCGTCCCAGATCTGCTCTGCCGGAACCAGCGGGACCGACGAACCGCCCGGGATCACGGCGAGGAGGTTGTCCTTGCCGCCGATGATGCCGCCGCAGTGCTTTTCGATCAGCTCGCTGAACGGGATCGAGAGCGCTTCCTCGACCACGCAGGGCTTGTTCACATGGCCGCTGATCTGGAAGAGCTTGGTGCCCTTGTTGTTCTCGCGGCCGAAGCTTGCGAACCAGCTCGCGCCGCGGCGCAGGATGGTCGGGACAACAGCGATCGATTCCACGTTGTTGACCGTGGTCGGGCAGCCGTAGAGGCCTGCACCTGCCGGGAACGGCGGCTTAAGGCGCGGCTGGCCCTTCTTGCCCTCGAGGCTTTCGATCATCGCGGTTTCTTCACCGCAGATGTAAGCGCCCGCACCGCGGTGCAGGAATACGTCGAAGTCGTAACCCGATTTCGAGGCGTTCTTGCCGATCAGGCCGGCGTCGTAAGCCTCGTCGATGGCAGCCTGGAGCGTCTGCGCCTCGCGGATGTATTCGCCGCGAATGTAGATGTAGGCCGCCCTTGCCCGCATGGCGTAACCGGCAACCAGCGCGCCTTCGATCAGCTTGTGCGGATCGTGGCGGATGATTTCGCGGTCCTTGCAGGAGCCAGGCTCGGATTCGTCGGCGTTGATGACGAGGAAGCTCGGACGACCGTCCTTGCTTTCCTTGGGCATGAACGACCACTTGAGGCCGGTCGGGAAGCCCGCACCACCACGCCCGCGAAGGCCCGAGGCTTTCACTTCTTCGATGATGTTATCGTGACCGCGCGCGATCAGCGACTTGGTGTCGTCCCAGTCGCCGCGCTGCTGCGCTGCCTTCAGGCCCCAGTCCTGGAAGCCGTAAAGGTTGGTGAAAATGCGATCCTTGTCGGCGAGCATCAGAGAACCCCTCCGAATACGAAAATAGCAGCCGCGATGAGGATCACGACCAGGGCGATCGTCTTCACGATGCCCTTGAAGACCTTCCATGCGATCACGACCGCGATCAGCGCGAGGACGATGGTGAGCCAGTCGTAGCTCATGACCATTCACCCCGGTAATCGTGGTTTTCTTCGGTCATTTTCTCGAGCGAACTCAGCGCATTGGCCGGTTCGCTGGTGTGACGGCCCGGCTCCTGGGTGCCGGCCTTGGGCTGCTCGCCCTTCGCCAGCGCATCGAGAATGGTGTCGAGACGCTCGGGCGTGAGGTCCTCGTAATTGTCGTCGTTGATCTGGACCATCGGCGCGGTGGCGCAGTTGCCCATGCACTCGACTTCGGTAAGCGTCCAAAGGCCGTCTTCGGAGACTTCGCCCTTCTTCATGCCGCGCTTCTTGCAGGTCTCGAACAGGCCGTCCGAACCGCGAAGCATGCACGGCGTCGTGCCGCAGACCTGCACGTGGTACTTACCCACCGGCTTCATGTTGTACATGAAGTAGAAGCTGGCGACCTCGAGCACGCGGATGACCGGCATGTCGAGATAATCGGCGACATATTCGATCACCGGAAGCGGCAGCCAGCCCTGCGTATCGGTTTCCTCACCGACCTGGCGCTGGGCAAGGTCGAGCAGCGGCATCACCGCCGAGCGCTGGCGCCCTTCGGGATAGCGTGCGATCGCCTTGTCCGCCTTCGCGCGGTAGGCTTCGTTGAACTCGAAGCCGCCCCAGCGCTCGCGCAGCTCGGGGGTATCGGGTGCGGGATTACGGTCGGCCATTAGCGGTCGCACTCCCCGAAGACGACGTCGATTGCGCCGAGAATGGCGGTTGCGTCGGGCAGCATGTGTCCCTTGCTCATCATGTCCATTGCCTGGAGGTGGCTGAAGGCCGTCGGGCGGATCTTGCAGCGGTAGGGTTTGTTGGAGCCGTCGCTGACGAGATAGACGCCGAATTCGCCCTTGGGGCTTTCGGTGGCGACATAGACCTCGCCCGCGGGCACGTGGAAGCCCTCGGTATAGAGCTTGAAGTGGTGGATCAGCGCTTCCATCGACTGCTTCATCTCGCCGCGCTTGGGCGGATAGACCTTGCGGTCGGTGCTCGAGACAGGACCCGAAGGCATGTCTCGAAGGCACTGCTTGATGATCTTGGCGCTTTCGTAAACTTCCTTCACGCGCACCACGAAGCGGTCGTAGCAGTCCGAATTGGTACCGACGGGAATGTCGAATTCCATGCGCTCGTAAACGTCATAGGGCTGCGACTTGCGCAGGTCCCACGGGATGCCGGCCGCGCGGATCATCGGGCCCGAAAAGCCCCATGCCAGCGCATCGTCCTTCGAGACGACCGCGATATCGACATTGCGCTGCTTGAAGATGCGGTTGTCGAGCACGAGGCTCATCGCATCGCCGAACAGCTCGGGCAGGCGCGTGTCGATCCACTCGCCGATGTCGACCAGCAGCTTCTCGGGCACGTCCTGGTGGACGCCGCCCGGACGCAGCCACGCGTGGTGCATGCGCGCGCCGGACATGCGCTCGAAGAAGTTCATGCAGTCTTCGCGCAGTTCGAACACCCACAGGTTCGGGGTCATCGCACCGACGTCCATGACGTGCGCGCCGATGTTGAGCATGTGGTTGCAGATGCGGGTCAGCTCGGCGAACAGCACGCGCAGGTACTGGCCACGCTCGGGCACTTCGACGTTCAGCAGCTTCTCGATCGCGAGGACGTAGCTGTATTCCTGCGCCAGCGGCGAGCAGTAGTCGAGGCGGTCGAAATACGGCAGCGCCTGCAGGTAGGTCTTGTGCTCGATCAGCTTTTCGGTGCCGCGATGCAGCAGGCCGACGTGCGGATCGATACGCTCGATGATCTCGCCGTCGAGCTCCATGACCATGCGCAGCACGCCGTGTGCTGCCGGGTGCTGGGGCCCGAAGTTGATCGTGTAATTGGTGATCGTCTCGTCGCCGGTGGTGGGCGACTCTTCGAGTTGAAGCCCGTTGCTCATGCGCAGATCCAATTGCCGGAGTAGTTTTGCTGGTTGCCCGTGGCATCGCTGACCGCGACGCGCGCGGGGCGGCTCTGAGCCTCACCTGCAGCAGGCGCTACCTGGACGGTGAACCCTTCGCCGGTGAATGTCGTGCCACCCTTGATTGCAGCGAGGCCGCCGGGGCCCGCATCAGCCATGACCAGCTGATTGCCGACGCGCACGACGGCTTTGCCCGGGAGGGTGGGCTCGTTCATGCCGACCGCGATGATCAGTTCCTGCTCGTCCACCATGAAGGTGCAGCCACCTTGACGCGGCCCGAGATTGACGCCGCCGACATCGCCGAGACGCTGCAGCTGCGTGAGATCGACGCCGACCGGGGGAGTGTCGGTCGCGAAATTGGGAGCGTTCGGATCGGGCTGCGACGGATCGAGCGTCGCCGAGGCACCGGGAGCGCCGCTGCCGATACGATCGGCAAACTCGTCCGCACTTTCCTGCGGTGCCGGCTCGCTGGAGCAGGCTGCAAGGGCCAGAGCCGAGAGGGAGAGAATGGCGAGACGCATCATTCCGCGTCACCCTTCTTCGGCTCGGTGGCCTCGGCCGTGTCGGTGGTCTTGCCCTTGCGCTTGGCGCGTGCAGGCTGGTCTTCGGTCGGCTCGGGAGCAGGCGCTTCCGCGTCGGAATCCTTCTCGGCAGGAGCAGCGTCGCTCACCTTTTCGGCGGCCTTTTCGTCTGCCTTGGCACCGGCACCGGTCTGCTTGGGGCTTTCGGTGACCTTGGGATCGTCGATCAGCGGCATGTCCGCCTTCTCGTCGCCCGGAAGCACGTAGTCGGCACCTTCCCAGGGGCTCATGAAATCGAACTGGCGCAAGTCCTGCGCAAGCTTGACCGGCTCGTAGACGACGCGCTTCTGGTCTTCCGAATAGCGCAGCTCGACATAGCCGGTGAGCGGGAAATCCTTGCGGAAGGGATGCCCTTCGAAACCGTAGTCAGTCAGGATACGGCGCAGGTCGGTGTTACCGTCGAACAGCACGCCGTACATGTCGAACACTTCGCGCTCGAGCCATCCGGCATTGGGCCACAGCGTGGTGACGGTCGGCACGGGCGTGTCTTCGGACGCCGTGCACTTGACCATGATGCGGCTGTTCTTGGTGACCGAAAGCAGCATGTAGACGACTTCGAACCGTTCGGCGCGCGACGGATAGTCGACACCGGCGATTTCCATGAGCTGCTGGTACTCGAAGTCGTCGCGCAGGATGCGCAGCGCATCCTCGATGCTGGCACGATGCACGGTGAACAGCAGTTCGCCATGCTCCTCGTGAGCTTCGACCAGGTGATCGCCGAGCGCCTTGGACACAGTGCCCTTGAGCCCGTCGATCAGCGTGAAGCGGGGTGCGGAATGGAGCACACTCATCAGACGAGTTCACCCTTCTTCGTGATATTGCCAACAACCAGTTCGTCGACCTCGAGACGCTTGATGCGGGCCGAGCCGACCGACACGCGACCCAGCACGAGACGGCCGATCGCTACTGCGCCGACTGCCAGCGCACCGGTCGCCATCGCACCGAGTGCGAAAGCGCCGAGCTTGCGGCCGGAGGCTGGAACCAGTTCGCTCATCGCTCGATCGTCCCCGACCGGCGGATCTTACGCTGGAGCTGCATCACGCCGTAGAGCAGCGCTTCGGCTGTCGGCGGGCACCCGGGAACGTAGATGTCGACGGGCACGATGCGATCGCAGCCACGAACGACGCTGTAGCTGTAGTGATAGTAGCCGCCGCCGTTGGCGCAGCTGCCCATCGAGATGACGTATTTCGGCTCCGACATCTGGTCGTAGACCTTGCGCAGAGCAGGCGCCATCTTGTTGCACAGCGTACCGGCGACGATCATCACGTCGCTCTGGCGCGGGGATGCACGCGGTGCGACACCGAAACGCTCCATGTCGTAGCGCGGCATGTTCACGTGGATCATTTCGACCGCGCAGCAGGCAAGGCCGAAGGTCATCCACCACAGCGAACCGGTGCGGGCCCACTGGAACAGGTCTTCGGTGCTGGTGACGAGGAAGCCCTTGTCGTTCACCTCGGTCTGAAGCGCGTTGAAATAGTCCTGGTCGGGCTGGCGCACCTCACCTGGTTGCGCAGTCGGCTGGATCAGCGCGTCGCGGCCGTGCGGCGAAGAAGTCATCTGCTGGCTCATATCAGTCCCACTCCAGGGCGCCCATCTTCCACTCATAGGCAAGGCCGATCGCCAGGATGAGGAGGAAGATGACCATGGAAATCCATCCCACCCAGCCCGTCACATCCAGGCTGACAGCCCAGGGGAAGAGGAACGAGGCTTCGAGATCGAACAGCAGGAACGAGATCGCGACGAGATAGAAGCGAACATCGAACTGGCTGCGGGAGTCGTCGAAGGCGGGAAATCCGCATTCATATTCACTGAGCTTCTCTGCGTCCGGCGCATGGGCACCGGTCAGTCGCGAAACGCCCATCGGCAGGAACACGAAGAGCGCCGAAAGACCTGCAGCGATGAACAGGAAGATCAGGATCGGAAGATATTGTTCGAGGTCGACCACGTATGATTCCGTCTGGGTGGGGTTCGGGGGTCGCCTCTAGGCCTCTAGCCAAGCCGGTGCAAGGGGCTGGCGCGGCGAGTTTCCCGTGAATTTTACAATCCAAGTTGAACTCCGGTTAACACCTTGCCAGCATGGGACAACGGGATTCACCTAAGGGGGCTAGTTTCCAGAATGTTCAAACACGCAATTACCGGCGCCATCGGTGCCGCCGCATTCCTCGCAGCCACGCCGCTGGCTGCACAGAATATCACTGCAGATCTCGATCAGATTGCGGGGCTCCTCAAGGAAGAGGGTTACCAGGCCAAGATCGACGAAAGCGAAGGCCAGCGCTGGATCGAAAGCGGCATGTCCGGCTACACCTACCTGATCCTGCCGTTCGGCTGCAACGATGCCGGAGAAGACTGCAAGTCGGTCCAGTTCTACGTTTCCTTCGTGCCGCAGACGAAGCCGACGCTGGAGGAAATGAACACCTATGCCGCCGAAAACCGTTTCGGCCGCGTCTACCTGGACAATGACGGTGATCCGGTAATCGAAATGGATATCGATCTCGAAGCCGGTGGCATGTCGAAGGAGCTCTTTATCGACAATCTCGCCTATTGGGACGCAATCATGGTCGCGTTCGGCGATTTCGCGTTCAGCAAGGACCCGGAATAAGTCCGGCTAATCGGCAAGGGGGAGCCGGCGGACCTGGGTTGGTTCGGGCTGCTTCCCCTCGCCCAGCTGCCCGGCGACATATTTATCCCACTGACCGTTGCCGATGTAATAGAGCGCCTCGCGGCCCAGATAGCCGCTCAGCGGCTCGGTCCATTGAGTGTGTGCCATTTCCAGGATGCGGTGTCCGACCACCCTTGTGCCGTCATCGGACAGCTCGAATTGCGAAATCCGCATCGGGCTGGTGCCGTTCTGGATCGCAACCAGAGAATTTCCGCGCCGGAAAAGCGCGTCGGTTCCGTCGAGAATTACCGGAACGTCTGCACTTAGACGCGACACCTTGCGTGTTGCCAGATCTACTATCGCAATGCCGTAGCGATAATCGCTGATGTAAAGTTGCTTGCCGTCTGCGCTGGTCGCAAGGCCTTGAGGAGAACGAAGTGTTCCGGGCTCCAGCAAGGTTTCCATGGCCTCGCGTTCGGGCCCCAGGAAATAGACCCCTCCGTTGAGCGGGTCGCTCGCATACAGTGTCCCATCGATCGCGCGATGAAGATCTGACAGTACGACATTGTCGGGTGCCGCCACCCGTGGCCCTTCCGGTCCCTTCAGAACCGACATCAGTCCCGCAAAATACGCCACATCGTCGTCGGACTGATCGACATTTCCCGATGCGACCCAGATATCGCCCGACGCGTTGTCGTAAACAATACCGGTCAAATTATCGGCGCCGACCAATTCGACCTGCCGCCAGGCACCGTCCGGCGTAGTGCCCCAGAGCGAACGCGTGGCGATCGAGGTGACGGCTATCCGCCCCTCCTCGACATCGACCAGCACGCTTTCGACCAGCCCTGCCTCGGCGGGCACTGTCCAGGCGACTTCACTATTCTCGACTGGTTCGGGCGCAGCAAGAAGCAGAGCGGCGGCATCCGCGGCGAATTCCTCGCCGATCAGCTTGGGTATCTGTCTCCGCGCCGCCTCGCTGAAGACGTAACCGCGCTCATTGAGCCAGTTCAGCGTATCCAGCACCAAAGCGTCCTCGCCCGCCTGCAACTGGGCGTTGAGCAGGCGCAGTTTCACGCTGCTGCTATCCGGGAAAGCCTCGGACAAGGCCGTCAGGCCGGCAACATCGGCGATCTTGCCGGTTTCGCCATCGACCGGTCGCCAGTCCGCAAGCGACTGCACCGGCGCCGATACGGAAGCAATCTCGTCATCGTCCACGGCGCACCCGCCAGCGACGAGCGAGAGCGCGAGCGCCGCGAGCGATGCCCGCATCACTTCATCATCGTCTTGACGGCTTTCTCGGTTGCGGAGCCATAGGGAGGCTTGAAGCCGCCCAGCTTGGCCACATCGATCTTCGGCTGGGTGTAAACGCTGCGAGCGTGGCTGAACTCGCGGAAGCCCTCGACGCCGTGATAGCTGCCCATGCCCGAGGGGCCCACGCCGCCGAATGGAAGGTCCTCCATCGAAACATGGAAGATCACGTCGTTGACAGTCACGCCGCCGCTGATCGTCCTGGTGAGCACCTTCTCGCGCTCGTCGCTGTCGCTACCGAAATAGTAGAGACCCAGCGGACGATCGTTTTCGTTCACGTATGAGATCGCCTCGTCGATGTGCGCGTAGGTCTTCACCGGGAGGACCGGACCGAAGATCTCTTCCTGCATCGCCTTCATGTCGTCGGTCACGCCTTTGAGGATCGTGAGCGGCATCTTGCGCGCATTGCTGCTGGAGAAGTCCTCGTTCCCCGGATTGACCTCGATCACCTCCGCACCCTTGTCGCGCGCATCGGCGACCATGTCCTGAAGCCGGTCGAAGTGGCGGTCGCTGACGAGGCTGGCGTAGTCGTCATTCTCGAGCAGCGTCGGATACATGTTGGCCGTGCCCTGCCAGACACCGTGGATCGCCTCGTCCTGCTTGCTCTCGGGCACGTACATATAGTCCGGTGCGAGGCAGATCTGGCCGGCATTCATCATCTTGCCCATGGCGATACGCTCGCCCGCAGCGGAGAAGTCCGCGCTCTCGCCCATGAACACCGGGCTCTTGCCCCCGAGCTCGAGCGTGACCGGCACGAGGTTTTTCGAAGCAGCTTCCATCACCTTGCGACCAGTAGCGGTAGAGCCCGTGAAGACGAGGTGATCGAAGGGCAACTCGGAGAACGCAGCCGCAACTTCGGGACCACCGGTGAAGACCGCACATTCGTCCGGCGTGAAGTACTCCGCCACCAGTTCCTGCATCATCAGGCTGGTCTTGGCAGTAAATTCGGACGGCTTGATCATCGCGCGGTTGCCGGCGGCGAAAATCTGCATCAGCGGGCCGAAGGTCAAATTGACCGGGAAATTCCACGGGCTGAGGATGCCGACGACGCCTTTCGGTTCATAGCGAACCTCGGCTTTCGCCCCGAGCAGGCCGAGCGGGAACTGGACGCTACGCCGCTCGGGCCTGGACCACTTGTCCATGTGCTTGATGCAATACTTCCCGAAGTTCACTGTCCCAGCGATGTCGGTGATCATCGACTGCATGGGCGAGCGGTTGCCGAAATCGGCGCTCATCACCTTGCACAGGTCATCACCGTGATCCTTGAGCAGCTGCATCGCACGCTTGATACGGTCGCGGCGGGCGGAAAGCGGTTCCGGCCGCAGCTGCGTGTGGATTGCACGCTGTTTGCGAAGCACCTCTTCCATTTCCATCTTGCGATCGTCCGCCATCGTATTCTCCCATGGTCTATGTTGCGCTGCAGCGCTTCGCATCCTATCTCGGCGCGCAGATATTCCAGACTACAAGGACCAGCACAAGCATGTCTCAGTTCAGCGCAGCCGACCCCGTCGTCATCCTGTCCTACGCCCGCACGCCCATGGGCAGCATGCAGGGTGCCCTTGCCGACGTATCGGCAACCGATCTCGGGGCGACTGCGGTGAAGGCGGCTGTCGAGCGTTCGGGCGTTCCGGCCGACAAGTTCGATCGCACCTACATGGGCTGCGTCCTTCCCGCCGGCCTCGGCCAGGCCCCCGCCCGCCAGGCATCGATCAAGGCCGGCCTGCCGAAATCGGTCCAGGCGACCACGGTGAACAAGGTTTGCGGCAGCGGCATGCAGACCGTCATCATGGGCGCCGAGGCGCTTGCCAGCGGCACGACCGACTATGTCGTTGCCGGCGGCATGGAGAGCATGACCAACGCCCCCTACTTGCTCAAGAAGCACCGCAGCGGCGCGCGCATCGGTCATGACACTGCATATGACCACATGTTCCTCGACGGGCTGGAAGACGCCTACGAAGAAGGCCGCGCGATGGGCACTTTCGCGCAGGACACTGCCAACGAATACCAGCTCACGCGTGAGCAGATGGACGACTACTCGATCGAATCGCTGCGCCGCGCCAATGCGGCCATCGAGAGCGGCGCATTCGCGGACGAAGTGGTCGGTGTGACCTTCGCCACCCGCAAGGGCGATGTGACCGTCGATACCGACGAGGCACCCGGCCGCGGCAATCCCGACAAGATCCCCCAGCTGCGCCCTGCCTTCGCCAAGGACGGCACGATCACCGCTGCGACTTCGTCCTCGATCTCGGACGGTGCGGCTGCTGTCGTGCTCACCCGCGAAAGCGTTGCCAAGGCCAATGGCCAGGAACCGGTCGCCAAGATCGTCGCCATGGCCGCCCATGCGCAGGAGCCGAGCGAATTCACCGTGGCTCCGGTCGGCGCCATCAACAAGGTTCTCGAGAAGGCCGGCTGGTCGGCTGACGATGTCGACCTGTGGGAAGTGAACGAAGCCTTCGCCTGCGTCGCCATGTTCGCGATGCGCGACATCGGCATCCCGCACGAGAAGATCAACGTCAACGGCGGCGGCACTGCGCTCGGCCACCCGATCGGTGCCAGCGGGACGCGGATCATCGTGACGCTGCTCAATGCTCTCAAGTCGCAGGGCAAGAAGCGCGGTGTTGCCAGCCTCTGCATTGGCGGCGGCGAGGCAACTGCGGTGGCGGTCGAACTCGTCTGATTTCTTTCGGACCCTTCCCCGCACCTCTGGCGTTGGTGCGGGGAAAGGGGAAAGAATGATGAAAAATCTAATGATCCTTGCCGCTTGCGGCGCGCTGGCGGCATGCGGTTCGAACGAGGCCGAAGCGCCGGAACCGATCGAAACCGATGTCGCCGTGACCGACACGGCCACGGCCGAGCAGGTTGCCGGTACTTACGAAGTGACCATGGAAGACGGCACGGTCGTCCGCCAGCAGGTCAATGCCGATGGCACCTATGTCGACACCGACCTCGAAGGAAATGTGACCGAAAGCGGCAGCTGGCGCCAGGCAGGCGACCAGCTTTGCTATGATCCCGATGGCGCGGATGGCGAGACCTGCTGGACCGGCGGAGCCCCCGGTCCGGACGGCACGTTCGAGGCGACCACGGCCGACGGAAGCGTGACGACTACGGTTCGCCGCATCGAAGGCTGATCAAGCCGGAATAGAATGACTGGGAGGGCGGCCTTGCGGTCGCCCTTTTTATGGCTCGCCCGCGCCCCAGAGCCGGTTCTGCAAGACCCAGCCACTGCGATTCCCGACGCTGAATTCGCACCAGTTGCCGTCGCAATCGCCAAGTGCGCCCACGACGCCCGGCTCGAGCCGCCACTTGATGGCACCGCGCGCTGAAGGCTCTGCCCTCAGCGCCGATTCACCTTCGCCGACGACCAAGGCACCGCGCGCCGGGTTGAGCTGTCGCTGCGCCACCCAACCCTGTGTCCCGTCGGGGTCCTGGATCAGCCGCCACCCTTCCATGACGCGCACTACCTTCACGGGCAGGCCCTTGCGGCGGTAAACCCAGTCGATCTTGTATTCCTGGCTCGGGCCAACGCGCATATTGGTTTCGTCATACCGGATCGTTGCCCAATACGGCACTTCGCGGTCCTGTGCCTGGGCGGGAACCGAGACTGCGGCAAGAGCCAGCAAAGCGAATGAAATCCGAAGAACCATAACCCCTCACGGTGTAATTGCGGCGAGCCATCCCATCAAGCGCCGCTTGACCCCTCCAATGCGAAAAGCGTAGCGCAGGAGATAGTATGGAAACGACGCCGACTACCTCCGCCATTCCCGAGAAGCGCCTCGACCGGACGCCGCGCGTCGTCGTCACGAGACGTCTCGGCCCCGTTGTCGAAGACCGCATGGGCGATCTCTTCGAGGTCAGCCTTAATGCGACCGACCTTCCCCTTACCCGGGAACAACTGATCGAGGCCATGCAGGATTGCGACGTCCTCGTTCCCACGGTCACCGACCGGATCGACGCGGAATTGATCGAAAAGGCCGGGGACAACCTGCGCCTGATCGCCAATTTCGGCGCGGGGACGGAGCATATCGATCTCAAGGCCGCAGCGGCTCGCAACATCATGGTCACCAACACGCCGGGCGTCTTTACCGACGACACGGCAGATATCACCATGGCGGGCATCATCGGCGTCCCTCGCCGGGTGCGCGAAGGTGTCGAGTTGATCAGGAGCGGAGAGTGGACCGGCTGGGCGCCCACCGCGATGCTGGGACGCAAGCTGGGTGGCAAAGTGCTGGGTATCGTCGGCATGGGCCGCATCGGCCAGGCAGTCGCGCATCGTGCGCGCGCCTTCGGTCTCCAGATTGCGTATCACAATCGCAAGCGCCTACCCGAAGCCATCGAACGCATGTTCGCTGCCACTTTCGTCGAAAATCTCGATGACCTCGTGGCTCAGGCCGACATCCTAACTCTGCATTGCCCGTCCAGCCCGAATACCCGGCACATCATCGATGCGCGCAGGATCGGGCTGATGAAGGAAGGGGCAAGCCTCATCAACACGGCCCGCGGCGATCTCGTCGATCAGGAAGCACTGATCGCGGCGCTTGAAACCGGTCATCTCGCCGGCGCCGGGCTCGACGTTTATCCCGACGAACCCAATGTCGACCGCCGCCTGATCGGACATCCCAACGTGATGACCCTGCCCCACATCGGGAGTGCGACGCGCGAAGGTCGCGAGGAATCGGGAATGAAAGTGATCGCCAACATCCGCATGTGGGCCGACGGTCACCGCCCGCCCGACCAGGTTCTCAGCGGTCTCGACTAACGGCCTTGCCCACCGCACCACAAGGTGTAAGCGGTTTAGCCCATGGACGAATTCTCAGCCAAGATCGAAGCTCTCGAGCACCTCTGGATGCGCAGCTGGGTGCAGCGCGACCGCAATCAGATGAAAGCCCTCGCTTCGGGTGATTTCATCTTCCTGCTCGGCTCGAAGACACCCGCGATCCTCGACCGGGCCAGCTGGCTTGAAGCCTCGACCACGCGTTTCCGCTGCTCCGGCTATCGCTTCAATGAAGTCTACGTCCGGCGCCACGGCAATATCGCCGTTTTCGCCACCCACATGACACTCGATGCCACCCTCGGCGACCATGACTGGTCGGGTGATACCTGGCTGATGGACCTGTGGCACAAGTCGAAGATCCGCCGGAAATGGCGCATCGTCGAGCGCACGCTTTCGCGTCCCGATACCGACGAGAAGATGCCGGGCGAAATCCGCTCGATGCAGCTCTGGCGTTAGGCGGTATCGATTACTGACAGACGGTTGCCCAAGGTTTCTACGACCTTCCTGATCGACCGTCTCGAACAGCCCAGTTCGAAGTGCCTGAACGGCAGTTCCACCGCCTCGTCACGTTCCGTTTCCGTGCCTCGTGCGCTTGCCGGGGAGACAATGCCGTCGACCGGAGACCAGAAGGCGATCGTATAGGCTCTCGGCTTGACCGCGGGATCATCCGGTAGCGGCGGAGAATGCACGTTGTGGTCGGCAATCATCTCGTAGATGCGCCACGCGTTATTCGCCCTCCGATCACCTGAAAAAGGCGTTCCGAGCGTCGCCACCAATTTCACTTTCGAGGGGTGGCGCTGCGCCAACACACGCGCATAGAAACCGCCTAGGCTCCAACCGAGAAGGACGGCTTTCTTGCCCTCCGCCTGTACCATGCGATCGAGCATGGCTTCGAGCGACGCGAACTTAGCCCGCGAAATCGTCAGGTTGCGACCAAGCGATGCAGGGTAAGTATGGAAACCAGCCTCGGACAAGGAATTGCGCAGGAGTGCGGTCGAACCGTCACCCGATGCCATCCCCGGAAGGACCAATACCGGACGTCCGTTTCCAATAGGCTCCGTAGGCTCAGGCTTTCGGAAAGGAGCAACGGCAATTTTCGGTAAGGCCAGCGGTTCCGCAATCCAGCGGATGAGAGGGGGCGCCTTGCTATCGTCGCTGTCGCCCCCACGCATCTGATCAGTCGCCCGTGAGAATGCGGTCCACGAGTTCCTTCACTGTCGGGGTGAAGTTGTTCGAATAGAACGGGTCCTGCTTGAAGCGGTAGGCCGCGTGACCTGCGAAGGCGAGGTTCTCGTCCGGATCGCCGCCGTGAGCGATGTCCTGAAGCGTCTTCTGGATGCAGAAGCTGCGCGGGTCGGCGAGGCGGCCGGTCGTGTGGTTGTCGTGATCTTTCCAGCTCGAGAACTGGCAGTGCGACAGGCAGCCCATGCAGCCCTGCTGGTCGGCACGGATCTGCTCGGCGCTTTCGGGCGTCACGAAGACGACCGTATCGTCAGGCGTCTTGAGCGCTTCGGTGAAGCCTTCGTGCATCCAGGCCTGCGCCTTTCGCTGGTCGCCGGGGTGGACGAAGAAGTACTTCGCCTTGCCGTGATCCATGAGCGGGATCGTGCCCTCTTCCTCGTCGCGCTTGAAGATCGGGATCTGGCGCTCGCTACGATGCATGAGATCGTAGAGGAACGGGGTCTTCACCGCGCTCGAGTAGAAGCCGGTGGGCGAGAACTTGTGCAGCAGCACGTCGCCGGGCTCGACCGTGCGCAGCATGTCCTTCCAGACCTGCGGGATCGGGCTTTCGTGGGTCAGCAGAGGACGCGTGCCGAACTGGAATGCGATCTTGCCAAGCTCGGGATTGTCGATCCAGTCGTTCCACTCGCGCAGGAACCAGACGCCGCCTGCCATGACGATGGCGACATCTTCGCTGACGCCTTCCGCGCGCATGGTGTCACGCAGCGCCTTCACGCGAGGATAGGGATCTTCGGGCTTGGTCGGGTCTTCCGCGTTCGAAAGGCCGTTGTGTCCGCCAGCCAGCCACGGGTCTTCGTAGACCACGGCGGCCATCAATTCGGGCACCTTCGAATAGCTGCGCTTCCACAGTGCGCGGAAAGCGCGGGCCGAGCTGATGATCGGAAGATAGTGGACGTTGTAGCGCGCTGCGATCTCGGCCAGCTTGTACGGCATGCCGGCCCCACAGGTCACGCCGGTGATCAGGCCCTTGCAGTTCTCCAGCACGCCTTCGAGGACCTGCTGTGCGCCGCCCATTTCCCAGAGCACGTTGATATTGATCGCGCCCTTGCCGTCGGCAATCTCATATGCGCGCTTTACCTGCTCGGTCGCACCGTCGATGCCGTAACGCACGAGCTGCTCGAAGCGCTCGACACGAGTAGCCTGAGGATAGACCTGCGGGATCGGATTTCCGTCATCGTCATAGCTGTCGGCATTCACCGCGCTGACTGTGCCGATGCCACCGGCAGCCGCCCAGGCGCCCGAGCTGGCATGATTCGTGGCGGAGACCCCCTTGCCGCCCTCGATAAGCGGCCAGACTTCGCGGCCACCGTAATTGATCGGGCTCAGCCCCTTGAAACTCATGAAAATTCTCTCTCGTTCTGGCGCCGCTGCGGGCGCACGCCCCTATTCTGGATTGTCGCTCCGGCAGGGCTTGATCTCTCCAGGCTCCGGCCTCTTAGCCGCTGCCTTGAACTGCGCATAGTACCCCGACAACTCGGGCGCGTCCTTGAATGCCACGAGCTCGAAGCCAACCCGCTCGAACTCGCACGACAGGAGAAGCGGGTCGATACCGTGCTGGTCGGTCGGCCGGTCACGGTCGACGACGATGACCTGGCCTTCATCCCGAAGAGCCGGCCACATCCGCCAGAGGAACTCGTAAGGCTGCTCGATCTCATGGTACATGTGGACCATGAATATCCGGTCGAAGCTGTCCGCGGGCAGCCGCGGATCGGCAAATTCGCCGCGCCTGATGGACACATTGTCGAGCCTGTACCGCTCGACCCGTCGCGCAAGCCGGTCGAGCGCATTCTGGTCGATATCCTGTGCCAGCACCCTGCCCTCCGCGCCCACGCGCTCGGCAAGCCGCACGGTATAGTAGCCATTGCCTGCGCCGATGTCGGCAACGGTCATACCGGTATCGATTTCGGCGAGGTCCATGACTTTCTGTGCTTCGCCCACGCTGTCGCGCTGGTCTTCGCTGGAAAACTCGTTCGAGCCGAGACCCGAGACCGGCCTGTCGGGGAGCGGGAAGCCCGGCGCCGCCTGCGGCTCGTCGGTGCAGCCGCCCAACGCCACGCTTGTAAGCAGAAGAAGGCTCGCAGCGCGGATCACTCGGCGTCCTCGACCTCGACTTTTTCGCCCGTCACACGCTGGGCGAGCGCCGCGGAGATGAACGGGTCGAGAGCGCCGTCAAGCACGTCGTCCGGCGTGGGCGACTGAACGCCCGTCCGCAGGTCCTTGACCATCTGGTAGGGCTGCAAGACGTAGCTGCGGATCTGGTGGCCCCAACCGATGTCGCTCTTTTCCTGGTATTCCCCGGAAGCGGCTGCCTCGCGCTCGGCCATTTCACGTTCGAACAGGCGAGCCTTGAGCATATTCATCGCAGTAGCCTTGTTCTTGTGCTGGCTGCGATCGTTCTGGCTGGCCACGACGATACCGGTCGGCTGGTGGGTAATGCGAACGGCAGAGTCGGTCGTATTGACGTGCTGGCCGCCCGCACCGCTGGCGCGGTAGGTGTCGATCTTGAGGTCTGAGGGATTGATCTCGATGTCGATGTCGTCGTCGATCACCGGATAGACCCAGACAGAGCTGAAGCTGGTGTGGCGGCGGGCAGAGCTGTCGTACGGGCTGATGCGGACGAGGCGGTGCACACCGCTTTCGGTCTTGGCATAGCCATAGGCGTTCTCGCCCTTCAGCAGCAGGGTCGCGCTCTTGATGCCGGCCTGTTCGCCCGACTGGTATTCAACCGTTTCGACCTTGAACCCGCGGCGTTCCGCCCAGCGGGCGTACATGCGGAAGAGCATCTCGGCCCAGTCCTGGCTTTCGGTACCGCCAGCGCCTGCGTGGATTTCGATGTAGGTGTCGTTCGCATCCGCCTCGCCCGAAAGCAGCGCCTGCACCTTGTCGCGGTCGGCGCGCTCGGCGAGTGCGGTGAGGCTTGCCAGCCCCTCGCTCACGATATCGTCATCGCCCTCGGCCTCGCCCATTTCGACGAACTCGATTGCATCGCCCATTTCGCTCTCGATCTCGCGCACCGTGTTGATGGCGGTTTCGAGCCGCTTCTGCTCCTGCGTGATTGCCTGTGCCTGCTTGGGATCGTCCCACAGGGTCGGGTCCTGCACGCGGGCGTCAAGCTCGTCGAGGCGGCGCAGGGCGCGCTCCCAGTCGAGCGACTCACGCACCAGCGCAAGCGCTGCTTCGATACGGTCGATATTGGCCTGCCCTTCGGCACGCATAGATCAAGTCCTCACCAGATTGGTCCGCCCACCTAGCGCGCGGGCGTGGATTGTAAAGCGACGGGGCACTGCAGGATGGTGACTAATAGATGCCGCCCTGGTCCTCGACGAAGTCGGATGGCTGGTCGTCGCGTCCTTCGGTCCGGTCTCCGCTTACGGCCTGGCGCGCGCGGCGGATAAGCTCGAGGATTTCGCTACGCTCGGCTGCCAGCTGGTCGGACCTGGTCGAGCGTGCCGGCTCGGTATCGGGCTTGAACGCTTCCCAGATGACTGCTGCGCGAGGATCATCATCGGGCGTACCTTCGAACACGCGCTTGCCGGTACGGCGGTCGATCTTGACCATCCGGATACCCGGAGGGGCAATGAAACCGTCCGAGGTCCAGCGGTCGCTGGTCGCTTCGATGAATTCCTTCATGATCGGCGCAGCGGTGTTACCGCCCTGCACCCAACCGCCGAGATTCCGGGGCTGGTCGAAGCCGACATACATGCCGGCAATGATATCGGGCGTGCCGCCGACGAACCATGCATTGGTCGGACCATTGGTCGTTCCGGTCTTGCCGAAAAGCGGGAGACCCAGGCTGCGCAGGCGAACAGCGGTGCCTCGGGTAACGACGCCCTGCAGCATGTGTACGACCTGGAACGCGGTGCGGGGATCGAGAACCTGACGTCCACCCGGCTCGAAACGCGGCATGGGCTGCCCGTCCCATTCGGCCATGTTGCAGCCGGTACAATCGCGCCGGTCGCTGCGGTAGATCACCTTGCCGCGGCGGTCCTGGACGTAGTCGATGACGGAGCCCTCGTACTGGCGCCCCCAGTTGGCGAGCGCGGCATAAGCGTTGACCATCTTCGCAACCGTCGTGTCACCGGCGCCAAGCGCGAAGGAATAATACGGATCGTAGTCTCCGATGCCCACACGGCTGATCGTCTCGGTGACGTTTTCCATGCCGGTATCATCCGCGATATGCACCGTCATGAGGTTGCGGCTCTGCTCGAGGCCCCAGCGCATGGTGTGCTCACCGCCGCCGCCGCCGCCGAAGTTGCGGAAGCATTTCTCGCCTAGCTGTGCGCCCTGCCAAACACAGAACGTCTGGTCGGGCACCATCGAGGCAGGCGTCATGCCCTGGTCGAGAGCCGCTGCATAAACGAAAGGCTTGATCGTCGAGCCCGGCTGGCGGAGCGCCTGCGTCGCGCGGTTGAAGCTACCGAGCCTGCTGTCGAAACCGCCCTGCATGGCGAGGACCCGGCCGGTCCGCGGTGATGCGGCGAGAAAGGCGCCGGAAACCTCGGGCACGATGCGCAGGCGATAGCCCTCCCCCGACCGTTCAACTGCGACCACATCGCCAACCTTGATCGAGGCAGGCGCGCCCGAGAGCGAATAATCCTCGCCATCGGTCATCCCTACCTCGGGAGAGCTACCGCCCGTGGTCACCACGCCGACCTGCCAATCACGATAATTGATCGAGAGGTTGGAGGAGCGCAGCTGCGCGTGCAGTTCGCCGTTCTCCGGGTTAAGAGTGGCGATGGGACCACGATAACCGCGATTGCCGTGATAACGCAAAAGCTGTGCGCGAAGAGCATCGCGCGCTGCGTCCTGCAGCTCCACGTCCAGCGATGTGCGCACCCATAGGCCGCCGGCATAAACGCTGTTGCCCGTCGTTCCGCTTTCGCCGGTATCCTCGGCTGTCTCGCCGAAGCGTTCGATCAGCTGGCGGCGGACTTCCTCGAGGAAGTATCCGGCATCGGCCGAACGCTCGGTGCGTTGCTGGACGAGGCCGAGCGGCTGTCTTTTGGCCTGCTCGGCTTCTGCGGAAGAAACGAAATCGTTTGCGACCATCTGATCGAGCACGAAATTGCGGCGCGTGATCGCGAGATCCTCGTATCGCGCGCGGCCATAGCGTTCGGGTGCCTTCGGCAGGATGGCAAGGAATGCGGTCTCGTGCAGATCGAGCTCACCGACATCCTTGTCGAAATAGGCACGCGAAGCGGCCTGAACGCCGAAGCTGCGGCGACCGAGGGGAATTTCGTTGAGATAGAGCTCGAGAATTTCCTGCTTCGTGAGTACCTGCTCGATACGCTGCGCGAGGATCATTTCCTTGAGCTTGCGGGTGACCGAGTATTCGTCACCCAGGAGGAGGTTCTTCGCCACCTGCTGCGTGATGGTCGAACCACCGACTGCGCGCTCTCCCGAGCCGTACTTGGTGATGTAGTCAATGACCGCGTTGAGCGTACCGGTCAGGTCGACACCGCCATGGCTGAAGAAGGTCTTGTCCTCGGCGGAAAGGAAGGCTTCCACCATCTGCTGCGGGAAATCGACATACTGGAGCTGCACGCGGCGTTCGCGGGCATAGCTGTGCACGATCTCGCCATCGATCCCGCGCACCACGGTCGGCAGCGGAGTTTCATATTCGAGCAGGGAATCGGCTTCCGGAAGGTTGCGCGCAAGCGAAGCCCAGGCGAGCACCAGCAGCACGAGCGCGATGCCGATGAAATAGGTGAGCACGCGGAGCTTGCGGCTCTCGTGCCAGTTTTCACGCATCCATGCGGAGAACCGCGCAGGATCGCCCGCCAGGCGTTGCCGGACGTAATCGAGGCTGGGAATTGCAACCATACTGGGAACGGCCCCTAGCACGGGCATTCTCGACAGCGCCAGATGGAGAATCACCTCCTGGGCGTAAGCGGGTGGCTACTCGGCTTCTTCCCGCGCGAAATAGAGCCGGATTGCGCTTGCCATCACCTCGGCAAAGGTTTGCCTGCCTTCATCGGAAGCGAGCCTGCGAGCATCCTCCTCGTTCGAGATAAAACCGCTTTCGAAGAGCACCGACGGTGTATCCGGCGCGCGCAGGACGCGAAGGGCGGCGGAGCGACGGGCTTGCGGATGGAATTCGATCCGGCCTTCGCCGACGCGCTCGATCAGGGAGGCAAAACGCGCCGATTGCTCCTGGGTGCGGCGCTGGGACAGCTCGATCAGGATATTGCCGACCGAATCACTTTCCGCAGAAAGGTTCACGCCATTGAGCGTGTCCGAAGCATTCTCGCGCGCGGCGAAGATAGCCGCTGCCTGGCTCGATGCGCGCTCGGACAGGGTATAAATTGTCGCGCCTGCCACTTCGCCGACGTCGCCAGCGCTGTCGGCATGGATCGAAAGGAAGAGGTCGGCTTCGAGCCGCCGGGCGATCTCGTAACGATCGGCGTGGAGCAGGTAGCGATCTTCGTCACGTGTGAGCGCTACCCTCGCAACGCCGAGTTCCTGCAACCTGTCCCTCAGCGCCAGCGCCAGATCCAGCACCAGGCGTTTCTCGACATAGCCCTGCGATGTCGCGCCGGGGTCATGCCCTCCATGTCCGGGGTCGATGACGACCAGCGGAAGGCTTTCGTCGCCCTGGATTTCCGGCAATTCGATCGGCGAATTATCCGTCGGCAATTCTGCCCGCATCACGAAGCCCGGCCCCTTGCCCACAAGGCCGGACTGGTGGGCGAAAAGGACCAGTGCCGCGACCACAACGAGCGGAAAAAGCACGAGGGCAAGGATATGCGCGCGCCGGGACATCGGCCTAGCGTTAGGGGCATAACTCCGGACAGCGCAATATAGTTGCCGAGCGATACCCACGGTGCTAGCGAACTGAAATCCGGGAAACCGGTGCCTCCGATCGGCGCGTTCAACTCGCGACGAAGAGGGTCACTTCCCGGGCCTTGCCGATGTCATCCCGGCCTCGGCCCCGAATGAACAGGTTGATGCAGGACGCACTTCACCCCCTTACGAACGGACAGATGCAGGCGGCTTGCCGCTGTGCGACTTCGGCTCGATGGGCGGTCCCGACCAGGGACCAGGGCCTCCTTGCAGACACGAATCACCGGACTCTCGCGAAAGCGATGAGCCGGTTCCCGAATGCCGCAAGCCGTTACAAGGCAAGCGGATTTCCAACACTGACGCGCGAATGGAGCGACGGGCGAGACCCGCGCACTCGCGCATGGAGAATAATCAATGGCAACGCGCATGCTCATCGACGCGCGCCACCAGGAAGAAACCCGGGTGGCAGTCCTCAAGGGAAACCGGATTGAGGAATTCGATTTTGAATCTGCCGACAAGCGGCAGATCAAGGGCAACATCTACCTCGCCAAGGTAACCCGGGTAGAACCATCGCTTCAGGCGGCATTCGTCGATTTCGGCGGCAACCGTCACGGCTTCCTCGCCTTCAGCGAAATCCACCCCGACTACTATCAGATTCCCAAGGAAGACCGCGAAGCCCTGCTCGCTGCCGAGGCTGAAGTCGCGGAAGAAGAGCAGCGCCTGCGCGCCGAAGAGGAAGAGCGCGGCGAAATGCCCGGCGACGAATACGACGCCGAGGACGAAAGCGCCGAAGCCCTCGCCGAAGAAATCGCCGAAGATGGCCTCGAGGAAGTCGACACCTCCGACAAGGACAAGGTCGCGACCATCGAGGAAGGCCAGCTTGACGGTGACGAGGACGAGGAAGACGACGAAGACGAGGACGACGAGGAAGAAGCCGACGAGAAGCCCAAGGGTCGCGGACGCCGCGGCCGTGGCCGCCGTCAGGGCAAGGGTCGCACCCGCGCCAAGGAAGTCGATGAAGCGCGCGCCAAGCGCATGGCTCTGCGTCGCAAGTACAAGATCCAGGACGTCATCCAGCGCCGCCAGGTCCTGCTCGTCCAGGTCGTCAAGGAAGAGCGTGGCAACAAGGGCGCCGCGCTGACCACCTACCTCAGCCTCGCCGGCCGCTACACGGTTCTCATGCCGAACAGCAGCCACGGCGGTGGCATCAGCCGCAAGATCAACTCGGCAAGCGACCGCAAGCGCCTCAAGCAGGTGGTCTCCGACCTCAACCTGCCGCGCAGCATGGGCCTGATCGTCCGTACCGCGGGCCTCAGCCGCACCAAGACCGAGATCAAGCGCGACTTCGACTATCTCGCCCGTCTTTGGGACGAAATTCGCGAGAAGACTCTGGCATCGGCGGCCCCTGCCCTGATCCATTCGGACAGCGACCTCATCAAGCGCGCCATCCGCGACATCTACAACCGCGATATCGAGGAAGTCGTGGTCGAGGGCGAGGAAGGCTACAAGTCGGCCAAGGCCTTCATGAAGATGCTCATGCCCAGCCATGCACGCCGGGTGAAGCAGTATGCCGACCCCGTGCCGCTCTTCCAGCGCTATGGCGCGGAAGACCAGCTCAAGGCGATGTATGATCCGGTGGTCCAGCTCAAGTCGGGCGGCTACCTCGTGATCAACCCGACCGAGGCTCTGGTCTCGATCGACATCAACTCCGGTCGCTCCACCAAGGAGCACAATATCGAGCAGACCGCGCTCCACACCAACCTGGAAGCGGCCAAGGAAATCGCTCGCCAGCTGCGCCTGCGCGACATGGCGGGTCTCGTGGTCATCGACTTCATCGACCAGGAGCACCACTCGAACACCCGCAAGGTCGAGCGTGCCATGAAGGATGCGCTCAAGACCGACCGCGCTCGCATCCAGGTGGGCCGCATCTCGAGCTTCGGCCTGATGGAAATGAGCCGCCAGCGCCTGCGTACCGGCGTGCTTGAGGCGACGACCCGCGAATGTCCGCACTGCGACGGCACCGGCCTCGTCCGCACCGCCAGCTCCGCGGGCCTCTCGGCGCTGCGCCTCATCGAAGAGGAATCGGCCAAGGGCAAGGGAACGCGTATCCGCCTCGCGGCCAGCACCGAGGCGGCGGTCTACCTGCTCAACGAAAAGCGCCAGGAACTCATGGAGATCGAGAGCCTCTACGGCGTTTCGGTCGAAGTCGTCCCCGAGGGCGAGGACGAAGGCGCTAAGATGACCGTATCCAGCCACGGTCCCAAGCCTAAAGATGCTCCCAAGTTCGAAACCCTTGTCGACGAAGACGAGGATGAAGACGAAGACATCGACACCACGGATGAAGACGAGGATGACGATGATCGTCCGCGCAAGAAGCGCCGTCGCCGCCGTGGTGGCCGCGGACGCAACAAGAAGCGCGAGCAGTCCGAGGACCAGGACGAATCCGAGGAAGACAGCGACGAAGAGACCTCCGAGGAGGACGACGACGGCGAAGAAAAGCCGAAGAAGCGTCGTCGTCGTGGCGGACGCCGCCGCGGCGGTCGTGGTCGCGGCAAGGGCAATGGCGAGGAAATAACCTCTGAAGATGCCGAGAAGCTCGAAGAGGTCTCGGAGCAGGTGAAGGACGACATGGCAGTTGTCGCCGGTCCGGAAGATGCACCGGAAACCGCGGAAGCCGCAGCCGAGGAGAAGCCCAAGAAGCGCACCACCCGTCGCAAGAAGAAGGCTGACGAAGCCCCGGCTGAAAAGGCCGAGGCCGCTCCAGAGGAAGCTGCGGCTGAAGAGAAGCCGAAGCCAAAGCGGACCCGCAAGAAGAAGGCGGAGACCGAAGAGGCCACTGAGGAAGCTCCCAAGCCGAAGCGTACGCGCAAGAAGAAGGCCGAGCCTGCTGCCGAAGAGGAAACTCCCGCAGAAGAAGCACCCAAGCCGAAGCGCACGCGCAAGAAAAAAGCCGATGCGGATGAGACCGCAAAGGTCGCAAAACAGGCCAAGGAAGACTTGGCTGTCGTTGCCGGACCCGACGACGCGGCACAGACTTCGGAAGCGGCCGGGGGTTCGAATGACGCTGACGGAAAGCCCAAGCGCGGCTGGTGGCAGCGCACTTTCGGCGAATAGAGACCTGGTATTCCCCGCCCTGCACTCTCGCGGGGCGGGGAGTTACCGGCTGATTGTCGAAACCGGCGTCAGGCGCCTGTGCGCCGCGCCACACCCCATTCCATCCAGCCCATGACCTTCGGAGTCTTGTCGAGATAGGCCTGCCCGATGGGCTCGACTTCGAATCCGGCACCGCGAAGCGCCGAACCGATCGGCCTGGTCAGGTGGCATCCACCTGCAAGAGGTTTCCATGCAGGTTCGATCCGTTCCTGCCACTTCGCCACGTTCTCGTCCGGCGCCTTGCCGTGCTCGAGAAACAGCAATTTCCCGCCCGGCTTCAGGATCCTTCGTAATTCGGACAAGACCTGCGCAGGATCGTCGACCGTACACAGCGTGTAGGTGCACACCGCCGTGTCGAAGGTGCTGGTAGCAAATGGAATATCCTCACCGACACCCTGTCGGATATCGTGATCCCAGCCCTTTGCGCGGGCTCGCTCGCGCGCGCCTTCGAGCAGTTTTTCATGGGGATCTATACCGGCAAATCCGGTGATCTTGTCGCTATCGTAGAGGGCCTGGTTGAGGCCGCCACCGCAACCCAGTTCGAAGACGTTACCTTCCGCAAGCGGAACGACCTGCCGCCTGCGCTTTTCGATCCCTTTCTGGCCGCAAGCCAGCGTGATCAATCGCGGCATAACATGCGCATCGTACCAGCGTTTGACGCCCACCACGTCCTCCCCAGGCTCGCGATTCGTTAACCATGTTTAACGCGAAACGCGCCGATGGGGACTATTTTTCGGTCCGGCCCGCGACGAGTGCCCGGACTGCTGCCAGATCTTCGGCCTTGTCCACATCGACCGCCGCAAGGCCGTTTTCCGCGGAAACGAGCGCCGCCTTCACTCCGATCCTCAATCCAAGCCGAGACAGGCCTTCGGCAAGGGTCAGCCGCCCGAACAGCATCGACAGCAGCGTCGAAAAGCCGAGCCGGGCCGCGATCCGCCATGGACGCTTTCGGTCTGCTTCGACCATGCCCCACACGTCAATCGCGCGGCGGGCGTCGACCGTCTTCAGGTAGAATAGATTGCAGCCCGACCAGTGACCGTCGGCAAAGCGGAGGTAGGTCCTGCGGGTGCCCGGCATGGCAGCCTCGATCTTTTCCCGATGGGCCAGCATGACCGAAAGGTCCGCATCAGGCGGAGTATCCTCGACCAGCTGGGTAATCCAGGTGCCCTCTAGAAGCGCATGATCGCTGGTCGTAACGATCATCGGCGCTCCAAGCAGCTCGAACCCTGCCGCAACGCTGGCGCTCGGTCCCGCGCGGGTGGGTACCGTTTCTACATCGAGCTTACGGCAAAGCTCTGCCACAGCGCCCTCGTCGCAGCTGACGGCGATACGTTCGATCTGCGCATCGCGAAGTGCGCCAACGACACGTTCGAGGATCGTCTTCCCGCCGATCTCGATCAGCGCCTTGTGCTCGACTCCCTGTTCGGCGGCAAAAGGGTCTCCCCCTCTCCTGGTGCCAGCCAGCACGAGCGCACTCTGGATCACTGCGTGGCTTCCTTGCGGGCAAGAGCAGTCATCACTTGGCGAACCGTTATACTCATCACGATCCAAAGCACGGCAAGTCCGATCGCCACTGCGATCCCAACACCGATGGGGCCGAGCGGCACGAGCAAGAGAATGCCTACGGTAAGAACACCGACCGCAAGCGCGCGGATGAGAAGCGGATAGATGGCGTGCCCGGTCGAGTAGAGCAGCGGCTCGTAGGTTACCGAAGCAAGTTCGAACGAAGCGCCGATCGCCAGCGGGATAAGGATGGCGGCACCGCGGACATAGTCCTCGCCGCCGATGAGAAGCAGCAGCGGCTCGCCGAGGAACACGGCGAGAAGCGTGACCACTGCCCCGCCCCCTGCTGCCATGACCGTCGTCTGCCGCACCAGCTTGCGGAAGTGCTCGATCGAATGCGTGGTCCGCGCGACTGCGAACTCGGGGAAGATCGCGCGTGCGAGCAGCCCCGAAAGCTTGCCGATGCCCTGCGCCAGCTGGTCGGCCAGTCGGTAAAGACCGGCCGCACTCGTGCCGAGGAAATAGCCGACCGCGAGAAGCGGCCCCTGCTTGTAAAGCGCGTCCAGCGTCGAAGAGAAATAGGTGATCGCGAAGAATTTGGGCAGGTCCGGATTGCTGCGCAACGTCTCTCGGGCGAAGCCGAAATTGCGCAGATTCATGGCCTGCGGAACTAGGCGCCAGGCTACGATCCAGTAAAGGAAACCCACGAGCAGGTCGAAAAACGCCCATGCAAAGAGGAAACGCTCGACCGTCGGCCCGACCAGAACGATGACGAAGGAAGCAATAAGCCGTCCAGCGGGGACGATCGCTTCGACATAGATGGCAAGATCGAAACGATCGAGCACCCTGACTATCCCGTTAGGTGTCGTCATCCGCGACCAGAGTAACGCGCAAGCGAACCAGAAGGCGGTGTCGATGTAGCGCGGATTGAGCTCCAGCATCTGGCCGAAGCCGTAGAAAACGGTCGCCGCAATAAGGCAACCGACAACGGCTCCCCCGACATCGATGCCGCCGCAGGTCCAGATCAGCCTGCCGAAACGCCCCCAGTCCTTGTCCCTCAGAGGCTCGGCACCGAACTTAACCACCGTCTGCCAGGTCTGGAAGCTCGCCAGCGCGACGAGAGCGAGCGCCGTTGCGAAAATGAGCGAGAAGTGACCGAAATCCTTGAGACCCAGCGAGCGGGACAGGATGGCGAGATAAGCGATCGAGCAGACCGCTCCGAAGCCCTTGCCGCCCATCAGCCAGGCCACATTCTTGAGGATGTTGGCAAACCCGTTGCGACGGGGGCGGATCGTCGGGTCCGTCTCCATGGCAGGGGTCCTTATGCGTAAATGCGGCACGATCGGACGGTGGCGTCCGGCTAAACTCTTGGCCGGACCCCTAGTCGATAGAGCGGCAATGGCAAATAGCTTCCTGCGCGAAAGGCCTTGCATGGCGATGCGCAATGCCTATCCGGTGACCCCGCGATGCCCCGCGCCCTGTTCCTCTTCAACCACGATGCAGCCCATCAGGTTGCCCACCTCGCGCCCGTCGCGGCGGCGATGGCACGCGACCATCGCGACATAGAGACCGTGATCGCCTACTCCGGCCCGGCAATCCGTGCACGGATCGAGGGGTTGATCGATCCCGAAGATGTGGCGCTCATCCGCTGGGAGGAGCTTGACCTCACCGGCGCGACGAAACTTCTGACAGGCATTTTCGATCGCTTGCTCCCGGCCTCACGGCTGGCGCGGTTGCGAGTCCACGAGAAGCTGTTTGCGGAAAGCGATGCGGTGATTTCGACGGAGCGCACCTGCCTTCGGGTCCAGAAGCGACTTGGACCTGAGCGCGCGCCCCTCTTCATTCGCGTCCCCCACGGCACGGGTGATCGCAGCGTGACGTTCCACCCCGATCATCGCCGGTTCGATTTAAGCCTCGTTGCCGGCCCGAAGATGGCTGAGCAACTGGCGGCAAATGGCGTGGATCCGGCACGCATCCGCGTCACGGGATACTCCAAGTTCGAAGGTATCGACCTGTCGGCCAATCCCGATTTCTTTGAGAATGGGCGCCCCACCCTCGTCTACAACCCGCATTTCGATCCGCATTTGTCGAGCTGGTACGAAGCGGGACCCGAGTTGTTACGGTGGTTCGCCAGCGAAAAAGGGCAGGCGTTCAACCTGATCTTCGCTCCGCATGTCATGCTCTTCCGCAAGGCGATGCATGTCTCGCCGGAGTACAAGATCGCGAAGCGACGTCCCGATGTGCCCGAAGAAGCCATGGAAGCTGCAAATATTCTCGTCGATGTCGACGGACCGCGGCTCTTCGATATGAGCTACATGTTGTCTGCAGACGGATACATCGGCGACGCCTCCAGCCAGCTTTACGAATACCTCGCTCGCCCGCGCCCGGTCTTCTTGCTTGATCCGAACAATGCCTTGCAAGAACAGGGTGAGCGCGAGCTGCCCTTCCTCACGACAGGCCCATGCGCCTCGAGCGTGGCGGACCTTGCCGCGCTTCTGGCAGAGCTCGAGTCGGTCGGGGAACAATATCGCGAGGTACAACAACGCCTCATCGCCCATACTTTCGATCCGTCGGACGAGCCGCCTTCGTCGAGGGCCGCTCAAGCTATCGCTGATGCAATCTCGGCGCAGCGGTCCTGAACCGATGAAAATCGCCTATTTCATCAATTCGATGGAAGGTGGTGGCGCGCAATCGCCGCTACCGAAAATCGTTAGGGCGCTGGAAAAGGCCGGTGCCGAAGTGCGGGTTTTCGCCCTTTCACGAAGGAACGGGTTAGCCATACCAACCCTCCGCGCAGAGGGTGTGGAACCCATTGTGCGTGACGGCGGCGAGAAAGATCATCTCGCCGCAATTCGATGGATGGAGCAGCAGGCGCGTGACTTCGACGCAGATGTCATCTGGACATCGCTGACCCGTGCGACCCTGCTCGGACAGATCGCGGGCAGAAAACATCGCCTGCCGGTAGTCAGCTGGCAACACAACGCTTTCCTGAAACCGTGGAACGAGCGGCTGCTACGCTGGCGGGTCGGTGCATCGGACCTGTGGGTAGCAGATAGCGCGCAGGTCGCCGCTCTGACACGCGACCGGCTTGGCGTTGCCGAGGAGGATTGCGTCACCTGGCCGATCTTCGCTGCGGATCCATCCGCACCGCAGGCAACCGAATGGAAAGCGGGCGAGGTCCTGGAAATCGGAAGTCTCGGCCGATTGCACCCGGCAAAGGGATACGACTTCCTCATCGATGCGCTTGCACTGCTGAATGAGCGGGGGTTCTGCCCGAACACGGATTTCCGCATTCGCATAGCCGGCCTCGGTCAGGACGAAGCGGACCTGAAAACGCAAGCGGCACACGCCGGTGTCGATCAGGTCGAGTTCGTGGGCTTCGCCGAAGACCCGAAGGCGTTCCTTGCGGGCCTACATCTCTACCTCCAGCCTTCCCGGCGGGAAGGATTCTGTATCGCGGCGCATGAAGCGATGCAGGCGGGTCTGCCTGTCATTACCTCACAAACGGGCGAAATGCCGTTCACGGTAAAATCCCAAGAAGTAGGTCTGACCTTTCCGGTTGGAGACGTGCCTGCCCTTGCCGATGCGCTTGAGAATCTACTTTCCCGACCAAAGGATCTGGCTCGAATGGGTCGCAACGCGCGCGAGCGGGTCCTTGACCGTTTCTCGCTGGAAAAGTTCGACAAGATTGGCGCCGAAATTGTCTCGCGGATCAGCGGTCTGACCGCGAGCTAGAGCGAGCCGTCGATAACCCGCCAACCGCGTGCTTCGGCGCGCTTCTTCTTGGCGGTGCTCTGGGTCACGAAAACAGGGTCATCGGCAAGCTCGAGCAATGGCTCATCCGCAAAACTGTCGCTGACGAAGCGCATGCCTGCATTGTCCGGGTCCTCGCCCAGCCAGTCGGCAACCCGATTGCACTTTGCAGTACCGTAGCAATTGCCGCCGGGTATCGTGCTTCCGTCCCATCGCGTGGCGATCACTTCGTCGATGCGGAGCTTCTCGGCGAAGGCTCTCGCGTAGAACTCGAAAGCCGCAGTGGCGATCGCCAGGCGCCTCCCGGCAGAGCGGTCTTCCTCAACCATCGCGATCACGCCTTCAATCCATCCCGCGCTGTCGAGATGGGCATCCGCAAATTCGCGTCCGATGGCCTGCAACTCGGCGAGTTCACGGCGGCCGAGCATCAGCCGCATGCCCATCGTCTTGAGGCGTGTGCGATCGTAGAAACCGATGCGGTATCCGATCATCAGCAGCACCCAGACAGGCATCAAGGCTAGTCGGCCAGGTGTCAGTCGACGCGCTGCAAATGCAAGGAACGGCGTGAAGGTCGCGCGCCGCACCAGCGTCTTGTCGAGATCGTAGATTGCCACCTTAATCACGCAGTCGCAGTGCCAGCTTCGCTAAGCTGCATCAAGCGGTGCAAAATTCGCTACCCTCACCCCCTTGCACCATGCGTTGCAACGGGTAGAGAGGGGCCAAACGAAGTCAGGATCGAATACACATGGCGACCTTCACTCTCCCGAAGAACTCCAAGATCAGCGGCAAGGGACGCACGCACAGCGCCGAAGGCGGTGATCGCGTCAAGAAGTTCAAGATCTATCGCTACGATCCGGATACCGGCGAGAACCCGCGCTACGACACCTTCGAGATCGATCTCGACGATTGCGGCCCGATGGTTCTCGACGCGCTGTTCAAGATCAAGAACGAGATCGATCCCACGCTGACCTTCCGTCGCTCGTGCCGCGAAGGCATCTGCGGTTCGTGCTCGATGAACCTCAACGGCAAGAACGGCCTCGCCTGCACCACCGCGATCGACGATCTCAAGGGTGAAATCCGCATCACCCCTCTGCCGCATATGGAAGTCATCAAGGACCTCGTCCCCGACTTCACCCACTTCTATGCCCAGTACGCCAGCATCCGTCCGTGGCTGCAGACCGTGTCGCCCACGCCCAGCGGCAAGGAGCGCCTTCAGTCGCCGGAACAGCGCGAAAAGCTCGACGGTCTTTACGAGTGCATCCTGTGCGCATGCTGTTCGACTTCGTGCCCGAGCTATTGGTGGAACAGCGACAAGTTCCTCGGCCCTGCCATCCTCCTTCAGGCCTATCGCTGGCTGGCGGACAGCCGTGACGAAATGACGGGTGAGCGCCTCGACCAGCTGGAAGATCCCTTCCGCCTGTATCGCTGCCACACGATCATGAACTGCGCGAATGTCTGCCCCAAGGGTCTCAGCCCTGCCAAGGCAATCGCCGAAACGAAGAAGATGATGGCCGAACGCGCCATCTAAGCGCACGTGGCACTTCCCGACGACGTTTTCGAGCATGGGCCCGATCCGGAAAATCCGGGCTGGCGGCACTGGAATCTCAAGGATGAAACGCTGTTCAACGGCGCGGTGATGGGCAAGCTCATCACCCGCGTCGAAGATGACGGCAGGCATTCGCGCCTGCGCATGTTTCCCGAGCGCAAGCACGAGAACCTCCAGGGCATCATCCACGGGGCGGTAACGCTCTCGCTGATCGACATTTCGCTCTTTACGACGATGCACACTCTCGGAAGCGGCAATGCCGGCCCTTCGGTCACGCTCGAACTTTCCACCCAGTTCACGGGCGGAGGGAAGCCCGACATGCCCCTCGACGCGGTAACCGAAATCGTGCGCGAGACCGGCGGTCTCGTCTTCGTTCGCGGCATGGTCGTGCAGGAAGACCACAAGGTCGCCTCATTCTCCGGTATCGTGAAGAAGATGCGCCCCAAATGAGCGGGATGCTGGCCCGTTACGAGCGGCTGGTCGCAGCCGAAGAGCTGCAACACGATCCCGACCAACGCCGCGCGGCAGAGCGACTGGACCGGCTCCAGAAGGACCTCGAAGCCCACAGTCCTGGTGGCCTGCTAAGCCAGCTTTTCCGTCCGAAGAAGGTGCGTCCGCAGGGCGTCTACATGTGGGGCGGTGTCGGTCGCGGCAAGTCGATGCTGATGGACCTGTTCGTCGAGACTCTCTCGATCGAGGAAAAGCGGCGTGTCCATTTCCACGAGTTCATGCTCGAGGTCGATCGACGCATCCGCGACGAGCGCAAGAAAGAAAGCGGCGATCCGATCGCCCCGGTCGCTTCCGCCATTGCCGAGGAGGTACGCTGCCTCGCTTTCGACGAGATGGTGGTCAACAACACGGCCGATGCGGCCATCATGGCCCGCCTCTTCACGGCACTGATCTGCGACGAGGGCGTTACCATCGTCACCACCAGCAACAGGCCGCCGTCCGATCTCTACAAGGATGGGCTCAACCGCTCGCTGTTCCTGCCGTTCATCGACCTCGTGCAGGCCGAACTCGACGTCATGCCACTCAATGGCCCGACCGATTACCGGCTCGACCGGCTCGGCGACATCGCGAGCTGGCACACGCCGCTGGGCGACGAGGCGACGTCACAGGTCCGCGAAGCCTTCTTCCGCCTGACCGATTACAAGCCGGAAGACGCTGCCAATGTGCCCAGCGGAGAGCTGGGCCTCGGCGGAGGCCGCACATTGCACGTGCCGAAGAGCCTGAAGGGCGTCGCCGTCTTCAGCTTCAAGCGCCTGTGCAGCGAGAACCGGGGCGCGGCAGACTATCTGGCCATCGCTCAGGCCTATCACACCGTTATCGTGGTGGGCATTCCGCGCCTGTCCCCCGAGAATCGCAACGAGGCGATCCGCTTCACCAAGCTCATCGACGCGTTGTATGAGAACAATGTGAAGCTTTTCGCCACTGCCGCTGCAGAGCCGGAAGAGCTCTATGTCTCAGGCGACGGCGCGTTCGAGTTCGAGCGGACCGTGAGCCGCCTTAAGGAAATGCAGAGCGCCGATTACATGGCCCGCGGTCACGGAAAGGGCTGAGCCCGTTCAGGCAGCATCGCGCGAGGCGCTGTCCTCGAAGAAATCGATCATCATGCTGAGAACGTGCCGCAAGGAACGCTCCTGCTCGTCGAGCCGTGCCTCGATCTCCGAAAGCCGCTTCTCGACATCTCCTGTCGGCGCGTTTCCGCTCGCCTGGCCGATTGAAGCCACCTCGTCACGCAGCTTGGCGATCGCCTTTTCATGATCGGCGAACGCTCCCTCGATCGCCTTGATCTGCACATCGAGGAGTCCGGTCTGTGCCTCCTGAACCGGTTCGGCGTGACTATCTTCAGGCTCAGCCGCCGGTGCTTCGTCCATCTGGATAGGCTGCTTCATCTGCTGCTTAACGCCGCTGCCGCCGCCGTGCATTTCCTCGACCACCGCATCTACCAACGCCACGTCGATACGTGACTGCGACCGCGCTGCGCCGCGCATCAGAAGGCGGGACATGAGGCGGTTGATGAGGCGGGGAATGCCGCGGCTCTCCTCGAAGATCCGCTTCCAGACCTGCGGTTCGAATTCCGGATTGCCTTGCCAGCCCACATGCGAGAGCCGGTGAGTGACGTATTGCTCGATCTCCTCGGGCTGCATCGCCTCGAGGTGGTGCGCCGCGATGACGCGCTGCCGGATCTGCTCGAGCTCGTCCCATTCCTCCAGCAGCTGACGGAACTCGGGCTGACCGAGAAGGACCATCTGCAACAGCGGCTGCGAGCCGAGGTGGAAGTTCGACAGCATGCGAAGCTCTTCGAGTGCGCCCACCGACAGGTTCTGCGCTTCATCGACGATCAGCATGACCTTACGCCCGGCCCGCGCTTCCTCGTGTAGGAAGGTCTCGATAGCTGTCAGTGCGGCTGCCTTGTCGCCCGAGGGCACCGAGAAGCCGAAGCTGTGCGCGGCCATGGTGATCATCGCGTCGCCGTCGAGGCCACTGGTGACGACCTCGCCGATGGTGACCCGGTCGGCATCGATCTTGTTGCGCAGATGGCCGACGAGCGTGGATTTGCCGGCGCCCACTTCGCCGGTGATCACGATGAAGCCTTCGCCCTGGTTGAGGCCGTAGCCCAGATAGCTCAGAGCCTTCTTGTGCGTGACGCTCTCGAAGAAGAACGCAGGGTCCGGCGTCAGCTGGAATGGCCGCTCGGAAAACCCGTAGAATTGCTCGTACATCGTGGCGGTCCTGTCATTGCCCCATCGCGCGTGTGTGCGCCGCGTATTCACTCCTACATTCTAAATATGGTTAAATCGTTGACTGGTTTCTCAAACCAGCAGTTCCGCCGCCGGACCCTGGCCGAGAAAAGCGCTCGGTGAGGCGCTGGCGCCATAGGCTCCCGCGCAGAAAACCGCGACGATGTCGCCCACATCCGCTTTCGGGACGTGCGCCTTGTCCGCCAACCGGTCGAGGGGCGTACACAGGCATCCCACGATATTGGCCACTTCAGTGGGCTCGGCAGCGAAATACGATGCGATTGCAACGGGATAGTTTCGCCTCACGACAGTGCCGAAATTGCCCGATGCGGCGAGCTGGTGGTGAAGGCCGCCATCGGTGACGAGATAAGTCTCGCCATGGCTTTCCTTCCGGTCGACGATCCGGGTCAGATAGACACCCGCCTCGCCGACAAGATAGCGCCCGAGTTCGATGAAAAGTTCTGTTTCAGCAATGTCTTGTGAATGCTTCTTGAAAAGCTCTCTAAGAGCATTCCCGACGCGCACGATTTCGAGCGGAGTGTCGCCGTTGAAATAGGGAATGCCGAAACCGCCGCCCATGTTCAGTTTCGGCAGCCCTACTCCGGCCTCATTGGCAAGACGGATGGCCAGATCGAGGATATTGGACTGTGCTTCGGTCACTGCCTCGGCCGAGAGCGCCTGGCTGCCGGTAAAAATATGCAGCCCGCGCCAATCGCAGCCTGCATCGACGATTTGCCGTGCAAGGGCAGGCACGCGCTCCGCATCGATCCCGAAGGGCTTGGCCCCTCCCCCCATCTTCATACCCGAGCCCTTGAGCTCGAAATCCGGGTTCACCCGGATCGCGAGACGCGGGGTGACGCCAATCTTCTCGCTGATCGCAAGCGCGCGGCGAGCTTCGTTCTCGCTCTCGAGGTTGAGCGTGACGCCTGCCCTGATCGCAGCCTCGAGCTCCTCGTCCCGTTTGCCGGGGCCGGCGAAACTGATGCGTGAACCGTCGATGCCCAACTCCTGGAGCATCTCGAGCTCACCGCCAGATGCGATATCGAGACCGTCCACCAGAGGTGAAATGTATTCCAGCAGCGGCGCGTAGCTGTTGGCCTTGATCGCGTAGTTGACCTTCAATCCGTCGGGCATTGCCGCCCTGAGGTCCGCCAACCGCTGCTCGATCATGGATTTCGAATAGACGAACAGCGGCGTGCGACCCGCCTCCTCCACGAGTTCGCTTGTCCGGCGCCCCGAAATCGCAAGTTCGCCCTCGATGGCCGTGAAACCGGCAGGAATTGGGCCGATCGGCTTCACGCAGCAATCTCCCTGGCCAGTGCCGTGCGGTCGATCTTGCCGTTGGGATTGAGCGGCATCGTGTCCTTCCAGTGAATGACGTGCGGTTGCATGAAGTTGGGTAGCTCCCGTGCCAGCGCCTTGGGTAGTTCTTCCCGCGCGTTGCCGCCAGATTTCGCCGCACGCGCGATCAGGTGGATCGCGTGCCCGAGCCGCTCGTCCGGCACTCCGAGGGCCACGGCCTCGGCTACCAGTCCTGTTGCGAGCGCAGCGCTCTCGATTTCCTGCGGGCTGATCCTGTTTCCCGAGGACTTGATCATGGCATCACGCCGTCCGACGAAATGCAGTAGGCCGTCCTCGTCGCGTTTCACCCGGTCTCCGGACCAGACCGCCATTCCGCCGTAATGCGAGGCTTGGGGAGCCGGTTTGAACCTTTCGGCAGTCCGCTCATCATCCTGCCAGTAGCCCTTGGCGACGAGCGGACCGCAATGGACAAGTTCTCCCTCTACGCCGGGATCACACACCTCACCATGATCGTCGATGACGAGGATCTCGGCGAAGGGAATGGCCTTGCCCATCGATGTCGGATGCGCTGCGACCAGGTCGGGATCGAGATAGGTCGAGCGGAATGCTTCCGTGAGACCATACATTGGAAAAATGTCTGATTTTTTGAACTTATCTCGCAATCCTTCCACAAGTTCTACGGTCAGCGCGCCGCCCGAATTGGTCAGCCTGCGCATTGGCGTCACGGCATCTTCGGGCCAATCGACCTCGAGCAATTGCACCCACAGCGGGGGAACCGCGGCCAAGGTGGTGACCGAGTGCTTCGCACAGGCTTTTGCCACGTCCCGCGGGAAGAGGTAGTCGAGCGGAACCACCGATGCGCCCGCATACCAGGCGCTGAGCAACTGGTTCTGACCATAGTCGAAGCTCAACGGAAGAACCGCCAGTACTACGTCGTCGCTCTGCAATTCGAGGTAGTGCGCTACCGCCACCGCCCCCAGCCACAGGTTCGCATGGCTCAGCATCACACCCTTAGGGCTCCCCGTCGAACCGCTGGTGTATAGGATGGCCACCAGATCATCGACGTCATGCGCCGAAGGCGGGAGCGTGACCGGGCATTCCTCGGCCAATGCAAGCGCATCCTTTTCATCCAGTGCCTCGCAACCGGGCGGCAGGTCGTCCTTTTCGAGCGAATTCAGTCGCGCACCGGTCGCTACAAGGAGGGTGGCGCCGCTATCAGCAAGGATATGAGCGACTTGCGCGCGTTTCAGCAGCGGGTTGATAGGAACGTGCACCACACCCGCCCTAGCCGCTGCGAGCGGCAGCAGGCAGGTCAGCTCACCCTTGGCGGCCCAGCTCGCCACACGGTCGCCGCGCTCGAGCTTCTCCGACAACCAACCGGCCAACCGGGCGACTTTCTCCCGCGCCTCGCCGAAGGAAAGCGTGGCATCGCGAAGAACAAGTGCGGGATCGTCCTCCGACCCACGCTCGATCAACCAGTCGAGGGGGCGCGCATCGGGATCGGGGGGTGTGACAGGGCTTGTCATGCCGCCGCTATCGTGCCTCGCATGCCTTAGCGCAAGAGGCCCGCGCCGCCTTGCACCCTGCAGGGCACGCCGCTAAGGCAAGCCGCTTTCTCACGAGGGGACGATATTCTCGCATGACCTGCCAGACCGCCACTGCTGAGCCGACCGGCCCGAGCCGCAGCGCGATCGACGAGAAACTGCGCGCGATCCTGGTCGATGTGCTCTCCCTCGAGAAGGAGCGCGTCGACGAGTTCGAGGCCGACACCGGCCTGTTCGGCCACCTCCCCGAGCTCGACAGCATGGCAGTGGCCACGCTCTTCACCGAGATGGAAGACCGCCTAGAGATCGTGATCGAGGACGAGGACGTCGATGGCGAGATGCTTGAGACCTACGGCGGACTGCTTGCCTTCACCGAGGCGAAGTGCGTGGAAGCCTGACACCTAGCGCGTGAAATAGCTGGTCAGCTCGACATGGGTGGACCAGCGGAACTGGCCCACCGGGCGCAGTTTCTCCAATCTAAACCCCGCATCCACGAGCGACTTGGCGTCGCGCGCCCAGCTCGACGGGTTGCAGCTGATATAGGCCACGCGGCTGGCATCACCTTGCGCAATCTGCGCCACCTGATCACGCGCTCCTGCACGAGGCGGATCAAGCACGATCCCGTCGAAGCGCGAGATTTCGTCGGCGGTCAGGGGATTGCGGAACAGGTCACGGTGCATTGCGTGTACTGGGATGCCGCGAGAGTTGGCTGCGCTCTTGCATCCCAGATGCGCATCGCGTGCCGCCTCGACGGCGAGTACCTTTGCTGCGCCAGCCAGGGCGAAAGCGAAAGTGCCGAGACCCGCGAAGAGATCGGCGATCGTCCCGGCCCCTTCAAGATAGGAGCGGGCATCGGCCAGTAGGATCTCTTCACCATCCAAGGTCGGCTGGAGGAATGCGCCCTGCGGCAACCCTACCGGCACGGCTCCAAGCGTGATCGTAACCGGTTCGGGTTCCCACACGGTTTCCGCGCCGTAGCCCTGGTCGAGAGACAGGCGCGCAAGGCGGTGTTCACGCGCGAAGTCGAGAACCGCTTCGGTCGCAGCGAGGCCATCGGCAACGAAGCCCTTCAACGAGCAATCCACGCCCTGGTCCGCCAGCGTCAGCGAGATGTCCACCGGAGCCTTTCCGGCATGATCTGCGACGAGCTTCCTGAGCGGGTTCACAAGCGAGAACAGGCGCGGCTCGAGGATATGGCACTCGTGCATATCGACTATGCGGTTGCTGCGGGCCTCGCGGAAGCCAAGGACAGCGCCCTTGCCGGCGCGCATGGCATGAAGCGTTCCCCGCCTGCGTGTGCGAGCCGGCGACAGGTGCGTCGCAAGCAGCTCGCCAATCTCCATCCCTTGCGCTTCGGCCGCAAAGGCAACCCGCTCGGTGACGAAGCGCCTCAGTGCCTCTTCGTCTGCATGCTGGAGCTGGCAGCCACCACAAGTTCCGAAGTGACGGCACGGCGGATCCTGGTGGTGCGGGCCGAACTGGATGTTGCCGGCTTCATCGACCGTGTCTCCTGTCACCGCACCCGCGACATGCCGGCCGCTGGCCGTGACTCCGTCACCCTTCGCGGCGATCCTTTCGATGATTTCCGACCCGCTCACAGGAATCGCTCCAATGCTCCGGAAACCGCCGCGGCCAGTTCGCTCGCGGTAAAGGCGGGTCCGAGGAGATGCGCGACTTCCTGATGGAGCCAGACAGCCTCTTCGCAAGCCTTGAAGAGCTCCCCGTGTACTGCGAGCCGGGACGCAGCGATCCCTGCCAGCACATCTCCGGTGCCTGCAGTCGACAGCCAGCTCGACCCGGTTGGGAAGAACCTCACACCGGGGTTTCCGACGAGGAGGTTGTCAGGGCCCTTGGCCAGAACTGTCATGCCGGTCTTCTCGTGAAGAGCGCGGGCCTTTTCCAGCTTGCTCGCCGCCTTGATACCGAAAGTCCTGCAAAGCGCCGTCAGTTCTCCCTCGTGCGGCGTCACGGCGATATTCGATGCGTCGGTCCGTCCGAGCATCTCGGGATCGAGGAGATGGAGCGCATCGGCATCGACGATCGCCGGGCGCGACGTTGCCGATGCGACTTCAAGCCGCTTGCGCGCGTCATCTCCGCGACCGAGACCCGGTCCTACTAGAATCGCTGACAATCGATCGTCGGCCATCGTTTCGCTCAATGGGCCGTCCACGATGACGAGATCCGCCGGAGCATCCGGATGCGAGTGCTCGCTGGCCAGTTTCACATAACCCGCACCGGCCCTCATGGCTGCCTCGGCTGCGAGGATCGGCGCCCCCGGCATCTCGCCAGCTACAATTGCGAGAAGGCCGCGCTTGTACTTGTGGGCATCGGTTGCCGGTGCAGAGATGCTTGGAGTAACCGAAAGCCTCGGTGCATCACCGGGCAAGGCGAGACCGATATCGACCAGCCTTTTCGCGCCCATCATTGCCATCGCGGGCATGGTGAAATGCGCCAGCTTCCAGCCACCAAGCGCAAGGGTCAGGTCATAAGACACCTCGGGCCCAAGCAGCTCGCCGCTATCGCTGGCAACGCTGCTCGGCACATCGATGGCGATCTTGAACCCGGGAACTGCAGCAAGGCGCTCGAGCAGCTCCGCAAAAACGCCTTCCACCCTACGCGACAAGCCATATCCGAAGAGGCAATCGACATAGACCTGGCTCGACGGCAGTCCGGAGTCAGCGATCTCCCCCTGGAAATGCGAACGCGCAGTCTTTGCGGTGTCGGTGCCTGGCTCCCGGGGCGCGACAACCACCACCTCGACACCGCGGCGCCGCAGGCTCTCGGCGATCACGTAACCGTCGCCGCCATTGTTTCCCGGACCACACAGCACCGTCACCGCCCTGCCCGCAGCCATCCTGGCGACCCACTGCGCGGCACCTTCGCCGGCGCGCTGCATCAGCTCCCACTCGGACACGCCGCCATCCGTTGCCGCCTGCTCCGCGGCGCGCATCTGGTCGACAGTCAGGACGGCGCCGTTCACGACGCAGACCTTTCAGGGTCAGATATCGGCGAAAACGTGGGTTTCGCTTGCAGCACCGGGATGCGTGACAGCGCCGCTGGCCGCTGGGCCGACATTCTGCGCATAGCGCCACAAGGCTCCGGACTGGTAATCATTGGTGCGCGGCTGCCATGCCTTGCGCCTTTCGTCCAGCACCGAAGCATCAACATTGAGATCGATCGTACCCGCGACAGCGTCGATGGCGATCTCGTCACCGTCTTCGACAAGCGCGATCGGTCCGCAGTCGGCTGCTTCAGGGCCGACATGGCCGATACAGAAGCCTCGGGTCGCGCCCGAGAAACGCCCATCGGTGATGAGAGCGACTTTCTCGCCCATCCCCTGACCATAGAGAGCAGCCGTCGTCGCCAGCATTTCGCGCATACCCGGACCGCCCTTGGGGCCCTCGTAACGGATAACGATAACGCAACCCTCCTCGATCTGGCGGTTCTCAACCGCTTCGAAGGCGTCTTCCTCGCACTCGAAGACCTTTGCCGGGCCGGTGAACTGCAGGCGATCCATGCCTGCGACCTTCACGATCGCTCCTTCAGGTGCGAGCGAGCCCTTCAGCCCGACCACCCCGCCGGTGGGCGTGATCGGATTGGATACCTCGTAAAAGACCTTCTGGTCCGGATTCCAGGTGATCTCCTCGATATTCTCGCCGAGCGTCTTCCCGGTGACGGTCATAGGCTCGGGATCGAGGAACCCGCCGTCGAGCAGGGTCTTCATCGCCATGTAAACGCCGCCGGCTTCGTGCATGTCCTTGGCCACGTATTTTCCGCCGGGTTTCAGGTCGGCTATGTACGGGGTCGATTTGAAGATATCGGCGACGTCATGGAGGTCGAACTCGATGCCGGCCTCGTGCGCCATCGCGGGAAGGTGGAGCGCGGCATTGGTCGAACCACCGGTAGCAGCGACGACACGCGCCGCATTCTCGAAGGCAGCGCGCGTGCAGATATCGCGGGGACGCAGATTATGCTCCAGCAGGGTCATCACCTGGCGGCCGGCGGCCATCGCAACCTCTTCACGCGACTTGTAAGGTGCCGGAGCCATATTGCTGTTTGGTAATGACAATCCTATTGCTTCGCCGACACAGGCCATGGTATTGGCCGTGAACTGGCCTCCGCAAGCGCCGTGGCCCGGACACGCGACCTTCTCGAGCGCCGTGAGCTCTTTCAACGGGCAGTTACCGGAGGCGAATTGCCCGACGGCTTCGAAGACGTCGACCACCGTGACGTCCTCCCCCTTGTAGGTGCCGGGCAGGATGGAGCCGCCATAGACGAATATGCTCGGCACGTTGAGCCGAAGCATGGCCATCATCATCCCGGGCAGGCTCTTGTCGCAACCGGCGAACCCGACAAGCGCATCGTAGCAATGCCCGCGAACCGACAATTCGACCGAGTCCGCGATTACCTCGCGACTGACCAGCGAGCTCTTCATGCCCTGGTGGCCCATCGCGATACCGTCGGTCACCGTGATCGTATTGAAACGGCGCGGCATCCCGCCCGCCTCGTCGACACCCCGGCGACAGATATCCGCCTGCGCGTCGAGCGTCGTATTGCAAGGGGCGCTGTCGTTGCCAGCGCTGGCGACAGCGACGAAGGGGCGCGCAATCTCCTCTTCGGAAAGGCCCATTGCGTAGTAGTACGAGCGATGGGGCGCGCGCTCCGGGCCCACCGAAACGTGACGGCTGGGAAGTCGGGATTTGTCGAACCTTGCCATGAATACCTCCGTAGCGCGCAGCATTCGCCGCGCGGGCAGAGGAATTCAAGCAGTCTGACGAAAAGCTTTGCTTGGAGCGACCTTAGACTTCGAGTGCGACGCGGCCCAGGACGTCGGCCAGCATGACCGCCCAGCGCGCCTGTCCCGCCTCGGTATCAATCTGATCCTGCCGGATCTCGACCGTGCAATAGGGAATGCCGTTGGCCTCCGCATGGCGGTCCATCGTGGCGTTGAGTTCCTTGCCGGAATAGGGCTCGTTGTCGCCGACGGTCAGGCCCTGTTCGCCGAACAGGCGAATGGCGTGGCGAGCGGCCCTGTCATCCTTGTTGTAGAGCAAGGCGACTTCCCAGGGGCGCTCTTCGTCACTGGTATCGAGGCTCGGGGTGAAGCTGTGCAGCGCCACGAGCATGCGAGGCTTTACCCGGTCGATCAGCTTGCCCAGTTCGAAGTGATACGGCCGGTGGAACAGGTTGAGGCGAGCCTCGACATCTGCGCCGATATTGCCGGGAATCAGGCGACCATCGCTCTCGGTCGGCACGACCGAGGGATCGTCTTCGCGCCGGTGGAAGTCGCATACGAGGCGACTGACACATGCGATGTGCGTAGGAATGCCATGACGGCGTGCGAGACGGTCGGCGATACCCTCGACACCGATATCGAGCGCGATGTGCTGGTCCATGAGCTTGGGATCGATGCCAAGCTCGATGCCATCGGGTACGTAGTTCGAGGCATGGTCCGCAACGCAAAGCAGGCCGCCGGGCCTCGGATCGTCCGCACCGACCTGTCGGTACGGCAGATTGTCGATCATCATCTAAGTTTTCCCCTCAACTGCCACCAATCCGGCTGGGCGGCGGCGATGCGCGCGGAAGCTGCATCACGCGCGGAATTACTGTCGTAGAGCGCAAAACATGTCGCGCCTGAACCCGACATACGGGCGAGAAACGGCTCGGTTCCGCGCAATGACGCCAGTACGTCCGCGATCTGGGGGCAAATGGTTACTGCCGGACCCTCAAGGTCGTTGCGGCCTGCACGCGCGATCTCGCGCACGTTCCCTTGCGGAACTGGTCCCCGATCTTGGCCATCCCATGCCTTGAAAACCGGCCCGGTGGCGAGCGGGATGCGCGGGTTGACCAGAAGGACAGGCGTACCCGCGAGACTATCGTCGGCCACCTCGAGTTCGGTGCCGGTACCGAGGCCGATCGAGGTCCTGCTTTCGACGCAGGCAGGGACGTCGGCGCCCAGCGATGTCGCGCGCTCGTGCCAGTCGTCGGGCAAGCCGAAACGATCGCGGATGATGCGAAAGACCGCTCCGGCGTCCGCGGAGCCTCCGCCCAGCCCTGCGGCGACGGGCAGGTTCTTCTCGAGCGTGATCGCGAGACCTTCCGGTCGCGGAAGCTTGCCGAGCGCAGCCATCACCAGATTGTCGAACGGATCGTCGAGCGCGGAAGCGAACTCGCCGAAGGTCTCGAGCCGATCCTCGGCCGCCGTGCGTGCAGTCAGCACATCGCCTTTGTCGACGAAGGCGAACAGTGTCTCCAGCTCATGATAGCCGTCCTCGCGCCGCCTGCGGACATGCAGCGCGAGGTTGATCTTGGCATAGGCTGTTTCGGTTACCGCCACGCGGACGGTTCACATGTTCGGATAGTTCGGCCCGCCGCCACCTTCGGGCGTGGTCCATTCAATATTCTGGTTTGGATCCTTGATGTCGCAGGTCTTGCAGTGGACGCAGTTCTGCGAGTTGATCTGGAACTTCGGCTCGCCCGTATCCTCGTCGACCAGCCATTCATAGACGCCAGCCGGGCAATAGCGGGTCGAGGGACCACCATAGACCTCAAGCTCGCTCTCACGCTGGAGCTCGCGGTCGAGGACCTTGAGGTGAACCGGCTGGTCCTCGGCGTGGTTGGTGTAGCTGAAGCTGACATTCGTCAGGCGATCGAAGCTGATCTTACCGTCCGGCTTGGGATAAGCGATCGGCTGGTAGAGATCCGCGCGGCCGAGCTGCTCGTAGTCGCGATGGTGCTTCATCGTGATCGGAAGTCCGATCTTGAGAGTGCGCATCCACATGTCGATCCCGGCAAGGATCGTACCGAGGTCTTCGCCATACTTGGCGACCGCAGGCTGCGCGTTCTTCACCTTCTGGAGCTCGGTTGCGATCCAGCTCGAACGCACCGCGCTGTCATATTCCATGAGTTCGGTGTGCTCACTGCCGGCGGCAATCGCATCGGCGATGCTCTCGGCAGCCAGCATGCCGCTCTTCATGGCGGTATGCGTGCCCTTGATGCGCGGCACGTTCACGAAGCCGGCCGAACAGCCGATCAGCGCGCCGCCGGGGAATGCAAGCTTGGGCACGCTCTGCCAGCCGCCTTCGTTGATGACTCGCGCACCGTAAGCGACGCGCTTGCCGCCCTCGAGAAGCGAAGCAATCTCGGGGTGGTGCTTCCAGCGCTGGAATTCCTGGTAGGGCGAGACGTGCGGGTTCTTGTAGTCGAGAGCCGTCACGAAGCCGAGAGCGACCTGGCCGTTCGCCTGGTGGTAGATGAAGCCGCCGCCCCACGTACCGCTTTCGCTGAGCGGCCAGCCCTGCGTGTGGATGACGGTGCCCTGCTCGTACTTCTCGGGCGCGACGTCCCAGAGTTCCTTGATGCCGAGACCATAGACCTGCGGCTGGCAATCGGCCTCGAGGTCGTACTTGGCCTTCATCTTCTTGGTAAGGTTACCGCGCGCACCCTCGGCGAAGAGGGTGTACTTGGCGTGGATTTCCATACCTGGCTGGTAATCGCCCTTCTGCGATCCGTCCTCGGCAATGCCCATGTCCTGCGTCACGACGCCGGTGACGGCGCCTGCCTCGTTGAACAGCACTTCCGCGGCGGGGAAGCCGGGGAACACCATCACACCCAGCCCCTCGGCCTGTTCGGCCAACCAACGGCAGGTGTTGCCAAGCGATGCGGTGTAGTTGCCGTCATTCGACATGAACGGCGGGAGCAGGAATTCGGGAAGGTCCGACTTGCCGCCTTCCGAAAGCACCCAGTGGTGGTTCTCCTTCACCGGCGTCTCGGCGAGCGGGCAGTCCATGTTCCGCCAGTCGGGGAAGAGCTCGTTCATCGCCTTGGGATCGACGACCGCGCCCGAGAGGATGTGCGCGCCGATTTCGCTGCCTTTTTCGAGCACCACGACCTCGAGGTCCTCGTTGATCTGTTTCAAACGGATGGCAGCCGAAAGGCCGGCAGGACCGCCGCCGATAATGACGACGTCGCAGGGCATCGATTCGCGTTCGCTCATGTCTCTCTCTTTTCGTCGCGTAAACGTTGCGAATGCCTTGATTGCTGGGCGGATTGAGGTCAAGACCTGTGACGGACGGAAAATGATCGCAGCAACGCCGGAATCCCGCGAAATATCGCCCGCCGAAGCGCTCGAAGCAGCGCTTGACTGGTGGCGTGAAGCAGGCGTCGACAGCGACTATGATGACGAAACCTTCAGCTGGCTGGCCGAGCCCGAAGAAGAGCAGGCCGTAGCGTCTCCCAAACCGAAGAAACCGCCCGAGGAGCCGCAGCAAAGCCCTCTCGAGCGGGCCTTCGAGGGCACGAACCCCACCGCTTTGATCGGAGGCCTCCCCGAGGCTTTGCCCGACACGCTGGAAAAATTTCGCGAATGGTGGATGAGCGAGGAAACCCTTTCCTCGTCCGGGCCGGATCGCCGCCTACCGCCCCGCGGTGTCGAAGGCGCCAAGCTCATGGTGATCCTGCCGCATCCCATGGAAAGCGATACCGATGCTCTCCTGTCGGGCGCACCGGGCAAGTTCACCGACGCGCTTCTCAAGGCAATGGGCATCGAACCCCACGAGGCATATCTGGCCAGTGCGCTGCCTGCGCCCCTCTCATTGCCGGACTGGACGGAGTTGGCCGCTCGCGGCCTTGGCGAAGTGACACGGCGACACGTCGCTCTGGCGAAACCGCACAGGGTTTTGTCCTTCGATCGCAGCCTTGCCCCGCTGTTCGGCATCCAGCCCAAAATGGCTCGCGAGCCCGCGGTGATCGAGGCAGGTGACAGGACCCTGCCCCTGCTGCTGGCCCCTCCCCTGGACGAACTCGCGCGCTCGGCCGATCGCCGCCGCAACTTCTGGAATCGCTGGCTGGAATGGACCGCATGAAGACTTCCCGCTTGATGCTGATGGCAGCATGCCTCGGCCTGCCTCTCGCCGCTCCGGCAAAGGCCCAGGAAAGCAGTCTCAGCCATTTCTCTCGCGATCATGCGAATGCATTGCCGCGTCTGCTCTCGACCGATGACCGGTTCTATTATGCTTCCCTGTTCGAAGCCATCGAAGCGGAGAACTGGGACCGTGTAGAGGTCGTGCTCGGACAGCGCGAGGATGGTCCGCTCCACGCGGCAGCGCTCGCGGCCTATTACCTCGACCCCAAGAGCCCCCGGATCGAACTGGCGAGGATCGAGGAGTGGCTGCGCCGCTACGCCGGTAGCGCCCGCACCGAAGATATCGTGCGTCTCGGCCAGACCCGCGGCCTCTCGTGGGAACCGGAGATGCCCCGAGCCCGCTCACTGGTGCGCCAGCCAGGGATCACGCGGCGAACGCGCCCTGCAACGATAAACGACGGCACGCTGTCCGATGACGTGCGCTCGGCCATCCTCGAGCGCATTCGCGAAGACGATCCGGACGGAGCACGCCTGCTTCTCGACGGCGTAGATGCGTCGCTATCGCGCGAAGCTCGCGCCGAATGGCGACAGCGCGTCGCCTGGAGTTATTACATCGAGAACCGCGACGCCGAGGCATACGCCATGGCCCAACTGGTTTCCCAAGGCTCCGGCCCCTGGGTCGCCGAGGGTGACTGGGTGGCAGGGCTTGCCGCCTGGCGGATCGGCGACTGCGCACGGGCTGCCGACTACTTCGCTGCAAGCGCACGCGGAGCGGAGAATGTCGAGCTCCGGACGGCCGCGCACTATTGGGCAGCTCGCAGCCTCATTCGCTGCCGCCAGCCACAGGGCGTTGACGACCACTTGAGAAGCGCCGCGCGCTACGACGAGACGCTTTACGGCATGATCGCGAGCGAGCAGCTCGGGAGAGACCTGCCGCGCGACCATGTCGCGGCGGATTTCAGCGGAGCCGACTGGAACCGCCTTTCGGGCAAGAGCGCAGTTCGCGAAGCGGTCATGCTCGCCGAAGTGAACCGGCGTGACCTCGCCGACGAAGCGCTCCGCTGGCAGGTCCGCTACGGCGACCCGGACGACTTTGCCGCACTGGCGCGGCTTGCCCGCGCGCTCGGAGTGACGGGCGCACAGACCTTCATGGCCTACAACGCCCCGCGCGGAGAGCGTTCGCCTGCCAACCTGCGCTGGCCGGTTGCCTATCACGCTCCGCAGGACGGCTGGCGGATCGACCCCGCCCTCGCCTTTGCCCATGCGCTGCAGGAATCGAATTTCCGCGAACGTGTGGTCAGCCCCGCCAACGCGATCGGTCTGATGCAGATCCGTCCGATCACCGCGCGTGAATATGCTGCCTCGATCAACATGAGTGCCGGGGCCGATCTCAAGGACCCTCGCACCAATCTCTCATTCGGGCAGCGCACGCTCGAGGCACTGGCGCAGGCCAGCTACACGCGGGGGACGCTTCCCAAGGTCATGGCCGCGTACAACGCCGGTCCCTCGCCGGTCGCGCGCTGGAACAGCGAGATCAACGACCAGGGCGATCCGCTGCTCTGGATGGAATCGATCCCCTACTGGGAAACCCGCGGCTACGTGGCGATCGTGATGCGCAATTACTGGATGTATCTGCGACAGGCCGACGCTCCGGCCCCGAGCCGCACCGACCTTGCCGAAAACGACTGGCCGCAATTTCCACGAACCCGTTGAGAGGTAACCAATGGCTATCGACGAAAGCCTGACCTTCAAGCCGGTCAATATCGCGCTGCTCACTATCTCCGACACGCGCAAGGCGAGCGAGGATACTTCGGGGGACATCCTGGCCGGACGGATCGAGGATGCCGGGCATACGCTTGCCGCCCGCGAGATCAGTCAGGACGACAAGAACGAGATCGCGGCACATCTCCACCGCTGGATCGACGACGAGCAAATCGACGCGGTCATCACCACTGGCGGCACGGGCCTCACTGGCCGGGATGTAACCCCGGAGGCGCTCGACCGGGTTAAGGACAAGGACATTCCCGGTTTCGGCGAGCTTTTCCGATGGATCAGCTACGAGACGATCGGCGTCAGCACGATCCAGAGCCGCGCCTGCGCTGTGATTGCCCGCGGGACGTACATATTCGCGCTGCCCGGCTCGAACGGTGCAGTGAAAGACGGCTGGGACAAGATCCTCGCAAGCCAGCTCGACAGCCGCCATCGGCCCTGCAATTTCGTCGACCTGATGCCGCGCCTGCGCGAACGCTAGAAGCGCTTTACCCCCGCCGCATCGAGCGCTGCCGCGAGAAGGCGGTGGTCATCCCCCATCGCCTGCTTGGGGATGGGATTGAAGTAAGCTTCAGTCTGGTGGAGCAGGATCATCCGCTCGGTCTCGGACCATGCATAGAGCTCGTGGAAGGGTATCCGCGCGTGGCCGCGCTGGTTGGTGAAGGTTATCGATTCAGCGTCGAACTCGAGCTCGTTCTCATCGCGTAGCGCGGCGCTCTGCCTGAACTGCCTGCGCATGATGCGTGGTGCGATGAGATACGGGATCAACCAGATCAGCGGAATACCGACCCCGATCACAATCAAGGTCGACAGCTTCAGCGCACCGTCCTCGTAAAGGTCGAGAGCGACGAGCAGGGCCGCGAGCACGAGCACCGCGATGAAGAGGTAGCGCATCGGTCGCTGGAATACTCGGCGCTGGAAGTAATGGCGTCCCGCGACGGCGAGATCGCCCTCGTCGACGCGGTAGGTGTAAGGGCCATGCTTGGTCATCCTACGCTATGTTGACCATGGTTGCGTGCTGCACAAGCCTGCATCGGATTTTCGCTGGACCGGCGCCAATGTTCCACATATGTTCCCGTCATGGAGAAAAGCAGTGAGTCGCCTGTCAGCGGACGGGGTGCGCAGTCGCGCGCGGTCCCGACGCGGTTCGGCCTTGCCACGCGCGAGGCCGATGGCGACTGGCGCGATCATATGGAGGCGCTCGACGGCCCCCCGGTAAAGCTGCGCACCCATGTGACCGAGGAGAACCCGAAGACGATCCTCAGCTTCAACCAGTCTCCCGACATATTCTTCGACCGCTCGATCAACGCCTATCGCGGGTGCGAGCATGGCTGCGTCTATTGCTTTGCGCGCCCTACCCACGCCTATCACGACCTCTCGCCCGGCCTCGACTTCGAGACCCAGCTGTTCGCCAAGCCGAATGCCGCCGAATTGCTGCGCGCGACGCTGGCGAAAGCGAAGTACCGCCCCAAACCGATTGCCATGGGGACCAACACCGATCCCTACCAGCCGATCGAGCGCGACTACCGGATCACGCGAGCCGTCCTGGAGGTGTGCCTGGACGCAAGACACCCGGTGACGATCACCACCAAGTCCGACCGCGTGCTCGACGATCTCGACCTGCTTGCCGAGATGGCTGAGAGGCGGCTTGTGGCAGTGGCGATTTCGGTTACCAGCCTCGATCCGAAGCTGTCGGGCAAACTCGAACCGCGCGCAGCTTCGCCCGCCAAACGACTCTCAGCATTGGAGAAACTGGTCGAGGTAGGCGTCCCGAGCCATTGCTCGGTCGCGCCGGTCATTCCTGCCATCACCGACCAGTTCATGGAGGAAATCGTCCAGCGCGCCGCCGCGATCGGAGTCGATAGCGTGGGCTGGATTCCGCTCCGCCTGCCGCACGAAGTCGCCCCGCTTTTCCGCGAATGGCTGTCGGTCCACTACCCCGAACGCGGCGACAAGGTGATGAGCATCGTCCAGTCGATCCGCAACGGCAAGGACAACGACCCCAACTTCTTCTCGCGCCTCAAACCGACCGGCGTCTGGGCCGACCTCTTCCGCGCAAGGTTCCGAGTGGCGTGTAAACGCGCGGGGCTGGGAAAGGCGAAGTTCGAGCTGGATTGTACACAGTTCAGGCCGCCAGCGGTGGGTGGGCAATTGCGGTTGCTATGAGTTTGAAAGGGGTTTGATCCGAGGGTCAAGACACAAACCGGGTTCTATAAAAGCTCCCTCATAGTGAAGGCAATCATCGGCAATACGCCATTTAAGCGCCCACTGACCAATAAGGTAGCCCGCGAAAAACAGGGCTATTCCGATGATGGGCAACCAGATCCGCCGCGTCAAAACCCCTCCCCCGCATCACCCGGCGCGAACCGCACCAACCTGCTGTCCACCAGCGCCGCCGTGCGGTTGACCACCGCCTTCTGATAATCCGCGTCCTTGATCATCTCGAAGAACGCGCCCGAGTTCGGATATTGCGCCACAAAGCCGTCGTGCCAGCGCATCGCCTCCGGCCCTGTCACCACGGTCTGGAATGCTCCGCGCCAGACGATCTCGCCGCCCACACGGCGGAAGATCGGGCCGCTGGTCTTGCCGTATTCTTCGTAGGCACGGCGGCCGCTCCAGCCCTTGCCCGCATTCTGATGGCCCTCGGGATATTCGGCCTCTTCGCGATAGAGCAGGAGGTTCAGCATGTGGATCGGCTCGTCGCGCGGCAGGTCCTTGAACGCCTCGAAATTGGCGCGGCTTGGGTCGATGTAGGTGTCGGTCACGGCTCTCTCCTCAGACTTGGATTTCACGGTAGGTGCCGGGCGCGATGCCGTCCACGTTCCAATCGCCAATACGCCAGCGGATGAGGCGCAGCGTGGGCAGGCCTACGGCGGCGGTCATGCGGCGGACCTGGCGGTTTCGTCCCTCGGTGATCTCGAGCGCGATCCAGCTGTCGGGCACACTCTTGCGATAGCGGACCGGCGGATTGCGGTCCCAGACAGGCGGCGGATCGATGCGTTTCGCGCGGGCAGGCCGGGTCATGCCGTCCTTAAGCTCGACGCCGCGCGCCAGTTTCTCAAGCGCCTCGTCACTCGCCTCGCCCTCGACCTGCACGAGGTAGGTCTTCGCCATCTTGTAGCGCGGCTCGGCAATGCGTGACTGTAGCCGACCGTCGTCGGTCAGCAGCAGCAGCCCTTCGCTATCCTTGTCGAGACGGCCTGCCGGATAGACACCCGGCACATCGACGAGATGCGCAAGAGTGTCTTCCACCCCCTCCTTGCCCCCGGTGAACTGCGAGAGAACGCCGAAGGGCTTGTTGAGCAGGATCAGCCGGCTCACGCCTCAAGCTTGTAGTCGGCGAACCGGTCGCGCAGGTCCTTCTTGCTGATCTTGCCGGTGGCGGTGTGCGGAATGTCGTCGACGAACTCGACCGCATCGGGAAGCCACCATTTGGCGACCTTGTCCGAGAGGAAATTGGTCACCTCCTCGGCGCTGACATCCTGACCTTCCTTCTTCACCACGAACAGCACCGGGCGCTCGTCCCACTTGGGGTGGAACATGCCGATGCATGCAGCCTCGGCGACCGCCGGATGGCCGACGGCCGCATTTTCGAGCTCGACCGAGGAAATCCATTCACCGCCCGACTTGATGACGTCCTTGGTGCGGTCGGTGAGCTGCAGCGTGCCGTCGGGATGAAGCATGCCGACGTCGCCGGTGTCGAACCAGCCATCCTCGGTGACCGCGTCTTCCTCGGCCTTGAAATAGCGCTTCACCACCCACGGCCCGCGGATCTGCAGCGCGCCGGAGGTTTCGCCGTCGCGCGGGAGGACCTTGGTCGGATCGTCGAGGTCGATCGTGCGCAGCTCCACGCCGAAGATCGGGCGGCCCTGCTTCATCGTCTTGGTCACCTTCTCGTCGAAGCTGAGCTGGTCCCAGTCATGCGTCGGGCCGCCGACCGTGCCGATGGGCGAGGTTTCGGTCATGCCCCATGCGTGCTGGACGCGCGTACCGTTCTTCATTAGGCGCTCGATCATGAACCTGGGCGCAGCCGAACCGCCGATGGTGGCGGCCTTGAGCGGCGGCAGGTCGATGCCTTCCGCGTCGCAATACTGGAAGTGAGCGAGCCAGACGGTTGGCACACCGGCGCTGTCGGTCACGCCTTCCTTGAGCATCATCTCGTGGAGCACCGCCGGATCGTTCACCGCGCTGAACACGAATTTGATGCCCGCCATCGCGCCTGCATAGGGAAGGCCCCAGCTCGCCGCGTGGAACATCGGGACGACCGGCAGCATCACCGAGGACGCGCTGAAATTGAACGTCGAGGGCTGCAGCCCCGAGATCGCGTGCAGGACCGTGCTGCGATGCTCGTACTGGACGCCCTTCGGATTGCCGGTGGTGCCGCTGGTGTAGCAAATCATGCAGGGGTCGCGCTCGTCGCCTTCGACCCATTCGAAATCGCCGTCTTCCGCGCCGATCCAGTCCTCAAACGAGGTCGTGTGCTCGCCGCTGTCGAAGCAGATGTAATGTTCGACGTTCGGCCAGCGGTCACGCATCTTGTCGACGATGGGCTGGAAGGCTGCGTCGTAGATCACAACGCGATCGTCCGCGTGATTGACGATGTATTCGAGCTGGTCCTCGAACAGGCGCGGGTTCACCGTGTGGAGCACGCCGCCCATACCCGCCACGCCATACCAGCTGACGAGGTGGCGCGAATGGTTCATCGCGATGCTGGCGACTTTGTCTCCCGGCTTGAGGCCAAGCTTTTGCAGGGCCTGCGCCATCTTCAGCGCATCGCGGCGGATGCCAGCCCAGTTCGTACGGGTTTCGGTTCCATCCGCCCAGCGGGTGACGATTTCGCGGGTCGGTGCCTCACGTGCCGCGTGGTCGATCACATGCGTCACACGCATGGTCCAGTCCTGCATCGCTCCGAGCATTCAGCCTCTCTCCTTGCCTCTTGCGCCTCTCACGGCGCTTGTCGGTCAGGCGACGAGGCGTAGGTGCGAGCCGCCGCGCCGCTTGTCGAGCTGCACCTTGGCAAGGCCGGGCACGCTTGCCAAGCGTTCTGCGAGCTCGCCATCGAGCGCAAACCCGCGGCCCAAGCGCATCACAGGCTCGTGGTCGCCGCCGATCCGTAGCGTCACCATGACCTCGTCCTTGCCGTTTCCGGCTTCGGACAATTCACGGCTCAATGCCTCGACCGCCGCGACATCGAGGATGTCGAGCGTGAGGATCATGGGCGTCGAGCCCTTCACGTCCGCGAGCGGAGTGCCGCCGCGCACCGTAATGCGGGGCGGTTCATCGGGGCTCGGCGAATCGAGTTCGACCTGCAGGAGCACACAGGTCTGCTCCTCGGCCCATTTCATGAAGCGCTCGACCATGCCTTCCTCGAAGCAGGCGGCGCTGAACTGGCCGGTCGCATCGGAGAAATCCGCACGGATGAAAGGCTTTCCGCGCCGCGTGGTGCCCTTGTTCACCTTCTCGACCATGGCGGCCATCACCGCATTTGAGCGGCCACCCGCAGGTGCACCGCCCGCCATCAGCGAGGCGTAAGTCCGCGCGCCATTGGCCGAAGCGATGTCCTTCCATGCCGCGACCGGATGGGCGGAGAAATAGAAGCCGAAGTTCTCGCGCTCCCGCGCCATGCGCTCGGCGCGCGGCCAGTCCTCGACCTCGCGCAGTCGCAGCGTCTCGCCGGGCGCGTCCTCGCCGCCGAACATGCTGGCCTGTCCGCTGGTCCGTTCGCGGTCCGCCGCATCTGCGACTGCCAGCAGCATGTCGGCGTTCTCGAAAACCTTCGCGCGGTTGGGCTCGAGCGCGTCGAGCCCGCCTGCACAGGCAAGAGCCTCGAGTTGGCGCGAGTTCATCGAACCCTTGGGAATGCGCTCGAACAGGTCCTGCAGGCTGTCGAACTGCCCCGAAACCTCACGCTCGGCGACGATGGCTTCCATCGCCTTCTCGCCGACATTGCGGATGCCTGCGAGCGCATAGCGAACCGCATAGCCATCGTCGGTCTGTTCGACGGTGAACTCGGCCTCGGACTTGTTGATGCAGGGCGGCTCGACCGCGATGCCCTGCCGCCGCGCATCGTCGACGAAGATCGTAAGCTTCTCCGACTGGTGCATGTCGAAGCACATCGACGCGGCGAAGAATTCTTCCGGATAATGCGCCTTCAGCCACGCGGTCTGGTACGCGAGCAGTGCGTAGGCGGCAGCGTGCGACTTGTTGAAGCCGTAGCCTGCGAACTTGTCGATCAAGTCGAACAGCTCGTTGGCCTTGGCTTTCTCGATGCCGCTGACTTCCTTGCAGCCGGCCACGAAACGTTCGCGCTGCGCGTCCATCTCGGCCTGGACCTTCTTGCCCATGGCGCGGCGCAGCAAGTCTGCATCGCCGAGCGAATATCCGGCGAGGATCTGCGCGGCCTGCATGACCTGTTCCTGGTAGACGAAGATGCCGTATGTCTCGGCAAGGATACCCTCGAGCTTCTCGTGCGGATACTCGATCGGCACCTCGCCCGCCTTGCGCTTGCCGAAGAGCGGGATGTTGTCCATCGGGCCCGGGCGATAGAGCGAGACGAGCGCGATGATGTCGCCGAAATTGGTCGGCTTCACCGCGGTCAGCGTACGCCGCATGCCTTCCGATTCCAGCTGGAACACGCCGACCGTGTTACCTGCCTTCATCAACTCGTAGACCGCCGGATCGTCCAGCTCGAGCTGCGAGAGATCGATCTCGATATCGCGCTTCTTGAGCAGGTCGGTCGCCTTCTTGAGGACCGACAGCGTTTTCAATCCGAGGAAGTCGAATTTGACGAGACCGCTGCTCTCGACATTCTTCATGTCGTACTGCGTCACCGGCATGTCCGAACGCGGATCACGATAAAGCGGGACGAGTTGAGCCAGCGGCCGGTCGCCGATCACCACGCCGGCGGCGTGGGTCGAGCTGTTGCGCGGGAAACCTTCCAGCTGCATCGCGAGGTCGATCAGGCGTTTGACCTCGTTGTCGTTGTCGTACTCGGCCTTGAAATCGGCGGCCCCGTTGAGCGCACGAGGGAGCGTCCACGGGTCGGTCGGGTGGTTCGGGACCATCTTGCAGATGCGGTCGACATGGCCGTAGCTCATCTGGAGGATGCGGCCCGTGTCGCGCAGCACGGCGCGCGCCTTCAGCTTACCGAAGGTGATGATCTGCGCGACATGGTCATGCCCGTACTTCTGCTGGACATAACGGATCACCTCGCCGCGGCGGGTTTCGCAGAAGTCGATATCGAAGTCGGGCATCGAGACGCGTTCCGGGTTAAGGAAGCGTTCGAACAGCAGGCCCAGCTTGATGGGATCGAGGTCGGTAATCGTCAGCGCCCATGCTACAAGGCTGCCCGCACCCGAACCACGGCCCGGCCCCACAGGGATGTCCTGATCCTTCGCCCACTTGATGAAGTCGGCAACGATCAGGAAGTAGCCGGGAAAGCCCATCTGGTTGATGATGCCGACCTCGTAATCGAGCCGGTCGACATAGACCTGGAGCTCCTCGTCCGACATCTCGCCATAGGGCTCGAGGCGATTGGCGAGACCCTTGCGCGCATCCTCTTCCAGCATTCGCGCCTCGCCCTCGAGGTCGCCGGCAAGGCTTGGCAGGATCGGGTCGCGATAGGGCGGCGCGTAAGCGCAGCGCTGTGCGACCACCAGCGTGTTGGCAGTGGCCTCCGGCAGGTCGTCGAAGGCCTCTTCCATCATGTGGGCGGTCTTGACGTAGGCCTCTGGGTTCGACTTCGCGCGCTCCTCCGCGTCGACATGCGTCGAATTGGCGATGCACAACATGGCGTCATGCGCCTTGTACATATGCGGTTCGGCGAAGTTGGCAGGGTTCGTGGCGACGAGCGGCAGGTCGCGTTCGTAGGCGAGGTCGATCAGTGCGCTTTCCGCCGCTTCCTCGACCGGGTTGCCGCGCCGCGCGAGTTCCACGTAGAGTCGCCCGGGAAACAGCGCCTCGAGCTTGTCGAGCATGGCCGTGGCGTGGCTCGTCTGGCCCTCTGCCAATAGGCGCGTAACCCCGCCCTCGCTCGCGCCGGTGAGCGCGATCAGGCCGTCGGTGCGCCCTTCGAGGTCTTCCATCCGGATATGCGGTTCGAACTCGAGCGGACGATCGAGATGCGCTTTCGAGACCAAATGGCATAGATTGTCGTAGCCCGCTTCGTCCTGCGCGTAGAGCGGCAGGTAGTCGACCGTGCGGCCTTCCTCATCCCGTGCAACGCCGAGCAGCGTGCCGGTAATCGGCTGGATGCCCTCCGCCTTGCAGGCGTTCGCGAACATGACCGCGCCATAGAGCCCGTTGCGGTCTGCCATTGCGATGGCGGGAAAGCCGCGCTCCTTCGCCAGCTTGGCCATCGCCTTGGGATCGATCGCTCCTTCGAGCATCGAATAAGCGGATAGCACGCGCAGGGGTACGAAGGGCTTGTAAGGCATCCTCGCAAGGTAGGATTTTGCGCGCCGATCTCAAAGGGCGCGCGGACGGTTATTCTCCACCGCTTGTGGAGAAATCAGTCCTCCGGCGGAGCAGCGATCTTCCTGCGAGTGTCGCGGATCGTCGACCAGGCTCCGTAAACGACGAGAGCGGCAAGGAAGACCCACACCCAGACCGGGATATTCTCGCCCACAATGGCGAGATAGAGATAGGCCGAAACGAAGAAAAATCCCGCAAGCATCGTCGGCACGACGGTCGATTGCCCCGCCCTCGCCCGCTTCACAAGCCAGGCGATGGAAGCGAGGAAGAACGGGATCGCCCCCACGTATATCCCCCCGAAAATATAGGGGTTCACGCCGTACTGGGCGCCGAGCGAGAGAAACCAGGTGTTGAGTTCGGCAAGCATGGCGTGGTGTTCGCTGGAAGCCCCGAATCAGTTACAGTAGCTTTTCGATATCCTTGGCAATCGCCGCCGGAGCGTCGGCGGGGCCGTAACGCTTCACTACGTTGCCTTCGCGGTCGATGAGGAACTTGGTGAAGTTCCACTTGATCGATTTCGAGCCCATCAGGCCCGGCGCTTCCGCCTTCATCCAGTCGAAGAGCGGGCTGGCATTGTCGCCGTTCACCTCGACCTTCTGCATCAGCGGGAAGGTGAGGCCGAAATTGACCTTGCAGAACTGCTCGATCTCGCCCGCATCGCCGGGCTCCTGGTTGCCGAACTGGTTGCAGGGAAATGCCATGACCTCGAAACCCTGGTCCTTGTAGTCCTGGAACAGCTTCTCGAGCCCGTCGTACTGCGGCGTGAAACCGCACTTGCTGGCAGTGTTCACGACCAGCAGGACCTTGCCGAGTTTCTCTTTCAGGTCGAGTTCGTCACCCTTGTTAGTGGCCACGGTGAAATCGGCGATGGTGGTCATTGGGCTGCGTCCTTGCGGCGATAGATGAGGTCGAAGTAATTCGCCCAGCTGAGACCCCGGTCCTTGCTGGCTTCTCCGTGTTGGCGCACGCTACCGTCATCGCGCAAGCTATAAGTCATTCGGACCAGCAAAGGCGTTCCATCCTGCGCCTTTCCCCATTGGCCGGTGAGGATCATTTTGCCCTCCACCGCGCCGCCATCGAAGAAGACGCGGCCGGGTTGCCCGCCGACCCACAGCTGGTGCCAGCCCTCGGTCACGGGATCATAGGCGCTCAGGCTCGTCCCGCTGCGCCCCTGAAGCGGCATCCACGTCTCGCGGATCGCGCAACCGGCGCTCACTTTCTCGATGCTGCTGTCGGCCACCTTTTCGGGAGAGCCATCTGCGTTCGGGTAAACATCCCACTCGCCGACCCAGAAATCGAAAGCCTCGAAGTCCTCGCCTTCGCATGAAGGAGGTGCTGGCGGCACGGCGGGCGCCTCGGCTGCGGTGGTCTGGGCGAGAATCAGGGCGACGGATGCAAGTGACATGAAAAATCCTCCCGCATCCTGCCTAAACCGGCTGCGGGAGGATCGCCAATTTCAATCTGCGGAGCGGCTATCGCGCCCTACGAGCGCGGGAAATCGTCTCGCTTGGAAAGCTCCTCCACTTCCGAGGCGTGGTATTCGCGGTCGCCCAGCTTCTCGATGTAGTAATCTTTCCGCTCGTGCTCGGGCATCAGCATCATGTGGTTGACGAGATCGGCGAAAGTCCCGTTGCGCAGGCCCTTGGCAGCGTCCAGCACACCGTCGCCGTCACCGACATGGTGCAGCGAGGCCCGGTCGTCCCATTGGATCCCGGGGCGATGGCAATCTTGGCCTTTGTAAGTGCTCGGGTGGTCGGTCATGCAAAAATCCTCCTTTGCCTGACCAACGTGCGAGAGCCATTACGGGTCCTTACTCGAGGACACCCTCATGCAAGCGCACGACCCGGTCCATGCGTGCAGCGAGCCGTTCGTTGTGCGTGGCGATCAGCGCGGCGCTACCCTCGCCCCGGACAAGCGCAAGGAATTGCTCGAGCACGCGGTCGGAAGTGGCCTCGTCGAGATTGCCCGTCGGTTCGTCTGCAAGGACGAGATCCGGACGGTTGGCCAGTCCGCGCGCCACGGCAACGCGCTGCTGCTCGCCGCCCGAAAGCTGGCTGGGCCGGTGATCGAGCCTGTGCCCAAGGCCAAGCGCGGTCAGCAGCTCTTCAGCCCTCGCCTCTGCATCCTTCCGGTCAATGCCGGCAACGAGCTGGGGAAGGACGACATTCTCGCGCGCATCGAAATCGGGCAGCAGATGGTGGAACTGGTAGACGAAACCCAAGTGATCGCGACGCAGGCTGGTGCGTGCATTCGCATCGCTCTTTTCCGCCGAATGGCCCGCAATCACGATCTCGCCGCCGAAGCCACCTTCCAGCAGGCCGACAGCCTGCAACAGGGTCGACTTGCCCGAACCGGAAGGCCCGAGAAGCGCCACGATCTCGCCCGGCATGATGTCGAGATCAACGCCGCGCAGCACGTCGATGCGCACGCCGCCCTGCTCGAAGCTGCGAGTAAGGCCGCGAAGTTCGACGACGGGGCGCATGTGGGCGTTACTCATAGCGAAGCACCTGCACGGGGTCGGTACTGGCAGCCTTGAGCGCCGGATACAGCGTCGCAAGGAAGCTCATCACCAGGGCAAGGCCGACGATCATCGCGATCTCGACCGGATCGGCCTTGGCGGGGATCGAACTCAGGAAGCGAACCTGCGGGTCCCAGAGCTCGGCACCGGTCAGCCAGCCAATGGCGGCAACGATCTGCTCGCGGAAACCGAGGACCAGCGCACCCAGTATCAATCCGGCGATAGTGCCGAGCGCGCCGACCGTGAAACCGGTCGTCACGAAGATCTTGGTCAGGCTGCGCCGCGTCGCGCCCATCGTACGCATGATCGCGATATCCCTCGTCTTCGCACGAACGAGCATCACGAGGCTCGAAAGGATGTTAAATGCCGCCACCAGAACCATGAAACTCAATGCGAATGCCATTGCCGCACGCTCGACCTCGAGCGCTTCGAACAGTGTCGCGTTGATGGTCTTCCAGTCACGGACCACCGCCCTGCCCGCAAGGCTTTGCTGAACCGGGGCGAGAATGTTTTCGACCTCGTCGGGATCGGTGACTTTCACCTCGATCATGCCGATCGTGTCGCCGGTCAGCAGGAGCGTTTGCGCATCCTGCATCGGCATCACGACGAACGCACCGTCATAGTCATAGACCCCGACTTCGAAGATCGCCGAGACTTCGTAGCCAACTTGGCGCGGAACCGTGCCGAAGGGAGTCGAGCGCCCCTGCGGGTTGATGATGGTGATCGTATCACCCACCCGCGCACCGATATTTTCCGCCAGCCTCACGCCGATGGCGACCTTGCTGGCACCGGGCTGGAGCAGGTCCATGTTTCCCGCGACGGTCTTCTCGGACAGGCCGCGGATGTCCTGCATGGTGTTGCCGCGCAGCAGGATCGCCTCGACGCGGCCGTTGAAAGTGGTGAGCAGCGGTTGTTCGATCAGTGGCGAAGCCTCGACCACGCCCGGCGTCTGCTTCACTTCCTGGAGGACGTTCTCCCAATCATCTAGCCGACCGCCATAGGCCTGCACGATGGCATGGCCGTTGAGGCCCACGATCTTGTCGAGCAGCTCGGCACGAAAGCCGTTCATGACGCTCATCACGATGACCAGCATCGCGACTGAAAGCATGACGACGGTTATGGAAATGCCCGCGACTAGCGCGATGAACGCCTCGCTCCTGCCCGGGAGCAGGTAACGTTTGGCGATCGTCCGTTCGAATGGAGAAAGAAGCAAGGCGGCCCCAGAATAGAGGTGATCGGGTGTGGTCGTCCGTTGCCTTGGGCGTTTAGGCACAGTTTCGTGGCCGCGCAATGAACGTGCGTGAAATCTCCCCCGCGATCCGCCTCACAAGCCTTGTAATCCTGCCGTAACATCGTCATTGGGGCGGCATCCGGATGGCAGCGCGGGCTACACCATGAATTGCACCCACCCCTTCCTCGACGCGGATGGCGACAAGCTACGCGAAGAGTGCGGCGTATTTGGCGTAATCAACGCGACAGACGCCTCTGCGGCGACCGCGCTCGGCCTGCACGCACTGCAGCACCGCGGACAGGAAGCTGCCGGCATCATCGCCTGGGACGGCGCTGAATTCCGCGCCCGCCGCGGTCTTGGCCACGTCGCCGAGAACTTCTCTTCTTCCGAAGCGATTGCCGAACTGCCGGGCCATATGGCCGCCGGCCATGTCCGTTATTCGACAACCGGCGGCGCAGGCCTTCGTAACGTCCAGCCGCTCTATGCCGACCTCGCAAGCGGCGGATTCGCCGTGGCGCATAACGGCAATATCTCGAACGCGGGCGTGCTGCGCGAAGAGCTGGTGCAGCGCGGCGCCATCTTCCAGTCGACATCCGACACCGAGGTGATCATCCACCTCGTTGCGACGAGCCGCTACCCGACCATCGTCGACCGCCTGATCGACGCGCTCCGCCTGCTCGAGGGTGCCTATGCGCTGATCGTGATGACGCCCGAGGGCATGATCGCTTGCCGCGACCCGCTGGGCATCCGCCCGCTGGTGATGGGCAAGATCGGCGATGCTACGGCCTTTGCCAGCGAGAGCGTGGCCTTCGACGTCGTCGGCGCCGAAATGGTCCGCGAGGTCGAGCCGGGCGAGCTGATCCGTGTCGACTTCGACGGCAATGTCGATTCGCTCCATCCCTTCGGCAACCACAGCCCGCGCCCCTGCATCTTCGAGCATGTCTATTTCAGCCGTCCCGACAGCTTCTTTGCAGGCCGCAGCGTTTACGAAGCCCGCAAATCCATCGGCGTGGAGCTGGCCCGCGAGAACCCGGTCGAAGCCGACCTCGTCGTGCCGGTCCCCGACAGCGGCGTGCCCGCAGCCATCGGCTATGCGCAGGAAGCAGGCATTCCGTTCGAACTCGGCATCATCCGCTCGCACTATGTCGGACGCACGTTCATCCAGCCTTCCGACGGCGCGCGCCATGCCGGCGTCAAGCGCAAGCACAATGCCAATCGCAGCCTGGTGGAAGGCAAGCGCATCGTCCTGATCGACGATTCGATCGTGCGAGGCACGACCTCGATGCAGATCGTCGAGATGATGCGCGATGCAGGCGCCAAGGAAGTCCACTTCCGCGTCGCCAGCCCGCCGACCGCGCACAGCTGCTTCTACGGTGTCGACACGCCCGAGCGCAGCAAGCTGCTCGCTGCGCGGATGGACATCGAGCCGATGCGCGAATTCATCAAGGCGGACAGCCTCGCTTTCGTCTCGATCGACGGCCTCTATCGCGCCGTGGGTGAGAAGCCGCGTGTTAAGTCGTGTCCGCAGTTCTGCGATGCCTGCTTCACCGGTGATTACCCCACCTCGCTGACCGATCTTTCGCGCCGCGAGGACAAGCAGAAGCAGCTCGCCCTGCCCGTCGACAAGGTCGCCTGAAATGACGAAACCGCTTGAAGGAAAGCTCGTGCTCGTCACGGGTGCCAGCAAGGGCATCGGTGCTGCAACCGCAGTAGCCTTGGCCGAAGCCGGAGCGCATGTCGTGCTCACCGCGCGCGATGTCCGCTCGCTCGAAGCTGTCGAGGATCGCATCCACGAGGCAGGCGGCGCATCGACCATCGCGCCCGTCGATCTGGCAGAGAGCGACGGGATCGCACGCCTGGCCTCGGCAATCGCCGGACGCTGGGACAAGCTTGATGCGATGGTGATCAGCGCGGCCTATCTGCCTACGCTCAGCCCCGTCACCCAGATCGACGGCAAGCAGTTCAGCCAGGCCGTGACTATCAACTTGCTCGCGACGCAGGCGCTGCTTGCGAATTTCGATCCGCTGCTCAAGCGGGCCGGTGCTGGCCGTGTCATCGGCCTTACCAGCAGCGTAGGTAAAGACCCCAGGGCGTACTGGTCGGCATATGGTGCTACCAAGGCGGCGTTCGACAACATGCTCGAAAGCTATGCGCAGGAAGTCGAGAAGATCGGCAACGTGCGTGTCGCCATCGTCGATCCCGGGGCAACGCGCACCGACATGCGCGCAAAGGCCTATCCCGGAGAGGATCCGGAAACGGTCAAGCCGCCCGAGGAGGTGGCACAGCGTCTGGTGGAGCTTCTGGTTAACGACTTCCCGACCGGCCACCGAGAGCGGGTCGAAAAGTAAGTTAACCTTCGCCGGTGACCATTTCTTAATCTCGAATCGCGACATTCGCCCGATATCGCGCGCACGTTTTTCACGTGGGCGGGATCGTTGGATCGGATCAGGGCAGAAGGTCTCGAGATATGAATTACCAGACGCAAGATCGCTACTTGATGGCGGCACAGGAAGATCGTTGCGCACCGCGGACCAAGCTCACGATTCCGGGGCAGCTTCGCGCCAGTGGCGGACGCGCATTCCAGACCGTGGTTCACGATCTTTCGATCTCGGGCTTCTCGGCTGCGGCGATCAACCGCATGCATGAAGGCCAGATGTGCTGGCTGACCCTCCCCGGCCTCGAATCGCTCCAGGCGCAGGTCGTGTGGTGGGAAAACTGCATGGTTGGTTGTGCATTCAGCGAGCTGCTCTCGCCGATCGTGCACGACAACATCCTCGCCCGCTACAGCGGCGAGAACACCTACCGTCCCTACTGATCTCGCAAGACAGGTGACGACACCGACAGCTTTGGCGGCGGCCTGAAGGGCCTGGCCTGAACCTCGTCCGGATGGCTCGTCGTCGGTGGCCGTGCGCCCCAGTGGCCTCGGCCACCACTTGTATCGGGGACTGCCCTACTCCCCTTCTGCAGCAATCATCCCGACGATTTCACGGAACTTCGCACGGTTCTCCGAGCTCGTGGCAGTCGGCCAATTGCTGACGACCGCAACAACGAGATCGGCATCGGGCACGATGGTGATCGCCTGCCCGAAGATGCCCTGCGCCCCGTACTGTTCGCCCGGATAGGCCCACCACTGGTAGCCATAGCCGAAGCCGGGCGCACGCGGCCCGAAATCGACCTGCGCATCGCCGGCAGCATCGAACCATCCTGAAGGCACCACGCCCTTGCCACCCTCGAGCACGAACTGCCCGAAACGCGCATAGTCCGACAGCGTCAGCGACAGGCAGCATCCGCCGATATTCCCGCCGGTGAGGTCCTGCATCCAGAACAGCGAGCCTTCGAAACCCGCCGGGAAGACAATCTTCTTGGCCGCGTATTCGGCGAGCGACATGCCGGTCGCCTCCTCGACGATCAGGCCGAGCAGGTTGGTCTCCAGCGTCTTGTAGACCCACTTCTCACCCGCGGGAGCCTCGCGTTCGAGCGTACGGGCATAGGTCACGGCCTGCGATTCTCCGGCCACCGGTGTCACCGCGAGCATGCGCGCGACATCGCTTGCCGGGTCGGTGTAGTCCTCGTTCCACGCGACGCCAGATGTCATGGTCGCAATCTGGCCGACGGTAACGCCGTCGTAGGCCGTGCCCGACAGCGCGGGAATGATATCCGTAACCGGGGTATCGAGGCTCTCGATCAAACCGTCCTCGATGGCTGCGCCGAGCAGGGTCGAGGTAAAGCTCTTCGCAACGGAGAAGCTGGTCCAGCGATCTTCCGCGCCAAGACCCAGGCCGTATTCCTCGAACTCGACTTCGCCACCGCGCAGGACCATTAGGCCGGACACCGAGGTATCCCGCATGAAGCCGCGGATCGCGTTCACCGTTTCGCTCGAGAGCGCGTTCTCGCTGCGTGGCAGGCTGCGTGCCTTTGAGCGCGGCGTCACTTCGAGACCGGGAAAGAGGGATTCCATGTCACGGAATGCTGCAGACCGGCGCTCATCGCTCCAGAACAGGATCGAGTCCGAAGGATCCATGCTCGCCATCTGTTCGGGCATGACCTGAGAGACAACCGGCATCTGTGCAAGAGCCGAGGCCGCCTGCATGTCCCCGGTAGCTGTGGTCCCGCACCCGGCGAGCGCCAGTGCCGCTGCTCCGACAAGCCAATTCTTCATGCCCTCTCTCCCTCTTTCACCAGCGTGACCTGGTGGACGTCGATCCCGCCGCCACGGAATCCGCCTTCGCAATACATCAGGTAGTAGCGCCACAGGTCGCAAAAGCGTGTGTCGAAACCGACCGGCAGCTCGTCATTCGCCGCCGCCAGATCGAACCGTTCGCGCCAGAGGCGCAGGGTCTCGGCGTAGTCGAGACCGAAATCGTGCTGGTCCTGCCATGTGAGGCCGCGCTCCTCCGCAAGGCGGCGGAACTCGCTCGTGCGTATCAGCAGCCCGCCCGGGAAGATGTAGGCCTGGATGAAATCGGCGCTCTTCGCGTAGTCGTCGAACAGTTCGTCGCGGATCGAGATATACTGGATTGCGGCGCGCCCACCCGGTTTAAGGTTGCGTGCGATACAGTCCATGAAGGTCGGCCAGTATTCGCGGCCAAGCGCCTCGACCATCTCCACGCTGACGATGGCATCATAACTGCCCGCGGTGTCGCGATAGTCCTGCTTGCGGAAATCGATCGCGCTCGACTGGTGCTGGCGCGCCCACGCCAATTGCTCGTCCGACAGGCTGATCGCGGTGACATGGCTGCCCCTGCCCGCGAGATAGCCGGCGAGCGCTCCCCAGCCGCAACCGATTTCGAGGACGCTTTCAGGCTCGCCGATGCGCTCGCCCAGGGCGGCCCATTTGCGCTTTTGCGCTGCTTCGAGCCGATCCTCTTCGACATCGAGCGCCGAGGAGTAGCTCATCGTCGGATCGAGCCATGCGCGGTAGAAATCGTTGCCGAGGTCGTAATGCGCGGAGATGTTCTTCTGCGCGCCTGCATGCGTGTTGCGGTTTACGAGATGCGCAAGCTTCAGCGCGTGGCGGAAAGGCCCCTTGGCCCGCGCCGTGTCTCCCAGCCGCTCGGCATGCTGCATAAAGAGCGCAAAGAGCGGCACCGGATCGGGGCTCCACCACTCACCCGCTTCCCAGCCCTGGTAGAGGCCGACCGAGCCATTGGTCGCGATGCGGATCAGCGCGCGGTAGCTGCGCAGTTCGAAATGGCACTCGAAACCGGGCGCGCGGCCACCGAGGGTGCGCTTGGAACCGTCTGGAAGCGTCCCGTGAATCGTTCCGCTGGCAAGCCCCAAGTCGATGCGGGAGAGCATCTTCTCGACACCCGGCGCGATCAGCCGCGCGAACAGACCCGGCTTTCTCGCAAATGCCTTCGAACCCTCGATAAGGTCGCGTCCGCGTTGAGAGGTCTGCATGTCCATGAACGGCGCTATGCCGCGCAGGAACTGAGACGACAAGTCCGCTACGACTTGCTGGCCTTGTATGCCTCGAGAGCCCGCTCGCGCGCTTCCTTGTGGGCGATGATCTTCACCGGATAGTCTCCACGCTTCGAGTCCGGCGGATCGTGAATTTCGCTGTCGGACAAGCCTGCGAGCTCCGGCACGTATTCGCGGATGTAGCCAGCAGCGTCGAACTTCTCGCTCTGCGTGAGCGGCGCCATGATGCGCACGAACATGTTGCTGTCGACGCCGGTGCCCGAAATCCACTGCCAGTTCACGCCGTTGTTACCGTAGTCGGCGTCGACCAGCGTGTCCCAGTACCATTGTTCGCCGAAACGCCAATCGATCAGCAGGTGTTTCACGAGGAAGCTCGCGCAAATCATCCGCACACGGTTGTGCATCCAGCCGGTCTGCCAGAGCTGCCGCATCCCTGCGTCGACCACCGGATAGCCTGTCATCCCCTTCTGCCAGCATTCCAGATCCTGCTGGATGAGGTGGCCGGCATTGGGGTTCCGCCACAAGGTGCGCTCGTCATATTCGCGGTAGCTCTCGCGCGGGTAGTCGGGAAACTGGTCGATCACGTTCTGGGCATAGTCGCGCCAGATGATCTCCTTGGCGTAGGTCCTCCAGCCGTCGGAGCGCTTGTCCTTGAGCTTGTGCCAGACCTGCGCCGGGCTGATTTCGCCCCAGTGCAGATGTGGCGACAGGCGCGAGGTGATGTCCTCGGATGGAAGGTTGCGCCCCTCGTCGTATTCGGCGACCTCGTCGGTCCACCAGTCGAGCCGGTCGTGCGCCGCTGCCTCGCCGAAGTCCCAGAACGCACGGATGCCCCCTGCCCAGTCCGGCTTGGTCGGGAGAAGCTCCCAATCGCCGAGAACGTCGCTTTCAGGCCAGTTGCCGGGCGAGGAGATCGTCTCCGGCTCGTCCAGCACGTCGCGCGGAGGCATGCGTTCGAGCATGGCCTTCGAGAATGGCGTGTAGATCTTGTACGGATCGCCCGAACCCGTCGTTACCGAACCGGGCGGCAGCAGGTAGTTGCCGTCATAGAGGCACAGCTTGCGCTCATCGCCCAAGGCATCACGCAGTTCGTCCTCGGCTTCCTTCCACCATGGCTCGTAGTGCCGGATCGCATGGATGCAGGTCGCGCCGACCTCATCGGCGAGCGCCGCGAGGATCTGCGGAGCATCGCCTTTCCGGAGCACTATCCTCGAATTGCGACCTCCGAAGCTCTTGCCGAGGCTCTCGAGCGAATAGTGGAGCCAGACCAGCGATGCGCCGCCATAGGCGTGATCGCCCGCACGATCCTGATCGAGGACGAATACGGGAATAACGGGCCCGGCCTTTGCCGCAGCATGGAGGGCGGGTTGATCGGCCATGCGGAGGTCGCGCCGCAGCCAGACGATTTGGGGAGAACTCATGCGGCTCTAACCGCCGCGCTACTCGGTCGGTTCCGTCTTCACGCCCTCGCAGACATCGTCTGGCAATTGAACCTCGAAACGCCCGCTTGCGCGCGGGTCCGAGAAGCGCGCGTCCTGTAGCCAGAGTGTGCCGTTTTCCTTGGGTACGATGTAGGGCGTGCGCGACCAGAACAGGAAGGCGTCGACCTCGCTATTTGCCTCACGCGCAGCTTCGAGATCACAGCGATCAAGCGGCACGCCGGGAAAGGTCGTATCGCCGTTGAGTGTGTAGAGCCCGTTTCCGCCCGTTATCATATCGCGTTCCCACGACCAGAACGGCGGCGGACTTGCGATCACGATGTCTGTTCCCGTCGGGCTTTCCGTGACTTCGCGCTCTGCAGCACCAGTCAGCAGCCCCTGGAACGCGATGTAGAGCGAGGCCACCGTGAGCGAGATCTGCGCAGGCTTCTGCCACTCCCCGCCCTTCTTCTCACGCCTCAGCGAAAACCACGTGGAGATGCCCAAGAGCGCCCAGAGCCAGAGGTCGATGATGAAAAGGGTATCGCCATAGAACCATTGGCTCGAGAACGGCTCGAGCAGGCGGATGCCATAGACGTTCAGCCAGTCGAGCGCCGGGTGCGTCAGGCAGCCGATGAAACTGAGCAGGAAGAGCCACTTGAAACTCACCGGCAAGCGATCCGCGGGACGTTTCCCGCGGCTCGCCTGCCAGCGGTCGTAGCCGTAGAGCAGGCCCGCTAGGATCAGCGGCAGCAGCACGAGTGCTGGCGGACCGTGTGTAATCCCGCGCCGGAAGCCGAGATGCTCGACGCCTTCGAGCCAGAAAAGGCATGCTGCATCCACATCGGGAAGGTTCGCCCCGATGATGAGCGCGGGCATTGCTAGCCCGGTCTTCTTCTTGAGCCCCGCTTGCCCGATCAGCGCACCGACAAGCGAATGGGTTAGATTGTCCAGGCGACCTCTCCTTCGAGGAAATATCCACGTCCCCGTGCGTTGCGTTCGCGTCGTTCTAGAGGAATTTTCGTGCCACTCGCCAGTCTAAAGACATATCTCCACCGCGAACAACGTCTCCTTGTGGGTCTCGTCATCGGTGCTGCACTGGCAACCGGCTTCATCAAACTGGCAGGCGAAATGGCTGAAGGGGAGACCCAGGCCTTCGATCTCGCCTTTCTGAAGTCGCTGCGTGTGGCGGGAGACCTGGGCACGCCGATCGGTCCGCATTGGTTGCTATCCTCGATGCGCGATCTGACCGCGCTGGGCGGTGTCACGGTCCTGACGCTGGTCGCGGCGCTGGCGGTCGTTTTCCTGATAACGCGCGGCAGGTTCCAGCAGGCATTCTACACGGCACTGGCGACCGGCGGCGGTGCCATCTTCGGCACCGTGCTCAAGAGCCTCTTCGCCCGCGCGCGCCCCGAAGTGGTCCCGCACCTCGTGGAAGTAAACTCGCTGAGCTTCCCGAGTGGGCATTCGATGAATAGCGCCATCGTCTACCTTACGCTGGCGGTGATGATCTCGCGCAGTTTCGAAGAGCGCAAGACCCGCATCTTCATCATCGGTGTTGCCGCCCTGCTGGTTCTGACGATCGGCTTCACGCGGCTCTATCTTGGGGTTCACTACCCCACAGATGTACTTGGCGGCTGGACGGTCGGCGCGACATGGGCGCTTGCGATGGGCTTGATTGCAACCCGGCTCCAGGCGAGCCGGAAGATGGAACAGCCCGGCGAAGATCCCGCCTGATCTAGAAGCAGACCGATCCGTCGGTCTTCTCGGACCCCATCGAGAGATCGAGACGATCTCCGTAATGCTCGACCACGAAATCGGGCAGGCAGGGCCGCCCGTGGCTTAGTCCCTCTTTCCACTGGACGAAGATATAGCCGTTGTCTGTCGGTTCCAGCACCGCGACGAACCGCCCGGGCAGAACGCGTTTGACGGCATGACCGGTGATCATCCGGAAACGCAGGTAATCGCCGTAGACATCACCGCCCCGCGCCTTGCGGATCATCGGTGCGTCGACAGGAGGTTCGGCGCCCAGATAGCGGACTACCTCGCCCTTCTGGATGAGGATGCTCGCCCCTAGGCAGATGGAATTCTCGTCCGGATCGGGCGGACAATAGTAGCCGTCGTACTCGGCCTGATCGTCATGCAGTTCGAAAACCGCGGCGAACACCTCGGGCTCGTCGCCCTCATCAGCCGAAAGTGGCCCGGCAGCACCTGCAGCCAGCGCTAGAGTAGCGAAGCTGGCCGCCAGGCGCTTCAAACGGGATCCTCCGCCGTGCCGTCTACCGTCCAGGTCTGACCCTTGCCGAGCAGCTTGGCGAGATTGGCTTCCTTGCCTTCGCTAGCCTTGTTCCGTTCGGCGATGACCGCATCCTCGAACGTCGGACGCGGATCGTCATAAAGGACGCCCAGCGCCATCGGGAACGGGCCGAAGGGCATTTCGATCAGCATGTGGGCGACCGAGCGGTTGGTGACGTCGTGGACGATCACGCCCGCGGCTTCCCAGTCGCCATCGGTCACGTCGACCACTTCGAGGCTCAGCGTTTCGCGATTGAGCGCGATACCCTTGGTGTCCTTGGCGAACAGCATCGGCTTGCCGTCTTCGAGCCAGAGCTGCTGGTCTTCTGCACCCTTGGGCGCGGCGAAATCGTTGAAGACGTCCTTGTTGTAGACGATGCAGTTCTGGAAAATCTCGATGAAGGCCGCGCCCCTGTGCGCGTGAGCAGCCTTGAGCACGTCGGGCAGGTTCTTCGACACGTCGAAACCGCGGCCGATGAAGCGTGCACCGCTTCCCAGTGCGAATGCTGCCGGGCGCGCGGGATGGTCGTAGCTACCGATCGGGGTCGAAGGCGACTTGGTACCCTCGCGGCTTGTCGGCGAAGCCTGGCCCTTGGTGAGACCGTAAATCTCGTTGTTGAACAGCATGATCTGCATGTTCACGTTGCGGCGCAGGACATGCATCAGGTGGTTGCCGCCAATGGAAAGCCCGTCACCGTCGCCGGTCACCAGCCAGACGTCGAGATCCGGATTGGCTAGCTTCGCGCCGGTCGCAAAAGCGGGCGCGCGGCCATGAATGGTGTGGAAGCCGTAGCTCTCGACATAATAGGGAAAGCGGCTCGAACAGCCGATGCCACTGATGAAGACCGTATTCTTCGGGTCTGCGCCAAGCTGCGGCAGCGTGCGCTGGACGGCCTTGAGGATCGCGTAGTCACCGCAACCCGGGCACCAGCGAACCTCCTGGTCGGTTTCCCAGTCCTTGAGCGTGGTTTCGATCTTGACGGGTGCGTTCATTTTGCGCCTCCTTCCGTGCTCGGAAGCTGCTGGTCGTTGGCGGGGACCTGCCCGCCTTCGTTTCCGGGAATATCGTCGAAGAACTTGGCGATTTCCGCCTCGAGCTCGGCGATCTGGAAAGGCTGCCCGCTGGTCTTGGTAAGCGGCTGCGCATCGACGAGGAACTGGTCGCGCAGCACCGTCTTGAACTGGCCGGTATTCATCTCCGGCACGAGCACGTGGTCGAAGCCGCGCAGCAGGTCGCCAAGGTTCTTCGGCATCGGCCAGATGTGGCGCACATGGATATGGCTGACCGAGCAGCCCTTCTCGATACTGCGGCGCACGGCCTGGTGGATCGGACCGTAGGTACTGCCCCATCCAACGACCGCGAGCTTGCCGGAAGTTTCGCCCAGAGCAACTTCCTGATCGGGCACTTTGACGCCTTCCACCTTGTTCTTGCGCGCATCGGTCATGCGCTGGTGGTTGTCGGGCGAGTAATCGATGTTGCCCGTAAGCTCGTGCTTCTCGATGCCACCGATACGATGCATCAGTTCGGGCGTGCCGGGCTTCACCCAGGGACGCGCGCCCTTCTCGTCACGCTTGTACGGCAGGAAGGTCGCATTGCCTTCTTCGTCGGTGCCGTTCTTCTCCGTCAGGAACTTTGCAGGGAACGGCTCGAACGTCGAGGGATCGGGCACCTTCCACGGCTCGGCGGCATTGGCGATGTAGCCGTCAGTCAGCAGCATGACCGGGGTCATGTACTGCGTTGCGATACGGCAGGCCTCGATCGCCACCTCGAATGCATCGGAAGGGCTGCATGCCGCGATGACCGGCATCGGCGCATCGCCATTACGGCCGTAGACGGCTTGGTAGAGATCGCTCTGCTCGGTCTTCGTCGGCAGGCCGGTCGAAGGACCGCCACGCTGCGAATTGACGATGACCAGCGGAAGCTCGGTCATGATGCCAAGGCCGATGGCCTCGGTCTTGAGCGCAATGCCCGGACCCGACGAACTGGTCACGCCAAGCTGGCCGGCATAGCTCGCGCCGATGGCAGCACAGATGGCCGCGATCTCGTCTTCCGCCTGGAAGGTCGTGACGCCGAATTCCTTCAGCCGCGCGAGGTGATGGAGGATCGCCGAGGCGGGCGTGATCGGGTAGCCGCCGAAGAACATCGGCAGTTCTGCAAGCTGGGCACCTGCGACAAGGCCGAGGCTGACGGCTTCCGCGCCCGTGACCGTGCGATAAAGGCCCGGAGCAGTCGGGACCGGGTCGACATGGACCTGCTTGAGCGGTCCGGCGAGCTCTGCCGTTTCGCCATAGGCATGGCCTGCATCGAGCGCCGCGATGTTGGCATCGGCGATCTCGGGCTTCGACTTGAACTTCTGCTTCAGCCACTCGTGGATCGGCTCGCGGTCGCGGTCGAACATCCACAGCGCAAGGCCGAGCGTCCACATGTTCTTCGAGCGCAGCGCGTCCTTGTTGCCGAGACCGAAGGGCTTTACCGCCTCGATCGTCTTCTCGCTGATATCGAAAGCGAGCAGGTCGTATTTCGCAAGGCTGCCATCCTCGAGAGGATTGGCATCGTACTTCGCCTTGTCGAGGTTGCGCTTCGTGAAGGCACCCGTGTCGGCGATGATCAGGCCGCCGGGCTTGAGCGCGGCTAGGTTCACCTTCAGCGCTGCCGGGTTCATCGCAACCAGCACATCCGGCGCGTCGCCTGCAGTGTTGATCGAGCGGCTGCCGAAGTTGATCTGGAAAGCCGACACACCGAACAGCGTGCCCTGCGGCGCGCGGATTTCGGCGGGGAAATCGGGGAAAGTCGCAAGATCGTTCCCGGCAAGCGCGGTCGACAGGGTGAACTGCCCCCCGGTGAGCTGCATACCATCGCCCGAGTCGCCGGCGAAACGCACGACGATCGCATCGGGGCTGGCGGGGACGCCGTCTTGCGGCAGGCTGGCGGCTGTTGCCATCCGGTCAATTCCTTGTCGCGCGCCATAATCGGCGCTGTCTCTGCGGGAGCGCCACCTAGGAGGCGTCCCATCCTCTCGCAATGAAGTTTCTCTGCTAGCCGCAAAAAGGCTGGTGGAAAAGCGCGAGCGAGACGGTTAGTCCCTTTTTGCAACGCGAAGGGAGAGAGCACCATGGCCGATACCGAACATTTCGTGCGCGACGACGTGCGCGCATTTCTCGACATGCTCGAACAGATGGGCGGCAAGGGAGTCGAAGAAGTCGGCGCGGAGGAAGGCCGAACACAGATGAAAACGCTGGGGGCGCTGGCGGAAGCTCCCGCGCGCGACCTCGCGATCATCAAGGACCTCACCTGCCCCGGACCAGCAGGTGACATCCCGCTACGATTCTACGACGCGAAGGAAACGCGCGATCCCTCCCCTTGCGTGGTCTTCATCCACGGCGGCGGATTCGTAATCGGCGACATCGACGTCTACCATTCGCTCTGCACCGAGATCGCCTACCGACTCGATCTGCCGGTGGTTTCGGTCGAATACCGGCTCGCACCGGAGCACCCCTTCCCCGCAGCTCCCGACGATTGCGAGGCGGCAGCGCGGTGGATCGCTTCGTCACCCGACGCGCTCGGGCGCAAGATTACCGGGCTGGTGATCACCGGCGACAGCGCGGGCGGCAATCTCACGATCGTCACCACCAACCAGCTGGTGAATGATCCAGCGGACGTACCGGTGATCGTGCAGGCGCCGATCTATCCGGTGGCAAGCGACGTCTCGCAGCATCGCTCGCTCAGGGATTTCGCAGAAGGCTTCCTCCTGACCGGAGCGGCAATGAGCTGGTTCACCGAGCAATATGGCGGCAGCGCGGACGATCCGCGCCACACGCCCATGGTCGGCGACTGCTCAAATACGCCGCCGACTGTGGTTTGCACTGCCGGGCTCGATCCGCTGCGGGATTCGGGCCGCGAATACGCAGCGCACCTGATCCAGCAGGGCACCGAAGTCGTCTATCTCGAATTTCCCGGGATCATTCATGGCTTTACCACGCTTAGGAAAGCGATGCCGAGCGGGCAGAAGGACCTCGATGCCTTCCTCGACGCGGTAGAACTCATGGTGGAGCGTTACAGGTGAGCGAACTCGGATACCGGCCCTGTGTCGGCGTCATGTTGGTCAACAGCCAGGGCCGCGTATTCGTCGGTAGGCGGATCGATAACAAGGAAGGCGACTGGTGGCAGATGCCCCAGGGCGGTGTCGACGAGGGAGAGGACCTCGACCAGGCGGCGCTGCGCGAATTGGCGGAAGAGACCGGTGCCAAGCCCGAGCACGTCTCGCTGATCGACCGGACCAAGGAACCCATCCGCTATGACCTGCCGGAAGAGCTCATCGGCAAACTATGGGGCGGGAAATATCGCGGGCAGGAGCAGATCTGGTTCCTCGCACGCTTTTCTGGCGCGGACGAGGACATCGACCTCGAGGCACATGACCCGGCCGAATTCTGCGACTGGAAATGGGTAGAGCCCGAGCAGCTGCCCGAGCTCATCGTACCGTTCAAGAAACGCGTCTATCGCGCGGTCGTGGCGGAGTTCCGCGAGCTGGTCTGACGATCAGTTCGACTGGGGAGTAGGCGCATCGGGGATCGTGGCCTCTGCGGTCACGACCGGAGCGCGCTGGCCTGCAGCAATCGCATTCGCCAGACCCTGCGTTTCAGGGCAGCTGTCACCGCAGAGCGACTGGACCTTCGCGAGGCTTAGCCGCGCCTTCTCAAGCGCGCCCTTCTCGGCAAGTGCCTCACCCTCGCCTGCAATCGCGGCGAGATTGTCCGGATCACGCGAAAGCGCCTCGCGGTAATAGCGGATCGCCTTGCCCTGCAGCTTGTCCTCGCGCGCTGCCTCGGCAAGGTGGAGGAAGATCGGCGTATATCCCGGGTCCACGGTAAGCGCGGCCTCGAAAGCGTCGATCGCAGCCTGCGTGCTGCCTTGCTTAAGCGCCGCTTCACCCTGAGCGATAAGCATCGCCGCACGCGGGGTCGGATCGCGTTCCTGTCCCACGCTAACGCTCGCAGTCATGGCAAGAGCCAGGGAAAGGGCGGCGGCGGCGGGGGCAAAACGCATAATCGTCTCCGTTAGCGATGATCTCGCGGAAGGCTGAGTGTTAGCCATAGCGGGAAAGCTAACACGATCTAGCTGCACGGGCGATGAAAAACCCGTCCGTACCATCGTGATACGGCGTCAGGCGGATGCCGTTCCCGCGTTGTCGGCCTACGGGAAGCGCCACTTCCTGGGCGCTAAACTCCTGATGCCGCGAAAGAAACGCCTCGAACTGGTCCGCACCTTCTTCATCAAGCAGGGAACAGGTAACGAAGACCAGTCGCCCGCCGGGCTTAACCAAATTCGTTGCCAGATCGAGAATTTCGGCCTGTAGGCTCGTCAGGCGCGCAAGCTCGCCCTCGTCGAGACGCCAACGCGCCTCCGGATTTCGTCGCCACGTGCCCGTACCCGAACAGGGTGCATCGATCAGCACCGCATCGGCCTGCCCGGCCAGGTCGGCGAGCGCTTCCATCTCTCGCTTGGGGTCGAGCAGGCGAGTTTCGATATTTGTCGCTCCGGCGCGCTCTGCCCGCGGGGCGAGGCGCGAGAGGCGATTGCGATCGGTGTCGGAGGCGACGAGCTTACCGAGATTGTCCATTGCCGCGGCAAGTGCGAGCGTCTTGCCCCCGCCACCGGCGCACAGGTCGATCACGGTCTCGCCGGGCTGCGCATCGACAGCAAGACAGGCCAGCTGCGAACCGGTGTCCTGCACCTCGATCTTGCCTTCGCGCCATTCGGGCCATTGCTCGACATGCGTGCCGGGCTCGAGACGCAGCCCATGGGGCGCATCGGTCTTTACCGCTTCGGTAGGGAGCGAGATCGTCGCGCGATCTGCCTTGAGCGTGTTCACGCGCAGGTCGAGCGGCGCCCGGCCAAGCAATGCGTCGGCTTCAGCCTCCCCGATGTCGGATTTCTCGAGCAGGCGAGCCAGCCACTCCGGAGCAACACCGCCGGCAGTTGCCACCTCGTCGTCTCTCACAGAATCGGGCCCGTAGTTCGAGCCGTCGAACAGGGGCAGGATGCTATCGTCGACCTCGGCTAGGCGAAGCATGGCGGCCCTGCCGCTTTCCGGCACGGGGCCACAAGCGCGGATTGCGGAGAAAACCAGCTCGCGGATAGCGCGGCGGTCCTTCGATCCGGCGAAGCGGTTGTTGCGGAACCACTCGGCAAGGATCCGGTCCGCGGGCGCGCCCTTGGAGCGTGCGGATTCGATGATCGCGTCGAGCAGCTCGATCGAGGTCTGGACTCGTGCGGCGGGGGTCATGTCTCCCCTCCCCGATCAGCGTGTCGGATAGTTCGGGGCTTCCCGCGTGATCGACACGTCGTGCACGTGGCTCTCGGTAAGACCCGCGTTGGTGATGCGCACGAACTGCGCGCGCTTGCGCAGGTCGTCGATCGTGGCGCTACCGGTGTAACCCATCGCCGCCTTGATGCCGCCGACGAGCTGGTGGATCACCGCGCTTGCCGGGCCCTTGTAGGGGACCTGGCCCTCGATACCTTCGGGGACCAGCTTCTGCTGGCTGACGTCCGCCTGGAAGTAACGGTCCGCACTGCCGCGCGCCATCGCGCCGACGCTGCCCATGCCGCGGTAGCTCTTGTAGCTGCGGCCCTGGTAGATGAAGGTTTCGCCCGGCGCTTCCTCGGTGCCTGCGAGCATCGAGCCGACCATGATGCTCGATGCACCGGCAGCGAGAGCCTTGGCCGCATCGCCGCTGGTACGAAGGCCGCCGTCGCCGATGACGGGGACGCCCATCTTTTCGGCTTCCTCGACGCTGTCCATGATCGCAGTGAGCTGCGGCACGCCGACACCGGCGACCACTCGCGTGGTGCAGATCGAGCCCGGGCCGATTCCGACCTTCACCGCGTCCGCGCCTGCGCCGCAAAGCGCCTTGGTCGCTTCGCCGGTCGCGACGTTGCCTGCAATGACCTGGACCGCGTTCGAGAGCTTCTTCACGCGCTCGACAGCCTTGGAGACTTCCTTGTTGTGGCCATGCGCGGTGTCGATCACCACGACATCGACGCCGGCATCGATCAGCGCCTCGGTGCGCTCGAAGCCCTTGTCGCCGACCGTGGTGGCTGCAGCAACGCGCAGGCGGCCCTGCTCGTCCTTCGTGGCGGCGGGATAGGCAACCGCCTTCTCGATATCCTTGACGGTGATGAGGCCGACGCAGTGACCGCCATCGTCGACCACCAGCAGCTTCTCGATGCGGCGCTGGTGCAGGAGACGGCGCGCTTCTTCCTGGCTGGTACCGAGCGAAACGGTAGCGAGGTTCTCGGTGGTCATGAGCTCGCTGACCGGCTGGCGCGGGTTTTCGGCGAAACGCACGTCGCGGTTGGTCAGGATGCCGACAAGCTTGCCGTAGGTATCGGTCACCGGGATGCCGCTGATGCGGTTCGAGGCCATCAGCTCCTGAGCTTCGCCCAGCGTCGCGTCGGGCGTGATGGTGATCGGGTTGACCACCATACCGCTCTCATACCGCTTCACGGCGCGCACCGCGGCGGCCTGTTCGTCGATCTCGAAATTGCGGTGCAGCACGCCGATACCACCGAGCTGGGCCATGGCGATTGCCATGTCCGCCTCGGTCACCGTGTCCATCGCCGATGAGATCACGGGAATATTGAGCTGGATCTCGCGCGTCAGGCGCGTGGCGGTATTCGCCATCGACGGAAGGATTTCGCTCTCGGCCGGACGCAGGAGAACGTCGTCGAAGGTAAGACCGAGGGGAATGTCGAGATGTGCCACTATGAGAATCGCCTGCCGGAGGAATGTGGCGGCCCATGTAACGACGGTTTGTGGCGGATGCTAGAGGGCGCGGTTACTCCGCCGTCCAGCCTCCGTCCACGCTCCAGTTTGCACCGTTCACGTTCTGCGCTTCATCACGGCAAAGGAATGCGGCGAGCGCGCCGATTTCCTCGGGCTGGACGAACTTCTTGGTGGCCTGCTTCACCAGCAGCACATCGTTGATCACCTGCTCGCGGGTCATTCCGCGCGCCTTCATCGTATCGGGGATCTGGCCCTCGATGAGAGGAGTCCAGACATAGCCGGGGCTGATGCAGTTCGCAGTCACACCAAATTCAGCGAGTTCGAGTGCAATAGTTTTGGTGAAACCATCCACCCCGTGCTTGGTCGCATTGTAGGCGCTCTTGAACGGGCTCGCGACTTTCGAGTGCGCGCTGGCGGTGTTGATGATGCGCCCCCAGCCCTTCTTCTTCATGCCCGGCACGACGAGGCGCGTGCAGTGGAAGACGGCCGAAAGATTGAGCGCAACGAGCTTGTCCCACTTGTCGAGCGGGAAATCCTCGACCGGCGAGACGTGCTGCATGCCGGCGTTGTTCACGAGGATATCGATCTCGCCTGCCTCGGCCATCATGGCTTCGACCTGTGCCACGTCCGTCAGATCGGCGCCGCTGTGGGTCGCGCCCAGTTCCTCGCAAAGTTTTGCGATCTCCGCCTCGTCGCCGAAGCCGTTCAGGACGACCTTCGCCCCTTCGGCCGCGAGTGCCCGGGCGATGGCGAGGCCGATCCCGCTGGTCGATCCGGTGACAAGTGCGCGCTTTCCTTCGAGAAACATTTGGCTCTCCGAGCGTTAGGGTTACATCGATAGCGGCCATCGCGCACCGGCGCGGCTCTGTAAAGCGGCCAATGATGGGGGAAGGAAATGCGGCTCAATCCGTTCAACAGCGATAATATCAAGGTCCGTTCGAGCGGCGGCGGTGGCGTGGGCAAGGCCGGCGGCATCGGTTGCGGGACCATCATCCTTGCAGCGATCGGCTATTTCGCATTCGGGCTCGACCCGATGCAGACCATCTCGACCGTCGAAGGCGTTCAGCAGACCACGCAGCAAAGCGGGCCTGCCAATACGAACGAGGAAGAGATCTGCAATTCGAGCGAATATGCGCTCGAAGCCTGCAACGGGCTGCAGTCGCTGAACCAGACATGGGCACGCCTCTTCCAAGAACAGGGCCTCGGCGACCGCTTCCAGCAGCCGACGCTCGACCTGTTCCGCAACGGGCGCGTGACCACGCAAGGATGCGGCAGTGCCACTTCGGCTTCAGGCCCGTTCTACTGCCCGGCCGACCAGACGATCTACATCGACACCAGTTTCTACGACCAGCTGGCACGCATGGCGGGCAACCGCGGCGACTTCGCGCGCTATTATGTCCTCGCGCATGAGTATGGCCACCACATCCAGACGATCACCGGCATCTCGGGCCAGATCCGCAGCGCCCAACAGCGAGCAAGCAGGGCAGAGGCCAACCAGCTGCAGGTCCGCATGGAACTCCAGGCCGATTGCTATGCCGGCGTATGGGCGGGCAGGAACCGCAACCTGATCGAGCCGGGCGATATCGAGGAAGGCATGCAGGCTGCTGCAGCCATCGGCGACGACCGGCTCACCGGCGGGCGCGTTTCGTCCGAGAACTTCACCCATGGCACCAGCGCCCAGCGCAGCCAGGCCCTTCGATTGGGTCTGCGGGGAGACGACCGGGCCTGTGACGAGATCACGGTCCTGCGCTGAGAGATCAGAACGCACGAAAAAGGGGGCGCGACCGGGCTTGGTCGCGCCCCCTTCTCATTTGCAGAGCGTATGTCAGCTCTCGGCGAGCTCATCGCTCCTTCCTGCGCGCGACCATTCGACATTGCGGGTCGCGTACATAACACCGGCCAGTGCAAGGAACATCGACAGTGATCCCACGATCAGCGATGCGGCCTCGAGGCTGAGCAAGATGTAGAGCCCGGCATAAAGGGCCGTGAGCAGCACCCCGATGAAGCCGGCGCGCTTCCACCCGCCCAACACCGCAGCGCTATAGGCGGTGAGGAGCCCGATGATCGCGGCACTTGCCAGCACGTATGCAAGGGCGAAGCCCATCACCTCGGCAAAAGCGAGCAACATCACGAAGAAGAGCACCAGACCGGCACCGGTCAGCAGGTATTCCGCTGGGGCGACACGAGCGCCACCGACCACATCGAACAGCAGGTAGGTGAGGAAGGTGAAGCCGATGAACAGGAAGCCGTACTTCACGCTACGGTCGACCTGCGCATAGATATCGGCAGGCTCGACCATCCTGATGGTTGCGGTCTTGCCCGACGCCGCTTCGACGGGCTCGGAGGAGGTGTAGACGTCACCGGAGAAATTGCTCACGCGAACCGGCGGCAGGTCTTCCTGCATGACCATCGACTGGCCCAGTGCCAGATTGCCGATCGACCAGTTCGCGGTGAAGCCGTCGGATGAAATCTCGCTGCGGTCGGGCAGGAAACTTCCGCCGAAGCCGGGGTGTGCCCAGGGCGAGGAAACCTTCCAGTCGGTCTGTCCGCCACGCGGCACCAGCGTCAGCGAGAGGCTGCCACGCAAGGTGTAATCATAGGCGACCGAAAGCGGCTCGCCCGAAGACCAGTCGATATTGCCGTGGAATCCGGCGCCTCCGCTTGAGTGAACGCCCTCACCCGGCTGCAATTCGATCGGCTCGCCATCGACGCGCACATCCGCCACCGCGCGGAGCCCCCGGGGGTCGGAGTTGCCGAAGCGGATCTGCGCCTCGTCGAGAAGAAGCTGTTCGCGCGTCGCACCGAAACGCGACAGGTCATCGGGCAGTACGAAACGCGCCGTCCCGTCCATCTGCGCAAGGTAGATGACCGTCTCGTAGAGTGCCTTGCGCTTGCGTTCGGGTTCCAGTGTCGTTTCGAGCGTGTGCTGCTCGGGCGACAGGAAAAGTTGCTTGCGGATAGTTTGCGTACGCGTCGTCGCAACTCCGTTCACCGTCTCGTTGCTGACGCGCCGCTCTTCATAAGGAATGACTAGAACCGGGCCGGAGACGACCTGCGCACCGCCCGACCCGGCCGTGATCGAGTCCTGCGCAACACGCGCCTGGTGCTGCCGGTCGGACACCAGCCCATAGACCATGATGAGCGGGATCATCAGGACAAGCCCGACGAGTCCGGCGAGGACCAATTTGAAACCGGGGGATCTTTCTTGCATCACACATCTCCATCGTTGCTGCGATGAAGCGTTCTGTGTGAGCGACGAACTGAATACGCATTGAATTGCGCTCAGGTGAACGAAAACGGTCGGCGCATCGCTGCACCGACCGTCGGGTTACGCAGGACCCGCAGTCCCTGCGCCTCTTACTTTTTCTTCTTCTGGAGCTCCGCGATCTCGGCATCGACAGAGCGCAGTGCTTCGGCACGCTCTTCGGCCGACAGCGAGCTCTCGCTAGCGATCGCCGTACGAGCAGACTTCAGCGCCTGGAGCGCCAGCTCATTGGCAGCTGTCTCGCAAACGAAGAGCGTGGTCTTGCCCTTGGCGTCGGTCGAGGAAGTGACAGGCTTCGACTTGTCCTTGCAGGATACGACCACTTCGGGTGCCATCTTCGCGGCCTCGCCTGCCTGTGCGACAGCGAGACGCATTTCGCGGCGGAACTCGCCACCTTCGGCGAACTGCTCGCGCAGCTTCTTCATCTCGATGTCGAAGTCGCCGCCTTCGGCGAACTGTTCACGCAGCTTGGCCATTTCGGCACGGAGCTCGGCACGATCGGCCTCGCTCATCTTGTCCCAGTCCTTGCCGTTGATACGGATGCGGCGCTTTTCGACACGGCGCTCGTCGCCCTCGGCCAGTTCACGCTCGATCTCGACGATCTCGCGGCGGACCTCGGCAACCTCGCGCTCGGCCTCTGCGACTTCACGCTCGGCTTCAGCGAGTTCGCGCTCGACCTCGATTTCGGTTTCGATCCGCTCCTCGCGGACTTCCTGCACATCGGCCTCGGTCCACTCCTCGACGGAGGTTTCCGCGGCCTGCGCCGTAGCAGCCAGCAGAGTGGGCGTACCTTCGGCATAACAGATCGATGCAGTCAGTGGCACGGCCAGGAAGGCCGAAGCCAGTGCACCCCGGCCCAGAAGGCGGCGGCGCGGCGAAATATCGGACATGGATAAACTCCTCAAACGATGGATTATCGACTTGTCCCCCAGAACCGGACAAGCCATCGGCGCAGCCAGCGCAGGGCGCGGTGCAAGTGCCGGACGGCGTGCAAAATCGGCGATGACATTGGCGTAGGTGGCACGCTCGTCATGCGAACGGGCGGCCACGACACGGGCATCGCAGAAAGCTTCCTGGTCGCGCCGCAGCGCATTCCACCCGATATGGCCGAGCGGGTTGAACCAGTGGATCGCGAACAGCGGCTGGACCAGCATGTTGACGATGAGGTCGCCGCCGCGGTGGTGCGAAAGCTCGTGCGCAATCGCGAGGTCGCGGGCCGCTCTTTCTCGGCTCGACATGAAACCGTTGGGCAGCGCGATGACGCGATCGAGCACGCCGAAGGCCATCGGGCCGGAAATGGCCGAGGTCTCGATCAGCCTGATGGAGCCGACCTCGCCGACCGGACGCGCATCCTCGAGCAGTTCGCGGCGCAGCGCGAAGTAGAGCCAGAACCGGCGCACAAGCATGACCATTGCCCCGCCCAGCCACAGGAGGAGCAGCGGCGTCAGGAAATCGACCGGCTCGGCAGCCGTGGTGAGCGTCGTCGGAAGCGCGGCGCCCGATTGGGCAACCGGCAGGACGATGGTTTCGGACTGCAACGCGAAGGCCGGTTCCGTCTCGACGACCGTCTCGGTCACCGGGCGCATCCAGGCCGGGAGCGTGAAAGGGGGAATGACAAGGCGGGCAAGCGGGAGGAACCAGAGCGCGTAAGCAGCTCCTGCTCCGAAATGGCGGGCAACCGGGCGGCGAAGCACCATGACCAGCGCAATCAGCGCGCCCGTCCACACCAGCGTGTCAAACAGGAACCAGTCCCAGTATTCTCTCAGGAGCTCGGTCATTTGCGCATCTCCTTGAGGAGTGCCTCGATCTCGGCGAGATCGTCATCGGTGAGCGCTTCGCTCTCGGCGAGATGGGCGAAAAGCGGTGCTGCACGGCCTCCGAAAAGGCGATCGACGAGACGACGGCTTTCGCCGCCGACATAGTCCGATCGCTCGACCAGCGGATGATAGAGGAACTTGCGGCCCTGAGGCTCCGTCCCCACCGCATCCTTCGCGACAAGGCGGCTCAGTAGCGTCTTCACTGTGGGGATCGACCAGTCGTTGGCCGCGCAGACGCGGTCGCAGACCTCGGCAGCGGACAACGGGCTCTCGTCCCACAGCGCTTCCATGACGGCGTGCTCGGCTTCGCTGATCCGGTCACCGGGTCCCTGCTTGCGCCTGGCCATCACTCCGTACTCCCCTCTCGAATTGCGTTCGATTACGCCTGTAGCCGTATCGACTACGATTGTAAACATGAAGCGTAGATGAACGCGCGTTCAGGAAGCATTTTCCGTTTTCGCGGTCCAGCGGAGCTCTGCGTGGACCATCAAGAATTCGATGGACGACAATCATGCGCGCGGTATTCTTCGCTCCATGATCGCACGCATCCTTGCTCCGCTCGCCCTCCTCTCCACGCCGCTTGCAGCGCAGGACGAGACCGCAGCTCCGCCCCAAGAGGTTGATTTCGAGACGACATTGGTGGTCCTGGAGACGACCATGGGCGACATTACCGTAGCGCTCGAAACCGAACGCGCGCCGATCACGGCGGGCAATTTCCTGCGTTATGCGGACGAGGACAGGTTCGACGGGACGGTCTTCTACCGCGCCATGCATCTTCAGTGGGGCGAACCGCCCAACGGCCTGCTGCAAGGCGGGACCCAGAACAATCCCGACCGCATCCTCGAAGGCGTGCCGCACGAGCCGACCAACGAGACGGGGCTCAGCCACACGAATGGCGCGCTGTCGATGGCACGACTCGATCCCGGAACGGCTACCGGCGACTTCTCGATCATGATCAAGGACCAGAAAGGTCTCGACGCCCAGCCCGACAGCGACGACCCCAATCTCAAGGCGGGTTATGCCGTGTTCGGATACGTTGTCGACGGAATGGATGTGGTCCACGCAATCCATGACAGCCCCCGCGATCCGGAGGCAGGCGAAGGCTGGATGAAGGGTCAGATGCTTGCCGAACCGGTGACGATTGTCGACGTTCGGCGCGTGGAACCGGTCGAAATCGACTAGCGGCGAACGGCTGCCATCCGCTCGTTCAGCAGTTCGAGAAACTCCTCGAACTCGTCATGCGATTTGAAGTTCTGTGATGCGGCGCAAATCTTTTCTCCGCCGCGGTCGACGATCTCGACGCTGAACTTCCCCTGATACTCGTCCAGCTTGATGTCCTTGATGAGCGCATACTGGATGCGTGTCGGGGTGCGCGACAAGACACCCGAAGTGCCTTCGACCGCGTTCGCGTCCAGCCTCAGGTAGCTCTTCCCGCTGAGGCTGGTGATGAAACCCGCACCGCCGATGAGCGCCCAGCCTGCAGCCGAAAGGGCCAGCACGCCGAAAAAGATGTCCGCACCGAACGGGCCAAGCTCGATGATGCCGTTGAGGATCAAGCCGCGCGGATCGGTCACTTCATAGGCGAGATAGGCAGCAACCGCTCCGAAGAAGAGGAGGCAGAAAAGCATGAGCAGCGGATTGGGTGTCACGTCGAACTGGCGCGCGCCTGCTGCCGGCGGGGCGGCGGCAAGGTTTTGCCGAGGCGTTTGCCCGAAACCCTGCTGCATTCCCGCTGGGCCTGTTGCTATCTCACCAGATGCGAGACCCTTGCGTCCGAAACCCATGATTGCCCCCGTCTTTCAAATACTTGAAAGCGCCGAATAGACCCGGGACGTAAACTTATCGTTGCCGCGGGTCTTCAGCAAACCTCGGCGGTGTTTTCGGGAATGGGTCCGGGCGGCACGCGCGCGGGGCTCATCCAGAAGGGATCGGACTTGAGACGGTGGCTGTCGCCATAGGCCTTGGCGAGCGCGGCATAGAGATGCGGATCGTAGGCCTCGAGATCGGCATGGTTGAGGATGCGGCGCCCGTCGAATGACTGGATGCGGTTCGAGTTGAACCAGAATTGCGTACCTTCGGCCCAATATTCCTGGATCGTCGTGGTCGTATACTCGTCGAGCCAGAGATCATTCGCCAAGGCGTTGGCATACGCAGCTTCAACCTCGGCATAGAGCACGGGATCGGTGGCCTGGATGGCATCGAGCACGAGATGCCCCATCTCGTGCACGAAGATCGTCTCGCCCCAATAGCGGCTCGACGGCAGGCCGAGCACATCCTCCGCCCCGTCTGCCATGCGCTTGCCGCCGATGGCGCGGGCGCGCTCGTTCCAGTATTCGCGATCGGTCTTGGCCCCGATGCGTACATCGTAATGCTTGAGCTCGCACCGCGTTAGCCGCGGATCATCGCGCGCAGGCTTGGTCCAGCCAGCCTTGTCCGGAAGGTCCAGCAGCGCCTCGTCCTCCGCGATGATGGCGATGCGGTAGTCGTTGGCAGCGAGCCATTCGGCGAGGTCGGGACGTTGGGCGAGCATACCGCGTGTCATGTCGCGCGCTGCAACCAGCGCCTCGTCCGGCACTTGTCCGGACGACAGTATGGGAATGCCGCTTGCGTCTATATGCTTCGCATAAAACGCTTCTGCGCCCAGCCCTGTGGGAGGCGCTCCGGGAACTGTCGTACAGGCCGAAAGCGAAACGGCGGCGAGAACGAAGCCTCGCCGCCATCGCATCAGTAAACGCGCTTCTTCGGCTCGATATACTTCACATCGTCGGTCAGCGTGTACTCGTGGACAGGGCGATAATCGATCTTCACGCCGCCGCCGTTGCCGCCCCAGCCATCGAACCAGGCGATAGTGTGCTTCATCCAGTTCTTGTCGTCGCGCTCCGGGAAGTCCTCGTGCGCGTGGGCGCCGCGGCTTTCCTTGCGGTTTTCGGCCGATGCCATGGTGACGTTGGCCTGCGCCATGAGGTTGTCGAGCTCGAGCGTCTCGATGAGGTCGCTGTTCCAGATGAGCGAGCGGTCGTGGACCTTGACGTCCTGCATCCGCTTGTTGACGTCCTTGAGGACTTCGACGCCTTCGGAAAGCAGCTTGCTGTCGCGGAACACGGCAGCGTGCTTCTGCATGCCCTTTTGCATGTCGGCACGCAGGGCTGCAGTCGGCGTGCTGCCGTCGGCATGACGGAAGTGGTCGAGGCGCGACAGCGAAAGTTCGGCGCTGCCCTTGGGCAGTTCGTCCTGGCTCACTCCCGGCTTGATGATTTCTTTCAGACGATGGCCGGTTGCACGGCCGAACACCACGAGGTCGATCAGCGAGTTCGAGCCGAGGCGGTTCGCGCCGTGGACCGAGACGCAGGCCGCTTCGCCGACTGCGAACAGGCCGGGAACGATCTTTTCCGGATCGTTCGGATCGCCCGCCATCACTTCGCCGTGATAGTTACAGGGGATGCCGCCCATGTTGTAGTGAACCGTCGGGGTAACCGGCAGAGGCTGCTTCGTCAGGTCCACGCCAGCGAAGATCTTGCCGCTTTCGGTGATGCCCGGCAGACGCTCGCCCAGCACCTTGGGATCGATATGATCGAGGTGCAGGTAGATGTGGTCGCCATCCGGGCCGACACCGCGACCTTCGCGCATTTCCAGAGCCATCGACCGGCTGACGACGTCGCGCGATGCGAGATCCTTCGCGGAGGGCGCATAGCGTTCCATGAAACGCTCGCCTTCGGAGTTGGTGAGGTAGCCGCCCTCGCCGCGCGCACCTTCGGTGATGAGCACGCCGGCACCGTAGATGCCGGTCGGGTGGAACTGCACGAACTCCATGTCCTGCAGCGGCAGGCCCGCGCGCAGAACCATGCCGCCACCGTCGCCGGTGCAGGTGTGGGCCGACGTCGCGGTGAAGTAGCAGCGACCATAGCCGCCGGTCGCGAGGACCACGGCCTGGCTGCGGAAACGGTGGATGGTGCCATCGTCGAGGCACATCGCGATCACGCCGCGGCAGACCTTGCCGTCGGCCGTGTCTTCCATGATCAGGTCGAGCGCGAAATACTCGATGAAGAAGTCCGCGTCATACTTCAGGCTCTGCTGGTAGAGCGCGTGGAGCATGGCGTGGCCGGTACGGTCGGCTGCGGCGCAGGTGCGCTGCACCGGCGGGCCTTCGCCCATGTTCTGCATGTGGCCGCCGAAGGGCCGCTGGTAGATCGTGCCATCGTCGTTGCGGCTGAAGGGCACGCCCGCGTGTTCCAGCTCGTAGACTGCCTGCGGTGCTTCGCGGACCATGTATTCGATCGCGTCCTGGTCGCCGAGCCAGTCGGAGCCTTTCACCGTATCGTACATGTGCCACGACCAGTGGTCGGGTGTGTTGTTGCCGAGTGATGCGGCGATACCGCCCTGTGCGGCCACGGTGTGCGAACGCGTCGGGAAAACCTTGGTGATGCAGGCCGTCTTGAGGCCGGCTTCCGCGCTACCCATTGTGGCGCGCAGGCCGGAGCCGCCGGCGCCGACGACTACGGTGTCATAGAGGTGGTCGACGATCGGATAGCTGCGACCGCCGATTTCGAAAGTAGCGCTGTGGGCCATCAGGCGGCTCCTCCAAGGGCGATGCGGGCGATCGAAACGAGAGCGAATGCGCCGCCGCCAATGGTTGCAAGATTGAGAATGGTAAGCGTGGCGAACTTGGTTCCGGCATCGTGGACATAGTCCTCGATCAGCACCTGCAGGCCGAGGCGCGCGTGCCAGAACACGCTGATGATCAGCAGCGCCAGCGCGGTCGCGGGCAGCGTCTGCGAGGCCCAGCCGGTCACGGTCGAATAGCCATAGTCGGGAAGCAGCGCGAGGCTGATCACGAGGAACAGCATCAGCACCAGGTTACCGATAGCGGTGAAGCGCTGCACCAGCCAGTGATGCGCGCCCTCATGTGCGGAGCCGAGCCCGCGCACGCGTTTGATGGGTGTGTCGTGTGCCATGTGTCCGGGTCTTCCTTAGCGAAGCAGGACGACCGCCCAGAAACCGGCGGTCAGGAGGATTGCGATGATCGGCGAAAGGATCGACCAGACCCGGTTCATGTCCAGCTCATAGCCGGCGCCGATGTCGAGGACGAAGTGGCGAAGCCCGCTCATCATGTGGGTGAAGAAAGCCCAGCTCAGACCGACGAGCACGATCATGCCGATCGGCGAGCCCATGACTTCCTGGAAGGTCGCATAGGTTTCGGGACCACCGGCCATTGCGCCGAGCCACCAGAGCAGGACGGCGAGGCCGACAATGGCCATACCGTCGCCGGTGATACGGTGGAGGATCGAGACCAGCATATGCGGGCCCCATTTCCAGATTTGCAGGTGCGGTGAGAGCGGGCGGTTTGCCATGCGTTATCGTCCGTTACGGTAATTCGTCGCGCCTCCTTAGCGAAGCTGGCGTGCGAGGCAAGGCGCGCGGCCTCGACATTTGTCGCAAAGTTTCGAATAGCGTGATGCATGACATGCATTCTTCTCACCGGCTCATCGCGCGGGATCGGCGCTGCTGCCAAGGCAGCTCTCGAGGCGCGAGGCGCCAAAGTCATCGGGCAGGCAACCTCGAGTGACGCCACCGATACCGTGCCGGCGGACTTTCGCGAGCCCTTCACACCGCAGGAGTTGTGGCAGGCCGCCCTCGCCCGCGCGGGCGGCAAGATCGACGTGCTCGTCAACAATGCCGGGCTCTTCGCGCCCAACCCGATCGAGCGCTCCGACATCGAATGGCTCGATGCCTGGGAAGATACGATGCGCATCAACCTGACCGCTGCGGCCCAGCTAAGCCGGTTTGCGATCAAGCACTGGCGCGCACGCGGAAGCGAGGGGCGTATCGTCCACGTAGCGAGCCGTGCCGGTCACCGCGGCGATTCGCCGGCGCACTGGCACTATGCTGCCAGCAAGGGCGGCATGCTTGCGATGCACAAGAGCATCGCGCGCGCCTACGCTTCGGAGAAGATCTACAGCTTCGCGATCACGCCGGGCTTCACCGATACGGCCATGGCAGGCGATTACCTGGAGAGCCGCGGCGGGGCAGGATTGCTTGCAGACATTCCGCTGGGCCGCGTGGCCGAACCGGAGGAAATCGCGAAGATCATCGAATTCTGTGCACTCGATGCACCGCCCAGCATGACGGGCGCGACGCTTGATGCCAACGGGGCAAGCTATGTTCGCTAGACTTGCGCTTCCCCTCGCCATGGTGCTTGGTGCCTGTGCCAACGCTCACACCGGTCATACCGACCCCGTCCCGTCCGCACATGCGGAGCCGCAAGTACCGGAAGAGCGCTTCGTGGACGCATGCGAAAAGTGGGACGAGTGGGACAAGCCTGCCCGGCCGTTCCGCCTGATGGGCAACAGCTGGTATGTCGGCACCTGCGGCATCTCGGCCATTCTGGTGGCGGGCGACGAGGGTCACATCCTGCTCGACAGCGGAGTGGAAGCCGCTGCGCCCCACGTGCTCGCGAGCATCCGGTCGCTCGGCTTCGAGCCTTCCGACATCCGCTACATCCTCATGAGCCATGAGCATTTCGACCATGTCGCCGGTCATGCAGCGATCGCCGAAGCGACCGGAGCCGAGATCGTGGCTTCCGAGCGCGCCGCGCCGGTCCTCGTGAGCGGAAAAGTGGCGAGCGACGACCCGCAGGCTAACTCGGGGCATCCTGACATGGAACCGGTCGAGGTGAGCAGGATCGCAGCGGACGGCGATGTCGTCGAGCTGGGCAATCTCAGGATCACTGCACATACGACACCGGGACACACACCGGGCGCGCTTAGCTGGACCTGGTGGTCGTGCACGCCGCCCGACCAACCACCGGTCTGCAGCCGAATGGTCTATGTCGACAGCCTCTCCGCAGTGTCCGGGGACGACTATCGCTTCACCGACCATCCTGAGACTGTCGGCGCCTTCCGTACCAGCATCGACAAGGTGCGCTTCCTGCCCTGCGATATTCTGACCACTCCGCACCCGTCATCGAGCAACATGATCGAGCGCTGGCGCGAAGGTACCTATGGCAAGCCCGGCGAGTGCCAGCGCTATGCCGATGCGCTTGGCAAACGCCTCGACGAGCGCCTTGCGAAGGAAGCCGCGCAGTGAGCGCCTGGAAGCTATCGGGCGAGGCTCCCAAGAAGGTCGTGCAGGCAGCTCTCCTCGCCCATGAGGACGCATGGGATTTTCCCGAGGAGCTGGTCGTATCCGGCCGCGAGATCGCCGAGGACAAGCCGGACGAATGGATCCTCGAGGTCTGGCTCGATCACAAGCCGACTGCGGCGGACAAGAAGGCCGTCGCATCGCTTTTTGCCGACGGCGCGCCCGATTTCGAGGCCGAGAAGCTGCCCGAACAGGACTGGGTGACGCTAAGCCAGCTGGGCGTCGAGCCCATCCGGGCCGGTCGTTTCCACGTGCGCACGCCAGAGCATCCGGCCGATCCGGAACTGATCGATTTCATCATCCCTGCAAGCCAGGCATTCGGCACCGGCCAGCACGAGACGACCGCCGCTTGCCTCGCAATGCTCGACCTGATGAAGCGCGAGGGGCTGGTGGTGAAGAATCACGCCGATATCGGCACCGGCACCGGGTTGCTCGCCTTCGCCGCCATGCACCTCTGGCCCAATGCCAAGGCGACCGCGTCGGACATCGATTATGTCTGCGCCGGAGTGGTCGAGGACAATTGCGCCATGAACGATGTTCCCACAGGTGCCGGTCCCGGCGAACTGACGATGATCATCGCTCCCGGTACCGATGACGCGCTGATCCAGGCGCGCGCGCCTTACGATTTGCTGATCGCCAATATCCTCGCTGGCCCTCTCGTGGAACTGGCGCCCGACTTCGCTGCAGTCACCGAGAGGGGTGGCAGCCTCCTCCTTGCAGGCCTGCTCCAGACGCAGGAAGCCGAAGTCCGCGCGGCATACGCGAGGCAGGGCTTCCGCCTCGCCCGCCGTGTCACGAATGGCGACTGGTCGATCCTGTGGCTGCGCCGGAGCCGGGTGCGTTGAGAAGCAAACGCGCGTTGAAGTGGCTCGGCGGCATTCTCGCCGTCCCGCTTTTACTTGCGGCCTTGTTCTTCCTTGCGGCCTGGATCGGGAGCTCGATACCGCGAAACGCGGACTGGACCGAGCCGGAAACGGGCATCCGGATCATGATCGAAACCAATGGCATCCACACCGGCATCGTGATGCCCATCATCACGCAGGAGAAGGACTGGCGCGAAACCTTCCCCTCGGCGGGAATGCCCCGCGATACCGATGGCTGGATACCGACCCACGTGGCGATCGGATGGGGTGAGAAAGAGGTTTTCCTCAACACGCCGACATGGGGTGATCTCAAGGTCAGCACCGCGCTGCGGATCGCCTTCATGGGCGGTGACGGCCTGATGCGCGTCGGCCATTACGTGAACCCGCGCCCATCCGAATACCATCGCTACCTGACCTTGAGGCCGGAGGAATACCGGCTTCTGGTGGCGGAGATCGAGGCGACCCTGCCCCCGCCCCCGGAAACCGGCGAGCGCTTCAGTTACGAGAGCTTCGAGAAAGGCGCGCGCAATTACGACGCGCTTGGCCGCTACACGCTCGGCAATACATGCAACCAGTGGGTGGGCGACACGCTCGCTCGTGCAGGAGTGAAAATGGGCCAGTGGACACCGCTTGCGGGCGGCGTGATGAAATGGGTGGACGATCCGACCGCCGACTAGGCGACCGGGTCCTGCCGCCCCTCGTGATAGCGGACCACAGAACGCGTGACTTCCTGCATCATGTCGAAACGCTCCGCATAGGATGTGCGGGTCTGCCCGATCAGGACGGCGATGGTGTATTGCGTGCCGTCGGGAGCGGTGAGGATACCGACGTCGTTATAGCCGGACTGCACACCGTCGAAGTACTGGCCCGTGCCGGTCTTGTGACCGAACTCCCAGCCCCCGGGTACACCGCCCTTGAGGCGCCGCGGGCCGCTCTTCGTTTGCTTTAGCGTGTCGAGCATGAAGCTGGTGGACGCGGGCGACAAGAGATCGCCGCGCGCAAGCTTCGCAAGCGCTTCGGAGATCCCTGCAGCGCTGGCTCCGTCGAGCGGGTCCGCAAGATAGGCTTCGAATGCCTGTCGCCGGCGCTCCTCGGGTACGCGGTCGCGCGCCTCGTAGAAGGCGTTTCCCGTCGAATAGGACTGGCGCCACTCCAGCCCGGCAATCTCGCTCTGCTTGCTGCGCTCGTCGGTGCCGAACTGCACGCCGCTAATCCGGTTTCTCCTGAGGAATGCCTCCACCGCCTGAGGCCCACCTATCCGGCGGAGAAGGCGGTCGTTGGCGGTATTGTCGCTCTGCGTAATCGCGCGGGTCAGGAGGTCGCGATAATCGCTCGTGAATGCCCCTCGCGCCTTCACGATGTTCCTGACGGGCTGGTAGAACAGCGTGAGATCTGCGTTGCGGATGGTCACCATCTCGTCGAGCGAGAGGCCGCCCTCTTCCGCAAGGTCCAGCGCGGTCAACGCGACCCACAGCTTCGTTACGCTCTGCTGCGGGAACGGCTCACCGCCATTGTGGGCCATCGTCGACAAATCGGACACTCGCGTGACGGCAATGCCGAGCTCACCGGCAAACCTTTCGCCTATGCCCCGCAGATCTTCCTGGAGTGCCAGCTGCGCTGCATCGAGTTCGGGCGGCGGGGGAGGCTCTTGGGATGCCGCGGCCATGACGCGCCGTTCGAATTCTTCGGGCGTTTCGCCGGGCGTGCTTACGGACGTCGCCAGCACCAGGAAGGCGCCTACGATCAGGACAGTCAGGAACAGGATCGGGGAGCGTCTCACATCCAACTAACGCCATCAAATCAGATGGTTTCCGAGATTGCCGTCAGCTTTTTGAATCCGCGCCCTCGTCGTCCTCTTCATCGTCCTCGTCCTTCTTCGACATGGAAGCGCTGAAGGCGGCTCCGAAAGCGACACCCAGCCCGAGACCGATCGCGAGATTGTCGAAGACGACCCCGAACATGACCCCGAAAATCAGCCCTAGCGAGATGCCTTGCGCGTTCATGATCCCTACTCCGCTTCCGCCACGATCTTGGCCCAGCCAGCCTCGTCGATCACCTCGATGCCGAGGTCGGCGGCCTTCTTGAGCTTGCTGCCCGCACCGGGACCGGCGACCAACAGGTCGGTCTTGGCACTGACCGAACCGCTTGCCTTGGCTCCGAGACGCTCGGCCTGGGCCTTGGCCTCGTCGCGGCTCATGGTCTCGAGCTTGCCGGTGAATACCACGATCTTGCCGCTGACCGGACTTTCCTTCGTCTCGACCTCGTAGCGAGGGGGCGAAACTTCATTGAGCAAGTCGTCCCAGACTGCCTTGTTGTGATCCTCGTGGAAGAAGTCGCCGAGCGCCTCGACCACCGCGCCGCCGATGCCGTCGATCGACGTCAGCGCCTGCGCAGCTTCCTCGTCTCCCGCGCGTGCAGCCTCGGCTGTCTGGCGCAAGGCCGGCAACTCGTGGAAATTCTTCATCAAGTCGCGCGCCGTCACAGCGCCGATGTGGCGGATGCCAAGCCCGAACAGCAATCGCGCCGCATCCGGCTGGCGCCGTGCCTCGATGCTATCCACAAGCTTATCCACAGAGCGCTCCTGCCAGCCCTCGAGCGCGAGAATGGCGTCACGACGTTCGTGGAGACGGAAAATATCCGCAGGACTTTCGAGCCAGCCCAGTGCGAAGAACTGGTCGATGGTCTTCTCGCCGAGCCCGTCGATGTCGAGCGCACCTCGGCTGACGAAATGCTTCAATCTTTCAGTACGTTGTGCGGGACATATGAGACCGCCTGTGCAGCGTACATCGACCTCGCCTTCTGCCGCCACGGCCTCGCTGCCGCATTCGGGACAGTGATCGGGGAAGATGAAAGGCTCGCGTTCCACCTCGCGGGTCAGGTTATCCACAAGCTGTGGAATAACGTCGCCCGCGCGCTGCACGACGACGCGGTCGCCGGGCCTGACGCCGAGCCGCTCGATCTCGTCTCGGTTGTGGAGCGTGACGTTCGTTACGGTGACACCGCCCACCAGGACCGGTGCGAGGCGGCCTACAGGGGTAAGCTTGCCTGTACGCCCGACCTGGATGTCGATCGCCTCGAGCGTGGTCTCGGCCTGCTCCGCGGGGAACTTGTGCGCCAGCGCCCAGCGCGGCGCCTTGGCCACGAAGCCGAGGCGCTGCTGCCAGTCCAGCCGGTCGACCTTGTAGACGACCCCATCGATTTCATACGGAAGGTCGGGACGCTGCGAACCGATGCTTTCGTAATGCGCCAGCATTTCTGCGACATCCTGAACGACAGTAAATAGCGGTGAGACCGGCACTCCCCACTTCTCGATCTTGCGCACCACCTCCTCCTGCGTGGCACCGGGCACATCGGAGGCCGCGCCCCAGCCGTGCGCCCAGAACCTGAGCGGACGCTTTGCCGTCACGCTCGCATCCTTCTGGCGCAGCGAGCCGGCAGCGGCATTGCGCGGATTGGCGAAGAGCTTGCCGCCTGCTTCTTCCTGCGCGGCGTTGAGCGCGTGGAAGTCGGCCTTAGACATGTAGACCTCGCCACGGATCTCGAAGACCTCCGGCACATCGCCCGCGAGCTGCTGCGGAATATCCGCGATATGCGCGACATTGGGCGTGACGTCCTCGCCAACCTGCCCGTCACCGCGGGTCGCAGCACGAACAAGCTTGCCCTTCTCGTAGCGCAGCGAACAGGACAGGCCGTCGATCTTGTCTTCTGCGGTGATCGAGACCTGCTCGCTTTCGTCGAGCGACAGGAAACGCCGTACGCGTGCCACCCACTCCTCGACCTCTTCGGCAGAGAAGGCGTTGTCGAGGCTCATCATGCGAACCTCGTGGGTGACCTTGGACAGCGGCGAGGCCGCGATTTCGTGGCCGACCACCTTGGAAGGCGAATCCTCGCGCACGAGATGCGGGAAAGCCTCTTCCAGCACCGCATTGCGGCGGACCAGCGCGTCGAATTCCGGATCGCTGATCTCGGGCGCGTCTTCGGCGTGATAGAGCTTGTTGTGTTTCGCGATCTCTCGCGCGAGCCGCATGAGCTCGTTGGCGGCGTCGGCTTCAGTCATGTCCACAGGCTTGCTCGCGGGCATTTGGTCGATTCCCCTTTCCATCGCTATGCATGAGCAGAGGCACGGGGAAAAGTGCATCAGACGGGTCGCGGTTTCACAGGTGGGGGAAACTATGATCGACCGTAATCTCAAAGCCCTTTTCATGGTGCTGCTAGGGCTGATGGCCCTGTTCTATGTCGGCCACAACCTGATCAACCTCGCGATAGCACACGAGAACATCGGCTATGTGCTTTCGCAGAAGGATCACGAAATCTATCCGGCCAACATCATGCCCGCGATGGGTCCGGGTGTCGCGTGGATCGTTCTGATCGTGATCTTCGCAAGCGAAATCGCTGCCGGTGTAGCCAGCCTTTGGGCCGGATTGAAGTTGTGGACCGGAAGGAGCGATGCCGCGGCATATGCGAATGCGATGACCTTGGCGAAGCTGGGCTGCGGTCTCGTGATCTTTACCTGGTTCGGGCTGTTCAACGTCTTCGGCGGCGCGGCCTACAACATGTGGCAGACACAGATCGGGCACGGCTCGATGGCCGACGCATTTACCTTCGCGGCTTTCGGTTTCTTCGTGCTGATCTATCTTTGCCAGCCCGAAGCTGCCGACTAGGCCCTAGACGCCTTCGAGCAATCGATCCGCCTGCGCCCTCGCTTCGGGCGTGACTTCAGCGCCCGAAAGCATGCGGGCGATCTCTTCCTGGCGACCGGCCTCGTCCAGCAGCGCCACGCTAGTGCGCGTCACCGTGCCGTCGGAGCTCTTGGCGATCATGTAGTGCGTCTGCCCGCGCGCAGCGACCTGCGGACTGTGCGTTACAGCCAGCAGCTGTCCGTCCGAGGCCAGCCTTGCGAGGCGTTCGCCAATAGCGCTGGCCACTGCGCCGCCCACGCCGCGGTCGATCTCGTCGAAGATCACCGTCGCTGCCCCGCCCTGCTCGGCCAAGGCGACTTTCAGCGCGAGGATGAAGCGCGATAGCTCGCCACCGCTGGCGATCTTCGCGAGCGGCGCGAAATCGGCACCCGGGTTGGTGGCGATGAGGAATTCGACGCTGTCGAGCCCATGAGCGCCCCAGCGCTCTTCCGGAAGTGCAGTCACAGCCGTCTTGAAGCGAGCCGCATCGAGCTTGAGCGGCGCCAGTTCCGCCGCGACGGCTTCGTCGAGGCGCAATGCCGCAGCCACACGGTTCGCATGGAGCGCCTCGGCCTCGGCACGATAGCGATTGCCCGCTTCCTCTGCGGCGGCTTCGAGCGCATCGAGCTCGGCCTCGCCGCCCTCGATCGAATCGAGCTGGCTGCGCATCTCGCGGATCTTCTCAGGTAGCTCGTCGACTTCGCAGCGATGCTTGCGGGCCAGAGCGCGCAGTTCGAACAGGCGGGTTTCCGCCTCTTCCAGAGCGGCAGGATCGTGGACCAGAGCCGCTGCGGCAGCTTCCAGCTTCTCCTCCGCCTCTCCGGCCTCGATCACGGCGCGATCAAGTGAGGCCAATGCGTCGGCCAAGAGCGAGTGTTCTGGCGCGATCCGGTCAAGCTTCCGGGCCGCCACACGCAATGACGCGAGCGGCGAGTCCGAGCCTTCCCAGAGATGGCGGAGTTCTTCGAGATCGCCCGAAAGGCGCTCGCCCTTCTGCATGTCGGCGCGCGCTTCCGCTAGTCTTGCTTCTTCACCCGCCTGCGGTTCGAGCGCGGTCAGCTCGGCAAGATGCGCGAGCAGCAGGTCCTGATCGAGCTTCGCCTGTTCGAGTGTTTCGCGCGCTTCGGCAAGCCGTGCCTCGGTGCTGCGCCACTTGGTCCAGGCCTGTTCGACCTTCGCGGTATCTGAACCTGCAAACCGGTCGAGCAGCGCACGGTGCCCGCGAGGATTGACCAGCCCGCGATCGTCATGCTGACCGTGAAGCTCGACCAGCACGCCTGCAATCTCGCGCAGTAGCGCGACGCCCACGCCCTGGTCATTGATAAAGGCCTTGCTGCCCCCGTCTGCCTTGAGCTGGCGGCGGATGATTAGCGGTTCGCCCGGCTCGATCTCGATGTCCGCATCGTCGAGCGCTTCGGCGATTGCATCAGGAAGCTTTGCGAATTCGAAGCTCGCCGAAACGCTGGCCTTCTCCTCGCCAGCGCGCACCAGCCCGCTGTCGGCGCGGTTGCCCAGCACCAGCCCGAGCGAATCGAGGAGGATCGACTTGCCCGCACCCGTCTCGCCCGTGAGCACGCCAAGGCCACGCCCGAAATCGAGATCGAGCGCTTCGATCAGCACGATGTTGCGGATGGACAGGCGGGTCAGCATCGCCAATCCCTTAACGCAGGCCAAAGCCCGCGTCACCGTTCCCGTTATGATCGGGTGTGAATATTTGGCTTATCAGCTGGCGGTGACGTCCGGCGCGTGGTCCTGAACGAGCTCATAGGCTTTCTCGTACCACTCGTTCCCGGGATAGTTCGCGCCGAGGACGGCAGCATACTTCACCGCTTCCGAGGGGATGCCCAGCGCAAGGCTGGTCTCGGTCAGGCGATAAAGCGCTTCGGGCGCGTGGCTGGTCGTCTGGTAATCGTCGACCACGTTCTGGAAACGGACCTGCGCGGCAATCCACTTGCCCGAGCGCTGGTAGAAGCGGCCGATTTCCATCTCCTTGCCCGCGAGGTGATCCTGCACGAGGTCGATCTTGAGACGCGCATCGGCGGCATATTCGGTCTGCGGGAAGCGGCGGACGACTTCGTTGAGAGCCGTGAGCGCCTGCTCGGTGATCTTCTGGTCGCGCTGCACGTCGCTGATCTGCTCGTAATAGTTTAGAGCGATCAGGTAGTAGGCATAGGGCGCGTCCTTGTTGCCCGGGTGGATCGAGAGGAAGCGCTGCGCGGCCTGCACCGACTTGTTGTAGTCGCTCGCGACATAATAGCTGAACGAGCTCATCAGCTGCGCACGGCGGGCCCAGGGCGAATAGGGATGCTGGCGCTCGACCTCGTCGAACAGGGCAGCCGCCAGAGTCGCGTTTCCGCGATCGAGGCGGTCCTTCGCCTCGGCGTAAAGCGTCTCGACGTCGCGGGCCACGTAAGCGGTGTCCTTCGGGGCGGAACCCGTACCCGCGCAGGCCGCGAGGAAGACGGTGGCGGCGAGGACGGAGCCGATGGCCGGCAGGCGACGGAAGCGCGAAACTGTGTTCATAGGGTCGAGCCTATAGCCAGCACCCTGCTGAACGCCAAGTGAAGTTCGTCAGGATTTCCCCGTGCGCGATGACGCCGGCCAGCGGGCCGAAACTTAAGTAGATTTTAAGGAAACGTGGCCAAATATTGTCAGCAGTGCGGCTCGGTCCGCAGAATCATGGACGGGATTTGGCAAAAATGAACGCAATCAAGCGCTTCCTTGAGGACGACAAAGGCGCGACGGCGATCGAATACGGTCTGATCGTTGCGCTCATCGCCGTGACCGCTATCGCGGCCATGCAGACCCTCGGCAACGAATTCGGGGCGACGCTGGACACGGTCAGCACGACCATGTCCACCGCCAACGTCTGATCATTCCTTCACTGCGGGCCAGTCGGCCTCATCTTCCCCTCTGGTTTTCCAGAGCGAATAGAGCACGCCTGCTGCAATCAGCGCGGCAGTCACGCCGAGGCTGATCCAGGCCGGGAACTTCGCCCCGTCCATCAGGAAATCGGCGACGAATATCTTACTGCCGATGAAGACTAGGACCGCTGCGAGCGCATACTTCAGGTAATGGAAGCGGTGCACCATCGCCGCCAGCGCGAAGTAGAGAGCGCGCAGCCCGAGGATCGCAAAGATATTCGAAGTGTAGACAATGAAGGTGTCGGTCGTGATCGCGAAGATCGCCGGCACGCTGTCGACCGCGAAGACGAGGTCGGCGAGGTTGATGACCACAAGCGCGAGGAATAGCGGCGTCGCGGCGCGCACCATGCGGCCGGTCTTCTCGTCCTCCACCTTTACGAAGAACTTCTGGGCATGCAGCTCGGGCGTCACGCGCATGTGGCGCGAGATCCACTTCACGAAGGGATTGTTGCCCACATCCATCGGCTCGTCGCCGGCGAAGAACATCTTGATGCCGGTCACGATCAGGAAGGCCGCGAAGAGGTACAGGACCCAGTATGCCTCTGCGAGGAGTGCCGCGCCCCCTGCGATCATCAGGCCGCGCAGGACGATCACCGCCATGATGCCCCAGAGGAGCGCGCGGTATTGGTACTTCGCAGGAATGGCGAAATAGGTGAAGATCAGGCTGATCACGAAGACGTTGTCGATCGACAGAGCCTTCTCGATGAAGAAGCCGGTGTAATATTGCATTCCCGCGTCCGGTCCGCGCTCGAACCAGACCCACAGGCCGAAGAGCATCGCTACGCCGATGTAGAAGACCGAGAGCTTTAGGCTTTCACGTATCCCGAGCTCGCGGTCTTCCTTGTGCAGGAAGCCGAGATCGAAGGCCGTCAGGACGATGACGATCGTGAGGAAAGCGGCCCAGAACCACACGGGGGTTCCGAGCCAGTCTTGAGCGAGGAATTCTACCATGTCTTGTCGATCTCGTTCTCGGCCTCGCCGGCGGGCAGCGAGATCTTCAGGAGGATGTATCCGGCGATGGCCGCAATCGTGGAACCGGACAGCACGCCGAGCTTAACCGCATCGACCTGTTCGGCAGTGCTGAAGGCCAGGTTTCCGATGAACAGGCTCATGGTGAAACCGATCGCCGCAAGCAGTGAAAGCGCGTGGATCTGGCGCCAGTTCACCTCGTCGGGGAGCTCGGCCAGCCTGGCCTTCACAGCGAGCCAGGCAAATCCGAAGATGCCGAGCTGTTTGCCGATCAGGAGACCCAGAGCGATGCCGAGAGGCAGAGGCTCGAGCAGAGCCGAAGGCTGCAGGCCGACCAGCGTCACGCCGGCATTCGCAAAACCGAAGATCGGGATGACGAGGAACGCCACCCAGGGGTGAAGCGCGTGCTCCATTCGCTCAAGCGGTCCGTGATCGCTCTTCGCGTCCAGCGGGATCGTCAAAGCCGCCGCCACGCCTGCCAGCGTCGCATGGACACCCGATTTCAGTACGAACGCCCACATAAGGATCGCGAGCAGGACGTAGGGAATGGTTGACTGGACCTTGGCCCGCCCGAGGGCCAGCATGAACACGAATACGATGGCGGCGGCACCGAGCATGCCTGTGTCGAGCTCGCCGGAATAGAACAGGGCGATAATCGCGATGGCTCCGATGTCGTCGATCACCGCAATGGCGAGCAGCAACGCCTTGAGCGCCACCGGGACGCGGGGGCCCAGTAGCGAGAGGATGCCAAGCGCAAAGGCGATATCCGTCGCGGCGGGGATGGCCCATCCGCGGATGTTGTCGGGCGAATCCAGGTTGAGGCCGATGAAGACCAGCGCGGGGATAGCCATACCGCCAATCGCTGCGATCAGCGGCAGCGATGCCTTGTTCCAGCTCGATAGCTGGCCCTCGAGAACCTCGCGCTTAACCTCTAGCCCGACGAGGAAAAAGAAGACGGCCATCAGACCGTCGTTGATCCAGAGCAGCAGAGGCTTGTCGATCACGAAGCTGCCGAAAGCGGCAACGACGGGTATGTCGAGAAAGTCGAAATAGCCAGCCGAGAGCGGCGAGTTGGCCACGGCCAACGCCAAGGCTGCTGCAAGTATCAGGACTATGCCGCCGGCGCTTTCCTTCTGGAGGAAATCGCGCAGCATGGGTGTTATCGCTCTGACCATATTCCGGCCCCTGTTCTTCTGACGAAAACGGCACGGCACGAACGCTCACCAAGGGAACGGTGCCGGTTTTCGTGATCTGATCGGTTGTGGCCGCCCTCAGGCAGGTACGACGGTGCGTCCAGTCAACACAGCGAGAGCAGTCTTTGCGCGCGCTTTCAGCGCGGCGAGGCGCAAGACTTCCAGGCCATCGGGCCTTGCCTTGCGCGCCTCGAACCGCAGGCGCTCGTCGATACGCTGGTGGATCTGGGTAAGTCTGTACATCCGGGCCGTCATCGGGACCTCCGCAATCGAAATCGTGGGTTCGATCGGTTAGCCGATGCGGCCGCGGGCTGGGGATTGGGAGGGGAAAGGGGCCCACCAGCTCGCATCGGCTAATCCGATACGGTCCGACATCACGAGTGCCTGGAAAGACACCCGCCAGAGGGGCCCGGTCCGCACAAACTTAAATACGACAGGATCGGTCCGGTTCCAAGAAAAACCGGATTTATTTCGTCGATTTCTGTTAGCGGTTTATCCGACCACGGCCTCGGGAGCATCCCACAGAAGGTGCCGGTTCTCGAGCATGACGAGGTTGTTCGAACGGATAATCTCGCCCCGTGTCTTGTAGCCAAGCAGCTGCTCGGCAGCGGTATCGGGGTTGTGGATCAGCACGCGCAATTCCTCCGAGGTGAAATCGCTGAGCCCCCTCGCCCGCTCGATGCCCTTGCTGTCGTAGACATGCAGCACGTCGCCGCGGGTGAAATCGCCGTCCATCGAAAGGATGTCGCTGCGCGAGATCGGGCGGTCATCCTGCCCGAGTGCATCTGCTGTCTGCTCGCTCACGACGATGCTGCCCGCCATCTGCAGGCGGTTCGCGATCCAGCTGTCCCAGCCTGAAAGCGGATTGGGATTGGGGATGACCTTGGTCGCGCGGCGCTCCCCATTGAGGACGGTCGAAAGCGGACGATCGATCTCGCCCTGGGCAATCCAGGTGGTCACGCCTGCTTCCTGCGCCATGTTTGCAGCCTGGAGCTTGGTTTCCATGCCGCCCGTGCCGAGCGTGCTCTTGCCCTTGGTCGCGTCCATATACTGGTTCACGTCCTCGACTTCGGGCACGAATTGCGCCTCGGGATCGTCGGGATTGCGGTCGTAGAGGCCGTCTACGCCGGTCAGGATGATGAGATCGCTCGCCCCGACCATCTGCGAAACCTTGGCGGCCAGACGGTCATTGTCACCCACCCGGATTTCCTCGGTAGTGATCGTATCGTTCTCGTTGACGATGGGTACGATGCCCGATTCCAGCAGGCGATGAACCGTGTTGCGCGTATTTAGGAAACGGCGATGGTCCTCGAAATCGCCGAGGGTCAGGAGAACCTGCGCGATCTCGAAGCCGAACTCGTGCCCGACCTGCTTATAGGCGTTGAGCAACAGCGGCATTCCGCAAGCGGCAGCTGCCTGCTTGTCGGAAACTCCCGCGCTGTCCGGCGTTTCGCCGATGATACGCAGGCCGAGCGCGACCGAGCCGGAGGAGCAAAGGATTACATTGAAGCCCTGCGAGCGCAGTACGGCGATGTCTTCCAGCAGGCGCTGGAGGAAACCGTAACGCGGCGTCAGCAGGTCCTGGTTCGCAAGAAGCGCCGAACCGATTTTGACAACGATGTTTCGTTTCTGGGTCATATTCCGAATATCTGCATAACTTGAAATTTCTCGCACACAATGTAGATAGGGATTGTGCAGTGCACAACCGCCTTTTCTAAAATATCGAATGCGCAAGTAGAGAACCTTAATTAAATCAGAATAAATCTACGTTTCTCGGATCGATATTTTACATTCAACTAACTTCAAGAATTACATAACGTGTGATTTGCACGGGAATGGATTTCTAACATCATTAATTCAGTTCTTATTATCGGATGCGGAAAAATGGGTTCCGCTTTACTTTCTCAGTGGGTGGCCGGACCCGAATCGGTAACCGTCGTCGACCCGATGGCGAGCGACCTTCCTGAAGGGGTCGCGCTGGTGCCCGACCGCGAGAAAATCGCTTCGCAGCGCTTCGATTGCATCGTTGCAGCGGTGAAGCCGCAGCTCATCGACGAGGTCATGCCCGCGTATCGCGAAAACATCGCGCCGGGTGGCTACATCCTCTCGATCGCGGCGGGCTATTCCGCCGGGCGCCTATCGCGCCTGATGGGCGATGCACCTGTTGTGCGCACCATGCCTAACCTGCCGGCAGCCATCGGCCGCGGAGTGAGCGGTATCTGCCCTGGCCCCCACGCTTCGTCCGATCACCTCGTCCATGCCGAGGCCTTCATGCGCCGCGCCGGTTCGACCATCACCGTCGACAGCGAAGAGAAGCTCGACCGCGTGACGGCTGTCGCAGGTTCGGGCCCCGGATACGTTTTCGAGATCGCCCGCGCTTATGCCGAGGCAGCGATGGCGCAGGGCTTCGACGAGGACGAGGCACGCGACATGGTGCTCGGCACGATGGGCGGCGCGGTCGCCATGGCCAGCGAGCCATCAGCACCCGGTCTCGAGGAATTGCGCAATTCGGTCACCAGCAAGGGGGGCACCACCGCCGCTGGCCTCGATGCGCTCAATTCCGACGATGGCCTTTCCGATCGCCTGCATGCTACATTGCAGGCAGCTTACGACAGGGCGGTCGAGCTGCGCTGACATCACAGCGCCTCCTGCCCCGCAAACGAACAAGAGAGATATCATGAACGACCAGACCCTAGACCCCCAGATCCATATCGCCACGCTCGGCCGGAATGCCCGTAAAGCAGCCAAGGGCCTGCTCTCGGCGAGCACCGAGGCGAAAAACACAGCGCTGCGCGAAGCCGCCAAGGCACTGCGCAACTCGATGGATGAGCTTCTCGCTGCCAATGCCGAAGACGTGAAAAGCGTCGAGGGTAAGAAGCCCGACAGCTTCATCGACCGCCTGAAGCTGACCGAAGACCGGGTCGAAGGCATGGCCGGTGCGCTGGAAGAGATTGCCGAGCTGCCCGACCCTGTCGGCCGCACGCTCGCGACCTTCGAACGCCCCAACGGCCTCAGCATCGAACGCGTCGCCGTCCCCATCGGCGTGATCGGCATGATCTACGAAAGCCGCCCGAATGTCGGTGCAGACGCCAGCGCGCTATGCCTGAAGAGCGGCAATGCCGTGATCCTGCGCGGTGGCAGCGAAAGCCGCCACTCGACTAGGGTCATCGTCGATTGCATGCGCGAAGGCCTCAAGGCAGCAGGCCTGCCCGAAGACGCCGTTCAGACCGTCGGCACCACCAATCGCGATGCTGTGGCAGCGCTGCTCAAGGCCGACGAATTCGTCGACCTCGTCATTCCGCGCGGTGGCCGCGGCCTCGTCGAACTGGTCCGCGACCAGGCGAGCGTCCCCACCCTTCTCCACCTCGACGGCAACTGCCACAGCTACGTCCACGAGGCGGCCGATCTCGACAAGGCAGCCGAGGTCATCCGCAACGCGAAGCTGCGCCGCACCGGCGTATGCGGCGCGACCGAGAGCATCGTCGTCGACCGCGCAGTGGCAAAGGAATTCGTACCCCGTCTCACCGCGATCATGGGCAGCGACTGCGAACTGCGCGGCGATGAAGAAGCCGTCGCTATCGACCGCAGCATCAAGCCTGCAACCGAAGCCGACTGGAACACCGAATATCTCGATCCCATCGCCTCGGTAAAGGTGGTTGGCGGTCTCGACGAAGCCATCGCATGGGTCGACGAGCACAGCTCGCACCACACCGATGCGATCATGACCGAGGATGACGATGCAGCGCGCCGCTTCATGACCTCGATCGACAGCGCGATCGTCATGCGCAACGCCAGTACCCAGTTCGCCGACGGCGGCGAATTCGGCATGGGCGCCGAAATCGGCATCGCGACGGGCAAGATGCACGCACGTGGCCCCGTCGGCCTCGAACAGCTGTGCAGCTTCAAGTACCTCGTCCACGGCACCGGCCAGACGCGTCCCTGAGCCAATTCTCAAACGCCGCGTTAACCATAAGGTAAATAGCTAGGGCTATGGCCTCCCCCGAGATCTATTCCCGGGGGACACAGGCCGCATGGCTGCAAGCAACGGCAAGAACCGCATCGAAGTTAACGGACGCCTCGAGGCGTTCGGCATCGGCGCTGCCGAACAGGACCTGCTGTCGAAGATCGGCAGCGAGATCGTCGGCGAGATCGACTGGATCCTCGAACCGCTGCGCCCGTCACTCGAGAGCATGCGCGACAGCGGCAACCTCTCGGCCGATTGCGACATCGACAAGTCCTGCACCCAGTTCCACGACTGGATGGTCAACCGCCTCACGCAGCCGGTCGACGAGGCCTGGATGAAGGCCGCCGCCTCGCTCGGCAACTGGACGCACGAGAACGCTGCCGTGCCCTACCGCGTCGTCGGCGTGCTCCACCACGTCTTCTCGCGCGCCTCTCAGCTCGCCAGTGCACACGCTTCGGACAAGGAAGACCGTGAGGCGCGTATGCTCGTCCTCGGCGCCGTCGACCGCATCACTGCCGAGCTCATGGTCGCCCGCCTCAACCGGATCACCCGCCGCCTCGAGGAAGCCCGCCGCGCCGAGATCGCCGAGCGGTTCCACAGCACCATTGCCGAACTCGTCGGCGAGACCACCAAGCGCAGCTCGCTCGTCAGCAAGCTCGCCCAGCGCGCCCGCCGCTCGACCACCTCGATGGCGTCCGACGCCGCCGAGATCGCCGCTGCGGCCGAGCAGTCGGCTACCGTCATGGGCAATGCCGCGCGCGAAAGCGGCGACCTCGTCCAGAGCATCGAGAACGTGCGCGGCTCAGTCGGCGCGATCAGCCAGGCGAGCCGCGATGCCGCCGGCCAGGCCCTCCACGCCAGCGAGGTCATCGAGACGCTCGGCAAGGACACCCGCGAGATCGCCAACGTCGTCGACATCATCCGCGAAGTCGCCGACCTCACCCGCATGCTCGCACTGAACGCCACCATCGAGGCCGCCCACGCGGGCGAAGCCGGTGCAGGCTTTGCGGTCGTCGCCGAGGAGGTGAAGGCCCTCGCCCGCCAGACCGAGAACGCCACCGACGAGATCGTCCGCCGCATCGCCGAGATCCGCTCCTCGGGCGACCGCACGGTCGAGGCCAACCGCTCGATCAGCGATCACATCGGCGCCGTCAGCAACTCCAGCGAAGCCTTCGAGCGCACCATGCAGGAGCAGACCGGCCAGGTGACCAGCATCGCCAGCATGATCGACGAGACCGCGATGACCGCCAGCTCCATGGCCGAGACCATCGCCGGCGTCAGCACCGCCGCGCAGGACGTCGACAAGCAGTGCAGCCGCGTCGAGGACATGTTCGCGCTGATCACCGACCAGCTGGGCGAACTCGAAACCGCCGTCGGCGAGTTCCTGAACGACATCGCCGCTTAGCTAGGTACTGATGACGAGGAGCCCTACTCCTCTCCCATCCGCAGCGCAGCAATAAACGCCTCCTGAGGAATGCTCACGTTTCCGTACTCGCGCATCCTTGCCTTGCCCTTCTTCTGCTTCTCGAGCAGCTTTTTCTTACGCGTGATGTCGCCGCCGTAGCATTTGGCGGTGACGTCCTTGCGCAGGGCGGCGATGGTTTCGCGGGCGATGATCTTGCCGCCGATCGCGGCCTGGATCGGGATCTTGAACAGGTGGCGCGGGATGAGGTCTTTCAGGCGCTCGCACATGCCGCGGCCGCGCTCTTCCGCCACGGAGCGGTGGACGATCAGCGATAGCGCGTCGACCGGCTCGTTGTTGACGAGGATGTTCATCTTCACGAGGTCGCCTTCGCGCAGGCCGATCTGCTCGTAATCGAAGCTGGCATAGCCGCGGCTGATGCTCTTCAGGCGGTCGTAGAAGTCGAACACCACCTCGTTCAGCGGCAGCTCGTAGGTCACCTGCGCGCGGCCGCCGACATAGGTGAGGTCGGTCTGGATGCCGCGGCGGTCCTGGCACAGCTTGAGGATCGCGCCGAGATATTCGTCGGGCGTGTAGATCACCGCCTTGATCCACGGCTCTTCCACCACGTCGATACGGTTCACGTCCGGCCAGTCGGCGGGGTTGTGGATGTCGACCACGGCGGCGTCCTCGTTCTTCGTGCGGGCGAGGTGCACGCGGTAGACCACGGACGGGGCCGTGGTGATGAGGTCGAGGTCGTATTCGCGGCTGAGGCGTTCCTGGATGATCTCGAGGTGCAGCAGGCCGAGGAAGCCGGCACGGAAGCCGAAGCCCAGCGCGGCGGAGCTTTCCATCTCGTAGCTGAAGCTCGCATCGTTGAGGCGCAGCTTGCCGATGCTTTCGCGCAGTTTCTCGAAATCGGCGGCGTCGACCGGGAAGAGGCCGCAGAAGACCACGGGCTGGACTTCCTTGTAGCCCGCCAGCGCCTTCTCTGCCCCGCCCTTTACCGTGGTGATCGTGTCACCGACGCGGGCCTGTTCGACTTCCTTGATCTGCGCGGTGATGAAGCCGATCTCGCCCGGGCCGATCTCGGGCAGGTCCACGCGCTTCGGGGTGAAGGCGCCCACGCGGTCGATCAGGTGCTGCGTGCCGCCCTGCATGAACTTGACGTTGAGGCCCTTCTTGATGACCCCGTCGATCACGCGCACGAGGATGACGACGCCGAGGTAGGGGTCGTACCAGCTGTCGACGAGCATGGCCTTGAGCGGTGCGTCACGGTCGCCCTTGGGCGGCGGGATGCGGGCGACCAGCGCCTCGAGCGTATCTTCGATGCCGATGCCGGACTTGGCGCTGGTGAGGACGGCGTCCGATGCGTCGAGGCCGATGATGTCCTCGATCTCCGCCTTGACCTTGTCGGGCTCTGCGGCGGGCAGGTCGATCTTGTTGATGACGGGCACGATCTCGTGGTCGTGCTCGATCGACTGGTAGACGTTGGCGAGGGTCTGCGCTTCCACGCCCTGCGCGGCGTCGACCACCAGCAGCGCGCCTTCGCAAGCGGCGAGGCTGCGCGAGACTTCATAGGCGAAGTCGACGTGGCCGGGCGTGTCCATGAGGTTGAGCTCATAGGTGTCGCCGTCGCGCGCGGTGTAGTTGAGGCGCACGGTCTGCGCCTTGATGGTGATCCCGCGCTCTTTCTCGATGTCCATGTTGTCGAGCACCTGCTCGGACATCTCGCGCTCGGTCAGGCCGCCGCAATGCTGGATCAACCGGTCGGCAAGTGTGGACTTGCCGTGGTCGATATGGGCGATAATCGAAAAGTTACGGATCTTGGAAAGGTCGGTCATTGCGCTGCGCCTTTAGCCGCAGTGCAAGGGCCTGTCAGCAGCAAAGCGAGCGCTTAGATGCCTTCCTGCGGTCCGCCGCCTTGTTTGGGCGCGTTTGCCGACAGCTTGAACTGGGCGAAGGTGCCCGGCGCGGCCTCGGGCGCCTGGCTGTATTTGCCGGGCGGAAGCGCCGTGAGCGGAGCTCCGGCAGCTGCAAGTGCATAGGGGCTGACACGATGACGGGTGCAAAGGCCCCCTGCCCCGTCGTCGACCAGTTCCTGTTCGAATTCAACGCCCTGCGTATCGTCCATCGAGCGGCGCACGGTACACACGGCAAGCTGGCCCTGGCCGAAGTCGAGGACGAACTGCGTGCCGACAGGCACATCTTCGAGACCCTGGATCATTGCACCCGAGCGCGACATGTTGCGCAGGGTCACGTCGTAATAGTGATCCTCGTGGATCAGGCCGATCTTGCGGAACACGGTGCGGCGGCTGGCGCGCTGAGATCCCTGGTCGGTCGGCTCGAGCACCCATTCGCCCTGTGCGATTTCCTCGAGCACGCGTTCGGCATTCACGGCTTCGCAGAAGACGAAGCCCTGGACGTGGCTGACGCCGATCTTCTTGAGTTCGTCCATCAGCTTCATGGCGTGAACGCCGCTGGCAACGGTTTCCATGCCCATCGCGCCTGCGAGCGCGACGACGGCCTGCACCAGTTCCATGTCGCCAAGTTCGTTGCCCATCATGGGCTCGAAGAAATTCGCCCCGATCTTGAGCGAATTGAATGGCGCACGGCGGAGGTAGGAAAGCGAGGACAGGCCCGTGCCGAACTGGTCGAGCGTCAGGCGTACACCGAGCTTGAACAGCGCGCCGAGCGCCCCGTCGACCCTGCTCGCTTCACCGAGCAGGACGGATTCGTTGAGTTCTAGATCGAGACGCGCGGGATCGAGCCCGGTCTCCTCGAGCACCGATGCGACCATCTCGACGAAGCCGTTGGCCTCGAACTGGACGGGCGAGATGTTGATCGAAAGCCGCAGGCTCTCCGGCCAGTCCTTGGCCGCCTCGCAGGCCTTGCGCAGGGCCCATTCGCCGATCGGGACGATCAGGCGGCTGCCCTCTGCCACCGGCAGGAAGGTTTCCTGGGCGACCCTGCCGCGCTCCTCGTCTTCCCAGCAATACTGGGCTTCGAGGGCGACGACCTTGTTGCTGCCGAGATCGACGCAAGGCTGGTATTCGAGCGTGAAGTTGCCAGCATCGATCGCCTGCGCAAGGTCATCTTCCATGCGCTTGCGAAGATTGGCTTCATGTTCCAGGTCGGCGGCATAGAAGCGGAACTGGCCGCGGCCACCGTTCTTCGAGGCATAGAGCGCGAGGTCGGCTGCGCGGGTCAGCTCTTCGCGCTCGACCCCGTCATAGGGCGCGATCGCGATACCGACCGAACAACCGATCGAGCAGCGACCTTCTTCGACAGAATAAGGCTGCGAGATGATCTGGATGATCTTCTTGGCCATTTCGCCAAGCTCGCCGCGGTCATCCATGTCGGGGACTAGGATCTGGAACTCGTCTCCGCCCAGGCGCCCGATTTCGCCGCGGCTCGAGATGACGCCGTTGAGGCGCTCTGCGACCTGCTGCAGCAGCTGGTCGCCGGCCGCATGGCCGAGCGTGTCGTTGACCTGCTTGAACCGGTCGAGGTCGAGCATCAGCAGCGCGGCTGCGCGCTTGGCGCTGCGGAAAGCGTGGAGCGTGGAATCGATCCGCTGCTCCATGCGGTGACGGTTGGCGAGGCCGGTCAGGGAATCGAACTTGGCGAGGCGGCTTGCCTCCTCTTCGCTGCGGTATTCCTCGGTGATGTCGGTCGCGGTACCGCGGAACCCGATGAATTCGCCGGAACGGTCATGGAGCGGCCGTCCGGAGAGGCGCAGCACTAGATCGGCATCCGGATCACCCGTCTCGACGGTCAGGCCGGCAAAGCTCTTGCGGGTCCCGAGCTTGAGGCCGAGCGAACGGGCATCGCCATCACCGGCCGCAGGATCGAAGACATGTTGCAGCGGGAGTTCGAAGGCCTTGGCAGCCTTGCGCCCCATCCGCTCGTATATGGCGTTGCTGAGATAGGTCAGCACACCCTTGGAATCGGTGGCCCAGAAACAGGCGGCGCCGGTGCTTTCAAGCTGTTCGACGATGGCGAGCTTTTCAGAGGCAGAGAACTCGGGAGGCGCGGGTACACCCCGGTCGCCGCCAGACCCTTTCTTGCCCTTGAAAAATTCTGTGAAGGGCATGGCGCCCATATCAGTCAGACCTCGTCAAACCCGTTTTGGTTCATTCGGCCTAGCGAGAAATGGTTAGTATTGACCTAACGCGGCCAGGAAAAAGCGCTGCAATCGAGGCGATTATCCGCCGCTGACTTCCACTTCGGCAAACTGCGGAATGGACGATGTCGCGACGGCCCCCGGTCCCTTCAGAGCGCCATAGGCATCCGACGGAAGAGCGGCCAGCGGACGCCCGGCGGCCTCGATGGCGTAAGGCGACACGCGGTGGCGCGTACAGAAACCGTCGGCGCCGTCGCTGATGAGCGGCGTTTCGAATTCGAGACCCAGGACATGGCCCTTGGAGCGGCGCACCTTCGCCACTGCCAGTTGCCCGTCGCCCAGATCGAGCACGAAATCGGTTCCGACCGGCACATCCAGCAGGCCTTCGATCTTCGCACCGGTCTTGGAGATATTGCGCAGCACGACCTTGTAGCGATGATCGTCGTGAATCGCGCCGATCCGGCGGAAAACGCTCCGGCGTTCCGAGCGTGAATGCTCCGGACCACGCGGTTCATAGACGAGATCGCCGGTCCCCAGCTTCTCCATCGTTTGCTCGTGCGTGATCGGACGCGAGAAAAGATAGCCCTGGATATGCGTTGCGCCGCGCGCCGACACGAGCTTGAGCTCGTCCTTCGTCTCCACGCCTTCGCAGACGGTCTCCATGCCGAGCGCATCGGCAAGGCCGACGATGGCGCTCATGATCGCAGCATTGTTGTTGTCGGGTTCGGTCGCGCCGCGCACGAAGCTCTGGTCGATCTTGATCTTGTCGAACGGCGCGTGCTGCAGATAGCTGAGCGAGGAATAGCCGGTCCCGAAATCGTCGAGTGCCAGCCGCACGCCGAGCTTCTTGAGCGCGAGGAAGGTTTTCTGCGTCTGCTCGGCATCGCCGATGAAGACGCTTTCGGTGATTTCAAGTTCGAGGCGCGCGGGATCGAGCTGGCTGGTTTGAAGAGCGCTCTTGACTATGTCGACGAAGTTCTCCTGCACGAACTGCGTCGCCGAGACATTCACCGCCACGCGCAGCTCCACCGGCCAATGGACGGCATGCTCGCACACCTTGCGCAGGGCCCATTCGCCGATCTCGTTGATGATCCCGAGGTCTTCCGCGACCGCGACGAACTCCTCGGGAGACACGAAGCCCCGCTGGGGATGCTCCCAGCGTATTAGGGACTCGAAAACGGCGACCTTGTAGGTGTCCGACTTGACGATCGGCTGGTAATGCATGCTCAGCTCGTCATTGACGAGCGCATCGCGCAGGTCTTCCTCGAGCATACGGCGCAATGCGGCGCCTTCTTTTAGGTCACTCGAGTAGAAGCGGTATTGCCCTCGCCCGCCACCTTTCGCAGCATAGAGTGCAAGGTCCGCCGCTTTGACCAGTTCGTCCGCGTCGAGGCCGTCGTAGGGAGCAATCGCGATGCCGAGCGAGACGCCGATGATCGCTCGCGAACCGTTGATCGAGTAGGGTTGGCCGACCATCTGGATCACGCGTGCTGCAAGGTCGCCCAGCTCTCCGCGATCGTCGATATCGGACAGGATGATCTGGAACTCGTCGCCGCCGAGCCGTCCGATCTCGCCGCGATCCCCCACGATGCGCTCGAGCCTCGCGGCGACCTGCTTTAGCAGTTCGTCACCCGCCGGATGGCCGAGCGTGTCGTTGACCTGCTTGAACCGGTCGAGGTCGAGCATCATCAGCGCGCAGACGCGTTTCGAGCTGCGGAATGCGGTGAGCTTGGCGCTCAGCACCTTGTTCATGCGGTGCCGGTTGGAAAGGCCGGTCAGCGAATCGTACTGGGCCAGCCGTTCGGCATCGCGCTGCGATTCACGGGTAATCGTGATGTCCTTCGCGCTGCCGCGATAGCCGATGAAGCGCTGCTTGGAATCGAACTGCGGCTTGCCGGCCAGTTCCCACCAGGCGACCTTCTTGGCGCAGGCGAGCTGAACCTCGATCTGCGCAATCGAGTTACGCGCGCTCAGATAGAACGCCAGCGGACGTTCACTGGAAGCCAGCTGCCCGTCCGGGTTCTGGCTGCAGGGTATGAAGAGGTCGGTCAGCGGCTTGCCGATGGTTTCGTTGGGGTCGAGGCCGAAGCGTTCCATCGCGTTTTCGGAAAGGTAGATGAGCCGACCGTGCGCGTCGGTGGCCCAGAACCATCCAAGGCCTGCATTTTCGAAGCTGTCGAGAAGTTCTACGCGCCGCGCGAAATCCTTCGGGGTAATGGGCACGACCGGTGCGGCTGCGTCACCATTATGACCCCGCTTGGCCTTTATGGAAAAGAAGCCGCCCATCCCAGTTCAACTCACCCTGCTTGCAACCCTTTTGTTCTTTATGAGGCGGTCCTGAAACACGCCGCAAATCCGCATAGTCAGTATTCCTTACCAAACGCATAACCATGCAGAGTAAGCAGGACAGCGGCGCTGCGCGCTTGCCTCCGGACTGCAGTCGCTTCATGAAGGGTGAAATTGACCGGGGGGAGAGACCGTCAATGCGTCACATCGCTATCGTGGGTTCGGGTCCGGCGGGATATTACACCGCCGAAGCGGCGGGCAAGCAATGGGGCGATGATGTCAGTGTCGACGTGTTCGATACACTGCCCGTCCCCTATGGACTGATCCGCACCGGCGTCGCCCCCGACCACCAGTCGATCAAGAAAGTCTCTCTGCGTTACGAGAAGACCGCACTGAGCGAGAATGTCCGCTTCGTCGGCAACGTCCACGTCGGCAGGGACGTATCTGTCACCGAATTGCAGGAATTCTACGATGCGGTGATCTTTGCCACCGGCGCGCCGCATGACCGCAAGCTCGGCCTCGAAGGCGAAGATCTCGGCAACGTCTTCGGCAGCGCTGCATTCGTGGGCTGGTACAATGGCCACCCCCAGTTCGCCTCGCTCGATCCGGATTTCTCCGGCAAGCACGCGGTGGTGGTAGGCATGGGCAATGTCGCGCTGGACGTGGCGCGGATCATGTCGAAGACCGAGGCCGAACTCGAGGGCTCCGACATTGTCGCGCATGCGCTCGAGGCGCTGAAGACCTCGAACCTCGAGACAGTCACCATTCTCGGCCGCCGCGGGCCGCACCAGATCATGATGACGCCCAAGGAACTGGGCGAGCTGATGCGGCTCGACCGGGCAAGCCCCTATGTCGACAAGTCCGACCTTCCGCCGGAAGATGACGATGCGATCCTCGAGCCGGGGCTGCGCAAGTCGGTGACCCTGCTCCGTGACTTCGCCGCCATCCCCGAGAACATCCATGGCGAAACCCCGATCACGATCGAGTTCGACTTCTTCGCCAACCCGAAGGCCTTCCTCGGCGAGAACGGGAAGGTTCGCAGCGTCGAGGTCGAGCGGACCACTATCGAAAAAGGCCGCGCGGTCGGTACGAGGGAAACCTACGAGGTACCGGCAGACGTGGTCATCACCTGCATCGGCTACCGCTCCTCGCCCATCGAAGGCGTGCCATTCGACGAGCGCGCCGGACGCTTCGCCAATGACGAGGGGCGCATCCTGCCGGGCCTCTACGCCGTCGGCTGGGCCAAGCGCGGTCCGACCGGCACCATCGGTACCAACCGGCCCGACGGCTACGGCGTCATCGAGCTGGTCTCAGAGGACATCGGCATGGGCTCGCGCAAGCGCGGGCGCGACGGTTTCGATGATCTTGCCGCCGAACGCGGGCTGGATATCGTGACCTTCCGCGACTGGCAGAAGATCGAAGAGGCCGAGGCTGCCGCGGCACGCGATGGCTCGCCAAGAGAGAAATTCGTCGATATCGAAAGCATGATCGCCGCAAGAAACTGACACGGAACGGCTGGGTCGCACCGCCCGTTGATTTGAAACAAGACTGATCGAACAAGGACAAGCCTGCCAAATGCCCAAGCTCGAAGACGAAGCCGCCCAGCATACCAGCGCCCTTGGACCTCTCATCGGCCTGACGCGCGAAGACATTTTCGGCGCAGTTGCCGTCATGCTGCGCGAAACGGCCTCCGATCCGCAGCGCCTGATGAAACACAGCCAGGCGATGGGCGAGGACATGATCAAGATCATGACCGGCAAGAGCGATCTTGCTCCCGACCCGAAGGACCGCCGCTTCCAGGACCCGACCTGGCAGTACAACCCCTTCATGCGTGCCGGCATGCAGTATTACCTTGCGGTACAGAAGGGCGCATCGCGCTGGCTCGAAGATCTCGAGCTGGACGAGCTTGAAAAGGACCGCGCCCGGTTCATCTCCAACATCATCATCGACAGCCTCGCGCCGACCAATACGCTCGTCGGCAATCCCAGCGCGCAGAAGATGGCCATCACCAGCGGGGGCCTCTCCCTCGTGAAGGGTCTCAAGAACGCCTATGACGACATGGTCAACAACAAGGGCATGGTCAGCCAGGTCGACAAGAAGCCCTTCAAGCTGGGCGAGAACATCGCGACCTCGAAGGGCGATGTCGTCCTGCGCACGGAAATGATGGAACTGGTGCACTACGCACCCACGACCGACGAGGTCTACGAGATCCCGCAGCTCACCATCCCGCCGCAGATCAACAAGATGTACATCAACGACCTCAGCCCCGAAAAATCGGTGGTGAAGTACCAGGTCGACAACGGCATCCAGACCTTCGTCATCAGCTGGAAGAACCCCAGCAAGGACCAAGGCCACTGGGATATGGCCGACTATGTCCGCTCCTGCCGCGAGGCGATGGAGGCGGTCAGCAAGATCACCGGCAGCAAGAAGGTCAATGTCTCGGCCGGTTGCTCGGGCGGCCAGACCGCATCGATGCTAGCCAGCAAGATGGCGGCAGACGAGGACGACCTCCTCGGCGCGCTCACGCTGATGGTCTGCGTGCTGCACCCCAAACAGAACGATATCGAGGCAGGTTCGCTGGTGAGCGAGAACGGGCTCGAACTGGCCCGCCGCCGCGCTTCAAAGAAGGGTGTCATCAAGGGTGACGATCTTGCCCGAGGGTTCGCATGGCTGCGCCCGAACGACCTGATCTGGAATTACGTCATCAACAACTACCTGCTCGGACAGGATCCGCCGGCCTTCGACGTGCTGTTCTGGAATGCGGACGCCACCAACCTGTCGGGCGCGCTGATGGGCGACTTCCTGACCGTGTTCGAAACGCTCGCCTTCACCAAGCAGGGCGAGGTCGAGATGGTCGACCACAAGATCGACCTGTCGAAGGTGACCAGCGACCTCTTCATCCTGGGCGGCGTGACCGACCACATCACACCGTGGAAGGCGACCTATCGCTCCACCCGCCTCTTCGGTTCGAAGGACATCACTTACGTCCTGTCGCATTCCGGGCACATGCAGGCGATTCTGAACCCTCCGGGTAATCCCAAGGCAAAGTATTACATCCAGAAGGACGCGAAAAAGAAGCTGCCCGAGACCGCCGACCAGTGGCTCGAGGGCACGGAAGAGGTCGCGGGCTCCTGGTGGCCTTACTGGATGAACTGGGTGCAGGAACGCTCGGGCGACAAGAAGAAGGCACCGGCGAAAACGGGGAACAAGGCCTATCCGCCTCTGGACCCGGCGCCCGGAAAATACGTTATGGAACCCTGCTAAAAGCCATTCGGGACGAAACACGCGTGAACGCAAAGACCAGCAACGAAATGACCGCCACGATCGAAATGATGGACGTTGGCGGTCGGACGCTCCGCGTGGCCCACTGGCGGCTTGACGAGCCCAGCGACCACCCGCCGCTGCTGTTCTTCAACGGCATTGGCGCGAATATCGAAGCGGTTGCACCGCTGGCCGAAATGCTGACCGAGCGCGGTTTCGTGATGTTCGACATGCCCGGCACCGGTGAAAGCCCCGATCCGACGATCCCTTACAACCCCTTCACCATGAGCTGGACGGCGACGCAGATCCTCGACCACCTCGGGCTCGAAGAAGTCGACGTCATGGGCGTCAGCTGGGGCGGCGCGATGGCGCAGCACTATGCGCTTCAGCATCCGGGCCGCACCCGCCGCCTGGTGCTCGTCGCCACAACGGCAGGCATGCTGATGGTGCCGGGCAATCCGGCCGCGCTGACCAAGATGGCGAACCCGCGCCGCTACATCGACCCCAAGTTCATGAACGAGCACTTCCAGACGCTCTATGGCGGCGTCGACAAGGACGGTGCGGCACACCAGAAGGACGACCATATCGGCCGGCTCAAGCCGCCCTCCCCGCGCGGCTATTTCTACCAGCTCATCGCCATGCTCGGCTGGACAAGCCTTCCCGCCCTTCCCTTCATGAACAAGGAAGTGCTGATCATGATGGGCGACGACGACCAGATCGTCCCGCTCGTCAACGGCAAGATCCTGAATACCGCGATCCGCAATTCGAGGCTCGAGGTGATCGAAGGCGGCGGACACCTGTTCCTGCTGACCCATGCCGACGAAAGCGTGGCGACCCTGCGCAAGTTCCTCGATGCTCCCGATGGCGAGGACCGTGCAGCAGCCTGATCACGGCATAAGCGGCTGATGGAAAGCGCCGCCCCCGACCCGCTCGTCCGTCCGCTGGCGGCGCGCGAAACGCGGGGTAATGGCGGCGCGCTGGGCAAGACGGGGTTTGCCTGGGCGGTCTTCGAATGGGCCCGCAATCCCTATTACATCCTGATCGTCATCTACATCTTCGCGCCCTATTTCGCGCGCGACATCATCGGGGCCGACCTGCTCGCGAGCGGAGAACTCGACGGACTGGCGGCAGACGAAGCGCAGGCCGCGGCCAATGCACGGGGTCAGGCGACCATCGCCTCGGTAACCAAATGGGCAGGCTTCATAGCTGCACTTACCGCGCCGTTCCTCGGCGCAGCACTGGACCGGGGCGGCAGGCTTAAGCCGATCCTCGCCATCTTCCTCGGCGCGATCACGATCTGCTCAGCGCTGCTGTGGTTCGCCATGCCCGGAGGACAGGGTCTGTCGGTGCCCGTGATCATGGTGCTGCTGGTGATCGCCTATGTCAGCTACACCTATTCCGAGGTGACCCATAACGCGATGCTGAGCGTTGCGGGCGAACCGCGGCGACTGGCGATGATCTCGGGCCTTGGCCTTGGCCTCGGCAACCTTGCCGCATCGCTCATCTTCATCGCCATTGCGCTGCTCTTCGTGCTCCCCGCGCTTGTCGGTTGGCCCTTCGCCGAAGCGCAGTTCGGCGTCGACCTCACCAAGTTCGAACATGCACGGTTGGCAGGACCGGTCTGTGCCGCATGGCTGGCCGGTTTCTCGATACCCTTCTTCCTCAATGCGAAAGACCCGGGAACGCCCGGTGCGAGCTGGCCCAAGGCATTCCGCGAAGGCGCAAAGAGCGTTATCCGCACGGTGCGCGAGGCGGCGCATTACCGCGAGCTCATGAAGTTCCTCTTGGCCCGCATGTTCTATGCCGACGGAATGGCAGCCCTGCTGGCGCTCGGCGCGGTATATGTCGCGCTGTTCCTCGAATGGAATTTCCTCGAAATGCTCTGCTATGCGATCTTCGCGAGCGTCTGTGCATTCGGGGGCGGCATCTTCGGCGGCTGGCTGGAAGAGAAGGTCGGCGTGAAGCGCGCGCTCGCGCTCGAGATCCTGGCCATGATCGTCACCGGCCTCGTGCAGCTCTCAATCACGCAGGAGAGCCTCTTCCTCGGCCTCGTCCCGAATTTCGAGGTCTGGGACGGTCTCGTGTTCTCCACCATGTCCGACCTCGCCTACCTCGGCCTCATCAGCATTATCGCGGTCACCGCAACCGCCAGCATCTCCTCCAGCCGCACCATGCTGGTAGCGCTCGCCCCCGAAGGCCGGAGCGGCGAATTCTTCGGGCTCTATGCGATTGCCGGTACGATCACCGTCTGGATGGGACCACTGCTGGTCGAACAATTCACGCTGTGGTCGGGCGACCAGCGGATCGGCATGCTTTCGATCAACCTGCTCTTCCTCGTCGGCGTCGCAACCCTGCTGACCGTGCGAATGACAAGCCGTCCCGAATAGTCCGCGCTGGACTCATAGGTTGCAATGTGGAACCTTCTCTTCCGAGAGAGGAGCCACACCATGCCAGCATACGACCTGATCATCAGAGGCGGGACCATCGTCGACGGGACCGGAGAAGACCGCTTCACCGGAGATGTCGCCGTCAAGGACGGACTGATCGCCGCAGTGGGCGAGATTTCGGGCGATGCGGCAGAGGAAATCGACGCCTCCGGCCTGCTGGTGACGCCCGGCTTCGTCGACATCCACACGCATTACGACGGACAGGCAACCTGGGACCAGGAAATGGCCCCCAGCAGCTGGCACGGCGTGACCACGGTGGTGATGGGCAATTGCGGCGTGGGGTTCGCGCCCGCCAAGCCCGACAAGCACGAATGGCTGATCGGCCTGATGGAAGGGGTCGAAGACATTCCCGGCACCGCGCTCGCCGAGGGCATGAGCTGGGACTGGGAGACCTTTCCCGAATATCTCGACGCCCTCGAAAAGCTGCCGCGTACGGTCGATGTCGGCACCCACGTCCCGCACGGTTCGGTGCGCGCCTATGTGCTCGGAGACCGTGAACGGCCCGGCGCAGTTCCGACCGACGAGGACATCAGGCAGATGTCGGCCATCGTCGAAGAAGGCGTGCGGGCTGGCGCATTGGGCTTCTCGACCTCGCGCACGGTCCTCCACCGCGATGTCGACGGTGAAGTCGTGCCGGGAACCACGGCGACCAAGGAAGAGCTCATCGAGATCGGCCGCGCAATGGGCCGCGCGGGCCATGGCGTGTTCGAGATGGCCAGCGACATGAAGCGCGAATGGGACGAGTTCGGATGGATGGGCGCGCTTAGCCGCGAGACCGGCCTGCCCTGCACCTATGCCGCGCTCCAATCGATCGCCAAGGAAATGCCGCTCGACGAGCAGATTTCCTCGATGCGCGCGGAAAATGACAATGGCGCGAACATCGTCGCCCAGATCGCGCTGCGCGGAAACGGCATCGTCATGGCATGGCGCGGCACGGTCCATCCCTTCCGCCTCAAGCCGAGCTGGCAGGAGATCGAAAACCTTCCCTGGGAAGAGCAGAAGGCAAAGCTGTTCGATCCCGAATTCAAGGCAAAGCTGCTGGCCGAGGAACATGATTTCTCCGAGGTCAATCAGGACATCATCGGCCTGATCATGGTCGTGTGCGGCGGCTGGAACATGCAGTTCGAGATGGACCCCGACTTCAACTACGAACCGACCGCCGAAGAGAGCATTCTCGAACGCGCGAAGGCGGCTGGCGTATCGGGCGATGAATATGCCTACGACCTGCTCTGCAGCGACGATGGCAAGGGCTTCATCTACCTCCCGATCCTCAACTACGCCGATGGCAATCTGGACTTCCTGATGGATCTCCAACAGTCGGACGACACGGTGAACTCGCTGTCGGACGGCGGTGCGCATTGCGGCACGATCTGCGATGCGGCCTCGCCCACCTTCATGCTCCAGCACTGGGTGCGCGACCGTTCGCGTGGCACCATCAGCCTCGAAAACGCGATCAAGCGCCAGTGCAGCGACACAGCGCGGCTCTACGGCCTCGAGGATCGCGGCGTGCTCGCGCCCGGCTTCCTCGCAGATATCAACATCATCGACATGGAGCGCCTGAAGCTGGGCAAGCCCTGGCTCGCCTTCGATCTTCCGGCAGGGGGCAAGCGCCTGCTGCAGAAGGCGGAAGGCTATGTCGCCACGATCAAGAACGGCACCGTTACCTTCCGCGAGGGTGACTGGACGGGCGAGACCCCGGGCGGCCTCATCCGCGGTCCGCAGCGCGCCGAGCTGGCCGAGGCGGCCGAATGAAGGCAATCCGCACCGGCGCGACGCCCTCCACGCTCGAAGCCCTTGCCTTTGTCGATGTCGACGATGCCCCCGCACCCGCTGCGGGCGAAATCACGGTCGACCTGAAGGCCAGCTCGCTCAACTATCACGACTATGCGGTCGTGAAGGGCATGATCCCGGCTGCCGAAGGCCGCATTCCCATGTCCGACGGCGCTGGCGTGGTTACGGCGGTGGGCGACGGGGTGACCGAGTTCGCCGTAGGCGACCACGTCGTCAGCACCTTCTTCCCCGACTGGCTCGACGGTCAGCCGCCGCAGACTGCTTTCACCCGCGTACCGGGTGACGGGATCGACGGTTATGCGCGCGAGGCGATCACTGCTCCGACGCACTGGTTCACCCGCGCTCCAACCGGTTTCAGCCATGCCGAGGCGGCGACGCTGACCTGTGCCGGCCTCACCGCATGGCGCGCTCTGTTCGTCGACTACACGCTCAAGCCCGGCGACACGGTGCTGGTGCAAGGCACGGGCGGCGTGTCGATCTTCGCGCTGCAGTTCGCCAAGGCGGCGGGTGCGACGGTGATCGCCACCAGCTCGTCCGACGAGAAGCTGGAACGCGTGAAGGCGCTCGGGGCCGATCATCTGATCAATTACAAGGAAGTCGAATCCTGGGGTCCGAAGGCCCTCGAAATCACCGGCGGCCGCGGAGTCGACTGCGTGGTCGAAATCGGCGGCGCGGGAACGCTCGATCAGTCGATGCTGGCGACCCGTGTCGGCGGGCACGTGGCGCTGATCGGCGTACTGGCGGGCTTTGCAGGCCCGGTACAGACCGCGCTACTGTTCTCAAAAAACCTTACGGTTCAAGGCCTTACGGTCGGAAGTCGCAAGATGCAGCAGGACATGATCGCCGCGATAGAGGCGAATGGAATCCGTCCGGAAATCAGCGATACCTTCGCGCTCGAGAACCTCGCCGATGCCTTCCGCCACCAGGAAAGCGGCGGTCACTTCGGCAAGATCGCTATCGAGATTTAGAGCTCGATCTAGGGCTCGATCACGATCCCCTTGGCGGGATCGATCTTGCCGCCGAGCATCTCGACGAACACGGAACGCGCCTCCTCGATGCCGCTGTGGCGTTCGATATCGATCGAGCCGCCCGCATCATCGAGGAAACCGTGCCAGCTCTCGGCGACCATTGCGCCTGCCTTTTCCGGGCCGTGTTCCTTGAACAGCGCCACCGCGTGGTCAGGTGCAAAAAACAGTGTCGGCGTCGGTCCGGGCAGATCGCCGCCCGCGCCCAGCCCTGCGCCGCGCTCCTCGATATGCGTGGCGCCGACGAGGCAGGAATACTTGAGATTGTCGCCGAGGTGGTGGTGCAACTGGCCGAGCAGCTTGGCATTGCCCGCGAAATCGACCGTGACGCTAGGCTCGCCCGCGATGTCGCCTACCGCGTCGTAGGAAAGCACCTCGTCATAGAGGCCGCTATCTTTCACGAACTGGACGTTACCTGCCGAAGTCAGGCCGATGCGCTTCACCTGCGGCGAGCGACGCTTGGCGACGCTGGCGAGTCCCATGGCGGTCTTCGACGAAGCGCTGGTGAGAATGACCTGCCCTGCCCCGAACCAGTCCTCGCTGCGCATGAAATACTCGATCAGGAATCCCGTCTTGAACAGCGGGCCGAAGATCATCCGCTCGCCCTCGCGCGCGGGATCATGCTCGGGATCGGCGGCAAGGCGCGAATATTGGTTGTAGATCGGGCTCATCGGCTGGCGATGCTCGGCCATGTCGACGAAGCCGCCCTTGGTGACCTTGCCGGGAAGCACGTCGAGATGCGTTGCCATCGGGAGATAGCCATAGACACGCTCGCCCACCGCGAATTCGGGGTGGTTGCTTTCGATCACCTTCGCATGGCCCCACATGGGGACGATGCCCTTGCCCTCGGGCGCGGGGAAGAAGTTCCAGTAGCCGAAGCCGTCACCCACCACGGCATAGGTCACGTTGTTGGCAGTGACCGAGAAGCTCTCGATGGCGAGACGCACGGCATTGTCCGCAAGCGCCCCTTCGTCCTTCTCGACCACTTCGGCATTGGTCAGTTCGGACTTGTCGACGTGCACCTGCTTCATGACTGTTCTCCCTCTTCGCCGGGCCAACGTGTGGCGGCAATGCTGGGGCGGTCATGCAACTCCTGCATCCAGCTTGCAAGCGCCGGACACTGGGCAAGCCCCGCCTCGCCCTGCGGCGTCAGCTCGACGCTGCGCAGCATCGGGTAGAGGAAGACATCGGCGAGATCGAAGCTGGTCAGGTCCCAGCCGCCGTTCTGCTGGATCTCCGCCTCGCAGAAGGCGAGCGCGCGGGAGATGGCGGGAAGCGAGCGGTCGATCGTCTCGCGGTCGAGCGGGAAGCCCGAATAGCGGTGCATCACCCAGGGCATCACGAGACCGCGCTCGAACAGAGGGAAAAGGTAGGTATTCGCGACCGCGATCCAGCGGTCCATCACCGCCCGGCGCGCGGGATCGCGCGGCTGCAAACCACCGGAATTATGCGCGTTGTCGATATATTGCGCCACGCTGACGCTCTCGTAGAGCTCCAACCCGTCGAGATCGACAACCGGTACCTTGCCGAACGGATGCCGGTTCTCCGGTGACTGGGCGGCAGTCGCGACGGTGCGATGCGGCAGACCAGCCTCTTCGCAGGCGATCTGGACGATCCGCGTATAGGTCGAAATGACAGTGCCGTGGATGACCGCTTCGGCGGTCACCCGGTCACACCCGCATCGGCATCAGGACGTAGAGCGCCGGGCTGTCGTCGTTCTTGCGGATCAGCGTGGGCGCACCAGCGTCGGCGAGGTGGATTTCCACCTCGTCGGCGTCGATCTGGCTGAGGATGTCCTTGAGGTAGCCGGCGTTGAAGCCGATCTCGAAGCCGTCCGAGCCGTATTCGGCCGCCAGCTCTTCCGATGCGGTGCCGTTGTCGGGCGAGGTGACAGTGAGCGTCACCTTGTCCTTGTCGAGGCCCATCTTCACGGCGCGGGTCTTCTCGGTGGCGATGGTCGCCACGCGGTCGACACCAGCGAAGAAGCTCTTCGGATCGATCTTCAGGAGCTTGTCATTGCCCGTCGGGATGACGCGCGAGTAATCGGGGAAAGTGCCGTCGATCAGCTTGCTGGTCAGCACCACGCCGCCCTCGCCGCCAAGCGTGAAGCGGATCTTGCTGGCCGACAGGTCGATCGTGACATCGCCGTCCATGTTCTCGTCGAGCAGCTTGCGCAGCTCCGCCACGGCTTTGCGCGGCACGATCACGTCGGGCATGCCCTCTGCGCCATCGGGGCGCGGAATGGTGAAGCGCGCGAGGCGGTGACCGTCGGTGGCAGCGGCCTTGAGCACCGGCTGGTCTTCGTCCGAGACGTGGAGGAAGATGCCGTTGAGGTAGTAACGCGTTTCCTCGGTCGAGATGGCGAAGCGCGTGCGGTCGATCAGCTCGGCCAGCGTCTTGGCGGGCAGCGAGAAGCTGGTCGGAAGGTCGCCTTCGACGATCACGGGGAAGTCGTCGCGCGGCAGGGTCGGGAGCTTGAAGCGGCTGCGCCCGGCCTTCACCTCCATCCGGTTTTCAGCGGTCTCGAGGCTCACCTGGCTGCCTTCGGGCAGCTTGCGGGCGATGTCGAACAGGAGGTGGGCCGAGACGGTGATCGAACCGTCGGAGTCGACGCTGGCGGCGTCCATGTGCTCGACCACCTGGAGGTCGAGGTCGGTTGCCATGACGCGCAGTCCCCTGCCCTCGGCCTCGATCAGCACGTTCGACAGGATCGGGATGGTATTGCGACGTTCCACCACCGACTGGACGTGGGAGAGACAGCGCAGCAGCGTAGCGCGTTCGATTGTGGCCTTCATGGTCCTTCTTTCGTCCCTTTTGGGCGCGGTGAAGGCCGGAATCGCTCCACCAGCGCCGGAATACGGATAACGACCTTAGCTATGCTGGCATGGCCCGCAAGCTTCCGGCGCTAGTGGACGGATTTCCCTTGGGGATAAGTGAAATTACCCCATCATCGCCATGCCGCCGTTGACGTGCAGCGTCTGGCCGGTGACGTATCCGGCCTCGTCGCTGGCGAGATAGGCCACGGCAGCGCCGATCTCGTCACCCTCGCCCATGCGGCCCATCGGGATGCGGCCATTGATGGCGGCCTTCTGGTCATCGTTGAGCGCATCGGTCATCGCGGTGCGGATGAAGCCCGGCGCGACGCAGTTCACGGTGATGTTGCGGCTCGCCAGTTCCTGCGCGAGGCTCTTCGACATGCCGGTGAGGCCAGCCTTGGCCGCAACGTAGTTCATCTGGCCCGGATTGCCGGTGTGGCCGACGACGCTGGTGATCGAGATGATGCGGCCGCCCTTGGCCTTCATCATCGGGCGTGCGCTGGCGCGCATCAGGCGGAAGCTGGCCTCGAGGTTGATGCGGATCACGTCGTCCCACTCCTCGTCCTTCATGCGCATCGCGAGATTGTCGCGCGTGATGCCGGCATTGTTGACGAGGATATTCATGCTGCCGAGCGTGTCGACGGTGGCCGGGATCAGTTCCTCGACCTGCTTGGTGTCCGACAGGTTGCAGGTGATCTCGACATGGTCATGGCCGAATTCTTCGTTCAGCTCCTCGCGGAAGGCGCGCAGCTTGGCCGCGTTGGAGCCCGACAGCGCGAGGCGCGCGCCCTGGCTGGCAAGCGCACGCGCGATGGAGGAACCGATGCCGCCGCTGGCACCGGTGACGAGAGCGGTCTTTCCTTCGAGGCTGAACATCACGCGTTCTCCTTCGCAAAATTCTCGAGGTCTTCCATGGTGACGAGGCTGATCGTGGTGGCCTCCTTGTCGATGCGGCCCACCATCGGGCCGAGCACCTTGCCGCCGAGTTCGACGAAGCGTTCCACGCCGCCCTCGCGCATGGAGATCACGCTTTCACGCCAGCGGACGCGGCCGGTGACCTGCTCGACGAGCAGTTCCTGCTCCTTCGCCGGGTCGGTGACCTTTGCCGCGGTGACATTGGCGTAGATCGGCACGGTGAAACTGGTCGGCGAGCTTTCCTCGAGCGCGATCTTCATGCGCTGCGCAGCAGGTTCCATCAGCGAGCAGTGGAAGGGCGCGGAAACGGGCAGCTTGATGCCGCGCTTTATACCGTGCTCCTTGGCTAGCTCGATGGCGCGGTCGATGGCCTCTGCATGGCCCGAAATCACGACCTGCGTCGGATCGTTGTCATTGGCGACTTCGCAGACCTGGCCCTGCGCAGCGGCTTCCGCCAGCGCGGTTGCCTTCTCGATATCGGCACCCAGCAGCGCGGCCATGGCGCCGACGCCGATCGGAACGGCGTCCTGCATGGCAATACCGCGCAGGCGCAGCAGCTTAGCGGTCTCGGCGAGGCCGAATGCACCAGCAGCACACAGAGCGCTGTATTCGCCCAGCGAGTGACCGGCGACGCAATCGGCAGTGCCGGTGAGCGAAACGCCAAATTCCTTCTCGAGCACACGCAGCGTGGCGATCGAGTTCGCCATGATCGCGGGCTGGGCGTTCGAGGTGAGCGTCAGTTCGCTCTCGGGGCCGTCCTTCATCACGGCGAACAGCTTCTGGTTCAGCGCGTCGTCGACTTCCTCGAAGACTTCGCGGGCGTGAGCGCTTGCCTCGGCAAGCTCGGTGCCCATGCCGACCTTCTGGCTGCCCTGGCCGGGGAAGATGAATGCAGTCATGAATCTCTCCTTGTCGGCTGGCGCGTTAGGCGCGCTCGCTTCAAGCCTCAAGGCCGAAAGGCACGATCCTGTTGGCAGAGCTGTGACCGATGGCGGCCCGCCCGAGGTAGGGAATGCCGTAGCGTTCGCACCAGTAGCGGACGATTTCCTCCGGCTCCGCGCCGAATGGCCGATCGTTCTCGGGCACCGCGGTCACTTCGCCCAGACGGATGCCCGCGACATCGTGCAGGTGCTCCACAATGTGGAAAACGAGCCGGTCGATCGCGTATTCGTACTCGCCCACTTCCTCGATCAGGATCTCGTGACCGTCGAGCGGCGGCATCAGCTGCGTGCCGACGAGCATTCCGAGGGTATAGAGGTTGAAAGCCGCGACCGGTTTACCGGACAGGCCCGGTTCGAGCCCGGTCTTGCCATCACCGAACCATCCAAGGACGCGACGGATCGCCTCGTCGCCGCCATCACGCTTGATGTCGACCGGCATGGGCGCATGCACGGCACGGCCGATTTTTGCGCGGTACAGGGCTCCCAGCAGCGTCCCGCAGTCGGAATAGCCGAGGTAGGTCTTGCCTGCTGCCTCCGGCCCCGCCTTGCCGATGAAATCGCGCGCGATGCGGTTCGACCCGTAGCCGCCCTTTGCGAACCATACGGCATCCACATCTGGCGCATTGGCGCATTCGAGCAGCGCATCGAGCCTTACTTCGTCGGGACCGGCGAAGTGGCCTTCCTCGATGAAGCACTGTTCGTGGAAATCGAGCGTGATGCCGGGAAATTCGCTGGCCGCTAGCTTGGCGACAGCCTCGGCATATTCGCGCTTGAGCGGTGTCGCGGGTGCGCAAACGGCAACTTTTCGGATGGGTCGGTGCACACACGCGACCATGCCCGCTTGTCTTCGCGCTTACAACTGCATAGCGAGGCCGCAATGACCGACTTCCCCAGCCCTGATGAACTTTTCGCACGTCCCTTTTTCTTCGTCGGCATCGGCGGATCGGGAATGCTGCCCCTTGCGCAGATCCTGAAAGGCCGCGGCGCGGTCGTCGCCGGTTCCGACCGCAGCTTCGACCAGGGCCGTACACCGGAGAAGTTTGCCGCGCTGGAAAGGCAGGGCTTCGAACTGCATCCGCAGGATGGCAGCGGGATCATATCGGGCGATCAGGTCGTGGTGGCCTCTGCCGCGATCGAGGACACCGTGCCCGAGATCAGCAAGGCAAACGAGCTCGGCTGCCTGCGGCTCTCGCGCGCCGAACTCAATTCGATCCTCTTCAACACCAGCGGAGCAGGCCTCGCTGTTGCAGGCACCAGCGGCAAATCGACGGTTACGGGCATGCTGGGCTGGATACTCGAGGCGACCGGCCGCGAGCCGACGATCATGAACGGTGCGGTGATGAAGAACTTCGTCTCGCCCGAGCGCCCCTTTGCCAGCGCTGTCGTCGGCAGCCAGAGCCTTTATGTGAGCGAGGTCGACGAAAGCGACGGTTCGATCGCGCTTTACCGGCCCGCTGTCGGCATCCTCCTCAACGTGAGCCTCGACCACAAGAGCATGGAGGAATTGCGTCAGCTCTTCGGCGACTATCTTTCGCGCAGCCGCATCTCGGTGATCAACGCCGATGACGAGGAGGCGCTCGCCCTGCTTCCCCAAGCGAAAGAGGTCATCACCTTCGGGATCGAGCAGGAGAAAGCCCAGATAGGCATCGTGCCGGGCAGCATTGCCGAAGGTCCGGTGCGTCAGGCGGCGCTGGTCGTCGACCGCCACGATGGCAGCCAGCACGCATTGCGCCTGAACATGCCGGGCCGCCACAATCTCTCGAATGCCCTCGCCGCCATCGCGGGCGCCGCGGCTGCTGGTATTCCGGTGGCCGCATCGGTGGAGGCGCTGGCGGGCTTCGAAGGCCTCGCCCGCCGTTTCGATATCGTCGGCACCAACCATGCCGCGATCACGGTGATCGACGACTTCGGCCATAATCCCGAGAAATGCGCCGCGACCCTGCGCACACTTCGCGCGCATGAAGGCCGCGTGCTCGCATTCTTCCAGCCGCACGGTTACGGCCCCCTGCGCCAGATGGGCGCAGAACTGGCGCAGACCTTTGCGGCGGAACTCACCGAAGAGGACATCCTGCTGATGTGCGACCCGGTCTATTTCGGCGGCACGGTCGATCGCAGCGAAGGCAGCGAGAGGATCGTGCGCCTGATCGAGGAAGCGGGCGGAACTGCCGAATACATTCCCGCGCGCAAGGCAGTGGAAGACAGGCTGACGAACCTCGCGAGACCGGGCGACCGGATCGTCGTCATGGGTGCGCGCGACGACACTCTTTCGGAGTTTGCCCGCCGCCTTTTCGAGCGCCTCTCCTAGGCCGGTCGCTCAGCGCTCGCCGGCGATAACCACGCGGTTCCTGCCTGCCTGCTTGGCGCGATAGAGCGCGCCGTCCGCATCGGCATAGACATCGTGCAGGTTGCGGCCATGCCCCAGGGCGCCGCCAATGCTGATCGTGACCGGCGCAAGATCGTCGGCGCGGCGACGCTTGCCGCCGTCGACGGCGCGGCGCAGGCTTTCGGCGATTTCGCGCAGGGAAATCCGGTCGCTGCAGGGAACCACGACCGCGAATTCCTCTCCCCCGAGACGGAAGATGTCCGCGCCGCGATAGTCGACCAGAACGCGCCGCATGCGGGTCGCCGTGTCGGCCAGGACAGCGTCGCCCATCAGGTGGCCGCGTTCATCATTGATCGCCTTGAAGTGATCGATATCGGCAATGATGAGCGCCTGCCCTTCGGGAATCGTGCCGAGACTATCGAAAGCGCGGCGGTTCGATACGCCGGTAAGCGCATCGCTGAGCGCCATGCGCTGCATCTTGATAGCATGGATGTTCGCGCGGTCGCGTTCGACTCGCAGGACCATGAAGCGGTCACCGACCGCCGCCGAGGTCGCCAGCACAAGGAGAACCAGCGACCACAAAAGGAAATCCGTAACGGCGCGCTCTGCCGCAACCATCGACAAGGCCAGCAGCAGCGCTGCGATCCCGCCGATCGCCATGGGTACGAAGGCGACGAGGAGGAAGATGGCCGCGCGGCTCCGTCGCTTGAAGGCGACGCCGATGGCGACGAGGATCGCGATGCCCAGCGGGACCAGGCTCATCATGTGAAGGTTGTGCACCAGCACGCGCCAGGGCTCGAAATCGAACATTGCCGCGAACCTTGTGCCGACCATGAATGCAGTCAGCGCGAGCAGCACGTTGCGGATTTGCTCGGAAATCACGCCTTCCTCGGCAATCTCCAGCACGAACATGACCGCACATGCGACGGCAAAGGTCAGCGTTATGGTGTTGGCCTGATATCGCAGTTCGAGCGGCATCGCAGGAAAGAGCAGGAACACCAGGCCGGAATTGAAGAACACAAAGCCAAGTGCACCCAGCGTCATCCCCGCGTGCCATGCGATGAAGCGCGATCTCAGCATGCGCAGGAACAGGAAATCGAAAATGAACGGCACCAGCAGCAGGCCGCAAACCAGAGCAAAGACGAGCGATCTCGAGTAATACTCCTGCCGCGCGATCTCTGCGCTCACCAGCCGCGCAGCCTTGGCGACATTGAAGGTGCGTGGTCGCTCGATCACCGTATCGATCGCAATCAGCTTGGCGCCGGTGTCGGGCACGGGGATATTGAAGCTCGTATCGGGAGACCAGTTGCGCACCGCCATCTGGTGGTCGACATCGACCAGTCGCTGCTCGCCATTGGCATAGGTGAAGCGCACCAGCATGCTGTCGAAGCTCGCCGGATCGGTCTGCCAGACGTGTTCGTGACTTGCGGTCTCGGGGAGCGAGTACACATCGGCATGGGTTCGCACGAAGTGGCTGCGGTTTGCGAACCGCATCGCGCTGCAATCGAGCGCCTTTGCGGGAATGGAAAACGCTTCGTCGACGCTCGCCCCACCGCCCACGCAAATCCGATCCTCCAGGAGGTAATCGCGCGCAGACGCGGGTGCAGCGATGCTGCACATGGCAACGGCCAGCACGACCATCAGCCTTGCGATCTGTTTCAGGCCCACGTCTCCCCCCGGCGACAGCTAAGTCTATCGCGCGGCGGAATTATCGTTGCAAGACCTGCTGGAAACCAGCGCCCTGCAGTGCGCGGTCCCGTTTCGGGACGGTCGCCCCAGAGACCGCCGTCTTAGTGGCCATTACCCTCGAATTTCAGGACTTTGTGCAGGAGGAAGGCAATGGCAAAGCCCAGGCCCAGCGCAATGAGGGCTGAAATGGCGGCGTAGGTTAGCCAGCCGAGAAGGCCGGAAAGCGCGCCGGTGGCCGCTTTCACCGCGTATTCCGCCCCGTGGGCGATGTCGTAGAAAAGGTCGAAACCAATCTCGTGCGTGCCGTGGACGATGATCCCGCCCCCGACCCAGAGCATCGCGATGGTCCCGACGAACGAAAGGGTCGCGAGAAGCTTCGGCATCGCCTTGAGGAGGAAACGCCCGACCGTTTTGGCAGTCGACGAAGCCTTCTTCGTCAGGTGCAGCCCGACATCGTCCATTTTCACGATCAGCGCGACCGAACCATAGACGGCGACTGTCACCCCGATCGCGACAAGAGCCAGCGTCAGGCCGCGGCCCCAGACCGTCGCGGCGATCGGCTCGCTACTGATCTCGTTGAGCACGATAGCCATGATCTCTGCCGACAAGATCAGGTCGGTCCGGATGGCGCCGTTGATGCGTTCCTTCTCGAACTTCACCGGGTCCTCGATAACGTCGTCGACAGTCTTGCCGTGCTTGGCCCCGCCGAGCTTCTCCATGACCTTCTCGGCGCCCTCATAGGAAAGGAAGGCCCCGCCCAGCATCAGGATGAAGATGATCGCACCGGGCAGGAACTCGCTCAGCAGCAGCGCGCCAGGCAGCAATATCAGCAGCTTGTTCTTGAAACTGCCCTTCGTGATCGCCCAGATGATCGGCAGCTCCCGCGCCGGGGAAAGGCCCGTCACGTAGCTCGGCGTTACCGCCGCATCGTCGATGACCACGCCGGCGGTCTTGGAGCCTGCCCTGCCCGCGGCAGCGGCGACATCGTCGATCGATGCCGCGGCGGTTCTGGCGATAATGGATACGTCGTCGAGCAGGGCGACTAGGCCGGAGGGCATGAACACTTCCCCTTGTGCGTTTTCAATGCAATGCGCCCTTGCCCGCCTCGTTCCATCGTCACAAGCCCGAAACGAGCTTGCATTCTCCCCGATTCCCGCTATGTGCGCGCATCCCTCGCTTCCGGGCGGCGGATATTGAAGAAAGCCGGAGGGGCCCCGCAATCCCGCGGATCAGCCAGCGATCGGCCAGCAAGTGAAAGGACAAGAGCATGGCTCTCTACGAGCATGTCTTCTTGGCGCGACAGGACCTGAGCCAGGCTCAGGTTGATCAGCTCGCCGCCACGGCGACCGAAATCGTCGAAAAGAACGACGGCAAGGTCACCAAGACCGAGACCTGGGGTCTCAAGAACCTCGCCTACAAGATCGACCGTAACCGCAAGGCGCACTTCGTCATGCTCAACATCGAGGGCCCCGGCTCCGTTGTTTCCGAGCTCGAGCGCCAGACGCGTATCAACGAAGACGTCATCCGCTACATGACCATCAAGGTCGAAGAGCACGAAGAAGGCCCTTCGGTGATGATGCGCAAGAACGAGCGCGATTCGAAGAAGCGCAAGGACCGCGAGGAGCGTAACTGATGGCACGTCCGTTTTTCCGCCGCCGCAAGACCTGCCCGTTCTCCGCGAAGAACGCGCCGGCTATCGACTACAAGGACGTTCGTCTGCTCCAGGGCTTTATGTCCGAGCGTGGCAAGATCGTCCCCAGCCGCATCACCGCCGTCAGCGCGAAGAAGCAGCGTGAACTGGCCAAGGCCATCAAGCGCGCTCGCCACATCGGCCTGCTGCCCTACATCGTGAAGTAAGGGGAAGACATCATGGATATCATTCTCCTCCAGCGTATCGAAAAGCTCGGCACGATCGGTGACGTCGTCACCGTGAAGGACGGCTACGCACGCAACTTCCTGCTCCCGCAGAAGAAGGCCCTGCGCGCCAACGAAGCCAACAAGAAGGTCTTCGAAGCCAACCGCGAGCGTCTCGAGAAGGAAAACGCAGAACGTCGCGCCGAAGCCGAAAAGAACGGCGAAAAGGTCGACGGCGCCGAGATCATCCTGATCCGTGCCGCTTCGAACACCGGCCAGCTTTACGGTTCGGTCAACGTCCGTGACATCGTCAACGGCCTCAACGACAAGGGCCACGAGATCGACAAGAAGCAGGTCATCATGGGCAACCCGATCAAGACGATCGGCATGCATGACGTGCGCATCGACCTCCACCCCGAGGTTTCGGTGACGATCAAGGCAAACGTCGCTCGTTCGGACGACGAAGCAGAACTGCAGACGCAGGGCGTCGACGTTCTTGCCCAGATGTTCGAAGAAGAGCAGGCAGAGATCGAGGAAATGGCTGCTGCCAACGCCGTCGATCCGACCCTCGAGCCGGGTGAAATCCCCGCCGACATGCTCGAAGAGGGTGTCGAAGTCGAAGGCGCTGCCGAAGCTTCGGAAGAAGAAGACAAGGCCGAAGGCTGATCTTCTAACCGACACACAGACATCAAGGGCGCGGCGGCTTCGGTCTCCGCGCCCTTTTTGTAACAGGCGCACTTGTGTGGCAGGAGGCGTCACGAAAACGAAAAGAGCCAGGAGAAAAAGGCCCGTATGGACACAATCGAACAGACTCTCGACAAACTTCAGGCCGTCTACGACGCCGCCGTCAGCCGGCTGCGCGACGACGTCATCGCCTTCGGACGCAGCCGCGACCTGCCGTCATCGGAACGGCGCAAGGATGGCAGCTATGCCTATCCCGAGCTGCGGATCCTCTTCCGCGGCGGCGTGATGCCCGAGGGATCGAGCCGCGCATTCGGGCGCCTGAACACGCCGGGCCTCTATTCGACGACTGTCACCAAGCCAAACCTCTTCCGCGATTACCTGCGCGAGCAGATCGAGCTGATCGAGAGCAATTACGAAGTCGAAATCGAAGTCGGCTCCTCGCGCCAGGAGATCCCCTTCCCCTACGTACTTGACGGCCAGGCCGGCGCAGAGCTTGCCGGCATCGATCCCAACGAGATCGCACGCTATTTCCCGTCGACCGACCTTGCCGATATCGGCGACGAGCTGGCCGACGGTATCGAGCTGGAAAACCCCGACGATCCGATCCCGCTGTCGCTGTTCGACGGCCTGCGCACAGACTTTAGCCTTGCACGCCTCGCACACTATACCGGGACAGACGTCCAGCACTTCCAGCGCTTCATCCTGTTCACGAACTATCACCGCTATGTCGACGAATTCGTTGACTGGGCGGGATCGCAGCTGGGTAGCAACGGCTTCACCGCACTTGCCGGCGCCGGCGGCCTGCTGATGACCGAGAAGACCGACAATGCGCGCGGCCAGCTGTCCGATACGGCGTGGCGTCGGCACCAGATGCCGGCCTACCACCTCGTCGGTGAAGGACGCAGCGGCATCACCCTGGTCAATATCGGCGTTGGTCCGTCGAACGCGAAGACGATCTGCGACCACCTCGCCGTTCTCCGCCCGGAAGCATGGCTCATGATCGGCCACTGCGGCGGCCTTCGCCCGAGCCAGAAGATCGGCGACTACGTTCTCGCTCACGCTTACCTGCGCGACGACCACGTGCTCGACCCCGTCCTTCCGCCCGAAATCCCCCTCCCCGCAATTGCCGAGGTCCAGCAGGCGCTTGCAGGGGCGGCAGAGCATGTTTCGGGCGAGCATGGCAGCGACCTCAAGAAGCGCATGCGCACCGGAACCGTCGTCACCACCGACGATCGCAACTGGGAGCTTCGCTATACCCAGTCGGCCAAGCGCCTGAGCCTGAGCCGCGCCGTCGGCATCGACATGGAAAGCGCCACCATCGCCGCTCAGGGTTATCGTTTCCGGGTTCCCTACGGCACGCTGCTGTGCGTCTCGGACAAGCCGCTCCACGGCGAGATCAAGCTGCCCGGCCAGGCCAACAAGTTCTACGAGGAAGCCATCGCGGCCCACTTGCAGATCGGTGTGACCGCCTGCGACCTGCTCCGCCAGGAAGGCCCCAAGCTCCACAGCCGCAAGCTGCGCGCATTCAACGAGCCGCCCTTCAGGTGATCGCCTAGGTAGAAGTACCCAGACCCGCACTATCAAGGCCTTTAAGGGCGTTTGTTATCCATGACCTCCGTAAAAAAGGAGGTAAGGATGCGAAGAAAGATAGTTGGGCTTGCTGCCGGAGCATGCGGGACCGCTCTCGCCTCGCCGGTCTGCGCGGAGCCGATCACGTTCGATGCCTCGCTAGTCGTCACCTGTACGCTGGTGGTGACGGACGGTACGCTTGCGCCGAATAGCGATTACACCAGCCTGTCGTCGGAGAACCTCGGCGGCGCTGCGGCCTCGGTAACGGTCACGGCGCTGGGCGGTGACCCCACGCTGACTTTCGACGCGCCGACGATCACTTCGACAAACGATGTCTCTGCGGCGACTGCGCAAATCAAGTACAGTTCGCTGGACGGTGCCTCGCAGGCATATACGAGCACGCAATCGACCAGCACCGCCTCGGATCTCGCGGATGTCTATACCGTCCACGCCAAGGCAGAGGACGCCGGCGGCTTCGATGCGGGCGACTATTCGGTTGCCACGGTGGTCACATGTTCGGGCTGAGGCTTGCGCAAGCATCCGCCGCGCTGGCTCTCGCAGCCAGCGCAGGATCCGCTCTCGCCGTCGGGCTGGGTCCGCTGGAAAAGAGCGGTATCACCTCCAGCGAACGCAAGGGGCTCTACCTGACGGTAAGCAACCCCTACCGCACCGCGCACAACTTCCGGGTCTTCGTGGAGGAAGACAGCGGCATCGCACCGGGTCGCGTCACCATCCATCCTTCCACCGCAACAATCGCATCAGGGGCCCATCGCCGCATCCTGGTAATCGTCGACGGGCTTTTCCCAGGCGAAGAAGTGAACTTCCGCCTGTGCGCGGAGCGGATCGAGGAAAGGAGGGTTACCGTCCATGCACGCGTTTGTTCGAAACTCGGCGCTCGTCGCCTGCGCCCTGCTCGCTAGCACGCAAGCCGGCGCGCAATCGCAAGGTGTCTACCTTCCTTCAGCGCCCCACGGGACAGGCGGCGAGGACTCGATCGAGACGGCGAGCGGCACGCGCTGTCGACAGTCGATGAATTCGAACGGCGCTTATCTCGACATGGGCGTCGCCGGAAGCGCCGCAAGCCCGCTACCGGAGACTGACAATCCTCTGCGCTACTATAGCCCCGAGCGCGACCAGCGAGGGCTGGTCTATGTAAGGGTCACCATCCCTCTTGGTGAAAAGCCTGCCCGGCTCGACTGCACGCGGCTCTACGAGATGGAACTTGCCCGCCTGCGCGAAGAGATCGCGTTGCTGAGGATGGCCGCAGAATAAGGGCAAGCGAAAGGCCGGTAGCCTTGCGCTTCCCACCACCAACAATATGCGTGATAAGGCTGCTCCAGGTGGAGGAGAAGCCATGAATAAAGCTGTGAATCCAGAACGCTCGATAGCTGGCCGCGTCGCGATAATAACCGGCGCAGCGAGTGGCATGGGGCGCGCCATGGCTCGGCTTTTCGCATCGGAGGGAGCAAGGGTCGCGGTCACTGATCTCGACCGTGCTGCTTGCGAAGCTGTCGCGAAGGAATGCGGCGACAACGCCCGTGCCTACGCGCTCGATGTTTCGGACAAGGAGGCGATCGAAACGGTCGTTGGACAGATCGCCGAAGACTTCGGCGGCATCGACATCCTGGTGAACAACGCGGGCATATCGGCGTTCTGCGCGCTCGATGCGGGCGAGGAATACGAGGAAATCTGGCACCGTGCGCTCGCCGTGATGCTGACCTCGCACCAGCGAATGGTGCGCGCTGCCTTACCTCACCTGCGCCAGAGCGATGCGCCCCGCATCCTCAACTTCGCCTCTACCGAAGGTCTCGGAGCGACGCCGGGCGATACGCCCTATGTCGCTGCAAAAACCGGCGTGACCGGCCTCACACGCGGGCTCGCGGTAGATCTAGGCCCCGAGGGCATCACGGTGAACTGCATCTGCCCCGGCCCCATCCGCACTGCCATGACCGAAGCCGTACCCGAGGAGCACAAGACCATCTTCGCCAAGCGTCGCACAGCCTTGAGGCGCTACGGCGAACCCGAGGAAGTGGCGCAGGTTGCGCTCTCGCTGGTGCTACCGGCGGCGAGCTACATCACTGGTGCAGTGATCCCGGTCGATGGCGGCTTGATGGCACGCAACGCCTAGCCATTCACGCGGTTCAGGCCGTGTCTTTTTCGCGGATGTCGGCAGGCGCATCGACATTACCCATCGTCTCGGCGTCCTGCAGGGCGAGCTCCTTTCGCGGGATCACCGTCATTCGCCCGTCGGTTTCCAACACGACCCAGTTTGCATCGGCCGGATCGGTCAGACCGTGTTCGCGCAGCGCACTGCAGATTTCCTCTTCCGAAATGCGGGTCTCGCGCATCGCCTCGTCGAGATACTCGCCCTTGTGCGTCAGCATGGTGGGCGATGCCTTGATCAGCTGCGCCAGCCAGTCGAATTTCAGCACCGCCCTGGTGAGCAGGTATTGCAGCGCCATGATGACCGAGATCGCGACCAGTGCGCGCAGCGCAGGAACGCTGTCGAGCAGGATGCCCGACGCGGCTAGGCTGCCCACCGTGATGTTGATGATCCAGTCGAAGTTGTTGAGCTGCGAAGTCGATCGCTTGCCGGTCAGCCGGACAAGGAAGACGATGAAAATGTAAAACAATACGGCCGACACCGCCGTATCGGCGATGTCGTTCCAGTTTCCGAACCAGTCAGCAGTTTCGTCCATGCCCTATCAAGGCATGACATGCGCAAAAGTGCCGAGGCAGATCAGCCCTTCCCCTTGGTCTTCGTCTTCCCGACCTTCGCGTTGGCGGCCATGTAGTCGATGATCATCCCGGCGACGTCCTTGCCGGTCGCGTTTTCGATGCCTTCGAGCCCGGGCGACGAGTTCACCTCCATGATCACCGGCCCGTGGTTCGAACGCAGCATGTCGACGCCGCATACGTTGAGGCCCATGCGCTTGGCCGCCCCCACTGCCGTAGCGCGCTCGGCGGGCGTGATCTTCACCAGCTCGGCACTTCCACCGCGGTGGAGGTTGCTGCGGAAATCGTCCGCCGCACCGGTGCGCTTCATCGCGGCGACGACCTTGCCACCGACCACGAAGGCGCGGATGTCGGTTCCGCCCGCTTCCTTGATGAATTCCTGCACCAGGATGTTCACATTGGCCCCGCGGAAGGCCTCGATGACCGACTTGGCTGAAGACATCGTCTCCGCAAGCACCACGCCGATGCCCTGTGTGCCCTCGAGCAGCTTGATGACCACCGGCGGGCCCTTGACCGCCTTGATGATCTCCTCGGCCTGCTTGGGATCGTTGGCATAGGCCGTCAGCGGCAGGCCGAGGCCATGCTTGGCAAGAATCTGCATCGAACGCAGCTTGTCGCGGCTGCGCCCGATGGCAACGCTCTCGTTCAGCGGCCAGCAGCCGCGCATCTCGAACTGGCGGAGGATCGCGAGGCCGTAATTGGTGATCGAGGCGCCGATACGCGGGATCACCGCATCATAGCCCACGCAGGCCTCGCCATTGTAGAACACTTCGGGCCGATGGCTTGCAATATGCACTGTGCAACGCGTGGTATTGAGAATGTCGAGCTGATGCCCGCGCTCTTCCGCAGCCTCTACAAGTCGCTTGTGCGAATAGAGGTTAGGGTTGCGGGCAAGCATGGCGATTTTCATGGTTTGTGGCCTTTCTTGACCTTCATTTCTGGCGTTTGCAGCCAGGAATATCCTGAATCCACGACAAAGCGACGGCGCAGTGAGGAGCGGCCGATCAACATGGGGAATTTCATGTCGCTCCGATCGGCGAGGCTGATCTCGGCGCGGAATTCGACATCGCCGATCTTCAACGGCGACTTGATGACATAGCGGTACTGAGTCTCGCCATTGGAGCTGGTGATGCCGCGTACGTCGACATGCACGGCCTCGCAGACCTGGCGGACATGTTGCTGTTCGAAATCCACCGCGAAGCGAACATACTTCTCGCCGTCACGCTCGAATTCCTCGATCACCTCGCCGTGCAGCGACGACGTGCGAGCGCCAGTGTCGATCTTGGCGGGGATGGCGTGCAGGCCGAGCTCTGGCAGGTGGACAAGCTCGCGCCAGCCGACGACCGGTAGTGTTTTCGGTGGTTTACTCATTCGATGATCGCGATCCCGTCGCCCCCGCCCTCGCCCGGCAGGCGGCGCAGCACCTCACCGGTCTCGAAATCGACCTCGGCGATGGTGTTGGCCATGGTTTCGGCCACGTAGATCCGCTCGCCATCGGGCGAAAACAGGATCGTGACCTGTGTCTTCGCCTCCGCCTCCTCGCGGCTCGATACGGCGATCGAGCGCACCATCGCGCCGGTGGCCGTGTCGATCACCGACAGACCGCCATCGGCAAGGTCGGAGGTGACCGCGTAGTCACCCTGCGGCCTCAGAACGATGCGCAGGGGGAAATCACCCACCGGCACGTCCTTGATGCGCTTGAGGCTCTGCGGTTCGAGCGCATAGGCCATGTCGGAGCCGCGCGCCGAAACCCACAGCGTCTCGCCGTCGGGCGTCAGCGCGATGCCCTCGGGCTCTTCGCCGATCGTCGCCGACATGGGTGATCGGCGGGTTACGAGATCAATGCGGGTCACCGTCTTCGAGCCGAGATCGGTCGTCCAGGCATGCTGGGCATCGGGTGAGACGGCAATCATGTGGCTACCCTGCTTGCCGGTCGAGAATTCGAACGTGTCGACTTCGCCCAGCGGATTACGGATCCAGAACACCGACTGGCGACCCTCCGCCGTGGCGTAAAGATGTCCGTTCTCGTGCCAAACGATGCCATGCGGCCTAGCATTCTCGCCAAGCTCGATGCTCTTCACCCTCTGCAAGTCGCTCGTGCGGAAGATGTCGACCGTGGTCCCGCCATAACAGGCCAGCGCGACGTGCTGGTCGTCGGGAGAGGTCGCCAGTTCGTGCGGGTTGGCGCAGCTGTCCACCCGCAGCACTTCCTCGCCGGTCGCAAGGTCGACCTTGGCGAGCGTGTTGCCGAACTTGCCCGCGACGAAGAGCGACCCGGAGACTTCGCTCTCGCTCGGTGCGGGGGTCGGTTCGTCGGAAACAGGGGCGCAGGCCGCCAGCAGCGGCAGCGCCAGCCAGCCTGCGCGAGCGATCATCACCAGCCCTGCTCCATGCCTTCGTTCTGCTCGTCGAGCCATGCCTTGAGCGGCGCGAAGTACTCGGCCATCGCCTTGCCGCTCATCTGGCGCTCGCCTGTGAAGGCTTCGAGCGCGTCGGGCCAGGGCTTGCTGGCGCCCATTTCGAGCATGGCATTGAGGTTCTTGCCGACTTCCTCGTTGCCGTAGAACGAGCAGCGGTGCAGCGGCCCTTCCCAGCCCGCCTGGTCGCAAGCGGCCTTGTAGAACTGGAACTGCAGGATGCGCGCGAGGAAGTAGCGCGTGTACGGCACGTTGCCCGGGATGTGGTACTTCGCGCCCGCATCGAACTGGCTCTCGTCACGCGCGACCGGCGGGGTGATGCCCTGGTATTCGAGGCGCAGGTCGTTCCAGCCGGCATTGAGGCCATCAGCGGGGATCGACCCGTCGAACAGGCCCCAGCGATAGCGGTCGACCATCAGGCCGAAAGGCAGGAAGGCGATCTTGTCCATCGCCTGGCGCAGCAGCAGGCCGATATCCTTGTCCGCGCTCGGCACTTGGCCGGGATCGAGCATGTCGATCTGGACGAGGTACTCGGGCGTGATCGACAGCGCGATCATGTCGCCGATGGCTTCGTGGAAGCCGTCGTTCGCGCCGTTCAAATGCAGGTAGTCCTGCTGGTTGTAGGCGCGCTGGTAATAGTTGTGGCCAAGCTCGTGGTGGATGGTGATGAAGTCATCCGCGTTGCGCTTGATGCACATCTTGATGCGCAGGTCGTCGACATTGTCCACGTCCCATGCGCTGGCATGGCAGACCACTTCGCGATCAGCCGGCTTGGTGAACTGGCTGCGCTCCCAGAAGGTCTCGGGCAGCGGCTCGAAACCGAGCGAGGAGAAGAAGTCTTCGCCCACGCGCACCATCTGCTTTTCGTCGTAGCCCTTCTGCTCGATCAGCTCGGTAAGGTCGTAACCGATGTCGCCCGCACCCTCGGGCGCGACGAGCGGATAGATATTGCCCCATTCCTGCGCCCACATATTGCCGAGCAGGTCGGCACGGATCGGGCCGTTCGCGGGCTGCACGTCGTCGCCGTACTTCTCGTTGAGCTTGCCACGGACATAGGTGTGCAGCGCCATGTAAAGCGGCTTCACTTCCTGCCACATCCGCTCGGTCTCGGCGGCGAACTGGTCGGGGTCCATGTCGTAGTTCGAACGCCACATCGCGCCCAGATCGTCGAAGCCGAGCTCCTGCGCGCCTTCGTTGGCGATCGAGATCATGCGCAGGTAATCGGTGCGCATCGGGGCGCCGACATTGTTGTGCCAGCTCTCCCACATCTCGGCCTTCTGTTCCGGCGTCAGGTCGAGGTCGCCCATTGCCGCTTCGATGTCCGAGCCGTTGATTTCCTCGCCATCGAGCGTGCCGCGGCCCTGCCCGTATTGCGAACCGAGATCGGTCGAGATGCTGGCGAGTTCGGCTGCCGCGCCATCACGCACCGGCGCAGGCATGACGATCGAATTTCGTAGCATGTCGAGCTTGCGCGAAACTTCGGGGTCGAGGCCAGGCACACGGGCATATTCGGCGGCCTTGTTGGCGTAAGTCACCGATTTCTCGGTCGCCTCGGCGCCGTATTTCGCCGCGAGCATGTTGCTGTCGTGCACGATGTAGGTCGAATTGAGCCACAGCACGCGGCCGTATTCGACAGAGAAGTCGAACATGTCCTTTTCGACCATCGCCACCCAGTCGGCAGCGCCCTCGGGCGTCATCGGAAAGGGATCTTCGGCAGCAACGGGTGCGGCAGGCGTGCTTGCCACGCGCTGGGTGTTTGCCGGCGAACAGGCGGCCAGCGAAACGGCGAGCGCGGACAGGGCAACGGTAGCAAACTTCATCGTATTTCCTCTTCCCGAAAGGGGTTATTCTGCAATGTAAGCCGATTGCACCGGCAGCGGCGCTTAATCAAGCGGAACGGCGCTGTCGCCACCCGCCGAGCAATGCTGCGAGGATGGCAAGCGTGGCGACGATCCAGCTCGCGACCTTGATGGGCCGCACTGTGGCTGCAAGGCCGGCCAGGCCATCATCGCCTTCGAAGCTCATGAGCTGGATGAATTGGGAGATAGTCTCGGCATAGTCGGTCGCGAGGAAAGCGATCCCGGCAATCAGCGCGGCGCTGCCGCAATGACGAAGCCAACCGCTTGCTTCGCGCCGGAAATATCGGCCGCCCAGCACGCATCCGACACCGTAGACACCGATGAAAACGAGGTCGCCCGCCATCGCGATTGCCGCCTGGTTCCAGAGCCCCGCAGAGCGCCACGCCGCCTGTATCCGGTCGACCTCTACGGCAGTGCCTGCAGCCTGATGATCGAGTATGCCGCCAGGCACCTCGGTCAGCACGAGCGGCATGCCCAATGCGATGACGATGGCGAAGAGAACCAGCCCACCGACCCAGAACCACAGGAAGGCGCGGCGCAGCGTCATTTATGCGCCGCCAGCCACTCGGCGATGGCATTGCCGAGGTCGGGCTTGGTCACGCTGCCCATATGCGTGCCGGGCACCTCGACGAAGTCCGCCCCCGCAATCGCTGCAGCCAGCTCGGCGGCGGAGCCGTTGTCGCGGTCTTCGTCGCCGCAAACCACCAGCGTCGGCATGGTGATATTGGAGAGCATCGAAAGATCGAGATCGGGCATCGTGTCGAGTAGCAGCCGCGCTGCTACCCGGTCGACGCCCTGCGACTTCAGGAACTGCATCGAGAAATAGGCCGGATCGCCGCGCGGGATCGTGTCGAACTCGTCGATCACGCGCTTGAAATAGGCCGAACGCTTCGCCCATTCGCCGAGCCCTGCAGTGCCCATGCCGCCGATCACGAGATGGGCCGGCTCGAGAACGCCGTGAGCAACAGCATGAAGCGAGGTCCGCGCGCCAAGCGAGAAGCCGCCCAAGTCATAGTCGTCGAGCGCGAGATGCTCGACCAGCGCCGCCACATCGCGCACCAGCACGTTTTGCGGATAAGCTTCCGGCTGGCGGGGCGCTTCGCTTTCGCCGTGGACGCGGAAGTCCAGCATCAGCACCTCGAACCCCTCGCGAGCGATGCGCTCTGCGTGGCCCCACTTGATCCAGTTCATTTCGGCGCTGGAGAACAGGCCATGGAGCAGCACGAATGGCCGCCCCTCACCGACACGATGAAGGGCAAGGCGTGTCCCGTCGAAGCTTTCGAAGTGTTCGGTCTTCATTCGGGCATGCAGCCGTTGCTGTCTTTCCATCTGTTGACCAGCTGTTCGCTCTCGTCGGCCCGCTTGTGCGGGAGGTGTGAGGTGTCGATCCATGCCTCGTGCATGCGCTCGACACCGAAGTGCCACTGCGGCTCGAGGCCGTAGGGATCGTCAAGCGTGCCGATCGCGATATCCATGTCGTCGCCCTCGTCGAAGGCAAAGCCAAGCGGCGTGCCGCATTCTTGGCAGAAGGGACGCTTGGCGAAGGTCGAGCTCGCGTACCACTCGGGCTGGGTTTCCCACTGTAGGTTGGTCTTCGGCAGGCTCATGAAGGCGATCGAGACGCCGCCGGTAGCGCGCTGGCACATGCGACAATGGCACAGGTAGGCGCCGTCGGGATGATAGGTAGCCGTGTAGCGAATTCGCCCGCACTGGCACCCTCCTCCCTGCGTCGTCCTACCCGTCATCGCTTGGCAAGCCCCCCTTGCTCCATGCGCCATTTCACCATTTCGATGCGGTCCTGCCCGAAAAAGGGCTCGCCGTCGAATACCAATGTGGGCACGCCCCAGTGCCCTGCCTTTTCCAGCTCTTCCTGGTTGGCCGCGATTTCCGCGTCGAGCGCTTCACTCTCGCTTTGCACCTCGGCGATGATTTCCTCGACGCCGAGGCCCGCTGCCTCGATCGCACGCTCAAGATGGCCGCCCTCGTGCCAGTTTTCCTGTCCGCCCCAGATCATCCGGCCCGCCTCATGCGCGAAGACGAGACCCGCACCGCGCCGTGCGGCTGCCTGCCCCATGCGCGTGACGCGGCGGATATACGGCTGGTCCTCCGCAATCTGGCGCGTTGTCATGTCCTGGATGATCGGATCGGGCTTCGGTGCGCCGAAGGGTATCCCGTGGAAAGCCGCCACGCGGATCATGTCGCGCATGGTGTAGCCGATCCAGTTCGGGTGGTTACGCTCGAAGAAATCGGGCTGGCGGATGGCGAGCGGGTAGACCGGTCTCAGCGCGATGTTGAGGTCGTACTCCTCGGTCATCGCGCGATAGCGGCCCACCGAGAGATAGCTGTAGGGCGAACGGAAGCTGAAATAGAGTTCTGCGGTCAGGGTCATGGACCGCAGTTATACATCCGAAGCCGCTTAACGGAAGAAGCAGCTCATTCCTGCCTGAAGCGCGGTGATTTCGTCACCCTCGCTGAAGCCGCGAATTGTGCCGTAGCTACTGGTGGTGAACTCGAACTCCCCGGGAAGCGTGGAGTCGATTTCGCGAACCTCGAAATCCTGTTTGAGATCGGACAGCTTTGTAACCCCCGGCTGCACCCCGTCGATGGTCATGACATCGTCGGATTCACGCAAGAACCAGCCGACGAACCTGTCGTCCTGATACGCGACCTGGAGTGGGCCCACGCCGCTGAACTCCATGGGGCCAGCGCCGCATTCCTCACTCGAGCTTTTCTCGGGCACCGTTTCGAAAGCGACCTCAAGCAACTTGTCGGCAGACTCCCTTGAGCCTCCGAACCTCGCAAAGCCCATTCCATTGCCGTATCGCTTTTGCATGCCGTTCTCGCCGACCACGAGGGTAGCGGTGTCCCAGACCTCATCGGATTGCGTCGCTGGGTCCTCGCTCTCTTGCGGCGAACCACAAGCGCCCAGTGCAAGTGGCAGGGCGAGAAGGAATGTCTTCTTGATCATCCCTTCTTAAGGCACTCGCGCCCGAGGAGTTCCGCGATCTGCACCGCATTGAGCGCTGCCCCCTTGCGAAGGTTGTCCGACACGCACCAGAGCGCGATGCCATTGTCGACCGTCGGATCGTCGCGCACGCGACTGATGTAGGTGGCGCTGTCGCCGGCGCTTTCGACCGGGGTGACATACCCTTCGTCTTCGCGCTTATCGATGAGCATGATGCCGGGAGCCTCGCGCAGGATTTCCTGCGCCTGCTCGGCAGAGAGTTCCCTTTCGAACTCGATGTTCACGCTTTCCGAATGGCCGACGAAGACCGGTACACGTACGCAGGTGGCGTTCAATTTGATCTTGGGGTCGAGGATCTTCTTGGTCTCGACCACCATCTTCCATTCTTCCTTGGTCGAACCATCGTCCATGAACACGTCGATGTGCGGGATGACGTTGAAGGCGATCTGCTTGGTGAACTTCACCGGTTCGATCGGGTCGCCGACGAAGATCGCGCGGCTCTGCTGGAACAGCTCGTCCATGCCCGCCTTCCCCGCGCCGGAAACCGACTGGTAGGTCGAGACGACGACGCGCTTGATCGTCGCCGCATCGTGCAGCGGCTTCAGTGCCACGACCAGCTGCGCCGTCGAGCAGTTGGGATTGGCGATGATGTTGCGCTTCTTGTAGTCGTGGATCGCATCCGGGTTCACCTCGGGCACGATCAGCGGCACGTCGGGGTCCATGCGGTAGAGCGAGCTGTTGTCGATCACGACGCAACCGGCAGCCGCCGCCTTGGGCGCATATTCCTTGGCCGGACCGCTGCCCGCCGCAAACAGCGCGATGTCCCAACCCGACCAGTCGAAATGCTCGATGTTCTTGCACTTGAGCATCTTGCCCGTGTCGCCGAATTCGACTTCGGTGCCGTGTGACCGCGAACTCGCGACCGCCGCAACCTCGTCACAGGGGAACTCGCGCTCGGCAAGGACCTGCATCATTTCGCGTCCGACATTCCCGGTCGCGCCGACTACGGCAACACGATAACCCACTGCATTTCTCCAATCAGTATTCGCCGCCGAGATAGCGATTGCCGCCGCGCCCGCAAGCGCACATTCGATTGCGGGCGCTAAAGCGTCACTCCGGCGGGGTCACACCGTGGCTTTCGAGGAAGCGGAACACGGTGTTGTAGCGGTGCGGCGAAATCTGCTCGCCCGACACGCGGTGCGTGTAGCCGGGATAGAGCATCATCTCGAAGGGCACGTTCGCTTCCTGCATGACCGAGATGATCTCGGTCGCATTCTCGAACACCACATTGTCGTCGGCCATGCCGTGGATCAGCAGCAGCGGATCGACGATCCTGGTCGCATCGGGGATGGCGGAGGCCTTCTCGTAGGCTTCCGCGTCATCCTGCGGCGTGCCCATGAAACGCTCGGTATAGTGGGTGTCGTAGAGCTCCCACTTGGTCACGGGAGCGCCCGAGATGCCGGCCGCGTAAAGCCCCGGATCGGCCTGCAGCTGCTTCAACGTCAAGTATCCGCCATAGGACCAGCCATCGATCGCGATCTTGTCCGGATCGACGAAATCGAGCGTCTTGAGGTATTCGGCACCCGCCTTCTGGTCGCGCACCTCGACCCCGCCCATGGCGCGGTAGATCGGCTGTTCGAAAGCCACGCCGCGATTGGCGCTGCCGCGATTGTCGAGCGCGAACCAGATGTAGCCCTTGTCGACGATCGCCTGACGCAGCGCGCCGTTCCAGCCCTTGTTGACGATCTGCGGACCCGGCCCGCCGTAGTGGTAGAAATAGACCGGGTACTTCTTGCCCGGCTCCATCTCGGGCGTGATCATCTCCCAGTAGAGCGGCGTGCCGTCTTCTGCGGGGATGGTGCCGTATTTCGTCGGCCGGTGGCTGGCGAGGAACGGCGCATAGGGATGGTCGCCGTCGAGCGCGTTCTCCTCGATCCACGCAAGACGCTTGCCGGTCGCATCGGCGATATAGCTCTGCGGCGGAGTATCGTCGTTGGAGCGCGAAATCAGGAGCGTCTGGCCCTTGCCGTCCATGCTGGCAGAGTGGGTGTAGCCCACTTCGGTCAGTCGTTCGACGCAGTGTGGGTCGCAGGACATGTCCAGAGCGTAGATGTGCTGCTCCAACACCCCGTCAGCATTGGCTTGAAAGTAGAGTCGCCCAGCATCGGAATTGTAGCCGAGTAGTTTGGTGACCACCCACGAGCCGCTGGTCAATTGGTGCCACTTATCGTCCTTGAGGAGATAGAGGTGGCCATAGCCATCTCGTTCCGACCACCAGATCAGCGAGCCATTATTCAGAAATTTGTAGTTGTCGGATAGATTGATCCAGTAGTCGTCGACCGCAGCATTCTCGGTGAAAATCACTTCGCTTGCACCCGTCGCAGGATCAACCTTGAGCATCTCGAGGATAGTCTGCTCGCGGTTCTGACGCTGGACATAGAGGTAATCGTCCGGAGCCCAATCGACACGGGCCACATAGATATCGGTGTTCTCGCCGAGATCGACCTTCACACGGTTGCTGCCATCCGGGTCCATCAGGAACAGCTCAACAATCGCGTTGTCCGATCCGGCCACCGGATAGCGCTGATCGAAGACCTTTGTCCCCGTAGCCCCGATGGCGGCGCGGGTGACGATGCCCACGGGGCTCTCATCGGTCCGCTGGACAGCGATCCGCTGATCATTGGGTCCCCACCAATATCCGGTGAGACGGCTCATTTCCTCCTGCGCGACGAACTCGGCCTCACCCCAGCGGATCGTGTCGCCTTCCTTGGGCGTGATCGGGGTAGCCTCGCCGCCGACTTCGCCAACCCACAGCTGGCGGTCGCGGACGAAGGAGACATACTTGCCCTTATTCGACAGCGAGGGGTTGAGTTCGCTTTCCTCGGTATCGGTCAGCCGCACCACATCACCGTCGATCCGCGCGAGGTAGAGATCGCCGTCGAGCGGGACGAGTACGCCGGTACCGTCGGAGGTCCACTGGTAGGAGATGATGCCCTTGAGGCTGCCGACGCGCGCACGTTCGCGCTGCATCTTCTCGTCCTCGGACAGCTCGCGGCCCGTGCCCAGCGCTTCGCTGTCGACCAGCATCGACCATTCGCTCGTCTCGCGGTCGTATGCCCAGAGGTCATAACGCGAGAGATCCTCTTTGCGGTTGCGCAGGACAGTGAGGTAGCGGCCATCGGGCGAAAGCTTCGCCTGGCGCGGGCTCGGCCCGTCGAGATCGGGCGATGCGAAAACGCGCTCGAAGGTAAGGTCCATGGCGGCAGTCTCCTGCGAATTTGCGTGATGGTCTGCCATGGCCGGCGAGACGAGGCTGGTACCGAGCGCGAGGGCAGCGGCGAGACGAAGCGATTTCATGTTCTCTCCCGAAAATCGTGTCGCCGCGTCCTCGCAATGCCTCGCCCCGATTGCAAGACGGAGCATGGTCGCAAAAGTTTTTATGCCTAATTTCGGGTTAAGTGCGCTTCCTTAAATCCTCTTAAGAAGCGGCTGCCAGAACATGTCTTGTCAACGGGAGGCCCTTTCCGGCTCACAGGCTTCCCCGAGGCATCAAGAGCGGGCCAATTCCGGCCCTATCATGATCCCCACGTGACAAGGGCGGCGTTTTCAGGAACGCCGCCCTTATTTCGTTTCGGGCTTGGGGCGGCGTTTTCAGGAACGCCGCCCTTATTTCGTTCTGGGCTAGCTTCCAGATATTCGAAACGCGGAATCGAAAAGGGCGGCCCGTGAGGACCGCCCTTCGATTTTTCGCTGTTGCGAGAAGCTTACGCCTTGGGCGCGTTGTCGCGGCGTTCCGCGATACGCGCGCGCTTGCCGGTGCGGCCGCGCAGGTAGTAGAGCTTCGCACGACGCACCACGCCGCGGCGGACTACGGTGATGCTGTCGACGATCGGCGAGTACAGCGGGAACACACGCTCCACGCCTTCACCGAACGAAAGCTTGCGGACAGTGAAGTTGCTGCCCATGCCGCGGTTCGAGCGGGCAATGACAACGCCTTCGAAATTCTGAATACGCTCGCGGTTGCCTTCCTTGACCTTCACGCCGACACGAACGGTGTCGCCGGCACGAAATTCCGGAACGTCCTTACCGAGGTTCTCGATAGCTTCCGCTTCGAGCTGCTGAATGAGGTTCATCGAACCAATTCCCTAATCTTTTCGCCGCGCGCCAGAGGCAGACTGGTCCCGATCGCCACTATAGCGATCCCAAAGGTCCGGCCTGCGTAACCGAGTGTCTTCCTCGCTCCTTGCCTTGCGCCAAGCAGCGATCTTCGCATGATCCCCCGATCGCAGCACTTCAGGGATCGTGCGCCCTTCCCATTCCTGAGGTCGGGTGTATTGCGGATATTCGATGAGCCCGTTCTCGTAGGACTCCTCGACTCCGCTATCGGGCGCGCCCATTACTCCGGGAAGCAGCCGAATGCAAGCGTCGAGTATGGCCAGCGCGGCAGTCTCTCCGCCCGACAGGACGATATCGGCAAGGCTCACCTCCTCGATCTGCGGATAATGCTCGAAAATCCGCTCGTCGAAGCCCTCGAAACGTCCGCAAAGGATGGCGACGCCGGGCCCGGCCGCGATCTCGCGAATACGCGCCTGGCTGATCGGCCTGCCGCGCGGGGTCATGGCGAGGATCGGCCTGCCCTCGCCCACGCTTTCGATAGCGGGGCCAAGGACATCGGCCTTGAGCACCATGCCCGCCCCACCGCCAGCCGGCGTATCATCGACCGTGCGATGCTTGTCCGTGGCAAAATCGCGGATCTGGACGGTCTCGCAAGACCAGTCCCCCCGATCGAGCGCCTTGCCCGCAAGCGACACGCCCAGCGGCCCGGGAAACATCTCGGGGTAAAGGGTGAGGATGGTGGCGGAGAAGGTCATTCGAAACCGTCCTGACTACGCCTGCGATTTGCGTTCAGTTTCTCGCGCAATAGCTGGAACGCCCGGAAGGCAATGAATGCAGCAATGATCCAGACAGGCGCGACCAGCATAAAATCGACCAGCGAGTCACGGGCTGGCGTGCCGTCCAAAAGACCGCAATCGTAGCAGCCATGCTCCATCGAAGGTGCTTCAACCAATTTAGTAGCTACCGCCAACTCACGCCGTCCTTTGCACCGGTATCGATCCTCAATTCGAACACATCAGGTCGCGAATAGTGACCGTCAGTATCGAGGCTTGCCAGCCCTTGCCCGATCTCACCGAGATCGAGATCGGCAAATAGCGTCTCTTCTCCCTCACCTGCCTGCGCGACGATCCGCGCATCGGGTGCGATGATCATCGAGCCGCCGCGATTGAGCGCCTCGCCCTCGATCGCCTCGATCAGGTCTTTCGCCGCCGCGTCTCCACCGGCGCGGTCAAGCCCGTCAAACAGATCGTCCTTTGCCTGCACCAGCCCTGCCGCCAGCACGAAGCAGCGGCCTTCCATCGCATAGTGCCGCGAGGCGAGCGCATATTCCTCGCGCACGGTGGGCCATGCCGCCACATGGACGCTCTCGCCGAGGTTGTGCATCGCTGCGCGCGCCAAGGGCATCCAGTGCTCCCAGCAGATAAGCGAGCCGACCTTGCCCCACTCCGCCTGGTGCACACCCAGCGTCGAGCCATCGCCGCGCATCCAGACCAATCGCTCGCCATGCGTGGGCACGAGCTTGCGGTGGTCGAGCACTGGCAGTCCGGGCCGGAAAGTCATCTGGTTGTTGTAGAGGCTCTGCCGCACCCGCTCGTGCGTGCCGATGCTGATGACTGCGCCGCTCTCGTCGCAAAGTTCCTGCAGCGGCAGCAGTCGCTCGTCATTCGCCACCACCGCCTGTTCGAGCAGGATGCGGTGCAGCGCCTTGGTGCCGGGATGGTCCCACAGCGCCGCGCCGGGCGCCTCGTCGAGCCACAGCGGATAGCCACCGAGGAAGGTCTCGCCGAAAGCTACAAGCTGCGCCCCGCCCTCCACGGCCTCGCGCGCAAGGCGGACGGCCTTCTCGATCCCGTCGCCGATGGCGAGCGGTATCGGGGCGGCCTGGACGATGGCGACTTTCAAAGTGCTCATGGGCCCAAGCGGTTAGCGCGGGCAGGACCGCTTGGCCATCCCGCGCGTTCACGGTAGCATGAGCGAGAATATCGACGATTGCATCATCGTGGGCGCAGGCCCGGCAGGCCTAACCGCTGCGATCTACCTCGCGCGCTACCACCTCGACATCCGCCTGTTCGACTGCGGCACCAGCCGCGCCAGCTGGATCCCGAAGAGCCATAATCATGCGGGCTTTCCCGAGGGTATCAACGGGAACGAGCTGCTCGAACGCATGCGCGAACAGGCGGCGAAATACGGGGCAATGCGCGAGCCGAAGCGGGTGACCGACCTCGCCAAGCCCGACGAATGCTTCACCGTCACCTGCGGCGATGAGACCTTCCGTGCCCGCACGGTCCTGCTGGCCACCGGCGTGGTCAACAACCGGCCCGAGGGCATCGAGGACCAACTGCACGATGAAGCCTTGTCGCGCGGTCTCATACGATATTGCCCCGTCTGCGACGGCTACGAGGTGACCGACAGGAAGGTCGCGGTGATCGGCACCGGAGACCACGGCACTGCCGAGGCGCAGTTCATCCGCACATTCACCGATGACATTACGTTGGTCTCGCCCGAGGGCGCGCATGAGCTTTCGGAGCAATGCAGCAAGGCGCTCGACGACGCGGGGATCGCCTGTGTCGAGGGACCGTGCGGTGGCTTCGCCATCGACGGAGACCGGATCGCGTTCGACACCGATGAGGGCCGGATGGCGTTCGATTCCATGTATCCCGCGCTCGGGTCGGTCGTGCGCTCGGGCCTTGCGAGGAAATGCGGCGCCAAGGTCAGCGATGGCGACTGCATCGAGGTCGACGACCACTACGAGACCAGCGTCCCCGGCCTCTTCGCGGCAGGCGACGTGGTGGTCGGGCTCGACCAGATCAGCGCGGCGATGGGCCAGGCGGGGATTGCCTCGACGACGATCCGCAACCGGCTCGCCGAGAAGATGCCGCTGCGTCGCTAGTCGACGAAATCGGCGTTGAGGGTCAGTTTCTCGGCATCCCAGCCGGGAACCGCCTGCTCGGTCAGCGGGACCATGAATTTCTTGCCGTCAGGTTTTTCGATCTCGACGATCTCGGTCGCGCCGAAATTCTCGACTGCGCAGACACGGCCGACCTCGTCACCGGCATCGGTAACGACAGGCAGGCCCAGCAGGTCGGAATAGTAGAATTCGCCCTCTTCGAGCGCGGGAAGCGCGCTGCGGGGGACGGTCAGCACAGTGCCGCGCAGGGCCTCGGCTGCATTGCGGTCTGCAACTTCGGCAAAGCGCGCGATGGCGCCGCCCTTATTGTCGCTGCGGACCTTGGAAAGCGTCAGTGCGCCCTCATTGAAGCTCTTGTGGGGTTTGAGGCCCTCAAGCCCCTCCCCGAACAGCTTCAGACGGACTTCGCCCGCCACGCCATGCGCACCGGTGACGGCGGCCAGCGTGACGGGCTTGTCCTGCATGGGAGAGATTACTCGCCCTTGTCTTCTTCAGCGGCTTCCTCAGCCGGTGCTTCTTCAGCTGCAGCTTCTTCGGCCGGAGCTTCTTCAGCAGCTGCTTCTTCAGCCGGAGCTTCGGCTTCAGCAGCTTCAGCGTTCTGGGCTTCTTCTTCAGCAGCCTTGGCAGCTTCTTCAGCTTCAGCGGCCTTGGCGGCCTTCTCTTCAGCGCGTTCCTTGGCGGCTTCGCCCGGCTCACCCTTCTTCGGGTTGTTCTTCGGCGCACGCTCGAGGATGCCGGCGGCGTCGAGGAAGCGGTGGACGCGGTCCGACGGGGTCGCGCCGACCGACAGCCAGTGACGTGCACGGTCTTCGTCGAGCTTCACGCGCTCGCCCGAATCCTTCGGCAGCATCGGGTTGTAGGTGCCGATCTGCTCCAGGTACTTGCCGTCACGCGGGCTGCGCGAATCCGACACGACGATGCGGTAGTAAGGACGCTTCTTCGCGCCACCGCGCGAGAGACGAATTGCAACTGCCATTTTACTTCACCTTTCGAATGTAAATTTCTGTAATTTCGATTATTTCTTGTTCAACATGTCACGCAGGTCGGGCGGAAGCGTGTCCGGGTCGACCGAGGGGCCGTTCCCGCCGCTTCCAAGACCAGGAAGGCCGCCCATCGGACCGGGGCCACCCGGTCCGCCGAGACCCGGCATCGCGGCGCCGAGGCCGCCCTTGCCGAACAGCGCGCCGAGACCCTTGAGGCCGCCCATCTTCTTGATCTGCTTCATGGCCTTGGCCATTTCCTGGTGCATCTTGAGCACCTTGTTCACGTCCTGGACCTGCGTGCCTGACCCTGCTGCCACGCGCTTCTTGCGCTTCGCGTTGAGCAGCTTGGGACGCTTGCGTTCCTTGGGCGTCATCGAACCGATGATCGCGTCCATGTGGATCAGGACCTTGTCGTCCATGCCCGAGGCCTGCATCGCGGCCTTGGCCTTCTTCATGCCCGGCATCATGCCCGCGAGCGCGCCGAGGCCGCCCATGTTCTGCATCTGCTTGAGCTGCATGCGCAGGTCGTCGAGGTCGAACTCGCCCTTCGCCATCTTCTTGGCGAGAGCTTCGGCCTCTTCTTCCTTGATCGTGGCGGCAGCCTTCTCGACGAGGCTGACGACATCGCCCATGCCAAGGATACGGCCGGCAACGCGCGAAGGATCGAATGCCTCGATCGCGTCGAGCTTTTCGCCCGTACCTGCAAACTTGACCGGCTTGCCGGTGACATAGCGCATCGAGAGCGCCGCACCGCCGCGTGCATCGCCGTCCATGCGGGTGAGCACCACGCCGGTGAGCGGCACTTCGCCGGTAAAGCTCTGCGCGACGTTTACCGCGTCCTGGCCGGTCAGGCTGTCGACCACCAGCAGCACCTCGGTGGGTGCCGATACGGTGGAAATCGCCTTCATTTCGGCCATCAGTGCTTCGTCGACGTGGAGACGGCCCGCGGTGTCGAGCAGCAGCACGTCGGCAGCCTGCAGCTTGGCGGCTTCCATCGCGCGGCGCGCGATATCGACCGGCTGCTGGCCGGGGACGATCGGCAGGGTGGCAACATCGACCTGCTCACCCAGAACCTTGAGCTGTTCCTGCGCAGCCGGACGATTGACGTCGAGCGAAGCCATCATCGACTTCTTGCCGTGCTTCTCCTTGAGGAGCTTGCCCAGCTTGGCAGTCGTGGTCGTCTTACCCGAGCCCTGCAGGCCGACCATCATGATGACGACCGGGGGCTTGGCGTTGAGGTTCAGTTCGCGCGGTTCGGCATCTTCGCCGGTGCCGCCGAGCATCTCGACGAGCTCGTCATTGACGATCTTGACGACCTGCTGCCCGGGCGTGACCGACTTGAGGACTTCCGAACCGATCGCTTTCTCGGTGACCGCATCGATGAAGCGGCGGACGACGGGGAGCGCGACATCGGCTTCGAGGAGCGCGATGCGAACCTCGCGCATGGCCTCGCGCACGTCGCTTTCGGTCAGCGCACCGCGGCCCTTGAGCTTGTCAAAGACGTTTCCGAGCCGGTCGGACAGATTGTCGAACATGTCTGTTCTACTCCTTCCGAACCCGATCAGGTCCGAATAAACGCGAAAAACGCCGGCGGACGAGAACTCGTCGGCCAGCGTGGGGCGTACCCCTATGGAAACCCAAGTTTTATCCCGGGTGTGGTGGAAGCAAGCCGCAGCCGTCGCCACGGCCTGCTACCATCAAATCCGGGAAAATGGTGGAGCCTAGCGGGATCGAACCGCTGACCTCTACAATGCCATTGTAGCGCTCTCCCAGCTGAGCTAAGGCCCCGAGCCATTTTCGAACCGACGCATCCTGGGAGGTGCATCGCCCTTGCGGGAGGCGCCCAATATAAGGGGCCTCGCCGCAATGCAACAGCTAAATTAGCTTTCGTCCGCGTCGTCGTCGTCGCCCTTGGACTTGGTTTCGACACCGAGGTCGTCGTCACCGCCAAGATCGACTTCATTGTCGGGCGAATCGTCGTCTTCGTCGATGTCGATGTCCAGATCGTCATCGTCGTCGCCGGACAGATCGCTGTCGGCTTCGCCCTTCTTGTCCTTCTTCTCTTCCTCGGCGAGGATCGGCTGCTTGGACTTGAGCACGGGCTCGGGCGTCCACTCTTCACCGCATTCGATGCAGGTGACGGGATCGTCCTTGTTAAGATCGTAGAAGCGGGTGCCGCAGTTCGGGCAGGTCCGCTTGGTGCCCCATTCCGGTTTGACCATGTGTAATCCTTGGATTTGCCGCCCCGCGCATCGTGCGACAGGGCCGTGAATTCGTAATTGTATTGATGGGTACCTGCTGGGCAGGAATCAACAGCGCGCGCGCCTTGCCAGAACCCATGTGCGCTGTCAAAGCGCGGCCTTCATATGGATACGCATTCGTGACACTTCATCGCTTTACCTCCCGAGGCCCGCTGACCGGACGCATTCGTGTGCCCGGCGACAAGTCGATCAGCCACCGCGCCCTGATGTTCGGCGCGCTCGCTGTCGGACGAAGCCGCATTTCCGGCCTGCTGGAGGGCGAAGACGTGCTCGCCACCGCCGCTGCCCTGCGTGCGATGGGTGCAAGCATCGAGAAAGACGGTGACGACTGGATCGTCGACGGTGTCGGCGTGGGCACGCTGCTCCAACCCGAGGGCGCGCTCGACATGGGCAACTCGGGCACCTCGACCCGGCTCCTGATGGGCCTCGTCGCCAGTCACGGGATCACGGCGACTTTCACGGGCGATGCGAGCCTGTCCAAGCGACCCATGGGCCGCGTGATCGACCCGCTGTCGACAATGGGCGCGAGTTTCACTCCCTCCCCCGGCGGCACGCTGCCGCTGGTCATGGAAGGAATGCAGCCAGCCGTCCCGATCAGCTACCGCCTGCCCGTTGCCTCCGCGCAGGTGAAGAGCGCGGTGTTGCTGGCCGGTCTCAACACGCCGGGAACGACCACGGTGATCGAGCCGGTCCCGACCCGCGATCATACCGAGCGCATGCTGCGCGGTTTCGGTGTCGAGGTGCGGGTCGAGGAAACGGACGGCGAGCGCATCATCAAGGTGACCGGGCCGTGCGACCTCGAACCTTGCGACATTACGGTTCCGGGCGACCCGTCCTCGGCGGCATTCTTTGCCGTGGCCGCCAGTATCGTTCCGGTCAGCGACCTCGTGATCGAGAATGTCGGCCTCAATCCCACCCGCGACGGCATCTACCGCGTGCTCGAGCAGATGGGCGCGGACATCCAGTATATTGACCGCCGCGAAGTGGGCGGCGAGCCCGTTGCCGACCTGCGTGTGCGCCACGCTCAGCTCAAGGGCATCGAGGTCGATCCCGAGATCGCGCCCAGCATGATCGACGAGTTCCCCGTGCTCTTCGTCGCTGCCGCAATGGCCCAAGGAACGACCGTCACCAGCGGCCTCGAAGAACTTCGCGTCAAGGAAAGCGACCGCCTAGCCGCCATGGCAGCCGCATTGAAGCTGGCAGGCGCCGCAGTGGAAGAGCGTGATGACGGCCTCGTCATCCAGGGAAGCGGCGGGAAGCCTCTGGCCGGCGGCGGCCCCGTCACCACCCATCTCGACCACCGTATTGCCATGAGTATGGCGGTCGCAGGGCTTGCGAGCGCCGAGGGCGTCGAGATCGACAGCACCGAGCCCATCGCCACCAGCTTCCCGAACTTCATGGACCTGATCGAGGAAGCAAGCGCGTGACCGACCAGCTCGACATCTACACCCTGATCGGTTTCGTCGGCATGGCCTGCATCATCGCGGCCTATGCCTACCTGACCCACAAGGACGAGCCGAACCCGTTCATCCTCCATGGGACCAACCTAACGGGCGCGGCGCTTCTCACGGTCTCGCTGCTGGTCCACACCAACTGGCCGAGCCTGGTGCTCGAAGGGTTCTGGGCGGCAATTGCGATTTGGGGCCTCGCCAAGGCGCTGAAGGAGCGCCGGAGAACCTCCGGGCAATGAAGCAGGCGCTCGTTCGCTTCTGGGACCGGATCCGCAGGGAGAACCTGCTCTTCAACTTCCACGGCCGAGCAACGCGGCGCGAATTCCTGCTTTTCACCACCCTCGCCCTCGCGACGATCGGCCTGGCTGCTGCAGTGGGCACCGACATTTTCTCGATCGTCGTCGCGCTGCTGGGACTTTTCATCTTCCTTGCAGCGAGCGCGCGCAGGCTTCATGACACGGGCTTCAGCGCCTGGTCGCTCCTCCTCCTTGCCATCCCCTATATCGGGATCGGAATGTACCTGTTCTTCGTTTTCACTGCCGGCGAGAAGGGCCCGAACCAATACGGACCCAACCCCCGCTTCAGGCCGGACACTTATTGAGAGCTCCCAACCATGATCATCGCCGTCGACGGACCGACCGCCAGCGGAAAGGGCACGATTGCCAAGGCGCTGGCCGAGCATTTCGGTCTCCCGCATCTCGATACCGGACTGCTCTATCGCGCGGTGGGATACCAGTGCGCGCGTGACGGCGGAGAGCCCAATTCGCTGGACGACGCGCTGGCCGCCTGCGCCTTCGACGACAGCCTGCTCGATGACCCGGTCCTCCGCAGCGAGGAAGTCGGCGGCCTTGCAAGCCGTGTCTCGGTTCACAATGCCGTCCGCCAGGCGCTCTACGATAGGCAGCGCGCCTTCGCGACGCAGGAAGGTGGCGCCGTCCTCGACGGCCGCGATATCGGCACCGTCATCGCTCCCGAGGCCGAGGCGAAGCTGTTCATCACCGCCAGCGTCGAAGCGCGCGCGCAGCGCCGCTATCTCGAAATGCGCGGCCGCGGTGACGATGTGACGCTGGAAGAGATCCAGGAAGACCTGCGGCGCCGTGACGAACGCGACCGAAACCGTGAGGTCGCGCCGCTCATTCCTGCCGAAGATGCAATGGTCATCGACACCAGCGCGCTCGGCAAGGAAGAGGCCATCGCCGCCGCGATCGAGGCCGTGAAGCAGGCGATCTAGCCTCCTTTTCGCGCTACTTGCCAATACCGCCGCAAAGGCGCAGGATACCGCCGTTTCCAGCTTGGTCGCCAATAGGTCGCGCTCGGGTCGCTGCATGACAGCGAAACGCACGGTGCAACAGCGCAGGCTGCGCTTCTCTGTCCATCATGAGGAGAGAAGCAATGAAGAAGACCCTTATCCTTGCCGCCCTTATCGGACTGGCCGCCACTCCGGCGCAGGCCGAACATTGGGACGTGATCGGATCGAAGCTGAAGGATGGCTGCTCGATGGGCACCTACATGGCCATCGTGAAAGACTTCAACGAGTGGGGTAAGGCCCACGGTTACAAGGCGACAATCCTGACCCCGATCCAGGACCGCGATCTCGAGACCTTCTGGTGGATCGGCAGGACCAAGGATGCAGCGACGTTCGGAGCGGCGTGGGACGCATGGCGCGACGCAATGGCCGACCCCAATTCGACCGAGGCAAAATTGCAGGCGCGGTTCGACAAGTGCTCGGTTGATAATTCGCGCAGCGGATACGACGCCTGGTAGGCGGCGATCGGCCCGAAAATGCGGGCGCGCCCGAAGTGCCATTTCCCTTGCTTTCCTGCGGGGTTTGGCCTAGGCGCGCGCCCGTTCACCAAATCCCCCGGATTCGATGGACCTTCGCGGCGGCATCCGGCCTCGCGGAGAACTCGGCCCTCTTGCCCCGTTAGCCACCGCAATGGTGCGGCGGAGACGGGTAAAGACCCCGGTAAAACCGGTGGCCGGTAGCAAAACGAACTTAGGACTACACAACTCATGGCAACCTCAGCCAACCCCACCCGCGACGATTTCGCCGCGATGCTCGACGAGCAGCTCGGCGGCGCCGATGACGGCGGCTTCGAAGGCCGCGTCGTCAAGGGCACCGTCACCGCCATCGAAAACGGCATGGCGCACATCGATGTCGGCCTGAAGAGCGAAGGCCGCGTCGACCTCAAGGAATTCATGCGCGGCGAAGACGAGCACGGCCTCGAAGTCGGCTCGGAAGTCGAAGTTTTCGTCGACCGCATCGAGAACGCAGACGGCGAAGCAATGCTGTCGCGCGACCGTGCACGCCGCGAAGCCGCATGGGACAAGCTTGAAAGCGAGTTCGGTGAAGGAAAGCGCGTCGAAGGCCGCATCTTCGGCCGCGTCAAGGGCGGCTTCACCGTCGACCTCGACGGCGCCGTGGCCTTCCTGCCCGGTTCGCAGGTCGACATCCGCCCCGTGCGCGACGTCACCCCGCTGATGGACATGGCCCAGCCCTTCCAGATCCTGAAGATGGACCGCCGCCGCGGTAACATCGTCGTCTCGCGCCGTGCGGTCCTCGAAGAGACCCGTGCAGAACAGCGCAGCGAACTGATCGACAAGCTGGCTGAAGGCCAGGTGATCGACGGCGTCGTCAAGAACATCACCGACTACGGCGCATTCGTCGACCTCGGCGGTATCGACGGCCTGCTCCACGTCACCGACATGAGCTACAAGCGCGTCAACCACCCGAGCGAAATGATCGAGATCGGCCAGACCGTGACCGTCCAGATCATCCGCATCAACGAAGAGACCCAGCGCATCAGCCTCGGCATGAAGCAGCTGGAATCGGATCCGTGGGATGGCGTTTCGGCCAAGTACCCGGTCGGCATGAAGCTGACGGGCACCGTCACCAACATCACCGAATACGGCGCATTCGTCGAAATCGAGCCGGGCATCGAAGGCCTGGTCCACGTTTCGGAAATGAGCTGGACCAAGAAGAACGTCCACCCGGGTAAGATCGTCTCGACCTCGCAGGAAGTCGAAGTCATGGTCCTCGAAGTGGACAGCGAGAAGCGCCGCATTTCGCTCGGCCTCAAGCAGGCCCAGCGCAATCCGTGGGAAGAGTTCGCCGAGAAGCACCCGGTGGGCACGAAGGTCGAAGGCGAAGTCAAGAACGCCACCGAATTCGGCCTGTTCATCGGCCTCGATGGCGACGTCGACGGCATGGTCCACATGTCGGACATCGCATGGGGCATCTCGGGTGAAGACGCTCTGGCCCTCCACCGCAAGGGCGAGCAGGTCGAAGCCGTCGTTCTCGACGTCGACGTCGACAAGGAACGCATCAGCCTCGGCATGAAGCAGCTCGAAAAGGGCGCTCCGACCGAAGCCGGCGCACAGAGCGACCTGCGCAAGAACCAGGTCGTCACCGTCACCGTCCTCGAAGTCCGCGATGGCGGCCTCGAAGTCCAGGTCGGCGAAGATGGCGCAACCGGCTTCATCAAGCGTTCGGACCTCGGCCGCGACCGCGACGAGCAGCGTCCGGATCGCTTCCAGCCGGGTGCCAAGGTTGACGCCATGGTCACCGGTTTCGACCGTTCGAAAAAGCCGACCTTCTCGATCAAGGCGCGTCAGATCGCCGAAGAGAAGGAAGCAGTTGCACAGTTCGGTTCGTCGGACTCGGGCGCATCGCTCGGCGACATCCTCGGCGAAGCGCTGAAGAAGAAGGAAGACTAAGCTCTTCCACCCTTCTCAAGGGTAATCAGGAAGGCCCGCTTGCTCTCAGTAGCAGGCGGGCCTTTCCCTTTGGCGCTGGCGGGCCTAGCCTCTGTCCTGAAGCAGCGAAGCGATAGGACAGACAAAAACCCATGCTCGAAGTTCACCAGTTCCCCTGCCTGTCCGACAATTACGGATTCCTCCTCCACGATCCCGACAGCGGCGAGACTGCGGCGATCGATACGCCCGACGGCAAGGAATACCTGCGCCAGGCCGAGGCCAAGGGCTGGACGATCACCCAGATCTGGAACACGCACTGGCACCCCGACCACGCGGGCGGGAACAAGGACATCGTCGAGGCTACCGGCGCCAAGGTCACCGCGCCGCAGGAGGTGGAGAAGCTCACCCCGATCGACCGCGTCGTCGGCAATGGCGACAGCGTCTCGCTGGGCGACTGGAAGGCCCGCGTGATCGACGTTTCGGGCCACACCAATGGCCACATAGCCTATCACATCGCAGAGGCCGACACGGCCTTCGTGGGCGACAGTCTCTTTGCGCTGGGTTGCGGACGGATGTTCGAAGGAAAACCCGAACAGTTCTGGCACAGCCTCGAACGCCTTCGGCAGATGCCCGAGAACACGCAGATCTACTGCGCGCACGAATATACCGAGGCGAATGCCAAGTTCGCGCTGCATGCCGATCCCGACAATGCCGAACTCCAGCTCTACGCGGCGCGGGTCGAGGAGAAACGCGCCAAGGGTGAACCGACCGTCCCTACCGTCCTCTCGCGAGAACTCGGCACCAATCCCTTCCTGCGTGCCGACAGCGCCGACATGCGCGATCGCTGGGGTGGGACCACGCCCGCGGAGACTTTCGCGGCGCTGCGCGCTGCCAAGGACAATTTCTGAGCCGATGAAGGCTCTTCGCGTCACCCGCCTGAGCCCGGACCTGTCCGGCGTGGAATTGCTCGACCTACCGCGCCCGGCGCGCGGTGACGGCGACGTACTTGTCAAGGTCGCGGCCGCCTCGCTCAACTATCCCGACCTGCTGATGACGCGCGGGGACTACCAGTTCAAGCCCGAGGTGCCTTTCACGCTCGGACTGGAGATGGCGGGAGAGGTTGTCGAGGCGGACGCGGAAAGCGGCTTCTTGCCGGGAGACCGTGTCATGGGGGGAGCCAAGACCGGTGCCTTTGCCAAATACGTTTCGCTACCCGCCCGCTCGCTGAGAAAGGTGCCCGAGGGGCTCGACATGGCGCAGGCCGCCGCAATGGGTGCAGCCTATCACACGGCCTATGTCGCGCTGGTCGAACTGGGCGGTCTCGAGGAAGGCCAGAGCGTGCTGGTGCATGGTGCGAGCGGCGGGGTCGGACTTGCTGCCTGCGATCTCGCCCGCGCGCTCGGTGCGAAGGTGATCGCGGCTACCCACCGTGAGGACAAGCTGGATGCGCTGCGCAGCGTCGCCAAACCCGACGCCGCAATCCTGAATACCGGCCGCTTCCGCGAGGAAGTCTCCGCCCTCACCGATGGCCGCCTGTGCGACATCGTGTTCGACCCGATTGGCGGCGATGTCTTCGACGAGAGCACGCGCTGCGTGACCTTCGGCGGTAAGCTGCTGGTGGTGGGCTTCGTAGCTGGGCGCATTCCCGAGATCGCGGTCAACATCCCGCTCATCAAGGGCTTCTCGGTCGTCGGCGTTCGCGCGGGCGAATATGCACGGCGCTTTCCGGAACGCGGCCGCCGCGTTGCCGAGGCGGTCGACAAGCTGGCCAGCGAGGGCCGGATTACCCCTCATATCGACCGCACCCTTCCCCTCGCCCAGTGGCGCGAGGCTCTCACGGCGATGGAGCGCGGCGAGATCGTCGGGAAGATCGTGCTGACCCCCTGACACGAAAAAGGGCGACCCGCGGGCCGCCCTTCTCGTTCCCATCCAGCGGGGAAATCAGATGCCTGCGATGACCTTGTCGGCCAGGGCCTTGTCGGCTTCGGCATCGTGCTTTTCAGCGATCAGCTTGCGGCTCGCGCCGGTCGCTGCGGCAACCGCGCGGTTGCGCACGTCTTCGACGGCTTCGCGCTCTGCAGCGGCGATCTTGTCTTCAGCCATGCGCTTGCGGCGCTCGACCATCGCCTTGCTGTCGGCCTCTGCCTTCTCGAGGATCGCGTCAGCTTCGTGCTGAGCGTTCTCGAGCATCGCTTCGGCGTCCTTCGCGGCACCAGCGATCTTGTCGGCGTATTCCTTGCGGAGTGCTTCTGCCTCGGCGCGGAGCTGCTTGGCTTCTTCAAGCTGCTCCTTGATCGCGGCGATCTTGTTGTCGAGGCCACCGGCGATAGTCTTGTGGACCTTACCGAAGCCGAAAGCGATCAGAAGCAGGACGAGCATGGCGACCGAGACGATCTGGTAGGGTTCGAGACCCCACAGCTCGGGACCGACGTGCTTTGCCGCACCGGCATCGATGACCGCTTCGGTCTGCGCCGCGTCGGTAGCGATCACTTCAGGAAGGTTTGCGTTAGCCATGAGCCATCTGCTCCTTCACAGCCTTGGTCGCGACCGGCTTGGTCACCGTGACGCCGGCGAGCGTCTTGACGATGTCCTGAGCGGCTTCGACAGCGACGTTCTCGACTTCGGCAAGCGCCTCGGTACGGGCTTCGTCGATGCGCGCTTCTGCATCGGCGAGCTTCTTGTCGATGCGCTTCTGCGCAGCGGCGAGCTTCTTCTCGGACTTGGCGGCGGCCTCGTCCTTGGCCTTGGCGACGATCGCCTGCGCGGCAGCGCGGTTTTCGTTCTCTTTCACCCGCCAGGCCTCTTCCTGCTCGTCGGCAGCGTCACGCGCGGCCTTGGCAGCGGCGAGGTCGGCAGCGATCTGGCCGTCACGCTGGGCGACGGTGTCCATCACCTTGGGCACCATGATCTTGCCGATCACGAAGAAGGTAATGCCGAAGAAGACCAGCAGCCAGAAGACCTGGCTGGACCATGTATCGGCAAGCTGTGCTATCTGGGGCATTGCAGCTCTCGAAAAGCGGGTGCGAGAAAATTGCGGGCCGGCCGGGCATCACCCGACCGGCTCAACATGGATTTCGTCGATTAGGCGACGAAGATCAGGATCATGGCAACGACGAACGCCAGCAGGCCGAGAAGCTCGGCAGCGGCGAAGCCGATGAACAGGCGGCCCTGCTGGCCGTCTGCTGCGCCCGGGTTGCGCAGTGCGCTTTCGAGGAACGAACCGAAGACGTTACCCACACCGATGGCGGCCATGCCGGCACCGATTGCAGCGAGACCGGCACCAACCAGCTTTGCAGCTTCTACTTCCATGACAAACTCCTTTGGAAAACAGGTAATTGAATTGAAAACTTAGTGAAGGTGCTCTGCATCGTTGATGTAGAGCGAGGTAAGCAGGGCAAAGACATATGCCTGGATGCCTGCCACCAGGATTTCGAGTGCGCTGATACCGATCATCAGCAGGAAGCTCGGAAGGCCGACCAGCGCGCCGAAGCCGGCGCCGGCATTGGTGCCGTCGATCACGAAGCTGGAGAGAACCTTGAGCAGCACGTGGCCTGCCATCATTGCCACGAAGAGACGCAGTGCGAGGCTGAACGGGCGCACCATGAACGAGATGAACTCGATCGGCGCGATCACGGGCACCATCGGCAGCGGCGTGCCGTGCGGCACGAACAGGCTGAAGAAGTGCAGGCCGTGCTTCCAGAAACCGACGATGAGGACAATCGAGAAGCTGATGATCGCGAGCACACCGGTCACGGTGAAGTGGCTGGTGAAAGTGAACGGGTGGATGCCGACGAGACCCAGCGGCAGGAGGCCGATGAGGTTGGCGATCAGGATGAACATGAACAGGCTGAAGACATAGGGGACGTACTTGCGCCCTTCCTTGCCGATGTTCGCTTCCAGCATGTTGTCGATGAAGCCGGTGAAGGTCTCCACCATCATCTGCCAGCGCCCGGGCACCAGCTCGCGCTTCATGCCGCCAAGCACGAATACGAAGAGCACCACCGTGGTGATGAGCATCCACATCGCACTGTTGGTGAAGGCGATGTTGAAGCCGGCAATTTCCCAGCCCTGCGTTCCGCCGATCGCTTCGATCGCGAACTGCTTCATCGGGTCGACTTTGGCCTGATCGGCTGCCACGTCTGCTAATCCCTAAAACCTAAGAACAACGCCCCGGAAACCCCTTGCGGGAGTTCATTCCTCGGGGCGTTTGTTTGCCGCACGAATAATGTTCCTGAAGGCGACCACGATTCCGAGGAACAGGCCGACCAACAGACCCCAGGGCGAAGTGCCGGCGAACCAGTCAACGGTCCAGCCAATCACCGTACCACCGAGAATTCCGCCGAGAAGATCCGCCAGTACGCGGTTGCCGGAACGATAGTTCGCATCGGCGCCGGTACCTCGCGGCTGGTTGCGCTGGTCTTCACGCTGCTGGGCGGCTGCGAGCCGCTTCTCCAGCGCGTCGATCCGCGCATCCTCCTCGACAGGTTCTCGTGCGGGTTTGTCGTCGCTCATGCCTTGCTCCTTTAAGGGGGTTGCGCGGCACGGGCACGGACTTGCCCGCCGAGGGCGCCGCCCCCTTAGAAGGGGGTCATTTTAGAGTCAACACGGCAGGGGTGCAAAAGGCGGCATTCCCCTTGCAAAAAAGCCTCCCCCGGCATGGAGCGCGAGGGAGGCATCATGATTTCGTGGCAAATTGCCTCTACGGGCAGCGCGAATCCCGCATGGGCGGCGCAGAAGTGCGGGTCTGCCAGCTGCCGTCGGGCGCCTGGTACTTTTCGCCCGGCGTGGTGGCGAGGATCGCCTGGCAACCGGCGGTCAGCGCATATTCCTCGATCGTTGCGTTGGTCGCCTGCGCGCGTTCGGAATAGACCGCGCGGCGCTTGATGTTGATATCGTTGACGAGACGGCGAAGTTCGGCGGTCTCCGCACCGACGATGCCGAGATAGCCGTCCATCTTCTCGCCGACCTGGCCGGCAGCGCGCGCGGCGGCATAGGCCGGATCGCGCTGGGCGTGGGCAGGCGCGGCAATCCCGCCGAGGGCGAGTGCGAAAACCGCGCCGGTCAGCGCAGCCTTGGTCAGTCCTTTGGTCATCGTGTCACCCATCAGAAAATATCCGCGTTCTCTTCAATCGTATTGCCCGCATCTTCCGCGAGCCTGTAAATCACTTCCTGCCGGATGTTCACATTGAGCTCGATCACGATCGGCTTGTCGGGTGCTTCCACCGTCACACAAGCTGCCAGCGTGAGCGAGGCCAAGGCGGCCGCCGCCAGTTTCGTCTTTCCGCGCATACCCTGCTTTCCCTGTTTGCAGTGAATTGTCGCAAGGCGCTCGCGGTCCGTCAATTCGTGCCTGTTCATACGCCTCACTCGCTTTCCTGGTCCTGAATGGTGGGTTCATCCGGAATCACGTCTTCCGGATCGATATCGGGCTCCACTTCTTCGCCCGTAATGGATCTCCTGAGCCGGGTACCGTCGTCGTCGAGCAGCCCGAGTTCGCGCGGATCGCGCACCGATGCGGGGTCATACATCGCTTTCAGCGAGGTCAGCAGCTGGTAGAACTGCGCGCGGATATTGATGCGGAACTGGATCGGCAGGTCGGCAATCTGGCGCGTGATGAAGTTCGTCTTGGCATCCTCGCCCTGGCGCACGCCGTCGAAACGTACCCGCGTCACGATCTCGCCGGTCAGCGGACCGTCCATGATGATGCGCATCTGGCTGTAGTCGAGGCTGCGCAGCGCATCGAAAGCGAAATTGGCGATGGCCGAGAGGTCTTCGTAGGTCAGCTCGCCGACATAGGAGATATTGCCGCCGGGCGGACGCGACAGGAGGATGCCCTCCTCGATGAAGCCGTTGCCCTCGGCATCGAAGACGATCGGCACGGTGCCGTCGAAAGTTCCGGTCGCCGAGATGTTCTCCAGTTCCATCTGCGCCACGAACTGGCCAGCATCGAGGCCGACGATCTCGAAGATATAACGCCGCTCCTCGCTGACACCGAGGTTGAGGTCGACTTCACGCAGGATCAATCGACCGCCCATAAAGGGCCAGCTGCCACCAGCGACGCTCAGCAATTCGCCATTGCGCAATTCGAAGGAAACCTCGCCATCGAGGACCTCGATACCCGGATTGACCGAGGCGACCTTGAGCGTCTGGTTCGGAGCCGTGGTGAGGTTCAGCAGGTCGGTGAACTCGATTGTCCCGCTCGCGCCCTTCACCGGACCGAAAGCCGCTGCGAAATCGATGTTCTCGGACGAGAATGCGCCGGAGCTGGTAACTTCGCCATCGCTCGACCAGTCGATCCTGCCGCTACCCGTAATCACGCCTTCGGCATTGGCGATCACACCGAGCGCAAGCTGGCTGACGTCCTCGGGCTGCAAGCCCTCATCGAAGCGCAGACCCTCGATATCGAGATTGGCGTAGCCGCTGCCGGTCTCGAGATTGTGCCGGATGTCGGCGAGCGTGACGATGCGGTCGCTTGCCGGATTACGCAATGCAGCCTCGGCATCGATCACATTGTCGACGAGCGTCAGGCTCGCGTCGCGCGCGACCAGCGGCTCGAAGCGGTCCGGCTCCTCGCGGTCGGTAAGCCGGAAGGCGCCATCGCCGACTGCGAGCCTGCCATCGGCAAAGGAGAAGCCGCCGGCAACCTCGGTGAGGTCCATAGGCACGGCAGCAAGCGAAGCTTCGCCGCCTTCGAACGCCCCCGTGATCGTTTCGCCGAAATCCGCATCGATCCGGGCAAAAGCAAACCGACTCGCATCGCCAGCGGTGCCGAGCGTGATGTCCACGTCGTTTGCGACCAGTTGTCCGGGATAGCTCATGGCGAGCGTACCAGTCTCGAGCGCGAGCGGCGTATCGCCGAGCGAACCTTGCAGGTTCAGCGGCCCGGTCTCGGCTGCGAAACGCAGGCCTGCCTCTCCGTAGCGAAGGATCGGCGAACCGCCCGAGGGGCATATTGTCAGCCCGGGTCCGGCAAGGTTGAGCGACGCAAGCGCAAGCCTGCGGAACCCCACACGCACGCATTCGCGCCACAATGCAAGCTCGCCGCCGGGCTCCCACCGGCCTTTGACTGGCATGGACAGGCCATCGACCGCTCCGCCGGGAAGCGGTCCGCTCGCCTCGACCTCGCCTGCGAAACCCAACGCGCCGCTATCGGCTTGGGCGATGGTGATACCCGGTATCGCAATACGCGATCCACCCGCTTCATAGGGTGCCATGGAGAGGCGGAAGACTGCTTCGTCCCCGCCACTGCGCTCCATGCGTCCGCTGATGCGCGGAATGCCCGGCCCGCCGGTGGCGATGTTGCCGGAAAGGCGTGCGGGCTCGTCGGTCGGGGTGCTGAACTCGAATCGCGAAAGCGAGAGGAGGCGCGCTCCGCTTCCTCCGACAAGCTCCGCTTCGGGAAGCAGGAGGAGCGATCCACCGTCGTCCGAGCGATAAGTGATGCGCGCGCCGAGCGAGCTGCCCCGGGTTTCGGCCTGCAGCGCAGACCCGATGCGGCGAGCGATTGGCTCCACCAAGGTGCCCTCGCCCGATGCCGCGAGCGATTCGATGGTCCCGATCGACGCGCTGCCGAGCCGCAAGCCGTTCCCTTCGACATCGCTCTCGATTTCGAGGCGTGCAAAACTGTTGCGTGCGCGCAGGACGCCTTCGGCAGTGATGACCGCGGCGAGCGCTTGCGGACTTTCCGCCCCGCGAAGCGCAAAACTGTACCGGGCGGTCGCGTCCCCGTCACGGAGCTGTGCGCGGACCGTCCCTGCAAGCGACTGCGCGGCAACTGATCCATATCGCGCACCATCCGATTCGATGCGTGCGGTGAAGGAAGGGTTGGCCAGCGCAGCATCGGTGGCGGCATCGACCTCCGCAACAAGCCCGGAAAGGCTCGTCTCGCTCTCGGGACACGCGATTTCACTGGCGCGCAGCGGGCCGGAGAACGATGGCTCACCGCCATCTGTCTCGATCTTCCCGAACAGGGTCGCCCCTTCGGCCCGACATTCCCCGAACGCGAGCTGCGGAGCGCTCGCCGCGAGAATGCCCGCGAAACCGTCGGACACCAGCCCCTCGCCCTCTACCTTGAGACCGATCGGGCCGTAATCGCTTTCGACGAGACCCCTGCCGTCCACCAGTTTCAGGTAGAAGTCGGGAAGGCCCGGAGCCGCATCGCTTTCGCCGAAGATCAGTGGATCGAGCGAACCGAAGCTCAATTCACCGTCGACGAGTGTGCCGTAAAGGCGCGGCCGTTGAAGGGTAACGGAAGAAATTTGTGGCAGGCCGAGGCGATATCGAAGGCTGACGACGACCCTCTCGGCCGTGAAATCGGGCGCTTCCGGATCGCCGATAACGAGATTCGAAATGATCTGCGTGCGCCCGCCCACGCGCAGCAGGTCGTAACTCGCCGGAATGTCGTAACCGGCCAGTTCTTCGCGGATCAGGTCGTTGACGATGCTTTCGCGGCTTGCCCATGCCGTGAGGCCGACCGCGAGCAGGACGAGGATCGACAGCCCGGGGATCGCCCAGCGCTTCTTGCGCCAGCGCGGCCGGTGAGGCTGAGCAATCTGATCGTCGGACCCGTCCATCGAACCTCACACTTGCGCCCATCGCCCGTGGAAGGCAATGCAAGGTATTGAAACGGCTTGGGGGATTAAGGGTTGCCGGAGGTCGCGAAAAAGGTGCCGGGGCACGCCGGCACGGGGCACCGCGAACGCTTGCGCCAGCGGCTGCTGAAGGGCGGCGCAGAGGCGCTGGCCGACTACGAGCTACTGGAATTCCTCCTGTTTTCGGCGATCAGGCAAGGCGATACCAAGCCGCTCGCCAAGCGGCTGATCGATCATTTCGGATCGTTTTCCGCTGTGCTCGGCGCGGAACCGGGCGCGCTCGCGCAGGTCAAGGGAATGGGCGAGGCAAGCGCGGCGGCGCTCCATGCAGTCGCCCTTGCCGCCCGCCGGATGGCACGCGGCGAAGTCGAACAACAGCCCGTTCTCGGCAGCTGGCAATCGCTCCTCGATTATCTCGCCATCGATATGGGGCATTTGAAGCACGAGCGCGTGCGCGTGCTCTATCTCGATACGCGCAACCGGCTGATCGACGACCACCTGGCAGCAGAAGGCTCGATCGACGAGGCGGCAATCCACCCGCGCGAGGTTATCCGCCGCGCGTTCGACAAGGGCGCGAGCGCGCTGATCCTCGTCCACAACCATCCCAGCGGCGATCCGGAGCCCAGCCGGGCCGACATCCAGATCACGAACCGGATCGCCGAAGCAGGCCGGCTGCTCGGCATCACCGTGCACGATCATGTCATCGTGGGGCGCGGCACGCATGTCTCGCTGCGCGCCAAGGGCCTGATCTAGGTTCGCCCGCTTAGCTGCCGATCACATATTTTGAGTATGATCCGGTCACCAGCTTGATGGCCGCTACCACGAGATAGGAAACCGCCAGCGCGATCAGGAAGGCGGCTATCACCGCGAGGAGCAGCGCCCAGGCCGGATTGCTTTCGGGCACGAACTGACCGACCAGCTTGGCGATCGGGCGAAGCAGTGGTCCATGCAGGAAGTATATACCGAAGGAATAGGCCGCCACCTTCTTGAGGAAGCCTTTGGTGGTCTGCGACATGCTGGCGCTGGTCTTCATCAGCGCGACCAGCATCAGGGCCGCGAGTGACAGCCGCAAGACGTAAAAGGCACTCTCGCGCGGTATCATCGGGCCGAACTCGCCCACCCCAGTGATGTCGATGAAGATGATCGCCGCAGCCGCGAGCAAGGCCAGCGCCGCAACCTCGTATTTCCGCCGCGAGAATAACTCGACGCTGGCGTTGGGATCACGGCCTATGACGAGACCGACTACGTAGACGCCACCGAAGAATGTCACCATCGCCGGTGTCACCTCGGTATCGGTCCTCGAGATGAAGAGCGGCAGGATCATCAGCACGAGGGCAAGCACGAAAAGGGATTTCTGCGTCACGATCCTGAGCAGCACCGGGCTGATCACGTAAAGGATCATGATGACCGGGATGTACCAGAGCGTGTTCCATGCCTCGCCCATGAAGACGTTGAATGCGATTTCGCCAACCGCGTCTGTTGTAGGGGGCACGAGGCCCGTCCGAAGGTAATCCTGCGCGAGGAAAAGAATGGTCAGCCCGGTGCTCACCAGTGCGAATGGGAGCCAGACGAACTCCACGCGCGAGCGCAGGAAAGGCCCATGCGGCTTGCGGTGCAGGCGATAGGCATAGAGGATCCCGCTGATCAGGGCGAAATACACGGTCGCATCGTGGGACGCGATGTGGACCAGCGTCCGGACGGACGAGTATCCCTCTTCAAGTCCCGATACACCGCGCAGCAGGACTGCATTGCCCGAATGAATCATGACCACGAAAAGGATCGCCACGCCGCGGAACAGGTCCAGATAGTCAAGGTAGGGCGAAGGCGGCTTCGCCGTGTCCGGAGCCTTCTGTCCTGAAAGCGATGTCTCCACGTTCATTGGCCCGCGCCCCCTCTCGTATTGTGCCGCGAACCTTCCCTGATGAGGACGCTCGGCAATTCGCGCTCCATCATCGATCCGGGAGGATGGGGACAACAGACCTCCGGATCCGAGGTTTTCTCGTGATGCAAGGTCGGGACGTTAACGAGAAGCCCCAGCACCGCTGCGAGCCAGACCCAAATTGCCATGCGCGGAACGCCGGGAGCGGAAGCGAAAAAGAGCGCGATGAGCCACTGGGGGCTATAGAGCAGCGCCTCGTCGGGGTTGAAGTAGAGGTAGAAGAGCAGGATCGCACTTGCTGCGGCAAGCAGGCCGAACGTTTCCGTGCGTTCGCTCGAACGCACCGCCCGGACAAGCGAGACGACGAGCAGCGAAGCCATCGCGAGATAGGCTGCAAGATGGAGCGGACGTGCTCCGAACTGCAAGAGGTCGGCAAAGATGAACCTGCAGCGCAGAAACTCGTAAGGTGCGACAAAGGAAAACACGAAACTCGTGGCGAGGAAGTCGGCGAGAACCTGCGGGTCGATGAAATGGGAGAAGCTTGCGAAGCGCTCCAGGTAATCACCGTGCCACACGAGCCCGTCATCGCCCTCCGCGGCGACTGCAGGCGCTACGACGGCGAGCAGGACGAAGGCGAGAGGCACCAGAATGCAGAGGGCAAATTTGCGGAGATCGGCAACCACCTCTGCCTGCTTGAGGAGGCATGCGAAATACACGAGGAGGAAGGCCGCTGCCGGTGCGTTTGCGAGAGCGAGTCCGGCACCGATCGCACCGGCAACGGACGCACTGACGAGGGCGTCCTGACGCGCTTTCTCGGCCACGACCGGCAGCAGGAGACAGGCAATGCAAATTGCAAGGAGCGTGACGCCATAGCTCTCGGCCATGCCGAAATGGGTTGCTACTCCCAGAGTGGAAAGCACGAGGAGGGTCAGGCCTGCCGAAACCGCCTTAGTGTTACCCGCCCTGCGGAAATAGGCGAAGGCCAGCACAGCTGCACAAGCCTGGACAAGCGATAGCGCAAGTGTGGCGGCAAGTGCCTGCGAAATGCCCAGCCAGATGAGCGGCTGCGCCAGCAATGCAATCAGCACTACCGCGAGCGCATGCTTGTGCACCCGTAGGCCAAGGAAATTGCCTTCTTCGAGATAGCGCCAGATCGACACGGTGTCGGCGCCAAGCACGCAATTGTTGACCGAGATTGCCTCGCGGCTGACCTCGATCCGCAAGACCGATACCACCATCACGACCACGCCAAGCGTGATCGCCAGAATGACGTCGCGGCGTTCGATGGCGGAAAACTCCCGCTGCAACAGGAAGACCATGCTTCCGTCACCCGAAGTTGGTTTGTCAGCAGCCAAACCGTTGGCTACCAGGCCAGCAAGGACACGAGGAAAACGCCGATACCGCACAACTGACTCATCGGGTCGCGCAGCGTGTAAACGACCGGATCGGTGTGGATCTTGCCGCGGTTCGCCAGCAGCAACATACGGATCAGCCAGAAGATCAGCAGCGGAACGATCACCCACAAGATGCGGGGCTGGCTGAAGTTCTGCGTGACGTCAGGCGATCCGATAAAACGCATCAGGATGGCCATAGAGCTCAATCCCGCTGCAGCCGCTATTGCCAGCATTACCGGATAGTCGCCGACTGTATAGGAGCGCCCAAGCAATCTCTGCTGCGGTCCGTTTCCTAGGCGAGCGAGCTCTGAACAGCGCTTGACCGTCGCCAGCGAGAGGAACAGCAGGCAAGAGAACGCGAGGATCCAGTCGGAGGAATCGAGCCCTTCGAACTGCGCGCCGATAGCTTCGTCGCCAGCTATGACGCGCAGCACATAAAGACATGCGATGACGACGATATCGAGGCCGAGCATCCGTTTGAGACGCAGCGTGTAAGCGACCGACGCAACTACATATGCGGCCAGAACCATGCCGAAAGCGATGGGCAATAGTGCGGCCAGCCCTGCCCCGAGCAGGATAAGCGCCGCAATCACGAACCAGCCGGTCGATGGCTGCAAGTCACCACTTGCAAAGGGTCGGAGCCGCTTCGTCTCGTGCAGCTCGTCGACCTCGCGGTCGAGGATGTCGTTGAAGATGTATGTGGCCGAGGCGACGAGACTGAAGGAAAAAAACGCGATTGCTGCGTCGCGAATGTCGGCGAGATCAAACTCGTGCGAAATGATCAGCGGAACGAAGATCAGGAAATTCTTGGACCACTGGTGCAGCCTCATGGCGGATATGATCGAGCCTGCCAGCGAGGTCGCCGCCGCGGGTCGTTCGCTCGCCATCTCTCTCCTCACGCCCGAATCCGAATTGCTCGTCATTCCGGCCCTCCGGACGGACGCGAAGATGAAGCAGCTGGAGCGCCATTCTCGTAATCGGTAGTTGCCACTCGCCGGAGCTCCCCGCCTGCGGCCAGCTCGCTCCCCTCACGAAGCTGACCTTCCAGCGAAGCTTACGCCGCACAAAATGCAGTATAAATTACCCTTAAAGCTGGAACTGACCATTACGGGACCCTCTTTCGAGTAGGGTCGATCCTTCCCCCGCCCTCAATTGCGCCCGCACTTGAATTGCGACCACTACCGCTCTAGCGGCGCAGGCAATTCTCTCACGCACAATTCCAGTCCGGAGTCTCACATGGTCCCCCGCTACGCCCGTCCCGCAATGACCGCGATCTGGGAGCCGGAAGCGAAGTATCGCATCTGGTTCGAAATCGAGGCGCATGCGACCGAGAAACTGGGCGAGCTGGGTGTCGTCCCGAAAAGCGCTGCCAAGGCACTGTGGGACTGGTGGGCCACGAACCCGAAAATCGACGTCGAAGCCATCGACGCGATCGAGGCGGTGACCAAGCACGACGTCATCGCCTTCCTTACCTGGGTGGCAGAAAACGTCGGCGAAGAAGCGCGCTTCATGCACCAGGGCATGACCAGCTCGGACGTGCTCGACACTACGCTCGCCGTACAGCTCGCCCGCTCAACCGACCTGTTGCTCGAAGACCTCGACGACCTCCTCGCCGCGATCAAGCGCCGCGCGGAAGAGCACAAGTACACGCCGACCATCGGCCGCAGCCACGGCATCCACGCAGAACCCGTGACCTTCGGTCTCAAGCTCGCGCAGGCCTATGCCGAGTTCGACCGCTGCAAGACCCGCCTCATCGCTGCGCGCGAGGAAATCGCCACCTGCGCGATCTCGGGCGCGGTGGGCACCTTCGCCAATATCGACCCGAGCGTGGAGGAATATGTCGCCGAGAAGCTGGGCCTGAAGCCCGAGCCGGTCTCGACGCAGGTCATCCCGCGCGATCGCCACGCCATGTATTTCGCAACGCTCGCCGTGATCGCGGGCTCGATCGAGCGTGTTGCCGTCGAAGTCCGCCATCTCCAGCGCACCGAAGTGCTCGAAGCGGAGGAGTTCTTCTCCAAGGGCCAGAAGGGTTCGAGCGCGATGCCGCACAAGCGCAACCCGATCCTCACCGAGAACCTCACCGGCCAGGCCCGCATGATCCGCGCCTATGCCCTGCCCGCGCTGGAGAACGTCGCCTTGTGGCACGAGCGCGATATCTCGCACTCCTCCGTCGAACGCTTCATCGGCCCCGATGCCACGATCACCCTCGATTTCGCTCTCGCCCGCCTTACCGGCGTGGTCGACAAGCTGCTCGTCTACCCCGAGCGCATGCAGGCGAACATGGACCGCATGGGCGGCCTCATCCACTCGCAACGCGTGCTGCTCGCCCTCACCCAGAACGGCGTGAGCCGAGAGGATGCATACCGCCTCGTCCAGCGCAACGCGATGAAGGTGTGGGAATCGGACGGCAAGCTGATGCTGCTCGACCTGCTCAAGGCAGACGAGGAAGTGACCGCTGCGCTGACGAACGAACAACTCGAGGAACGCTTCGACCTCGATTACCACTTCAAGCAGGTGGACACGATCTTCGACCGCGTGTTCGGCTAGACGCAAGGCTTTTCGCCGCCTAGCATCGCGCAAACAGAAGACGGGAGCTGTGTGCCAATGCAAATCGTAAGAACGATCCTGTGGATCCTGCTGCTGGTGGGCGTACTCGCCTTCTCCTTCGGCAATTGGGACCGCCAGATCGACGTGCGCATCTGGCCAGGCATCGTGTGGGACACGCGCGTTCCGGCGCTCGTGATCGTATCTTTCATTCTCGGCCTGCTGCCGATGTGGATCTATCACCGCGGCGTGCGCTGGCGCCAGAGCCGCCGGATTACGGCGCTTGAGACTGCAACGCAGAAAATGGCCTCGCCCAAGCCGGATGCCGATACCACGGCAGCGCGCCCCTATCCGCCCAAGCAGGCCATTCCGGCTGAACCAGCCAACCCGGTCGACCCGGAACCCGCGCCGAAGTCATGAGCAATCCGGTCTTCCTTGCCCTCGACGTCCCGCGGCTGGACGATGCCGTAGCGCTTGCCGAGAAGGTCAAGCAGCATGTCGGCGGCATCAAGCTGGGCCTGGAGTTCTTCAACGCTCACGGCGCGCATGGCGTGCACATGATCTCGCAGCTCGGCCTGCCGATCTTCCTCGACCTCAAACTCCACGACATTCCGAATACCGTCGCGGGAGCCATGCAGGCGATCCACGTACTGGAACCGGCCATCGTCACCATCCACGCAAGCGGTGGCCGCGCGATGATGGAAGACGCGAAGGCCGCCGCTGGCGAGAACACCAAGGTCGTCGCGGTCACCATGCTCACGAGCCTCGACGAGCGCGATCTCAAGTCGATGGGCGTCGGCGGTTCGCCGCATGATCACGTGATGCGGCTTGCCGACCTCGCGCATACCTCAGGTCTTGATGGCGTCGTGTGCTCGGGTCACGAAATCAAGGCGGTACACGACCAATGGAAGGACGGCTTCTTCGTCGTCCCCGGTCTGCGCCCCGAGGGCAGCAATACCGGCGACCAGAAGCGCGTCGTCACTCCCCGCCAGGCCCGCGATGACGGTGCCAGCGTACTCGTGATCGGTCGTCCGATCAGCCGTGCGGAGGACCCGGCGCAAGCCGCCCGCGCCATCGAGGCGACGCTTTAGGTGACAGGTACAGGCTTATTGACAATTCTGGTTGTCGCTTTGCTTGGCACTGGTTCTGGCTATCTGATCCGGAGAGTTTGCAGACCGACTTGGAGAAGGCTGGTTCTCCTTTTTTTCCTGTTCGCTCCACTGACGCTGTATCTCCTTTATGGGCTCGTCGATGGATGTTTCCTGATTGTCAGGCATAGCGGGGAGTACTGCTATGGTTTCGGCTTCGGGCTCGTCCTCTTTGGAATGCTTCTCTTGCCGCCTTGGATGGTAGGAAACCTGCTTGGCTATCTCTCGCCATGGGCACGCAAAGAGACTTCACACCCGTGAGCACCGCGATCAAGATTTGCGGCATATCGACGCCCGAAACGCTGGACGCGGTCATCGCCGCACGGGCCGAGTTCGTCGGCTTCAACTTCTACCCGCCGAGCCCGCGCCACGTATCGCTGCAGGACCTCTCGGCGCTCGCCGCCCGCGCAGGCTCGCGTGTCGCAAAGGTCGGCGTTTTCGTGGACGCCGATGACGTGTTGATCGGTGCGGCGGTCGAGGCGGGTCGGCTCGACGCGATCCAGCTCCATGGGGAAGAGCCCCCCGCCCGCGCTGCCGAGCTCAAGCAACGCTTCGGAATCCCCGTCTGGAAGGTCATTCCGGTCGCAACGTCGGCCGATATCGCCAGAAGCGCCGATTATCGCGGTGCCGTCGACTTCATGCTCTTCGATGCCAAGACCCCGAAGGACGCCGCCCTTCCCGGCGGCATGGGCCTGCGTTTCGACTGGACGCTGCTGTCCGGCCTCGATGCCGGTATGCCCTGGGGGCTCGCCGGTGGGCTCACACCGGCCAATGTCGCAGAGGCCATCGGGCGCACGGGCGCGCCGCTGGTCGACACCTCTTCCGGCGTAGAGACAGCCCCGGGCGACAAGGATCCCGATGCCATAGCGGCCTTCTGCTCGGCGGTCCGGAAGACCTGACGCGCAAGGAAAAAGGGGCGGTACCGCATACGCGGCCCGCCCCTCGCACTTGTCTTAACGACAGACCTTAGAAGGTCAGGCCGACAACTGCGTTGACTGCGTCTGCGTCGACGAAATCGTCGAAGTAGTGACGGTATTCCGCACCGAGGTAGAGGCTGTCACCCAGCTTGTGGTGGTAGCCGGCACCGAGATGCCATGCGTCGCCGCCATCATCGGTCAGCGTGAAGTTGTAGCCGCCGGTTGCGAAGAGCTTGCCGTCGTCACCGACCTTGAGGCCGAGGCGTGCGGTCGTACCAACGAGGACTTCCGCGCCGTCGACGAGGATCTTGTCGCCCGACAGTTCAACGCCGGCGAACGCGGTCTCGCCGAGATCGAAGTCGTAGCCGACAGCTGCGCCGAGGGTGGCTTCGCTGAAGTCTTCGACCCAGATCACACCGCCGCGTACTTCAGCGCGGACTTCGCCGCCTTCATCTTCGGCTGCTGCCGGGGTTGCGACAGCGGCTACTGCCACTGCGGCGAGGAGTGCGAACTTACGCATAATCAGTTTTTCCCTTTTTTGGTTTTTTGCACCCGCATCTGCGGGGGGCGCGGCCTATTGCCGCCCGCCTTGATTGGTTCAACCGATTGTAACGTCAGGTGAACCAGACTGGCCTAACCTGTTGCCAATACGTCACTTATTGCGCTTTGAGCATGTCATTTGTTACATACCGTGGGAAGGAAACTTCCACGCTCACGGGATCGCTTGGCCGACTCCGCTTGACGCAGTGCAATATCCTGCTATTCGCGCGCTTCGCTAATTGGCCCCGCACCCCGGTGAAGCGGTGGCCGCGTCGAATTCCTCGGAAATCGGCGGTGCGATGCCGGGTTGGATGGCCGCCGATGGGGTGGCTCAGCAAATTGAAGGAAAGACTTATGTCGAAGCGCAAGAGCGCCAAGTACAAACTCGACCGCCGGATGGGCGAAAACATCTGGGGTCGTCCGAATTCGCCGGTCAACAAGCGTTCCTACGGCCCGGGCCAGCACGGTCAGCGCCGCAAGGGTAAGATGAGCGACTTCGGTCTGCAGCTCCGCGCCAAGCAGAAGCTCAAGGGCTACTACGGCGACGTTACCGAGAAGCAGTTCAAGCGCACCTACACCGAAGCTTCGAAGATGAAGGGCGACACCGGTCAGAACCTGATCGGCCTGCTCGAGCAGCGTCTCGACATGGTCGTCTACCGCGCGAAGTTCGCACCGACCATCTTCGCTGCCCGTCAGATCGTGAGCCACGGCCACATCTACCTGAACGGCGTTAAGACCAACATCGCATCGGCACGTGTCCGCGTCGGCGACGTCGTCAGCCTCGGCAGCAAGGCCAAGGAAATGGCTCTCGTCATCGAAGCACAGAGCCTGCCCGAGCGTGAAATTCCCGACTACGTCGCACCCGACGGCAACGACAAGGTGACCTTCACCCGCGTGCCGAAGCTCGACGAAGTGCCCTACCCGGTCACCATGGAACCGAACCTCGTGGTCGAGTTCTACTCGCGCTAAGAGATCGGGAAACCGAACACGAAAGGGCGGTCCTTCGGGGCCGCCCTTTTCGTATGTAGCGTGTCAGGAGTGGGCGCGCCTGAGCGACCAGAACACCATCGCGCAGATCATCGCGGTGATCAGCCCTCCCCAGAACCAGTAAGGCAGGAATAGCGCCTGAGAGATCACGCCGGTGTCGGACAGCTGTGCCTGGCCTCCGCGCACGAAGCCTTCGCTGAAGAGATAGCCGAAGTCGCGGTAGATGCTGATGCAGCCCTGAACGCCGAGGAATTGCACGGCGAACCGGCGCCACTGTTCGCGTCCCTTGAACGCAATCGCGAGGCTCACAACACCCAGGAGCGGAAGCACGATCCAGCCGGTCGTCGACCTCACCCAGATCAAGGTCGACCCGATCAGGACGAGGCCCAGGATAACCAGCGCCGATCGTGTTGCAGCGCGCCGTGCTGAAGCGAGGATCAGGAGGCATCCCGCAAGCGTGGGACCGATCAGTCCCGCTCCCGCGATCATCGCCTGCGACAGCCGCGATGGCGAATCCGTTGTGGTGTAAAGCGCGTAGCCCGAGCCGTTCTGGAAAATGACCAGCCGTTCGAAATCGTAGCCAAAGGCCAATGCCGCCAACCCGTGACCCATCTCGTGGAACCAGGTGGCGAGGATGCTGAAGGGATAAAGCAGGTAACCGCCATAGGGCGAACCCCACAGCAGGATCGAACACGCGCCCATGACGACCAGCAGGGTGATTTCACGCCGCCCGGCCTCGCTGCGATAGGAGGGCGGACGGTAGCCGTTATTCACTCTCGGCCGCCATTCAGCCATCCTGTCGCTCCCGTCTTCGCCTCAAGCGGCGGCTTCCTTGCTGTCTTCGAGTTAGGGATCGAGACTGCCGAAATCCAGCGGCTCCTTGTCGAGCAGCTACCGGAGCGTCCCGGTTACGGCACGATCTCCTCGCCATCCCACGCGAACTGCCGCCCGCTTTGTGCAGGGCCGATGCCTTCCAATACCTCGAGCAAGCGTGATGCAGAGAATTCCGGCGTGAACAGCTTGCCTTCGGGCACATTGCGCTGGAACGGCTCGCTCAGCTGGGTGTCGACCGTGCCGGGATGGAGCGTGACGCAAAAGGCATCGGGCTTCTTGCGGGCCAGTTCGACCGAATAGGTGCGCATGAGCATGACCAGCGCCGCCTTGCTCGCGCGGTAGGAATACCAGCCGCCCAGCCGGTTGTCGCCAATGCTGCCGACACGGGCCGCGAGCGCTGCAAAACCTGCCCGTCCCTCGTCGGGCAGAAGCGGTAGGAAGTGCTTGGCGACCAGCGCCGGGCCGGTGCTGTTGATCGCGAAATTGCGTGCCAGCATTGCGGGATCGATCTGCCGCCAGTCCTTCTCCGGACCTGACTTGCCCTCGTGCAGGAAGCCGGTCGCGACGAGGACGAGATCGACGTCCCCTGCCACCCCGATGCGTTTCGCGGCCTCCGCGATGCTGTGTTCGTCCTCGAGATCGAGATGCGCCTCGCCAGTGGCGCTGCGCGAGAGGGGGTGCACCTCGGTGCCGCCCTGTTCGAGCAGGTCGGCAAGCGCGGCACCGATGCCTCCGGAGGCACCGACGACGACTGCTCGCCGCCAGCCCATCAGTCGCCCTGCCCTAGGTAATCGCGCCGGAAATCGGCGGCGAAGGCGGAAAAGCGGCCCTCGGAGATCGCATCGCGCATGGCCTGCATCAGCTGCTGGTAGAAGGCGATATTGTGCTCGGTCATGAGCATCGCGCCGAGGATTTCCTGCGATTTCACGAGATGATGCAGGTAGGCGCGGCTGTAGGTGCCGCAGGTATCGCATTTACAGCGCGCGTCGAGCGGATCGGTGTCCTCGGCAAAGCGGGCGTTGCGAAGGTTCAAGGGGCCGTTCCAGGTGAAGGCCTGCCCGTTGCGGCCCGACCGGCTCGGCAGCACGCAATCGAACATGTCCACCCCGCGCTCGACCGCGCCGACCAGATCGTCGGGCTTGCCCACGCCCATCAGGTAGCGCGGGCGATCTTCGGGAAGCTGGCCGGGTGCGAAATCGAGCGTGGCGAACATCGCCTCCTGTCCCTCGCCCACGGCAAGGCCGCCGATCGCATAGCCATCGAAGCCGATATCGGTGAGCTTCTCGGCGCTGATCTTGCGCAGTTCTTCGTCGAGTGCGCCCTGCTGGATGCCGAAGAGAGCCGAACGCTCGGCATGCTCGCCGCCGGCATCGAAGCCGTCACGGCTGCGCTTTGCCCAGCGCATGGACATTTCCATGCTCGCGGCGATCTCGTCACGCGGGCGGTCGGCACGAGGGCATTCGTCGAAGGCCATCACGATATCGCTGCCGAGCAGGCGCTGGATTTCCATGCTGCGCTCGGGCGTGAGCATGTGCTTCGAGCCGTCGATATGGCTGCGAAACTCGACACCCTTCTCGGTCAGCTTCCTCAGGTCCGAAAGACTCATCACCTGGTAGCCGCCACTATCGGTGAGGATCGGCCGCTTCCAGTTCATGAACTTGTGCAGTCCGCCGAGCTTCGCCACGCGCTCGGCACCAGGGCGCAGCATCAGGTGGTAGGTATTGCCGAGGATGATGTCGGCGCCGGTCTTGCGCACGGTCTCGGGCTTCATTGCCTTGACCGTCGCCGCCGTGCCGACGGGCATGAAAGCAGGCGTGCGGATATCGCCGCGCATCATGCGGATCGTGCCCGTGCGGGCAGCACCATCACGGGCGTGGATGTCGAATGCGAACCGGGTGCCCATGGAGGTCAGAATCCGTAGATCACTGTGAAACGCGTGAGCGTGTCGGTCGACACGGCGCCGGCCGGCGGATTGCTGTCGTAATCGACTGCATAGGACAGGCGGCTGCGCAGGCTATCCGAGATCTTGAAATCGAGGCCGCTGACGAGGTTGATGCTGGTGTTCGATCCGTCGACCAGCACCTGCACCTCGCCGCCCCCTTCCGCCACGGCATTTGCGTCCTGCGTGAAGGTCAGGCCCTTGAAAATCTCCCAGTCGAAGTCGGCACCGAAGAGCCCCGCGATGCGGCTGTTGCTGGTCCCGTCGCTGAATTCGGTAACGCGCCATGCGGGGCCGGCCTTGATCGAGAGCTTCAGCCCCTCGTTGTCGACCAGCTTGTAGCCAAGGCCGCCGGACAGCGCGTAGCGGGCATCGAAGCCCTGAAGCTCGTCGCGCTCGAACTGGGCAAGGCCATAGACGAACATGTTTTCGTTGAACTGCCAGCGCGGCTCGTAGGCGGCGAGGAACTGCTCGCGGCTGGTGACACCGTTCTGGCGCTGGTAGTCGACGCGGGCCGTAAGCCTGTGGCTCCAGTCGATGCCCTCGCGCTTGAGCTTGAGCCCCGCTGCAATGCCGACCGAGTCCGTGTTGCCGCTCGACTGGAATGCGCCGACTTCACCCTCGCCGCTCCAGAGTTCGAGGATGCCCGCCTCGCGGATCGCATGTTCCTTGGCGGCAGCCGCTTCGGCGGCAGCGACCTGCTGGGCAGACTTCCATTCGGCCTCGATCGCATCGAGCGTTTCGGCTTCCTCGGGGTTGGTCGTGCGGGCCAGTTCCAGCACCGTCGCGACCTTCTGCGCATCGCCGGTGGCGATCGCAGCATCGATCATGGCCTGGACGCCTTCGGGAAGCTCTGCGGCAGCGGGAACGGCAGCCGCAAGCATGGCCGGGGCGAGGAGATAGCGATAAGTCCTGATACGCATGTCGCGCCGCCTAGCGTGTCAGGCGCGCAGTCGCCAGCCTGTCTTGAAGATATAGGCGATCACGGCGGTGCATGCGGCAAGGAAAGCTAGAGTGATCCCGAAGCTGATCCAGATGTTCACGTCGCTGCTGCCGTAGAAGGTCCAGCGCAGGCCGCTCACGAGATAGACGATCGGGTTGGCGAGCGCGATCTTGTCCCAGGGCCCGGGCAGCATATCGATCGAATAGAAGGTGCCGCCAAGGAAGGTCAGCGGGGTGAGGAACAGCATCGGGATGATGCCCAGCTTCTCGAAATTGTCCGCCCATATGCCGAGGATGAAGCCGAACAGGCTGAAGGCCGCTGCCACCAGCATGATGTAGAACATCGCGAGCAGCGGATAGGCGATGGAATAGTCGACGAAGAGCCGCGCGGTCACGAGGATGATCGCGGCAAGGATCAGGCTCTTGGTCATCGCCGCGCCCACGAAGCCGATCAGCGTCTCGGCCACGCCCACGGGCGCGCTCAGCAGTTCGTAGATCGTGCCGGTAAAACGCGGCATGTAGATGCCGAAGCTCGAATTGCTGGTGGTCTCGCCGAGCAGTGTCAGCATCAGCAGGCCGGGAATGATGAAGGCACCGTAATCCACTCCGCCGAGGTCGGGCATGCGCCCGCCGATCGCCGCACCGAAGACGATGAAATAGAGCGAGGTCGTGAGGACCGGCGCGAGCACCGACTGGAAAGCCGTGCGCAGGAAGCGCATCAGCTCGCGCTTGTAGATGGACCAGGTGGATCTCCAGCCGATCATGCCGCTTCCTCCTCGCCCAGCAGCGAAACGAAGATTTCCTCGAGGCTGCTCTCGCGTACGTCGATGCCCGTGTAGTCGATACCTGCCGCGATCAGCGCCTTGGTGAGCTCTGCCACTTCGGCCTTGCCGCGCCCCGTACCGTCACCGCCGCGATAGCAGAGCGACGTGCCACCCTGCTCGATCTCGATCGGGAACTGCGAGAGCGATTGGGGAAGTTCGCTAATCGGATTGGCGAGCGCGATATGCGCCTCGGTCCGTCCCAACCGCGACATCATCGCTTCCTTCTCGTCGACCATCAGCAGCTTGCCGCGATTGATGATGCCCACACGGTCCGCCATCAGTTCGGCTTCCTCGATATAATGCGTGGTCAGGATGATCGTGACACCGCGATCGCGCATCTGGTCGACGATTGCCCACATGCCCTTGCGCAGCTCGACATCGACCCCGGCGGTCGGCTCGTCGAGGAACAGGAGGTCGGGTTCATGCGCGAGCGCCTTGGCGATCAGCACTCGGCGCTTCATGCCGCCCGACAGCGCCATTATGCGCTCGTCCTTCTTGTCCCACAGGCTGAGCGAGCGGAGGATTTCCTCGATCCGGGCAGGATCGGGCGCGAGGCCGAACAGCCCGCGCGAGTAGGATACCGCGCGGTGCACCGGTTCGAACATGTCGGTCGAGAGTTCCTGCGGGACGAGACCGATCCGCGCCCTCGCCTTGCGCCAGTCGCTCGCCATGTCGTGACCGAAAGCGCGGATAGTGCCTTCGCTCGGCCGCACGAGACCGCAAACCGCACCGATCAGCGTGGTCTTGCCGGCGCCATTGGGCCCAAGCAGTGCGAAAATCTCGCCTTTGCGGATTGTGAGGTCGACATTGTCGAGGGCCTTGAGCCCGCCCGGATAGACCTTCGAGAGGCCTTCAAGCTCGAGGATCGGTTCGTTCATGAGGGCTGAGCTAGGGCAGCAGGAGCGAGGAGTCACCATAGGAATAGAAACGGTACTCGTTCGCGATGGCATGCGCATAGGCATCCTGCATTCGCTCGCGGCCCATCAGCGCGCTCACCAGCATGAACAGCGTCGATTTCGGCAGGTGGAAATTGGTCATCAAGCCGTCGATCGCGCGGAAGGTGTAGCCGGGCGTGATGAAGATGTCGGTGTCCCCCGCGAAGGGCCGGATGACCTTGTCCTCGCCGGTCGCGCTTTCGAGCAGGCGCAGGCTGGTAGTACCGACCGAGATGACGCGGTTGCCCGCAGCGCGCGCGGCGTTGAGGCGGTCGCAGACGTCCTGTTCGAGCCTGCCGAATTCGGCGTGCATCTTGTGGTCTTCGGTATCGTCCGCCTTCACCGGCAGGAAGGTGCCCGCTCCGACGTGAAGCGTGAGCGTTTCGGTCTTGATGCCGCGCTCTGCCAGCGCCGCCATCAGCCGGTCGGTGAAGTGGAGCGCGGCGGTGGGAGCGGCGACCGCGCCGTCCTCCTTCGCGAACATGGTCTGGTAGTCTTCGCGATCCTGTTCGTCTGTCGGACGCTTGCCAGCGATATATGGCGGCAGCGGCATGGTACCGGCACGGTCGAGCAACACTTCGACCGGCTCGTCGCCCTCGAAAAACAGGACGAAGCTGCCATCCTCCAGACGCTCCTCGGCAATCGCGGTCACCCCGCCACCGAAGGTTGCGACATCGCCGACGCGAAGGCGTTTCGCATTGCGCACGAAGGCCTGCCAGCGGCGCAGATCGATCCGCTTGTGCAGCGTCGCGCCGATCTTGGCCTCGCCCCTCCGGCCTTCGAGCTGCGCGGGGATTACGCGCGTGTCGTTGAATACCAGTACATCGCCCGGTTCGAGCAGGTCCGGCAGGTCCATGACCGTGCGATCGCCGAAAGCACCCTCGGCCGGGACCACGAGCATGCGCGCGGCATCGCGCGGCCGCGCGGGGCGCAGGGCAATGCGTTCGTTGGGAAGCTCGAAATCGAAAAGGTCTACGCGCATGGCGGCGCCCTTAGACGCTCGCCTTGGCGAAGAAAACTCAGTTTTCGATAGGGGCGCTCAGCTCGTCGAGACCGATCACCGGTTCCGCCTCGATACGCGGAGCGGTGGGAACGGGCTTGTTCTCGCTGGCGATCGACGCCTGCAGGATGCGCGTCGGGTTCGCGGGCGGCTCGCCGCGGGTGATCGCATCGACTGCCGGCATGTTCGAGATCACGCGGCCGAAGTTGGTGTAGCGCTTGTCGAGGTTGAAGCGCGGGTAGAACACGATGAAGAACTGGCTGTTCGCACTGTCTTCGCTCTGCGCACGGGCCATCGAGACCGTGCCGCGCACATGCGGCATCGGGTTGAACTCTTCCTCGAGGTCGGGAAGCTCCGAGCCACCCTGGCCGGTGCCGGTCGGATCGCCGGTCTGCGCCATGAAGCCGTCGATCACACGGTGGAAGATCACACCGTCATAAAAGCCCTGCTTGGCAAGCGTCTTCACGCGCTCGACATGGTCGGGAGCCCACTCGGGCATCAGGCGGATCGCCACGCGCTCACCCGTCGACAGGTCGAGCAGGAGGATGTTGTCGCGGTCCTCGTTCGCATCGTAATTGATCGGCACGAAGACGCGGCGCGGCTGTTCCACAGGCGCGGCTTCGGCTTCCTGAGCACTGGCGGCAACCGGAGCAATTGCGGTCATGGCCGCGGCAGCAAGGGCAAGCGAAGACTTGAGCATCATTTTTCCGTCGAAATATCCTGTATGCACCACGCCCTAGCGAGGCTGCGCTGTCGGTTCAATGAATGGTTTGGGCTATTCCCAAGCGGCGTGCGCTCAGTAATCGCCGAGGCGGCCTTTTTCCTCGACCCGCGCAATCACCTCCTCGCAGACTTCCTTGCTCACGAAGGGCGTGATGTCGCCGCCGAACAGCGCGATTTCCTTGACCAGCTTCGAGGCAATCGGCTGCAATGAGACATCGGCCATGAGGAACACGGTCTCGATATCGTCATCAAGCTGCTGGTTCATGCCGGCCATCTGGTATTCGTACTCGAAGTCGGCGACCGCGCGCAGGCCGCGGATGAGGACATTGGCGCCCATCTTCTGCGCGAACTTGACCAGCAGTGCGTTGAAGCCCTCGACCTCGACATTGTCGAGACCCATGCCCGCAATCTCGCGTTTGACCATGCGGAAGCGTTCTTCGGTCGAGAACATCGGGTTCTTCGACGGGTTGGTGGTCACGCCGATGATCAGCTTGTCGACAAGCTTGCTGCCGCGCCGGATGATGTCGGCATGGCCCAGAGTGATGGGGTCGAAAGTGCCCGGATAAATGCCGATACGCTCTGCCATCAGTGATCCCTCTTCACGATGAAATGCGCAAGCTCGACCAGTGCCTGCGCGTCCGACCCGTAACTCGAAAGATGTTCGCCCGCCTGATCGACGAGCATCTCAGCCTGCGCGCGGGCCTTGTCGCGGCCCATAAGCGTAACGAAGGTCTGTTTGCCCTGCCCCTCGTCCTTGCGCAGCGCCTTGCCGGCCTTCGCCTCGTCGCCTTCCACGTCGAGCAGGTCGTCGGCGATCTGGAATGCGAGGCCGATATCGCGGGCATAGGCGCGCAGGTGGGTGCGGCCTTCGGGCGGCACCTTGCCGAGGATGGCGCCCATCTCGACACTGGCGGCCAGCAGCGCGCCGGTCTTCAGCTGCTGCAGGCGCGTCACTTGCCGGATGTCGTATTGCTCCTCGTCGGAGACGATATCCATCATCTGGCCGCCTGCCATGCCTTCATGGCCGCTCGCTTTCGCGAGTGTCGCCACCAGCTCGGCACGGACGAAAGGATCGCTGCTCGTGCCGGGCATGGTGAGAATGTCGAATGCGAGCGCGTGCAGGCAGTCGCCCGCCAGAACCGCCGTCGCATCGTCATAGACCTTGTGCAGGGTCGGCTTGCCGTGACGCATGTCGTCATCGTCCATGCAGGGCAGGTCGTCATGGATCAGCGAATAGGCATGGATCGCCTCGACCGCGCAGCCCGCGGCAACTGCCGCATCGCGGTCGACCCCGAAGAGCCTGGCGGTCGAGCAGACAAGCAGCGGGCGCACCCGCTTGCCGCCGCCGATCACCGCATAGCGCATCGCCTCGACCAGCCGGGCCCGCGTGTCCTGCGGCACCGGCAGATAGGCATCGAAGGCCGCATCGACATCTTCCTGGACCCGCGCGAAGGCCTCGGCGAGCGTTTCGGGCATCGGGCTCATCGCGTTCACGCCCTAGCTGTCCGCGTCGAAGGGCGCGGTGCCCGTAGGCGCGCCATCGGCCCCGGCAACGATCTTCTCGATCTTGGCCTGGGCTGCATCGAGACGGGCCTGGCACGCCTTGCGCAGTTCTTCGCCGCGTTCGTATAGCGCGATGCTTTCGTCGAGCGGAACGTCGCCGCTTTCGAGACTTCGGACGACGCCTTCGAGCGCGCGCAGCGCCTCTTCGAAGCTCATGTCCGTGATCGGTTTGTCTTGACCCTCTGTCATATGGAGCGAGCATTGACGGGGCGCAGCCGCGCGGTCAAGAAGGCGAAAACAGTGGGGAGCTGATATGACGTGGATTGTCGCATTCGTTGCAGCGGCGCTGGCCTTCGGCGTACTCGATGCAATCTGGCTTGGCTGGGCAGGTGAAAATTTCTACCGGCCGCGCCTTGGAGACGTCCTCGCCGACAGCTTCCGCATGGGCCCTGCGCTGGTTTTCTATGCCGCTTATGTTGCAGCAATGGTCTGGTTCGCCGTGCGCCCGGGACTTACCGGCGGCCTTGGCGCAGCAGCGCTCAACGGCGCGCTCCTCGGCGCGATCTGCTATGCAACCTACGATCTCACCAACCAGGCCACGCTCAAGCAGTGGTCGACCACGGTGACGGTGACCGACATCATCTGGGGCGCCTTCGCCACCTCGGTGGCTGCGACCATCGCGACATTCGCCGCCAGCAAGATCGCCTGACACGAGCAAGCACGTATGTTCATCGGACACTTCGCACCGGCCCTTGCCGCGCGCGCCGTCACGGCGGAAGCGCCCAAACTCGGCACGCTCTTCATCGCTGCCCAGCTGACCGACTGGGCATTCTTCCTCTTTGCACTGGGCGGGATCGAGCACCTGCGACTGGTGCCCGGCATCACCGCAATGAACCCGCTCGACTTCTATGATTACCCGATAACCCACAGCCTGATCGGCACAGGCGGTTTCGCCTTCGCCATGGCTGTCGCAGTCTGGTTTTTCCTCCGCAATGCCGTAGCCGCCACCTGGGCCGCGATCGTCGTCATGTCGCACTGGGTGCTCGACTGGATATCGCACCGCCCGGACCTCACTATTGCGGGCGGAGAGCACAAGATCGGGCTCGGACTGTGGAATTATCCCCTGGCAGCGATGGGCGTGGAGCTGGCGCTCGTGGGGCTGGCAGTATGGTGGTACCTGCGCCGCACCAAGGGACCGATCGGACCGGTCGCCATCCTCGTTGCCGTGATGCTGGTTTTCCAGGCGATCAACTGGTTCGGACCGGAACCGCAGGACGTGGGCGCGCCCTTCCTCTTCCTCGGCATGTTTGCCTTCGGCGTCCTCACCTTCCTCGCTTTCTGGGTCGGGAAGACACGCTGGCATCGCAATGAAATCGGCCTCGGGGTGGCGAGTCCGCCGCGCTAGATATTGCGCCCGCGCTCCGCGCGCCGTAAGGGCGCGGGCCATGAGCGAAATTACCCCCGAAATCGTCGCCCAGCACGGCCTCTCCGAAGACGAATACGACCGCGTCCTGCACGCACTCGGTCGCGAGCCCAACCTCGTGGAGCTGGGCATCTTCTCGGTCATGTGGAGCGAGCACTGCTCCTACAAGTCCTCGCGACTCCACCTGAAGAAGCTGCCGACCGAGGCACCGTGGGTGATCTGCGGTCCGGGCGAGAACGCGGGCGTCATCGATATCGGCGACGGTCAGGCCGCCATCTTCAAGATGGAGAGCCACAACCACCCGAGCTACATCGAACCCTACCAGGGCGCGGCGACGGGCGTCGGCGGCATCCTCCGCGATGTATTCACCATGGGCGCACGTCCGGTGGCGAACGCCAATGCGCTGCGCTTCGGTCGCCCCGAGCATCCGAAGATGAAGCACCTCGTGCAAGGCGTGGTCTCGGGCATCGGCGGCTACGGCAACTGCGTCGGCGTGCCGACCGTGTGCGGCGAGACCAACTTCAACCCGGCCTATGATGGCAACATCCTCGTCAATGCGATGACGGTGGGCGTCGCCGATGCCGACAAGATCTTCTATTCGGCTGCGACCGGCGTCGGGAACCCGATCGTCTATGTCGGCTCGAAGACCGGCCGCGACGGAATCCACGGCGCGACCATGGCTTCGGCCGATTTCGAGGAAGATGCGGATGCCAAGCGCCCCACGGTGCAGGTTGGCGACCCCTTCACCGAGAAGCTCCTGATCGAAGCCTGCCTCGAACTGATGGCGACCGACGCCATCGTCGCGATCCAGGACATGGGCGCAGCGGGCCTCACCTCTTCCAGCGTCGAAATGGCGACCAACGGCAAGGCCGGCATCCGCCTCGACATGGACAAGGTCCCCTGCCGCGAAGAGGGCATGACCCCCTACGAGATGATGCTGAGCGAAAGCCAGGAGCGCATGCTCATGGTGCTGAAGCCCGGCAAGGAAGAGATGGCTGCCGCAATCTTCGAGAAGTGGGAGCTCGATTTCGCCGTCATCGGCGAAGTCACCGACACGCAGCACATGGTGCTCGAATTCGGCGGCGAAGTGGTCTGCGACATTCCGCTCGGACCGCTTGCGGCCGACGCGCCCGAATACGACCGTCCGTACCTCTCGAAGGAAGAATACACCGCCTGGGCCGGCATCAAGCCGATGACCGAGCGTCCGGACACGGACGATGTCGGCGGCGACCTGATGAAGCTGCTCGCCTCGCCCAACCTCTCCTCGCGCAAGTGGATCAGCGAACAGTACGATAGCCAGGTCGGCGCGGACACGCTCCAGACCGGCGGCGATGCGGGCGTGGTCCGCGTACACGGTACGAAGAAGGCGCTGGCGATCAGCACCGACTGTACGCCGCGCTATGTCCATGCCGATCCCTATGAGGGCGGCAAGCAGGCTATTGCCGAGGCATACCGCAACCTTTGCGCAGTGGGCGCGCGTCCGCTGGCGGTGACCAACTGCCTCAACTTCGCCAACCCGCAGCGCCCTGAAATCATGAGCCAGTTCGTCCATGCATTGGAAGGCATGGGCCGCGCCTGCCGTGTGCTCGACTTCCCGATCGTGAGCGGCAACGTCAGCCTCTACAACGAGAGCAAGGCGACCGGTGGCGGCAGCGCTATCCTGCCCACGCCTGCCATCGGCGGTGTCGGCCTGATCGACGACTACGATCACATGATGACCATGCCGTTCAAGGCCGAGGGCGAAGCGATCTACCTCATCCACGCCGAGGAATGGGCAACCGCCGATCCAGAACGTTCGCATCTCGGTAAGTCGCTGTGGCTGTCGGAAATCCACGGCCGCGACGAAGGCCGCACCCCGCCGACCGACCTCACGGTCGAGAAGAATGCCGGCAAGATCATCCTCCAGCTGATCGCCGACGGTCTCGTCAGCGCAGTGCACGACGTCTCCGACGGCGGCCTCGCCATCGCGCTTGCCGAAATGGCCATGGCTGGCGGCATTGGCGCCGATGTCGAGTGGAACGAGGAATATTCGAAGGCTGCGTGGTGGTTCGGTGAAGACCAGGGCCGCTATGTCGTGACCGTCCCCGATACGCAGGCTCTCAACGAGGCGCTCGCAAAGGGTACCGAGAACGACGAGACCGCCTCGATCGGCTTCCGCCGCATCGGCAAGACCGGCGGCAATACGCTGTTCGGCAAGTCGATCGACGAGATGCGCAGCGCACACCGCAGCTTCTTCGAAGAGTGGATGGAAGCCTGAGGCCTAGGTGATGGCGATGCTCCAGTTCGCGCTGCACTATGGCGCGCACTGGCTCGCCCCCTTCCTCGTCGCGCGGCTGCTGTGGGCCGAGAACTGGCTACGCGCCGGCCTCGTGATGGTGGCGGCGAACCTGATCGATCTCGACCACCTGCTGGCCGATCCTATCTTCGATCCCAACCGCTGCAGCATCGGGTTCCACCCGCTCCACGACTGGATTGCGGCGCTCGTTTACGTCGGCATGCTGCTCGTCCCGCGCTGGTGGGTTCGCGCCTTCGGGCTCGGTGCGCTATGGCATCTCGCGGTCGATTGGGGCGATTGTATGATGCAGGGCTGGATTTGAGATCATGAGCACAGGCTATTCGGGCACACCGCTCGCCAAGAAGCTTAACCTGCGAGACGGACAGCGGGTGTGGTTCGACGCCATGCCCGAAGACGTGATCGACGAGATCGACGAATATGCGCTCGAGCTGACCTTCGTCGCCGGGCCGGAAGACAATCCCGATGCGAGCCATATCTTCGTAACCGAGCGCGCGCCGCTCGAAGAGAAGCTCGCGGCACTACGCGACACGATGGCGACGGACGGTCACGTCTGGGTCAGCTGGCCCAAGAAGGCTTCGGGCGTGCCGAGCGAAATCACCGAGGACACGATCCGCGAAGTCGCCCTGCCCATGGGGCTGGTCGACACCAAAGTATGCGCGGTGAACGAGACCTGGTCGGGTCTCAAGCTGGTGATCCGCAAGGAACTGCGCTGAAGCCTCAGGCCGCCTGCGCTTCGGGCGGCATGAAGTCTTCTTCGGTGAGGCCTTCGCTCCTCATGATCTCGAGGCAGCGGAAGTAGGTTTCCGGCTTGCCCACGCCGAGCCGCTTGCGTGCGGCTGAAAGATCTTCGCGCATGACCTTCTCGACATCCATATGCGCGAGCTTCTTCGCTGCCTTACCCAGGCGGCGCCCCTCGTTGATCGCGGCGAAGATCGGCGCGGAGGTGCCGGTTTCCTTCTTGATCTGGCGCGCGCCGGCATAGGCGATGAAGAGGATCCCGGGATTGTGGTTCTGCTCGTAGCTGAAGCCGAGCAGCGAAGCCTCTCCCAGCGCATCGCGGCCATAGCCGGTCAGGATGTGGAACAGGTCGTGCGTGTCGCGCAGGCGGTTGAAGTACCACTCGGTCAGGTCTTCGTGGCGCTTTTCGAGCGGAAGGAACTTGTAGCTTTCGGCGACCAGTCCTGCCGCCGACAGACCTTCGCGCTTCATGAAGGACATATAGGTTGCCGCGACCGTATCGGGGCCGCAATCGGCCCAGCGATCATGATCGTCGAGCATGGCCGGGATATCGGTGCCATCCGCGAGGAATGCCTGCCCCTGCTCCGACTGGAGGAAATCCCACGCCTGCTGGTGGCTGCGCTTGCCCTTCATCGATTCGATGATGTGGAAGACCTGCGCCGTGTCTTCCTTGTCGGCGACGAGCTTGCGGAAATGCTGCCACGCCTTGAGCGGCCGCATGCGGCTTGTCTTGCGGTCGGGATGAACGAGCGGAAGATCGGTAATGGACATGGCTCAGCTCCGTAGCTCAACGCAACTTACACATATGTTAATACGCTGTCCATCTTGCGGTTCCGTGCCGGCAGGTTAGGAGGACGGCCATGAGAGATCACGAGACCGTTCCCTACTCGCTGGACAGGCTGTCCGACGCCGAGAGCATCAGCCGCGCCGAAGCGCTGCGCGACCGCCTGAAAGAGCGCCGCACCTGCCGCTATTTTTCCGACGAGCCCGTGCCGCGCGAAGTCATCGAGGCAGCAATCGAGGCAGCGGGTACAGCGCCCAATGGCGCGAACCACCAGCCCTGGCACTTTGCCGTGGTCTCGTCGCCCGACAAGAAGAAGGCGATCCGCGAGGCTGCAGAGGCAGAGGAACGCAATTTCTATGCGGGCAAGGCGAGCGACGAATGGCTCGACGCCCTCGCCCCGCTCGGCACCGACGAGGAAAAGCCGTTCCTCGAAACCGCCCCCTGGCTGATCGTGGTTTTCGCCCAGCGCAAGGGCGGTATCGAGGAAGACGGCAAGACGCAGAACTACTACGTCAACGAGAGCGTCGGTATCGCCTGCGGCATGCTGATCGCTACGCTGCACGAGGCGGGCCTTGCGACCCTGACGCACACTCCCTCGCCCATGGGCTTCCTGCGCGAGCTATGCGGACGGCCCGAGCATGAGAAACCGCTCATGGTGGTGGTCGTCGGACACCCCGAAGAAGGTGCGACCGTTCCGGCACATGCACTGAAGAAGAAGCCGCTGAGCCAGATCGCCAGCTGGCTCTGAATTAGGCGGCCTTGGGCGCCAGCAGGTCGTAGGGGTCGATACCCTCGATACGCCAGGTGCTGTGGCAGCGCTCGTAGAACCGCGGCCTCGCGATGCCTAGCGCTTCGCGCGCATCCTCGAGGTTCAGCTCCAGCAGCTCGCGGATCGAGAGCCTTACCAGCGGCGGGCAATTGCGCCCCAGCCTGTGCGCTTCGCGAACGGCGCGCATAACCGGTGCCTTGCTCTTCACGCGTTTCTTCATGTTGATCGCACCGGCATAGCCGAGCAGTAGGTGCCCGGGGCTCGGGCTCTGCCCATGGGTGAACAGAAGCACACACTGTTCGCCCAGTGCATCGCGTCCGTATCCGGTCAGGACATGCATGAGATCGTGCGTGTCGCGCTGGCGGAAACCGAACCATTCGATCAGGTCGCCATACTCCGGACGGCCCATTTTCTTCGCTTCCGCGACGAGACCGGCGGCCGTCAGACCTTCACTCTCCATAAAGTCGCAATAGGCATGCGCGACCGAGCCTTTCGGCGTTTTGCGCAGCGTTTCGTGATCGTCGAGCAGGTCGGGCAAGTAGCCTTCGGTGAGGCGCAGCCTCTCGCCCCGCTCGCTAAGTGTGAGCGAACGTGCGCGCGGAATGAAGCTCTTCGAAGGAAGCGCATCGTAGATATGGAAGACCTGTTCGGTGTCTTCCTTGTCCTCGATCAGCTTGCGGAAGTGATGGATTGCGCGGCGGATATCGCGCTTGGCGACAGGACGAGCTGGATCGCGGAACAACGTTCCGTCACGGGCGCACTCGGCGCCTTCCCCGATGTCGATCCTGTACCCCTGCATAACCGCCTGTGCTTTGCTTTCCGACAAAGCATAGGGGATTCGCCTGAGGTGCGATTGTAAGCATTCGCCAAAGCGCCAGAGGCTTCGCGGTCAGCCTTCGACCCACTCGCTTTCGGGGATAGCAAACAGCGAAAGGATCGCGGTCAGGTCCTCGCTGACGATCCGGCCATTTGCGGCATCGCGGGCCTTGGGCTTGGCGCGATAGGCGATGCCGTAGTCGGCCGCCTCGATCATGGGGATGTCGTTTGCGCCGTCGCCAGTCGCGAGGACGCGCGCGCCCTCACCCAGGTTCGCACGCTCTTCTTCGAGAGTGGCGAGCTTGGTGGAGGCATCGCTGACAGGGCCGGCAAGCTTGCCGGTCAGGTGGCCGTTCAGCACCGCGAGCCGGTTGCCGACCACGCGTTCGAATCCGAGCTGCTCTGCCACCCGGTCGGCGAAATGATGGAAGCCTCCGGTGACGAGGACCGTCCGACACCCCTTCGACTTGAGCGTCTCCACCAGCGTCCGCGCGCCAGCCACGGGGCCGATACGCTCGGCAAGGCAGCGGTCGATGGCGTGTTCACCCAGACCTTCGAGCAGGCCGACGCGTTCGCGAAGCGCGCTTTCGAATTCGAGCTCGCCGCGCATGGCGCGCTCGGTAATGTCGGCAACCTTGTCCTTGATACCGGCGAAATCGGCCAGTTCGTCGATGCATTCCTGCCCGATCATGGTCGAATCCATGTCGGACACGAACAGACGGGGCACCTCGATATCGTGATCGGCGACCAGCATGTCGCATTCGCCGAAGTGCTCGGTGAGCATGGCTGCGACCTGCCGCGCGTCGCCGTGAGGCAGCGAGATCTGCAGCACGTCGCCGCAGAAATCGAGCATGGTTGCGGCCGCTACCGGCATACCCGCAGCATCGAGCGCGGCACTCGCCGCATCGAGCCGGGTTTCCAGACCTGTCGCCTCTGCTATCAGCCGGGCGATGAGCATCGATAATTCCCCTGATCTGCCACCGCTCGCGCTCATTGCAGGGCCGACGGCCAGCGGCAAGAGCGATCTCGCAGTCAGGCTGGGACAAAGGCTGGAAGCGCAGGGGAAACGCGCCATCGTGCTCAATGCCGACAGCGCGCAGGTCTATGCCGATCTTTGCGTGTTGTCCGCTCGCCCTACCGATGAGGAAATGGGCGGGATCGAGCACCGCCTTTTCGGTGCATGGGACGGCGCACAGGCCTGCTCGGCCGCCGATTGGGCGGAAGCAGCGAAGCGCGAGATCGCGGCGCTGCACGCGGAGGGCGCCGTGCCCATCCTGTGCGGCGGGACAGGCCTCTACATGCGCACCTTGCTCGAAGGTATCGCACCCGTGCCCGCCATCGATCCGGCAGTGCGCGAGGAAGTACGCAGCCTTTCGCAAGGGGAAGCCCGCGCCGCCCTTGAGAAAGAAGACCCCGAAGCCGCCTCCCGGCTCGCCCCGGCCGACACGGCGCGAACCGCACGCGCGCTGGAGGTGGTGCGTTCGACCGGGCGCACGCTCAAGGACTGGCAGGCGCACAAGGCAGGCGGGATCGGCGATACGGTTGCGCTCTATCCGCTCGTCCTGCTGCCCGACCGCGAGTGGCTTTACGAACGCTGCGACCGGCGCTTCGTCATGATGATGGATGGCGGCGCGATCGAGGAAGTCGAAGCCCTGCTAGCCCGCAATCTCGATCCTTCCCTGCCTGTCATGCGGGCGATCGGCGTGCCCGAGATCGCCGGCATGCTCCAAGGCGATCTATCGCGGGATCAAGCCATCGTCGCTGGCCAGACTGCCACACGTCGCTACGCCAAGCGACAGTACACCTGGTTCAGGCACCAGCCGCCGGGATCGTGGCCGCGCAGCGATAACAAAACTATCGATGAATACGATATTTTTGTATCATTGTTGCGCAAAGCAGGTTGACAGAGCACTTTTCGTTACGCATACGGAAGCTCCTGTCGGCCCGGCGCTACGACCCCAGCGCCGGGCCGATTTGTGCCTAACATGCGGAGGAAACAGTGTCGGAAGAGCGCAGCGGAGCTGCCATATTGATCGAGTGCCTCAAGCGGCAGGGCGTCGAATTCGTGTTCGGCTATCCCGGCGGCGCGGTCCTGCCGATCTATGACGAACTGTTTGCCGATGACGATATCCGCCACATCCTCGTCCGCCACGAAGCAGGCGCGGCGCATGCGGCGGAAGGCTATGCCCGCTCGACCGGCAAACCCGGCGTCGTCCTCGTCACCTCGGGCCCCGGTGCGACCAATGCGGTGACCGGTATCGCCGACGCTTACATGGATTCGATCCCGATGGTGGTGATCACCGGCCAGGTTCCTACGGGCCTGATCGGAACCGACGCCTTCCAGGAAGCGGACACAGTCGGCCTCACCCGTCACTGCTCGAAGCACAATTACCTAGTGAAGGACCCCGAGCGGCTGCGTGCAACGATCGAGGAAGCCTTTCGCATCGCCACCACCGGTCGCCCCGGCCCCGTGGTCGTCGACATTCCCAAGGACGTGCAGATTGCGATGGCCGAATGGAGCGAGCAGGACGAAGCCCCCCTGCCCTCGCACCGCTACCAGCCACGCATGGTCGGCGCGGCAGACGAGATCGCCGAAGCGGTCGAGATGCTCGCACAGGCAGAGCGCCCCGTTCTCTATACCGGCGGCGGCGTGATCAATGCCGGTCCGCGCGCCTCTGAACTGCTGCGCAAGCTCCAGCACGCAACCGGAGCGCCGGTCACCAGCACCCTGATGGGTCTCGGCGCGTTCCCTGCCGATCACCCCGACTGGCTGGGCATGCTGGGAATGCACGGTACCTTTGAAGCCAATATGGCGATGAACCGCTCGGACCTGATCGTGGCTGTCGGCGCCCGCTTCGATGATCGCGTCACCGGGCGCCTCGATGCCTTCGCTCCGCAAGCCAAGAAGATCCACATCGATATCGACCGCGCGCAGATCAACAAGATCGTGCCCGTCGATCTCGGCATCGTGGGCGATTGCGGCCACGTGCTCGAGCAGCTCCTGCAAGGATGGGGCAAGCGCAAGGGCCGCGACTTGAGCGAATGGAAGGCCCGCATCCTCGGCTGGAAGGCGCGCGATTGCCTCGCCTATCCCGAGCGCAGCGATATGATCATGCCGCAGAAGAGCATCGAACGCCTCTTCGCACTGACGAAAGACCGCGATCCGATCATCACCACCGAGGTCGGCCAGCACCAGATGTGGGCGGCGCAGTATTTCGGTTTCATGGGTCCGAACAAGTGGCTCACCAGCGGCGGTCTCGGCACGATGGGTTACGGCCTGCCGGCTGCCATCGGCGCGCAGCTGGGTAATCCCGACAGCCTCGTGATCGATATCGCGGGTGAGGCGAGCATCCAGATGAACATCCAGGAGCTCGGCACGGCGAGCCAGTTCCGCCTGCCAGTGAAGGTCTTCATTCTCAACAACGAATACATGGGCATGGTCCGCCAGTGGCAGGAACTGACCTACGAAAGCCGCTATTCCAACAGCTATTCCGACAGCCTGCCTGACTTCGTGAAACTGGCCGAAGCCTATGGCTGGAAAGGCATCCGGATCGAGGATGAGAGCCAGCTCGACGCAGGCATCGAGGCCATGCTCGCCCACGACGGGCCGGTCATGGTCGATTGCCAGGTGGCAAAGGAAGCCAACTGCTTCCCGATGATCCCCAGCGGCGCGGCGCATACCGACATGCTGCTCTACGGCGACCAGGTGGGCGGCACCATGGACGATGAAGCAAAGGCATTGGTGTGATGGTTGTCTCGAAAGAACTTCCCGAAAGCCTCGCAGCGAAAGCGCAGCGCCGTAACTGGTACGCGCGTGCGGAGGCCGACAAGGTGCTCGACTGGATCGAGGACAGCGGCCAGCGCTTCCTCGGCGTCGAAGTCGCGCAAAAGCAGGGCGACGGCACCTGGCTACTTATCGACGAGGGGCTCGACCTCCACCGCCAGACCGAGAATTTCGAAGCGGTGCGACGCGGTCGTCAGTTCATCGAGGAGTACGATGGCGACGGACGCATGTTCGCCCCTGTATGGCAGGATCGCGGCGCATGAAGATCGCAAAGGAAGCGAGCGAACGGCACGTCCTCAACGTGATCGTCGACAATGAGGCGGGTATCCTTGCGAAGATATCCGGCCTCTTCACCGCACGCGGCTACAATATCGACAGCCTGACCGTGGCCGACATTTCCGAAGACCACGCGATCAGCCGCATCACGATCGTGACCAAGGGGCCGGAGCCGGTGATCGACCAGATCCGCGCCCAGCTCGAACGGCTGGTGCCGGTGCACCGCGTGATCGACCTCACGGAAAGCGGCGCGCATGTCGAACGCGAGCTGGCACTGGTCAAGGTCGCCGGAAAGGGAGACGCGCGCGTCGAGGCGCTGCGCATCGCCGAACTCTTCCGCGCCAATGTCGTCGACACCACCACCGAAAGCTTCGTGTTCGAGCTGACCGGCTCGCCCGACAAGGTGGACAGTTTCATCGCCCTGATGCGCGAACTCGGCCTCGTCGAGGTCGGTCGCTCGGGGATCGTAGGAATGATGCGCGGACCTTCTGCCGAGTAGGGGCGCAAACTAAAACGAGGAATCCAATGCAAGTCTATTACGATGCCGATTGCGACCAGCAGCTGATCAAGGACAAGAGGGTCGCCATCGTCGGCTATGGCAGCCAGGGTCATGCCCATGCCCAGAACCTGCGCGATAGCGGCGTCGGCGAAGTCGTCATCGCACTGCGAGAAGGCTCGGCCACCGCGAAGAAGGCGGAAGGTGCAGGCTTCACCGTGAAGACCGTGTCGGAAGCTGCCGAATGGGCCGATGTTCTCATGATCCTCGCACCCGACGAGCACCAGGCTTCGATCTATGCGGGCGAGATTGCGGGCAAGATGAAGCCGGGCAGCGCCCTCGCCTTCGCCCACGGCCTCAATGTCCACTTCGGCCTGATCGACCCGCCTGCCGATGTCGACGTCATCATGATCGCGCCCAAGGGCCCGGGCCACACCGTGCGCGGCGAATATATCAAGGGCGGCGGCGTGCCCTGCCTCATCGCGGTCCACCAGGAGAGCAACCAGTCGGGCGGCAACGGCTTCGCCAAGCAGCTTGCTCTGTCCTACGCCAGCGCCGTCGGCGGCGGCCGTTCGGGCATCATCGAGACCGATTTCAAGGAAGAGTGCGAAACCGATCTCTTCGGCGAACAGGCGGTGCTGTGCGGCGGCATCACCCACCTCATCCAGGCCGGCTTCGAAACGCTGGTCGAGGCCGGATACGCGCCCGAAATGGCCTATTTCGAGTGCCTGCACGAGACCAAGCTGATCGTCGACCTGCTCTATGAAGGCGGCATCGCCAACATGCGCTACTCGATCTCGAACACCGCCGAATACGGTGACATCAAGACCGGTCCCCGCATCATCACCGAAGAGACGAAGGCCGAAATGGGCCGCGTTCTCAAGGACATCCAGTCGGGCCGCTTCGTGAAGGACTTCGTGCTCGACAACCAGGCCGGCCAGCCCGAACTCAAGGCAAGCCGCAAGGCGGCAGCCGCGCACCCGATCGAGAAGACCGGCGCTCAGCTTCGCGCCATGATGCCCTGGATCGGTGCCAACAAGCTGGTCGACAAGGACAAGAACTGAGTTACAGTCGCGCCCACGGGAGAATTCTCATGGGCGCGACTTCAGACCTTCCCTTCACCTGCACCTGCGGCAGGTTCCGTGGTGTCCTGCACGATGTAGGCCCAGACGAAGGCGACCGGCTGACCTGCTATTGCTCGGACTGCCGTGACTTCGTGCGGGTTATCGGGCGGGCGGAATTGCTCGATGCCAATGGCGGGAACGCGGTCTACCAGACGCGCGTGGCCAAGCTGGAAATCATCGAGGGCGCAGAGCTCCTCGCAACGCTCCACATGACCGACAAGCCGACGATGCGCTGGTATTCGACCTGCTGCAACACGCCGCTGTTCAACACGCTGCCCAAGGCGAAGCCTGCCTTCCTCAGCGTCAACACCTCCGCATTCGATAGGGCGAAGGTCGATGCCGCTCTCGGCCCCTCGAAGGGTGATTTCCTCGCGCACGAGGCGGAGCCACCGCTCGAAAACGCGAGGCCCGTATCGCAGTTCAAGCTCGCGCTCGGTTTCATCCCGCGGCTGTTCAAGGACACATTCTTCGGCGGCTGGAAGAAGTCGCCGCTGTTCGATCCCGAGACGCGCGAGCCGCTGGCGAAACCGCGAAGGGTGAGCGCCGAGGAACGGGCCGCCGCTGCGGGAGGCTGACAAGGCCATCGACAAGCCTCTGTGGAGGCTCCATGCCGGATCGAATGACGGATGAAATGGATCGCAACAAACTTCTCTACGGGCTTTGCGCTGTCGCTTTTGCGGTGGTGATGCTCAACCTGCTGACACAGGGTCGCCCCGAGGCGCGCGAACGGATCGTCAGCACCTCCGAGCTGACCGATTATGCGCGCGAAACGCTTGCGGACATCCAGACACGATCGATCCGCAACAACCAGGAGTATTGCGGCGTGATCTTCGAGGACGAGCAAGGCAATCTCCAGACCTCGACCATCTATCCCGGCGAACGCGCAGCCTGCGCGCTCGACTGGGGCGTCCCTCTCGGCAATCACGTGGTCGCCAGCTTCCATTCGCATGGCGGCTTCGACACGCAATATGCGTCCGAGATCCCGTCCAGCCTCGATCTCGCCACCGACATCGACGCGCGCATCGACGGTTTCGTCGGCACACCCGGCGGGCGCATCTGGCACAACCAGTGGCAAGAAGAGGCGACCGAACTGCTCTGCGGCGAGGGCTGCCTCGAAACCGATCCGCGCTATACGCAATTCAAGCAGAGCACGGGCGCACGCAGCAATCTCGCGCGGCGTTATACGATGGGTGAATTGAACGAGATTTTCGGCACGAGTGGTCCATGAAGCTGAGCGACTGTCACAATATCGACGATTTCAGGAAGCTGGCGAAAGCGCGGCTACCGTGGCCGGTGTTCGACTATATCGACGGTGCGGCGGATGACGAGCTGACCAAGGCGCGCAACACCAGCGCCTTCGACGAGGTCGACCTCGTGCCCGATGTGCTCGCGGGCGTGGAAACCATAGACACCAGCTGCACCATCATGGGCTGTCGCAGCGAGCTTCCCCTGATGCTCAGCCCGACCGCCCTGCAACGCGCCTTCCACCGCGATGGCGAGCGGGCCGTGGCGCAGGCGGCGGAGAAATTCGGCGTGTGGTTCGGCATCTCCAGCCTCGCGACCCATTCGATCGAGGAAATTGCAGCGCTGACCAGCGCGCCAAAGCTGTTCCAGCTCTATGTCCACAAGGACAAGGGGCTGAACGCCAGCATGATCGAGCGCTGCAAGGCCGCCGATTTCGACGCACTGGCGCTGACTGTCGACACGATCGTTTCGGGCAAGCGCGAGCGCTGCCTGCGCTCGGGTTTCACCACCCCGCCCCGCTTTTCCGCATCATCGCTATGGAGCTACGCAACCCGCCCGCGCTGGACGCTGGATTATGTCTTCGGACCCAGGTTCCGCCTTCCCAACCTCGACACATACGTCGCGGAAGGCACCGGCAGAGCGGTGAGCATCCAGGAATACTTCAACACCATGCTCGACACCGGCATGGACTGGGACACCGCCGCACGCATCCGGCAGGACTGGGGCGGCACTTTCGCCCTCAAAGGCGTGATGAGCGTAGCCGACGCCCGCCGTGCGGTCGATATCGGTGCCGATGCCATCTGGATCTCGAACCATGGCGGCAGGCAACTCGACGGCAGCCGCGCGCCTTTCGACCAGCTCAAGGAGATCGTCGACGAGGTCGGCGGCGAGATCGAGATCATCCTAGACGGCGGTGTACGCCGAGGCACGCATGTGATGAAAAGCCTCGCCATGGGCGCCACGGCCGCTTCGGGCGGCCGGCTCTACCTCTACGCTCTGGCCGCTGCAGGCCAGGAAGGCGTCGAGCGCGCACTCACCATCCTCAAGGAGGAAATCGAGCGCGCTATGCGCCTCATGGGCGTCACCAGCGTGCAACAATTGAACCGCGAACGCTTGCGCCTTCGGTGATTATGCAAAGTCCTGCTTGAACTGGCGGCAATATTGCGCAATGCAGCATGACATGACCCGCATCGGACTAATTCTGCGACTTACACGCCCTTGGGCGTGACCTTGGCGTGCCAATAGGGTGCGCCTCGCACCCAAGGGACCAAACCCGACCAGCAGCCACCGATACGAGTACTCCCGAAATGCCCATGCTCTCCGACCCGAGCGCCAAATATTCGCCTTTCCCGCAGGTCCCGCTGACCGACCGGCAATGGCCCACACGTACGATCACCGCGCCGCCCCGCTGGCTCTCGACCGACCTTCGCGACGGCAACCAGGCGATCGTCGATCCGATGGACGCGCACAAGAAGAACCGCTTCTTCGACCTGCTCGTCGAGATCGGAGTGAAGGAAATCGAAGTCGGCTTCCCCAGCGCTGGTGCGACCGAGTTCGATTTCATCTCCGGCCTCGTGCAATCGGGCCGCATCCCAAATGACGTGATGGTACAGGTCCTCACGCAGAGCCGCGAAGACCTGATCCGCACCAGCTTCAAGAGCCTGACCGGCGCTCGCGCGGCCATCGTCCACCTCTACAACGCCGTCAGCCCTGCCTGGCGCGAGGTCGTCTTCGGCATGACCAAGGACCAGGTGCGCGACATCGCGGTCCACGGCGCCAAGGTCATGCGAGACGAAGCGGCAAAGCAGCCCGATACCGACTGGCATTTCGAATATTCACCCGAGACCTTTTCCACCGCAGAACTCGATTTCAGCCTCGAGGTCTGCGAGGCCGTGATGGAGGTGCTGGCACCCACGCCCGAGCATCCGATCATCTTCAACCTGCCGGCAACGGTCGAGGCGGCGACGCCCAATATCTACGCCGATCAGGTCGAATACTTCATCCGCAACCTGCCAAACCGCGAGAGCGCGGTGATCAGTCTGCACACCCACAACGATCGGGGAACGGGCGTGGCGGCTGCCGAGCTGGCATTGATGGCAGGCGCGGACCGTGTCGAGGGCTGCCTGTTCGGCAATGGCGAGCGCACGGGCAATTGCTGCCTCGTGACAATGGCACTCAACATGTACACGCAAGGCGTCGATCCGAAGCTCGACTTCTCCGACATCGACCGCGTGATCGAGACGGTCGAATATTGCAATGAACTGCCCGTCCACCAGCGCCATCCCTATGGGGGCGAACTGGTCTACACGGCCTTTTCCGGCAGCCATCAGGACGCGATCAAGAAGGGCTTTGCCGCGCACGAGGTGCAGAACGATCCGCACTGGCGCGTGCCCTACCTGCCGATCGACCCCGCCGATCTCGGCCGCAGCTACGAGGCCGTCATCCGCGTCAATTCGCAGTCCGGCAAGGGCGGCTTCGCATGGGTGCTCGAACAGGACCAGGGCCTCAAGCTGCCCAAGAAGATGCAGGCCGATTTCAGCCCGCACGTGCAGCGCATGGCGGACGACCTCGGCCGCGAACTCAATGCCGCGGACATCTGGGAGGCCTTCAAGGCCGCCTATCACGTCCAGACCGAGGACAAGCATTTCCAGCTGGTCGATTACGAGGAGCGCCGCGCCACCGACGGAACGCGCCTGTTCAGCGGCACCATCGCCGTTCAGGGTCAGGAACAGAGCGTATCGGGACGTGGCAACGGCCTGATCTCCAGCGTGCTGTCCACGATCGAGGAGAGCTTCGGCCTCAGCCTCGAGATCGTGGACTATACCGAGCATGCCCTGTCGACCGGACGAGACAGCCGCGCTGCGGCCTATCTCGAATGCCGCATGCCCGATGGTCGGACGATCTGGGGCGTAGGTATTGACGAAGACGTCGCGACGGCCAGCGTGCGTGCCGTCCTCAGCGCTGCCAATTCGGCCGTGGCTTTCACCGGCTGAGCAAGACTAGCGAAGCAATGCCATCCTAACGAAGGGTGAATCTATCCTTCTTTGGCAATTGGTTAATTATGATGTATTTGTTCCTTCATGGGGCAAGAAGGGGCACCTGTTCACGCGTTCGTGGTGAAGGCAGAAGAACTGCCTGCGCTTTATTATATGGACGAGGCGCACCCTCGCCCTATCGAGCTGGAATGGATCAATCGCGGCACCGACCAGCCGCTGCGCCGGACCACGGTCGAGATGCTGCTGCGCACGCTCTTCGGCGAGGTCAGGACACCCAGCGTCAAGAAGCTTCACCGCTCGGCGGGCCTGCGCGTCAGCTTCCGAAGCGAGCGTGACCGCGCGCGCTTCGCCAAGGCTTTCGGTGAAGCGGTGGACGACATGCATCGCTCCCGCGAACATGTCGTGACCGCGGTTTTCGAGAAACAGGAAACGGCCCGAAAGGCTGTTGGCAGGCTCACGATCGAGGGAGTCCCGGAACACGCAATCTCGATGGTCTGGCGGGCGAGCGAGTACCTCGCCGAAAAGTACGAACCGATCGAAGGACACTCGCCTCCGGGTATCGCTGGTGCGATCGCCGGTGCGGGCCTCGCCGGTGCGGTTCTGGGTGTAGCGATCCTCGTGATCCCCGGCATCGGCCCGGTCGCGGTTGCGGGAGCGATGGCTTCACAGGCGATCCCGTCCGTCGCGGCCGTCAGTAGCGCCATCGGTGCAACCGGTGGCGCCGTCGCGAAGATGCTGACCGACGCCGATGTCGACGGGGTCTCCGCGACCCTCTACGAACGCGAAATCCAGCGTGGCAGGATATTCCTTTCGGTCAACACCGATGGCGTCGACATAGAAACCGACAGGATCGAGCGTATCCTCTCGAATGAGGGCGGCAAGGGATCATCGACAGCCTGACCGCGTCAGGGTGCGAGCAATCGCTCCATCACGCCCGAAACAAGGTCTATACCGCTTTCCATGTAGGCGCGGTCGATCTCGACGTCCGTATGGCGGTGCCAGTCGGGATTGGCGTCCTTGTTGGAGAAATCCTGCGACAGGCAGACGGCGCGAAAACCCATCCTCCTGAAACTCGCATGGTCCGAGCCATCGAAGGTGTCGCGCGCAATCGGGATGCCCAGCCTGTCCGCCTCGGCGAGATAAAGGTCTGCCAGCTCGCCGTCGGGTACGTCGAGATCGAAGCGTCCGTCTCCGTTTCCATCGAAACCGATCATGTCGATATTGTGCATCGAATGCAGGCTCTCGCCGCTGCGCTTCCAGCTCTTGGCGAAGACGCGGCTCCCGACGAGGCCGACTTCCTCCTGGTCGAACCAGACGAACACCACATTATGTCTGCGCCGGGGCATGTCCGCGACCCGCTCGGCCAGCCTCAGGACCGCGTATGCTCCGCTCGCATTGTCGTCCGCACCGGGGCTTCCGGCCACGGTATCGTAGTGGGCGCCGATCACGATGGTTTGCGCGTCCTGCACCGTAGCGTCCACCTTGGCGACGATGTTGATGCCCCTGCGATCGAGGAGGCTGCCCTCTTCCCGGCGGACCGTGCCGAGGTCGTATGCCATCCGCCGCCCCTCGATCCCGGCGCGGTTCAGCTGCGCCACGAGCATATCGGCCGCCTCGGCCCGCTGCTGTATGCTGGCCCGCTCGCCGGTCAGTATGCCCGGGTCGCTGGCATAGGCCGAGGCCGACAGGACGAGCACGAGAAGGCACGCCATGCACCTTCCGAGAATCTCGCGGATCGTTGTCATTTCCTACTCCCCGTGCTTCACACTAGGCAGACACAATGAACGCGCAAGCAAACACTTCACTATTGGGGAAACGGAAAGGACCTGCGGCACTGCAAGATTTAGCGCCAGGACCGTGTTCCAGGCGTTCCAGCCTGTAGTGGTGCACAGCGACAGTCCTATTCCCGTCCAACATGCGCCGAGGGGAGAGACAGCATGACAAGCGAAGCGATACTCGAGCCCGATCTGCCGATCATCGATCCGCACCATCACCTGTGGGACCTGCGTCCGATGCTGCCCGCCTTCCCCGAACCGCGGCATGACTTCATCGAGGCGATCGTGGGTGCGGCCTACTACACCTTCGACGAGTTGCAGCAGGACACGCGCGGCGGGCTGGAAGGCGGCCACAATATCGTCGGCACCGTCTTCATGGAATGCGGCGCATTCTACGATGCCAGCCGCGGCGAGGAGATGAAGACCGTTGGCGAAGTCGAGTTCGTGAACGGTGTCGCAGCGCAGGGCGCGAGCGGCCTCTACGGCGACTATCGCCCCTGCGCGGGGATCGTGGGCCATGCGGACCTGACGCTTGGCGACAAGGTCAATCCGGTGATCGAGGCGCTGGTCGCAGCCGGAAACGGGCGGTTCCGCGGCATCCGCCACGCGGCCGCATGGGATGCCGATCCGGAGGTGCTCGGCCCTCCCTTCCACGCGCCCGAAGGCCTCTACAAGTCGGACGCGTTCCGCGAAGGCTTTGCCGCCTACGCAAAGCACGGGCTGACCTTCGATGCCTGGCTGCTCGAGCCGCAACTCGGCGATGTGCTCGACCTTGCGAAGGCCTTCCCGGACCAGACGATCGTGCTCGACCATTGCGGAACCCCGCTCAATATCGCGAGCTATCGCGGCAAGCTGCACGAGAACTTCGATCGCTGGCGCCGCTCGATCCATGCGCTGGCCGAGTGCGAGAACGTGCATGTGAAGCTCGGCGGCCTGGCCATGGCTTTCTGCGGCCTGCCCGAGGATGGCCCATCGAAGGGCCATTCTTCCGAGCACCTCGCGGGCCTCTGGAGGCCCTATATCGAGACCTGCATTGAAAGCTTCGGAGCGCAGCGCGCCATGTTCGAATCGAACTACCCGGTCGACCGCTGGGGCGCGAGCTACGAGGTTCTGTGGAACGCCTTCAAACGTCTCGCGGCTTCGCATTCCGCAGACGAGAAGCACGCGCTGTTCGCCGGCACTGCCGCGCGGGTCTATGGCGTAGAGCACGTGCTCCCTGCAAGCTGACCCTTACGTAACGTCACCCTCGACAAGCGCGCCCGCGCGCCATACGCCGCTGCCACCAAAAGTGAGAGGAGCCCTTCGCCCATGAGCCTGCCCGCACCCTTCGACAAACTGCGCATCCCCGTCATCGGTTCGCCGCTGTTCATCGTTTCGGGACCCGAGCTGGTCATCGCCCAATGCAAGGCAGGCATCGTCGGCAGCTTTCCCGCGCTCAATGCGCGCCCGCAGAGCGAACTCGACGAATGGCTCCACCGGATCACCGAGGAACTGGCCGCGCACAACCGCGACAATCCTGACAATCCGGCAGCCCCTTTCGCAGTCAACCAGATCGTCCACCGTTCGAACGACCGCATCGAAGCCGACATGGCGACCTGCGCGAAATGGCAGGTGCCGCTGGTCATCACCTCTCTGGGTGCGCGTGAAGAGATCTTCGACGCGGTGCGCGGCTGGGGCGGCATCACCATGCACGACGTGATCAACAACCGCTTCGCGCACAAGGCTATCGAAAAGGGTGCCGACGGCCTCATCCCGGTCGCGGCAGGCGCAGGCGGCCATGCCGGTACGCTCAGCCCCTTCGCGCTCATGCAGGAAATCCGCGAATGGTTCGACGGGCTGGTCGCGCTCTCGGGCTCGATCGCGCACGGTCGCTCGATCCTTGCCGCACAGGCGCTCGGCGCGGACTTCGCTTATATCGGTTCGCCCTGGATCGCGACCGAAGAAGCCAATGCCGTCGAGGGGTACAAGCAGGGCATCGTCGAAGGCAGCGCCGACGGGATCGTCTACTCCAATCTCTTCACCGGCGTGCACGGCAACTACCTGCGCTCGAGCATCGAGAATGCAGGCCTCGACCCGGAAAACCTGCCCGAAAGCGATCCGTCGAAGATGAACTTCGGCAGCGGCGGCAACACCAAGGCCAAGGCCTGGAAGGACATCTGGGGTTCGGGCCAGGGCATCGGTACGGTCAAGAAGGTCGGCCCGGTCGAAGACATGGTCGCGCGACTGCAGGATGAATACGAAGCGGCGAAGGCCGCGCTGGCCGAGGCTACGGCCTAGGTCGCCCGCCAAAGCTCCTCGGCAAGCGCGTCGAGGTCCGAGAAGTCGACTTCGCGCGCAGCCGGGTCCTTGCGGCTCAACAGGAACGGGCGGGCCTCGTCCGGCAGCCGGCGACGCAATGCCGTTTGCAGCAGTCCCAGCCGCATGAGCGCGTCGGCACCGGCGCTTTCGCTGTCGCAGACGCGGCTCCTCGCCCAACAGCTCTCGATATGGCCCACCCGCTCGATCACCATGGCGTTGTATTCGCGGTGGGGTCCCCGGTGGAGCGGCAGGGCCATTCGCATCGCCGCATCCTCGCGCGCAGGCAGGAGCATTCCATTGCGCCTGAAATCGTCGAACCCGATCCGCGCTTTACCGACCTCTTCAAACATCGCACCAAAGCATCGCCGGTGCAGGAGTTGGCAGGGCAACAGATGGTGCCTCTGGAGATGGGGTTGGTAGCCGGGAGCATTGCGGCGATTCACCGCACGAAAGGCCAGCCGCTGACGGCCGGACGCGTGTAAGACTCCCCCCTGCAACCCGACCCGCGCCTACATCGGCGACACCTTTATCGTCTCGCCGGAGGAAACAGGCGAAAGCTTCACCAGCGCGCCGTCCGTCGTGTCGAATTCGCGGGGCTCTTCAAGTCGGCCGCTTGCAACGAGTTCATGGATGATCCGGGCGCCGAGCCGGGTCGCGGCGACAGGGTCGGCGGCCAGCCGGCCATCCAGCAATAGCTCTTGTCCGATGAAATGGGCCAACCCCTCGCTAGCCATGGTCCCGTCGTCCCGCATGGCGAAGCCTGCAAGGCCGAGCGAAGGAAAAGCGCCGCCAGCGAGCCAGCCGTCGACCGAGCGGCTGAAAACCCCAACTCCCATCGCGGAGCGTGCGGGAGACCAGCACACCGCGAGGACACCTTCCAATCCCTGCGCCAGTCCCGATCCGAGATCGAGCATCGCCCGAACTATCGGCAGGCTGTGCGCACCGTCTGCGATGTGCGGTCCGGGCACGATTGCGATCGCTTCCGCGCCCTCAGGACCGGCATTGACGCCGCAGCCGAAGCGATATGCGATTTCCGGGACGGCCACGCCCGGCCCCGGATCCATTCCGAGAAGGTCGAAAGTGATGCCCCACTGCAGCAATTCGAGCCAGTCGCCCGAATGCGCGGGATTGCTGTTTGCGGTGCTTTCACCCTCCGGCTCACCTTTCAGCGACGGATCATGGCTAACAGAGGCGCTTGGAATATCGGCGATTGCCGCAAGGAGCTGCCCGCGATCCGGCCGACGTCCCTCTTCGAAGAGCAGGAACAGCCCCTGAGGCGGACCCTCAGCGCCCGACTCTTGGCCATCCAAAGATGCATGCTCCCTCACCTGACTGATGTCCCCCCCTGGCAAGCGAACCTGCCGACTTGCAATGCATTCGTCGAGTCTGCTTCGACAAGAAAAATCCGTTTTGGACCTGAAATTGTTCAGAAAATTCCGCTTTCGAGACCTTCCGCAAGGACCGCACCTATTTCCCTTGCCTCGGATAGCCAGCCTTCCGGCACAGTCTTTCGCGCGAGAATTTCTTCCGGAGTTTGGGCGTGCATCGGTACGATTACTTGCTCGGCGACGCGCTTAAGGCGCCACCCCTTGGCGATACGATCGATCTGGCGCTGTGCACCCTCGCCATCCGAACCTGCCGCAATGATCGTCGCATAGGCCCTTCCCTCGATCCGGCCTAGGACGGGGTAGTAGAGGCGGTCGAACATCTCCTTCATCATTCCGCTCATTGTGGCGAGATTTTCGGGGCAGACGAAGAGATAGCCGGCACAGGACAGCACATCTTCCGCTTCGACATCTTCGGCGGCCTTCAGCAGGCAACCATCGCCCGCGCCGTGAGCTGCCGCCCGCGCAAGAGCCTCGCTCGCGCCGGTTCGGCTGTGCCATGCAATGAGAAGTTTGCGTGTTGCCATCGCTTGCGTTCATCGCAAGCGGCTGTCGATTGTCAACGTCGCCGCGCTTGTCGCAGCGTCGCAAGGCGCTGTAGTATCATCTGATGGCAACCTCCGCCCTTCCCCACGTCTATGGTGTTTCGCAATCGATGACCGGCCGCGCATGGCGCTGGCGCGGCGGCAATATGGACCTTGGCCAGGGACATTTCGGCGACGGCGAAGGCATCGTGCGGCAATTGCTGCTCGCACGCGGCGTGGCGCCAGAGGACGTACAGCGCCATCTCTCGCCGACACTGCGCGAATTCCTGCCCGACCCTTCCGAATTCAACGACATGGACGCCGCCGCCGACCGGATCGCGCAGGCCATCCTGACCGGCGAAAAGATCACCGTCTACGGCGACTACGACGTCGACGGGGCCACCAGCTCCGCCCTCCTCATTCGCCTGCTGCGGGAACTCGGCGTCGAGGCGGAATACTACATCCCCGACCGGCTGCTCGAGGGGTACGGTCCTTCCGGCGAAGCTTTGGTCAAACTCGGAGAGACGGGCTCCAGCCTGATCGTGACTGTCGATTGCGGCGCCATGGCCCACGAAGCCCTGTCCATGGCAAGCGACGCCGGCATCGACGTGATCGTTGTCGACCATCACAAGTGCTCGCCGGAGCTCCCTCGCGCCGCCGCACTGGTTAATCCGAACCGCCTCGACGAGAATGATCTCGCGGCCGCTCACGGGCATCTGGCCGCAGTGGGTGTCGCCTTCCTGCTGGGCATAGCCTTGGTGAGAACCCTGCGAGCGCAGGACTACTTCGCCTCGCGCAACGAGCCCAACCTCATGGCCCTGCTCGACCTGGTGGCGCTCGGCACGGTTGCCGACGTGGCTGCCCTGCATGGCCTCAACCGCGCATTCGTCGCGCAGGGTCTCAAGGTCATGGGCCGGCGTGACAATATCGGGATGGCGGCGCTGATCGACGCGAGCCGGTTGAAGCGTGCACCGATATGTTCGGACCTCGGCTTCGCGCTCGGACCCCGCATCAACGCCGGCGGGCGTGTCGGCGAATCGACGCTGGGTGTCAGGCTGCTCACGACCGAGGATCCGGAAGAGGCAGCGGCGATCGCGGCACAGCTCTCCGCCCTCAACGAAGAACGCCGTGCGATCGAGGCCGAGGTCCAGCAGGCGGCCGAGGACCAGCTGGCGGCACAGCACAACCGCGCTGTCCATGTCGTTGCGGCGCGGGGCTGGCATCCCGGCGTGATCGGCATTGTCGCCGGACGCATCAAGGAGAAGACGGGCAAGCCCTCGCTCGTCATCGCCCTCGACGAGGATGGCGAAGGCAAGGGATCGGGCCGGTCCATTCCGGGCGTCGATCTCGGCGCGGCAATCATCCGTGCTCGCGAAGAGGGACTGCTGGTCAAGGGCGGCGGGCACGCGATGGCAGCCGGGCTGACCGTTGCCGAAGACCGCCTCGATGACTTTTCCGACTGGCTCGACACGCATCTGGAAGGCGCTGTCGCGCGGGCAGATGCGAACCGCGAGATGCTGCTCGATCTTGCGGTAGCCCCGGGCGGGCTTACGCCCGACCTCGTCAACGCCTTGGACGGCGGCGGCCCCTATGGCGTCGGTTGGCCCGGCCCGCGTGTGGCGGTGGGGCCGGTACGCCTCGTCAAATGCGATATCGTCGGCACCGACCACGTGCGCATCATTGCGAGCGGAGACGACGGCAAGAGCTTCAAGGGCATCGCTTTCAGGGCAGCCGACAGCGACATGGGACAAGCGCTGCTCCATTCCTCTCGCGGGCGCAGGCTGTGGCTCGCGGGCCGCGTCAAGATCGACGACTGGGGCAGCCGTCCGCAGGCCGAACTCCATCTGGAAGACGCTGCTTTCGCCGATTGATCGCAAAATGGCGAATTGGAGGGTTGACGCTTCCGGCGACCACGCCTAATTGCGCCGCCACGCCACCGACCCCTGCATGGGGTGTGGCCCGTTCGTCTAGCGGTTAGGACGCGGCCCTTTCACGGCTGAAACACGGGTTCGATTCCCGTACGGGTCACCATCGGTGGCGTTATTGCATTTGCAATCCGCGCAAAGCGCCACTTCGTGTGGCCCGTTCGTCTAGCGGTTAGGACGCGGCCCTTTCACGGCTGAAACACGGGTTCGATTCCCGTACGGGTCAC
>NZ_JAIGNL010000002.1:0-410000 GCF_019711395.1 Qipengyuania xiapuensis
GTGGCCCGTTCGTCTAGCGGTTAGGACGCGGCCCTTTCACGGCTGAAACACGGGTTCGATTCCCGTACGGGTCACCACTTCTTGCATGACAATTTGATCACTGCACTAGCGCGGCACGCGTCGCCTCGCTAAGCGCGTTTGCGCAATGAGCGAGCGCCCCTTCCCCTGGCACGGTTTTGCCCTGGCGATCGCGACGGCCATCGGCCTCATGGTCCTTGGCATGCCGGTATTGCCGATTCTCCTCATGTTGCTGGTCTGGGCGGGCTCCCTGTGGCTCGTCGGCGCTCCACCGCCGCCACCAGCAGAGAAGAACGGCAACGGTGTCATCTCGCGCGACACGATGGGCGACCTGTTCGAGCATTCGGAGGCCCCCGTCATTGTAACCGATGCGGGACGCGTGATCATCGCCAACCTTGCCGCGCGCCGCCTTCTGGGCGCGCATATCCTCGGACAGGACGTCAGGATGGCGCTGCGCCAGCCTGAGGCCGTGCGTCTCCTCGAAAGCGGTGAGGATGGTGTCGCGGTCATCCGCGGAATTGCCCGGCGCCGCGATATCTGGCGGATCGCGCGCAAGAAGATGGACGGCGGGCTCGCCATTATCGAATTCGTCAACCGTACCGCTGAAGCCGACATCAGCCGCGCTCACACCGATTTCGTCGCCAATGCGAGTCACGAGCTGCGAACGCCGCTCGCATCGATCCTCGGCTACGTCGAGACGCTGCGCGAAGACGTGGATGATCTCGATCCCAAGATGGCCGACAAGTTCCTCGGGACGATCCAGAAGGAAGGACAGCGGCTGCAGCAGCTGATCAGCGACCTCATGTCGCTGTCGCGCATCGAGGCCGAGAAGCACGACCTTCCCGACGAGACGATCGACCTCTCCAAGCTGGTCGACCGTGCGGCGCGCGATGCGGCGGGAGACCGCGCGGATCGCCTGGACATCGAATCGCACGGCGATTTCTCGGTCACGGGCGATGCCCAGCAACTGGAGCAGCTGGTTCGCAACCTCGTCGACAACGGCCTCAAATACGGGGCGGCCGACCAGCAGGTGACAATCCGTCTACAGCCGCAGGGAAGCAAGCGTGTCCAGCTGTCGGTGCAGGATCGGGGTGACGGAATTCCGCCCGAACACCTGCCCCACCTGACCCGTCGCTTTTATCGCACCGATCCCGGTCGCAGCCGCGCCTCGGGCGGCACGGGCCTCGGCCTCGCCATCGTGAAACACATCGTCGAGCGCCATCGCGGCAGGCTGGCGATCGAAAGCACGGTGGGCGAAGGAACGAGGGTCAAGGTCACGCTCCCGCTCGCCGACCAGGCTGAGTAATTTTATTATACAGTCGTGAAATCAGCGCGTTGGCAGTGCGCAACGTAATTCCGTCGCAATGCGTCACATAGCTGTAACAGAGCCGTCATATCCGCGTCTCCGGATCGTAACTCTGTAAAGGATTCGACACATGAAATCCGCATTCCGGCTCTCCGTCGTCGCAGCGGCTCTGAGCTGCACCATCGCTACTCCTGTTTTCGCGCAGGATTCTGCTCCTACCGCCGAGGAAGAGCTCGCGGAAATGCGCGCCCAGCTCCAGGCTCTCGTCTCGCGTATCGACCAGCTCGAAGGCGAACTCGCCGCTACCAAGGCTGAGAACGAGGCGCAGGACACAGTCATCGCCGCCAACACCGAAGCGGCTGCAAAGCCCGCACCGGAACCGGCACCTGCGGCCGAGCTCGAGAAAAAGGATGGCTGGAGCTTCAAGCCCCGTGGCCGCTTGATGTTCGATGCAGGCACGATCGGCGCCCCCGAATCGACCGGCGCTGACGACGGTTTCGGCAATGAAGTCCGCCGCGCGCGTCTCGGCGCCTCGGGCGACCTGCCGGGGGGCTTCGGCTACAAGTTCGAACTCGATTTCGCGGGCAATGAAGTCGAGGCGGCCGACGCCATCCTGACTTACGAAACCGGCGACGCGGAAATCGCAGTCGGTCATCACAACAACTTCCAGTCGCTCGAAGAGCTGACCAGCTCGCTGCACACCAGCTTCATCGAACGCGCCGCCTTTACCGATGCCTTCGGTTTCGAGCGCCGGATCGGTGCTTCGGTCAGCTTCAACAGCGGCATCGTCCTCGCGCAGGCGGGCGTCTTCACCGACAATTTCGACGATACCGGCACGGACAACCGCGGTTTCGACGGTCGTCTCGTTGTCATGCCGAAGATGGGCGATACCCAGTTCCACCTCGGTGGCTCGCTGCACTTCAACGAGCTCGGCGAGGACGACGCCACGGTTCGCTATCGCCAGCGTCCCTTCGTCCACTTCACCTCGACCCGCTTCGTGAACACCGGCAACCTCGATGCCGACAGCGAATTCGGTGCAGGCGTCGAAGCAGCCGTGATCTCGGGACCGTTCCACGCAGCAGCTGAAGGCTACTGGCAGAACGTCGACATGCCGCTTGCAATGGAAAACCCGACCTTCTTCGGCGGCTATGTCGAAGCCGGCTACTTCCTCACCAAAGGTGACAGCCGCGGCTACAAGGGCGGCAAGTTCGACCGCGTGAAGCCGGAAAATCCGCTGGGTAACGGCGGCATCGGTTCGGTGCAGTTCAACCTGCGCTACGACCATCTCGACCTGAACGATGCCGGCATTCTCGGCGGCGTGCAGAACGGCTACCAGGCCTCGCTGATCTGGAAGCCTGCATCGAACACCCTGTTCGGCATCAACTACGGCCGGATGGACTACACGGACGCCGTCCTGCCGACGGCTAGCGGCGACACCGATTACGGCGTCGACGCCTTCGGAATTCGCGCACAGGTCGATTTCTGATCACAATGCCGTTATGGGGCCGCCAGAAGATTCGTGCGGCCCCATAGCGAAAGTCACACTCTTGTCGTCAACACGTAACAATTTCGCGCTTCTGCGCGGCTAGTGGACACCTAAGGGGTACTTACTCATGACCAAGACTTTCAAATTCGCAATCGCCACCGCTTCGGCCCTGGCTCTCGCCGCTTGTGGCGGCAACGATGCTGGCGGCGGCGCTGCCCGCGACCAGATCAAGGCCGTCGGCTCGTCGACCGTCTATCCGTTCGCCAAGGCGGTTTCGGAAACCTTCGCCCGCTCGAACCCCGACTTCAAGTCGCCGATCATCGAATCGACCGGCACGGGCGGCGGCATGAAGCTGTTCTGCGCCGGCATCGGCCCCGAAACCCCCGACATCTCGGGCGCGTCGCGCCGCATGAAGGCCAGCGAATTCGCTGACTGCCAGGCAAACGGCGTCACCGACATCATCGAGATCCAGGTCGGCCTCGACGGCATCGCACTCGCTTCGGCGCAGGGCGGCATCACCATGAACCTGACGCCCAAGATGGTCTACGAAGCGCTTGCCGCTTCGCCCTACGGCGGCGAGCAGACCAACGAGACCTGGTCGGACGTCGATCCTTCGCTCCCGAACCAGCCGATCCTCGTCTACGGTCCGCCGAGCACCTCGGGTACGCGCGACGCTCTCAAGGAACTGATCCTCGAAGCCGGTTGCAAGTCCAACGAAGACATGAGCGCGCTCAAGGAAAGCGACGAAGACCGCTACGACCAGATCTGCACCGAAGTGCGCAGCGACGGCCGCTATGTCGACCAGGGCGAGCAGGACAACCTCATCGTCCAGAAGATCGAAGGCAATCCCAATGCTGTGGGTATCTTTGGCTATTCCTATCTTGAGGAAAATGCCGACAAGGTGCAGGGCCTCAACATGAACGGCGTTGCCCCGACCTACGAGAACATCGCCAGCTTCGAATATCCGGGCGCCCGTCCGCTCTTCATCTACGTCAAGAAGGCCCACCTCGATGCCATCCCCGGCCTCAAGGAATTCCTCGGCCAGTGGACGCAGATGTGGGACCGTGACGGCGAGCTCGCCAAGATCGGCCTCGTTGCCAACCCCGAGGACGTAAGGGAGCGCGCACTTTCGGCCGCAACCAACTACGACACCCTCGACGGTTCCGAGCTCTAATAGGGAATACATGCACTCACGATGTCGCTGACCATTCTGCTCCTCCTGGCCCTCGGGCTCGGGCTCGCCGGATGGTTGGCGGCTCGTGCGCGTGCATGGACCTTCCGGCGCGCGAGCCCCGACGGGCGGCTCGCGAGCCTTCCCACCTACCACGCGTGGTATGTCGCGCTGTGGATCGTTCTGCCCGTCCTCATTTTCATCGCGGCCTGGGGCGCAATTGCGCCCGGCCTCGTCACGCAGTCGGTGCTCTCCAGCCCGGCTGCCGACCAGCTTCCCGCCTTCGGCTTCCAGCGTCAGACGATCCTCAACGAGGCCCGCGCTGTCGCAACGGGCGCGGCACAGGGCGTGTTCAACCCGCTCGCGAGGGAGTTCGTCGAACCCTATCGCGAGGCCATCAGCCGCTATAACTGGATCGGCATCATCACGACGCTGCTGATCGCCTTCCTCAGCGGCGTGTATTCCTTCCTGCGATTGAAGCCCGATTTCGCGGCGCGCAACCGCGTGGAAAAGATCGTCATGGCGATCCTGCTGGCTGCCTCGCTGGTCGCGATCCTGACCACGCTGGGCATCTTCGTCAGCCTCGTCTTCGAGACGATCCGCTTCTTCGGCATGGTTTCGCCCATCGACTTCCTGTTCGGCACCCACTGGGGTCCGGACCCGATGGCCAACCCGGACAATCCCGATGCCAGCCGCTACGGCGCGGTGCCGCTGTTCTGGGGCACGCTGTTCATCGGCGCGATCATCGCGATGATCGTTGCGATCCCGCTCGGATTGATGAGTGCGGTGTACCTCACGCAGTACGCAAACCCGCGCGTTCGCGCCTGGGTGAAGCCTGCGCTCGAAATCCTCGCCGGTGTCCCGACCGTGGTTTACGGCTATTTCGCCGCCCTCACGATTGCTCCCGCGATCCGCGATTTCGCCATTTCGATCGGCATCTCGAACGCCTCGAGCGAAAGCGCGCTTGCCGCGGGCCTCATTATGGGCGTGATGATCATCCCGTTCGTCTCCTCGATGGCCGATGACAGCATTGCCGCCGTCCCGCAGGCGATGCGCGACGGCAGCCTCGCCATGGGTGCGACCACCAACGAGACCATCCGCCGCGTCCTCATCCCGGCCGCACTTCCCGGCATCGTCGCGGGCATCATGCTCGCAATCAGCCGCGCAATCGGCGAAACGATGATCGTGGTGATGGCCGCCTCGACTGCGGCAAACCTGAGCGCCAACCCGCTCGACCGAATGACCACGGTGACGGTCCAGATCGTCAAGATGCTGACCGGTGAAGGCAGCTTCGACCATCCCGCAACGCTGAGCGCGTTTGCGCTGGGCTTCGTGCTGTTCCTCGTCACCCTCGGCCTCAACTTCATCGCCCTGCGCGTCGTGAAAAGGTTCCGCGAAGCTTATGAGTGAGCACATCGCCCCCACGCGCACGCCCGCTTTCGAAGCGCGGCTCAAGAAGCGTTACGCAGCCGAGAAGCGGTTCAAGGCTATCGGCCTGAGCGCCATCGTGTTCTCGATCGCCGTGCTCATCTATCTGCTCGGGTCGATGACGCTCAACGGCATCGGCGGCTTCCAGCGCGCCGAAGTCGAAGTCCAGATCGACTTCACGCAGGCCGGTCTCTCCGCCGATCCAGCGCTGATGGGCACGCAAGAAGGCGTTCGCTCGCTCGAATCGCAGGGGCTTCCGGACGTCGTCGACTATTTTGCCACGGAATCGCTCGGTGACGAGGGCGCCGAGGAAATCAGCGGCCAGGCGTGGCGCCAGGTCGCGGCAGAGATCGCGGCAGATCCGGGCATTCTCGAGCGGCAGGCGACATTCTGGCTTCCCGCAAGCGCAGACCTCGCCTCCGGCTATGCTGGCGAGGGATCGCAGGACATGCGCGAACTCGCAGCGCAACTCGCCTCTGAAGGAAAGCTAGAGAAAAATTTCGACGCCGGATTCTTTTCCCGTGCTGACGCTACCAATCCCCAGGAAGTCGGTATCTGGGGTGCGCTCATGGGCTCGATCCTGACGATGATCGTGACGCTGGCACTGGCGTTCCCGATCGGCGTGCTGGCCGCGCTCTACCTCGAAGAGTATGCGCCCAAGAACAAGTGGACCGACCTGATCGAGCTATCGATCAACAACCTTGCGGCCGTGCCTTCGATCATCTTCGGCCTTCTCGGCCTAGCGGTCTTCCTGACGATCTTCCCGAGCTACCGTTCTGCTCCGCTGATCGGCGGTATGACGCTGGCGCTCATGACAATGCCGGTCATCGTCATCGCGGGTCGCAATGCGATCAAGGCCGTTCCCCCCAGCATCCGCGACGGTGCCCTCGCCATCGGCGCGAGCCCTGTGCAGGTGGTCTTCCACCACGTGCTGCCGCTCGCCCTGCCCGGCATCCTGACCGGTACCATCATCGGCATGGCCCGCGCGCTGGGTGAAACCGCTCCGCTGCTCATGATCGGTATGCGCGCCTTCGTCGCCTCGCCGCCCGACAGCTTTACCGCACCGGCTACCGTGCTCCCGATGCAAATCTTTCTCTGGTCGGACGAAATCGACCGCGGCTTCGTCGAACGTACGAGCGCTGCTATCATCGTCCTCCTGCTGTTCCTCCTGCTGATGAACGGCCTCGCCATTTACCTGCGCAACAAGTTCGAGAAAACGTGGTGACTGTAGTTCACGAAAACCTTGAGAACACCGACGCCAAGATGAGCGCACGGGACGTTTCCGTATTCTACGGAGACAAGAAGGCGATCGACAACGTGTCGATCGATATCCCGACCGAATACGTCACGGCATTCATCGGCCCCTCGGGCTGCGGCAAGTCGACCTTCCTGCGTTCGCTGAACCGCATGAACGACACGATCCCCTCGGCCCGCGTCGAAGGCACGATCATGCTCGACGGCGAAGACATTCACAGCCCGAGCCTCGATGTCGTGCAGCTTCGCGCACGCGTCGGCATGGTGTTCCAGAAGCCCAACCCCTTCCCGAAGTCGATCTATGAAAACATCGCCTACGGTCCGAAGATCCACGGCCTCGCAGAGGGTAAGGACGAGCTCGATGCGGTGGTCGAGAAGTCGCTTCGTCGCGCCGGCCTGTGGGAAGAGGTCAAGGATCGCCTCCAGGACAGCGGCACCGCGCTGTCGGGCGGCCAGCAGCAGCGCCTGTGCATCGCACGCGCCATCGCGGTCGATCCGGAAGTGATCCTCATGGACGAGCCGTGCTCGGCTCTCGACCCCATCGCGACCGCGAAGATCGAGGAATTGATCGACGAACTCAACGGTCGCTATGCGATCGTCATCGTCACCCACTCGATGCAGCAGGCTGCACGCGTCAGCCAGCGCACCGCGTTCTTCCACCTCGGAAAGATGGTGGAATATGGTCGCACATCTGACATATTTACCAATCCGATCGAACAGCGGACCCAGGACTACATTACTGGTCGCTACGGATAAGGCTTTGAGAACATGAACGAACATACCGTAAAAGCCTTCGACGAAGACATCACCCGCCTGCGCGGCCTGATCGCGGAAATGGGCGGGCTCGCCGAGGTGGCCATCCAGGAATCGCTCGACGCCCTCGTGAAGGGTGACGACGCGCTCGCCAAGAAAGTGGTCAAGGGCGACAAGAAGATCGATGCGCTCGAAAGCGAGATCGACAAGCTTGCCGTGCGCATCATCGCGCTGCGCGCTCCCATGGCCGACGACCTTCGCGAAGTCATCGCGGCGCTCAAGATCGCAGGCGTGGTCGAGCGTATCGGCGACTATTCGAAGAATATCGCCAAGGCGAGCCGCGAGATCGGCGACAACCGCAAGCAATTCGAACCGCTCACGCTTCTGCCCGCCATGGCCGAAGTTGCCAGCGAGATGGTCCACGACGTGCTGACCGCTTACGCTGCACGCGATCCCGAACTGGCAAAGGAAGTCATCGCGGCCGACGAGAAGGTCGATGCCTTCTACAACTCGATCTTCCGCAACCTCGTCAGCCACATGGTCGAAAGCCCTGCGACGATCTCCAGCGCTGCCCAGCTGCTCTTCGTGGCGCGCAACCTCGAACGCATCGGCGACCATGCGACCAATGTTGCCGAAATGGTGCACTTCGCCGCGACGGGCACATATCCGCCCGACGAGGACGGCTGACACATAACTGTAGCCTGAGGGTCATACTGCCGTGGCGAACACAAAGCAGGAAGGCGCGAAAGTGCAGGCAGGCAAGCTACTTCTGGTGGAGGATGATCCCTCCCTCTCCGAGCTTCTCGAGTACCGTTTCACCAACGAGGGCTATGACGTCCGCGCGACAGCGGATGGCGACGAGGCACTGCTCCTCGCCTCGGAGGAAGTGCCCGATCTCGTCATTCTCGACTGGATGATCGAGGGCACCAGCGGCATCGAAGTCTGTCGCCGCCTCCGCCGCGAAAAGTCGACTGCGCATGTCCCGATCATCATGCTGACCGCCCGCGAGGCGGAGGACGATCGCATTCGCGGTCTCGAGACCGGCGCGGACGATTACCTAACCAAGCCGTTCTCGCCGCGCGAACTGCTCGCACGAGTTGCCGCGGTGATGCGCCGTATCCGCCCGGTTCTCGCCGGTGAAGCGATTGAGGTCGGCGACCTCAAGCTCGACCCCGTCGCGCACAAGGTGACGCGCCGCGGCCAGCCGATGAAGCTGGGGCCGACCGAGTACCGCCTCCTCAAGTTCCTCATGGAAAGCCCCGGCCGCGTCTTCAGCCGCAACCAGCTGCTCGACGGCGTCTGGGGTACCGAGAGCGACATCGAACTGCGCACCGTCGACGTGCACATCCGCCGCCTGCGCAAGGCAATCGAGCTGGAAGGTGCCAAGGATCCCGTACGCACCGTGCGCAGCGCAGGGTATTCACTCGAAGCGGCCTGACCGATGGCCACAAACATAGTAATACTGATAGCAATTCTCGCTGTCTTTCTGGTGGTCATGAATCTGGCCGGGAATGCGTTGAGCAAGCGTGGTCAGGGTCGGCATCAACCGCGAGATGTCGTCCTCGGAGACCGGTTCACTCTCCGCTCGCGTGGGTGGTCCAAGTCGGATTTGACCAAGATATTCGCAGATTTTGCCAAGATGTATGATGTTGCGGAACCACACATCGTCGAAAGATCAGGCCGCATCTTCTCCATCGACTGGCCCGATGGCCTTGAGGAGGCGCATGTCCTCTTCGCGGTGAATTATCTGCATTATCCGCGGGATTTCGATCTCGACAGTCGCTCGGTCGTTGGTGCGGCACGTGTTCGCCCCGGTAACCTCACCGGAATTGCAGATGACCAGTCTGCCTTCGTGTTCGTCCCAGAGAATGACACCCACTACGACCGAGTTCACGCTGTCGACGATAACGGACAGGCCTATCTCGGTGATTTCGGCAGCGCCTCTTTCGTTCCAATCGACGATGCCCGGATGCCTCGCGACGTGGAGAATCTCTTCCGCTGATCAGCGACAGACGCTGGTCCAGCGATCGTCCATATCGAAGTGGAAATGGTCAGCGTGCGCGGCGTTGTAGTTAGGTGAAAGCACGGTTGCGAAGACCGTGCATGCCCCGTCCCTCACTTCGCGCAGGAAGCGCTGCTTCTCGCCCTCGCCCGGCCAGTCGCCCAGCACGGAAATTCTCGTGCCGTCTTCGAGGACGAAGCCGCCGATATCGAGCGCATTGGCAGTCGCATGCTCGCTCCATGGCCCCTCGTCGCGGCCGTACATTCGGCGGCAGGAATAGGCGCCCATATGCTCGATCCGCTCGACACGGCTTCCGAAGACTTCTTCCGCGACCGGGTCGAGGCTGTCGCGCTTCCACAGCTCCATCGCCACTGCGACCGGACAGGTCGTGGCGGGCGTGTCTGGGCTTAGGGGGTAGCCTGCAAGCTGTGTGCGGTCGTCCCGCCTGCATTCGCCCTCGCCGACCGGATCCAAAGCGTTGAAAGCAACATCGCTGCGCTCGAGCACGGCGCGGCACGCAGGGACATCGTTGCGCAGGGCGAGCAACTTACGCTCCGTCGCCCAGCCGCTCGGGTGATCAAGATCCAGTGGCGCCCAGGGATTATGCTCGGGATGATCGGCAAGCCAGCTACGCCCCGCGACCAGCAATCCCAGCAGGACAAGCAGCGCCACCACCCGCCGGTCGAAGACGAACTTGCCGATCCGGCGCGATATGGTGAGGTTCACAGCTGCGTCCCGTAGAGATCGATCGCGATAAACAGGGCGATCAGGATGAATACGAAGCCGATGCCCCGATCGATCCAGCGCCGTGTCGCGGCACGCTCCATGGCCCGCGCCATCTGCTTGCCCGCCCCGATGTAGAGCCAGCCGATCAGCAGGTCGATGACGAGCGCGATGACGGCGAGCAAAGTGATCTGCCACCCTATCGAACCGGCCGGATCGACGAATGGCGGGATGATCGCGACGACGTAGATCAGCGATTTGGGATTACCGATCGCGACGGCAATCCCGTCTCGAAACGCGTTTGTCGAAAGCTTGCGCTGGGGCTCGCCTGTATCGTCCTCGCCCGCATGGAATGAATGCCGGATCGCCTGCACGCCCAGCCATGCAAGATAGAGCACGCCTGCCACTGCGAGCGCCTTGAAGGCTACGGGATAGGCCGAGGCCAGCGTCGCAAGGCCGAGGGCAGCGGCGATCCACCAGACGATGTACCCGATCTGCATGCCCATCAGCGCCGCCCAGCCTGCTCGGGGTCCGCGCCAGATCGCCTGCCCCATGGCGAACATCATGGAGGGGCCCGGCACGATGCTGGTGAGCGCGGTTACCCAGGCAAATGCAATGAGACGTTCCGGATCGAACATGGCCGCGCCCTAACGCGGGTCTCAGTGGAAGTCGCGCGATTTCGGGATGATGCGTACGTCGCGCGGATGGCCCTGATGCCAGCCGCATTCACGATTGCCCGGCGGCGGCTCCTGCCACGGCTCGACGGGCTGGTACGGATCGTCCGTTCCCTCGCGCAAATTGTCGCGCGGATTGAACTTGTCGGGGAGCGGATTGCTGACATGGTCGGCGCGCGCGAGCGGGGCGTTGAGCATGTCGTCGGAGAGCTTGTGCAACTCGCCTGTCGCATCGGTCATGTGCTGCGCGATCACGTGGATCACCTCGTCGTCATATTCGACGCGTCCCCTCACCTCCATCAGTCGCGAACCCATGACCACGCGGCGTTGTTTCTCCTTGAGGTCGGGCCAGACGACGAGGTTGATGACACCGGTCTCGTCCTCCAGCGTGATGAAGCACACGCCCTTGGCGCTGCCCGGCCGCTGGCGGATCAGCACCACGCCCGCGACATGGACCATACTGCGAAATTTCTTCGCGCGCAGGTCGCAGGCGCGCACGAAGCCACGCTCGGCAAGGCTGGCGCGCAGGAAGGCCATCGGATGCGCCTTCAGGCTGAGACGCGTGGTCTGGTAGTCGGCCACCACTTCCTCGGAGAGCGGCATCTGCGGCAGCTGCGTGACCTGCTTCTCCGCCCCCTCGTCACGCGCGGCAGCGGCGGCAAAGAGCGGCAGGTCAGGCCCGCCGACAAGGCTGCGCGCATCCCACAGCGCCTGCCTGCGGGTGAGCCGCATCGACCCGAAAGCATCGGCGCTGGCGAGCCGCTCGACATGCGCGGGCCCGATCCGCGCACGGTCGCGCAGGGCGCGCACGTCCTCGTAAGCGCCGTTTCCCTCTCGCTCGGCGATCAGCTGCGCAGCAACCGCCTCGGGCAGCCCGTCGATCTGGCGCAGGCCGAGCCGCAAGGCGATATGCTTGTCGAGACGCCCGCTTTCGCCATGAGCCGCCCCGCCCTTGCCGATCTCCTCCAGCGTGCAGTCCCATTGCGAGAGGTTCACATCCGCCGGCAGCACGCGCACCCCGTGCTCGGCCGCATCGCGCACGATCTGGGCGGGCGCATAGAAACCCATGGGCTGCGAATTGAGCAGCGCGCAGGCGAAGGCGGCGGGAAAGTGGCACTTGAGCCAGCTCGACACGTAGACGAGATGCGCGAAGCTGGCCGCGTGGCTCTCGGGAAAGCCGTATTCGCCGAAGCCGCGGATCTGGTTGAAACAGCGCTGCGCGAAGTCGCGGTCGTAGCCGCGCGTGACCATGCGCTCCACCATCATGTCCTGAAGCTCATCCACCATGCCGCGACTGCGGAAGGTGGCCATGGCCTTCCTGAGCCGGTTCGCCTCCTTGGACGAGAACTTCGCCGCATCGAGCGCGATCTTCATCGCCTGCTCCTGGAAGATCGGAACGCCCAGCGTGCGCTCGAGAATGCTCGACAGCTCGTCCGGCGGGCCATGCTGCGGCGATGGTGCGGGTATCACCACCGGCTCCGCCCCGCGGCGACGCTTGAGATAGGGATGCACCATGTCGCCCTGGATCGGCCCCGGTCGCACGATGGCGACCTGGATAACGAGATCGTAGAACTCGCGCGGGCGCAGGCGCGGGAGCATGTTCATCTGCGCGCGGCTTTCGACCTGGAAGACACCCAGCGAATCGCCGGCGCGCAGCATGGCATAGGTTTCCGGGTCCTCGCGCGGGACCGATGCGAGGCTCAGCGTGCGGCCGTGATGGTCGTCGAGCAGGTCGAGGCACTTCTTGATGCAGGTCAGCATGCCCAGCGCCAGCACATCGACCTTGAGGATGCCGAGCGCCTCGATATCGTCCTTGTCCCACTCGATGAAACTGCGATCGGGCATGGCGCCATTGCCCACCGGAACCGTCTCGGTCAGTGCGCCTTCGGTGAGGATGAACCCGCCCACATGCTGCGACAAATGGCGCGGCATTCCAATCATTTGTTCGGTCAGCCTGAGAACACGCCTGAGGTGAGGATCGCTCACGTCCATCCCCGTTTCCTGCGCATGCTTCTCGCTGATCTCTCGGCCCCACCCGCCCCACACCGTCTTGGCGAGTGCGGCGGTGACGTCCTCGGTCAGCCCCATCGCCTTGCCCACCTCGCGGATCGCCATGCGCGGGCGATAGTGGATCACCGTGGCGCATAGCCCGGCACGGTGTCGGCCATACTTGCGGTAGAGATACTGGATCACCTCCTCGCGCCGCTCGTGCTCGAAATCGACGTCGATATCAGGCGGCTCCTTGCGGTCTTCGGAGATGAAGCGGTCGAACAGAAGCTGGTGCTGCGCCGGGTCGACGTTTGTGATGCCCAGGCAATAGCAGACGGCCGAGTTGGCCGCGCTGCCGCGCCCCTGGCACAGGATCGGTGGATCGACCTTCTGCCTCGCGAAATCGACGATGTCCTTGATGGTCAGGAAATAACGCGCGAGCTCCATCTTGCCGATCAGCGCCAGTTCCTTGTGCAGCGTCTCGCGCACGCTGTCGGGAATGCCTGCGGGGTAACGCCACTCGGCCCCCTTCCAGGTCTCGCTTTCGAGATAGTCCTGCGGCTCGGCCCCGCCGGGATAGAGTTCTTCCGGGTACTCGTATTTCAGCTCGTCGAGGCTGAAGTCGCAGGCATCGGCCACCTCGCGCGCGGCGGAAATGGCATGCGGCCAGCGTTCGAACAGGCGGCACACGGTCTCGGGCGGCTTCAGATAGCGCTCGGCATTGCCGTGGAGCAGGTGCCCTGCCCGCGCCACGGTGGTCTTGTGGCGGATCGCGGTCATCACATCCTGTAGCGGACGCCTGTCGGGCGTCGCGTAATGGACATCGTTGGTGGCGAGGATCGAGAGACCGTTCGCGCGTGCCAGCGCATCGAGCCGCTCGATCCGCGCGACGTCGCTATCGGTGTAGAGGAAGGCCGCGGCGATATGGCGCAAGGTCGGCAGGCCCGCGGCGAGGTGCGGCACGATATCCTCGAAAGGTGCTGCGACCAGCTCCTGCACCTTCTCGCCGCCGAGCCCCACGACATTACTCGCCCATGCCGGGACCGTGAATTCGCGCGCGAGGTCGCGCGGCGGGAGGAGGATCAGCTGCACGCCCTCGCTATGCCGCGCGAGCATGGGAAGCGAGATGTCGCACTCGCCCTTCTCCTGCCACTCGCCAGACAGCGTGCGCATCCGCCCCGCCGAAATCAGGCGGCAGAGGCGGCCATAGGCCTTGCGGCTCTTGGGATAGGCGAGGAAGGCCAGCCCCTCGACCGTCTCGATCCGGCAGCCGATGCAGGGCTTCAATTTGAGCGTCTTCGCCTCGGTATGCACGCGCACCACGCCCGCCATGGTGTTCGCATCGGCGATCCCGATCGCGTCATAGCCCAGCGCGCGCGCCTGCAGCACGAGGTCCACCGCATCCGACGCACCGCGAAGGAAGCTGAAACAGGAAACGAGGCCGAGTTCGACGAAGGGTGCGCGCGGCGGGGCTTCTATGCCGGCGGGATCGAGCTCGATGGTGCGCTTGGGGATCTGGAGGTCGTTCTCGGGCATGTCACGCGAGGTCCTCCAGCCGCTCCCTCACCGCGGCGAGATCGGCATCGAACAGCCGCGCCTGCTCCTCGCGCGCGGGGCCATCGAGACGGAGGAGATAGGATGGATGCGCGGTGACCCAGAGCTCGCTGCCGTCCTCGAGCGGAATGGGGCTCCCTCGAACCTTGGAAATGCTCACCGTCTTGCCGAGCAGCCCTCGCGCCGCGCTCGCGCCCATGGCGAGCACCAGCTTGGGCTTTACGATCGCGCGCTCGCTCTCGATCCACCAGCGGCAGGTGTCGATCTCCTTCGCGCCCGGGTTCTGGTGGAGCCGCCGCTTGCCCCGCTGGACATATTTGAAATGCTTCACTGCATTGGTGACGTAAGCGGCGCGCCGGTCGATCCCGGCTTTCTCGAGATGCACGTCCAGCAGTTGTCCGGCAGGCCCGACGAATGGACGGCCCGCCTGGTCCTCTTGGTCGCCCGGCTGTTCGCCGACGATCATCAGGGAGGCATCCTGCGGCCCCTCGCCCATCACGGCGTGGTTATCGAGGGCGCCGATCGGGCACTTGCGGCAGGCGTGGATCGCCTTGTCGATCGCCTCGAGCGTATCGGGGCGTTCTTCGAATTCCAGCGCGCCTTTCTCGACCATCTTCGCCTCGCGCCCCTGCGCGCCCGCGACCAGCTCGGGAATGAGCGAAGCCTCTGGCATGTTCTTCCAGTACTTCTTCGGCATCTCCTTGAGCATCGCTCCGATCTTGAGGCGCGCGGGGTTGAAGATGGAGGCGTAGTACTTGCGCCATAGGTCCTCCATCGGATCTCCGCCGGGCGCATCGCTGCGCTCTGCCGGAGGGCCTTCGGACATGGTCTCAGTGTCCCAGTGCAGGCTTCCGCGCGGGGTCAGGATCGACCAGCGCATGTTGGAAAAGCGCCGCATGAAGAAGCCCGCATTGGCGCGCAGGATATGGTGGTCGGGTTCGAACCAGGCGACGTAGTGCTCGCCTACTTCCTCGTCCTCGCTCTCGACCAGCCGGAAGCGGACGAAGGCGTGCATCTTGTGGCTGTCGCGCCGCACGTTCTTGTCGAGCTCTTCCACCCGGCGAACGTCGGGGTCGGCCTTGTCCTCCATGATGCGCGGGTTCGACTGGAGCTTCCACAAGAGCAGGTAGAGCTGTGCGAACCGCTGCGGATCGGAATGGAGGATGGCATTCTTGGCAAGCGCGATGAAACGCCGGTTGGCGCGCACCGGCCCCGCATCGGCGGGCGGCACGGGCATGCGCCGTTCCCCGTGAGCAAACAGGTCGCCGCTGCCGCCCGGTTCTACCCAGGCGATGCGGTCGGGCGGGACATCGCACTGGACGAGCGCACGTGCGCGCTCGCGCCAGAAGTCGAAATCATCCGGCTCCGGCATGTGCACCACGTAATAGGTGCCGAGCTTGACGTGCTGGAGCGCGGTCATGCGGCAAACAGCTCCAGCTGCTCTGCCTTGGGCGCGAGCAGGCTGCGCAAGTCGGCACGGTCGGTCAGCGTGACCGGCCGCCAGTCGACGGCGCAGATGAAGGGTCGCACCTTGGTGATCGACTGGGTGAGCCGAGCCACATCGTCGAGCCGCAGCGCGCGGTGGCGGCGGCTGGCTAAGATCTTGCCCACTGCCTTCACACCGAGGCCGGGCACGCGCAGCAACTGCTCCTTGCTCGCGCGGTTCACATCGACCGGAAAGGCCTCGCGAAACTTCAATGCCCAGGCGAGCTTGGGATCGATATCGAGCGGCAGGTTTCCGTCCGCCTCGGTCGCCTGCATGACGTCGCTGGGCTTGTAGCCATAGAAGCGCATCAACCAGTCGGACTGGTAGAGCCGGTGTTCGCGGATGAGCGGCGGGCGCTTCAGCGGCAGCACCGCGCTGGCATCGGGGATCGGCGAGAAGGCGCTGTAATAGACGCGGCGCAGGCGAAAATTGTCGTAGAGCCGGCTCGCCTTGCCCACGATGTCCGCATCGGTCGCGGCATCGGCGCCGACGATCATCTGCGTCGACTGGCCCGCGGGCGCGAAACGCGGGGCATGCTTGAACCGCTTCCTCGCATCCTTCGCCTCGACGAGGTCGGCCTTCACCTTGCCCATCGCGCCTTCGATCTGGCGCGCGTCCTTGTCGGGCGCGAGGCGTGTGAGGCCGCTATCGGTCGGCAGTTCGACATTGATCGACACGCGGTCGGCATAGAGCCCCGCCTGGTAGACGATTTCGGGATCCGCCTCGGGGATGGTCTTGAGGTGGATGTAGCCGCGAAAGTCGTGCTCCTCGCGCAGGATGCGCGCGACTTCGACGATCTGCTCCATCGTGTGATTCGAGCTCTTCACGATGCCTGAGGACAGGAACAGCCCCTCGATATAATTGCGCCGGTAGAAGGCGAGCGTGAGGTCCACCACCTCCTGCGGCGTGAAGCGCGCCCGCGCCACGTTCGAGCTCTTGCGATTGACGCAGTAATGGCAGTCGAAAATGCAGTGGTTGGTCAGCAGGATCTTGAGCAGCGAGATACATCGGCCATCGGGCGCATAGGCGTGGCAGATACCCATTCCCTCGGTCGAGCCGATGCCCTTCCCGCCTAGACTGTTCTTCTTCGCCGTGCCGGACGACGCGCAGGAAGCATCGTATTTCGCCGCATCGGCGAGGATTTCGAGCTTCTGGAGGACAGTCTGCGCGGCCATTTGTTCACTATACGTTCTCACGTAGGATTCGCCAATATCAAAAGGTATATTCGGGCGGGAACCTTCCCTTTCCTACTGCGTATTCAGCGCACGGACCGGGCCCCTCTGGCGGATGCTCATTTGCATTCGTGATGTCGGACGTATCGTCGCCCCCGGCCCGTCACTCCACAAGACACCGGGGCATAGATCACGCAGCATGCGTGGGCCCGACCCGATGTTCGCGCGCCTGCTGCATGCTCACGGTTGGAGTAGAACATGAAGTCTTTCGCTTATCTCGCCCTTGTCAGCCTCGCGGCCACCCCTGCCATGGCGCAGGACAAGGACTGGAACTTCGGTGACGGCACCGCGCCCGAACGCTGGTCGACCATCAACACCGACTATGCCATTTGCGACGCAGGACTGAACCAGTCGCCGATCGATCTCGGCGCAGCCAACGCACGCGGCGACGTCGAGCTAACTACCAATTTCGGCAACAGCACCGGAACGATCGATCTCGGCACCGAGAAGGTGCAGGTGAACTTCCCCGCCGGCTTGGGAATGAATTCGGGCGGCAAGGAATTCAACCTGATCCAGGTTCACTTCCACACGCCGTCAGAGCACGCAATCTCGGGCAAGCGCTATCCGCTCGTCGCCCACTTCGTCCACGCGACCGATGAAGGCGAACTCGGCGTGCTCGGTGTGATGTACGAAGAAGGAGACGCAAACCCCGCGCTTGCCGAAATCGTCGAAGGTGTCGGCGAAGGCAAAGGCGCGGCCGTTGAATTCGACATCAACGAGATGGTGCCCGACGATCTCGACGTCTTCCGCTACATGGGCTCGCTCACCACGCCGCCCTGCAGCGAAGGCGTGAACTGGCACGTGGCCGACACCGTGCTGACTGCCAGCGCCGAACAGATCGCCGCGATGGAAGCCAATCTCGGCCCGTCCGCACGCTCTCTACAGCCGCTCGGCTCGCGCCTGCTCGTGGCGCCTTCCGACTAATCGTACATTCCCAGGGGGACCGGCGGTATTGGCCGGTCCCCGTGGTTAAAATCCCGCTAAGGCTGCTTGGAAGTCGAGCCTTAACCAAAGCGGGTGAATGTGGGCGCGACAACAACAGGGGTTTGTTCGTGGCGCTTTTCCAGAAACTTCCGAGTTCCCAGCCCGACCGGCGTTCAGCCCAGCGCTACAAGGTCGATTGTCCCGCCAGGCTCAAGATGCTTGGCGGCGACCGCGAGGGTCGCCTGTCGGACCTTTCGGAAGCTGGCGCGCGCTTCGATACCGACAACCCGCCCAGCGAAGGCGTATCGGGCCTTCTTTCCTGGAATGGCTACGAATTCTTTGGGAAGATCGTCTGGGCGAACGAGAACAGCTGCGGCCTCGTTTTCGAACGCAACATCCCCATCAGCGTGGTCGACGACACCGCGCAGGCCATTGAAGTCCAGAACGGCCCGGTCGCGAATTTCGGCAATATCCCTGTCGCGAGGCGCGGACGCCGGGCCTCGCTGGTTTCGGGCTCCGAGTAATCACCGCGTCAGGCGCATAATCCCTGCAGGTACCAATCGGGCGCACCGCCGCGCCCGTCCCCGACAATACCGAGCCGGTAGATCCAGTAGCGTCGGCCGCGCTGGTCCTCGATCCGGTAGTAGTCGCGTAGCCGCGTCGCCCCGCGCTCGCGCCACCACTCGGGTGCGATACGCTCAGGTCCCTCGACCCGCACGACCTCGTGCACCTCGCCACGCCAGCGGAAGCGCTGGGGATAGCCGTCGGGCGTTGCGTAGAGCACCGCGATCCTCTCGGCCTTGTCGAGCAGCTTGAGCGGGCGCTTGTGGAAGGCCAGCTGGCCTTGGCTCGCGGCCTCGGGCTCCAGCGGTTTCTGCCAGCGCTGCGCCCGCTCCGGGATGTGGCTGGCGAAGGGAACGGGGCGACTGACTGCACCCTCCCCCAAACGCACGCTCAGCCGGTCGACCAGTGCCGAAAGCGCGATGCCGTGGTTCTCCGCCGCAGCCTCGATATCGCCCTGGTCGAGCGCGAGCGGTTCGGCCCAGCTGGCGCGCAGCCGCAGCATCTCGATCCCGAAGCCCGCGTCGATATCGTCGAGCTTGGCCGCGAAGAGCCGCACGATATGCCCTGCCTCGCGCGTGGCGGCAGCCAGTTCGAGGCGGCGCACCGCAACCTCGCCATCGACGCGCCACAACCCCAGTTCGAGCCTGCGAGCCCCCTCCCCCCTGCTTTCGAGTTCGCGGGCCATGTCATCGGCAAGATCCTCCACAACCTGGTCGAGCAATTGCCGGTGGCGGATGGGCTCCAGCAGGCGGCGCTGGACGAGCGGCATTTGCTGCGGGACCACGGGAAGCAAAGGTTCGGGCACGCGGCCGAGCAGCTGGTCGAGGCGGATCAGCGGATTGGCTGCGGGCGACTTGCGATTGCGGAAACGCCGCTGGATCGCGTCGCGGCCAATCGTGGTGAGTTCGCCCAGCTTCTTGAGGCCGAGGCGGCGCAGCACGGTGATGACATCCTGGTCGAGCCTCAGCGCAGCGACGGGAAGCTCGCCCAGCCGTGCTTCGGCATCTTCGTCGCCGCCAAGGATCGTACCCGGGGCCGCATAGTGCGACAGCGCCCATGCTGCGCCTGCCGTCGGCGCGATGGCACAGCGCACATTGAGCTCGCGCCGTGCAAAGGCAGCGGCGACATCGGCGACCAGCCCCTGCTCGCCGCCGAAGAGGTGCGGCACGGCCGTGACATCGACCAGTAAGCCGTCGGGCGCATCCATCGCCGACCACGGCCCCCAGCGCTGCGCCCAGACGGCAAGCTTTTCGAGAAAGGCCAGGTCGCCGGCGGGATCGTATGGCGCGGTCGCGATCTCGGGGCACAGCGTGCGCGCATCGGCCAGCATCATGCCCTTGCGCGCGCCTGCCGTAGCGCCTGCGCGATTGGTCGCCTCGATCCGCGGCCCATGCGCGGTGTCGGCGATCAGGACGAGCGGCATCTCGTCGAGCTTGCGACGTTCAGGTGCGCCCTGTCGCCAGCGGTCCATCGCCATGGCGGGCAGCCAGATCGAGAGGATACGGCGGAACTGAGACGGCGGCGGCCGGGAAAGGTCCGCCGCATGCGCGGTCACGCGCGGCGGGGCGTGCGGCGATGCTGCAGCCCCGCTGTCCAATTCGCCACTGCCCGGTCCGCATCCCCGCGCGCCTTGCTCGCGGCAAGCTCTCCGCCTTTCTCCGACAAGAGCCATTCTCCCGGGGCGTGGCTGCGTGCACGGAAGAGCTCTGCCTTCCACACCGGATTGCCCGGTGCCTGCGCATTCCATTCGGGAGCGGCGGAAGGCGCCGAGGTGACATCCCAGCGCATCCGCGCCGAGGACAGGTCGCGCGCGGCATCCACCCGCACCATGAACAGCGGCACGCCATGCTTCTGCGCGGTGAGCGTCAGCCGTCGCGAGGCGGTAAAGTCGAGCGCCTTGGCGTTGCCTGCCACTTCACCGATGACGAATGCCAGTTCGCGGCAGCGCAGCCCCTCCTCGAGCGCGAAGAGCGCATCTTCCACCTTCTCTGCCAGCACATGGATCACGCGCGCCTGCAGCTCTGCAGGAAGTCCGGCGCGATAGGGCCTGCCCGTGAGCCTTGCCGCATCGCGTGTCTGCACCCACAGGATGCTGCGCCGGTCCTCGCTCTCCTGCCCTTCTCCGCGCGGGGTGTTACGCCAGTCGTCGAGCGCCAGGGCAAGCGCAGCACCCGCACCTGCCGCCTCGCGCGAGGCCGCGAAAACCTCGCTATGGAGCGCCTTGCCCTGCACCTTCGCCAGCCCCGGGTGCCAGCGCGCACTGCGCCGCGCGGACAGCGTGGCGACATCTTCGAAGGCCGTGGTCGGCAGGGTGGAGAGATCGGTGTGGGACATGCAGGAACGACTCGCTTGTTCCTATTATGTTCCAATCTGCAGGGATTCGCAATTCATCCTTTCGCAGCCTCGCTCCGGCGCAAGGAGCGGAACGCGTGCGCCCTCCAAGCCGTTGAACGGGCAAACGCAATTCGAAAGAGGCACCCTCATGAAATATGCCGATGGCAACCCCGACGCGCTCAAGAAGAAGTTCTGGCTGGCGCTTTCCGATTCGCCCTATCTCTTCCTCGAACTGAAGGGCCAGTCGGACACCGCCGTGCCGATGACCGCTCAGCTCGACAAGGACGCGGACAGCTCGATCTGGTTCTTCACGCACAAGAAATCGACCTTCGCCAAGCTCGGCGAAGTCACGGCGAGCTTCGCCGGCAAGGACCATGACATGTTCGCCCGTTTCAACGGCCGGTTGTCAGTCGAAAACAGCAAGGAGCGTTTCGACCAGTTCTGGAACAACTTCGTCGAGGCGTGGTACGATGGCGGAAAGGACGATCCCGACATCCTCTTCCTGCGCATGGACCTCGGCGATGCAGAAATCTGGAGCGGCGATCTTGGCGTGCTGAACACTGCCAAGATGGCGCTCGGAATGAATGTCCACGACGAAGCGGAAGAACGCCACGTGGAATCGGTCGATCTCTAAGACGACCCCATAACGACAATAAGAGTCGCGAAGGGCCGCTCCTCACAGGAGCGGCCCTTTTACGTTCAGTCCTTCGGAGGATGGATCGGGATCATCGTTTCCTCACCCGCGACATCGTCGACCACTTCGACCACGCCGCGACCAAGGTGACTGTTGCGTCGGCTGTAGCCGAAATAAAGCACCAGCCCGATCGCCGACCATGCCGGTAGGACGAGCATCGCCTCGAGCGGCAGGTTCAGGAAGAGGAAGGCACAGCCCGCCACGGTCGCCGGCCCCACGAACCACAGCATTGGCGTGCGGAAATCGCGCTTGCGGTCAGGATCGCTCTTGCGCAGCAGCATGACCGCGAGCGCGACCATCAGGAAAGCGTAGAGCGTGCCCGCGTTAGCGATATCGGCCAGCTGCCCCACGGGGAAGAAGGCTGCCCCGACGGCCACGATCAGGCCGGTGATCGCGGTCACCACGTAAGGCGTCTTCCACTTGGGATGCACTTTCGACAGGCCTTCGGGCAGCAGGCCGTCGCGGCTCATCACGAAGAAGATGCGGGTCTGTGCGAAGAGCAGCACGAGGATGACCGAGGGCAAGGCAAGGAATGCCGCGACGCCGAGCAGATTGCCGATTCCCGAGAATCCGATCTGGCGCAGGACGTGGGCCAGTGCCTCATTCGAACACACCAGTGCATCCGAATATGCGGGCAAGGCGCACTGCCGCGCGAGTTCTTCCGATCCGGCCGGGAAGGGGATGCCGTTAGGACCCATGATCGGTTGCCCGCCGATGGTGCCGATCGCACCGGCAGCAACGAGGATGTAGAAGACCGTGCAGAAGACCAGCGAGCCGACGAGGCCGATCGGTACGTTGCGCTGCGGGTTCTTCGTCTCCTCTGCTGCGGTCGAAACCGCATCGAAGCCGACATAGGCGAAGAAAATCGTGGCCGCCGCGCCTACCGCACCCACGCCGGTTCCGAAGCCTCCGAAGATGCCTGCTGGCAGGAAGGGATTGAACTGGTCGGGATCGAAATAGGCACTCGTCAGGGTCAAGCCGATGAAGGCCGTCAGCGCCGACACCTTGATCGCAACGAGCACGGCGTTGACCTTGGCGCTCTCGCTGGTGCCGATCATGAGTAGCCAGGTCACCAGAAGTGCGATGACGAGAGCCGGCAGGTTGATCAGGCCACCAGGCTCGCCGCCGAGGGCCAAGGGGCCAGCAGAGAGCCATTGCGGCAAGTGGATTCCGAGAAACTCGTTGAGAATGGTACCGGTGAAATAGCCGGACCAGCCTACAGAAACGGCCGATGCCGCAATCGCATATTCCAGGATCAACGCCCAGCCGACTGTCCAGGCCAGCAGCTCGCCCATAGTCGCATAGCTGTATGTATAGGCAGAGCCCGCAACCGGGATCATCGCCGCAATTTCAGCATAGCAGAGCGCAGCCACCACGCAGACCGCGCCGGCGATAATGAAAGCGAGCATCAGTCCCGGCCCGGCCTTCTGGGCACCGGCGGCAGTAAGAACGAAAATGCCGGTTCCGATAATGCAGCCTATGCCGAACAGCATGAGTTGCAGGGCACCTAGTGAACGGTGCAGCGACTTCTTCTCCGCCGCCGCCAGTATGGCGTCGAGCGGCTTCACTCTGTCGAGGATCATTTCAAGCAGCAAGCTCCTCCGGCCCGCCGCGGGACTCTCCCGCTCCGCCAGCCGGACCCGCGCTGATTACGCGGTAATTTCCGGCCGACAAAGCGGAATTGGCATCAGGCAGGCAAGATGCTCGGGAATAGTCCGGTCACGAGTATAATCGCCACAGCGATCGGGCACAGCCACGCGATCAGGAAACGCCAGAGGCTGAACGCCCAAGGCGAAAGACCGGTAGTCGTGCGCAGCAGGTTGGCGTCGGCCTTCCACCCGACGAAGATCGAGGTCAGCAGCGCACCGACCGGCAGCATCACCTTGCCGGTGAAGCCGTCGATCGTGTCGAGAATATCCGTATTCTCGAAGAGCGACCAGAAGCCGAGCGGGCGGACATCCGCAAGGACGTTGTAGCCGAGCAGGCACAGGATGCCGATCGCGAAGGCTCCGACACCGAAGATCAGCGCCGACTTGTGACGGCTCCAGCCGCGCTCGCCGATGCCCCATGCGGTCGGCACCTCGAGCAGCGAGATCGAACTGGTAATCGCCGCGACAAGGATCAGTACGAAGAACAGGAAGCCGAACAGCGCGCCAGCCGGCATCGTCTGGAATGCGAACGGCAGCGTCTGGAAGACCAGTGTCGGGCCAGCAGCCGGATCGAGGCCGACGGCCAGCACGATCGGGAAGATCATCAGGCCGGCAAGCAGCGCAACGCTGGTGTCGGCCACGGCGATCATCGCCGCGGTGCCGCCGAGGTTGCTCTTTTCCTTGATGTAGGAACCGTAGGTGATGAGGCCAGCCACACCGAGCGAAAGCGAGAACAGCGCCTGTCCGAGCGCCGAGTTCATTACCTGAGGGGTCAGCTTCGACCAGTCGGGCGTGAAGAGGAATGCGACGGCATCGCCGATATCGCCCTCAATCGCGCCATAGACGACGAGGCCCACAAGCAGCACGAAGAAGGCAGGCATGAGATAGGTTGCCGCCTTCTCGATGCCCGAGCTCACGCCGCGTGCGACGATGTAGAGCGTCAGGCCCATGAAGGCGAAGTGCATGGCGAGCAGCAGGCGCGGATTGGCGAACATGTCGCCAAGGCGCTGCTGGATCTGCGCCTGGTCCTCACCGACAAGCGCGCCGCGGAACGGGTCGCCAGCCATGATGGCCTGCAACAGGTCCCAGCCCATGACGCCCGCATAGTAGAGCACCCAGCCGGCAACGACCGAGTAGAATGAGACAATGAGGAATGCGGCAATCGCGCCGATTCCGCCGAAGATCGACCAGCTGGGCGACGCATTGGAATCCTGCGCAACCTTGCGGATCGAACCGACCGCGTCGGTCTGACCGACCCGGCCGATGAAGATTTCGGAAAGGACCAGCGGGAGGCCGAGAAGGAACACGCAACCGATGTAGAAAATGACGAAGGCACCACCCCCGCTTTCACCCGCAAGCGTCGGAAAACGCCAGATATTTCCGAGGCCCACAGCAGCGCCGACCGCCGCGAGAATGAATGCAGTGCGCGAGGACCAGCCCTCGCCCGTGGTTTGTCCGGCAGCGACCATTGTCGTGTATTTCCTCTCCGTCCGCGACACGCCCTCTCGCATCGCACCTGTGGGCGGGGCTTAAAGCACGGAATTCCGCGACTGTCCAAGCCTTGCTTCCAACTGTCGACAGCACTTGCTAGGGCGCTGCGCATGTCGACTACATTCAAGCTCGATACGAGCACCAGCCGGGCAAACCCAACACCCCAGCCGATGAAACGGCTCACGGTGCCCAAAATCCGCGCACACAAGGCGGATGGCGAGACGAAAGACCCGTTGGTGATGCTCACGGCATACACGGCGCGACAGGCGCAGTTGCTCGACGCGCATTGCGACATGCTGCTGGTCGGGGATTCGCTGGGGCAGGTGATCTACGGCCTGCCCTCCACCATTCCCGTCACGCTCGACATGATGGCCAACCACGCCGCCGCGGTCGTGCGCGGCAGCTATCACTCGGTCGTCATCGTCGACATGCCCTTCGGATCGTACGAGGGATCGAAGGAACAGGCCTTCGAAAGCGCCTCGCGCCTGCTCAAGGAGAGCGGCGCGGCCGCAGTGAAGCTCGAGGGCGGCGAACAGATGGCCGAGACCGTCTCCTTCCTCAACCAGCGCGGAATTCCGGTGATGGGCCATGTCGGCCTTACCCCGCAGGCGGTGAACGTCCTTGGCGGCTACATGGCGCGCGGGCGCGATGATGCTGAGGCGGAAAAGATCGTCGGCGATGCGAAGGCACTCGATGAAGCGGGAGCCTTTGCCATCGTGCTCGAAGGCGTGCTCGAACCCATCGCGATCGAGGCGACCAAAGCTGTTTCCTGCCCCACGATCGGTATCGGCGCCTCCGCCCAATGCGACGGGCAGGTGCTCGTTACCGAGGACATGCTCGGCATGTTCGAACGCGTGCCCCGCTTCGTGAAGAAGTACGAGAATATCGCCGAGGTCATCGAAAAGACCGTCGCCCAATATGCAGAGGAAGTGCGCGCGCGCAGCTTCCCGACCGCAGACCAGACATACCAGCCCAAGGGCTGACCACAGGACAATTCGAAACCATGCAAACGCTTTGGCGCTTTTACGGCTTCTCGCTGATTTTCACCCTGTTCTGCCTCGGCCTTGCCTTCTGGTACGGTTGGGAGAGCACCGGCACGGTTACAGGCACGGCTTCCCTGCTGTGGATCGTGGTGGTGCTTTCGGTGCTCGAAATATCGCTTAGCTTCGACAATGCCGTGGTCAATGCCTCGGTGCTGAAAGAAATGGACGAGGTCTGGCAACGCCGCTTCCTCACCTGGGGCATCGCCTTTGCAGTCTTCGGCATGCGCATCGTGTTTCCGCTCGCCATCGTTGCGATTGCAGCGGGGCTGGGACCGGTCGAAACGGTCAACCTCTCGCTCAACGACCCGGCCGAATACGAGCGTATCGTCTCGAGCGCGCATGTCGGCATTGCGGGGTTCGGCGGAGCCTTCCTTGCAATGGTTGGTCTCAAGTTCTTTTTCGACCTCGACAAGGACATTCACTGGATTGACGTTGTCGAGAAGAACCTGACCAAGTTCGCCGCGCTTCCTGCCGCCGAAATCGCGATCCTGCTGCTGGTGCTCTGGGGCATCTCCTCCTTGCTGGAGCCGGCCGAGGCACTCACTTTCATCATCGCAGGTATCCTCGGCCTCGTGACTTTCATCGCGGTGGAGGGCATAAACACCATTCTCGAGATCCACGAGGAGAAGCAGAAGCTGGCCGGCGCAGCAGTGCGCAGCGGCCTTGGCGGGTTCCTCTACCTCAACGTGCTAGACGCCAGCTTCAGCTTCGACGGCGTCATCGGGGCCTTCGCGCTGTCGAACAATATGATCGTCATCGCGCTTGGCCTGTCGATCGGTGCGATGTTCGTGCGTTCGATGACCATCCACCTCGTGCGCAAGGGCACGCTGGCTGCTTACCGTTTCCTCGAACACGGCGCGTTCTGGGCGATTATCGTGCTGGGCGCGATCATGCTGATGTCGGCCAAATTCCACATCCCCGAGACCATAACCGGCCTCATCGGGGCCATTCTCATCGGTCTCAGCTTCTGGTGGTCGGTCCGGTATAACAAGCGTCATCCCGAAGATGCGGAGACGCCAGCCGACTAGCCAGCGGTGCCGCAAGCACGAGCTGGAAGAAATGGTAGAGCAGCAGCGGCAGGACGATGAATCCTGCCGCCTCGCGCGCGAACAGGATCGTGGCGAGCGGCACGCCAACGGCGGCACTCTTCTGCGCACCGGCGAAGAGGAACGCGATCCGGTCACGCCTCGGCAAGCGTAGCGCTCCCGAGACCAGCCATGCACCGGCGTTGCCGACTGCAAGGAATAGCGCGATGCCGACAGCGATCAGCCCCCATGCTGCGGGATCGAGCTTGCCCCAAATCCCCTGCTCGACCGCGCCCGAGAATGCGACGTAGACTGCCAGGGCAATGACCAGCCGGTCGAGCCAGACCACCCGCGACTTGTGCCGGGCCACCCAGCCGCCGGTCCATTCCTGCACCAATTGCCCAGTCACGAATGGCAGGAGCAGGATCAGGGCGATCCGCTCGATCGTTTCCATTCCCACTGCACCCTCGCCCGTACCGCCGAGCAGGAGGAAGATCGGCACCGACACGAAGACCCCGAGGATGTTGAGCAGCGCTGCCGAGATGACCGACAGGCCGACATTGCCGTCCGCCAGCGTCGTGTATGATGTCGCCGACTGGACCGTGGACGGCAGCACTCCGAGATAGAGGAAGCCGACCGCGACCAAGGGTGGCAGGCCGATCGCCAGCAGCTTGCTCAGGCCAAGCCCTGCAAGTGCCATGGCGCCGAAGACCCACAGCACCATCGGCAGGATGAAGCGCCAGTTAAGCAGGCCGCGCCCGATCTCCGAGCGCGAAACCCTCATGCCGTTGAGAAGGAAGAGCACGAAGATGCCGACATTGGCGATCGTCTGCGCGCTGGCCGATTGCGCGGATGGAATAGGCAGGACAGCGGCAAGCACGACCGCCGCCGCAAGCAGGCGCAGCATCGGGTCGGCGAGGATCGTGCGAAACGCCATGGCCTAGCCCTAACGGGCAGAACTGCGCTTGTCGCGCCCTAGGTGGCCTGCAGGTCGTACTGCTTGAGCAGGTCGTAAAGCGTCGGACGGCTGATCCCGAGCAGCTTTGCAGTCATCGAGATGTTGCCCTGGCTGCGCGCCATTGCCTGGCGGATCATCCGGCGATCGGCCGCCTCGCGCGCCTGCTTGAGGTTGAGCGCCTTCGCATCCTCCTCTTCGCCATCGCCAAGGTCGAGATCCTCCGCACCGACGAGTTTGCCGTCGGCCATGATGACGGCCCGCTTCACCCGGTTTTCGAGCTCGCGCACGTTGCCCGGCCAGTTCCAACTGTCGATTGCTGCCAGCGCATCGGGCGCAAACCCCTTCACCTGCGGGTTCATTTCCTTCGCGAAACGGGCGAGGAAATGCTTTGCCAGGAGCACGCTGTCTCCCGGCCGTTCGGACAGGCTGGGTATCTTCACGACCACTTCGGCGAGGCGGTAGAAGAGGTCCTCGCGGAATGTGCCCTCGCCAATCATGCCTTCGAGGTCCTGGTGCGTCGCGCAAACGATACGCGTATCGACCGGGATCGCTTTGCGTCCGCCGATCCGCTCGATCACGCGCTCTTGCAGGAAGCGCAGCAGCTTCACTTGAAGCGGCAGCGGGATATCACCCACCTCGTCGAGGAAGAGCGTGCCGCCTTTGGCCATCTCGATCTTGCCCTCGGTGGTCTTCACAGCGCCCGTGAAGGCGCCCTTCTCGTGACCGAAGAGCTCGCTTTCGAGCAGGTTCTCGGGGATCGCCGCACAGTTGATGGCAACGAACGCCCCGTGCCGGCGATCGCTGGAATCGTGGAGGCCCTTGGCGAGCAGTTCCTTGCCGGTTCCGCTCGCGCCGAGAAGCATGACCGAGACATTGGTCGGCGCCACGCGCTCGATCGTGCGGGCGACCTTCGCCATTTCGGGCGCTGCCGTGATCATCGTGCCGAGCACGGTCTGGTCTTCGCCGACCTTCTCCGAGAGCGACCGGTTCTCGCTCTCGATCTTGCTCAGCTTGAATGCGCGTTCGACGATCAGGCCGAGTTGCTCGATATCGACCGGCTTCTGGTAGAAATCATAGGCGCCGCGTTCGATCGCCTTGAGCGCGCTCTCGCGGGCTCCATGGCCCGAAGCCACGACGACCTTGGTGTCGGGCTTCATCTCCATGATCGCATCGAGCACGGCGAAACCTTCGCTCGTCCCGTCGGGATCGGGCGGGAGGCCGAGGTCGAGCGTCACCACAGCGGGCTCGTCGGCCCGCAGCGCGGCAAGCGCCTGGTCGCGGTTGCCCGCGATCACGACCTCGTAATCGTCATAGGCCCATTTGAGCTGGGCCTGCAGGCCTTCGTCGTCCTCGACGATCAGCAGCTTGGGTTTTGCATCTGCCATCAGGCGCCCTTCCTTATCTTGTCGGTTTGCTGCGCTCCGGAGAGGAACTGCTGCGCGGATTTGAGCGGCAGCTTGATCAGGAATCGCGTTCCAAGGCCTTCACGCGACTCCACGTCGAGCCTGCCGCCCATAGCGCGGATCATTTCGCGCGCTTCGAAGGCACCGATGCCGAATCCGCCCTCCTTCGAGGAGACGAATGGCTTGAACAGGCTGTTGCGCACGAAACTGGGGCTCATGCCCCTGCCGCTGTCGACGACCTGGATCGTGCCCGAAAGTCCGTCCGAGGAAATCTCGACCATGATCGGCGAGTCCTTCTCGCTCGCCTCGATGGCATTCTGCACGAGATGCGTGAGCGCCTGCTCAAGAGCCTCCGACTGGCCCGAGACCATCACCGGTTCGTGCCGCAGCAGATCGACACGGTGATTGCGCGAGGTCCGCTCGACGACCGTGCGCGCGACCACGCCGAGGTCGAAATCCTGCGCCTTTTCGCTCGAATTCGATCCGTAGCGACCGAGCCTTGCGAGCATCATGTTGAGCTTGTCCGCGCTGTTCCTCAGCGTGACCAGCATGTCCTTGCGGAAATCTGGCTTGTCGGCGTGCTTCTCTGCATTGCGCAACAGCAGCGACATCTGGCTCGACAGATTCTTGATGTCGTGCATGACGAAGGCCATCCGCCGGTTGAATTCGTCGAAGCGGGACGCTTCCGAAAGCGCTTCCTGCCCGGCCTGCTCGGCAAGGTAGCTGGCGAGCTGCTGGCCGACGATACCGAGGAGGTCGAAATCCTCCCAGTCGAGCTTGCGCGGGTGCAGCGGGCGGGCGAGCACGATGATACCGACAAGCCGCTCGAAATGGAGCAGCGGCACGGCAGCCCAGGCCCGCGGTTCCTCGCGCAACCATTCGGGCACGAGTGCGATCTCGCCATGATATTCGGTGCCCTCTCGCACCTCGTCGAAATCGAGGATGAGATGCTCGCGCTCCATGATGGCGCTGAGTTCCGCCGGGATCGCATCGTTCGGCACGGGCAGCTGCGGCCAGCGCCAGTGCGCGGCGAGTTGCAGGACACCGTCCTCGTCACCGGTCAGCAGCAGGCCGGAGGGACTATCGGTGATATCGGCCATCGCCTTGATGGCGCGCTGCTGCAGGCTTGAATCCTCCATGCCGCCCCGGCCGATCGTGTGAGTGAAGCGGATCCACTCGTTGCGGTAGTCATAGCGGTGCTTGAAGAGGTGCTTGATCGCAGTCACCCGGAGCCAGCCGCGAAGCTTCTCCGAAGGCAGCCAGATCAGCGCGAGCGCGCCGGCCGCGATCACCAGCCCGACCTGCGTCAGGCGGGCGGCATTGCCGGCAAGGACATCGAGCCAGCTGGCGATGGCCAGCATGAGCAGCATGTATGCGCCGATCACCAGCAGCGACAGGAAGCGGAAAGTGACGGCGCGCGAGGGGCTGAAGCTGAGGCCCGCAGCCTTGGTCGCAAAGCCGGTGGCGAAGGGCACGGCAATCACTGCAGCAGCCAGGCCGCGCAGGGCGAAGATCTCGAGCGGATAGGACTCGGCGAGGAACGCGATGAAGTGGTAGTTGAGGCTGAATGCCCAGAGGCCGGCAAGCGCAGCGCAGTTCCAGCGCAGCATGCGGCGCGAGGAAGGCGATGCGCCGACGTAGAGGTTGTGCAGCAGCACCAGCGCGCCGATCGCAACGAGTACCCGGAAAATGGCGGAAGTGCTGATGACCAGCTGGGCCAGCTCGGGCGTCAGCGAGAAGCGCAGCTGGATGACGATCAGCGCGACTTGCAGGCACTCGACGAAGCCCAGCGAGAATACCGCCGGACGGATGATTTTCAGATCCTCATCCCGTCCGTCGTTCGCGAAGAGACGGAATAGGACGAATATCCAGCCGAGATTTGCAGCGATCTCGGTGAACTGGACGATGATGTGCTGCGGCGGGAAGCTTGCTGCTGCGAAGCACCAGTTGGCGGTCAATGCGAGGGCAGCAGCCCCTGCCCAGCGATCGGTCCGGTCCTCCGCACCCGCGCGTGCAATCCACGCAGCGGCAAGCACGCAGACAATCGCGCCGAGCGAGTAAAATACGTAGGCGAGCGTGCCTGCCCAGTCCATTTACGACAATCCTTCCTGATCGCAGTGAACATGACCTACGCAGAAAGGGTGAACTGTCGGTAAATTTTACAGCATTCCGGCATAGAAAAGGCGACGCGTTCCTAGGGAAGCGTCGCCTTTCCTGACACTCTGCTCTTTTTGGATTGGATCAGTTCTCGACCGCGTCCTGCACCGCTTCGCCGGCACTTTCGGCAGCGTCACCCACCTGGCCGGCCGCTTCGCCGACTTCATTGGCGGCGTCGGCGACGGCATTGTCCTTGGCAACTTCCGCATCGCTCATCTGCGAAAAGATAACGAAAGCACCGATTGCGAGGACGATCAGGATGATGATCAGGCCCCAAGGGGTGCTGTTGCTCTTCGTGCCACCGCCGTCGGTCACGACGGTGTGGGTCGTGTGGGTGTTACCCGCACTGTCGGTCGTTTCGGTAATGCGTTCTTCGGTCATCGCTAATTCCTTTGCTGGACCCTGGAATGTGGCGAAAACGCGGCGATAGCGATGCGGGTTCCCCGGAAAGAGGGTTAACGGGCTAGCCCTGGCGTTCGCCGAACTCGAACGGCGACGTGCCCCTGCGCATGCGGTCGAAGTGCAGCTTGCGCCCCCTTGGCGGTAGCGAGCGCTGCGGACAGCCCTCCCGATAGCAGCGCATACAGCCCGGTCCGATGCGCTGCGCATCTGCCGGCCTCAGCGAAAGGCCTCGTGCCTGTGCAAGCTCGGTCGCGAGAACGGCTTCCACGCCTACGGCCACGACGAAACGGGCATCACCCGGCGCACCGCTGCCCTCGACGCTTCGCATCATCGTAAGCCAGCCGCCCTGCCCCTCCCCGGCATCGTCGAGGCTGACATACTGGACAACCAGTTCGCCGGCACGCTCGAATGCGCGGTGCGCGTCCCAGAGCGGGCACGAAACCTCTTCCCCGGCAAAGCGCGCGGTGCTTGCGCCCATGAAGCTCTTGGAAAATTGCCCTGCGCGGTCGAGCCGCACCATGAAGAACGGCAGTCCGCGCTGTCCGACCCGCTGGAGAGTGGTGAGGCGATGGGCCAGCTGTTCGAAACTGACGGAAAAGCGGCGTTCGAGTACCGGCAGGTCGTAGCCGGTGGCATCGCAGGCGCGCAGAAACCTGCTGTAGGGCATCAAGAGAGCCGCAGCGAAATAGCCGTCGAGATGGCGCTTGAAGAGCGCACGCGCCGCCTCGTCATCGAACTTGGCGCCCTGGGCGATCGACATGATCTCGTCCACCTTTTCGAGCTGCGCGATCTTGAGAGCGAGCTGGAAATTGCGCGACGCCGGTCCGAGCATTTCGGACAGCTGCACCTGGCGCGCATGCAGGTCGAGACGGCTGAGGCTATCGGGCAGAACCTCGCGAGGGAGGATGCGGACGGAGAGCTGGTGGCGTTCGCGTAGCCGCTCAGTCAGGGCCAGCCCGATGTCCCCGCGCGAGAGGCGCATTTCGTCGGCAAGTTCCTCGGCCTCCCGGTCGAGATCCGCGAAATGGTTGCGCCAGCGCTCGATCTCGCGGCGCGAGGCATCGAGCGGATCCTGATAGGTCTCCCCCGCAGGACCGGCATTGTCGTAGAGACGCGCAAAGGCGGCAGCGGCCTGGGGCGAGGTCGAAAGGAATTCGTCCAGTTCCTCGCGGTCGATGGCGAGATCGGCAAAACGTTCGTCGGCAAAGCGGCGTGCGAGCCCGTCCAGCCCGCCAATCGCCTCGTCCTCCCGCATGCTGCGCGGATCGAAATCGAACTGCTCGACCAGCGCCATCACGACGCGCGCGCTCACCGGGCGCTGGTTCCGCTCGATCAGGTTGAGGTAGCTCGGCGAAATCGAAAGGCGCGATGCCATGGCCGCCTGGGTCAGGTTTTCGCGTTTGCGCAGCCTTCTGATGGCTGGTCCGGCGCGCAATGCATCGTCGGCCATTTGTAAATTCCTTTACATGTTTACAAGCCAACTATGCCGATAACGCGTGTTTAGACAAGATATTTTGTCAAATTTCATACCCGAATCGCCGCTTCATGCGCATTACTCTTCGTGAGGCACACGCCAATCACGGACAGGAGAATACCCATGACCTACCAGAGCCACATCGCGAAGATGGGCGAAACCATCGCCGAGAACGGTGCACCCTGGGGCGCGATCGACGCTGCCAGCGCCGCTCGCATGGCTGTCCAGAACCGCTTCCCCACCGGGCTCGACATCGCGCGCTACACTGCGAAGATCATGCGCGAGGACATGGAAGCCTACGACAAGGACCCTGCGAACTACACGCAGTCGCTCGGTTGCTGGCACGGGTTCATCGCTCAGCAGAAGATGATCTCGATCAAGAAGCATTTCGGCAGCACCAAGCGCCGTTACCTCTACCTCTCGGGCTGGATGGTTGCCGCGCTGCGCAGCGAATTCGGCCCCCTGCCCGACCAGTCGATGCACGAGAAGACGAGCGTCCCGGCACTGATCGAGGAGCTCTACACCTTCCTCAAGCAGGCCGACGCACGTGAACTGGGCGGACTGTTCCGCGAGCTCGACGAAGCCAAGGCCAATGGCGACGCGGTCAACACGCACCGCCTGCTGAAGGAAATCGACGAGCATCAGACGCATGTCGTGCCGATCATCGCCGATATCGATGCAGGCTTCGGCAATGCCGAGGCGACCTACCTGCTCGCCAAGAAGATGATCGAGGCCGGCGCATGCGCGCTGCAGATCGAGAACCAGGTGTCGGACGAAAAGCAGTGCGGTCACCAGGACGGCAAGGTTACCGTTCCGCACGAGGACTTCCTCCAGAAGATCCGCGCGATCCGCTATGCTTTCCTCGAACTGGGCGTTCCCGACGGCATCATCGTCGCCCGCACCGACAGCCTCGGCGCAGGCCTGACCAAGCAGATCGCCTTTTCGAAGGAGCCGGGTGACCTCGGCGACCAGTACAACAGCTTCCTCGATTGCGACGAAGTCGATCCGGCCGACATCACCAATGGCCAGGTCTTCATCAGCCGCGACGGCAAGCTGATGGCGCCCAAGCGCCTGCCCAGCAATCTCTACCAGTTCCGCGCCGGAACGGGTGAAGACCGCTGCGTGCTGGACTGCATCACCGCGCTCCAGAACGGCGCCGACCTGCTGTGGATCGAGACCGAGAAGCCGCATGTCGAACAGATCGCCGGCATGGTCGACCGTGTCCGCGAGGTGATCCCGAACGCGAAGCTGGTCTACAACAACTCGCCCAGCTTCAACTGGACGCTCAACTTCCGCCAGCAGATTTTCGATGCGTGGGAGAAGGAAGGCAAGGACCTGTCGGGTTACGACCGCGCCAAGCTGATGAGCATCGACTACGACGGCACCGAACTCGCCGCCGAAGCCGACGAGAAGATCCGCACCTTCCAGGCCGATGCCGCGAAGCGTGCCGGTATCTTCCACCACCTCATCACGCTGCCGACCTATCACACGGCTGCGCTGAGCACCGACAACCTCGCCAAGGAATACTTCGGCGACCAGGCGATGCTCGGTTACGTCAAGAACGTGCAGCGCGAGGAAATCCGCCAGGGTATCGCCTGCGTGAAGCACCAGAACATGGCCGGTTCGGACATCGGTGACGATCACAAGGAATACTTTGCCGGTGAAGCGGCCCTCAAGGCCGGCGGCAAGGACAACACCATGAACCAGTTCGCAGCGGCGTAAGGAGAGGAAGGATGACTACGATGACCGAAGACAATCCGAAGACCGAGCCGGGACGCGCCCGTGCGCTGTTCTCGACTGCAGATTTCCGCCTCTTGCGCACGGCCCTGACGAGCTACGCGCGCCAGACGGAAGACCGTGAGGAGCTGGCGAAGATCAACGCCCTTCACCACCGCCTTGGCACCTATGTGCCCTCGGACGGCTAAACGATACCACCCGATCAACAGTTCTCCTGGGGAGGAGAAACGGCCGTCGCAGCACCCCCAATGCTGCGGCGGCCGTCAATTTATCCGCCCTTGGCAGGCATCAGGTCGAGCGCTGAGCTCGCAAGCGCCTCGGCGCCGGTCCTGACCACCGCCTCGGCATCGGGCGCCCAGAATGGCGAGTGGAGCGAGGGTAGCGGTTTGCCCTCTTCCTGAAGCGCGGTGAGCATTTCGGCGGGCGTGCCGCTGATCCAGAAGATCATGCTCTTCACGCCTTCAGGGTCTGCACGGCGGAACTGGCTGAAGTCTTCGCCCCCCATCACGGCAGGCCATTGCATCACACGGCCATCGCCGAAGCGGCTGCGGAAGGCGGCGGCGCGTTCCTCGCTGAAATCGGGATCATTGTAGGTCGAGGGCGTATAGGGATCCTCGACCGTCACCACCGGCAGCATGTCCTCTGGCAGACCCGCCGTGATCGCCTCGCCGCGCGCCACGCGGCGAATGCCGTCGAGAAGCTGCTTGCGGCTCTCGTCGGAGTAGCTGCGCACCGTCAGCTGCAGCTTGGCCTCGTCCGAGATGATGTTGTGCTTTGCGCCCGCGTGGAAGCTGCCCACCGTGATCACCGCCGGATCGAGCGGCGAGGAATTACGGCTCACAACCGTCTGAAGCTTCATCACGATACCGCTCGCGAGCACCACCGGATCGATCGTGGTGTGCGGGTAGGCGCCGTGGCCGCCGATGCCCTTCACCGTGATGTCGACGCTGTCGACATTGGCGAGCGCATAGCCCGGCGTATAGCCGATGGTGCCAGCAGGAGCGGGCGCGGCGGCATCATGGAAGGCGAGCACGTATTCGGGCTTCGGGAAGCGCTCGTAGAGACCGTCCTCGATCATGGCGATCGCGCCCAGCCCCAGTTCCTCCGCCGGCTGCAGGATCATCACCAGCGTGCCCGACCACTCGTCCTTGCGCTCGGCAAGGAGCTGCGCGGCACCGATGAAGCCTGCCATGTGCGTATCGTGGCCGCAGGCATGCATCACGCCCGTCGTCACTCCGCTCGCTGGCGTTGCGGTGACCTTGCTCGCATAGGGAAGCCCCGTCTGCTCGATGACGGGAAGCCCGTCCATGTCGGCGCGCAGCATCACCACCGGCCCGTCGCCGTTCTTCATCACCGAGACGACACCGGTCTGGCCGACACCCTCGGTCACCTCGAAGCCGAGGTCGCGCATACGCTTGGCGAGCTTGGCAGCGGTCTGGTGTTCCTCGAAGCTCAGCTCCGGATTTGCGTGGAGATCGCGGTAGAGCTCCATCAGGCCGGGCATGTCCTCTTCGAGGCTCGCGCGCAGGTCGTTTGCCTGTGCGGGCGTGGCGAAAGTCAGCGCGGCCGCGGCGGCTGCGAGCAGTGTTGGACGCAAGTTGGACATTGTCTGGGCTACCCCCTCAGCTTGGAACACATGGAACACGGTCCTGGAGCAAAATTCCCTGGCCGTGCCCGAACATCTCGATCTGGCGCGAAGACTGGCAGAGCCTGCGCGATTAGGAAAGTCAGAGGCCGTAGGTGAGCACGAGGCCCACCGATAGCGCCGTGACCATGATCAGGACCAATGGCACGCCGGTCTTCACATAGTCACCGAACTGGTAGTCGCCCTCGGCCATGATCAGCATATTCGTCTGGTAGGCGATCGGCGTTGCATAGGAGAGGTTGCAGCCGAACAGCACCGCCAGCACCAGCGGCTCGGGCGGGAGGCCGAGCTGCGCTGCAACAGCAAAGGCGATCGGCGTACCGACAGTTGCGGCGGTCGCGTTGGAAGCAAAGTTGGTGAGGATGGTCACGAAGACCATGATCGCCGCGAGCACGAGCGCGGGCGAGAGGAACTGAAGGCCGTAGGATAGCAGCTCGCCGAGCCAGGCCGCTGCACCGCTTTCATCGATGATGCGGCCTATCGCGATACTGGCCGCCACCAGCACGATGACTTGCGCGGACAGGGCCCTTCCCACCCGGTCGAACTTCACGCAGCCGGTGACGAACATCAGGATCGCACCGCCAAGCGCGGCGATGGCGATGGGCAGGACGCCGATCGATGCGAGCAGGACCGAAACGCCCATGATCGCGGCTGCAAGCAGCGCCTTGGAACGACGCGGCAGCTCGCGGCGGCCTTCGAGCTGTAGCAGGCTGTCGGCGGTGGCGAATGCCTCGAGATCCTTCTGGATACCCATGACCAGCAGCACGTCGCCTTCACGCATGCGGATGTCGCCGACGTCGCTGTACTGGTCCTTCTGGCCGATCAGCGTATCGGGGCGATGGATGCCTACCACGGCCACGCCGTAGAGGTCGGCGATGCCCGAAGTCGGCAGCGTCCGGTTGATCAGGCGGCTGTCGGCGGTGACAGTCATTTCGACCACCTCGATGTCATCGCCCGTCTCGTTGTGCGCGCGCTTGATACGCTCGAGCACCCAGCTGGGCGCAGCCTCGCCGCGCATGACCTGGATCGCTTCCTCGATGGCCTCGTGGGTGCCGGAGACCTTGATCCGCTGACCGGGCCGGAACAGCCCGGGCTTCACATCGTGGAACTCGATGCCCGAGGGAAGGCGCGGCGCGATCTGGGACAGCTCGCGGCCGTTCATCAGGCTGTTTTCGGTCACGCGCAGGCGGGTGAAGAAACGGCGCTGGTTGTGCTGCAGCTCGACGCGGTTGTCGGCGAGCATCTTGGGCATCACCAGCCAGATATAGGGCAGCGCGATCAGCGCAGCGCCGAGCACGATGGGCGTGAAGTGGAACACGCTCATCATCGGCATGCCGAGGTCGACCGCGATCGAGACGACGAGGATATTGGTCGAGGTGCCGATAGTGGTCGCCAACCCGCCGATCAGCGAGGCGGCATTGAGCGGCATCAGCGTCTTCGAGGCCGGCAGCGCACCGCGCGCCGCCAGCGTGACGAAGATCGGGATCAGCAGCACCAGCACGGGCGTGTTGTTGACGAACATCGACAGCGCAAAGGCGATGAAGAGCGAGAACAACAGGCCGAGCTGGAGATTGAACTTGAACATCCGCTCGAGGAAGCGGGCCGCCGGATCGAGCGCCCCGGTCACGATCAGGCCGCGACCGAGGATCATCAGCGCGCATATCGTGATGAGCGCGTAGTGGCCGAAACCGCCGAATGCGATTGCGAGACCATCGGTCGGCGACTGGCCTTCGAGCGGGAAAAAGTAGAGCCCCACCGCGATGACCGCGATGGTGAGCAGCGAAATGATTTCGATGGACATTCGCCCGCGCGCGAAGGCGACGAACATTGCGACTGTCACGGCCATGGCCGCCATCGCGTGATAGGACGGGATCCCGATCATCCTGGGGGCTAGATCACACCCCTACCGCGGAATTACAAGCGGTTTTCAGGCCGCCCGCGTCACCTCTGGCTGCGGCCTGACCAGCAGGACCAGCGCCAGGAGAGCCGTCACGGCAGTACCCGCGGCGCCTGCCGGGAAGGTCCAGCTTTCCGAATCCACCATCGCTGCGAGCGACAGGCCGATCGCGGCCAGCCCCGCCAGAGCGGCCAGTCCGCCGGCGCCCTTTGCGAGCGCACCCTCGGCAGAGAGAGCCGAGAATCCGAGCACCAGGGCAGCGCCGCCGAGCAGGAGCTTGGCGAGGAAATAGAAGAAGAACGCACCTGAAAGGATCGCCGCGAACAGCTGCGGCACCGCCTCGCGCGCTTCCATTGCGGGAGCGAACATCGACAGGCCCATGCCGACCTGGATCACGTTCAGCACACCGGCGAGCGCAATCGTGGACCACAGCGCCGCCTCGACAGGGCGGCGCACGGCCAGAGCGTGGGCGAAGATTGCCGAAATCGAGAAGGCGAAGAGCTCGGTGAACCAGGTCAGCGGGCGAAGCATCTCGTTCTCGGAGCCCGAAACGACAGCGATGTAGAATATCTGACTCGCCACCGTCACAAGAAGCACGGCAGCAAGGCCCTTGGTAAGGCCGCGATCGGTCATGGTCAGTCCCCTGTAAATCGTGAAGCGCAGCATGCGCTTTTGCGACCCAATTCGAAAGGGCGCGCGAAAGGTTACACGGGACTGGAAGAAAGAGTGGTACCCCCGGCCGGACTCGAACCGGCACTTCGTAAGAAACTCGATTTTGAGTCGAGCGCGTCTACCAATTCCGCCACGGAGGCACGTGTTGGAGCGCGGGAACTAGCCGCGCTCCTGTTACGCATCAAGCTTTCAGCGCATTCGCGAGCAATTTGTGCAGCTTGGAATGCAGCGCGTCGTTCGCTGCGAGCACCTGCTTGGAGTGGATCGGCTGCGAACGTCCGCGGTAGTCGGAGACGAAACCGCCCGCTTCGCGCACGATCAGGCAGCCGGCAGCCGTGTCCCAGTCGTTGAGGCCGCTTTCCCAGAATCCGTCGAAGCGGCCGGCTGCGAGCCATGCGAGGTCGAGCGAGGCCGCGCCGAAGCGGCGGATGCCTGCGACATTGGGGCCGATGGCGCCGTAGATCTTCGACCATTCGGCGAAGTCGCCATGGCCGGCAAACGGAATGCCCGTTGCGATCAGCGCTTCGGAGGGATTGCGGCGCGAGGAGACGCGCAGGCGGCCGTCATGCAGCCATGCGCCGCGGCTCTTTTCCGCCCAGAAGGTCTCGTCGGTTACGGGATTGTAGACGACGGCAGCGGTCACATCGCCCCAGTCGTCGCTGCCGAGCTTGCGCTCTTGGACCGCGATGCTGATCGCGAAGTGCGGGATGCCGTGGAGGAAGTTGCTGGTGCCGTCGAGCGGGTCGACGATCCAGCGCGGCGCGCCGTCGGCGCCGTCGATCGTGCCGGCTTCTTCCATTTCGAAGCCCCAGTCGGGGCGCGCGGCAAGCAGCTCGTCATAGATCGTGCGCTCGGCGCGCATGTCGGCCTTCGACACGAAGTCGGCAGGGCCCTTGCGGCTCACCTGCAGGTGTTCGATTTCGCCGAAGTCGCGGCGCAGGCGGCCACCCGCCTTGCGCGCGGCTTTCTCCATCACGCGGATCAGTCCGGAAATTGCGGCCATTTCAGTCTCTTACTCGGTGAGGACGCGGATCGAACGGGCTGCAAGGTGGATGTCGCCCCACTCGCATTCCATGTCGAACTTCGTGCCCTCGATGTTGAATTTCTCGATGGCGAAGCGACGTTGCATCGCTTCGCCCTGCTCGACCTCGCGGCGGTCGAGCTGGAGCTTGGTGATCCCGGCGAACTTCAGGAGGCCCGGGTGCCAGCAGCACTCCTCGTCGGCGCCCGGCGCCTCGTAGTCGGAGTGGTCGGGCTCGAGGCAGAAATCCATCTCCAGCGTCAGCTCGTCATCGTTGATGATGACGGCACGCAGGGTGCTCTTCGCGATATCGATATTGTCGAAACGGCTGGCGATGGACTTGCCCATGGATGCGACTCCTAAACGGCCCGGTTAGCTGGCTTTGCCGACGTAGGTCTGCTCGTAGACGTCGACCACGATCCGCGTGCCGCTTTCGATGTGCGGCGGGACCATGATGCGAACGCCGTTGTCGAGCACGGCGGGCTTGTAGCTGGACGAAGCGGTCTGGCCCTTCACCACGGCGTCGGCTTCGACGATCTCGGCTTCGACCTGCTGCGGGAGCTCGACCGAAATCGGCTTTTCTTCCCACAGTTCGAGCTTCACCTGCATGCCGTCCTGCAGGAACGGGCGTGCATCGCCGAGCAGGTCGGCGGGCAGGTTGATCTGCTCGTAGGTGTTCTGGTCCATGAAGACGAGCATGTCGCCGTCTTCGTAAAGGAACTGGTAGTCCTGCGTATCGAGGCGCACCTTTTCGACCGTGTCGGCGCTGCGGAAGCGGACGTTGGTCTTGCGGCCGTCCTGCAGGTTCTTCATCTCGACCTGCATGTAGGCACCGCCCTTGCCGGGCTGCGTATGCTGGATCTTGGCGACCTTCCAGATGCCGCCTTCGTATTCGATGATGTTGCCCGGACGAATGTCCACGCCGCTGATCTTCATGGGAAATGCCTCGATGTGAAAGAGCGCTGGCGCGAGAGTGCCCAGCCGTGTGGGGCGCGCCTTACAGCCATGCGGTGAGAACGGCAAGGTTATGGAAATTTTGCCCTCCCTACCCTATGTCCAAGGCAAGAGGGAAAGACATGAGATACGCAGCTCCCATAGCAATCGCGATCGCCGCACTGGCGGCCAGCCCTGCTTTGTCGCAGGGCAGCCTCGGCGTTTTACCGCAGGGCGAATATGTCTGCGCTCTGCCGGGTGTTGCGACTGGATCGGCATGGAACGAGGTCGAGGGCCACGGCTTCTCGATTACCGGCGCTTCCAGCTACAAGACCGACAAGGGCTCGGGCACCTACCTTCTCGAGGGGCGCCGTGTGACCTTCACCCGCGGACCCCTGAAGGGCCACAAGATGATGCGCGTGTCTTCCGGACTGCTTCAGGAACTCGGCAAGGACGACAAGCTCGGTCGCCTGCGCTGCCATCGCGCAGGCCCCGTCGCCGACTAGCGCTGCGTCAGCAGCGGATAGGGATTGACCGCGTTCGCGGGCTCCCACCACTCCGCATCCTCGGTCGTTTGCAGGATCGCAAAATGCAGGTGCGGCGCCTCGTCTGAGGCATTGCCCGAGGATCCGACCGCGCCCAGCCGCTGGCCGCGGCGCACGCGCTGGCCCTCCTTGAGGCCCTCGGCATATTTATCGAGATGGGCGTAATAGTGGATCGTCTCGCGGTCTTGCGAGCGCACGTAGATCGTCAGCCCGCCCGCATCCGAGCGGAACAGCTTCTCGACCGTGCCAGGCGCAGCCGAGACGACAGCCGTGCCCTTGGGCGCCATGATGTCGATCGCTTCATGCAGGCGCTGGCCGCCGGCACGCGAATCGCTGAATGTGTCGGTGAGGTCGGACGCGCGGATGTTGCGCACGGGGATGAGGAGCTGGCGCGTGTCGCTCTCGCTCGGCGCCGATGCGCTCCGCGTATCGAGCGCACCTGCAACCGGCGCGTCGGTGGCCGCATCGGCAACCCCGCTGGCCGTCTCGCTCGGCAAGGGACTGGGCGCAGCCTCGGCAGGGCGCGTTGCGTCACGCTGGCCCGCGCTGGTGGCATTCTCGATCAGTGAGCCTCCGGCCACGATCCAGATGGCACTGGTGATCGTGGCCGTGATGATGATGGTCAGCAGTCGGTCGATGAACTTCATGATCCCTCCCTGCCCTCTCAGGCCTCGAATATCACGCGCGTCGATTGCGAGACCATACCCGCAAGCCGCGCCGCATCCCAATTGGTCAGGCGCACGCAGCCGCTCGACTGCGCGCGGCCGATCGTTTCGGGATCGGGCGTGCCGTGAATACCGTAATGCTCCTTCGACAGGTCGATCCAGATCACGCCCACCGGCGAGTTCGGTCCCGGCGGCAGCATCTGGACATTGTCCTTGGCATCGTCATTGCCGAGAACCTCGGGATCGTAGCGATAGGGCGGATTGTAGGCTTCGCCCACGATGTCCCATTCGCCCAGCGGCAGCGGGAACTCGCTCGAACCCGAGCTGACCGTGAACAGCGCGACCAGCTTGTCGCCCTGGTAGGCCTTCAGCGTCTTGCCTGCCTTGCTGACGACAATCCGATCGACCTCGGTTTGTTCGCTGCCCACACCGAGGCTCGCAAGTGTACGCTGCCAGTCGCGGTCCTCGATCTTGCCCTTTTCGATGCGGTCACCGCCAATATTGGGCACGCGGATCTGCTGCCCGGCCTGGAAGAAGCCCGGCTTTTCGCCATCGGGCCGCTCGATATCCGGGGTTGGGGTCGGCTGCGGGTTGGGCCCTTCGCCCTCGCCCACACCGGCAGGCTGGCCGCCGGGATTGAGCTGCTTGAGCACCTCGACAGTCGTATGGAAACGCTCCGCCAGTCGCTCGTCGAGCGACTTGTAGCCGAGGCGCTCCAGTGCGGCCTTGCCCTCGGGGTCTTCGGGAATGTCGGTATATTCCGTTTCGCCCCAGCTGGCAGGGATGGTGACGACGCGCGTGGCGGGGATCGAATCCCAATCGGACAGCGCGGTCTTGGTCGCTTCGTCGAGCTTGCCGGTGGTCTCCAGGTCGTTGGCTTCCTGGAAGCCCAGGATCGCATTCTCGGTGCTCATGCCCATCTTGCCGTCGATCACGCCCGGGCCGAAGCCCACGCGGTCGAGCACGACCTGCGCCTGCATGATCGGCCGCTCCTCGCTATCGGGGATGTCCTGGTCCTCGTTGGCGACGCTATCGCCCATGCCGGTAGCATCGTCGTTCGAGGCCATGCTGTCGGCGAGATTGTCCTCGTCGTAGGTCTCGTAGCCGTAGTCTTCGGCGGGTTCGGCCTGGGCGGTCGTGGGTTCGCCCTCCTCTTCCGCACCATTGAGGCCGCAAGCGGCCAGCGCGAGGGAAGAAACGGCGACGATCAGCAGGTTACGCATTGAGGGACCTCTCCTGAATTCGGCGGGACGCGACCCGGCCCGTTCAGGTGAGACAACTCACGCGGCTGCGATTTGCTCCGCGAAAGCTTCGATGGCGGCAACTTCGTCACCGCCCCAAACCGCGCCCGACACCGCAAGGAAGTCGGCGCCAGCCTCGATCAGCGGCCGGCAATTTTCCGGCGTGATCCCGCCGATGGCGACCGAGGGGATCTCGACCATCTCGTGCCACCATTCGAGCAGGTCGGTTTCGGCCTGGTGCTCGGTCTCCTTGGTGCTGCTCGGGAAGAACGCTCCAAAGGCGACATAGTCGGCGCCCGCCTCACCGGCTTCCAAGGCAAGGTGGCGCGAGGCATGGCAGGTGACACCGATCTGCGCTTCGCGGCCAAGTTCCTCGCGTGCTTCGCGTACATCGCCATCGCCCTGCCCGAGGTGCACGCCATCGGCGCCGAGGCGCTTTGCGAGCGCGATGGAATCGTTGACGATGAAAGCCACCTCGTGGCGCGCGCAGATTTCCTGCAGCGGCTCTGCAAGCGCGGCAGCATCGTGCTGGTCGAGGCCCTTCACGCGGAACTGGAAAGCGGTCACCACGCCCTTGCCCGCCTCGAGCGCGCGTTCGAGCCTCTCGGGAAAATCACCCGACACATCGAGCGGTGAAATCAGGTAGAGCTGGGTGGGAATTTCTTCGGCCATATTCGCGCCTTATCGCCTCGTCGCGTCTTCGTCACCCGTTCAGCGATACGAAAGCGCGACAAGCGTTTAGCGGGAACATGAAAACGCTCCTCGCCCCGCTCGCCCTCCTCTCGCTCAGTGCCTGCGCGATTATCCCCGACACGCCGCGAGTCGGGCAGGAAGCAGCCTCGCAGGGGACGGCGATCGGCCTGGGCAAGGCGGTCTGGGCAGGCGATGTCATCCTGACCCCGCAGGCCGTGACGGAAGACAGCCGATGCCCTGTCGACGCGACCTGCGTCTGGGCGGGCGAGCTGACAGTGACGACACGCATAACCGCAACGCACTGGGCGCAGACCGCCCAGCTGACACTGGGCGAACCCTATGAAGTCATGGGGCGCACGTTCGTGCTCGCCTCCGCCACGCCCGATAAGCGCAGCGAAGGGGCGATCGCTTCCGGAGATTATCGCTTCGTCTACGAGCGGCGCTAGACCGCTCGCAGTAAGGGATCAGGTGACGCTGGCGGCGTGGATCTGGTCGATCGCGCCCGAGAGCGTGCCGTCGAATTCGCCATCGTCCTGCTGCTTGCGCAGGTCCTGCAGCAGGCCGCGGCTGAAGCTGGCGATCATGCCCGGGTTCTTGGCGAGCTCGCTGCATGCCTCGTCGGTCGAATAGCCGCCCGACAGCGCAACCACGCGCAGCACCTTGGGGTGCTTGATGAGATCGGAGTAGAGACCCGCTTCCTTGGGGATCGAAAGCTTGAAGATGACCTGCTGGTCGTCGTGCAGAGTGTCGAGGCCCGCGATGAGCTCGTCGAGCAGGATCTTCTCGCCTTCCGCACGGTCGGCGGCGGTGATGTCGTACTCGGGCTCGAGAATCGGGACGAGACCGCTGGTGAGGATACGCACGCCGTCTGCAAACTGCTGGCGGACGTTCTCGCGGATGCCCTTGGGATTGGCCGACTTGATGACGCTGCGCATCTTGGTGCCGAAGACGCCGAGTTCCTTGGCGCGGGCGCACATGGCTTCGAGGCCCGGATTGGGCTTCATCAGCTGGACGCCGTCACGCTCTTCCTCGAGACCCTTGTCGACCTTGAGGAACGGCACGATGCCGCGTTCGGCGAGGCGTGCCGGCACGCTCTTGCCGCCGCTTTCGCCTTCCATGGTCTTCTCGAACAGGATCGCGCCGATGACCTTGCCGTTACCGAAACAGGGTGCTTCGATGATGCGCTGACGCATTTCGTGGATCATGCCGAACATCTCGTCGTCGCCATTCCACTCATTGTCTTCCACGCCGTAACCACGCAGCGCCTTGGGGGTGGAGCCACCCGACTGGTCGAGTGCGGCAATAAAGCCCTGTCCGTTGGCGATGCGATCGCGCATTTCTTCGAAGGTCATCTGAAAATCCTTATGGGGTGCATTCGTATGCGCGGCCCATACAAAAGCCCCTTCGCAGCCGCAACACCGCCAATGTAACTAATCCCGAAGCGATGTCGGCAATACGGGAGCGATCAGGCCGGTGATTTCAGCACGGCGACGAGGTTGATAGCGATCGAGATGCGCGTGCCGCTGCCGTGGAACGGCCGCACCGCGTGCTGCAGCCAGCTCGGGAACATCACGATCATGCCTGTCTTCGGTCGCAGCGAGACCTCGCTGTGCATCGGCTGGCCGTCGGGCAGCTTGAGCCGGAGATCGGGCGCGCCCATGCGGATCATCGGCATGCGCGGGTCCTGCAATTGCAGTTCGCCGCCAAGGTCGGGGTCCGGATCGCCCTCGTAGCCATCGTCGATATAGGCAACCGCCGACCAGAAGCTTCCGGGATGGAAATGGTACTGGTTGGCAGCACCCTTGCCGCTGACATTGGCCCACATCTCGGGGTGCCAGGTGAAGCGGCTGTCCCGCGGGCTCTTGTTGTCGATGGTCTGCTCGTCGGCTAGCGTCATCGCCTTGTGGGCAAGCGCCCGCGCGGGCTCACCGCCCCATTCGAGCATCTGCGTGTTCGAATGCCAGCCGCCGATGTTGGAGATATCGACCCCCGCCGCATCGCGCGCCTTCTCTGCCTCGATCGCCTCGCGCAGGAGGCTCAGCCCCTCTGCGCTCTGCAGCATGTCGGCGACGAAGGGGGTGGAGAAGAGGTGGCGCGTGGTGGCCATCGGCTCAGGCCGTCAGCGCCGCCACGCCGGGAAGCGCCTTGCCTTCCATCCATTCGAGGAAAGCGCCGCCTGCGGTCGAAACGAAGGTGAAATCGTCCTTCACGCCTGCATGGGCGAGCGCGGCAACGGTGTCGCCGCCGCCTGCAACCGAGGTGAGCGAGCCGCCTTCGGTAAGCGCGGCCGCCGTCTTCGCGAGCGCGACAGTTGCCGTGTCGAAAGGTTCGGTCTCAAAAGCGCCCATCGGGCCGTTCCACACCAGCGTGCGGCAGGTCTTGAGCACGTCGCCCAGCGCCTCGACCGCCTGCGGGCCGACATCGAGGATCATCTCGTCCGAGGCGACCTCGTGAACGTTGCAAATGCGCATGCTCGGCGGGTTCGCGGCGAATTCCTTCGCCACCACGACGTCATACGGAAGGTGGACGGTGCAACCGGCGTGGTCGGCCTGGTCCATGATACGGTTGGCGGTGTCGGTGAGGTCGTGTTCGCACAGCGACTTGCCGACATCGACCCCGCGCGCGGCGAGGAAGGTGTTGGCCATGCCGCCGCCGATGATGAGGTGCTGGACCTTGCCGACGAGGTTTTCGAGCACGTCGAGCTTGGTCGAGACCTTCGCTCCGCCAACGACAGCCGCGACGGGCTGTTCGGGATTGCCGAGTGCCGCGTCGAGCGCCTTGAGTTCCGCCTCCATCGCGCGTCCCGCATAGGCGGGCAGGTGGTGCGCCAGCCCCTCGGTCGAAGCATGCGCGCGGTGCGCGGCGGAGAACGCGTCGTTAACGTAGAAATCGCCGTGCGCGGCCATTCCCTTCGCGAATTCGGGATCGTTCGCCTCTTCGCCCGGCCAGAAGCGGACGTTGTCGAGCAGGCCGATATCACCATTCCTCAGGATGCCGATCGACTGTTCGACCACGGGGCCCATGACCTCGGGAATGAACATGATCTCCTTGCCGAGCACTTCCTCGACATCGCCCTGCACGAAGCTGGTCGACATGGTCGAATAGCGCTTGCCCTTGGGGCGGCCGAAATGGGCGAGCAGCAGGACCTTGGCGCCCTTGTCCGCAAGTTCGAGCACGGTGGGTTTCACCGCCTCGACACGGGTGACGTCGGTGGCCGAACCGTCCTTCATCGGAAGGTTCAGATCGACGCGCACCAGCGCGACCTTGCCGGTCACATCGCCAAGGTCGTCCAGGGTCCTGAAACTGCTCATCGTGTCGTCCTTTAGAGGAACTTCGCCATCACGCCGGCGGTGTCGATCATGCGGTTCGAGAAGCCCCACTCGTTGTCGTACCAGCTGACGACGCGGCAGAGCTTGCCTTCCATCACGCTGGTTTCGAGGCTGTCGATGGTCGAGCTGGCCGGATAGTGGTTGAAGTCACTGCTGACGAGCGGCTGGTCGGTGTAGTCGAGCACGCCCTTCATCTTGCCTTCTGCCGCTGCCTTGAGTGCAGCGTTCAGTTCCTCGGCGCTGGTGTCGCGGCCGGGGGTGAAAACGAGGTCGACGAGGCTGACGTTCGGGGTCGGCACGCGGACCGAGCTGCCGTCGAGCTTGCCGGCGAGTTCGGGCAGGACGAGGCCGACCGCACGGGCTGCGCCGGTGGTGGTCGGGATCATGTTCTGCGCGCCGCCGCGGGCACGGCGCATGTCGCCATGCATCTGGTCGAGCATGCGCTGGTCGTTGGTGTAGCTGTGAATCGTGGTCATGAAGCCACGCTCGATGCCCACCGTGTCGTGCAGCACCTTCGCCATCGGCGAGAGGCAGTTGGTGGTGCAGCTGGCGTTCGAGACGATCACGTCGTCTGCAGTCAGCGTCTCGTGGTTCACGCCATAGACGATGGTGGCCGAGACGTTCTTGGCCGGAGCCGAGATCAGCACGCGCTTTGCGCCAGCCTTGAGGTGCGGTTCGGCAGCTTCATGGCTCTGGAAGAAGCCGGTGCATTCGAGAACGATGTCGATGCCCTGGTCGGCATGTGGCAGGTTGCCCGGGTCACGCTCGCTGGTCACCGCGATCGACTTGCCGTTCACGATGATCGCGTTGTCGCCGACTTCGACGGTGCCGGGGAAACGGCCATGCGTGCTGTCGTACTGGAACAGCAGCGCGTTCGACTTGGTGTCCGCGAGATCGTTGATCGAGACGAGGTCGAGATCGTGGTCGTCACGCTCCAGGATCGCACGCGCCACGAGGCGTCCGATGCGTCCGAAACCGTTGATTGCAACCTTGGTAGCCATGCGAGAAGCTCCTGCTTAAGTCCTGAATTACTTGGGCAATTTGTTCATGATTTGCGGAACGATAGAGTCCGCCGTGAAACCGAATTTCTTGAAGAGATCGCCTGCCGGCGCCGATGCGCCGAAGCTGTCGATCCCGATGTTGAGGCCGCCCTCTCCGGTGTAGCGTTCCCAGCCGAAGGTGGTGCCCGCCTCGATGCTGACACGCAGCGTATCGGCGGGGATCATGTCGGCGCGGTAGGCGTCGTCCTGCGCGTCGAACAGCTGGGTGCAGACCATCGAGACGACAGCGGCGCCCACGCCCTGCTTTTCCAGCTCCTCGGCACAGGCGAGAGCGAGGTGCACTTCGCTACCCGAAGCGATCAGCGTGACCTTGCGCGCATTGCCGGCCTTCTTGAGGCGATAAGCGCCCTTAGAGCACATGTCGGTCTCTTCGGGATGGTTGCGCACCTGCGGCAGGCCCTGGCGGGTCAGCGCGAGGACGGTCGGACGGTCCTTTTCGCGCAATGCGATTTCCCAGCACTCGGCGGTCTCGACCGCGTCTGCGGGACGCATGACGAGGAGGTTCGGGATCATGCGCAGGCTCTGCACATGCTCGACCGGCTGGTGGGTCGGGCCGTCTTCGCCAAGACCGATGCTGTCATGCGTCATGACATAGATCGCACGGACCTGCTGGAGGGCCGAAAGGCGGATTGCTGCGCGGCAATAGTCAGTAAACACGAGGAAGGTGCCGCCGTAGGGGATGACGCCCCCGTGCAGCGCCATGCCATTCATCGCCGCAGCCATGCCGAATTCGCGGATGCCGTAGTAGATGTAGCGGCCCGAATAATCGTCCGCCGTGAACGGCCCGATGCCGCCTGCCTTGGTGTTGTTCGAACCGGTGAGGTCGGCACTGCCGCCCATCGTGTCGGGCAGCATGGCGTTGATCTGCTCCAGCGCCATTTCGCTGGCCTTGCGGGTAGCGACCTTGACCGGCTCCTTCATCAGCGACTGGATGTAATTGTCGAGGCTGAACTTCTCGGGCAGGTCGCCCGACATCCGGCGCTCGAAGTCGGCGCGCTGGGCATGGCCCGAAAGGCGGTCATTCCATTCGCCATGCGCCTTCGCGCCGGCGTCAGCGGTGCCGCGCCAGTCCGACAGGACCTGTTCGGGAATTTCGAAGGGCTTGTAGTCCCAGCCGAGCACGTCGCGCGCGGCCGAGATTTCCTCGTCACCCAGCGGCGCGCCGTGGGTGGCGCTGGTGCCCTGCTTGTTGGGCGCCCCCTTGCCGATGACTGTGCGGCAGGCGACCAGCGACGGGCGCTCGTCTGCCTGCGCTTCATCGAGCGCGCGGCGGATATCGTCGAAGTCATGGCCGTCGCAGCTGACGACATGCCAGCCGGTCGCCGCGTAGCGCGCCTTGATGTCTTCGCTGGTCGACAGGTCGGTGCCGCCGTCGATGGTGATCTGGTTATCGTCCCACAGCACGTTCATGCGGCCGAGCTTCAGGTGACCTGCAAGGCCGATCGCCTCGTGGTTGATACCTTCCATCAGGCAGCCGTCGCCGGCAATGACCCAGGTCTTGTGGTCGACGATATCGTCGCCGAAGTCCGCGTTCAGCTTGCGCTCGGCGATGGCCATGCCGACCGCCATGGCGAGACCCTGACCCAGCGGGCCGGTGGTCGATTCCACGCCTTCGAGGAGGAAGTTCTCCGGGTGTCCGGCGCACGGGCTACCGAGCTGGCGGAAGTTGCGGATGTCATCCATCGTCGGGCGCGCGTATCCCGACAGGTGCAGCAGCGAATAGATCAGCATCGAGCCGTGGCCTGCCGACAGCACGAAGCGGTCGCGGTCGGCCCAGTCGGGCGCTGACGGATCGTGCTTGAGGTATTCGCTCCACAGGACGGTCGCTACATCTGCCATGCCCATCGGCATGCCGGGATGCCCCGAATTCGCCTCCTGCACCGCATCCATCGAAAGCGCCCTGATGGCATTGGCCATCTGGACCATGCGAGCGGTGTCGAGACTCATGGGGATTCTTCTCCGAAATATGTGGCGATTCGACGCGGGGAGACCCTTCGCGGATGGGCTAGGCAAGGTCAAGCCGAGCGCGGCGGCGATCCGCGCCTCGCTATCCTTGGCGCGATTTATCAACAGGCGCGCCCAAGCCTTTGCCCGCACGCGCCAATCTTGATATTTGCTCAGCTGTCATGAGCGAAACACGTATCCACGGCGCATTGGAGAGGATCGAAAAGGCCCTCTCCCGCATCGAGACGCAGGCCACTTTGCCGCGCGGCGGCGCAGGTGCCGATGGTGAACTCGCGGCCCGTCACGAAGCGCTCAAATCTCGCGTGGCGGCCAATCTCGGCGAACTCGACAAGCTGATCGGGAGGCTCGAGCAGTGAGCGACGTCAAACTCCAGGTCGGTGGGCGCGTCTACACGGTCTCGACTGCCGACGGGCAGGAAGAAAAGGTGCGCGGCCTTGCGCGCATGGTCGATGACAAGCTCACCGGCATGGGGGCCAATGTCACCGGCAACGAGGCGAAGAACCTCTTGTTCGCCGCCATCCTGCTCGCCGACGAGCTCAATGACGTAAAAGCCACTGCCGCCTCGCATCCGCCCGACCCCGGTCTGGACACCGATGCCATGGCCGCACGGCTCGAGCGCGTGGCAAATGCACTGGAAGGTGCTGCATCGGCCCTTGAGAGCGGCGCCGAGGCATCCTAGATAGGCGCTCGGCGGGGCTGCCCGGCACGAGCCGCACGAATATCCCTGAGGCTATAAGCAATCCATGGGAGCTGTCCCTGCCTGGGCTTGCGGGTTTGTCCTGGAGGCTCGGGTATACGGCGCCCACCTGACGTTACTTGGCGTCAGAGGATTTCAATGGCACCGACCCATGGTGGTCCCGCTACTTACTTTTCGCGCCACCGCATTGCTGCTTGAGCGCGGTGGCCGGGCATCGGCAATTGCTGCGGGAGCAGGCAAGGCGTGACCAAGGACCAACTCCGTAAAATTCTCCGGAGCATGCGTCGCGACCATGTCGCGGAATTGCCCGACAGCATGCGCGGACTGGTCTTCCACCGTCCTCCGGCGCCCCTCCTCGACCTCGTGCCGGAAGGCGCAACCATCGGCCTCTATCGTGCCGATCCCTTCGAGGCACCGGCAGCATCCTATGCGAAATTCTTCCTCGAACGCGGGCACGAGATCGCTCTCCCGCGCTTCGCAACGCGCAATTCGCCGATGGAATTCGCCGCACATTCCGACCCCTTCGACGAAGAGGACCTCGAGGTAGGCCCTTTCGGGCTTCTACAGCCGTCCGCCGAAGCGCCTGTTCACGAGCCCAATGTGCTGTTCGTCCCGCTGGTGGGCTTTACCGATAGTGGCGACCGGCTCGGACAGGGCGGAGGGCATTACGACCGCTGGCTGGAAGGGCGCGACAACGTAACCGCGATCGGGCTTGCCTGGGATTGCCAGCTGGCCGAAGATCTGCCTGTCGAACCGCATGATCGCAGCCTCTCGGCGGTGGTCACCCCTACCCGCCTCTACGGACCGTTTTGATGAGAGAAGAACCGACCTGGCGCATTCCCGTAGGCCTTCTCGGCCTGCTTGTCGGCCTGCTGGTCTATGGCATCGTCATCGCGCGCTACCTGCCCGGATTGATCGGCGACTGGCCGACCCTCGCGCAGACGGTGGTCTACGTGTTCCTCGGCCTTGTCTGGCTCCTGCCGCTGGGCCGCTTCCTGAAATGGATGGAAACCGGCAACTGGCGCTGATTGCCAAGCCGCAAACCCTGCACTAGCCTCCCTTCCCCAAGGGAGAGGATATGGCGACCACAGCCGCAGTGGCCGACAAACCGTCGGTCGGTCTCAAGCTTGCGCACGGTTTCGGTGCAGCCGCTTTCGGGATCAAGAACAACGGGTTCGATTACTTCCTGTTGCTGTTCTACGGGACGGTGATCGGGCTCGAACCGGGTCTCGTCGGCCTCGCCATCATGATCGCGCTGGTCTTCGACGCCGTCTCCGATCCGCTGGTCGGCTACTGGTCAGACAATTTCCGCAGCAAGTGGGGGCGCCGCCACCCCTTCATGTATGCAGCCGCCCTGCCCGTCGCGCTCAGCTATTTCCTGCTGTGGAACCCGCCCGAACTCTCGCAATTCGGTCTCTTCCTGTACCTCACGGGGCTGGCGGTGCTGATCCGCACCTTCATTACCTTCTACGAAACACCCAGCTCGGCGCTGATCCCCGAGCTGTCGAAGGATTACGAAGAGCGCACGAGCATCCAGGCCTATCGCCTTTTCTTCGGCTGGTCGGGCGGCAACATGATGAGCATCGTCATGTTCGGCGTGCTGCTGACCGGTCCGCTCGGCATGATGGACCGCGATGCCTATGCGACCTACGGCATTGTCGCATCGCTGCTGATCCTCGCGGCGATCCTCGTCTCCGCAATGGGAACGCACCACCGCATTCCCTATCTGCACCGGCCAGTCGAGACGGGTGAGCGTTTCACGATCAAGCGCATCTTCCGCGAGATGTTCGAGACATTGAGCGAGAAGAGCTTCCTCGCGCTGTTCTTCGCCACGGTCCTGTTTTCGGTGGCGACAGGCCTGTCGGCTGCCCTCGCGTTCCTGATGCTCAACTACTTCTGGGGTTTCAGCGAATTCCAGATCTTCATCTGGACATGCACCGTCTTCTTCTCGGCTCTGATGGGTTTCCTGATCGCGCCCTGGGCCACCAAGCGCCTCGGCAAGAAGCGCGCGACGATCGTACTCGGCCTGCTGGCCTTCACCATCCAGCCCGCGCCGGTGCTCCTGCGGCTGGCCGGGCTGATGCCCGAGAACGGAGACCCTCTGCTTTTCCCCCTGGTGCTCGGCATCAACGTGGTCGACCTTGCGCTGATCATCGCGGTGCAGGCGGTCGCCTATTCGATGATTGCCGATCTCGTGGAATCGAACCAGCTGCGCACCGGGCGGCGAAGCGAAGGCGTCTACTATGCCGCCATGACCTTCACGCGAAAGGTGACGCAGGGTCTCGGGGTCGCAGCGGCAGGCATCATCCTGTCCGCTATCGCCTTCCCGCAAGGGGCCGCCCCAGAAAGCGTGTCCACCGAGACACTATGGAACCTCGGTGCCTTCTATGCACCCTCACTGCTCGCCATGTGGCTGACTGCGCTGTTCTGCGTGTCGCGTTACCGGATCGACAAGGCGGGGCACGAGGAGAACCTGCGCAAGCTCGCTGAAAGCGACGGCCAGCAGGCATGAAAAAAGCCGCCCGAAAGGCGGCTTTTCGAAGAATAATCCCAAGGTGGCGCGAGTGACGGGACTCGAACCCGCGACCCTCGGCGTGACAGGCCGATACTCTAACCAACTGAGCTACACCCGCGCATTGCGCTGTAGCGCCCCCTTGGGAGCCGCGCATCTAGTGGAGGCTCCGATTCCTGTCAACGCAAATTGAGCCGCTTTTTTCGCACTTTTTTGCAAGCCCCGCGAAGAGGGTGATTTTTACCGAAAAGTAACCCTGTGCGCGCATCCTCACCCTCGAATTTCTACGTGGGGGACGGGAGGTTCGTATGTTGCAGACGGCTTTTCTGGCGTTTTCACTGGCCATGCTTGGCGGGGGCGCGTTCGCCGCGCAATCCGCCATCGATATCCAGGATTCGGTCAACCAGACCGCGGGCGCAGGCCGCTGATCTCGCCGCAAGAAAAAAGCCCCGCCGGATCGTCCGACGGGGCTCTTTGCTGATCAATCCACCAGGATAAGCGCTGGCGTTTCCAGCAGCTTCTTCAACGCCTGGATGAAACTCGCCGCATCCCAGCCGTCGACCACGCGGTGATCGCAGCTGATCGAGATGTTCATCAGCTTGCGCTTCTCGATCCGCTCCACACCATCGCTGCCGGTGACGTACATCGGGCGCTCGATAATGCGGTTCGGGCCGATGATCGCGACTTCGGGGCGGTTGATGACCGGCGTGGTAGCCACGCCGCCAAGCGGGCCGAGGGAGGTGACGGTCAGCGTGCCGCCTTCCATCTCTTCCTTCTTCGCCGTGCCGTTGCGTGCAGCATCGGCCAGGCGCGAGATCTCGTTGGCGAGCTGCCACAGGTTCTTGGCCTGAGCGTTCTTGATGACCGGGACCATCAGGCCGGCATCGGTCTGCGCCGCCATGCCCATGTTGACCGCGCCGTGGCGCGTCACCACGCCCGCTTCATCGTCGTAGCGCGCGTTGATCATGGGATAGTCGGGCAGCGTCTTGCAGATCGCGGTGATCAGCAGCGGCAGGATCGTAAGCTTGGGCTTGTCGCCGCGGCTGGCGTTGAGCTGTGCGCGCAGGACCTCGAGGTCGGTGACGTCGCATTCCTCGACATAGGAGAAGTGCGGGATGTTGCGCTTCGAGGCGGCCATGTTCTCGGCAATGCGACGGCGCATGCCGATGACCTTCTTCTCCTCGTCCTCGCGGGTCTTGGCAGCGTGGCCATAGCCCGAGTTGTAGGAGAGGAACTGGTCGAGGTCGCCGTGACGGATGCGGCCTTCCTCGGACGGCTTCACCTGGCTGAGGTCGACACCCAGTTCCTTGGCGCGCTTGCGCACTGCGGGGGTCGCGAGGACCTTTGCCTGTTGCTTCGGCTCGGGCGCCGGGGTCGGCGCGGGCAGCGGTTCGGGCTTAGGATCGGCGGCCAGCGCATCGTCGGCATCGCTGGCGTCAGAGGTTTCGACCTCGATACGCTCTTCGACTTCCGCAGCCTTCGGCGCGGGTGCGGGCGCGGGAGCTTCCTCGGCAACGTCTTCGGGCACTTCACCCTCGACCTCGATCACGACCAGCATCGAGCCGATCGAGACCATGTCGCCTTCTTCGCCGGCGATCTCGAGGATCTTACCGTCGACCGGGCTTTCCATCGGCACGGTGGCCTTGTCGGTCATCATGTCGACGAATTCCTCGTCTTCCTTGACCGTGTCGCCGACCTTCTTGTGCCACTGGACGATTTCCGCCTCGGCAATGCCTTCGCCGATGTCGGGCATGTTGAATACAAATTTCGCCATGTCGATTACTCGCTCAGGATCTTGTCGAGGGCCTCGCCGATACGGATTGGGCCGGGGAAATAGGCCCATTCGAGGCTGTGGGGATAGGGTGTGTCGAAGCCGGTCACGCGTTCGACCGGGGCTTCGAGGTGGTAGAAGCAGCGCTCGGTCACCAGCGCGCTGAGTTCGGCGCCGAAACCGGCAGTACGGGTCGCTTCGTGGACGATCAGGCAGCGGCCGGTCTTCTTGACCGATTCCTCGATCGTTTCGATGTCGACCGGAACGATGGTGCGCAGGTCGACGATGTCGGCCTCGACGCCCTTCTCACGGCAGACCGCCTCCACCACGTGGACCATGGTGCCATAGGCAAGGATGGTCAGCTCCTCGCCTTCGGTCGCGTAGCGCGCCTTGCCGAGCGGGATCTTGTAATGCCCCTCGGGCACCACGCTCGCATCGAAGCGCTTCCACGGTTCGACCGGCTTGTCGTAATAGCCCGAGAACGGGCCGTTGTAGATGCGCTTGGGCTCGAAGAAGATGACCGGGTCATTGTCTTCGATGGCGCTGATCAGAAGGCCCTTCGCGTCATAGGGCGTCGCAGGAATGACCGTCTTCAGGCCGGAGACATGGGCGAAGATCGCCTCGGGGCTCTGGCTGTGCGTCTGGCCACCGAAGATGCCGCCGCCAAAGGGGCTGCGCACGGTGATCGGCGCGATGTATTCGGCCGCCGAACGATAGCGCAGGCGCGCCGCTTCGGAGATCAGCTGGTCAAGGCCGGGGTAAATGTAGTCGGCAAACTGGATTTCCGGCACCGGACGAAGGCCGTATGCCCCCATCCCGACTGCCGCGGCGATGATGCCGCATTCGGAAATCGGCGTGTCGAACACGCGGGTCTTGCCGTATTTCTGCTGGAGGCCGGCGGTGCAGCGGAACACGCCGCCGAAATAGCCGACGTCCTCGCCCATGATGACGATGTTCTCGTCGCGGCCCATCGACACGTCGAGCGCGTCGTTGATCGCCTCGATCATGTTTAGGCGGCGTTCGGTGCCCTGCTCTGCTGCGGGCGCGTCCTTGGTTGCGGTGTCGCTCATGCGCCCTTCCCTCCGTTCGGGAGCCCTTCGGGGAACTTGGTCTCGCGTTCGCGGATCGCCTGTTCGCTCTGCTCCCTGAGATGCCAGGGCAGCTCTTCGAACACGTCTTCGAACATGGTGCGGAACGGATGGTGCAGGCCATGGCCGAGGATGCCGTTCTCTTCGGCTTCCTTGGTCGTCTTCTTGACGAATTCGGCGGCCTCGAGGTCCATCTTCTGCTGGCGCTCCTCGTCCCACTCACCGATCTCGATGAGGTGGTTCTTGAGGCGCATCACCGGATCGCCGAGCGGCCACTCGTCGCGCTCCTGCGCGCTGCGATATCCGCTGGGATCGTCCGAGGTGGAGTGTCCTTCGGCGCGGTAGCTGAAGAACTCGATCAGCGTCGGGCCGGCATTGGCGCGGGCGCGGTTGGCGGCCCACTGTTCTGCTGCATAGCAGGCGAGCGGGTCGTTACCGTCGACGCGCAGCGAAGCGATACCGTAGCCGAGACCGCGCGCCGCGAAAGTCGCGCGCTCTGCGCCAGCGAAACCGCTGAAGCTCGAGATCGCCCACTGGTTGTTGACCACGTTGAGGATGACCGGAGCGTTGTAGACGGTCGCGAACAGGCAGGCCGAGTGGAAGTCGCCTTCCGCGGTGCTGCCCTCGCCGACCCAGGTCGCGGCAATCCGGCTGTCGCCCTTGATTGCCGATGCCATCGCCCAGCCGACCGCCTGCGGGGTCTGCGTGGCGAGGTTGCCCGAGATGGTGAAGAAGCTGTGCTCCTTCGAGGAATACATGATCGGCAGCTGGCGGCCCTTCAGCTTGTCGCCCTTGTTCGAGTAGATCTGGTTGATCATCTCGATCATCGGGTAGCCGCGCTGGATCAGGATGCCCTGCTGGCGATAGCTCGGAAACACCATGTCGTCCGCCGCGAGCGCCATCGAGGCCGAGACACTGGTCGCCTCTTCGCCGGTGCACTTCATGTAGAAGCTGGTCTTGCCCTGGCGCTGGCCGCGGAACATGCGCTCGTCGAAGGCGCGCGTCATGGCCATGTGGCCGAGCATTGTGCGCAGCGTTTCCGGGTCGAGCTTCGGGTCCCACGGGCCGTGGGCCTTGTTGTCCTCGCCCAGAACGCGGATCAGGCCATGCGCGAAATCGAGCATGTCTTCCGGCTTGGTGGTCTCGTCGGGGCGCGGCTGCTGGCCGGCCTCCGGAACCTCGATATGCGAGAAGTCGACCGCATCACCGGGTCGGAACTTGGGTTCTGGCACGTGGAGCGAGAGCTTGGGGCGGTTATCGCCAGCTTTCGCAGTACCTTGAGGCCTGTCGGCCATAGAATCGTCTCCCAGACGTAATCTTACGCTTGCGCGTTATTTTATTTCGCGCGGGGGAAACGGTCAAGTACGCCTATGCATACGATTTCCGTCACACCGCGACGGGGGCCTTGATGGCTCCGAGCGGCGTGTAGTCGTGAACCGCGAAATCCTCAATCCGGTAGTCGAAGATAGTCGGCGGGCGCCGCACAATCTCAAGCCGCGGATGACCCTGCGGTTCCCGCGATAGCTGCTCCTTCACGAGGTGTTCGTGGTTGAGATAAAGGTGCGTGTCGCCGCCCATCCACACGAACTCGCCCGGTTCGAGTCGCGCCTGGTGGGCGAGCATGCGCTGGAGCAGCGCCGCCGACCAGAGGTTGAACGGCAGGCCGAGCGCGACGTCGCAGCTGCGCTGGTAGAGAAGGCCATTGAGACGCGGCTTGCCGTCGCGGCCTTCCGATACGTGGAACTGGTAGGTCTTGTGGCACGGCGGCAGCGCCATGCGTGGCACGTCGGCGACGTTCCAGCCCTCGATGATGTGGCGACGGCTGCCCGGATTTTCCTGCAGCGATTCGACGACTTCTGCGACCTGGTTGATACCGCGGCCCTTGCGGAACAGCCCGCCCTTCACCGGCTGGTAGGTCGGCCAGTCGACCCATTGCTTGCCGTACACAGGTCCGAGATCGCCCCACATGGCGGCAAAGTCCTCGTCATCTGCGATGCGCTGGACGAAATCCTCGAGCGAGATCTCGTCGCCCGTCTGCTCGACATATTTGGCGTGCGGCCACTCGTTCCAGATCTTCACGCCCTGTAGCACGAGCGGGCGGATATTGGTGTCGCCGGTAAGGAACCAGAGCAGCTCGCGCGTGGCGGTCTTCCAGTAGACGCGCTTGGTGGTGATGAGCGGCATTGCGCCGTCGGAAAGGTCGAAACGCAGCATTGCGCCGAAGACCGAACGCGTGCCGATACCCGTACGGTCGCGCCGCTCGTCGCCCTCGAGCCAGATGCGGCGCATCAGGTCGAGATATTGGGTTTCGAAATGGGTGTCCGGCATGGCCGAGTTGTCGCTCTTCATCTTATTGCGGCCCTAGGCCCAAAATAACGCAAAAGCCCGCTTGCACCAGTCGCAATCCACACCTATAGGGCCGCCTCTGCCTCGCGGGGTCCGCCCCGCAAGCATCCGGTCGGGGAGTAGCTCAGCCTGGTAGAGCACTGTCTTCGGGAGGCAGGGGCCGGAGGTTCGAATCCTCTCTCCCCGACCATTTTACTTTCCAGAACATCAGGGCGCATTGTCCGCAAATCTGCGGAACAAGCGCAAGTGCGGGCGATTGAATGGCGGTACACTCCCGTCATCAAGGGTCTCGCCGCATAGCCGTGTCCAAGCCTGCCGTCCTGTTCGTCTGCCTCGGCAACATCTGCCGCTCGCCGCTCGCCGAAGCCGCCTTTCGCCATGCCGCCTCCGAAGCTGGCATCGACGTTCACGTCGATAGCGCCGGAACGGCCGGATATCACGTGGGTGAGCCGCCCGATCCGCGCAGCATCGACGAGGCCCGCCGCAGGGGCATCGACATTACCGGCTATCGCGGACGCCAGCTGGGCGAGAGCGACTTCCACGAATTCGACTACATCCTCGGCATGGATTCATCGAACATGGCGAACATCGCGCGTGTCGATCCGGGTGACGGCAAGGCCCGCGTCGCCATGCTGCTCGACCTCGTGCCCGGACAGGAAGGGCGTGAAGTCGGTGACCCCTACTATGGCGGTGCGGAGGGCTTCTCGATCACATGGAGCGAAGTCAGCGCCGGTGCGAATGCGTTGCTGGCAGTCATGATCGAAGAACATGGCTGACGAAGACACCAGCCGGCACCGCTCGGTTCCTGCGTCTCGTATCGGACGCCTCGGCGGTTTCACCCGTCTTGCGGGTGGACTTGCCGGCGGTGCGCTGAGCGAAGGTGCGCGGCGGATTGCCAGCGGAGAGCGCCCGCGCCTCGACCAGCTTCTGCTCACGCCCGCGAATGCGAAGAGGCTTACCGACAGGCTCGCGCACCTTCGCGGCGCGGCGATGAAACTGGGCCAGATGATTTCGATGGATGCAGGCGACCTCTTGCCGCCCGAGCTTTCCGAGATCCTTGCCCGCCTGCGCGAGCGGGCGGATTTCATGCCGCCCAAGCAACTCGACAAGGTCCTGAGTGCGGAATGGGGCAAGGACTGGCGCAAGCGATTCCGCCGCTTCGAGCCGCGCCCGATCGCCGCCGCATCGATCGGACAGGTGCACCGCGCCATGCTGCCGGACGGTCGGCTGCTCGCGATCAAGGTGCAGTATCCGGGAATCGCGCAAAGCATCGACAGCGATGTCGACAATGTAGCCGGTCTCCTGAAGCTGACCGGCCTGCTCCCGGCCGAACTCGACATCGCACCCCTCCTCGCCGCCGCGAAGGAGCAGCTCCACGAAGAGGCCGATTACGTTCGCGAGGGCGCCATGATGACGCGTTTCGGCGAGCTTCTGGAAGGGCGCGAAGGCTTTGTCGTGCCGGAACTCCACGAAGAGCTGACCACCACCCGCATCCTCGCGATGAGTTTCGAGGAAGGCGGGCCGATCGAAGCTCTCGCCAGCGAGCCGCAGGAGCTGCGTGACGAGGTCTTCGCTCGCATGATCGAACTCGTCGCGCGCGAACTGTTCGACAGCCGCCTGATGCAGACCGATCCGAACTTCGCCAACTACCGCTGGCAGGCAAAGACCGGCCGGATCGTGCTGCTCGATTTCGGTGCCGCTCGAGAGGTCTCGGAAGGTATCTCGGCCGACTATCGCAGGCTGCTCTATGCCGGGCTTGCCGAGGACAGGGAAGCCGTCATGGAGGCAGCGATAGAGGCAGGTTTCATGAACCCGCGGGCCCTCGAACGTCATCCGGAGGCGATGCGGCGTGCGGTCGACATCGTCGTCACCCAGATGGCGAGCGATGACCGTCTCGATTTCGGCGACCGCGCCTTCGTGCCCGAGATTCGCGAAACGGTCATGCCGATCGCACGCGACCGCGAAAGCTGGCACCTGCCCCCCGCCGAAACGCTGTTCGTCCAGCGCAAGGTCAGCGGCACTGCGCTGCTGGGAGCAAGGCTGAACGCCCGGGTCGACGTGCGCGGGATCGTCGAACGCGTCTTGGCGGAGACGGCATGAGCGATACGCTTGCAGACGCCGTAGAACGGCTGGTCGGCAAGCGCCCCGCCGACATCCGCCGCTTTGCCGGCGGGGACATTTCGGGCGCGTCGCTTGCGACCTTCGCCGATGGCGAAACCATCGTGGCAAAGTCGGGCCCGGTGGTCGGCATCGAGGCGCGGATGCTCGGAGCGATGGCGCAATCGGGCGCGCCAACGCCGGATGTCATCGCAGCGGATGACGAGGTCATGCTGATCGAGCACCTGCCGAGCGATGCGGGTCTGTCGGGGTCTGCATGGAATTCGCTGGCCGAGGCGCTTGGCCAGTTGCACGCGGAGACTGGCGAGAATTTCGGCTGGCCAGAGAATTACGCTCTACGCGATGTGACGGTCGAGAACGAAGCCTGCGACAGCTGGCCGCAGTTCTGGGGGGAGCGGCGTTTGCTGTGCCACGCCCCTCACCTACCCGCAGCGCTGGCGAGGCGGCTGGACGAACTCGCCTCCAAGCTGGGCGACATGCTGCCGGGCTCACCAAGGCCATCATTGCTCCACGGAGACCTCTGGGGAGGCAACATCCTCGTATCGGGCGGCAGGATCAGCGGACTGATCGACCCTTGCGCCTACTACGGAGACCACGAGGTCGATGCCGCCAGTCTCACAGTGTTCGACCATCCGCCGGGCAGCTTTTTCGCCTCGCTCGGGCTTGAGCCGGGATGGAGCGAACGGCAGCCGGTCTACCGGCTGTGGATGTGGCTGCTCCATGTTCGCCTGTTCGGTGACGGATATCGTCCCGCCGTCGAACGCGAACTGGAGATGCTCGGCTTCTAGAGCCCCTTGCGGCCGAAACCACCGCCGCGCATCTGCGGGGCCGCAGGCATCGGCGCTTCACCGATCACTCCCTGCGAGCGCGCAGCTGGCGCAGCTGGCGCAGCATTGCCGAAACCCTGCGGACGAGCGGGCTGTTGCGGGACTTCCTGCTGCTGCTCGGCGCCTTCGAGGTAATCGACGATCTCTTCGAGCAGGTGCTCTGCCGAGCGATGTTCGCGGGCGAGCAGTCGCTGCGTGATACTGGCATAGCCGAGGAAGGAGAAAGGCCCCTTGATCTTGAGGAAGGTGTTGGTCGCGATCCAGTTGTAGGTCTGCTTTTCCACCTCGAAACCGTGTACTTCCTCCCACCGCAGTCGCGTGCTGCCGAGCACCCCGTGGTAAGTCACGAAATTGCGGTCGTATTCGAGGATTTTGCCCCCATCGAGAAGATAGCGCGCGCCCATTGGCAGGCAGATCACGAAACATCCTGCGATGAGCCAGCCGGCGAAGGACGCCTTGCCGTGGAACGCGCTCCCGGCCAAGACGCCGAGAAAGATGAAACCGATCATGAGGCCGCAGGCCATGGCCACGCGAGACCTCGAATATCTTACGATCTGCATTGTAATTCCCCCGTTTGGGCGAGGGTTTAATGCGAAAATCTTAGCAAAAGCCTGACGTTAGCCGCCGCGCAGGGTCTTCACGCCGAAATCGCGTTCGAACAGGTAGAGCAGGATGCGGGCAGCATCGCCGCGCGTGCCCTCCAGACCGCCATCGCGTTCCATCAGCACGCGCGCATCGTCATGAGCCTTGGGCAGCAGCTCGGTGATCTGCTCGAAACTCGCCACGCTGAAGGGCGTATCGCCTGATTGCCGCGTGCCGAGAAGCTCGCCGCCACCGCGCAATTTGAGGTCTTCTTCGGCGAGCAGGAATCCGTCCTGGCTCTCGCGCATCAGGGCGAGACGCTTCTGGGCGGTTTCGGACAGGCTTTCGCCGTGGAGGAGGACACAGAAGCTCTTCTCGCTCCCCCGCCCCACCCGGCCGCGCAGCTGGTGGAGTTGGGCGAGACCGAAGCGTTCGGCCTGCTCGATCACCATGAGCGTTGCGTTGGGCACGTCGACGCCGACCTCGATCACCGTGGTGGCGACCAGCAGCCGCGCATCGCCGCGCGCGAACCGCTCCATCGCGGCGTCTTTCATTTCCGGTGCGAGCTGGCCGTGGACCATCACCACATCGTCGCCGAACCGCTCTTTCAGGGCCGCATAGCGCGCTTCGGCGGCGGCGATCTCGTCGGGCCCGTCCATCTCGCGGACCATCGGGCAGACCCAGAAGGCTTGCCGTCCCTCGGCAAATTGCGCGGCGAGGCGCTCGACCAGTGCGGGGATCCTGTCCTGCCCCATCACCACCGTGTCGATCGACTGGCGTCCCGGCGGCAGTTCGTCGAGCTTGCTCACGTCGAGCTCACCATATTGCGCGAGAGTGAGCGTACGCGGGATCGGCGTTGCAGTCATGGCAAGGACGTGCGGCGCGCGCTTGCCCTTGTTCGCCAGCATGAGCCGCTGGCCGACACCGAAACGGTGCTGCTCGTCGATCACCACCATCGCGAGGTTCTTGTAGGCAACCTTGTCCTGGAAGATCGCGTGGGTGCCGACGACGATGTCGATGCTGCCGTCCAGAAGCCCCATTAGCGTCGCTTCGCGCGCCTTGCCCTTGTCGCGCCCGGTGAGCAGCGCGACTTCCGCACCGGTAGGCTGGGCCATGCGGCGCAGGCTTTCATAGTGCTGGCGAGCGAGGATTTCGGTGGGTGCGAGCAGCGCCGCCTGCGCGCCCGCCTCGACAGCGATCAGCATGGCTTCCAGCGCAACCACGGTCTTGCCCGCGCCGACGTCGCCCTGCAGCAGGCGAAGCATCGGCGCTTCCTGCGCCATGTCGCTCTCGATCTCGGCGATCGATCGCTTCTGCGCGCCGGTTAGCGGAAACGGCAGGTCGAGCTTGCCGCGATAGCTGCCATCGCCTTTCAAAGGTTGGCCACGGCGTTTGCGATTGTCCGCCCGCACCAGCATCAGTGCGAGGCTGTTGGCGAGCAGTTCGTCATAGGCCAGCCGGTCGCGCGCGAGTTTGTGTTCGCCCTTGTGAGCAAGTTGCAGCGCATCGCGCCAGCCGGGCCAGTCCGATTTCTCGAATTGCGCCGGCTCGATCCATTCGGGCAGCTCGGGTGCCTTCGCCAGCGCCTGTTCGACCAGACCCGCAACACGCGGCTGGGTCAGCCCTTCCGACAGGCGATAGATCGGCTCGCACAGCCGCTGGAGCGTATCGCCGCCCTCCTCGACCACGTGATCAGGGTGGACGATCTGAAGCATGTCGCCATAGCGTTCGAGCTTGCCCGCAACCCAGCGCGTTGCACCGACGGGCAGCTGCTTCTTCGCGGTATAGGAAGCGCGGCCAAAGTAGGTAAGCGCGATGATGTTGCCCACGCTGTCCTGCGCCAGCACACGGTAGGGAGCACGCGCCGATCGCCCGCCCCGATGTTCTGTCACGGTCAGCTTGAGGACGATATTCTCGCCCTCGCCAGCCTCATCGACGGTCTCGACAGAGCGCCTTGTCACGAAGCGTTCCGGCAGGTGGTAGACTAGGTCCTTGAGCCGCGTCAGCCCGAGCTTGTCGAGCGGCTTCTTCAGCTTAGGCCCGACGCCATCGAGCGTTTCGGTCTCTGCGAAAAGCGGATTGAGGACGTCGGGGCGCATGCGCTCACGCTATAGCCGCTTGCACGGCTTTGGCGAGTGCCCTACCCGCGCCCCATGCCGGAAATGCTCACAACCGAAGGCCGCCTCGCCCGCTGCAAGTTCCGCAGCTGGCACCGTGGCACGCGCGAAGCCGATTACATGATCGGCGGCTTCTTCGATCGCTACCACGCGGAATGGGGCGAGGAGGAACTCGCCTGGTTCGAAGCGCTGCTCGAGGAAGACGACGTCGACATCATGGCCTGGGCGCTCAAGACCCAGCCCACCCCGCCGCGCTTCCAGGGCGAGCTGATCGAGAAAATGCAGAAGCTCGACTACGTCGACATTCCGCGTTGACGGGAACAGGCCAAGCCTTACGGCGCTGACCCCATAATGCCCGACCTTTCCCGCATCCTCAAAGCCGACACACCGCTGACGCTGGCGCAGGTCGCGCGCGGCGCGCAGCCGCTGGTGATGGCCGACCTCGCCCGCGCTGGCACGGGCCGCGCGGTCTTCATCGCACCGGACGATGCGGCGATGCGCGGAATCGTCGAGGCGGCCGCATTCTTCGCGCCCGAACTCGACGTCATCGAGTTCCCCGCGTGGGACTCGCTGCCCTACGATCGGGCGAGCCCCGCGCTGTCGATCAGCGCCAAGCGTCTCGCAGCATTGCACCGCCTCCAGACAGGAAAGGCGAAGGCACAGCTGGTTGTCACCACCGCCAATGCGGTTCTCCAGCGCGTGCTCAGCCCGTTCCGCATTCGAGAGAGCGTGCGCGAGTTCAAGCCGGGTACCGAGATCGGTCGCGAGAGCCTGTCGCTGCTGCTGCAGAAACAAGGTTACAGCCGAACCGACACGGTGATCGACAAGGGCGAGTATGCGATCCGCGGCTCGATCGTGGACGTGTTCCCCTCCGGCCTCGACGAAGCGCTCCGCCTCGATTTCTTCGGCGACGAACTGGAAAGCCTGCGCAGTTTCGATCCTAATACGCAGATGAGCACAGGGCGGCTCGACAGCCACCTGCTTCTGCCCGCAAGTGAAGCTCTGCTCGACGAAGACAGCATCAAGCGCTTTCGCAGCCGCTACCGCGAGATGTTCGGCGCCAATGCGACGCAAGACCCGCTTTACGAGGCGGTGAGCGAAGGCCGGCGACTGGCAGGCATGGAGCACTGGCTGCCGCTGTTCGAGGAGAAGCTGGTCACGCTGTTCGATCACCTCGACGACAAGGACACGGTGGTCGTCGACAACGCCTCGCTCGCCGCAGCGGACGAGCGCATCAAGGACGTCACCGACTATTTCGAGCAGCGCAAGGCGGCGAGCGGACAGGCCAAGGGCAGCTATCGCCCTCTCGATCCCAAATCGCTCTACCTGACCTCCGACGAGTTCAAGTCCGCGCTTGCAGAAACGCCGGCGCACCGCGCGACCACATTCGACGAGCCCGAGAGCGACACTGTCATCGATTTCGGCTTCCGTTCGGGCCGCGATTTCGCACCTGAGCGGGCGCGCGGCGACAATGTCTATCCTGTGCTAGCCGATCACCTGAAGGCGCTGGGCAAGGCAGGCAAGCGACCGCTGCTCGCGGCCTACTCCACCGGCAGCCGCGCGCGCATCGCCTCGATCCTGACCGAGGCCGGCGCGGATGTGCAGCTGGCCGAAAGCTGGCAGGAAGCGCTGGGCCTGTCCGCCAAGGGCAAGCCTGCGGCCATGGTGCTGCCTCTGGAAGCCAGTTTCGCCAATGACGAGATGGAGCTGCTCACCGAGCAGGACATCCTTGGCGACCGGCTCGTGCGCCGCAAGAAGAAGCGCAAGGATGCCGACGCCTTCCTCGCCGAACTGCAGGCGCTCAGCGTGGGCGATCTCATCGTCCATACCGAGCACGGCATCGGCAAGTATCTCGGCCTGCAGCCGGTCCCCGTCGGCAAGTCCAAGCACGATTGCGTGCAGCTTGAATACAAGGGCGGCGACAAGCTCTTCATACCCGTAGAGAACATCGACGTACTAAGCCGCTACGGCTCGTCCGAAGAAGCGGTCATGCTCGACCGGCTCGGCGGCGAAGCATGGCAGAAGCGCCGCGCGCGCCTGAAGGAGCGCATCCGCGAGATCGCCGGCGAGCTGATGCAGGTCGCGGCCCAGCGCGCGCTCAAGAAGGCGCCGGTGCTCGAAGTCGAGGACGGCGTCTACAACCAGTTCCTCGACCGCTTCCAGTACGAGGAGACCGACGACCAGGAACGCGCGATCGCCGATGTGCTGAGCGATCTGGAAAGCGGCAAGCCGATGGACCGGCTGGTCTGCGGCGATGTCGGTTTCGGCAAGACCGAAGTCGCGCTGCGCGCCGCTTTCGTCGCGGCGATGAACGGACAGCAGGTCGCGGTGGTCGCGCCCACCACCCTGCTCGCCCGCCAGCACTACCAGAATTTTGCCGAGCGATTCTCCGGCTTCCCGCTGAAGGTCGGTCGCCTTTCGCGCCTCGTTCCCGCCAAGGAAATGAAGGACACGCGCGAAGGGCTGGCCAAGGGCGATATCGACATCGTCGTCGGCACGCATGCGATCCTGTCGAAGCAGACCAAGTTCAAGAACCTGGGGCTGGTCATCGTCGACGAGGAGCAGCGCTTCGGTGTGACGCACAAGGAGAAACTGAAGCAGCTTCGCGCCGATGTGCACATGCTCACGCTCACCGCCACGCCCATCCCGCGCACGCTGCAGATGGCGATGACGGGGCTGCGCGAACTCTCCACCATCCAGACCCCGCCGGTCGATCGCCTCGCAGTGCGCACCTACGTCATGGAATGGGACGACATGGTGATGCGCGAGGCGCTGCTGCGCGAACATCATCGCGGTGGTCAGAGCTTCATCGTCGTGCCGCGCATTTCCGACATGCAGCAGATTTCGGACTGGCTTCACGAGAATGTGCCCGAAGTGAAGTTCGTGCCTGCCCACGGCCAGATGGGCGCAGGCGAGATCGAAGAACGGATGAGCGCGTTCTATGAGGGGAAATACGACGTCCTCCTCGCCACGACGATCGTCGAAAGCGGGCTCGATCTGCCGAGCGCGAACACGATCATCATCCACCGCGCCGACATCTTCGGCCTCGCCCAGCTCTACCAGCTGCGCGGGCGCGTCGGCCGCTCCAAGCTGCGCGCCTATGCCTATCTCACCTACGAGAAGGACGTCGCGCTGTCCGAAGTGGCGGAGAAGCGCCTCAAGGTCCTCGGCGATCTCGACAGCCTGGGCGCGGGCTTCCAGCTTGCGAGCCACGATCTCGACATCCGCGGTGCGGGTAATCTGCTCGGCGACGAACAGTCGGGACATATCCGCGAGGTCGGCTTCGAGCTCTACCAGTCCATGCTGGAGGACGCGATCCTTGCCGCCAAGGCCGGCGAGCTCGGCCTTGAGGCCAAGCCCGAGCGTGTCAGCCCGCAGATCACGGTCGATGCACCGATCATGATCCCCGAAGATTACGTCCCCGACCTCGCCGTGCGCATGGCGCTCTATCGCCGCCTGAACGATGCGGAGAACATGGGCGAGATCGAGGCGCTGGCGGCCGAAATGATCGACCGCTTCGGTCCGCTGCCCTCGGCGACGGAGAACCTCGTCCGGCTCATCCAGATTAAGCTGCAGGCCATCGAAGCGAATATCGCCAAGATCGATGTGGGTGCGGCCGGCACGCTGGTCACCTTTCACAAGGACGACTTCCCCGACGGCCCGGGCCTCATCGCCTATGTCGACCGCCTGCAGGGCACGGCCAAGCTGCGGCCCGACATGAAGCTTGTCATCAGCCGCGCATGGAATTCGCCGGAAAGCCGCCTCAACGGGCTATTCCAGCTGACCAAGGGCCTTTCTGGTATCGTGCGGAAAGCGAAGAAGCGCGAGAAGGCCGCCGCCTAAGCCACCGCTCTTTAGCGGGTGACGAGATTCAGGAACTGGTGCGGCGCCATCGGCTCTGCACGGAAGAAGCCCTGATAGTATTCGCAATCCTCGGCAGCGCAGAAATCTCGCTGCTTCTGAGTCTCGATGCCTTCGACGAGCACCCGCAGGTCCAGTGCCTTCCCCATACCCATGATTGCGCGGAAAATGGCCCGGTCGCGCTCGTCCTCGATCACGCCCTCGACCATCGAGCGGTCGAGCTTAAGGCAATCGATCGGGAGCACCTTGAGGTAGCGGAAGTTGCAGAACCCCGCGCCGAAATCGTCAAGCGCGATGGTGACGTCGAGGACCTTGAGCTGCTGAAGGACGCGGCTGACACGCTCGAGATCGGCCAGCAGCACCTGCTCGGTGATTTCCAGCGTGATCCGGTTGAGCGAGAAGCCGATGCGTTCGGCCAGGCGGGCGAAGTCGATCGCGAAATTGTCGACTGCGAGATCCGCCGGGGTGATGTTGAGCGACAGCTGCATGCCGGGCGGCCAGGACGTGGCCTGCTCCAGCGCCCGACTGGCGATGTGCCGCGAGAGTTGCGCGACATGGTCGGCCCGCTCGGCAATCTGGAAGAGCGTACTCGCGCCAATCAGTCCCACCACCGGATGGTGCCATCGCGCCAGGGCCTCCGCTCCGATGATGCGATCGTCGACGAGCGAGTACTGCGGCTGGAACAGGATTTCGATCTCGTCGCGGTCGATCGCGGCAAGGAGATCGGCCTCGAGCTGGATGTTGGAGCGCGGCGCGGCTTCTATGGTCCCGCTCGACCAGCCGATACGGCGGCCGTGCGACTGGCGCATCTGAGAGGATACTTCGGACAGCCGGTCGAGTATGCTGTCGACGTCGTCATTCTCGCCGGACCGCATCAGCGCAATTCGCGGCGAGAGACGCAGGCTGCCACTCCCGTCGGGATTAGCGATCGGCGCGGCGAGAGCATCGGCCAGCGCCTCGGCCAGCCACTGCCAGCGCTCGCGGCTGCATTCGCCCAGTGCGACCAGCATGAAATTGCTTCCGGAAAGGCGCGAGGCAAGCCAGCCGCTGCTTTCGAACTCGTCGACTGCAAAGTGGCGGATACGCTGCGCAGCTTCCACGAGTGCGCCATCACCGGCGTCTTCGCCGAAAGCGACGTTGACGGTCTCGATCCGCCCCAGCGTGATCAGCATGGCATGGATCGGACACGTGCCGCCATCGTGTGGCCAATCCGCGCACCATTCGGCGACTGTGCGGCGCAATTGCTGCACGTCACCAAGCCCGGTCAGGGCATCGCGCGAATCGTTGTCTACCGTGTCGGCCACACTTGCCATCGCCCTCCCTTAGCAGCGGTTAACGATATGTTAGCCATGTTTTAGCGTTTGTTGCCAAATGGGACAGCGGCCCATAGGGGTTAATCAGGCCCCGCAAAGGTAGTGGCGGCAGGCAGACGGAACGGGTGATGGCCGAATTCAATCGACTTGCACTGCTCGTATCGGATTCCGACCGCGCACAGGAGGCGGCGGATACGATCATTCGACCGCTAACCGATTGGGTTTCCATCGAAGATGCGGACGCGGTTGTCGTTCTCGGCGGCGACGGATTCATGCTGCAGAGCCTGCACGGGATGCTCGACGAAGGGGTTATCAGGCCGGCCTATGGCGTGAATCTGGGCACGGTCGGCTTCCTGATGAACAAGAATCGCCAGCCCGATAAATTGCTGGGACGAATCGCCCGCGCCAAGCCCCACACCATTGCACCGCTTGCAATGGAAGCGGTGACAGAGGACGGTGAAGTGCATCGTTTCTGCGCCATCAACGAGGTCTCGCTGCTGCGTGAAACGCGCCAGACCGCGAAGATCGAAGTGTCGGTCGACGACAAGGTGCGGATCAAGGAGCTCGTGTGCGACGGCGTGCTCTTGTCGACCCCCGCGGGCTCGACAGCCTACAACCTGTCCGCAGACGGCCCGATCCTGCCTCTCGATTCACAGCTGCTCGCGCTGACCCCGATCTCTGCATTCCGGCCGCGTCGCTGGAAGGGTGCGATCCTGCCCGACCGCAGCCAAGTGACCTTCAAGGTACTCGAATCCGAGAAGCGCCCGGTGTCGGCCGTCGCCGACCAGCGCGAGATCCGTCACGTCGCCGAAGTGCGGCTGGAAATCTCGCGCGAGAACGAGCTGACCCTGCTCTTCGACCCGGGTCACGCACTCGACGAACGCATCGTTTCGGAGCAGTTCGTGGTGTGATTGCAACTTGTTGCAGCACGCGTCCATTTTTTTGCAAAACCCCGCTTGCAAAACCGGAATCGCCCCCATATACGCGCGGCCTGCCTTCGGGCTGCTCCCCGATAGCTCAGCGGTAGAGTAGGTGACTGTTAATCACTTGGTCGTTGGTTCGAATCCAACTCGGGGAGCCATTTTCCTTACATCGCGAAGAGCAGCCTCAGCCCTGCCCACAGGGTGAGCCCCGCCGTGCCCCAGCGGATCCACCGCTGCGGCATGAACTTGAGCGCGAGCAGGCTGCCGATCTGGCCGCCGATGGCGACCGCTACAAGAAGCGGCAGGCCGATATCGAAAGCCGCAAGGAAGCGGCCCTCTCCGCCTTTCAGCACTTGGCCGGCAAGCCCGAAGAGCGAGTTCACGAGGATGAAGAAGCTAGCCGTGGCTGCGATCGCGCGCGCCTCGCGCCAGCGGGCAAGGTGCAGCAATGGAGCAAGGAATATCCCCCCACCAATGCCGACGAGACCCGCGAGATAGCCTAACGGCATCGCTCCGAGCGGTATAAAGCGGGCCCAGCGCCGTGCTTCACCCTCCCCTTCGCTTACGGGCAGGAGCATGGTCATCGCCGTCAGGACGAGACTGGCGCCAAGGATCGCAAGGAACGCCCCCTCGCCGATGGGTGTGAGCCCGCCGAGCAAAGCAGCAGGCGCAGCAAGTGCGGTCATGAACAGGGCGCCGCGCCATGGCGTGATCCCGGCACGTGCGAAGCGCAGGGTGCTGCCCGCCACCACGATGATATTGCAGCTCAGCGCCAGCAGCGGGAGGATGCGGTAGTCGACACCCGACAGCGCCAGGAGCGCATTGTAAGTCGAGCCGCCGCCGAAGCCGACGCTCGCGTAAAGCAGTGCCGTAATGAAGAAGGCGGCAATCAGCAGCGGCATGCGGCTTTCCTAGACCGCGTGCCAGCCTGCCGCTAGCCTTGGGCGCACAAGGGAGGACTGGCGCTGTGGACGACGCGGATATCACGCTACCGGAGGGCTTCACGCGAGCCGGCAAGGGAGATGCCTTCGCCATAGGCGAAATCACCGCCGATGCATTCCGCAACGACCCGTTCAACCGGTGGCTCTTCGGCAATTACAAGGGCATCCGCTCGCTCTTCCATATGCAGGCGCGGCGGATTTATGTGCCCCGTGGCTTCGTATACAGCATCGGCGATCAAGGGGCGGCCATGTGGATGCTGCCGGGCGGCGATGCCTCGTTTTCGCAGATGGACTATGCCGCTTTCGCGCTGCCGACAATCTGGCACTGCGGACTGGAAGCCGTGCGAAAGGGCATCAAGACCGGCGAGGCAATGGAGCACGCCCACCCCGACTTCGAACATGCCTATCTCTTCAGCATCGGCGTAAGGCCGTCGCAGCAGGGCAAGGGATTGGGACGGAAACTGATTCAACCAGTGCTGGACGCATGCGACCGCACTGGCACCCGCGCCTATCTCGAGAATTCCAACCCCGCCAATACCGGCTTCTACGCGAGCTGCGGTTTCGAGCCGTGCGGGGAGATCCGCCCGACATCGGACGCTCCACCACTGGTCCCGATGGTGAGAGAACCGCGCCCGCTCTGAAGACGGGCGCGGTTCCCTGAAGTGTGATCAGGCCTTCACGCCCATGGCGCCGTGGCAATGCTTGTACTTGTTGCCCGAGCCACAGGGGCACGGAGCGTTCCGGCTGATGTCCTGATCGGCATAGGGATTGTCGACGAATGCACCGCCCGGACCGGCCGCCGCGCGGGCACTTCCGGCGAGCGCACCGAAGAGTTCGGGACGGTTTTCCGAACCATCGCCGTCACCCGAATTGTCGAGCCCGGTAAGCGGGTCGATGTGGCCGGTGAGGAAGTCGGGCAACTCGGGCAGGTCGACCTGCGGAAGCGGAGCAGGCTCTGCCAGTTCGATCCGCAGCAGCTTGGCGGTGATGTCCTCGCGCAGCTTGTCGAGCATGCGTTCGAACAGGCCGAAGGCTTCCTGCTTGTACTCGTTGATCGGCTGCTTCTGCGCGTGCGCACGCAGCCACACGACCTGCCGCAGCGCGTCGAGCGTGGAGAGATGTTCCTTCCACTGGTGGTCGAGTTCCTGCAGCAGCAGGCTCTTCTCGATGCGGCGCCACATCTTCGGGTCGGCCTTCGAGATTTTCTCTTCCATCCGGCGATCGGCTTCCTCGCGGATGCGCTCCTCGACGATTTCGGGCTCGATGTGATCTTCCTCGAGCCATGCGTCCATCGGGAACTGCATGTCGAAGACTTCGTCGACGCGCGTCTTGAGGCCTTCGATGTCCCACTGCTCGGGATAGGAGCCGGCAGGGCAGTGCTCGGCGACCATGGCATTGATCGCGTCATGGCGCATGTCGACCACGACATCGTCCACGGTCTCGCTATCCATGATTTCGGAGCGCTGTTCGTAGATGACCTTGCGCTGGTCGTTCATCACGTCGTCGTACTGGACGACCTGCTTGCGCACTTCGTAGTTGCGCGCCTCGACCTTCTTCTGCGCGGTCTCGATGGCCTTGGAGAGCCACTTCGAACCGATCGCTTCGCCGTCTTCGAGATTGGCGTTCATCATACGGGCGAACAGCGTGTCCGGCCCGAAGATGCGCAGCAGATCGTCTTCGAGGCAGAGGTAGAAGCGCGAAAGACCCGGGTCGCCCTGACGGCCCGAACGGCCGCGCAGCTGGTTGTCGATACGGCGGCTTTCGTGACGCTCCGTACCCAAGACGAACAGGCCGCCCGCATCGAGCACGCGCTGCTTCTCGGCAGCGACCTCGGCCTTGATGCGGTCGATTTCGAGCGCGCGCTTGGGATCGTCTTCTGCAAGATCGGCAAGCTCTTCCTCGATGCGGAACTCGAGGTTGCCGCCCAGCTGGATGTCGGTGCCGCGACCGGCCATGTTGGTGGCGATGGTCACCGCGCCGATGCGGCCCGCCTGTGCAACGATATGCGCCTCGCGCTCGTGCTGGCGGGCGTTGAGCACCTCGTGCTTCACTCCCTGCTCGTCGAGGAACTTCGAAAGCAGTTCGCTCTTCTCGATCGACACCGTGCCGACCAGCACCGGCTGGCCGATCTCGTTCTTCTCCTTGATCGCCTTGGCGATGGCTTTGAACTTGTCGATCGTGTTTTTGTAGAACTCGTCTTCCTCGTCGATGCGCTGGACGGGGACGTTGGTCGGGATCTCGACCACGTTCATCTTGTAGATGTCCCAGAATTCCGCAGCCTCGGTGGCGGCCGTACCGGTCATGCCCGAGAGCTTGGGATACATGCGGAAGTAGTTCTGGAAGGTGATCGAGGCGAGCGTCTGGTTCTCCGGCTCGATCTTCACGCCTTCCTTGGCCTCGACTGCCTGGTGCAGGCCGTTCGACCAGCGGCGGCCGTCCATCATGCGGCCCGTGAACTCATCGATGATGACGACCTTGTCGTCCTTCACGATGTAGTCGGTGTCCTTCTTGAACATGATGTTGGCCTTGAGGGCCTGGTCGAGGTGGTGGACCACCTGCGTGTTCTCGACGTCGTAGAGGTTGTCGGTCTCGAGCAGGCCGGCTTCCTTGAGCCGCTCCTCGATCGCGTCGGTACCCTCTTCGGTCCAGGTGATGTTCTTGGTCTTCTCGTCGGCCTCGTACCACTCGGGATCGATATCCTTTACGATCTCGTCGATGGCGACGTAGAGCTCCGACTTGTCCTCGGTCGGACCCGAAATGATCAGCGGCGTACGCGCTTCGTCGATCAGGATCGAGTCGACCTCGTCGACGATGGCGAAGTTGAAGGGGCGCTGCACCATCTGGCTGCGCTCGTGCTTCATGTTGTCGCGCAGGTAGTCGAAGCCGAACTCGTTGTTCGTGCCGTAGGTGATGTCCGAACCGTAGGCATCGCGGCGCGAGAACTCGTCGAGGTTCGGCACGATCACGCCGACCGACAGGCCGAGGAAATTGTGCAGCTGCCCCATCCATTCCGCATCGCGGCGGGCGAGGTAGTCGTTCACGGTGACGACGTGGACGCCCTTGCCCTCGATCGCGTTGAGATAGGTGGCGAGCGTGGCGACCAGCGTCTTACCCTCACCCGTGCGCATTTCCGAGATTTCGCCGCGGTGGAGGACGATGCCGCCGATCATCTGCACGTCGAAGTGACGCATGCCGAGGACGCGGACCGATGCCTCGCGCACGGTGGCGAAAGCTTCGGGCAGGATATCGTCGAGCGTCTTGCCGTCGGCGAGCTGCTGGCGGAACTTGTCGGTCTGCGCGCGCAGTTCCTCGTCGCTGAGTGCCTGAAGCTGCGGCTCGAGAGCGTTGATCTGGTTGACGATCTTGCCGATGGATTTGACGTAACGGTCGTTGGACGAGCCGAAAACGGACTTCACGATTGCATTGAACATGGGTGGGCGCGTGCCTCGAGAATAGAAGGAATGTATGGAAAATGCCCGCGCACTGGAAACGTGCCGGGCATGAAACGGGGTCAGCTTTTCAGGCTATTCGTATGCGCGATCGGCGCCGAACTGGACCGTGGGCAGGTAGATGACGACCGGTTCCTGCTTCTTGCAGGGGGTCACTTTTTCGCCGCGCAGCTTCTGCTTGCGCTGCTTTTCCTCGCACGGACACTTCGCTTCGCGGGCATCGCTTGCGCCGGAGGCGGATTGTTCGAAACCGACGCCGATTTCACCGCCCAGCGCGGCATGCGCAGGCACACCGACGGCAGCAAGGCCGGTCAGGAGTGCAAGAAGGGCGAGCAATTGGCGTCGCATAATCAAGCGTGGAGATAGCGCAGAATGCTTAAGGTTTAAAGTCAGGCAGCCTATTTTTCCTACGCGCGGCGCCGCTTGCAGCGCGCCCCCGCCCGTTCTAGCTGCGAAGGCATGGATCTCGAACGCTCTCCGCTCGCCCGCGCCTTTCCCGAAATGCCGGCCATCTCCGGCGTAGAATTGCGTGTCGCCAGGGCTCGGTACAAGGAGTGGGATCGTGCCGACCTGACCTTCGCCAAACTGGCCGAGGGCACCAGCGTGGCAGGTGTTTTCACAAAGTCAGCCTGCGCGTCGAGCGAGGTCGAGCTGGGCCGCGAACAGGTAAAGCTTGGCAGTGCGCGCGCGCTGATCGTCAATGCGGGCAATTCGAACGCTTTCACCGGCATGCGCGGGCGCGAGGCGGTCGAACAAATCATGGCGCAGGTGGCCGACGCACTCGGCTGCAAGCCGAGCGAGGTGCTGGTCTCCTCGACCGGGGTGATCGGCGTGCCGCTTCCAAAGGACAAGGCACGTGCAGGGATCGCCGCGGTCCTCGAGGCCGACACCTGCAGCTGGGAAGAAGCGGCGTCTGCCATCGGCACCACCGACACCTTCACCAAGGGTAGCGGCGCGTCGGCCATGCTCGACGAGACACGCATCGAACTGGCGGGAATCATCAAGGGAAGCGGCATGATCGCGCCCGACATGGCGACCATGCTGGGCTATATATTCACCGACGCAGCCGTGGAGCCGACTTTCCTGCAGGAAATGCTCTCCAAGGCCAATGACGCGACCTATTCGTGCATCACGGTCGATGGCGACACCTCTACCAGCGACACCGTGCTTGCCTTCGCGACCGGCAAGGCAGGCAATCCGCCGCTCGCATCATGGGACGACCCCGGTGCCGACGCGTTCTACGCAGCACTTCTGCAGGTCTGCCGCGATCTTGCGCAGCTGGTCGTGCGCGATGGCGAAGGCGCGCAGAAGTTCATCGAGATCGCGGTGAGCGGCGCCGATTCCGACGAGAGCGCGCGCCGGGTCGGGCTCTCGATCGCCAATTCCCCCCTGGTGAAGACCGCGATTGCAGGCGGCGATGCCAATTGGGGCCGCGTGGTCATGGCGGTGGGAAAGGCCGGCGAACCGGCCGACCGCGACAAGCTCTCGATCGGCTTCGGCGGCACCTGGGCGGCCAAGGACGGCCAGCCGCTCGCCGACTATGACGAGGCCCCGGTCGCCAAGCACCTCGAAGGGCAGGACATCCGCATCGATGTCGACCTTGGCGTCGGTGACGGGCGCGCGACCGTGTGGACCTGCGATCTCACCCACGGATATATCTCGATCAACGCGGACTACCGTTCGTGAGCAGTCTCGACGACGCTATCCTCACCCTGATGCGGCGCGCCACCGAGGAAGCCATCCTCCCGCGCTTCCGCAATCTCGAGGAAGGCCAGGTCGAGGACAAGGGCGGCAACGACCCCGTCACAATCGCCGACAAGGAATCGGAAGCATTACTGCGCGAGGGCCTTGCCGCCATCGACGACAGTCTCGCCTTCGTCGGCGAGGAAAGCGCTCATGCCGATCCCGGCATCCTCGAGCGTCTCGACCAGCCGTGCTGGATCGTCGATCCGGTCGACGGGACGCGCAATTTCGCCCACGGCAAGCCGCCTTTTGCCGTCATCATCGCACGCGCCGACGGAGGCCTTGCCCAGTCGGGCTGGCTCTACGATTGCCTGACGGGGCGCTTTTGCGCCGCGCATCGCGGAAAGGGTGCATTCGTCGACGGCGAGCGCGTCTCCGCCAGGGGAACCGGCCAAACCCCGCCGGTCGCCGCGATCTCGCTGATCTTCATGGAAGAGGAACGCAGGCAGGCGACCCGCCGCCATATCTCGCCCAATTACGAGCTGGTCGACATCCCTTTCTGCGCGGCAGAGCAATACCCGCGCCTCGGGCTGGGCCAGAACGACGTATCGATTTTCGAGCGCACGCTGGCATGGGATCACGCGGCAGGCGCGCTCTGGCTGGAGGAAGCCGGCGGCAGGGTCGCGCGGCCGGACGGCTCGCCCTACCGCGTGGACGAGTGGGACAGGAAAGGCCTTCTCGGCGCCTCCACACCGCAACTTTGGGACAAACTGGCCCTGCAATATGGGCGTTTGTGACCCATTCCTGACAAGCGCACCGGACAGGTGGCAGGTCGAAACCCTTTCCAATAGCGCCAGCGCGCCCTACTCTGCTTGCGATTCACAAAAGGTGTGCCCGTGACCCTTGGAAACTCTGCCGTTTCTGGAAACGAAACTGCTGGCGAGGATATCGCCGAAGAGCTGCCGGTCGCGCCCGAGGCACCCGAAGACCGCTACGTCAATCGCGAGCTGAGCTGGCTGAGCTTCAATCGCCGCGTCCTCGCCGAGAGCGAGAACACCGACTACCCGCTGCTCGAAAGGCTGCGTTTCCTCTCGATTTCGGGCAGCAACCTCGACGAGTTCACCATGGTCCGCATTGCGGGTCTGGAAGGCCAGGTCCAGCGCGGGATCGAAACGCCAGGCATCGACGGCAAATCGCCGCGCCAGCAGCTCGACGCGATCCGCGAACAGGTTCTCGAGCTGGAAGATCGCCAGCAGGAAAGCCTCGACATCCTTCGCGGCCTGCTGCGCGACGAGAACATCCTGATCGCCCTGCCCGACGAGCTCGACAAGCAGCAGATCAAGTGGCTCGACGATTACTTCACCACCGACATCCTGCCTTTGATCACACCGCAGGTGATCGACCCATCGCACCCCTTCCCCTTCGTCGCGAATGGCGGGATGGGCGTGCTGTTTCGCCTCAAGCGCGGCAAGCGCAAGGGCGAGCTGGTCGAGATGGTCCTGATCCCGGCCAATGTCCCGCGCTTCGTGCGCGTGCCGGGCGACAAGGCGATCTATGTCGCGATCGAGCAGATGGTGACACGCTTTGCCGCCGAGATTTTCCCGGGCTTCAAGATCCTGGGTGACGGCATATTCCGCGTCCTTCGGGATAGCGATATCGAGGTGGAAGACGAGGCAGAGGACCTCGTTCGCTACTTCCGCACCGCTATCCAGCGCCGCCGCCGCGGCCGCGCTGTCCTGCTCGAGCTTGATGACGAATGCGATCCGGCGGCAGAAACCCTGCTGCGCGACCAGTTCGACGTCGATGCCGCCATGATCGTGAAGACCGGTGGCATGCTCGGCCTTACAGACTTGGACGCGATTTGCGACGAGCCGCGCCCCGACCTCAAGTTCCCTCCCTTCTCGCCGCGCTATCCCGAGCGCGTGCTGGCGCATGACGGCGATGTCTTCACCGCTATCCGCGAGAAGGACATGGTCATCCACCACCCCTACGAAAGCTTCGAAGTGGTGGTCGATTTCCTTCACCAGGCCGCAGTCGATCCTGCTGTCGTTTCGATCAAGCAGACGCTTTACCGCGCGGGCGACCAGTCACCGGTCATCGCGGCGCTGGTCGAGGCGGCACAGAACGGCAAGGCCGTTACCGCCGTCGTCGAGCTGAAGGCCCGTTTCGACGAAGAACGCAACATCCGCTGGGCAAACGAGCTCGAACGCGCAGGCGTGCAGGTGATCTACGGCTTCACCGAGTGGAAGACCCACGCCAAGGTCAGCCTAGTCGTACGCCGCGAGGAAGATGGCTATCGCACCTACTGCCACTTCGGCACGGGCAACTACCATCCGATCAACGCCAAGATTTATACCGACCTCAGCTACTTCACCGCCGACCAGGCGCTGGGCCGCGATGCGGCGAAGATGTTCAACTTCATCACCGGCTATATCGAGCCCGACGAACTGGAGAAGATCGCGATCTCGCCGATCGGCATGCGCGAGACGCTCTACGAGCTGATCGATGCCGAGATCGCCAATGCGAAGCAGGGCAAGCCCGCGGGCATCTGGTGCAAGCTCAACGCGATCACAAACCAGGCGATCATCGACAAGCTCTACGAGGCCAGCCAGGCCGGCGTGGAAGTGCGCATGGTCGTGCGCGGCATCTGTTCGCTGCGTGCCGGCATTCCGGGCATGTCGGAAAATATCAGCGTGAAGTCGATCATCGGCCGCTTCCTCGAGCATGCCCGCATGTGGGCTTTTGCCAATGGCAAGGAAATGCCCAGCAGGCAGGCCAAGGTCTTCCTCACCAGCGCTGACGCGATGAGCCGCAACCTCGACCGCCGTGTCGAAGTGATGGTGCCGATCTCGAACAAGACCGTGCACGACCAGCTGCTGGGTCAGGTCATGCTCGCCAATATCCTCGACGTCGAACAGAGTTGGCGGCTCGATCCCGACGGGCAATACCGCCGGATGCGCACCGGCGAAGACGCCTTCAACTGTCACGAATACTTCATGTCGAACCCTTCGCTCTCGGGCCGCGGATCGGCGCTGAAATCGCATGATGTGCCGCGCCTTTCGCTGCACGGGGAAAAGCGTTGAGCAGCGCGAAGCTCCGCTCGACGCGTTGGCAGCGCCGATTGATCCATCCCCCGCGCGCTGTGGTCGATATTGGCTCGAACACGGTCCGACTGGTGATTTACGAGGGTACGGGCCGAGCGCCTGAAACCGTGTGGAACGAGAAGGTCGCCGCACGGCTTGGCCGCGACCTCTCGGAAACCGGGCTCATCCCCGAGGAAGCTCAGGAAGAGGCACTCGACGCCCTCGCCCGCTACGCCATCCTGATCGAGGACCGCGGTATCGAGATGGTCCAGACCGTCGCCACCGCCGCTGCACGCGACGCCAAGAACGGGCAGGAATTCCTCGACAAGGTTGCCGCACTCGGTCTCGAACCGCGCCTGCTGTCGGGCGAAGAAGAAGCGTGCGCCTCGGCCTTCGGCGCAATCGGTGCATTCCCCGGCATGAGCGGCATGGTGGCCGACCTTGGCGGTGGCAGCCTCGAACTCGTTGCGATCGGCAATGGCGAATGCATCGATGCGGTGAGCCTGCCCTTCGGCACCTTGCGGCTACCCGCCCTACGCGCGCAGCAGCCGGATTTCGCCGCGACGGTCCATGATGCGGTCTCCAATGTGGGCTGGGCGAAGTCGCACAAGGGTCCGCTATTCATGATCGGCGGCACATGGCGTGCGCTGGCCTATTACGCGATGCGCGAGGCCGACTATCCGCTGACCGACCCGCACGGTTTTTCGCTGTCGGTCGAGGATGCGCGCAACCTTGCTTCGCGGTTGGTGAATGCCAAACCGGAAGAGCTGATGGACATTTCGGGCATCAGCGAGATGCGCGCCAATTACCTGCCGGATGCGGCCGCACTGCTCGGCCCGATGCTCGCGGAGCTGGAGCCGGAGAGGCTGATCTTTTCCAGCTGGGGTATCCGCGAAGGCCTGCTCTATTCGCAGCTCACCGACCTGCAGAAGTCGCTCGATCCGCTGCTTTCGGGCGTTCACGCCTTTTGCGAGCCGCGTGACGCGCCCGTCACCGATGCGACCCGCGTTGCCGGGTGGACGGTCGATCTCGCCAACGGACAGGGCAAGCGTAACGAGCGCCTACGCCTGGCTGCCGCGCAGCTTGCGGCGGGCCTGCAGCGCGTAGAGCCGAACCTGCGCGTCAATCACGCAACCGAATGGGCGCTCGATAAGCGCTGGATCGATTGCAGCGCGCGGGACAAGGCAATGATCTGCGCGGCGCTCTATGGCAGCCTCGGTCGCACTGCGCTTCCCTCCAAGCTACGCGAGATTGCTAGCGACGAGGACCTTCGCGAAGGCGTGACATGGGGCCTCGGCTTCCGCCTTGCACGCCGTCTGGGCGCAGGCTCGCGCACTGCGCTCGGCAACAGCAAGCTACGCCTCAAGAAGAAGTCGCTGGTACTCTACCTCGATGAAAGTCGTGCTGCGCTGGCAACCTGGCCGCTCACGCGCGAGCTGGAAATGCTCGCTGACTGGCTGGAGCGCAAACCCAAGATCAAGATCGGGGATTTCGACTTCGCCGACGAACACGACGAAGACGACGACTAGCGCTTATTCCGCGGTTGCGGGTGCTGCCAGCGGGAAGAACGGGATACGCACTTCGAACGGCGTGCCGTCTTCGCGGTGGAAAGTGTAGAAGCCTTCCATTGAACCGTGGGGCGTATCGAGCGGGCAGCCCGACACGTAATCATGCGCTTCGCCGGGCGCGAGGATCGGCTGTTCGCCGACCACGCCGTCACCATCGACATGCGCGACCATTCCGGCGCCGTCGGTAATCCGCCAGTGGCGTGTCATCAGCTGGACACGCTCGTGCGAAGCGTTCTCGATACGGATGTGATAGACCCAGAACCACTTGCCCGCATCGGGCTGGGACTGTTCAGGCAGGAAGTTCACCGCGACCCGCACGGTAATGCCATCGGTCATGGCGGAATGCTGGAAGAGTTCCTTGATCACACTTCCAAGTTAGGCATTCCCGCGCGGTGGGCAAGAGGCTGGCGCCCAGCAACCCCCAGTTTTTGGCCGCTTGCGACGGATCGATCAGTCCGCGGGATTATGCGTTTCCAGAAAGGCCAGCAGCGCCTTCAAGAAACGCGCTTCCTCGGCGCTGTCACCGAGATAGTGGTCGTCCTCGATTTCCAGCATTTCGATCTCCACGCCGGCAGCTTCCGCTGCCTTCGACAATTGCTCGAACTGGTCGAAGGGGACGCGCATGTCCTGGATGCCGTGGGCCACGAACAAGGGTCGTTCTAACCTCGCGATCTGGTCCGACACCGATATCATCGATAGATCGAACTCGTCATCGCCGGTGATGCGCGGTGTCCAGATGTCCTTGTACCACCGCTTTCGTATCCGGCCCCGGCCGAGATACTGGCTGTCGTAGGCAAGCAGGTCTTCCCAGTCGACGACGCCGGCAAAGCTCGCCCCGCAGCGATAGCGCTCCGGATTGCGCAAGGTCCCCCACATGGAGGCATAGCCGCCATAGCTGGCACCGAAGAGGCACACGCGTGCCGGATCGGCGATACCCTGCGCCACGGCCCAATCGTAGGCATCGTCGATATCGTCCTGCATCGCGCGGCCGATCTGTCCGTCGCCGAGCCGCTCGAACGCCTCACCATAGCCGCCCGAGCCGCGATAATTCGGGCGCAGGACGGCATAACCGCGGCTGGCGAGCAGCTGCGTCCAGTCGTCATAGACCATCGTGTCGCGCACGCCGTAGGGCCCGCCATGCGGCATGATGACCATCGGAAGGCCCTTCGCCGGCCGGTCTTTCGGCAAGGTCAGGAAAGCGCGCATCCGTGTTCCGTCGCGTGCGACGATGTCATGCGCCTGCGTCTGCGAAAGGAGCTTTTCGTCGACGAGCGGGCGCAGGTTCGCGAACAGATCGAGGCTCATCCGCGACGGAGTGAAGACATAGAGGGCGCCGGGATCGGCGTCGCCCGATTGCATCACGAGCATCCGCTCCATTCCCGCGCTGTCGATGATGCGTACCCGGCTGCCCGGAAGCGCCTCCTCGAGCTGGGACTGGATCTTCTGCATTTCCGGCTCGAGCCACTCGGTGCGCGGTTCGTCGTCGGTGTATCTCACGCCAACCGGGCCCTCGCCCCGGCGGATGACAACGCTGTCGATGCTCCAGCGCGGGTTCTCGTAAACGACGTTACCGAGCTCGCCCTTGGAGTAGTCTATCTCGCGCAAGATCGTCTTGCCGTCATCATCGTCGACCATGGCATAGCCTGTGTCGCGCCCGGCATAGATGCCCATGACGTCCCAGGCATCGAGCGCATCGTCATCGCCGCCCTTCACCTTGGTCACACGCCTGTAGCGATCCTCGGGCCCCGAGCGGAAATATATCTTGATGTCCGCTCGCGAGGTCCAGCTCATGCCGAGCCGCACCACGCCCTCGTCATCGGCGAACCACTGGCGCACCTCTTTCTCGGGCTTCTGAACGAGGACTGCAGCGGATGCACCGCTGCCATCAAGCGGGAAACGCCAGACCGCAGGCGGAGTGAAGCGCCGCTCGCTTACAGAGAGGATGACGTAGCGACCATGCTTGTCGGTGTGGAGGACGTCGTCGCCTTCCCAGCCTTGGTCCTCGAAGCCGATGAAGTGAAGCTGGCGCGTGGGAATATCGAAGGCGTGGAGCTTTGTCTCCGCGCTGTATTGTAGCTTCGTGAGACGCATGCGGGTCGATATCAGGATGCGATCGTCGCCGGCCCACTGGAACCAGTTGAAGCCCTCCCGATCGCCGAGGTCGATAGCCACCAGCGGTTCGAGCGTGTCGGAATCGTGCACGGCGAGGATGCGCTTGTCGCCCTCGACCACGACGAAAGCAAAGCGACTGCCGCTCTCCGAAAGCTTCGCCGAATTGAGCTGGCTGCGCCCGGCAAAGGCCTCGACCGGTATTTCGGAAGGTTTCTGCGCCTGTGCAGCGAGAGGCTGAGCCGAAACAACGCCCGAAAAGACCACCGCAACCATGGCCAAGGCGAAGGCCGCTATGAGGCTCCAGACGATCCCTTGCCCCTCCAGAAGCTGCAGTCGCAACCGCCCTTGCGCGCTATCGAGGATGGCAAGCTCCATGATCATTCCGCCGGATTATGGGTGTCGAGGAATTTCTCCAGCGCTTCGAACCAGGCTTCACCGCTGGCAACCTCGCTGAAGCCATGTCCTTCATCCTCGATCAATAGCTCGTCGACCGATACGCCCTGTTCCTTCGCCGCCCTCACCATCAGGTGATACTGTTCCACGTTGACGATCCCGTCGTCCGTGCCGTGGGCCAGAAGGAGTGGGCGTTTGAGCCGCTCCACCTGCTCGAAAGGCGAGACGTCGGCGAGGCGAAAATCCCTTTCCTCCTTGCCTTCGTAGCGGTTGCGCCAGCGACTGGTGGTGCGGCGACTGAAGAACTGCCTGTCGTGACGCAGCATGATATCCCAATCCATGACGCCCGCCCAGGATGCGGCACAGCGATAGCGCTCGGGATTGCGGATTGCGCCCCAGACTGCCGCGTAGCCGCCATAACTCGCGCCGACGAGGCAGACGCGCTCAGGGTCGGCGATACCCTGCGAAACCGCCCAGTCCATCGCATCGTCGAGATCGTCCTGCATCGCGCGTCCGATCTCTCCGTAGCCGAGATCGAAGAACGCATCGCCATAACCGCCCGAGCCGCGATAATTGGGCTGGAGCACCGCATAGCCACGGTTGGCCAGCATCTGCACTTCCGAATTGTACGAAAGCGTGTCGCGAATGCCGTAGGGGCCGCCATGCGGGTTGATGATGAGCGGAAGGCCTTCGGCAGGCCGGCCGCGCGGCAATGTCAGGTAGGCGCGGATCGGTGTTCCGTCGCGCGCGGTGTAGGTGATCGCCTTGGGCTGCGCGAGATGTTCGAAGGGCACGCCCGCGCTCATTTCACCGAGAGCCTCGAGAGTGCCCTCGGCTGGCGTATAGACATAGAGCGCACCCGGATCGGCGGCGCCGCCTGCCTGGATGATCATCCGCGTATCGTCCTCCGAGCGCGAGACGATGCGGACCGTGTCTTCCTCGAGCGCTGCTTCGAGGCCCTTCTGGATCGCACCGAGCTTCTCGTCGAGCCAGACCACTTGCGAGCTGTCATCTGTGTAGGTGACTGCGACCGGCTTGCCATCGCGCGAGAATACCGCCCCGTCCACATCGTATTGCGGATGCTCGTAGACAGTGTCCACGACCTCGGACCGCGCGAGGTCGTAGCGCCTCAACCCGACCTTGCCCGCTTCGTTCTCCTCGAAGACGTAGCCGATATCGCTATCGGGCTCGACGCGGAGGATGTCGAAGTAGCGGTAGGTCTCGTTTTCCTTCTCCAGATCGTCGAGGTGGATCTTGTCGACCATCTCGATGTCCTCTTCGCCGGGCCCGCGGTAGTAGACGCGCAGCTTCTTGCGATACCAGCCGGTCCCGATCCGGACGTTGCCGTCCTTGTCGGCGTACCAGTTCCATATTCCCTGGCGCGAGCCCTGCACCTGATCGCGCTTGCCGTCGCGGGTCAGGTCGAAACGATAAACCGAAGGATAGTGACGCGGATTGGCCTGGAGCGAGACCAGCACCGATGAACCGTCTTCTGCGACCCAGATGACATTGTCGCCGTCGCGGATCGGTTCCTTGCGCCCAATCGAGTAGAGCTCGCCCGTGTCGAGCTCGACCACGAAAAGCCGGGTCCAGTAGCGGTTGTATTCATCATAGGCGGACGCGCTCACCAGCAGCCGCTGGTTTCCGGCCCATCGCACCCAGTTGAGACGATTGCCCTCGCCCATCGCGAATGTGCCGACCGGAGCGCCATTCGCCGCATTGTAGAGCATGACATAGTCCATGCCGTTCACATTCGAACGGCTGGCGAGCTGATTGCCGTCAGGCGACAGCTTTGCGCCGCTCAACTGACTGCGCGCGGCGAAAGCCTTGGCCGGAATTTCCGGCGGACGCGCCTCTGCACTGCTGGCGGACTGATCCTGTGCTGCGAGCGGCGAAGCGCACGCAAGCGAAACGGCAACAACTGTAAGAAAACGCAATGAAACCCCCTGCGACCAAGCGGGCCAACCCTAAGCAAATGGCGAGGCATGACAAGTAGTGGCAGTGAAGTATTGTCGAATTTCTCAACAGCCATCATCGCCCCCAATCATCGGTAACTTTCATTAACCGCAGTTCTCAGTAGGCGGTTAGGGGCATTCGCTTATTCCATGGAAAGGGAAGACCGACTCCAGCCATTGGGACAGGACGGAATCGGGAAAAATCTGGATGGCCCGCCGGTCACCGAAGAGCCGGTCGAGGAGGGAAAAATGTTGTTTCACTTCATCCGCAACCTCAGCCGCGACTGCGGCGGATTCGGCATCATCGAACTTTCGCTGATCGCCCCGCAGGTGATGATCCTGACGTATTACGCATTCGGCCTCTGAGCCCCTTGCCCGAAATCACCTGATCACGGCTTGCCGCCGGAGAGATACTCTTCGAGCTGGCCGAGCCTTTCCTTGCCGAACCACATTTCATCGCCGACGAAGAAGGTCGGTATCCCGAAAGCTCCCCGCTCCACAGCCTGCTCGGTATTCGCAGCAAGCCTGGCTTTTACCTCCGGATCCTGCGTCGCCGTCAACAGGCGCTCCGCATCGAAGCCGCCACTCGCCAGCACTTCGGCCACCACTTCGACATCGCTGCAATCGATGTTGCGCTCCCACACGGCGGGCTGCAGCAGGTCGACCAGCGACTGCATTTCGGCCTGGTCGCTCGCGGCAACCAGCACGCGCTGCAGCAGGATCGTGTTGAACGGAAGGTCCGGGTGCATGGAGAACCTGTCCAGCCCGTGACGGTCGAGGAAGCGACGGAACTCGAGCGCCGCGTAGGGCACCTTCCCCTTCACATTCGCATCGCGCATCATCGGCGGCGAATTGCCCGTGATCTTGTGCATGCCGCCAAGGAACACCGGCGTGACGACAAGCTCGGCGCTGGTGCGCGAGACAACGTCCTTCAGCGGATACCAGGCGAGATATCCGTTGGGCGCACCCAGATCGAGAATGAATTCGACGGTCCTGGTCACTGCTTTCTCCCTCGCCTCCTCATCACAGACCGGTCCGGAAAACACAAAGGGGAAAAGCGCAAACTCTTCTCTTGCGAATGATTATCATTAGCATATTATCGGCTTGCAAAGGAGATCGCATGTCCAAGTCCAACGATTCCACAGTCCTCGACCTACCCTTGCCAGCCCGGCGCCACGAGACCCTCGGCCTCGTCATGATCCGCAGGCTCGCCGGTCACGGCCTCTCGGATGCGCGCGCGACGATGCTCGCCCTCGATGCGGCCGGACCACGGTTTCGCAAATTGCTGCTGCTCACCCGGACGCTGGTGACCGAACTGGCCCGAAGCTCGCGGCGCAAGATCTACCTCGCGCCCTGCTGCGCGGCCGGTATGACCCGCGACGAAGGCCTCATCATGTCGCTCATCGGTGGTGCCGGCCTCGACGTCAGCGAGGCGCTGACCGACAACACCCAGCCCAACACCGCCATCGCCAGCGCGCACGCACTGGGCGAGGAATTGTCCGAGATCGCACTCGCTAGGGGTTGGAGGCGCTAGGACTGCCCGGGACTATCGGGGGCCTCTGCATCGGCACTTTCGGGCATCTCGCCACCCAATGCAGGGCAACCGAGCTGATCTGCTGCCTCGGTCAGCATGGTGTATTGCGGTTCGTCATCCCACTCGAGGCTTTCCGACTGCAACCGCTCGGCGAAGCCCCCTAAGTATGCGAGCTCCCCGTCGGACAGCTCTTCGTCGGTTCCCATCGAAGTAAACGAGCACGGCAGGCCCTGCTCCTTGAGGAAACCTTCTGCCTCGAAAGCAAAGCCCGCGATTTCCTGCGCACCCAGCACTTCCGCATCGCTCGGTGAAATCGGCCAGAGCAGGATGGATTTCACGGCCCCGCCCCGACGTGTCCTGGTCGAGGCCCAGTCGTCATAGCGAAGCGTTTTCTCGAGCGCTTGCGCACGCGCGACATAGGCCTCGGGCGTGTTCGGCGGAGGCGACATGTCGATGTCATTATAGAACTTGGTCCCGAAGTAAGCCACGACGAGTGCCACACCGAGAGCGATCGGCGCATAGCGAACGACCTTGCGCCAGGTCGGGTTCTTTCCGCTCTCCTCGTCGATCCGCATCAGGAGCTCGTCGCGAACCACGAGGGCAGGACCTTCCCAGTCGGGGTGCTCAGCCACAAGAGTCTCGAGGTCCTGTGTGACCCGCCCTTTGACTTCTTCCGCGTCGTCGCCCGTCGCGAGCGCGTCGTAGACGAAACGATTGCGGATGCTCGTAAAAGCGGCCTGTGCCTGCTGGCTCTGCTTCAGTTCTTCGCCATCGAGATAGCCCGAGTATTGCTCGAGCTCGGCCGCCGCCCCCAGCAGCGCGTCATACGAATAATGCATTGCGTCCCTACCCCCATATTCCAAGTGCAGGAACAACTACCCGAAATAACCAGAGCGACAATGCCTTGGAATACTTCCCCACAGCCTGGGGACTGTTAGAATTCCGACATGAAAAGACCCGGCGCAATTGCAATGCTACTGGCCGGCAGCTTGCCGGGATCGCTTGCGGCGCATCCAGCGGAGGCGGACGCCACGCGTTGCCACATGCACAAGGAAACCGGCGCCCTTCATTGTCCCAAGCGTGACGAGCCGGAGGAGACATCACGCGACTATCGTCCAATGCAATCGGTGTCGGTCTACTATCGCAACTGCAGCGAAGCCCGCGCAGCAGGCGTGACACCTATCCGGCGCGGTGAACCCGGCTATCGCCAGGGACTGGACGGCGACAATGACGGCTGGGCTTGCGAACGCTACATCCGCACCCGCCGCTAAAGCCCCGCAGCGCCCAGAGCTCGGTCGAGATCATCGCGCAGGTCTTCGACATCTTCCAGTCCGACGTTGATCCGAAGCAATCCCTCGGTCACGCCCATCGCTTCGCGGTCCTCTGCCGTCATACCCGCGTGCGTAGTGCTGGCGGGGTGGCACATCAGGCTGCGCGCATCGCCGATGTTGTTCGAGATATCGACCAGTTCGAGCGCATCGAGGATGGCGAACGCACGCTCGCGGCTTTCGACGTCGAAAGCGAAGATCGGGCCCGTCGCGCTCATCTGTTCGAGCGCGAGCGCGTGGCGCGGATGGCTCTCGAGGCCGGGATGCAGCATGCGCGGGACGCGGCCCTCGACGAACTTGCCCAGTTCCACCGCATTCTCGCTCTGCTTGTGTGCGCGCATGCTCAATGTCTCGAGACCCTTCAGGACCACCCAGGCATTGAAGGGAGCGACATTGGGTCCGGTGTTGCGCTGGAAAGGCAGCAGGACCTCGTCGATCCACTCCTGCGAACCGCAGACTGCGCCGGCGAGCACCCTGCCCTGTCCGTCCATCAGCTTGGTCGCCGAATAGGCCACCACGTCAGCGCCGAAATCCATCGGGCGCTGGAGCGCGCTGGTCGCAAAGGCATTGTCGACCACGGTGGTGATGCCGCGCGACTTTGCGAGGCCGCAGACATGCGCGAGATCCACCACGTCGAGCGTGGGATTGGCCGGTGTCTCGAAGAAGAAGACCTTGGTGTTGGGCCGGATCGCTGCTTCCCACGCATCATTGTCTGCGCTGTCGACCACGGAGGTCTCGATACCGAAACGCGGGAGCAGATGGTCGAGCAGCCAGCGGCAAGAGCCGAATGCGGCACGCGCTCCGACGATGTGGTCTCCGGCGGACAGCTGGCAGAGCAGCGCAGTCGTCATCGCGGCCATGCCGCTTGCCTGCGCGCGGCACGCCTCGGCGCCTTCCATCAGGGCGATCCGCTCTTCCAGCATTGCCACCGTGGGGTTCTGGAGGCGCGAATAGGTCATGCCTTCGGCTTCGCCTGCAAACCTGTCGGCGACGGTCTGCGCATTGTCGTAGGTGTAGCCCGAGGTGAGGAAGAGCGCTTCGCTCGTCTCGCCATGCTCGCTGCGCCATGTGCCTCCGCGCACGGCCTGCGTTGCGGGACGCCACTTGGAGGTGATCGAACGGTCGGTGCCGGTGGTCTTCTTCATGGCGCCTGCGATAGCACGCAGATTCGCGGCGGCAAGCAGGTCACCCTTCGAGGGCGGCAAGCCCAGCTTCGGCAATATCCGCGCGTCCCACGGCATCGAGCATCTGCGATCCCTCGATGAAGGTGAGCAGCAGGCGCGCCCCGCCGCGCGGATCGGGATCGTCTTCGGGCATGTGCGCCTCGAGCCAGTCGAGCAACAGTCCCATGGTGGACGCCGCACTCTTGCGGAAAGTCTCGTCCCCCGATGCAGCCGCCGCGACGACGTCCCACCACAGCCGCATGAAGGGCTTGAGTTCGTCTGCCGCGGTAACCTGCAATATCTGCCTGACCGTCTCGCACCGGTTGCGCGCACGCTTGGCGGGCAAGGCCGCTTCCAGGCCCGTCTCGTAGAGCTTGGCGAGGTAATCGAGCAGCGCGTCGATCGCGCCCTGCCGGTTGCCGAAGTGATAGATGAGCATGCGATCGCTCGTCCCCGCAGCCTTGGCCAGCGGGCGCAGACTGACGCCGGCAATGCCGTGTTCCAGCACGTGCGCGGCCATTGCCGGCAACAGGGTTTCGCGGGTCATTCGCGGCTTCGGCATGGCCCACTTGTAGCGAGTGCTACAAAAGGCTACAAGTGTAGCACCTGCTACACCCGACTCGGGAGCCCCTAATGTCGCCCTTCGTGATCCTTTTCCTCGCCGGTCTCGCCGCGGCCCTTGCCGCCATGATCTACATCGTCGTCTCGCAAGAGAAGGTGGGCAGCGCCGCGCTTGCAGCCGCGCTTTCGGGCGGCTTCGGTGCGTTCACCGCGATCACCATCCTGTACGAAGGTGTCCTTCCAGTGTGGCTCAACCATACGCAGAACCTGTGGGGCGTGCAGGTCTGGTGGGACCTGCTCATTTCCCTGACCATCGCGCTATTCTTCGTGCTTCCGCGAGCCCGCGCGGCAGGCATGTCCATCTTCCCCTGGCTCCTGTTCGTGGTCTCCACGGCCAGCATCGGCCTGCTCGCCATGGTTGCCCGCCTCTTCTGGCTGGAAAAGCGCGCAGAAGCCGCCTGACCCGCTTGCCGGGCGCGCGGAGGCCTCCTAAGCCCGCCTGCGATGAGCCGCGCGCCCGAGCAACCGCAAGACCCGATCCTCTGGAGCGCTGCGCTGGCGCTTGGCTTCTGGCTGCTGGTAGCTTGGAACCTCGGCATTCCATCGCAGCCCTATTTCGACGAAATCCACTACCTGCCCGCCGCGCGAGACCTGATCGCGCTCGACACTTTCTCGAACCGCGAGCACCCGCTGTTCGGCAAGGAGATGATCGCGCTAGGCATGATGCTGCTGGGCGACAACCCGTGGGGCTGGCGGATCATGCCCTCGCTCGCCGGGGCGCTGGCGCTGTTCGCCGTCCAGCGAACGGTCTGGTTCGGTACGCTGGACCGCTATGCAAGCCTCGTGAGCGGGTTGCTCGTGGCCACGGGCTTCCACCTCTTCATCCACTCGCGCATCGCCATGCTCGATGTCTTTGCCATCGCAGGCATCCTCGTCGCATTCTGGCAATGCGCCGCCGCCATGCGCGAACCCGAGACCGGCCGCTGGCGACTGGCCTTGGCGGGCGTCGCTCTGGGTCTGGCCATGGCAAGCAAGTGGAGCACGCTGATCATTGCGGCGGTCCCGGGACTCGCGTTCCTCGTCCTCCGCTGGTTCGCCGGTCGTCGTCGCCTGCTCCTGAGCCGCCGCGGCATGCCCGTGCCCGGCATGACGCTGGTGGAGGCATTCCTCTGGCTCGGCATCGTACCGTTGCTCGTCTACGCTGCGACATTCTGGCCGGCCTACCACTTCACTTACCAGCCGATCACCGAGGGGCTGATCGCGCACCATCGCTTCATGCTCGAACTGCAGACGCAGGTGCTGAAGCCCCATCCCTACCAGTCGAACTGGCCCGAATGGGTCCTGAACTGGCGCGCGATCTGGTATCTCTACGAGCCTATCGACGGGGCGCAGCGCGGCGTCATGCTGATCGGCAACCCGCTGACGATGCTCATCGGTATTCCCGCACTGATGTGGTGCGCGTGGCAGGGAATCTCGGCGAAGAGGCCGATGCATGGAGCAGTCGCCCTGCTCTACGCGATCAGCCTCGGTTTCTGGATCTTCGCAGCCAAGCCAATCCAGTTCTACTACCACTACTTCCTGCCGAGCACGGCCCTGCTGGTGGCCCTCGCCCTCGCGCTTTCGGACTTGCGGAATGCGGGGCGTGGCAAGATCGCTGGCGCGGTGCTGATCGCCAACCTGCTGGTCTTTTTGTTCTTCTACGAAATCATCGCTGCAGAGCCATTGGCGCGGCCGGACAGCTTCGCCGTATGGACCTGGCTCGAAAGCTGGCGCTAGCGGCCTAGTAGCGGCCCCAGACGAAGCGGCTCGAGAGGGCATAGTTCCAGACCGAGCCGATCCCGATCCCGACCATTGCCGCAAGCACTTCGTGCAACCCCCGCGAAAACAGTGCGCTCGCTACAGCAACATTGGCGAATGCGCCCACTGAACAGGCGGCGACGAAGCTCGCCCAGCCGGCAAGGACCTTGCCGAGCGTCTTCAGGCGGCGGTCGCGATAGGTAAGGAAATTGTTGAGCCAGAAGTTGAAGGTCATCGCCCCGAAGGTCGCGATACCCTGCGCCCAGGTGAAACCCGCGCCGAAGGCAAGCAGACACAGGTAGAGGATGGCGAGGTGCACCAGCACGCCCAGCGCACCGACCGTGCCGAAGAGCGCGAAACGGGTCGGGATGATCCGCCCGAAGCTCTTGTCGTAGAGCCCGGCAAGGAAATCGAGCGCGATCGCGCGGTCGAGTTTGCTCTCGCCTGCCCGCCGCGCGGCAAAGTTCATCGGAAAGTCCTTCACCTTCAGCGGGCGGTCGGAGGTCGCCAGCAGGTCGAGCAGGATCTTGAAGCCAATGCCCGAGAGGCGCGGCACGAGCGCGCGTGCTGTGTCGGATGACAGCAGGAAATAGCCGCTCATCGGATCGGACAGCTCGACGCCGGTCAGCCGCCGCGCGAGACTATTGGCCACCGACGACAGCTTCTCGCGGTCGGGCCTGCCCCACTCCTCCATGCTCGCCCCCTCGGCGAAACGGCTGGCGACAGCGACTTCCGCCTCGCCCGACCGGACAGCCTCGAGCATCGTCTTCAGCAGCTTGGGATCGTGCTGGTGGTCAGCATCCATCACCGCCACATAGGGTGCGGCAGTGGCGCAGAAGCCCTCGATAGCGGCGCTCGACAGGCCCCTCCGGCCGATACGCTGGAGCACGCGAACACGGGTATCGCCTCGGGCCAGCCTGCGCGCCTCGTCGGCCGTGCCGTCGGCGGAATTGTCATCCACCACGAGCACTTCCCACCCGTTCGGGCCCAGTGCATCCTCGATACGATCGACCAGCGGCGCGAGATTGTCGCGCTCGTTGAGCGTGGGGAGGATAATCGCAAGGTCGAGCGTCATGCCGCCCGCCTGACGCGAATTGCCTACAAATTCAAGACAGGGCGGAAAGCGCGCGCAGCACCGCGTCGCCGATTTCGCTGGTCGTGGCGCTTCCGCCGAGGTCCGCACCGCGCACGTCGCTGGCGACGACCTTGGCAACCGCACGCTCGATCCGGCCCGCCTCGGTCTCGCGGCCAAGCGAATGGCGCAGGAGCATCGCAAGGCTGAGGATGGCGGCGATGGGGTTCGCCTTGCCCTGCCCGGCAATGTCGGGCGCGCTGCCGTGGATAGGTTCGTAGAGGCCGAAAGTGCCGAATTCTGTCTGTCGCTCGCCGAGACTGGCGCTTGCAAGCAGGCCGATCGATCCGACGCATGCGCTCGCCTGGTCGGACAGGATGTCTCCGAAGAGATTGCCGGTCAGGATCACGTCGAACTGACCCGGGCTCCGCACCATCTGCATGGCGGCATTGTCGACATACATGTGCTCGAGTTCGACATCGGGATATTCGGCCGCGACCTCGATCACGGTTTCGCGCCAGATGCGGCTGGTCTCGAGGACGTTGGCCTTGTCGACGCTGGTGAGGCGGCGGCGACGTTTCTGCGCGGCGCGGAAACCCGTGTGGGCGATGCGGCGCACCTCGGCCTCGTTATAAGACATGGCGTCCCACCCCTCGCGGCCGCCAGCGCTGGACCGCTCGCCCTTGTCGCCGAAATAGACGTCGCCATTGAGTTCGCGCACGACCAGCAGGTCGATACCACGCGCCACTTCCGGACGCAGCGAGGACATGTCCTCTAGGCCGGGATAGCCCGCTGCGGGGCGCAAATTGGCAAACAGGCCGAGTTCGCTGCGCAGGCCGAGAATCGCCTGTTCGGGACGATGCTCTCGCGGCAGGTCGTCGCATTCGGGATCGCCGACCGCGCCGAAGAGCACCGCATCTGCGCCTCGCGCCATCTCGAGCGTCTCGGCAGGAAGCGGATGGCCATGCCGCTTGTAAGCGATGCCGCCGACGTCGCCTTCGAAAAGCACTAGCCCGGGCAGGGAGAGCGCATCGAGTACGCGCAGCGCCTCGGCGGTCACTTCGGGGCCGATGCCGTCACCGGGCAATATCGCGATTTTCATATCAGGCCATCCGTTCGAGCCGCTGCATCAGGAGTGCCCTTGCGGCTAGAACGTCGGCCCGCGTGTCGGCAAGCAAGTAACGCGCGATTTGCGGCTCCGAAGCGCGCAGAATTTCCAGAGCCTGCTCAAGGCCCGCTATCTCGGGCTTCTGTCCGCCATAGCCGAGCTCGCGCAGAAGCAGCACTTCATAGGCCGCCAGCGCCGGTGCCCAGCCCCGCGCGGAGGGCGCTTTGCAGACGGCATCCAGCAGCGCAGAAAGCGCGCTGTAGAGGCTGGGATAGGGATTGCGTTCGGGCAAGGCGCTGGCGGTCAGCGCGCAGGTCCAGTTGATCGCGGCTGCGGGAAGCGGTTCGGCCAGCCAGGGGCCGCGGCTTTGCGCCAGTTCGAGCCGGGCGAAGGGAAGCTGGCTGTCGGACTTGGCGCGGATTTCCGCCTCGACGAGGTTGCCGGGAATGACGACAGGGCGCAGCTGCCGCCCACGCCCGCCAGCGACATAGGCCGCAACGACACCGCTTTCCTCTGTAAGAAGACGCGCGATCACAGCCGTCTCGCCGTGAGGGCGGGCAGCGATCAGGATTGCCGGTGCGCGAAGATGCATGTTGTTCCCCTACCGCGCGGCAGGGGCGTGCGTCACTTGGTCTTGGCTTCGAGCGCAGCCACACGCTCTGCGAGGTCTTCCGCCTGCTCGCGTGCCTTGGCCGCCATCTGCTTCACTGCGTCGAATTCCTCGCGCGTCACGAAGTCCATGCCGCCGAACGCTTCCTTGGCCCGTTCACGCGCAGTCTCGCGCGCCTCGCGGGTCATGCCCGCAAGTGTACCGGCCGCCGAATTGGCGAGTTTGACGAAGTCGGCGATCATCGGGTTCTGGCTCTGCATGGAGGCTATCTAGGCGCGCGCGACGGCCAGTTCAATTGCCGATGCGCACGCGTTCGACCGCTTCGCCCGAGGAGCCGCCATCGGCATCGGGGTTCAGACGGAGAAACTCGTAATTGAGCAGCGTCGCGAAGCACACCCACGCGAGGTAGGGCAGCAGGAGGACGGCCGCGAGGCGCCGCACGCGCCAGTAAAGGACGATCACCACCAGCAACGACAGCACAATCGCCACCAGCACGCCGAGCGCGAGGGTGAGCTGCTGCATTCCGAAGAAGATAGGCGTCCATGCAAGGTTGAGCAGGAAATGCAGTGCGAAGACCGTCAGTGCAGCGCCGCGTCCGCGTGCTCCCCATGCCGATGCGACCATTGCAGTCGCGAGGCCGATCATGACGTAGAGGATCGTCCAGACGATGCCGAACCACTTCGGTTCGGGATAGATCGCAGGCTTGTCGAGGGCCTGGAACCACGCGCTGCCGGGGCCGGGCCCGACCATGCCGGATAAGAAACCGAGCAGGACGCACAGCGGCACCAGGAAGAGTGCCCAGCGAAGGAAACTTGCGCGCAATTGGCCGCGCGATGCCAGCGTGTTCATGACTGCGGTCCCCGTCGTCGATTCGTTGCCAAGCGTTCTGGCGAGCCTGAGAGCAGCTGGCAATGCGCCGCCGCTCCCCGTCCACTTTCGGGACCGGTCAGACCTTGACCACTGCGTGCTCGATCAGGCTCTTCGCGCAGTCGACGATGCTTTCTTCTTCCTGCCGCGTCTCCCAACCGAGACGCTGCTTGGCATGGCTTGCATCGACGTTGCGAGTCTTGCCGACTTCGCTCTTGATCGAGCGGACACCCGGATTGAACAGGCTGAGCACCGAGACCATCCAGTTAGGCATGATCTTCTTGGGCACCTTGCGGGTATGCTCTGCAGGCAGGCGTTCGCGCAGCACATCGGCGATCTCGATGATCTTCATGAACCTGCCCGCGGCAAGGAAGCGTTCGTTCGCGAGGTTGGGCTCCTCGAGGCAGCGAACGTGGAGGTCGGCGACATCGCGCGTGTCGACGATCGCAAAGCCGAGGTCGGGCGCCATCGGCATCGAGCCGTCGAGCACCTGTTTCACGGCCTCGACAGAGGGCGAGAAGTCCGGATCCTCTACCGGGCCGAGCACCATCGAGGGATTGACCGAGACGAATTCCATGTCCCCGCCATGCTCCTTCACCCAGTCACGCGCGGCGCGCTCGGCAATCGTTTTCGATTTGACGTAAGGATAGACATCGGGGTGGCTGACATCGGTCCAGTCGCTCTCGTCGACCGTATAGACCTTTTCCGCCCGACCGTAGGCGACTGCGGCCATGGAACTGGTCTGCACGAAACGCTTCACGCCGGCATCCTTCGCAAAGCGCAGCGCGCGCAGCGTGCCTTCGCGCGCCGGCACGATCATCTCGTTCTCGTCCTTGGGCGTCGATGCGGCGATCGGCGAGGCAACATGCGCGACGTGGGTGCAGCCAGCCACGGCTTCGGCCCAACCCGCATCGTCCATGAGCTCTGCCTCGAAGACCTTGAATGTGTCTTCGGGCGGATTGCCGAGACGATTGCGCAGCAGGCCCTCGCTCTTCGCCTTGCTGCGCACGGTCGCGTGGACCGTCCAGCCCCTTGCAAGCAGCTGCCTGATCAGTTCGCCGGCGATATAGCCAGTGCCGCCGGTTACGAGCACGGTTCCAGTCATCGCAGTTCTCCCTTTCGGGCAATGCTATGACGGAAGGTTGCTCGCTGCAACCGACTGGCGCGATCAGCGCATCAAGACGAGCTCTTCGGCCATCGTCGGATGGATCGCGGTGGTCGCATCGAAATCGGCCTTGGTGAGGCCAGCCTTCACGGCAATCGCGGCGGCCTGCATCATCTCCGGCGCCTCGGGGGCGATCATGTGGATGCCGACGATTTTTCCGCTGTCTCCGTCGCAGACCATCTTGATCAGGCTGCGCTCGTTGCGGCCTGCCAGCACGTTCTTCATCGGGCGGAAGTCGGACAGGTAGACCTTCACGCTGCCGAGCTTGTTCTTGGCCTCGCCCTCGGTCATGCCGACAGCGGCTATGGGCGGGTGGCTGAAAACTGCGCTCGGGATGCAGGAGTGATCCACGGCTACCGGATCGCAGCCGCCGAAGACCATGTCGGCAAAGGCCTGGCCTTCGCGGATTGCGACGGGGGTCAGCTGCACGCGGTCGGTCACATCGCCGACGGCATAAATGTGGTCGACATTAGTCTTGCTGAAGCGATCGACCTTGATCTCGCCGCCATCGCCCAGCTCGACGCCCGCCTTGTCCAGCCCCAGCCCCTCGGTGTTGGGAACGCGGCCGACTGCGAACATGACGAGGTCAGCCTTTTCCTCGTCCTGGTCGCTGAGCTTTACGAAATAGCCGCCTTCGTCACATGGCTTGATGTATTCGAAGGTCGTGTTGAAGCGGAACTTGATGCCCTTCATCGTGCTGATCTGGAGCAGCCGGTCGCGCACCGCCTCGTCATAGCTGCGCAGCAGGCGGTCGCCGCGATTGACGACGTGAACATCGCAGCCGAACTCGTTGAATACGCCGGCGAATTCGTTGGCAATATAGCCACCGCCCGCGATGATGATCTTCTTTGGCAGTTCGTCGAGGTGGAATGCCTCGTTCGAGCTGATCGCATGTTCGGCGCCCTCGCATTCGGGCATGCGCGGACGCGCGCCGGTTGCGATCAGGATGTACTTGGCCGTAACCTTGCGGCCGCTTGCGAGAGTGATCTCATGCGGGCCGGTGATCTCGGCACGCTCCTTGAAGATCTCGACCTCGTGGTTCTGCAGCGTGTCGGTGTAGGCGCCTTCCAGCCGGTCTACATCGGCCAGCACATTATCGCGCAGCACCTTCCAGTCGAATTTCTTCTCGCCGATTTCCCAGCCGAAGCGCTGGCAATCCTCGAGATCCTCGGCGAAATGTGCGCCGTAGACGAGCATCTTCTTGGGCACGCAGCCGCGGATCACGCAGGTGCCGCCGACGCGGTGTTCCTCTGCAATCGCGACCTTCGCGCCGTGGGCCGCAGAGACACGGCTGGCACGCACGCCGCCAGAACCGGCGCCGATGGTGAAGAGGTCGTAATCGTATTGGTCGGCCATTCGGCGCTCCTGTCAGCTTTCGCGAGTGTCTCTCGCCAACAGGACGCGCCTTGGCAAGTTCCGACTTACCTTCCGCTGCGCGGTCGGTTCCGGTTACGGTTGCGGTTACGATTTCCGCCGGGACGACCGCTAGGCTTGCCGCCCTGCCCTGCGCCCTCGGGCTTACCCTTGCGAGCGGGGTGCTTCTGCTTGGGCTTCGGCTTCTTGGCGCCAGCATTGCCGGTGGGACGGACCTTCGGCTTGGCAAGGCGCGGCTTCTGCTCGCGCTTGGTCGGGCCGACGCCTTCTACCACGGCGCGGAAATTGTCGGGGAGCGGCAGGCGCTCGAATTCCGCGTCGGTCTTCTTGCGGATGTCCTTCAGGTAATCGCGCTCGTCCTCGGCGCAGAAGGCAATCGCGATGCCATCCTTGCCCGCACGCGCGGTGCGCCCGATGCGGTGGACGTATTGTTCGGGCACGTTGGGCAGCTCGTAGTTGATTACGTGGCTGACACCCGGGATATCGATGCCGCGCGCGGCAACGTCGGTCGCGATCAGGATCGGCGTCTTGGCGCGCTTGAACTCGTCGAGCGCGCGTTCGCGTTGCGGCTGGCTCTTGTTGCCGTGAATGGCATTGGCAGGAATGCCCGCCTGACCGAGCTTCTTCACGATACGGTCGCAGCCATGCTTGGTGCGCGCGAAAATAAGCACGCGCTCGAATTTGCCCGGGACCTTGTGGCGCTCGGAAAGCACCAGTTCGAGCAGCGTCTGCTTCTCGTCCTGCTGGACCATGAAGAGATACTGGTCGATGCGTTCAGCCGTCGTGCTTTCGGGCGTCACGCTGACCTTGACCGGATTGCGGCAGTATTTGCCGACCAGTTCCTGGATCTGCTTGGGCATGGTGGCGCTGAAGAAAAGCGTCTGGCGATCGTCCGGCACCAGCTCGCTGATGCGGCGAAGCGCGTGGATGAAGCCGAGGTCGAGCATCTGGTCTGCCTCGTCGAGGACGAGGATTTCCACGCCGTCGAGGCGGAAGGCCTTCTGGTCGATCAAATCGAGCAGCCGTCCCGGCGTCGCGACGAGGATGTCGGTGCCGCGGTGCAGCTTGTTGCGGTCCTTGTTGACCGAAGTACCGCCAACGATCGAGTGGACCTTGAGACCCGCGAGCGCGCCATAGTCCTTGGCGCTCTCTGCGATCTGGCCCGCGAGTTCACGCGTCGGTGCGAGCACCAGCATGCGGCAGGACTTGAACGGCGTCTGCTTGTCGGCGTCCCGCAGGCGGTCGATGCTTGGCAGCATGAAGGCAGCGGTCTTGCCGGTGCCGGTCTGCGCGATGCCGAGCAGGTCTCGCCCTTCGAGAACGCGCGGAATGGCCTGCGCCTGGATCGGCGTCGGCTCGTTATAGCCCTTCATGTCGAGGGCCTGGAGCACGGGCTGCGACAGCCCGAGGTCGGTGAATTGTGTCATGTATACTCGCAATATGCTTGCGGCGCGCAGACGGATTTGTCGCGCGGCGCGGGTGTCAAACGACCCGCGTGAAAAGGGAAGTCCTTGGAAAAACTGGACCGAGGCGCGGCCGGGGCGATGGATGTATCGTCATCGCCGCTTCACGCTGGCTAGCGCGCTTCGATGGCGGCCATGTGGATGCTGCAGTGCAAAAAGTCAATGAGTGCACACTAAAAGAGGCCGCCCAGACGGACGACCTCTCTTCGGGACGGATTTTTTATTGCGCGCGATCAGGCGGCCTTCTTGCCCGCCATGGCGTGAACGTCCGCAGCACCGAGCAACTGCCCGCCAATGCCCCAGTCGCCCTGTTCGACTTCCATGATGCGGACCCAGGTAACGGGGCGCATGGCCTCGCCTTCGACTTCGACCATGGCTTCTGTGACCTTGCCGATAAGGTCCTTCTTCTGGTCGTCGGTGAAGACATTCTTGATCACGTCGATGGTAACGAGCGGCATTAGTATTCTCCTTGAAAGTATCGTTTGGATGTATCGATCGGTGTGTTCCGATGACCTCTGGATAGGCCGCCGATCAACTCCATGCTTGACCTCGGCATGAAGATGTCTGACCTTTTCATGGAGATTTGCCGCAAACGGGGAGTTCGGATGGACGGACCACTGCCCCGGGTCGTGAAATTCGCCGGATTCGAACTGGATCCGCACCGCTTCGAGCTTCGAAGCGAGGGCGAGCGCGTTCATGTCGAGCCGCAGGTGCTATCACTCATCCTGCTTCTCGCAGCAAACCGCGACCGGATGGTGACCAAGGACGAAATCATAGAGGCCGTCTGGGATGGCCGCATCGTCTCGGAATCAGCCATCTCTGCGCGCATCAAGGCCGCTCGCAAGGTGCTGGGAGACGACGGCAAGGCGCAGCGTGTTATCCGCACGATCCACGGGCGCGGATTCCGTTTCGTGGCCGATGTCTGCACGGGCACCGCCGGCAGCGAACCAACACCAACGCTCGAAGCATCTTCCGGACAAATCGAAGCGCCGCCGCCGCGCAGTGCCCGCCCTTCTATAGCGGTCCTGCCCTTCGAGCTTGTGGGCGAGGAAGGGCCGCATGATATCATCGCCGATGCGCTTCCTGCCGACATCATCATGGATCTTGCCCGGATCAACTGGCTGTTCGTGATCTCGCGCGGCTCGAGCTTCCGCTTTCGCGGTGCCGACAGCGATCCGGCGCATGTCGGGGCCGCGCTGAACGTCCATTACTGCCTGACCGGCACCATAGAGCGCAGTGGGCACGAGGTGATCGTGTGGGTAGCTCTCGTCGACACGAGAGACGGGCAAACGGTCTGGTCGGAACGCTACACCGATGCGATCGACCGGCTGCAGGACCTGCGCCCGGAAATCGAGCGGCGAGTGGTCGAGAGTGTGCTCGTCCAGATCCCGCAGAACGAGGTGCGCCTCGCGCGCGGCCTGCCGGTCGCCGAACTCGATGCCTGGGCCAGCTTCCACCTCGGCATCGATCACATGTATCGCTTCAATTCACACGATAACACGACGGCAGCATTCCTTTTCAATCAAGCGCTGGAGCGTGATCCCTATTTCTCACGTGCGATGGCGGGCCTCTCCTTTTCCCACTTCCAGTCCGCCTTCATGTCCTATGACGACGAATCCGAACGGCATGTCGAAATGGCGCGCAGCCTAGCCCAACGGGCGGTCGAAACAGACCGGCTGGACCCGTTCGCCCATTTCAGCGTCGGGCGCTGTTCCTGGCTTGAAGGGCGGTTGGATGACAGCATTTCCTGGTTTGACAGCGCGACAAGCCTCAGCCCGAGTTTTGCGCAAGGAATTTACAATCGCGGCCTTGTCTCGACGATCGCCGGCAAAGCCGAGGCAGCAGATCGCGATCTTGCATTGGCGCTGGAACTGAGCCCGCTCGACCCGATGGCCTATGCGATGATTTCAAGCCGCGCGCTGACACACCTGCAGTTCGGCGATTACGAGAAGGCAGCCGAGTTCGGCGAGCGCGCCGCACTGACGCCGGGAGCGCACAAGCACATCAAGCTGATCGCGGGCCTGACACTTCATCTTGCCGGCCGAGGGGATGAAGCTAAGAGCTGGCTGGCCCGGGCACGGGCGGATGATGCCGAGATCTCGTCGACGAGCTTCTTCCGCTCCTTTCCCTTCCCCCACAACGCACCGCGCGAGACGATTGAACGGGGCCTGCGAGAATTGGGCTTCTGAGTTTTCCCGGTCAGTCGACGAGCCCAGCCGCCTCCAGCAGCCCCTCCGTACTCGCGTCGAACTCCTCGCCACCTTCTTCGATCGCCCTGGCCATCTGCTTGCCGAGTTCGACGCCGAACTGGTCGAAGGGGTTGATGCCCATCAGCACGGCGCTGGCGAAGGTGCGGTGTTCGTGGAATGCGATCAGTGCGCCCAGCGTGGCGGCGTCTAGGTCGTCGCACAGGATCGTCGCCGAGGGTCGGTCGCCCGGGTAATTGCGTGCCGGGTCCTTGCCCTTCTTGCCCGCCATCAGCGCCGCACCTTGCGCAAAGCAGTTCATCAGCAGGATGCGGTGGTGCGCGGGGTCTAGCTCGTCGCCCGGCGCGATGCTGGCTATGAAATCGACCGGGATCAAATGCGTGCCCTGGTGGAGCAGCTGGAAGACCGCGTGCTGCGCATCGGTGCCCACCCCGCCCCAAGTGATGGGCGCGGTCGGGCCGTCGACCGGCTGCATGTCGGCGGTGACGCGCTTGCCGTTGCTCTCCATTTCGAGCTGCTGGAGGTAGTCGGGGAACAGGCCCAGGCGCTCGTCATAGGCGAAGACAGCGCGCGTCTGGCAGCCGCGGACGCGGGTGTAATAGAGATCGGCGAAGGCAGCGCGCAGGACGAGGTTGTTCGCCACCTCCGTGTCGCGGAAGTGCTTGTCGACCTCGGCGGCACCGGCGAGCATCTCGCGGAAATCGTCCATGCCCACGGCCATGGCGATCGGGAAGCCGATGGAGGACCAGATCGAGTAGCGCCCACCCACGCTTTCCTGGAACGGCAGGATGCGCGTCTCGTCGACGCCCCACTCCACCGCTCCTTCGGGATTGGCGGTCAGCGCCACCACGCGGCCACTCGGGTCGGTGACGCCATTGTCGCGCAGCCATTTAAGCGCGCTTTCGGCGTTGGTCATGGTCTCGATGGTGGTAAAAGTCTTGCTGGCGACCGCGATCAGCGTCTTGGCCGGATCACACTTCGCGAACGCCGCCTCCAGCGCCACGCCGTCGATGTTCGAGACGACATGCACGTCGCAGCGCGAGAAATCGCGGCTGAGCGCGTCGACGCCGAGCGCCGGACCAAGAGCGCTGCCGCCGATGCCGATGTGGATGAGGTGGTCGATCTCGCCGAATGCGCCCTGGTGGATCGCCTCGACCAGCATGCCCATACGATCGATCAGCGCAGCCGCTTCCTCGACCTTCGCCTCGTCTCCCACGCCGCGCAGCGTCGCGTGATCGGCCGCCCTGCCCTCGGTCGGGTTCACGACCTCGCCGGCAAAGAGCTTGCGGCGCATTTCGGTGAAATCCATCGCCTCGGCCAGCTCGGCGAACTTCGCGAGCACCGCACGGTCGAGATGCGTTTTCGACCAGTCGAACAGGATACCGCCGGGCGCCATCGGATCGCCCGCGGCCTCGCCTGCCAGCTCGATCCGGCCCGACAGCATCGCCACGCGATCTTCACCGCCCGGCTCGTCCTTACCCTCTCCGCCATCGCGCTCCGTGCTGAACAGTTCGAGCAGCGTGGGCTGCGGAAGGTCGGCGAGTTCGCTCCAGATATCGGCGGCGGCTTTGGTCATGGCGGGCAAAAATCCTTTCGCGGGGTTCGATTGCCGACTAGGGACTTCGGCGATGAATGAGAACCCCCGCCTGACACAACCCGACGCCGATGCGGATCCCGATGCGGTCGCAACCGCCACGAAAGCCGACCACGAAGAGGAAAGCTGGGGCGACTTTACCAAGTTCCTGCTGAAGCTCGTGCTCGCGGTGCTGATCTTCCGCAGCTTCGTCTTCTCGCCCTTCACCATTCCCAGCGAAAGCATGCTGCCGGTGCTGCGAAACGGCGACTACCTCGTCGCAGCGAAGTGGCCCTACGGTTATTCCAAGCTGTCGCTGCCTTTCGAGGCTCCGCTCATCCCGGGCCGCGTTTTCGCCGACCTCCCCGAGCGCGGAGACGTGGTGATCTTCAAGCATCCGGTCGACGGGACCGACTACGTCAAACGCACCATCGGCCTGCCGGGTGACACGATTGCGATGCAAAACGGCACGCTGGTCATCAATGGTGAGCCCGTGCAGCGCGAGCAGGCCGGATTTGCCGACATCCCGATGAGCGTGAACACGCAGTGCCGTCCCGATGGCGGCATCGTGGTCGAAGAGACCACCTGCCGCTATCGCCAGTTCCGCGAGACCCTGCCTTCGGGCAAGAGCTACATGACGCTCGACTTCGGGCCGCGTCCCCGCGACAGTTTCGACACATTCATCGTGCCCAAGGGTCAGCTCTTCGTGATGGGCGACAACCGCGACAATTCGCTCGACAGCCGCTTCCCTGCGACCGCGGGTGGCGGTGTCGGCCTGGTCGATGCCGACCTTCTCGTCGCGCGCGCCAGCATGGTGCTGTGGTCGACCGACGGCAGTGCCGAATGGCTGCTGCCCTGGACCTGGTTCACGGCCGCTCGCTGGGACCGGATCGGAAGCGACATATGAGCGCGTTATCAGACGAAACACGCGCCTGGCTGGAAGAGACCGGCTTCACGGTGAAGGACACCGAACTCTGGCTCGCCGCGCTCACCCACGGCAGCCTCGGCGAGAAGCGCGATTACGAGCGGCTCGAATTCCTCGGCGACCGCGTCCTTGGCCTCTCCATCGCGCAATGGCTCTACGAGCAGAGTGAAGCGCCCGAAGGCAAGCTGGCCCAGCGCCTCAATGCGATCGTCAGCCGCGAGATGTGTGCGAGCGTGGCACGCGGGATTGGCCTGTCCGACCACATGCGCATTTCCAAGCAGGCGCGCGCAGACGGCGGCAAGGATAGCGACAACATCCTCGGTGACGTGATGGAGGCGCTACTCGGCGCGCAGTTCCTCGAAAACGGGTTCAAGGCCTCGCGCAAGCTCATCCAGATCCTCTGGCGCCCTGCACTGGAGAGCGGTGCGGGCGAAAGCAAGCACCCGAAGAGCGCACTTCAGGAGTGGGCCGCGGGCAACCGCCGCAAGCCGCCCGAGTACGAAGTGATCGACCGCTCCGGCCCCGATCACGCGGCACAATTCACGGTACGGGTCAGCGTCCACAAGGTGGGCGAGGCGACCGCAACCGCAAGTAGCAAGGGCGAGGCCGAAAAGGCCGCCGCCAAGGAATTCATGGAGAAGTTCGGATGAGCGATCCGAAAACCAAATGCGGCCTCGTGGCCGTTCTGGGCGCGCCCAATGCGGGCAAGTCGACGTTGGTGAACCAGCTGGTGGGCCAGAAGGTCGCCATCACCAGCGCCAAGGCCCAGACCACACGTGCACGCATGCTCGGCATAGCGCTGCATGAGGACACGCAGATGATCCTCGTCGACACGCCCGGTATCTTCGCGCCCAAGCGCCGCCTCGACCGCGCGATGGTCAGCGCGGCGTGGGAAGGCGCGGAGGCAGCCGATGCCGTCCTGCTTATGGTCGACCCGATCAAGCAACGCCGCCATGAGCTCGAACCGCTGATCGAGGCGCTCAAGGACCGTCCCGAACGCAAGATCCTCGTCCTCAACAAGGTCGACAAGGCGAAGAAGGAACCGCTGCTCGCGCTCGCGCAGGAACTGACCGGCGCTGTCGACTTCGCCGAGGTCTACTTCGTATCCGCACTGACCGGCGACGGTGTGCCCGAGATGAAGGAAGCCCTCGCCGCGATGATGCCCGAGGGTCCGTGGATGTACCCGGAAGACCAGGTCTCCGACGCCAGCGAACGCCTGCTCGCCGCAGAGATCACCCGCGAGCAGCTCTACAAGCAGCTGCACGAGGAACTGCCTTACGACAGCGCGGTGCGGCCCGAGAAATACGTCCAGCGTCCCGACGGCAGCGTGGAAATCCACCAGCAGATCGTCGTCATGCGCGACAACCAGCGCGCCATAGTGCTCGGCAAGGGCGGAAGCCGGATCAAGGCCATCGGCCAGGCCGCGCGCGAGGAGTTGAGCGAACTCCTCGGCCAGAAGGTCCACCTCTTCCTTCACGTCAAGACCGACGAACGCTGGAGCGAGGACAAGGAAATGTTCGAGGAAATGGGCCTCGACTGGGTGAGGTGATAGGCTGGCGCTGATGGACTGGACGGCGCAAGCAGGACAGCTGGGGGCAGCATTCGCGATCGGCCTGATGATCGGGCTCGAACGCGGCTGGAAGCTGCGCGAAGCCGAGGAAGGCTCGCGCGTGGCGGGCATCCGCACATTCTCGCTCTTCGCGCTCGTCGCGGGCATTGCCGGACTGCTTGCACAAGCTGGCCAAAGCATCGTGGCTGGCGTCATCGTGGCAGGGACAGCAGCGATCGCCGCCATCGGTTATTCGCGCTCGATTTCCGACAGCGGCAAGCCGGATGCGACCTCCGCGGTCGCCGCGATGACGACGCTTGCGCTTGGTTTTCTTGCGGGACTGGGAGAACCGGCGATCGCGGTCGCCGGCGGTGCACTCGTCACCGCGTTGCTCGCTCTCAGGACCGAAGTGCACCGCTGGGTCCGGCTGCTCGACGAGGCCGATATCAAGGCGCTGGCACGCTATGCGGTCATCGCTCTCGCGGTGTTCCCCTTCCTGCCCGAAGGTCGCTTCGGTCCCTACGACGCGTGGGAGCCACGCACGCTATGGCTCGTGGTGATCATCGTCACCGGCTTCAGCTTCGTCGGCTACGCTGCAAACCGCATGTTCGGCGCACGGCGCGGGACGATAGCCACCGCCGTGATCGGAGGTGCCTACAGCTCTACGGCCGTCACTCACTCCTTCGCGCAGCGCATCGGTGCGGGCGCCGGTGGCGGTGCGGAAAATGCCGGGATCGCGCTGGCAAGCGCGGTGATGTACCTACGCGTAATCATCCTTATCGCCATTCTCGCAACGAGCCTGCTGCCCCATTTCGTCGGCATCGTCGCCCCGGCCCTGGTGGTCGGTTTCGGGGTTGCCTACTGGCTCTATCGCAAGGCGCCTTCGAGCACGGGCCCCGCACCGCCGGGCAATCCGATCGCCATGCTCCCCGCCCTCACATTCGTCACCTTCGTTGCCGTGGCCGCAGTGGCCGCGCGCTGGGCCGAAACCCGCTTCGGCGAGGAAGGCATCGCGGTGCTCCTGCTGCTGATGGGCAGCATGGATGTCGATGCAGCCATCGTGACCGCAGGCGGTCTGGAGCCTGGCACGATCTCGCCTGACCTCGCCGCACTCGCCATTGCCGGCACGATCCTTGCCAACATGTGCGTCAAGCTGGGTGTGACGATCGTCTACGGCAAGCGCGGTGCAAGACCCGCAGCCCTGGCCCTTGCAGCGAGCATGGTCGCGCTCGCGGCGAGCCTATTGGTGGGTTACCTGGACCTTTAGCTGCGGCTCGCCAGGCTGGCCGATATCGTGGCCGCGATCCTCGCCCAACGCCTTCGCACCAAGCTTGACCAGAACGAATGCGACGAGGAGTACCGGCAGGATCAGCACGCTGTTCTCGGGCCCGAATTCGCCGCCGCTCAGCCATTCCGGACCTACCGGGCGCACTCCGATGATCGAGGCCATGTCGTTGCCGCTGGCGTTGTAGTCGAGGACCACGCCCTGGAAGAAGTTCCAGCCGACATGCATGCCGAAGGACATCCAGATCGCGTTGGTCACCATCACCCCGTAAAGCGCCTTGAACGAGAAGACGACGATGATGAGCGAGGAGAGCAGGGTCGCGTTCGGATTGGTGATGTGGATGAAGCCGAAGATCACGCCAGACACGATCGCAGCGATGAGGAAGCTCGTGCCCTCGGCCAGGTTCCTGAGGAAATAGCCGCGGAAAAACAGCTCTTCCCACCAGCTGACCACCACAGTCATGAAGAAGAACAGCCCCAGCGTCCCCCAGTTCATCGCATCGATCGAAGCGGAGAAAGCGGGCCAGGAGGTGAAATCGGGCGAGCCGTCGCCCCATGCAATGCCGGTGAATTCCACCACACCGAAGAGATAGGCGAGCCCGACGAAGAGAGCGGCCATGACGCCGCTGATGAGGAAGCCGACGATGATCACCGGAATGGTCCGCGCACTCACGGCAAGGCCGAGCGAGGCGAGAGAACGGCGGTCGAGGTAGCGCCGCGCAAACACGACAGCGACCGTCATGGAAATCGCCATCATGATGATGAGAAGCGCGGTGTTCACATACCGGCTCGCATCTGGAATGCCGCCATTCCACAGCTTGAGGCCGGTCTGGAGGCCGAGGTTCAGGACCACGACCAAGGCCACCATCAGCAGCAGTCGCCAGCCTGCGCGAAGCCTGCCCTCTTCCTGATTTACGAACCAGTTTCGCATTTCCTGCACCTCTCCATGCACGCCAGATAGCGTCGCCGGAGAATCGATTTAGCGATATACTGTATTATGTCAACAATACAGCTAAGATATATCTTGTTTCAGGCTCTACCCTGTCGGGCCGAAACGCGCCTTGCTAGCGCTTTTTCGCGATCTTGATCTTGTTCTGCTTGGCGAAGCTCTTGGTCGATTCCTCGCTGCGATTCAGGGCCTTGGCGATCTGCTTGAGGCCCTGCCCCTTGGCGGCGAGGGTGCGGAGCTGGCCCGCCTCCTCGCCCGTCCAGGGTTGCTTGTGCCGCTCGAAGCGCTCCTTGCCCATCAGTCGGCCTTCTTCTTGGCCGCCGCCTTCTTCTTCGGTGCAGCCTTCTTCTTGGCCGGGGCCTTGCGCTTCTTCTTCGCCGGTCCCTTGGCAGCACGCGCATCGATCAGCTCGATCGCCTGCGCCTCGGTCACGTCCTCGGGCTTCATGTCCTTGGGGATCGTGGCATTGGTGGTGCCGTCGGTGACATAGGGGCCGTAGCGACCCGGCATCACCTTCATCTCGCCGCCGCTGGTCGGATGCTCACCCAGCGTCTTGATCGGTTCCGCCTTGCCGCGCCCGCCGCCCTTGCGATTGGCGGCCTGAGCGAGGATGTCGACCGCGCGGTTCATGCCGACCTCGAACACCTCGCGGGTATTCTGGAGCTTCCCGTACTTGCCGTCATGGCGCAGGTAGGGACCGTAGCGCCCGATGGCGGCCTCGATCTCCTTGCCGGTTTCGGGATGCGCGCCGACGATACGCGGCAAGCTAAGCAGCTTCAGCGCCCATTCGAGGTCGAAATCGTCGAGGTCCTTGGGGATGCTCGCACGCTTGGCATCCTTGCCCTCGCCCAGCTGGACATAGGGGCCGAAGCGGCCGCTCTTGCGCTCGACCGGGAGGCCCGTGTCCGGATCCTCGCCCATCACGCCGTCATTAGCGCCGTCGTCACCGTCGCTGCCTGGCTTGGCGAATTGGCGAGTGAACTTGCACTCGGGATAGTTCGCACAGGCGACGAAGGCGCCGAAGCGGCCACCGCGCAGTGCCAAGCGTCCGCCTTCGCGGCCCTCGGTCTCGCAAAGCGGGCAATGACGCGGGTCCTTGCCATCGGCGCGTTCGGGGAAGAGGTAGTCGGACAGGAAGTCGTCCAGCACCTCGGTCACTTCCGAGGGCTTCTTCTCCATGATCTCTTCGGTCTTGGGTTTGAAGTCCTTCCAGAACTCGGCGAGCAGCTTCTTCCACTCCTCGCGCCCGTCCGAAACGGTGTCGAGCTCATCCTCCATCCCGGCGGTGAAATCGAAGGACACGTAGCGCTCGAAAAAGCGTTCGAGAAATGCCGTGAGGAGACGCCCCGATTCCTCTGCAAAGAAACGGTTTTTCTCCATGCGAACGTAATTGCGATCGCGCAGCGTCTGGAGCGTCGAGGCATAGGTCGACGGGCGACCGATGCCCAGCTCTTCGAGCTTCTTAACGAGGCTCGCTTCGCTGAAACGCGGCGGCGGCTGGGTGAAGTGCTGGTTCGCCTCGACCGTCTTCTTGAGCGGGCTGTCGCCCTTGTTGACGACCGGCAGCAGACCGTCCTCATCGTCTTCCGAAGGCTCGTCGCGGCCTTCCTGGTAGACGGCGAAATAGCCCGGGAACTTCACCACCTGGCCGGTCGCGCGCAGCTCGTGCATGCCGGTGCCGTCCCGCAGCGTGATCGTGGTGCGCTCGAGATTGGCCGAGGCCATCTGGCTCGCCATCGCGCGCTTGAAAATCAGGTCGTAGAGCTTGCCCTCATCGCCCGAACTCACGCGGTCGCGGGTGAAATCGGTCGGGCGGATCGCCTCGTGGGCCTCCTGCGCGTTCTTGGCCTTGGTCGAATAGAACCGCGGCTTGTCGGGCAGGTAATAGGCGTCATAGCGGTTCGCGATGGCCTTGCGGCAAGCGTCGATCGCGCTGCCGTCCATCTGCACGCCATCGGTACGCATATAGGTGATCGCGCCAGCCTCGTAGAGCGACTGGGCAAGACGCATCGTGTGGCTGGCGGAGAAGCCGAGCTTGCGCGCAGCCTCCTGCTGCAGCGTCGAGGTCGTGAACGGCGGCGCGGGGCTGCGCTTCAGCGGCTTGGTCTCGATTTCCTCGACCGTGAAACGGGAATCCTCAACCGCTTTCTTGGCGGCCTTGGCGCTGCCCTCGTCACCCAGCGTCAGCTTCTGGAGCTTCTTGCCGTCGAACTTGACCAGCCGCGCGTCGAATTCTGTTCCGTCCTGCTCGAGCTTGGCGAGGACCGACCAGTATTCGTCCGCCTTGAAGTGCTCGATCTCGATCTCGCGATCAACGATCAGGCGCAGCGCGACCGACTGCACGCGGCCCGCACTCTTCGCACCCGGCAGTCGGCGCCAAAGGACCGGCGACAGGGTGAAGCCGTAGAGATAGTCGAGCGCGCGGCGCGCGAGGTAGGCGTCGATCAAATCCTGGTCGAGCTCGCGCGGAGCCTTCATCGCATCGGTTACGGCTTGCTTGGTGATCGCGTTGAAAGTGACGCGGTCGACCTTCTCGGGCAGCGCCTTGCGCTTCTGCAGGAGCTCGCGGACGTGCCAGCTGATCGCCTCGCCTTCGCGGTCAGGGTCGGTCGCGAGGACCAGCCGGTCGGCCTTCTTGGCCGCGTCGCTGATCTCCTTGAAGCGCTTCTGCTTGTCGCGATAGAGCTCCCAATCCATCGCGAAATCCTCGTCCGGGCGCACGCTGCCGTCCTTGGGCGGCAGGTCGCGGACATGGCCGTAGCTGGCGAGAACCTTGAAGTCCTTGCCGAGGTATTTCTCGATGGTCTTCGCCTTCGCGGGCGACTCAACAATAACCAGTTGCATGGGGGTAAAAGCGGTCCCTTACGTGTGTACGTGTATGTACGCGCGATTTTCGGTTCGGTTCGCGGGTCGTCAAGCGGGCAATTCGCTTGAATGCCTATCGCTCCACTTTCACTAGCGCATTGCCCAGATTGGAAACATAGAAAGGCTGATCCTCGCGCCCGATGATTATGCCTGTGAGTACCCCTGGCATTTCGCCCTGCACTTCGAGATTGAGCAGATCCGCCGCGCTCTCCCCAGCTGCACTTCGGCGAAGCCATTCCTGCACTGATTTAGCGCCAGCTTCGGTTTGCGCATCGAACACTACGCGAGTTGCGCCGGTATCGGTGTCAATTGCGATCACCTGGTTTGAAGCAGGAGAAGCCACCCAGAGCGAACCATCAAGAGCCAGACGCATGTTGTCAGGCGATGGCACTTCGGCAAGCACCTTGCGATCGCTCAGGGTCCCTGCTGCAACGTCCAATGTGAATACGAGAACCCGGTTCGCCATGGTCTCGGAAAGGTAGAACTTGCCGTTGGTCTCATCGAGATAGAAGCCATTGGCAAAGTTGAGCCCATCCACGACCAGTTCCGGCTCGCTTGCCAGTTGGCCGTCCTCGGCAGCTGACAACCTGTAGACAGCACCATCGTCCATCGCTTTGTCGACCGCCACAAACAGTCGCTCTTCGCCCTGGTTTTCCGTCGATTGGGTAAACCAGACTGCTCCGGTGCTGTCGGTTATCGCCGTGTTGGCCCCGAACGGATGCGCGTAGACCAACTCGGTTGTGCCAGCTTCGATATTGGTTCGGTAAATGCGTCCGGTGAAGACATCCGCGACAACAACGTGCTTGCCGTCAGGCTCCAAATGAACGCCATTGGGACCGGGAACGACACTTGCCGGTTCTTGTCCAAAGCCAACCGCCGCGAAGTTTCCGAAAGGTTCGAAGGTGCCGTCGGAAGCGACCTTCACTAGACCGTGCCGTTGGTCGGCCACGATCAAGGTCCCGTCATCGAGCTGAACTCCATCTTCGGCGCGCTGAAGTCCTCTGTCGGCCGGGAAGATCGTGGCTTGAGCGATGCTCCACGACTGCTCCTCCCCGTCGGATGCGTCGACCGAGCCTGGCTCAGCGCTGCAACCTACAAGTGATAGTCCTGCCAGAACTGCTGCAAGAAATGGCTTCATGGTTGGTCTCCCCGACAAACGATGCGCCCGCGTGATGGTGATGCTAGGCATTCACTGGGTCAACCCTTCAGCGAGACCCGCCCACCTGCATGCCGTCCCAGTCGCCCGGTGATCTCCAGTTCGAGCAATGCGAGCTGAACAGCCGCGGCGCCTTGCCCCGACTGACGAACGAGCTCGTCGACCGAAACCGGGGCAGTAGTAAGCAGACCTGCGACATCGGCTGGCTCGGTCTCGGCCATTTCCTCATGCGAGAAATCGAACTGGAACGCTGGTTCGCGAAAGGTCGAGCGCGGCTGACCCTCAAAGCCTGTCAGCAGTTCCACCACGTCCTCCGGCGATTGCACCAGCACCGCGCCTTCGCGGATGAGGTGGTTGCAGCCGTGACTGCGCGCTTCGAGCGGGCTGCCGGGGATCGCCATGACCTCGCGCCCTGCCTCGCCCGCCAGCCGCGCGGTGATTAGGCTGCCTGACTTGACCGCAGCCTCCACCACGAGCGTTCCGCTCGCAAGGCCCGCAATGATACGGTTGCGGCTCGGGAAGTGGCTGCCACGCGGTTCGGTGCCGGGAGGCTGCTCGGCGATCAGCAGGCCCTCTTTCGCAATCCGCTCCTGCAGTTCGGAGTGCTGCGGGGGATAAGCGATATCGATTCCGCTCGCGATCACGCCGACGGTTCTGGGCATCGCGCCCTCATGCGCCGCACCGTCGATCCCGCGCGCAAGGCCCGAGACGACGGTAAAGCCAGCCTCCGCCATACCCTGCCCGAAATCGCGCGCCAGCTTGACCGCTGCCGCGCTGGCATTACGCGCGCCTACCATGGCGATGCAGGGCTTCGAGGCGAGCGAGAGGTCGCCGCGATAGGTGACGATCGGCGGTGCGCCGTCGATCTCGCCCAGCAGGCGCGGGTAATCTGGCTGGTCGTGGAAGAGGTATTTCGCGCCCGCCTTGCGGACACCTTCGACCTCGCGGTCGATCTTGTCGAATGGAGCGGCGCGGTATTGCCGCTTCCCGCCTTTTCCAAGTTCGGGGAGCGCCTCCAGCGCTTCTTCCGCGGTGCCGTAGCGCGCCAGCAGCATCGCATAGCTGACCGGCCCGATATTGGGCGAGCGCAGCAGTCGGATGCGGGCGAATGCCTCGTCTTGTGACAGCGGTGCGACCCTTGGATGTGAAGCTTCGTTCACCCCTTGGAGCCGACCTTCGGTTCGGTGCCCGCAGCGAGGCGCTTGATGTTCTCGCGGTGCAGCCAGATCACGAGCACAGCGATCAGCGAAAGCACCTTCACCATCGTCCACCACTGGAAATATGCCGCTGCGAGCGCGGTAGCGACCACGGCGCTCATCCCGGCGACCGAGCTGATACGGGTAATCGCCAGCATGCCCAGCCAAACCACTGCGTAAACTACGCCCAGCGGCCACGCGAGGCCGAATGCGACGCCGGCATTGGTCGCCACGCCCTTGCCGCCCTTGAAGCCGAGCCAGACCGGGAAACAGTGGCCGATCACGGCGAACAGCGCGGTCCAGCCCACTTCCTGCCAGAACAGGTTCCATGCGATCAGCACCGGCACCAGCCCCTTCGCGAGATCGAGCAGCAGCGTTGCCGCAGCCAAACCCTTGCTGCCGGTGCGCAGAACGTTGGTCGCGCCGATATTGCCGCTGCCCTGTTGGCGGATGTCACCCTTGCCCGCGAGCTTGGCCAGGATCAGGCCGAAGGGGATCGAGCCGAAGGCATAGCCGAGCAGCGCCGCCCACAGCACGTTGATGGTGAAATCCGTTCCAAAATCCATTGCGCCGATCCCCAAAGCGTCGTGGCAAGGCTTGAGAAAGCCGAACCTTCTTGTCTAGCGAGGCACTTAATGGGAAGAACCGCCTCCACACAAGGCTGCCGCAACCGGAAGGTCCGATTTGAACTCGAAATCCCCGATACTGCTGTTCGATTCCGGTGTCGGCGGACTGACGGTGCTCTCCGAACTGCGCAAGCTGATGCCCAAGGCGCCGGTGATCTACGCCGCCGACATGGCCGGCCTGCCCTATGGCGGTAAGAGCGAGGCGGAAGTCGCGGCGCGCGTCGCCGGCCTGCTCGGGCGCATGGCCGAACGCTACCAGCCGCGCCTCATCTGCATCGCCTGCAACACGGCGAGCACGATCGCGCTCGGCATGGTGCGCGAGGTGCTGGAAACGCCGATCGTCGGCACAGTGCCCGCGATCAAGCCGGCCGCCGCGATCACCAGGACCGGCACGATCGGGCTCCTCGGCACAGAGGCGACCGTGCGCCAGAAGTATGTCGACGACCTGCAAGAGCAGTTCGCCGAGGGTAAGAGGCTGCTGCGCTACGGCGCCAACCGCCTCGTGGCGCTCGGTGAGAAGAAACTGCGCGGCGAGGCGGTGAGTATCGACGAGGTCGCCAGTGCCGCCTCCGGCCTCGTGCTGCAGCCGGGCGGCGAGGATCTCGACACGGTGGTGCTGGCCTGCACCCACTTCCCGCTGCTCGAGCCCGAGCTGCGCGAAGCCTTCGGCAAGGACGTCACCTTCGTCCACGGGGCCGAGGGTATCGCCAGGCGTATCGAGCATCTGCTGGAAGGCCAGAAATTCAGCTTCTGGAGCAAGAGCCTCGCTGTCACGACAGGCGAGCTCGAAGATTTCAGGCGCCTCGCCCCGGCGTTCGAACAACACGGCATTTCCACGCTCAAGCGCTTCTGAAAAACTGCGAGTCATTCGCAAAGATCGCTGTGGCAAATTTCGGGTGTCTTCACTATGTGCAGCCTCATAAACGGCCGATCTTGGACGGCGCTGAGACGGGTTGCCCCGCGTGAACTACGACCAGATTTTCGACGAAGCGATCGGACGCCTTCATGCAGAAGGCCGCTACCGGGTGTTCATCGACATCATGCGCAACAAGGGGGCCTTCCCCAATGCGCGGTGTTTTCACGGACACAACGGTCCCAAGCCGATCACCGTCTGGTGCTCGAACGATTACCTCGCGATGGGCCAGCACCCCAAGGTGATCGAGGCGATGGAAAACGCGCTGCACGATGTCGGCGCTGGTTCTGGCGGCACGCGCAACATCGGCGGCAACACCCACCTCCATGTCGAGCTGGAACGTGAACTTGCCGATCTCCACGGCAAGGACGCAGCCCTGCTCTTCACGAGCGGCTATGTCTCGAACGACGCGACGCTGTCGACGCTCGCCAAGCTGCTGCCGGGCTGCGTGATCTTTTCCGACGAGCTGAACCACGCCAGCATGATCGCAGGCATCCGCAACTCGGGCTGCGAGAAGCGCGTCTTCCGCCACAACGATCTCGAACACCTCGAGCAGCTGCTGGCTGCCGAGGACGAAGCAACGCCCAAGGTCATCGCCTTCGAGAGCGTTTATTCGATGGACGGCGACGTCGCCCCGATCCACGCGATCTGCGACCTTGCCGAAAAGTACAACGCGCTCACCTATATCGACGAAGTCCACGCGGTCGGCATGTATGGCGACCACGGCGGCGGCATCTCGGAACGTGACGAAGCGGCGCACCGCATCGACATCATCGAGGGCACGCTCGGCAAGGCATTCGGCGTGATGGGTGGCTATATCGCGGCCGACAAGCGAGTGATCGACTGCATCCGCAGCTATGCCCCGGGCTTCATCTTCACAACCTCGCTCAGCCCCGTGCTGGTCGCAGGCGTCCTCGCCGCAGTGAAGCACCTCAAGGAAAGCTCGGAAGAGCGCGATGCACAGCAGGCCGCAGCAGCCATGCTCAAGGAGAAGATGCGCGCGGCAAAGCTGCCCGTGATGGACAGCACCACGCACATCGTCCCGCTCATGGTGGGCGACCCGGTCCGCGCCAAGAAGATCAGCGACATCCTGCTCGCCGAATACGGCGTCTACGTGCAGCCGATCAACTTCCCGACCGTGCCGCGCGGCACCGAACGCCTGCGCTTCACCCCCGGCCCCGCTCACACCGAGGGAATGATGGACGGGCTCGTCGATGCGCTGGTCGAGATCTGGGACCGCATGGACCTGGAATTGCGCGCAGCCGCCTGACGCGCTTAAAGGGGCGACAGCCCGGCGAAATCCAGAAAACAGCGAACCGGGCAGGATGGAGAGCTGCCCGATGTACGACGTCTCGCTGACCGAAAGCTATTTCCCCCGCCAGACCGACTTGGAACTGCGCGATAGCACCGTGGCCTCAGCGATGCGCGATGCTGCAGCCAAATGGCCGGACACCGTGGCGCTCGAAGAGTTCGGCATCGACGGCAAACCGGGCCGCAGATGGACCTTTACCGAGCTTCTTGCCGAGGCCGAGAGCCTCGCTGACGCACTCCTGACCCGTTACCGCCCCGGCGAGAGGATCGTGATCTGGGCGCCCAATATCCCTGAATGGATCCTGTGCGAATATGCATTCGGGATCGCGGGTCTTGTCCTGGTGACCGCCAATCCCGGTTACCAGAAGCGCGAGCTTGCATATGTGATCGAGCAATCCTCCGCAGTCGGCCTGTTCATCGTCGAGAGCTTCCGCGGCAATCCGATGGGCGACATCGCGCGTGCAATCCTGGAAGAGAACGATGCCTTGCGCGAGCTGGTCGACATGGCCGACCGCGATGCGCTCTTCGCCAAGGGATCGCTCGACGCGAGCCGGCCCGACATTGCGCCGCAGGATATCGCGCAGATCCAGTATACTTCGGGCAGCACCGGATTTCCCAAGGGCGTGCTGCTCCATCACTACGGTCTAACCAACAACGCGCGCCATTCCTTCGAGCGGATCGGCATTACCGGCAACGGCAAGCTGCTGCTGGTGGCGCCGCTGTTCCACACCACTGGCTGCGCGGTCTCGGTGCTCGGCGCCTGCCAGTCGGGCACGCATATCGTCCTGCCGCCGCTGTTCGATCCAAACCTCGCGAACATGCTGGTTGAATCGGAAAAGATCACCTCGATCATCGGCGTGCCGACGATGTACATGATGATGCTCGAGGTCGACGATGCCAATCCGCGCGACCTGACCTCGGTCGAGGTGGTCGGTGCCGGCGGCTCGATGGTTTCGCCAGAACTCATCCGCCGTATCAAGGAACGCTTCGGCTGCAAGTTCACCAATGGCTACGGCATGACCGAGACCTCGCCCCTGCTCACCGGAACTCGCGACGACGATCCGATGGACAAGCAGACCGAGACGATCGGACAGCCCTTCGCCCAGCTCGACGTCTCGATCCGCGATCCGCGGACGAACGAGGTCGTCCCGCTCGATACGGTCGGCGAGATTTGCGCGCGCGGCTACAGCGTGATGGCCGGATACAACGACAATCCCGAAGCGACCGCCGAGGCGATCGACGCCGAGGGCTGGATGCACACCGGCGATCTCGGGAAGATGGATGCGCAGGGTTTCGTCACCATCACCGGGCGGGTGAAGGAGATGATCATCCGCGGGGGTGAGAACCTGTTCCCCGTCGAGATCGAGAACGTCCTGCTTGAGCACCCAGATGTGGCGCAGGTCGCCGTGGTCGGCCTGCCTGACGAGAAATGGGGCGAGATCGTCGCCGCCTTCATCCGTACTCCGGACAACTCGCCGTTCGACCCGCAGGCACTCAAGGCGCATTGCCGCGAGCATCTTGCAGCACAGAAGACTCCTGCTGTCTGGGTACACGTGACGGAATACCCGATGACGGGCTCGGGCAAGGTCCAGAAGTTTGAACTACGCGATGCCTATCTCAAGGGTGAATACGCTTCGCTCGGCGCCTGATCTCGCGCCGCATGGGAGTTTGCGCCCCAAGCACGCAAACCCCTTCTGTGAAAAAGCGGCCTATTATTGATTGAAACAATGGGCTTTTCAGATAGTGTCGTTCCACGGAAAGCATTTTCCATTTTTCTTTGGGGTCGTTACTATGAAATATCTTGGCGGAGCGGCACTTGCCGCGGCACTCGCGCTGTCTGCATGTGGTGGTGGTGACGGCGGTTCTGGCCCTCCAACCGGTGGCGGTGGAGGCACTCCTACTCCGACGCCTACACCGACACCAACGCCTGCTCCGACCTATACGAAGTTTGCGGACCTGACAGGGCAGCAGACTTTCCAGACGACCTGCGCAGGACAGGAGCTCTACAACAGCCTGTCTTTGCTTGGCGGCACGCCTTTCGGTAACGATGTCACTATCGTGTCGGACCGAAGCGGACCGAGTTATGACATCACGGTAGACAACATCGGATTCGAAACAGCCCGCTCGCTCAGCTTCACACAGGCCAATCTTGACCCATCATCCACTGCGAACATCGAGCGATACAGTTTCGATGATGGAACGGGTCGGACGCAGCGCCTCTCGGTGTTCGTGCCGATCATCAACAGCACCGAACTCGAATACACGCGCTTCGCCTCGCTCTTCAGCCCGAGCCCGTCTGGTTTCATCAACCTGACATGCGCATTCGGCGTCCCGACAGAGCTGAACGACAGGCCTTCGGGCTCGGTCAACTTTGTCAATTCGACAACTGTCGCGACCTTGGATGTGACCGAGAATGCCGGCGCCGGCCCCACACGCGCATACAGTCCGCGCCCAACTACCGGGGATGCTTTCGCGGACCCATCCACGGGCGAAGTACGCTTCTCGATCAACCTGAAAGGGTTCGAGATCATCAATGGTACCCCTTCGGACGTCGAGACCGATCTCGGCACCTATTCCGGGACAACCTCGATTGATGGCTCTCAGACGCAATTCAGTGGTTCGGTGGTCAATTCCGACAATGTGGTAGCCGGCACTTTCGGTGGCTGGTTCTTCGGTCCGCAGGGGCGGACCATGGCGGTATCCTATTCCATCCAGGATCGCAGGTCCGACAACAGCGATGTTAGTTCTGCAGGCGTATTGTTATTGCGCCGGTAAATCGCTTTAAAGGTCGCTCGGGACGACGAGACAGGCTTGGAGTGACATGAGCGGTAATCCGGAACAGAGGTTCGACGAGGTGGTGTTGGGCCGCCGCAGCATTCGCGGATATCTGGACAAGCCTGTCCCGCGCGAACTGATCGAGGAAGTGCTGGCGCTCGCCATGCGCTCGCCTTCCTCGATGAACACGCAGCCCTATCACTTCCACGTGATCACCGGCGAACCGCTCGACCGGATCCGCAAGGGAAATACCGAGCGCATCCTTGCAGGCGAGCCCGACAGCCGGGAATTCCGCCGTGGAGAGCCCTTCGCTGGCGTTCACCGCGAACGCCAGATCGGCTGCGCCATCCAGCTGTTCGAAGCCATGGGTATCGAGCGCGACGACAAGGAAAAGCGGCAGGACTGGGTGCTGCGCGGCTTCCGCCAGTTCGATGCGCCCGTCTGCGTTATCATCACTTACGACAAGGAACTGTCGGGCAGCGACGATACGCCCTTCGATTGCGGCGCCGTCACCACCGCGCTGGTCAACGCGGCGTGGAGCCGCGGGCTCGGCTGCGTGATCAACTCGCAGGGCATCATGCAGTCGCCGGTCGTGCGCGAGCATGCAAGCATCCCCGACGACCAGGTCATCATGAAAGCCGTCGCCATGGGCTGGCCCGACCCGGACTTCCCCGCCAATCCGGTGAAGATCACCCGCCGCGAGGTAAGCGAGGCAGCACGCTTCGTCGGTTTCGACTGACCAGCAGTAAGTCCATCTTAACCACTGAGACCAGTGGACGGCGGGGCATGTCCCCTTACCGCTCCATTTTGTCGGCCTGCCGCACTAACCTTGCCTATTGCAGCAGAATTAAGACCGATGCCCGAACCAGCTTGCGGAACGGCGCGATGCCGCTCCAAGGCTCGATGGAGGGTAGCAACAATGAAAAAACTGACTTTGGTCGCATTGCCGACCGCACTGACACTGGCGGCTTTCAATCCCGCGCTCGCGCAGGATGACGGTTCGACCGACACCGATGCCGGCACCGACACTGCCGAGCCCACCGGCGCAGTCGTAACCCGCGAAGCTCTCACCGAAGAGCGCGAAGTGGTCGACGACGAGGGCAATCCTGTTCTCGACGCTGATGGAAACCCGACGTTCGAAACCGTCGAAACCGGTTGGGTCCAGACGGTCGAAACGCCGTCGGGCAACACACACACGATCACCAAGGTCGAAGGCGAGCGCGCAGTCGTGACGCACGAAAAGGCCGAACGCGTCGCCCGTGCAGAGCGTCCCGCCAAGGCCGATCGCCCGGACAAGCCCGAGCGCCCCGAGAAGCCCGAAAAGCCGGAAAAGCCTGAGCGTCCCGATCGCCCGGGCCGCGGCGGCTAACCAGCCCGGTTGAATGCGCGCCGTGCGCCCGGTCGTTCAGGAGGCCGGGTGCGCGGCGCCTTACCATTCCAGAATTCATGACGCGAAAGAACCGATGACCAAGCACACCCTGGCATTCGCCGCTTCTGCCCTGCTTGTTGCCTTGCCCCAGGTGGCACGTGCCGACGACGACTACGTCCAGGTCGCGATCGGGGCGGATTACTCGACCGGCGACTATGGTCAGGACGAAGACACCGATTTCCTCGCCATACCGGTTTCGGTGAAGCTCCAGCGAGGCGACTTCAACCTGCGGGTCTCTGTTCCCTACATCAATGTCTCGGGTCCGTCCGATGTCATTCCCGGAGACGGCGGTGTGCGCGGGAACGGTCAGGGCAATGGCGGCGGCGGTGGTCCGTCGAGCTCGTCGCGCTCTGGCATTGGCGACACCAATATCGCGGCGACCTATAGCCTGGGCCTTTCGGATACGACCTACTTCGACGTTACCGGCAAGGTGAAGCTTCCCACGGGTTCACAGGAGAAGGCCCTCTCAACCGGGACCACCGATTTCACCCTGCAGGGCGAGCTTCTGCAGGTCTTCGGCGATGTCAGCGCGGCCGTACGTGCCGGGCGCCGTTTCAATGGCGAGAATGACGATTTCCCGCTCGAGGACGTCTGGCTGGCCGGTGCCGGTCTCTACCTCGTGTCGGGCGACAGCACTTTCGGTCTCGATTACGACTGGCGCGACGGTTCGCTGCCGACAGCACCCAACCGCAGCGAACTGACAGGATCGCTGACCCAGAAGCTCAACGACAGCCTGCGCCTGCAAGGCTACGCCTATACCGGTCTTGCCGACGGCAGCCCCGACGTGGGTGTCGGTGCGCAGGTCCTGGTGCGCTTCGGCGAATAAGCCTCCCGCATCGCCGTACTCGCGCGCCGCGGGAAACCTTGCATGGCTCGATGGTTCGCTTTGCAGGAGGCGAGTTCATGACAGGAAGACTGACCGAAATTGGCGAAGGTTTCTGGCGCGTAAGCGGCAATTTCAAACTGGGTGGGGTTATCAACCTCGGCACCCAGGCTTCGCTCGTGCACCTCGCGGACGGGAATTACGTCTTTCTCGACAGCTATACACTTCCCGACGACGTGAAGAGGGAGGTCGACCTGCTGACCGACGGTGGTCGCAGGCTGACGGCGATCCTCAACCTGCATCCCTTCCATACGCTGCACTGCGAATGGATGCACAACGCGTATCCAGATGCGCGCCTCTACGGGACCGCGCGGCACAACCGGAAGCTGCCGCAATTGCCGTGGCAGGACACGCTGTGCGAGGACGCCGAGCTTGCAGACAAGTTCGGCGTCGATTTCGACTTCAAGGTGCCTGCAGGCGTGCCGCTCGTCTGCGATGACGAGAACGTCCATTTCTCGTCCGTGCTGGCCCTGCACCGCAGCAGCGGGACGATCCACGTCGACGACACGCTCGTTTATCTCGACATGGGCTTTCCGCTCTCGCTGCTGGCGATGATCCGCAGGCTCGATTTCCACCCGACGCTGGCCAAGGCGCTCGAGCCTCGCGCTGGCGCGGCCGACGCGTTTCGCGAGTGGGCAATCGCACTCGGCACAGACTGGGCACAGGCAAAGCGCATCGCTGCGGCTCACAATGCCGTTCTGGAGCTCGAAACGGAGGAATTCCCCACGCTTGTCGGAGAAGCGCTCGGGAGAGTGAAACCCGTACTCGAAAGCCACCGCTCCGAGTACGGATGAGAATTGCCTATCGCAGGTTTACGACGTTGTCGGCCTGCGGACGCGAACGGCTGCCGTCGTACAGGCTCGCCATCGGCTCGTCGGTCACGATGATGCGCTCTGCCGCGCCGAAGCCGTTGAAATCGGTCTTCATTGCCGCGCCGTAGGCACCGAGCATGCCGATCTCGATATAGTCGCCGGCCTGGATGTCCTCGGGCAGGCCAAAGGGACCGGGCATGTAATCGGCGTCGTCGCAGGTCGGGCCGTAGAAGGCGAAGTCCATCTCTGGCTTGATGAGGTCGTCCTCGAGCGCGCGGACCGGGAATTTCCAGTCCACATGCGCAGCATCGAACAGCGCGCCATAGGCACCGTCATTGATGTAGAGTTCTTCGCCGCGGCGCTTTTCCACCTTCACCACGAGGCTCGAGTATTCGGCGCACAGCGCACGGCCCGGCTCGCACCACAGCTCTGCGTTGTAGGCGACAGGCAGCGCGTAGAAGTGCTGGTGGATGATCTTGAAATAGTCTTCGAGCGGCGGCGGCTCCATGCCGGGATAGACGCTCGGGAAGCCGCCACCCACGTCGATCATGTCGATGACCACCGATGCCTCGGCAATCGCCGCACGCGTGCGGTCGAGCGCCTGCACGTAAGCGAACGGGCTCATTGCCTGGCTGCCGACGTGGAAGCAGACGCCCAGCCAGTCTGCATACTGGCGGGTTTCCTGAAGCAGTGCGGGCGCTTCGGTGAGGTCGCAGCCGAACTTGGCAGCAAGGCTCAGCGCGGCGTGCTCGCTCGAGACGCGCAGGCGCACGCAAAGACGCAGGTCGGTCGCGTCATTGCCGTCTTCGTCGCGGGTCGCCTTGACGATCTTTGCCAGTTCCTCGCTGGAATCGAGGCTGAAGGTCTTTACCCCGTGCTGGAAGTACGCCTCGCGGATCGCGCCGGGCGATTTGACCGGGTGCATGAAGCATAGCGTCGCATCGGGCAGGACCGAGCGCACCGAACGCACTTCGGCGATCGAGGCGACGTCATAATGCGTGATGCCGTTGTCCCACAGGATCTGGAACAGGTCGGGCGACGGGTTCGCCTTCACCGCATAGAGCGACTTGCCCGGGAACTTCTCGACAAAGAAGCGGGCAGCGCGCGCAGCGGCGTGCGGGCGATTGAGGATGATCGGTTCGTCCGGCTCGAGGGCGCGAACTACGGACCTGGCGTCGGGATAATGCTGCAACTCAAGGGACCCCCTGAACGGTGAAGTGTCAGACAAGGGCTGCCTTGCGGTTTAGAGTCCCCTTGGGGCAGCGGAGGCGCGCATATAATTCGTACGTCATGAAACGCAAATGAATAATGACGCGAAAGGTTCAACCGGAGGCCGCGATATCGCGAGGCAACCGCGCGATGGACCGACGGGCTGGAAAAAGGCGGAAAAATTGACGCTGCAAGGCTGAAACGGACTTTTGGTTAAGGTCAGTTTAGGCTTTGAGTGCTATCCGCAGCCTATGGGGCTCGCTTCTCGAATCATGTACAGTTTTGCACTTGTGCTCGCAGTTGCGGGCGCGGCTCTCCCGCGCCCTGCCCAAGCCGAAATCTGCATGCTCGCCAGCCAGCAGCAAATGAGCCTCAGCGAAGCGGCTGGCGCAGACGGCTGGGTCTGCGACAACGGCAAGGCCGCAGTTGCTGCCGAAAGCCATGGCTGGCTGAAGTACAGCGGAGACGACCTGCGCGTCGGCCCGACGACCATGGTCGGGCATTCGCTACCCATGGACGGATTCGTCCTGGGGATCGAAGCGGCCGACGGTTCGCTCGACGAGCGCTATTTCTCGGAACACCGGATCGCGGAAGCCTGGACATCGGGTTCGCGCTATGCGCTCGACCTAGACCTGAAACGCGGCGACACCGTCTACGTCCGCTTCGACCAGTCGCTGGGCACCATGGATGCGAAGGAAATCGGCTTCCAGGACCCCGAGTTCGCCGAAACGCTGCGCACCGCATCGCTGATCCTGCTGGGTATCATTCTCGGGATTCTCGGCCTCACCGTCGCCACAAGCACCTTGCTCGCCGTAGCAATCCGGCGTCCCTACGCCTGGCTCCACGCGAGCTACTCGACCCTGCTGACGATCTACGTCGCATGCTCCGGATCGGTGGTATTTGTCGCTTTCCCGTGGCTGTCGCTGTGGGACCGCGCGACGGTGACCTATGCCTCGCTTGCCTGGGCGATAGCCCTTCTCGGGCCCTTCGCCCTCGATTTCTTCCGGCGGGCGGAACTGGGGCGTGGCCTGCGCGGCGCGATCATGGTCTCCGCTTCGTTAGCGTTCCTCGCAGGATTCCTCCTTCCGCTGAGTGCGTTGCTGGATGTGAACCTGCGCACGCTTTACAATGCGGCCTTCCTGCCCGGAATGGTCACGACGATCATCGTCACCGCGGTCGCCTGGCGCCGAGGCAACGAGAACGCGAAGGTTTTCGCGCTCGCATGGGCAATGCCGTTCCTGTTCGGGGCTGAGCGGGTGATCCGCAATCTCGACCTCTACACCCTGCCTCCGATCACCGATTTCGGCTTCCACATCGCGCTGGCCATCGAGGCCTCCATGCTGACGCTCATTATCGGCTGGCAGATCGAGCGCATGCGCAAGGAGCGCGACTCTGCGCTGGCCGAGCGCGCGATCCTCGAGGCGGAATCGCGCCTCGATCCGCTCACCGGCCTGCGCAACCGCCGCGATTATGATCGCCGTGTCTGGAATCGCGGCGAAGTCCTCGGCCTGATCGATCTGGACCACTTCAAGCAGGTCAATGACCGCTATGGTCACGAAACGGGCGATGCCGTTCTCAAGGTGGTCGCCTCCGTGCTCAAGCAAGGCGTGACGGACGGAAAGCTGTCGGGCGCCTGGCGACTTGGCGGCGAGGAATTCGCAGTGATCATCCCGTCGGATGGCCGGGCCATGGCCGAGGTCGAGATCAACGCCCTTCGCAACCGCATCCCGATCGCGATCGACAACAGCATCCCGGGTCTCGAGAATACGGTGACGGCGAGCGCCGGACTGGCCGAGGTCGGAAGCAATTCCAACCTCGCGACTTTCCGCCAGGCCGACCGGATGCTCTATGCTGCCAAGAAACTCGGTCGCGACAGGCTATGCTTCAAGACGGCAGAGGCTGCTCTTTCCGAGAAGAAAGCGACCGAAACTTCGAATGAGCCGGACGATCAGCTCAGCCGGTCGCGGAACGTCGCGTAGCCGAACTCCTTGACGAGCTCGAGCTGGTCGGTCTCGCTGTCCCACATCCAGATGCTGGGTAGCTGGACGCCATTGAAGGTGTTCGTTTTCACCATCGAATAATGCGCCTGGTCGAGGAAGGCGAAGCGCTTGCCGACCTCTGCGCCGCCCGCGATCCGATAATCGCCGATGACATCGCCGGCGAGACAGGACGGGCCGCCGATCCGCACCTCGGGCGTGTCGTAGTTGGTGTCCTCGCCCAGCATGGCCGGACGGTAAGGGGCTTCGATCACATCTGGCATGTGGCAGGTTGCCGAGACGTCCGCGATGGCAACCGGCACTTCGTTGAAGCCGGTATCGAGAATCGTGCCGACGAGGATGCCGGCATCGAGCGCCACGGCTTCGCCCGGTTCGAGATAGATCTCGGCCCCCGTGTCTTCCTTCGCATCCTTGAGGAACTCGACCAGCTCCTCGCGCTGGTAGTCGGCGCGGGTGATGTGGTGCCCGCCGCCCATGTTGATCCACTTGAGCTGCCCGAACCACGGCTCGATCGCGTCGAACACCTTGTCCCAGGTGCGGTGGAGCGGCTCGAAATCCTGCTCGCACAGATTGTGGAAGTGGATGCCCTCGACGCCTTCCATGATTTCCGGCGTGAGCTGGTCGATCGGGAAACCGAGGCGGCTGCCCGGGCTCGAGGGATCGTATCGCGGCACTTCGCCGGTCGGGACCATCGGATTGATACGCAGACCGACCTCGAAATCCTGCCCGCTGGCGCGCGCATTCTCGAGGATGAGCGCAGCGCGCTCCATCTGGCCGGGCGAATTGAAGATCACATGGTCGGAAAGGCGGCAGACCTCGTCCAGCTCGTCTGGCTTGTAGGCGGCACAATAGGTGCTGATCTCGCCGTCATAGAACTCGGACGCCAGCCGCGCTTCCCAAAGGCCCGAGGTGCATACGCCATCGAGATATTCGCCGATGATCGGCGCGGCGCTCCACATGGAGAAGGCCTTCAAGGCGCTGAGCATCTTGATGCCCGCCTCGTCGCGCACGGCGGCGAGCACCTGGCAATTTGCGCGAAGCTTCGCCGCATCCACGACGAATGCGGGGCTGTCGACACGGTTCAGATCGAAGTGGGCAAAGGCGCCCGGATCGCCGGCTTTCGTTTCCATGGAGGCGCATCTAGGCGCGCTCGGCGCCAAGCGAAAGGGGAGAAGTCAGTCCCCGTCAGAGACGCCGGCGGATGCCAGCTTGAATTTCACCACCCTGCCCGCGCGATTGTCGATCATGTAGACGCTGCCGTCACGCGCCAGCGCGATGTCGTGACCGAGGCTTTCGCCCTCCCGCGGATCGATACCCGCATCGAAGACTCGCTCGAGCGAGCCGTCCGCACGGTACACCCGCATGATCGCGCCATATCGGTTCTGGCCATCGCGCCCCTCCACTACCAACGCATAGCCGCTGCCAATGGGTTTGACCGCATAGGGATGCCCCGTCCCGTCCGGCTTCCAGATCGCCAAGGGCTCACCATCGTGAGTAAGCACCTGCAAGCGCGCATTTTCGCGGTCGGCGACGTAGATCCGCTCTTCATCGGCGGCGATGGCGTGCGGCAAGTCGAACTGGCCCTCGCCGGCACCCTCCTCGCCCCACTGCCCGAGGAAATTCCCTTCCCGGTCGAAGATAGCGATGCGATCGTTGATATAGCCGTCCGCGACGAGCACGCGGTCACCCACGAACGCCACGTCTGCCGGCCGCGCGAAATGCGCGCCGTCCTGCCCCGACACACCGCGCTCGCCGATGACGAGCTCTTCATTGCCGTCATGGCTGAAGCGAAGGACCTGTTCGCGGGCGACGTCGGTGATCCAGACCTTGTCCTCGCCGTCGACCGACAGGCCGTGTGGCATCACCAGCGCGCCTGAGCCCCACTTGCCGAGCAACCTGCCATTGGAGGCGAACATGAAGACCGTCGGCTCGGCGATTTCTTCGGCGGGGAACGGCTCCACCCACTCGCGCCCGGCACGGTGCAGCACGAAGATGTGTCCGTGACTGTCGACATCGACCGCGCTCAATTCGCCGAATGCGACGTCCTCGGGCACCTGCGCCCAATCGGTGTCCATATCGACGCGCGGCGCGTCCTCGCGCGCCGGTCCACCGCATGCCGCAAGCGCCAGAGCGCCTGCGGCTGCGAAAGCCCTAGAAACCGACGGGGCCATCAAGTTCCTTCACCTGCCAGGGCAGGCCGTGCTCGTTGAGCATGTCCATGAAGGGATCGGGGTCCATTTCTTCCATGTTGAACACGCCGTCACCTTCCCACTTGCCGGTGACCACCATGGCCGAACCGATCATCGCGGGCACGCCCGTGGTGTAGGAGACCGCCTGGTTGCCGGTTTCCTCGTAAGCGGCCTCATGGCTGCAGATGTTGTTGATGTAGAAGGTCTTCTCGCCCGAACCGTCGAGCGCTTCGCCGGTCGCGATCACACCGATATTGGTGTTGCCCTTGGTGGTTTCGCCCAGCGTTTCGGGCTTGGGCAGGACGGCGGCAAGGAACTGCAGCGGGATGATTTCCTGGCCCTTGTACTTGATCGGGTCGATCCGCGTCATGCCAACGTTCTGCAAAACGGTGAGGTGCTTGATGTACTCGTCACCGAAGGTCATCCAGAAGCGCGCACGCTCGAGCTCGGGATTGAACTTGGCGAGGCTTTCCAGCTCCTCGTGATACATCATGTACATGTTCTTGGGGCCGACACCCTCGAAGTCGAACTCGACCTTCTTGCCCATCGCCGGGGTCTCGACGAATTCGCCGTTCTCCCAGTGACGCGCGGGCGCGGTGACTTCGCGGATGTTGATTTCGGGGTTGAAGTTGGTGGCGAAGGCCTGGCCGTGGTCGCCGCCGTTGCAGTCGAGGATGTCGAGCTGGCGGATGGTCTTGAGCTTGTGCTTCTTCAGCCACATCGTGAACACGCTGGTCACGCCCGGGTCGAAACCCGAACCAAGCAACGCCATCAGGCCGGCGTCCTTGAAGCGGTCGTGATAGGCCCACTGCCACTTGTATTCGAACTTAGCCTCGTCCTTGGGTTCGTAGTTCGCAGTGTCGAGGTAATCGACACCTGCTTCGAGGCAGGCATCCATGATCGGAAGGTCCTGGTAGGGCAGCGCGAGGTTCACCACGAGGCTCGGCTGCGTTTTCCTGATCAGGTTGACCATGGCCGGGACTTCCTCGGCATCGATCTCGTAGGTCGAGATATCGACGCCGGTGCGTTCCTTCACGCTGGCGGCAATGGCATCGCACTTGGACTTGGTACGACTGGCGAGATGGATATCGGTGAAGATATGCTTGTTCATCGCCATCTTGTGAACGCAGACCGAGCTGACGCCGCCCGCACCAATGACCAGGACTGTCGACATGGATGAAACCTCTTTTCTGAAATTCGAATCTTGCGCGCCCTCTAGCGAAATGCACTAGGCTAGCCAAATGGTCCCAGCCGATATTCGCAAACCCACTGAGCAGGGCGTGATCGACGCAGCGGCATCGATTGCCGCGATCCTGCCTCCCACACCCCTGCTGCCTGTCGAGATTGGCGGCATTGCCTGCCATGTAAAGGCGGAGAGCCTGCAGCCGGTCGGGGCATTCAAGATACGCGGCGGCTGGTGGCGCCTTTCCAACTTTTCCGATGAGGAAAAGGCACGCGGGGTGATCGCGGTCTCTTCGGGCAACCATGCGCAGGGCGTCGCCTGGGCTGCCCGCAAGCTGGGAATTGCCGCCACTATCGTGATGCCGCGCAATGCGCCGGCAGTGAAACTCGAAGCGACCCGCGCACTGGGCGCGGAAATCGTCCTCTACGAACGCCCCGGCGAGGACCGCGACGAGGTTGCCGCAAAACTCATCGAGGAACGCGGGGGCACGCTTGTCCACGCTTTCGGCGACCCATGGGTGATCGAGGGTCAGGGCAGCGCCGGGATCGAGATTGCCCGGCAGCTCGGCCGCGCACCTTCCCGCTTGGTCGCTTGCTGCGGCGGCGGAGGCCTCGCTGCGGGCCTCGCCCTCGCCTGCCCCGAAAGCGCGATCCACATCGTCGAACCGCTGGGATGGGACATGGTCGGGCAAGCCGTCGCAAGGAACGATATCGTCCGCGTCGGTGAAAACCCGCCCACGACGATCTGCGATGCCCTGCAACCCGATGCCACGAAGGAGATCAATCTCGAGGTCCTCGCAGGACGCGCAGAGCCCGGCGTCACCGTTACCGACGAAGAGGTTCGCGAGGCACAACGCTTTGCATTTTCAAAGCTCAACCTCGTGGTCGAACCCGGCGGAGCGGCCGCGCTTGCCGCAGCGCTGGCCGGCAAGGTCCCGCTCGACGAGGATACCGTGATCCTGCTCACCGGCGGAAACACCGACGCGGAAAGGTTCGCGAAGACGATCGCGGGAAATTGACATTCGCGGCGCTGCCAAGCAGGTCTAGCGTCACAACAGGGAGGGAAATATCATGCAAGCCCAGATGCTCGCCCCCGCGGCGGTGCTCGTCCTTTGGTCGCTCATAATGCTCTACTGGATGGCCTTCACCCGCCTGCCAGCCATCAAGAAGGTCGGTAGCGGCCTTGGCGAAGCGAAGCCCGGCGGCCGGGGGCAGGACCTTGAAGGGGTCATCCCCGACAAGGTGAACTGGAAGGCGCACAACTACGCGCACCTGATGGAGCAACCGACCATTTTCTACGCTGCCGTCGTGATCCTTGCGATCATGGGCGCCGGCGCGATCGATGTGTTGCTGGCGTGGGCCTATGTCGCCATCCGGATCGTCCATTCGCTTTACCAGGCGACGGTCAACATCGTGAAGCTCCGCTTCCTGCTATTCCTCGTCTCGACGCTCGCCCTGACGGTTCTCGCGGTCCGCGCGGTCATGGCGACCGTCCTGTTCGACCCGTCGCTTGCGCCTGCCTGAGGGAGATCACCCATGGAAATCGCACGTTCCGAAATCCTGCAGCCCGTCGTCGTACTGCTCGCCTGGACGATGATCATGTGGCTGTGGATGTACGCCACCCGCATTCCGGCCATGTCGAAAGCCGGAATTGCGCCCGACGATGCACGCAAGACCAAGTCGCTGGACGAGGCCCTGCCTGCCGAAGTCCAGTGGAAGGCGCATAACTACAACCACCTGCACGAGCAGCCGACCGTCTTCTATGCGACGGCGCTGCTCCTTGCGATGGTGGGCTGGGGCGACGGGATGAACGCGCTGCTGGCGTGGATCTACGTCGGCCTCAGGATCATCCACTCGATCGTTCAGGCGACCGCCAACAAGGTCATGGTGCGCTTCGTACTGTTCGCGCTGTCCAGCCTCGTGCTGATCGCGCTGATCTTCCACGCGGTGATCTACGCGTTCGACATCCACATGTGATGGAACCCGGCGGAGTGCCGGAGCAGCCTATTCGGCCGCTTCGCGCTCCGCCACTTCCAGCGTCGCAAGGAAGCGCTCTGCATCGAGCGCCGCCATGCAGCCCATGCCTGCAGCGGTGACCGCCTGGCGATAGGTGTGGTCGGTGACGTCGCCGGCCGCGAACACGCCGGGAATTTCAGTCTTGGGCGAGCCGGGTTCCGTCAGCAGGTAGCCGCCATCGTCCATGGGCAGCTTGCCCTTGAACAGCTCGGTCGCCGGAGCGTGGCCGATCGCGACGAATGCGCCATCACATTCGAAGGTGCTGTCCGGACCGCCCTGCGTATCGCGCAGGTTGAGATGGTGCAGCGCGCCGTTTTCACCCGCCTCGAAGCTCTCGACAGTCTTGTTCCAGAGCACGGTGATCTTCGGGTGGTTGAGCAGGCGTTCCTGCAGGATCTTCTCTGCGCGAAGCTCGTCGCGGCGATGGATCAGCGTGACGTCGTCCGAGTGGTTGGTGAGATAGAGCGCTTCCTCGACTGCGGTATTCCCGCCGCCGATCACCGCGACCTTCTTGCCGCGATAGAAGAAGCCGTCACAGGTCGCGCAGGCCGAAACGCCCTTGCCGCCCAGTTCCATTTCACCCGGAACGCCCAGCCACTTGGCCTGCGCACCGGTGCAGATCACGAGGACGTCGGCGATATATTCATCGCCGCTGTCGCCCTTGGCGGTGAACGGCGAACCCTTCGATACATCGACGTCGACGATCGTGTCCCACATCATCCGTGTGCCGACGTGTTCTGCCTGCTTCTGCATCTGCTCCATGAGCCAGGGACCCTGGATGACGTCGGCGAAGCCGGGATAATTCTCGACATCGGTGGTGATGGTCAGCTGGCCGCCGGGCTGGAGGCCTTGCACCACGATCGGCTCCATCATCGCGCGCGCGCCGTAAATGGCAGCGGAATAGCCGGCAGGACCGGAGCCGATGATGAGCATCTTGGTGCGATGGGTAGCCATGGTCTTTTCTCTTGGAACGTCTCGGATTGAAGTGAACAGGCTATATGGGGATTGCCCCCGCCAGAGTCACGCCACGAAGCGCGCCTTGAGCCGCTCCTTCAACACCTCATCCACACCTAAGGCGTTTTCGAGATAGGCGTCGAGCGATCCGTGATCCTCCGCTGCCACGCGCCAGAAAGTGGCGAGATAGTCCTCATGGACCTCGAGCAGCGCGCGGATAGCATCGCCGTCGAGCTTGCGGCCCAGCTTAGCCTCGATCCCGGGCACTGACTGGCTGGCCAGCACCTCGAGAGTGGGCGCGTCATTGGTGCGCAGAAACTCGGCCATCTGCTCGTCGCGGTGTACGCCGAGCACATGGAGCACAAGCATGGCTGCGACGCCGGTGCGGTCCTTCCCGGCAAAGCAGTGCACGAGACTGCCTCCCTCGCGCTCGTCCAGCGCCTTGAAATACCGCGAAAACATTTCGGTCATGGCCGGATTGCGGGGCATCCGCGTGTAGACGCCGATCATCCTCTCTCGCGCGAATTCCGCTGTTGTCGTGTCGGGCGCGACGTTCATGTGCGGCGGGCTGGACGTGGTTTCACCCTCATAGGCGATGACCTCGCCCGCCCATCGATCCGAACGGCGACACGGGTTCCGCTCCCGCTCGGATTCGCCGCGCAGGTCGATGATCGTGCGGATATCGAGAGCGTCTACGGCGGCGAGGTCTGCATCGCTTGCGTCGACATGCTGGCCGGACCGCCACAGCAGGCCGGTGCGCACGCTGCCGCCCTCGCCCGTTTTCCACCCGCCGAAATCGCGGAGGTTGTGGATGCCTTCTGTCGGAATGAACGGATCGCGAATCATGAGGTCCCTCGTGCCAGCCATGGCACTGCGTAACAATCCGTATTGCCCGAATTACCGGCCGTGGCGAGGTTTCGTGCCACTGCACATCGCGAGCCGGAACGGAGATGCACGTGGCCCATATCCTGATAGTCGACGACGACGAGATCATTGCCGAAATGGCGAGCCAGATCCTGATGGATGCAGGCCATGCCTCCGGTTGGGTCCCGGACGGCGAAAGGGCACTCGAACTGCTCAACTGGCGGCGACCCGACCTCCTCTTGCTCGATCAGGACATGCCCGGGCTGACGGGCGCACAGGTGCTTCGCTCGCTGCGCAGTTCGGCCGAGAATTACGACCTGCCCGTCATCATGTTCACTGGCATCAGCGGTATCGAGGATGAGAACGCCGCCTTCCACAACGGGGCGCAAGCCTATCTGAGAAAACCCTTCGAGCCCGAAACCCTGCTGCGGCAGGTCGATGAAGTGCTCACCCCGCGTTCCGAGCGGCCACGGCACCTGAGCCTGATGGATCACCTCGAACAGGCCACCGGTCGCTGGCGCGATGCGCCTTCAAAACGCGCCGTTTTCTGATCAGTACTCGACTACGCGGTCGAGGTCTTCGAGGAAAGTCTTGGTCCAGTCCTGGACGTTGTCGTCCCTGACCGTAGCAATAAGCTTTTCATAGCGCGCCTTGCGCTCGTCCCGCGGCATGTCGAGCGCGGTTTTGATCGCATGCGCAAGATCATCGGGACTATGCGGATTGACCAGCAAGGCATCCTCCATCTGCGCCGCCGCACCGGCAAAGCGGGAGAGGATCAGGACGCCGGGATCCTCAGGATCCTGCGCAGCGATGTATTCCTTCGCGACAAGGTTCATGCCGTCGCGCAAAGGCGTGACGAGGCCGATCTTCGAGGCACGGAAGAACCCGAAGAGTTCGGAGTGGCTATATCCGCGGTTGACGTAGCGAACGGGGACGAGATCCACCTCACTGCGCGCGCCGTTGATCTGGCCAGCCTTCTGCTCGAGCGTGGCGCGGATCGCCTGGTAACTGTCCACATCCTCGCGGCTGGGCGGCGCGATCTGCACGAACACCAGATCGCGCGTGCGCTCGGGATTCTTGTCGAAGAAGCGCGAAATACCGTCGAGACGCTCCGGCAGGCCCTTGGAATAGTCCAGCCGGTCCACCCCGATCATGGCAGTCCTGTCGCGGGTCGAGGTCGCAAGCCGCTGTTCGGCCTCCCAGGCATCCTTGGTTTCGCCGAGCGCACTGAAGTGATCCCAATCGATACCGATGGGATAGGCGCGCGCCGTAGTCGTGCGCCCATCGAGTGTCACCGAGCCGGTCCCTTCATCCACCTCCGCGCCCAGTTCGGTCCGGCAATAGTGAAGGAAGCTGTCGAGCCATTCCTTCGTCTGGAAGCCGATCAGGTCGTAGTGCAGCATCGTCCGCACGAGGCGCTCGTGATAGGGTAGCGAGACGAACAGTCGCGTCGCCGGCCACGGGATATGCAGGAAGAACCCGATCCGGTTCTTGAGGCCGCGCGATCGCAAACGTTCGCCGAGCGGGACCAGGTGATAGTCATGGACCCAGACGAGGTCGTCTTCCTCGATCAGCGGTGAGACCAGCTCCGCGAAGCGTTCGTTGACGCGTTCGTAGCCCTTGCCGGTCTCGCGCTCGTACTGCGCAAGATCGAGCCGATAGTGAAACAGCGGCCACAGCGTCGAGTTGGCATAGCCATTGTAATATTCCTCGACGTCGCGCTCCGAGAGATCGATCGTCGCTGTAGTCACGCCGTCGCTGGTCTGGGTGGAGACATTGCCCGTGCGGCCGCTCTCACTCTCTTCGCCCGACCATCCGAACCACAGCCCGCTGCGGTCCTTGAGCGCCGAATGCAGCGCACCTGCAAGACCACCCTGCGCACCTGCCGCGCCGCGCGCCTTGGGCACCGCGACCCGGTTGGAAATCACGACAAGCCGGGCGTCGGCGCTCATCGCACCTCGCTCCAGCTTTTCGAGAGATGGCCTGCAGAGTTGATGATACCTACCAGCGAATAGGTCTGCGGGAAGTTCCCCCAGAGCTCGCCGGTATCATAATCGAGGTCTTCGCTCAGGAGGCCCGACCTGGTCGTGTGGCTGAGCATCGAGCAGAACAACTCGCGCGCCTCGTCGCTGCGTCCGGTCAGGTGCAGCGCCTCGATCAACCAGAAGGTACACACGTTGAAGGCGGTTTCCGGAGCGCCGAAATCGTCCTCGGCAGCGTAACGAAGCATATGGTCGCCACGCCTGAGGTCGCGCTCGACTGCGGCGAATGTCTTGAGGAAGCGCTCGTCATCGGGTTTGAGGAAGCGCAGTTCCACCATCTGGAGCAGGCTCGCATCGAGGTAATCGCTTTCGAAGCTGGCGCCGTAATGGCCGCCATCCTCGCTCCACGCTTCCTGTTCGATCTTGGCCCTGATCGCGTCGGCGCGTTCCTGCCAGAAGGCCACCCGGTCAGCCTTGCCGAGCCTTGAGGCGACCTTCGCAAGCCGGTCGCAGGCGGCCCAGCACATGACGACGGAATAGGTGTGCACCTCCTGCCGCGTGCGGAATTCCCACAGGCCGGCATCGGGCTTGTCGTGCTTCGCCCAGGCCGCTTCGCCCACTTCCTCGAGGTGCGCGAAATCGCGCTCGTCGGCCATGCGCAGCAGGCGCGTGTCGAAGAATGCCTGCGCGGTCGGCATGACGATCTGGCCATAGCAATCGTACTGAACCTGCTTGTAGGCGGCATTGCCGATGCGCACCGGCCCGTTGCCGCGATAACCGGCAAGATGCTCCGCCTCGCTTTCGTGCAGCTCCGGATCGCCCATGACCGAATAGAGCGGCTGGATCTGCCCCCCGCGAGCCTGGTCGATGATGTTGCGAAGGTAGGCGAGATACTTCTCGAGCACGTCGAGCGCGCCGAGGCGGTTCAGCGCCTGCACCGTGTAATAGCTGTCGCGTATCCAGCAGTAGCGATAGTCCCAGTTGCGCTGGCTTCCAGGCGCCTCGGGGATCGAAGTCGTCAGGGCAGCCACAATGGCCCCCGTCTCTTCATGCTGGCAGAGTTTCAGCGCGATTGCCGCGCGAATGACCTCCTCTTGCCAATCGAGCGGGATGTGCAGCCCGCGCACCCAGTGCTGCCAGTATTTCTTGGTCTGCGCTTCCATCCGCCGCAGTTCGCTGCGGATATTGCCCGAGAATGGCTCATCAGGGCCAAGGAAGAAGTGCTGGTCGCTCTCGACGCGGTAGCTGCGTCCCTCGAGGATGTAGCCAACCGGAGCATCGGTCGAAAGGCGCAGCGCCTGGTCGCCGACGAGGTAGCGGATGTGGTTCGTGCCGTTGGTCGTTGCGGCTATGCACTCACCGTAATTCTTCATCGGCGCCAGGCGCACGCGCAGCCGGGGCGCGCCGGCGACGGGCCGCACGATGCGAATGAAGGCGACCGGACGGTACATCCGCCCCGAGCTTTCGAAACGCGGCGCAAAATCGTGGATTTCGAGCGCGCTGCCATCCTCAGCCTCCAGCCGCGTCACGAGGATCGGCGTATTGCGGATATAGTGCTGGCTCGAAGAGACCTGCCCTTCGAGTTCGAAGCGCCAGACGCCTTCGTCGCGCTTGTCGCCATTGAGCAGGGAGCAGAAGACCGGGTCACCATCGACCCGCGGAACACATCCCCAGACGAACCCGCCCCCCTCGTCGACCAGCGCGCTGACCTGGCAATTGCCGATGGGGGAAAGTTCGAGATTGGGTTCGTTCATAGATCCAGCCATTGATGCACTGCAGCGACATCTTCGAGATGATAGCGCGCAGCCTTGCTTGCCCGTTCCCCGACCGCAATGCCGAATCCGGAGAATTCGATTGCAGCGGCCATGCCGTGCTCGTCGGTCACATCGTCGCCGATGAAGACCGGCATGCTGCCGGAGAAGGGTTCGATCGCCATGAAAGCTTCGAGCGCGGCGCCCTTGTTCGCGCCCGGTCTGACGAGTTCCGCAACGCTCTTGCCGCTGGTGACGTCGAGCCCGTGCCGGGACGCAACGCGCGACGCGAAGTCGAGGGTCGCCTCTTCCTTGTGCGGATCACCGCGGAAATGAAGCGCGCCGCCGTGGCTCTTGGTTTCGTAGAAAAGGCCGTGCTCGTCGGCGAAGCTACGCAATTCCGCGACTGCCTCGTCCGGCAATCCGGTGGGGGCTTTGCCGAGGCGCGTGCCATCGGCAAGAAAGCGCGAGGCACCATGCGAACCCGCGCGCGCGATGGAAACTTCGCCGAGATGCGTGTGAAGATCGTCGAGTGCCCTACCACTCACGAGTGCGAGGCGTCCATCGAGCCTGTCGCGCAGGGCGTGGAGATTGCCCGCCAGCGTATCGGGTACGTGGATATCACCCGGCCTCGGCGCAATGCCTACCAGCGTACCGTCGAAGTCGAGGAACAGCGACAAGGGCCCGCGGGCGAGCAGCTCGGCGAGGCTTGGCGGAGATGGGAGCGGAGAGGAGCTGGCCATCGCCCCCGACTTAACGGCTCCTACGCGTCCGTCAAACGATCACTCGGCAGCCGGCAAGCCGGGATTGAGGATGAGTTCGCCATTCTCCACTCGCCAGCCGTCGAGCCGCGAGAGGAAATTCATGCCCAGCACATTGGTGCGGCCGAGGTTCGGCGCGATGACTGCATCGATGCCGCGCGCCTCGATATTGCCTAGGCGCAAGCTCTCGACCGTGGTGAGGTCCGCCGTCACCGTGCCGTTTGCGGTGCTGATCCTGACGGGTAGCCCGCCCGTGCGAGGCTCCAGCCCTGCTGCGCTTGCCGCATCCGCGGAGAAAGCGGTCAATGTGGCGCCCGTATCGACGAGGAATCGCATGGGCGTCCCGTTGACATCCGCCTTGAGCCAGAAATGGCCATCTGGGGACATGGGGATCACTGTCTCGCCGCCTTCGATGCGCTGTTCGGGCATGCCGATCTCGGTGAAGGCGTCCAACCTCGGATCAAAACGGGCGACCTGCACCAGCACGGCGAGCAGAATGCCTACCAGCGCGAGCGTGCTGAGAGTGCGGATGAGCCGGCCGCCTGCCACCTTGTTGCGCAGCATCAGGGCGCCGATCCAGCCCAGGAACAGGGCGGCAATGGTGCCGATCAGCAGGCCGGACCGCGGAACGGTCTGCGCGATTTCCATCAGGCTCGTGAGGACGGGCTCGAAGTCCATGACGACGATATAGGTATGCCTACCCTGCCCGTCGATGAACTTATGGCGCCTCGCGCTTCTCGGTCGCCTCGGCGAGGATCAGAGAGAAGCGACCCTTGCTGTCGGTCCAGCGCTCGCGCGGGGTCCAGCCGCCGGCGAGAAGCAAGGTATTCGCGCTCCTGCGGGTGAACTTGTGGCTGTTTTCCGTGTGGATCGTCTCGCCCGCCTTCATGGCGAACTCGCGCCCTGACACGGAGAAGGCGATGTCGCGGGTCGCCACCAGGTGCATTTCGATCCGGGCGAATTCGTCGTTCCAGACGGCCTGGTGCTCGAGGGCATCGATAGGGATGGTGCCATCCAGCTCGCGATTGATGCGGCGGGCGAGGTTCAGATTGAACTCGGCCGTCACCCCGCGCGCGTCGTCATATGCGGCTTCCAGAACCTCGCGGTCCTTTACGAGGTCCATGCCGATGAGGAGCAACGGCGCCTCACCGTGGTCCGCGCCCAGTGTCGCACGCATCGAGCGCAGCAGGTCGACAGCCGTCCTTGCAACCATGTTCCCGATCGTCGAACCGGGGAAGAACCCCAGCTTTTCCATGCCAGCGACCTCATCGGGCAGAGCGACTTCGCGCATGAAGTCCGCTTCCACCGGATGCACCGCCAGCCCCGGAAACTTCTCGGAAAGGGCGGCTGCGGATTCGCGCAGGAAATCGCCCGAGATATCGAGCGGCACATAGGCACCCGGCTCGATCGCCCTCAACAGGAGCGGTGTCTTGACCGAACTGCCCGAGCCGAACTCGACCACCGCCCTGCCCGCGCCGATCAGCGCTGCGAACTCCTCGCCCCGGCCTTTCAGGATCTCGGTCTCGGCACGCGTCGGATAATATTCCTCGAGGTCGGTAATATCCTCGAACAATTGCGAGCCTGCATCGTCATAGAGCCAGCGCGCCGGAACGGCTTTCTGGCGCTGGCTCAGGCCTGCGAGCACATCTCCGCGAAAGGCGCGGTCCACCCCGTCGTCGTCGCGGTCGACGAGTGCCAATCCGTTTGTTTTCGTCATATGTCCTTTGCCAGTCTCACGCCGGTGAATTGCCAGCGCTGGTGCGGATAGAAGAAATTGCGATAGCTGGGGCGCGAGTGCCCTCTCGCGGTCGCGCAGCTTGCGCCCTTGAGGACGAACTGCCCGCTCATGAACTTACCGTTGTATTCGCCGACTGCGCCCTCTGCCGGTTCAAAGCGCGGATAAGGCAGGTAGGCCGAGCGGGTGAACTGCCAGCAATCGCCGAACAGGCCTTCGCTGCCCACCGGAAGCGGTGGTTCCGCCCGGTCGAGCTGGTTGCCGACCGCCGCATCATGGGCAGGCGCTTCGCCTTCCTGACCGCGCGCGATGGCTTCCCATTCGAACTCGGTGGGCAAGCGATACCCGGTCCATGTGGCAAATGCGTCGGCCTCGAAATAGGAGATGTGCGTAACCGGTGCCTCCGGATCGCGCGCCTGCCAGCCACAATGGGTAAAATGCTCGCCCTCGCGCCAATAGGAGGGCGCTGAAATGCCGTTCTGGTTCACCCAGGCCCAGCCGTCCGACAGCCAGATTGCGGGGTTGCGATATCCGCCATCAGCGATGAACTCGTCCCACTCGCGATTGGTCACAAGCCGCGAAGACAGCGCAAACGGCTCGAGCAGCACACGGTGCGCCGGGCCTTCATTGTCGAAGGCGAACCCGCTCTCCTGATGACCGACCAAGGCGATCCCGCCCGGGTGGCTATGCCAGCCGTCCTCCTGCTTTTGAGCAGGCGGTGGGGTCGCATCCCACATCGCGGAGCCGAGGGGGTTCTGGAACAGAGCATGCTTGATATCGGTCAGCAGCAGTTCCTGATGCTGCTGCTCATGTGCAAGTCCGAGCTCGATCAGAGGCCGAAGGTCCTCGCGCCCGAGCAAAGGCTGCATCGCCTCGTCGACATGCGCTCGCCATTCGAGGATCTCGCCAAGAGTGGGCCGCGAGAGCATCCCGCGGGAGAAGCGCGCGATCCTCTCTCCCTCGGCTTCGTAATAGGAGTTGAAGACGTAGGGCCAGTCATCGTTGTAGAGCGCATAACCGGCCTTGTGGTCGCGCAGGAGGAAGGTCTCCCAGAACCACGTTACATGCGCGAGGTGCCATTTTGCAGGCGATGCGTCTTCCATCGACTGGAGCGTGGCGTCAGCCTCGCTCAAGGGGCCGACCAGGGCCTCGCTCAAAGAGCGCACTTGCCGATAGGTCCCGGCAATATCGCCGCGAGCGCTAGGTTGAGAATGGCTAGTCTGGGTGCGGGGCATGGCCCGGCTCTCCCCTTGCCGGCTGCCAGAATCGAGCAACCGCCGAGCACCATGGCGCATTTCCGTGACGGTTTAAAGGGTGCCGGGTTTCTACGAAATCCGGATTACTTTGAAGGCCTTAGTCAGGCAGCCTTTGTCACGCGGTTGCGGCCTGCGCGCTTGGCCTCGTAGAGCGCCGCATCCGCGCGCGCGAACAGCATGAGCGAGGCGTCGCCCGGCTCGAGCTCCGCATGACCCGCGCTTATCGTGATCGATGGAATGGACGCGCTGTGGGTACCTGCCTCCACTGCCCAGCGCAGCCTTTCGGCAACCCTGAACGCTACATCGGCCGCACAGCCCGGCATGATCCAGATGAATTCCTCTCCGCCGACGCGGCCCACGAGATCCAATTCTCGCGCCTGGCGCGCGGCGATTTCGCCCAACGTCCTGATGACCTTGTCACCGGTCAGATGGCCATGTCCGTCGTTGACCGCCTTGAAGTGATCGATATCGAATACGACGACCGAAAGCGGATAGCCGCATTTTCGCGCCTCGACCACCGCGCGATCGAGGAAGGCCATTGCCGACCTACGGTTGGCCAGCCCCGTGAGTTCGTCGGTGTTGGCCTGCTGCTGTGCGCGAGCCGCCCGTTCCAGCGCCTCGTCACGGTCTCGCTTGAGCGAGTAATCTCCGGTCACATCGCGCACCACCATGAAGACCTGTTCGCGCACGCCCTCGGGCGAGAAGAGATTGCGCGCCCTCGCCCGCAGGATGCGCGAATTGCCGTTTCGATCGACCACTTCAAATTCGATAGCGAATGCTTCGTGGTCGTGCTTGTGTGCCATCAGCGTTGTCTCGATCTGCGCCAGCCCGTCGGGCAGGATACGCTCGAGAATCTCCTCACGCGGAGCCGTACCGGCAGGCAGGCTTGCCAAGTGGCACATTTCCTCGGACCAGAGATGGCGGCGCGGGTCTAGTTCGATGCACCACCTGCCATAGCCTGCCAGTCCCTCGGCGGTTTCCAGCATGTCGACGTTCTGGGCGAGGTGGCGCACATCGCGCCGCAGTTTCCCTGCTAGCTGGCGCGAACGCAGCCCATGGATCGCCACCAAGGCGAATGCGAGGGCGAACAGGAGGCCACTCACACCGGGACGGGGACTGAGGTACGCCAGTCCCGCGAGCACGATGGCCAGCGGCCAAGCTGGTATCGGGAGGGATCGCTCCGATCGCGGTTCGACGTTTTGCACAATGGCCTCCTGCTCATCAGGAGGATTGCGCAGAAATGGTCGAAGGAAGGCTCTACGCCCACCTAGGCGCTTGCACCTAGGCGGCGTTCGCCTGCGCCTGCGAATGCTCGGCGTTGAGGGTCTCTGCGATCAGGAACGCCAGTTCGAGCGATTGCGCCGCATTGAGGCGCGGGTCGCAATGCGTGTGATAGCGGTCCTTGAGCGCTTCGTCGGTAATCGCCACGGCACCGCCGACGCATTCGGTCACGTCCTGTCCGGTCATCTCGATGTGGATGCCGCCCGGATGGGTGCCCTCGGCGCGGTGCACGGCGAAGAAGCCCTTCACCTCGCTGAGGATGCGGTCGAACGGCCGTGTCTTGTAGCCGCTGTCCGACTTGATGACGTTGCCATGCATCGGATCGCAGCTCCACACGACCGGATGCCCTTCCGCCTTCACCGCGCGAACAAGGCGCGGCAGGCCGTCTTCGACCTTGTCGTGGCCGAAGCGACTGATGAGCGTGATCCGACCCGGCTCGCGGGCAGGATTCAGCGTGTCGAGCAGCTTGAGCAGCGCGTCGGTCTCGAGGCTGGGTCCGCATTTCATGCCCAGCGGATTGCCAATGCCGCGCGCGAATTCGACATGCGCGCTGCCTTCAAAGCGGGTGCGGTCTCCGATCCAGACCATGTGCGCGCTGGTGTCGTACCAGTCGCCGGTCAGGCTGTCGCGGCGGGTCAGCGCCTGCTCGTAGGGGAGCAGCAGCGCCTCGTGGCTGGTGTAAAAGCTGGTGCCCTGCAACTGCGGCACGGTCGCCGGGTCGATCCCGCAGGCTTCCATGAAGTCCAGCGACTCGCCGATGCGATCGGCGGTCTCGGCGAACTTTTCCGCCCAGGGGCTGCGGCCCATGAAGTCGAGCGTCCACTGGTGAACCTGGCGAAGGTTTGCGTATCCGCCGCCTGCGAAGGCGCGCAGCAGGTTCAGCGTGGCCGAGGCCTGGAAATAGGCGCGAACCATGCGCTGTGGGTCGTTGGTACGCGTCGCGGCGTCGAACTCGATGCCGTTGACGTTATCACCGAAGTAGCTCGGCAGCGTCACATCGCCCTGCGTTTCCGTGTCGGAGCTGCGCGGCTTGGCAAACTGGCCTGCCATGCGGCCCACCTTCACCACCGGCTGCTTACTGGCAAAGGTCATGACGACCGCCATCTGAAGCAGCACGCGGAAAGTGTCGCGGATGTTGTTCGGATGGAATTCGGCAAAGCTCTCCGCGCAATCGCCGCCCTGGAGCAGGAAGGCCTTGCCGGCCGCAACTTCCGCGAGATCGGCCTTCAGCGCACGCGCCTCGCCTGCGAAAACGAGCGGCGGATGGCTGGCAAGCGCCTGCGTCGCCTCGTTGAGGGCCTCGGCGCTTTCATAGCGCGGCAGGTGCTTCGCTTCGAAATCCTGCCAGCTATCGGGTGCCCATTCGCGTGCCATTATCCATCCATCCGGTACTAAATTCGGTATTGCTTACGAGGCTCATGCCAAGCCCACACAGGCTTTTCGCGCAAGCAGCATAAACTTGGCCAGCACAAAAGCCCGATTGCCGTGATCGCTCCTAGCGACCGCTTTGCGCTGCCCCCGAAGGCACACGGGTAGCGAGTTCCTGACCCTCCGGCAGCACCGCCATGCGCCAAGCGCCGTCGGCAAGATAGCGCTGCGCAAGCTCGAGCATGCGCTCGGGCGAAGGATTGACGTAATCCTGCAGGAACCCGCGAAGCGCGCGCATCCGGCGCGGATCGGTGGTCGAACCCTCGAGCTCGGTCATGAAGAAGTAATTCCCGCTCGAAAGACGCTCGTAATAATTGCGCAGCGGCTCTGCAGCGCGGGCCAGCTCCTCCGCAGTAGGCGGCGTCTCGGCCAGTTCGCGCGCGATGCGGTCGGCTTCTGCGAAGAACACCGGCACATCTTTGGGCTGGAGCTGGGCAAGTCCGACGATCGAGCCGCCGCTTTCAACGTCGGTCGGCCAGTCGAGACGGACCGATGGAGAGTAGCTTGCACCAGAGCGCTCGCGCATGGAATCGAGCAGGCGGTTGCTAATCACCTCGGTAAGGATCGCCAGCTGGCGCGATTCGCGGATGCCGCCGCGCCCGGCACCGGCAGGCCAAGCGATCACTGCGGCAGCCTGGTTCGCCTCTCCCTTGTGGAAGCGCACCACGGTCTCGCCCGCATCGCCCAGTTCATAGGCACGCGCAGCGACTTCGGCAGGGATCGGCTTGCGGTCGGGCAATGCGCCGAACGTCTTGCTGAGCACTTCGACGGCCTGTTCCTTGTCGTAGTCACCGAAGATCAGGACCTCGACCGGGCCTTGCTCAAGGATCGGTTCCCAGACCTCGCGGTAACCCTCGATGTCCGCCGCAGCGAGCATGTCCGGCGTCGCGGTACGGAAGACTTCGAGCTCGTCGTAGAGGAAGTAGTTGAGGTCGCGCGACAGGACACCGCCCGGCGTTGCCGCATAGCTTTCGTAGGCGAGCTGGGCAGCTGCCTTGGAGCGCAGCACCGGATTGGCATCCCAGCGCGGCATGCCGAGCTTGGCAGCGAAGAGATAGAGCTGGTCGGCAAGATCCTGGCGCCGGGTCTGGGCCGAGAAGCTGAAAGTGCCATCACCGATCGCAAAATCGAGGCCGAGCTTGCGCCCAGTGCGGATGCGGTCGAGCTCTTCCTGTCCCAGTTCGCCAAGCCCGGTCGAGAACATCGAGGACTGGCCGAGCTGGATATAGGCCGCGTCTTCGGGATCGAAGGCGAGATAGCCAGCCCCGAAGCGAACTTTCACCAGCGTGCGGCCCGGCTCGAAGCTGTTGGCCTGAAGCAGCGCGGTAACGCCATTGTCGAAAACGATGCGCTCGACATCGCCGATCCCGTGCGGGCCGCGACTGACGATCTGGCCCGGCTCGCCGATTGCCGGCAGGTCGTCGAACGAGATCGTCTGCGCTGCGAGGCGAGCGTTTGCTGCTGCATCGACCCGCTCGAGCAGCGCCGTGCGCAGGACGTTCTCGTCACCGTCGGCCGCGTTTGGCGTCACATAGGTCGCGCGGATCACCGGACCGCTGAACAAGTCTCGCGTGGTCTCAAGAACTGATTCTGGCGTCGCTTTGTCGCGCATCGAGTTGAAGACCATCAGGAAGGTCTCGGGCGCGGCAATCGCCTCGCGGATGTCGACCGCATTGACGAGATCGTCGGCAAAGTTCGCAGCCGGAAGCACCGAACGCTGTTCGACGTAATTGGCGTAGCCGACTTCCATTTCGTCGAGCTCGCGCTCCATTTCCTCACGCGTGGGAGGATTGGCGAGTGCATCGGCGATGACGGCTCGCACGTCAGCAAGCGCAGCCTGCCAGTCGTCGGTGAGCGGTGCGAACTGCACCAGCGTTGCATGGGTGGACCGGCTGAACTTGTCTTCGCTCGCCTGTGCATAGAGGTAGCTTCCGCCAGCGCGCGCCCGCGCTTCGAGACGACGGTTGATCAGCAGCAGAGCCAGCTGCTCTTCAAGGCGACCTTCATTGTAGATGATCGTGTCGTTCACCTGCCGCCAGGGACGGAAATATCCATAGGTGAAGCTGCGCGGCAGCGTCGGCTCGACGATGACAGCCACATCGCCTACCGGGTTCGCCGGATCGGCCCCCTGAGGCGCCACCGGATCGCCGAAATCGGGCGCGTCCACTGACGGGCCCTTGCCTTCCCAGCCGTCGAAGTACTTCTCGACCATCGCGGCCAGCAAGTTGGGGTCGAGATCGCCGACCACCGAGATCACGGTGTTTTCCGGGCGATACCAGCGATCGTAAAAGGCTTCGACCGACGTGCCATTGGCTGCGCGCAGCGTGTCCTCGGTGCCGATGGTGATGCGTTCTGCCATGCGCTGGCCGGCGAACAGGGTCTGGAGGTTTGCCTCCGAAACACGCTCTGAAACGCCACCACGCTCACGCTTCTCGGCGAGCACGATGGGGACTTCGGCGCGCACATTGGCATCGCTCAGCACGGGGCCACGGACCATGCCCGAGATCAGCATCATGCTTTCCTCGAACTTCGCAGGGTCCACATTCGGCAGGTCGAGCTTGTAGACGGTGTGGGTCGGGCTCGTCTCGGCATTGGTGTCGCTGCCGAAGGTCGCGCCCAGCTTCTGCCAGCGCGGAATGGCTTCCGCCGGCCCGAGGTACTGGCTTTCACGGAACAGCAGGTGTTCGAGCAAATGGGCAAAGCCCAGCTCGCTATCTTCTTCGTGGAGCGATCCAGCATCGATACGAACACGGATCGAGACCTGTCCGGGCGGCACGCCGTTCTCGCGCACGCCGTAACGCAGGCCATTGTCGAGCTTGCCGAAGACCCATTCCTCGTCGCGCGGAACATCGCTGTTCTCGTAGATCCAAGGAACTTCGTCCTCGGCCTGCACGCTTGCGGGTGCCGGATAGTCCTGCGCCGGCAGCGTCTGCGGGACGAGCAGCAGTGCGGGAAGGAAGAGCGCGAGACGCCGTGCGGCGCGCGAAAAGTCGGTCATGACAGGCATATAGGCGAGCCCCAAGTGAAGCGCCAGTGAATGAAAGAGATGCTTCGCCGCTGCGGGCCAAGAATGGCTTGTCCTCCAAGGGCCCCGCTCCTACATCGCGGCCATGTTCATCGAGACCGAAACGACCCCGAACCCCGCCAGCCTCAAGTTCTTGCCGGGCCGCCCGGTGATGGGACAGGGAACGCGCGAATTCGCATCGCCCGAAGCTGCCGAGGCGAGCCCGCTCGCGCAGGCCATTTTCGACACCGGCGAGGTCGTGAACGTGTTCTTCGGCGGCGACTTCGTGACGGTGACCGCTGCACCCGGCGTCAGCTGGAGCGATCTCAAGCCGCAGGTGCTTTCGATCCTGCTCGATCACTTCGTTTCCGAGGCCCCGCTCTTCGCTCCCGGCAGCGCCGGCGGCATTGCCGTCCCGCCCGAAGACGAGGAACTGCTCGTTGAAGAGCGCGAGGAAGATGCCGACATCGTCGCCCAGATCAACGAATTGCTGGAAACGCGCGTGCGCCCCGCCGTCGCGGGCGATGGCGGCGATATCCAGTACCGCGGCTTCAAGGACGGCATCGTCTACCTCCAGATGCAGGGCGCCTGCTCGGGCTGCCCCTCCTCCACCGCCACGCTCAAGCACGGCATCGAGGGGCTGCTGAAACATTACGTGCCCGAGGTCGTTGAAGTCCGCGCAGCCTGATTTTCGTCTGCGCCAGAACCAAGGATTTCCATGACCAAGCAGTTCCACGACAACACGCTCTCGGCAGACGCTCTCGATCAGATTTTCCGCGAGGCGCGCAGCTACAATGGCTGGCATGACAAGGAAGTCAGCGACGAGCAGATCCACCAGATCCACGAGCTGCTGAAAATGGGCCCGACCTCGGCCAACATGCAGCCCGGTCGCTTCGTCTGGTGCAAGTCGCAGGAATCGCGTGACAAGCTTGCCGAGATGGCATCCGAGGGCAATCAGGAGAAGATAAAGACTGCTCCCGTGGTCGTGATCATCGGCTACGATATCGACTTCCATGAAGAGCTCCCGTGGCTCTTCCCGCACACCGACGCGAAGAGCTGGTTCGAGGGTGACGAGGAAGGTCGCAAGGAAGGCGCGGCGCGCAATTCAGCGCTGCAGGGCGCCTACCTCATGCTCGCAGCCCGCTCGATCGGTCTTGATTGCGGCCCGATGTCGGGCGTCGACCTCGACAAGATCACCGATCATTTCTTCGCCGACAGCCCGCGGCACCGTGCCGACTGGGTCTGCGCGATCGGCTACGGCGACAAGACGACGATCTTCGACCGTAGCCCGCGGCCCGATTTCGACAAGTTCAATTCGATCGTCTGACTTGCAGGCCGCGCCCGGCTGAGGCAGGGCGCGGACCATGCGAACACTCGCGATAGAAACGGCCACCGAGGCCTGTTCCGTTGCCCTCTTCGAAGACGGCGCGCTCGTCGATGCGCGCCATGTCGAGCTTGGCCGTGGCCATGCCGAGAGGCTCGTCCCGATGATCGGCGAACTGCCTGGTAAGGGCCGCGCCGATCACATCCGTGTCTCGCTTGGCCCGGGAAGCTTTACCGGCGTCAGGATCGGGCTGGCGGCAGCACGCGCGCTGGGCCTCGCCTGGGGCGCCGAGGTCCGGGGCTTTCCCACGCTGGCGCTGGTCGCTGCGACCGCTCGCCAGAAAAAGCCCGGCCCTCTCGGCATTTGCATGAACGGCGGCCACGGCGAGTGGTTCGTCCAGGAATTCGATGAAGGTGGGTTGCCTGCCACAGAGCTCGCTTCGCTTGTCCCGGCCGAAGCCGTTGGCGTGATCCGGTCACCTGCAGTTGCAGGCAACCGCGCTGATGCATTCGCCGAGGAAGCTGGCCGAGAGGTCGAAAGCATCAGCCTCCTGCCCGATGCGCGCTTCGCTCTCTTGGTCCCCGAGCAATTGCTGCTCACGGACCTTTCTCCGATCTATGGCCGCGCACCCGACGCGAAGGCGCCCGGCCGATGACCGATCTCGACAAGCTGATGGAGGTGATGGAGGAGGCTTTCGACCCCCACTTCCGCGAAGCTTGGACGCGCCGGCAAGTCGAAGATTCGCTCCTGACCCCGTCGACATACATGTTGCTCGCCAATGAGGACGGCGGTCCCTGCAGTGATGGCGAATCCGCGGTCGGCTTTGTTCTTGCCCGGCAGGCGGCAGATGAAATCGAACTCCTGCTTATTGCCATCCGTCCCGACTTCCGTGGACGCGGGCTCGGCCGCAAGCTCCTCGAGCGTTTCATTGCCAGCGCCGCTGAACGCGATGCGGCCAAAGTGTTTCTTGAAATGCGGGCGAACAATCCGGCGGAGAATTTCTACCGCAATGCTGGATTCGAGCAGATCGGTATTCGGCACGAATACTATCGCACCGTCCTCGGGACCCCGATCGACGCGCTCACATTCGCCAAATCGCTGCCCTGACAGGCTGTATTTCCGCCTCAAGTTGTAAGCACGCGACAATGATGGCGGATTTTTACAATTTCCAGTAGACAGCGGTAAAAACGAAGCATACGGCCACTATAGATGGGGAGTATGCAGATGGATGAATTTGAAGTCGACATGTCGGAAACGTTGATTACGCTAACCTCGGATATCGTCGCAGCACACGTATCGAATAACAGCGTGGCAGTTGATGATGTTCCTGCCCTTATTTCGAACGTGTATTCGGCACTTTCGGGCCTCGGAACCGGCGGTGCAGCCGAAGAAATCCGCCCTGATCCGGCAGTTTCGGTCCGCGCTTCGGTCAAGAAGGATCACATCATTTGCCTCGACTGCGGCAAGAAGATGAAGATGCTCAAGCGCCACCTGTCGACCGAACACGACATGACACCTGACGAGTATCGCCAGCGCTGGGATCTTGCCGCCGATTACCCGATGGTCGCACCCGATTACGCCGATACGCGCCGCGACCTGGCCAAGAAGATCGGCCTCGGCCGCAAGCCCGGACAGAAGCGCGGTCGCAAGAAGGCTGCATAAAGCCTTTCGGTTCGCCTTGAGATAGACGCCCCGGCCCGATAAGGGTGCGGGGCGTTATTCATTCAGGAAGTCGAATTGCACCAGCGTATCGATCTCGAGCAACTCTGCGCCGACAAGGGCTTGCGCATCACCGAACAGCGTCGCGTCATCGCGAAAGTGCTGTCCGAAAGCGATGACCACCCCGATGTCGAAATGCTTCACGAACGCGCCAACAAGATCGACCCGGGCATTTCGATCGCCACGGTCTATCGTACCGTGCGCTTGTTCGAAGAGGCCGGCATCCTTGACCGGCACGACTTCGGCGACGGCCGTGCGCGCTACGAAGCGGCGCCCGAAGCGCATCACGATCACCTGATCGACGTCGAAACCGGCAAGGTCGTCGAATTCGTCGACCCCGAGCTCGAGGCGCTGCAGAAGCAGATTGCCGAAAAGCTGGGCTATCGCCTCGTCGACCACCGCATGGAACTTTATGGCGTCCGGCTCGACCGCGAAAGCTGAGCGCAAGCTAGCCCGCTATACCGAGAAGCGACTGGCCGCCGCGCGCGGCGAGAACGTTCCGCTGACCATCTTCGGCTGGATTCGCTTCATCCTGCGGACCATCGGCATCATCGCGTTGCTGATGGTTTTCGTGCCGCTCCATTACATCTACCGCATCTTTGCCTACGGCTCGCCCTTCCCGATGCTGTTCCTGCGCTACACGGCGCGAGTTGCCGGAGCCAAGGTCGAAGTCGTCGGAACACCGTTGAAGCGCGACGTCTTCTTCATCGCCAATCATGTCTCATGGTTCGACATCCTCGCGATGGCGGGAGCGAGCGGTACGGCCTTCGTCGCCAAGTGGGAATTGAGCCAGGTGCCGGTCATCGGCTGGCTCTGCCGCCTCAATCGCACCGTCTTCGTCAAGCGCGAGCACCGCATGGGTGTTGCCGAGCAGATAAACGCGCTGAAGGATGCCCTGCAGGACAACTGGTCGGTCACGGTCTTTCCCGAAGGGACGGTGACGGACGGTCATTCGCTGCTGCCGTTCAAGTCATCGATGATCTCGGTGCTCGAGCCGCCACCACCCGGTGTCCTCGTCCAGCCGGCCGTCGTCGATTACGGCGTGCACTCGGAAGAGATCGCATGGGTCGGCGAGGAAAGCGGGCTGCACAATGCGATGCGCGTCATGGCGCGCTCGGGCACGTTCAGGCTGCGGATCCATTATCTCGAGCCCTTCAGTCCCGAGGACCACCACGGGCGCAAGGCGATTGCAGCCAAGGCGCGGGAAGAGATCGAGGAACGGCTCGTGGCGAACCTCGGTAAGCCGCTGCGCGACTACCAGCACGTTGTCGATGCAGTGAGGTACAAGCCGCCCGAAGGGATCGGCTACGACTAGAGTCCGGCGTTGACCAGCCAGTCGTGGAAGAGCCGCACCGGGCGTTCTTCCAGCGCTGTCGGCTTGCACACGAACCAGTAGCTGTAGGGGCTCTCCACCTCGACACCGAAGAGATCGGTAAGGCGCGAATCCGCTGCGCGCTTGAGGTGGTCGTCATGCATGATCGCGATACCGAGGCCTTGCGCTGCGGCTTCCAGCATGAGCTGGCCGGAATCGTACTGGTCGATCGCTGTCGGCTCGAGATCGTGCATATCGAGCTCGTCCTTCCACGCGCGGAAGCTCTCAGGCAGCTCGTTGTGGATCAGGAAGGTCTGCTTGGCGAGAACCTCCTGGTCGGGCTTGTCGCCCAGCTTCGCGGCCAGTTCCTTGCTCGCGATCGCGTGCACCATGTTGAAATCGAGCCGGACCGCGTGGAGCCCGCTCGCAGGACCGCGCGACAGGATGATCGCCGCATCGAGGGTATCGCCCACGCGATCCTCGAGATGCGGGCCGGTATCGATATCGATATGGAGCAGCGGATGGCGTGCACGCAGCTCGGCAAGGCGCGGGAACAGGCGCTGGCTTCCGAAGAGCGGGAGGACGCCGAGATGGAGGCGCAGGACGGAAAGGTTTTCCGACTGGCTCTCCACCGCCCTCGCCAGCGCCTCGAGCTGCGGATTGACCGCCTCGTAGAATGCATGGCCATCGTCGGTCAGCGACATTGCCTGGCGCGCGCGCGTGAAGAGCTTCTTGCCGACGAAATCTTCGAGATTGCCGATGCGGCGGGACAGTGCCGAGGGGCTGAGACCGAGTTCGTCCGCTGCAGCGCGCGCCGAGCCCAGGCGCACGGTGCGGACAAAGGCTTCTAGGGCGCGGAGCGGAGGTAGGCGACGGACTGCCATTTCGAAATCCGCCTATTGCCCCGGACGCGCACTGTCGAGTGGCATTCGGAAAGTTTGTGCAATTCCACGCAAGTGATCAGCCTTCGCCGTCTGCCGATTTGGGCTCGTGCAGCCGAAGCCGCGTAACATGAGTTTCATCACCATCGGTGATTTCTATCCGCCAGCCGCTCGGATGTTCCACGACCGCTCCTACCGGCGGGACCTGTTCGGCCAGCACGAAGGCAAGACCGCCCAGCGTGTCGACCGATTCCTCGACCTCCGCGAGGCGCGGGTCGATGCGTTCGGCGACATCGTCCAGCTCGGCGCGGGCGTCGCAGTCCCACATGCCTTCACCGATCGAAGCGATCCATTCCTCGGGCGCGTCGTCGTGCTCGTCCTCGATCTCCCCGACGATCTCTTCCACCAGGTCCTCGATGGTGATGATGCCATCGGTGCCGGAGAATTCGTCGAGCACGATCGCGAGGTGCATCCGGTGCGAACGCATATCCGCCAGCACATCGAGCGCGTTGCGCGTTTGCGGCACGTAGAGCGGCTGTCGCATCAGCACCGTCCAGTCGGGCGGCGGCGTCTTCTTTTCCGCGAGGAACGGGAAGATGTCCTTGATGTGGATCATGCCGATCACATCGTCGAGCTGGCCGCGATAGACCGGCATGCGCGAATGGCCATGCTCGGAAAAGGTCGCGACAACCTCGTCCCAGCTGGCATCGGCATTGACCGCGATGATTTCGCCGCGCGGCACGGCGACATCGTCGGCATCGTGCTCGCTGAAGTGCAGGAGGTTGCGGAGCATCTGACGCTCGACGCCCGAAAGATCGCCCTTGGCGGTGTCCTCGGTGTCTTCGCTGCCGTTCTCGCCCTCGTGCTCGTCGATAGCTTCTTCCAGCTGCGCGCGCAGTGAGCGCTCGCCGCTTTCGGGGTCGAACAATTTGCGGATTGCGGGCCAAAGCCCGCTGCTACTCTCCGCGTCTCCGGCGGGGGGTGAAGAATTGGCCATGGGCCGGTTGCGTACTCCTATTTGTCGCGATCCCCATATGGGTCCGCGATACCCAGTTTTGCAAGCGCTTCGATCTCGAGTTTTTCCATCGCCGCTGCCTGCTCGTCTGAATCGACGTGGTCATGGCCTGCAAGATGCAGGAATCCGTGAACGAGAAGGTGCGTCGTGTGATCCGCAAGGCTGATGCCTTTCTCGCCCGCCTCGCGCTCACAGGTCCCGAATGCGAGCGCGATATCGCCCAGCATTTCGGGTGGCCCGTCCTCGCCCAGTTCTAGCAGGTCCTCACGCTCGAGCATGGGGAATGAAAGCACATTGGTCGGCTTGTCCTTGCCGCGCCATTCCTTGTTGAGTTCGTGCACCTGCTCGTCCGACGTGAACAATACGCTGGTCGTCAGGCGCGGGTGTGCAAGCGCAGGCTCGACCAGCGCGATAGCCTCATGGGCCTTTTGCGAAAGGAACTCCCAGTCCTCGGCATCAGGCCATCCATCGATTTCGATATCGAGGTCCATCAGTTGAAGCTTTCACGCATCCAAGCAATTCTCTGGCGCGCTTCTGTTTCAGCGGTCAACGCAGAGTCGTATATTCCGAGGTCCAAGCCGTCGCCCCACTCACCCTCAACCGTCCGCCTGTTGAGATGAAAAGTGAAACGTCCATCCTTCCGTTGAAGGATCCGGACACACTCGGAGTCGTCAGGACTGTCAACGACCTTCACAACCTTCAAATCACTCAAGCTGCAGGCCCCTCGTAGGCCTCCACGATACGCCCGACGATCGGGTGGCGCACGACGTCCGCGGCAGTGAAGCGGATGGTGCCGAAACCCTCGACGCCTTCCAGCTTCCCGACCGCATCGGCAAGGCCGCTCATGCCGTCACCACCGGGAATGTCGACCTGACGCGGGTCGCCGCAGATGACCATGCGGCTGTTCTGGCCGAAGCGGGTGAGGAACATCTTCATCTGCTCGCGCGTGGTGTTCTGCGCCTCGTCTAGGATGACGAAGGCGTCGGCCAGCGTGCGGCCGCGCATGAAGGCGATGGGCGCGATCTCGATCTCACCCGATGCCAGACGCCGCTCGACCTGTTCGGGCGGCATGCAGTCATAGAGCGCGTCATAGAGCGGGCGCAGGTAAGGATCGACCTTGTCTTTCATGTCGCCGGGAAGGAAGCCGAGCTTCTCGCCCGCCTCCACCGCCGGTCGGGAGAGGATCAGGCGCTGGACGCTGCCGTTAATCAGCTGGCTCACCGCCTGCGCCACGGCGAGGTAGGTCTTTCCGGTACCTGCCGGGCCCAGCGCGAAGATGATGTCGTCGCGCACGAGGCTACGCATGTAGGTCGCCTGCATGGCGCTGCGCGGAACGATGGTCTTCCGGCGCGTGCGGATCATGATCGGCGGGCCTTCGGGCTTGCCGTCCATGATGCCGTCGAGAGTCGGCTCGTTCGACATCGCGATCAGAGATTCGATCGCGCCCTGGTCGAGATCCTGCCCCATGGCGAGGCGGTCGTACATTTCGTTCAGAACATCGCGTGCGCGGGCGACGCTGTCTTCAGGGCCTTCGATATGGATCGCGTTGCCGCGGGCGGAGATGAACACTCCCAGCCGGTTTTCGACCTGCACTAGATTGGCATCGAACTGTCCGAAAAGCGCGCCGAGGAGGCTCTGGTTCTCGAATTCGAGGTCGATCTGGGCGCGGCGCACTTCGCGCTGCGGTGCTGGCGGTTTGGTCAGGACCGGGTCGGCCTGCCGTGCTGGTTTGCGAGCCATTTGCTCCTTTCGCGTATCTGCGAGTCGGAATCTACGCCTCCGGTCGGCAGGTGCAAGTCGGGCGCTGTCGTGACGGTGGAAAGTAACCGGCTTGTCATGCGTTTGAGGCGCGCTCACACTCCCGCTCCGACTCGCAGTACCGGGAGAATGCAGATGTTTCGTGTTGCCCTCGCCGCCGCTTCCTTCGTAGCCCTTGCCGCTTGTTCGTCGGGCAACGAGACCGCCGAAGCACCTGAGGTCGATGCTCCCGAGACCGAAGCGGCTGAAGTGTCGACGCCGACGCGCGAAGACGACATCCGGCACTTCCTGCTGCAGGAGTATCCGGAGGCCGGAAGCATGCGCTACGCGCTGGCATGGAGCGATCTTGACGGAGATGGCGCTGACGAGGCGATCGTATATCTCGCCGCTCCCTATTTCTGCGGTACGGGCGGGTGCCCGACGCTGGTTCTCACACCGGCCGGGCCGATGTGGCGCAAGGTCGGCGACATCAGCGTGTCGCGCACTCCGGTGACCGTATTGGAGAGCGGCACCAACGGCTGGAAGGACATTACCGTGGCCATCTCCGGCGGAGGCGGTGCGTCGGGCAATGCGCTGATGAAGTTCGACGGAGAGGCCTATCCGTCCAATCCCACGGTCGCTCCGGCGGAGATGACCGAGACGACGGGTGAGGTCTTGATTGCCGAGATGCCGGAATTCATCGACCTCGAGCCCGAGGTCGCCCCGGAAGGCTGATCAGGCCGCGACAGTCTCGCGCAGCTTGCCGGCCAGCGAGTTGGGGCCTGCCTCGACCAGTTCGGCCTGCACCAGGTCGCCGATCGCGGCATCGCCTTCGAACCATACGCTCTGCAACCAGGGCGACTTGCCGAGCCACTGACCCGGATGCTTGCCCTTGCGCTCCACGAGGACTTCGCATGTCCGTCCGACGCTTGCCTCGTTGAAAGCCAGCTGGTCGCGGTTGAGCGCGGCCTGGAGGCGCCGGAGGCGCTCATCCATCACTTCCTTCGCCACCTGACCGTCCATCGTGGCGGCGGGCGTACCGGGGCGCGGCGAATACTTGAAGCTGAATGCCTGCGCGTATTTCACCTCGTCGACCAGCGCGAGTGTCTCCTCGAACTCGGCGTCAGTTTCGCCGGGGAAGCCGACGATGAAGTCGCCCGACAGCGCAAGGTCGGGCCGCGCAGCACGGAAGCGGTCGAGCAGCTTGAGATAGCTCTCAGCCGTGTGGCTGCGGTTCATGGCCTTGAGGACACGGTCACTGCCCGCCTGCACCGGCAGGTGGAGGAAGGGCATGAGCTTGTCGATCTCGCCATGCGCGGCAATCAGATCGTCGTCCATGTCGGCGGGGTGGCTGGTGGTGTAGCGGATGCGTGCGAGGCCATCGACCTTCGCAAGGTCGCGGATCAAGCCTGCGAGGCCTACCGTGTGGCCCTTCTCGTCCTCGCCCGACCATGCCGAGACATTCTGCCCGAGCAGCGTGATTTCTTTCGCGCCCGCATCGACCAGTTTCTTCGCTTCGGTGACCAAGTCGCTGTAAGGACGACTGATTTCCGCGCCGCGCGTATAGGGCACAACGCAATAGGTGCAGAACTTGTCGCAGCCTTCCTGCACGGTGAGGAAGCTCGCCGGATTAGTGCGGCGGCGTTCGGGCAATGCGGCGAATTTGGCGATGGCGGGCATGTCGGTGTCGGTCGCCCGCTCGCCCTTCACCGCCTTGTCGAGCATTTCGGGCAGTCGGTGATAGGCCTGCGGACCGACGACCATGCTGACCGCAGGAGAGCGCTTCATGATCTCCTCGCCCTCGGCCTGCGCGACGCAGCCCGCGACTGCGATCAGCGGCGTCTTGCCCGCTTCCGCGCCCGCCTTGGAGATGCGGCCGATGTCCGAATAGACCTTCTCCGCCGCCTTCTCGCGGATGTGGCAGGTATTGAGCACGACGAGGTCGGCATCCTCGCCCTCGGGCGCAGGCACGATGCCCTGCTGGCCCAGCATCTCGGCCATGCGCTCGCCGTCATAGACGTTCATCTGGCAGCCGAAGCTCTTGACCCTGTAGGTCTTGGGGGAATTGGTCGGTTTCATGACAGGCGGGCGCACATAGCGAAAACGGTGGGTTCCTACAATGAGAAGGGCGGCACTTGGCCGCCCTTCCTTCAGTCTATGTTCGCGAGGCTTACGAAACAGTCGCCTTCACGATCTTGCCCGGGTTTGCCGGCGGCTCACCCTTGGGCAGCGCGTCGACGTGTTCCATGCCGCTCTCGACCTGGCCCCAGACGGTGTACTGGCCGTCGAGGAATTCGGCGTCGTCGAAGCAGATGAAGAATTGGCTGTTGGCGCTGTCGGGCACCTGGGTGCGGGCCATCGAGCAGGTGCCGCGGGTGTGCGGCTCACTGTTGAATTCGGCCTTGAGGTCGGGCTTGTCGCTGCCGCCCATGCCGGTGCCGGTCGGATCGCCACCCTGCGCCATGAAGCCGGGGATCACGCGGTGGAAGACGACGCCGTCGTAGAAGCCTTCGCCGGCAAGCGTGGTGATGCGCTCGACATGGCCCGGGGCAAGGTCGGGGCGCAGCTTGATGACTACGTCCTTGTTCTCGCCATCGCCGGTATCGAGGGTGAAGGTCAGCTTGTCGGCCATTGAAGTGTCTCCTGTAATTCGGTTGGCGCCTACATAGGCTTTCACAGCCTCATGTCACCCTCTGCTTGCTTTCTATGTCCTTGTGCCTAGAGGTTTCGCCCCATGGCGGAGGACGATCGCATCCCCGAGGACGACGTGATGCTGGCGGAAACGCCGGACGAAGGCGGTCGTCCGGACGATCGCATCGACGACGAACGCATGGACGAGGAGAACACGCTCAAGCGCGAGTTCGTCCGCTCGGTCGAAGACGCGCTGGATGCCGGTGAAACGGCGCAGGTCTACGACCTTGTCGAACCGCTCCACCCTGCCGACGTCGCCGACCTTCTCGAGCTGTTCGAAAAGGACGAGCGCCACCAGCTTGCCACGGCCATCACCGACCTGATGACCAGCGAAGTCGTTGCCGAACTCAACGACTACGTGCGCGAGGAGATGATGGAGGCGCTGCCCGCCGACGCGGTGGCGCAGATTGCCGAGCAGCTCGAGACCGATGACGCCGTCCAGCTGATCGAGGATTTGGACGAGGACGACCAGAAGGCCATCCTCGCCGAACTCGATCCGGAAGACCGCACCGCGATCGAGACCGCGCTCGCCTATCCGGAAGAGACCGCCGGACGCCTGATGAGCCGCGAGTTCGTGGCTGTCCCCGAACACATCACGGTCGGCGACCTGATCGACTTCCTGCGCGAGGAGCGCGACCTTCCGGGCGACTTCTTCGAGGTCTTCGTGATCGACCAGCGCATGCACCCGGTCGGCACCTGCCAGCTCTCGTGGGTCCTGCGCACGCCGCGCGAAGTGGCGCTGGGTGACGTGATGAAGCGCGACCAGACGCTGATCCCCGCGGAGCTCGACCAGGAAGAGGTCGCGCTGATGTTCCAGAAATACGGCCTGATCAGCGCCGCCGTAATTGACGATGACGGTCGCCTCGTGGGCCAGATGACGGTCGACGACATCGTCCACATCATCGCCGAAGAAGCGGGCGAGGACGCCCTGCTGATGTCGGGTGCCGGCGAAGGCGACATCAATGAGCCGATCCGCGAGGCATACTCCAGCCGCGTGCGCTGGCTGGTGGCGAACCTCGGCACGGCGCTGGTGGCATCGCTCATCATCGCGCTGTTCGGTTCTGCGATCGAGAAGCTGGTCGCTCTCGCCGTGCTCATGCCCATCGTCGCCAGCATCGGCGGCAATGCGGGGACGCAGACCATGGCCGTGACCGTGCGCGCCATCGCGATGAACCAGCTTACCAGCAGCAACACGCGGCGCATCCTTACCAAGGAACTGCGCGTGGCATTCCTCAACGGCCTTACCATCGCGATCCTGATCGGGGCGGCGACGGCCGTGATCTTCACGCCGCTGCTCGGCGCGGTGATCGCGCTGGCGATGGTGATCAACGTGGTGACGGCGGGACTTGCAGGTGTGCTTGTGCCCGTGGCCTTCGACCGGTTGGACCAAGACCCCGCAGTGGCTTCCAGCGTCTTCGTGACCATGATCACCGATTCGATGGGCTTCTTCGCCTTCCTCGGCCTTGCCGTGGCGATGCAGGTCGTCTGAAGGGGTTGAGGACCCCGACCGATTGCCTAGATTAAGCGCCCATGCCGCTTCACCTGACCAAGATCGCCTTCGGCGCGCAGTCGTATAACGATATCGAAAGCTGGTATGCGCAGCGGCGCAGCCCCAACCTGACGACGCGCTATCGCCCCACCAAGTGGGAACAGTGCATCGGCGGCTCGCTCTACTGGATCCACCAGCACGCCATCGTTGCGCGCAGCGAGATCCTCGGCTTCAGCGAGACCAAGACCGGGCGCTGGTCGATCGACCTCAAGCCCGAACTGATCCGCGTCCATCCCCGCCCCAAGCGCGCACACCAGGGCTGGCGCTACCTCAAGGGCGAACCGCCGCGCGATCTCGCACCGGGTGAGGACATCGGCGATGCCCTGCCCGGCAAGCTCGCCGGAAAGCTGGAACGGCTCGGCCTGATCTGACGCGGATTCGCGCTCTTCCGCCATTCGTGTAGGTTGTCGCACCGCAGCCGCCCGACTTCTCCGAGGTCCCGAGTGGCTAGCCGGAGGAGAGACGGCATGGGACATGCGAAGACCTGTTTGAAAGCAAGCGTGATGGCAGCAGCGGCACTGGTCGCTAGCGCGCCCGGAATTCTATCCGCCCAGTCCACCATCGGGGCCCGCTCGGGGACCGGCACCCATTTCCATCTCATGCAGCTGTCGGTCAAAAGCGGAGAGGTTCCGCTCCAGCGATTCCGCGAAGAGACCCAGACGATCCGCGATTGCGGCGATGCCCGCGAGGTGGGCGAGGCGCTTGGCGCGGACATCCGCAAGAACCGCTGGGTGCCCGCGTGGAAGATACCCAAGCCGGTCAAGGCCGTACTCGAAGAGGTCGAAACGGGCCACGCCACCGGCGTCTTCAGCAACGAGCCCGGGATCATGCGCGTGATCGTGATCTGCCACCGGCTCTAGCCGCTGGCCCGGACGGGCCTCGCGTGCGACGAATTGCGGATCGTTATCAGCGACTTGGGCGTTGATTGGGCAAAGGAGATATTCTCATGCCCGAACGCCAATCCATGCACCCCGATAACGAACTTATCGACGAACTCACCGAATACGACACGCCCTCGCAGCAGAGTTCGTCTGGCGGCGAAGTGAACCGCCAGGTCGGCTCGCGCGGAGAGCTGAACCGCGCCTTCGATCCCGACAATCGCGAGCCGGAAACGGGCTCCGACAATCCCGCGCAGGACGCGATGAAGGGCGAGAAGACCCTTCAGGCAATGCAGGACAGCCGCTCGAACTAAGCGCGCCTGACCAATTCACAGCGAGCGACGCCCCGCCGGTTTGTGCCGGTGGGGCGTTTGTCTTGGCCCGTCAGGAGGACTGCTGCGTTACTCTACTGCCGCGACAGAGAAGCGTTCGAAGAAACCTTTCTCCTGCGCATCGGGAATTTCCGCCGTAATCCCGTAATCGCCCGGCTCCAGCGTAAGTTTGAAATAGCCGGTGGTGCCTTCCGGCATGTCGTGAATGCCGCCCACGAATCGCGCAGGCGCTGGTGTCTGCTGGCCATCTGTCGGGAAGAAGTCCGGCCATCTTGCCGCCGCGTCGACATTCGTATCCTCGTCGATGCGGAAGACATGCGCGTCGTGGCCGACGAAATTGTTGTAAAGTTGCTGCTCTGCGAAGTTCACCCGCACCGAGTTTTCGCCGGTAACGAATGCGCCTTCCGAGATCTCGTAGCCGCTGTTCGAAAGCGTCAGCGTCACATTCGCTTCGGGTTCGGACATTCCGCCGTCTTCGGCGACTACCGTCAGCGGGAACACCATGCCGAATTCGCCGGGCTCGGGATTGTAATTATGCTGGACGCCGTTGGTCTTCACGTAGCATTCGACGATGTAGTTGCCCGGTTCCAGGTACATAGTCGCCTCGCCGGTGACACCATCGGACATCATGCCTGGGCCGCCAAGCCAGATGAGATCGCCAACCCAGGCTGGCATAGTTGCCGCGATCTCGGCCGCCTTCTTCGTGTCTCCGGCAATTGCTGCTGTCAGGCTTTGCTGGATAGGAACGACGATCTGTTCGTCCACCATCTCGGCAGTGATCCCGTCGGGCAGTCGATATACCAGTGCGTGGTGCGTCATCCCACCATTGTTGATCACTCGAATTGTGGTCCAGCCGGACTTGATCGTGTCGGGACCGACAAACGAAAGTCCCTGCACCTCGAGCTCGAGCACGTTTTCCTGAGAACGTTCCGCCTGGGGCGCTTCGGGAGAACACCCGGCTAGAGAAAGAGCGAGTACGGCCCCAATTGCGAAATGCTTCATCGTGGTTCCCCATGCATGCTCGAAGGCAACAGGCAGAAGAGCAGCAGAACCTCGATTTTGCAAATTTGGCGCTGGCCCGCCGCGGACAGGCCTCAGCAAGGCAGTCCTGATGGACGGGTCACTCCCAATCCGCTGATGCCGAACGCCACTCCTTGGCTTCTCCGTCCCAAACGCTTGAGGTAACGCATGGCGTGGGGTTGATCCCGTCACATTGCGATCCGTGGACGTTGGCAAGCACCACTCGGTAGCGCCCGTGGCTCACGACTTCCCAGCCTTGGTTGAGCAACGAGCTGACCTGTCCGTCGACCAGGAAATGGGACATGTTGCCGCCGGTCCCACCGTAAAGCGATGCGGCGGAGGAACAGGCGAAACCGCTTTCATTCAAGACCCAGTCGGCGACCAGATCGCCATCAAGGTCCACTCTTTCTATCGCTCCCCACTCGAGTGCGAATTCCCCGCCGTCAAATTCGGCACAAGCCTCTTTGGCGACAGCGATCTTGTATTGCAGCGGTAGGGGTAACGACGAAATATCCTGGGCTCGCAAGGCCGGTGAAACCAGCAAGCCAGCAATTGCCAGGACGCCCATCAATAAACGCGACTGCTTTTGCATTCGACACCTCCCTCTCACGATCCCCGAACGGGACGCCATCATGCCCGAGGCTCGGGCACCGCGCAAATTCAGGTCAGGAAGCAGAGAACAGCGTAGTAAAGGGACATCACCCCTCGGCAACGGCCGCAGTCTTCTCCGCCACACGGCGCAGCGCGTTGACATAAGCCTCGGGCGGCTGCGCGCCCGGGATCATGAAGCGGCCTTCGACGATCATCGCGGGAACGCCAGTGATGTTCATTTCCATTGCGGCGCGTTCCTCGACGCGGGTCTTGCGGGCAAGTTCCTCGTCGTCGAGCGCGGCTGCAGCGGCAGCGCGGTCGAGACCGACTTCTTCGGCCACGTCGAGCAACACTTCACGCTCTCCGATGCGGCGGCGGTGGTTGAAGTGGGCTTCGAAGAGCGCGAGCTTGAGCTCGGTCTGCTTTTCGGCTCCGTGCTCCTCGATCGCCCAGGTCAGCAGGCGATGCGCGGCGAAGGTGTTCCACATCATCGCATCTGGCGCGGGGTCCGCTTCACCTTCGTAATCGAGGCTGACACCGGCCTGCTCTGCCGCCTGTCGCATCTGGCCCTGCACCTGTTTCGACTGCTCGATCGTGCGGCGGTATTTGCGTGCGATATGCGCGGTTCGCTCTTCGCCCTCTTCGGGCATGTCGGGATTGAGCTCGAAGGCGTGCCAGCGGATGTCCGCGTCCAGTTCGCCGTCGAGTTGGCCCAGCGCCTGTTTCAGATTGCCCCAGCCGACAAGGCACCAGGGGCACATGACATCCGACCAGATGTCGATCGTGAGCTTACGGGGCTGGGTCATCTGTGTATCCACCAATGCATGAGGTGATGTGCTATAGCATGCGGCGGCGGCGCCCTGAACGGTCCTTCTCCGGCGAGCGAGGCCTTCACCTCCTCGTGCGTGTACCAGTTGATCTCGGCCATCTCGGTTTCGTCGATGGTGAGCGCATCGTCATCGGCGTAGGCGTGGCAGCCGATCATCAGCTGGCTGGGGAACGGCCAGGGCTGGCTCGCGACATAGCTGACATCGCGGACCTTCACGCCGCTTTCCTCCAGCACCTCGCGCGCGACACCCTCCTCGATGCTCTCGCCTGGCTCGACGAAGCCAGCGAGCGCCGAGAACGCACCCTCGGGCCAGCCGAGACCGCGGCCTAGCATCAGCTTGCCGTCATATTCGACAAGCATGATCGTAACCGGATCGGTGCGCGGGAAATGGTTCATGCCGCAGGCGGTGCAATTGCGCTGCCATCCGCCCTTGGCGATCTCGGTCGGGCCGCCGCATTGGGCGCAAAAGCGGTGGCGTGCGTGCCAGTCTACAATGCTGCGCGCACCGCCATAAGCCGCGAGGTCCGAAGGCTGGAGCGTCGACATGAGCGACCAGAGCTGCGGGTTCGCCATGCGCGGTGACGCATCGCCCTTGGGCGGCACGGCAGCGAAGCAGGCCTTGCCGCTTTCGCTCTCCGAATAGTCGAGGCCGAGGAATACGAGCTCGGCATCTTCCGCCGCATCGGCCAGCGTGCCCCAGACCAGCCGGCCGTCGTCACCGATCGAGGGCATCAAGCCGTCGAGCGCGAGCAGTCGCGCCTTCCAGTTCATGTATCCCGCCAGCCGCTCCGGGTCGGCGCGGACGTGGTCAGCCCTGTCGATATGCGATCCTGTGAAGGACAGCATCACGCTGCCGCCGCTGCTGCGACAGCCTGGAGATCGGCTGTGAGCGCGGCGATGAATTCCTCGCGGATCGGATAGGTCTCGGGCGGCATGTACTGGGTGTAGAGGCCGGTGCGCATGTTGAGCTTGAAGTCGACCGCGGCGAGCGTGCCTGCCGCACCGCCCCAGCCGAACTGGCCATTGGTCGAGCGGCCGCCCGCGCCGAAGCCCTGTCCGGCGATCCACGTGCCTGCCGTGTCCACGCCTGCGGGAAGCAGGTTGGAGACGCCCGTGCGCACGGTATCGCTTTCCATGACCTGCACCGTGCCGAGCTTGCCGTAGCCGAGCAGCATGCGAAGGAAGCGGTCATAGTCGCGCGGGCTGGAAACGAGCCCGCCGCCGCCAGCCGGGAAGGCCGGCTCGTCGAGGAAGACCGAGCTCGGACCCGGATCGACCGGGATCGGCATCGTGCCCAGGAATCCGTAGTTGGTCGTCATGCGCGCACGCTCGCTATCGGGCACTGCCCAATAGGTGCTCGTCATGCCGCAGGGCTCGAAAATGCGCGTGCGCAGGAAGTCCTCGTAGCTCATCCCCGATGCCACCTCGACCACGCGTCCGAGGAGGTCGAGGCTGGCCGAATAGATCCATTCCGTGCCCGGCTGCGCCACCAGCGGAAGCTCGGCAAGACGGTCCGCGAAAGCCTCTAGCGAGGGCGCGGGCGTGACCTGCGGCAGGCCAGGGATCGGCATGCGGCTGACGCGCCCCCCGACAAGGCCCTGTTTCACGAATTCGCCGAGCAGCGGGCCTTTGGCATCGATGATGTAGCTGAGGCCGGCGGTATGGGTGAGCAGGTGGCGGATCGTGATCTGCGTCTCGGCCGGCACCGTATCGTCGAGGGCGCCGTCTGGGGTCCTCAGCACCTGCATGTCGGCGAACGCCGGGAGAATTTCCGCAAGCGGCGTGTCGAGACCGAAATGGCCGTCTTCGATGCACATCATCGTCGCCATGCCGGTAATCGGCTTGGTCATCGAATAGATGCGATAGAGGGTGTCGAGCCCCACTTCCGCGTCGCTACCGAAGGCCAGCGTTCCTGCGCCCACGGTATGCGCCATGTCTTCCTGACCGCGTCCGAGGGCGACAATCAGATTGGCGACCTTGCCCTCGCGAACATAGCGGCTGGTCAGCTTCGCGAGCTCGGGAAAAGCGTGTCCGACATCGTGCGCCAGCAGGCTCGAAGCACCCGGAATGCCGGCGGCTGCGGTGCCTGCGGCCAGCCATGCTCCGGAGCGGAAGAGCGCGCGGCGGGAAAGCTGGGGTGTGTCGAATTCGCGAAAGGCCATGTAATCACTCTCCGGTCTGGTCTGCGCGCCTTGATGCGCACGCGAAGCTGAACGGTCAATTGCGAATTGAAACGCTTGCAATCGCGAACTGTCCTACCCATATAAGACACATGCTCAATCTACTCTCCTTCCTTTTCGGAATCGTCTCGCTCGTGATCGTCATCCCGGCGACCATCCCGCTTCTCGGCTGGGCCAACTGGCTTGCGTTGCCCCTGATCGTGCTGGGCATCATCATCGGCCAGCTGTCGTCGAGCAGTTCGGGAAGGAATTTCTGCCTGATCGTCCTGCTGATCGCGGCGATCCGCCTCAGCATCGGCGGCGGCGTAATCTAGGCCAGTACCAGCCGCGCGGCTTTCGCGAAGAGCGTGGGCAGGCCCGCATCGTCGAGTTCGGCGATCGGCCACCACTCGCCCTCGCCTTCCGGCTGTCCGGCTCCAGATTGGCGCTCTACCGACAGCTCGATGGCGAAATGGGTGAAGGTGTGGCGAACGACGCCGCGCGCTTCCCAGCTTCCCTCGATGGGAGCCTCGCCCGAGCCGTCGCCGCGTGCAGACCAGCCGTCATCGGGCAGTGCGCGCATGCCGCCGAGCATGCCCGTGCTTTCCCTCCGCACGAGCCAGACCGCACCCTCGCGCTCGATCCACCAGGCCGTGCCCTGACGGGTCGGCTTGGCTTTCTTCGGAGCCTTGACGGGCAAAAGCGCGGGGTCACCCTCGGCCTTACCCTTGCAGTCGCGCTCGAGCGGGCAGATCAGGCATTTCGGAGCGCGAGCGGTGCAGATGCCCGACCCCAGATCCATCATCGCCTGCGCAAAGTCACCGGCGCGGCTGTTCGGCGTGATCGCGTCGGTCGCTGCGCGGATGGCCTTGCGCGATCCGGGCAGCGGTTCGCGGATTGAGAAGAGGCGCGAGACAACACGCTCCACATTGGCATCGACCACCACCGCGCGCCTGCCGAAGGCGATCGCAGCGACGGCAGCCGCGGTATAATCGCCGAGCCCGGGAAGCTTGCGCAGCTCCACCTCTGTATCGGGAAAGCCGCCCATTTCGGCGACGGCACGCGCGGCCTTCACGAGATTGCAGGCCCGCGAATAATATCCCAGCCCCGCCCATGCAGCCATGACGTCTTCCTCGGGAGCGGCAGCGAGCGCTTCGACAGTCGGCCAGCGCGACGTGAAAGCTTCGAAATAGGGCTTCACCGCCGCAACCGTGGTCTGCTGCAGCATGACCTCGGACAACCACACGCGATACGGATCGGGCGCAGGCTCGCCCGGTCGCGCACGCCACGGCAGGTCGCGGGCATGGGCATCGTACCAGTCGAGCAATTTATCGGAGACTATAGCGGCCACGCGCCGCCTATGGCATGAGCGGCAGCGCAATGGGAAGCGACAAGCCGAAATCCGGAACGAAGGCGGGACGAAAGAAATCTCCCAAGCCTTACGAGCGCCCGCGCGGCGGGCAGGCGAAGGCCATTTCCGACCTGATGCCGCAGATAGGGCGTCCGGCATTCCGGCGCTTCGGCTTCGTGCAGAGCTCTGTGGTCAGCCGCTGGCCCGAAATCGTCGGCGAGACGCATGCCCGCGTCTGCATGCCCGAAATGATCCGCTTTCCTCCAGGCGAGAAGTCCGAAGGCATTCTCGAGCTGGTAGTGCTGCCCGCTCATGCCCCGCTCATCCAGCAGGTGCTCCCCGAGATCACCGAGCGCGTGAACCGTTTTTTCGGCTACAAGGCGGTCGCGCGGATCAAGCTTCGGCAAGGTGCGGTTAAGCCGCCCGAAGACAAGAACAAGGTGAAGGCTCCGCCTTCATTGAAGCCCATCCCGATGGAGCTTGGTGACAGCTTGCGCGATATCGGCGACCCCGAATTGCGTACCGTGCTCGAATCGCTGGCGCGCAGTTTCGGCGATGACGACAAGGACAGGAACGACTGAAGTGGTTGCATTACCCCGTTTCACCCGCCCCCTGATGATCGCGGCGGCATCCGCCCTCGCAGTCGGCGCGACAGCGCAGGACGCGCCGCTTCCCGGCTCCGAAATCAGGGGAAACTGGGGCGCCACGGTCACCGAGACCGACGGCGGCCACCTGATCGGCAACCCGCAAGCCGAAGGCAAGCTGGTCGAGTACATGAGCTACACCTGCTCGCACTGCGCCACGTTTGCGCGCTCGGGCGACGGGGCGATCAAGATGCTCTACGTGCCCACGGGCAAGGTCTCCTACGAAATCCGCCACCTGATCCGCGACCCCATCGACCTGACCGCGGCACTTGCCGCGCGCTGCGGCGATGCGGACAAGTTCTTCGGCAATCACGAGGCGCTGATCCTCAAGCACGAGGAATGGATGGCGACCGCGCGCAAGGCAACGCAGGCGCAGCAGGCGCGCTGGAACTTCGGCACCTTCCCCTCGCGTGCGCAGGCCATCGCCAGCGATCTCGGTTTCTACGAAATCATGGAACGGCGCGGCTATTCGCGCAGCCAGCTCGACGTCTGCCTGACCGATTACGACGCCGCAAAGGCCATCGCCGACCGGAGCAATGCCGATATCGCGCGGCTGCAACTGCGCGGCACGCCGACCTTCCTGATGAGCGGAAACAAGCTCGATGCCTACGATTGGCCTTCGCTCCAGCCTTATCTCGACGAGTTGTTCTGACCTGTTTCGCACTGCGCGGGGAGGCGTATTTGCGGGGGACAGCCCTGTGGACACGCAGAACCGCGCGCTTCACCTTACCTTTCGCCTGACATAGGCTTCCCAGTCCACGAGAGAGGATTTTCGATGACCAGTACCCTTCGTTTTGCCCTTGCCGCACCGCTCGCGCTCGCGCTTGCCGCCTGTGGAGGAGGAGCCGAAGAAACGACCGGCGCAATCGAAGGCGAAGCCATCGCCGCCATCCCCGCGCCCGAAGGCTCGAGCTGGCTCGAAGTTGCGAGCAAGACCGACGAAGGCGGCTTTATCATCGGCAATCCCGATGCTCCGCTCAAGCTGGTCGAATACGCCAGCCACACTTGCGGCGCCTGCGCATACTTCGCGGAAACCGGTGCAGAGCCGCTGCTCAACAACTATGTCCAGAGCGGCGTCGTCAGCTTCGAAATCCGTCCCTTCCTGCGCGATCCGCTCGACGTGACCATTTCGACGCTGGCCCAGTGCGGCGCACCGGAAAGCTTCCACGCCCTGTCTGACCAGGCATGGGCTTCGCTCGAGCAGTTCGGCCAGAACCTGCAGTCCAATGGCGCCGCCTATGAAGCCGCCATGCAGGCACCGCCCGAGCAGCGCTTCGTCAGCCTTGCCCAGACTGCCGGCCTGATCGACTTCTTCGCCGCCCGCGGCCTCTCGGCCGACCAGGCGCGTGCCTGCCTGACCGATACCGACAACATCACGCAGATCGCCAACACCTCGAGCGAGGCCGGCACTGCGAACAACATCACCGGGACGCCCACCTTCTTCCTCAATGGCCGCCGCCTCGAGGAAAACCAGTGGCAGGGCATCGAGCCCATCCTGCAGGCAGCCGGCGCCCGGTAAGCCGGGCACGAAAGGGGGGACGGAAAGACGATGCTCATCAAACAGCTCAGACTGAGCGGTTTCAAGAGCTTCGTCGAGCCGTCCACGCTGCGCATCGAACCGGGCCTGACCGGCGTGGTCGGCCCCAATGGCTGCGGCAAGTCCAACCTGCTCGAAGCGATCCGCTGGGTCATGGGCGAGAATTCGCCCAAGTCCATGCGTTCGGGCGGTATGGAAGACGTCATCTTCGCCGGCACGGCCAGCCGCCCGCCGCGCGATTTCGCCGAAGTGGTGCTGTCGGCCGAGGATGACGACGGCGACGAGCTCGAGGTCGTTCGGCGGATAGAGCGCGGCGCCGGTTCGGCCTACCGCGTCAACGGCAAGGACGTGCGCGCCAAGGATGTCGCGCTGACCTTCGCCGATGCGGCGACCGGCGCGCACAGCCCCGCACTCGTCAGCCAGGGCAAGATCGCGCAGGTCATTGCCGCAAAGCCCGTCGAACGGCGGATGATGCTCGAAGAGGCGGCGGGTATCGCGGGCCTCCACGTTCGCCGCCGTGACGCCGAGAGCAAGCTGCGCTCGACCGAGAAGAACCTCGAGCGGCTCGAGGACCTGATGGCGGGCCTCGACAGCCAGATCGCCTCGCTGCGCCGGCAGGCCAAGCAGGCCGAACGCTATCGCAAGCTTTCCGACCAGATAAAGACCGCCGAAGCTCGGCTCGTCTTCGCCCGCTGGCGCGATGCCGCGGCCGCTGCGGAAGAGGCAAAGGAAGCCGCCGCAAACGCAGATGCGCGGGTCGCGGAGGCCCAGAAAGCCGCTAACGAAGCGCAGAAGGCACAGCGCGAGGCAGCCGAGAAACTCTCCGAAGCGCGCGAGGAACAGGCCGATCGCCGCGACGATGCGAGCGCGCACGGCCACCGCATGGCAGCTCTGACCAGCCAGCTGGAAGCTGCCGAACAGCGCCTCGCCGACCTCGAGCGCCAGAAAGTCCGGCTCGAAGAAGACCGCGGCGATGCCGACCGCATGACCAAGGATGCGGCAGAGGCGCTTGCGCGGCTCGAGAAGGAGCTGGCCGAGAGCGAGAAGACGCTCGCCGCCGACGAGGAGCGCCGCCCCAAGCTGGTCGCCCAGAGCGAGGATGCGGAACGCGCCAGCCGTACGGCCGAACTGGCACTCGCCAAGGCCACGGCGGACAATGCCGGTGTCGAAGCCGAATGGCGCGTCGTCGAGGCCGAAGTGCAGCAGGCGAAGACGCGGCTCGATCGTGTCGAGGCGGAAGGTCGCCGGATGGCCGATCAGCGCGAAGCGCTGGCAGGTGAGGACCTCGACGCCGAGGTGCAGCGCGCCCGTAGGGCCGCAGAGGATGCCACCGCCGATATCGCGGCCAAGCGTGCCGCCATCGAAGAGATGCAGTCGCGCAAGACCGAGCTGCAAGCGCAGCGCGACGAAGCGGCGAGCGCCTATTCTGCGGCCAAGGCCGAACTCTCGGGCGTCCAACGCGAATATGACGCGCTGAAGCGCGACCGCGAGGCGCGCGAACGTGCCGCGGCGAAGCGTTCGGGCCGCCAGCAGGCGATCGACGGCGTTCGCGCCGAGAAGGGCTATGAACGCGCTATCGCCGCTGCGCTGGGGCGTGACGGCAAGGCCCTGCTCGGCGCTCCCGACGAGGGTAGCGAAGGCCGCTACTGGACCGGTGCGAGCGCGCCGAAGAAGGTCGCAAGCAGCCTCGCCGACCACATCGCCCAGTGCCCCGATGAATTGCGCGCCCGGCTCGCGCTGGTCCATGTCGTCGAAAGCGATGACGGACGCGCACTGGGCCCGGGCGAAAACCTCGTCACGATGGACGGCATGCTGCGCCGCTGGGACGGTCTCGTCGTCCGCGGCGAAGGCGCTGCCGAGGCCGCGCGTCTCGAAGCCGAGAACCGCTTCGCCGAACTCGACAAGCTGGTGCCCGACCTGCAGGCGGCGGTCGACAAGGCCGAGGCGCAGCAATCCTCGGCTAGCGAGACCCTCTCCGCGCTCCAACGGGACATCGTCGGCGCCGACCGCGATCTTGCCGCAGCATCGGAAACCGAACGCCAGGCGCTACGCACGCTCGACCAGGCCGAGGCCCAGCGCGAACGTGTCGCCGCGCGCCTCGAGGAATTGCGCGAAGCCGAGAAGGAGCATTCGGACATCCTCGGTCAGGCCAAGGCCGAAGTCTCAGCCGCCGAGGCAAAGCGCGACGCGCTACCCGATCCCGAGGCCGGCCGCGCCTCGCTCGATGCGGCGAAGGCCAAGAACGAGGCCGCCCGCGCCGCGCTGCAAGCCCGCGCCGCCGAACTCGCCGCGCATGACCAGTCGCTCGCCGTCGCCCGCGAACGTACCGCCGCGCAGCGCAGCGATATGGCCAACTGGCAGGCCCGCTCGGGCGAGGCCGCGCGCCGCCTGTCGGACATGGCCCGCCGCTTCGAGGAGATCGAGGAACAGCGCGCCATCTTCGCCGCCAAGCCCGAAGGCCTCATGAAGGAGATCGAACAGGGCGACACGGTGCGCGAGCGTCTGGGCGCAGAGCTTGCCGAGGCCGAAAAGGCCGTCGCTGCCGCCGCCGAAGTCGCGCAGGAGGCCGACCGCGCTTTCTCGGCCGCTAACGAAACGCTGGCAGAAGCCCGCGAAAACCGCGCCGGCCTGACTGCGCGCGCCGAGAACCAGGATGCCCGCCGGATCGAAATGGCGCGCGTGTCGGGCGAACGCTTCCAGTCCCCTCCCCCGCTGCTTCCGGCCAAGTTCGAATTCGAGGAGGACGACGTGAAGTCCGCCGAAGCCGAGAGCGAGGAGATGGACCGCCTCACCGCCAGCCGCGAGCGGATCGGCCCGGTGAACCTCGTCGCCGCCGAGGAACTCGAAAAGATCGAGAGCGAGCACGGCACCAATGCCGCCGAGCAGGAAGAACTGCGCGAGGCGGTGAACCGGCTGCGCGGATCGATCGGTAATCTCAACCGCGAAGGCCGCGAACGGCTGCGCGAGGCGTTCGAGAAGGTCAACGCCCATTTCAAGACGCTGTTCTCGCGCCTCTTCGAAGGCGGCGAGGCGCACCTTGCGCTGATCGACAGCGACGATCCGCTGGAAGCGGGCCTCGAGATCTTTGCCCAGCCGCCGGGCAAGCGTCTCCAGTCGCTCACGCTGCTGTCGGGCGGCGAGCAGGCGCTGACCGCGACCGCGCTGATCTTCGCGCTGTTCCTCACCAATCCCGCGCCGATCTGCGTGCTGGACGAAGTCGACGCGCCGCTGGACGATGCCAATATCGATCGTTTCTGCGACCTGCTCGAGGCGATGGTGAAGGAAACCGACACGCGCTACCTCATCGTCACCCACAATGCCGTGACGATGAGCCGCATGCACCGCCTGTTCGGCGTGACCATGATCGAGAAAGGCGTGAGCCGCCTCGTCAGCGTCGACCTCGGCGCCGCCGAAGAGCTGCTGGCAGCGGAATAGGTGGCATCGCAGGACATCTACGATCCCGACTTCGTGCGCGACGTCTTCGATCGCTGCTCGGATCGCTACATCGCCTTCAGCAACGCCTGCTCCTTCGGCTTTACGCAAATCTGGCGGCGGCAATGCGTGGAGATGCTCGATCTCCCGCCAGAAGCGCGTCATGGATACGACTTGATGGCTGGCACCGGCGAGGTCTGGCCGCACCTCCTTTCACATTCGCCCCAAGTGGAATCGATTGTCGCCGTCGATATCTCGGCAGGCATGCATCGCCGCGCGATGGACCGCCTCCACGCGATGCGCGCCCACAAGATCGAATTCCGCGAGGACGACGTTCTTGCCAGCTCGCTTCCCGACGAAAGCGCGGACTTCGTCGTTTCGACGTTCGGGCTGAAGACCTTCAATCCGGACCAGCACCGGCGCCTTGCCGAACTGACCGCGCGCGTCCTCAAACCGGGTGGCCGCTTCGCATATATCGAGGCATCCGATCCCAAGGGCTGGCCGCTGCGACCGCTCTATCGCCTGCACCTCGACCGGGTGCTTCCCATGGTCGAGCGTGTGCTCCTGCGCGGAGCACATGATTTTGCGATGATCGGACAGTATTCCGCCAATTTCGGGGATGCGCGCGAATTTTCAGGAATGCTGGAGGATGCGGGCCTGAACTCGGAATTCCGCAAGTTCTTCTTCGGCTGCGCTTCAGGCGTTTGCGGCAGCAAACCCGCCAGCTCCAAAGCTACAAGCCAGGCAGATTACGAGGCCACGACACCATGAACCAAGGCAAGCTGGCCCTCGCATGCGCCACCATGGCCGCACTTTACGCCCCGCAGGCCATGGCAGGCGAAACCGACCTATACGCGATCCCGATGTCGGAAACCGAGCGGGCCAATCCCGCCCTGCCCACCATCCTGCCGCTGAAGGAACGCGCTGAGGTAGTCGACCGGATCCTTGCCGAGCGGCTGGAGACAGTCATCCCCGCGATCATGCGCGAACAGGGCATCGACATGTGGCTGCTGATGTCGCGAGAGTATTTCGAGGAGCCGGTTCTCGCCACCATGCTCGATGCGCAGAGCTTCCATGCGCGGCGCCGCACGATCCTCATCTTCTTCGATCCGGGCGACGGCCAGCCGGTCGAGCGCCTTACGGTCAGCCGCTACGGCCTCGCCGACCTGTTCGAGCCGTCGTGGGCGCCGGAGGAGGAGCCCGACCAGTGGAAGGCGGTCGCCGATATCATCGCGGCGCGCGATCCCGACAAGATCGCGATCAACTATTCGGATGCGACACGTTTCGGCGACGGGATGACACTGAGCCAGTACCGCGCAATGACCGAGGCTCTGCCTGAGGAGTATGCCGAACGCATCGTCTCGGGCGAGACGCTTTCGGTCCGCTGGCTCGAAAGCCGAACCAAGGCCGAGCTGGACCTTTATCCGGGCATCGTGCGCATCGCGCATGCGCTGATTTCAGAGGCGTTCTCTCGCCGCGTGATCACTCCCGGCGAAACGACTACGCACGAGGTGCGCTGGTGGTACCGCGAGAAGCTCGCCTCGCTCGGCATTGCCCCATGGTTCCATCCCTCCGTCGCGATCCAGCGCGAGGGGACCGAGGGCATGATCTACGAGGACACGGTTATCCAGCCGGGCGACCTGCTGTGGACCGACTTCGGCATCACCTACCTACGGCTCAACACCGATACACAGCATCTCGCCTATGTGCTGAAGCCGGGTGAGACCGAGGCACCGGAGGGTCTGCGCGAGGGCCTGAGGCGCACCAACCGCGTCGGCGATATCCTCACCGCGTCATTCCGGGCAGGCGAAAGCGGCAACGAGATCCTGGCCCGCGCGCGGGCGGCGGCGCTTGCCGAGGGGCTTGATCCATCGATCTACAGTCATCCCATCGGCTTTCACGGCCACGGTGCTGGCACTTCGATCGGGTTCTGGGACAACCAGCAGGCGGACCCGCGCGGCGAATATCCCGTGCTGGCGGGCACCACCTGGTCGATCGAGTTCACCAATTACTACGAGGTCCCTGAATGGGGCGGCCAGCGCGTCGATTTCCGGTCGGAAGAGGACGCCTTCTTCGACGGGGAAACCGTGCGATATCTAGACGGGCGCCAGACCGAGCTGACGCTGATCCCGTCCGACTAGTCAGGATGCGAGAGCGGCTTTCAGGTCGTCGCGAATGGCCTTGAGGCGCGTGACGACTGCCGCATTGTCGGCTCCGCCACCCGAGGCAGGGACCTGGGCGGCAGCCTGCTGGTCCGGCACGCCGCGCAGCGCCGCCTTGGCACCCTTCAGCGTGTAGCCTTCCTTGTTCACGAGGCGGTCGATCCGCTCGACCAGTGCGACGTCTTCCGTGCGGTAATAGCGCCTGCCACCGCTGCGCTTCAGCGGCTTCAGCTGGGGGAACTGCTGTTCCCAATAGCGCAGCACATGCGTCTTGATGCCGGTTGCCTTTGCAACCTCGCCAATCGTGCGCAGAGCGCCGTCTTCCTTATGATCGTCAAACTCGGCCATGTGCCGGTTTTAGGCCGAACGATCAGCCGTTTGCAATCCGCTCTTTCAACAGCTGGCTGGCGCGGAAGGTCATCACGCGGCGGGGCGTGATCGGCACTTCGACACCGGTCTTGGGATTGCGGCCAATGCGTTCTTTCTTGTCGCGCAGCACGAAGCTGCCGAAGCCGGAGATCTTGACGTTTTCACCGCGGGCAAGCGCATCGCTCATCTTGGCAAGCACGTTCTCGACCAGGTCGAGAGACTCGGCCCGGCTAAGGCCCATCTTGCGGTTGATGGTTTCGGCGAGGTCTGCGCGGGTCAGCGTACCCACGGAGCGCATCATATCCATTTTTTGTCCTTCCCCAGACGCGACCCTGGGTTCAAGCTGACTCACAAGCTACTGTATTTTGACGATTCCGGCAATGGACGGGCCGGAAAAATTCAACATTTGTTACATGCGCGCGAGTGATGCGCCCCATGTGAAGCCGCCGCCCATCGCCTCGAACATGACGAGGTCGCCGGGTTTGATGCGGCCATCCTTCTTCGCAACGTCGAGCGCGAGGGGAACCGAGGCCGCCGAGGTGTTGGCATGCTGGTCGACCGTGACGATCACTTTCTCCGGCGCAAGATTGAGCTTGCGGGCGGTCGCATCGAGGATACGGGCATTGGCCTGGTGCGGCACGACCCAGTCGACATCCGCAGCCTCTACCGAGGCGTCTTCAAGCACTTCCCTGAGCACGTCGGCCAGGTTGACCACCGCGTGGCGGAAAACCTCGCGTCCCTTCATGCGCAGCTTGCCGACTTCGCCGGTGGTCGAGGGACCGCCGTCGACATAAAGCAATTCGCGGTGCTCGCCGTCCGCGTGGAGGCGCGTGGCGAGGATGCCCGGCCCGTCTTCTTCGACGTCCTTCGCCTCGAGCACGACGGCACCCGCGCCGTCACCGAACAGAACGCAGGTCGTGCGGTCTTCCCAGTCAAGGATGCGGCTGAAGGTCTCCGCGCCGATCACCAGCGCCTTCTTCGCCATGCCCGTGCGCAGCAGCGAATCCGCAGTGCCCAGTGCGTAGAGGAAGCCCGAGCAGACCGCGTGCACGTCGAATGCCACGCCGCCGCGGCAGCCGAGATTGGCCTGCACCTGCGTGGCGGTGGCGGGGAAAGTGTGGTCGGGTGTCGCGGTGGCAAGGATGATCAGGCCGATCTCGCTTGCATCGATGCCCGCATCCTCGAGCGCCTTGCGCGCCGCTTCGGTCGCGAGGCTGGACGTCGTCTCGCCCTCTCCCGCTATGTAGCGCTGGCGGATGCCGGTGCGCTCCTGGATCCATTCATCCGTGGTGTCGACCCGCTGGGCCAGATCGTCATTGGTGACGCATTGGGCGGGAAGTGCGCTCCCGCTGCCGGTGATCACGGCACGGATCATTTGGCTGCCAGCTCGTCACCGCCGACTTCGCCGAGATCCTTGGCGATGCGGTTGGTGATGTCGTCTTCGAGGAGGCGCGCTGCAACTTCGACAGCGTTCGCGACGCCCTTGGCATTGGCGCTGCCGTGGCTCTTCACGACCACGCCGTTGAGGCCGAGGAAGACGGCGCCGTTGTGGTTGTTCGGATCGAGATGGTGGCGCAGCAGTTCGGTCGCAGGACGCGAGACGAGGAATCCGACCTTCGAACGGATCGAGGAACTGAAAGCGCGCTTCAGGAGGTCGGTCACGAAGCGCGCCGCCCCCTCGATCGCCTTCAATGCGATATTGCCCGAGAAACCGTCGCAAACCACCACGTCGCATTCGCCGCGATTGATCTTGTCGGCTTCGACATATCCTTCGAAGTCCATCGACAGACCGGATGCTGCACGCAGGCTATCGGCGGCTGCCTGGATGTCCTCGGTGCCCTTGGTTTCTTCGGTGCCGATGTTGAGCAGTCGCACGCGAGGGCGCTCGCGTCCTGTGACGATGCGCGAATAGGCAGCGCCCATGATCGCGAATTGCACGAGGTTGCGCGCGTCGCATTCGCGGTTCGCGCCGAGGTCGAGCATGATGACGTCGTTATCGCCGAGCGTCGGCAGCAATGCGGCAAGTGCCGGACGGTCGAGGCCGGGCATGGTGCGCAGCGCGAGCTTGCTCATCGCCATCAGCGCGCCGGTATTGCCTGCAGAGACGGCAGCGCCGGCTTCGCCGCGCTTCACGGCGTCGACGGCAAGACCCATGCTGGTCGTCTTCGCACGGCGAAGCGCGCGGCTGGGCTTCTCGTCCCCCGCGACGACATCTTCGCAATGCAGGATTTCGCTGGCCTCGGCCATGCCGGGATGCTCGGCAAGCGCGGCCTTGATCCGCGTCTCGTCACCGACCAGCAGGAATTTGAATCGATCGTGGCGCCTACGCGCGAGCGCGGCGCCTTCGATCATTACGCGAACGCCTTCATCTCCGCCCATCGCGTCGACGGCGATACGCGGAAGACTCATAACGCTCTCCGACTCAAACTAAGTCTTAAAGACCCTCGGGTGCGAGGACTTCGCGCCCGTTGTAGTAGCCGCAGTGCGGGCACAGGTTGTGCGGACGCTTCAGCTCGCCACAGTTCGAGCACTCGTGATGAGCTTCGACCTTGAGCGAATCGTGTGCACGACGGTTGCCGCGGCGGTGGGGCGATACTTTTCTCTTGGGGACGGCCATCTCGGCACCTGTTCCTCAAACAATTTCAATCAATTTCGGTGGCCGCCCTAGGGGAAGCTCCGGCAACGCACAAGAGCGCGATGACGGCAAACTACCCGACCGTGACGGTGAAGGCGCGCGCTATAGCGAATTTTCCGGATGATGCAAGCGTAGCGGAGGATAAGATCACGCATCCGATTGCGGCACCCGCAACCCCGACCTAGCAAGGCGTGGAGGGTACGCAAGAGGGAGGAATTTTCCATGGCTATCGTCCTGCCGGTCACGCTGACCGCCGCCGCGGCTGCCGCGATCATCAACCTGTGGCTTTCGATCCGTGTCGGTCAGATGCGCATCAAGCACAAAGTCTCCATCGGCGATGATGGCGCGGGCGGCCCGCTCACGGCCCGCATGCGCGCGCAACTCAATTTCGTCGAGAATACCGCCTTCTTCCTCGTGCTGGTCGCAGCGATCGAGCTGTCGGGCCGCGGCGATCCCTGGCTCGCCTGGGTGGTCGCCCTCTACATGATCGGGCGCGTTGCACATGGATTCGGCATGGACGGCGGCACGCTCGCCAAGGGGCGCTCGATCGGAGTCCTAATCACCATGCTGTCGCTGCTCGGCCTTGCGGCCGTCGCCGTGCTGATCACGCTCGGCGTGATGTAAGCGAGTTCAGGCCAGCGCCGCGTCGCTGACGAAGGCGTTGGTCTTTCGCTCCTGCCCGAAGGTGCTGGTGGGTCCGTGACCGGGAATGAAGGTCACGTCGTCGCCCAGCGGCCACAGCTTCTGGGTGATGGCATCGATCAGGTCCTGATGGTTGCCCATGGGGAAATCGGTGCGCCCGATGCTGCCCTGGAACAGCACGTCGCCGACCACTGCGAACTTGCTCGGCCGATGGAAGAAGACCACGTGTCCGGGCGTGTGGCCCGGGCAGTGGATCACCTCGAGAGTGAGCTCGCCCACGGTGACGGTGTCGCCGTCTTCCAGCCAGCGGTCGGGCTCGAAAACCTGCCCGTTCACGCCATAGCGCGCGCCGTCCTCGTCAAGGCGGCTGATCCAGAAGCGGTCGTCCTCGTGCGGACCTTCGATCGGAAGGCCGAGTTCCTTGGCGAGGATGCCCGCCTCGCCGCAGTGATCGATGTGACCGTGGGTAATGAGAATCTTCTCGAGCTCCACGCCCGTCTGCTTCACCGCTGCCTTCAGCCTGTCGAGATCGCCGCCCGGATCGATAAGCGCGCCCTTGTTGGTGCTGGTGCACCAGATCAGCGAGCAGTTCTGCTGGAGCGGCGTCACCGGCACGATGCCGGCTTTCATCGGAGGCTGGGAAGTCGTCTCGGTCATGACATGCGAGATGGCTTGGAGGCCCCGTGAATGCAAGCACCCCTTTGCGCTCGGCGACCGATGCAAATTGATCCAGCGCAATGCACAAGGAAGCTTGTATGCTATCCCATCATGCGAGGAGAACGGATATGCGTCGAATAGAGGCCCTGGTGTCGATCGGCCTGCTGGCCGCGGGTTGTCAGGCGAACAGTTCATCGCTCGAGCAGGCGCCGCCCCTGCCCCCTCCGGCAGCGACGGCGGATACCGAAGTTCCCGTCTTCGTGACCGCGATCTGCGGCGATTGCCACGCGGTTACAGAGGGTACGATCTCGCCCAATCCGCAGGCCCCCGGCTTCGCCGATATCGCCAATTCGCCGGGCCTGACTCGCGAAACGCTCGTCACCTTCCTCTCGGACGCGCACAATTACCCGATGCAGATGGATGTCGATCTGGTGGAGGAAGATATCGAGGTGATCGCCGACTACATGATGACGCTGCAATCGGACGATTATCACCGCACGCCAAGCTGAGGGTTACCTGACGCGAGCCCGCAGGCAGTCAATTAGTGGCCCTCGATTTCCTCGAAATCCAGACCGCATCCGTGACAGATTTCCGGGGCTAATATTGGCGGCGCGATCGGCGAATATCCCAATGGGCGGCCGCAGCGTGGACATTTCACGCTCATGATCGACCAGATCAACCAGACAAACGCCAAGGCGGCCAGAGTGAGGAAAATCAGGAAATCCGCTTTCGAGCTCAGATCGAAAAGCCAGAGCAAGTACGGAAGAAGGAAGACAACGAAGAGGCATCCGCCGCAAGATGACAAGCGGCGGCGGTTGTATGTTTCACGAAGACCCTCGCGATCATCCTTCATGTCACTGCATGCCCCGCATCACTGCTCGCTCGCAGCGATCGGATCGGAAACTAATCGCGACTACCCAGCGCATCATATCCTGCCCCCCTTCCAGACGACGCGGCCGATAACTTCGACTTCGCCACGCTCCAGTTCGATCGGCGCGTAGGCATCGTTCGCGCTGATCAGCGTGATGCGACCCGGCGCGCTTGCCTGGACCTGCTTCACATGGAGCGCATCGCCGATGCGGACCACGTGGATGCCCTCGCCAGCCCGCTTGTGACGGTCGACGAAGATCTCGTCACCACTGCGCAGGGTCGGCTCCATGCTGTCACCCTCCACGCGGATCGCGGTGAGGTCCGCACCTTCCAGTCCCATCTCGCGCAGCCACCGCCGCGAGAAGCGGAACGCGTCGAAGGAAATTTCCTCTGCGGAGAAGGCGCCGGGTCCAGCCGAAGCATCAAGAGCGAGCCTTGGGACGGCGACGAAATCACCCGATTCGCGGCTCGGCCTGAGGTCCGGATCGGCACCCAGTTCGACCTCGTCGACGCCGAAAAACTCGGCCAGCCGGCGGCGGTCTGCTTCTTCCAGCTTGCGCGGGGAGCCCTTGCGGACGAATTGCTGCAAGTAGCTGGGATTACGCCCCAACATCGACGAAAGCGAGGCGAGGCTCGTGCGACTTTTCTCGGTCAGTTCGACCAGTCGCGCGCGTTCCGGGGTCATCTCCGCCATGCCATCGCTCCTAATTCCGCCCCCTTCCCGACCGCCGATAACAGGTGGCGAAAGAGGACCCATGCGAGAAAATTCCTATAGCATAGGATTTTTCCTAGACAAGTAGGATTTGGAGTGGAACGAATCGGGAACGCAGCGAGCGATTCGCTGTTCGGAGTTAGCCACGGGGAGCACCAGACATGTTGATCCGCTCAATCGAGAAATTCCTCCGCGCGCACGACATGCCGCCGACCAAGTTCGGTCGCCTTGCAGCGCACGATCCGCGTTTCGTGCTCGACCTGCGCATGGGCCGCGAACCGCGCAGCGCGACCGAAGCGCGTATCCGCGGGTTCATGCAGGGCTTCGATGCCGCTGCCGGTCAGGGCATGAAGGAGGCGCTCGATGTCCAGTGAGACCAAACCGCCCCGCCCTCCGCGCATCCGGCGTTCCGCAGGCGACAGGCTGCGGCAGGCGCTGATTGTCCTTGCGGAGCACCAGGGTCAGGTCATCACCCATTCCGAAAAGGCCTGGGCGAGCATCACCTTCGCCGGCACGCGCCACAGCCTCTCGCTGCTCTTCGCGGGCGAGGATGCGGTCGAGGCGGGCGAGCATTTCGTGGCCGCCCTGCCTGATCACGAATTCGCGATCCCCGGCCAGCTGGTCGCCGACGCGGGCATCGTCGAGGTAGAGCACCGCCTTTCGCCGAGCCCGCGAATGGTCGTGCAATGCGACCTGCTGCTGCTCGAGGACGCGTAATCAGTAGCCGGCGACGAGATCCATCTGCGGGCCGACCGGCTCACCCTTGTGCCAGCGCTCGAGATTCTCGACGAAACGGTCGGCGGACCGCATGAACATCTTGGTCTGCGCGCGGCCGGAAAGGTGCATGGTGACCTGCGCGTTTTCGAGGTCCCATAGCGGGTGATCCTCGGGCAGCGGCTCGGGATCGGTGACGTCGAGCAGCGCGGCCTCGATCGTCTTGGCCTGCAGAGCCTCGACGAGATCGTCCTGCTTGACCACATCGCCGCGCGCGATGTTCACCAGCACCGCGTTTGGTCGCATGGCGGCAAGCTCGCTCGCTGCGATCATGTGGCGGGTCTCGTCGGTCGAGGGCACCGCGAGGATTACCCAGTCGAACTCACCCAGTTTCTCGCGCCATTCGCCGGGTCTGAGCGAACCTTCACCGTCCGAGCGGCGCACGGGCACGACGGTCATGTCGAAGGCTTCGAGCCGCGTCTTGATGAGCGAACCGATCGCCCCGAGGCCGAGCAGAAGCACGCGCTCGCCCGAAAGCTCGCGCTTGCCCGGACTGTCGAGCAGCCATTCGTGCCGTTCCTGAGCGCGCACCACCTCGCGGTATCCCTTGGCATGGGCGAGCATCAGCATGACGACATATTCGGCGATGGTGATCGCGTTGATGCCGACGCCATTGGTCACGGTGACGCCGCGCTCCTGCAGCACGTCGAGCGGCAGGAAATCCAGGCCCGCATAGATCGAGTTCAGCCATTTGAGGTTGGTCGCGGCATTGGCGATCTCGATCATTGGGTCCTTGTCGTTCAAGTCGAACCAGCCGATCTCGGCCTCCGGCGCCATTTCCAGCGCCTGTTCCTTGGTCATGAACCACATGGGCTCGACCCAATCGGGCAGGCGCGGCTCCACCAGCGGGCGGATCAGGGCAGACATTACGGCTTTGGTCATCTAGCGTCTCTCCAATGTCGCACAGTGACGAACCCGAAGCCGCGTCCAAGGTCAAGTCCGCGATCGCGGAGGCGCCGCTGCATGTCGCGGACGGTTTCATGGGAGAGGACTTCGCAGCCGACCTCTGCAGCTTCGCGGCGGCCAACGAGGCAGAGTTCAAGCGCGCGGTCGTCACGCGGCCCAATGTCGAGCGCGAGCTGGACCTGGCGACACGGCGCTCCTTCACCTTCGAGGGCGATCTCGGCGAGCTGGGCGACCGCTTCCTTGAGCGCGTCCATGCAACGGGCCTGTTCGAGAAGCTCGCCATGGAACCGGTCGAAGACCCGCACCACGAATTCCTGCTGTCGGCACATCGCGACGGCGACCTCTTCACCCCGCACACCGATATCACGGTAAGCGATAACCGCAGTTTCCTCGGCTACGACCGGCTGGTGACGCTCACATATTACGCCCATGTGCCCAGCGCACGCTTCGCGGGCGGCGAGCTGGTGATGCACGGCCTGTTCGGACGCGGCGAGCCGAGGGTCATCGAACCTGCGAACGACCGGCTCGTGGCATTCCCCAGCTTCGCACCGCACGAGGTGAGGAAGGTAGCGCAGCCCGGCGCGCCCTTTGCCGAAGCACGCTTTGCGCTGACCTGCTGGATCGGACGAAAGCTCGCCTAGAGCTTCCACTCCCAGCCGAGCGCATCGCCGTCCATTACCTCGACGCCCTTTGCGGCGAGGCTTTCGCGGATGGCGTCGCTGGTGGCGAAATCCTTCGCGATGCGCGCTTCCTTGCGGCGGATAAGTTCGGCTTCGATCTCGGCCTCGGTGATTTCGGCGGACCTGGGCCGGATGCGCAGGTCTTCGCGAGAGAGGCCGAACAGGTCGAGGCCGAGGACGCGGTCCATCTCCTCGATCACAGCGCGCTTCACGCCGCCATCGACCTTCTTCACGGCGAGAGCCTCTTCGAGCGCAACCAGCGCGATCGGCGTGTTGAGATCGTCCGAGATCGCTTCCGCGAACTTCTCGCGCATCGGTGCGAACTTCTGGTGCGAGGGATCACCCGCCACTTCATCCTTCAGACGCTCGACCGCCATGACGATGCGCTTCAGGCGCGTGAGTGCCGCTTGGAGACCGTCCCAGCTGAATTCCAGCTCGCTGCGGTAATGCGCCTGCAGGCACATCATGCGGTAGGCGAGCGGGTGATAGCCCTTGTCGATCAACAATTGCAGGCGCAGGAACTCGCCCGCGCTCTTCGACATCTTGCCGCTGCGCTCGACGAGGAAGTTGTTGTGCATCCAGATGCGCGCACCGCTGTTCTCGGCGACGTCGAGGCCGTTGGTGCAGCAATGCGCCTGGTTCTGCGCGATCTCGTTCGGGTGGTGGATCTCGCGATGGTCGATCCCGCCGGTGTGAATGTCGAAGGGGAAGCCAAGAAGCTTTCCGCCCATGACCGAGCATTCGAGATGCCAGCCCGGCGCGCCTTTCCCCCAAGGCGAATCCCATTCCATCTGGCGTTTCTCGCCTGCAGGCGTCTTGCGCCAGATCGCGAAGTCGGCCGCATTGCGCTTGCCCTCGACCGTGTCGATGCGGCCCTCGCCTTCCTCGGTGACGGCGCGAGCGAGCTTGCCGTAATCTTCGATCGTCGAGACGTCGAAATAGAGCCCGCTTTCGAGCTCGTAGCAGTGCTTGTCCGCGATGCCTTTGGCGAAATCGATCATCTCGTCGATGTAATCGGTGGCAACCGACCACTTGGCAGGCTGGCGGATGTTCAGCGCCTTCACATCGGCCCAGTATGCCTCGGTATAGTGCTTCGCGATGTCCCAGATCGACTGCGCTTTCTCCGCAGCCATCTTCTCCATCTTGTCCTCGCCCGCATCGGCATCGTCGGTCAGGTGGCCGACATCCGTGATGTTGATGATGTGGGTGAGATCATACCCCTTCCAGCTGAGCGTCCGGCCCAGGATGTCGGCGAAGACATAGGCACGCATGTTGCCGATGTGGGGGTAGTTGTAGACCGTCGGGCCGCAGGTGTAGACGCGCGCCTCGCCCGGGTGGACGGGGGTGAAGGTCTCGATCTCGCGGGTGAGCGAGTTGAACAGCTTGAGCGGCGTTTCGGTCATGCGCAGGCCATTAGGTGGCGGCGGACCTACTGCCAACCCTCCCAGCGCACGGATTCGTCCAGCCCTGCGCGTTTCACATCGAACTGGTTCACCGGCGCATCCGGATCGCGGTAGCCGATGGCCATGCCGCAGAAGAAGATGTGGTCATCGGGAATGTCGACCATTTCGCGCACCTGCGGGCTGTAGGCGGCCCAGGCTTCCTGTGCGCAGCTATCGAGACCTTCTTCGCGCAGCAGCAGCATGATGGTCTGCAGCCACATGCCGATATCGCTCCACTGCGGCGGGCCCATGTATTTCGGCGTGTGGACCAGCATCAGCACCGGCGCCCCGAAGGCGCGGAAGTTCTGCGCGAACCACATCAGGCGCTTGGCCTTGTCCTCACGCGTGATGCCGAGCGAGGCATACATGTCCTCGCCCACGCCGAAGCGGCGCTCCTCGTAAACCCCGTCGAGGCCCTTGGGATAGATATCGTACTCAGGCTTGAGCGCCGCGCGGCCCTTGGGAAATTCCTGCGCCACCCGGTCGAACAGCGCCTGCATCGGATCGCCGGTGAGGATGACGGCATTCCACGGCTGGACATTGCCGCCCGAAGGCGAACGCTGCGCCTTTTCGAGCACGCGGGTGAGGATCTCGCGGTCGACCGGCTGATCGGTGAAGGCGCGGACGGAGCGGCGGGACTGGACGGCTTCTGTGGGGGTCATTTTCTAGTCTTCAACATCGGAGTTTTCCCTCAACCACTGCTCTTCAGCTTCCATTTCAGCCTCCCATTCGGCGATGGCTGCTTGCCTCAGGCTCGCCAGAGTTTCGCCTTCCGAAGGTCGAAGATAAGGTTCGGGTCGAACTACACCCGGCGCACATTTCTTTGCTTTTTCCGGCTCGGCCAACCGGAGAATGTTGTATTCCCCGAGAGTGTTTTCTCGAAGAAACCAAGTAAGGGTTTTATCGACATAACGGGAGTGAAGTACGGCAAGCGCTGAAATTTCTGGGTCATTCATCCGGCCGTCAATCACTCGTGCCACTTCCAAGTCCACGAACCACGGCCAGCTTATGACTATATAGTTGGGATCATTCGGAAATGGCGTAGGAAATTGGCCGATTGCCTTCGCTCGGACCTTCAAATCATAGCAATCTGTTTCGTTGACGCTCGTTGGTGTGGTCGCACATCCGCTCAAGGCCGCGATTACAATAGCCAAGAGCGCTGTCCGCATCACCCCTCCACCTCGAACAATCCTGCAAGCTGCTCGATAATCGTGCCGCCGAGCTGTTCGACATCCATGATGGTCACCGAGCGCTTGTAGTAGCGGGTCACGTCATGGCCGATGCCGATGGCGGCGAGCTGGACGGGGCTTTGCTTCTCGATCCACTCGATCACCTTGCGCAGGTGCCCTTCGAGATAGCCCGCCTGGTTCACGCTCAACGTGCTGTCGTCGACCGGTGCGCCGTCCGAGATTACCAGCAGGATGCGGCGGTCTTCGGGCCGGGCAAGCAGGCGCGTGTGCGCCCAGAGCAGCGCCTCGCCGTCGATGTTTTCCTTGAGCAGCCCCTCGCGCATCATCAGGCCGAGATTGCGGCGCGCGCGGCGCCATGGCTCGTCGGCTTTCTTGTAGACGATGTGGCGCAAGTCGTTGAGGCGGCCCGGATCTGCGGGGCGACCGTCGGCGAGCCACTTCTCGCGGCTCTGCCCGCCCTTCCATGCGCGGGTGGTGAAGCCGAGAATCTCCGTCTTCACGCCGCAGCGCTCTAGCGTGCGGGCCATGATGTCGGCGCTGATCGCGGCGATGGAGATCGGCCGCCCGCGCATCGAGCCCGAATTGTCGATCAGCAGCGTGACGACCGTGTCCTTGAACTCGGTATCGCGCTCCATCTTGTAGGACAGCGCATGGCCGGGGCTGACGACCACGCGGGTAAGGCGCGCAGCATCCAGCAAGCCCTCTTCCTGGTCGAAATCCCAGCTGCGGTTCTGCTGCGCCATCAGGCGGCGCTGGAGGCGGTTGGCGAGCCGTGTGACGATGCCCTGCAGGCCCGCCAGCTGGCTGTCGAGATAGGCGCGCAGCCGGTCCAGTTCCTCGTGATCGCACAGCTCGGGGGCTTCGATCACCTCGTCGAATTTGTCGGTATAGGCCTTGTAATCGAACTCTTCGGGCAAGTCGGTCCAGGGGCGGTTCGGGCGGACGGGCTGCATGCCCTCGCCGTCCTCGTCCGAAGGATCGCCGTCGGACATTTCCTGCTCGCCCTCGACCTCCTGCTCGGCATCGCCATCGGCCTCGCCATCGACGACTTCGCCGCGAGCATCGCTTTCCTGCGGCTGCGCGTCGCCCTGGTCTTCCTCGTCAGTGTCCTGATCGTCCTCGGGCGTATCGCCTTCCTCGTCCTCGCCGTCTTCCTTGCCCTCGTCCTCGGGCGTATCGGGCAGCGTGAGTTCGAGATGCCGGAGCATGTCGAGCGTCAGGTCCTGGAAAGCGCGCTGGTCGTCGAGCGCACCTGCGAGATCGTCCATGTCGGTGCCGATGCGCGACATGATTTCCTCACGCACCATGTCGACACCGGGCTTGGCGCGGTCGGGAATTTCCTCGCCCGTCAACGCTTCGCGCAGCATGAGCGAGAGCGCGGTCGGGAGCGGCACATCATTGGCGGTTTCCGCACGCCCGATCGGATCGGAGGCGGTGCGAAGCTCGACTGCAGCGTCGAGGTTGCCTTTCATGCCCGAATAATTGTTCGAACCCAGCGCCTCGTATCGCGTGCGTTCGATCGCATCGTAGCAGGCGCGCGCGATCGGTTCGGGCGGCGCGCCCTTAGCGTGCATTGCCTCGTTATGATGACGCAGCTTGAGCGCGAAACTGTCGGCGAAACCGCGCGCTTCGCGGGCCTGGTCCTCGGGCAGGTTGCGCCCGGGCAGCGGAACGCGGAAGTTCTTGCCCGACTGGCTCGGGCTGTCCGCGCTCCACGCGACCTCGACCTCCGGCTCGCGCGCGATGGCGCGCGCCGTACCGGTCAGCGCCTGCTTGAAGAGATCGAGGGGAGTCTGGTCTGCCACGCGGCCTAATTAGGACGTCGGAATGCTTTGGCCAGTCTTTTCCCAGTCCTTGATGAAGCCTTCGAGGCCCTTGTCGGTCAGGACGTGCTTGAAAAGGCCCTTGATGACGGCGGGCGGCATGGTCGCGACATCGGCACCCAGGCGCGCGCTCTGCAGCACGTGGACGGGATTGCGGATCGAAGCGGCGAGGATCTCGGTCTGGAAGTCGTAATTGTTGTAGATCAGGCGGATATCGCCGATCAGTTCCATGCCGTCGAAGCCGTTGTCGTCGTGGCGGCCGATGAAGGGCGAGACGAAGGTCGCGCCGGCCTTGGCGGCGAGCAGTGCCTGGTTGGCCGAGAAGCACAGCGTGACATTCACCATCGTGCCGTCCGAGGTCAGCTTCTTGCAGGTCTTGAGGCCGTCGATCGTGAGCGGGACCTTGATGCAGACATTGTCCGCGATCTTCCGCAGGGTCTCGGCTTCCTTCATCATCGTCTCGTGATCGAGAGCGACGACTTCGGCGCTGACCGGGCCATCGACGAGACCGCAGATTTCCTTGGTCACTTCCATGAAGTCACGGCCCGACTTCGCGATCAGCGACGGATTGGTGGTGACGCCATCGAGCAGGCCGGTGTCGGCCATTTCCTTGATGTCGGCGATGTCGGCGGTGTCGACGAAGAATTTCATGGGATGCGGCTCCGGGGAAGTGCTTTCGATTCCTTCGAAGCCTTAGCGGCCCCGCGAGGGCGCGGCTAGAGGCGCGCGCCGGTTCCGAACACCCCGATGATCAGCGGATCGCGTGTCGCTGCCGGATCGGCACGGATCGCGGCTTCCTCGACACCGATTTCGCGCCAGATCGTGTCGTCGATCCGGCCCGCAACCCGGCCCGAGACCGTGGGGATGTCGACCCCGGTCAGCGCGGCCAATGCCTGTCCCACCAGCGGGTCCTGCGCGACGCGCATGGCGGTGCCGAGCTCGGGCACCATGGCCTCGATCAGCGAGCTGCCCATCGAGCCGCGCAGGAATGCGGTAGCCGCAGTCGGACCTCCGTTCACGAGCTCGATTGCATTACGAATGCCGATCGTCCGGACGGCTTCGGTCACCAGCGGAGCGGCGCGGTCGGCACCTTCATAGGCGATGTCCCCGAAGGCATCGGCCAGGCGGTCCTTGAACAGCGCCGAGGTCAGGATGCTCGACAGCACCCCGCCCCGCGCGCCCAGCAGGCTTTCGAGGCCGACGGTGGCGACCTGTTCGTCCCAGAAACCGTCCGGCTGGAGCATGCGTGCAAAGGCACGCTCGCTCGACAGGAAAAGGATGCGCTGGACGGCATCGGTGAGGCTGAAGCCGGGCAGGCCCGTACAGCCGGGGAGCGCCAGTGCCGCGCCGCCGAGGCCGATGCCGCCTAGGAAGGCCCTACGGCCGGTGGGCTTCGCGAGAATATCGGTCATTACTTGTCTCCTCATCAGGTCCCACCCTTGTTTTGTCGCAGTGTCGCCGCCCATATGGCCGGGCCATGAACCGCGTGCGCTGCCTCGTCCTCAATGCCGCTCTCGGCCCGCTCGACTACAAGGTGCCGGACGGCATGGATGTCGGCCCGGGCTCGGTGGTAGAGTGCCCCTTGGGCCCGCGCACCGTGATCGGGATCGTCTGGGAGGCTGAACGGCTGCCGGGGACGGACGTTCCTGCCGAAAAGCTGCGCAACCTCAGGGGCGTATACCCGATCCCGCCGCTGCCCGAACCGCTTCGGCGCCTGATCGAATGGACCGCCGACTACTATGTCGCCTCGCTCGCCAGCGTAACGCGCATGGCGCTGTCTTCGGGTGGCGCGCTGAAAGGGCCGGCGAGCATTACCGAATATCGCCTGACCGGCGGCATGCCCGAGCGCATGACACCGCAGCGGCTGGCGGCGATGGAGGCGCTGGAAGGCGAGCAGGCGACGATCCGCGAACTGGCGGGCATTGCCGGAGTGTCGGAAGGCGTGCTGCGCGGCCTCGTGAACCAAGGCGTGCTCGAACCGGTCGAGGTCGATTGCGACCGCCCCTATGACGAGGCGCGACCCGATTTCGCGCAAGTCGAGCTGAGCGACCAGCAGCGCGAGGCGGCGGACATCTTCTCCAATGCCGTACGCGAGGCGAAGTTCGCGCCCTTCCTGCTCGACGGGGTGACCGGATCGGGCAAGACCGAAACCTATTTTGAACCCGTCGCAGAGGCGCTTCGCATGGGTAGGCAGGTACTCGTCCTGCTGCCCGAGATCGCGCTGACCGAGAACTTCCTCCACCGCTTCGAAGAACGCTTCGGCGTGCCGCCGGTGCTGTGGCACTCCTCGCTCAAATCGACCGAGCGTCGCCGCGCATGGCGCGCCGTGGCGAGCGGAGAGGCGCAGGTGGTGGTGGGCGCGCGCTCCGCACTGTTCCTGCCCTTCGCCAAGCTTGGCCTGATCGTGGTCGACGAGGCGCACGAGACGAGCTTCAAGCAGGAAGACGGCGTGCGCTACAATGCGCGCGACGTGGCCGTGATGCGCGCGCATTTCGAGGGCTTCCCGATCATCCTCGCCAGCGCCACGCCTGCGCTCGAAAGCCTCCAGATGGCCGAGAGCGGAATCTATTCGAAGGTCGACCTGCCCAGCCGCTTCGGCGGGGCGCAATTGCCCGCTATCGACACGATCGACCTCAAGGAGGAGAAGCCGCCGCACGGCATGTGGCTTGCACAGCGATTGGTCGACGGGATTGCCGAAAGGCTCGAGCGCGGCGAGCAGTCGCTCCTCTTCCTCAATCGCCGCGGCTATGCGCCGCTCACGCTCTGCCGCAATTGCGGCTTCCGCTACCAGTGCCCCAACTGCAGCGCATGGCTGGTCGAGCACCGCTTCACCCGCCGCCTCGCGTGTCACCACTGCGGGCACGAGGCGCCCAGCCCCGCCGCTTGCCAGGAATGCGGCGAGCCCGACTGCCTCGTAGCCTGCGGTCCGGGAGTCGAGCGGATCGCCGACGAAGTGGCCGAGCGCCTGCCCGAAGCACGCGTCTTCGTGGCGACTTCGGACACGCTGAATTCGCCAGGGCGCGCGGCGGAGTTCATCGCTGCGGTCGAGGCGAGGGAAATCGACGTGATCGTCGGGACGCAGCTCGTCACCAAGGGCTTCCACTTTCCCGAACTCACGCTGGTCGGTGTGGTGGACGCCGATCTTGGCCTCGAAGGTGGGGACTTGCGCGCTGGCGAACGAACCTACCAGCAGGTCGCGCAGGTCGCAGGCCGTGCCGGACGCGGCGCGAAACCGGGCGAAGTGCTCATCCAGACACGCCATCCCGAGGCGAGCGTCATCGCCGCACTCGCTGCCGGAGACCGCGACGCCTTCTACACGGCCGAAACCGAGATGCGCCGCGACGCAGGCGCTCCGCCGTTCGGTCGCTGGGCCTCGATCATTGTGTCCAGCGAAGACGAAGCCGAAGCACGCGAGGCCGCCCGCCGGATCGGCGATACGCGCCCCGACGTTGCCGACTGCATGATCCTCGGCCCCGCGCCTGCCCCCATGGCGCAGCTGCGCGGGCGCTATCGCTATAGGCTCCTCATGAATGCCCGGCGCAGCGTGCAATTGCAGGACGTGATCCGCAACTGGCTCGGCCGCATCGACCATCCGCCCGGTGTGCGCGTGGCGGTTGACGTCGACCCCTACAGCTTCGTCTGAGGCACTCTCTGCATCCTCGCGCATTGTCGGGGCATGTCAGGCCCCGTTCTCGTACCCATCCTCGGCGACCAGCTGACCCGCGACCTCGCCTCGATCCGCGGGCGGACGAAGGACGACACCGTCATCCTGATGATGGAGGTCTGGGACGAGGCGACCTACGTCAAACACCACAAGCAGAAGATCGCGCTCATCTTCTCAGCCATGCGCCACTTCGCAGAGGAACTGCGCGATGCCGGGTGGACGGTCGACTACGTGAAACTCGATAGCGAGGGCAATTCGGGAAGCTTCACGGGCGAAGTCGCCCGCGCGATCGAAGAGCACTCGCCGCGGCTGGTCAGCGTTGTCGAGGCGGGCGAGTGGCGCGTGCGCGAGGCGATGGACCAGTGGGCCGACAAGTTCGCCTGCGACGTCGAGATCCTGCGCGACGATCGCTTCATCTCCACGCAGGCCGAGTTCGACGAGTGGGCGGAGGACCGCAAGGAGCTCCGCATGGAGTTCTTCTACCGCGAGATGCGCCGCAAGACCGGCCTCCTCATGGATGGCGACAAGCCCGAAGGCGGCGACTGGAATTACGACAGCGAGAACCGAAAGCCGCCCAAGGAAGGCCTCTCCGCACCCGAGCGCCCGAAGTTCGAGCCCGACGGGATCACGCGAGAGGTGATCGAACTGGTCGAGGCCCGCTTCAGTGACCACTTTGGTTCGCTCGAACGCTTCGAATGGCCCGTAACCCGCGAAGAGGCAGAGGAAGCCGCCGACGCCTTTTTTGCCGAGCGGATCGAATGCTTCGGCCCCTACCAGGACGCGATGGTCGCGGGCGAGGACGATCTGTTCCACTCGATGCTCTCGACCAGCATCAACCTCGGCCTGCTCGACCCGCTGGAGCTCTGCCAGCGCGCGGAGAAGGCATACAAGGACGGCAAGGCGCCGATCAATTCGGCCGAGGGCTTCATTCGCCAGATCATCGGCTGGCGCGAATATGTGCGCGGTTTCTACTTCCACCAGATGCCGCACCTGCAGAAAGCGAATGCGCTCAATGCCCAGCGCGGCCTGCCCGAGTTCTACTGGACCGGCGAGACCGACATGGCCTGCCTTGCAGACTGCATTCGTTCGACCCGCGACAACGCACATGCGCACCACATCCAGCGGCTGATGGTTCTCGGCAATTTCGCTCTGATCGCAGGCATCAATCCGCGCGAAGTGCAGGACTGGTTCCTTGTGGTCTACGCCGATGCCTATGAATGGGTCGAACTGCCCAATGTCGCCGCGATGATCCTCTATGCCGACGGCGGCAAGCTCGCCTCCAAACCCTATGCGGCGTCCGGAAATTACATCAACAAGATGAGCAACTACTGCACGGGCTGCAAATACTCACCGAGCAAGAAAACCGGTGAAGGCGCCTGCCCCTTCAACCCGCTCTACTGGCACTTCATGGACCGCCACCGCGAGCGGCTGGAAAAGAACCCGCGCATCGGGCGGATCTACTCGACCTGGGACCGGATGGGCGAGGAGAAGCAGGCGGAGTATCTGGAGAGCGCGGAGGCGTTTCTCGATACGCTCACGCCGGCTGGCAAAGGCTGGGCACAAGACTAAGAAGGCCCGTGCCGGAAAGCCGGCGCCTACACTCTCGCTTTAAGTCACGACCAATCCTCGGATTTGACCCATGGCTGGCATTGGTCGTGTCGTTTCACATGCCTTTCGACTGCGCGGGCGTCATGGGGATGGCCCAAGGGATAGTTTACGCAGCTGTCCAGTGTGCACGCACGGATAGGATCGCCAATGGTCTGATCGCAAGTGACATTTACAACGTCCGGATATGACGGCCCCATCCAACGAACCTCACCCAATATGGGGTTCCCTTTTTCCTTGGTTCCCGTCTCGCGTATTTGGATCCGCTGTTCTCGATTGCCATCCAATCGCATTTCGAATCGAGCACGCGTGGCCACGCACACACCTTCGTTGGTTCTGCACGATTTCATTCGTGGGCCTGTTGAACTCTTGGCGATGTCATCCGCGGCGCCCACCTCCTCATAATAGAGGATTAGAAGGCCGTGCCCCTTCAAATCTGAGCCATCGCTATTCAACTTGACAACGATATGGGGAAACACTGGCTTGCAAGCGCGATCCGTCTCCAGGCTCGTATCCGCCACGAGCGGAGACGCCGAGAAAAATGCAAATGCGAGCGCTAACTGCTTGTGTCGCAAGCTGGCTATAGTCATCGATGCTCCCCCTACTGCGAACCTGCCTGAATCATGTCCGACGCTGACATTTACTTATGAATCCAAATATTTACTAGGTGATATTTGTGATCCTTTTTGCAAAAGTACTTTTGCACATGGCGTATGGCGCAAACTTGCCGCGTAACATTAGCTGTTACTAGATCGATCAGCGCAAGGCTGCGAAAGTCGTACTTGGAATAGCGCTCAGCCCCGCTCCCGCCGCAACAGCTCGGCCTTGATCTCCGTGCCGTAGGCATACCCGCCCAGCCCGCCGTCGGCTGCGATCACGCGGTGGCAGGGGATGAGGACGGCGATATTGTTGGCGCCATTTGCTCCGCCCACTGCGCGGCTGGCCTTGGGGTTGCCGAGCATCGCGGCCTGCTCCCCATAGCTGCGCGTCTCGCCTGCGGGTATCTGGCGTAGCGCTTCCCAGCAGCGCTGCTGGAAGGCGGTGCCCTTGACGTCGAGCGGGATGTCGGCAGTGGTGGCCGTGTGCGGCGCTTCGACGGCGGCTGTCACCTTCTCGAACAGTGCGCGGAATTCCTCGCCGCCTTCGACCAGATCGGCCTTGGGGAAACGGGCGCGCAGTTCTTCCTCACCTTCGCCGAACGAGAGGCAGCATACGCCCTTCTCGGTCGCGGCCACTAGCATTTTGCCGAGCGTCGTTGCGATCACGGACCAGTGTACCGTGCGGCCCTTGCCGCCATCTTTCCAGTCGCTCGCGCTCATGCCGCTGTCTTTCCTGTCCTCGTAGAAGCGCGATGGCGCGCCGTAGCCTGCTTCGTAGATCGCCTGCGTGACGCTCACGCCCTCGCCCAGTGCCTCGTCCGCGCGTTCACGGCGCAGGGCGCGCTGGTAGGCGGCAGGAGAGAGCCCGACCGCGCGGGTGAAGATGCGCTGGAAATGCGTCGGCGAGTAATCGGTGAGCAGGCCCAGCCGTTCGAGCGAAACCGTCTCCTCCGCCTCGCGCAGCACCTTCAGCGCTGCGAGTACGGCGCCTTCTTCGCGGCTCTGCTGGTCGGGCGCGCAACGCTTGCAGGCGCGCAAGCCCGCCTCTTCGGCCGCCTCGCATGTCGCGTAGAAGCGCACGTTCTCGCGCTTGGGCGCGCGCGCCGGGCAAGATGGGCGGCAGTAGATGCCGGTCGAATGCACACCGGTCACGAAGACACCGTCGAACCGCCGGTCTTTGGCCAGCGCGATGCGCCAGCGATCATCGTCGGTCAGGGGTTTCGTCTCGGTCACGTCGCTCATCCTTCTATCGCTTCCGGCGATCTTGCAAGCATGGCTCTGGCAAAAGCTGAGCAGGGCCGCATCCCGCATCTTGCGGTCAATGTGGACGCGACGCTAAGAGAACGGCGGATGGGACGTCTCCTTGTAAAGATTGCCGCGCTGCTCGCGCTCCTCGCCCCTGCCCTTGCGCATGCGGAACCTGCCGATATCGATGCGGCGGCGCGCGGCGTCGTGCGCGTGGTGATCATCGGGAATGATGATGACGAACTCTTCCCGGTAAGCCACGGCACTGGCTTCGCCGTCACCAGCGACCTGATCGTGACCAATGCCCACGTGGTGCGCGACGCGATGAGTGACAATGACCTGCGCGTCGGCATCGTGCCCAGCGGCGGTGGACAGGCGGTCTATGGCCGTATCGTGTCCGTCAATGCGAGGAACGACCTGGCGCTCGTACGCCTGACCGGCAGCCTGCGCCTGCCCCCGCTGGCCATCGCAGGCCGGCCGATTGCCAACAGCGGCGAAGTAACCAGCGTCGGCTACCCCATGAATGTCGACCGCGCGCAAGGCCTCGATCTTGCCGATATCTTTCGCTCGATGCCGCCGGTGAAAAGCCGCGGCTTCGTTTCCGGCGAGCGTCCCAGCCGCCAGTTCGACACCATCCTCCACACCGCCCCGATCGCGCGCGGCAATTCGGGCGGACCGCTGCTCGACCCCTGCGGCCGCGTGGTGGGCGTGAACAGTTTCGGCGCCGACAACGAGGGCGGCGATGCGGAGTTCTTCTTCGCCGTGTCGAACCGCGAACTGTTGCCCTTCCTGCGCGCGAACGAGGTCGAGCCGGTCATCAACGACACGGTCTGCCGCAGCCTTGCCGATCTCGACGCTGCGGAACGCGAACGGCTCGAGCGCGAGCAGATGGAGGCGCTCCAGAGCCTCGCCCAGCGCGCCGAGGAAACCCGCGAACGCCGCGAGCGCGCCCTCCTGAAGGCCCAGCTGAGCGTTGCCGAGGACCGCGAGGACCGCATGGCGCTTGCCTTCATCCTCGTGCTTTTCGCCTTCGGCCTCGCGCTCTGGGCATGGAGCGAGCAACAGAAGATCGATCCCGAAGGCGAAGACGCCGAACTGCGCCAGAAGAAAATCAAGATCGCTTTCGGAATCGCGGGCTTCCTCGTGATCGTCGGCCTTATCGCTTTCCTTACCCGCCCCGGTCTGGACGAGATCGACCGACGTGTGTCTGCCGAGATGCAGGAAGGTACAGGTGGCAACACCACCGACCCCGAAAACCCGGAAACGGGCGATGCCAACCTCGTTTGCCGCCTCATCCCCGAACGCAGCAAGTTCACCGGTGCCAACCCGCCCGACATCGAATTCGACTGGGCCGAGACGGGCTGCGTCAACGAACGTACGCAGTATGGCTATGCTGCAGGCACATGGTCGCGCGTCTTCGTGCCCAATTCCGAAGACGCGGTATCGGTCAACAGTTTCGACCCGGACCGCAGGATCTTCCGCTCCGAGCGCTATCTCCTGCCGCGCAGCGCGATGAACGAAGCGCGCGAGGCCCGCGGCAAGTACACCGCGCCGGTCTGCGGTGCCGAAGGCGCAGCGGTCCAGCTGGGCGATCTGCAGGGCGAAGTCCTCGGCCAGCTCCCCACCCAGCCCAACGAACGGCTGGTCTATCGCTGCGAGACGCGTGAATAGTTCGTGGAGCAGGCGCTAGTCTTTGCCTCGATAATGCTCGGCGTGGCGATCGCATCCGAGCTTACCAACCTGCATCACCTTCTCCGCGCGAAGCAGGTCATCTGGCACTGGGCGCAGCCGGCCTTTGCGATCTTCGTCCTTCTGAACATTGTCGCATTCTGGTGGGGAGCAGCGAACAACCAGGGTTCGATCAGCTTTGCACGGTTCCTGCCGATCCTCCTGCAGCTGGTGCTGCTCGTGCTGCTGGCGGCGGTATCCCTGCCCGACAAGATACCCGACGACCGGCTCGACCTCGGAGAATACTACCACGAGAACCGGCGGTATCAGTGGATCCTGTTCTCTCTATATTTCTGGTCGATCCATATTGGCTTCGTAGCGCGCACCCTAGCGCTCGACATCTCCGCGCTGGACAAGGTCGCCATGCTCGGTCCGGACACGATCGCCGGGCTCATCGCATTCGGGATGATCTTCGCGCAGCGTTGGCGCTGGATTGCGCTCGGCTTCGCCTTCTTCGCATTGTCGCCGATCGCCTGGGCCGCCCGTACGCTGGGCTAGCCGCCGAGACTCAGGCGGCCAGCGCTTCCCCGCTCAGCGTGATGCGATGCATTTCGCGGGCGTAGCCCTGATAATCGTTCATCGCATAGTGCCAGGTGGTCCGGTTGTCCCAGATCGCCACCGTGCCCGGCTCCCATTCGACGCGGCACTGGTGTTCAAGCTTCATCGCGTGATCGAACAGCTCGCGCAGGAGCGGCAGACTTTCCTCGCGGCTCATGCCCACGAAGTGCATGGTAAAGCCCGGATTGACGTAGAGCAGCTTCTGGCCGGTATGCGGGTGGCGGATGACGACAGGGTGCGTCGCGCCGGTCTTCAGGTCCTGCCCACGCAGTTCCTTGCCCTGGTCGGTCTGCGCGTAGAGACCATCGGGCGCATAGATATGGTCCGCGGTGTGGAATGCCTCCAACCCTTCGATCCGCTCCTTCATCTCGTCTGACAGGCTTTCGTAGGCGGCGCCCATATGCGCCCAGAGCGTGTCGCCGCCCTTGGGTGGTAGCGTGCGCGCGACGAGGATGGAGCCCATCGCCGGGACCTGGTCATAGGAGTGATCGGTGTGCCACCCGCCGCCGATATTGGTGGTCTGGTCCTCGCTCTTCCGGACCACCGCGATTTCAGGGTGTTCGTCGGTCAGCGGGAAATAATTGTTGATGTCGATCCCGCCCCAGCGCTTCGCGAAGGCGATATGATCGTCGGGCGAGAATTCCTGGTCGCGGAAGATCGCCACGCCGTGCCGATATATAAGGTCGCGCACCTCATCGAGATCCGCTCCATCGAGCCCCGCCAACGAAACATCGCTAATCTCGACCCCGCAATGCGATGCCATCGGTGTCGTCTTCATCAGGTCTCTCCCGGTCCCGGCTTGGGCCTACTGATTTACCCCACGAAGCGCTCATCTCCAAATTTATCCCGCGTGAGTCGGGTTGCCTTGCCGCACCCCCTTTGCTAGGCGCGCGCCAATCTTGCCGGAGCGACTCATTTTCGCCTCCAACATGGCAGGAAACGACAGACCTTTTTTCCGACCCTTAGAGGACGAGAACGCGTGGAAATTTCCGCCGGTATCAAGGCCAGCCTTGCTGGACGTTACGCTTCGGCCCTGTTCGATCTGGCCAGCGAGGCCGGGACCGTGACTGCGGTCGAATCGGACCTCGACAAGCTTGAAGCAGGGCTCGCCGAATCGGCAGAGCTCAAAATGCTCACCACCAATCCGCGCGTGACGCGTTCGCAGGCCGAAAAGGCGCTGTGGGGCGTTTCGGCCATCATGGGCCTGTCGGACCTCACTCAGAAATTCCTCGGCACGCTGGCGCAGAACCGCCGCCTGCGCGACCTGTCCGGCATCATCCGCGCCTTCCGCGCGATCGCCGCGGCACAGCGCGGTGAAGTCGCTGCAGAAGTCACGAGCGCCCACGCGCTGACCGACGCGCAGCTTGCCGATCTCAAGACCAAGCTGACCGCGCGCGAAGGCCGCACTGTCAAACTTTCCACGAAGGTCGACCCCGAGCTCCTCGGCGGCCTCGTCGTCACCATCGGATCGAAGCGCATTGATGGCTCGATCCGCACCCGTCTCAATTCGCTCTCCCAGGCCATGAAGGCTTAAAGGAACACATCATGGATATCCGCGCCGCAGAAATCTCCAAGGTCATCAAGGACCAGATCGCCAATTTCGGCAGCGAAGCCGAAGTCAGCGAAGTCGGTTCCGTTCTCTCGGTGGGTGACGGCATCGCCCGCATCCACGGCCTCGACAAGGTCCAGGCCGGCGAGATGATCGAATTCGCCAACGGCACGCAGGGCATGGCCCTCAACCTCGAAGCCGACAACGTGGGTGCGGTTATCTTCGGCGCCGACACCGACATCGCCGAAGGCGACACGGTGAAGCGTACCGGCACCATCGTGGACGTTCCCGTCGGCAAGGGCCTCCTCGGCCGCGTCGTCGACGCTCTGGGCAACCCGATCGACGGCAAGGGCCCGATCGAATCGACCGAGCGTCGCCGCGTCGAAGTGAAGGCACCGGGCATCATCCCGCGTGAATCGGTTTCGGAGCCGGTGCAGTCGGGCCTCAAGGCCATCGACGCTCTCGTTCCCGTCGGCCGCGGCCAGCGCGAACTCATCATCGGTGACCGCCAGACCGGTAAGTCGGCCGTCGCGATCGACACCTTCATCAACCAGAAGGAACTGAACGCGGGCGACGACGAGTTCAAGAAGCTCTACTGCGTCTATGTCGCTGTCGGCCAGAAGCGTTCGACGGTCGCCCAGATCGTGAAGCAGCTCGAAGAAAACGGCGCGATGGAATACTCGATCGTCGTCGCTGCAACCGCTTCGGAGCCCGCTCCGCTGCAGTACCTCGCACCATACACCGGCTGTGCGATGGGCGAATTTTTCCGCGACAACGGCATGCACGCCGTGATCGTTTACGACGACCTTTCGAAGCAGGCAGTTGCCTATCGCCAGATGTCGCTCCTGCTCCGTCGTCCTCCGGGCCGCGAAGCTTACCCGGGTGACGTTTTCTACCTGCACAGCCGCCTTCTCGAGCGCGCTGCAAAGATGAACGGCGACAATGGCGGCGGCTCGCTGACCGCACTGCCGATCATCGAAACGCAGGCAGGCGACGTGTCGGCCTACATTCCGACCAACGTGATCTCGATCACCGACGGCCAGATCTTCCTCGAAACCGACCTGTTCTACCAGGGTATCCGTCCGGCAATTAACGTCGGCCTGTCGGTTAGCCGTGTGGGCGGTGCTGCCCAGACCAAGGCAATGAAGAAGGTCTCGGGCTCGATGAAGCTCGACCTCGCACAGTATCGTGAAATGGCTGCCTTCGCGCAGTTCGGCTCGGACCTCGACGCCGCAACGCAGAAGCTGCTCAACCGCGGTGCACGCCTGACCGAGCTGCTCAAGCAGCCGCAGTTCTCGCCGATGCCCTTCGAAGAGCAGACCGTCTCGATCTTCGCCGGCACCAACGGTTACCTCGACGATATCCCCGTCGACCGCGTGAACGACTACGAAGAGCAGATGCTCAGCTACATGCGTGCAGAGCATGGCGATGTGCTCAAGGAAATCCGCACCAGCGGCAAGTTCGAAGACGACACCAAGAACAAGGTCGTCGACGCACTTAAGACCTTCGCCAAGCAGTTCGCCTGAGACCCACGAGCCTAACAGGGAGCCGTCATGGCCTCGCTTAAAGAACTCAAGGGCCGGATCAACTCGGTCAAGTCGACCCAGAAGATCACCAAGGCCAAGCAGATGGTCGCAGCAGCCAAGCTGCGCCGTGCGCAGGCTGCTGCCGAAGCCGCACGCCCCTATGCCGAACGGCTGTCGGGCGTGATGGCCTCACTCGCCGGCAAGGTGAGCGGCGACAGCGCGCCCAAGCTGCTCGCAGGAACCGGTTCGGACAAGCGCCACCTGCTGGTGGTCGTGAACACCGACAAGGGCCTGTGTGGCGGTCTCAACGCGAACATCGTCAAGGCTGCCAAGGCCAAGGCGCGCGAACTGATCGCCGACGGCAAGGACGTGACCTTCTACCTCGTCGGCAAGAAGGGCCGCGCCCCGATCAAGCGCGACTATGCCGACAAGATCGAAAAGCACTTCGACACCTCGAACGTCCGCAACCCGGGCTTCGAAGAGGCCGAAGCGATCGCCGATGATCTGATCGAGCGTTTCGAGAAGGGCGAATTCGACGTTGCCCACCTCGTCTACCCGATCTTCAAGTCGGCCCTCGCCCAGGACCCGACCGCCGACCAGCTGATCCCCGTCCCCTCGCCGGAAAGCGAAGGTACCGGCGGTGACGCAGTGGTCGAATACGAGCCGGGCGAAGAGGAAATCCTCGAGGAACTGCTCCCGCGCTACGTGAAGACCCAGCTCTTCGGTGCGCTGCTCGAGCGCGAGGCATCCGAACAGGGTGCATCGATGACCGCGATGGACAACGCCACGCGCAACGCCGGCGACCTCATCAACAAGCTGACCATCCAGTACAACCGCAGCCGCCAGGCCGCGATTACCACCGAGCTGATCGAAATCATCGCCGGTGCCGAAGCCCTCTAAAGGACGACGAAAAGTGAAGAAACTCGCTCTCCTCCTGCCGATCGCCCTCCTCGCCGCTTGCGGTGAAGAGCCCGCGCCCGAGCCGACCCCGACCGAGACGGTTGCCCCCGAACCGATCGAAACGCTCGCGGCTCCCGATCAGGCGCTGTTTACCGAGATGTATGCCGAAGCATGCCCCTCGGACGATGCGGTGAACACTGCCGTCTGCCGCCGCGCCGGCATGGGCTCCGAAGACGTCGTTTGCGAATTCGGCCTCGGTGAAGACGAATACCTGCGCAACAAGGCAACCCTGACCGCCGGCGACGGCGAATGGGTACTTGCCGATCCCGAAAACGTTTGCGTCGGCTGACGCGATAACTCGAAACCAGGACTTAGATCATGGCCACCGCTCCCAAGCTTAACCAGAGCCCCAACGGCACTATCGCCCAGGTCATCGGCGCCGTCGTCGACGTCGCCTTCGAAGGCGAACTGCCGCCGATCCTGACCGCGCTCGAAACCAAGAACGGCGACAACACGCTCGTTCTCGAAGTCGCTCAGCACCTCGGTGAAAGCACCGTGCGTACCATCGCGATGGACGGCACCGACGGCCTCGTCCGCGGACAGGAAGTCGTCAACACCGGCGCACAGATCTCGGTCCCGGTGGGCCCGAAGACGCTCGGCCGCATCATGAACGTCGTCGGCGCGCCGATCGACGAGCGCGGCCCGATCGGTGCCGAAACCTCCAGCCCGATCCACGCGGAAGCACCGCTCTTCGTCGACCAGTCGACCGAAGCAGCCATCCTCGTGACCGGCATCAAGGTCATCGACCTTCTCGCACCTTACGCAAAGGGCGGTAAGATCGGCCTGTTCGGCGGCGCCGGCGTGGGCAAGACCGTGCTCATCCAGGAACTCATCAACAACATCGCGAAGGGCCACGGTGGTGTGTCCGTCTTCGCAGGTGTCGGTGAGCGTACCCGCGAAGGTAACGACCTTTACCACGAATTCCTCGATGCTGGCGTTATCGCCAAGAACGACGCTGGCGAAGCCATCAGCGAAGGTTCGAAGGTGGCCCTGGTCTTCGGCCAGATGAACGAGCCTCCGGGCGCACGTGCACGCGTCGCTCTCTCGGGCCTGACCATGGCGGAATACTTCCGCGACGTCGAAGGCCAGGACGTTCTGTTCTTCGTCGACAACATCTTCCGCTTCACCCAGGCCGGTTCGGAAGTGTCGGCACTGCTCGGCCGTATTCCTTCGGCAGTGGGCTACCAGCCGACCCTCTCGACCGACATGGGTAACCTGCAGGAACGCATCACCTCGACCACCAAGGGTTCGATCACCTCGGTCCAGGCCATCTACGTTCCCGCCGACGACCTTACCGACCCGGCACCGGCAACCTCGTTCGCCCACTTGGACGCAACGACCACCCTGTCGCGCGCCATCTCGGAGCTGGGCATCTACCCGGCCGTCGACCCGCTCGACTCGACCAGCCGCGTTCTCGAACCGCGCGTTGTCGGCCAGGAGCACTACGAGACTGCTCGCCGCGTTCAGGAAACGCTGCAGAAGTACAAGAGCCTCCAGGACATCATCGCCATCCTCGGTATGGACGAACTGTCGGAAGAAGATAAGCTGACCGTGGCACGTGCCCGCAAGATCCAGCGCTTCCTCTCGCAGCCGTTCCACGTCGCCGAAGTCTTCACCAACATCCCGGGCGTGTTCGTCCAGCTGGAAGACACGGTGAAGTCGTTCAAGGCTGTCGTCGACGGCGAATACGACCACCTGCCGGAAGCTGCCTTCTACATGGTCGGCGGCATCGACCAGGCGGTCGAGAAGGCCAAGAAGCTGGCCGAGGAAGCCTAAGCACATGGCCCTCCACTTCGAACTCGTCACGCCGGCCAAGCTGGTCCGTTCGGAAGACGTCCACATGGTGGTCGTCCCCGGTACGGAAGGCGAATTCGGCGTGCTCGAGGGCCACGCGCCCTTCATGTCGACCATCCGCGACGGCGAAGTCCAGGTCTACAAGACCGAAGGCGGCGCGCCGGAGACCATCGAGGTCCGCGGCGGCTTCGCCGAAGTCGGCGAGAATGGCCTGACGGTCCTCGCGGAGCATGTCGAAGGCTGAGCCTTTCGGACAATCGCACAAGATTAAGGGCGGCCCTCGGGTCGCCCTTTTTCGTTGGTCCACCCTCATTGCCCGCTCGTCGAGCAGGGCTGTCCTTTCCTTTCTCTATGAGCAGGTTAGAAGCGACCCGCATCATATGCAGGAGAGGACTGTGAAACGTGTTTCTACGCTGGCATTGGCAGCGACCATGACCATCGCCACCCCCAATTCGCTCGCCGCACAGGACGGCGTCCCGGGACCCGATGAAGATCCCTACATCTGGCTCGAAGAAGCCCGCAGCGAGGAAGCACTCGACTGGGTGCGCGCCGAGAACAACCGCACCATGGCGCACATGGCGCAGGACCCACGCTTCGACGAGTTGACCGCCGATGCGCTGGCCATCCTCGATGCAGAGGACCGCGTGCCTTACGTCTCGATCCGCAAGGACGGGCTCTACAATTTCTGGCAGGACAAGCAGAACCCCAAGGGCGTGCTGCGCCGGACCACGCTGGAAAGCTACAAGACCGACGATCCCGAGTGGGAAACCGTGCTCGATATCGACGCGCTCGCCGCGGCCGAGGGCAAGGAGTGGGTCTACAAGGGCAGCACCTGCCTGCCGCCCGACCAGCGCATGTGCATGATCGCCCTGTCCGACGGGGGTGAGGACGCCACCATCATGCGCGAATTCGACATGACGACGAAGCAGTTCGTCGAGGGCGGCTTCGTGATCGAGGAGAAGAGCCAGGGCGGCGTGCAGTGGCTCGATGAAGACACGCTGCTGGTCGGTCGCGACTTCGGCGGCGAGACCATCACGGAGAGCGAATATCCCTTCACCACCCGCATGTGGAAGCGCGGCACGCCGCTCTCCGAAGCAGAAGAGATCTTCCGCGGCGACAAGAGCGACGTCTGGGCAGGTTCGGGCCTGATCCGCGACAATGAAGGCACGGTCCACCTTCGCACCGCCTTCCGCGGCATCAGCTTCCACGAGAGCATCAACTACGTCTGGCACAATGGCGAATGGCTCGAGCTCGACATGCCCAAGAAGGCCAATCTCGGCGGTATCGTCGACGGCCAGCTGACCATTTCGACCGACGTCGACTGGGAAACGCAGGGTCAGGTCTTCCCGGCCGATGCGCTGATCTCGGTCGACCTCGAGGAGTTCAAGCGCGATCCGAACGGCGCGAAGAAGACGCTCGTCTGGGCGCCTGCGGAACGCCAGACCAAGCGCGGCGGCGGCGCGACTGCCAACAGCGCCTACATGGCGATCCTCGACAATGTCGTCGGCAAGGTCCTCAAGCTCGACTATGAGGATGGCGAGTGGGTCACGACCGAAGTCAACCTGCCCGACAACGCCACGCTGAGCGTGTCGACCACCTCGTCCGAAACCGACGAGATCATGTTCACCTCGACCGACTTCCTGACGCCGAGCACGCTCTGGTACTCGGACGGCACCGGCGATCCGGAAGTGCTCAAGACCTCGCCCAGCTACTTCGATGCCGAGGGCATGGAAGTCGAGCAGTTCGAGGCGACCAGCAAGGACGGGACCAAGATCCCCTACTTCCTCGTGAAGCCCAAGGGCATGGAGATGGACGGCACCACGCCGACGCTGCTCTACGGTTACGGCGGTTTCCAGATCTCGCAGCTGCCCAGCTACCGCTCGCTCACCGGCAAGCTGTGGCTCGAGAATGGCGGCGCCTTCATCCTCGCCAACCTGCGCGGTGGCGGCGAGTTCGGCCCCGGCTGGCACCAGACCGCGATCCGCGAGAACAAGCAGCGCACCTGGGACGATTTCATCGCGGTGGGCCGCGATGCGATCGACCGCGGCATCACCAATGCCGGCCAACTCGGCATCCAGGGCGGTTCGCAGGGCGGCCTTCTGGTTGGCACGGCCTTCACCCAGGCTCCCGAGCTGTTCGATGCAGCGATCGTTGCGATCCCGCTGTTCGACATGCTGCGCTACCACCTGATCGGCCGCGGCGCTTCGTGGATCGGCGAATATGGCGATCCGCGTATCCCTGAGCAGCGCGCGTGGATCGAAGGCTACTCGCCCTACCAGAAGATCGTCGAGGGCGTGGACTACCCCGCCCCGTTCCTCTGGGCATCGACCGCTGATGACCGCACGCATCCGGCTCATGCCCGCAAGGGTGCGGCCAAGCTCAAGGAACTCGGCCAGCCCTACTGGTATTACGAGGACATGACTGGGGGCCACTCGGGCGGCGTCGACAACGAACAGCGCGCCAAGCTCCAGGCCCTGCAGATGGTCTACCTGATGCAGCGCCTGATGGACGACAACGAGAGCGAATAACCCTTCGCTGGAAGGCACAAAGAAGGGGCGGTCCCGCGTTGGGGCCGCCCCTTTTTCCTTTCCTGAAAGGCTATTTGACCGGGATCATGACCTCGTTGCGGCGCATACGGGCCGGAACGCGCGGCGCATCGTAGAAGGCGTATTCGGGCGCACCGGCTGCTTCCAGGCCCTGCTCTTCCATCCAGCGTCGCAGGAAGCCTTCCATCTTCTCGAGATCCTCCTGACGGCCCCAGCCGTCGAATTTGACGCTCGCCATCTTGCGCGATGGGATCTCTATCAGCGTTATGTCCGATGGCGGTTCGGGCAGGGTCTCCATGGTATAGCTGTCGGGCATGACGAAACGCGTGTTCCAGCTGCCCGTATCCTCGCCCTCGCCAATCGTTACGGGCGAGGTCATGGCAATCTTCTCAGCCTGCTTGCGAATGACGGGTGTCGTCATGCCGATAGGCGCGCGGCCGTCTTCCTGCGCAAAGATATAGGCGGCAAGGCGCCGGAACCCGGCATTCATCGCGCGCCGCCGATCGCCGGTATGCGTGACCTCGGCAACGATCATCGGTTCGTATTCGCGCACTTCGAAAGCGCCCTGCTGGGTGATGAGCTCGAACGCGGGCTCGTCGTTATATCGTCCCTGCGCGTAAACTGCGGTTCCTGCGAGCAATGCCGCGCCCAGACCCATCGCAAGATATTTCGCTTTCACCATTACCGACGTCCTCTGCATGTCTCTATCTGACAGCAGTTACGCAGCCGCTTCGTTCCCGGATGCGAGGCGGGTCACTTTCGCGTCGGCGCATGGAAATCGGGCGGCTTGTCGGCGATCCAGCGCAGGAACTTCGCAACTGCCTCGTTCGCGATCAGCGTTTCGCGATCCTCACCGATCCGCGCCAATTCGGCATTGGTGAAGTTGGCGTGGATAGCCTGGTGGCAGATCGGGTGCACCGGGACCGTGAAACGCCCCTTCTTCGACTTGGGAATCGGGTGATGGTACTGGACCCGCGTGCCGACGGGCCGTTCACAAAGCCAGCAGGTGGTGCGGCCCTCGCTCAGTCCTTCTTCTCCGACGCCTTCTTCTTTTTCATCGTGTCATGGAAGCGGTCGGCCCAGCCGGGTTTGACGAGCTGTTCGGCGCGCACCATGCGAAGCTCGCCCGGGGCGACATCGCGGCTGACGGCGCTGCCTGCGGCGACGATCGCATCGTCGCCGATCTTCACCGGCGCGATCAGCGCGCTATTGCTACCGATAAAGGCGCGCTCGCCGATCACGGTCTTGTACTTGAAGTAGCCGTCGTAATTGCAGGTGATGGTGCCAGCGCCGATGTTGGCGCCCGCCCCCACCGTCGCATCGCCGAGATAGGTCAGATGGTTGGCCTTGGCACCTTCGCCCAGCACTGCCTTCTTCATTTCGACGAAATTGCCGACCTTGCTGCCCTTTTTCATCACCGCGCCGGGGCGCAGGCGGGCATAGGGACCGACTTCGCAATCCTCGCCGACATGCGCGCCTTCGAGATGGCTGAAAGCGCGGATGCGCGAACCGCTTTCGACCTTCACGCCCGGCGCGAAGACGACGTTCGGTTCGACCGTCACGTCTGAAGCTAGATCTGTGTCATAGCTGAAGAAAACCGTCTCGGGCGCCTTCAGCGTCACGCCGTTCTCCAGCGCCTCCTCGCGCTTCAGGTCCTGCCACTGGCGTTCTGCCGCAGCGAGCTCCTTGCGCGAATTGATACCGACGACCTCGTGCGGCCGGTCGGTGACAACGGCGGCGCAGGTACGACCTTCCTTCACCGCCACGTTGACGATGTCGGGCAGGTAATATTCGCCTTGTGCGTTGTCGTTGTCGACGCGGTCGAGCAGGTCGAAGAGCACTTCGGAGCGTGCGGCCATGAGGCCCGAATTGCACAGGCGGCAGGCCCGCTCGGCCTCGTTCGCATCCTTGAATTCCACCATCTTCTCGATGGTCATGTCCGCATGGGTGATCACGCGGCCATATTGCAGCGCGTCTTCCGGTTCGAAGCCCAGCACCACCACGGCGGGCGCATCGGGCGCGCGCAGGCGGGCGAGCATGTCGTTCATCGTGTCGCTCTTGATGAAGGGCGCATCGCCCAGCAGCATCACGACATCGCCGTCGAACCCGGCGAGCGCTTCCTTCGCCTGCGCAACCGCATGGCCGGTGCCCAGCTGCGGCTCCTGCACCACGCATTCGGCGCGTTCGCCCAGCTGGCCGATGACCTGTTCGCGTTCGTCGCCGACGATCACGATCGTGCGGGCAGGCGCAAGCGCTTCGACCGAGGCTATCAGGTGCTCAATGATCGGGCGGCCGGCGATGTTGTGGAGGACCTTGTGCAGCCCGCTCTTGAGGCGGGTGCCCTTGCCGGCGGCGAGGATGACGGCGGCGAATTCGCGGTTCGTACTCATGGCAAAGGGCCATGCCACCAATCGCTTGCAGTTTGAAGAACCATACTGCACCGCAGGCGCAATGGCTGATTTTCCTTTCGACAGCGTCGGCTTCGACCTCGACGGCACATTGCTCGAGACGCACCGCGATCTCGGCACGGCAGTAAACCACGCGCTTGAACACGGCGGCTTCGATCCGGTCCCCGTCGAAAGCGCGACCGATCTGATCGGCGGCGGCGCCAAGATCATGCTCAAGCGGGCCGTGGACGCGCAGGGCGGCCTTGAGCACGAGGAATTCCGCCGCCTCTACAAGGTGATGCTGGGCTATTACTCCGAAAACAACGCGGTCCACACGCGCCCCTACCCGCATGCGCTCGAAGTGCTCGATGAGCTTGCGGGCCGCGGCGTTCGGGTGGCGGTCGTCACCAACAAGTTCGAAGGGTTTGCCCGCCAGATCCTGACCACGCTCGGCATGATCGACCGCTTCGAAGGGATCATCGGCGGCGACAGTCTCGGCAAGGATGCGGACGGTAACTATATCGCCAAGCCTGCGCCCGGCCCCGTTCTCAAGGCCCGCGAGGTCTGCGGCGGAGGATCGATCGCCTTCATCGGCGACAGCAGCTATGACGTCAAAGCCGCACGAGCTGCAGGCGTACCCGTCGTCGTCGCCATGTACGGCTATTGCGACGGCACGGCCGAGGAACTGGGAGCGGACGCGGCGATTGATTCGCTCAAAGGCCTCATTCCCGCCCTCGAACGCCTTTAGGAGCAAGCACTGCCCCTACGGCATCGGGCATGCCCGCCCGCAGTATTGCAAGTGCGAAGGGAACGTGGCAGTCCGCTTCGCCAATTGACCTTTACGTAAACGAAAAACACACAAGCAGGAGCCTCCCATGAGCATCGACTTCAAGGACAAGGTAGCCATCGTCACCGGCGCAGGCGGCGGTCTGGGCCGCGAATACGCGCTCGAACTTGCACGCCGCGGCGCGAAGGTCGTCGTCAACGACCTCGGCGGTGCACGCGACGGCACCGGCCACTCCGACATGGCCCTCCAGGTCGTCGAGGAAATCGAGAAGATGGGCGGCGAAGCTATGTCGAACGGTGGCAGCGTCACCGAGTACGACCAGATGGAAAAGATGGTCGCCGACGCCAAGCAGAAGTGGGGCGGCGTGCACGTCCTCATCAACAACGCCGGCGTCCTGCGCGACAAGACCTTCGCCAAGATGAGCCCGGAAGACTTCGAGTTCGTCCTCAAGGTCCACCTGACCGGCTCGGCTTTCGTCACCAAGGCATGCTGGGAAACCTTCCGTGAGCAGGCATACGGCCGCATCCTGATGACCGCGTCGTCGACCGGCCTCTTCGGCAACTTCGGCCAGGCCAACTACGGCGCTGCCAAGCTCGGCCTCGCCGGTCTCACCAAGACGCTCCAGCTCGAAGGCGCGAAGTACAACATCAAGGTCAACACGCTCTCGCCCGTCGCGGGCACGCGCATGACCGAAGACCTCTTCCCCGAAGAAGCCTTCAAGCTGTTCGATCCGGTGAACGTGGTTCCGGCCGCGCTCTTCCTCGTCAGCGAAGATGCGCCGACCAATGCCATCGTCGGTGCAGGTGCAGGCGGCTATCACTCGGCATGGACCGTCATGAACGATGCCGTCTGGCTGCCCGATGGCGAGCGCACGGTCGAAGGCTTTGCCGCCAACTGGGACAAGATCAGCGAGTTCTCGAACCTCAAGGCCCCGCAGTCGGGCAGCGAGCAGTCGGGCGCGATCCTGACCGCGATGCAGAAGGTTACCGGAACCGGCCCGAGCAGCGCTCGCGGATAAATCCCTCCCCTTATTGCGAAAAGCCCCGCCCCATCGCATGATGGCGCGGGGTTTTTCTTTGGGGGTCTGCATGAATCTGGAAGCCAAGCTGCGCACGCTGCGCATCTCCTCGCTAGCCGTCACCGGTTTCGCGATCCTGCTGGTACTGGCCGGGCTCTCGCAGCTCGTCCTAGGCGGGGTAGCGGTGAAGGAGGAATACGAGCGGATCGAAAGGCTCGAGGCCCTCGCCCCGCCTCCCAGCCAGTACTACGGCTACCAGCAGCAACGCCGCCAGCTTCAGGCGGAATACAACCGTTCGGGTAGCGCATTCTTCATCGAGGGCCGGTTCCTGCCGGCTGGCGACGACCAGAAGCCCGGCATCATTTCAATCATCTCGCTGATCACGCTGATGCTCGCGGCCCTCGGCTTCGTCGTCTCCGCCCTGATCTGGGTATGGCGCGCGCACGCCAATATCCGCGAGGTGGGGATCCGGTCGAAATACGGACCCGGCTTTGCTGTCGCGTCCTACCTCATTCCGGTGGCCAATTTCATGCTGCCCTTCGAGGCCATGCGCGAGCTGCACAATCGCAGCCATGGCGAGTCGGAAGATTTCGCGCACTCGGGCGTCGAGAATGTGACCGCCTGGTGGACGGCCGTGCTCGTCGGCCTGCTCATCTTCAGCGCGATGATCGTGAAGTTCGCACTCGATGCGGGCACCAACCTCATCCTGATGACGCCGCTCTGGATGGAGTTCGCTCTCCTGGCCTTCGCCATCCTCCTGCTGTTGGTGTCCGCATATCTGTTCTCCTCGCTCACGCGGGCCATCACCGCTGCGCAGGAGGAAGTGCTTCCCGAGATCGATCCGGCAGGGATCGAGGCGGAGATGCCCGATAAGCCGCGGGTGAACATCATCGGGGCCTGATTCCGGAACCGTATTGACGTATTAATACACTAAGGGTATCCAGCTCTCCATCTTCAATGGGGAGAGTTGGCATGTACAGCCAGGAAGACCTTAACTCGGCGGTTGCGGCAGGGGCGATCAGCTCCGACGCCGCAAATGCCCTGCGTGCGCATGTCGCAGCGCAGCGCGACGCCGTGCCCGCAGATGCGGAACACTTTAGACTGATCACCGGCTTCAACGACATTTTCGTCAGCATTGGCGCCGTCATCCTGCTCATGGCGATGGCTGCCATCGGCGATGCGATCTGGAGCAACAATAACGGGCCCTCGCCCGCCAGCGGCTTGCTGGTCGCCGGTACCGCTTGGCTTCTCGCCGAGTTCTTCACGGCGAAGCGCCGCATGGCGCTGCCCAGCATCATTCTGCTGCTTGGCTTCGTGGGCGGGGTTTTCTTCGGCCTGCTCGGCGTCTCGATCAATGTAGCCGGGGTGAATAACGGCCCGGGCAACGAGACACTCGCCGTACTGCTGGTCGCCTTGTCGGCGCTCGTCACCGCGGGCGCGGCCTGGTTCCACTGGCGCCGCTTCATGGTCCCGATCACGATCGCTGCGGGCACCGCCGCGATCGCCGGCACGGTTATCGCGCTGATCGTTGCTGCAGTGGGCACCAACAACCAGAACATGGAGACGATCGTCCTGAGCCTTGTCTTCGTGGCCGGCCTGACGATCTTCGGCTTCGCCATGCGCTGGGACATGAGCGACCCGCGTCGCGAGACCCGTCGTAGCGATGTTGCCTTCTGGCTCCACCTGCTTGCGGCACCGATGATCGCACATCCGATCTTCGCCCTGCTCGGCGTCACTGATGGCGCCAATATCGGCGCAGCCGCCGCAGTAGGCGTGCTGGCAGTCTACATCGTCTTCGGCGTGGTCGCCCTCGCGGTCGACCGCCGGGCGCTGCTGGTCTCCGCCCTCGCCTACGTGCTGATCGCGCTGACCTTCCTGTTCCGCGAGTTCGGCGCAGTGGAGCTCAACTTCGCATTGACCGCGCTGGTCATCGGATCCGCCCTGCTCACGCTGAGCGCGCTGTGGACCCCGATCCGCCGCGCCGTGGTCAAGGGCTTGCCGGGCGACATGCAGGCACGCCTGCCGGCCACTGCCTGATAGCTGATACTCCAGCGGAAAAGGGCTCGCACTTCGGTGCGGGCCCTTTTTTCATGTGGGGATCAGTTGTCTACCGCCTTCAGGAGGCGGCGCTCGATGGGAGCGAGGACACCGGGAAGTTCATGACCGCGCTTGAGTACCTGGCCATGCTCGCCGAACAGCGTCCACATGCCCTGCTTGCCGCGCAGCGAGGGGCGCTTCTCCAGCCGCGCCTGAGGACGCTCGGCATGCCGCACGAAGGCGGCGAATGTGGCGGTATCGCGGGTGAAGTCCATCGCATAGTCGCGCCATTGGCCGGCGGCGACCATTCGTCCGTAGACGTCGAGGATGCGGGTCAGTTCTTCGCGAGTGAACCCGACCTGCTCTGGCCGGCGTCCGGGAAAGGCAACGACCGTCGGCGACCCAAGCGCCATCAGTCGCCGGTACCGCTACGCTTGGCCGGCTCACCTGCAGAGCGCAACTCGGCGATCTCCTGCCGGAGAGCCTTCAACTCGTTCTCGAGCTTCTCGACGCAGTCGCGGCTCGGCTCGCACGGATCGTCGCACGGCGTGCCATAGGGGACGAATTCCTTCATCCATTCCTCTGCCGGCACCAGCGTGCTGCGCGCCTTGAGGCCGATCATCGTCGCGCCTTCCGGCACAGCGTCGGTGACAACGGCATTGGCGCCGATCCGCGCGCGCTTGCCCACAGTGATCGGACCGATGACCTGCGCGCCCGAGCCAATGATCACATCGTCCTCGATCGTCGGGTGACGCTTGCCGCCCTTGCCGTTAGTGGGATTGGTGCCGCCCAGCGTCACGCACTGGTAGATGGTCACGTTGTTTCCGATCTCGGCAGTCTCGCCGATCACGGTGAAGCCGTGGTCGATGAAGAAATTGCGGCCGATCTTCGCGCCGGGATGGATATCGATCCCGGTGACCATACGGCTCCAGTGATTGATCAGGCGGGCAAGGAAATAGAGTTCGGCCTCGAAAAGCCAGTGCGCTGCGCGGTGGTATGCCAGCGCCCAGACACCCGGATAGAGCAGCACTTCCCAGCGGCTGCGAGGCGCAGGATCGCGCGCCTTGATCGAGTCCAGATAGGCGATCAGCCGTTCCAACATGGTCTCAATCCTTCCATTAACCCGCTGTCAAAGCAAGCGGGCTTGCTCGGGACCCTGCACGGCATCGAGTGCGTCGCGCCATATGGACATGGTGGCAGGAACCTTGCGTTCAAGGCTCAGGCGGTCGATTTCGGCCACGATCCGCTCGATCGCGGCATAGCTGCGTTCCATGCGCGGGACGAGATAGGCAGGCGCTCCCTCGCCCAGCGCCAGCCCCCGCTGCGCAGCATGGCTGAGCATGAGCTGTGCGGCCATTTCGTCGTCGGGCGGGCCGATTTCGAGCTGGAGCGCGGCGCCCATGCGGCTGCGCAGGTCGGGCAAGGTAATTTCCCAGCCCTTGGCGTCCACCGTGAGCAGGAGCGGATAACCGTCCTCGCGGGCCCGGTTCCACGCATGGAATATCTCGGTCTCGTCCTTCGTGTGGGCATCGTCGATCGCCCCGCCACCCGTGTGTGAGGCGAACCAGCGTGCGAAGAGCGATTTTCCCGACCGTGCGGGCCCTGCAAGGATAGCCGTCCCGAACGGCCAGTCCTGCGATGCGCCGAGCGCTTCGGCAACGGCGCGATTGCCCTCGCCGATAATGATGCTCTCGGGGCCTTTCGTCCCGGACTGGGTAAGAGGCAGCGCAATCTGGCTCATGCTGGACACCCTGCGCCCAAGCTTAGCGGCTGATCAAGAGCGCGGTGGCTCCCTGCTGCACTGTGAAGCCCTGGCCGCGAAGTGCCTCGGCCAGTTCGCCGATCGAGCCCACATAGCTGACCGTCATGACCGACGTGCCTCCGATCGCCGTGCTGCGCACGCCTGTCGAGCGCACTCCCGGAGTGCCGCGCACAGAGGAAAGGACGGCCCCGAAGCTTGCCGCATCGGGTGTCTGGAACTGAACGGTGTAGAGCGCGACCGAGCCTTCTGGCGGAGGCTGGTTGATCGGAGCAGCGCTAATCGCGCCGCCGCTTGCATCTGTCGGCTGCGAAGCTGCCTGCGCACGCGCCTCGTCCTGTTCGCGAAGGCGGCGGCCAAGTTCGACCAGTCGCGCGATTTCGGGATTTAGGTCGCCGGTCTTCACATTGAGCGTGGGATCGGGACGGATCGTGCCGTCCGAGAGGGCAACCTGGAAGATCGCGTCGAATTTGCGCACCGCTTCTTCGAGCATGGCGGGAAGCTGGTCCGGGCTCTCGGCGGTGAGCGTGAAGCTTTCCAGGAATTCGTTGTCCGGGCCGTGGCGCGCGGTGAAGGTCCCCTCCACCGGACCGCCGGGGTAGGTGTAGCGCAGGCGTGCGATCGGGACGAGCACGTCGGCGGCCCCGAAGGAATCGAGGATGTCGCGCCACCAGACACGGCTGCGGCGGTTGGTCTGGCCGTACGTCAGCAGTAGCGATTCCCCGCCCGCGCCGCTCGGCCGCACGTAGTTCACGCTGCTCTGCCCGGCCTGAAATTCTGCCCAGGCGCGCTGCCACGGGTTGCGTTGCTCGTACATGAGCTGCGTCCCGCCCGAGAAAGTCACCGGGAGGAGCAGCATCGGCGCACTGCGCCGTGTCAGGCCGTCATCGCCGAGATAGGCGTTGGCTTTCTGGCGGTCGAAGATCACCCCAAGCGTGGCGATGTAGCGTTTGGGCCCAAGCCGCTCGCGCTGCACCACGATAGCCGAGACCATCCCCGCGATGCGCGATTCGGGAAGATCCGGCCCGTCGATTTTCTCCCACGCCTTCACCTGGGCCTCTCGCCAGGCTTCCTCGCGCGCTTCGATCCCGGTGGATGCACGCACATCGACCTCGATGTCGCTCACCTGGATATCGCGCGATGCGGCCACTGCAGCGATGCCGCGCTCGCCACCGACCTGCGCCTGCGCGAGCCATCCGGCACCGCCTGCCAGCGCAATGCCGGAAGCGATCAGGGCGATGCGGCCACGTGGAGAAAGGGAGGAAAATGTGCGCATGGGCTATGTTGCGGCGCCTTTTGCCCAATCGGTTCGGGAAATCCAAGCGCATTTGCTGGAAATTCGGACCGAACTCGCGCAAAGGCGAGAGCCATGAGCAGCGATACGCCTTCCTACACCTACGAACAGGCCGGAGTTTCGATCGATGCGGGCAATGCGCTCGTGAAGGCGATCGGTCCGCTGGTGAAAGCAACCATGCGCCCCGGCGCCGACGGCGAGATCGGCGGCTTCGGCGGATTCTTCGATCCCAAGGCCGCCGGATATAAGGATCCGCTGCTGGTCGCGGGCAATGACGGTGTTGGCACGAAGCTCAAGCTGGCCATCGATACCGACCGGCACGACACCGTCGGCATCGATCTCGTCGCCATGTGCGTGAACGACCTGATCGTTCAGGGCGCGGAACCGCTCTTCTTCCTCGACTACTTCGCCACCGGCAAACTGGAGAACGGTGTTGCCGAGCGGGTGATCGCGGGCATCGCCGAAGGCTGCAAGCAGGCAGGCTGCGCGCTGATCGGCGGCGAGACGGCAGAAATGCCCGGCATGTATGCAAGCGGCGACTACGACCTTGCAGGCTTCTGCGTCGGTGCCGTCGAACGCGGCGAGCAACTGACCGGCGAACGCGTTGCGCCTGGACATGTCCTGCTCGGCCTTGCCAGCTCGGGCGTCCATTCGAACGGTTTCTCGCTCGTGCGCCGCCTTGCAGAGGACAAGGAATGGAAGCTCGATCGCCCTGCCCTGTTCGACCAGGACAGGCTGCTGATCGAGACGCTCCTCGAACCGACCCGAATCTATGTAAAAACGCTCCTCCCGCTGGTGCGTGACGGGCTGATCGACGCGATGGCCCACATCACGGGTGGCGGCCTGCTCGAGAACATTCCGCGCGTCCTTCCGCAGGGTGCGCATGCCGAGGTCGATGCCGACGGCTGGCAGCAGCCAGGGCTGATGGCGTTCCTGCAGGCGCAGGGGAATATCGAGCCGGGCGAAATGGCGCGCACTTTCAACTGCGGCGTGGGCATGGTCCTCGCGGTCGAGCCTTCCAAGGTCGAACTCGTCCGCAGCCGCCTCGAAGATGCAGGCGAGCAGGTCCTCGCCGTCGGCCACATCGTCGAGGGCGACAAGGGCTGCACGGTGCGCGGTTCGCAAGGGACCTGGTCCGCGCGTGAGGAGTGGGAGGCCGTCCACCTTGGCTGAGAAGGCGAAGGTCGCGATCTTCATCTCCGGGCGCGGCAGCAACATGGCCGCGCTGCTCTATGCCTCGTTACTTTCCGATTCCGCCTTCGAGGTGGTGCTTGTAGCCGCCAACGATCCCGAGGCCGAGGGACTTGCCCTCGCCGAAGCCGAAGGTGTGAGTACCTTCGCGCTTTCTCACAAGGGCATGGTGCGCTCCGATCACGATGCAGCTATGGAAAAGGCCGCGCGCGATGCTGGCGCCGACTATATCGTGCTTGCCGGTTACATGCGCATCCTCACCGATGAATTCGCCACGCGCTGGGAAGGCCGGATGCTCAACATCCACCCCTCGTTGCTGCCGAAGTACCCCGGGCTCGATACCCATCAGCGGGCGATCGATGCGGGCGACAGCCATGGCGGCGTCTCGGTCCATCTCGTTACTCCCGAACTCGATGCGGGCGAGGTGCTCGGGCAGGTCAAGGTCGCCATCCGGCAAGGCGAAACGGCAGATAGCCTCGCCGAACGGGTAAGATTTGCGGAGCATCAGCTCTATCCGCGCGTTGTCAGTGAATATGTGGGCCGCGAGAACGATCCTGAATTCCTGCTCAGCAAGGTGCGCGAGCTGGCGCTCGCCCTGCCGCAATGCCACGAGCGCGAAAGCCACGGTTCGCCCGGCTGGCGCGCCGGAAGCGAGAAATCGGGCAAGTATTTCGCCTATTTCAACGACCAGCATCACGGCAGCGAACATGTCGCCGTGCTGGTCAAGACAGGCAGCATGGATGAGCTGCTCGACCTCGTCGAAGCGCAGCCTCAGGCCTATTTCAAACCCGCCTATTACGGCGCGAGCGGTTGGATCGGCGTGATCCTCAACCGGCCGGGCCTCGATTGGAACCATGTCGCCGACTGGCTGGAGCGCAGCTGGCGCAGCGTTGCACCAAAGAGCGCGACGAAACTAATGGATGCAGCGGACCAATTCTGATGGACCGGTTGACGCCATACATCTTCTTCATCGTCGCGATCCTCGCAATCGGCATGATCGCGCTGCAGGATGACGGCAGCTGGCGAACCGAGGAAGTCGACATGCTCGACGCGGTCCTCATCACCGGCGGCGTGCTCATCGGTGCGCACCTCCTCCGCTTGATCGGCCGGAAGGTGTTCGAGCGCTGGAAGGAGCGTCGCAAGTGACGCCGCCCCGCCCGCATCCCTTTGCCCGCTCGCGGATGGCCGAGCGCTTCGATCGCGTAGTCGAGTACATGTGGGAGCGCGGCTGGGACGAAAAGCCGCCGCTTGAGCCGGAATACCTCTGGAAGATTGGCAGCCGAGGCTTCGATTCCGCCGACGAGATATCCATCAGGAGCGAGGAGACGGTCGCCGATTTCCGAGAACGGCTCGAGGCACTGTGCAAGGCGCTTCGTGAAGAGGCCGATCTCAATGCGCTGGGCCATGCGATGGCATACGGCCAGATCACCGGCGCGATTCGCAAGCGCCACGCGCTCGGCAGGATCTGGCGCGAGGAGCCCGACCTTGCGAGGACACCGATTGCGCCGCCCATCCTGGTAGTCGGCCAGATGCGCAGCGGGACCACGCGTGTCCAGCGCCTGCTTGCAGCCGACCCGCAGCATAGCGGTACGCGCTTCTGCAACAGCCATGATCCTGTACCCTCGAAGCCTGACCTGAGGCCGCTCAAGGGCCGCTTCGCGCTCGCCCTCGCGCGCCGGATCAATCCCTGGCTCGACACCATGCATCCCTTCGGCAGCCTGCGCACCGACGAGGAGATCGGCTGGCTCGCTGCGGCACTCTCGCCAGCGACCTTCGAGGCGCAGTGGCGGATCGATTCCTTCGTGGCCTTCAGTGAAGGCCGCGACCAAGCACCGATTTACCGCGAGTTCGCGCGCATCCTGCGCACCGATGCTGCCAAGATGGGCGATGCCGGAAAGCCGCGCGTCCTCAAATGTCCGCAATTCGCAGAGGATCTCGGTGCGCTGCTCGACGAGTTTCCCGACGCCCGCCTCGTCGTATGCGAACGCGACCATGAGGAAGTGCTTGCAAGCAGCATATCCATGACCGCCAGCCAGATGGCATTCCAATCCGACAATCACGACATCGAGTGGTTGCAGGAGGCCTGGGCGCGCAAGATCGCCGCGCGGCAGGAAGCGATGGACGCGGCTCTTGAAGAATTCGAAGGGCCGGTTGCCCACATTGCATTCTCGGCGCTTAATGCGAACTGGCGATCTGCGATCATGCAGGCGTACCTCACGCTCGGCATGCCGCTGCCCGATCAAAGCCTTGCAGCGATGACTGCGGAGCGGGAAAAGTCGGCACGCGACCCGCATGACCGCCATGCCAGCCAGATCGCCAATTTCGGCTCCGCCGCAAGGGCCTAGAGCGGCCGCTTTCTACATCTGGTCGGCGCCTTGGCCCAGCAGCCGCGCGAGCTGCCGCGGTTCGCCATCGCAATAGGTCTGGAATTCGGCGATCCGGCCGTCCTCGACCCTAGCCCGCCACAACCGGTCCTTCGCGACAAGCGGGTCCCTGGCAGTGGTCTCCCCCTGCATCAGCACTTCGTCGCCGACGACCGAATAGCTGTCGACCTCAATATGGAATTCGGGTTCCATCGTCATGAACATGCGCGTGGCTTCGACGATGTTGCTTCGCCCCTCAAGCCTGCCGCCGGAACTATCGATGAATGTACAATCGGCCGTGATGCACTTGGCCAACGCGAGGTGATCGTGCGCGTTGAATGCCGCCATCAACTGGCGCGCAGCATCCTTCCGCTGATCCTTGAAGAACATTCACGAATCCCCCGCTCGGGCGCATTTTGCCGCAGGTCGGGGCCGGAATCCAGTGTCAGGCGTATCGAGCGGCGAACCGCGGCACGGTCATGTTGCCGTTTGCGCGTGTGACTTCGATTGCCGAGATCATGTCATCGTCAAAACCGACCCGCCAAAACGTGTCGCCGGCTATTTCGCGTACACTTGTATCGAGGCGGCCGCGCAGGAGTACGTCGCCGTCGCTGTAATCGGCCGATTCGATGACGATTTCAGGCCAGTCCGAGCTCTTCCGGAACCGCTCGACCGCATCGATCATGCGATCGAGGCCCTTGATCGCGTCGCCGCTCACGTCGGAAAATACAACGTCTTCAGACACATATTCGGCAGTCCGGCGATATTGCCTGCGATTGAGCGAATCCACGAAAGCACGAACCGCGCTTTCGCGAGTGCGCCGTTCGCGCAGGTGAGGGAACAATGCCGAAAGCATGACGGGCGCACCTTAACCCAAGATGCGCCCGTCACCTAACCTGTTTACTTTTCACACTTTTCGAGCGCGAAAGAGTAACTTTCAGTCGTTCAGCCGACGATTTCGCTCTCGTCGAAGAAGAAATCGATCTCGATCTTTGCATTCTCTTCGCTGTCCGAACCGTGGACCGAGTTTGCTTCGATCGATTCGGCATAGGTCTTGCGGATGGTGCCTTCTTCGGCGTCGGCCGGGTTGGTGGCGCCCATCACGTCGCGGTTGCGCTTCACGGCGTCTTCGCCTTCGAGGACCTGCACGACGACCGGACCCGAGGTCATGAATTCAACGAGGTCACCGAAGAAGGGGCGTTCCTTGTGGACCGCGTAGAAGCCTTCGGCCTGCTCGCGGGTCATCTTGATGCGCTTCGAAGCCACGACGCGCAGGCCGGCTTCTTCAAGCATCTTGGTGACGCCGCCGGTCAGGTTGCGGCGGGTGGCATCGGGCTTGATGATCGAAAAGGTGCGGGTGACCGCCATGATGTGTGTTCCTTGCGAATTTCGAATGTTTATCGGGGGGAGAGAGTTCTCGCGCGCGCCCCTAGCGCCAAGGGGGCGAAGGGGCAAGAATTAGTCGAATCCGCGCGTGACGCTGATCTGTCCCTCGGTCCGACCTTCCACGCGAGTTACCTGAAGCGCGAAACTGGCTTTGCGATCGCGGTTCTCACCACCCAACGTGGTGGTTTCGCCGCCCGACACCTCGATCTCGGGTTCGACACCCGCTTCTATCGCCTGCTTACGATAGAATTCGACCACGTCGGCGCGCGTGTCGGACGTAGTGAACTCGACCGTCACGAAAGCACCCTCGCCTTGTTCGACCCGCGTAGTGTTGGTGATTTCCGCTCCCGGGTAGGCCGTGAACGGCTCCGGCCAGCGAACCGGCACGTTTTCGCCGGCGCGCATGGTGGTGGTCACGCCTGCCGCATCGGTGTGCGTTGCGCGGACCTCGCCGCTTTCCGGATCGATCGTGTAGGAGCCGAGAGCTTCGGCCTCCGCTGCCTCGGCTGCATCTTCTCCAGCACCGGTGTCACTAGCTCCGCAAGCAGAGACAAGGAGGGCGGAGCAGAGGAGAATGGGGGAACAGGATCTCATGCCCAATCGACGGGCGAGATTGCAGCAGGTTCCTGAAAGTTCAGCGGCCTTCGCGCCAACCGCCCTCGGGCGTCTGCTTGAAGATACGGTTCTCGATGTCGTCGCGCGCGGAAAGCGTGCGCCACAAGTCGCGGGCCGCCTCGGTTGCATCGGCATCGAACAGCAGCATCGCGCGATCGAACGCGCTCGCCTCGTCGCGCCACTGACCGTCGGCAAGGATGACCATCCTCGCATCGTTGGGAGCCTCGCAGCCATCTGAAATCAGGATCGGCTGGCGCGCCGCGTGGGGCGCATCGGCAAGGCCGTTGGCAAGGAAGCTGCCGCCGCCCTGCTGCCAGAGAGCATCGGCCAGCCGTGTGCGTAGCCCTTCGTCCGCTGCGACCACCAGCAGCCGCTCGCCCGCCTGCATCACCTTGCGGGCGAGCTTGACCACGGTGACATCCACCGGATCGCGGCTCAGCTGGTAGAAATCGACGAGGATGAAGTGACCCCTTTTCCTGGCTTCAGCTCTGCTCTTCGCCTGCCGGCTTATTGCGCCGGCATCGCTCGGAGCAATAGCGCACGTTGTCCCAGTCGCGCGCCCATTTCTTGCGCCAGGCGAAGCTGAGGCCGCAAGTTGCGCAGATCTTCGTGGGAAGGTCTGCCTTGCGCCTCATCTTCGCCATGAGCGCTGTTTCCGATCAGCTTTCGACCGTATCGGCGATGAGACGATCGATCAGGCGCACGCCGTAGCCCGTGGCGCCCTTGCCCCACGTGCGGCCCGGCTTGTCCGACCAGGCCATGCCGGCGATGTCGATATGCGCCCAGGGCGTATCGTCGGCGATGAAGCGCTGGAGGAACTGCGCCGCGGTAATCGAACCTGCGCCCTTGCCGCCGATGTTCTTCATGTCGGCGATCGGGCTGTCGATCAGCTTGTCGTAGGCCTTGCCCAGCGGCATGCGCCAGACCTTGTCGCCCACGGCCTCGCCCGCTTCGGAAAGGTCCTTGGACAGCTCGTCGTCATTCGAGAATAGGCCTGCGTACTCATGGCCGAGCGAGATGATGATCGCGCCGGTGAGCGTTGCGAAGTCGACGATGCGCGAGGGCTGGTATTCTTCCTGCGTCCAGTGGAGCGCGTCGGCCAGCACAAGGCGACCTTCGGCGTCGGTGTTGAGGATTTCGATGGTCTGGCCGTTCATCGACTTGACCACGTCACCCGGACGCTGGGCATTGCCGTCGGGCATGTTCTCGACGAGACCCATGACGCCGACCACATTGGCCTTCGCCTTGCGCTTGACGAGAGCGAGCATGCCGCCCGCAACCGCACCGGCGCCGCCCATGTCCCACTTCATGTCTTCCATGCCCGGGCCCGGCTTGATCGAGATGCCGCCGGTATCAAAGGTCACGCCCTTGCCGACGAAGGCCACGGGAGCTTCGCTACCGCCGCCGTTCCAGCGGATTGCGAGGATGCGCGATTCGCGCACCGAACCCTGGCCGACGCCGAGGAGCGAACCCATGCCGAGCTCTTCCATTTGCGCCTCGTCGAGAACGACGAGTTCCGCACCGGTGCCCTCGAAGCGTTCCTTGCAGCGTTCAACGAAGCTTTCGGGATAGATGATGTTCGCAGGCTCGGTCACGAGCTCGCGGGTGAACTCGACACCCTCGGCCAGCGCGAGGTGATCCTGCCATGCGGCCTCCGTGCCTTCGGGCGCTCCGACCACGGTGACGCCTTCTAGCGTGATCTTCTGCTCATCCTTCAACTTGGTGCGATAGACATCATAACGCCAGTTGCGCAGGCGCAGGCCGAGCAGCACATGCGCTGCCTCGTTCGCATCCAGCGAGCTGTCGGTCAGGTCGAGAACCACTTCCTTGTCGCCGGTCGACTGGTACTTGCCTGCCAGCGCAGCGCCTGCCTTCTCGAGGTTTGCGAGGCGGCCCTCGTCATTGCGGTCGCCCGCACCAGCCAGCGCGAGGCGAGCAACGCCATCGCCGGTTTCAGCAAAGCCGTCGAAGGTCTGGCCTGCATTGCCCTTGAAACGTGCCGCTTCGGCGCCGGCGCGCATTGCAGCATTCAGGGAATCAGGAAGCTTGCCCTTGTCGACCACATGCGCAATGAGGCGCGCGCCTTGCGGACGGGACTGGCTGAACTGGATGTGCATGGAATCTCCCAAGATATATTCTGGACGGGAAGCCGACCGTGCCGCCGGTCCCCGAGGAAACGCGATTGCGATTAGGCGTGGCCGGTGCGATAGGCAAGCCATGGTCCCGGCCCCAGCCAATAGAAACATAACAGTGTCGCGCCTGCTGGGATCCGGCATGGCCGCGCTCGTGCTCGCCAGCGCATCGCCCGCTTTTGCGCAGGAAGGCGCAGCCACCGGTGCGGGCACCGTGGAGGAACCGGAAGGCGAAAGCCCTAGCGACCTCCCCGCCCCGCAAGACCCGGTCATCGTGGCGAGCCAGGATGATACCCAGCTCCCTCCGCCCGAATTCAACGCCGAGGGCGAACGCCAGATCGCATTCGAAGCCGATATCCTCAGCTACGACAGCGATGCCGACATCACTACCGCCGAAGGCGATGTGCTGCTGCGCTCGGGCGACCGCTCGCTGCGCGCCGACAGCGTCAGCTGGAGCCAGCGCACCGGCGTGATCGTGGCGAGCGGGAATGTCCGCTTCGTCGATGAGAACGGCAACCAGCTCTATACCGAACGCGTCGAGCTGACCGACCAGTTCGAGGCCGGCGCGATGGAAGACCTGCTGCTCGCGCTGCGCGCCGGAGGCAGGCTCGCGGCCAATCGCGGCGTGCGCGAGAACGACGGATCGATCACGCTAGAAGAAGCCGCCTACAGTGCCTGCGCGGTGACCGATCCGGATGGCTGCGACAAGGAGCCGAGCTGGCGGATCACGGCTGAACGCGTGATCTACGACCCCGAGGACGAGCGCGTGCGGTTCCGCGGCGCCTATCTCGAGCTTTTCGGAGCGCGGCTGCTGCCGCTCCCCGGCCTCTCGATCCGTACGGACGGTGGCGCCGTGTCGGGTTTCCTCGTGCCCGACCTGCGAATTTCGGAAAGCAACGGCGTCGAGGTTTCGGGTAGCTACTACCTGCGCTTCGCGGACAACCAGGACCTCACTGTCTCGGGTTATGTCTTCTCCGAGGCACCGCCGATGGTCTCCGCCCAGTGGAGGCACCTGACCGACAAGGGCGCATACCAGATCACCGGCTATGCAACGCACAGCCGCCGCTTCACCGATGCGAGCCGCACCGACACTTTCGACAGCGAGCCGCGTGGCTACGTGTTCGCGAACGGCAAGTTCCAGTTCTCGCCCGAATGGAGCCTTACCGGGTCATTACGCCTCGCCAGCGACCGCACCTTCCTGCGCCGCTACGACATCAGCCGCGACGACCGCCTGCGCTCGATGATCGATCTCGAGCGGATCGACGCCAACTCCTATTTCTCGCTCTCAGGCTGGGCGACGCAAACCCTCAGGCTCGGCCAGGACCAGGACAATGTCCCGGTCGCGCTGCCGGTGCTGGATTACCGGCAGCGGCTCGCCGATCCGGTCGCGGGCGGAAATCTCGAGCTGCAGGTCAACACTCTCGCCATCACCCGGAAGGAAGGTCAGGAGACCGAGCGCGCCTTCGCAAAGGCACAGTGGGACCTGAAGCAGATCACCGGGCTCGGGCAGGTCGTGACCTTCACCGGCCTGCTGCGCGGCGACGTCTACCATTCTGACGGCAACCAGTTCACCCAGACTGCCTCCTATCGCGGCAATCCGGGTTGGGAGACGCGCGGTGTCGCGCTTGGCGCGGTCGATGTCGAATGGCCTTTCGTGGGCGAGCTTTTCGGCGGCGAGCAGGTCTTCACACCTCGCGTGCAGCTGGTGGTGACGCCAGAGATCAAGAATCTCGCGATCCCCAACGAGGACGCGCGCGCGATCGATCTGGAAGACAGCAACCTTTTCGCGCTCAACCGCTTCCCCGGCTACGACCGTATCGAAGACGGCGCACGCGTCACCTATGGCTTCGACTGGAAGCTCCGCCGTCCGGGATGGGAGCTCCTGACAACCCTCGGCCAGTCCTACCGCCTCGATTCCGATCGCGACATCTTCCCCGACGGTACGGGCCTTTCAGAAAAGGTCAGCGACTTCGTGGGCCGCACGCAGCTGCGCTACCGCGATTTCCTCAAGCTCACGCACCGCTACCGGCTCGACAAGGACAATTTCGCCGTGCGCCGCAACGAGATCGACGCGACGATCGGTTCCAGCCGGACCTATGCCGAGATCGGCTACCTGCGTCTCAACCGCGACATCACCACGGTGGAAGACCTTCAGGACCGCGAGGAGCTGCGTGCCGCAGTGCGCGTGGCGTTTGCCGATTACTGGTCCGCATTCGGTTCGGGCGTGTTCAACCTCACCGACCGCGAAGAAGATCCCACGCTCACCAGCGACGGCTTCCAGCCGATCCGCACGCGCCTCGGCATCGCCTATCAGGACGACTGCCTCGAGATGGGCGCGACCTGGCGGCGCGATTACGTGTCAGCAGGCGATGCGCAGCGCGGCGACACCTTCCAGCTTTACTTCAGCCTGAAAAATCTGGGGTTCCGCTAGGTTAGACGGGGCGCTGCGTGTTGGCAGCGCAGGTCAAACGCGCTATCCGCGCCCTCGGTTATCAGCAACGGTTAAGCCGGGGTCAGGCATGACCGCCGCATTCGGGCGCCGAAGACGCGCCGCAAGGGATTTTTTGAGCGTGAACGCAACATTCGTTTCGAAACTGGCCGCCGCGGCCGCAGCTATCGGACTTCTCGCCAGCGCACCGGGCGCCAGCGCGCAATCTGCAGTGGGCGCGCAGGATCCCCTGAACCTGCCCGAGCAGTTCAACATGCTCACCAATCCCGATCCCAACGTTCGCAGGGCAACCGCCGTGGTAAACGGCCACGTCATCACCGGCACGGACCTCGACCACCGCGTCGCGCTGCTGGTCGATGCGAGCCAGAACGAGATCTCGGCCGAGGAAATGGCCCGCGTCCGCGCGCAGGTTCTTCGCAACCTGATCGACGAGACCCTGCAGATCCAGGCTGCCGAAGCCGAGGAAATCGAGATCGACCGGGCGGAGATCAACCAGACCTACAACCGCCTCGCCGCGCAGAACAATCGCCGGGTCGAGGAAATGGATGCCTATCTCCTTTCGATCGGATCTTCGCCGGTTTCGCTGAAGCGCCAGATCGAAGGCGAGCTCGCGTGGCAGCGCCTGCTGCGCCGCAAGGTCGCGATGTTCGTCAATGTCTCTGCCGAGGAGGTGAACGAGCTCATGGAGCGCCTGAACGCTTCGAAGGGCACGGACGAATACTGGGTCTGGGAAATCTTCCTCTCGGCAACGCCGCAGAACGCTGCTGCCGTTGAAGCCAACGCGCAGAAGATCGTCGAGCAGCTGCGCCAGGGCGGCAGCTTCGTTGCCTACGCCCGCCAGTTCTCCGAAGCTTCGACCGCTGCGGTCGGCGGCGACCTCGGCTGGATCCACCTGCCGCAGCTCAAGGATCCGCAGCTAGAGACGGTCGTCGGCCAGATGCAGCCCGGCCAGCTTGTCGGCCCGATCCAAATTTCGGGTGGCTACTGGATCGTCTTCCTGCGCGAGAAGCGCCAGGTGCTAACCGCCGATCCGCGTGATGCAATGCTGAGCCTCAAGCAGATCCAGGTCTCCTTCGACCCGACCGCCGGTGATGCGGCGAACGAGGCGAAGCTGCAGAACTTCATTTCGGGCGTCCAGTCGATGCGCGGCTGCGGCAGCGCCGACGAAGTTGCTGCATCGCTCAACGCAAACGTCGTCACCAACGACCAGATCCGCGCCCGCGCCCTGCCCGAGCAGCTGCAGAACATCGTTCTCGGCCTGCAGATCGGCGAAGTGACGCCGCCCTTCGGTTCGGTTCAGGAAGGCGTGCGCGTGCTGATGCTGTGCGGTCGTGACGACCCGCAGAGCGAAAGCGGTCCGAACTTCGACGAGCTGATGGCGCAGATCGAGGATGAGCGCGTGAACAAGGCAGCCCAGCGCTACCTGCGCGACCTGCGCAACGACGCCTACATCGAGTACAATTGACGCCCGCACTACCCCCGCTTGCGGTATCGCTCGGCGATCCGGCGGGGATCGGACCCGAGATCATCTCGGCTGCTTGGGCCCGGCGCGAACATGAAGGCATAGCGCCCTTCTTCGTGACCGGCGGTGCCGGCGTGCTGTCCGCTGCTGCAAGAGCGTGCGGGATCGCAGTGCAGGTCCAGCAGATCCAGAGCACCTCGCAAGCGGCAGAGGTGTGGGACGAGGCACTCCCTGTGCTGGGCGAGGCAGACCACTCCTATGAACCCGGCACGGTCAGCGAAGCCGGGGCGAACCTCGCCCTGCATTCGCTCGAGACGGCAACCAAGCTGGCTCTCTCCGGAGAAGCCGGAGGGCTGGTCACGGCGCCCATCGCAAAGTCGGAGCTTGCGAAGGTCGGCTTCACCCAACCGGGCCAGACCGAGTATCTCGCGGACGCCTGCGAACTGGATCGCCATGACGCGGTCATGATGCTTGCCGGGCCGAGCCTGCGCGCCGTGCCGCTCACGATCCATCACGCGCTTGCCGAGGTGCCAAAGCTCCTCACGCGCGAACTGATCTGCCAGCGCGCGAGGATTGTCGCGTCCTCGCTGCAGCATGATTTCGGCATCGAGGTTCCGCGGATCGCGGTCTGCGGGCTCAATCCGCATGCAGGCGAGGACGGTCGATTCGGCAGCGAAGAGGCAGAGATTATCGCCCCGGCCATCGAGGAACTGCAGGCAGAGGGCTTCGCGATAACCGGTCCCTATCCGGGCGATGCGCTCTTCACGCCGCGCGCGCGCAGCACCTACGATGTTGCGCTGGCTATGTATCACGATCAGGCACTGATCCCGCTCAAGGCGCTGGACTTCGACGAAGGCGTCAACGTAACCCTCGGCCTGCCAATCGTGCGGACGAGCCCCGATCACGGAACGGCATTCGATATCGCGGGCAAGGGTCTTGCCGATCCCGGCGCGATGATCGCAGCGCTGCGTATGGCAGGCGAAATGGCCGCAAGGCGCGCCCGCCGTGGCTGACCTGCCTCCGCTCCGGGAAGTCATCGCGCGCCACGGCCTCAGTGCGTCGAAGGCGCTCGGCCAGAACTTCCTTTTCGACGAACAGCTGCTCGACCGCATTGCCGCGGTTCCGGGCGACCTCGCCGGCAGGAACGTGCTCGAAGTCGGCCCCGGCCCCGGTGGTCTGACCCGCGCGCTCCTTCGTGCGGGCGCGAAGGTGACCGCGATCGAGATGGACACGCGCTGCCTCCCCGCCCTGTCCGAACTCGCCATGGCCTTTCCCGACCAGCTGCGCTTGATCGAGGGCGACGCGCTCAAGCTTGATCATGACGACGTGATGGGCGGCGAGCCCTACGCGGTGCTATCGAACCTGCCCTACAATGTCGGTACCGCCTTGTTCACGCGCTGGATGGGCGGCGAGGAATGGCCGCCGCTCTGGACCTCGCTCACGCTGATGTTCCAGCAGGAAGTAGCCCAGCGCATCGTGGCGAAACCCGGAAGTTCGGCCTACGGGCGCCTGGCGGTCCTTGCCCAGTGGCGAGCGCAGGCCAAGATGGCGATGAAGGTCCACCGCAGCGCCTTCACCCCGCCGCCCAAGGTCATGAGCGCCATCGTCCACGTCGAACCGGGCGAGATGCCCGAGGGCGTGTCGGCGAAATTGCTCGAACGCCTGACCGAGGCCGCCTTCGGCCAGCGCCGCAAGATGCTGCGCCAGAGCCTCAAGTCCATACCCGGCGCTGTCGACGCGCTCGAAGGGATCGGCATCGATCCCCAGCGCCGTGCCGAAACGCTCGAAGTCGGCGATTTCGTCCGGCTCGCCCGCGTTCTCGGCTAGTCTTCGCGCAGCGCCAGTTTGCGCAGCATCTGTGCGGCAACATCCAGCGACTGGAGCTGGGTCGCATAACGCGCAAAGAGTTCGGGCTCGCAGGCCAGGGCATCGGCCAGTTCCTCGAGCGCGCCAGCCGATCGTTCCATGTCATCTGCGGTGATCTGCGAGCCGTGAAGCGGCGCGGACATCGCCTGGACATTATCCTGCCCGCGCATCTCCTGCATGATACGCTGGAAGGCACGGTCGACCGCGCGCTGGGGTTCGGCATTGGGCAGCCAGTGCTGCACGGTGATGCGATCTTCGAAGGAGACGCCAGCCTGGTCATCCCCCAGCCACACGACCCTCCCCGAAACCGAGAGCGCACCGCGCTGCAGTTCGACATTGCTGCCGACAGCCGGAAGATCGCTACCCTCGATCAGCGCCCCGATGGGCGAGATATTGCACAGGCGCACGACGCCCGCGCTCTGGGGCGCATGCATGGTGGCGCGGACCAGGATGTCTATCCTGTCCTCGCGACGTTCCTGGAGGGCTCTGCCTTGTATTTGCACGACCGTTATTCCTTATAGGTCGCACAGCTTAACCGCGAAACTTTACCAGTCCCTTGACGCGCCGGCAGGCGGTTTCTCAGGCGGCAGCTTTCCTTTTGAGCCTCCACGCGTGCAGAAGCGGTTCGGTATAACCGCTCGGCTGCTCCACGCCCTTGAAAATCAGGTCTTTCGCCGCGCTGAAGGCAGCGCCGTCCCGGTTTTCGAGCAGCGGCTCGTAGAAGGGATCGCCCGCATTCTGCTCGTCCACCTTGGCGGCCATCCTGTGCAGCGCATCCATCACCTGTTCCTCGGTGATAACCCCGTGGAGCAACCAGTTCGCGATGTGCTGGCTCGAGATGCGCAGCGTCGCGCGGTCTTCCATCAGGCCGACATCGCCCAAGTCGGGCACCTTGGAACAGCCCACGCCCTGATCGATCCAGCGCACCACGTAGCCGAGCAGGCCCTGGCAATTGTTGTCGAGTTCCTCGCGGATTTCGTCGTCCGTCCAGTTGGTGCCTTCGGCGAGCGGGATGCTCAGCAGCTCGTCGATCTTGGCCGCATCGCCCAGCCCCTTCTGGATCTCGAACACATCCTCGCGGTGATAGTGGATCGCGTGGAGCGTCGCCGCGGTCGGGCTCGGCACCCATGCGGTATTGGCACCTGCACGCAGATGACCGATCTTCTCGATCATCATCTGCCCCATGAGGTCGGGCGCGGCCCACATGCCTTTGCCGATCTGAGCGCGGCCCGACAGGCCATGCGCCAGGCCGATGCCGACATTGCGCGCCTCGTAAGCCTTGAGCCAGGCGGAGTTCTTCATCTCGCCCTTGCGCATCATCGGGCCGGCACGCATCGAGGTGTGGATCTCGTCACCCGTCCGGTCGAGGAAGCCGGTGTTGATGAAGACGATCCGGTTCTTCACCGCGTGGATACAGGCGGCAAGGTTGGCCGAGGTGCGACGCTCCTCGTCCATCACACCGACCTTGATCGTGTTGCGAGGCAACTCGAGCAGGTCCTCGACCGCATCGAACAGATCATTGGTGAAGGCGCATTCCTCGGGCCCGTGCATCTTGGGCTTCACGATGTAGATGCTGCCTTTCCGGCTGTTGCCGTACTTGCCCAGCCCCGCGACGTCCTGCGCCGAGATCGCGCTGGTCATCACCGCATCGAGAATTCCCTCGGGGATTTCCTTTCCATCCCACAGCATCGCGGGATTGGTCATCAGGTGACCGACATTGCGCACGAACATCAGGCTGCGCCCGGGCAGCGAGTGCTCCTTCCCCTCGCCGTCCTTGAAAGTGATATCTTCGGAGAGCGCGCGGGTTACGGTCTTGCCGCCCTTGTCGAAACTTTCGGAAAGGTCGCCCCGGATGATGCCCAGCCAGTTGCGATAGGCGAGCAGCTTGTCCTCGGCATCGACTGCCGCGACCGAATCCTCGCAGTCGGCGATGGTGGTTAGGGCTGCCTCGAGGACGATATCCGAAATGCCTGCCTTGTCGGTCTTGCCGACCGGGTGATCGCGGTCGAACTGCACTTCGATGTGAAGCCCGTTGTTGCGGAACAGCAGCCCCTTTTCGGTGTGGCCGACCCACTGGCTTTCGTCCTCGAGCTTGCCGTCGTGCTCGTCGGCGAGATCGACCCAGCTCTGGTCAACAAGCGGCAGGGTCTCGTCGAGGAACTTGCGCCCTGCAGCGATCACTGCCGCGCCGCGTTCCTCGTCGTAACCGCCGGGCTTCGCTGGCGGCGCGTCGAGCGCGTCCGTGCCGTAGAAAGCATCGTAGAGGCTGCCCCAGCGCGCATTGGCAGCGTTGAGCAAGAAGCGCGCGTTGAGGATCGGCACCACGAGTTGGGGGCCGGCCATGGTTGCGATCTCGGGATCGACATTCTCGGTGCCGATGGTGAAATCCCCCGGCTCAGGGACGAGATAGCCGATTTCCTCGAGAAAGGCGCGATAGGCAGCCGCGTCATGCGGCTGGTCAGCACGCTCCACGTGCCAAGCGTCGATCTTCGCCTGCAGGTCCTCGCGCTTCTCGAGCAGCGCGGCATTGCGCGGCGCGAACGAGCCGAGCAGCTGTGCAAAGCCTGCCCAGAAAGCGTCCGCATCGCGGCCCAGCGGCGGCAGGACGTCGGTTTCGACAAAAGTGGCCAGCGCCGGGTCGACCTCGATACCGGCGCGCGTCACGTAATTGGTCATGGAACTCCTCTGGGAAAGCGATTGGCTTCGTGATGTGGACCCGGGGAGGAGTGGCACGACCTATGCCGCCAGCCGTTGACGAATGCAAGGCGCGGGGTGGACTTGGAAGCGCGTAAGTCTAAGGAAGTTGCCAATGAAACCGGATATGCCCTCGCAAGCGCTTTTGGACGCCGTGGATGCCGACACGATGCTGGCCGAGGTACAGGATTGGGCCGCGATCAATACCGGCACGGCCAATATCGATGGCCTCAAGACAATGGCCGGTGTGCTCGCCGATGCGTTTTCCGCGCTGCCCGGCGAAGTCGAACTCGTCGATCCGGCTATCGTGACCGCAATTTCCGCCGAAGGGCGCGAGTTTGAGAAGCCGCACGGCCAGCACTTGGTGCTGCGTGTGCGTCCCGAAGCGGAGCGCCGCTTCGTCCTGACCGGGCACATGGATACGGTATTCCCCGTCGACCACCCCTTCCAGGAGACCAAGTGGCTCGACGACGAGACGATCAACGGTCCCGGCACGGCCGACATGAAAGGCGGGCTCAACGTCATCCTCCACGCGCTGAAGACCTTCGAGACGATCGAGGGTTCGAACCGCGTGGGCTATGACGTGATGGTCAATTCGGACGAGGAAACCGGCAGCCTCGCCAGCCGCGGCCTCATCGAGGAACTGGCGCGCGGGAAATACGCCGCGCTGACCTATGAACCTTCCGCCCTGCCCGACGGCACGCTCGCCCATGCGCGCGGCGGCACGGGCAATTACTCGATCACCATCACCGGGCGCAGCGCCCACGCGGGCCGCAACCCGCACGAGGGGCGCAACGCCATCGTCGCCGCCTCAGACCTCGTCCTGCGCATCAAGGCGCTCGAGGCCGAGGACATCACTGTCAATCCCGCCAAGATCGAGGGCGGCGCGGCCAACAATGTCGTGCCAGACCTAGCGATCCTGCGCTTCAACATCCGCCCCAAGTCGACCGATGCGATGAACCGCTTCGACGGCGAACTCGATGCGATCCTTTCGATGATCGAGAGCGAGCACGAAGTCGGCATCCACCGCCACGGCGGTGTCACCCGGCCGCCCAAGCCGGTCGACGAGAAGGCCCAGCGCCTGTTCGACCTCGTCAAGACATGCGGCGCCGAGCTCGGCCAGCAGATCGGCTGGAAATCGACCGGCGGCGTTTGCGACGGCAACAATATCGCTGCCACCGGCGTCCCCGTGGTCGACACCATGGGCGTGCGCGGCGGAGCCATCCATTCGCCCGACGAATTCATGATCGTACCTTCGCTCCGCGAGCGCGCTGCATTGTCCGCGCTGGTGCTGACGAAGCTATCCACCGGAGACCATTTGTGACCTTTCGCCTGCGCGCCGCGCATCTTTCCGATCTCGAACACCTTTACGAGATGGCCAAGCTTACCGGCGGCGGCTTCACCAACCTGCCGGCCGACAAGTCTGCGCTGACCAAGAAGCTCGAGCGTGCGGACGAGGCATTCTCCCGCACCGGAGACGAGCTCGGCGACGACGTGTTCACGCTGGTCCTCGAAAACACCGAGACGGGTCAGGTTCGCGGCACTTGCCAGCTGTTCACCCAGGTCGGCCAGCAATGGCCCTTTTATTCCTATCGGCTCAACACGCTGACCCAGCACAGCCAGGAACTCGACCGCACCGTGCGCGCCGAGCTGCTGAGCCTCGTCACCGATCTCGAGGGCTCCTCCGAAGTCGGCGGATTGTTCCTCCATCCGGGCGAACGCGCAGGCGGACTGGGCCTGTTGCTTGCGCGGAGCCGCTATCTCTTCATCGCCATGCATCGCAGCCGCTTTGCCGACCGCATCCTCGCCGAACTTCGCGGCGTGATCGACGATCGTGGCGGTTCGCCCTTCTGGGACGGAGTGGCAGGGCGCTTCTTCGGCATGACCTTCCAGGAAGCCGACTATTTCAACGCCATCAACGGCAACCAGTTCATCGCCGACCTGATGCCCAAGCATCCGGTCTACGTCGCCATGCTCAACGAAGAGGCCAAGAAGGTCATCGGCGTGCCGCACCCGACGGGCCGTGCCGCCATGCGCATGCTGGAAAACGAGGGCTTCGCCTACGAAGGCTATGTCGACATTTTCGACGGCGGCCCGACGATGACCGCGCGCACGGACAACGTGAAGAGCGTTGCAGAAGCACGCCCGGCGAAGGTTTCGGCAATCGATCTCGATATCGGCGAGCGCGCGCTGGTTGCGACCGGCGAACTCGGTAGCTTCAAGTCCGCCTATGGCATGCGCGAATTCCGTGAAGACGACACCATCGCCATCGACGAGGTCTGCGCCAAGGCCCTCGACGTCGGCGTCGGTGACACCGTCTGGAGCGTGGCGCGATGAGCCTCGTCGAGATCAATTTCGACGGGATCGTCGGCCCTTCGCACAATTACGCAGGCCTCAGCCTCGGCAATATCGCCAGCGCGAGCCACAAGGGCGACACCTCCTACCCCCGCGCGGCTGCGCTGCAGGGCATTGCCAAGATGCGTTCCAACATGGCGCTCGGCCTCGCACAGGGCTTCCTGCTGCCACTGCCCCGCCCCAATGGCGATCTCATCCGCGGCCTCGCGATCGACGAGACTGCTCCGCGCCAGTTGCTCGCCGCCGCATGGTCGGCCTCGAGCATGTGGACCGCCAATGCCGCCACCGTCAGCCCCGCGCCCGATACGGCAGATGGCCGCTGCCACCTGACCCCGGCCAACCTCGTCACCATGCCGCACCGCGCGCAGGAGTGGCAGGACACGCAGGCGCAGCTCGCCATCGCTTTCGGCGACGAAGAGCATTTCACGATCCACGACGCCGTCCTTCCCGCTTTCGGTGACGAGGGCGCGGCAAATCACATGCGCTTTTGCGAGGGTCACGGCGCGCCCGGTGTCGAGGCTTTCGTCTGGGGCCGCCAGGGCGGCAAGTTTCCCGCGCGCCAGCACGAGCAGGCCAGCCGCGCCATCGCGCGCCTCCATGGTCTCGATCCGGACAAGTGCGTCTTCATCGAGCAGAACCCCGAGGCGATCGAAGCCGGCGCCTTCCACAATGACGTGGTCTCCGTGGCGAACGAGCGCGTGCTCTTCACCCACGAGCGCGCCTTCGCCGATCAGAAGGGTGCATACGAGGCGATCCGCGCAGCCTTCCCCGCGCTCGAAGTGGTCGAAGTCCCGGAAAGCGCGGTCAGCCTCGAGGAGGCGATCCGCACCTACCTGTTCAACGCGCAGCTGCTGACCCTGCCCTCGGGCGAAATGGCTTTGGTTGTGCCGAGCGAATGCCAGGAAAGCGCCAGCGTCTGGGCCTATTGCGAGAGCATGCTCGCCGGCAACGGCCCGATCCGCAAGGTCATACCCGTCGATGTGCGCCAGTCTATGGCCAATGGCGGCGGCCCTGCCTGCCTGCGCCTGCGCGTCGTCGCGGACCCGGCGACGATCGACCAGCGCTTCATGCTCGACGAAGCCAAGGCTGACCGTATCGAGGCGGTGATTGCCGAGATGTGGCCGGAAACCATCGATCCTGCCGATATCGGGACCGAAGAACTCGCGCACCGCGTTATCGAGGCGCGCGAAGCCCTGTTGACTGTCCTATCCTTGGACACCCTCGCCTAAACATGGTTCATAAAAGTTAACCACCTCGACTCTGCGTCGGGCGTTCTTACACTCGGCTCTGGATTAACCACGCGAATCGGCAGGAACGTGTTTGTGGCACGTTCATTGCAATTCAAGAGGTTAAGAAAGGAGCATCCGCCAACCATGTGGCAGAAGGTCAAAAGGCTATTCGTGATCAAGACGCGCTTCGAAGCGTATCTGATCATCTATGCCCTTGCCCTTGGCGCGATGACCCGCGGAGCGCACTACACGGTCGAGTATCCCGGAGTGGGCGGTTACCTGCTGTTTGCGGCAACTGCCGGCGCGGTATTCCTGGGCGGCGCGAAGATCCTCGACGCTATCCGCTACGAGCAGGACGCGAAGAAGGCCGAAGAGGCCGAGCCGCCCGCTTCCGACTGATTTTCCGACATTTTTTTGAAGGTGGGGGTTTCTGTTGCTAGCTACCCCCGGAGCCCCGGAATCCGCTTCTGTTGCCCGGTGGGTCCAACCGCGCTTTAGCTTTGTAAGATCAGGGCGTTAGCCCGTCAGATTACGCTGCGAGAGCGAGTGCTTCGTTATCGTTGGCACTTGTGTGTTGTGAACAGTTTTACGGGTTACTCAGCCCGGGCGAAAACACAGTCTTTCAGCACACGTCGATCCTAGTTCGGCCCCGTCAAAAACCGCGTATTTACCGCGGGTTATGGTGGAGCCGCCGGGTACTGCCCCCGGGTCCGTTGTACCTATTGCACAGCGCAATTTATCGCCATAGCCGGCCGAAACCGGCAGAACCCATATAGCGATCCATCGCTTAATGTGAAGTGTACCCCTCCCCCCGCAAGGAAGAGGGGTTCTCACTCAGCCCATCGGGCCCTTGTCGGGAGCATAATCGGGGCGCGCAGCACGCAGCTCGTCGCGGATTTCCTTGAGCAGGTCGAGCTCGGTCGGACCCGCGGGCTTTTCTTCCGGCTTGTCTTCGAACTCTTCCATCACCTTCTTGGCGTAGCGCACCAGAAGGAAGATGATGAAGGCCAGGATCAGGAAGTTGATGATCGCCGTGATGAAGCTGCCGTAGCCGATCATTGCTGCGCCCGCTTCCTGCAGGGCGGCATAATCGTCGAGCGGTCCGTCGTACCCTTCGGGCGTGCTCAGCAGGACGAAGTAGCGCGAGAAGTCCGCGCCGCCGAAGATCGCGCCGACCACGGGCATGATGATCTCGTCAGTCAACGATTTGACGATGGTGGCGAATGCGCCGCCGATGATGACCGCGACCGCAAGATCGATCACGTTACCCTTGGCGATAAATGCCTTGAAATCACTCAGCATAGACAGTCCCTCTCGCAACCCTGTTTGAGGGCGGAAGTTGTTGCATGACAATTCTATGCTCTCAAGGTCTGCATTCCTTGAATGCACAGTCTGGCGTGCTATCTAGATAAGACAGTTTGAAAGGGGAACTTCCGACATGAACCGCATAATCGCCATCCGCACTGCCTTGCTGGGCGCCTTCGCCCTCGCGCTCTCGGCTTGCGGGATCAATTCGGTCCCCGAGAAGGAAGAAGTCGTCAACGCCCGTTGGGCAGATGTGCAGAGCGCCTACCAGCGCCGCGCCGACCTTGTCCCGAATCTCGTCTCGACGGTCCGCGCCGCTGCAGGCTCCGAAGAGGCAATCCTGACGCAGGTCATCGAAGCCCGCGCGCAGGCGACCTCTACTACGATCAATACCGGCGATCTCGGAGATGCCGAGAAGTTCCGGCAGTTCGAACAGGCTCAAGGCAATCTCGGCAGCGCTCTCAGCCGCCTGATGGTCGTGGTCGAACGTTATCCCGAGCTGCAGAGCCAGCAACGCTTTGCCGATCTGATGGTGGCGCTCGAAGGCACCGAGAATCGGATCGACGCCAGCCGCACCCGCTACAACGAGGCCGTGCGCGTCTATAACACTGCAATTCGCACCTTCCCCGAAACCATCGGTGCGAACATCATCCACGGTGCAGAGCCCAAGGAAACCTTCCAGGCCGATGCCGCTGCTCAGACTGCGCCGACGGTCGATTTCGGAGACATGGATCCGGGCGCCAGCGGCAACTGAGCGCCTGGGACCACACAAACGTGCAACGCCTGATCCTGCTATTTGCGCTGGTTCTGGCGGCCCTCGGGTCGCCGGCGCTGGCGCAGGACTATCCCCCGCGTCCCGACGGTCCAGTCTATGACGGCGCCGACCTGATCCCGGCTGTCGAAGAAGAGCGGCTGGCGCAGAAGCTCACCGACTATAATCGCGCCACCGGCCGCGCCATCGTGGTGGCGACCGAGCCCACCACCGGCGGCATCGACACGCAAGTCTATGCCCGCGGTCTTGCCGAGACCTGGGATATCGGCGGAGCGGAAACCGAGCAGGGCGTGTTGCTCTATATCGCGCGTGACGACCGGCAGATGTGGATTTCAACATCGCGCGGTGTTCAGGGAACGCTGACCGACATCTCATCGGGCAGGATCGTGCGTAACACGCTGCGCCCGGCCTTTCGCGAAGGCGATTTCGCCGGAGGCATCGACCGGGCAGTCGACCAGATGATCGAGCGCCTGGATATGGATCCCGCGGACGCCCGGGCCATTGCGGAAGCAGAGGCCGCGGCAGAGCGCGAGCGCGGCGACCGGGGCGGCGTACCCATCGGCGGACTCATCTGGTTCGCCTTCGTATTCTTCTTTTTCATCCTTCCCGCATTGCGCGGGCGTGGCCGGCGCAGGCGCTATCGCCGCGGGCCTTGGGGCAATACCGCACGCGACATCATCCTGTGGGAGGCCGGCAAGGCCATCGCGCGCGGGATCGACAGTTCAAGCCGGGGCAGCAGCTGGGGCGGCGGTGGCGGTTTCAGCGGAGGCGGCGGTTTCGGCGGCTTTGGCGGCGGAGGAGGCGGCTTCAACGGCGGCGGCGCCGGAGGGGGTTGGTAATGGGATATCTGACGCGCGAGAAGCACGCGGTCGTCACACAGGCGGTCGCCGAGGCGGAGAGCAAGACCAGCGGCGAGATCGTGACTGTCCTTGCCGACCGTTCCGACGGTTATACCGACGTGATTCTGGTTTGGGCGGCAGGGTTCGCCTTCACGGCCATGAGCCTGTTCGCAGCCTTCCCCGAACCTTTCCTCAATCTCTGGGACAATCTGGTCGGCGGCTGGGGTACAGACTGGACCACGGGCGGTATCGCGACGGCCACCATCCTGCTCGGCCTGCTTACCTTCGCCTCTAGCTGGCTCCTTCTCTCGATCGACACTCTGCGGTTTCTCTGCATCCCCTCGCCGGTCAAGGAAGCGCGAGCGCATGATGCGGCAATCAGGCATTTCAAGGTCGGCGCCGAGCGGCGCACGCACGGGCGCACCGGAGTACTGCTTTACCTCTCGATGCGCGAGCACCGTGCAGAGATAGTCGCCGACGAGGCCATCGCGACCCGCGTTCCGGCAGAGGTATGGGGCGAGGCGATGGTGGACATGCTCGCCGAGGTCTCGAAGGGCTGCATCGCCGAGGGGCTTGCGGCCGGCGTTCGCGATGTCGGGATCGTGCTCGCGGAGCATTTCCCGCGCGATGCCGACGACCAGAACGAATTGCCCGACCGCCTGATCGAGGTCTGACTAGATGAGTGCACCCGACAATGACGCGCCGGTCGAGATCGTCTGGCAGGGCAAGTACATCACCACCAAGAAGCAGGGCCGCTGGGAATATGTCGCGCGCTCACGCGGGATCCGCGCCGCTGCTATCCTCGCGGTGGACGAAGAGGATCACGTCCTGCTTGTCGAACAGTATCGCGTGCCGCTTGGCCGCAACTGCCTGGAATTTCCGGCGGGCTTGATCGGTGACGATGATGGCGAGGAAGACGAGGACGCGCTCACCGCAGCAGGACGCGAACTCGAAGAGGAGACCGGCTACCGCGCCACTGTGCTTGAGGACATGGGCACCTATTTCTCCTCGCCGGGGATGGTCAGCGAAAGCTTCACGCTCGTACGCGCACGTGGGCTGACGAAGGTCGGCGAAGGCGGCGGGGTCGGGGGCGAGAACATCACCGTGCACCGCGTGGCGCGCAGCGATTTGCCCGAATTCATTGCTGCAAAGCGCCGCGAGGGTTGCGGCATCGACGTGCGTGTGCTCACGCTCCTCGTGCAAGGATTTATCGAGGGAGAGTGAGAATGGCAGGTCGTTGCAAGGGCAAGCTGGCGCTGGTCACCGGCGCGGCGCAGGGACTTGGCGCGGCGCATGCGCGCAGGCTCGCGGAAGAAGGCGCAAAGGTGCTGTGCACCGACATCAATGGTGACGGCGCGGAAGCGACTGCGGCGCGCATCGTCGAGGAAATGGGCGCAGGACACGCGATCGGCGTGCAGCACGACGTGACCGATCCCGATGCCTGGGAACGCGTCGTGGGCGTGGCCGAGAGCGAGCTCGGCGGATTGAATGTGCTGGTCAACAACGCCGGCATCGGCGTCGGCGGCAATATCGAGACCTGCAAATTCGAAGACTGGCAGCGCTGCTTCTCGGTCAATGTCGATTCCATCTTCCACGGCTGCCAGAAGGCGCTGCCCCTCATGCGCGAACACGCGCCCGGATCGATCATCAACATCTCAAGCATCGCAGGCCTGATCGCGAGCGACACCATGCCCGCCTACAATGCCAGCAAGGCGGCCGTGTGGATGCTGTCGAAATCGATCGCGCTGCACTGCGCGAAGAACCGGATGGATATCCGCTGCAACTCGGTGCACCCGACATTCGTCGACACGCCGATCCTCGATGGGACGGCGCGCAATCACAATCTCGACAAGGATGTGCTGATGGAAAAGCTCGCCCGTCAGATCCCGCTCAAGAAGGTCGGCGAACCGGACGATATCGCCAATGCGGTGGTTTATCTCGCCAGCGACGAGAGCAAGTTCATGACCGGTGCGGAGCTGAAGCTCGACGGCGGTATCTCGGCCATGTGAGGATTGCAGGCCTTCTGCCTGCAAGAACGAAGCCCGACCCTTCTCGCCCGATCCCGGACCGTTTGTCCGGGATGATGCGGAAGGATCGAACTCAGTCTGCGATCAGTGCGATCGCCAGGTAGATGAGGATGAAGCTGCCGAAGCCGAGCAGCGTGCCCAGAACGAAGGCGACGCGGACCCAGGTGGTATCGATGCCGAAGTAGCGGCCGATGCCCGAGCAGACACCCATCACTTTGCCATTGCGACGGTCCAGACCGAACTTGTTGCTCGGGCGGACGGTGTTGTCTTCGCGGAACTTGAGGTCGTTCATGCGATCACACCTCCGGGCGTGGCGGGAATGATGGCGGTGGCGAAGAATGCCGCCGACAGGGTAAGCGAGAAGGCTGCTGCGAAAAGCTTGCTGCCGTATTTTTCAAAGTCGAACATGATTCCTTTTCCTGTGTTCTAAAGTGCGATTGTCGTGCCGGTTCAGGCGATGACAGGCGTTGCGGGGACGATAGCCATGGCCATGAAGAAGCCCGTGGCGGCGAGTGCGAAGACCGAAGCGAAAGCGCGGTTGTCGGAAACGTTGAAAGCAAACATCTGGATAAACTCCCTTGAAATCTTGGTTGATCACCGGCCCATCCGGTGGACACCCCAAGCATTGCAACGGGCGTGCCAAAATCGAAAAACGGCGGAATTCAGCCATTCTTAACTGAACAGGCGGACCGGGTTTCGTTCATCAATACGAAAGGTTGGTGAAATTTCCCAACATTTGGAAAGCACCTTTGCAGTGGCGGCCCCGTGGGCCCCGCGCTAGGGATTTTCCCACCCCATGCTCGACCGCATCTCCCTCACACGTTTCCGTAATCATGCCGCGACGGAGCTCAGCGAGACCTCGCGTTTCAACCTGCTCGTGGGCGAGAACGGTGCAGGCAAGACAAACGTACTGGAGGCCCTCTCCCTTCTCGCGCCAGGCCGCGGGCTGAGACGCGCTGCTCTTGCCGACATGGTCCTGCACGACGGGACAGGCGGCTTTGCGATCGGCAGCGACCTCGCACAGGAGGATGGCGATCCCGTCCGTCTCGGCACTTATACCGAGAACGAGCACCCGAACCGGCGCAAGGTTCGCATCAACGGCGCGGAGAGCACCGCCGCGGCACTCGGTGAATGGCTGGCGCTTACCTGGCTCACGCCCGCAATGGACGGGCTGTTCACCGGCCCTGCCGCCGATCGTCGCCGCTTCATGGACCGCATGGCGCTCGCACTCGATCCGGCACACGCCTCGCACGCGACCCGTTATGAAGCGGCGCTGCGCGAGCGGAACCGGCTCTTGTCCGACGATCGGGCTCCTGAAAGCGCCTGGCTCGATGCGATCGAGGCGCAGATGGTCGAGCATGGTGGCCGCGTGATTGCCGGACGCGCGTTGCTGGTCGACACGCTGATGAGCCGCATCGCGCATATGCCGAGCGAGCCCTTTGCCCGCCCCGCACTTACCTATGCACCGGGCGGCACCGACACGGCCGAAGCTTTGTCGCAGGCTCTATATGACGGGCGCGCACGCGACCGGGCAGCGCAGCGCACCCTTTCAGGCCCGCATCGTGACGAGCTGGACGTGGTCCACGCCGCCAAGCGCGTCCCTGCAGCGCAAAGCTCCACCGGCGAGCAGAAGGCCATGCTCGTGGCCATCACCCTCGCCCACGCCGCACTCGCAGCGCAGGGGCGCTCGGGCATCCTCCTCCTCGACGAAGTTGCGGCCCATCTCGATCCGGTCCGCCGCGCGGCGCTGTTCGAGCAGCTCGCGGCAAGCGGCGCGCAGGTCTGGATGACCGGCACCGAACTTGCCCCGTTCGACAGCATCGCGGGCGATGCCGCGGTCTGGAAAGTCTCCGGTGGGAGTGCCAGGCGGCTCTAGCCCTGCTCGGGCAGAGCGGCCTGCACATCGTCCAGCGTATCGGCGACAAGCCTGTCGATCCCCTCGGCTGTCGGATGGATCCGGTCGGATTGGAACAGCTCGGGCGACTGGTAGATGCTTTCGAGCCAGAAAGGCACGAGCTCGGCATCATATTCTCCCGCCAGCTCGCCGTAGAGACCATCGAATTCCTGCTGGTATTCCGGTCCATAATTCGGCGGCGAGCGCATGCCCATGAGCAGGACGGGGATGCCGCGGCTCTGCAGTTCGGCCAGCATGCCCTCGAAATTCTCGCGCGTGGCTGCTGGCTGGATGCCACGCAGCATGTCGTTTCCACCCAGCTCGAGGATGAAGAGATCGGGCTTCACAGGCTGCTGGTCGAGCAGGAAACCGATGCGCTCCAGCCCTCCCGAACTCGTATCGCCCGAAACACCGGCGTCGACGACGGTGGCGTTGATCCCTTCCTGCCGCAGCGCGCGCTGGAGACGCTCGGGATAGCCCTCGTGCTCGGCAAGGTTATAGCCCGCGAAAAGGCTGTCGCCGAAAGCGATGATGCGCACTTCGGGCCCGTCGACGACGATCTCCTCGGGCGCCTCGCTGCCCGTCTCTGCGGCTTCGGCGCTGTCCGCTTCCTCGACTGCGCCGCCACAAGCGGCAAGTGCGAGGGCCATGAAGGGTATCGACAAACTACCAAAGCGCATCGGCAAGCTTCCTTGTGCGAGTGTGGGCCATCTGCCATCGCAGCCGCGTGAATACTTCTCAAGATGCGATTTGCGCACGCGACCTGCGCCTAACCCTGGGATCCACCGAAGCACCGGTGGAAATCCTGAAAGGCCTCGACCTCACCATCGGCAAGGGGGAGACCGTGGCGCTGCTCGGACCCTCCGGTTCCGGCAAGAGCTCGCTCATGGCGGTGCTCTCCGGCCTTGAACGGGCAACCTCGGGCACGCTCAACGTGGCGGGCGAGGATTTCGGGACGATGGACGAAGATGCCCTTGCCCGCGCGCGCCGCGGAAGGATCGGCATCGTGCTGCAGGCCTTCCATCTCCTACCGACCATGACCGCGCTCGAGAATGTCGCGACCCCGATGGAGCTGGCCGGCGAAAGCGATGCACAGGAACGCGCGAAGGCAGAGCTCGAGGCTGTCGGCCTCGGCCACCGTCTCGATCACTATCCTCAGCAGCTTTCGGGCGGCGAACAACAGCGCGTGGCCATCGCGCGCGCCATCGCACCGCGCCCCGACCTGATTTTCGCCGACGAGCCCACCGGCAATCTCGATGCGGCGACCGGCCATGAAATCGTCGAGCTGCTGTTCAGCCGCCGCGAGGAAACCGGCGCCACCTTGCTGGTCATCACCCATGATCCCGAGCTCGCAGACCATTGCGAACGCGTTCTGACGCTCGGCGACGGCAGGATCGCGAGCGACACCGCAGACAAGTCGCGCGCGGCATGAGCTGGGCCACCGCCTGGAGGATCGCGCGCCGCGATCTCAATGCCCGCTTCAAGGGGCTGCGGCTCCTGCTGGTGTGCATCTTCCTCGGGACGGCAGCGCTTGCTGCCATCGGCTCTCTGACCGCGGCGATCGAGCGCGAACTCGCGGCGAACGGACAGGCCTTCCTCGGCGGCGACGTGCAGGTCGAGCTGTGGCAACGCTCACTCAACGAAGAGGAGCTGGGCGCGCTCGAAGAGCTTGGCACCGTGTCCGAAGGCACGCGCATGCAAGCGATGGCGCGCAAGGACGATATCGCCGCACCGATCGAACTGAAGGCGGTCGACGGCGCCTATCCGCTTTACGGCACGCTGCTGCTCGACGGCGGACGCGAGGCCGACGCCCCCTCGGGCAACGAGGCCTATATCGCACCCGGTGCGGCCGACAGGCTCGGCGTTGCTCCCGGAGACACCATTGCGATCGGTACCGAAACGCTGACGGTTGCGGGCATCATCGAGGACGAACCGGACCGCCTCGGCGAAGGTTTCCAGCTTGGTCCGACGATCATCGTCTCCGAAGACCTGCCACAAAGGGCCGGACTTCTCGCGCCCGGCGCCATGTACCAGAGCAAGACCCGCGTCGCGCTCTCCAGCCCGGGCAATCTCGAACAGATCGAGGAAGACCTCGAGGCGCGCTTCCCCGAATCGGGCTTCGACATCGATACGGCAGAACGAGCCGCACCGGGTACTGACAGGTTCGTGGAACGGATGAGCGAATTCCTGACCCTGGTCGGCCTCGCTGCTCTTGTGATCGCGGGGATCGGCATCGGGGGCGGTGTTTCGTCCTACCTCGATGCCCGCCGCCAGTCGGTCGCAACACTCAAGGTATTGGGCGCCGGGAGCAGCGATATAGCGCGCATCTATGCGCTCCAGATCTTCGCAGCCGCCGCTGTCGGCAGCCTTGCCGGCCTTGCTGTCGGCGTGGCGGTCGTGCCAATCCTCGCGCAGGCGCTGGATGGGCTCCTGCCCGTCAATGCCGGCTTCGTGATCGATCCGGGCGCGCTACTGCTGGCCGCCACTTATGGCCTGCTTGTAGCGCTGATCTTCGCCGCGCCGCCGTTGATGCGCGCGCGGCATTTCCCGGCCATGGCGCTGATGCGCGCCCGTGTGGCGCCGCTCGTGCGCGACAAGTCGGCGATCGTCGTCGTGATCCTCGGCCTCGCGGCCATCGTCGGCCTTGCCCTCTTCACCTCGAGCCGCCCGTTGCTCGCCGGAGGCTTCCTTGCCGGGGCCGCAGTTGTCCTCGGCCTCCTCGCACTGCTCGGCTGGGCGATCCGCAAGGGCGCCGCCGCCTTGCCCCGCACCGGCAGCCCGATCGCGCGCGCCGCCATCGCCAATATCCACCGGCCGGGCTCCAGCACCGGCGCACTGGTGACTGCCCTTGGCTTCGGCCTCGCCGCCTTCGTGCTCCTCGCCGCGATCCAGAGCTCGATCGATGGCAATATCGAGAAGCGCGTGCCCGAACAGGCGCCCGACTATTTCGTGCTCGACATCCCGCGCGAACGCGAAGGCGATTTCCGCGACCTCGTGACACAGACGGATGAAGACGCGCGGGTAACAGCCGTTGCCGCGCTGCGTGGCTCCGTGCTCGCATTCGGCAGCGAGGGCGACATGACCCGCACTTCCAGCCTCGAGGAAATCCCCGACGGCGCATGGGCGCTGCGCGGCGAGCGCGGCCTGACCTATGGCGACACGCTCCCCGATGGCGACGAGATCGTCGACGGCGAGTGGTGGGGCCCGATGTACGAGGGCGAATACCTCGTCAGCATCGAAGACGATTTTGCGGAAGCGGCGGGGCTCGAAGTCGGCGACAAGCTGGTCTTCGGCGTGCTTGGCGCGGAAATCGAGACCCGGATCGCCAGCACGCGGCGGATCGATTGGGAGAGCATGGGCTTCAACTATGTCTTCGTACTCAGCCCCAATGCCCTGCGCGACACTCCGCACAACCTTGCCGCAACGGTCGAACTGGCAGAGGGAACGCCGACCGGCCCGCTTCTCCAGTCGCTGGTTCGCGAGTTCCCGTCGACCTCGGTCATCGAAGTGGGTGGTGTCCTCCAGCAGGCACGCACGATCCTCGAGCAGGTGGGCCTCGCAACGCTCGCAGCGGCCAGCGTTGCCGTCCTCGCCGGACTTGCCGTGCTGCTTGGCGCAATTGCGGCTGCGCGGGCCTCGCGGACATACGACACGGTGGTGCTGCGCGTCCTCGGCGCGGATCGCGGGCAGGTGCTCAAAATGCAGCTGGTCGAGTATGTCGTGCTGGCGGGTGCACTGGCGCTCGTGGCGCTCGGCCTCGGCAGCCTTACCGCATGGCTCGTCGTGACCCAGCTGTTCGAATTCGACTGGCTGCCCGACTGGATGGAAGTCTTCGCCGTGCTCGGCTTCGGGCTTGCCATCGTCCTCCTGTTCGCGATCGGCGGCTCGCTGCCGCTGCTTCGCGCCAAGCCGGCACAGGCGCTCCGGGCGCTCTAGTCCCTGCGCACCGGCGCGGCCGGGGGCGGGATATAGTCGAATTCAGGGTCGCGCCGCGGTGGTGGCGGCTCGCGCCCCTTGGGATCTTCGCCATAGATCGTCTCGAACGGCTGACCGTCCTGCAAGAGCCAGATCAGCCCGACGATCGTCCCGATCCAGGGGATCAGCACGACCAGGTACCACCAGCCCGAACGGCCCGTGTCGTGCAGGCGGCGGATCGACAGTGCGAGGTGGACCCAGCCGAAGAACAGGAACAGCGGCAGGCCGACCCACATGAGGAAGCTGTTGGCGTCTTCGCTGAGCGGCGGGGCGTCTTCGACCAGCGCCTCGCCAGCCTGCTGTTCGGCCATGGGAAACAGCGTGTCGGCCAGCGCGAAAAGGGCGATCCACAAAGCGAAGAGCGCAAGCGAGAATATCCAGAACTCGCGGCGCCGCGAACGTCCCTTGAAGTCCGTCATTCGCCTGATCGGCACTATCAACCAATTGGTCATGGCAACCCCTCCTGCCCGTCACGCTTGTAGCGCGAAGTCGCACATGAAAAAGGGGGCCCGAAAGCCCCCTTCCCCAAATTCATATCTGTCCGCTTTCGCGATCAGAACTTGAAACGGACAACGCCGCCGTAGGTGCGCGGTGCGCTCGGGTAACCCGAGATCGTACCAGCCTGCGCAACACCGTCGAAGATGGTCAGGATGTACTCATCGTCGAGCAGGTTGCGGCCCCACACGCCGACTTCGAGGCCATTGTTGAGGGCCAGCGTCATCGAGCCGTTCACCAGGTTCACTTCACGCTTGAAGTTGTTCGGACCTGCGGTCGGCAGGCCGTTGGTGTTGATCAGCTCGTTCGACTCGTGGCTGTAGTCCACGCGGGAGATCAGGCGGGTGCCGTTGAACCACTCGTGCGTGTAGGTCGCGCTGGTCGAGATCGCCCAGGACGGGATGCCGCCCGGACGCAGGCCCGTGAGGTCGCCCGTCGGGCTGTCGGTGAAGCTGTCGAACACCGGATCGAGGTGGGTCGTCGCGAAGGTGAAGACGAGGCCGTCGGTCGGCTGGATCGTGGTGTCGAGCTCGAAACCACGAACCGACTGCTCGCCGGCGTTGTTGAGCTGGAAGCCCGTGCCGGTGAACAGGAATGCCTGGAAGCCTTCGATGGTCTGGTCGAACACCGCGAGGTTGAAGCCGAAGCCGTCCCACTGACCCTTCAGGCCGATTTCATAGACCTCGGCATTTTCCGGGCCGGCGAAACGTGAGCCGGTGGTCAGGTTCGGAACCGCCAGGCCACCGTTGAGGATCGGCGAGGACGGAGCCAGGATCGTCGAGTTGAGCGGCCCCGGGATGTAGTCACCGAACAGCGGACGGCTGTCACGCGAGAGGTTGACCGAGCTCGCCTTGAAGCCCGTGGCGTAGCTGAGATAGCCGTTCACTTCGGGCGTGATCTCGACCGAAGCGCGGGCCAGCCAGGTGAACTCGTCGTCACGCGTCTTGCCGTCTTCCACGGCGTTCGGGACTGCGAGGAAGGGCGGCTGGAACTGGAACGGACGAAGCGCCAGCAGCGGGTTGGTTGCCGGGTTTGTTGCGGCACCCGCGATCTGGCCGAACAGGACCGGGTTGGCCGCTGCGAAGGCACCGATCACTGCCGGATCGGTCGAACCGATGGCACCGGCGATGAAAGCATCGACGAGGTTGATGTTCGCCAGTTCGTCATAGGCCTGCGCCGAAAGAGCGAAGTCCTTCTTGTCGTCGGTGTAGTTGAAGCCGCCGGTCAGGGTCAGGCCATCGATCGGCTCGAAGTCGACCGTACCGAAGATCGACCAGGACGTGTTGTCCATGGCGAAGTTTTCGGTGGTGAGCAGGCCTTCCGAGAAGATGCTGTTCTGCGGCAGGCCAAGAGCAGCTTCGACGCCGTTGAAGACCATCGGATCGCCCGCCAGCAGCGAGAAGAAGGGACGCGCCTGCGAACCGGTGTTCAGCTGGCTGTCCTGCGTGATCGATTCGTCGAAGTAGTAGCCGCCCAGCAGGAAATTGACCGGTCCGTCGAAGTCGGAGCTGATCCGCAGTTCCTGCGTGAAGGTATCGACCCTCTGGTCGCGGATTTCGTTCACGATGTCGGCGCTGGTGAAGTCGACGTCCTGATCGACGAAGTTCTTCAGTTCGCGATACGAAGTGATCGAGGTCAGCGACAGGTCACCGAACGCCCAGTCGAGCTGACCCGAGACGCCGTAGTTGTCGACTTCGTTTTCGGGGATCTTGTTGAGGAAGATGTCGTAGCTGAAGAAGTCGGTGTTGAGCGCGCCGCCCACGCCGAACACGGCAGGTGCCGTGGGGCCGGCGACGAGCGTGCTGACAACGCAGCATGCTTCGTCGATCTTCGAGTAGTCGCCGATCAGGCGGATGCTGATGTCCGAAGTCGGCTCGATCAGGAGCTGGCCGCGTGCCGCCCAGCGGTTACGTTCCGAAACTTCCTCGTCGAGATTGACGATCGTGCCGTAGCCGTCGCGCGTGTTGTAGCTGCCGTCGATCGAGAACGCGATGGAATCGCTGATCGGACCGGTCACGTCGCCCTTGACGACGAGAGCGTTGTAATTGCCGTAGCTGACTTCGGCCGAGCCGCCGAATTCGAACTGCGGCGGACGGGTGACGACCGAGATGACACCGGCCGAAGCGTTCTTGCCGAACAGCGTCGATTGCGGGCCGTTCAGGACTTCGATGCGCTGCACGTTGGGAAGGTCGGACAGTGCCGAGGCAGAGCGCGAGCGGAACACGCCGTCGATGAAGACGCCGACCGAAGGCTCGATGCCGAAGTTGTTGTCGCCGTTACCGAAGCCGCGAATGATGAAGGTCGAGGACGACGAGTTCTGCAGCTGGCTGACGCGCAGCGAGGGGGTGACCGTCTGGAGGTCGAGAACGTCGCGGATCTGTGCCTGCTCGAGGGTCTCACCGCTCGTCACGGAGACCGAAATCGGGGTTTCCTGCAGCGTCTGTTCGCGCTTGGTCGCGGTCACGACGATGATATTGCCGGTGTCCTGCTCTTCGGTTTCGAGCGGCATCTGGTCGGCGTCGGGATCAGCGATCTCCTGGTCCTGCGCATGGGCTACGCTCGGAAGGGCGATAGCGGTTGCACCGGCCAGCAATGCGGCCCGGAGGGTCGTATTCTTGAAATTCATGTAAAGGCTTCCTCTCACAGAAACTTGCGTTTTGAACTGCTGCGCAGTCCCCAAAATCACGCAGTGGCAAGGAATTATTCGTGTCGACGCGCCGCAACAAGGGTGAAGCGGCATACCTATGCAAGACACTTATTAGTGTGCCTTTCGAGTCACACCCCAACCTGCTGCGCAGGCGCACTTGCCGCAGTGCACCATATCGGCTAGGGGCGCGCACGATATGGCAGGGCCGAGACGGCCCGCCGCTACGGCATCCTATTGAAAGCACAAATTATGTCCCGCGACCTTCGCAACGTGGCGATCATCGCCCACGTCGACCACGGCAAGACCACGCTCGTCGACCAGCTCTTCCGCCAGTCGGGCACTTTCCGTGAAAACCAGCGTGTCGAAGAGCGCGCGATGGACTCGAACGACCTGGAAAAAGAACGCGGGATCACGATTCTCGCGAAGTGCACCAGCGTCGAATGGAACGGCACGCGCATCAATATCGTCGACACTCCGGGTCACGCCGACTTCGGCGCCGAGGTGGAGCGTATCCTGAGCATGGTCGACGGCGTGATCCTGCTCGTCGACAGCGCCGAAGGCCCGATGCCGCAGACCAAGTTCGTCACCGGCAAGGCGCTCGGCCTCGGCCTGCGTCCGATCGTGGTCGTCAACAAGATCGACCGTAGCGACGCGCGTCCGCAGGAAGTGCTCGACGAAGTGTTCGACCTCTTCGCATCGCTCGATGCGAACGACGACCAGCTCGACTTCCCCAGCCTGTGGGCCTCGGGCCGCGACGGCTATGCCAGCGAAGACGAAACCGCGCGTTCGGGCGATCTGGAACCGCTGTTCAAGCTCATTGTCGACCATGTCCCCGCGCCGGGTCTCGATACCGAAGCACCCTTCAGCTTCCTCGCCACCCTGCTCGACCGCGACAACTTCATGGGCCGCGTCCTGACCGGCCGTGTCCAGTCGGGCACGATCAACCTCAACGACCCGATCCACGCGCTCGACGCGCAGGGCAATGTCCTCGAAGTCGGCCGCGCGACCAAGCTGCTCTCGTTCGACGGCCTCGATCGCGTACCGGTCGAAAGCGCAGCTGCAGGTGACATCATCGCGCTTGCCGGCCTCGAAAAGGCCACTGTTGCGAACACCATCGCCGATCCGAGCGTGAAGACGCCGATCGAAGCGCAGCCGATCGATCCGCCGACCCTCGCGATGCGCTTTGCCGTCAACGACAGCCCGCTCGCGGGCCGCGAAGGCAGCAAGGTCACCAGCCGCATGATCCGCGACCGCCTCTACCGCGAGGCAGAAACCAACGTCGCAATCCGCATCACCGAGAGCGACGACAAGGACAGCTTCGAAGTCGCAGGTCGCGGCGAACTCCAGCTCGGCGTTCTCATCGAAACGATGCGCCGCGAAGGCTTCGAACTCGGTATTTCGCGTCCGCGCGTGCTGTTCCGTGAAGAAAACGGCCAGCGCATGGAGCCGTTCGAGACGGTCGTCATCGACGTCGATGACGAGCACTCGGGCACGGTCGTCGAGAAGATGCAGCGCCGCAAGGCCGAGCTCACCGAAATGCGTCCTTCGGGCCAGGGCAAGACCCGCATCACCTTCTCGGCCCCTTCGCGCGGCCTCATCGGCTACCACGGCGAATTCCTCTCCGACACGCGCGGTACGGGCATCATGAACCGCCTGTTCGAGAAGTACGACACCTATCGCGGACCGATCGAAGGCCGCCAGAACGGCGTTCTCATCTCGATGGTCCCGGGTGAAGCCGTTCCCTACGCGCTCAACGCTCTCGAAGAGCGCGGCGAACTGTTCATCGGCGGCGGCGCGAAAATCTACGAAGGCATGGTGATCGGCGAGAACGCCAAGCCCGACGATCTCGAAGTGAACCCGATGAAGTCGAAGCAGCTGACGAACTTCCGTTCGACCGGCAAGGACGACGCCATCCGCCTCACTCCGCCGCGCGTGATGACGCTGGAACAGGCCATCGCCTACATCGACGACGACGAGATGGTCGAAGTGACGCCGGAGAATATCCGCCTGCGCAAGGCCATCCTCGACCCGCACGAGCGCAAGCGCGCCAAGCGCGCCGCACAGGCCTGATCGACACCAAATCCACGCTCGGGGTTCGCCCCGGGTGCGGAAAACCTGCACCGTCCCGGATGAGAACGCTAACTCGTCGGGAACCCGATCCTGTTTGGCTGGTTAGGCGGACAGGAGGCAGGGAATGCAACGCATCATGATTGTCGACGACGAGGCTCTCGTCCTGTTCGACATGACAATGACAGTCGAGGATCTCGGTTACGAGGTTTTCTGCGACTGCATCAGCGTGCCCGACGCGCTCGAATGCCTGGGTGACGATTGCCCAGATGCAGCCCTTCTCGACATCGATGTCGGTGGCACCATGGTCTGGCCGCTCGCACGCGTCCTCGACCAGCGCGATTGCCCGATCATCTTCGTCAGCGCGAACAAGGCCCACCCCGAGCTTGAGAACGAGTTCAAGCACTGCGGCTTCATCGACAAGCCCGCATCGGCCGAGCAAATCGAAGCGAAGCTGGGCGCTGTCGTCCGGAAAGGCGAAACTGCGCCTAGAGTTGCGGCCAGTCGAGCCTGAAGCTCAGCTTGCGTGAATAGCCTTCGCCTTCGGGCGATCCCTCGATCTCTCCCTTGAGCTGCCGCGCTGCGGTCTGCATCAGGCGCGTGCCGAAACCCGCCTTCGCGTCATCAAGTTCGGCCTGCTGGCCCTGTTCGCGCCAGTCGAGCGTCAGCTTGCCGTCGTCGACCGTCCAGTCGACCTCCAGACTTCCGTCCTTGACCGACAATGCACCGTATTTCGCAGCGTTCGTGGCCCATTCGTGAAGGATAAGCGCGATCGACGTGATCTGACTGTTCGGCACTTCCACGTCTTCGCCTTCCAGCTCTATCGCCTGTTCGGCACGGCTCGGATTGACGACTGTCTCGATCAGGCTGCGCAGCTGCACAGCGCCGGCACCTCCGATCGCGGAATCGTTCGTCAGCGAATGGGAACGGCCGAGCGCATGTATCCGGTCGCGCAGTTCCTCGGCGAACTCGTCGACCTCGTCAGCCTCGCGCGCGGCGATCGAGACCATGGCGCTGATCACCGAGAACAGGTTCTTCACCCGGTGGTTCATCTCACGGATCATCAGCTCACGCTGCTCGAGCAGCGAGCGTTCGGCAGTGATGTCGATCGTCACACCGATGAACTTGTTGTCATTGTCGCCATAGGCGATGCGCTTGCCCAAGCCGTGAAGCCAGCGGTACTCGCCATTTTCGAGCGGTATGCGGAAGCGCTCGTCGAAGTTCCGCGTGCCGTCCATCGCCTGGCGTAGGGACTGGTTGACGCGGTCGCGGTCTGCTTCGGGCAGTGCATCAAGGATCGGCTGCATGGTGTCGCCAGCATCGCTTTCCTTGATGCCAAGAAGCTGACGTTCGGTCTCGTCAAGCACGGTCTTGTCGGTTGACGGTTCGTATTCCCAGATGCCGATCCTTGCGACCTGCAGGGCGAGGCGCAGGCGCTCGCGTTCTTCGCGAAGGTCGCGTTCGAGCGATAGTGCGTCAGTCACATCGGTGAAGATGAGCGTGGCCCCGTCGATCTCGCCGTCGAGCGTGCGATAGGGAATGGCGCGAAGAAAATATTCGCCCTTCCCGTTTTCAGCATTCATCCGCGTTTCCTGCATTTCGCCCTTGGCTGCGGCCTGGCGTGCGAGGCTGATGTGATCGCGCGTGGTGAAATTGTGCGGCAGGTCCTCGAGCGGATAGCCAATGTGCTTTCGCTCGATCGGGAAGAGCTCGGCAGCAGCCTCGGTGAAACTGCGCAATTGCTGGTCATGATCGACCACAACGACGGCAAGCTGGGTACTGTCGAAGAAGTTCTTCAGGTCGGAATTGGCGACAGTGAGCTGGTCGACCTTGTTTTTTAGCTCGTCGTTGACCGTGGTCAGCTCCTCGTTGGTGGACTGGAGCTCCTCGTTCATCGACATCATTTCTTCGTTGGAGCTCTTCAGTTCCTCATTGGTCGTCTCGAGCTCCTCGACCGTAGAACGAAGCCGGTGGCGCGTTGCCTGCAGTTCTTCCTCGAGGAACTGCTGCTGGCCATGCTCCATGTCGAATTCGTCGAACTCGTCCTCGTCGAATGCGCGTAGGGCCCCGGTTTCCTCGATCACGAAGAGGAAAGCGCTATCCTCGATCCGCTCGCAAGAGATGCGCGCCTCTATGACCCCGAAGTCGGTCCGGATTTCGACGCCCTTGACCCCTGCGCGCCGACTGGAAGTAGCCACCTGCCGGATCAGCGGGCCGACAAGCTCGCGAAGACCGGGCCGTGCAAGCGAGGTAACGAGCACCTGTCGCTCCAGGCGGTCGGGGAAATCGAGATAACGACCGGCCGCACCCCACCTTTCCAGCAACTGGCCCTCCCGGTCGACCAGCAGGCTGACCGGGGCATAGCGTTCGGCAATCGTCTTGAGCGCCGAAATCTCCTTGCCGTCCACCCGTGCGCGCGAAGCCGTGGAATCGAGCATGGGCCGCCTGCGCGGGCTGGCAAAGCGGTCTCCGATGCCGAACTGGAGGGAATATTTCCCGCGGGCATTCTTGCGGCGGTAGATGCGCGAATTCTGATCGACGATCTCGAAGAGGTCTTCGTAGCGACCGATGGATTCGGAAGAGCCGAGGAACAGGCGCCCCTTCTCGACAAGCGAGAAGTGAAACAGCGGAATGACCTGCTTCTGAAGAGATTCGTTAAAATAAATCAGGAGGTTGCGGCAGGATACCAGATCGATCTTCGAGAATGGCGGATCGCGCATGACATTGTGAACGCTGAACCGGACCATGTCGCGAATGTTTGCCGAGACGTGGAACTTGTCGCTTCCGCCGATGACGTAACGATCCCGGAGGTCCTGGGGAATGTCCTCCAGCGCCGACAGCGGGTAGGCGCCACCCCTCGCGATATCGAGCATGCCCTCGTCGATATCGGTCGCAAATATCTGCACGTATGGGCGCTTGTTCTGCTTGCGCGCTGCCTCGGCGAACAACATCGCGATCGAAAACGCTTCCTCGCCGCTGGAGCAGCCAGGAACCCAGACGCGCAACTCCTCGTCATCATTGGCCTTTTCGACGAGTGGTTCGATGACTTGCTCGCGCAGCGTTTCGAATTGCTCGCTATCCCGGAAGAACCGCGTCACGTTGATCAGCAGGTCGCGGAATAGGGCTGTGCATTCCTCCTCATCGTCGCGCAGCTTCTGCAGATAGTCCTTGGCATCGTCGAGCCGGAGCAACTGCATGCGCCGGGCGATCCGGCGAGTAAGCGTAGAACGCTTGTAGCGAGAGAAATCGTGCCCGACCGCCTCGCGCAGGATGTCGCAAAGCTCGTCGATATTGTCGGTGACCGTCTTGGCCTCGTCGACGAAGCCCTCGCTGTTGCTCGACCGGTCGAAGAAGTTGTGGAGCGCTCCCACGATTTCACGCGGTGCTGCAACGATATCGACGAGCCCAGTCGCAATCGCGGACGAAGGCATACCGTCATAGCTCGCACTGGTTGGCTCCTGCGCAATACACAGCCCGCCATGCTCCTTGATCGCGCGGAGACCTCGGCTTCCGTCGCCGCCCGTGCCGGAGAGGATCACGCAGGCAGCGTTTGCCTTCTGGTCGCGGGCAAGGCTCTCGAAGAAATCGTCGATCGGGCGGCGCATCCCGCGCGGGTCCTTGAATTCCGTAAGCTCGAGCACGCCATCGCTCATCGCGAGGCCGTGGCCGGGCGGGATAACATAGATATGATCCTGCTCGACCTTCTCGCCGCCGACCGCTTGGGAAACCGCCATTTCGGTGTAGCGCTCGATCAGCTGCGCCATCAGCGATTCATGCGTCGGATCGAGGTGCTGGACGACCACGAAGGCCATCCCTGTCTGCTCTTTCGTGCCGCTGAAGAGCGCACGCAGCGCCTCCAGCCCACCGGCCGAAGCCCCAATCCCGACGATGGGAAAATCCTGACCCGACATTAGTCCCCCGGAACCCCTATTCGAACTTCGATTGCGCTATGATCGAATGGCTCGAGGCGAGCGCCTCGAAGCTGCCAAGGACAACCCAATTGCTCTCGTTTGTCAACAGGTTGAGCTGCCGCAGGTCCTCACTCAGCGCACGGTCGTAAAGCGCGGCCATTTCCTTCATGGCATTTCCCATCCTGAACTGCGACCCGAGGATCAGTTCGGTACGGTCGTTTCGCGTCAACTTGGACATGTAGATGACGTTGAGGAAGGGCTCGCCCTGTTTCGTCACGTTCGGAACGACGAACTTCGCATCGGTCGCGCGGGGATCGTCCAGATATTCGCGCATCCGCTTGCGCACAGGTCCTGCCCCGCCCTCGGGCTGCAGAAAGCGGCAATTCTTTCCGATCACCTCAGCCTCGTCATAGCCGCAAAGGTCGAAGAACTTCTGGTTGGCCGCGACCAGAGGGCAGTCGGGCCGGGTATAGTCGGCGATGGTGAGCGAGACCTCGCTCTTCCCAATCAGCCCCACAAGGCCTTCGGGCAAATTGGCGGTGTCGTCGAAAGCTGCTTTCCCCATGGGCTAGGCGTAAACCCAGGCGAAGGCGTTGAAAAGAGGCTGGGACACTCGCCGGGGTCACACCGGTGGCCAAGGCTGGTTTCATTTGTTACCAGCCCCGCCATGCAAACCGGAACGCTATTTTCACTCGCCTTCTATTTCATCGCCATGATCGCCATCGGCCTCTGGGCCTGGAAGCGGTCGACCGACACGAGCGAGGGCTATCTCCTCGCCGGCCGTAACCTGCCACCGGCAGTCGCGGCACTGTCGGCAGGCGCTTCCGACATGAGCGGCTGGCTGCTCCTCGGCCTGCCCGGCGCGCTCTACGCTGCCGGTCTCGTCGAGGCCTGGATCGGGATCGGCCTGTTCATCGGTGCCTTCGTGAACTGGTTCGTGGTCGCCCCGCGCCTGCGCAAGCAGACCGAGGAACGCGGCAATGCGCTGACAATTCCCGAATTCCTTGCAAATCGCTTTCCCGACAAGGCAGTCGCGCTGCGGGTCGTCTCCGCGCTGATCATCGTCGTGTTTTTCGCGGTCTACACTGCGGCGGGCCTCGTCGGCGGCGGCAAGCTGTTCGAGACGAGCTTTGCGGGCATCCTGCCGGGCGTCGCCATGAGCGACTACATGCTGGGCATCTGGATCACCGCGCTGGTCGTGCTCGCCTACACCATGATCGGCGGCTTCCTCGCGGTGAGCCTCACCGACTTCGTGCAGGGCCTGATCATGGTCCTGGCCCTCGTGGTCATGCCGCTGGTCGTGATGTTCGGCAGCGGCGGCGAAGCCGGCGGTTCGCTGACCGAGGTCGACGTGCCCGGCTTCCTCAGCCTTACCGAGGGGCTGACGCTCCTCGCCTTCATCAGCACGATTTCATGGGGTCTCGGTTATTTCGGCCAGCCGCACATCATCGTGCGCTTCATGGCCATCGATACGGTCGAGAAGGTCAAGACCGCGCGCAATATCGGCATGAGCTGGATGGGCGTCGCCCTTCTCGGTTCGATCGGTATCGGCATCGCGGGCCGCGCCTATGTCGAGCGCAACGGCCTCGTGGTCGAGGACCCGGAGACGATCTTCATCGTGCTCGCGAACCTGCTGTTCCATCCGGTCATCACCGGCTTCCTGCTGGCAGCGCTGCTGGCGGCGATCATGTCGACCATCTCCTCGCAGCTGCTCGTCGCGTCCTCCTCGCTGACCGAGGACTTTTACAAGCTCTTCTTCCGCAAGCAGGCGAGCGAGCGTGAAAGCGTGAACGTGGGCCGTATCTGCGTCGCGCTGGTGGCGCTGGCGGCCATCGCGATCGCCAGCGATCCGGAAAGCCAGGTGCTCGGCCTAGTCTCCAATGCATGGGCTGGTTTTGGCGCAGCATTTGGTCCGCTGATCATCCTCTCGCTGACGTGGGACAGGATGACCGGCGCGGGCGCGGTCGCCGGCCTCATTGCGGGCGCGGGAACTGTCGCTGCATGGATTGCACTGGGCTGGAACAGCCAGATGCCCGGACTTGACGGCGGACTCTACGAGATCGTCCCCGGCTTCATCGTCAGCTGGCTGGCCATCTGGCTGGTCAGCAAGGCGACCGCGAAAGCTTCGGAACCCTTGCCAGCCTGACGCCGAAGCTGCACACCGCTCCTCCAACGCGAGAGGAGACGAGAATGCGAGCGATACTGGCAGGCGTAGCGGCACTGGCACTGGCTGCGACACCTTCGGCGGCGCAGGAAGACACCGAGACGCCCACGGTCGAGCAGCAGATCGGTGCAGGCGGCCGCCCGGTCGGGGCCAACTGGTCCCGCAGCCCGGTCATCGCGCAGAACGGTATGGCTGCAACGGCACATCCGCTGGCCAGCCAGATCGCACTCGATATCCTCAAGGCCGGCGGCAGTGCGGTCGATGCTGCCATCGCCGCAAACGCCGCGCTCGGTCTGATGGAGCCGACCGGCAACGGCATCGGCGGCGATCTTTACGCGATAATCTACGATCCGAAGACCGACAGGCTTTACGGCATCAACGGTTCGGGCCGTTCGCCCAAGGGCCAGACGCTCGAGCAGTTGCTGGAGAAGCTGGACGGCGCGGACAGCCTGCCCCCCGTCGGCCCGCTGCCTATCACCATACCGGGCACGGTCGATGCATGGTTCACCATGCACGGGAAGTTCGGCAAGCTTCCGATGGCTGACAACCTTGCCCCCACCGTGCGCTATGCCCGTGAAGGCCACCCGATCGCACCGGTCATCGGAATGTATCTCGAGCGTAGCCTGCGCGCCTACACCGCGCGGCAGGAGGCCTACCCCTTCGAATTCGACAATGCCCGCAAGGTCTGGTTCGCCGACGGTAGCGCGCCGGAAGCAGGCGAGATGTTCCGCAATCCCGATCTCGCCAACACCCTCGAGGCGATCGGCACTGGCGGTCGCGATGCCTTCTATGACGGCGCGCTGACCGAGGTCATGGTCGACTACCTGCAGGAGCAGGGCAGCGCCTTCACCCGCGAAGACTTCGCCGACCATTCCAGCGACTGGGTCGAACCGGCCTGTGCCGAATACAAGGATGGCTACGAGTTGTGCGAACTGCCGCCCAACGGACAGGGTTTCGCAGCGCTGCAGATGGTCAACATCCTCAAGAACGTCGACCTGTCGCAGTGGGAGCGGGGAAGCGCCGAGGCACTCCACTACATGGTTGAGGCCAAAAGGCTCGCCTATGCCGACGTGGCGCGCTTCTACGCCGATACCGACTTCGCGCCCTTCCCCGAAGAATTGCTGAGCGAGGAATATGGCCGCGAACGCTTCGCGCTGATCGATCCGGCACGCGCCGCGCCCGAATTCGGCCCCGGCGAACCCAAGCTCGAAGGGCCCGGTGACACGACCTACCTCACCGTGGTCGATGGCGACGGGATGATGGTCAGCCTGATCCAGTCGAACTATCGCGGCATGGGTGGCGGGCTCGTCGCGCCGGGCGCCGGTTTCATGTTCCAGGATCGCGGCGAGCTCTTCAGCCTCGATCCCGCGCATCCCAATGCCTACGAGCCGGGCAAGCGCCCCTTCCACACTATCATTCCCGCCTTCGTGAAGAAGGACGGAAAACCCTTCATGACGCTGGGTCTGATGGGCGGCGGCATGCAGCCGCAGGGCCACGTGCAGGTCCTCGTGAACATCGTCGACTACGGAATGAACCTGCAGGAAGCGGGCGATGCCGCGCGCTTCAATCACGATGGCGGCCGCCAGCCGACCGAGGCGCTGGAAGGCCCGGCAGCCGATCCGCTCGGCACGCTCTATGTCGAACCGGGCATTCCGGCTGAAACGATCGAGAAACTGCAGGCGATGGGGCACAAGGTCGAGGTCGTCGACAACGGCATCATGTTCGGCGGCTACCAGGCGATCGCGCGCAACCCCGAGACGGGTGTGCTGACCGGCGCAACCGAGATGCGCAAGGACGGGCAGGCGAGCGGCTACTGAGGAGAAGCGATATGGCGAAGATCACCGGACTGGGTGGCGTATTCTACGTGGTGAAGGACCCCGCGGCGACGCGCGCCTGGTACCGCGACACGCTCGGCATCGACGGCGAATACGGCCCGCAGCTCGACTGGAGCGAGGAGACCGGTGACAAGCCCTATTCGCTCATCAGCCACTTCAAGGACGACGAGTATCTCAAACCCGGAAAGGGCGGCTTCATGATCAACCTGCGGGTCGACGATCTCGACGGTTTCGTAGCGCAGCTCAAGGACAAGGGCGTCGACGTGCTCGACAGCGTCGACGAAGGCTATGGCAAATTCGCTTGGTTGCTCGATCCCGACGGTGTGAAGATCGAGCTGTGGGAACAGGTCGAAGCACCCGAATAGGCTTTCCCACAGTTCGCAAGCGGATCTGGCAGGATAAATTCAGGCTTCGAGTGGTATGATCCCCTCTATGCGCTGGAAACTTCTGATCCTCGCCATCCCGTTTGCGCTCGCTGCCTGTGTCGGCCAGCCGGCAGAACGCGCGACAAATGCGCCTCGACCGGCCGACAATACGGCCGTAACGGCGTCCTTGGAAAAGCCCGAAACCCGGCAGTGCCTCGCCGACCTTGGCGCCACCGGTGCGACCTTCTCGCCTCTGCCCGACCGCTATTACGGCGCCGGATGCAAGACGGTGAATTCGGTCCAGCTCAGCCGTGTAGGCGGCGATATGGGCCAGCTGCAGGTTACCAATCTCAAGAGCGTCGCCTGCCCTCTGGCAAACACGTTTGCATCATGGGCGCGCTTCGGCGTCGATCGGGCGGCACGACAGGTTCTCGGCAGCCCGCTGGCGCGGATCGAGACGATGGGCAGCTACTCCTGCCGCAATGTGGCTGGGACCGGCAGGTTGTCGGCCCACTCGCGCGCGGAGGCTGTCGATGTCGGCGCATTCGTGCTGGCCGACGGACGCCGCATCAGTGTGAAGAACGGCTGGAATGCCTCGAAAGAGGAGCGCGAGTTCCTGCGCGTGATCCATAGCAGCGCCTGCAAGCGCTTCGGAACGGTGCTCGGCCCGGATTACAACGCCGCGCACCACGACCACCTGCATCTTGAACTCGGGAGTGGGTCGTTCTGCAGGTAGGTGGTGCGCGGCGTCACGACGATGGAAGTGCGACCTTCCGGGCCTGGAGGCTAGCCTACTTCGCCGTGAGGATGATTGCCGGTTCTTCGGTCAGGTGAGCTTCGATACGCAGCCGCACCGCTTCGGCTGCATGCGAGGCGCACAGCTTGTTCATCATGTTCGCCCTGTGGATTTCGACCGTACGCGGACTGATCGACAGCTCGCGCGCGATCATCTTGTTGCTGCGCCCTTCGGCGAGCCAGTCGAGCACTTCGCGCTCGCGCGGGGAAAGGGTCGCGATGCGGTTGCGCGCCTCGACGACCTTGCGGCGCGCTCTTACATAAGCATCGGCCTCTTCGCTGATACGTGACACCATCGTCAGGAGTCGATCGTCACGCAGCGGCAAGCGCAGGTAATCGAGCGCCCCCTGCTTGATCGCCTCGACAACCTTGCCGGGACGCGGATCGATCGAGGTGGCAACGAGCGGGATCCAGGCTGCGTGTTGGGCAAGCTCTTCGAGAACCTCGAGGGCGCTGCCCTCCCCCTCGTCGTCACGCGCAAGCACCACCCCGCGCTGGGGCGGTGCGGCGAGCAATTCGGCGGCATCGGAGTAGACTTCGCAATGGAGACCTAGCTCGAAACCCTTTCGCGCCTGTTCCGCACGGGACCGGGATGAGCCATCGACGATATGGAGTACCTGAGCCTGTTGCATGGCCGGAACCATGTCCGCAATCAGCAGCAATACCAATTACGTATCACTACCAATACGACTGTATTCCCAGCAACTTACGGGAACCCCTAGGGGAGATGGCAGGAAATTCGCATCCAAATCGGATCGATTAGTCTTCGCGCTTCAGGAATGCGTAGTCTGGCAACGAATGAAACGCGTTCTTCAGCGCATCACCCCAGCTTGAAGAGATCGCCTGGAAGTAGGGATCTTCGTGCGTGACGCGGTGCTGGTGACCTGCTTCGAAGGTATCGCGCGCGATCACCTGCAGGTCCAGCGGAAGCCCGACCGAGAGGTTGGCCTTCAGCGTCGAATCGAAGCTGACCATCAGCAGCTTGACCCCGTCTTCGAGGCTCATGTGGCGATCATAGCCGCGGATGATGATCGGGCGGCCGTACTTTGTCTCGCCGATCTGGAAGAAGGGCGTATCGAGGCTCGCCTCGATGAAGTTGCCTTCGGGATAGACCATGAAGAGGCGCGGCTCCATGCCCTGGATCTGGCCTGCGACGATGATCGAGGCGGTGAAACGCCCCCTGCCCTTGGCGCCGTTCGCGTCCTGCCGTTCGGAAATGATGCCGCGCATGAGATTTCCGACCTCGGTGGCGACCTGGAACATGGTCGGCGACTTGAGCAGCGCGTTGTCCCGGTTTTCCGGCTCCTTCGTGCGCTCTTCGAGCTGGCTGATGACGGCCTGCGTGGTGGCGAGATTGCCAGCGGTCATTACGGTGATGATGCGATCGCCCGGCACCTGCCAGGTGAACATCTTGCGGAAGACTGAGATATTGTCGACGCCCGAATTGGTGCGGGTATCGCTCATCAGGACAAGCCCCTTGTCGAGCTTCATTCCCACGCAATAGGTCATTGTATTTCTTTCTTTATTGCTGAACTTGCTGCTGTTCTACAGCAACATCGACTTCGAGGTCTTGCGAGCTGTTGCCAAAGCTTATCCCGGTCACAGGCGATGCATCACGGTAGTCGCGACCCGTGGCGACGCGCACATAGCGTTCGTCCGGGCTGATGCCATTGGAAATATCGAACCCGACCCAGCCGAGCCCTTCGACGAAAGCTTCGGCCCAGGCATGCGTCGCTTCCTGTTCGATGCGGTCGTTCATCATGAGGTAGCCGGACACATAGCGCGCGGGCACGTCGAGCGCGCGTGCAGCGCCGATGAAGATATGCGCGTGATCCTGGCAGACACCTTTCTTTGCCGCGAAGCTTTCCTCGCCCGTGGTGTTCCACCCGGTTGAACCGACGCGGTATTCCACCCTGTCGAGCACGCTGCGCGAAAGTTCGTGCAGCATGTCGAGCCGCTCGCCTTCGAAACTTCCGAGATCGCCGACCAGCTTCTTCATGCCAGGACCCGGGCGGGTTAGCCTGGTCTGGGTAAGGAAGCTCCAGAGCGGGAGGTGGCCCGAATGGTGGCCGATCACCCCGGCATGGTCGTGCGTGTCCACCTTGCCGCGGCAAGTGATCGTCACTTCGGTCGCATCGGGTTCGACCGCGACCAGCGTAGTCGTGTTGTGGTGCTGGTCCTCATAAGTCAGCTCCTCGTGCGCATGGTCGTATTCCATCGACCATTCGAGGATTTCCTGGCCTTGCGTTTCCTTCGGCGTCAGGCGCAGCCGCTGGAGGGCGTGTACGACCGGCGTATCGAAGCGGTATCGCGTGGTATGACGGATAGAGAGGCGCATCAGCTCAGGAACCTGTAATCTCGTGCGATGGCTTCGCCAATCGCGGCGTTCGAGGCCATGAATTCGGTCAGGAACTCGTGCAGCCCCTGGTCGAAGATCTCGTCGATCGAAAGATCGGCGATCCTTGTGTCGGCATCGCGCATGAGCGCATTGCTCTCCCCTTCGGTGCCATGCAGGCGGGCGAGCGCGGCGAGATTGTTGCGCAGCTCGGAATGGCAGAAAGCGAGGCTACGCGGGAAGCGATCGTCGAGGATGAGGAACTCGCAGATACCGCGCGCGTCGATCCGGCCCGCATTGAGCCAGCGATAAGCCCTGTCACCCGAAACCGAGCGCAGCACCGTGTCCCACTGGCCTGTATCGAGGCTCGATCCGACGTAGGAAAGCGAGGGGAGCAGGAGGTAATATTTGATGTCGAGAATGCGCGCGATCGAATCCGCGCGCTCGATGAACATGCCGGACTGCGCGAAGTGATAGCCTTCTTCGCGCAGCATGGAGCCGGTGAGCGCGCCGCGTGCCATGGTAGCGGCGCGGCGGATCGTCTTCACTGCATCCAGCACGTGGTTCTCGCCGACGGGTTTCGCCAGCTGGTCGTCGATGATGAGCCAGTTCTCGTTGATCGCTTCCCACAGTTCGCCGCTGATGGCGTTGCGGGCGAGGCGGGCATTCTGGCGCACCAGCTTGTACATGCAGATGATGCTCGCGGGGTTCGCTTTCTCGCGCAGCATGAAGTTCCACGCCTGGTGCCCGGTGTAGCTCGAATGCTTTTGCTCGTAGGCGGCGCGTTGGCCCGAGGTCTCGATCACCGAGCGCCACTCTTCCTCCGCCGTCACGAGATCGCGGGTGAGCGCCATGCGAAGGCCGGCATCGAGCAGGCGCGCAGTGTTTTCAGCCCGCTCGAGATAGCGGAACATCCAGAACAATCCGTTGGCGGTTCTACCCAGCATCAGTCTTTAAGCACCCATGTATCCTTGGTGCCCCCGCCCTGGCTCGAGTTCACCACCAGCGACCCTTCCTTGAGCGCCACCCGCGTCAGGCCGCCCGGGGTAATGTCGATCTTGTCGGGCGAGACCAGCACGAAGGGCCTCAGATCGACATGTCGCGGCGCCAGCCCCTTCTTGGTGAAGATGGGGCAGGTCGAGAGCGAAAGCGTTGGCTGCGCAATGTAATTGGACGGATTGTCGACCAGCTTGGCGCGGAATTCCTCGATCTCCTTCTTGGTCGAGGCGGGCCCGACTAGCATGCCGTAGCCGCCCGACCCGTGGACTTCCTTCACGACCAGCTCGGCAAGATTGTCGAGCACGTATTTGAGGCTTTCCTCGTCCGCGCAGCGCCAGGTCTCGACATTGGGCAGCAGCGGCTTCTCGCCAGTGTAGAATTCAACGATATCGGGCATGAAGGAATAGATCGCCTTGTCGTCGCAAACGCCGGTGCCCGGAGCGTTGGCAATGGTCACCCCGCCAGCACGATAGACGTCCATGATCCCGGGCACGCCGAGCACGCTGTCGGGATTGAAGGTCAGCGGATCGAGGAATTCGTCGTCCACGCGGCGGTAGATGACGTCGATCGCCTTGTACCCGCTGGTCGTACGCATCGCGACGCGGCCATTTACCACGCGCAGGTCGCTACCCTCGACGAGCTCGGCGCCCATCTGGTCGGCAAGGAAAGCGTGTTCGAAATAGGCGGAATTGAAGATACCGGGGGTAAGCACGGCGACGACCGGCTTGTCGCCCGCGCAATCGGGCGCACATGCGGCAAGGCTCTTGGCGAGGCGGCGCGGATAATCCGAAACGCTCTCGACCGGGCAACGCAGGAACAGCTCGGGGAACATCGCCATCATGGTTTCGCGGTTCTCGAGCATGTAGCTCACACCCGAAGGCGTGCGTGCATTGTCCTCGAGCACGAAGAACTCGTCGGGCCCGGTTCGCACGAGATCGATGCCGACGATGTGAGTGTAGACCCCACCGGGCGGCGTGAAGCCGACCATGTTCGGCAGCCAGGCCTCGTTGTTGCGCAACAGGCTTTGCGGGAGGCGCCCTGCGCGGACGATCTCCTGCCGGTGATAGAGGTCGTGCATGAACGCGTTGAGCGCCGATACGCGCTGCTCGATACCGCGCGTCAGCCGCCGCCATTCGCCCGCATCGATGATGCGCGGCACCATGTCGAAGGGGATCAGGCGCTCCTCGGCGTCATCCTCGCCATAGACATTGAAGGTAATGCCGGTTTTCCGGAAATTGGTCTCCGCCTCGCGGTGTTTGCGGCGCAGGAGCTTGTTTTCCTGGTCGTCGAACCACTCGCAATAGTTCGCGTAGGCGGGTCGCACCGAACCGTCAGGCTCGCGCATTTCATCGAAAAAGCCGGCGTCGCCGCTCATAGTCCCCCGAAATTCGATATCGACCTGCAGGTGGCGCAGGAGGCAGCAGGACGCCGCCCTTCACGAGACTAAAGGTTCAGGCGCGGTCCAGTTCCGAAAGAAGCGCAGCAACCGCTTCATTCGTCAACACGAAACCCATGTGGCTGCATCGCAGGGCGATCGCCCGGTCGCGCTCTCCCGCGCGGCCGCAAGCCGACCGCGGATGGACGACGCCATCGCGCGGGCTCCACATGGCCACCGTCTCGACCGGCGGCTTTTCGCTGAGGACGGTATCGATCTCCGGCTCGTCGACGCGGTGACCGGCAATTGCCTGGTAGGCGCGCCAGCCGTTGTTCGCGCGCGGGCTGCCCGAGAAGGGTGAGCCGAGCGTGACGACCTTCTCGATCTTGTCGGGATGGCGCTTCGCCAGTTCGCGCGCCATGACGCCGCCCAGGCTCCAGCCGATAAGGACGATCTGCTCGCCGCGACGCTGGTAAAGGTCGAGCAGCCGCTCTTCCGTCTTGGCAAAACGGTCAGCGGTCGCGCCGAGATTGACGCCCATGCCCCAGCTTTTCGCCGTGTGACCGGCTTTCTCGAGCTGCTTCGCCATCCAGCGCATACGCACGGGGTGAGCCCCGAAACCGGGGAGAAGCATGATCCGTTTGGGCGAGCGCGCAGGCGTCACTTCAAGCGAAGAGAACCGGCGCTTCACAGGTTCGAGCGGCCAGAGGAATTCGCGCAGCAGCAACAGTGCGCGCGGGCCGCGCGCATCGTCCGGGCAGGGTTCGGAGGCCAGCGCCAACCGGCGGCTCCACTCCTGTCGGGTTTCTTGGAACGGTAATGTTGCCATCGTCGTGCAATAATGCGCCGACGCGATGACAGGTTCCTGAATGAGCCACGCGCACCCCCGTTGCGCCCTTGCCGTGCGTTCCCCATATGTGCGCGCATGGCAGAACTCGTAATCAGGCGCGGCCTCGAAGAACCCGACACCACTGGCGAGTTTGTTCCCCACAAACCCGCGCGTCCGGAAAAGTCGATGGGCGGGCGGCCGTTCAAGCTCGTCAGCGATTATACGCCCTCCGGCGACCAGCCGACCGCGATCGCCGAACTTGTGGGTTCGGCGCGCGAGGACGAGCAGACGCAGGTCCTCCTCGGCGTGACCGGTTCGGGCAAGACCTTCACGATGGCCAAGGTCATCGAGGAACTGCAGCGCCCTGCCCTGATCCTCGCGCCGAACAAGATTCTCGCCGCGCAGCTCTATGGCGAGTTCAAGAGCTTCTTTCCGGAGAACGCGGTCGAGTATTTCGTGAGCTATTACGACTACTACCAGCCCGAAGCCTACGTGCCGCGGTCTGACACCTACATCGAGAAGGAAAGCTCGGTGAACGAGGCGATCGACCGGATGCGCCACTCGGCCACGCGCGCGCTGCTCGAAAGGGACGATGTCATCATCGTCGCCTCGGTTTCGTGTCTCTACGGTATCGGATCGGTCGAGACCTATTCGGCGATGATCTTCGACATCAAGAAGGACGATGTCGTCGACCAGCGCGAGCTGATCCGCAAGCTCGTTGCCCTTCAGTACAAGCGTAACGATGCCGCCTTTGCGCGCGGCAATTTCCGCGTGCGCGGCGACAACCTCGAAATCTTCCCATCGCACTATGAGGACATGGCCTGGCGGGTGAGCTTCTTCGGTGACGAGATCGAGGAAATCAGTGAGTTCGACCCGCTCACCGGCAAGAAGGGCGCGAGCCTCGACAAGGTGCGGATCTATGCGAATTCGCACTACGTCACGCCCGGCCCGACGATGAAGCAGGCGAGCGAAGCCATCAAGTTCGAGCTGCAGGAGCGCCTGAAGGAACTGCACGAAGAAGGTCGCCTGCTCGAAGCGCAGCGATTGGAGCAGCGCACCAATTTCGACCTCGAGATGATTGCCGCCACCGGCTCTTGCGCAGGCATCGAGAACTACAGCCGCTTCCTGACCGGTCGCCTGCCCGGTGAACCGCCGCCCACGCTTTTCGAGTACCTGCCGGAAAATGCGCTGCTCTTCGTCGATGAAAGCCACCAGACCGTGCCGCAGATCGGCGCGATGGCGCGCGGGGACCACCGCCGCAAGCTGACGCTCGCCGAATACGGTTTCCGCCTCCCCTCCTGTATCGACAACCGCCCGCTTCGCTTCAACGAGTGGGACGCGATGCGCCCGCAGACCTTCTGCGTCTCAGCCACCCCTGGCCCGTGGGAGATGGAACAGACCGGCGGCGTCTTCGCCGAACAGGTCATCCGCCCCACTGGCCTCATCGACCCTCCGGTCGAGATCAAACCGGTGGAGGACCAGGTCCAGGACTGCATCGAAGAATGCAAAAAGACCGCCGCCAAGGGCTATCGCACGCTGGTCACCACGCTGACCAAGCGGATGGCGGAAGACCTCACCGAATTCATGCACGAGGCGGGTGTGAGGGTGCGCTACATGCACTCCGATGTGGAAACACTCGAACGCATCGAGCTGATCCGCGACCTGCGTCTCGGCGTTTACGACGTGCTGGTGGGCATCAACCTGCTGCGCGAAGGTCTCGATATTCCCGAATGCGGCCTCGTCTGCATCCTCGACGCCGACAAGGAAGGTTTCCTGCGCAGCGAGACCAGTCTCGTCCAGACCATCGGCCGCGCCGCGCGCAACGTCGAAGGTCGCGTGATCCTCTATGCCGACCGGGTCACCGGTTCGATGGAACGCGCAATCGCGGAAACCGACCGCCGCCGCGAGAAGCAAAAGGCCTACAACGAAGAACACGGCATCACGCCCAAGACGATCAAGCGCAACATCGCCGATATCGTCGCGCATACTGCCGCACAGGACGGGGTCACCGTCGATACGGGCGACGACGAGCGCAACAACCTCGTCGGCCACAACCTGCGCGCCTACATCGAGGACCTCGAGAAACGCATGCGCGCCGCTGCCGCCGATCTCGAATTCGAGGAAGCAGGCCGCCTGCGCGACGAAATCCGCCGTCTCGAAAACGACGAGCTCGGCCTTGGCGACGAGGAGAAGAAGGCACCGCGCGTCGGCCGGAGCGATGCGGGCCGTCCCGGCACGCGCAAGACCCGCTATGGCAAGACGCGCTACAAACGAATGGGCGGCAAGCCCTGATACTTCGACCAGCGCACCCGTTCACTCGATCAGCGTAGAGCCGAGGGGTTCTCTCCAGCGCACGCGGCGTCCAAGTTGCGTCGCGCACACGGCAAGGGGAGAAACCATGAAGCCGCACCTGATCCTGAGTACCGCATTGGCCTTTTCACTTGCGGCCTGCTCGCAGCCAGCCACCGACGATCCAGTGGAGACCCCTGCCGACACAACCGTCTCGGCATCAACCCTCGACGCGGCAGTCGCCAATGAAGCGCGCCCGGAGAGCGCCCGGGAACTCGATGCCAACCGCAAGCCCGCCGAAGTGCTCGCCTTCTTCGGCCTCGAGGATGGCGACGATGCCGTCGATGTGATTTCGGGTGGCGGGTACTGGGCGGAAATCCTGGTGCGCGCAGTCGGCGAGAACGGCAGCGTAACCGCGCTCGAGCCCGAGCAATTCTACGATGAGGAAGCCTGGAGCGCGCTCTCGGAACGCGAGCCGCGCATCGCGGTCGAGCGATATCCGTTCGAGAGCTTCACGCCCGGACCGGACCGGTTCGACTTCGCGATCATGAACCTCAACTACCACGACGTGTACTGGGAATCGGAACAGTTCGGCGTGCCCCGCTCCGAACCGCAGGAGTTCCTCGCACAGCTCTTTGCCGCGATGAAACCCGGCGGGGTTGTCGGTGTGATCGACCATGCGGGCAAGGAAGGCGATACCCGCGCGATCGTTGACGAGACGCACCGCATCGCCCCCTCGGTCGTACGGACCGATTTCGAAGCGGCCGGCTTCGTGCTGGAAGATGCCAGCAGCATGCTCGCCAATCCCGATGACGACTACGACACGAGCGTCTTCGATCCGGCAATCCGCGGCAAGACCGACCGCTTCATGATGAAGTTCGTGAAGCCGGCCGAATAGCCGGGAATTTACGCGGGGCTGCTGCTTTGCCATAGCGTCAGCATGACTACGCGCCTGCTAGCCGCCGCAGCGGCCCTCGCCCTTTCCGCTCCCCTCGCCGCCCAGGAGAAGCCTGATACCGCCTCGGCGGCTTCGGCGGCCATCGAGGCGCAGGTAAGGACGCGCGACCTTTCCGGCACCTTCGGCGGCCAGCGCATCAATTACCGCGCGACCGTGCGCGAGACGATCCTCGAAGGGGACGACGGCACGCAGGAAGCCGTCATCGTGACCACCAGCTATGTGAGGAACCCGCGCGATACATCGCGGCCCGTATTCTTCATCTACAACGGCGGCCCGGGCTCGGGCTCGGTCTGGCTGCAGATGGGCGCATGGGGTCCCAAGCGCGTTGGCATTCCCTCAGACGCACGCGACGACGGTGCGCCGCCCTATCCGCTGCTCGACAATCCCGACAGCCTGCTCGACGTCGCCGACCTCGTCTTCATCGATCCGCCGGGCACGGGCTTCAGCTATCTCACCAAGGGCACGGACCCTGAGAAATATTATGGCCTCAGGCAGGATGCGCGCGCCGTTGCGCAAGTCATCCGGCGCTGGATCAACGATAATGGCCGCTGGAACAGCCCCAAGTATCTCGGCGGCGAAAGCTACGGCACCACCCGCACCGCAATGGTGGTGGACGAGCTCGAAGGCAGCACCTTCAACGACGTCGGGCTGAACGGTCTCATCCTCGTCTCGACGATCCTCGATTTCGCCGGTCGCGAGCCGACGCCGGGCAATGAGATGGCCTATATCGTCACCCTGCCCAACATGGCGGCAGCGGCCTACTACCACGGCAAGGTCCAGGCTTCCTCGGTCGAGGCCATCGCCGAGGAAGCGCGCCAGTTCGCCATCGGACCTTACGCGACCGCGCTGCTCAAGGGGCAGGACCTGCCCGCTGCCGAGCGTGTCGCGGTACGCGCTGAACTGGCGAGGTTGACTGGGCTTTCCGAGACATATCTCGACCAGGCGAACCTGCGGGTGACCAGCCAGCGGTTCTACAAGGAGCTGCTGCGCGACCGGGGCCTCACCATCGGACGCCTCGATGCACGCTACACGGGCCGCGATTATGACAATGCGGGCGAGACACCTGACAACGACCCCAGCTTTTACGGCATCGATGCAGGCTATACCGCGGCGGTGAACCAGTGGCTGCGCGAAGGCCTCGGCTTCGAGACGGACAGGGAATACCAGTCGATCGGGCGCGAGCCGGGACGCTATTGGGACTGGTCGCTGGGCCAAGGCTGGGGCCGCAACGCCTATCTCAACGTCGCTCCGCTCATCGGCAAGGCGATGCGCGAGAATTCTCAGCTGCGCCTGTTCAACGCGCAGGGCTGGTACGACTTCGCGACGCCGTTCTTCGGTGCGGAATACTCGCTCAACCGCTTCGGCATCCCGCAGGACCGCCTGACGTTCAAATATTACGACGCGGGCCACATGATGTACGTACGTGACGAGGACCGGGCAAAACTCACCTCAGACCTGCGCGAATTCATCCGCGCGCGTTGACCGGAGCCGCCCGACAATAATAGCTGCAGCCATGCCTCGTTTCGTCGCTCTTTGTGCGCTCACCCTGCTCGCTGCCTGCAAGCCGCCCGCCTCGGACGATTACGTCACGCGTACGCAGATCGCGGACGAGCGGAAGGCACCTGCCAAACCGATCGCTTCGCCCGATGCCGAGGGCGCGACCTGGGCGACAAGCCCGGAAAGCGGGCGCCTGCTCTACGGAAAGCCGGGTGAAATGCCCCTCCTCTCGCTCGGCTGCGAGGACGGCACGCTAGTCTATCGCCGCTATGTCGCAGCCGATCCCGATGCGAAGGCTGTGCTCGCGCTCATCGGCAACGGCCATGTCGAGCGCCTCTGGATCGATGCTGCGCAGGAAGGCGAGGCTTGGCTATGGCGAGGCACCATCGCTGCCGACGACCCCCGGCTCGACGTCCTGACCGGCCCGCGCTCGGTCGAGGCCACGGTTCCCGGGGCTGGATCGCTAAGGCTCAACGGGAGCCAGCGGCCGGCCGAGTTCATCAGCCGCTGCGCAGGCGAGATTATTCCGCCACCAATTCCCGAAGCATCGCCGGAGTAAGCACCTGCGGCAATTGCCGCGCGTCCTCTCCGGGCGCGTACCAGAGGTAGAGCGGCACGCCTGCCGCGCCTTGCGCTGACAGGAAGTTGGCGATTTCCTCGTCGCCGAGGGTCCAGTCGCCTCGCATCGTGATCACATCGGCCGCCTCGAATGCCGCGAGTGTCTCCTCGCGTTCGATGGCGACGCTTTCGTTGACCTTGCAGGTGACGCACCAGTCGGCGGTGAACCAGACGAATACGGGCCTGCCACTCGCACGTGCCTCGGCGAGCGCACTCTCGGAAAATGCAATGGGCGCGTGGATGCTGCTTTCGGCCCGCACCTCGCGCGGTTCCGGCTCGGGGAAGATCGAAAGCGCGAAGATCGATAGGGCCACGATGGCGGCGAAGAAGAACTTCCCGCCGCCGAGGCCCTTCGTCTGGCGCTGGCCGAGCGAGGCAAGCAGCGCGAGGAGCAGCGTAGCGACGGCTCCGAGCATGACCAGCCAGAACGTGTCGGCGATGCGTGTCAACAGCCACACGAGAGCCAGCACGGTCAGTCCCATCGGGATCGCCATCCAGCGGCGGAAGCGCTCCATCCATGGACCCGGCTTCGGCAGTTTCCTGCGCCATGCGGGAATGAAGCCGAGCAGGAGGAACGGCAGGGCAAGGCCCACGCCGAGCGCAGTGAAGATCGCGAAACCCTCGATCGGACGGAGCACGAGGGCAGCTCCAAGTGCGAGCGCCATGAACGGACCAGTACACGGCGTGGCGACGAAGGCTGCCAGCAGCCCGGTGCCGAACGAACCGCGTACCGACTGCTTGCCGCCGGCAATCGCCATGCCCGGCACCTGGAACAGGCCGAGGAAATTGGCAGTGATCGCCAGCATCAGGAGGAACAGGCCGCCGACTACCCGCGGTTCCTGCAACTGAAACGCCCAGCCGACCTGTTCGCCCGCAGAGCGCAGCAGGAGGATCGCCGCACCGAGGCCCGCGCAGGCAAGGACGACACCCGCGGTATAGGCGATCGCGTCCCGCCGCGCGGCAGCCTCCTCGCCGCCGGCCTTGGCGAGCGCGAGCGCCTTGAGGCTGAGGATCGGGAAGACGCAGGGCATGATGTTGAGCAGCAGGCCGCCGACGAGCGAGGCCAGGAGCAGCAACCACAGGGGGGGCATTTCGACCGCGCCGCGGATCGGTTTCACATTCTCGAGCGGCACGTCGCGCGGCTCCGCCTCGAACCGTACACCCTGCCCGTTTCCGAAGGACAATATGCCCCCGATCTTCTCGGGCTGCGGCACATCGTCCGCCTTACCGAAGCGCTTGAGCGGCACTTCGACGACCAGCAGGTTGCCCTCGCTCACCAGCGTCTGGACGGCGGCATAGTCCGGCGAGACGCCGGAGCCGAGATCGGTATTCTCGATGAAGAGGTGTACCTCGGTGAAATCCAGGCCCTCGGGCAAGGGAATTCCGACACGCAGGCGGTCGCCGGAGATCTCGAATCCCGCAGTGCTGTCGAGTTCGGGCGCGATCTGTGCGCGCCAGCTTCGGAAATCGCCCCCCTCCCGCGCTTGCAATACCGCGTCCTGCGGCACGCAGATCCGATCGGTGCAGGCTAGGTAAGAGACGAAGCCGGTGACCGGCGCGACATTTGCTACCGCTGCCTGCTCGGGCACGTCGATGGGCACGAGAACGGCATATTCGCCCTCGTAGATGTGATTCATCAGGCCGGAAATCAGCAACGTCTTCGGCACGGGATAGAGCGGCTCGCCCGCTTCCCATCCCTCGGGCAGGTTGAGCGAAAGCTGCATCCCCTGCCCCGCATCGCCCGGATTGGACCAGTAGCCATGCCATTCGGGGCTCCTGGGGCTGAATCGCAAGGCCAGCATCCAGGTCTCGCCGGCAACCGGCGCACCGTCGCTGCGGAGCTCTACCGAGATATTGTCGTCGCCGAAGCGTGCTTCCTGGGCAGCGAGGCTCCCGGGAACGAGGCTCGCCAGCAACAGGAACAGCAAGACAAGTCCCGCGCGCCAACCGTCCATTGTGCTTGCGTCTCTCACACCCTGCGCATTAGGGACTGCCCCCATGACAGACAAGCGCGACTTGCTCATCCTCGGTGGCGGCCTCGTCGGCACGACGCTCGCACTGGCCGCAGCCCGCAAGGGTCTTTCCAGCCACCTCGTCGACCGCGCCGATCCGGCCGATCTGACCGCCGAAGGCTTCGACGGGCGCGCCTCGGCGATTTCGACCGCCAGCTGGCGCCTCTTCCGCAATATCGGCCTTGCCGAAGCGCTCGAGCCGCATGGCTGCGAGATCGAGGCAATTGCCGTGCTCGACCAGATGAAGCCGGGCCGTATCGATTTCCGACCCGAGCCGCACGAAGGCACGCTCGGCCGCATGTTCGCCAACCGCCAGCTGCGCATCGCGCTCTACGAAGCGGCGAAGAACGAACCGCTCATCACGATGCACGCGCCGGTCGATGTTACCGAGCGCCACCGCGATGCCTTCTCGGTCAGCGCGACGCTGGCGGACGGGAGGGTGCTGGAGGCCGATCTCCTGATCGGCGCCGAAGGCCGCGGCTCGCCCACGCGCGAGGAAGAAGGCCTCAAGATGGCGAGCTGGGATTATTCGCACCGCGCGATCATCACCGGTCTCGACCATTCGAAACCGCACGAAGGCGTAGCTTGGGAAATCTTCTACGAGGACGGCCCCTTCGCACTCCTACCCATGCTCGACAGCGAAGACGGCACGCACCGCAGCGCGCTGGTGTGGACCGTCGACGAGAAGGACGCAGCAGGCGTGCTCAAGCTGTCCGACCGTGCATTCCTCGCCGAAGTCGAGAAGCGCATGGGCGATATCCTCGGCACGCTGTCGCTCAATAGCGGCCGGTCTTCCTATCCGCTCAGCTTCCAGCACACGGCGCGTATCGTGGGCGAGCGCATGGCGCTGATCGGCGACAGCGCGCACGGCATGCACCCCATTGCCGGTCAGGGCCTCAACCTTGGCTTGCGCGATGTCGGTGCGCTGGTCGAAGTGCTCGAAGAAGCGCGCCGCCTCGGCCTCGATCTTGGCGATGCGCAGGTTCTCGAGCGCTACGAGAAGTGGCGCGCACTCGATTCGATCATGGTCATGGGCGCAACCGACACGCTGACCCGCATCTTCGGCGTACCCGGAAAGACCGCCAGCGCCGTTCGGCGTTTCGGCATGGCCGGAGTCCAGCGTTCCGGCTGGCTCAAGAAGTTCTTCATGGACGAGGCACGCGGCGTGTCGGGCGATGTGCCCGAGCTGATGAAGGCCTGACCTATTCTTCTGCCGGACTCGGTTGTGAGATCCGGTTACCCGCACCATCGCGCAGGCGGCGCGGTTCGAGCACGGCGGCGGTTTCGATTAGGTCGAGCGCGCGCTGGGTGGAAGCGTAACGCTCCGCGTCGCGCAGCCATTGGTCGGCCTGCGAGGCTCCGGGAAGATTCCGTACTTCGGCCACCGCATCGTCTGGTCTGCCGCTGAGCAGGAAGAGCCTTGCGCGCTCTAGGCGCATCTCCGGCTGCGGCGAAGGAGCGCTTTCGCGGCGGATCGTGAAGAGCGCGCCGAGTTCTTCCGTGAAACGTTCGAACCCGCCGCGATCGTCGCCCGATTGCAGCTGGGGTGCCAGACCGTCCAGCCGCGCGATCAGCTGGTCGAGTGTCACCGGCTCGCGCGAGAAGGAGATGATCGTATTGACCGCATTGGGCAATGCATCGCCGAAACGCAGGCGCAGCTGGTCGGCAAGATAGCCGAGCTCGGCACCACGATCGATCGCGCGGCGCACCGCGAAGGCGATCAGCAGGCCCTCGGCGCGCGCGGCGTTGCCTGCCGCCGCCTGCGCCTGGAGGTCGAGCCTTGTGAGACGCTGTTCGGCGGCCGCGAGGCGCTGGTCGAGACCGCCCTGCTGTTCGGCAACACGCTCGACGTCTTCGGCGGAAACTTCGGTTGCGCTCGCGGTAGGCGTGGGAGAAGGCGAAGTGCCAGGTGTCGCGGTCGACGTCAGCGCGGCCTGCGGCCCGCTGCTGGTCGCCTGCGCGGTTTCTTCGCCAGAATCCATGCGCCAGGCGAAGTAACCGACAATCGCGGCACCCAGAGCAAAGGATCCTGCAGCAGCAAGCAAGATGGGCCGCATGCTGGACTGCGCCCGCCGATTGCTAACGAAATTCTCCATTGTACTCCGATCCGCGACCCTTCGCGCACCTGCCTCGGCGGTGCGATCAATCCCGCCTAAACTACTGGCACAAAGCCTGGGCCATGGCCAGTAGCTCGACATCCAGAGGCTGCGGCGCGGTGTGGACAGCTTCCCAGCCATCGCCCGCCAGCTCGGCTATCCGCGGGCCGAGAACCGCGAGCGATATCGCGCTTCGGTCGATGCCCAGCCTTTCGCATTCTGCGCCCAGGCGCTTTGCCGCCTCACCCGAGTGCAGCAGCGCCACTCCGCCGCTCTCGCGCATCATGGAAGCGATATCGTCGGCCAGATCGAGCGGCGCGGTCCGATAAACGACGCGCGTGTCGATCGTGATGCCCTCGGGCGGGTCGAGGTCGACCATGGCTTCGCCCGCGAGGCGCAGAAGGTGACGCTCCTTGCCGGACATGTTGTCGATGAGCTTCTGCAGGCCGCCTTTCCCGGTTCGCAAGACGATGAAGCCCTTCTCGCGCGCGCCATCGGCAGTCGCTTCGCCGACCGCGTAGACCGGTAGCGAGGCGAGCTTGTCCAGCCGCTTTCCGCCGTGGCGAAACACGTTCGAACTGCCGACGAGGAGGGCTGAGAATTCATCCGCAGGCGGGACCGTCCATTCGACCGGTTCCACTTCGAACAGCGGACACCCACTGGCATCGAGGCCCTGCGCGGCGGCCGTCTCGAGCGTGACGGAGAGGCCGGGTTCGGGCCGGAAGACGTAGAGCGGCCGCGTCACGCTGCCGCGCCGAACAGGGCAGTGACATGGGCCGGAGCGCTTTCGAGCAGCTTCCTGCCGAGAGCGCGTGCAGCATCAAGGTCGGTGGTGGCGAAATTCGAGGTTTCTCGTACCCGGACTGCCCCGTCGGCGCTGTAGATCGCCGCCGTCATGGAGAATTCGCTGCCTTCCCGGCGGGTAAACACGGCAATCGGGCTGTGGCAGGTGCCGCCGAGTGCCTCCAAAACTGCGCGCTCGGCCATCACTTCCTCGCGGCTGTCACGGTGATCGATCGCCGAGAGGTATCCTTGCGTTTGCTCGTCACCGCTGCGGCATTCGATGCCGATCGCGGCCTGCGCGGGTGCGGGCAGCCATTCTTCCGGATCGAGCCGAATACCGACACCGGTTTCACCCAGCCGCTCAAGCCCGGCGGCTGCGAGGAAAGTGGCATCGGCCTCTCCCGCACCAAGCTTGGCGATGCGGGTCGCGACATTTCCGCGAATTCCCACGACCTCGAGATCCGGTCTCGCGTGGAGGAGTTGCGCAGCCCTTCGCGGGGCGCTGGTGCCGACCTTCGCCCCGCGCGGGAGCGCAGCGATCGAAAGGGCGCCCAGCAGCACATCGGCCTTGTCCGCACGCGGCAGGATCGCGCCGATGGCAATCTTTCGTGGGCGCAGGGTTTCGACGTCCTTCATCGAGTGGACAGCGGCATCGATACGGCCTTCTGCAAGCCAGATATCGAGCTCGCGCGTCCAGAGCGCCTTGCCGCCGATATCAGCGAGCGGGCGGTCCTGGATCTTGTCGCCACTGGCGATGACCGGGACCAGTTCGACTGCTTCCTCGTGCCAGCCGTGCGCTTCGCACAGGCGGCGACGGGTTTCGACCGCCTGCGCCATGGCGAGGGGCGAACGTCTGGTACCGAGGCGGATGAAGGGCTTATCTGTCATGACGCGCGCTTGCCCTAGCGAGCGATACCGTTAAGGGGAAGCGCCATGGCCCTGGTCCTCGGAATAGAAAGCTCATGCGACGAAACCGCCGCCGCGCTTGTCGATAGCGAGCGTCGCATCGTAGCGCAGCGTATCGCCTCGCAGGACGAGCAGCACGCGCCCTTTGGCGGCGTGGTGCCCGAGATCGCCGCGCGCGCGCATGCAGAGCGCCTCGCGCCGATGATTGCAGGCGTGCTCGAGGATGCAGGCGTCACGCTCGAGGATTGCGACGCGATTGCCGCTACTGCAGGCCCCGGCCTCATCGGCGGGGTCATGGTAGGTCTCGTGAGCGCGAAGGCACTTGCGATGGCGAGCGACGTGCCGCTGATCGCGATCAACCACCTCGAAGGCCACGCGCTCAGCCCGCGCCTCGCCGACGAAGGGCTCGATTTTCCCTACGCATTGCTGCTCGTCTCGGGTGGACACTGCCAGATCCTGCGCGTCGATGGTGTCGGCCGGTATCGCCGCCTCGCCACGACGATCGACGATGCGCTGGGCGAGGCATTCGACAAGACCGCGAAGATCCTCGGCCTCGGTTTCCCGGGAGGACCGGCCGTCGAACGGATCGCGAAGGAAGGCGATGCAAGCGCCGTTCCCCTCCCCCGCCCGATGGTCGGCAGCGGAGAGCCGCATTTCTCCTTTGCCGGACTGAAGAGTGCCGTCCTGCGTGCGCACGAGAGCGGCAAGTACAAAGCAGCTGATATTGCCGCGAGTTTCCAGCAGGCGGCCATCGATTGCGTGGTGGACCGGCTCGAGGTCGCACTCGAGGGCATGCAGGGCGTCGAGACGCTGGTCGTTGCCGGCGGTGTAGCCGCCAATGCCTCGGTGCGCGCGGCGCTCGAGGGCGTTGCAGGCGGTTACGGCATGCGTTTCACCGCCCCGCCACCCAAGCTTTGCACCGATAATGCTGCCATGATCGCCTGGGCGGGGATAGAACGTCTTTCCATGGAGGGATTCGCACCCGACCCGCTGGAAATCTCGGCGCGGCCTCGTTGGCCGCTCGACCCTGATGCGGAACCGGTGCGCGGAGCGGGAGTGAAGGCATGAGCGTCGGGATCCTCGGAGCAGGCGCGTGGGGCACTGCCCTTGCGCAGATGGTCGCCAGCGACGGGCGCGACGTCCTGATCTGGGCGCGCGAGGACGAGCTGGTAGAAGAGATCAACTCCGCCCGCACCAACTCGCTGTTCCTGCCGAGCGCGAAACTCTCGGAAAACATCAAGGCAACAGGCGACCTCGCCGACATGGCCGAGCTCGATGTGTTGCTGGTCGTGACTCCTGCTCAGCACATGGGCAGCGTGCTGGCGGCCATGCCCTCACATCCGCGCGACCTCGTGCTGTGTTCCAAGGGTATCGAGGCGGGCACCGGGCGTCTTATGAACGACGTTGCACGCGATGCCGCTCCGGGAAGTGCCGTCGCAGTACTCTCGGGCCCGACCTTTGCCCACGAGGTGGCAGCCGGCCTGCCGACTGCCGTCACGCTCGCCTGCAGCCAGGGCCGCGAGCAATGGGGACGGATTGCGCCCGTCGTCGCGCGCCCTGCCTTCCGCCCTTACTATTCCGACGATGTGACCGGGGCCGAGATCGGCGGAGCGGTGAAGAACGTCCTCGCGATTGCCTGCGGGGTGGTCGACGGGCTCGGACTGGGCCAGAACGCGCGCGCCGCTCTGATCGCGCGCGGTTATGCCGAAATGCTGCGTTTCGGCGAGAGCCTCGGCGCACGTGCGGAAACGCTGGCGGGCCTGTGCGGTCTCGGTGACCTCGTGCTGACCTGCTCGTCCACATCGAGCCGCAACTTCTCGCTCGGCAAGGCACTGGGCGAAGGCCAGAGCGCGCAGGACCTGATGTCGGACAGGCGCACGGTCGCGGAAGGAGCGCACACCGCGCCGGTGCTGGTCGAACTAGCGGCGCGCCGCGGCGTTGCCATGCCGATCGTCACCGCCGTCTATGACCTGCTGAAGGGCGACGATCCCAAGGCCGTGGTCGAAGATATCCTCTCACGTCCGCTCAAGGCCGAACAGGACAGCGGCGCTTGAACGACAAGCCATCACAGGAAGAGGTCGATCCCGCAAAGGGAGGCGACGACATGGCGACGCTCGCGAAGGGCGGACGCACGAACACGCTCGGCTTCCTGATCCGCCTGCTCGGCAACATACCCTTCCTCTTCATCGGCTACCGTCTCTACGGGGTCGAGGACATGGGCCGCTTTGCAGCTGCCTTCGTGGTCATCGAGATATTCGCGCTCGTTTGCGCACTCGGCGAGAAGCGCGGTCTAGCGCAGCGCCTCACCGAAGGCGCGGAGCAGCACGAGGGCACCCCGGCCAACCTCGTGTTCGACGGGATGCTGGTCTCCTTCGCCTTCGCACTCGTGGCGGCAGGCGTGTTGCTGGTGTTCCCCGTCATCATCTTCCCGAACGGGACAGGCAGCCAGTTCGACATGTGGATGATCGCCGCGATCCCAGCTTTCGCGCTGACCGAAATACTGCTCGCAGCGCAGGCCTATCGCTACGACATCGCCACCACGGTGCGCGCCCGCGCCATCGTCGAACCCTGGACCCGTTCCATCGGCGTGGGGGTGTTCTTCTTCATCCCGTTCCTGAAGGACGGCGGCCTCGCGCTCGCCTTCCTCGCCTCGATCTATGCCGGTCTGCTAACAGCGCTATGGTCCTTCCTTCGCACCTACGGCCTCCCGCGAGGCTGGCGTCCGCGGCCGCGTTACCTCGGCAAGCTGACGAGCAGGGCGCTGCCGCTGATCGGTGCCGACGTGATCGAACGCGGCACCCGCCTGCTGGACGTGTTCCTGCTGGGCCAGTCGGCCTCCGCGGCCGCGGTCGGCATCTACTTCTTCGCGAAGGAAATCGTCAGCGTCCCGCAGAAGCTGAAAACGAGCTTCGAGCCGATCCTTTCGCCGGTGATCACCAAGAACCTGAAGATCGGCAACATGAGCGCCATCGCGGCGCAGGTGCGCCAGGTAGGCTTCTGGATCATCGCGCTGCAGGCCGGCATCGCGCTTGCGCTCGCCATTCCGGGCGAGGCCGTGATGGGCCTCGGCGGCCCGGCGATCGTCGGAGGTACCGGTGCGCTGGCCCTGCTGCTGGCGGCCGAAGTGATCGCGTCGATGGCAGTCGTGTCCGAAAGCGTGCTCGTCTACATCGCCCGCAAGCGCAATCTCGCCATTTCGGTCGGCGTAATCACGCTGCAGGGCGCGCTTACGATCGGGCTGATCCAGCTCGCCGACAATCTCGGCCTCGACGAAGGCTTCAAGGCTGCAGGTGCCGCGCTCGCGTTGTTCATCGCGCTCGGCACTTCGAGCCTCGTCAAGGCGCTGCTGCTGAAATCGCTGCTGAAGGCACCGGTCGCCAACTGGCGCTGGGCGCTTGTCTGGGCGACCGGCCCCGCCGTGGTCGTCGGCTTCATAGCCACGCAATTGCCCGAATGGGCCGAGCTGATCTTCGGCATCCCGGCCATCCTTGCTTCTTATGGCTACGTGATCTGGAAACGCGGCTTCGGCCCGGAAGACCGGGTGCTGTTCCAGAAGAGCCAGAGCAAGGACAAGCCTGCACAAGGCAGCGGAGACGCCTGAGTGCCCTGCGTTAAAAACTGCCATCCCGCCCTCGCCTTCCGAACGAGTGAAGTGCGCCAGAAGGGTCGAACTGGGCGCTTGGCATGCGGCGCGCGGCGCGGCTAAGAGCCCCCTGTGATGTTCCAGCGCTTTCTCATCCCCCTCGGGGCCCTGTCGGTCATCGCGATCGGTCTGGTCGCCAGCACGTCCGGCAGTGCCGAACAAATGGCCGAAAGGCTGGCGCTGCAGAGCGAGCAGGCGCTGGCAGAGGCAGATCTGCCCACGATCGAGGCGCGTTTCGCCAACCGCTTCGGTCACCCTTCGCGCCACCCGGTCCTTTCGGGCGGCGAGGATCTCGACGAGGATGCCCGCCTGAAGGCTGCGCAAACTGTCGCCGGTGTTGCAGGTGTCGGCGGGATCAGCTGGATCGACGGCACGGTGAATGCGGAGAGTGGCGAGCGGCAATTCGAGCCGCTCCACTGCCAGGAAGACGTCGATGGGCTGCTGCGTGTCCGCACGATCCGGTTCGAGGAAGCGAGCGCAGCGCTGGTTCCTGCCAGCCGGTTGCTTGTGAACGAGGTCGCGACCGCTCTTCGCCCGTGTCTCGGCGCGATCATCGCCATTACCGGCCATACCGACCGATCGGGCAGCGAACCCGACAATATCGCGCTCAGCATGGATCGCGCCCGCGCCGTTCGCGAGGCGCTGGTGCGCCGCGGTATTCCGCGCGAGGGCCTGCGTGCCCGCGGTGTCGGCTCGAGCGAGCCGATCCCCGGCCTCACAGCAGAAGATCCCGCCAACCGGCGCATCGAGTTCCGCGTGATCCAGATGAAGCCTTTGCAACCCACTCCGGTCGACACGCCGGGTCCAAGGTAAGAAGGCCGCGCTGATGCCGATATGGTTCGAAACAATTGCCCTGATGCTGGTGGCCTATGGAATTGGCCTCACCATCGGCTGGGCGCTGTGGGGCCGTGCCCCTGTCGCAAACAAGAAGGAAGGTGACGAAACATGAGCGAACTGCTCGCCGAGAACTGGATCCTGCTGGCGATCGCACTGGTCATCGGGCTGGTCGTTGCGTGGTTCCTGTTCCGCACCAATCGCCGCACGCGCGTGACCGGCGCGAGCAAGGACGTGCTCGACGAGGGCGCGGAACGCGCCCAGCGCAACGCCGCGCTGGTCGAGAGTGCACCTGCCGCACAACGCGACGAACCTGCCACGCCCGCTGCCGCCAGCGGCGGTGACGACCTTTCGCGGATCAAGGGCGTTGGCCCCAAGCTCGTCGCCATGCTCAACGGCCAGGGTGTCACCAGCTTCGCGCAGATTGCCTCCTGGGATGACGCCGAGATCGACCGCATCGACGCCGAGCTCGGCCGCTTCCAGGGTCGCATTCGCCGCGACGACTGGGTCGGTCAGGCGAAGCTCCTCGCAGAGGGTAAATCGGCCGAGTTTTCCGACAAGTACGGCGCCGGAGCCTGACCTCCGGAACCTTCTTCGCTGCGGTCCATTGAGTATGTTGGGTCGATCGAGCGAGGAGAGGCTGGATGGGACAGCAGCTTAGAGTACTTGTCGCAGAAGACGAGCTGATCGTGGGATACGATCTGTGCGATACCGTGGCCGAAGCCGGCTACCTGGTCGAAGGCCCCTTCGACGACCTGTCGAGCGCCATGCTCGCCTACCAGAAGATGAAGCCTGACGTGGCCATTCTCGACGTGCAGCTGGGTGACGGCATCGTCTACCCGCTGGCCGAACAGATGATGGCCGAAGACGTCCCGGTTATTTTCCATTCCGGCCAGATCACGCCGCAGGAAGTGGCCAGCCGCTTTCCGCAGGCACAGGCCCTGTCCAAGCCCTGCCCCCCGGCAGAGGTTCTGGAAACCGTCAATAGGGCTGCACAGCACCACTAAACGACTGATCAGGAACGACCTTCCTCCTGCCCCATTCCTTGATTGAACGATCAAGGAAAGGAAAACGCATGTCGCTCCAGCAAATGGTCCAGAACCACCCGCAGGTTCAGGACAAGACCGAAGAACTCGTCCTCGCAGCGCGCCACGCGATGCTCTGCTCGCTTTTCTGCACCAGCTGCGCCGATGCCTGCGTCGCAGAGGAAATGGACATGGCGCAATGCATCCGAAACTGCCTCGATTGCGCCGATGTCTGCGCCGCGACGGCAAGGCTCGCCGTGCGCCGAACCGCCCAGAATATCGACGTTCTTCGCGCCCAGCTCGAAGCCTGCATCAAGGCCTGCGAGACTTGCGCCGCCGAATGCGAAGGCCACGACAATCCGCATTGCGCACTGTGTGCGAAAATGTGCCGCGAATGTGCCGATGACTGCAAGAAAGCGCTCGCGCACGTGAATTGAAGCCAAGACCGGCGATGCGTGGTATGATTGCCGGCTGATGTCCAAGCTGCGCACCTTCTTCGCGCTCGATAGCGCCGACAAGTTCGCCTCGCTCGAGGCGATGGTGCTCGTGCTCTACGCGAAGCTCCTGATCGGCAAGGTTCCGCCGCGCCGGTGGCGCTCGCGCTTCGGGGCGGTTGCCCGATCGAGCGAGAAGTCGGGCGATCTCGAAACCGTCCGCCGCGTCCGCCTGGCAATCATGCGGGCCCTCAACAATGTGCCCGGAGCCCCGAACTGCCTCCCGCAGGCATTGGCGGGCCGCTGGATGCTCGAACGCCGCGGAATTGCCTCCAGCCTGTTCCTCGGGACGCAGCGCGACGAGACCGGCAAGGCACGCTTCCACGCATGGCTCAAGGTGGGCGACGAATGGGTGACCGGCCTGTGCGACGAAGCGCAATATACGCTGCTCGTGCCGGGCGAGCCGGAGACAGCCTGAAAGAGGGTGACTTCTGGCCTTGCGCAGGCCCGCTGCCTCTGCCATCGGCCTGACAAGTTACAAAGGAGACCACATGGCTGGCATGGTGCCGTTCGACTGGAACGATCCCTTCAACCTCGACGATCAGCTGACCGAGGAAGAGCGGATGATCCGCGATGCCGCGCATGGTTTTGCGCAAGGCGAATTGCAGCCGCGTGTGATCGAGGCTTTCTCGACCGAGAAGGATGCTCCCGAGCTGTTCCCCCTGATGGGCGAAGCCGGCCTCCTCGGTGCGACCGTTCCGGAAGAGTACGGCGGCGCAGGTGCCAGCTATGTCGCCTACGGCCTGATCGCGCGCGAGATCGAGCGTGTGGACAGCGGCTATCGCTCGATGGCCTCGGTCCAGTCGAGCCTCGTGATGTATCCGATCCATGCCTACGGTTCGGAAGAACAGCGCAAGAAGTATCTCCCCGGCCTCGCCAGCGGCCAGCTGATCGGCTGCTTCGGCCTGACCGAACCCGATGCAGGTTCGGACCCCGCCGGCATGAAGACTACCGCGAAGAAGGTCGACGGCGGCTATGTCATCTCCGGTTCGAAGACCTGGATCTCGAACTCTCCCTTCGCCGATGTCTTCGTCGTCTGGGCGAAGAGCGAGGCGCATGGCGGCGGCATTCGCGGTTTCGTGCTCGAAAAGGGCATGAAGGGTCTCTCGGCTCCCAAGATCGAAGGCAAGATCTCGCTGCGCGCCAGTACCACCGGCATGATCGTCATGGACGAGGTCGAAGTGGGCGAAGACGCGCTGCTTCCCGAAGTCCAGGGCCTCAAGGGCCCGTTCGGCTGCCTCAACCGCGCGCGCTACGGCATCAGTTGGGGTGCGCTTGGAGCGGCGGAGTTCTGCCTCCACGCAGCGCGCCAGTACGGCCTCGACCGCCAGCAGTTCGGTGTACCGCTAGCCTCGAAACAGCTCTACCAGCTCAAGCTTGCCGACATGATGAGCGAGATCGCGCTCGGCCTGCAGGGTTCGCTGCGCGTCGGCCGCCTGATGGACGAAGGCAAGTTTTCGCCCGACATGATCAGCATCGTGAAGCGCAACAATGTCGGCAAGGCGCTCGATATCGCGCGCAAGGCCCGCGACATGCATGGCGGCAACGGCATTTCGGAAGAGTACCAGGTGATCCGTCACATGGTGAACCTCGAGACGGTCAACACCTACGAGGGCACGCACGACGTTCATGCGCTGATCCTCGGCCGCGCCATCACGGGGATCGCCGCGTTTTGATCAGGCTTCACGGATATTATCGCAGCTCGACCTCCTACCGCCTGCGCATCGCGCTGGAGCTGAAGGGGCTCGACTACGAGTATGTCCCCGTGAACCTGCTGAAGAGCGAACAGAAGGGCGAGGCGTTCACCAGCCGCAACCCCTTCGGTTCGGTCCCGCTGCTCGAAGCGGACGGCAAGGACCGCGTGCAGTCGATGGCGCAGATCGAGTGGCTGGACGAAGCCTATCCGGATCGTCCGCTACTGCCGACCGATATCGAGGACCGCTATGTGGCGCGCGAGCTGGCCTATGCCATCGCGACCGAGCTGCACGCCCCGCTCAACCTGCCGGTGTTGAAATACCTCGCCAACGAATACGGCAAGTCGCAGGAAGAGATCGGCGTGTGGTATCGCCACTGGCTCGCCCGCACGCTCGAACCGCTGGAGGCTCGCCTTGCCCAGCTGGGCACCGGCGACTTCCTGTTCGATAGCCCCGGCTTCTTCGAAGTCTGCCTGCTCCCGCAGGTCTACAACGCCCGCCGGTTCGAGTTCGACTTCAGCGACAAGCCGCATATCGAGCGGATCGAGGCGGCCTGCCTCGCGCTTCCCGAATTCCAGCGCGCCCATCCGGACGCGCAACCCGACAATCCTGAAAACACATAAGAGAGGACACCCATGAAACTCGCCACGCTCAAGGACGGAACCCGCGACGGCAAGCTGGTGGTCGTCTCCAAGGACCTCACCCGCTACTGCGCCGCCGACAATATCGCGCCGACCCTGCAGTACGCGCTCGACAATTGGGACGAGGTCGCACCCCGACTCGAAGCGCTCTACACGGACGTTGAACACCAGGCAGTGCCCTGCGAGCGCTTCCACGAGCGCGAAGCACATTCGCCGCTGCCGCGCGCATACCAGTGGGCGGACGGATCGGCCTATATCAACCACGTCGAACTGGTGCGTAAGGCGCGCGGTGCCGAAGTGCCCGAGAGCTTCTACCACGATCCGCTCATGTACCAGGGCGGCAGCGACAACTTCCTCGCACCGCGCGACGACATACCCCTGAAGGACATCAAGTGGGGCTGCGATATGGAAGGCGAGATCGCGGTGATCACCGACGACGTGCCGATGGGCGTGTCGAGCGAGGACGCAGCCGGTCACATCAAGCTGGTGATGCTGGTCAACGATGTGAGCCTTCGCGGTCTTATCCCGGGCGAACTCGCCAAGGGCTTCGGCTTCTTCCAGTCCAAGCCTGCCAGCGCATTCAGCCCCGTCGCGGTCACGCCCGACGAGCTGGGCGATGCGTGGAAGGGCAGCGTCATTCACCTGCCGCTGATGGTCGACTACAACGGCGAAGCATTCGGCCGCGCCAATGCGGGTGTCGATGCGACCTTCAGCCTTGCCGACCTCGTCGCGCATGCAGCCAAGACGCGTAACCTTTCGGCCGGCACGATCATCGGTTCGGGCACTGTCTCGAACCAGGACGAGAACGGCGGCGCGGGCAAGCCCGTTTCCGAAGGTGGTCTCGGCTACAGCTGCATCGCCGAAATCCGCATGATCGAGACCATCGCCGACGGCGAGCCCAAGACCGGTTTCATGAAGCCCGGCGACACCGTTCGCGTCGAAATGAAGGACGCCGAGGGCCACTCGATCTTCGGTGCGATCGAACAGAAGGTCGTCGAGGCCTGAGTAGCGAACGCCCACTTGCCGGCAGGCGGATCGGCCTGCTGTCCTCGTGGGTGTCGCGCCGCAACGGGGGCGTGTTCGAGGCGGTCGTCGCTCAGGCGAAAATGCTCGGCCGGCTCGGAGCGGAGCCTGTCGTCCTTGGCCTGCGCGAGGAATCGACCTCCGACGACCTTTGGCGTCTTGCCGAATTCGAGACGCATCTGGTCGACCAGTCCGGACCGCAGGCATTCGGCTTTTCGCCCGACCTGCCCCAAACGATCGATGCGGCGCGGCTCGATCTCCTGCATCTCCATGGCATCTGGCAATACCCGACCCACGCGGCGGGCGACTGGGCCAGGGCGACTGGTAAGCCGTTCGTCATCAGTCCGCATGGCATGCTCGATCCATGGATCACCTCGCGCAATGCGTGGAAGAAGCATATCGCCCGCGCCTTGTGGGAACGCCATGCCTGGCGTTCGGCCGCCGCGTTCCATGCACTCACCGACGCCGAAGCTGATGACATTGCCCGCGAAACCCGCGGAGCGCGGATCGCGACCATTCCCAACCCTGCCCCGGCCGTAGCAGCGCCTGACGAGGCCACCCGGGGTCCGAATGCCCTCTACATCGGCAGGATCCACGAGAAGAAGAACCTCGCTGCGCTGATCGGGGCCTGGCTCGCCGCCCGACCGGACCTGCCCGAGGGCGCTACGCTCACGATTGCCGGATGGGGCGATGACGCGGGTGTCGACATGCTCGAGCGAACCATGCGCGAGCACCGCGAGGCGGGGATCGAGTTCGTAGGAACGGCTTTCGGCTCGCAAAAGGCCGCCCTGCTGGACCTCGCGCGGTTCCTCGTCCTGCCCTCACACAGCGAGGGCCTGCCGATGGCGATACTCGAAGCCTGGGCCGCGGGCGTTCCCACGATCATGACAGAGCACTGCCATTTGCCCGAAGGGTTTGCGCAAGGCGCGGCGATCCGCTGCGGCACAGACAGCGATTCCATACGCGAGGCGCTGGTCAGTGGCTTTCGCGCCACCGACGCGGAATGGAAGGACATGTCGCGCGCGGCTCTCGAGCTGGCATCAGGACCCTTCGGCGCGCATTCGGTCTCGGCTAAATGGGAAGCGCTCTACAGCGCCTTGCTCGAAAGCTAGTCGCCCACGCGCTCCATGCGCATGTCGTCTAGACGCAGCGCACCGTTCCCCGGCCTCAGCCAGATGCCTAGAACCTGGTCGGGGCAATCGGGCGCGCTGACGAGCTGGCCACGACCCAGCGCGCCGCCTCCGCCGCTCGGTCTGCCGGGGACCGAACAGGTCACTGAGATCAGCACACGGTCCGCATTCGCACCGGCCACGCTGCCGAAGACGCGGTACTCGCCCGCCTCCAGCACGATCGGTTGCGACAGGACGAGACGCGTCACGCCCGCCCGGTTCTCGATTTCGACCGACTTGTCGCTCTCGCCGACCGAAGAGATGCGGACATCGCCGCTGCCATGCCTTCTCCAGCCGAACGTATTTCCGTTGCCAAGCTCCTCGAACTGCGGATCGGCAAGCAGACCGCCCTGGTTGCGCCTGGCACAATAGGTCCGAGAGATATCGCGCGCCTCGCGCATGTAGTTGCGTTGGGTCAGCTCGCGAACGAGCGGCTCGACGCTCTTGCATGATAGATCGAGGCCCTCGCCCGCACCGGCGAGGAAGCGCGCCCGCGATCGCAGCACCTCGTCGCTGGCACGGAAATCGCCGAGGTATGAGCCCGACCAGAGCGGGTCATCCGCGAGCCTTGCGGCCAGCTGGGCCCTGCCCTCCCCGCTCGCCTCGAGCGAGGTGAAGAAATAGTCGATCCGAGCCAGCCGGGGATGCGCTCGCAGCAGGATATCGAGCTGGCGTGCCGCCTCGGCGTAGTTGCCCTCGGCCAGGGCGGCATCGAAGAAGTGGGCCTGCACCAGCGGTTCACGCAGCCCCATGTTGCGGGCGACCGCAAATGCCTCGCTCGCCGAAGATTTCTCGCCAGAAAGAAGCTTTGCCGCCCCCAGAAATGCGGGCCCGCGCGCGTCGTGGGGTCCGGCAAGGATCGCCCTTGTTGCCAGCGCTTCTGCCTTTTCTGCATCCCCTGATGCCAGTGAACGCGCGGCCTCGACGCGCAGAGCGTCCACGCGGAAAACCTCCGGCACGAGCCGGATGGCGCTAGGCTGGTGTTCGCTGTAGCGGTCGAGACCGGAAAAGATCGCGAGGATACCGAACAGGCCCGCCAGCAGCGTCGCGAGCCAGCGGAAACGCCCCGTGATCATGCGTCCTTTCGCCCGCCGTCCTCGGCATAGGCGTAGTAGTCGTAACCGTAATAGGCCGAATAGCGGTTGTCCGCGCGCGAGGGATCGAACTTAGCCAAGACTGCGCCGAGGATGTTGGGCTCCATCGCGCGAAGGCGCCTGAGCGCCGCCTTGAGCGCCCCGCTACGGCCGCGGTCGGCCTCGATGACGAAGACCGTACCATCGGCAATCGCAGACAGCATCGGCGCATCGGCAAGTCCGAGGACCGGCGGGCTGTCGACAATCACCACGCCGTACTTGTCGGCGAAATGCTCGAGCAATTGCGCCATGCGCGGCGATGCGAGCAGTTCGGACGGTGACGGCGGCACCGGGCCTGCAGGGATCAGGTCAAATGTCGCGTCACCCATGTCGACGGGGACCGTCGCGCTCGCCGGATCGTCCTGCGAGACGAGCAGGCTGGTGAGACCGCGGTCCTTGGAGGCACCGAGTATGCGGTGCAGCGCGGGACGCCGCAGGTCGGCATCGATCAGCAGCGGTGCCACCCCGATCCGCGCGAAGCCCGAAGCTAGCGCGAAACTGGTCGTACTCTTGCCCTCGGAGGATTGGGCACTGGTCACGACAATGATCTTGGGCAGCCCGCGCGGTGTCGAATAAAGCAGCGCACCGCGCATCGAGTTGTAGGCTTCGGAAAGCGCGGATTTCGGATTGCCGAGGGCTTCGATCGGCGCACCGTCCTCTGCACGAGGGACGACACCGAGCAGCGAAAGGCGCAGCTTGTCCTCCACGTCCTCCGGCGTGTGGATCACGTCGTCGAGCTGGTCGCGCAGGAAGATGGCAAGGCCTGCCAGCGCCAGTCCGATCAGGATGCCGAGTGCGAGGTTGCGCGTCAGGCTGGGCGAAGACTGCGCGCTCGGCACTTCGGCGCGGTCGATGATGGTCACATTGCTCGACGCGATGCCGGCCGAAGCGTTGAGCTCACGGTAGCGCTGCAGCAATCCGTCATAGATCGAACGCGCCGTGTCCGCTTCGCGCGCAAGCACATTGTAGCGGACCGACTGGTCCTGTTCTGCAAGCGTGGCCCCGCGCGCCTCCTGGACCTGGTTCTGCAGCCTCTGCTCGGCCACGGCGGCGGCCTGGTACTCGGCCTGGATCGACTGCCTCACGTCGCGCGCGGTCCGCTCGAGCTGGGCGTTGATGCCGGCAATGTCGCCTTCAAGCCGGGCAATGGCAGGATGGTTGGGAAGATAGCGATCGCGCGCGCCCTGCAGCTCGCTTTCCAGCTCCGCCCGGCGCGTCATCAGCGACTGGACAGTGGGATGCGACAAAACCGGCTGCGACGACAGGATCGCGGAATTTCGCACCGCGTCCCAACGCGATTCCGCGGCAATCCTGTTCTCGCGCGCACGAATGGCAGCCTGGTTGTATTGCAACAGGCTGGAGGCCGTGACCGAGCCGGTCGCAAGATCGGGCCCGCTGGGAGCCACCGCGTCGCGCGTGCGGATCAGGCCGACACCGCGCGCATATTCGTTGAGCGCGGCCTCGGTCTGCTCGAGATCGCGTCGTGCCTCGTCGAGCTGTTCGGCCACGAAATTGCGCGCATAGGAAGAGCTGTCGAACCGGCGCTGGAGGTTCTGCTGGATGAACTCCTCGGCAAAGGTGTTCGCGATGCGCGCGGAAAGATCGGGATCGGTGCTGGTAAAGGTGATCAGCGCGATGCGTGTCGAGCGCCGCAGCTCGATATCGAGATTACCCTGCAGCAGGTCGATCGCCCATTTGCGGGTCTGCGCCTCGGTACCCGTGAGCGAGGTTGCGGGGACCTCCATCGCGGCGAAGAAACGTTCCTGGCTGGCGAGGTCGAGCGCGTCGACAACCCGCTCGGCCAGCGCGCGACTGCGCAGGACATCGAGCTGCGTGTTGAGGAAGCGTTCGGTATCCCAGTCGGACGGCGGCGCGATCTGCGTCTCGAAATCGCCTCCCAGAACCTCGTCGCTCTGGTCGTTGATCTGGACCGTCGAGGCCGCGGAATACTGCGGCGTGTCGAGCATGGTCGCAACGACAGCGAGGGCGACGCAGATGCCGAGGATTGCTGCCGCCATCCAGAAATAGCGCCTTACCGCCGAGAACACCTGGCGCAGGGTAGCGCTGACCGCGTTCTCTCCCGGCGCGGGATATTCCGCCGGATAGGTGCCGTCGTGGGCCGATGTCGTGATCTGGTCCATCAGTTGATCGGCCTGAAGAAGCCGACCACGGGCAATGCCTTCACGACGTCGAGATAGGCCCCGCGGACGGTCGAATAGCCGACGACCACGACGTCGCCCGGCACGAGGGCGACATCCGGCGACCGGCCACCGCGGATGTCCTGAAGGTCGAAGCGGCCTGCCAGCCGCTGTCCTTCGACCGTGCGGAAAATGATGACCTCGTCGAGCTTGGCGACGTCCGTGGGGCTGCGTGCGAGCGCCAGCGCCGAGAGCAGCGTCTGGCCCTCGGCATAGGGGAACACGCCCGGTTGCTCGACTTCGCCCTCGACGGCGATGGTGCGAACGCGGCCTTGCAGCACCACGACGTTTACGCGCGGATCGCGGACGAAATCGGCGGCGTAGGCTGCCTCGATACCCTGCGCGAGTTCGCCAGCGCTCTGGCCGCTTGCCCGGATTTCGCCGATCAGCGGCAGGTTCACGAAACCGGCATTGTCGATGACCAGCTCGTCAACCGAGAGCTCGGGCTCGCCGTAGACGCGCACCGCGATCTTGTCGCCGGGCGCGAGGTCATAGCTCTGCGGCTGGATCTGCGAAGGATCGATCGCGACGGCGTCATAGCCGGCCTGCCCTGCCGGAACGACAGGGTCCATCGGCCGCTGGCACGAAGCAAGCAGAGTCACCGCGCAAAGCGCCGCAAATTTCGCCATATCCGCCATGTTGAGGCTGCGGATCATATTTAGCCGTCCCGTCCCTTGCGACCCTTCGACCCGCCCGCAGACGGAGTTAGCAAGCCCGCCATCGCCGCAGCGAGGCACGCAATCGCCATATTTCTAAGCGGATAGTCGACGATCGAGTGCAGCGCAACGATGGCAAGCCCGCCCATTGCAAAGAGCTGGAGGACGTTGTCATGGGGTGACAGCTTCCATGCGCGCTGCGCCATCAGGAAGAGAACCACTGCACCGAGCACAATGAGCAGCGGGGCAAGCATTCCCGCTTCGAGCAGAAACTCCAGATAGTCGTTGTGAGCACGGTTGGGCGATGCGGGCCCCAGATATTCCATGCTTTCATGGGGCAGGAAGGCCTCGGTGAAGGTCCCGATGCCGCTACCCGCCCAGCCGAAGCTCTGGATCGCGGTCACCGTATCCTGCCACAAGGGGAAGCGCGCATCGCCCGTCGCATCGAAACGCTCTGCCACACGGGCAAGCTGCGGATTCGAGCCGAGCAGGAACGGGATGGCGAGAAGGCCCATCGCGATTGCCGTAAATCCATAGAGCAATTGCTTTGTTCGCGTACCCACCTCGGTCCTGAACAGGATCAGCCAGCCGAATCCGATGGCCACCAGCAGCAACGCGATCCCTGCGCGCGATCCTGTCAGCAGGATTGCGAACAGCAGTACCACCAGGGCGGCAAGGACGAGCGGTGCGCGGCGCCTGTCCTGCGCGCGTTTGCGATCGCCCGCGTACCAAGCGGCAAAGGCGAGCGACCCGATCAGGAGGACATCGACCGCCGCGTTGCGATTTGCGTGGAAGGCAGTGAGCCAGCCGCGATGGCTTTTCTCGTAGAGGCGGAAGGCTTCCGGCCCGCCAGCGAGCTGCAAGGCGCCGAGCCCTGCTCCTGCGAGCGCAATGAGGCCAATCGTCAACAAGAGGAAACGCCGATCACGGTGGCCCAGCGTCGAGACGGCCCACATCGTCCCAACCGCCGGGATCAGCGCGAGCAATCCGGCCAATGTCAGTGCAGGGCTGATCGAAAGCGGGCGCCAGCTGTCCTCGGCCCCGACAAGCGCGAGATTGGCGAGCGGGAGTTCCCTTCCGGGTAGTGCCTGCCAGATCACCGGTGGCAGCGGTAGCAGCTGGATGAGAGGCAAGGCGACAAGGGCAGCGCCAAAGAAGAGAAGTGGGCGCGGTACGATGGCACTGCGCCCGGCCCACCAGATCCATGCGACCACCGCCGCGACAAAGCCCAGCTGGACGATGATTTCAGCCTTGGGTGTTGGCGAACCACCACCACCGAGGACCATCGCGCAGGCTACGAAGGCCGCACAAATCCACCCGTGGCGCGACGGTGTCCTGTGATCGAACTTCTCCAGCGCCCTGCTCCCTCTCGAAGGAACCGGAGCCTAGGCGCCGGAGAGCCCTGCGCAAACTACATGTTGCGCGCAATCACCATCTTCATGACTTCATTCGAGCCACCGAAGATCCGCGTGATGCGGCTGTCGCGGTACATGCGCGCGATCGGGTAGTCGTTGATGTAACCGGCACCGCCGTGGAACTGGAGGCACTTGTCGACCACTTCGCCCTGGAGCTCGGTGACCCAGTATTTCGCCATGCAGGCGGTATCGACGCTCAGTTCGCGCTTGAGGTGCTTGGCGATACAATCATTGACGAACACCCGCGCCGCGGTGGCCCGCGCCTTGAGATCGGCCATCACGAATTGCGTGTTCTGGAAATCCCAGATCGTCTGCCCGAATGCCTTGCGACTTTTGACGTATTCCATCGTCGTCTCGAGCGCCTTCTCGATCCCCGTCATCGCGCCCATGGCGATGATCAGGCGTTCCTGCGGCAGCTCGCCCATAAGCTGGTAGAAGCCCTTGCCTTCCTCACCGCCGAGGACCGCGTCGCTCGGCACGAAAACGTCGTCGAAGAAGAGCTCGGACGTGTCCGCCGCGTCCATGCCAATCTTGTCGAGCTTCTTGCCGCGCTGGAACCCTTCCGCTCCTTCCGTCTCGAGCAGCATGAGCGAGATGCCCTTCGCGCGCTCGTTCGGGTCGGTCTTGGCGACGACGATGATGAAATCGGCCGTCTGACCATTCGAGATATACGTCTTGGCCCCGTTGATGCGGTAGCCATTGCCGTCCTTCAGCGCCGTGGTGGTGATGCTCTGGAGGTCGGAGCCGACACCCGGCTCGGTCATCGCGATGGCACTGACCAGTTCGCCGGTGACGAGCTTGGGCAGGTACTTCTTCTTCTGCTCCTCGGTGCCGTGACGCACCAGGTACGGAAGGATCACCGTATTGTGCAGGCTGGCAGCGAAGCCTTCGACACCGTGCTTGGCCTGCTGGTCTATGACGACCATCTCGTGGCGGAAATCGCCGCCATGGCCGCCGTATTCCTCGGGAACGGAGGTGCCGAGCAGGCCTGCCTCACCTGCCTCACGCCAGAAATCGCGCTCGACCTGGCCTTCTTCGCGCCATTTGAGGACGCGCTTCTCGGGCGCATGCTGCTGGTAGAACTTGCCCACGGCATCCGCGAAGATCGAAATCTCCTCGTCGTCCATGAACTCGGGCTGGGGTACGTCGATAACGGCCATCTTACTTCCCCTTCCAGTTCGGCTTGCGCTTTTCGGCGAAGGCCGCGGCACCTTCTCGAGCATCTTCGGAGACGAACACCGGTCCGATGAGCTGCGCTTGCTTGTCGTAGCGCTCGTCCATTGCCCAGCCGCGCGATTCCTTCATGACCTGTTTCGACACGCGAACGGCAAGCGGGCCGTTTGCGGCAATACTGGCAGCCAGTGCCTTCGCACCTTCCAGCGCCGATCCGTCGGTCACACGGTTGATCAGGCCGAGCTCATAGGCACGATCGGCACCGATGAAATCGCCGGTCAGCGCCAGTTCCATCGCGACTCGCTCGGGGATCTGGTCAGGCAGCATCATCACGCCGCCGGCAGCTGCCACGAGACCGCGCTTGGCTTCGGGAATGCCGAACTTGGCATCCTTGTGCGCGACGACGAGATCGCATGCGATCATCAGTTCGAGACCGCCGGCGAGTGCATAGCCTTCGACGGCAGCGATCAGCGGCTTCTTCGGCGGAGCCTGCACCACGCCGCCGAAACCGCGGCCCTCGATGCTGGGCGATTCGCCGCGGAGAAAACCCTTCAGGTCCATGCCCGAGCAGAACGTACCGCCCGCGCCGGTCAGGATGCCGACGCGAAGGTCGTCGTCCTCGTCGAGCCGGTCCATCGCGGCCGCAATTCCTTCGGCTGCGGCCTTGTTCATGGCGTTCTTGGCTTCGGGACGGTTGATCGTGACGATCAGCACACCGTCGTCGACTTCGGTCAGGACGTCATCAGACATGCTCTCTCTCCATTGCGATTTGAAACTGTTCTTGCGCCCTTGCTGCGGGAGGTTTACGCAAACGTCAACCGGCAAAAGCCGCAAGATTCGTTCAAACGAGAGAGGAACACGCCATGTCCGAAGCCTATATCATCGATGCCGTCCGCACTCCGCGCGGGATCGGCAAGCAGGGCAAGGGCGCGCTTGCGGCAATGCACCCCCAGCATCTGGCCGCCACCTGTCTCAAGGCGATCAAGGACCGCAACAACCTCGACACCTCGACCGTGGACGACGTGATCTGGTCGGTCAGCACGCAGGACGGCATGCAGGCGGGCGACATGGGCCGCATGGCCGCGCTCGACGCTGGCTACGACATCACCTCTTCGGGCACGACGCTGGACCGCTTCTGCGGCGGCGGCATCACCTCGGTTGCTCTGGCTGCAGCGCAGGTCATGAGCGGCATGGAAGATTGCGTGGTGGCAGGCGGCACCGAAATGATGAGCCTCACCGCGCAGATGTCGAAGGACAAGATGCAGGCCGGGATCAGGCCGCCGATGATGGGCAGCTACAACGAGCGCCTGCAGGCAAGCCATCCGCAAAGCCACCAGGGTGTTTGCGGCGATGCCATCGCCACGATGGAGGGCTTCACCCGCGAGGAATTGGACGAGGTCGGTTACCGCAGCCAGCAGCGCGCGGCCCAGGCGATCGAGGAAGGGCGCTTCGACAAGTCGGTCGTGCCCGTCGTCGACGATGACGGCAATGTGGTGCTCGACCACGAGGAATTCCCCCGTCCGCAGACCACGATGGAAGGCCTTGCCCAGCTCGAACCGGCTTTCACCAAGATCGCCAATGTCCCGCTCGACAAGAACGGAACCACCTTCGCCGGACTGGTGAATGCGAAATATCCCGATCTGGAGATCAAGCACTTCCACCATGCGGGCAACAGCTCGGGCGTGGTCGATGGCGCTGCCGCAGTCCTCGTGACTAGCAAGGACTATGCGCAGAAGCACGGTCTCAAGCCGCGCGCACGCATCGTGGCGACGGCGAACATGGGCGACGATCCCACGCTGATGCTCAACGCGCCGGTCCCCGCGGCAAAGAAGGTGCTCGAAAAGGCGGGTCTGACCAAGGACGACATCGACCTTTACGAGATCAACGAGGCGTTCGCAGTGGTCGCCGCAAAGTTCGTGCGCGACCTCGATCTCGACTGGGACAAGGTCAACGTGAACGGCGGCTCGATCGCTCTCGGCCACCCGATCGGCGCGACCGGTTCGATCCTGATCGGCACGATGGTCGACGAATTGGAGCGCCAGGACAAGCGCTACGGCCTCGTCACCATGTGCGCCGCGGGCGGCATGGCCCCTGCCATCGTGATCGAGCGTGTCGACGATTTCGTCGACTAGGTTTCTCCGCTAGCCCCTTGCGAAACAATCGCTTCCGTGTTTGGGAGCGTGCTTGTCCGTGGTGCGACATGCGCCCGTTAGATCTCGCCCTGGGGAAGACAGATCGCGATGAATTCGGCCAGCTCGTCGAAAGCGGAACATGCCGCACGCGTCCTTGGCAACATGACCATCGTCGATGCAGGCGAGGTGCAGACGCACCTGCTCCCGGCGCTCGCGCGGATCGAAGGCCCGACCACGCTCGGCTTCCTCAACGCGCATGGCGTGAACCTCTCGTGGAGCGATGCCGGGATCGCGGCGAGCTTTGCCGGGCTCGATTTCCTGCTGCGTGACGGGATCGGCGTGGACATCTGTTGTCAGCGCCTCGGCTGGAAGAGCGGCGCCAATCTCAACGGCACCGATTTCATTCCCATGCTGCTCGACCATTGCCGTGGATCGGTCGCCCTCCTCGGAACGCAATCGCCATGGCTCGACGACGCAGCACGCAAGATCGCCGATCAGGGGCACGAGGTCGTGCTGACGCACCACGGTTTCGAAGAGACAGAGTTTTATGTCTCGAAGGTGCTGGAGACCCGCCCCGATATCGTCGTGCTCGCTATGGGTATGCCCAAGCAGGAGAAGATCGCGCTGGCGATCAAGCAGGCAGCCGACTGGCCGGTTCTTATCGTGTGTGGCGGCGCGATCCTCGACTGGATCGCAGAGCGTTTCGCCCGCGCGCCCGAATTCTTCCGGCGCAACCACCTCGAATGGGCCTATCGCCTCTACAAGGAGCCGAGGCGGCTTTTCCGGCGCTACGTGATCGGCAACCCGCTGCTGCTGTCGCGCCTTCCCGCAATCGGCAAGGCCGTGCGCACGGCGAACATCGCTCCGAAGAACATCGCCCAAGGCTGATAGCAAGAGGCCCACCCCTCACGGGATGGGCCCAAAGCCATCAATTCGAGCGAGAAGCCTGCCGCCTATTTCAGCGGCAGGATCTGCTTGATGATGTAGTCCGCGGCTTCCTCGGGGCTCATCGCAACCGTGTTCACGCGGATTTCCGGCTCCTCGGGCTCCTCATAGGGGCTGTCGATGCCGGTGAAGTTCTTCAGCTCGCCTGCGCGCGCCTTCTTGTAGAGGCCCTTCACATCACGTGCTTCGGCCACTTCGAGCGGGGTGTCGACGTGGATCTCGATGAACTCGCCCTCGCCCATCATGTCGCGGACCAGCTGGCGGTCTGCGCGGAAAGGAGAGATGAAAGCGGTCAGCACGATGAGACCCGCGTCGGTCATCAGCTTGGCGACTTCGCCGATACGGCGGATATTCTCGATCCGGTCGCTCTCGGTAAAGCCGAGGTCCTTGTTGAGACCGTGACGGACATTGTCGCCGTCGAGCAGGAAGGTGTGGCGGTTCATCATCGCCAGCTTCTTCTCGACCTCGTTGGCAATGGTCGACTTACCCGAGCCCGACAGGCCGGTGAACCACAGCACGCGCGGCTTCTGGTTCTTCATCGCTGCGTGATCGTCACGCGTGATGTCGACGGCCTGCCAGTGCACGTTCTGCGCGCGGCGCAGGCTGAAGTGCAGCATGCCGGCACCAACCGTGTGGTTGCTGATCTTGTCGATCAGGATGAAGCCGCCGAGCGCGCGGTTCTCGGTATATGGATCGAACACGATCCGCCTGTCGGTCGTGATTTCGGCGACACCGATCTGGTTGAGGTGAAGCGTCTTGGCCGCGAGGTGCGACCCGTCACCCGACGGATCGTTGACGTCGACCTCGTATTTCGGCTCGGCGACGGTCACGCTGACCATCTGGGTGCCGATCTTCATCCAGTAGGCGCGCCCGACAACGAGCGGGTCCTCGTCCATCCAGACGATGGTGCTTTCGAACTGGTCGGCGACTTCGGGCGGACTGTCGGCCGCCGCCAGCACGTCGCCACGCGAACAGTCGATCTCGTCATCGAGAGTAATGGTCACCGACTGGCCGGCAACGCCCTCTTCCAGCTCGCCATCCATCGTGACGACCGATTTGACCGTGCTCGTCTTGCCCGAAGGCAGCGAACGGACCGTGTCACCCGGCTTGACCGAACCGGTGGCAATCAGACCCGAGAATCCGCGGAAGTCGAGGTTCGGGCGATTGACCCACTGCACCGGCATGCGGAACGGGTGGGTAAGGTTCTCATCCGAGCGCACTTCGACCGCTTCGAGGTGCTCCATCAGCGTCGGGCCCGAATACCAGGGGGTATTCCCGGACTTCGACGTGATGTTGTCGCCCGCAAGGCCCGAGATCGGGATGGCGGTGAACTTCTCGATGCCGATGCTCTCGGCGAAATGTTCGTAATCGGCGATAATCGCGTCATACTTTTCCTGGTCGTAGTCGATCAGGTCCATCTTGTTCACGGCGAGCACGAGGTTCTTGATGCCGAGCTGGTGGCACAGATAGCTGTGGCGCTTGGTCTGGACCAGCACGCCCTTTCGCGCATCGATCAGGATGCAGGCGAGATCGGCGGTCGAGGCGCCGGTGACCATGTTGCGCGTGTACTGCTCGTGTCCCGGGCAGTCGGCGACGATGAACTTGCGGTTCTCGGTCGAGAAGAAGCGATAGGCGACATCGATGGTGATGCCCTGCTCGCGCTCTGCGGCGAGGCCGTCGACCAGCAGCGCGAAATCGATTTCCTGGCCCTGCGTCCCGACTTTCTTGCTGTCGTTTTCGAGCGCGGCAAGCTGGTCCTCGAAGATCATCTTGGAATCGTAGAGCAGGCGGCCGATCAGGGTCGACTTGCCATCATCCACGCTGCCGCAGGTGATGAAGCGCAGCATGGTCTTGTGCTGGTGCTTCTCGAGATAGGCGTCGATGTCCTCGGCGATCAGCGCCTCGGTTTCGTAGACAGGATGCTCGCTCATCAGAAATAGCCCTCCTGCTTCTTCTTCTCCATCGATGCGTCACCCGAATCCTTGTCGATCACGCGGCCCTGCCTCTCGGACGTGGTGGTCAGCAGCATTTCCTGGATGATCTCCGGCAGCGTCGCCGCTTCGCTTTCAACAGCTCCGGTCAGCGGAAAGCAGCCGAGCGTGCGGAAGCGGATCGAGCGTTCGGTGATTTCGGGGCGCTTGCCCATCACCTTTTCGAGCCGCTCGATATCGTCGGCCATGAACAGGCCGCCTTCATATTCGAAGGTCGGGCGTTTGGCGGAATAGTAGAGCGGGACGATCTCGATGTTCTCGAGATGGATGTACTGCCAGATGTCGAGCTCGGTCCAGTTCGACAAAGGGAAGACGCGGATGCTCTCACCCTTCTTCTTGCGGGCGTTGTAGAGGTTCCAAAGCTCCGGGCGCTGGCTCTTCGGGTCCCAGCCGTGGCTCGCGGTGCGGAACGAGAAGATGCGCTCCTTCGCGCGGCTCTTTTCCTCGTCGCGCCGCGCGCCGCCGAAGGCTGCATCGAAGCCGTACTTGTCGAGCGCCTGCTTCAGCCCCTGCGTCTTCCACATGTCGGTGTGGAGCGGACCGTGGTCGAAGGGGTTGATCCCCATCTCCTGCGCTTCGGGGTTCTGGTAAACGAGCAGTTCCATGCCCGCATCGGCAGCGCTCTTTTCACGCAGCGCGTACATGTCCTTGAATTTCCACGTCGTGTCGACGTGCAGCAGCGGGAATGGCGGCGGCGAAGGGTAGAAGGCCTTCTTGGCGAGGTGCAGCATCACCGCGCTGTCCTTGCCGATCGAATAGAGCATTACGGGCTTTTCTGCCTCGGACACCACTTCACGCATGATGTGGATGCTTTCGGCCTCGAGCCGCTGCAAATGTGTGAGGGACATTATGGTCTCTTTACGGGTCTGGTGTGGCTTGCTGGGGGACAGCCGCAATCTGGGTTGTCCGGCACTGGCCAGCAAGCAGCGAAAGATCGCCGCTCGGATAGGAGAAGTTTGAACGCAGCACAATGGCGCAGACGGGGTAATTCACCCGCCTGCAACCGTATGCGATCACTTGGGAAAGCCTAGCGCGAACCGCTGCTCAGCAGGCGATAACCCCACGCGGGGAGCGTTACCTCGTGGCCCTCGCCGATGGTGACCGGCTCGCCGGTGGCGAAGTCAGTGTACTCGCCTTCTGGAAGCCCGTCCGAGAAGGTTGCTCCCAGCGGCTTGCCGCTCATGTTGAACAGGCCCAGCACCTTGTTGCCATCCTCCTGCCTCACCCATGCGAAGAGCTGCTCGGGCGCGGAATTCTCGACCTTGTGCATGACCGCGCCCCACTGCCCGTTCTCGAGCGCCGGATTGGCCTTCCGGAATTCGATCAGCCGGGCCAGCAGCTCGCCATAGTCGCAGCCCTCGCCCTGGCTCCAGTCGATCGGGTCGCGCTCGAAGAACTCGAGCCGCTTGGCGTTGCAGGCCTCCATCCCGTTGTGGATCAGCGGCAGGCCCTCGCCGGTGAAGGAAAGCGCGGTCATCGCTTCGAGCGCTTCGCCGTAGTTTTCCTCCATCGTGCCTTCCCACGCATTGCTGTCGTGGTTCTCGATATAGGTCATGCGCATGGCCTCGCGCGGCCACAGGCTCTCGTTCTCGGCGTAGTAGCCGTAGAAGCTGGTCGCATTGCCCTTGCCATGCGCCACGTTCTTGGTCGTGTTGTGCCAGTCCCATGCGTAGGTCGCATCGAAAGCTGCGTGGTGGAAACCGCTCTGCTGCACTTCGCCGAGCATGAAGACCGGTTTGATCGCATCGAGCCGTGCTCGCGCGGTCTCCCAGAAGTCGAGCGGGACATAACCCGCGACATCGGCGCGGTAGCCATCGATATCGAATTCGCGGACCCAGTATTCCATCGCACCGCCGACATGTTCGCGCACGCCGGGCTTGGACCAGTCGAGGTCGATGATGTCGGACCAGTCCCACCAGGGGGTCGGACGGAAATCGCCCTTCCAGTCCTTCTCGTACCAATCGGGGTTCTTCTTCGCGAGCTCGTTGTCCCATGCGGTGTGATTGGCGACGAGGTCGAGGATGACCTTGAAGCCCTGCGCGTGCGCAGCATCCACGAAGGCGCGGAATTCTTCCTCGGTCCCGAACTCGGGGTTCACGCCGTAATAGTCCTGCACCGAATAGGGGCTGCCGAGCGTTCCCTTGCGGTTCTCTGCGCCGATGGGATGGATCGGCATGAGCCAGAGGATGTCGACGCCAAGCTCCTTCAGACGCGGCAGTTCTTGCTGCGCAGCCTTGAAGGTGCCTTCCTCGGTGAAGTGGCGAGTGTTGATCTGGTAGAGCACGGCATCGCGCGACCATTCGGGATGTTCGATGGTGACCTTGCTCTGCGATTCCCAGCCGGTGGCATCGGGCTCGTCCGCCATGGAGCCCATGGCATAGGCACCGCCTGCAAGGGCAAGCGCTGCAGCGCCAGCAATCAGCTTACGCATGGACATTCTCCTGCGGGATGGCTGCCTTCACGCGCTGCATGGCAAGTGCGGCGATGAGCCAGGAAGCGGCGGCGAACAGCATCGTCCACACCGGTTCGCCCGGGAACAGCCACAGCATCAGCTGGCCCATCACGGTCGCCACAAGCAGCTGCGGCACGACGATGAAGACGTTGAACAGCCCCATGTAGATGCCGAGCTTGGCCTGCGGCAGGTTCGAGGCGAGGATGGCGTAGGGCATGGCAAGGATGCTGGCCCATGCGATCCCGATGCCGACTTCTGCCAGCAGCAGCGTGTTCGCATCGCGCACAAAGAAGAACATCAGGAAGCCGACCGCACCCAGCGTCAGGCAGATCGAGTGGGTCATCACCTGCCCGAACTTGCGGCTGAGCACCGGAAGCAGGGCCAGCGCGGCAACTGCGGCTACGCCGTTGTAGACGGTGAAGAGCACATTCACCCAGTTCGCGCCCTCGTTATAGGCGACGCTCGCCGTGTCGGTGCTTCCGAAGACGTACTGGGTCACGACGGGCGTCGTGTTGATCCACATGATGAAGAGCGCCGACCAGCTGAAGAACTGGACCAGCGCGAGGCGCTTCATCACCTCGGGCATGCCCGCAAAATCGCCCACGATGCTGGAAAGCATGTTCGCGGACTGGCCCTTCTTGGCCATCGAGATCGCGATGGCGCTGAGCAGGCCATAGACCACCAGCAGCCCGCCGAGGAGATACATCTCCTTTTGCAGGTCGAGCCACTGGACCGCGAGCACGACAATCGCGCCGAGCACGACCCAGAAGCCTGCATCCCGGTGGCTCTTGGCCGCGAGCGCGCGGATCGGCTGCGAGGTGTCCGCCTCGGCCTCTTCGCCGAATGCCGCCATTTCCTCGGGCGAGAATTCCCTGGTTGTCAGGATGGTCCACATGACCGCGGTGAACAGGGCGAATGCGCCGAACCAGAAGCTGTATTTCACCGTGTCGGGAATGCCGCCGCCTGTCGCGACGTTCGCCACACCCATCTGCTCGAGAAAATATGGGAAGATCGACCCCACGACCGCACCCGCGCCGATAAAGGCGGTCTGCACCGCATAGCCGGCGCTATGCTGGTCGGTGTTGAGCATATCGCCCACGAAGGCGCGGAACGGCTCCATCGAGACATTGAGCGAGGCATCGAGCACCCAGAGCATCGCCGCTGCGAAGAGAAGCGGAGCGCCAAATGCGGGGCTCAGCGGCATGACGAAGAGCGAAAGCGCGGCGAAGATCGCACCGGTCAGGAAGTATGGACGGCGCCGGCCGAGGCGGTTCCACGTCTTGTCGGAAAGGTGCCCGATGATGGGCTGCACGATCAGACCGGTGAGCGGAGCGGCAACCCACAGTGCGGGCAGGTCGTCCATGCTCGCGCCGAGCGTCTGGAAGACACGGCTCATGTTCGCATTTTGCAGCGCGAAGCCGATCTGGATGCCGAAAAAGCCGAAGCTGATGTTCCACAGCCCGGCAAAGCCCTGACGGGGCTTCTCGCGCAAAGTCGCGTCCATAATTCTCCATTCCTCGTCCCACCCGGGTCTTCGCCCGGTCTCCAATTCGACGAAAGCTGGCACGAGAACCGGCGCGAGGCCACTACGTATACGAATACGCGGGGCCCCTAGCCCCCGGTGCTTCCCCGGACGATCAGCTTGCCCGGCAGTTTGCGCGGCGGCAGGTCGCGTCCCTCGACCTGCGCCAACAGCGTTTCGACCAGCGCCTCGCCCGCACCGCGTACGTCCTGCATGATAGTGGTGAGAGGCGGCGTGGTCAGGGAGGCGGCAGGAATATCGTCGAAGCCCACGACCGCAACATCGCCGGGTACGCGCTTCCCGGCTTCTGCCAACGCGCGCATCGCCCCGATGGCGATGAGGTCGCTCGCAGCGAAAACCGCATCGAAGGACTGTCCGCTTTCGACCAGCGCCTTCGCCGCGGCATAGCCCGCCTCTTCGGTCGTGATGGCGTCATACTGGAGCGATTTGTCGCTCGCGATGCCGGCCGATTTCAAAGCCTCGCAAAGACCCGAATACCGCCCGGCAAATTCCGGATACTGCTCGCCCGCATGACCGAGGAAGGCGATGCCCTTGCGCCCCTTCGAAATCAGGTGTTCGCCCGCAAGACGGCCCGCCTGGACGTTGTCAGTACCCACAGTCGCGCCGCTGCTGTCCATCGAAACCGAGCCCCAGCGCGCAAAATGCGTGCCCTGCTCCTCGAGCTGGTCGAGCCGTTCGCGGTAGAGCGTGTAGTCGCCGTAGCCGAGCAGAATCAGCCCGTCGGCGCGGTGGCTGTCCTGGTACTGAACGTGCCAGTCGTCCTCCATCTGTTGGAACGAGATCAGCAGGTCGAGCCCGCGATTGGCACAGGCGCGCGTGATCGATCCGAGCATCCCGAGGAAGAAGGGATTGATCATGCTCTGGTCGGGCGTGGGGTCTTCGAAGAACAGCAGCGCAATCGTGTTGGACCGCTGCGAGCGCAGCGAAGAGGCATTCTTGTCGACCGTGTAATTGAGATCCTGCGCAATCTGGCGGATCTTCTCGCGGGTCTTTTCGCTGACCGACTTGTCACCGCGCAGCGCCCGGCTGACCGTGGGCTGCGAGACCCCGGCCGCATAGGCAATATCGAAACTGGTGGGCCGTCCGGTCGGCTTGCGTCCCATGTCTCTCCCCGCAGGTGGGCACAGCACGGCCCTACGGGCCGACCTTAGGCAGCGTCCGGTGGCAAAGCAAACCTGCATGATCGCCAAAGCATCGGAAAAGCGCGGCTTTCCGAAACTTTCACAATGTGAACGTTCACTGTTGTTTTTGTGCACCAAGCGCCCGTGGGCCGCAGGGTGCGTATACGTATGCCGTCTATGCGTATGACAATCCCGGGACATACTTGTGGGCGCAGAGCAACCGGTGCGCAAACCGGACTCGCATGAGGATTTTCCGGTCCGGGACTGCCCAAACCACGGCACGGACCACAGGGGAGAGGATTACAAGACATGGCATTCCGCAAGCAGCTTTCCGGCGTCAGCGCGTCGGCTGTCGCACTGGCACTCGCCGGGGGCTTCCCGACGATCGCCTCCGCGCAAACGACCCAGCCCGAAACGCCCGATACCGTCAGCGAAGGACAGCCCGTCGCCGATGAGGACGAAGACAGCCAGGTCATCATCGTCAGCGGTTTCCGCGAATCGCTCGCAACCTCGGTTGCAGAGAAGCGTCGCAGCGACCTGATCCTTGAATCGGTGACCGCCGAAGACATCGGCAAGCTGCCCGACGACTCGATCGGTGAATCGATCGCCCGCCTGCCCGGCGTGACCTCGCAGCGCCTCAACGGCCGCGCCAACGTCATCGCCATCCGCGGCCTCGGCCCCGACTTCTCGCAGACGCTTCTGAACGGCCGCGAGCAGACCTCGACCGGCGACAACCGCGCCGTCGAATTCGACCAGTATCCCTCGGAAGTCGTCAACCAGGTCGTCGTCTACAAGAGCCCGTCGGCCAGCCTCATCGGCCAGGGTCTTGTCGGTACGATCGACGTCCGCACCATCCGTCCGCTCGAAGCACCCGAGACCATTCTCGCGATCGGTGCCAAGGGCAGCTACGCCGACCTCGGCGCGCTCAACGCGGGTTCGGAAGAATTCGGCTACCGCGTGAACGGCACCTATGTCGACCAGTTCGCCGACGACACCGTGGGTCTCGCCCTTTCGGCAGCCTACACCGACGAACCCTACCAGCTGCAGGAATTCAACGCCTGGGGCTATGCCGGCGACGGTACGCCGGGCAATCCGTTCGTGATCGGCGGCAACAAGAGCTTCGTCACCTCGACCCAGCTCCAGCGCTTCGGCGTGAACGGTACGCTGCAGTACCAGGCAAGCCCGAACGTCATGCTGACGCTCGACGGCTTCTACTCGAACTTCGACGATGACCAGTCGAAGCGCGGCATCGAGCTTCCGCTCGGCTTCGGCGCCTTCGGCACCACCTTCGATCCCTCGACCGCAACCGTGGTTGACGGTCCCTTCGGCGGCTTCGCCGAAGCCGGTACCTTCGAGAATGTCGAAGGCGTGGTCCGCAACGACGTCTTCCAGCGCAAGGCAGACCTCTACTCGGGCGGCTTCAACGTCGACTATGAAGGCGATGACGGCTGGAGCGCATTTCTCGACTTCGGTTACTCGCGCACCGATCGCGAAGAGCTGAGCATCGAAAGCTACTCGGGCACCGGTTACAACGCCGGCGTCGGCGCAACCGATACAATCGGCTTCATTTCGAACACGCAGGGCACCAGCTTCAGCCCGACGCTCGACTATTCCGATCCCACGCTGATCGTCCTGACCGACCCGCTCGGCTGGGGTGGCAGCCGCGTCCAGGCCGGTTACTACAACAACCGCATCATCGACGACGAGCTGTTCCAGTATCGCCTCGGCGTCGCCAAGGAAGTCGACAGCTTCATCTCCAAGGTGAACTTCGGCCTGAGCTACACCGATCGTGCCAAGAGCCTGACCCCGGACGAATTCTTCGTCTCGCCGGCTGGCGGTGCGACCGAAGTGACGATCCCCTCGGGCGCGCTGCTTCGTTCGACCGACCTTGGCTATCTCGGCCTCGGCCCGATCGTCAGCTACGACGTTCGAGAGCTGATCGCGGACGGCACGCTGATCCTCGATCCGAACACCTCGAACGATATCCCGGCCAAGGCATACGGCATCACCGAGAAGCTGATGACCGCCTACCTGCAGTTCGACGTCCAGCAGGACATCGGCGGTGGCGAGATCACCGGTAACTTCGGTGTCCAGGCGATCAACACCGAGCAGAACTCGACCGGCCTCGCCTTCGTCGATCTCGACGGTGACGGTTCGCAGGACCGCGTCGACCTCTCGCTGGGCGACAACTTCTGGGACATCCTGCCGAGCGCCAACCTCTCGCTGCGTTTCGACAGCGGCTGGGTGATCCGCCTCGCTGCAAGCCGCCAGATCCAGCGCCCGCAGCTCGACGATCTTCGTGTCGCCATCGGCTACGGCATCAACAACAACGTGGCTGACAGCCCGACCGGCCTCGCACCGTTCATCAGCGGCGGTGGCGGTAACCCGCTGCTTCGCCCTTATCGTGCGAACGCAATCGACTTCAACGTCGAGAAGTACTTCGCCGGCGGTGCAGGCGTGATCGCCGCGCAGGTCTTCTACAAGGACCTCGTGAGCTACATCGACGGTTCGCGCGTCGTGTTCGACTACGCTCCGTTCCCGGTCCCAGCCGGCCAGACGCCTGCCACCACCATCGGCTTCCTCGACTCCGAGGTGAACACCGGCGGCGGCGACTTCTACGGTGCGGAACTGTCGGCGACGATCCCGTTCGACGTCTTCACCGAGGCGCTCACCGGCTTCGGTGTGACCGGCGGTGCCGGCTACACCAAGACAAAGGTCGAGAACGCCAATGGCGACATCGACCAGATCCCGGGTTACTCGGAATGGGTCGCCAACGGCACGGTCTACTATGACCTCAACGGCTTCAGCGCCCGCGGCAGCGTGCGCTACCGTTCGGAATTCCTTGCCGACTTCACCGGCTTCGGCGGATCGCCCACGCGCCGCCTGGCCCGTGCAGAGACGATCGTCGATGCGCAGATCGGTTACGAGTTCCAGCCGGGCAGCGCCCTCGAAGGCCTTTCGGTCTACGTGCAGGGACAGAACCTCACGAACGCACCGTTCGTGTCGCAGTTCAACGTGCCCGAGCCGCGCGCTGTGATCGACTACCAGGAATACGGCCGCCGTTTCCTGGCAGGGTTCACCTACAAGTTCTGATTTCCTCCCGGCCGGGTGCGGCTTGCTGCGCCCGGCCACCCTTGGAACATCAGCACTTCCGGCTTACTCGAACCGCCTATCAGGGTGGTGAGGTGATGACGTGAGCGAGCAAGACCCCTTCAAGATTGTCATTGCCGGAGGCGGAACCGCCGGCTGGATGGCAGCATCCTTGCTCGCTCGCTTCTCACCGGCGCATTTCGAAATCGAGCTGGTCGAGAGCGAGACAATCGGCACCGTCGGCGTCGGCGAAGCCACGATCCCGCAAATCCGCCACTTCAACCAGGCCCTCGGCATCGACGAGGCCGAATTCCTCCGCGAGACCAAGGGCAGCTTCAAGCTCGGCATCGCCTTCGACGGATGGATGGGCGACGGCCATAGTTACATGCATGCCTTCGGCCAGGTCGGCCGCGGCGCAGGGCTCCTACCCTTCCACCAGCACTGGCTGCGCGCCAGGAAGCTTGGCCATGCGCGCCCGCTTGCACATTATTCGCTGAACGAGATCGCGGCGCGCGCCCTTCGCATGCCCGCTCCCGGCGGCCCCGAGCTACCCTATGCCTATCACTTCGACGCCGGCCTCTACGCCGCATTCCTGCGCCGCTTCGCCGAGGCGCGCGGCGTCACGCGCACCGAAGGTCTCATCGAAAGCGTCGAGCGCAATGGCGAGACCGGCGATATCGCTGCCCTCACCCTCGATGGCGATCGCCGTATCGAGGGCGACCTCTTCATCGATTGCACCGGCTTCCGTGGCCTCCTGATAGAGGGTGCGATGGAAGCGGGCTTCGACGACTGGTCGCACCTTCTACCCTGCGACCGTGCTGTCGCAGTGCCCTGTTCGGGCGGCGGCGATTTTACGCCTTACACCCGCTCGATCGCGCGCGAGGCGGGCTGGCAGTGGCGCATCCCGCTGCAGCACCGCATCGGCAATGGCTACGTGTTCTCGAGCGCGCATATCTCCGAAGACAAGGCCGCCGAAACGCTGCTCGCCAATCTCGATGGCGAGGCGGACGGCACTCCGCGCGTCCTCAAGTTCACCACCGGCAAGCGCCGCCGCCAATGGGTCGGCAACTGCGTCGCGCTGGGCCTTGCCGCAGGTTTCATGGAACCGCTGGAGTCGACCAGCATTCACCTCGTTCAGAGCGCGCTTGCGCGTGTGCTCCAGCTGCTGCCTTCAGGACGCCCCGATCCGGCGCTGGTCGACCATTTCAACGCGCAGGCCGATTTCGAATGGACCCGCATCCGCGATTTCCTCGTCCTGCACTACTGGGCGAACGGGCGCGAGGGTCAGCCCTTCTGGGACGCAATGCGCGCGCTCGACCTGCCCGAAACGCTGAGTGCCAAGATCGAGCAATGGCGAGCGGGTGGCCACATCCACCGCGAGCATGAAGAGCTCTTCACCGAGGTCGCCTGGTTCCAAGTCCTCGCCGGACAGGGCGTCGAGGCGGATAGCTACAATCCGCTGGCCGACGCCATGCCCGAAAACGAACTCGTCGGCCTGCTGGCCTCGACCGAAGAACAGATGGTTCGCGCCGCGAATGCCATGCCGCAGCACGTCGAAGTGCTCGGCAAGCTGGTGTCGCAAGCCGCGCGTAAGGAGAAAGTCGCGTGAAACTGAAAGCTGCCCTTCCCCTGATCGCGCTTGCCGCTTCCGCCTGTGCCCATGCGCAAAGCCCCGCGCCTGCAGCGCCTGCCGACACGAGCTTTCGCGATCGCGCACCCTCGGAAGAAATCGTCTATTTCGTGCTGCCCGACCGCTTCGAGAATGGCGACACGTCGAACGACCTCGGCGACTTCACCGGCGGCCCGCTCGATCATGGCTTCGACCCCACGCACAAGGGCTTCTTCCATGGCGGCGACCTTGCCGGCCTCACCCAGCGGCTCGACTATCTCGAGGGGCTTGGCGTCACCGCGATCTGGTTCGCGCCGATCTTTCAGAACAAGCCGGTGCAGGGACCCGAGGGCAATGAAAGCGCCGGCTATCACGGTTACTGGGTGACCGATTTCACCCGCCCCGACGGCCACTTCGGCAGCCGCGCGGAATTCAAGGCATTCGTGGATGCGGCGCACGGCCGCGGGATGAAGGTCTATATGGACATCATTACCAACCACACCGCGGACGTCATCCGCTATGCTGAAGGCGACGAGACCGGTTACGCCTACCGCAGCAAGGGCGATTTTCCCTATTCGCGCAAGGGCGGGATCGACGGCCCCGCGATCAACGAAGGCTTCGCAGGCGACGAGGACCGCAGCGAAGCAAACTTCGCCAGGCTGACCGATCCTTCCTACGCCTATACGCCGGTCGTCCCGGCTGCGGAAAGGCAAGTGAAGGTCCCCGCCTGGCTCAACGATCCGATCTACTATCACAACCGCGGCGACACGACCTTCACCGGCGAAAGCAGCCGGCAGGGTGATTTCGTGGGCCTCGACGATCTGTTCACCGAGCACCCGCGCGTGGTCGAAGGCATGATCGACATCTACGCCGGCTGGATCCGCGACACCGGCATCGACGGTTTCCGCGTCGACACCGCGCGCCACGTGAACCCCGAGTTCTGGCAGGAGTTCGTCCCCGCCATGCTCGAGACGGCCAAGGCCGCGGGCATCCCCAATTTCCACATCTTCGGCGAGGTTTACCGCGACGATCACGACAACGGCTACATCGCGCAATACACCCGCCGCGACGGCTTCCCCGCCGTGCTCGACTTCGCCTTCCAGCAGGGCATCCGCGAGACTGTGAGCATGGGCAAGGGGACCTACATCCTCAACGAGCTGTTCGACGGCGACGTGCTCTATGAAGGCGGCGAGGAAGCCGCACTCAGTATGCCGACTTTCCTCGGCAATCACGACATGGGCCGCTTCACCACCATGCTCCGGTGGGACAACGCGGATATCTCCACCGACGAGATGCTGGCCCGCACCAAGCTTGCCCACGCCATGCTGATGACGCTGCGCGGTTCGCCGGTGATCTACTACGGTGCAGAACAAGGCTTCGTGGGCGACGGCAACGACCAGGCAGCGCGCGAGGACATGTTCCCCAGCCGCACCGACAGCTATAATGACAACACGCTGATCGGCACCGATGCGACCACGGCAGTCAGCAATTTCGATCGCCGCCACCCGCTCTACCGTCTGATCGCCGAGCTTTCCGAGGTTCGCCGCACGCATGACGCGCTAAGCCGCGGCCGCCAGGTGGTGCGCCACTACGGGCAGGAAGCCGGCATTTTCGCCGCCAGCCGCTTCGATCCGGAGGACGGGCGCGAGTACCTTCTCGTCTTCAACACGAGCGGCGAAACGCAAAGCGCGAATGTGACGCTTGGCTACGATGCCCGCATTATCGAAACACTTTCGGGCACCTGCCCTGCCGCAGTGAGCGCACCGGGTAGTGCGGCCTTCACCCTCCCCGCCTTCGGTTGGGCGGTGTGCCGCGTGTCGGAGCGCGCCGAATGAGCTCGGCTGGCGAAACCTCCGGCCTCCCCTGGTGGAAGGGCGCGACGATCTACCAGATCTATCCGCGCAGCTTCCGCGATTCCAACGGTGACGGCATCGGCGACCTGCCCGGCATCACCGAGCGCCTGCCGCATATCGCGGAGCTCGGGATCGACGCGATCTGGGTCTCGCCTTTCTTCAAGTCGCCGATGAAGGACTTCGGCTACGACGTCTCGGACTATGCCGCGGTCGATCCGATCTTCGGCGATCTCGACGATTTCGACGCGATGGTCACGCGCTCTCACGAGCTCGGCCTCAAGGTCCTGATCGACCAGGTCTATTCGCATACCTCGGACGAGCATGAGTGGTTCGCAGAAAGCCGCTCCAGCCGCGATAATCCCAAGGCGGACTGGTATGTCTGGGCGGATGCCAAGCCGGACGGGTCGCCGCCGTCGAACTGGCAATCGGTCTTCGGCGGTCCGGCATGGACCTGGGACGCACGCCGCGGCCAGTACTACCTGCACAACTTCCTGAGCTCGCAGCCGCAGCTGAACCTGCACAACCGCGAGGTGCAGGACGCCGTGCTCGGCGTGATGCGTTTCTGGCTCGAGCGCGGCGTCGACGGCTTCCGCATCGATGCGCTCAATTTCGCGATGCACGACCCGCAACTGCGCGACAATCCGTCCGCGCCCGCCAATGGCAAGGCGCGCACGCGGCCGTTCGATTTCCAGATCAAGAAGTACAACCAGAGCCATCCGGACATTCCCGAGTTCATCGAGCGCATCCGTTCGCTGACCGACGAGTTCGACGGTATCTTCACCGTGGCCGAGGTCGGCGGGGACGATGCCGTGCGCGAGATGCGGCTGTTCACCGATGGCGAGACGCACCTCAATTCGGCCTACAGCTTCAACTTCCTTTACGCCGATGCGCTGACGCCCGAGCTTGTCTGCGGCTCGCTCGCCGAATGGCCCGACGAAGACGGGCTCGGCTGGCCGAGCTGGGCATTCGAGAACCACGATGCGCCGCGTGCCCTCAGCCGCTGGTGCGAACCGCACGAGCGCGATGCATTCGCTCGCCTGAAGGCGTTGCTGCTCGTCAGCCTGCGCGGGAATGCGATCTTCTATTACGGCGAGGAACTGGGCCTGACGCAGGTCGATATCCCCTTCGACCAGCTTCACGATCCCGAAGCGATCGCCAACTGGCCGCTCACTCTCAGCCGCGACGGCGCGCGCACGCCCATGCCGTGGAACGACAGCGCCTGCGCCGGTTTCGGCAGCACCACGCCGTGGCTGCCGCTTGGCGAGGAAAACCGCTCCCGCCCGGTCGAGGCGCAGCGCAAGGACAAGAATTCGCTCCTGAACTTCACCCGCGATGCGATCGCCCTGCGCAAGGCCAACCCGGCGCTGCACCATGGCCGTGTGGCCTCCTGCGATCACGAAGGCGACCTGCTGGTATTCTCGCGCGAGACCGACGGACAGCGGCTCGAATGCCGCTTCAACCTCGGCTCAAAGCCGGTTTCGCTCGATAATTGCCAAGGCCGCGTCTTGATGGCTATCAATGGCGCGAGCCAAAGCGAATTGCCGGCCCATGCCGCCATCATAACGGAGATCTCCGCATGAACCGCCTTGCTCTTTTCCTGGGCGCCGCCCTCCTCCCGCTCGCAACGGCAGCGCAGGCCGAGACCGTCTCCTCGCCCGATGGCCGGATCAAGGTGACCGTCGACGCGGATGGCGAAGGCATTCCCTATTACGAGGTCACCCGCGACGGCGTGCCGATCATCGCCAAGTCGAACCTCGGCTTCAGCTTTACCGATGCCGATCCGATGCGCCGCAACTTCGAGGTCGTCGGCTTCCGCGAGCAGGCGAGCAACAGCACCTGGGAACAGCCCTGGGGCGAGCAGCAGTGGGTCATCGACAGCCATAACGAGCTTACCGTCACCTTCCGCGAGAAGGACGACACTCCGCGCCAGATCACCGTGCGCATGCGCGTTTTCGACGACGGGATCGGTTTCCGCACCGAGTTTCCCGACAGCGTCGAACAGCCGGTTTACAGAATTTCGGACGAGCTGACCGAGTTCAACATCGCCGGCGACGGCACCGCCTGGTCGATCCCGGCGGGTGACTGGAACCGCTACGAATATCTCTACGCCAAGACCCCGATCAGCGCCCTGTCGACCGTGCACACGCCGGTCACCATGGTGCTGGCCAACGGCACGCACCTCTCGTTCCACGAGGCGGCGCTGGTGGACTATGCGGGCATGTGGCTGCGCCGGGTCGACGGCACGCGCCTGCGTGCCCAGCTCGCGCCGAGCCCGCGCGGACCCAAGGTCATTCGCGAAGGCGCTTTCACCACGCCGTGGCGCACGATCCAGATCAGCTCGAACGCCAAGGGCCTGTTCGAGAGCGACATCATCCTCAACCTCAACGAGCCGAACAAGCTCGGCGATGTCAGCTGGTTCACGCCGCACAAATACATCGGCATCTGGTGGGGCATGCATCTCGATATCGAGAGCTGGGCGAGCGGCGAGAAGCACGGCGCGACCACCGAAAACGCCAAGAAATACATCGATTTCGCTGCAGAACACGGTTTCCGCGGCGTGCTGATCGAAGGCTGGAATGTCGGCTGGGACGGCAACTGGTTCGGCAATGGCCGCGAGTTCAGCTTCACCGAGGCCTATCCCGATTTCGATATCGCCGAATTGGCCCGCTACGCCGAGGAAAAGGGCGTGAAGATCATCGGCCACCACGAGACAGGCGGCAATATCAAGGTCTACGAGGAACAGCTCGAAGACGCGATGGCATTCTACCAGTCGCTCGGCATCGATGCGGTCAAGAGCGGCTATGTCGCCGATGCAGGCGGCGTGATAGCGCCCTATGGCGAAGGCGGCATGGGCGAGACCTTCGTGTGGCACGACGGGCAGGAAATGGTCCGCCACCACCTCAAGGTCGTCAAGGAGGCCGCCGAGCACCAGATCGCGATGAACCCGCACGAGCCGATCAAGGACACGGGCCTTCGCCGCACCTATCCCAACTGGGTCAGCCGCGAGGGCGCGCGCGGTGCGGAATACGACGCCTGGGCGGTGCCGAAGAACGATCCGGGTCACGTTCCCGAACTGATCTTCACGCGCCTGCTGTCGGGCCCGATGGACTATACGCCGGGCGTCTTCTCGCTCGAGGGACGCGGTGCGACCGCCCCCGACCTGCCGAGCACGCTTGCAAGGCAGCTCGCGTTCTACGTGACGATCTATTCGCCGATCCAGATGGTCGCCGACCTGCCGGAAAACCTCGTCAAATATCCGCGCGCGCTCGACTTCGTGAAGCGCGTGCCGGCCGACTGGGCCGAAAGCATGCTGGTTGACGGCAAGGTGGGCGAGTACGCCGTCATCGCCCGCCGCGATCGCAATACGCTCAACTGGTATGTCGGCGCTGTCACCGACGAGGCCGAGCGCAATGTGAGCGTGCCGCTGTCCTTCCTCGATCCGGGCAAGAGCTATGCCGCCACCATCTGGCGCGACGGGGCCAATGCCGACGGTCAGGGCGAGGATCGCCACGCGATGGAAGTCGAGAGCCGGACGGTCACCTCCGACCAGACGCTCGACCTGCGGATTGCGCCTGCAGGCGGCTTCGCGATCGAATTCGTGCCGCAGGGGTGATCCGCGCGTTCGCCATCGTCCTGATGGGGGTCACACTGGCGTCCTGCGACGTCGAGCTACTCCCGACCCCGGCGGGGCATTCGCAGACGATCGAACTCGAGGAAATCGCGGCCGAAGGCCTGCCCGACCAGAGGGTAACCGTCTGGCTGCCGCCCGAGTACGAGGAAGATGCGGAGCGCCGCTTCCCCGTTCTCTACATGTGGGATGGCCAGAACCTTCTCGATCCCGCGCAGACGCATTACGGCAAGGCCTGGATGATCCAGGACGTGATGAAGGACCTCGTCGCGGCAGGTGAGGCGGAACCGCACATCGTCGTCGGCATCTGGTCGCCCGACGGCATGGACCGGTACCGGGTCTACGTCCCGCAGTTCGTCGGGGATGCTGACGGCAAGATCGCCGATAACGTCGCAGAAATGGCGGGCGGTCCCGTCGCCTCGCAGCGTCAGCTGGACTGGGTAGCCGACGATCTCACCACGCGGATCGACAGTCAATACCGGACCATTGCCGACCCCGAAGCGCGCACCATAGCGGGCGCGAGCATGGGCGGCGTGATGAGCTGTTTCGCCATCATCGAGCGGCCCGATGTCTTCGACAGGGCTGGCTGCATCAGCGCGCATTTCGCACTCGTCGCGCCCGAGATCGTCGATGGGGACGCTGCGCAAGTCGAGCGGCTGTGGGACGAATACCTGACGGCCAAACTCGGCGCGCCCGACGGTCGCCGCGTTTGGATGGATCACGGCACCGTGGGGCTCGATGGCTATTACGCACCCTGGCAAGAGGCGGTCGCGGCGGATTTCCGCCGCCTCGGCTGGCAGGAAGGCGAAGATTTCACCGCACGCGTCTACGAAGGCGCGGAGCATGACGAGATCGCCTGGAGCCGCCGCATGCCCGAAGTCCTCCGCTGGCTCTGGCGCGACGAATGAGCGAAACCAGCCCTCCCCACGTGGTCGTCCTTGGCGGCGGAAGCGCAGGCTGGATCACCGCCTGCCTGCTGCACAAGGAATGGGGCGCGCGCGGCGGCAAAGTCACGGTCGTCGAGAGCCCCGCGATCGGCATCATCGGCGTGGGCGAAGGATCGACTCCGCAGCTCAAGGCATTCTTCGACCACCTCGGCATCGAGGAAGGCGAATGGATGGATGCCTGCGATGCCACCTACAAGCTTGGCATCCGCTTTTCAGGCTGGAGCGAGGCGGAAGGCTGCGAAAGCTACTTCCACCCCTTCCCCGGCCCGATCGACCTCCACAGCGAACCCGGATTCACGCATAATTGCGCACTGCGCAGGCGAGGCGGCGACGTGCCTGCCCATCCCGACGACTGGTTCCTGGCAAGCGTCCTCGCGGATGGCCGAAAGTCGCCGCATTCGGGCGAGAATTTCCCTTTCCCGCCCAGCTACGGCTATCATTTCGATGCCCACAAGCTCGGCGGCTTCCTGCGCGAATGGGCAGTGCCACGCGGTGTCGAGCATCGCCCGCTCAAGGTCGAAGACGTGGAACTGGCGCAGGACGGCGACATCGCAGCGCTCTTGTGCGAGGGCGGCGAGCGCGTCGAGGGCGATCTGTTCGTCGATTGCTCGGGCTTCGCCTCGATCCTCGCCCAGAAGAAGCTCGGCGTGCGCTTCATCTCCTTCGGCGAGAACCTGTTCAATGACCGCGCCGTGGTCATGCCGACACCGCACCGCGAACCGCCGCGCCCGCAAACCGATGCGATCGCCATGCGAGCCGGCTGGCGCTGGTCGATCCCTCTCACCACGCGAGTGGGCAATGGCTATGTCTATTCCTCGCGCCACATCTCGGACGAGGAGGCGGAGGCCGAGTTACGCGCCGCTATCGGCATGGAGGACAGCGATACCGACGCTCGCTTCCTTTCAATGAAGGTCGGGCGCGTGGAAGACAGCTGGACACGCAACTGCCTCGCCGCAGGGCTGTCGCAGGGTTTCATCGAACCGCTCGAGGCCACCGCGCTCCACATCGTGATCTATACCGCGCTCGATTTCGCCAAGGCGTACGAGGCGGGCGGCTTTACCGCGCAGCACCGCGACACGTTCAATCGCCGGATTGCCGCGCGTTACGACGGGATCCGCGATTACATCGTCGCGCACTACCGCATGAACCGGCGCACCGACAGCGACTACTGGCGAGAAAATGCGGCGAACGACACCCTGCCGGACGGCCTCAAGGCGATGATGACCGCCTGGTTCACGCACAAGGACATCGCCGAGGCGAACCGCGCCGCCAACGGCGAACAGCCCGCCTATTCGCCGATGAGCTGGCATTGCCTGTTTGCAGGCTACGGCTGCTTCCCGCCTGGCGAGAAGCTCCAGCCCCTGCCGCAGGGTGTCGAGGCCGCCGATATCGAGGGGACGCGAAGGATGCTGGCAGCATGCGCAGGCAATTTCCCGCCCTACGAACCCGTTTGATACGAAAGGGGCGACAGGATCGCTCCTGCCGCCCCTGAAATCACTATGTCAGGCCTGATCACCTCTGCGGATCGGGCGTATCGTCGGGTCCGGGATTATCGGCGCCCTGCACCACTTCGCCCGACTGGAAGATCGGCCCTTCGGTCGGGAGCGTGACGACCGGCTCGCCGTCGGCGCCCGTTTCATCGGTAGCGATCACGACCGGGGTCTGACTGGACGCAGGCGGCAGGTCGACCGGTGCCTGGGGTTCACCCGGCGCCGTGACCGGCGCGGTCGCCGGCATGGTGCCGACCAGCGTTTCGCCCGGCTCGACCTCGACATTGGGGTCAAGCGGGTTGGTGTAACCCTGCACCGTGGTGGTTACCGTCGGCGGGCCGTACTGCGAATCCCAGGCGGCGAGATCGACGCGGTATTTCTCGTAGGCACGGAAGAAGTCCTCGAACACGGCCTCGATACGGGGCAGCGCGCTGGCCGCGAACACTTCGAGATCGCCCGGAGCGACGGTCACGACCTCATTGCTGACCTCATAGGCCACGTCGCAGAATTCGTCCTTTGCGGGCGGAAGCGCGAAGTAGTTGTAGACCTGCGTCATGTAGGAATCCTGCACGTCGCGATAGGTCGCACCATAACGCTGGCGGAACTCGCTCTGCAGCGCACGGTTCGTCGCCGACAGTTCGCGCGCGTGGACCTTCAGCTTCTTGGCGTAATTGTCGACCAGCATCGCGTGCTTGGGCGCCTGGCAGTTGAGCGCAGCCACGTTGAGCGCGCTGCGCAGGTTCCACGTCGTTTGCGCAGGGGTCAGGTTCGCATTGACCGTCTGGCGCACGCCCGTGGCGGCAACCATCGGGATCGTCATGCTGTTCGTCGCGCCGCCCGGAGGGGTCGGGCGCGGCGGGATGACTACTGCCGGCGGCGGCGGAGGCGGCGGGGGAGGAGGCGGTGGCGGCGGCGGTGGCGGTGCGCAGGCTGCAAGTGCTGCAAGGCCTGCAGCGAGCGCTGCAAGGCGAATGGTCTGGTTCGAACTACGGCTCACGGTGCGCCGACCCTCCTTTGGTATTCCATCTTCTCTCATCACGCATTGACGAGGGATGAAGCTGGAAGTTTCCTAGCCATATCAGTCGGCAAAGAAAATGCCCGGGGCGAGAGTTTCGCCCCGGGCACGATCAAGCGTCTTGCGCCTGCGTTCAATGGTGCGCGATTACTCGCGGTTGCCGAGGAACTGCAGGAGGAAGAGGAACAGGTTGATGAAGTCGAGATAGAGGCTGAGGGCGCCCATTACGACAGCCTTGCCTGCCATCTCGGTACCGCGGAGGTACTGGTACTCGTTCTTCAGGCGCTGCGTGTCGTAGGCGGTGAAGCCTGCGAAGATCAGCACGCCGAGGATCGAGATCACCAGGCCCATCGCGCCCGACTGGAAGACGAAGGCGTTGAGCAGCATGGCCACGATGATGCCGATCAGGCCCATGAGCAGGAAGTTGCCCCAGCCCGAAAGGTTCTTCTTGGTGGTGTAGCCGAACAGGCTCAGGCCCGCGAATGCGGCGGCAGCGGCAAAGAATGCCGAAGCGACCGATTCACCGGTGTAGATCGCGAAGATCGTCGAGAGCGAGAGGCCCATCAGGACCGCAAAGCCCCAGAACATCGCCTGCAACGTGGTCTTGCTGAAGCGCGCTACGCCGCCGAAGCTGATCACGAGGATGAAGGCGAGCGGAGCAAGTTTGATCACCCAGCCTAGGCCGGTGACCTGCAGCGAGCGGCCATAGGGCGTCTGCACGACGTTGAAGGCCGCTTCGAACAGCGCGGTGTTGACGAACAGCAGCGAGACGATGCCGGTCAGCAGCACGCCCGAGGCCATCATGTTGTAGATCGAAAGCATGTGCTGGCGCAGGCCAGCATCGAAGGTGGTGCCACGCGCAACGGCGTCGCCCGCACGCGGCACGGACGTTGCGTGCTGTGAACGGTCGGTGTCGTTCCAATCGGCCATTACAAATTCTCCCTAGCGCGAGGGACGAATACGCGCCTCGCTTCTGCGAACAATATCGGTGTTAAACAGTATAATTTCAAGCGAAACCGGAAGGCATGTACCTAATGGAATTTAACTGTCTTTTCCGGCAGTTTTACGGGCTTCCCGTCCCATTTCGATCCCGCGATCGCGCGCTGCGGCAAGGCAGTTCGTCATCAGCTTCTCCAGCGCGCCGCCATCATCGAGCACGTCGAGGCCCTTCTGGGTCATTCCACCGGGGCTCGCGACGCGGCTTGCAAGCTCGCGCGGTGAATGCTCCGAAGCCGAGGCAAGAGCGCCCGCCCCATCGACCATCTGCACTGCTAGCCGCTGTGCCTGGGCTTCTTCGAGGCCAAGCTCGCTCGCGGCCGATGCGAGCGCATCGATGAAGCGATAGACGAAGCCAGGCCCTGATCCGGCGAGCGCGGTCACCAGCTCGAACTGGCTTTCATCGGGCAGCCATTCGGCGCTCCCGAGATCCTCCGCGAGCGCAGTGACCGCAGCCCGGTCGCTCTCGCCAAGTCCCCGTGCGACCAGCGCATTGGGCGACTTGCCCAGCGCCACCGCGAGATTGGGCATGAAACGCACCCAGCCCCGCGCATCGGGCAGTTCTTCGGCAAGGGTTTCTAGCTCCACGCCGGCGAGGATCGAGAGCACGATCCCGCCGCGCACCACGCCCGCCATGCCGGGTGCGATATCGCCCAGCATGTGCGGCTTGAACCCCAGCACGACCGCATCGAACGACCGATCCGGAATTTCGGTCGTGAAGGTGATCTCTTGGGGCACGTTCTTCGGGCGCGGATTGTATGCGGTGATGCGCGCCGGATCCATGCCTGCGCGAAGCCAGCCGTCGACCATCGCACCGGCCATGGTGCCGTAACCGTAGATCAGAATGTCCATGCGCGGCAGTTGTAGTGCGCTGGAAGGCAGCTTCAAGCCTCTCCGGCGGCGTCCACCATTGCCGATTTGAGGGCGTCGCGCGGATCCTTGTCGCCCCAGAGCACGAACTGGAAGGCGGGGTAGAAGCGATCGCACTCCTCGACCGCGATCTCCACGAGCGATTGCGCCTGGTCGAGACCGAGCAGTCCATCACTGCCGAGCAGAGTGCCGTTGCGATAGAGAAGCACGCCACCGTTCGACCAGATATCGAAATGGCCGAGCCACATCTGCTCGTTCGCCAGCGCCACGAGTTCCTGCGCAGCTGCCTGCTTCTCGTTGGAGATGCGGATATCGGGCAGGCACAGGATCTGGAGCACATTGTCCTCGCCGCGCCAGATCGCGCGCAGCTGGTACTTCGCCCAGCTGCCCTGGATTTCGCCGCTGATTTCCTCCGCAGTCGCCTCGCAAGGCCAGCCACGCGCCTCGAACAGCGCCACCAGCATATCGAGCGGTGCGGCGTCTTCCTCGACTTCGAATTTGGCGTCGACGGCGCGCATCAGGGGCGATTTCTCAAGCTCATGGCAACCATGTGCCGAACAGCCCCGCCGATTGGCAATCGGTCCGCCGCAGGCTTTTGGGGAGAAACCAAGCCGCTTGTGCAAACCCTGTGCACAAGCACCGGTTTACGGATAGCGGCGCAAATCAGTCGAGCTCGGAGATTTCCTGCCCGTCCTCGCTGGTGAAGGGGAAGGTATCGATCCCCAGTTCATTCAGGCGGTTGACCATTGCGCGCGCTTCGTCGCGGCTGCCGAAGGGCCCCGCAAGCAGCCGGTTCGCCTCGCCCCACGGCGTGGTGAACGGGCCCTTGTCGTCGAGCGCGCCCTGCGCATTGCGCGCTATCCGGCGCCAGTCGAACCCAAGTGCGCGCAGATCGCGGCCCGTTGCCACCTGCACCCAATGGCGCTCGGGATGGCGTTCGACCACGGGTGCGGCAGGTGCGCCTTCGAGCGGATAGATACGCTCGCCCTCGGCGCTGCTGAAGGGGAAGGAATCGATGCCATTGGCCCTCAACCGGCTGACGACATCCCTTGCCTCGGAGGCGCTGCCATAGGGCCCTGCTAGCAGCCGGTTTGCCTCGCCCCAGGGGGCGGTAAAAGCGCTCTTGCCCGACAATTCGCCGCCGGCGTTGCGGCTGATCCGGCGCCAGTCGAAACCGAGCGCGCTGATATCCCTGCCCGTGGCGACCTGCACCCAGTGGCGGGCAGGCTCTGCGGGCGGTGACGGCTCGTCCACCTCGCGCGGTGCCTCGATGGCGGTGATGTCGACCGCTCCGGTGCGCGGCGCCGTCGTCCCCGTTGCCGCAAGGTCGAAATTGGCGAATGCGTCATCGACGCTCTGGGCCGGCGCTGGTGGCGGCGGAGGTGGCGGCGGAGGAGGAGGAGGCGGCGGCGGGGCCGGCGCAGGAGTCGGAGTTGGTGTCGGCGTCGGCCTCGGGGCGGGCTCTGCAGCAGCCTGCTGCGGCCTCCTGCGCAACTGTGTGCGCTCGAGCGGATCGGAAGCGCGGCGGGTGCGGCGTTCCTGTTCCTCGCGCACCCGGCCGAGAGCCGGACCGCTCGGCGCGAGCGAGGCATCGGCATTGCGCACGCTGGCCGCCGACGATCCCTCGTATGCAGCGATATCGGCATCGTCCCGCCCGATCAGCGCAGTGCGCGGGAAAACGCCCAGCGATCCGGCGGCGGCCTGCTGCGCCGAGGTCAGTCGCGGCATGTAGCGCAGATAGGGCTCGATACGGTTCGCGGCGGGAGCGCGCATCATGTCGTTGGCGATCTGGACCGCGGCATCCGCTTCGCCGAGGATCGCGAGGCCGAAAGCGCGAGTGCGGAACGCGGCAAGGTCGCCTTGCTCGAGGAGCGGCAGCAGGGTCGCCTCGAAAGCAGGCTTGTTGCCCGAAATTGCCTGGCTCAGTGCAAGGTGGCGGCGCACCTCGGGATCGTCTTCTACGGACAGCGCCAGTCGGTAGAGTTCCTGCGCGCTAGCATTGTCACCCACGAGATCGAATGCGAGCGCGCGATCCGCCGCCATGGTCGCTTCGGCGACTCCGCCCTGCTCTGCACGGGCGAAGAGCCTGAGTGCCTCGACCGGTCGGCGCGAGCGCGTATAGGCGCGGGCAAGGCCCAGCGAGACGCGGGAATTGGAAGGAGCAATATCCTCTGCCCTGCCGAAAAACCCGATCGCAGCGGCGATATCGCCCAGTTTGAGCGCGGCTTCCCCGGCATCGATGAGCGCCGCGACGTCACCCGAATTGCGCGCAAGGCGCTGGAGCGCATCGCCCAGTTCCTGTGCCCCGGGCGCAGGCAGGGCCTGCACGACTTCCTGCGCCGAAGCAGGAACCAGTCCTGCGACCAGTGCCGAGGCGGCTACGCCGGCCGCCCAATACATACGAGACTTGCGAACCATGTTGCCTTTCAAACGCACCAGGGGGCGCGAAGGTTCAGGCCTTCTTACTGGTTGTTCTGGCGACCGAGGAAGCGCGGGATGTTGAGTGCGCCGCTGCCGCCCTCGTCATCATCCTCGTCCTCGTCATCTTCGACTGCACCCGAACCGCGCGACAGGTTTGCCATCCGCTCGAACAGCGTGCTGCCCTGCGGCGTACCGCCACCTGCTGCAGCGCCCGCGGCGCCTGCTACACCGGCCGCTCCAGCACCACCTGCTGCTCCGCCTTCGGAACCGCCACCTGCGGCGGGACCGCGGTTTGGCTTGGTTGCCAGCGGGCTCTGGCCCTCGGCGATCTGGTCGGCACCGAGCTCGAGCTCGCCGCCCTGCCCGTCGTCCATCGGATCGGACAGGTCGAGCGGCGGCGGAGTGTTGCCGTCGTTCTCGTCGGTCCAGCCTTCGGAAACTTCACCGGCTTCGCCGAAGCCGCTGTCGTCCGCGGGAGGAGGCACGCTGCCTTCATCCGCGTAGTCGTCGAATTCCGCGGTTTCTTCTTCGCGCATGCCGGCGAGCGGGTCGACGATGCCGTCTACGTCATCGTCGTCGTGGCCGAAATCGCCCGCGTCGGCCGGCGAAAGACCTTCCTCGGCAAACGGCTCTTCGGCAGGTTCTTCTTCGAAACTCGCAACCGGCTCCGGCTCGGGCTCAGCCTGCGGTTCGGGAGCGGCGACAGGCTCGGGCTCGGCCGAGAGACCTTCGCTCAGTTCGAACGGCTCTTCCTCGCCAGCGTCTTCCTGAAGGTCGAGGACCGGGCGCTGCGGTGCACGCTGCGGTGCCATCGAGAAGCTGCGCGGCTGCGCCGAGGCGGTCGAACCGTCCTGTTCTATACCGGTGGCAACAACCGAAACACGGATCTTGCCGTCGAGTTCGGGGTTGAACGCCGAACCCCAGATGATGTTGGCGTCTTCGTCGACCAGCTCGCGGATGTGGTTTGCCGCTTCGTCAACTTCGAGTAGCTTCATGTCCTCGCCGCCGATGATCGAGATGATCACGCCCTTGGCGCCGGTCATGCTGACACCGTCGAGCAGCGGGTTGGCGATGGCACGTTCGGCGGCCTCGAGAGCGCGATTGTCGCCCTCGCCCTCGCCGGTGCCCATCATGGCCTTGCCCATTTCGCTCATCACCGAGCGAACGTCGGCGAAGTCGAGGTTGATCAGGCCAGGCATCACCATCAGGTCGGTAATCGAGCGTACGCCCTGCTGGAGCACTTCGTCGGCCAGCGCGAAGGCTTCCTTGAAGGTGGTGTCTGCCTTGGCGACCAGGAACAGGTTCTGGTTCGGAATGACGATCAGCGTGTCGACGTGCTTCTGCAGCTCGTCGATGCCGGCTTCTGCGGCGCGCATGCGGCGCGTGCCTTCGAAGAGGAACGGCTTGGTGACGACGCCCACGGTCAGGACGCCCTTCTTGCGGGCAGCCTCCGCGATGACCGGAGCGGCACCTGTACCCGTACCGCCGCCCATGCCGGCAGCGATGAAGCACATGTTCACGCCTTCCATCGCGTCTTCGATGTCTTCGAACGTTTCTTCGGCAGCGGCCTTGCCCACTTCGGGGCGTGCGCCTGCGCCGAGACCGCCGGTAATGTCGGGACCGAGCTGGATGCGCTTTTCAGCCGGCGAACTGGCCAGTGCCTGCGCATCGGTGTTGGCGACGATGAAATCAACGCCTTCGATTTCGGAGTCCATCATGTTGGCGATGGCGTTGCCGCCAGCACCGCCGACGCCGACAACCATGATCTTGGGGCGCATGTCGTCGCTGGAAGCGGGTCCGATATTGATGCTCATTTACTGGTCCCTTTGGGAATAAATTTCGGCTTCTGCCTGTCCTTGCACCTTTTGGCACAAAGCGAATCTCGCATGCAAAGGTTAAATGCCTTTATCCACAAGGCCCAAGCGTTGTTTCCTGCGGTATTCCGCGCGGCTCAGAAATACTCGCGCACCGCCTGCATGACCCTGTTAACCAGCCCGAGGCCCGAATAGCGGCGGGTCGGCTGGTAACTCGGTCCGACCGTGCGAATATCGACCGGGTCCTCGACCGCGTAGAGACACAGGCCTGCAAGCGTTGCGAAACCGGGTGTCGCATGCGCTTCGGGAAGGCCACGGAGCGCCGGTGGCTTGCCCACGCGGACCGGCAGCCCGAGCGCGCCCTGCATGAATTCTGCAATCCCGTGGAGCTCGGCTCCGCCGCCTGTGAGGACCACCTGCCCACCATTCGCACCCGAAAATCCCATTGCTTTCAGACCCTTGCCGATCTCGGTGGTCATCGTGCCCAGACGGTCGGTGACAATCGAAACGAGCTCGGCACGGGGAATGCGGTTCTGCTCGTCGGCGCCGCGTGCCAGCGGGCCGCCCGTCTCGTCGCCCGGAGCATTGACCGGGATCATTTCACGGTGATCGCTCGGCGTGGCAATTGCCGAGCCCGCAACGCATTTGAGGCGCTCGGCCTGGCTGCGCCGGATACCCAGCGAGGATGCGATTGCATCGGTGATGTCGTTCGACCCCACCGGGATCGACCTGAGGCCAAGCAGCATGCCGCCGGCGTGGACCGAGACATTGGTGACCTGCGCGCCGATTTCGATCAGCGCCACACCAAGATCGCGCTCCTCGTAGGAAAGGCATGCATGGGCCGCTGCAAGCGGACTGGCGACGACACCCTCGACATCGAGATGGGCACTTTGCACCGCCTCGATCAGGTTACGGACCGGTGCGCCCTCGGCGAGCGTCACGTGGATGTCGACCCCCAAGGCCTCAGCGTGGAGACCTGTCGGGTCGGCTACGCCGTGGGCACCGTCGAGCGTGTAGTGCGCCGGCTGGGCATGGAGCACCATGCGCCCGTCGGGCTGGATATGGTCGCGCGCTGCAAACAGCAGGTGTTCGATATCGTCTTCATCGATGCGCCTGCCGCCGATCGCGATCTCGACGCTCGAAATCTTGCTGGAGAGACCCGCGCCCGCGCAGCCGATCCATACGCTCGAAACGCTGGTGTTGGCGTTCGCCTCTGCGGTTTCCACGGCGCTGCGGATTGCGTGCGTGGCGGCGCGCATGTCGGTGACATAACCGCGCTTGATGCCCTCGGCCCTGCGGTGCGAGGAGCCGAGGACGATCATCTCCTCGTCCTCTGCCTGCCCCATGATCATGGCAGACACACGGAACGAGCCGATGTTGACCGCGGCAAAGACGCGGCTGATGCGTGGCAAGGGAGCGTTCGCGGGCGTCGCCATCATTCGCCCTCCACCGCAGCGCTCATCTCGCGCGGGCAAGGCCCGTCCGCGCAGCGCAGATAGGCACGGTCGGGCACGCGCATGTCGATCGCGACCGCCTTGCCTCCGATCAGTCGGTTGCGGCCGTCCATCTCGGCGAATTTCACGAGTGCGGCCGGCCCTTTGTCGCCCTCGGGAAGCGCGAGCAACTGGCCGGACTTGAAGCGCAGGTTCCAGCGGCGGTTGCCGACCCATTCGGCGCCCGCGATCTGCGGCTTGAGCGCCGGCGCGGCATCGAGCAGGCGGCCAAGCTCGGCGACCTGCTTCTGCGCGCCCGGCCCCCAGATCAGCAACATGCCCTCGGCCTCGTCGCGCGAAATCGGCTCGAGCTCGTGCCCGCTCGCATCGACCAAGATCAGCCGGTCGGGCTTCTGGACTACGGCGTGCGGCTCACGCTCGACGATATCGATGCGCAGCAGGTCGGGCAGCTGTCGCGAGACGCGGGCATCGGCCACCCAGGAAAGCTCCAGCAGCCGATCGCGGATCGCATCGACCTCGACCAGTGGCATCGGCCGGTCCTGCTCGCCCAGTACACGCTCGAAGACGGCCTGCTTGCTGAGGCGCTCCACGCCGGTCACGCGCACACGGTCGACCTCGAAGCCCGCGCGGCTCGCCGACTTGGCAAGCTCAGTCCGAGCTATCTCGGGCACACCCGCATAGCTGGCCGCAAACCATGCGACCGTAAGGCCGGCCGCGGCGATCATGACCATGAAGAACTTGTGCCACTGCTCCTCGGTGAAGGGCAGCGCGGCCATCGCGCGGTCGAGAAGGCCAGAGGTATGCCGCTTGGCGGCGCGTGCCTTTTGCGTGCGGCTGCGCGCCGCAGCCGAGCGGCGCACGCCAGTCGGCTTGCGCTTGACCTTAGCCATCCTTGGCTCCGGCAGGTCCCTTGCGCTTGTGATCGCGCAGTGCGGCGGCGATGATCGTCTCGACCAGCTCGCCATATTCGATGCCGGCGTGCTTCGCCTGCTCGGGCACGAGGCTGAGCGGCGTCATGCCCGGCTGGGTGTTGGTCTCGAGCACGAAGAGACCGTCCTCGCCCTGCTCCTCGTCCCAGCGGAAATCGGTCCGGCTCGTGCCCTTGCAGCCGAGCACCTTGTGCGCCTTCAATGCGATCTCGAGGCACAGGTCGCGGATGTCTTCGGGAATATCCGCCGGGCAGATATGGTCGGTCATGCCGTCGGTGTATTTCGCGTCGAAATCGTAAAAGCCGCTCTTGGGCTTCAGCTCGGTCACGGCAAGCGCGCGCGGACCGTCCTCGAAATCCACCACCGCCGAGGTCATTTCGCGGCCCTTAATATAGGGCTCGGCGAGGAGCTCGGGGAAATCCTGCCACGGCCCCTTGGCGCTGCGTGCGATGGGATTGCCGTGATTGCTCTCGTCGGTGACGATGGCGACGCCGACCGAGCTGCCCTCGTTGACCGGCTTCAGCACATAGGGACGTGCGATCGGATCGCGCTCGAACAGGTCCTCGCTCTTCACGATGCGCCCGCCGGGCATGGGAATACCATGCGGCACCAGCGCCTGCTTGGTCAGCTGCTTGTCGATGGCGATCACCGAGGTGGCGAGGCCCGAATGGGTGTAGGGAATGCCCATCAGGTCGAGCATGCCCTGCACGCTACCATCTTCGCCCGGTACGCCATGGAGCGCGTTGAACACGACATCGGGCGCGGTTTCGGCGATGCGGGCGGCAACCTGCCGGTCCATATCGATCCGCGTGACCTTGTGGCCGCGTTCTTCAAGCGCCTTCGCGACGCCTTCGCCCGACATGAGGCTGACCGGGCGCTCGTTCGCCCAGCCGCCCATCAGGACTGCAACATGGAGTTTGGGGAGATCGGTCATATTCGGTCCTTACGGTCGCCCCACACGCTGGATTTCCCATTCGAGCTCGACGCCCGAATGCTCGTAGACACGGCGCTTCACTTCCTCGCCCAGCCCCTCGATGTCGGCGCTGGTCGCGTTGTCGACGTTGAGGAGGAAATTGGTGTGCTTCTCGCTCACCTGGGCACCGCCCATTTTCAGGCCGCGACAACCGGCCGCATCGACCAGCTCCCACGCCTTCTTTCCCGGCGGGTTCTTGAAAGTCGATCCGCCGGTTTTCGTGCGGAGCGGCTGCGAATTCTCGCGTGCCTCGGCAATCTCGTCCATCTTCGCGCCGATCGCTTCGGGATCGCCCGGCTCGCCCTGGAAACGGGCAGCGACGACCACCGCGCCATCGGGCAGCGCGGAATGGCGGTAGGTGTACTGGAGGTCGGCGGCGGGCAGCGTGATCAGCTGGCCATCGGGCATCACGACCTCGCAATCGATCAGCACGTCGCTGACCTCGCGGCCATAGGCCCCGCCGTTCATCCGCACGAAGCCGCCGACGGTGCCCGGAATGCCGCGCATGAATTCGAGGCCGGCAATGCCCGCATCTCGCGCGCTGCTGGCAACGAGGATGCCGTGCGCACCGCCGCCGCATGTGACCGTGTGGTCGTCATGCGTTTCGACCTTGGCGAAAGGCTTGCCGAGCTTGATCACGACGCCGGGCACGCCGCCATCGCGGACGATCATGTTCGAACCGAGGCCGAGCGCCATGACCGGCAGTGTGCCGTCGAGGCGGGACAGGAAATTCTTGAGATCGTCGAGATCGGCCGGCTCGAACAGCCAGTCGGCATTGCCGCCGCTCTTGAACCAGACGAGCTTGGCGAGCGGCGCATCGGGCGTCAGCGTGCCGCGCAGGCCGGACGTGTCGACAGGCGCTTCGATCCCGCCTTCGACAGCGCAATCGGGCGCCATTCCGTCATCCCAGTTCCAGACATCACCCGGCTGATCCATTACGAAGCGCGTTCCCTTTCGATGGCATCGGCGAGTCCCGCTGCCCATTTCGTAATGTCGCCTGCCCCGAGGCAGACGATAAGATCGCCCTCTTCGATTTCCCCAGCGAGTTTCGCTGCAAGGTCCTCGCGGTTCTCGACCGTTTCGGCCGAGCGGTGTCCGCGCGACTTGAGACCCGCCACGAGCGCGGCGCTGTCGACGCCCTCGATCGGGTCTTCGCCCGCAGCATAGACGGGCGCTGCGTAGACCTGGTCGGCCTCGTTGAAGGCGCTCTGGAAGTCTTCCATCAGGTCGCGCAGGCGCGTGTAGCGATGCGGCTGGACCACTGCGATGACGCGGTTCTTTGCAGACTCGCGAGCAGCAGAAAGCACGGCGCGGATTTCGACCGGGTGGTGGCCGTAATCGTCGATCACGGTCGCGCCGGCCACGGTGCCGACATTGGTGAAACGCCGGCGCACACCGCTGAAGCTGTCGAAGCCGTTGCAGATGACCTCGTCCGGACAGCCCATCTCGATTGCAACGGCGATCGCGGCGAGCGCGTTCTGGACGTTGTGGCGACCGGGCATCGGGAGCGTCACGTTCTCGATCCGGCGGTCTTCGGCCTGGTCCTTGGGACCTCGCTGGCGCACGATCACGTCGAAGCGGTTGCCGCCTTCATGCGGCTGGACATTCACCCCGCAGATATCGGCCTGCAGGTTGAAGCCGTAGGTCACCACGCGGCGGTCACGGACCTTGCCGATCACGGCCTGCACTTCCGGGTGGTCGATGCACAGGATCGCCGCGCCGTAGAACGGCACATTGTGGATGAACTCGACGAAGGCGTCCTTCACTCCTTCGAAATCACCATAGTGATCGAGGTGCTCTGGATCGATGTTGGTGACTACCGCAATCGTGCCGTCGAGGCGGAGGAAGCTGCCGTCGCTCTCATCGGCCTCGATCACCATCCAGTCGCTGTCACCGAGGCGGGCGTTCGAACCGTACTGTTCGATAATGCCGCCATTGATGACCGTGGGATCGACCTTGCCGCTGTCGAGCAGCGCGGCGATCATGCTGGTGGTGGTTGTCTTGCCGTGCGTTCCGGCGACCGCGATGGTCGACTTGAGGCGCATGAGCTCGGCGAGCATTTCCGCGCGCTTCACGACCGGGATGCGGTTTTCGAGCGCGTGCGCGACCTCGGGATTGGTCCGGCGAACCGCGGTCGAAGTGACCACCACTGCGGCACCTTCGACGTTCTCGGGCGCATGGCCGATCTTCACGTCGATGCCCTGCTCGCGCAGCCGCTCGACAGTGGGACCCTCGTTGATGTCCGAACCCTGCACCGAATAGCCGAGGTTGTTCATCACCTCCGCGATGCCCGACATGCCGATGCCGCCGATGCCGACGAAATGGATGGTCCCGATATCGGTAGGTACGCCCTTCATTCCGCGCTCTCCCGCTTGGCGCCCTGGCCTGCGACCTGCCCCTGTGTTGCACCGCGGGCATTGTTTCCGCCCACGCGGATGACATCCATCATGTCCGCTCCGCCGAAGCTCTCCACGAGGTCGGCGAGGTCTTCGACCGCCTTGGGACGGCCGCAGTTCCACGCGGCGTGCGCTGCGTTGGCGAGCCCCTGCGGATCGTCCGCAAGGACACGGATCTGCTTGGCCAGTTCCTTGGCCTCGAACTTTTCCTGCCGGATCATCCGCGCCCCGCCGGCCTTGGCCATTTCGCGGGTGTTGGCGGCCTGGTGATCGTCGGTCGCGATGGGCAGCGGGATGAGGATGGCCGGACGGCCGACAGCGGTCAGCTCGGCAATCGTCGATGCGCCCGCGCGCCCGATGAAGAGATGCGCATCGGCCAGCCGCGTCGCCATATCTTCGAAATAGGTAGCGAGCTCTGCCGGGATGCCGTGGTTGCGATAGCGCTCGCGCACCGCGTCGAGATCCTCGGGGCGGCACTGCTGGGTGACCTGCAGGCGCTGGCGGATCGCGGGGGGCAGCATGGCGAGGCCATCGGGCACGATCTCGGAAAGGACACGCGCGCCCTGGCTGCCGCCGGTCACGAGGACGCGCAGCAGTCCGTCTTCGCCATAGGCCGGGAATGGTTCGTCGCGCAGCGAGAGGACCTCGTGGCGCACGGGATTGCCGACCAGGTAGGTCTTGCCCTGGTGCGCGGGCTTGAGGCGCTGCACATCGGGATAGGCAGTCGCGATCGCCTCGACGCGGCCTGCCAGCAGGCGGTTCACGCGGCCGAGCACGGCGTTCTGCTCATGCACGATGGTGGGAATGCCCGCCGAAGTGCTGGCGAGGATTGCAGGAAGCGAGGGATAGCCGCCGAAGCCGACGACCGCGCTCGGCTGGAAGCTGTCGAACAGGCGCAGCGCCATCTTGCGGCCTTCGAGCACGGATTTCGCGCCCCTCAGCCATTGCAACGGGTTCTTGCCGAAGCGGCCTGCAGGAATGACATGCGCGGGCATGAAGTCGGGTTTGCCGGGGATCGCCTCGCCGCGCTCGTCGGTGATCAGCGCGACATGGTGGCCGCGCCGCTCGAGCTCGCCTGCCAGCGCGAATGCCGGAAGCAAATGACCGCCGGTACCGCCGGCAGCGAGGACATAATGACGTGACGACCCGGTCATTGGTGGATTTCGCGCGTGCTGCGCGCCTTGTTTGCATTCATTCCATCCCCCTGCCCGATGCCCAGCAGGTCGCCAAGTCCCCTTGTGGTGGTCTTGAGATAGGGATTGCGCCGCGTGACTGCGACGAGCAGCCCGACGGTAAGGCAGATGGCGATGGTCGAGGACCCGCCGTAGCTCACCAACGGCAGCGTCATGCCCTTCGAGGGGAAGAGCTGGAGGTTCACGAGGATATTGATGAAGGCCTGCCCGCCGAGCAGCGCGACAAGGCCGGTTCCGGCGAGCAGCGCGAACAGGTCGTCCTCGTCCACCAGCCGCATCAGCACCCGTACAATGATGGCAAGGTAGAGGCACACGATCACCGCGCAGGCGATAAGGCCGAATTCCTCGCCGATGACCGAGAAGATATAGTCGGTATGCGCCTCTGGCAGGCTCATCTTGCGAATGCCGAGGCCGTAGCCAGCACCGGTCCAGCCGCCAGCCACGAGCGTGCGACTGGCAAGGTCGACCTGGTCGAAAGCAGTGCCGCCGCCGAAGAAGGAATCGATGCGGTGACGCGCGTTGTCGTAGAGGAAATAGGTCGCGGTCAGTGCGGCGAGTGCACCGCCGATCACAGCGCCGAGCTTTTTCACCTCCACGCCCGAGAGGACGACCATCACGAACCAAACGCCGCCGAACAGGATGGTACCGCCGAGGTTCGGCTGCAGCATGAGCAAAGCGGCAATGAGCACCAGCACACCGGTCGCGATGGTCAGCACCGGAAGGTTCGGATCGCGCATCCGCCATGACAGGATCCACGCCAGGGTGATGGCAAAGGCGGGCTTCAGGAATTCGGACGGCTGGAACTGCATGCCGAGATTGATCCAGCGCCGCGCGCCGTTGATCTCCACCCCGATGAAGGGAACGAGGAACATGAGACCGATCATCCCGCCTGCCAGCAGCACGCCGAGACGCCGCGCGTTCTCCCGGGTCAGGAGCGAGGCACCGACAAGCACGCCCAATGCAATGACCTGCCAGATCAGGTGCCGCCAGAAGAAGTAGAGGGGGTCGAGTGTCTCGGCCGAAGTCGACAGGCGGTTGGCGCTTGCAGGGCTCGCCGCTGCGACCGCGATGGTGCCGAGCGCCATCAGGAGAAGGATCAGGCCGAGCAGCACCCGGTCGATCTCGCGCCACCAGATCTTGATCTGGCTCCAGCGCGAAAGCTTGCCGCCCGGGATATGCGCAGGCTTGCGCTTGGCGCCGGGAACGAAGGGCTGCTGCGCATTCATGCCAGCGCCTCCACCAGCTCGCGGAAATGCTCGCCGCGCTTCTCGAAGTCGGTGTACTGGTCGAAGCTCGCGCAGGCGGGCGAGAGCAGGACGGTGTCGCCCGCCTCTGCCTTGGCGGCAGCTGCCGTCACCGCGCGATCAAGCGTTTCGCACTGTTCCACCGGCACGCGGCCTTCCAGCAGCGCGGCAAAGTCCGGCCCGGCCTTGCCGATGGTGTAGGCGGCTTTGACGTGGGGCAGTTCGGCCTCGCACTCGCCCAGACCCGGCTCCTTGGCGAGGCCGCCGAGGATCCAGTGGATGTTGTCGAAGGCCGCGAGCGCGGGAGCGGAGGCAGCGGTGTTCGTCCCCTTGCTGTCGTTGACGTAGGCAACACCGGAGATTTCCGCGACACGTTCCATGCGATGCGGGAGACCGCCATATGTGCGAAGACCTTCGGCAATTTCATCACTCGACAAGCCTAGATCTTCACAAACAGCCTTCGCCGCAGAAGCGTTCTGCCGATTATGTGGTCCTTGTAGCGCAAGCCATGTTTCTTGGTCGCCCGGATCGATGTCGTCGATGAATTGAATCAACGGGTCCTCAGCGTGGTCAAGCACGCCTTCATCTGCTTCGGCGCGGTAATCGACTACAGCGAACTGGTTGGCGGACTGCATCGAAAAGAGTCGCGCTTTGCTCGCCGCATACTTCGCGAAGTCCCCATCATACCGGTCCAGATGATCCGGCGTGATGTTCAGCAGCACCGCCACATCGCAATCGAGCGAATAGGTCAGGTCGATCTGGTAGCTCGACAGCTCCAGTACATAGACCCCGCCTTCCGGCAGAGGCTCCTGCTCGAGGATCGGCAGGCCGATATTGCCGCCCATGGTGGTCGGCACGCCTGCGGTCTTGAGGATATGGTGGACCAGCGCGGTGGTGGTCGACTTGCCGTTGGTGCCCGTAATGCCGACGACCTTGTGCGCCGGCAGGTGCTCGCGCGCCTGTGCGAACAGTTCGACATCGCCAATCACTGGCACGCCGAACTTGTCGGCATGGGGCTTGATCGGGTGGGTGTTGAGCGGGACGCCGGGGCTGACGATGACGCCCGCATATCCGGTAAGGTCCGCTTCGAGCGGATCGCCGATCGCGCAGCGCCCATTGTAAGGCTCGCGCGCCTCCTCGCGGTCGTCCCACACCAGCACGTCCGCGCCCGCGGCCAGAAGCGCCTCGACCGTCGCCCGGCCGGACCGCGCGAGGCCGAGCACCGCGTATTTCTTGTCCTTCCAGGCGGGCGAGGTGATCATCTGAGCTTGAGCGTTGCCAGCCCCAGGAGTGCGAGCACGATGGCGACGATCCAGAAGCGGATGACGACCTTGCTCTCGGACCAGCCGAGCTGCTCGAAATGGTGGTGGATGGGGGCCATGCGGAAGACCCGCCGCCCCGTGCGCTTGAACCAGAAGACCTGGATGATGACCGAAAGCGCCTCGAAGACGAAGAGCCCGCCGACGATCGCGAGGACGACTTCGTGGTGGGTGGCAACGGCGATCGCGCCAAGCGCGCCGCCAAGGGCCAGCGAGCCGGTGTCGCCCATGAAGACGGCGGCCGGCGGCGCGTTGAACCAGAGGAAGGCGAGCCCCGCCCCCATGATCGCCGCACAGAAGATCGCAAGCTCCCCTGCGCCCGGGACATGCGGAATGCCGAGATATTCGGAATAGTCCACGCGGCCCACGAGATAGGCGATGACTGCAAAGGTGCCCGCGGCGATGATCACCGGCATGGTCGCAAGGCCGTCGAGCCCGTCGGTGAGGTTCACCGCATTGCCCGCGCCCACGATCACGAAGGCGGCGAAGACGAAGTAGAACGGCCCCAGCTCGATGCCGAAGTCATTGATGAAGGGGACGTAGAGGAAGGTGTTGATCTGGCTGACGATGAGCCAGCTCGCTGCGCCTGCGACGATGAACTCGAACAGCAGCCGGACCTTGCCCGAAACGCCCTTGTGGCTGGCCTTGCTGACCTTGTCGTAATCGTCGAGGAAGCCGATCAGGCCGAAGCCGCCGGTCACCGCCATGCAGGCCCAGACGAAGGGATTGGACAGGTCCATCCAGAGCAGCATGGACAGCGTCAGGCTGATCAGGATCATCAGGCCGCCCATGGTGGGCGTACCGACCTTGGCGAGATGCGTCTGCGGCCCGTCCTCGCGGATCGGCTGGCCCTTGCCCTGGCGCACGCGCAGCATGTCGATGAAGCGGGGGCCGATGACGAGGCCGATCAGCAGCGCCGTGAGCAGCGTCGCGCCTGCACGCGCCGTCTGGTAGCGGACGAGGTTGAACAGCCCTTCGAAATTAAAATACTCGGCGAGGAAATAGAGCATCGGGCGGCTTGGCTTCCCTAGGTAAAGTGTTCGACGAGCTTGCCGAGCCCGACCGAGTTAGAGCCCTTCACCAGCACGGCATCGCCTGCGACGATGCCGAAATCCTCCAGCAATGCGATGGCCTCCTCGGCAGATTTGCAATGCTCCCACTCGAGCGGCTTGCCAAGCGAGTTGAAGGCCGGTTTCCCCAATTCCCGCGCCAGAGCGCCCATCTCGTCGCCCACAAGCAACGCATAGTCGACATCTGCGGAAATCAGGCTCTCGGACAGGCCTGCATGGAACTTGGCGGCGAAGTCGCCGAGCTCCTTCATCGAGCCCAGCACGGCGATGCGGCGGCTCGAGGGTGTCTGGCCGAGCTGCGCGAGCGTGGCGCGCATGCTGGCGGGATTGGCGTTGTAGCTTTCATCGATCAGCAGCGCCTTGCCGCCAGGTGCATCGATGCCGTGGCGCTCGCCGCGCCCCTTGAGCCCGCCCATCTCGGCAAGCGCGAGACCGGCTGCGGCCATGTCACCGCCGGCAGCGCGCACCGCGGCCATCACGGCGAGCGAGTTGGCAACCCAGTGCTCGCCCGGTTCGGCGACCGTGTAGCACAGGCGTCCGGTGTCGAATTCGCAAGTAACGAGACTGCCGCCATTGGCGCTCGGGATCGCATCGAGCAGGCGCATGTCAGCCTTCTTCGAGCGACCGAAGCTGACGACCTTTGCGCCCTTGCGCAGCGCGGCGAGACGCAGGCGCTCGAAATATTCGCTGTCGGCGGGGATCACGGCGATGCCGCCTTGCTCAAGCCCGGCAAAGATTTCCGCCTTGGCATCGGCGATCGCCTCCATCGAACCGAGGTTCTCGATATGCGCGGGTGCGATCGTGGTGATGACGGCGACATGCGGACGGACCTGCGCGGTCAGGCCTTCGATCTCGCCCTTGTGGTTCATGCCCATTTCGAAAATGCCGAAACGGCTGCGGGCGGGCATGCGCGCGAGGCTGAGCGGCACGCCGACATGGTTGTTGTAGCTGCGCGTCGAGCGATGCGCCGCGCCGCGGCTTGCGCGCTCGAGAGCTGCGAAGATGGCTTCCTTGACCCCGGTCTTGCCGACCGATCCTGTGACACCGATGATCTTCGCCTCGGTGCGTGCCCGCGAGGCCGCAGCGAGCGCTTCGAGCGCCTCATTGGTGTCCTCGACGAGGATATGCGGATAGTCGACCGGGCGATCGACCACGGCAGCGGCAGCCCCGTTCTCGAAAGCCTTGTCGAGGAAACGGTGGCCGTCCATCGCCTCGCCCTTGAGGGCGAAGAAGAGGTCGCCGTTCACGACATCGCGGCTGTCCATTTCGACCCCGGAGACCTGGAAGTCCCCCGAAGCCTGTCCGCCGACCGCCTCGGCAATGCTTTGTGCGTCCCAAAGGGTGAGCGGGAGGCGGTCGCGCGGATCGGCAGGCCATTCCTGATAGGCCGGGTGGCGCAGGATGGCGGCGCTCACGCGTCACCTCTTGCAATAAGCGCCGCGCATTCGCGTGCGACTTCCACGTCGTCGAAGGGATGGACCCGCATGTTTTCTCCCGATCCGATTATCTGACCCGTTTCGTGTCCCTTGCCCGCGACGAGGACGATGTCGTCCCTGCCCGCTTCGGCAATGGCAGCATGGATGGCTTCGCGGCGGCCTGCGACCTCGCGCGCTTGCGGCGCGCCTTCAAGCACCTGGCGGCGGATTTCCGCAGGATCTTCGCCGCGTGGATTGTCGTCGGTGACGATGACGAGGTCACTCGCCTTGGCAGCGGCTTCGCCCATCGGGGCGCGCTTGCCGTGGTCACGATCGCCGCCCGCGCCGAAAACGGTGATGAGCCTGCCCGAGACATGCGGACGCAGCGCCGCAATCGCGGCCTCGAGCGCGTCGGGCGTGTGGGCATAGTCGATATATACGGGTGCGCCGCTCGGAGCGATGACGGCACGCTCGAGCCGCCCGCGCACGGGCTGGAGGCGCGCAACCGCATCCCAGACGCGGCTCGCATCGATCCCGCTCGCCAGCGCAAGGCCGGCCGAAACGAGCGCGTTCGACACCTGGTAGGCGCCGATCAGCGGCAAGTTGATGGTGCGTTCGGTCCCCGCGTGCTCGACCGTCAACGACTGGCCGAGCTGCGTCGGCTCGCGGCGTGAGAGATGGATGTCCTCACCCTCCTCGCCCACGGTCATGATGGCGAGACCGCGTTTCTCGGCGTGTTCGACGACGCGCTTATTCCACCCGCTGTCGCCCGCGCCCATCCAGATGACCGCAGTCGCATCGTCCGAGACGACCTCGTCGAAGAGGCGCATCTTGGCAGCGAAATAGTCTTCCATGTCCGCGTGGTAATCGAGGTGGTCGCGGCTGAAATTGGTGAAGCCGGCTGCTTCGACCGGGATGCCCTCGTTGCGATACTGCGACAGGCCGTGGCTCGATGCCTCGTAGGCGACATGCGTCACGCCTTCGCGAGCCAGCCCGCTCATGTTCGAAAGGAAGGTGACGATATCGGGCGTGGTGAGACCGGTCGAAACGCTCTCGTCGGGCGTGGTGACACCAAGCGTACCGATGCTCGCGGCGCGCTCGCCCGACATGCGCCATATCTGGCGGGTCATCTCGACGCAGCTGGTCTTCCCGTTGGTACCCGTAACCGCAACGATGTGCTCCGGAACGGGCGTGAAGAACTGCGCGGCCAGTTCGGCGAAAGTCTTGCGCGGATTATCGCTGGCGATGTGGATCGCACCGTCCACCTTCGCCTCTGCGCGCGCGATGACGGCTACGGCGCCGGCCTCGATAGCGGCGGGGATGAAGTCCTCGCCATTGACCTTCGTGCCCTGGAATGCACCGAAGACCGTGCCGGGCGCGACCTTGCGATTGTCGATCGCGAAGCCGGTCACATTGACCTCGCCATCGCCCGGACACGCGATCCCGGCCTGGGCGCAGAGCTTACTCAGCTTCATCCTGCGCCTCCGGAATGAGCGGGGTGATGGCGGAAATGTCGATGTCGCGCGTGTCGTCGGGAAGCACCCCGATCAGCGGGCCGATACGCGGCACGAGACGGCCCACGATGGGCGCTGCGTTCCAGGCGGCGGTACGCTGGTAGGAGCTGGCAAGCGTGCCGCGCGGCTCGTCGAGCATGGCGATCACGACATAGCGCGGGCGATCCATCGGGAAGGCCGCTGCGAAGGTCGAGACCAGCGCAGTCTTGCGATAGCCGGCCTTACCGCCCGGCTTCTCGGCCGAGCCGGTCTTGCCGCCCACGCGGTAACCGGGAGCATCGGCGCTGCGGCCGGTGCCATAGACCGAGATGGCGCGCAGCATCTGGCGCATGCGGCTGGAAGTCGAAGCCTTGAATACGCGGCGGCCCTTGGGCGCCTCGCCCGGGCCGAGCTTCTTGAGCGTGGCCGGGCGATAGACGCCGCCATTGACCATGGCTGCATAGGCGCTGGCGAGGTGGAGCGGCGTCACCGCGATCGAGTGTCCGAAGCCGACGGTCATGTTGGTCAGACGCGGCCACTTGTCGCCCGGCCAGATAGGAAAGCCGCGCGCGGGAATTTCGATTTCAGGACGGGCGTTCATACCCAGATCTATCATGTAGCGACGAAGGCGTTCCGCACCGAGCTCGTCGGCGATACGCGCGGTCGTCGTGTTCGACGAGTGGATCAGTGTCTCCACCGCATTCATTTCCGGGTCCATCTTGTGGCTGTCGCGGATCGTGAAGCGACCGACCGTGACCGGTGAAGCGTCGAAGTCGCGGCCGAGGTCGCGCAGCATGCCGCTGTCGATCGCGGCTGCCACGGTCAGCGGCTTGAAGGTGGAGCCGAGCTCGTAGACCTGGTTGGTCACGCGGTTGAACATCAGCTTCTCGCCCTCGGCATCGATCTTGTTCGGATCGAATTCGGGAAGGCTGGCGAGCGCAATGACTTCGCCCGTGTCGACATCGAGCACGATACCCGCACCGCCCTGCGCGCGGGTCAGCTTCATGCCGCGACGCAGTTCGTCCTCGAGGGCGCCCTGCACACGAACGTCGATCGACAGCGCGACCGGCGTGCCACGAGTCAGCGGGCTGGAAAGGTGATCGTCGAAGACCTGCTCCATGCCGACTCGGCCCTTGCCGTCGGCAGCGACATAACCGAGCACGTGCGCCGCCATCTTGCCTTGCGGATAGTGGCGGTCTTCTTCGGTCGGCATTTCGAGCGCGAGTTCGCCCAGTTCGTGGACGCGGTTGGCTTCCTCGGGCAGCAAGCGCTTGCGGATGTAGCCCGCCTTGCCGCTGGCGAGCTGGGCAGCGACTTCCTTCTGGTCGAGGTCGGGGAAAATCGCCTTGAGCTTGGCCGCCACGCCTTCCGGCGTTCCGACGAGCGGCGCGCCGTCTTCGCCCATCGCCTTGGGATTGAACCACAGGGCATAGGCCGGGAAGGCTCGCGCCATGGGCACGCCGTTGCGATCGACGATCTGGCCGCGCGAGGGAAGCAGCGCGTCTTCCAGAGAGGTCGCGCGCGCACCCTCGCCGCCGATGCCGAGATAGGCGATCCGCGTGAGTGCAAGCAGGGCCACGAAAGCGAAGCCGACCGCGATCCAGAGAACGCGCCAGCGCGCAAGATCGAGCGATTGCTGGCGGATGGTGACGAGTTGGACCCGCCCACTTGCCATCGCCATGCTCACCGCCCCCGGGCCACCGTGGAGAGCGGAGAAAGCGTTCACTGGCCAACCTCTGCCGCTGCTACCGAGACACGAGCGGGCTGGGCCAGTCGCTGGGCGAGGCTGCTCGCAAGGCGCCGGGACGGTTCAGCCGGTTGCACGACTGCGACCTGCTTTGCATCGTCCGAGCCGAGCCATTCGTCGAACAGCCCCTCTTCCTCGCTCTCGCCGGCGTCGGCCATGGCGACACGAATGGGCTGCGGCGCACCGATACCGCGCGGAGTGCCGAGCACGGCAAGCTGGCGCTCCTGTTCGAGATACTGGTCGGCGCGCGGGGCGCTGTAGCCGAATTCGACCCGGTTCCAGTCTGCCAGCTGGTGCTGGTTGGCGCGGGTCTGGAACTCGGTTTCGAGCATCTGCTTGGCGCGCTCTGCCGCGATGATCTGGCGTTCGACGAGGCGCACGTCGCTCTTCACCGCGTTGACCTTGAAAGTCAGCGCGAGGAACGCAGCGAGGCACGCACCGAGCAGCACGAGCCAGCCTATCTGGCGCAGGCGGGAGGTGTGCGTCGTCATGCCGCCTCCCTCGCCGGAGTGGAGGTGCGCACGGCGTGGCGGAGCACGGAGGAACGCGAGCGCGGGTTGCGCTCGATTTCGGCCTGCGACGGCTTGATCGCCTTGGAAACTCTTGAGAAGACCGGATCGACCTGCGCGACCATGGGGACATGTCGCGAGGCGCTCGGGGTCGAGGATGCCTCGCGCAGGTAGCGCTTGACGATCCGGTCTTCGAGGCTGTGGAAGCTGACCACCGCGAGGCGGCCCCCTTCGCGCAGCAGGTGTTCGGCAGCCGACAACCCTTGGGACAGTTCGTCGAGCTCGCCGTTCACGTGAATTCTGATGGCCTGGAATGTGCGGGTGGCCGGGTCCTTCTTGTCGCTCGGCTTGTAGCCAAGCGCCTTGCGCACGACGCGCGCCAGATCGCCGGTCGTCTCCAGCGGGCGCGCGGCGACGATCGCGCGGGCCACGCGGCGCGACTGGCGTTCCTCGCCAAACTGGTAGATCACGTCCGCGATCCGGCTTTCCTCGGCAGTGTTGAGGAAGTCCGCAGCGCTTTCGCCCTCCTGGCTCATGCGCATGTCGAGCGGGCCATCGGCGGAGAAGGCAAAGCCGCGCTCGGCCTGGTCGAGCTGCATCGAGGAAACGCCGATATCCATGACGACGCCGTCGACGCTTTCGACGCCGGCATCGCGCATGACTTCGAGCATTTCAGAGAAACGATGCGGATGAAGAATGAGGCGGGGCGGATTTTCCTCCGTCTCCCGCCAGGTGCGACCCGCAGCAATAGCGTCGGGATCCCGGTCGAACGCATGCACGACGGCACCGCGCTCCAGAAGCGCCCGAGTGTAGCCGCCCGCGCCGAATGTCGCGTCGATCAGCACGTCGCCCGGCTGCGGGTCGAGTGCCTCGATTACCTCGTCGAGGAGGACGGGGATGTGGGGTGCTTCGCTCATTTGCCCTTCGCTTTCGCGTCGGCAAGGAAGCTTTCGCAGGCCGCCTTGGCGCTGGCCCAGTCGTCGCCCATTTCGGCGAGCTGCGCAGGGTTCCACAAGGTGAAGAAGCGGCCACCGCCCTGGAAGTAGAGGCCATCCTCGATCCGGCCGAGAGTGCGCAGGTGTTCGGGCATGACGAAGCGGCCGCTGTCGTCGAAGGGCAGTTCGACGAAGCCGAAGAGCTGGCTGGCGCGGGTGTCGCGGTCGAAGTCGCGGCCGACCTTGTATGCGAGTTCTTCCTCGCGATCGAGCTGGGCGTCGAGTTCGTTCTTGCGCGAAAGGCCGAAGCCGGTGAGGCAGTTCCAGGTCGGATGCTTCATGAGGCACAGAACGCGGCCGTCGGAGCTTTCCTTCACGGCCTTGCGGAACAGCGGCGGGAGCACAAAGCGGCCTTTATCGCCCGCAGGCGAGTAGGCTTGTCCGCTGTACCCTCCGAATTGCACTGCCCTGTCCCCAGCTGGCGTTTATCGTCCTCCCCGGACACAGCTCCCCCGTCCGCCGAAGCGCAAAGCTCCGCCGGCCCGCTTCGCGAATGGCGATGCGCGCAAAGACACTGGCATGTCCGATGTGTGTTGGATTTATCGCGGGAGGCGCGGGGATGGAAGGGAAAATTGCGGGATTTTACGGGATTAGTCTGCAACTAGTTGATTTTAAATCACTTATTTCTGTGAACAGTGCACCCAATCCTTGCCAAAGCGTAAATGCAAACCACGGAAAAGTCCCGAGAATCACGGGTAATCCCGTGCTTTCCCCGCCCGAGTCCCGGATTATCCCGGGCCGAGTCCCGCAATTTCCCGTGGCTGCCTAGTCGCCGAAGATGGAAGCGGTGAGAGCGGCGAGCGCTTCGCGGCGTTCGGGCGTGTCGTAGTGGTCGTCCAGAAGCGCCGCATCGGCGATCAGGAGCACCTCGCCCTCACCCACGCTGCAGCGAGCGGCGATGCCGCTTTCGGCTATCGTGCATTGCGCCTTCGGATCTTCTCCCGAGCTTTCGAACTCGCCTGCAAGCTCCACCGGGACGGCGACTTGTCCAAATGCCGCCTCGCGTTGCCCTTCGGACTGCGCATCGTCGAATTTCAGCTCGAGGCCCCAGCGCGTGAGCAGCGGAGAGATGAGCACCATGTCGTGCGGACGGCGCGGATCGCCGATCGCGAACTCGCTGTGCTGGGTGAGCACGGGATCGGCAAAGATGAGCGCCTTTCCGCCAGCGCGCAGCCAGGCGTCGAAAGCCACGTTTTCCGATGGCGCAAGCGGTCTCGGCTGGGCGAGCACGACCTCTTCCAGCCCTTCGAGCGCATCTGCCTCGAGCGTATCGAGTGGCGTCAGCGTGCGATCTTCCTCCAGTTGTGCGCGTACCCATCCTGGCTGGCTTCCCCCTTCGATCATCGAAGAGATGTCCGCGCCCTCGCCCCAGTAGATTGGCAGCGTGCTGAAGAGACCCAGCGTCGGTCCGCTTTCGCCACCGCCAAGATCGCCACTGGCCTCCGGCGCGGCATTGCACGCGGCCAGCAGCAGTCCCAGCGATATGGCGAGCACGCTAGCGCGCAGGCTGGTCGGCATTCTGGCTGCCCTGTTCCGGAACGACGGCAGGCGACTGCGTGGGCGTCGGCTGGGCGGGCAGGTCGGGAACGACGCCTGCTTCGACCAGCGGATCGTTCTGCGTCGGCGCGGCGCTCGGCTCGGTGGTCGGCGCAGCTGCCGGAACCGCGGCCGCATCGACTTCGCGGGTACGGTCCTGGATGAGGCTGGCAAGGCCGACGAGGAGGATCATCAGCACCACGCCGCCGACACCCACCTGCAGGCGCTGCATGGCCTGTGCGCGCGTGCCGCCGAGCGGCACGTCGGTCACATCCTCGAGGGTCGGCTTGTCACGGGTAAGGTCGAAATGGCGTGGCATGGCCCAAAACTTGGGCGCTGCCGCCGCTCGCGTCAATCGCCGTCTTCGAGCCACTCGAAAACCGGCAGGTCCTTCGAGCGCAGCCAGTCGGCATTGTAGAGCGTCGAGAGGTAGCGGAAGCCGGTATCGCAAAGGATGGTCACGACGCGGGGATTCTCGCGCCCTTCGGCCACAAGCTGCTTGCCCAGCGCGATGGCGCCGGCGACATTGATCCCGCTCGACAGGCCGAGACAGAGGCCTTCTTCGCGCAGCAGCCGCGCAACCCAGCCGAGGCCTTCCTCGTCCGAAATGCGGAACTGCGTATCGATCGGCGCGCCTTCGAGGTTGCCGGTGATGCGGCCCTGCCCGATGCCCTCGGCGACCGAGGAGCCCTCGCCCTTCAGTTCGCCGTTTGCGTAGTAGTTATAGAGTGCCGCGCCGTGCGGATCGGTCAGCGCGATCACGACGTTCTCGTCGAATTCCTTGAGGCCCATTCCGACCCCGGCGATCGTGCCGCCGGTACCAGCCGCGCAGGTGAAGCCGTCGATCCGGCCTCCGGTCTGCTCCCAGATTTCCTTTGCCGTGCCCTCGATATGCGCCTTGCGGTTGGCGGTATTGTCGAACTGGCCTGCCCAGATCGCGCCCTCGGTCTCTTCCGCCATGCGGCGCGAGACGTGCTGGAAGTGATTGGGGTCGGCATATTTGGTCGGCGGCACGGTGACGAGTTCGGCACCCAGTGCGCGCAGGGTCGCCATCTTCTCAGCTGACTGGTTGTCAGGCATGACGATGATCGTCTTGTAGCCCAGCGCATTGGCCACCAGCGCGATGCCGATGCCGGTGTTGCCGGCAGTGCCTTCAACCACGCAGCCGCCCGGCTTCAGCTCGCCGCGCGCTTCTGCATCGCGGATGATGTAGAGCGCAGCGCGGTCCTTTACCGAAGCGCCGGGGTTGGCGAATTCGCATTTGCCATAAATGTCGCAGCCGGCTTCCTTGCTGGGGCCTTCGAGCCGCACCAGCGGAGTATTGCCGATCAGGTCGAGCGTATGCTCGCGTACGGGAATTTGTGTCATGCTGGCCGAGGTAGGCGCGGGTGCCCCCTCACGCAAACAACATCAATCTTCAGGGGCAATAGTAACCTTCAGCCCGTCGAGATCGCCGGTGAAGGGAATCTGGCAGGAGAGACGCGAGGTTTCGACGCGGTGGTCCGAGCTCTCGAGAAGGTCGTCCTCATCTTCGCTCATTTCCGGAAGCTTGCCGGTGAATTCGGGATCGACATGCACGTGGCAGGTCGCGCAGCTGCAGCAACCGCCGCACAACGCCAGCAACTCATCGAAGCCGTTGTCGCGGATGGCTTCCATCACGGTCAGGCCGTCTTCGACCTGGATTTCGGAAGTTTCGCCTTCACGGGTGGTGACGATCAGCTTGGGCATCGATGCATTCCTGTGTTGCGTCGCCCGCCGCGCGGGCCGTATGCGAAGGGCTGCTATTCAAAGCGAGGCGGGAAGGCAAGTCACACTATGGGTCTCACCAAGACGCAGATACGCGAGCATCTCGATGCGGTGGCCTCGGACGACCCCGTGGTCGCAGGCGCGCTCGAACGCGTCGGCTATCCCGAAGAGCGTATTCGCCCGAAGGGCTATCGCACGCTCCTGCGCACCATCGTGGGCCAGCAGGTAAGCGTGGCGGCAGCATCATCGGTATGGAACAAGCTCGAGGCCGAGCTGGGCGAGGAAATGCACGCACACGAACTGCTCGCACGAGATTTCGACACGCTGCGCGGCTGCGGGCTGTCGCGCCAGAAACAGGGTTATGCGCGCAGCCTGTGCGAACTGGTGGCAGGCGGCGAGCTCGATCTGGAAAACCTTCCGTCGGACGACGAGGAAGCGATTGCCGAGCTCACCCGCATCAAGGGCATCGGCCGCTGGTCGGCGGAGATCTACCTGCTGTTTGCCGAAGGGCGGCAAGATATCTGGCCGGCAGGCGATCTCGCCGTTCAGGCGGCTTGCGGAAAGCTGCTCGACATGCCGGAACGGCCGAGCGAGAAGGAAACCCGCGCGCTGGCGGAAAGGTGGAAGCCCTATCGCGGGGCCATGGCCATCTTCACCTGGCATGCCTATGCCGATCCGGCACTGTAATTCGGGAGGGAAAACATGAGCACGCGCAAGGCAATTTTCGTCACCGGCGGCGCATCGGGCATCGGGCGCGCGATCGCGCTCTATTTCGCGGAGCGCGACTGGTTCGTCGGGGTGGGCGATGTCGACGAGGCCGGCATGCGCGAAACGCTCGGCATGATGGGCCACGGCTTCAGCTACCAGCACAAGTTCGATGTGCGCGAGCGCGCGGACTGGGACGAAGCGCTCGACGGCTTCGCCACCGCCGCGGGCAGCCGGATCGACGTGCTCGCCAACAATGCGGGCATTCCGCTGGGCGGCTCGCTCATGGAGAACAGCACCGAGGAAATCGAGCGCTGCCTCGACATCAACCTGAAGGGCGTGCTGTTCGGCGCGCAGGCGGCCTATCCGCACCTCAGGAAGACCGCGCCGGGATCATGCCTGCTCAATACCGCGAGCGCCGCGGGTATTTACGGCACGCCGGGAGCGAGCGTCTATTCGGCAACCAAGTTCGGCGTTCGCGCGATCACCGAGAGCCTCGATGGCGAATGGGCGGAAGACGGGATCAAGGTCCGCTCGATCATGCCCAGCTTCATCGACACACCGCTGCTCGACCACAATCCCAACGCGAGAGCCAACGAGGATATCCGCAGCCGCGTGAAAGAGGCGGGCCTCGAGATCACGCCGGTGGAGGAAGTGGCCAAGGCCGCGTGGGACGCGGTGCATGGCGAAAAGCTGCACACCGTGGTGGGCAAGACCGCCAAGCAGATTGCCTTCGGCGCGCGCTGGATGCCCGGCCGGGTTCGCAAGCAGACGCGCAATTCGACGCGTCCGCTGGGGAAATAGCTTCAGACCAGCTTGTCGATCTTCTTGGCCATGTTGACGTCGCGCAGGGACAGCCCGCCGGCGTCATGCGTGGTCAGCGTGATCTCTACCTTGTTGTAGACGTTGAACCATTCGGGATGGTGGTCGCGCTTCTCCGCGATGATCGCGATGCGCGTCATGAATGCGAAAGCCTCGGCGAAATCGGTGAATTCGAACTTGCGTTCGATCGCCTTGCCTTCACGGGTGAGCGTCCACTCGGGCAGTGCGCGCAGCCAGCTGTCACGTTCCTCGGCGGTAAGTTCCTCGACGGGCATGGCTGCGAATCTCCTCTAGCTGGTCGCGCCCTTCTTGTGGGCTCGGGGCCTTTTGCCTAACGCTGCGCGCCATGCAAGCGCAGCTCATCGCAAACGACATCGCATGCCGCCGTGGCGAAAGGCTGCTCTTCAAGGGGTTGTCGCTTGGCTGCGCGCCCGGTGATGCGCTGCAGGTCACGGGATCGAACGGTGTCGGCAAGTCGAGCCTGATCCGCATCCTTGCCGGCCTGCTCAAGCCTTTTTCGGGCGAGGTCAGCACGACGGGCGCGATGGGGCTGATCGACGAGACGCTGGCGCTCGATGCGAACCAGCCGCTGGGCAAGGCGCTCGCATTCTGGGAACGGATCGACGGTTGCAGAGACCCCTCGCGCGCCTTGGAGGTCCTGCAGCTGGAAGAACTGCTCGACGTGCCGGTGCGCTTCCTTTCGACCGGCCAGAAGAAGCGCGCGGCCTTCGCGCGGCTGCTCAATCGCAACTGCCCCATCTGGCTGCTCGACGAGCCGCTGAACGGCCTCGACACGCAGGCCCAGAAGAGCGTCGAGTCGCTGGTGGCGCTGCATTGCTCGGGCGGCGGGATCGCCGTGGTCGCCTCGCACCAGGCGATGGCGTTGCCCGATGCGGAAACGCTCGCGATCGAGGATTTCGCCGCATGAGCCCCGCCCTCGCCCTGCTTCGCCGCGATCTCGGCCTGCTGATGCCCGGCGGCACCCAAGGCGGCGTCCTGCCGTTGCTGTTCTTCCTCGCCGTGGCGATGCTGTACCCCTTCGCCGTCGGTCCCGATGCGCAACTGCTCGCGCGGACGGGCGGAGGCGTGATCTGGGTCGCTGCGCTGCTCGCCGCGATCCTGCCGCTCGAGAAGCTCGTTGCAGGCGATGTCGAGAACGGCACTTTCGACCAATTGCATCTTCGCGGCATTTCGGAAGAGCTGGCGATGGCAATCCGCCTGGCCGCGCACTGGCTCGCCTTTGCTCCGCTGCTGCTGGTCGCCACCTTGCCCGCAGCGGCATTGCTCGGCCTTAGCGGCGAGACGACCCGGACGGTCCTTCTCGGCCTTCTCGCGGGCACTCCCGGCCTTGCCGCAGTGGGCCTGATGGTGGCGGCGCTTACCGCGGCCATGCGCGGCGGCGCAGCGCTTGCGGGGTTGATGGTGATCCCGCTCGCCGTGCCGATCCTCATTTTCGGTGCCGGCGCCCTCGCCCGGCCGGACGAGAGCGCGATCCTGCTGACAGCGGCGATCAGCCTCGTCCTCGTGGCCATCGCTCCCTTCGCGGCAGGGGCCGCGATCCGGGCGTCGCGCGAAAACTAGAAGACAAGCCTGCGACTAGCCTTTTTGAGTAAGTGACACTGCTGCTATGATTGAATAGCAGACACTATTCGTGGACCGGGTATTGGGGGCACCGCAATGGAAGACGACGAAGAGTTCATAGATTTCTACGCCTTGTTGCAGATCGATGCGTCCTGCGACCGGTCGATGGTGGAGAAAGCCTACCGCCACCTCGCGCAGCTCTATCATCCCGACCACTCCGAAACCGCCGACGTCGACAAGTTCCAGGACGTCACGCGCGCCTACAAGGTCCTCAAGGACGCGAAGCGGCGTGCCGAGTACGACCGGCTGTATGAAGCCGAGCTCGGGCTAAAGCCCGCCACCGCCAAACCGCGCGACGACATCATCATCGATGGGTCCTCGGCGATCGAGGATGCCGAAGCGCATGAGAAGATCCTGCTCGCGCTCTACAAGCGCCGCCGCGAACGGGCGGACCAGCCGGGCGTCATGCCCTATCGCATCCAGTCGGAAATCGGCTGTTCGGACGACAGCTTTGAATTCCACACCTGGTACCTGAAGTCGAAGGGCTTCATCCAGATCACGCAGCAGAGCGAACTGGCGATCACCATCGAAGGTGTCGACCACGTGATTTCGCAGAGCCGTGCCGAAAAGGAAAAGCTGCTCCTCGAGCAATCCAAGCCCGAGGAGGAATAATCACTTAGTAGGGCGGCTTATGCAGGCCGCGCGGACTGGTGGTGAAGATCTCGACCCCGTCTTCGGTGATCCCGATCGAATGCTCGAACTGGGCCGAGAGCGACTTGTCGCGCGTGACCGCAGTCCATCCGTCGCGCAGCATCTTGGCATGCGGGCGGCCGAGGTTGATCATCGGCTCGATCGTGAAGAACATGCCCGGCTTCAGTAGCGGGCCGGTGCCCTTGCGGCCGGTGTGGATCACTTCAGGCGCATCGTGGAACAGGCGGCCGAGACCGTGGCCGCAAAACTCCTGCACCACGCCGTAGCGATGCGACTTCGCATGCGCTTCGATCACCGCGCCGATATCGCCGAGACGCGCGCCCGGCTGGCTCGCCGCCTCGATGCCGAGCATGAGGCATTCATAGGTCACGTCGACCAGCTTGCGCGCCTTGAGCGCGGGCTCGCCGGCGAAGTACATCCGGCTCGTATCGCCGTGCCAGCCGTCCAATAGCGGGGTCACGTCGATGTTGACGATGTCGCCGTCCTTCAACGCCTTCTCGCCCGGGATACCATGGCAAATGACGTGGTTGATCGAGGTGCAGCAGCTGTGCGCATAACCGCGATAGCCCATCGTCGCAGGCACTGCGCCCGCATCAAGCATCATCTCGCGGACCTTGTCGTCGATCGCGCCGGTGGTCACGCCCGGCTGCACGAATTCGGTCAGCTCGTCGAGGATCTCGGCGGCAAGGCGCCCGGCCTTGCGCATGCCCTCGAAGCCCTCGGGCCCGTGAAGCTTGATGGTCCCGTCACGATAGACGGTCTGTTCGCTGTCGATTACCTGGTATTCGGTCATGCGCGCCCATGTAGCGATTGCGCGCGAGAATTGCGAGACCGTCAGCGCTTAACGCTGAATGCATTCGCATATTCGGGCTTCACAGCATCGATTACAGAGGCCGTCACCGGGAAATTGAGCTCATAGGCTCCCTCGGCATAGGGCCCTGCGACATAGGGTCCGAAATAGACGCTGATGCGGTCGAAAGTCTGCTCGTTCGACGATCCGACCAGCACGGTCGCCTCGTCGAGACCGGGGCAATCGGAGAAGCTGCCTCCGGACGTCCGGTTGACCGTCGCCCCCCGCCTGCGGGACCGCGCACGATCGAGCGCATCGCACAGTTTCGCGCCGAGCGCGTTTTCGAGTGCGACCGGCGAATTGAACATCTCGATGCCCTTGATAGCGGCCGAGCGCTCCTTGTCCCACACGAGCGACTGCTTGCCGGTCATGCCGTGCGCGCCGCCCGTGTACACATAGGTATCGGCCGAAAGGGAGAGCCAGCCGGGCAGGTCGGTCACGACCTTCCATTCCTTTTCGAACCCGCGGGCCTTGCAGGTCACGCAATCGCCGGGAAAGTCGACCAGCGACTGCTCCCATTCGCTCTTCTGCTCGGCAAGCGCCTCGTCGCGCTCGGCTTCGAGCATGGCGGCAAGGTCGGCCTGCTCCGATACTTTTGCCGGCCAGCTGTAGGCAAATTCGCGCGTGCCGCCGCTGCGTTTCTCGTCGTCGTTGAAAGACACGCCCTCGATCGCCGGGACCTCCGGCGGCTGGGGGACTTCGGGTGGCTGCGGGGGCGCGGAGGCATCTCCACTGTCTTCTTCGGCCTGCGAGCACGCGGCGCTCGACAGAGCCAGAGAAATCAGGAACAGGGGCGCGCGCATGGAATTACCTTGCCGAGACACTTAAACACGCGAGAGGCATATCATGGCCGACAAAGCCGACCTAATCCAGGCAGACCGTGGACAGGAAGCTATCCCCATCCATCTGGTCAACAAGGCCGGTTTCCCGGATTGGGTCAAATCGCTCTCCTCCGGACAGCGTGCGGCCCTCGCTGCCCAGAAGTTCGACGGTTCGGGTTACCAGGTCGGCATTGTCCCCGATGGTGACAACTGGTTCGTGGTCGGCGGCGTCGCCAATCCCGAAGAACTGTCGAGCTGGTGCATGGCCAAGCTCGCCGAGACGCTTCCCGAAGGCACCTATCGCAGGGCCGAAGGCGATGCCGGCCCCGCCGTGCATGGCTGGCAGACCGCGCAGTACACGTTCGAGCGCTACAAGAAGTCCGAGAAGCCGGTCGGCCCCCGCATCCTGCTGACCAAGGAAGTGAAGAAGATCGACGCAGCCAAGGCCGAAGCGCGCGCGGTCTGTCTCGTACGAGACCTCGTAAATACCCCTGCCGAGGACATGGGCCCGGCTGCGCTCGAAGAACAGTGCGAGAAGCTCGCCAAGGAGCATGGCGGTAAGCTCGAGGTGACGCGCGGCGACAAGCTGGAGCAGGAATATCCCATGGTCCATGCGGTCGGCCGCGCTGCTGCGCGCAGCCATGCGCCGCGGATCATGCACCTCACCTGGGGCAAGGAAAGCGACCCGGTGATCGCCGTGGTTGGCAAGGGCGTTTGCTTCGACAGCGGCGGGCTCGACGTCAAGAGCTCCACCGGCATGCTGCTCATGAAGAAGGACATGGGCGGCGCAGCGCACGCCATTGCGCTCGCAGGCCTGATCATGGGCGCGAAACTGCCGGTGCGCCTGCACCTGCTGGTACCAGCGGTGGAGAATGCCATTGCCGGCAACGCCTTCCGTCCCGGCGACGTGCTCAAGACGCGCAAGGGGCTGACGGTGGAGATCGGCAATACCGATGCCGAAGGCCGCCTGATCCTCGGCGATGCGCTGACTCGTGCATCGGAAGAGAATCCCGAATTCATCGTCGATTTCGCAACTCTGACGGGTGCGGCACGCGTGGCGCTGGGGCCCGACTACCCCGCCCTCATGACCCGCGAGGACGCGACGGCCGACGCGCTGATCGAGGCGGGCCGCGGCGTCGATGACGAGCCCTGGCGCCTTCCGCTGCCCGAAGCCTATGCCGAGTGGCTTTCCTCCGACATCGCCGACACCAACAACGCGCATGGCAATGCCTTTGCCGGTGCCAGCGTGGCCGGCCTGTTCCTCGACAAGTTCGTGGGCGAAGGGATCGACTGGGCGCACTTCGACACCTTCGCATGGCGCCCCACGGCCAAGCCCGGGCGACCCAAAGGCGGCGACGCCTACGGCCTGAGGGCCAGCTGGCACATGCTGCAAAAGCGTTTCAAACCGGAATAGTGACGGCTTGCGCGCTTGCCCCGCGACAGGAGCGAGGGTAAGCGCCCGCAACTGCAACAGGGAAACGACACGTTGAGCGAAGCGGCGAACTACAACCTGCCCACCGGAATCGTCGGCCTCAAGGGCCCGGTGGAGAAACCTGCGCCCGGCACGCTGCCGCTGCGTGGCGATCTGGCGCATATCGCGCTCGCAGACCATTTCCTCGCAGCGCACTACGTCATCCCGCACGAACGCCACATCGGCGACGCCGACGTCGTGCTCAAGATCGCCATGCGCGACGATGCCGACGATGGCGCCACGCTCGCAGCGGGCAGCAAGATCGAACTGCTCGACCAGGCCGGTGACTGGCTCTGGGTCACCGTGGGCCCTGAAGGCCCGAGCGGCTACCTGCGGCTCGGCGCACTCGCACCCGACCAGTGACGCACAAGGTCTTTATCGACGGGGCAGCAGGTACGACCGGCCTCGAGATTGCCGATCGTCTTTCCGGGCGCAGCGAATTCACGCTCATCACGCTCGACGACACCCGCCGCAAGGACACCAAGGCTCGCCGCGAAGCGCTGAACGAGGCGGATGTCGCAATCCTCTGCCTGCCTGACGATGCAGCCCGCGAAGCGGTCGAGCTGATCGACCCTGCTTCGGGCACGCGCATCATCGATGCCTCTTCCGCCCACCGCACCGCCGAGGGCTGGTGCTATGGCTTCCCCGAACTGGTCGGCAGCGAGCGCGTCGCCGATGCGCGGCGGGTGAGCAATCCCGGTTGCTATCCGACCGGCTTCCTGGCGCTTGTCGCACCGCTGGTGCGCGAAGGCCTGCTGCCTGCGGACTGGCCGTACACCGTCAACGCGGTGAGTGGCTATTCGGGCGGCGGCAAGGCGCTGATCGAGCGCTTCGAGGCCGAGGGCGCACCTGCCTTCCGTGCCTATGGCTACGATCTTGCGCACAAGCACCTGCCTGAAATGAAAGAGCATGCGGGTCTCGACCACCCCGTGCTGTTCGCGCCGTCTGTCGTACCTGCCTATCGCGGCATGATCGTCGAGGTACCGCTGCATCTCGGCGCGATGGAAAGCGACCCGCACGCCGACAGCCTGCGCGATGCGCTGGCCGAGTTCTACGACGGCTCGCCCCTCGTCACAGTCCATGAAAAGGGCGTGGTCGGGGAGCTGCTGCTCGAAACCGACGCCGCCCCTTCGGACGGGCTGGAGCTGTTCGTTTTCGGCAATGAAGGCGGCTGGAACGCGCGCCTCGTGGCGCGGCTCGACAACCTCGGAAAAGGCGCAAGCGGAGCGGCGGTGCAGAACCTCAACCTGCTTTGCGGACTGCCCGAAACTGCCGGCCTCAAGCTGCCTGCTGCCTAAAATTTAGGCACGGGACGACCAGCCTTTGGGCAAGCCTGCCCGGCACGCCTTCCACCACCCGCGCATTTGCGCCATTTGTGCAGTTGGCACGCTTCTTGGAACGACGCGCGCAGAATTACATTAGGCCTGTGTGCGGAATTTTCCCGCGCGGCGCCAGACGGGACCGGTGGACACGTGAAAAAGATCGAAGCGATCATCAAGCCCTTCAAGCTCGACGAGGTGAAGGAGGCGCTGCACGAAATCGGCGTGTCCGGCATCACCGTTACCGAGGCCAAGGGCTTCGGCCGCCAGAAAGGCCATACCGAACTTTATCGCGGCGCCGAATACGTCGTCGACTTCCTGCCCAAAGTGAAGCTCGAGGTTGTCGTCACCGACGACATCGCCGAGCGCACCGTCGAGGCCATTGCCGCAGCTGCCCAGACCGGCCGCATCGGCGATGGCAAGATCTTCGTCTCGCCGATCGAAAGCGCGCTGCGCATCCGCACCGGCGAAAAAGACGAAGACGCGATCTGATCCGACTGACCTAATTGCCCGCAGCAAGGCGGGCGCAATACGAACTACCCCAACGGAGGCAACCAAATGGCAAGTGCGAAAGACGTCCTCAAGCGCATCAAGGACGAGGACATCGAGTGGGTCGATCTCAGGTTCACCGACCCCAAGGGCAAGTGGCAGCACCTGACCATGGTCGCCAAGGTTCTGGGCGAAGACGAGCTTGAAGACGGCCTGATGTTCGACGGTTCGTCGATCGCCGGCTGGAAGGTCATCAATGAAAGCGACATGATCCTGAAGCCCGATCTCGAGCGCGTCTATCTCGACCCGTTCAGTGCCGAGCCGATGCTGATCATGTTCTGCGACATCGTCGAGCCGTCGACCGGTGAATGGTACGCCCGCGATCCGCGCACGACCGCCAAGCGCGCCGAGGCCTTCCTCAAGTCGACCGGTGTCGGCGACACGATCTACGTCGGCCCGGAAGCCGAATTCTTCATGTTCGACGATGTCCGCTTCGAAGACGGCTATGCCGGCTCGGGCTACGCCATCGACGACATCGAACTGCCGACCAACTCGGGCAAGGAATACGAGAGCGGCAACCTCGCTCACCGTCCGCGCGCCAAGGGCGGCTACTTCCCCGTGGCACCGGTCGACAGCGCCGTCGACATCCGCGGCGAGATGGTTTCGACCATGATCGAAATGGGCCTCAACTGCGACAAGCACCACCACGAGGTGGCCGCCGCTCAGCACGAGCTCGGCCTCACCTTCGGCACGCTCGTCGAAACCGCCGACAACATGCAGATCTACAAGTATGTCGTGCACCAGGTCGCGCACATCTACGGCAAGACCGCGACCTTCATGCCCAAGCCGATCAAGGACGATAACGGTTCGGGCATGCACACCCACATGTCGATCTGGGACGATGGCAAGCCGACCTTCGCGGGCAACCAGTACGGTGGCCTGAGCGAGAACTGCCTCTACTACATCGGCGGTGTCATCAAGCACGCCAAGGCCCTCAACGCCTTCACCAACCCGACCACCAACAGCTACAAGCGCCTTGTGCCGGGCTTCGAAGCTCCCGTCCTGCTCGCCTATTCGGCGCGCAACCGTTCGGCCTCGTGCCGCATTCCCTACGGTGCGGGCGACAAGGCGAAGCGCGTGGAGTTCCGCTTCCCCGACGCGATGGCCAACCCCTACCTCGCCTATGCCGCGCTGCTGATGGCCGGCCTCGACGGGATCACCAACAAGATCCACCCGGGCGAAGCCATGGACAAGAACCTCTACGACCTGCCGCCGGCAGAGCTCGCCGACGTTCCGACCGTTTGCGGCTCGCTTCGCGAAGCGCTTGAGGCTCTCGAAGCCGACCACGAGTTCCTCTTGAAGGGCGACGTCTTCACCAAGGACCAGATCGACGCTTATGCCGAACTGAAGTGGGAAGAAGTCCTGCGCGTCGAAACCACGCCATGCCCGGCAGAATTCGACATGTACTACAGCGCCTAAACAGCGTCGGTACCGAACAACAAAAGGGCCGCCCGGAGCATATCCGGGCGGCCCTTTTTATTTGCGCAATGCGGAGGCGGGATCAGCGCGGGGCCAGCAATCCTCGCCGCCCCGCAGCGATGAACGTCGCAAGCATCGCGATCACGTAGAACATGGTCAGCATCTCGATCGGCTCCTGTGCCCGGGCCAGATCGAGATGTGCGGCCATCGCCCATACGCCCACCACCCCGAGCGTGAGCGAATAGGCAAGCACCGTCGCTTCGGCATTGAGCATCTGCATCAGCTCGTCGGACGCACGATAGGATACCCATGCGAAGCCGCTCCCGATCACGAGCATCGCCACCCCGCCGATCAACGCGGGCAGCGGCGCGATAATTCCGCCCTCTCCGCCCAGCGCGATAATGATCAGGGCAGCGCCCCAGAGCGCCATGGCGATGCAGGAGGTGAGGAGCTTTCCCTTCTGCTCCTCGAGTTCCTCGACATCTTCCACGTTCAGGATTTTCGCCCCGATCCGGGGGCGAAGTGCCCCTAAGCCCACGCCCACGCCTGCAAGTATGTAGAAGGCCCCCACGAGCACTGCCATTTCGGCGGCCTTCGACAGGCCCGCCAGCAAATCGCCCGAGGTTAGCTTCGACACACCAAACATCGTGACGAAGCCGACCGCGGCGCCGATCACGATTGGCACAGCCAGCTTGCGCAATACCGATTGCTCGTTCCTGCCGCTTTCTTCCGTCATCATTCCGTCGGCTCCCAATCGTCGATAAACAGGTCCGGCACGGCGACGGCGAACAGCTTCGCCATGCGCAGCGCCAGCGGCAGCGAGGGATCGTATTTGTCGGTTTCGACCGCGTTGATGGTCTGGCGCGAAACGCCCAGCCGGCGCGCCAGTTCGCCCTGGCTCCAGCCCTTGCCCTCGCGATGTTCCTTCAAGCGGTTCTTCACCGAATCACTCCGTCTGCCTGTAAAGAGCCCTTTACTGACAAGAGCTATTTACAGTCAAGAGCTCTTTACAGCCTCAAGGCAGCGGAATGGCCCGGATCGGCGTGGGAACGTTCGCTATACGAATTCTTAGGGCCTTGCTCCTAGCAATGTATTCGCAAGTATTGGGGCGGAATTACTGTCATGACTTTCTGGAAGAAGGATATCGCGGAGGACGTGGCCGAACGCCGCGCCGAACGCATTATCCAGAGGAAGCGCAGTAAACAGGACCGCTCGGCCAAGGGACTGGGCGCGGTCGCCATCCCCCGCCGCGGTGCCCGCGCCATCCACCAGCGCAATGAGGATCGCCATGTCCTCAAGGGCAAGAAGGCGACTGCAGACCTCGAAGGCGATATTTTCGACGTCTCGCTGCTGAACCTGTCGTCCAACGGTGTCATGATCGGCAGCGACCGGCATCTCGCCATCGGTGACGAGATCACACTCTCGATCGAAGATTGCGCCCCCATCACCACTGCGGTGCGCTGGGTCCGCGACGGCCGGATTGGTCTCGAATTCATTGCCGAAACCGTCATCATCGCCGAAGCCGGGGTGCGCGACTTCATCATGAAGACGATCCGCAAGGAGCACGAGGCGGCAAGCTATTCGCCCAAGCTCGCTATCGGAAGTGAACGCCGCGATGTCGCCAAGCGCCACCAGCTGGTGTGGGTCGGCAAGCTCAAGCTGGGCGAGAAGGATGCCACCGCACGCCTGCGCAATATCTCGCGCTCGGGCGCCATGGTCTCGCTTTCGGGCAACCTCGATCTCGATGACGACCGCGACGTGATCCTATCTCTGCGTCATGCAGGCGATCTGGCAGGCAAGGTCCGGTGGCACGCAGGCCAGGAGTGCGGGATCGAATTTGCCGACGAGTTCGACGTCTCGCTGCTGGTCAACGAGAGCTATGCCGAGCTTGAGCCGGAAATGGAACGGGCGGCCAAGCGCGGCGACGAAGGCGAAGAAGATTCCGGCCCTTCGGATTACGACCTGCTCCGCGTGCGCCACGGCAATGTCGAAAATCCGCACCATGCCCCCGACATGGAATACAAGGCGCTGACGCTGGAAGAGCTTTACGCGACGCTCCACCCGGAAGGGAAAGCGGAAGGCAAAACGGTCGACGCTGACGAGCCGGCCGAAACCGATCAGGCGTAATTATACTCGAGCAAATCGATTTCCGAGAGGCTGGTGCCAAGATCCGGATGGTTCTTGGCCAGGGCGCGTTTCGCCTTCTTCAAATCGCTTCTAAGGTAGGGCTTCAATCCGCTTTCGGCAGGGCCGAGATCGAAACCGTGTAGCGCTGCGGATGCCGCAGTCGCCGTGACCAGGGACTGCTCCGACAGATATCCGGCCGTCGAAGACTGCCAATATGCGTAGAGGTCGTCCTGCCATTTGGCGAAAGTCCGCGCCGAATTCGCCAGCAAAACGCCAAAGCCCAGATAGGCTGCCGCACAGTCGGTCGAATGTTCCATCAGGTCCGGGCCACCCGGAGGATCGCCGGCTTCCCACAAGAGGAAATGGCACAGCTCATGAGCGAAGGTCCCTGCCAGCGCATCGGGATTGGCAAGCATCTGCGAGCTGTAGCGGATCGTTGCGACCCCATCGACGACCGAGCAGGTTCCGCATGCGCCCATCCCTTCGAAAAAGGTTTCGTCGGGTTGATGGACCGGATCATCGGGCACCATCTCGAGCTCGCAGGGCCAGTCCTGCATGCGCATGAGGCCCCTGACCGCTTGGAAAAGCTCCGGGCCGGTCCTCGCTTCCAGCAGTTGCGGATGTGACGGTCCGATCAACCCGGGAGCGGTGTGGCGGTCACCCAGCATTGTCCGCAGCCATGCGAAACAGGCGAGCAACCAGTCGAATTCTTCGCGCGATATCGGTGGCTTGGACGAAAAAAGCATCGACACCGGTTTACCCGGACCGGTCGAGAATTCCAGTGTCGCTCGTCACGGGCATTTTCCTACTCCCCGCTTTTCTGCCTAATTCCCGCACCTCTTTCACAAGGAGGTCTAGTCCATGTCACGCAAGCCCCTGTTCGATACCGTACGCCGCCTTCTCGGGCGAGGGTTCAGCCAGTCCGAAGTCGAGGTGCTCGACCGCGCCATCGATGCCGCGGGAGTTTCTGCGCAGGACCGTGTTCCATCCGTTCCATCCTGTGGGGTCAGCGAAGCAGGTCTCCAACTCATCAAGCGCTTCGAGGGCTGCGCGAGGCTGCGTCCCGACGGCATGGTCGAAGCCTATCCCGATCCCGGCACGGGCGGCGCGCCATGGACCATCGGCTGGGGCGCTACCGGAGCCGACGTCAATCCGGATACCGTGTGGACGCAGGAGCAGTGCGACGCGCGGCTCCTCCACGATGTCGCGCGCCACGCTGCCGAAGTACGCGAGGCGATCGGGCACGCGCCCACCACTGCGGGCCAGTTCGCTGCGCTCGTCAGCTTCCACTTCAATACCGGAGCGATCGGCCGGGCCACGCTGACCCGCAAGCATGTCGCCGGAGACCATGAAGGCGCCGCCCGAGAATTCGCGAAGTGGAAGCATGCCGGCGGCCGGGTCCTGAAGGGGCTGGTTCGGCGCCGAAACGCGGAGGTGGCCCTGTACCGCTCCTGAGATGCGACGAAACGTGGCGGGCAATCCGGATCGTTCGGAACCTGACCACGGTCCGCGCCGTTTCGAAGGGCAAAGGAGCTTGAAAATGCGTATATTGATGGCTGGAGCGGCAGCGCTCGCCCTCGCAGCGAGCGGAGCTGTCGCGCAAGGTAATGGAAATGGCAAAGGCAACGGCGGCAACAAGGCCGCTGCCAGCCAGAGCCAGGGCACCGAGCGCGGGAATCGCGGCGGAAATGACCGGCAGGAACGCCGGGCCGAACGCCGCGAGGAACGGCAGGACCGCCGGGCAGACCGGATGGAAGACCGCCGCGACCGCGCAGCCGATCGCAGTGAAGAACGCCGCGACCGGCAGGCGGACCGCCGCGAGGATTATCGCGACAATCGCGCCGATCGCATCGAGGATTATCGCGACCGCCGCGCCGACCGGAACGAGAACCGGGGCGATGGGCGTATTCGCTACGGCGATCGTGACGACCCGCGGATCATCCGTGAAATCCGTGACTACGGCTGGCTGGCGCAGGATCGCTCGCGCGGCCTGATCGACGGTTGCCCGCCGGGTCTCGCCAAGAAGCGCAACGGCTGCAATCCTCCGGGGCAGGTCCGCGATCGCTACGAACGCACCCTTTTCGGGGACCGTTACCGGCCCTCGCTGTTCGGCCTCTCTAATTATCGCCGCGGCGACTATTACTACAACGACGGCTATCTCGTGCGTTACGGCGACAGCGGTATTTCGGGCTGGGTCCCGCTGCTGGCAGGCGCTCTTGGCATCGGCAACGTCTGGCCCAGCGGCTATCGCAGCTACGAAGTGCCCCGCTATTACGTCGACTACTACAACCTCGGCGGGCGTGATCGCTATCGCTATGCCGACAACGTCATCTACCGGGTCAATCCCGAAGACGCCGCGATCACCTCGATCGCCGCGCTGATTACCGGTGACGAGTTCACGGTCGGCCAGCCGATGCCTTCTGGCTACGACGTCTACAACGTGCCCTATGGCTATCGTGACCGGTATTACGACAGCCCCGAGTACATGTACCGCTATTCGGACGGCTACGTTTACCAGATCGACCCCGAAACGCGCCTGGTCGCCGCTGCGATCGACCTGCTGATCTGATCCGGAGAGAAATGATGACGAACACCTTCGCCAAACCCTTGGTGCTGGCCGGAGCAATCGCGAGCCTCGCACTCCTTCCGGCATGCAGCGAAACGCAGCCCGGCGAAGCGACCTCCGAAACGCAAGAGGAAACCTCGCTTACCGTGGCCGCGGCACTCGGCGGCAAACCCGACCTCGCAAGCCTCAACGGCGCAGTTTCGAACGCACAGATCACCTCGATCTTCGAGGGTTCGGCCAGCTACACGCTGCTTGCGCCCGTCGACGACGCTTTTGCAGCGCTGGGTGAACAGGGACAGGCCCTGATGACCGAGGAACAGGGGCCGGTGCTCGCCGGTGTCCTTCGCGATCACATCCTGCCCGGCCACCTCACGCCCGAAAACATCGCGGACGCGATCGAAAACCAGGGCGGTGAAGTGAAGATGACCAGCTTCGGTGGCGGGGAAGTCACGTTCTCGATGGACGGCGACACGATCGTTGCGACCAACAGCGCGGGTGAAGAAGCGCGCTTCACCGGCAGCGCAACGGCTGCGACCAATGGCGTGATCATCCCGATCGACACCGTCCTGCTGCCCGGAGAGGCGAGCTAGGACGACCTAGTAGTCGCGGCTGATTTCCGCGACCACGCTTTCGCGACCGACCGTCGAAACGCTTGCCAGCAGCGAAAGCCAGCTGGTGATGCGGAATTCGAGCTCGGTCGCGCTGTAGCCCCGCCCGTCGGTGATGAGCTCGACATAGAAGCGGCGCCCGAAGTTCTTGCCCAACGCAACGCCGGTCTGGCGGTCGAGTGCGGGATCGGCAGAGACGATCCGCAGCCGATCGAGGCCAATGGCACTGCGCAGCTGGTTGATCGGGTCCATCCCGCCGCCGCCGCGCAGGCTCGCCACTGCCGCGCCAAGCTGCAGGGCATCGGTCGCGGATAGCGTGGTGATCGAGCCACCGAAGAGTAGCCGCGCGAGGATCTCTTCCTCGGGCAGTGCCGGATCGGAGGAGAAGGCTACCTCGGGCTGCTGCGCGCTGCCGGTCACGGTGACGATCACGTCGGTCCCATCGCGCTCGGTTTCTGCACGGATGTCAAGGCGCGGGTCGATCGGGAGGTTCTCGTCGAAGGCAATCTCTCCGCGCGTCAACTCGAAGCGCGTGCCCGCGAAGGTGTAGTCGCCGCGGACGACCTCGGCGCTGCCGCCGATACGCGGATCGTCCGTGGTCCCGCGAAGGATGATGTCGGCGCCCCATTCACTGTCGAGGCCCATGCCGTCGACATCGATCCTGCTGCGCCCCCTTGCATCGATCAGGTAGCGCCAGGGCCTTCCCGGCGCGACGCGCGGCGCGCGGTCGGCCGGAGCGTTGATCTCCTGCGTCGCGATTACCGGCAGGCGCATGTCCTCGGCGGCAGTCCCGAGCTCCCAGCTCGCGCGGTTGATGCGCACGCGGCCAGCAATGGTCCCGCCAAGACCGTTCGAGACGATCCTGAGCGGCCCGGTGATGGTCGCGCTGATTCCTGCGGCCTCGAGCAGGCGCGCATTGGTGGCCGCAACGCGCAGATCCAGCGTGGGACCGCGAATCTCGAGCAACCGCCCCTGGACGCGTTCGCCGAGGCCTTCGAGGTCGACGATGCCGCTACCCGTCACCGTGCCTCCGTTCGCGGTAGAGCCGGCGAAACGGGTCAGCTGGAGGCGCGAGCCTGCAAACCGCCCGCGCACGCTCACGTCGCGAATATCGGTGCCCGAAAGCGAACTTCTCACGCGCAGGTCGTCACTCGAGACGGTTCCGCGCACCCGCGGCGTGGCTAGCGAGCCGCTGGCATTGGCGGCAATCGCCACCTGTCCGGTGAGATCGAAGGCCTCTACGGCTGCGAGGCGCCAGAGGCTTTCGGCAGCGCCCTGATAACGCAATTGCCCATCGAGACGCCCGGCGCGCAGGCGCTGCGTGAGGTCTCCGCTCGCCGGCAGGTCGGTGATCAGCGCCTGGACGCGGCCACGCCTGATGTCCTCGTTCGCGAGCACAGCGCGCGCTTCGAGGCGCTGCGGCTCGAGATTTACCAGCAGGGAGAGATCGACCGGCTTGGACGAAAGGACGAGACCCGAGCGCGTCAGGTCATCCACTTTCACGCGCGCGGTCCCCCGCGGCAATCCGCCCCGCGGACTGCTGAAATCCACCACGCCCGAAATCGTCCCGCCGAGGCCGATATCGTTGACCGCGATATCCGCGAGCGACAGCGGCATGCTGGCAAGCTTCAGTTCCAGAGCCGTTTCGTCGGGCGCGAAAATGCCCGAGGCGATGGCGGTTCCGTCACCGTAGTTGAGCTGTGTCGGTGCTAGACGCCAGCCGCCTTCTTCCCGCGCAGCAAGGACCGCGCGGCGAGGCATGGAGATTTCGCGTCCGGCAAATTGTCCCTGCGCCGCCACGGCAATACGCTGCGGCTGGAAACGGGCGTTGAGATCGAGCGCGAAGCGGTTGCCGCGCCGACCGGCAATACTGGCATCGACGCTGCCCCTGCCATCCTCGACCTCGCCGCGCGCAGCAAGACGACCGATGAACAGCGTGCCGTACTGCAGGCCCTGTGCCGTCGCGGTGCCTGAGAAGCTCGTCGTACCGCCGCCGATCACGCCCTGCGCTTCGACCTCTCCTCGACCGATCAGGAGCGGCGTGTCGCCCCCGAAACTGGCGTTGCGCGCGGCAAGGTCGATGTCGAGACCCTGCGCCCCGTCGCGCGGCGCCAGTCCGATGGTGCCGCTCAGGCCGCCTCCGGTCAGGCTGAGGTCGCCCCTGGCACCCCCGTCAACCAGCGTGAGGGCACCGGCCACTTCGGTATCGGAAACGGTGAGCCGCTCGACATCGATCCGTGTCGGGCCGTCTTCCGGAGAGAAGAGCGCAAGTGCCCCTTCGAAGGGGCCGAGCGTGGAATCGCCCTCGGCATCGATCGCGAAGCCCTCTTCGCTCGGCGCGATCGCGACGCTCACATTTTCGAGACCCGTGAACGGGCGCGCAAAGACCATCTGTGCGGTCGGCGCGCCGTCCTCGATGCTGCCTTCGACCGTGAAATCGCCGTATTGCGTGTGCGTGCCCGTGCCAGCGAGCTGCGTCGTGCTTCCCTCGATCGCTCCGTTAAGAGCGACTTCGAGCTTGTCTGCGGTGATGCGCAATGCGTCGAAGTCGATCGCGGCACCGCTGCGCGTGGCAATCCCGCCGCGCACGCGGATGGCTGGCCCGGCAAGGTTTTCCAACGTTGAGTTGGTCACCGGCGCGATTCGTCCGTCGACCTGTGCCGCGACCTGCCAGCCGTTCGGCAATAGATCGAATTCAACCAGCGCCGTTCCGCCAGCCTGTCCGACATTCTCGAGCGGCACACCGTTTGCACGAACCGGACCGCGGATCTGGTAGCGCCCTGCATCGAGATCCCCGCGCAGCGCCAAATTTGCAGCGAGACCGCGGAAGGACAGGCGGATGTCCTCGCCGGAAAGACGGCTTCCCGAAAGCGTCAGTCGGCCACGGCCGTCACCATTGACCAGCCGCGCATCGACCAGCGCATTGCCGGTGTTGATCCGCTCGACCGAAAGCGCCAGCGGAAGACGCCACTGCGCGCCGTCATAGGAAAGCGTGCCGCGCTGGCGCAGGCGAGACACTTCCGCACTGCCGAGCTCGAGGTTTCCGACACGCAGGTCGTGGACGATGGCAAGATCGTCGAACGCGCCGTCGACAGTGGCCTGGAAACTGGTATTCTCGAGCCTGATATCGGCGCCGAAGACCTCCGGGTCGCGAAGGCGGCCGGTCAGATCGAGATTGTCCACACGGTTCTGCGCAAGGTCCACGAGCCCCTCACCATCGAGCCTCAAACCGCGTCCAATCACCGTGATCGTACCGTCGAACGCGCGGTTGTCGATCGCCATGCGCGAAGAAAGGGCGACGTCATTGCCTGCCGCGCGCGCCAGAGTGCCGGAAAGGAAATCGCTCGGGTCGAGCTTGCCGAGGAGTCCGAATTGGCCAGCCCGGTTGGTGATCCTTAGCGCAGCGATCCGATCGTCTTCGGCGCGCACGAGCAGGCCGCCCTTCCAATCGGTCCACGTGCCATCGCCTTCGAGATTCGCTTCGTAGGGACGATCGAGGCCCAGCATTCCGGCCAGTGCGCCGTCGGCCGCCGCACGCAGGTCCGCGGAAAGGTCGAAGTGATCGCCGTCGGGTTCCGCATCCAGTTTGAGGGCGAGACGGTCTTCATCGCCAAGGCTCGCGTCGGCATCGACGAGCAGGCGTCGGTCCTCGATCTGGACTTCCGCGAGCAGGTCGGCCTGCTGCGCCTCATCGCCCGCGATGCCCGGTGCCAGCGTGAGGGCATCGATCTCCAGCCGGTCTATCGAAATATCGAAACCCGGAAGGATCGGGCCTTCATCTTCGCTCGGGAGGAATTCGGGAATGCGCGAAAGCGTGGCACGGCGCGCGGCAAAGCTATCGATCTCGAGCCGGTTGGACAGCCATGCGCGCGGGTTCCAATCGACCTCGGCGCGCGGGATCGTGAGGAAGACACCCTCCGGGTCCGACAAGGCGACATCATGGAGGACGGCCTCACCGTAGATATTGCCCTCGATCCGGCCGATCCGGATGTTGAGCCCGTTGGGGAATGTCTCTCGCGCGATGCGGTCGGCGAGATAGCGCTCTCCGATCGGCGTGTTGAGCAAGGCCGCAGCTGCGACGATAAGCAGCAGCAGCCCGCCCAGTATTCCGAGCGCCCACTTGCCGATCCGGCGCCCCCGTCCCCGGCGCGGAGCTTCCGTCACTTCGGCCTCTTCCGCCATCAGAACGCCTGCCCCAGCGATACGTATACGCCAACAGGGGCGTCGTCGGGGTCCGGGTTGAGCGGCACGCCGACATCCACGCGGATGGGCCCGAACCCGGTGTCGTAGCGCAGGCCTACGCCCGCGCCGTATTTGACGAAGCGGAAGTCTGGGGTCTCTTCAATTGAGACGGCTCCCAGGTCGAAGAAGGGAACGACGGATACGGCCCCATCGAAAAAACCTGTCTCGATGCGCGCCTCAACCGAGGCTTCAACGAGACTGCGCCCGCCGGTCGGTTCGCCGAAATCGTTCTTGGGGCCGATTGCCTGATACCCATAGCCGCGGACCGAAGCACCGCCTCCGGCATACAGGCGCCGAGAAGGAGCAATGGCGAATAGTGGGGCGCCGATGATACTCGAGTAGCGTACGCGACCTGCTGCAATCACGCCCGACGAAACCGACTGGTAGTATGAAGCGTCGACTTGGTTCGGCAGATAATAGAACTGGTCCCCCGCCGTGCGTGCGGTGGAAGGGGCAAGAAAGCCCGTGACCCTGAAGCCCTGAGTAGGATCGAGAAGTGAATCCGTCGTGTCGATGGTCGCGCGTCCGAAGACCGCTCCGACCAAGTAGGTCTGTCGCGGCCTCGGAACGCCTCCGATGACCCTGTTGCGTTCGTCGGAGGCGAGCACGAGTGCGCCGACCGACCAACTGAGCGGTTTCTGGAACAGCAGTGTCGAGAGCCGCTCGTATGACCCCGTCACTGCGACAGTGTTTGCATCGTATGCCACCGTATCCTGCGCGGAAGCATAGGCGTCGATCGTAAGCACCTGGTCACGACCGCCGAAGTTGTTTCGTCTGAATGTGACGCCGGCCAGCTGCTCGCGCGTCCCGATGATGCCGCGCACCCTCAGCAGGCCTTCGGGCGGGAACAGGTTGCGATGCTCCCAGCTCGCCTGGACGCGGATACCTTCCTCGGAGCCGTAGCCGATTGCGCCCGAGATCGTGCGCAGCTTCGCGCGTTCGAGCTCGACATCCATGTCGACCACGCCCGGCTGGTTGCCCTGTGGCGGTGTGACTTCGCGCGGAGTGACGCTGACCGAGGAAACGAGGCCTGTCGCGGTCACTGCGCGGCGCAAGTCCATGGAGAGGCTGCGCTGGTAGGTTTCGCCGGGCTCGAAGCGCGCAATCGTGCCGAGGTGTTTGCCCGAAAGGAACTTGGGGTCGCTGCTGACGACTTCCCCGAAAACATACTTGCCGCCCGGTTCGACCTCGAGCGTGAGATCGCCTTCCTCGCGTTCATGGTCGATCAGCAGGCTTGGTTCATTGATCTCGGCAAAGGCGTAGCCGGTCTCGCCCAGCCTGCGATCGAGCGCGAACTGTTCCTGCACGATCGTGTCGCTCTGCAGGAAGTCGCCGGATGTTATTCCGAAGGAAGCGCGCAGATCCTCGTAATCGGGCGCCTGATCGAGATTGCCTAGGTCGATCGCGCCGAAGCGATAGCGATTGCCGGGAATGACATCGAAACGCACCGTAGGCGTCTCGCTGGCGGCTTCGTCGCCGGGCTGCAGCGCGCCGATCGAGCGAATAACCTGCCCGTCATAATAGCCGTAGACGCGCAGCAAATTGCCAAGCAGTTGCTCGTCTTCGCGGGCGCGCGCTACGAGCTGGGCGATGCTCGCGTCCTCGTCCTGCAGGTTTTCGATCGTCGAGAGCGCTTCGTAACGCAGCAGGAAATCGCCGCGTTCGGAGAACGGCGGTTCGGTCTGCGGGAAACCGAGCACGAGATTGCCGTTGAGACGGACCGTCTCTGCTTCCTCGAGGTCCAGCTGTGCGCGGCCGAGGTCGAGATCGGCAAATTCGATCTCTTCTTCCGCTTCGAGCGGCTCGACATCATCGATCTCGATATCGCTCGGCCATGGCATGTCGATGCCTTCCGGGAGCTCGATCGGCGTGTCCGGATCGGGCGCGTCGTTATTGTCCGAAGCCTCTTCGCCCTCGGTACCCTGCCCTGCCCAGTCTTCGGGATTCTCGACTGCACTATCGGGAATGAGGTCTTCGAGTGCAGGAGGTGCTTCGCTGTCCTGTGCAGCAAGCGGCGCGCTGGCCACAGCCAGGGCTGCACCGCAGAGCAACAAGGATTGGCGGAGTTGGCTAGTCGGCGAGCTTGTATTCAAGCTGGTTGCCGTCCTTGGCCGGCAGGGAATCACCGACGCGCCCTTTCCTTGCCGCGGTTGCGGTTGCGATGTGGCGCTTCTGTTCGGCTTCGGGCATGCGCTCCCATCCGCTGCGGCTGAGCCGTTCGAGCGGGCGATAGCGGACCTTGTACTGCATCCGCTCGGAGCCTTCGACCCAGTAGCCGAGATAGACGTAGGGCAGCCCGCTGTCCGCTGCACGGCGGATGTGGTCGAGGATGATGAAATTCCCAAGCCCGGCGCGATCCTCAATTTCGGGGTCGTAGAAGCTGTAGATCATCGACAGCCCGTCACCCTGAACGTCCGTGAGGCAGGCCCCGACCAGACGGCCCGGTTCGGATCCTACTCCCGGTTCCCGATATTCAACCAAAAAGCTCGATACCGGAGTGTGTTCCACCATATCGGCGAAATCGCTTTCGTCCATCTCCGCCATGCCGCCACCGGGGTGACGTGCGGCAAGATAGCGACGAAGCAACTCGTATTGCTCATCCGTGGCCCACGGACGGCATTCCGACACGACGAGATCGCTGTTCGCCTTGATCGTGCGCTTCTGGCTCGACGAAGGCTTGAATTCGCCCGCCACGACGCGAACCGATACGCAGGCCTGGCAGTCGAGGCAGGAGGGGCGGTAGGCGACGGTCTGGCTGCGACGGAAACCGATCCGGCCCAGCGCTTCGTTCAGCTCATCCGCATTTTCGCCGCGCAGTTCGGTGAAGACCTTCCGCTCGCTGCGGCCCGGCAGGTACGGACACGGCGCAGGGCTGGTCACGAAAAACCGGGGGAAGCGAATGGGTGCCGTCACGGCTGGCAGGTCCTCTCTGAGCGACGTTCTCTAATTCGTTAACAACTCCTTTATGCATAACCCAGGTCCGGGTTTAAAGACAATTAACCACGAAAAAGCGGGCGACCCGACGAGTCGCCCGCTTTCCGGGAGTTTCGCGCTTAAGTTTCCTCAGGCGAGTTCGGCCAGTTCCACGCTGTAGCCCTTGCCTTCCAGTTCCTTCACCAGCCGGTCGATCTGCGCTCCATCGCGTGCCTCGCACTCGATTTCGGTAATCAGGCCCTTGGCAGGAAGCGTGGTGAAGATGCGCTGGTGGTAGATCTCGATGATATTGACGTTGTGCGCGTTGAATTCGCGCATCACCTTGTAAAGCGCGCCCGGGCGGTCCTGCAGAGTGATGCGCAGGCGCGCGAGGCGGCCCGAACGGGCAAGGTCGCGCACTAGGACGTTGGCGAGCAGGCGTGTGTCGATGTTGCCGCCACAAAGCACCAGCCCCACCTTCTTGCCGGCAAACTTCTCCGGATTGGAGAGCACTGCGGCAAGACCCGCAGCGCCCGCGCCCTCGACCACCGTCTTCTCGATCTGGAGCAGCAACGAGACGGCGCGTTCGAGCTTGGGCTCACCGACCAGAAGGACTTCATCGACCAGCTCACGGATGATCTGCCGCGTGAAGGCGCCAGGTTCCTTGACCGCGATGCCTTCGGCCAGCGTGTCGCCGCCGCAGGGGCGTTCATCGCCGGTCACGGCGGAGTACATCGAGGGATAGAGCTCCGCCTGCACGCCGACCATCTGGATGTCGGGATGAAGCGCCTTGGCAACCGTTGCCATGCCGCTCATCAATCCGCCGCCGCCGATCGGCACGACGAGACAATCGAAATCGTCCTTCAGCTCGAGCATTTCGAGCGCCACGGTGCCCTGCCCCGCGGCGACTTGCGGATCGTCGAAGGGGTGGACGAAAGTCAGCCCGCGCTCTGCCTCGAGCTCGCGTGCATGGGCATAGGCCTCGTCGAATGTCTCGCCGAACAGCACGACATTGCCGCCCACGCTCTCGGTCTGCATCACTTTCACGCTGGGCGTGGTCGAGGGCATCACGATCGTGACCGGCACCCCGAGGCGGCGCCCGTGATAGGAAAGGCCCTGCGAATGGTTGCCTGCCGAAGCCGCGATGACACCCTTGGCCATCTGTTCTTCAGTCAGCTGCAGCAGCGCATTCAATGCGCCGCGCTCCTTGTAGGCCGCGGTAAACTGCAGGTTCTCGAACTTCAGCCAGATGTCGGCGCCGGTAATTTCGGAAAGCGTAATCGAGTGCATCATCGGAGTCTTGACCACCGCGCCTTCGATGCGCTGCGCAGCAGCGCGCACATCGTCGAGGGTCAGAAGCTCGGTCGCGCTCTGCTCGGCGCGAAGGGATGATACCTGTGTCATGGCTTCGCCCCTACGGCGCACGTGCAAAGGACGCAATCTTGGAAAGGGTTTGCCTACGCCAAGCTATGCCTTATCGCTGGCGCCACAGATACAGATACCGGGGTCTTTCAATGAAGCTGAAACTTGCTGCCGCCCTCCTCGCCAGCGCTGTCGCCATGCCCGCACAGGCCGATGTGCTGGTCGACAACGTGTCGGGGATCACAATCGACGAGAATGGCGAGGTCAAGCGTTTCAGCGCATTGGTGATCGACGATGACGGCAAGGTCGCGCGGCTGCTCGAGCGGGGCGAAGAAGCGCCGCGGACCGACTACCGCGAGGACGGCGAAGGCCGCGTCATGCTGCCCGGCTTCATCGATGCGCACGGTCACGTGAGCGGCATCGGCTTCGGTGCCCTGACACTCGATCTGTCGGGCACGAATTCGCTCGAGGAAGCGCTCGAGGCGATCCGTGTCTTCGCAGAGGAGAACGAGGCCCGCCCGTGGATCCTCGGACGCGGCTGGAACCAGGAAAAATGGGGTCTTGGTCGCTTCCCCACTGCTGCCGAGCTCGACAGCGTGGTTTCCGACCGTCCCGTCTATCTCGCCCGCGTCGACGGCCATGCCGGTTGGGCCAATTCGCTCGCGATGAAGGCTGCGGGCGTTACCGCGAAGAGCGTCTCGCCCAGCGGCGGCCGGATCGAAACCCTAGCGGACGGCAAGACGCCCTCGGGCGTGTTCGTCGATGCTGCCGAAGAGCTCATGACCAAGGCCATTCCGGCCCCGCGTCCGGTCGAGCGTGATCTCGCGCTCGCCGAAGCGCAGAAGGTCCTCCACGCCCAGGGCATCACCGCGATGGCCGACATGGGCACGACGATCGAGGACTGGCAGGCCTTCCGCCGCGCTGGCGACAACGGCTCGCTCTCGCTGCGCATCATGTCCTATGCCGCCGGACCCGAACAGATGGTCCTGATCGGCGGAAGCGGACCCTCGCCCTGGCTTTACGACGACAAGCTGCGCCTCAACGGGATCAAGCTCTATCTCGACGGCGCGCTGGGCAGCCGCGGTGCATGGCTCAAAGAGCCTTATGCCGACGATCCGCACAACACCGGCCTGCCGCTGACCCCGCCTGCCGCGCTCCGCAATATCCTTGTCCGCGCAGCACAGGGCAATTTCCAGCCCGCCGTCCACGCGATCGGAACCGCAGCCAATGCCGAGGCGCTCAATGCCATCTCGGAGATCGCCGAGAGCTTCGACGGCGACCGCCGCTGGCGCATCGAGCACGTCCAGATCGTCGATCCGGCGGACCTGCCGAAACTGGCAGAGCACGGCATCATCTCGAGCATGCAGCCGGTCCATCAGACGAGCGACATGTTCATGGCGGAGGCACGCCTTGGCCCGGATCGTCTCGATGGGGCCTATGCCTGGAACACCATCCTGCAGCTGGGCGGAAGGCTCGCCTTCGGCTCCGACGCACCGGTGGAATCGGCCAACCCCTTTGCCGGCCTCGCAGTCGCCATCACCCGCGCCAATGCCGAGGGCGAACCCTTCGGCGGCTGGCGCCCGAGCGAAAGCGTGAGCCGCGAGCAGGCGCTCGCCGGCTTCACTTCAGAAGCCGCCTTTGCGGGCTTTGCGGAAGGGCGCTTCGGACGCCTGCTTCCCGGAGAGCGTGCGGATTTCGTGCTGGTCGATGTCGATCCGCTGGTCGACACGCCCGACCAGATCCGGAACACCACAGTGCTGGAAACCTGGGTCGGCGGTCGGAAGGTCTACGAGGCCGACTGATCGGCGTCGGGCGGGGTCTCGGCCTCGCCCTTTTCCTTCGCCTTCGCCTTCGCGTCGCGCTTGTCGAACAGGCGCATCAGCAACAGCGATCCTTCGAACAACAGCAGCAGCGGGACCGCCAGCAGCAGCTGCGAGCCGGGATCGGGCGGCGTGATGATCGCGGCGAGCGCTACCACCAGCACGATGACATAGCGGCGCGCGCCGACGAGCTGCTCGCGCGTCACGATCCCTGCGCGGTGCAGCAGAAGCAGCAGGACCGGAAGCAGGAAGCTCATCCCGAAGGCGAGGATGAACTGCATCACCAGACCGAGATATTCGTTCGCCGTCGGCAACGCCTCGATCTGGAGGCCGCCCGCACTGCCCTCGAAACCGAGGAACCATTCGAAAGCGGTCGGCATGACGATGTAATATGCCAGCGCAGCGCCGCTTGCGAAAAGGAAGGGCGTGGCGAACAGGAATGGCAGGAAAGCCTTCTTTTCCTTCGCATAAAGCCCCGGGGCGACGAAGGCCCAGAGCTGGTTCGCGATATAGGGAAAGGCGATGCAGAAGCCTGCGAACAGCGCGACTTTCAGCTCGACGAAGAAGACCTCGTAGAGCTTGGTGAAGATCAGTTGGCCTTCTCCATCGGCGAACGCGCCCTTCAGCGGCTGGATCAGGAAGCCGAGGATACGGTCTGCAAAATAGAGACAGCCGAGGAACGCGACCACCAGTGCCGCCACACAACGCACCAAGCGCGTGCGCAGCTCGATCAGGTGGTCGAGCAGCGGCGCCTGCGTCTCGTCGATATCCTTGACCTCGAACGCCATGTCAGCTGCCCTTTTCCGGTTCGCCGAATGGCAGGCCGGGTTCGTCCGAAGGTTTCTCGCCGCCGTGCTCGGGCGCTTTCTTGGGCGCGGCGCGCTTTATCGCGGCCTCGGCGGCGGCATCTGCGTCAGGCACTTCCTCTACGGCGGCCAGCGGTTCCATTCCCTGGTCGGGCGGCAGGATGTTCTCGGGAGCGCCCGCTTCGGCCTCGGTACCCTTGGGGTACTTTGCCATGATTTCTTCGTTACGCTTGGCCCACTTGTCTTCCATGTCCTCTATCTCGGCCTGGCGGACCATCTCGTCGAGACCGGCACGGAAGTGGGAGGACATACGGCGCAGCTTGCCGATCCAGCGCCCCGCGGTGCGCATGGCCTTGGGCATGTCCTTGGGGCCGATCACGAGGATCGCCACCACGACGATCACCAGCAATTCGGCCGCGCCGATATCGAACATCGAAAATAGCTCCGCCTAGCTGCGGATCACTTGGGCTCGGAGGTCGTCTTGACCTGGTCTTCCTTCAGGCCTTCTTCCGCCGGCTTCGCCTCGTGCGAAATCTGCTTCGCAGGCTCGGCGTCGTCCTCGTTCATGCCCTTCTTGAAGCTTTTGATTCCCTTGCCGAAATCACCCATCATTTCCGAGATGCGACCGCGCCCGAACAGGACGAGGATGACGAGGGCGATAATGATGAGCTGCCAGGGGCCGAGCGACATTGTAAATACCTTTTGAGCGTGGGCTGTTATGGCCAATATAGGCGTGCGTTGGCGCGAACGCCAGTCAGGCCGCGTCGTTTGCCTGTTCGTCGGCCTCGGCCGGTTCCTGCGGATCCTCGCTGTCGCCCTCGCCCATCAGGTCCTCGTAGGCGTCTTCGACCGGATCGAGCAGGCCTGTCGCGCGCAATTCCGCAATTCCGGGCAGGTCGCGGCGGCTGGTCAGGCCGAAATGGTCGAGGAATTCGGGCGTAGTCGCATAGATCGTCGGGCGGCCCGGAACCTCGCGGCGGCCGGCAATCTTCACCCAGCCCGCTTCCATCAGCACGTCGAGCGTCCCGCCCGATGTCTGCACGCCGCGGATCGATTCGATTTCCGCGCGGCTGACCGGCTCGTGATAGGCGATGATCGCAAGGACCTCGGTTGCCGCACGACTGAGGCGGCGAACCTGTTCGCGCTCCTTGCGCAGCAGGTGGGCGAGATCGGGGGCGGTCTCGAAATGCCAGCGCTTGCCACGCTCGACGAGGTGGATACCGCGCTTCTCGTAGGTTTCGGTGAGCGATTTGAGCGCTTCGCGCACCTCCGCCTTTTCCGCATCACCAAGGAAGCCCGCAATCGCATCGACGCTCATCGGCTCTTCCGCTGCGAACAGCGCAGCTTCGACGGCGCGTTCGAGCTCGGTCACGCGACCCGCCTCAGGCGCATCGGGCCGAAGGTTTCCTCCTGCGCGATCTCCGCCTTGCCCATGCGCGCGAGTTCAAGCGCCGCCACGAAGCTGGAGGCGAGCGCCGAGCGGCGCAGGCGCGGCTCGGCATGCGGCGGAAGGAAATCGCGCAGCTCCATCCATTCGAGCGTCACGCCGAGCATGTTGGACACGCGGTCGAGCGCCGATTCGAGCGTCATCACCGGCCGCTCGCGAACCATGTGGACCGCGGGCGCCGTGCGCGCCTTCACACGGCCATAGGCCTCGATCAGCGCGAACTGGTCGCATTGCCACTGCGTCTTGCGGACGATGGCGAGACCTTCCGGCTTTCCGCGCAGGAACACGTCGCGCCCGATGCGGTCGCCTCCCATCAGGCGGCCTGCTGCCTCGCGCATCGCGCCAAGACGCTGGAGGCGCAGCTGCAGCTTGAGCGCCAGCTCCTCGGGGCTCGGGTCTTCCTGCTCTTCCTTGGGCAGGAGCATCGCCGATTTGAGGTAGGCCAGCCAAGCGGCCATCACGAGGTAATCGGCGGCCAGTTCGAGCTTCAGCGCCTCAGCCTGCTCGATGTAATCGAGATATTGCTCCACCAGAGCGAGGATCGAGATTTCGCGCAGGTCGACCTTCTGGCGGCGCGCCAGGTCGAGCAGCAGGTCGAGCGGACCTTCCCAGCCGTCGAGCTCGAGATAGAGCGCGTCCTTGTCGGCGGTCGCCTCGGCGGCGATGCCGTCCCAGTCCTCGGTCTCCTGCTGGGGCGGATCGGTGAAGAGAACGCCCTCGGTCATGCCGCCTCCTCGGTAATGGCGAGCAGCGCATCGCGCTTCGCAAGAAGGTCCGCTGCCTTGCCGGTATCCGGAGCGTTGCCCATCGCGGCATGCACCCGCTCAAGGCGCGCAGCGGTCCCGTCCGAGAGGTCGGGGAAGCGGTTGGCGATTTGCTGCTGGTCGTCCATTTTCGCCCAGCAATTCAATATGATGTCGCAGCCCGCATCGAGTGCCTTGGCGCCGCGCTCGAGTATCGTCCCGTCTAGCGCCTGCATGTCGATGTCATCGGTCAGCAGTAGTCCGTCGAAGCCAATCTGGCCGCGAATGACCTCGCCGATGACCTTTTCCGAAAGTGTCGCGGGATTGTCGGCGTCCCAGGCGTCGAACACGATATGCGCGCTCATGCCGAGTGGGTGCGAGGACAGCGTGCGGAAGGGTTCGATATCGGTTTCGAGCTCCTCTGCGCTGGCAGTAACGCGGGGCAGCTCCTTGTGGCTGTCCACCGTCGCGCGGCCGTGGCCCGGCATGTGCTTGAGGCACCCGACAACACCCGCCCGCGCCATCCCGTCGAGGACCGCACGACCGAGCGCCGCCACCTGCATCGGATCGCTACCCAAGGCGCGGTCGCCGATCACATCGTCGGTCTCCGGACGGCGGACGTCGAAAGGCGCGTGATAATCGACAGAGATACCGACGTAGGCAAGCTCGATCGCCATCGCTTCCGCATTGACGCGTGCCGCTTCGATCGCGGAGGCAGGAGCCGCTTCATAAAGCTTCGCGAAAGCCTCGCCGGCCGGGTATTTCGGCCATTCGGGCGGCTTCATCCGCACGACGCGGCCACCTTCCTGGTCGATCGAGACAATCAGCCGGTCGCGCCCGTGGATCGCCCGCAGACCGTCGGTCAGCCGCCGCATCTGCTCCCGGGTTTCGCAATTGCGCGCGAACAGGATGTAGCCCGCCGGATCGGCCTCCTTGAAGAAGGCGCGTTCGTCGGGCGTGAGTTCAGGCCCGGAAATGCCGAAAATGGCGGGTGTCATGGGGCGATGCTGCTGCTTTTCGCCTGCGAATCCAAGCGCAGCTGAGTCCACAGGTGTGGAAATTAAGCCAGATCGAGTCCGAAACGGCGCCCTATTTCACGAAACAGGCGAGACCCTCGGCTTTCAGGCGGTCACAGAGCGCCTTTGCCGCGGCCCTATCGCCCGGAAGCGCCTGGAGGCGGTAGACCGTGCCGATATCCACCTGCGCCTCGACAACGCGGTTGCGCACGCCGTTGAGGGCCTCCGTCTGGCGCATCAGCCTGCCCCACGCCTCGTTGGCCGCAGTGCGGGTCGGGAAAGCGCCGACCTGAACGGCGACTCCGGTCGGTTCGGGCGCCCGCGGCCCTTCGTTGAGCGTGGTCGCGAGCGAAGGTCCGGCCACTTCCTCGGGCGGAGGTGCCGGCGGCGTGTCGGCGAGCTTGCCCTCGCGGGTCTGGCCTTCGCCGACCGCATAGCTGGTGTCGCCCGTACCCGGGAAAGTCTTGCCCCCGGCATCGTCGGGCCGGGTCTTGTAGGGTTCGTCCGGCGCTTCGATCAGGCTGCCGTCTGCGAGCGGTTCGTTTCCGCCCGAGCCCAGCAGGAACCACGCGCCCGCCACCAGGGCGCCAACAAGCGCGAGCGAGAGCACACCGAGCATGACGAGACGCGAAGTGGCGAAACCCTCGTCCTGCTCTTCCTCGTCATCCGCCTCGAGCCAGGGCAGGCGATCTTCGGACTCGATCAGCTCGAGATCCTCGCCGTCGTCCCAGTCCTGGTCATTCCCGAAAGGCGTATGCGCCATGGCTCACATCTCCTCGACCGCCTCGACACCGAGAATGCCGAGACCGTTGCGGATCACCTGGCCGACCTGCGCTGCGACGAACAGTCGTGCAGCCGTCAGCTCTGCGTCATCTTCCTGGATGATCCGCTTCGCAGGATCATCATTACCCGCATTCCAGAAACTGTGGAAGGCGGCGGCGAGATCGCCGAGGAAAAAGGCGATACGGTGCGGTTCGCGGGCCTTTGCGGCGGCCTCGACCACGCGCGGGAACTGGGCCGCCTCGCGCACCAGCGCAAGCTCGTCCGCACCCAGGCGGTCGAGATTCGCATCGCTTGGCTCGACGCCTGCTTTGCGCAGCGTCGAGCGGATGCGCGCATGGGCATACTGGAGGTAGAAAACCGGGTTGTCCTTCGAGGCTTCGACCACCTTGGCGAAGTCGAATTCCATCTGCGCTTCCGGCTTGCGGGTCAGCATGGTAAAGCGCACCACGTCCTTGCCCACTTCCTTCACCACGTCGGCGAGCGTGACGAAAGTGCCCGCGCGCTTCGACATCTTCACCGGTTCGCCGTCGCGCATCAGGTTGACCATCTGCACCAGCTTCACATCGAACGGCACATCGCGGCCAGCGCCCTTGGTGAGCGCGGCGACGGCTGCCTTGATCCGCTTGACCGTACCGGCGTGGTCCGCACCCCAGATGTCGATCAGCGCATCGGCGTTTTCGGCCTTCTGGAAGTGATAGGCGAGATCGGCGCCGAAATAGGTCCACGCGCCGTTCGATTTCTTGATCGGGCGATCCTGGTCATCACCGAATTCGGTCGAGCGGAAGAGCGGCAGCTCGACCGGCTCCCAGTCTTCCGGCGGTGCCTTGCCCTTGGGCGCTTCGAGCACCCCATCATAGACGAAGCCGTGTTCGCGCAGCCACGCCTCGGCCTCTTCGGGCTTCTTGGCGGCCTGCAGCTTGGCCTCGGAGGAAAACAGGTCGTGATGGATGCCGAGCAGCGAAAGGTCTTCGCGGATCATGTCCATCATCGCGGCAACCGAGCGTTCGCGGAACAGCTCGAGCCATTCGCTCTCGGGCGCGTCCTTGTAGGCCGGGCCGAATTCCTGTGCGAGGCGTTCGCCGACCGGCTTCAGGTAATCGCCGGGGTAAAGACCTTCGGGAATAGCACCGATGTCCTCGCCCAGCGCTTCGCGGTAGCGAAGGTGCGCAGAGCGAGCGAGCACGTCCACCTGCCCGCCGGCATCGTTGACGTAATATTCGCGGATGACCTTGTGGCCGCTGAATTCGAGCAGGCCGGCCAGCGCATCGCCCACCACCGCGCCGCGGCAGTGGCCCATGTGCATCGGGCCGGTCGGGTTGGCCGAGACATATTCGACATTGACCGTCTGCCCGCCGCCCAGCTGCGAGCGGCCATAATCCTCGCCCAGTGCGGCAATGGCCTTTAGTTCGCGCAGCCAAGCCTGTTCGGACAGGCGCAGGTTGATGAAGCCCGGGCCGGCGATGGTCGCTTCGGTGATGTCCGGTTCGCGCGTCAGGTGCTCGACGATCAGCTCGGCCAGCGCGCGCGGATTGGTCTTCGCCTGCTTGGCGAGCACCATCGCGGCATTGGTCGCAAGGTCGCCATGCGAGGGGTCGCGCGGCGGCTCTACGGTAACGCCCGAACGGTTCGTCTCGGGAGGAAGGTGTCCTTCCATCTCGAGCGCGTTGAGAACGGCATCGATTTTCGCCGCGAAACCGGCGTGGAGAGTCTGGATGTCAGCCATGCCCGCGCGCCTAGACGAATGGCGCAAAATGGCAAGGTGTCAGAGCATCAACGTGTCGCGTTGTAGCGCAGCTGGTCCTCGGTGAGCTGGAAGCCGACGAGCAGTTCGAAGGTCGCGCGCTGGACGGCGGCACGCACTTCCGGGTCTGCCAGCGGGTCGAGCGCTGCGTCGGGATCCCCGGGCTTGCGGCGACGGGTAATCCGCTCGACGACGTCTGCGGGCAGCGTCGCATCGGCGCGATTGACGAAAGCACCGGCCTTGCCCGTTGCGCGGGCGCGCTCTTCACCGTCGGCGAAGTTCAAGGTCACGGTGCCGACGCGCTTCGTCACGACGGCCGTGCCGCCGCGAAGGACGGTCGTGAAATAGGGAAGCTCGACGGTGCGCGCACCGCGCACGTCGGTGCGGCGGGCAACAACGTCGAAGCTCGCTTCGGAATAGACCCGCTCGTTCGCCTCGTTGCAGGTTGAGGTGAGATTGGTCATCGCCGCGGTCACGTCGAGGTCAGACAGCGTCTTGGTCGCGCCGCGGAACAGCGTGACGTCGCCGGTGTAATCGGGAATGCCGACTGCGGGACAGGCCGTACGCACAGCCGTGATACCCACTGCATTGCCCTGCACCACGAGTTCGCCGTCGGACTTGCATCCGGCAAGCGCGAGACCCATTCCAAGGGCAGTCAGGAGGCGAAAGCGATTGGTCATGTCGGCGACATTCCTCATGTGTTCGTATTCAAGAGCCCTTCGGGGCGACGCGTGCCCTAGCTTGGCACGATGCAAAGCGCTAGAGGGGCACTCATGAACGCCCCCTTTCCGTCCACGACACAAAATCCCTCGGGCAACGATCCGCGCCTGCCTCTGCAGCTTCTGATCGCGGCTCCGCGCGGCTTTTGCGCCGGTGTCGACCGCGCGATCGAGATCGTCGAGCGCGCGCTCGAAAAATACGGTGCGCCCGTCTACGTCCGCCACGAAATCGTCCACAACCGCTATGTGGTCGACAGCCTGAAGGCCAAGGGCGCTATTTTCGTCGAGGAACTGGACGAAGTCCCCGACGATGTGCCCGTGGTATTCTCTGCGCACGGCGTGCCGAAATCGGTCCCGGCAGAGGCGGAGCGCCGCAAGCTGCTCTATGTCGATGCGACCTGCCCGCTGGTGAGCAAGGTCCACCGTCAGGCCGAACGCCAGATCGAAAAGGGTCAGCACATCCTTTTCATCGGGCATGCCGGCCACCCCGAGGTCATCGGGACCATGGGCCAGGTGCCCGAAGGACAGATCACGCTCGTCGAAACGGTCGAGGATGTGGCGGCCCTTGCGTTCACGCAGGACGACGATCTCTCCTACCTTACCCAGACCACGCTCTCGGTCGACGATACGGCGGAAATCATCGAGGCGCTCGAGGCGCGCTATCCGCAGATCGTCGCGCCGAAGGCGGAAGACATCTGCTACGCGACCAGCAACCGCCAGGCCGCAGTGAAGATCATCGCGCCCAAGAGCGATCTCGTGCTGGTGATCGGTGCGCCAAATTCCTCGAACTCGCTTCGCCTGGTCGAAGTCGCACAGCGGCTCGGTACCGACGCGCGGCTGATCCAGCGCGCCGATGAAATTCAGCCCGAGTGGCTGGAAGGCATCGGCACCCTCGGCCTGACTGCCGGGGCCTCGGCTCCGGAGAAACTGGTGCGCGAAGTCGTCGACCGGATTTCGGAATGGCGCCTGGTGGAAGAGCACCCGATCGCCGCTGCCGAAGAGAACATGATCTTCAAGCTGCCGCGCCAGCTGACCGAATAGGTGGCGGTCTACACGCATCTCGGCGCCGAGGACCTGGCGCGCCTGATCGCGGAGTACGATGTCGGCGAGCTGACTTCCGCGAAGGGCATCGCCGAGGGCATCTCCAATTCCAACTGGCTCATCGAGACCAGCCGCGGCCGTTACATCCTGACGATGTACGAGCGCCGCATCGACACGGCGCAGTTGCCCTTCTTCCTCGGCCTGCTGGACCATCTCGCGGCCAATGGCTGTGCGGTGCCTGCAACCATTCACGACCGCTCGGGTGCTGGGTTCCGGCAGTTCGACGGCAAGGCGGTCGCCTTGATCGAGTTCCTGCCGGGCGTTTCCCCGACCGAACCGACGGCAGGGCAGGCAGAGGCGGTCGGAGCGGCGCTTGCGAAGGTGCATCTCGCGGCGCAGGATTTCGGCATGGATCGGGCGAACGACCTCGCGCCCGCCGATACTCTGGCCGTGCTCGAGAAATGCGGCGAAGACGCACTTGCAGGGATCGATCCAGCCCTCCCCGACATCCTGCCGCGGGCGCGCGCACTGGTTGCGGGCTGGCCGACGGACCTGCCGCGGTCTGTGATCCACTCCGACCTCTTTCCAGACAACGTCCTCATGCTGGGCAGCAAGGTCTCGGGAATGATCGACTTCTATTTCGCGTGCAACGACGCCATGGCCTACGACCTCGCCGTCACGCACGCAGCCTGGTGCTTTCCGGGCGGCACCTTTGCACCCGAACTCGGGAAAGCACTCGTCTCGGGATACGAGAAGGTTCGCCCGCTCGGTGAGGATGAACGCGAGGCACTTCCGCTGCTCGCACAAGGGGCATGCCAGCGCTTCGTCGCCAGCCGCGCGGAGGACTGGCTCGACACGCCCGCCGACGCCCATGTCCTGCGCAAGGACCCCATGGACTTCGTCCGGCGCTGGGATTTTTACGCCGAGAAGGGCGCTGAAGCGTTTTCCTGACGCGCATCCCGCGCTAGGGGCGCAAGCATGAAGCGGGTCGAGATATTCACCGATGGCGCATGCAAGGGCAATCCCGGCCCCGGGGGCTGGGGCGCGCTGCTGCGCATGGGACGGCATGAAAAGGAAATGTCGGGCGGTGAAGCGGACACTACAAATAACCGGATGGAGATGACCGCAGCTATCCGCGCCCTATCGGCGCTGATCGAGCCTTGCGAAGTCGAACTCTACACCGACAGCAAGTACCTGATCGACGGTATCACGAAGTGGGTGCACGGCTGGAAAAAGCGCGGCTGGGTGAATGCCAGCAAGAAGCCGGTGCGCAATGCCGACCTATGGCATGACCTGATCGATCTGACCGGGCGCCACCGGGTAGAATGGCATTGGGTAAAGGGTCACGCGGGCCACCCGGAAAACGAACGGGTGGATAGCCTCGCCAGCGACGCCGCCGAAGCGATCGCCGCTGGCGGAAGCTAGTTAGGATCAGCTCTCGTCAACCGTTTCGGCGCCCGGGCCGTTCTTCTTGATCGATTCGATGGCGTTCTTGGCGCTGGCCTTCGAGCTGTAGCCCTCGGTCCAGAACATCGTTTCCGAATTGTACATGAAATAAGCGACGTATTCGCCCTTCTTGTTCTGCTTGATCTTGAAGTGGTGCGCCATCGAAAGGCTCTCCCGATAATTGTGAATGGGTCGCGCACCCTAACAAATGATACGCTCTTGGCTAGGCAAAGCGTGCAGGATCGTAGAGCGAAGCATCAAGCTTCTCGGTCATTGCATCCCTGCCCGCCCCGAGAAGCAGTTGCGCGGCAAGGCGCGCGGCGGCGGGAGAGGTCTGGATTCCGTAACCGCCCTGCCCGGCAAACCAGGCGAAGCCTTCGACCTGGGGATCGCGCCCGTAGACCGGCAGCCGGTCGGGCGAGAAACTGCGCAGCCCCGCCCAGCGACGTTCGACAGCCTCGATCCGGCAGTCGACGACCTGCTGGAACCGGTCGATCGCAGTAGCCACATCGATCTCTTCGGGTGCGGCATCGCAGGGCTCACAGGGTATCTCGTCATGCGGGCTCAGCCACAGGCGCCCCGCCTCCGGCTTGAAGTAGAATTGCCCCGATATATCCAGCACGAGCGGCTGGTCGGCAGGCACGACGGGATCGATACGCAATTGCACCACGGTGCGTCTTAGTGGTCCGATGCCGAGCGGACGAGCGCCCGCAAGCTGTGCGAGACTGTCGGCCCATGCGCCTGCCGCGTCGACCACCCAGCTCGCCTTATAGGTGCCGCCAGCAGCAGTTTTGATGGTCCAGTGGGCATCTTTCCGAGAAAGGCTATCGACCCGCGCCCGGCATTCAAGGTCCACCCCGGCCTTGCGCGCACGCGCGAGAAAATGCGCGTGGAGACCGGCCACATCGATATCCGCGCAGGCAGGCTCCCAGACAGCTTCGGTCCAGTCCTCGCGCAGGCCGAGGACTTTCTCGGCGAGCGTTTCGCGGTGCAGCCGCTCGATCGTTGCGCCGGTATTGCCGAACCGCTCCATGAACCGATCGAGCGCGCCCGCGTCTTCCTGCCGCCCGATATAAAGCGCCCCGCGCTGGTGGAGAAAACCGTTGTCGCGCAGGTAATCGCCCGAGGCGAGCGTCAGCGGGACGATCTCCGGCCCGCCGTAACATTCTTCCCAGAAGGCCGCCGACCTGCCGGTGGAATGGTAGCCGGGACGGTCCTCGGCCTCGAGCAGGAGCACTTTCGCCCCGCCCGCGGCCAGTTCCGCAGCAAGGCTCGCACCGGCAATCCCGGCTCCGACAATGGCGAAATCGTAAGTCGTCACTGCCTTGCGGGCACCACCCGGTCGAGGAACTCGGTGATGCCGTCCATCGCGCGGCGGCGAACCCCGTCTACTTCACGCAGGATCTCGTGATGCGCCTCTGGCCCGAATGAGATCAATTCGCCCTTGGGGAACCTGCCGGCAGCGCGCGCTGCGGCCTCGTGCTTCACCAGCTTGTCATTCTCGGTGGAGATCACGAGCACCGGGACATCAACCGCCTCCATGGCGCCGGACGCTTCGAGTTCGCGGGTCGAGGCATAGGCGCGCTCGACCCATCCCCAGCTGCCCGGTCCCATGGCCAGTTCGGGCCGTTTCTCGCGCCACCACAATTCATCCTCGTAGCGATCGTCATCATGGGTCAGGAGGTCGCGGCGGCGCGCGGGCATCTCGCCAGGCTTCTCGCTCCACTTCCACGCAGGGCGCGTGGGGGAGCCGATCTTTGTCATTACCTTGGCCACCGAATGCAGCATCGCGAGCGGAAGCGGCGGTCCGGCCATGCCGAGCATGGGAGCGGAAAGGACAACAGCGTCGGGCTTCACAACGCCATCTACCAAAGCGCGGGCCACGATATGGCCGCCCATCGAGTGTGCTGCGAGCACATGCGGGCCCGGTGTTTCGGCGACCCAGCCGTCCCAGAAATGCTTCAGGTCCGCGACCCAGTCGTCGAAATCGTCGACATGACCGGTCAATGCATCGTCGCCCAACCGGCCCGAGCCGGCCTGCCCCCGCCAGTCGGCCGCCGTTACCCTCCAGCCGGCACGGTGCAACTCCTCGAGGCTCTCGAGGTACTTTTCGTAGAAATCGCCGCGTCCGGGAAGGAACAGGATGGAACCACGCGCAGGCTCGGAACCCGCGGGCCAGTCGATCCGGCGAAGCTCGTGGCCGTCCTCCGCCTGCCAGCGGCTTTCGCTGGCAAGGGGCGGAATGGCACGCCTGTCGATCGGCTTTTCGATAGTCTCGGCGATTGCAACCTCCGTCTCACCGGTCGTCATGGTTACTCTTTAGTAAGCATGTTTGGGTAGGCCAGCCCTCGAAACAACTTCGAAGGCAGGTCATGGACCAAGAGATTTTCACCTACGTTCTGCTCGGCGCCTTGGCAATCGCGCTGCTGGTTGCCGCGTTCACCGACCTCAAGAGCCGGACGATCGGGAACAAGCTCAACATCGCAATCGCTGCTGGCGCTCCCCTGTTCTGGTGGGCCAGCGGCATGTCGCTGTGGCCGGACGTCGCCATCCAGGTCGGCATCGCGGCGGCCACCTTCGTTGTTTGCTGTGCCTTCTTCGCCATCCGCCAGATGGGCGGCGGCGACGTGAAACTGCTCACCGCGCTGGCGCTGTGGTTCCCGCCGACCAACTTCGTCGGCCTCATCCTCATCATGGCAATGGTCGGCTGGGTGCTGACGCTGGCCATGGGCATCTGGGGTGTCGCGCGTTCGAACGTGCTCGGCGCAAAGCCGATCCGCGACACCTTCATCCTGGTGGCCTGCACGCTCATCGCGGCGAACTTCGCAAGTGCCGTGCTGGGCGGGCCGAAGCTCGCCGTGCCGGGCAGCGTCATGGAGGCGATCTCGACAAGCGCAGCCGGTCCGCTCGCCATCGCCATGATCCCCATCGCGATCCTCGCCGTGGTGACCCTGGTGTCGATTCGAATCATCCGTCGTCACAAGCACCAGCCGCGTGTTCCTTACGGCCTCGCCATCTCGATTGCGGGCCTCTGGATCGTCGGCGGCGTCTTTCTGACGAGTTTTTCTGCACCTGTGGCGGGCTGAAAACCCGATTTTAACCAATCGCCACTTAGACACGGAAACCATAGTCGCCCGCATCCGATTCCAAGCGGGCCATACGAGGGGGCTTAATAGCCATGGATAGGAAGAAGCTGGTTCTGTTGGTAGGCGCACTGGTCATTGCGATCGGTACTGCTCTTGTTGCCCGCAGCATGTTCGCTGGAGCCTCTGCTCCGAACGCCCAGGCCGCAGCGGTTGTCGAACCGCAGGGGCCGAAGGTTCTCGTCGCGCAGCGTGCTCTGCCGACCGGCACCATCATCACCGCAGATGCAATCGGCTACCAGCTGTGGCCGGAAGAACTGGTCCAGAACGCCTACTTCCTCGACGGGGAAGCAGACGTCTCGAAGCTGATCGGCACCGTTGTCCGCCATCCGGTTACCGCAGGTGAGCCGGTGACGCAGGGTTCGCTGGTGAGCCCGGGCGACCGCGGCTTCCTCGCAGCAGCCCTTACGCCGGGCATGCGCGCAGTCACTGTCCCCGTGGACGCGAAGAGCGGCGTTGCCGGCTTCGTCTTCCCTGGCGACCGTGTAGACATGGTCCTCACGCAGACCGTGCAGGGTGAAGAAGGTGCTCCGCTGAAAACGTCGGAAACCATCCTTCGTAACCTTCGCATTCTCGCGACCGACCAGTCGACCACGCAGACGACTGTCGACGGCAAGACCCAGGTCAAGGCCTTCCGCACGGTTACTCTCGAAGTGACGCCGACCATCGCAGAGAAGGTCGCAGTCGCCCAGACGATCGGTACGCTGAGCCTTGCGCTGCGTTCGCTCGCCGACAACGAGAACGAACTCGAACGCGCCCTCGCCTCCGGTGAGCTCGTCATCCCCGACGACGCAACCCCGGAAGAAGAGGAACGCCTGCTGCGCGAAGTCGCTGCACGTCCCGACGATGCCAAGGGCACCTATGTCACCGGCGGCGATGTCTCGCGCTTCCAGCGTAGCTCGATGCCCGCACAGTCCCGCCCGCGCGGCGGTGCAGGCGGCAACGGCGGCGCAGCCCAGGTCCGCACCGGCGGTCCGACCGTGATCGTTACCCGCGGCAAGACCGCAGAACGCGTCACCGTGGGCCGTGCAGGAGCACTCAACGCCTCGGTCGCTAGTGGAACTCGCAACGCCGGCAACACCGTTCCGGTCGCGCTGAGCACCGTTCGCTAATCCGATGATCAAGACAGGAAGCCATTCAGGGGGCCATTCCATGAAACGTCGTCTTACCGCTAAATTGCTGCTCGCCGGCCTGGCGCTCGCGCCTCTGGCAGCAGTCCCGACGAACGTGGCCACGGCCCAGTCGGTCGTCAGCCCGAGCCAGGAGATCGTTCTTTCGATCGGCCGCGGCGAACTCGTCAACGTGCCCGGCAACATGGCCGATGTGTTCATCTCGAACGATGCCGTCGCCGATGTGCAGGTGAAGTCGCAGCGCCAGCTGTACCTGTTCGGCAAGGGATCGGGTGAAACCACCGTCTATGCCAGCAACGCTGCAGGCGACATCATCTGGGCAGCCAACGTCCGCGTCGGCTCGAACATCGGCAGCATCGACCAGATGCTTTCGCTGGCAATGCCGCAGGCCAAGATCAACGTCGCCACGATGGGCACCAACACGGTGCTCCTGACCGGCACGGTCGCCGCTCCCGAAGATGCAGCCGACGCCCAGGCGCTGGTCGAAGCATATGTCGGTGAAGGCACCAACGTCATCAGCCGCCTGCGCATGGCAACGCCGCTGCAGGTCAACCTGCAGGTCCGCATCGCCGAAGTCAGCCGCAGTGTTGTCCGCGCCATCGGCGTGAACCTCGCCTCGGTCGACGCATCGAGCGGCTTCAAGATCGGGGTCGGCCAGGGCTCGGGTTCGTGGATCCCGCAGTATACGCCTGGCTCGCCCGCCGGTCTCGGCGTCGGTCTCACCGAAGGTCCCGACGGGGCCACGGTGATCCCGGGCAGCGAACAGGGTACGACCCTCGGCGTCGAGGGCAACCTCCTCGGTCTCGATATCGCGTCGGCGCTCGACCTTGCCGAAACGCAGGGCCTCGTGACCACGCTGTCGCAGCCGAACCTGACCGCGCTTTCGGGCGAAACGGCCGAGTTCCTTGCCGGTGGCGAATTCCCGATCCCGCTCAGCGGCGGTCTGGGCACCACCACCATCGAGTACAAGAACTACGGCGTCAGCCTCGCTTACACGCCGACGGTTCTGGCCAATGGCCGCATCTCGATCCGCGTGCGACCGGAAGTGTCGGAACTCTCGAGCCAGGGCGCCATCACGCTCAACGGCTTCCAGATCCCGGCTCTGATCACTCGCCGTGCGGAAACGACCGTGGAACTCGGCTCCGGCCAGAGCTTCATGATCGCCGGCCTGCTGTCCAACAGCTCGCAGAACACGATCGAGAAAGCTCCGGGCCTCGGCGACGTGCCCATCCTTGGCAACCTGTTCCGCTCGACCAACTATCGCAAGGGCGAAACCGAACTCGTGATCGTAGTGACGCCTTATCTGGTGAAGCCGGTCAACGCCAACGAGATCAAGCTGCCGACGGACGGCTATCTCAAGCCGACCGAGCTCCAGCGTCTGGTCACGCTGCGCGAATCCGGCAGCATTTCGGGCCAGCAGCGTCCGATGCCTTCGGCAAGTGGCAGCGATGCCGCCCCGCAGGTCTCGCAGGCCGAGCAGGACGAAGCCCAGGTGGCAATGCCCGCCGAGGCTCGCCGTAACGAGAAGACCGCGGCTGCCAAGCCCGGCTTCAGCTTCGAATAAGGGAGACGAGTATCATGCGTATCAACATCACTCGCAAACTCGCCGCTCCGCTGGCAGCCTCGCTTGCTCTCACGCTGGGTGCATGTGGCGGCGTCAACATGGACAACCGCACGCTCTACAGCGTCAAGCAGCCGGTGGTCGAACGCTCGAACTTCGTGCTCGACGTGAACACCTCTGCCGACGGCCTGCCCGTCAGCGAACAGCAGCGTCTTGCCGGCTGGTTCGAAAGCATGGGCCTTCGCTACGGCGACCGCCTGTCGATCGACGATGCAGGTAACAGCCTTGCCGTTCGCGACGACGTCGAAGCGCTGGCCGGCCGTTACGGTATCCTGGTCGCAGAAGGCGCCCCGGTAACCGCAGGTCGTGCATCGCCGGGTCAGGCCCGCGTGGTCATCACCCGCTCCAGCGCATCGGTTCCGGGCTGCCCGGACTGGTCGCATACGGCCGAAGGCAACGACAAGAACTCGACCAACCCTAATTACGGCTGCGCAACCAACAGCAACCTTGCTGCCATGGTCGCCAATCCGGAAGACCTCATCGCAGGTCAGCAGGGTACGGGCGAGACGGTCGTGACCACTTCCACCAAGGCTATCCAAACCTATCGCGATGCAGAGCCGACGGGTGCCGGTGGCCTGCCTGAAATCAACACCGAAGGAGGCAACTGAGCCATGAGCGCTTTCCAGAAACCCGGAATGCCCGGCAATCGCGATGCGTTCGCAGCCTATATCTGCGACGAGACCGCGCTGGACGTTCTTCGCCCGGTCGTCATCGAGCTCGGCTGGCAGCCCGAGAAGTGCAACAAGGGTGGCCTGCGCAACGCCGTGCAGTCGCTGTCGGTGTCGGCTAGCCCGAACATCCTGATGGTCGACCTGTCGGAAAGCGGCGACCCGCTGAACGACATCAACGCTCTCGCCGAGGTTTGCGAACCCGGTACGGTCGTGATCGCCATCGGCCAGGTCAACGACGTGCGCCTCTATCGCGACCTGCTCGCGAGCGGCATTCACGACTACCTGCTGAAGCCGCTTTCGGCCTCGGTGCTGCGCGACTCGCTCAATGCGGCACAGGCAGTGTTCAGCGCACCGCGCGGCGGTGAAGCCGAACAGGTCACGCGTCACATCTCGACTGCCATCGTGGGTACCCGCGGCGGTGTCGGTGCCTCGACCCTCGCGACCTCGCTCGCGTGGCTTTACAGCGCCGAGAAGAACATGCCGACCGCACTGCTCGATCTCGACGTGCACTTCGGCACCGGCGCGCTGACGCTCGATCTCGAGCCGGGCCGCGGCCTGACCGACGCGATCGACAATCCGAGCCGTATCGATGGCCTGTTCATCGAACGCGCCATGATCCGCGCGAACAACAACCTCGCCATCCTCTCGGCAGAGGCGCCGATCAATTCGCCGCTGATGACCGACGGCGCGGCCTTCCTGCAGCTGCAGGAAGAATTCCGCCACGCCTTCGAGATGACGCTGGTCGACCTACCGCGCAACATGCTGATCAATTTCCCGCACCTGCTCAACGACGTGAACGTCGTGACGCTGGTTACGGAAATGACGCTCGCTTCGGCGCGCGACACGATCCGCCTGCTTTCCTGGCTCAAGACCAACGCCGCGCACGCCACCCCGGTGGTCGTCGCGAACAAGGTCCAGCCCGGTGCTGCAGAAATCAGCAAGGCCGATTTCGAAGCCTCGATCGAACGCAAGATCGATATCTCGATCCCGTACGACCAGAAGGGCGCAGCCACGGCAGCCAAGCTCGGCAAGACCTTCATCGACGCGAACAGCTCGGGCAAGGCGACTGCGGGCATCAAGCAGCTCGGCAGCCGCATCATCGGCCTCGGCGATTCCGACAGCGAAGAGGCAGCGGAAGTTGCCGGCAAGAAATCGCTGCTCGGCGGCTTCGACCTCAAGGGTCTGATGTCGAAGAAGGACAAGGCGGACGCCGACGCCGAATAACCCTGCAACCGGCACGCGCGGGCCAGTCCCCCGCGTGCCGGAAGCAGACGAACGAATGACGGACGGGACGGAGTAGACAGATGAACACGATCCAGCTCATGCTGGTTGCCGGCGGCGTTCTCGCCTTGCTCGTCTTGGGTTACGCCATCATTGCGGGCCCCAACGCCGGCAAGAACGGCCAGCGACGCCTGCAGCAGCTGCGTTATCGCCACTCGGAGAGCACCGACACCAAGGTGGAGTCGCAGCTCAAGAAGGCAATCGCAGCCCGTAAGCCCAAGGCACACAAGACTGCGGGTTCGGATTCGCGCATCGAAGCACTTGCCCTGCGCCTGGATCGCACCGGCAAGGGCTGGACGCTCAGCCAGTATGCCTATGCTTCGCTCGGCATCGGCCTCGTGGTCGCTCTGATCATGTTCCTTCGCTCGGGTTCGCTGCCGCTTTCCTTCGCGATCGGTACCTTTGCAGGTGCGGGCATTCCGCACTTCATCGTCGGCCGCGCGATCAAGAAGCGCACCAACCAGTTCAACGCGAAGTTTCCGGACGCCATCGAACTGCTCGTTCGCGGCCTGCGCTCGGGTCTTCCCGTGACCGAAACGCTTGCCGTCGTGGCACAGGAAGTGCCTGGCCCGGTCGGCGCGGAATTCAAGGGCATCGTCGAGCGCATCAAGATCGGACGGACCATGGAGGAGTCGCTCCAGGAAACCGCCGACAGGCTCAACATCCCGGAATTCAACTTCTTCTGCATCACGCTCGCCATTCAGCGCGAAACCGGTGGTAACCTCGCCGAGACGCTCTCGAACCTGTCGGACGTGCTGCGCAAACGCGCCCAGATGAAACTCAAGATCCGCGCGATGAGCTCGGAATCGAAGGCCTCGGCCTACATCGTCGGCGCGCTGCCTTTCATCGTCTTCGTCCTGATCTGGTGGATCAACCCCGATTACATCGGCGGATTCTTCGAGGACGAGCGTCTCATCGTAACCGGCCTTGGCGGGCTCGTGTGGATGAGCATCGGTGGCTTCATCATGGCCAAGATGGTCAGCTTCGAAATCTAAGGACCCGAGGGAACAGATATCATGGAAACCGGTACCGGACCCACACTCCTCGGCTTCGACGTCATCCTCGTCGGTTCGATCCTGATGGGAATTGCAGCGCTGGCGGTCGTTTTCGCGATCTACACCGCTGTCACCATCAAGGACCCGATGGCGAAGCGCGTGAAGGCGCTCGAGGGGCGCCGCGAAGAGCTCAAGGCTGGCCTTGTCACTTCGGGCTCCAAGAAACGCCAGAGCCTCGTGCGCAAGTCGGACACCACCGACAAGGTGCGCGATACGCTCGGCAACATGAAGGTCCTCCAGGACAGCCAGGTCCAGGAAATGCAGCAGAAGCTTGCCTGGGCAGGCTTCCGCAACAAGGAATTCGCAGTCGTCCTTATCGGTCTGCGCATGGTCCTTCCAGTCGTGCTCGGCCTGATCGCGACCATCCTGCTCTATGTCGTCGAGATCTATCCCGACTGGCAGTTCAAGCGCGTCGCCGCGCTCGGCCTGATCGTATTCCTCGGCTACAAGGGGCCGGAGATCTATCTCGCGAACATCGCGGGCAAGCGCACCGACGCGATCCGCAAGGGTCTGCCCGACGCGCTCGACCTCCTGGTCATCTGCGCCGAGGCCGGTCTTACGGTCGACGCCGCCTTCAACCGCGTCGCCAAGGAACTGGGCCGCGCTTATCCGGAGCTGGGTGACGAATTCGCCCTGACTGCGATCGAGCTGTCATTCCTCAACGAGCGCAAGAAGGCCTTCGACAACCTCGCCTACCGCGTGAACCTCGAGGCGGTGAAGGGCGTGGTCACGACCATGGTCCAGACCGAACGCTACGGTACGCCGCTTGCCTCCGCGCTGCGTGTGCTGTCGGCCGAGTTCCGTAACGAGCGCATGATGCGCGCCGAGGAAAAGGCCGCACGCCTTCCGGCGATCATGACCGTGCCGCTGATCCTGTTCATCCTGCCGGTGCTGTTCATCGTGATCCTTGGCCCGGCGGCCTGTTCGATCTCCGACGCGTTCTCGTGATCGAAGCTCCGCAAGGAGCCACATAGAACCAAGCGAAAAGCCTGGTCGGCTAATTAGTCGGCCAGGCTTTCTGCGTCGAATTCGCCAGCATTGTCACGCAGGCGGGAGAGCATCTCGCGGAAAGTCTCCTGCTCTTCGGCAGAGAGGACCGAGAACATCTCGGCCTCGATCTTCAACGCGAGCGGCATGATGCCGGCGTGCACCGCCCTGCCCTCGGCTGTCAGCTCGAGCAGGTGCGAGCGTCCGTCCTTCGCATTGGGCGCGCGCTTGGCGAGACCGCGAGTCTCGAGAACCTTGCAGGCGCGGTTGACCGGCACCTTGTCCATCAGCGTCATCTGTGAAAGCTCGCGCTGCGTTAGCGGCCCGCTGTCGCCGAGAACCGCCATGATGCGCCACTCGGTAGTCTTGAGCGCAAACCGCTTGCGATACTGCTCCGCGATACGCGTGGAGATCGCGTTCGAGGCGATCGACAGCTGGTACGGCAGGAAGTCGGCGAGGCGTTTTGCTGGTTTGCGTGACGGCATGGGCCATAGCTGTAACCTTCCCGCGCGGCTTGGCAAGGTTTCAGCTGTGACTATCACATGTGCAACTACCCCCAGGCGCTACTTGTATGCGGGCTGATCCCACCAGGGATAGAAGTCGGGCATGTCCTTGCCGACGGTGTCGGGATAGGCCGGCGCACGCTTTTCAAGGAAGCTCGCGATACCCTCTTTCGCATCGTCGCTGCGGCTGAGGCGATAGATCGCGCGGCTGTCGATCCGGTGCGCATCCATCGGATGGCCAGCCGCTCCCAGCCGCCAGAGCATCGCGCGGGTCATGGCGACCGAAACCGCCGAGGTGTTGTCCGCGATCTCGCGCGCGATACCGATGGCGGCATCCATCAGCTCGCCCTGCGGGTGGACCGAACGCACAAGACCACGTTCCTTCGCCTCGGCAGCGTCGAAGATCCGGCCGGTCATGCACCATTCGAGCGCGGTCTGCATGCCGACGAGGCGCGGCAGGAACCAGCTGCTTGCCGCTTCCGGGGTGATCCCGCGCCGGGCGAAGACGAAACCGAAACGCGCATTGTCGCTGCACAGGCGGATATCGAAGGGCAGCTGCATCGTCACGCCGACACCCACGGCCACGCCATTGCAGGCGCCGATAAGGGGCTTTTTGGAATCGAACAGGCGCAGCGTCAGCCGCCCTCCCCCGTCGCGCACGCGTTCGTCGGAGAGATTCTCGACCGGGTTCGGATCGGAAAAGACGTGTCCGCCACCCTCGGGCGTCAGGTCGGCGCCCGCGCAGAAGGCCCTGTCGCCATGTCCCGTCACGATCACGGCACGCACGCTGTCGTCGGCATCGGTCACGTCGAGCGCATCGATGAACTCGTCCATCATGACCCGCGTGAAAGCGTTCATCTTCTCGGGCCGGTGCAGCGTCACGGTGGCAATGCCATCGGCGATATCGAGCTTGATCTGCGTGTAGGAACTCATTTGGATTCGTCTCCCTCGGACCCGTCAGCTTGGAACACATGGAACACGGTCCTGGATCTAAAACCTCTCGCGGCGCGAAGAACGGCAGTCGGGCGCGGAGGAGATTGGCATGAGGACCGTGGCATCTGGCGCGACGATAGGCACAAGCGGGCGAGTAGGGAAGCGCGCTCGTGCATTCGTAGTCATTGCCTAGGCCCTAGTCTAAATCCCCCACCCTTGGCACAAGGCTGCGCATGGGAGAGAAAACCGTAGCCATGCTCACCGCAGGGGGGCTCGCGCCCTGCCTGTCCTCGGCCGTCGGCGGGCTGATCGAGCGCTATACCGAGATCGCGCCCGATGTCCGCATCGTCGCCTATCGCAATGGTTATGCGGGCCTTCTCACCGGCAATTGGATCGAGGCAACCGAGGATGTGCGCGCCAACGCGGGCCGCCTCCACGCCTTCGGCGGCAGCCCCATCGGCAACAGCCGCGTCAAGCTGACCAATGTCGAAGACTGCGTGAAGCGCGGGCTGGTGGAGGAAGGCCAGGACCCGCTCGAAGTCGCCGCAGAGCAGCTGAAGCGCGACGGGATCGACATCCTCCACACGATCGGCGGGGACGATACGAATACCGCTGCCGCCGACCTGAAGGCGCATCTTGCCAAGATCGGCTCCGATCTCACCGTTGTCGGCCTGCCCAAGACGATCGACAACGACGTCGTGCCGATCCGCCAGTCGCTGGGCGCATGGACCGCCGCGGAACAGGGCGCGCTCTACGCCCGCAACATCATCGCGGAATTCTCCGCCAATCCTAACATGCTGATCGTGCACGAGGTCATGGGCCGCCACTGCGGCTGGCTGACCGCCGCGACTGCGCGTGCACACCATGAATGGGTCGGTACGGCGCCCTTCGCCGAGTGGGTAGACAATGCCGCAGCCCGCTGGGACGTCCACGGCGTCTACATCCCCGAGCGCGCGTTCGACCTGTCGCAGGAAGTCGCGCGCCTGCGCGGCATCATGGACGAACACGGCGGCGTGAACCTGTTCATTTCCGAAGGTGCTGGCATGGGCGAGATCGTCGCCGCAATGGAAGCTGCCGGAGAAGAGGTCCCGCGCGATGCCTTCGGCCACGTGAAGCTCGACAAGATCAATCCGGGCCAGTGGTTCGCCGACCGGTTCGCCAAGGAGCTGGGCGCCGAAAAGGTGCTGGTCCAGAAGAGCGGCTACTTCTCGCGCTCCGCCCCGGCCAATGCCTCCGATCGCGAGCTCATCGAGCATTGCACGAGGCTGGCGGTCGACGCCGCGCTTGCCGGAACCAGCGGGGTCGTCGGACACGACGAGGAGCGCGGCGACGAACTCCGCGTCATCGAATTCGAACGCATTGCGGGCGGCAAGAAGTTCGACGTGACACAGAGCTGGTTCAGGGAATTGCTCTCCGAACTCGGGCAGGCCTGAAGCGATCGCGCCGGACTGGTTCCCGGCAAACGCCAAAATATTCCTCGGAACAGCGCAATTGGGGGCACGTTCGACAGAACGTATCCCCAACCTTTCCAAGGTATTCCATGTCCCAGATCCAGACTTGCAACCCGGCTACGCGTGAACCACTCGAAACCTATGACCTGATGGGCAAGAACGAAGCCTTTGCGCTTGTCGACGCTGCCCATGAGGCTTTTCTTTCCTGGAAGAACCGCAGCCATGAAGAGCGCGGCGACATCCTGCGCAAGATCGCGCAGACCCTGCGCGACAATACCGACCGTATCAGCGAGATGATGACCCGCGAGATGGGCAAGCTCCTGAAGGACGGCAAAACCGAGGTCGAGATCTGTGCCCGCATCTTCGAATATACCGCTGACAACGGCCCCTCCGCGCTGGCCGACGAAGAGCGTACGCATTCCGGCGGGAAGAAGCGCGGCATCGTCACCTACTCGCCCATCGGCGTGATCTATTCGATCCAGCCGTGGAATTTCCCCCTCTACCAGCCCGTCCGCGTGCTGGCCGCCAATGCGATGGCGGGCAATGCCTGCATCCTGAAACATGCGTCGATTTGCACCGGCAGCGGGTTGCTGTTGCGTGACCTGTGCCTGGAGGCGGGTCTGCCAAAAGGCCTGTTCGACGTGGTTCTTGTCGATCACGATATATCGGACGACATCATCAAGCACGACAAGATCCGCGCCGTGACGATGACCGGCAGCGATGGCGCGGGCAGCCATATCGGCAAGACCGCCGCCGCAGCACTGAAGAAAACCGTGCTCGAGTTGGGATCGAACGATGCCTATCTCGTGCTCGAAGATGCCGATATCGACCTCGCCGTGAAGACCTGTGTCACCGGACGCCTCTACAACAATGGCGAGACATGCGTTTCGGCCAAGCGCTTCGTGGTGACCGATGCGGTCTATGACGAGTTCGTCGAAGCCTTCGTCGAACGGATGAAATCCGCCAAGATGGGCGACCCGATGGACGAGGAGACACAGCTGGGCCCCGTATCCGGCAAGGATCAGTTCGATACGCTGGTGGAACAGGTGCAGAAGAGCCTCGATGGCGGGTGCACGCTGCTGTGCGGCGGTGATCCCGAAGACGATCCCGACGGCTGGTATTACCCCGCAACCGTGCTGGCCGATTGCAAGCCGGGCACGCCCGCCTATGACGACGAACTATTCGGCCCCGTAGCCTCGATCATTCGCGCAAAGGACGATGAAGACGCCATGCGCATCGCCAACGACAGCCGCTATGGCCTTGGCGGAGGCATCTTCACCAAGGACGAAGACAAGGCCATCCGGCTTGCGCGCGACCATTTCGACACCGGCATGGTGCGGGTCAATTCCTTCGGCGCGGCAGACCCCAACATGCCTTTCGGCGGCGTGAAAGACAGCGGATATGGCCGCGAACATGGCGGCTTCGGAATGAAGGAATTCGTCAACGCCAAGGCGATCTTCCTTCCCTCGTAATCACCTCTGATCTGCACGGAGATTTTCAATGAAAGTTCTCATAGCCGGAGCAACCGGCAATACCGGCGCGCGCCTCGTCAGCGAATTGGCCGAACGCGGTCATCATCCTGTAGCGCTCGTTCGTGAAAGCTCGGACACCAGCGTCCTGCCTGAAGCCACCGAGCAGCGCCTCGGTGATCTAACCGACCTTCAAGACGATGTCGCTTCGGACTGCGAAGCTGTAGTCTTTGCGGCAGGTTCGGGCGGAGACACAAGCGCAGAAATGACCGACAAGGTCGATCGCGACGGCGCTATCGATCTCATCGACAAGGCCGAAAAGAACGGCGTGCGCAGGTTCGTGATGCTGAGCTCGGTCGGTACGGAAAATCCCGACCCCGACAGCGATCTCGCCCACTATCTGCAAGCAAAGCATGACGCGGACGAACATCTCAAGGCCAGCGATCTGGAATATGCCATCCTGCGCCCGGTCGCGCTGACCGACGACGGACCGACCGGCTCCGTCATTCTCGGCGACGAGGTGGATGCCAGGGGCAAGGCAGCACGCGGCGATGTCGCCGTCCTTTTGGCCGATGCAGTGGAACAGGACGAGTGGGCGGGCGCCGTAAGGCTAATGCAAACCGACTACTGACAGCCATCCTCAAACGCAAAGCGCCGCCCGTTCCTTGAGCGAACGGGCGGCGCTTTTACGTTTGAAGCAGGATCGGTTAGCGCGGTGCCATACGGATCGCGCCGTCGAGGCGGACGTCTTCGCCGTTGAAGTAGCCGCACTCGATCATGGTCATGGCGAGCTGCGCGTACTCTTCCGGATTGCCGAGGCGCTTGGGGAACGGGACCGATGCGGCCAGCGCTTCCTTCACCTGCGGCGGGGCTGCGTTCATCAGCGGGGTGTTGAAGATACCCGGCAGGATGGTGTTCACGCGGATGCCCTCGTTCATGAGGTCGCGCGCGATGGGAAGGGTCATGCCGATCACGCCGCCCTTCGATGCCGAATAGGCCGCCTGGCCGATCTGGCCGTCTTCACCGGCAACCGATGCGGTGTTGACGATCGCACCGCGGTCACCGTCGTCCGAAAGCGGGTCGAGCGTCATCATGCCTGCTGCCGACTTGGCGATGCAGCGGAAGGTGCCGATCAGGTTCACCTGGATGACGAATTCGAAGGCCGAGAGCGGGAAGTGGCTGATCTCGCCGGTCTGCTTGTCGCGCTTGGCGGTCTTGATGGCGTTGCCGATGCCCGCGCAGTTGACGAGGATACGCTCCTGGCCGTGCGCCTCGCGTGCCTTTGCAAAGCCCGCGTCGACGTCTTCGTCGCTCATCACGTTAACCTTGCAGAAGATGCCGCCGATGTCCTTGGCGACGGCTTCGCCCTTCTCTTCGTTCATGTCGAAGATGGCGACCTTGGCGCCCTTGGCGGCGATGGCGCGGGCGGTGGCTTCACCGAGGCCCGATGCGCCGCCGGTGACGACTGCGGGGGTATTGCTGCTGACTTCCATGGGGGTAATCCTCTCGTGATATTAGAAGCTTAAAGAGCCTCGACGATAGTGACGTTGGCGACACCGCCGCCCTCACACATCGTCTGGAGGCCGTATTTCTTGCCGCGCGCCTTCAGGGCGTGGACGAGCGTGGCCATGAGCTTGGTGCCCGAAGCGCCGAGCGGGTGGCCCAGTGCAATCGCGCCGCCATTGACGTTAAGGCGTTCGGGATCTGCACCGGTGTGCTTCAGCCATGCGAGCGGCACGGGCGCAAAAGCCTCGTTGACCTCGAACAGGTCGATGTCGGAGATTTTCATTCCGGCACGCTCGAGCGCGCGGTCGGTCGCGAACAGCGGCTCTTCCAGCATGATGACCGGATCGCCTGCGGTGACGGTGAGGTTGTGGATGCGCGCCAGCGGGGTGAGGCCGTATTCCTTCAGCGCCTTCTCGCTGACGACCAGCACCGCGCTCGAGCCGTCGCAGATCTGGCTGCTGGTTGCAGCGGTGATGGTGCCTTCGGGGCTGAGCAGCTTGACGCCGGCGATGCTTTCGAGCGTCGCGTCGAAACGGATGCCCTCGTCCACCGTGTGCATTTCGGTGCCCTCGGGCGTTTCCACCTCGACCGGAACGATCTCGGCTTCGAATGCGCCCGACTTGGTCGCCTCGATCGCCTTCTGGTGGCTCGACAGGGCGAAACGGTCGAGATCTTCCTTGGTGAAGCCGTGCTTCTTGACGATCATCTCGGCGCCCATGAACTGGCTCCACTGGATACCGGGATATTTCTCTTCGAGGCCGGGCGATTTGTAGTTCCCGAGGCCTTCCTTCATGTGGAACATCGCGGTCGAGCCCATCGGCACGCGGGTCATGCTTTCCACGCCGCTTGCGATGACCACATCCTGCGTGCCGCTCATCACGGCCTGCGCGGCGAACTGGATCGCCTGCTGCGAGGAACCGCACTGGCGGTCAATGGTGACGGCGGGGACGCCCTCACCCAGATGCTTGGAAGCGAGCACGGCATTGCGGCCGACCTGCATCGCCTGTTCGCCGCCCTGGCTGACGCAGCCCATCACGACGTCGTCGATTGCCTTGGCCTCGAGGCCCGAACGCTCCATCACTGCGTCGAGCGACTTTGCTGCCAGATCGACCGGGTGCACCCCGGCAAGCCGCCCTCCCCTGCGCCCACCTGCTGTCCTGACGGCTTCGACGATATAGGCTTCGGGCATGGGGGAGAATCCTCTTTCCGTTTCAATTTGCGACCGGCCTATGGCTGCTTTCCGTTTACGTCAAGTGCCGCTTGGGTGGACGAGCGCGGAGGCGTGCTTGCGGGCAGCCGGAGCGCGTCGTAAAGCTCGCCCCATGGCGCTCAAGAAGCTTTTCGAAATCAACCCCGACCTCGACCGCGAGGCACTGGCCAAGCGATTTGCCGAGCATGGCCGCGTCCAGGTGCGAAATGTCCTAACCGAAGAAACCGCTCGCGAGATCCAGATGATCCTTGCGCGCGGCACCAAGTGGGGCATGGCCGTGCAGGCCGGTGACGGCCCGGGCCAGGAACCGCAGAGCTGGCGGATGGAGGAAATCCAGGCCCCCGGCGGTGCGGAGAAGGTCAACGCCGCCGCCAATGCCGCCCACCAGGCCAGCGCGAAAGGCGATTACGGCTTCCGCTTCGCCCAGTATCCGATCCTCACCGCGGTGCAGGAAGGCTGGGACCCGGGCGGTCCGCACGAGTTGCTCCTCGAATATATCAATTCGCCCGAGTTCCTCGACCTTGCGCGCGACATTACCGGCACCCGCACGCTGACCAAGGCGGACGGGCAGGCATCGCTCTATGCCCCCAACCACTATCTGGGCCGGCATATCGACAGTCATGTCGCCGAAGGATGGCGCTACGCCTACGTCCTCAATTTCGCGCGGGACGACTGGCATCCCGACTGGGGCGGCTATCTCAACTTCCTCGACGAGGACGGCGACATAGTCGAGGGCTTCCGCCCGCGCTTCAACGCGTTGAACCTCTTCGCCGTGCCGACCAGCCACCAGGTCTCCTACGTCCCGCCTTTCGCACCGATGGGCCGTACCGCGATCGTGGGCTGGATCCGCGACCAGTGAGCACAGCCCCGCAGGACTGGCACGCACGCGCCATCGCTGCGGAGCGCGGCGGCGATATTGCCGGCGGGCGCAAGCTCCTCGAACAGGGCCTCGCCGAACATCCCGGAAACGCGCAGCTGCACAACAGTGCCGGATCGATGGCCATGCGCGCCGGGGATGCCGCGGCAGCCGAGGCAGCCTTCGCACGCGCCATCGCGCTTGATCCCTCGCAGGTCGACTATTCGCTCAATCGCGCCATCGCGCTGGGTAAGCTCGGTCGGTCTCGCGAAGCTCTGGCCCTGCTGCGCGAGAAGGAGGCTGCCGCCGGCAGCATCGCGAAATACTGGTCGATCCGCGGGAATACCGCTCGCGCGGCTGGCGACTCGGCGGATGCTGCCATGAGCTATGACCGCTGCCTCGTGGTCCAGCCGGGCCACGCAAAGGCGCTGCACGGCCGGGCACGTGTGGCGCTCGACCGCGGCGAGGACCAGGCGGTAACGCGCTTCGACATTGCCCTGTCGGTCAACCAGGCCGAGGCGGACCTCTGGCTGGGCAAGGCGCAGGCGCTCGATGCAGCTGGCGACCATCAGCAGGCCCGTTCGATAGCCGAGCAGCTCGTGGCGCATGCCCCGCACTGGCTCGAGGCGCTCAAGCTCCTCGCACAGCTGCGCCTCGGCATGGGGGACGAGGACTACGCCGGCCATTACCGCGAGGCGGCCGCGCGGCTTCCTGCCGATCCGAATATTCCCACTGCCCATGCCGACCAGCTCGCAGGGCTCGATCACGCTGCCGAAGCGGCCGAAGTGGTGGCGGAGGCGCGCAAGCGCTTTCCTGACAGCCCGCAGTTCGCCCTGATGGAAGCCGTCCATGCCGGAGCAGCCGGCGATCAGGAGCGCGCCGAGGCAATATTCGCCGACCTGCAACTCGACACCCCCGACCGCGCGATCCACGAAGCCCGCCATCGGATCAGGCGCGGAGAGCTCGAAAGGGCCGAAAGCCTGCTCGAGAAGGCGCTGGCGGGAGGCGGCTCGCTTCATTCGACCTATGCGCTGCTCGGTATTGTCTGGCGGCTTACAGACAATCCGAAGGCGCAATGGCTTCACGGGCAGGAAAACCTCGTCCAGCTGCGCCCGCTGCGCGATGCGGAAAGCATCATGCCGCAGGCGATCGAGCGCCTGCACGAATTGCACGACCACTCGCCCCTGCCGCTCGGCCAGTCGCTTCGTGGCGGCTCGCAGACGCGCCACATCCTGTTCCAGAGGCACGAAGAGATCTTCGCGAAGCTTCACCGGGCTATCCTCGGAACGCTCGAGGACTACAGGGCTGGACTGCCGCCGGCCGATCCCGATCACCCGCTCCTGCGGCACCGTGACGATCCATGGGAGCTCACCGGATCATGGTCGGTGCGCCTGCGGGGCGGCGGCGACTATCACACGTCGCACATTCATCCCGACGGCATGTTGAGTTCAGCGCTGTACCTGATCGTGCCCGAGGCGGCACAGGGCGATGACCAGCAGGGCTGGCTCGAGGTCGGTCGTCCCCCGCCGCATCTCGGCCTCGACCTGCCTCCCCTGAGGACCATCCAGCCCAAGGAAGGGCATCTCGCCCTGTTCCCGAGCACGCTTTACCACGGCACGACGCCCTTCGAGGAATCGCTGCGGATGACGGTAGCTTTCGACGTTGTTCCTGTGGCAAGGCCCGCCACATGACGAGCGAAGCGGACAAGGGCGAAGCCTGGAAGGAATTCTGGGCGCGGCAGAGCGCCAATGGCAAAAGCGGCGGCGGTTGCTTGCCCGAACGCTGGGGCGTCATTGAAAAGGTCCAGAAGAGCGCGTGGGAGGCATTTCTGCCCAGCGTCCCCGAGAATGCGAAGGTCCTCGACCTCGCGACGGGCGATGCGCGGGTGCTGCGCTGGATGCTGGCGCTACGGCCCGACCTGAAGGCGGTCGGCGTCGATCTCGCGCCCCGCCTGCCCCCGCCCCCGCCCGGGGTCGAAGTCCATCCGAATATCGCGATGGAAGACCTCCCGTTCCCCGACAGCAGTTTTGGTGCGGTGACGAGCCAGTTCGGCTTCGAATACGGCGATAGCGCCAAGGCTGCCGGAGAGATCGCGCGCGTGCTCGCACCGGGCGGCCTCGTGGGCCTCATGGTCCACCGCGGCGACGGCCCGATCCTCGAGCACAATCTCAACCGCAGACATCAACTGCAATGGGCGCTCGGCGAGAATGGCGTAGCCGAAGCCGTGAAGGAAGCGCTGCGCGAGGGCGCGGGCGGCATAGACAAAGGCGCGCGGATCGCAGCCGAGATTGCCGCGAAGGGCGCAAAGGAGTTCGGGCAGACGTCACCGGCCTGGGAGATCCCCGAGGCCATCCGGCGCTCGTGCCTGATGGGGCGCAGCTCCGGTGCCGGCTCGATTTCCGAGACGATCGGCGTGATCGAAACGCAGGCGAAGAACGAGCTCGGCAGGATCGACTCCCTCGCAGAAGCATGCCGCACTGCGGATGACCGCGGCGACATCGTCGATGCCTTTGCGGCGCATGACCTTTCGCTCAGGGAAACTCGCGCGCTGGAAGACCCTTCCGGCCGGGCAATCGCTGATTTCCTGACTTTCTCCTGATCGGCTGGCTCTAGGCCTCCTTCGAGGCAAGCTCCGGAAATAGAAAAAGGGCGCCAGGCACGAAGCCTGACGCCCTTTTCTTTGTGCTCCCCACCCGAAGGCGGGGAGACACATGTCCCGATTAGAAGCGGAACTGAGCCGAGAAGAAGAAGTCACGGCCCAGCACGTCGTACGTGCTCGGGTAGGTGTTTGCCTGTTCCGAGTTGTTGAAGTCACCCAGAAGCAGCGAGTTGGTGTCGTTGATGACCGTACCCGAAGCATCGAATTCCGGCGACGACGGCAGGGTATCGAACAGGTTGTTGATACCAGCCGACAGCGTCAGCTTGTCGGTTGCTTCGACCGAAACGGTCAGGTCGATCAGGTCGTAGGCGTCGATACGCTCAACGTGGTAGTCGAACGTCGGATCATCGTCTTCGACGGCCGACAGGTGACGCCAGCGAACCGAGGTGGTCACCGGACCGTCCGACCAGCTGAAGCGCGAGGTCCACTTGAACGATGCCTGCGGCTCGCCACAGGTCAGGCCGAATTCACCCGCACAGGTCACGACGTTGCTCGTGTCCGTCACGTCCGGAATGAAGTCGTTGCTTTCCGTCCAGGTTCCGAGGAACTGGATGGCCATGCGCGAGTCAGCTTCGCCGAAGAGCGAGAAGCCGACGTCGGTGCCGTAGTTGACCTGAAGGTCGACGCCCGAGGTGCTGAATTCGGCGATGTTAGCGCCACCCAGAACCGGCGGGTTGGTACGACCGAACGCACCGTCAGCGTCACGCGTGCCAACGAAGTTGAGGCAGCGCGGGTCGCTCAGGTCCTGTGCCTGGTTGTAGCACAGGTCCAGAGCCTGCTGGAGGCTGATCGTGGTGATCGCGTTGTCGATGGTGATGTCGAAGTAGTCAGCCGTGATCGTCAGACCAGGGATGAAGCTCGGCTCGAGCACAACACCGAAGCTGTAGCTGTCCGAGGTTTCTTCTTCGAGGTTCGGGTTACCACCGAACAGGGCAGCGATCTGGCCGTCGGGCTGAAGCACGACGTTGTTGCCGATGTTTGCCTGCGGAACACCGTTCGCAAGACAGGTTGCCAGAAGGCCACCGGTCGGGATCGGGCCGTTGCCTGCACCGTCACCGGCACACGGGTCGTTCGCGCCCGGGAAGCCGATTGCGGTACCCTGGAACAGCTCGTTCACGTTCGGTGCGCGAACTGCACGCTGGTACTGACCACGGAAGGTGATGTCCGGGATCGGCTGGATCTGGATACCACCAGCGTAGGTCCACACGCCGCCAACCGTCTCGAGCGAGTAGTCCGAGTAACGGCCTGCACCGGTGAGCTCGACGCGGAAGCCGCTTTCGGTCTCGAACGGGATGTTGAGCTCGGCGAACACTTCGTTGACGTCATAGCCGCCCGAGGTCGGCGAACCGGCGTTGAAGCCAGCCACGTCGCCCGAAGCGAGGAATTCGTCAGGAAGGAACTGAGCTTCGACGATACGACGCTCTGCACCGATTGCGAAACCGACAGCTTCAGCTTCACCCAGGGCGAAATCGCCGAAGGTACCCGAGACCACACCGGTCAGGACCTGCAGCTTCGAGATGTCGCCGTTCTGAGCCTGGATGCGGAACGAGTCCACCATTGCCGGGGTCAGGGTGTTGGGGCCGAAGATGTTGATCGGGGTCGGGCCCGTGCCGTTCACACCAGCGGTGAAGCGCGAAACCGACGCGTTACCCTGCTGGATGTTGGCGTTACGGGTACGTGCGAACATGTAGTACGCATCGTAGCTCAGGTAGTCGTTGATCGCGCCGCGAGCACCCGTGACAAGACGGAATGCGTTACGTTCGTCGAGGTTACGACGGCCGCCGGCTTCGAGAAGACGACGACGGACCTGAACGTCGATCAGACCGTCGTTCTGGGCGGCACCGGTTTCGTTCGCGTCGAGATCGCGGAACGCTGCGATGGTTGCAGCGTCGACGAAGCCGTTGGCTTCGAGCGAGTCGATGTCGAGGAAGGTGTTGACCAGGATCGGGGTCGGAGCGAGTTCCGCATCAACGCGGTTGTTCGAATACGAAAGTTCGCCGTAGAGCTCGAGGCCCGACGAAATTTCATACGCTGCGTTACCACCAAGCAGGTAGCGCTCTTGCGGCAGCTGCAGGTAGTTGACCGGAGCGTAGTTATAAAGGTCGCCCGGGTTGTCGTATTCGCGGATCGAGCCATCGGCGTTGAAGATCGCGAACGGGTTGCCGTCAACCGACGAATCGAACGGCGAACCGACGGTGTCGGCATCGCCACGATAGGTCAGGCGGGTAGCCGGCGGAAGCGACGAACCCAGCTGGACGAGGGGCGAACCACCCAGTGCGAATTCCGAGAAGTCACGGTCGCCCTGGAAGATTTCTTCACGGTTGTAGTATTCCGCATAGGCCGTCACGTTACCGCGACCGTCAGCGAAGTCGCTGCCGACTGCACCGTGGACCTGATAGCGGGCACCGTCGCCACGCTCGGTGATCGAGTACTGGCCGCCAACTTCGGCGCCGTCGAGTTCACGAAGGCGGAAGTTAACAACACCGGCCATAGCGTCCGAACCGTAAACGGCCGAAGCACCACCGGTCACAACGTCAACCGAATCCAGCAGGAACTGCGGGATGGTGTTGAGGTCGGTGATCTGGTTTGCGTCGTAGAACTTCCAGCGGCGGCCGTTGACCAGCAGCAGGGTGCGGGTCGCGCCGAGGCCACGAAGGTTCAGCGAGGCAGTACCGTTACCGGGGTTGTTCGAGAACGACGTAACGCCGGGAACGACCTGCGGGAGCGTGTTGACAACGTTTTCAACGTTGACGGTACCCGAGAGCTTGAACTCTTCGGCGTTGACGACTGCAACCGGTGCAGCGGTTTCGACGTTGCGGCGCGCAATACGCGAACCGGTAACGACGATCGGTGCGGCCGAAGTTTCTTCGGCAGCGCCCGACTCAAGCGCCGGGTCCTCATCGGCCTGCGCCAGAGCGGGCGAAGCGATCATGGCACCAGCCATGACCGTGCCCGTCAGGAGCGAAGCCTTGGTGAAACGGTAAGACATTAGTATCCCCTCAAATTCGGCCACCACCCATGCGGCAGCCACAGAAAAGAATGGATCCAGACATTAGTCCGAATGTGGCGCATCTAGGCTCATGGGGGGTGGCGGAGCAATCGTCGAACCAAATGATATAGTCGTAAAATTGCCGGTGTGACATTCCGGTTACAGTTGAAACGGCCCCTGAAAAACGGGCGAAAGTGCCTCTTCAGCGCCTCGGCGTTATCACCGTGTTGCATGCGTATCGCGCTATTTTCCAATCATGCGAGACGCGGAAATTTTCTTGCAGGCCCGGGTTTCTTTCAGCCTGTCGCTGCTTGTCCACAGGCGGACCCTGAAGACGGGAAACGCAAAGAAAAAGCCCGGCGGTTTCCCGCCGGGCTTTCCTGTTTCCGGATGGTCAGGCTCAGAGCCCGCCCGGTCCGCAATCGTTCGCCAGGAAGTCGAGCATCTTGGTGTAGAACTGCTCCTGGTGCTCGTACATCAGCGTCGAGTAGAAGTGGTCCGCACCGGTCAGGGTGAGGAACTGGGCATCGGTCTTGCCCGCCTTCTGGATCGCGTCGCGATAATCCTCGAAGTTGAAGTAGAGGACGCGCGCGTCGACGTCGCCATGGACCATGAGGAGCGGCACGTTGACCTTCGACACTTCGTTGATCGGGTTGATGCCGATCATGCCGCGACGCTGTGCCCAATCGTCGATCGCCGTCGGCGTCCACGGGTTGCTGCGCAGCTTGTAGACCTTCTCGGGATCCGCGACTGCTGCACCCGCGATGACGCACTGGTAGATGTTGGGATCACGCGAAGCCGCAACGAGGGCTGCGTAACCGCCGTAGGACCAGCCGAACATCGCGATGCGGTCCGGATCGACGAGACCCTGCTCGACGAGGTAGAGCGCGCCGTCGTCCTTGTCGTCCTGCATGGCGAGACCGTGCTGGCCATAGGCGCTGTCGAACAGTTCCTTACCCCAGCCGACCGACATACGGTACTGCGGCTGCAGGACCATGTAGCCGGCATTGGCCAGCAGCTGGCCCCACTCGTCATAGCTGATGACTTCGTTGACGTGCGGGCCGCCGTGCGGAAGCACGACCAGCGGGAACGGTCCCTCGCCCTTGGGCTTGGTGACGTAACCGGCGATCATCTTGCCGTCGCGCGCGGGGTAGCGGATGAACTCGACATCCGACAGGTCTTCCGCCTTCAGCAGCGGGTTGCGGCTGCCGAGCTTGCTCATGCGGCCGTCCTTGACCAGCCAGAACGAACCCGGGTCACGCGGACCGCGGTTCTGGACGATCATGGTGTTGCCATCGCGCGAACGGCTCGAGATCGAAACCTCGTGGGCGTTCGGGATCTGGGCTTCGAGCGCGTCGTAGAGCGCCTTTTCCTGCTCGTCGAACCAGATGCGGTTGCGCTTGTCCCACGGATAGCGGGCCGCCACGAGGCGGTCGTCACCCGGGAGCGAGCTGGTCTGGATCCACATGATGTCGGCCTGGTCGGTACCGGCGAGCTTCTCGCCGAACTGGCCCTTGTTGAAGTCGAACTCCCACAGCGAAGCCTTGTCCTCGCCGCGGTTGTCGATGACGTAGCCGATGTTGGGATCGTCCTGCTTGAAGCCGACGAGGCCCATGAAGCCCGAAAGGACGCGGTAGAGGTTTTCGTGATCGTCCTGGTCGTAGCGGGCGAATTCGGTCCACGAACCGTCACCCGGCTTGCGGTAATACGTCACTTCTTCCTTGGAAGCGCGATCGTAGCCCGAGGTCCAGCGCGGGTTGCCCTGGCTGTCGAAGACGGCAGTCGGATACTTCTCGCTGCCCTTCAGGACGAGCTGCTTGGAGCCGGTCTTGAGGTTCAGCTTGTAGTATGCGCGCGGACGGAAGGCCGAGAACGGATCGACTTCGGCGGCGCTGCCGACCGAACGACCGGTACCGATCAGGATTTCGTTCGGCTCGTCGGGAAGCAGCGTTGCGATGCTGAAGACGCCCTCGACACGCTGGAACTTCTTCTTGTTCACGTCGAAAATGAACGAAGCGTAGTCGTAGGTGCCTTCTTCGGGGCCGTTCACCTTCTTGCGGTTCTGCTGCCACGCGGTGCCGAAGATGAAGTCGTCGCTGACCCACTGTGCGCCGATGATTTCCATCGGGTCGGCAGCGATACGATAGGGCTTACCACCGAGATTGTCGGTATCGTAAAGCTCCATCAGGTAGTCGCCGTCACGGCTCTCGTTCTTGATGACGAGCAGGCGTTTGCCGCTGGGCGAGACCTGGACGGTCGTCATGGTGTCACGGAGAGCCCAGACTTCGATGGGAACGGTAGGCTGGCCGGTGGTCTGTGCAGTGGAAGGCGCGACCCCCAGTGCAACGGTGCAGGCAGCTGCTGCAAGAAATACTGATCTGAACTTCTTCATTTTTGAACTCTCACAAGACGTGTCCCGGGGGGACGGATGAACCCCTTGAATTAAAATGGGCGGCCCCGCGACTAAACGCGAGGCCGCCCGAACTTACTTACCCTGTTCTGAATAAGATCAGAACTGGATATTGAAGCGGGCGAAGAATTCGCGCCCGTTATAGTCGTAGCCTGCACCCAGTGCCGTGTTCGAGATATCGGTGATACCCGAAGCGAAGGGGCTGACCTGCGGCGGAGCGGTGTCGAAGACGTTGCTCACACCGACCAGGAGGTCCCAGGTGTCGGCACGGTAGCGGATCGACGCGGTGTGCAGGAACTGCTCTTCGGCGTAGCCGATCGGGCGACAGTACACACCGTCACCGACAACGACACCGTCCGGAACGCCGTTCGCGTCACGCGAACCGCCACCGAGACAGGTGCTGCCCGTCTGGCCGATGAAGTTGCCGTCCGCGTCGTAACCGAAGACGTCGGAGAACGGGTCGATGTTGTCCGGATCCTGGTCGAAGCCACCGATGTAGCGGGTGTTCCAGGTGAAACGCCACTTGTCGATGTCCGCCGTGAACGTCGCACGACCGGTCCATTCCTGCAGACCCACTTCGCCTTCATCGCGGTCGCTGATGAAGTTGCCGGTGGTGTCGTCGATGAACAGCGTGCTGCGCTCGATCAGGTGGTTCGCACGAACGTTCAGACCGAGGTCGACGATCGTACCGAACGCCTGGACTTCCTTCGACAGACGGCTGTTGAAGTCGAGACCACGGACGCTTTCTTCGTTCAGGTTGATGAAGCCAGCGAACACATCGGAGATCAGCTGCGAGCCGGTCGTCGATGCCGTGATACGGTCACAGAAGGCCGAACGTTGCGGATCTTCGCGGGTGTAGCAGTCCGAGACGATGAACCCGACCGAAGGAGCGATGATCGAGTCCTTCACCTTGATGTCGTAGTAGTTCGTGCTCAGGGCGAAGTCCCAGCCGTCACCGAAGGTTTCCTCGAAAGCGAAACCGGCGGTCAGCGAGCGCGACGTTTCCGGATCGATGTCGAGTGCACCACCGCGGGTAACTTCCACGCTGGCGATCTGGATCGGCGAGAGCGACTGTCCCGTGGTCGGGTCGATCTGCAGACCGACCGTGGTCGGGTCGCGACCTTCACGGATACAGTTGTCGAGGATGCGCTGGTCACGCGTCTCGTTCGTCGGATCGTAGGTGCCGGTCGCGACGTCGAACGCCGCATCGGGAACCGCACAAGGGTCGGTGACCGAGTTGAAGCCCGACTGCGAACCGAGGAAGTTCTCGCGCAGGTTCGGCGCACGGAACGAAGTACCGTAGCTGAACTTGAGCAGCAGGGATTCGATCGGACGCCAGCCGGCCTTGATCGAGTAGGTGTAGTTGGTGCCGTAGAATTCCTCGTCGGTGATACGGCCCGAGAGGTTCAGGTTGAGTTCCTGGACCCAGGGCTTGCCAGCCTGCAGAGGAATGTCGATTTCACCGAACGCTTCCTTGATTTCCTTCGAACCGGTGGCGCCGCTGTCGGCGAAGAAGCCGAAGAACAGGCCGTTCGAAGCGACATCGCTGGCGACCGAGTTGATCTCGTCACGGCGATACTCGACACCGAACACACCGCCGACCGGGCCGGCCGGGAGGGTGAAGAGGTCGCCGGTGACGAATGCGTTCACGACGATCTGTTCGTAGGTGGTGTCGAACGAACGGTCACCGAAGACGTAGTCACGCTCGGCCTGCGTTGCGAAGTCGCCCTGGGCGGAGCCCAGCACGCTGTCGGCGAACAGGTTGACCGCGACACAGCCGTCCAGGAGGTCGGGCATTGCGAGACCGGGGTTGGCGAGAGCCGAAGCATCACACGGATCGATTGCCGGCAGACCGCCGGTGACCTGTGCGATGAACGAGTTACCGACCGTGGCACCCGAGATGTAGTCGTCGGCAATGCCGTCGCCGTTGTTGTCGACTACGCCGTCGCCGTCGAAGTCCATCGTCGGGTCGATACCCAGAGCGAAGGCAAGCTTGTCTTCGCGGATACCGCGAACGTTCGACTTACCGTCTGCGTACGAATAGACGCCCGAAACTTCGAAGCTCCAGCTCGGAGCGATGAAGGGCAGGTCGCCGCGAATGCCGAACACGCCGCGATACTGCTCCTGCGTGACGTCGGTGTTGTTGCGGTCGCCTTCGATGGCGAAGACCGGACGGACCGAGATCGGACCGAAGCCGGTCAGACCCGAACCGGGCAGCGAACCTTCGGTGTCGGAACGACAGTCAACACCGGTAACGTTGGTGTTACAGGGGTTGAAGGCGTTGTTATCCGGCACGTACGGGAAGATCTGGGCGAAGAACTCGTTATCGCCGCGGATTTCCGCACGGGTGTACATCGCTTCGAAGAACGGAGTGATGTTGGCTTCACCCGGGAAGGTGTACTCACCGTATGCGAGGATGTTGTAACGCTTCTGTTCGCTGAGGAACGTCTGATCGGGGTTTGCACCGTTCAGGTTGTAGTCGTTCAGGAAGTCGATGTCGCGAACGCCGTCACCATCGGCATCCACCGGACCGCCGAAGAACGATTCCGAGTAGCCCGGGATGCCCGAGTTACCGGTCTGACCACCGAAGTAGGTGTTGTTGTCACGATAGACCGAACCGACGTTGGTGAACGGAATGATGATACGGTTGTTGAAGCCGTCCTGGATACATTCGCTCGTCGAAGTGGTGACCGTGCCGTTCGAGTCGGCAAGCGCGTTGGCCTGCTGGTCGATCGTAAGACGACGGACTTCACCGGTGTTGGTGATGTCGAGGTTGGTCGTACAACCGCGGAAGAAGTCACGATCACGCAGACGGATGGTGTCACGATAATCGTACTCGGCGCCGATGCCGAAGAAACCGCGGTCGGTGTTGAAGCCCCAGGCTGCGCCGACCGTGTAGTCGTCGCCACCACCTTCGGGGTTGATGTTGCCGAATGCAGTCAGCTCGAGACCGTCGAAGTCCTTGCGGAGGATGACGTTACCCACACCGGCAACAGCGTCCGAACCGTAAACCGACGATGCACCGTCGAGGAGCAGGTCGTAGCGGTCGATCAGCGTGCTGGGCAGCAGGTTGAGCGAAGGAGCGGTCGGTGCGCCTTCCACACCGGCCGGTGCGAGGCGACGGCCGTTGATGAGGAGCAGCGTACGGTCTGCGCCGAGGCCGCGAAGGTCGAGCGTGGTCGAACCCGGGCCGTTGTCGAGCACGAAGCCCTGGAAGGTTGCGTCGATCTGGACGCCGGCGGCGCTTTCCGAGCGCTGCAGGATCGAGGTCGGATCGAACAGACCAGCTTCCTGCTCGCTTTCGGTCGTCAGGACCTGCAGCGGCGAGATGCTGGAGTAGGTGTCGCGACGGATACGCGAACCGGTAACGACGATGGCGCCTTCACTGCGCTCGCCGCTGGCGCCGGTCGACGTGACGTCGACGACGTCGCCGGTGTTGGCGTCGTTGTTGTCTACGCCGTCGGGACCGTCGCTCTGGACGACGCATTCGCCGTCGACTTCGTCGGTGCCTTCAGGGCAGTCTGCGTCCTGAGCGAACGCCTGGCTGCCCGAAACGAGCGCCAGGGCGGAAGCCGAAAAGGCCAGACCCTTGATCGTGTTGATTTGTAATTTTCGCATTAGATACTCCAGTCGCGACAACCGGAACTGCGCTCCCGAGTCAGGACTCACCAATCGACACTCCCCTAGCGGCGTCGAAATGGCGTTGAATCAGTCCCGGACAATGGTCCCCCAGTCCCTGATGAGACGGGTTCTGCGTTAACCTCAGGTACAAGTCAAAGCGAGTGAGCCGCTTTTGGGCGCGATGTTGCGAAAATCCCACATTTTCCCGCCGGTTTCACGAGAGTTGCAAATGGCAACGCAACAATGGGATTCGCACCGCCCTCTCCAAGTCATAATATTTCGCGCGAGCCAGTCACAGTAGCGTCGTATTTGGCAACCGCTGCGAATCGGCGGATTTGTTGCAGCCATATGAAAACGGGCAGGAGCACATCCGCGCCCCTGCCCGCCTGAATGCCGTATGCAGATCAGCCGACCTGCATCTCCAATGCTCCGTCGCCTTCGTCGATCTTGACCGTCGAACCGTCGGGCACCTTGCCCGATAGGATCATGTCGGCGAGCGGGTCCTGCACATAGCGCTGGACCGCACGCTTGAGCGGCCTTGCGCCGTAAACCGGATCGTAGCCGACACGGCCGAGCCACCGCTTGGCGCCATCGGTGAGATCGAGCACGATCTTGCGATCCTTGAGCAGCTTCTGGACCCGCGCGACCTGGATATCGACGATCGGTGCCATGTGCTCCTGCGCGAGGCGGTGGAACAGGATGATCTCGTCGAGACGGTTGAGGAACTCGGGGCGGAAATGGCCGCGCACGACGTCCATCACCTGCGGCTCGACATCCTCGACCTTCTGGTCGTCGTCCATGTTGGCGAGATACTGGCTGCCGAGGTTCGAGGTGAGGATGATCAGCGTATTGCTGAAATCCACCACCCTGCCCTGCCCGTCGGTCAGACGCCCGTCGTCGAGCACCTGCAGCAGGACGTTGAAGACATCGGTGTGCGCCTTCTCGACCTCGTCGAAGAGCACGACCTGGTAGGGCCTGCGCCTTACGGCCTCGGTCAGTACGCCGCCTTCTTCATATCCGACATATCCCGGAGGCGCGCCGATCAGGCGGGCGACCGCGTGCTTTTCCATGAACTCGCTCATGTCGATGCGAACCATGGCCTGGTCGTCGTCGAACAGGAAGCCGGCGAGAGCCTTGGTGAGCTCGGTCTTGCCGACGCCGGTCGGGCCGAGGAAGAGGAAGCTGCCCAGCGGACGACCGGGGTCCTGCAGGCCCGCACGCGCACGGCGCACTGCCTTGGAGACCGCGTCGATCGCCTGGCTCTGCCCGATCACCCGCTTCGACAGGATGTTCTCCATGTCGAGCAGCTTCTCGCGCTCGCCTTCCATCATCTTGTCGACGGGGATACCCGTCCAGCGCGAGACCACGCCGGCGATATCGTCTTCGGTCACCTCTTCCTTGAGAAGCGCATTCTCGGTGTGGCCGCTGGCCTCCTCGAGCTTCTTCTCGAGCTCAGGGATCTTGCCGTACTGCAGCTCGCCCGCCTTCGCGAGGTCGCCCGCGCGCTGGGCCTGCTCGAGTTCGAGCCGCGCCTGGTCGAGCTCTTCCTTGATCCGGCCTTCGGCATGGATCTTGTCACGCTCGTTCTGCCAGCGGGTGGTCAGTTCGCTCGACTGCTGCTCGAGCTCGGAAAGCTCCTTGCGCAGCGTTTCGAGGCGATCCTTGGAGGCGCTGTCGGTTTCCTTCTGCAGCGCCTGCTCCTCGATCCGCAGCTGGATGATGCGGCGGTCGAGACCCTCGATCTCCTCGGGCTTCGATTCCACCTCCATGCGGATACGCGAGGCCGCCTCGTCCATAAGGTCGATCGCCTTGTCGGGCAGGAAGCGGTTCTGGATGTAACGGTTGGAGAGCTGCGCCGCCGCGACGATCGCGCCGTCGGTGATGCGCACGCCGTGGTGCAGCTCGTACTTGTCCTTGATGCCGCGCAGGATGCTGATCGTGTCCTCGACGCTAGGCTCGTCGATATAGACGGGCTGGAAGCGCCGCTGGAGCGCCGGGTCCTTCTCGACATACTTCTGGTACTCGTCGAGCGTGGTGGCACCGATGCAGTGGAGTTCGCCGCGTGACAGCGCGGGCTTCAGAAGGTTGCCGGCATCCATGCTGCCTTCGCTCGCGCCCGCACCGATCAGCGTGTGCATCTCGTCGATGAACAGGATGATCTGGCCTTCGGCGCCCTTCACTTCGTCGAGAACCGCCTTCAGGCGTTCCTCGAACTCGCCGCGATACTTCGCGCCGGCAATCAGCGCGCCCATATCGAGCGACATGAGCGTACGGCCCTTGAGGCTGTCGGGCACGTCGCCATTGGCGATGCGCAGCGCGAGACCTTCGGCAATGGCGGTCTTACCCGTGCCGGGCTCGCCGATGAGGGCGGGGTTGTTCTTGGTACGACGCGCGAGGATCTGCACCGTGCGGCGGATTTCCTCGTCGCGGCCGATCACAGGGTCGAGCTTGCCGTCGCGCGCCGCCTGCGTGAGGTCGCGCGCGTACTTCTTCATCGCGTCGTAGCTTTCCTCGGCCCCGGCACTGTCCGCAGTGCGGCCACCGGTGACTTCCTGGATCGCTTCCTCGAGGGACTTGGTATCGACGCCGGCCCCCTTGAGCGCCTTGCCTGCGTCGTTGTCCGCCAACGTAAGCGCCTGCAGCACGCGCTGGACGGGCACGAAGCTGTCGCCAGCCTTTTCGGCAAGCTGCTCTGCCTGGTCGAGCGCACGCACGGCGTCATTGTCGAGACCCGGTGTCTGCTGCGCACCACCACCGGAGACTGAGGGAATCTTGCCGAGCGCGGTGTCGATCTCGGTGATCGCCACGCCGGGATTGCCGCCGGCGCGCTGGATCAGCTGCGCGGCCATGCCCTGCTCGTCGTCGAGCAGCGCCTTCAGGAGGTGCGCAGGCGTGATGCGCTGGTGGTTCATGCGGATCGCAACCGTTTGCGCGGCCTGCAGGAAGCCTTTTGCGCGATCGGTGAACTTCTCGAGATTCATTCGAATACCCTCATGCTTGAATTACCACTCGAATATGGTGTTGCGATTATGCAACACAAGCCCTCCCCCGCATTTTATCACGAGGTGTATTAGCTGCATATAGGGGTAAGGAGCGCGTTGGCGAGGGGGCAACGCGAAAAAGTCTGCCGCGCGATCGCCAAGAGCTTCTCGAGCGACGGAATCCAGGCACAAAAAAACCCGCCGGAAGGCGGGCGATCTGTCGGTGGTTGCGGGGGTTGGATTTGAACCAACGACCTTCAGGTTATGAGCCTGACGAGCTACCGGACTGCTCCACCCCGCGGCACCGTGCGTGTCTTTGGGACGTGTAGCCCAGAGACACAAAAGCCGCCGCTCGGTTCGCACCGGCAGCGG
>NZ_JAIGNL010000002.1:415000-886647 GCF_019711395.1 Qipengyuania xiapuensis
TTGGTCCGAAGACATTATCCGGTATTAGCTCAAATTTCTCTGAGTTATTCCGAACCTAAAGGCAGGTTCCCACGCGTTACGCACCCGTGCGCCACTAACCCCGAAGGGTTCGTTCGACTTGCATGTGTTAGGCATGCCGCCAGCGTTCGTTCTGAGCCAGGATCAAACTCTCAAGTTTGTGAAACTAACCAATCAAGCACGGGAAAACCCGCTAGCCTGACCAGCCAGAGTATCAAGGAGCCGATACCTGCACTGTCAAACGTAATGGATACGAATGAACATGCATCATCACGACCAGACTGTGGAGCCTGGAAGGATGTGGCAATCGGCTTGAAATAACCGGTACTCGGAGCCTTGAGGTCCCCGGACCGGGCGCCGTCGCCCACATGTCCCTTCATCAAAAACTAACAATGTCAAAGAACCGCCGAGACAGTAGTAGCGGACAGCGATTGGTTCCCCCTTTCTTACCGGGGGAGCCGGCTGTCCGTATCTGTTGGCGACCGTTGCGGTGGGCGGTGGAAGCCGCCAGCGCCGCGTCGGTGAGGGCCATCTAGGGGTGATGTTGGATTCGGTCAACACACTTTTCGAAAGTTTTTTGAACTTTTTTCGAAAGCCGCAGAATTCCGCGGTTTCCGCACCCCGAAGTGTTGGACCCAGGATGGGCCTCCACCGCGTGAATTCAAGATCAGGGGGCTGTGAGGGCCTCCAGACCACTCAAAAAAACCCGATTCACCCCTCCTGAATCGGAATCGGGAGGGTGAATCGGGCCAAAAAAATCTGCTCGCAGGCCGAGAATCCCGATTCAGGCCGATTCACCAGCCGGTGATTCCCTCCACCGTCCGATCGGCCATGCGATTCTGCGAACGGATTCGGTCCCCCCTCGCCATTGTGGTAAGCAGGTGTGCAGGCCCGGATGTCGCAAGCGGGCCGCTTGGAGAGACTATATGGTTGCACGCACCCTCGGCCTTGCCGCGGCGCTCCTTCTGGGAAGCAGCGCCGCCGCAGAGACGCCTCCCGCACCAGCTCCGGCCGACACGCCCCCACAGGCCCCTGATATAGAAGAGGCGGAAGCGGCGGCCGAAGACATCGTCACCTTCAACTATGACGAAGACCGCTACCGGCGCATGACTGTGCCCGTGACCATTGCCGGCAAGGGCCCCTATCGTTTCTTCATCGATACAGGCGCCCAGGCCACCGTCGTCACCCACGGCATCACTACCGACCTGGAGCTGGAGCCGACGGGCCGCGCAAGGCTCGTCGCGATGGGCTCGTCCGAAATGGTCGACACGATCGATATCGACGACCTCGAGTTTGCCGACCGTCGCCTCAGCGGGATCACGGCCCCGCTTCTGGAGCGCAAGAATATCGGCGCGGACGGGATCCTCGGCCTCGACACGCTGCAGGATCTGCGCGTGCTGATCGACTTCGAGGAAGACAGCATCTCGGTGGCCGATGCGAAGACGCTTGGCGGCAATGGCGGATACGAGATCGTCGTGCGCGCCCGCGAGCGGCTCGGGCAGATGATTATTACCGATGCGCGCCTCAACGGGATCCGCACTGCCGTCATCATCGATACCGGGGCGGAAAACTCGCTCGGCAACATGGCCCTTCTCAAACGCCTGCGCGCGCGCGCGCGAGGGACGCTCTCGGCAACCGACGTTCACGGGCAGAAAGTCCATAGCGAACTGGCAATGGCAAAACGCCTGGTCATCGGGCGGATGGAACTGGAAAATGTCCCCATCGGATTTGCCGACAGCCCCGCCATCGAAGCGCTCGGTTTGAAGGACCAGCCCGCGCTGATCCTGGGCATGGGCAACCTTCGCCTGTTCGAGCGTGTGGCAATCGACTTCGCCACGCGCCGCGTCCTGTTCGACTTGCCGGGCACGACGGCACGCCGAAGCCTGTTCGAGCCGGAGTTCATGGCGACGCGAACCAAGTCCTGACCTTGTAGCGAGCGGCAGGACGCGCCAGATAGCTGCGCATGCCGCCGCAGACACCAGCCGCCCGGACAGACGACGACCTCGAAGGCTGGCCGACGATCCGGCGCTTCCTTCCCTATCTCTGGCCGCGCGATAATCCGCGCCTGAAGCGGCGCATCATAGGTGCCATGGCATTCGTGCTGCTGGCAAAGGCGACCATCCTCGCCCTGCCCTTCGCCTACAAGAACGCGGTCGACGCGATGACCACGCCTGCGAACGAGGCGGTCATGGTCGCGCTCGCATTCGTCATTGCCTACGCCGCCGGCCGCTTCGCCAGCGTGATGTTCGACAATTTGCGCAACATCACCTTCGAACGGGTCGGGCAGGACGCGACGCGCCAGCTCGCTGAGGACACCTTCTCGCGGCTGCACCAGCTTTCGCTGCGTTTCCACCTGTCGCGGCGTACCGGCGAGATCACGAAGACGATCGAGCGCGGGACCAAGAGCATCGACATCATGCTCTACTTCCTGCTGTTCAACATCGCGCCCACCGCGATCGAGCTGATCGCGGTCGGCACGATCTTCTATTTCAATTTCGGGTGGGAGCTCGTGGCGGCCACAGCGGCCACGGTAGCCGCCTATATATACGTGACCCGCAAGATCACCGAGTGGCGCAACGAGCTGCGGCGCAAGATGAACGAACTCGACGGACAGGCCCTCGCCCGTTCGGTCGACAGTCTCCTCAATTACGAGACGGTAAAATACTTCGGCGCGGAAGAGCGCGAGCGCCGCCGCTATGGCGAGGCCGCCCGCGCCTGGGCGGAAGCGGCGATCAAGTCGGAGAACTCGCTCGGCGCGCTCAACATCACGCAGGCCGCGATCATGAACCTGCTGATGGGCGGCGCGATGGCCTTCACCGTCTTCGGCTGGAGCCGAGGCGAGCTGACCACCGGCGACCTGGTGCTGGTCAACACTTACCTGATGCAGCTCTTCCGCCCGCTCGACATGCTGGGCATGGTCTACCGTACCGTGCGGCAGGGGCTGATCGATATGGCGGAGATGTTCCGGCTTATCGATACGGAGGCAGAAGTGAAGGACGCGCCCGGCGCGCCGGCACTGGTGGTTTCGCGGCCCTCGATCACATTCGACAATGTCGTCTTCGGATACGAGAACGAGCGCACGATCCTTCACGGCCTCTCCTTCGAGGTCGAGGCGGGCAGCAGCGTGGCGATCGTCGGGCCATCGGGAGCAGGCAAGAGCACCATCGCGAGGCTCCTGTTCCGCTTCTACGATCCCGCCTCGGGCCGCATCCTTATCGACGGGCAGGACATTGCCCGGGTGACGCAGGAGAGCCTGCGCGCACAGATCGGCATCGTCCCCCAAGACAGCGTGCTGTTCAACGACACCATCGGCTACAATATCGCCTATGGCCGCGAGGGCGCGGACGAGGAGACCATGGTTGCGGCAGCGCGAGCGGCTGCGATCCTGCCCTTCATCGAGCGCCTACCCGAAGGCTTCGACACCGAAGTCGGCGAACGCGGCCTCAAGCTCTCAGGAGGCGAGAAGCAACGCGTGGCGATCGCACGCACGCTAGTGAAGGATCCGCCGATCCTCGTGCTCGACGAGGCGACCAGCGCATTGGACAGCCGGACCGAGCAGGACATCCTGCGCACATTGAAACAGGTGAGCGAGCACCGCACTACACTCGCCATTGCACACCGCCTGTCGACCATTGCCGATTCCGACCGGATCCTCGTGCTCGACCAGGGGCGCCTTGCTGAGACCGGCACCCATGCCGAACTGCTGCGAAAGGGCGAACTCTATGCCGAGATGTGGGCTCGCCAGCAGGCAGAGGAAGCGGCAGTCGAATAGCTATTCGGGAAATGCGGGGTTGTGCTGCACTGCACAATCGTTAGGTAGCGCGCAATCCTTCCGGGTGCTAGTGCGCGCCCTCCTCATATAGCTGGACAGAAATCATGCCCAACCTCGGCGCGATCAAACGCGACTGGTTCTCCAACATCCGCGCAGACATGCTGGCCGGCCTCGTCGTCGCGCTCGCCCTGATTCCGGAAGCGATCGGCTTCTCGATCATCGCGGGCGTGGACCCGCGCGTTGGCCTCTATGCCTCGGTGGCGATCGCCATGGTCATCGCCTTTACCGGCGGGCGCCCGGGCATGATCAGCGCTGCGACCGCCGCGGTGGCCGTGGTAGTGGTGCCGCTGGTGCGCGATCACGGTGTTGAATACCTCTTCGCAGCAACCATCCTGATGGGCATTTTCCAGGGCATCGCCGCGCTGCTGCGCCTCGACCTGCTCATGCAGTTCGTCTCGCGCTCGGTCATCACCGGCTTCGTCAACGCGCTCGCTATCCTCATTTTCATGGCGCAGCTGCCGCAGCTCGATCCCACCGCTGCCGGCATTGGCTGGATGACCTATGCCATGGTCATCGCCGCGCTCGCGATGATCTACATAATCCCGAAGTTCACCACTGCAGTGCCCAGCCCGCTGATCGCGATCATCGTACTGACCTCGCTGACCATCTGGCTCGATGCGCCGGTGAATACCGTGTCCGACATGGGCGAGCTGCCCGAAGGCCTGCCCTATTTCGCGCTGCCGAATGTCCCGCTGACGTGGGAAACGCTCGCCATCATCGCCCCCTACTCGGCGACCATGGCGGCAGTCGGCCTGCTCGAATCGCTGCTGACTGCGCAGATCGTCGACGACATGACGCACACCGGCTCGAACAAGCGCCGCGAGAGCGCCGGTCAGGGCGTGGCCAACATCGTTGCGGCCATGTTCGGCGGCATGGGCGGCTGCGCGATGATCGGCCAGTCCGTCATCAACGTGACCAGCGGCGGCCGCGGTCGCCTGTCGACCTTTACTGCGGGTCTCTCGCTGCTGATCCTGCTCGCGGTGCTCGGCGATCTCGTGGGCCAGGTACCGATGCCGGCGCTGGTGGCGATCATGATCATGGTCTCGATCGGCACCTTCTCGTGGAACTCGATCCCCAATATCGGCAAGCACCCGTGGCAATCGTCGGTCGTGATGCTCACGACGGTCGTGGTCGTGGTCGCGACGCACAACCTCGCGCTCGGCGTGCTGGCAGGCGTCGTCCTGTCGGGCGTGTTCTTCACCCACAAGGTGATGACGATGTTCGAGGTCACCCGTACCCGCGAGGGCGACACGGCGACCTATTGGGCGAAAGGCCAGATATTCTACGCCAGCGTCGAACGCTTCGAAGCCGCGCTCGGCCCGGAAAGCACGCAGCCCGATCCCGCCGATCACGTGGTGATCGACGTGAGCAAGGCACACTTCTGGGACATCAGCGCGGTCGGCGCGCTCGACAAGGTGGTGGAACGCATGCGCCGCAACGGCCGCAGCGTGCAGGTCGTCGGCCTCAACCGCGCTAGCAGCGACCTCGTCGACAAGTTCGCGCTGACCGACAAGACCGGCGTCGAAATCGGGCTAGCGCCTCACCCCTGATCAGCGCTTTCTACGCCTGCGCCATTTGGCGGTGGCGGCACTCTCGCTGTCGGAATACTCAGGCGGGAGCTTATGCCGCCACTTCTGCTCGTACTGTCTTGCGGACAGCAGGCTGGCAGCCTTCATCAGGCGATAGCCACGCCAACCGACGAAAAGGTACCATGGCGAAAGCATGAGCTGGATGATTGCTATCGCCCAGATCCGCTCGTCCGAGTTCGCGCCCAAGATCAACGCGGCGAAAATTCCAGTCAGGAATGGAATGAAGATCGACCAGGGACGATTGTTGTTCGTGAGGTCGCGATCGACCCTTTTCCGCAGCTTCTGAAAGTCGCCTGCCATCCTCAGCGATGCGATGACTGCAGTTCTTGCAGGATCCGGAGAGCCTCGTCGCACTTCGCCGCTGGCACGAAGGCATGGTCGTGATGAAAGGCTGCGACCATGTTGCAGGCGATGCCGGCATCGGCGAGCGCGCTTGCCACGGCAGCCGTTAGCCCCACGCCCTCAAGGTCAGAACGGACCATCAGCGTGATGCGGGCGAAGTCAGGGCCTTCGATGCCCAGTTCTTCCGCCAGCTCGGACGGCACAATCGCCGTGACGCCCTCATCCTCGCGAAAGGTCCCGATCGCCGCGCCCAATAGCTGCGGAGCGTTGTCGGGACTGACGAGGACGAAGCGCCAGTGGCGCGGATCGAGCCGGGGCTCCATGGCGGCGATCATCGCCTCCCTGTCGCTCACCGGCTCGCCCATTACAGGATGTACTTGCTGAGATCGGTGTCGCCCGCGAGATCGTCGAGGCGTTCGCGCACATAGGCAGCATCGATCGTGATCGTCTCGCCCTTGTGCTCTTCTGCCTCGAAGCTGATGTCTTCGAGCAGGCGCTCCATCACCGTCTGCAGGCGACGGGCACCGATGTTCTCGACGCCCTCGTTCACCCGTGCCGCGATCTTCGCCACTTCGGCAATCGCATCGTCGGTGATGTCGAGCGTGACCTCTTCGGTGCCGATAAGCGCCTGGTACTGTTCGACGAGGTTGGCGCGCGTCTCGGTGAGGATGCGCACGAAGTCTTCCTCGGTCAGCGCGCGCAGTTCGACGCGGATCGGCAGGCGGCCCTGCAGTTCGGGCAGCATGTCCGAAGGCTTCGCAACATGGAACGCGCCCGATGCGATGAAGAGCACATGGTCGGTCTTCATCGGCCCGTACTTGGTCGCCACGGTCGTGCCTTCGATCAGCGGCAGCAGGTCGCGCTGGACGCCTTCACGGCTGACCGAGCCGCCTCGCACGTCGGAGACGGCGATCTTGTCGATCTCGTCGAGGAACACGATGCCGTTGGTCTCCGCATTCTCCAGCGCGACGCGGTTCACGTCGTCCTGGTCCATGCGCTTCTCGGCTTCTTCCTCGACCAGCCGGTCCCAAGCGTCGGGGACCTTGAGCTTGCGGCGCTTGAGGTTCGAGCGGCCCATCGCCTTGCCGAGCATGTCGGACAAGTCGATCATACCGACATTGGCGGGCATGCCCGGGATTTCCATGTTCGACTGCGGCTGGTCCTTCACCTCGATCTCGACCTCGGTGTCGTTCATCGCGTTCTGGACGATGCGCTCGCGGAAAGCCTCGCGGGTCGCCTCGCTGGCATTGTCGCCGACGAGCGCAGTGAGCAGGCGGTCCATCGCCGCTTCGCTCGCTGCTTCGCGAACGGCCTCACGGCGGCGCTCCTTCTCGAGGCGGATAGCTTCTTCGGCAAGGTCGCGGGCGATCTGTTCGACGTCGCGGCCGACATAGCCGACCTCGGTGAACTTGGTCGCTTCCACCTTCACGAAGGGCGCTTCGGCCAGCTTCGCAAGGCGGCGACTGATCTCGGTCTTGCCGCAGCCGGTCGGGCCGATCATCAGGATGTTCTTGGGCGTCACCTCGTCGCGCAGATCGCGGTCGAGACGCTGGCGGCGCCAGCGGTTGCGCAGCGCCACGGCCACGGCGCGCTTGGCGTCCTTCTGGCCGATGATGTGTTCGTCGAGAGCGGCGACGATCGCCTTGGGGGTCAGGTTGTCCATGAGTTCTTTCAGACCGTTTCGACGGTCACGTTGCCATTGGTGAAGACGCAGATGTCGGCTGCTACGGCCATGGCCTTGCGCGCGATGACTTCGGGATCGTCTTCGTACTCGGCGATCGCCTTGGCTGCGGCGAGCGCGTAATTGCCGCCCGATCCGATGGCGGTGATTCCCGCTTCCGGTTCGAGCACGTCGCCATTGCCGGTCAGGACGAGGAGGTTCTCCTTGTCCGCCACGATCATCAGCGCTTCGAGATTGCGCAGATACTTGTCCGTGCGCCAGTCCTTGGTCAGCTCGACCGCGGCGCGCAGCAGCTGTCCGCTATATTGCTCGAGCTTCTTCTCGAGCCGTTCGAACAGGGTGAAGGCATCCGCGGTAGCGCCGGCAAACCCGGCAACGACAGCGCCGCCCTCACCGATCCTGCGGACCTTGCGTGCATTGGGTTTCATCACCGTGTTGCCCATGGAGACCTGTCCGTCTCCGGCAATGACGATCCGATCGCCCTTGCGCACACCGATGATGGTGGTTCCGTGCCACTGGGTCAGCCCGTGGCGATTGTCTTTATCGTCCATGCCGCGGGATATGGGGTGCGCGGCAAAGGGGTCAAGAAGAAGGGTCCAGCCGTCAGCTGCCCGGGCAGGATCAGCGCGGAGCGCCGCCGCCCGGAAGACCGGCCTGGCCGACCGTGCCGATATTGCCGAACAGGTCCTGCAGGAAGGTACGCTCGCGGCCCAGCGTCGGCGTCTTGTCGCCATCGGGGCTGAGGTACACCACCTGGTCGAGGCCCGTGCGATCGGCAGACAGTACATTGCCCGTCTCGTCGAACCTGACGGCGAGAACCTGGTGCTGCTGGATGCGCGGACGCACGAAGGGCTTACGGCCCGTGGTCGAGGACACGTAATACCAGGTCGGCTCGCCGAACTGGCTGGTGAATGTCGGACGGCCCAGCGTCATCTCGACGCTGCGCTGGTTGTCGATTCCCGGCTGCACTGCATTCAGCAGCAGGTTGTCGACCACATAGCCGCGGGTTTCGCGGATCGAGGAACAGGCGGCAGTGCCGAATGCGGCCGTGGCCAGCACCGAGATGGCAAGGATTTTCGTGACCCTCATGGTAACTGCTTCAACTCCGTTTCTCCGGCACGCTTGGCCTGTGGCCAGCCGCACCCTATATGCGCGGACGACGCCCTAAACCGCTGTGCGCGCGCTTGCAACTCAGCACTGTACGAGCGGTGGGGATGGCGGCTTGAATTGCCGCTGAACGAACAGACACGGGAAGCCCTTCGCATGTCCTTTTTCTCCCGCCTTTTCGGCACCCAGCAAGACCCGCGCGAGCAGTGGTGGCCGCTGTGGCACACCATCGTCGAACAGGCGCGCGAGCCCGACTGGTATCGTATGTGCGGTGTCGCCGACACGGTCGAGGGGCGCTTCGACATGATCACGCTCGTACTCAGCCTCGTGATGCTGCGGATGGAAGGCGACGAAGAACTCGCCCCGCACACCGCGCTGGTCACCGAACTCTTCGTCGAGGACATGGAAGGCCAGCTGCGCGAGGCGGGAATCGGCGATCCCACGGTCGGCAAGAAGATCGGCAACCTGATGGCCAGCATGGGCGGCCGCCTTGGCACCTATCGCACGACGCTGGCCGACGAAGACCGCGCGGCGCTGGCCGAAGCGCTGAGGCGCAACGTCACCATGTCGCAGGAAGACGAGGCCGAGGCGCTCGCCGAGCGCATGATCCGCCTGCACAAGCGATTCTCGCGTACTTCCGCCGACCAACTGCGCGCCGGAGAGATTGCAGAGTGAGCGACACCAATGAACTCAGCCGCCTCGTAAGGCCCAAGGCACTGCCCGCTGGCGATCTCGAAATCGAGGCCAGCGAAGAGGAGCGCGCGGCCCTCGCCAAGCGCTTCGGGATCACTGCAATCCATTCGCTCTCGGCCCGCGCCGGTTTTGGCGAGAAGGACGGCGCTGTGATTGTCGACGGCACGTTCGACGCCAAGGTCGAACAGCCCTGCGCGGTTACACGCGATTCCCTCACCTACGACATCTCGGAAAGCTTCTCGCTCCGATTCGTCCCCGAGGGCCGCATGGGCGAGTACGAGGAAGACGCGGAATTCGAGCTGACCGAGGAAGATCTCGACGAGATCGAATATGAAGGCGACGCCTTCGACCTCGGCGAAGCGATCGCCCAGGAGCTGGGCCTCGCAATCGATCCCTATCGCGAAGGCCCCGGCGCCGATGCTGCTCGCGAAGAAGCAGGCATCGAAAGCGACGAAGAGCGCAAGCCCAGCGGACCGCTGGCCGAGGCGCTCAGGGGACTGAAGAAGGACTGAGGTCTAGGGCGTCGAGTGCGCGACACCTTCGCACACCCACCCATGCCATCGACCACCGGCATCAAGACACGAATCTTGCGCTAGAAACCAAGCGGCCTTCCACCCGATAAGGAGGAAGGCCGCGGCTATCGCAATTGCGATGACTATCTTGCGCGCCATCAGGCGTGCTTTTCCTTAGAACGGGATATCGTCGTCCAGATCGTCGTAGTTCGAGCCGCCGCCCTGGCCGCCCGATCCGCCGCCCGACTGGCCGCCACCGAAGCCGCCGCCGGAACCCTGGCCGCCGCCATAACCGCCACCCGAGCTCTGGCCGCCGCCGAAGCCGCCGCCACCGCCGCCGCCCTGCCCGCCACCGGGACCGTCGAGCATGGTCAGCGTGCCGTTGAAGCCGCGCAGCACGACTTCGGTCGAGTAGCGGTCATTGCCCTGCTGGTCCTGCCACTTGCGGGTCTGGAGCTGGCCTTCGACGTAGACCTTGCTGCCCTTGCGCAGGAAGCGTTCGACCACGTTGATGAGGCCTTCGGAAAAGATCGAGACGGTGTGCCATTCGGTCCGCTCCTGGCGTTCGCCGGTGTTGCGGTCCTTCCACTGCTCGCTCGTCGCGATGCGGAGGTTGGCGACCTTGCCGCCGTTCTGGAAGCTGCGGATTTCCGGGTCTGCGCCCAGGTTTCCGATCAGCATGACTTTGTTGAGGCTACCGGCCATCGATTCGTCCCTTCGTGAATTTCTTGGCGACCGGACTAACGGCCCGCGCGAGTCGGTTCTAGGGCGCTATCGGCTATTACCCCCAGAGCGGACCTAGAGTAGCGGACCTAGAGTCCGAGGCCGACGGCTATCCAGTAGGTCGCCCCTGCCGCCAGCCATGCCAGCGCGAAGAGGTATGCCACCATCACGACCGGCCATTTCCAGCCGTTCGTCTCGCGCCGCGCGACGGCGATGGTCGAAAGGCACTGCGGGGCGAATACGAACCACGCAAGGAAGGCGAGCGCCGTGGGCAGGCTCCAGAGAGCGGCGATTTGCGAAGTCACGCCCTCGGCGGCCAGGTCCTCGTCCTCGGCATCCACGGCATAGGTTGTCGCCAGCGCCGAAACCGCCACTTCGCGGGCTGCCATGGCAGGGACGAGCGCGAGGCTCATCTCGCGGTTGAAGCCGATCGGTTCGAGCACCGGGTGGATTGCGTCCGCTACTGAGCCGGCGAAGCTCGCATCGAGCTGGCTTTCGCCCGGCTCCGCCTTCGGGAAGGAGAGCAGCACCCACAGAGCGATGGTTGCGACGAAGATGATCGTACCGGCGCGGCGCAGGAATACCCAGGCGCGCTGCCACAGGCCGATCGCAAGGTCCTTGATCCGCGGTAGCTGGTAACGCGGCAGCTCCATGATGAAGCCCGAGGCGGCACCCTTGGTGACCGTGCGGCGCAACACCAGCGCGACGATGATCGCGCCAACGATACCGGCGATATAGAGAGCGAAGAGAACGAGGCCCTGCAGCCCGATGCCCGGCCCTACAGTCGTCTGAGGGATGACGGCCGCGATGATTACCGCATAGACCGGCAGGCGCGCCGAACAGGTCATCAGCGGGGCGATCAGGATCGTCGTCAGCCGGTCCTTGGGATCGGCGATCGAACGGGTCGCCATGATGCCGGGAATGGCGCAGGCGAAGCTGGACAGCAGCGGAATGAAGCTCTTGCCCGACAGGCCCACGCTGGCCATCAGCCGGTCCATCAGGAAGGCGGCACGCGCCATGTATCCGCTCGCTTCCATCAGCAGGATGAAGGCGAACAGGATGATGATCTGCGGTAGGAAGACGACCACCGAGCCTACGCCCGCGAGCACGCCCTCGGTGAGGAAGTCGCGGAACAGGCTGGGCGCCAGCGCGCCGGTCACGCCCTCGGTCAGGACGCCGACCCCGCCTTCGAGCGCGTCGGCGAATGGCGTCGCCCATGCGAACACCGCCTGGAAGATGACGAACAGCAGGCCGAACAGGATGACCGGGCCGAGCCAGGGATTGAGCAGGATCCTGTCGACCCCGTTCTCGATCGTGTGGCGGGTAGACTTCGAAAGGGTCGCCCCCTTCGCCATGTGCTTAGCCGAGAGGCGGCGTTCGGGCAGCGTGAGGTGCCAGCGCCTGTGGGCTTCCTCGTCGGCGTGCGTTTCCGCCTCCGCGATGGCGGCGGCAAGCTCGTTGATGCCGCGGCGGCGCACGGCCACGGTCGGGATGACCGGAACTCCCAGCGCCTCGGACAGTGCCTCGGGGTCGAGCGTCAGTCCGTCACGCTCGGCGAGGTCCACCATGTTGAGCGCGACCACCGTCGGACGGCCCAATTCGAGCACTTCCTGCGCGAATACGAGGTGCTGTTCGAGATTGGCCGCATCGAGCACGAGGACGAGCACGTCGGGGACGGCTTCGCCTTCGAAGGTGCCCTTCACGACATCGCGGGTCACCGCCTCGTCGGGGCTGGCGGCATCGAAACTGTAGGAGCCGGGCAGGTCGAGGAGTTCAACAGGCTCGCCGCTCGGCAGCGTCATGCGCCCGGCTTTGCGCTCGACGGTGACGCCGGCGTAATTGGCAATCTTCTGGCGTGCGCCGGTAAGCGCATTGAACAGCGCAGATTTGCCCGAGTTGGGATTGCCGACGAGCGCTGCTGTGTGCTTGCGGCTCATGCGGTTTCCACGCTGATGGCGTGTGCATGCGCGCGGCGGATGGCGATGGTCATGTTCCCCAGCCGCAGGGCGATGGGATCGCGCGTCCCGAAAACGCCGCGATGGACGATGGCGACCTCCGCCCCCTCGTCCACGCCGAGCGCCTTGAGACGCTTTGCTTCGTCTTCGGCCAATGAGGCCCAATCCACGCCGATGATACGCGCGCTACGTCCGCTATCGAACCCGTCCAGAGTCATGCGGAGCGCCCTGTCAGATCGGAAAGCTTATTGCAACTGGTTATCAATAACCCGGCAAATCAGCGTGCCGGATAGCGCAGCCGGCCGAGGAAACGCGTGAGGCTGAAGCTCTCGCGCTCGGGGTTCAGCAGCTTGGCCTTCACCTTCTCGAACTTCATCACGCCTTCGATGCGGCGGTCGAGGAAAGCGCGGGTTTCTGCCTTGTCCTCGCTCTCGTCGTTCACGAAGACCGCGAGCGTCGCGCCGTAGATCGAGGATAGGATCGCGCGCTTGGTGTAGTGGTTGTAATCGGTCGCCGTGTCGCCGGCGAGGCGCCACATCAGGTCGGCGGTCTGCCAGCCGCGTTTCGCCGAGGCGGCGGCATTCTGCGGCATGGCCATGATCGCAAGCGCGCGGCGCAGGGCTTCTTCCTGTCCGGCGACAGCGTCGAGCCGGAACTGGACGAGCGCGCGAATGCGCTCGCGAATTTTCATGGGCTCGATGACATCCTCGGTGAAAGCAGCGGCCATCGCGGTATCGACTGCCTCGATCCATGCGAAGATCATGTCGATCGCGCCGCCCTTGAAGGCGAGGCGCGCCACGTCGATGTCCGCGCCCATCTGCTCGGCAGCCATGACCAGCGCGTCGTCTCCCCAGCCGTCGAAGATCGCCGCATCGGCAATTGCAGGTGCCAGCGCGAGGCGAAGCTCGTCGAGGGTCAGGTCGGCGATGTCGGGTGTGTCCTGGTTCATCAGTTGGGGCCGTAGGTCTTTGCCTGGTCCTGTTTGCCCTTTTCGGCTTTTTCGATCGCCTCGAGCACTCCGGCACGCGCGCCCATGAGCATCGCGTAATCGCGTGCCGAGCGGCCCGAATTGTCGGTCCGGTCGGGATTGCTGCCATTGACCACCAGCAGCTCTACCAGCTTGAGGTCGCGGCGGTGGACCGCGCTGATCAGCGGGGTCTCGCCGGTCGTATCGGACACATCGACATCGGCGCCGCGTTTGATCAGCTGCTCGACGCCCTCGATGAAGCCGAGCTGCGCGGCGATCTGGAGCGGCACGACACCGTTCTTGTCCGCAATGTTTGGATTGGCGCCGCGCTGCAGCAGGAAGCGCACCCACGTGAGGTCGCGCCGCTGGACCACCGCGTGAAGCGCAGTCTCGCCGCTGGTGATGTCGCGGGCGTTGATCGTGGTGTTGCCCGGTTGGTCGAGCAATTCGGTCGCCACGGTGCCGTCACGGTCGCGGACTGCCTTCAGGAACTTGTAGCCGTCAGATTGATGCTGCGCAGACGCCGGGCTGGCCAGCATGGCGAAAAGCGCCCCCGCGATGACCAAACCCCGTCTTGCCCTGTTGATGCGCACTTGCCTTGTCTCCGCTCGGATTATTCGCAGTTTCGTGTGGGGCGAACCCTTGAACAGGCGCCGTTAGCAGACCATGAACCAACATGTCATGCCCCGCGTTCCGATCCTGATATTATCGACCCTGCTACTGGCTGCCTGCTCACAGGACCCGCAGGGACCGCAGCTTATCGAGCCCGAGGGGCCGCCGCCCCTTCAAGGCGCATCGCTCGGCGGCGATTTCACGCTGACCGGCGAAGACGGCAATCCGGTGAGTTTTTCCGATTTCGACGGACAGTATCGCACGATCTATTTCGGCTATGCCTTCTGTCCGGACGTCTGCCCGACGGACAACCAGCGCGCGATGGCGGGCCTCAAGCGCTTCGAGCAGGACTTTCCCGAGCTCGGCGCCAAGGTCCAGCCGCTCTTCGTGAGCGTCGATCCCGGCCGCGACACGAGCGAGGTGCTCGCCGAGTTCACCGATGCCTTCCACCCGCGTCTGATCGGGATGACCGGCGATGCCGGACAGCTTGAGGAAGTCGCCGGACAGTTCGGCGTGTTCTTCTCGGTTCCCGAAGATCGCGGCGACGGTGGCTACCTTGTCGACCATTCCAACCTCACGCTGCTGTTCGGCCCGGATGGCAATCCGCTTGCGACCCTGCCTACCGACCAGGGCCCCGACGCCGTGCGCGACGAGCTGGCGAAATGGGTGCGCTGAGGCAGCGCTTCTGGGAACGGCCGCTGGCCGACCTGAACCAGTCCGAATGGGAAGCCTTGTGCGACGGGTGCGGGCGCTGCTGCCTGCACAAGGTCGAGTACGAGGACACCGGCGAAATCGAGGAGACCAACGTCGCCTGCACGCTGCTCGATTGCCAGACTGCGCAGTGCAAGGACTATCCCAATCGCAAGGCCAAGGTGCCGGACTGCCTGCGCCTGACGCTGAAGCTGGTCGACAAGGTGCCGTGGCTGCCCGAAACCTGCGCCTATCGCCGCCGCGCCGAAGACCGACCGCTTCCCCGCTGGCACTACCTGCTCAGCGGCGACCGCGAAGCGGTGATTGCGGCGGGCGTGTCGGTCGCGGGACGTGTCATCAGCGAGGACGAGGCGGGTCCGCTCGAACACCACATCGTCGAATGGGGCGATGGCGAGGACCAGTGGGAGGAGGACGCGGCATGATCGAGTGGCTGCGCGACCAGAAGATCGCGCCGGAGATCGAGATCGACGGCCGCGTCCTGCCGATCGAGCTGCGCCGCCATCCGACCGCCAAGCGCCTCACCCTCCGGCTCGCTCCCGACGGGAGTGCGGTGAAGATCACCCTGCCCCGCTGGTGCGCCTCGAAGGAGGCCATCGCCTTTGCCCATGCGCGCGCGGACTGGCTGGCCAGGCAGCTCGCCAAGGTCCCCGAAAGGCGCTGCCCGGTGGAAGCGCGCCGCATCGACTATCGCGGACGCGAGATCACGGTCGACTGGCGCGCCGACGCGCCGCGCAAACCCGCCCTCGATGGCGAAAGCCTTGCGATCGGCGGTCCCGAGGACACTCTGGCAAGGCGCCTGCAGCGCTGGCTTGAGGCTGAAGCGCTGGAGCTCTTTACAAAGGATGCGGCCCAGTATTGCGAACGGGCCGCCCTGCCCGCGGCGCCCGTGCGCCTCACGCGGGCGAAGCGCCGCTGGGGCAGCTGCTCTAGCGAGGGCGTGCTACGGCTCAACTGGCGGCTGGTGCAGGCGCCCGACCATGTCCGGCGGTCGGTCGTCGCGCACGAGGTCGCGCATCTCGTGCATTTCGACCACTCGCCCGATTTCCATGCGCTTCTGGACGACATTTTCGAAGGCGAGATCGCCCGCGCCAACCGCTGGCTCTCCGCCCACGGGCGCAAGCTCTACGCAAGCTTCAGCTAGCGGAAAGCAGCAAGGCCTACTATCTAGCCACCATGCGTTTTCGAACCCGTTTCAATGCCGTTGGTGGCATCAGCGATTTTATCGAACAGTGGCGGCGGCCCACCCCGTACCGCTGGCCGATCCTCGCTGCGTCCTTCCTCGTCTCCGGCAGCCTGATGTTCTGGGTGACGCAGGAGAAATACTATTATCCGCCCGAACAACCCGAGGTGACCTATATCACCACCTTCGCCGAGGGGCGGACCGACGAGGAAATCCGGCAGTCAAACATCGAAAACCAGCGCCAGAAGGATGAACGCGAGGCCGAGCAGGCCCGCCTCCTCGAACGCCGGCGCGAACTCTACAAGGAAGTGGGTGCAGCCACCGGCCTCGATGTCGATGCCATGGAAGCACAGATCGAAGCGGACGAGGCTGCGGAAGCCGAGGCCGAGCGTCAGCGGCTCGAACGCCTGTTCGGCGAGCGCGAAGACCGGTCGGAAACCACGGTTGAAACCGATAGCGAGTGATACCGCCTGGATGAGCGCGGCTGCGCGGCTCGCCTCGCGCGGGCGTCCGCTTTCGCGCCCGAACCCTGCAGTCGGCTGCATCGTCGTGAAAGACGGCGTCGTCGTAGGACGCGGATGGACCGACAAGGGCGGCAGGCCCCATGCCGAGGCGATCGCGCTGGAGGAGGCAGGTGACAAGGCGCAAGGTGCCACCGCCTATGTCACGCTCGAACCCTGCGCCCATGCATCGAAGCGCGGCCCTGCCTGTAGCGACCTTCTCGCGGAAGCCCGCCCCGCCCGCGTGGTGATCGGCGTCACCGATCCCGATCCGCGCACTGCAGGTGATGGTGCCGAGCGCCTGCGGAACGCCGGCATTACGGTCGACCTGATCGATTCTGCCGAGGCTGAGGCGAGCCTCGAAGGCTATCTTTCGCGCGCCCTTCGCGGCCGGCCACATGTCACCCTGAAACTCGCAATGTCGCTCGATGGCTGCATCGCGATGGAAGATGGCACCAGCCAGTGGATCACCGGCGAAGAAGCGCGCGCGCACGTCCATTCGCGCCGCGCCATGAGCGATGCGATCCTGGTCGGCGGTGCGACCTGGCGGCACGACAAGCCGCGGCTCGACGTGCGGCTCGAGGGCCTGGAGGATCGCAGCCCGCAGCGCGTCCTCCTCTCCCGCGGGGTTCCACCCGACGGGGTGAAGGTCATCAACGATCCTGCCCAGATCGCGCAGCTCGGTGACGTCCAGTATCTCTATGTCGAAGGCGGCGCCGGCGCTGCGGCGAGCTTCCTGGCCGCCGATCTCGTCGATCGCCTCGAAATCTATTGCGCCCCGATCCTGATCGGGAACGGCCGACCGGCCCTCGGCGACATCGGCCTCGGTAGCCTCGCAGAAGCACATGGCCGCTGGGCGCTCGAGGAAACCCGCCAGCTTGGCAGCGACACTTTCACAGCCTATCGCCGCATCCAACAGGAGGATCAGGCCTAAATGTTCACCGGTATCGTGACCGCCATCGGCACCATCGAAAGCGTGGAGAAGCGAGGAGACACGCGCGTCAATGTGGCGTGTGCGTTCGATCCCGAGGCGATCGATATCGGCGCGTCCATCGCCTGCTCGGGCGTGTGCCTGACGGTCGTCACGCTCGAAGGCACCAAGGGCGATGCGCGCATCGGCTTCGACGTGTCCGGCGAAACGATCTCGCGAACGGTGCCCGGAATGTGGGAAGCGGGCCGCAAGCTCAACCTGGAACCTGCGCTCAAGCTCGGAGACGAGCTCGGTGGCCATCTGGTGACCGGTCACGTCGACACGGTCGGTGAAGTCGTTTCCAAGCGCGAGAAAGGCGGATCCTGGCAGTTCGCCATCCGCATCAGCCGCGCCTTCGCCCCCTTCGTGGCGGAGAAAGGCTCGATCACGGTGGACGGTGTGTCGCTGACCGTAAACGACGTGCGCGACCGCAAGGACGGGACCTGCGATTTCGGCCTCAACATCATCCCGCACACCTACGAGGTCACGACCCTCGGCAACCTTGCCGAAGGTGATCACGTCAATCTCGAGATCGATGTCCTCGCGCGCTATCTCAAGCGGATGCAGAGCCTGGCGAACGCCAGCTAGGCCAGTGGGCCTTTCTCGAAATCCTCGCGGGTAATCTCGTAGACCAGGTGGACGACGCGCTTGCCCTGGTAGCGCCCCAGTTCGTAGCGCTCGGTGCGGTCGGCACCGATGGCTTCCAGCGCGTTGCGCGAGCGGTAATTCGTGTCGCCGACGCGAAATTCCACGATGGCGACCTCTTTGAAGGCATGCTCGAGCATGGCCTGCTTCATTTCGGGATTTAGCCCCTTGCCCCAGCAATAGGGCGCGAGGAAGGTCCAGCCGATCTCGACAACGTCACCTTCCTCGTCCGTCTCGACCTCGCCGTAGCGAGTTGAACCGACGATGCGCTCGTCGCTCTTGCGGATGACGGCGAGTGCGCCGCCTGCAGCCAGCCCTTCGTCGAAAAAGGCGTCGAAGACCTCGCGCCGCCAGCGGTCATGGATCGGGTGCTGTTCCCAGACCGCGGGATCGGAGGCGACTTCGAACAGCGCCTCCCGGTCATCCTCGGTCAGTGGGCGCAAGCGGAGCCGCTCGGTCTCCAGCACCGGTTGCCGGTCGAGCGCCATCGCAGCCTATGCCTTGGAGACGTCGGCCAGCGCCGCGATGAACTTCTCGGTGTTGCCCGCGTGCAGGCCCGCCACGTTGATCCGGCCCGAGCCGGCCATGTAGATCGCGTGGTCCTCACGAAGCTTGGCGATCTGCTCCTTGTCGAGCGGCAGCATGGCGAACAGGCCGTTCTGGTCGGCCAGAGCGGACAGGTTGAGGCCGGGCGCTTCATTGTCGGCCGCAGCCAGACGTTCGCGGACGCGGCGCATGCGCTCGCGCATCTCGTCGAGTTCTTCGAGCCAGAGCTTGGTCATGCCCTCGTCCTCGAGCAGCAGCCGGACGGACGCACCGCCATGATCGGGCGGCATCGACCAGTTCGCGCGGGCGAGCGCGTTGGCATTGGAGGCAATCGCATCCAGCTGCCCTGCTTCGCTCGCGATCATGTAGAATGCGCCGACGCGGTCACGGTAGAGGCCGAAATTCTTGTCGCAGCTATAGGCGAGAAGTGCCTGCGGGACCTTGGCAAGGACCGTGCGAACGCCAGCGACGTCCTCTTCCATGCCCTGCCCCAGGCCCTGATAGGCAATGTCGAGGATCGGCAGCACGCCGGTTTCCGCAAACGCGTCGGCAATCGCTTCCCACTCCTCGGCGGTGTAGTCGATACCCGTAGGGTTGTGGCAGCAGCCGTGCAGCAGGACCGCATCGGTATCGCCCGCATCCCGGATCGCGCCGAGCACGGCATCGAGATTGGCCGAGCCATCGGCATTGGCGTGGTCGAAAGGAACGATCTCGACGCCGACGTCCTCGAGAATCTGTGCGTGGTTCGGCCAGCTGGGCATGCCGAGGTGGATGCGCTTCACGCCTGCCTTCGCCGCCAGCGAAACGGCAAGTCGCACCGCACCGGTTCCGCCGGGCGTCTGCATGCCCTCAATCCTGTCGGCGAGCGGGCTGTCCTTGCCGAAGATGTAGGGCATCAGCGCCTTCACGAAGCCGGAATCGCCTTCGGGGCCGAGATAGCTCTTCGAATCCTGCACTTCGAGCAGCCGCTTTTCAGCCTGCTTGATCGCGCGGAAGACCGGCGTCGCACCATCGTTCGTGCGATAGACGCCGACGCCGAGGTCGATCTTGTCTTCGCGCGGGTCGGCGGCGTGCATCTTGATCAGCGCGAGCAGCGCGTCGGGAGCTTGGGGAGAAAGGTTTTCCAGCATGGCTGCGCTCTTTGCGCAGATATGCGAAGGGCCGCAACCTCAATCGCGGTTGCGGCCCCTCAAATCCGGCTTGTTTTCGTATGCCGGGCTTAGAACGGCAGCCACTTCTGCTTCTTCGAGAACTTGAGGTAGCCGGCATTCACGCCCAGTCGGAGGCCTGCGCCGACGCGGATCGGGATCAGCACGATGTCACCCTTGCGCACGTAGCTGGCGTTGAGACCGCCCACGGCATAGGCCTGGCCTTCGGCTGCAGGGAAGCGCGAGTAGATTTCCTCGGTATCGTAGAGGTTGTAGACCAGCACGAAGGTGCTCCCGGCATTCGCGCCGGCATCGATGCCTACCGAGGGGCCGGTCCAGTATACCGGCTTCTCGCCCTCGATCTTGTGGTAGAGCGTGCCCGATCCGTAGCGTGCGCCGATCACGAAGGCACCGCCCGCCTCGCGCCCGACAATGTAGCCATTGGGTTCGCCCTGGTCGGCAAGGAGCTTGCGGATCATCTTGGCCACGCCCTCGGCGCCCTTGCCGAATACTCCCTCCGCGGCGCCGATAAGGTCGTCCTCGCGGTAGGTGGTGGCAGCGTTCTCGGCCTGCGGCCCGGCAGCAGCTTCGGATGCGGCCGCTTCGGCGGATTGCTCGCTCCACTGCGGTTGTCCGATGTCTTCGGCAGGCGCTTCGTAGGTGGTTTCGGCTTCGGAAGGAGGCGGCGCCGTATCGGTCACGGCCGGAAGTTCGCCGGCCGGCGCTTCGAGATCGCCGTCGATCGGCGCGTCGTATGCGGCATCCGGATCGACACTCTCGACCTGTGCGGCAAGCGGTGTTGCGGCGAGCGAGAAAGCGGCCAGTATGGCGGCGGCGAATGTTCTGGCGGTCTTCATATCGATCCCTTTGTCGAGCCTGGTGCGCGAAGAGCACAAACTGCTGCGCGCTTGAGCAGAATCGCATTCCACCAGTCCCGCAATGAAACGGCGATGAACCGAATCGAAAATGCGCCGAAGCGAGTCGTAAGGGCGCTCGGCGGAGCTATTCGGGATTGCGCGGATTCTTCGCTTGAAGGGTACGGGAGTGCTGGCTATAGCGCGCCCCTCGCAGCCGATAGGCATGCACGCGGAGACGTGGGTGAGTGGCTGAAACCAGCTCCCTGCTAAGGAGCCATACCTGGTAACGGGTATCGAGGGTTCGAATCCCTCCGTCTCCGCCATTTCCTTTCCATCGCTGTCCGGGCCTAGAGCCCGATACGCAGGCCCGCCCAGAAGGTGCGCGGCGTGCCGAGATCGATCGATCCACGCTGGTTGCGAGTGAAGATTTCCTCGTCGGTCAGGTTCTCGCCGCGCAGGACAAGCGCGATATCGGAGGTCAGCGGCAGTTGCGCATAGGCGCCGATCGTCGTGGCAGCAGGTAGGACGTCGGTCTCGAGGTCGTCCTCGAACTGCGCACCGACATGACGCAACGTGGCAGCGAGCAGCCAGTTCTCGCGCGGTGACCAGCTCGCCGTCGCAGCACCCACCCAACGGGGGGTCTGCGCCGGGCGGTTTCCGTCGAATGCGGCGCCCTCTTCGCGTGCTTCGGCATCGGTATAGGCAAGCGAGCCATCGAATCGCACCTGTCCCAGCTCGAGACCGGCGCTCGCCTCGATCCCGCGCGAGCGCACCTTGTCGATGTTGCGGCGCTGGCGGGTGACCGGATCGAGCGTGACATTGGCGACCGCGCCGATCACGCGGTTGTCGAAGGCCGTCAGCGACAGCTCTACTTCCTCGCCGCTCGTGAAATCGATGCCGGCCTCGAAGCCTTCGAGGCGCTCGTTCTCGAGCGCGGCGTTGGCGTTGGTTGTCACCGGGAACACCACGAATGGGCGGTAGAGTTCGTTCAGCGTCGGGAGGCGCAGGCCGGTGTAGGCTGCCGCGCGCAGGCGCAGGCCGCCGCCCAGATCGTAAAGCGCACCGCCGCGGAACGATTCCTCCCATCCCGACCGGTCGGCGAAACGATCCTCGACAAGGATGGCGCCCGATGCATCGCGGGCGGTGTAGAAACCGTCACGAATCGTGAAGCGGTCGAGGCGCGCACCGGCAGTAAGCACCAGCGCTCCAAGTTCGAAATCATCTTCGATAAAGAGGCCGAGATCGGTGTTGGTCCCACCCGCATTGCGGCGCTCGCGGACATTGCCGGTGAATGCGCTGATCGCGGTCTCGAACAACTCGCCTTCAGAACGGCGGTAGTCGGAACCAATGCGCAGCGTGTGGCGCGAGCCGACCGGAGGGCGCAATTCGAACTTGCCGCCCAGCCCCGTCGAAGGGGTGTTTCGCTGGTCGAGAACCGGCACGAAGCGCGTCGAGCTGATGACGATATTGGTGAAGTTGCGGGCCTGGACATAGCCGAGAACGTCGAATTCCCACTCGCCCCGCCCGACGAGGCGCAGACTGGCGTCCTGACCGGTGCTCGAACTGTCCGCACCGTCGAATCGCAGCGTCCGGCGATCGTCATAGACAAGGCCGCGGGCCTGTAGCTCGACCGTGTCCGTCAGAGGGGCGACGCCGCGCGCCTGCACCGACCAGCTGTCGTATTCCGCCTTGGCCGAGGCTGGAACGCGGTCTGCCTCGGGTGTGGTGAAGAAACCGGGACCGCGGTCCCAGCGTCCCGAAATCACTCCGAAGCCGCCGCCCAGTTCTCCGGCGAAATGGCCCGAAGCCTCTGTCCCGCCGCGGTCATTGGCGAGAAGTTGCGCGCCGTAGGTCCCGAGCTGTTCGAGACCGGCACTTTCGAGCTCGATCGTCCCTGCAAGCGCGCCCGCTCCGAACGGACCCGAACCGCCGCCGCGAGTCACGCGGACCTGCCCGAGGCGCTCGGGGGCGATCGCGGTGAAGGGAATGAAGCCGAAGAACGGGTCGGCCATAGGGATGCCATCGAGCAGGACCAGCGCCCGGCTCGTGGCGTTGCCACCGAGCGCTCGCAGGGTCGCGCCCTGCGCACTGGGATTGGACGACCGGCTGTCCGAGCGCCTGAATTGCTGGAAGCCCGCTACCGCCCCGAGCACATCTTCAATCCGGCCCGAGGGGACCGAGACGAGCTGCTCGCGGTCAATCACCTGCGTGTCGTAGGCAGGCGAAGCGGGCGTCCGGGCGAGCCCTTCGCCCAGCACGACAATTACCTTGTCGTCCTGCTCTTCGACCGGTTCCTGCGCGAGGAGAGGCGATGATGCGAGGGCGAGAACTGCTGTCAGAGGGTAACGCATCGGGCGGCGATAGCAGCCGATTGCAGGCAATGCGACAGGGTGTTTCTAAGGCGCTATTGGCGCTATTTCTCGAGCTGACGGACGAGCGATCCGGCGAGATCCTTCCAGCTGTCCAGCGCCAGGTCGCGGTCCATGATCGAGTAGCCCATCTCGGCAAGGGTCTCGCCGGAATGGGAGATGGCGACCGCTTCCGCCTCGGTCGTCCTTGGCGCTGAAAGTACAACGCGCGCTACATCGTCGCGGCCCGCCTCGCGAAGCACGCCAACGAAGGCTTCACAGATTTCCGCGCTGCTCGCACCGGCATTGCTGTCGTCCTCGAGGACGCAGCTGATCTCGCCATCCATCGGGTAGCTCTCCTGATTTGCACTGGCCGTGCATGCCGAAAGTGCGAGGCCCGCGGCAATTGCCATGCGGATCGTCGATTTGCTTGTCACGGCCATATTTCAGTCCTGCCTGATGCTTTCCCGGGCGACAAGACCGGGCTGTCCGGTATCGCCTCGTGCTACTGCTCTTTGGCAGGAGCGGGATTGCCTCATGCTGAACTGCCGGGCATCCGGCAGGCGGCGTTATTCGCGAAAAGCGGTTTCCGACAGGCGCGTGATGGGTGTGAGGATGTATTGCAGGACGGTGCGCTTGTCCCCGAGCAGGCTGACATCGGCGATCATGCCGGGGCCGATCGCAAGCTCCTGCCCGCCCGGACCTTCAAGCGCGTTCCGGTCTGTCGTGACACGCACAAGGTAGTAGATTTCACCCGAATTGGGGTCCTGTATCGAGTCCGCGGAGATCGTGGTCACCGTGCCGTCAAGCGCCCCGTAGACCACCTGGTCGTAAGCGGTGATGCCGATCTTGGCTTCCTGCCCGATGCGCACATTGCCGATGTCCTGCGGCGAGATACGTGCCTCGACGAGAAGGCTGTCTTCGGCTGCCACCAGTTCCACCAAGGGATCGCCTGCCCTTACCGCGCTGCCGCGGGTCGTCACGAGCACGCGGCTGACCTTGCCGTCGATCGGCGCGCGAAGCGTGGTGCGCTCAAGCCGCTCCTCCAGGGCGGGCAAGGTACTTGCCCGCGCCTCGAACTCCGCCTGCGCAACGGCAAGCTGGCTGGCCGCTTCCTCGCGCCAGTCCTGCCGGATGCTGGCTAGGTTGGCCTGCGCCTCCGCCACTTGCGCCTGCGACCTGCCCAGCAGGGCACGGGCTCCGGCGAGGTCGCTGCGCGCGCTGGCGGCATCGGCCTCTGCACGGGTGAGCGAGAGGCGCGGTTCGATACCGTTTTCGACCAGCGGGCGAATTGCAGCGAGTTCGCTTTCGGCGCGGCTCAACGCACTCTGGCGCGAAGCGAGGGCGGCTTCCGCTTCACCCACGCTCTGGCGGGCGCGCTGCAGCTGTGCCGCGCCGGCGGAAAGCGCGCTCCGAAGGCTCGCCTGCCGCGAGGCATAGAGCGATCTCTCGATTTCCAGCTGCCGCGCCGCTTCCGCATTGGCGGGCTCGGGATAGCGGGGTGCACGGCCGGTGACTTCCGCAGACAGCCGCGCGACCTTCATGTCGAGCGCCTGCGCGGTGGCGGCAGTGCTGCCGAAATCCGCGCCGGTCGCGGTGGGATCGAGCCGCAACAGCGGCTGGCCCGAGGCTACTTCGTCACCAGGCTTCACGAGGATGTCCTCGAGGATTCCGCCTTCGAGGCTCGAGACCACCTGCAATTCGCTGCTCGAGATCACGCGACCCATGCCGCGCACGGTCCTGTCGATCTCGGCGAAGGCAGCCCAGATCAGGAAAACGAGGAAGAAGATCGTGATGCCCCAGAACAGCACTTTCGATGCAGTGCCGGGTTCTATGCCCGCAACGATGTCCTCGATGTGGCGCTCTTCGTCCTGCGTTTCGAGGAATTCGGTCTCGTGCTGGGGTTGGCCGGGGACCATGTTCACGGCTGCTTGCCCCCCTGACCGAGCTTCTCGAGCACCTTGTCGCGCGGCCCGTCGGCCACGAGCTTGCCGCGGTCCAGGATCACGATCCGATCGACCAGCTTGAGAAGCGGCTGGCGATGGGTGACGATCACCAGCGTGCGGCCTTTCAGCTCGTCTTCGAGCCGCGCGATGAGATCGGTCTCAGTCTGCGCATCCATCGCGCTGGAAGGCTCGTCCATCACCACGATCGGCGGCTTGCCGGCCAGCGCACGGGCAATGGCAATCGACTGGCGCTGCCCGCCCGAAAGCCCCTCGCCGCGGTCGACGAGCTTCAGGTCGTAGCCGTTGGAAATGCGCGACACGAATGTATCGGTGCCCGATAAGCGCGCCGCGCGCAGCATTTCCTCGTCATCGATGAAGGGGCGTTCGAGCACGATATTCTCGCGGATCGAACCCGAGAAGAGAGCGGGCTCCTGCAGGACCGAGCCGACCTGCGAGCGTAATGAATAGGGATCGAACTGCGCGATATCGACGCCGTCGACCAGCACCATGCCTTCCTGCGGCGGGTAGAGGCCGAGCATCATGCGCGCGAGCGTCGACTTGCCCGAGCCCACGCGGCCGAGCAGCGCGACGCGCTCGCCCGGCTCGATCTTGAGATTGACCTTCTCCAGCGCCGGTTCGCTGCCGCCGGGGTAGGTGAAGGTAACGTCGCGCAGCTCGATCGCGCCCGAGGTCGATGCCATCTGGAGCGGTTCACCCGCCGGGCCTTCGACCGGCTGGTCCATCAGCTCGCGCACCTGGCGATAGGCGGTCCGGGTTGCGGTGATCCGGCCAAGAAGCTGGGAAATCTGAGTAAGCGGTGCGATCGCGCGTCCGGCGAGGATCGAACAGGCAATCAGCCCGCCCAGAGTCAGCTGGTTGTTGGCCACCGCGAATACGCCGACGATCACCACCCCGGCATAGCTGAGCATGCCCGCGGTCGTGGCAAAGGTGGTGCCGATGGAGGAAATGAGGCGCTGACGCAGGCTCGTCTGCGAATGCTCGCGCACGGCCTCATTCCAGCGGCGGCGAAGCATCTTGTTCGCGCCCGAGACCTTCACATGCTCGATGCTGCCGAGCGTTTCCACCAGCACCGATTGCTTGAGCAATCCTTGCCCGAGGTTCTTGGCCGCCGTGCGCTGAAGCGCGGGCTGGGCTGCGAGACCAACGAGGATAACAAGCGGTACCATGATGGCTGGCACGGCGACCACCCAGCCACCGATTATCGCAACCACCACGAGAGTTATGAGGATGAAGGGCAGATCGACCACCGCAACGAGCGTTGCCGAAGCGAAGAAATCGCGGATCGCCTCGAGCTCGCGCATCATGCCGGTGAGCTGGCCGGTCGATCCCTTGCGCAGCTCGAGCCGCATGGCGAGCAGGCGCTGGAACACGTCCTCGCCCACTTCCTCGTCGATGCGGGCACCGGCGAAGTCCACGAAATAGGCGCGCAGCAGCTTCAGGACGAAGTCGAACAGGATGATGATGCCGAGCCCGATCGAGAGGGCCAGCAGCGATCCGTAGGCCGCATTGGGCACGACGCGATCGTAGACGGTCATGGTGAAGAGCGCGGTCGCAAGTCCGAAGATGTTGATCAGCGCAGCAGCGATCGCGACCTTGGAATAGGTGCGCCAGTTGCGCCTGATCGGCTCGGCCAGCCAGTCGGCCAGCCGCTTCTTCGGGATCTCGATGAGCGACATATCGCTCACAGCGGCACCTCTTCTTCCTCGATCTTCAGCACGTCGAGCAGGCGCCCGGTGCGCAGCAGGAGGATATAGCGCGCCTGGTCCAGCTCGGTCAGGGCGCGGATATAGGCTGTTGCGGCGTTAAGATAGACGTTCTGCGCATCGGCGACGTCAAACACGGTTCCGCGTAATGCCCCGAAGCGCGCCACGACGATATCGCGCGACTGGCGGGCAGCCTTGTAAGCCTCTTCCAGTGCGGCGACCTGCGCCTCGATAGCCTGCACGTCTGACCATGCAATATTGGCATCGCGGACCGCTTCCTGCCGGATCCGGTCGGCGACGGCATCGGCGGCCTCGGCTTCGGCATCTGCAGCACGGGCGCGCGCCCAGACACCGCCATCGAAGATCCGCCAGTTGAGATTGAGGGTGCCGCGCACGTCATAGTCGTTGCGGTCCTCCTCGAAGAGCCCGTAGCGGCCCGCATCGATGCGACCGGTGAGGTTGGGAAGCTTCTGCCTGTCTGCAAGGCTCGCTTCCTGATCGCGCGCCTCGGCAAGCGCCTGCGCGCTGCGGACTTCCGCGGAATTCTCTGCCGCGAGCACGGCATAGTCGCGGCTGATGCGGGTGGGATCGAGCAAGGGCGGGCGCAGCAGCCGGTCGGGCGCTGCGAAACCGCTCAATTGCTCGAAACGCGCCTCCGCACTTGCCAGCTGGCGCCGCGCTGCCGCCAGCTCGACTTCGCCCGAAGCCTTCAGCGAGGCGACGCGCGCCCGGTCGCCTTCTGCAGAGACACCGCGCTCGATGCGTGTCTCGACGGCCTTCCCGAGCCCTTCCTGCGCTGCGACGAAGCCCTCGGTCAGCGCGACGAGCGCCTGGAACCCGAAGACGCGCGTCCACGTGATGACCATGTCGCCCGCGACTTCGCCTGCCCTCGCTTCGCGATCGAAACCTGCCGCACGCAGGCGCGCATTGGCGGCCCGCGCATTGGCATTGAGCGCGCCGAAATCGAACAGGGGCTGCGAATAGCCGAGAGTGAAGTCGACACGCTTGGTGGGCCGCGAGCGCTCGATCAGGTTGCCCGGATCATTGCCGAAATTGCGGTCCAGCGTCCGGAAGCCGGACAGGCCGACATCGACAGTGGGCAGATAGCCGCTGCGTGCTTCCAAGACGCCTGCCCGCGCCACGTCCTCGCGGGCGCGCAGTTCGCGGTCGACCGGGCTCTGCTCGAGCGCGGCGACCACGATGGTACGGAATGTCTCCGGTTCGGCGGTGGCATCGGCAAGCGCGAGCACCGGATCGCCGGAAAAGTCGATCGCCAGCGGCTTTGTCTCGGGCTCCGGCAGGACTGCGTCCTCGCCCGCCTGGATCGCCGCGTCCTGAGCGGCCAGCGGCAATGGTCCGGCAAACGCCAGCAACCCTGCGAGCGCCGACGCGCCGTTCCTCAAGACTAAAGCCATGGTTTTCATGATCCCGTCCGGTCGCCCGGCCCTAGCAGGCTATGGAGATTATGGCATTAATATATCTTGAGCGGGCAGAGGGGGTTTGCCCTCGACCTCCTCACATCTTCACTTGCCCAGCGGGGCCTCTCTCGGCACGGTGGAGACAAGAGAGGAGACCACCAGATGAGCGATGCTACCAGCGAATGGGTTCGCAAACCTTCGGCGGCCGGTGAAGGAACCGCCTGCACGCTGGAAGAATACGAGGCGATGTATGCGCGCAGCCTCGATGACAGCGATGGCTTCTGGGCCGAACAGGCCGAGCGGATCGACTGGATCGAGAAGCCGAGCAACATCGCCGACTGGAGCTATGACCCGGTCGACATCAAGTGGTTTGCCGACGGCAAGCTCAACATCTGCCACAACGCTGTCGACCGCCATGTCGAGGCAGGGCACGGCAACCGCACTGCACTGATCTTCGAACCCGACGATCCCGATGGAGCGACACGCCACATCACCTATGCCGAATTGCAGCGCGAAGTTTCACGCATGGCGAACACGCTCCTCAAGATGGGTGTCGCCAAGGGAGACCGCGTCACGATCTACATGCCGATGGTGCCCGAAGGCGCCTACGCCATGCTCGCCTGCGCGCGGATCGGGGCGATCCACTCGGTGATCTTCGGCGGTTTCTCACCCGATGCGATCGCGGGCCGCGTGGAAGACTGCAAGAGTGACTGGATCGTCACTGCCGACGAGGGCCTGCGCGGTTCGAAGACGATCCCGCTCAAGGCCAATGTCGACGCCGCGCTGGAGAAGGTGCCGGCCAAGGCCGTACTCGTGCTGCGCCACACCGGCGGCAACGTCGCTATGAAAGACGGCCGCGACCACTGGTATCACGAGCTGAGCGCCGATGTTCCGGATGAATGCCCCTGCGAGCCGATGGGCGCGGAGGACCCGCTTTTCATCCTCTACACCTCGGGTTCGACGGGCAAGCCCAAGGGCGTGCTGCACACCACTGGCGGCTATGCGGTGTGGACCGAGACGACCTTCCGCTACGTCTTCGATTACCGCGAGGGCGAGATCTACTGGTGCACTGCGGACATCGGCTGGGTCACCGGTCACAGCTACATCGTCTACGGCCCGCTCCTGAACGGGGCGACCGCGCTGATGTTCGAAGGCGTGCCGAATTATCCCGACCACGACCGCTTCTGGGCAGTGTGTGACAAGCACAAGGTCAACATCTTCTACACCGCGCCCACCGCCATCCGCGCGCTGATGCGCGAGGGCGACGCCCATGTGACCAAGCACGATCTCTCGTCGATCCGCCTCCTCGGCTCGGTGGGCGAGCCGATCAACCCGGAGGCCTGGCGCTGGTATCACGATACGGTCGGCAAGGGCTCGGTCCCGATCATCGACACATGGTGGCAGACCGAAACCGGCGGAACGATGATCACCACCCTGCCCGGTGCCCACGACATGAAGCCGGGCAGCGCGGGCAAGCCCTTCTTCGGTATCTGCCCGCAGCTGGTCGACAACGATGGCGGAGTGCTAGAGGGCGCGGCCTCGGGAAACCTCTGCATCACGCGCAGCTGGCCCGGACAGGCGCGCACGGTCTATGGCGATCACGAGCGCTTCGTGCAGACCTACTTCAGCACCTACAAGGGCAAGTATTTCACCGGAGACGGCTGCCGCCGCGACGCGGACGGCTATTACTGGATCACCGGCCGCGTCGATGACGTGATCAATGTCTCGGGCCACCGGATGGGCACGGCCGAGGTCGAAAGCGCGCTGGTGCTGCACGAAAAGGTCTCCGAGGCCGCGGTCGTCGGCTACCCGCACGACATCAAGGGCCAGGGCATCTATTGCTACGTTACCCTCAAGGTGGGCGAGGAGCCCTCGGATGATCTTGCCGCTGAATTGCGGGCCTGGGTGCGCAAGGAGATCGGTCCGATTGCCACGCCCGATCATCTCCACTTCACCCCGGCGCTGCCCAAGACCCGCAGCGGCAAGATCATGCGCCGCATCCTGCGCAAGATCGCGGAGAACGACTACGGCGCGCTCGGTGACACCTCGACCTTGGCCGACCCGAGCGTGGTCGATGCGCTAATCGAGGGCCGGCAGAACCGTTGAGTATTGCTCAAACGAAAAGGGCCGCCCCGAAGGACGGCCCTTTCATTTGCTTTCAAACCGCAATCAGGCGGCTTCGCGTTTCGTCGTGCTTGTCGTGGTCGACGTGGTCTCGCTGGCTGGCGCATCCTTGGAGGCGCTGCGCTTCTCCATCACCTTCTTCGCGACATAGCCGCCTGCACCCAGTGCGAGCATTGCAGGAAGGCTCATGCGGCGGAGGACAGATGCTGCGATCACGCCCAGTGCCGCGCCGCCGGCGCCGCCGAGGCCGCTGGTCTGCTTGGCGAGCTTGTCGCCCACGAATGCTCCGATAACCTTACCGATCATGTGTAAATCTCCTTTGCCCTTACAACGGCTTGGGAGGCTGCGTGTTCCGGTGGGGTCAGCTCGCGACGCCGCGCGCCAGCAACGCATTGGCGCTTGCCGCGACTTCTGCGCTGCGCGGGTCACCTTCCCTCCGCCAGATCGCGTAGCGCAGGCCGAGGAAGACGTTCATACCCATCAGCGCCCAGGCCTCCACTTCGCCGATATCCTCGCGGAAATCGCCCTGCTCCGCCCCCGACCGCAAACGGTCGCGGATACGTTCGGCGATCGTTTCATAGTGATCGCGGTAGCTGCGCGGATCGACGAATTCCGCCTCGTCGATGATCCGGTAGATTTCCTTGTGCTCGGCAGCAAACTCGAGAAATCCCGCAAGCGCTGCGCGCTCCAGTTCAAGCGGGCGCATGTCCGGCTCGATCGCATCACGGGCCGCGACCTTCACCGCCTCGCTCATGTCCTGAACCAACGCGCGGAAGATCGCGTCCTTGCTGTCGAAATAGGTGTAGAAGCTGCCCAGCGCGACGCCTGCACGGCGCGTGATTGAGCTGATCGAAGCTTCATGAAAGCCGTGTTCGCCGAACTCGGTCGCCGCCGCATCGAGAAGTTTGCGCAAGGTCTTGCGACCGCGTTCGGTACGCGGAACTTTCTGAGATTCCTGCTGTCCAGCCGACATCGCCACTCCCCTCCGAACCCATGGCTAGGCCAAATCGACAGGCTTATGCAAGATCAAACTTGAAAGGTGGTTCAGTTTTCAATATCAGACTCCGTGAGAGAGTTTTTGGGAGGGAGAAAACCAACATGCGTTTCAATCGTAGCCACCTGTCTGCCGCACTTCTTGCCGGCACGGCGTCGCTGGCACTTGCCACCCCTGCACAGGCACAGTCCGAACAGGACACCGTCAGCGATACCGAGGTCGCCGAAGAAGATGACAGCGATGTCATCATCGTGACCGCACGCCGCCGCGAGGAACGCCTGATCGACGTTCCTGTCGCCGTGACCGCGATCAGCGGCCAGGAACTCGCCGAGCGCGGCGCGCTTGACATCACCGATGTCGCGCAAAGCGTTCCCAATGTGACGCTCGAAGCCAGCCGTGCGACCAACTCGACGCTGTCGGCCTTCATCCGCGGCATCGGCCAGCAGGATCCGGTCTCGGGCTTCGAACAGGGCGTCGGCATCTATCTCGATGACGTCTACCTCAACCGCCCGCAGGCGGCGGTCCTCGACATTTATGATGTCGAGCGGATCGAAGTCCTGCGCGGACCGCAGGGCACGCTCTATGGCCGCAACACCATCGGCGGTGCGGTCAAATACGTGACGAAGCGCCTGCCGCTCGAAACATCGATCCGTGCGCGTGCGACCTACGGCACCTACGACCAGGCCGAAGGCGTCATCACGGCCTCGACGCCGCTGGGCGACATGGCCCGCATCGGCGGTTCGATCGCGCGCCTGTCGCGCGGGGGCTTCGGGGAAAACCTCACCACCGGCCTCGAGAACTACAACAAGGACATCTGGGCCGGCCGCCTGAGCCTTGAAGTGGGCGGCTACGACGAGCCCGGCTTCATCCGCATCCAGGGCGACTACACCCGCGACAAGAGCAACCCGCGCGGCGGCCATCGCCTGATCCCGGGCCTGTCCTCGGGCGCTCCGGTGCTCGACAACGTCTACGATACGCGCGGCGCGCTGAACGATCCGGAACAGGACGTGGAAAGCTACGGCGTCTCGATGCATGCCGAAATCGAGCTGAGCGATGCAATGACGCTGCGTTCGATCTCTGCATGGCGCACGGACGACAGCTTCACGCCGATCGATTTCGACGCGCTTCCGGCCGTCGACCTCGACGTGCCCGGTGCCTATTTCAATGAACAGATCAGCCAGGAATTCCAGCTGCTCTGGGATGATGGCGGAGCGCTCAGCGGCCTCCTCGGCTTCTATTATCTCGATGCCAAGGCCGACACTCTGTTCGACGTGCGCATCTTCACCACCTTCCCGGGCCTGACCGCGTTCACCCGTGCAGACGTGGACACCGAGACCTATGCGGTCTTCGGTGACTTCACCTTCGACCTGACCGAGCAGTTCAGCCTCTCGGTCGGCGGTCGCTACACCTGGGACGAGCGCAGCGCGGACATCCTGCGCCAGAACTACCTCGGTGGCGGTTCGCCGATCTTCGGCGGCGCGGGCGTGCCCTTCGGCGGTCCCAGCACCGACTTCAACGGCAGCCGCGAGTTCAAGAAGTTCACTCCGCGAGCTTCGGTGAGCTTCATGCCGACGCCGGACCACAACATCTACGCAAGCTATTCGAAGGGCTTCAAGGGCGGCGGTTTCGACCCGCGCGGCGTCGGTGCCAATGCTCCCTCGGCCGTTCCGGGCATGCCGACCGACGCCGAAGTCGCATCCTTCCTGAGCTTCGCTCCCGAAGAGGTCGACAGCTACGAAGTCGGCTACAAGGGAAGCCTCGGCATCCTCAACATAGCTGCTGCGGCCTTCTATGCCGACTACACCGACGTACAGATCCCCGGCTCGGTGGCCTGTACGGTAGGCGGCCTGCCGACCTTCTGCGGCGTCGTGTCGAACGCAGGCAAGGCGACCTTCAAGGGTCTCGAGCTCGAAGCCAATGCGCGCTTCGACGGCGGCTTCGGCCTGTCCGGCTCGCTCGGCTACATCGACGCGGAGTACGACGAGTACATCACCAACATCGGCAGCACGCCGACCGATGTCGCCGACTTCCGCGTGGTCCAGAACACGCCCGAATTCACCGGCAGCATAACCGCCAGCTACGATGCGCAGCTGGGAGATGGCGATCTCCACCTCGGCACCACTTTCTCCTACCGGAGCAAGACGAGCCAGTTCGAGATCCCCAATCCCTATCTCGACCAGAAGGGTTACGGCCTGCTCGATGCGAGCGCTGTCTACACGGCGCCTTCGGGCAACTGGAGCCTCGGCATCTACGGCAAGAACCTGCTCGACAAGGAATACAAGACGAGCGGCTACACCTTTGTCGCCACCGATCCGGTGACCGGCGAGATCGTGAACGGGGCCAACGGCTTCCCGATCCCGACGCTTGGCCCGGAAGGCACGCTGACTGCCTTCTACGGCAATCCGCGCCAGGTCTTCGCGACGCTGACCTTCAACTACTAAGGGGGTCCTATCCCAGGACGGGCGGCGGCCGGGAAACCGGTTCGCCGCCTTTTCTGTACTGGAAAAGCATCCGCACAATCGGCATAGCGCCGCCCATGCACGATATCGCTTTCATCCGAGCCAATCCCGAAGCCTTCGATGCCGCCATGAAGCGGCGCGGCGGCGAGCCCGTTGCCGACCAGATCGTCGCGCTCGACGCCAAGAAGCGCGAGGCGCAGACCCGCGTCCAGGAAGCGCAGAGCCGCCGCAACGAGGCCTCCAAGGCGATCGGCCAGGCCATGGGCCAGGGCGACAAGGAGAAGGCCGAAGCGCTCAAGGCCGAGGTTGCCGAAATCAAGGCCAGCATGCCCGAATGGGAAGAGGCCGAGACCGCTGCCGGCGCCGCACTCACCGACCTGCTCGCCCGCCTGCCGAACATCCCCGCGGACGACGTGCCCGAAGGCGAAGACGAGAACGACAATGTCGAGATCTCGAGCTGGGGCAAAAAGCGCGACTTCGGTTTCGAGCCGAAGGAACACGCCGATATCGGCCCCGCGCTCGGCATGGATTTCGAGACCGGCGCAGCGCTTTCGGGCGCGCGCTTCACCTTCCTGCGCGGCGACATGGCGCGCCTTCACCGCGCGCTCGCCCAGTTCATGCTCGACAGGCAGACACGCGAGAACGGCTACACCGAGTGCAATCCGCCGGTGCTGGTGAACGATGATGCCATGTACGGCACCGACAAGCTGCCCAAGTTCGCCGAAGACAGCTTCCAGACAACCGATGGGCGCTGGCTGGTCCCGACCTCGGAAGTCCCGCTGACCGCCTCGGTCGCAGGCAAGATCATCGACGAACCCGTCGAACCAATCCGCATGACCGCGCACACGCTCTGCTTCCGCAGCGAGGCCGGTTCGGCGGGCCGCGACACGCGCGGATTCATCCGCCAGCACCAGTTCGAGAAGGTCGAACTCGTCAGCATCTGCCGCCCCGAAGACAGCGAGGCCGAGCACGAGCGCATGACGAAATGCGCCGAAGGCATCCTCGAAGCGCTCGAGCTGCCCTACCGCCGCATGCTCCTGTGCGTGGGCGACATGGGCTTCGGCGCGCGCAAGACCTACGATCTCGAGGTCTGGCTGCCCGGGCAGGGCGCCTATCGCGAGATTTCGTCCTGCTCGAACACGGGCGAATTCCAGGCCCGCCGCATGAATGCGCGCTACAAGCCCGAAGGCGAGAAGAAGACGCGCTTCGTCCACACGCTCAATGGCTCGGGCCTCGCCGTGGGCCGCACGCTGGTCGCGGTGATGGAGAACTATCAGAACGAGGACGGCAGCGTCACGGTCCCGCAATGCCTCGCCCCCTATATGGGCGGCGTGACCAAGCTGGAGCCGCAGACATGAAGATCCTCCTGACCAATGACGACGGCATCCTCGCCCCCGGCCTCGAAGTGCTGGAGGCGATCGCGCGGCAGTTCTCGGACGACATTTGGATCTGCGCGCCCGACGAGGAACAGTCGGGCATGGGTCACGCGCTCACGCTCACCAAGCCGGTCCGCCTCAGGAAGCATGGCGAACGCCGCTTCTCGGTCACAGGCACGCCGACGGATTCGGTGACGATGGGTCTCAGGCAGGTGATGGACGGCGCGCCCGACGTCATCCTGTCCGGCGTCAACCGCGGCGCGAACCTCGGCGACGACATCACATATTCGGGCACCGTCTCCGCCGCGATCGAAGGCGCGCTTGCGGGCATTCCCTCGATTGCCATGAGCCAGGTCATCGGCCGCGACGATGCGGGCAACAACATGTCCTTCTCTGCCGCCGAGGAATGGGGCGCGAAGGTTCTTGGCCCTCTGCTCGAAACGCCGCTGCCCGAACGCACGCTCGTCAACGTGAACTTCCCTCCGCGCGCACCTTCGGATGTCAAAGGCATCCGTGCCGTGGCCCAAGGATTTCACGACTACTCGCGCGGCACGGTGGTCGAGGGCCGCGATCCGCGCGGTTTCAAGTACTACTGGTTCGGCCTGCAGGCGATCGAGCACACGCCCGACCACGGCACCGATCTGGAAGCGATTGCAGACGGTTACGTTTCGGTCACTCCGCTCCAGCTCGACCTCACCCACCACGCCTCGATGCAGGCGCTGGGTGAACGTTTTAAGAGCTGAGTGCTATTGACCACACCCCTGCACAGGGCCACCTAGGCACCGGATGACAGAGCCGAAACAGATCGACCGCGTTGCGCCCAAGAAGGGAGAGCCACACTATCGTGGTCCGCGCTTCAAGCCGCTGCGCCGGGCTGTGAAACTGCCGGTCTGGGGCGATCTGGGCATCAGGCTCGGTGCAGCGCTTTTCCTGATTTCGGTCGTCGTGATGGTCCATTGGTGGGACCGCGAGGGACTGGTCGACAATCTGGACGGGGAAGTCAGCTTCCTCGACGTGATCTACTTCACCATGATCTCGATCACCACGACCGGCTTCGGCGACATCGCGCCGATTTCGGATCGCGCACGACTGGTCGAGGCCGTGATCGTGACGCCGATCCGGTTCGCCGTCTTCTTCATTTTCGTGGGCACCGCCTACAACTTCATTATCAAGCGTAGCTGGGAGAAATTCCGCATGGCCCGTATCCAGGAAAAACTCTCGGACCATATCGTGGTGCTGGGCTTCGGCGTGTCGGGCTCGGAAGCGGTCGACGAATTGGTCGAACGCGGCACCGATCCCTCCTGCATCGTGGTCATCGACCCGAGCGAGGAACGGCTGGCCGAAGCAGAAGCGCTGGGCTGCAACGTGATGGCTGCCGACGCGACCCGCGACGAAACGCTGAAGGCCGTGCGGATCAGCGAGGCGCAGAATGTCCTCATTTCAGCTGGGCGCGACGATACGACCATCCTGATCACGCTTACCGTGCGCGCGCTCGCGCCGAATGTCCCGATCAGCGTCGTGGTACGCGCGGACGACAACGAATCCCTCGCCCGGCAGGCAGGCGCGAACAACGTCATCAACCCGGTGCGATTCACCGGCCTGCTGCTGGCCGGCAGCGCCAAGGGCGAGCATATCGCCGACTACCTCGCCGATCTCGCCAGCGTCTCGGGCCGTGTCCAGCTGGTCGAGCGTGAGATCACCGAAGACGAATGCGGCTGCGCAATCAGCGACCTGCACTCGGGTGGCCGCGGGCTGCGCGTCTATCGTGACGGCCGCGCGATCGGATTCTGGGAAGAAGAGTGCCAGAACCTGCAGCCCGGCGATATCGTGGTTGAAATCGTCGCCACGCCCAATGGGCAGAGCTTGGGCGATGACATGGGCAGGTAGCTCATCGCCCGAAGCTCACAGCTGCTCAGCTCATGAAGGCGTGCACCAGCCCCATCGCGATATAGAACAGCAGCCAATAGGCGCCGTCGATCCAGTACAGTGGCTTCTTGGCGTCCTGGAACAGGTAGTTCGTCCAGAGCGCGGGCAGGATAAAGCCCAGTGCCACGCCGAAGGCAGTCAGCACCTTTACAGTGGTCGAGAGCTCCGCGGCATAGCTCGCGAAGGTGTGCGCCAGCGTCCAGCTTGCCAGCAGGGCGAGCAGGAAGGTGAGGCCATAGGTCTTCGCGGGGTTGATGTTTTTCAGGTCTTCCTCGGTCTTGCCGACCGCAACCATCCAGCTCTTGCCCATCAAGGGGCCGTACCAGATGCCCCCGACGACGAAGCCTGCCAGCGCCGCCAGCACCACGGCCAGCCAGTTCACATCCAACAAGTCCATGATTTATCTCCCTCTCCCGAATGCGGCCCATGCAGGTGCTAGCGTAAACCGGCGAAGGGGTGTAGGGGCGCGCCCGAATTCACGGACATTGGCATGAACACCACCACCTCCTCGATCCCCGACCAGAAGAAGGTCGGCATGGTTTCCCTCGGCTGCCCCAAGGCGCTGGTCGACAGCGAACGCATCCTCACGCGCCTGCGCGCCGATGGTTACGCGATGAGCCCCGACTATGCCGGCGCCGATGTGGTGCTGGTGAACACCTGCGGCTTCCTCGACAGCGCGAAGGAAGAAAGCCTGCAGGCGATCGGAGAGGCGATTGCCGAGAATGGCCGCGTGATCGTGACCGGCTGCATGGGCGAGGAGGCCGACGCTATCCGAGCCGCCCACCCGCAGGTCCTCGCCGTCACGGGCGCACACCAGTACGAGCAGGTTGTCGAGGCGGTGCACGAGCATGCCCCGCCAAGCCAGGGCCCCTTCGTCGACCTGATCCCGCAACCGGACGTCAAGCTGACCCCGCGCCACTACAGCTATCTGAAGATTTCCGAGGGTTGCAATCACTCCTGCGCCTTCTGCATCATCCCCGACCTGCGCGGCAAGCTCGCCAGCCGCCGCATCGATGCCGTGCTGCGCGAAGCGGAAAAGCTGGTCGCCGCGGGCACCAAGGAACTGCTGGTCATAAGCCAGGATACGAGCGCCTATGGTGTCGACACGCGCCACGAGAGCCGGACATGGAAGGGCCGCGAGGTCCGCGCCCACATGACCGACCTCGCCCGCGAACTGGGCCAGCTCGACATCGGTGGCGGCACCCCGCCCTGGGTGCGGCTGCACTACGTCTATCCCTATCCGCATGTCGACGCGGTCATCCCGCTGATGGCCGAGGGGCTGCTGACGCCCTATCTCGACATCCCCTTCCAGCACGCCAGCCCCAAGGTGCTCCGCTCAATGAAGCGTCCCGCGAACGAGGCGAAGGTCCTCGAACGGCTCAAGGGCTGGCGCGAAATCTGCCCCGAGATCGCCGTGCGTTCGAGCTTCGTCGTCGGCTTCCCCGGGGAGACCGAGGACGACTTCAAGTACCTGCTCGACTGGCTCGAAGAGGCCCAGCTCGACCGCGTCGGCGCCTTCCGCTTCGAACCGGTCGAGGGTGCGCAGGCGAATGCCCTGCCCGATCCGGTCCCCGAAGAGGTCAAGGAAGAACGTTACGCGCGGATCATGGAAGTGACCGAGCGCATCAGCGCGGCCAAGCTCGCGGCCAAGGTCGGCAAGACGATCCCCGTAATCATCGACGAAGTGGGCGAGCCGGACGAGGACGGCGACATCGGCGCGACCGGTCGCAGCCAGGCCGACGCTCCCGAAATCGACGGCGCGGTCTACCTGCGAAATGTCGATGCGAACCTCGCCGCGGGCGATATCGTCGATGTGCAGGTCGAAGAAGCCGACGCTCACGATCTTTTCGGGGTGCCCGCCTGACCGGCAGAACCGCGAAAAACGCGTTAACTGTCACATGATGAAGCCCCCAAGCGCCGCAGACCGTTGAAAAACGGGGCGGCACGCGGGTTTCCGGGTCTCCTTGCGCCGGGACCACTGGGCCTGGCTCGAGCAATTTCCTACCGCGCGCTTAACCATTGAGGCGCCCGCGTTCAGGCGGCTCAGCGGAAAAAAGCACCCCCGCGTCAAAACATTCTTAAGTTTAATGCGCGAATAAGCGTTTCGAATGAGCGACGGAAACGCCTTTGCGGAAGGCCCCAGCTCTCTCGAAATGACCCGTGGCGGTGTTTCGAAGGGGCTCCTGGGACGCCTGCGACACCTGCTTTACGCGGGCGCTGTCGCATTGGCCATGCTCGCCGCATTTTTCCTCCAGCCTCTCGACCAGTTCTCCTGGGTGTTCCAGTCTCGCCTGGCAAACCACGCGCCCTCCGGCGAGATGGTTTTCGTCGGCGTCCCTCGCGACACCGTCGACCCGGCTCTCGACCATCGCCGCGAAGCGCTGGCCGAGACGCTGCGCGAACTGGATCGCCAAGGTGCGGGCAAGATCTATATCGACGTCGTCTTCGACGAGGCGTCTACGCCCGAAGCCGACAAGGCGCTTTCCGACGCGATTGCCGCGCTCGGGCCGCGTGTCGCGCTGGTCGATCATATCGAACGCTCGGCAACCTCGGGCGATCGCATCGAGCGTACGATGGACGCCATTGGCGGACAGGCTGAGCGCGTAGCATCGCGCCGGACCGCAAACTGGCTCGGCTTCGTCTGGACCAAGCAGTACGGATACACGATCGACGGGAAGCGCCAGGCTTCGCTTGCCGCTGCGCTCGCCGGTATCGACGACGCGAGGCCCGGCGAATTCCAGATCGACTACACGATCCCTGCCGGGGATTTCACGTCTATCGAAGTCGGTTCGATCGAGAACGGCGAGGAAATTCCCAATGTGGCCGGTCGCACGGTCGTCATAGGTCAGGAAGAAAGCGTCTCGGACGCGCAAGTGAAGGTGCCCGGCAATTACGGCGTTCCGCCCAGCTACGTCGCCATCTATGCCGCTGAATCGCTGCGTTCGGGCCGTACCGGCTTCCTCGACGGTCTGCGCGCGCTGACGATCTACACTTTCCTCTTCGCAGCGCTGATCATCGCCGTGCGCACGCGCAAGCGTCGCCAGATCGGCTATTTCGCGATCGTCGCGAGCATTCCGGCGCTGCTTTACGTCGGCAGCTACATCGGCGTGCGCATGGAGCTGTCCTACTGCATCGCACTCCTGGTGGTCTACGGACTGTTCCGCTCGCGCGCGCAGCTCAAGGACCGCGTGGCCATGGTCGATACGGAGACCGGCCTGCCGCGCCTGCGCGCTCTCGAGGTCAGCGCGCTCAAGAACAACCTCACCCACGGTCACATCGTGGTCGCCCGCATCCACGGTTACGAGCACGTCCTGCGCACGCTCGCTCGCGACCACCGCTCGCAATATATCCTCAAACTGGTCGACCGCCTGCGCGCTTCCGATAGCGATCTCGCGATCTTCTACGAGGGGCACCACCTCGCCTGGCACTCGAAAGAGGACGACACCCAGGTGCTTTCCGAGCACCTCGAGGGCCTGCGCGCGATCTTCGCTGCGCCGGTGAATGTTGCCGGCTCCTCGGTCGATGTCGGCATCAGCTTCGGCGTCGCCCGGCTGGACGGTGATCCTGCCACTCGCCTCGCAGCTGCAGTTGCAGCTGCAGAGGAAAGCTCCGAAGCGCTCCAGCCGATCAAGGTTGCCGAGACGGGCTCGCGTTTCGACCAGCTGTGGGACATCTCGCTGCGCGCACGCATCGACGAAGCGATGGAGGCGGGCGAGATCTACTGCGTCTACCAGCCCAAGGTCGACACCGCGCGCGGCGCGATGGTCGGCGTAGAGGCGCTGGTGCGCTGGCACGATCCGGCACGCGGTTTCATCCCGCCGATGCACTTCATCGCCCAGTGCGAGAAAGCCGGTCGCATGGAACACCTCACCCGTTACGTGCTGCAAAGCGCCTGCAGCGCTGGCCGCCTGATGCACTTCCGCGGGCGCAATGTGACCATGTCGGTCAACATGTCCGCTACGCTGCTGGGCGACCTGCGCATCGTCGGCATCGTACGCAACGCGCTCCAGGCTTCGGGTTTCGATCCGCGCTTCCTCATTCTCGAGGTTACCGAGACCTCGCGCATCGGCGACCTCGCAACCGCCGCGACGATCCTTGAAGAACTAAAAAGCCTTGGCGTGCGTATTTCGATCGACGATTTCGGCTGCGGCGCCGCGAATTTCGAAACGTTCTTCGAATTGCCCTTCGACGAGCTTAAAATCGACCGGCTATTCGTATCGAACCTGACAACTAACGCCAAGGCCAAGGCAATTGCTTCAAGTATTGTCTCGATGGGCAAGGAAGCGCGAATCATGGTTACCGCAGAGGGCGCCGAAGACGAGGAAACCCTCAGAATCCTTAACGAAATCGGCTGCAACTACGTTCAGGGCTACGTATTGTCCCGGCCGATCTCTTTGACTAACCTATTGAAATTTCAGGTTTCGGACGGAGATTCAGCGCTGGAAGCATAGTTAACGCTTTACAAACATTCTTGGTTAATGAAATAAGCATCCTGTTAACCAACAGGAGGCTTCTATGTGGAATTTCTGGGAATGGCTGATGGGCAAGTAAGCCCGCACACAAAGAGTTAGTCAAAGGGCCCCTTAACCGGGGCCCTTTTTCGTTGGGTGTTTCGAATGCCGTTTCAGCGTCCGATTGGCCGCCGAAACATTCCTAGAACTGCTGCGTTTGGCCGACATGGCCATAGCTATCGAAACGCAGTTCTCCTTCCGCCTTCCGCGCACGAGCGATGTGCTCCTCCAGTTCGAAGCCGCAGCGATCCCCGAGCAGACGATCCTGTCCGCCGACACCGAGCTATCCGATAGCGAGCATTGCGCACGCGTGGCCGCCCAGGACGACATCGGAGAGCGGATCTGGCTTCGCGCAGGGGGAGAATTCAACGTCTCCTACAACGCCGAAGTCGCTCTCGATCGCCAGATCGCCGATCTCGGTTCGCTAAAGCGCCTGATGCCGCACGAGATGCCCGGCGAAGCGGTGCAGTACCTGTTCGACAGCCGTTACTGTCCGGCCGACCGCTTCCAGACTTTCGTCGACGACACCTTCGGCAATACCGATGGCGGCGCCCGGATCGCCGCCATCCGCGACTGGATCGGCGACAATTATCAGTACACGCCGGGCGCCTCCGGTCCGCAAACCGGCGCGCTCGACACTTTCATCGAGCGCAGAGGCATCTGCCGCGACTATGCCCACACGCTCGTCGCGCTTGCACGTGCGAGCACCATCCCTGCCCGCTATGTCGCCTGCTACGCGCCCGGCGTCGACCCGCCCGACTTCCACGCCGTGGCCGAAGTCTTCCTCAACGACCCGGAGACCGAAGGCGGCGGCACGTGGCAACTCGTCGATGCGACCGGGATGGCCGACCCTGCGCAGACGGTCAAAATCGGTGTCGGGCGCGATGCGGCGGACGTCAGTTTCCTCACCAGCTTCGGCGCCAACCAGTTCCTGTCGAGCTCGGTCTGCGTACGATTGCTCGGGGAGTGAATAGGAATGCGGCCTATGGCGCATGCCGCGGGGCGCTGTTAGTTCCTCGCATCAAAGGGAGTGACATGCTGATGAAGGCATCATGCAAGAGCTGACATTCAACGCCGACCGCCTGCTCCTGTTCGGGGCCACGGGCGATCTTTCGCAGCGCATGCTCCTCCCCTCGCTCTGCGCTTTGAATGCAGACGGCCTGCTGGACCCGGAGCTGCGGATCGTGGCGACGGCTCGCTCGGAGATGAGCACCCGGGAATTCCGCCAGCTGGCGCGCGAGGCGCTGGAGAAATTCCTCCCCAAGAACCGGCGCGGCCCCATGGCCGACTTCCTCAACCGGATCAGCTATGTCGCCGTCGATGCGATGACACCGGAAGGCTACGACGCGCTGGCCGACGAGGTCGGCGAATACAACGGCCTCGCCATCTTCCTGTCGACCGCACCGAGCCTGTTCGAACCGACGATCGCCGGACTGAAGCGGGTCGGCCTGACGAAAGGCAACGCCCGCATCGCGCTGGAAAAGCCGCTCGGGACTGACCTCCAGAGCAGCTGCGAGATCAATGACGCGGTCGCGCAAGCGTTCAGCGAGGACCGGATTTTCCGGATCGACCATTATCTCGGCAAGGAGACGGTGCAGAACCTCCTCGCCCTTCGCTTCGCCAACATCATGCTCGAGCCGGTCTGGAACTCGAACTATGTCGAGCACGTCCAGATCACCGTCGCAGAGACGGTCGGGCTGGAATCGCGCGTGGCCTATTACGACGACAGCGGCGCGCTACGCGACATGGTTCAGAACCACATGCTCCAGCTACTCGCACTGGTTGCAATGGAGCCGCCCACCAGCTTCGATTCGACCGCGGTACGCGACGAGAAGGTGAAGGTACTCCGCGCCCTCCGGCCGGTCGAAGCCAAGGAAGTCGTGACCGGCCAGTATCGCGCAGGCGCCGTCGATGGAAAGACCGTCCCCGGCTATGACGAGGAACTGGGCAAGGAAAGCGACACCGAAACCTATGTCGCGCTGAAGGCCCATGTCGACAACTGGCGCTGGCGCGGCGTGCCGTTCTACCTCAGGCACGGCAAGCGCATGCCCGAACGCGTGACGGAAATCGTCGTGCAGTTCCGCTGCATCCCGCACTCGATCTTCGAGGGCCGCGGCGCGAAGACCGAACCGAACCGGCTCGTGATCGGCATCCAGCCCGAAGAAAACATCCGCCTGACGATGATGGCCAAGGTCCCGGGCCTGGGCAACGAAGGCCTGCGCCTGCGGCCGGTCCCGCTCGACATCGCCATGCCCGATGCCTTCTCCGACACCGTACGCCGGATCGCCTACGAGCGGCTGCTTCTCGACCTGATCCACGGCGATCAGACGCTGTTCGTTCGCCGCGACGAGATCGAGGCGCAGTGGGACTATATCGACCACATCCGCAAGATCTGGGCCGAGAACGACATGAAGCCGAAGACCTATGCGGCCGGCACATGGGGCCCCAGCGCCGCCGTGGCGCTTGCCGAACGCGACGGGGTGACCTGGCACGATGACTAAGCCTTTGAACGACACGATCCACCGCGTGACCCAGCGGGTTATCGAGAATTCGCGAAAGTCGCGTGGCGACTATCTCGACCTGATGGACCGTGAAGGCGAACGGCAGGTCAATCGCCACTCGCTGTCGTGCTCGAACCTCGCACACGCCTTTGCCGGGGCGGAGGATGACCAGGCAGCGATCAAGGCCGCGCGCGGTCCGAACCTCGGTGTTGTCACGGCCTACAACGACATGCTTTCTGCCCACCAGCCCTACTACCGCTATCCCGAGCGGATGAAGATCTGGGCACGCGAGGTCGGCGCGACGGTCCAGGTCGCAGGCGGCACGCCCGCCATGTGCGACGGGGTCACGCAGGGCGAGGCCGGCATGGAGCTCTCGCTCTTCAGCCGCGACACCATCGCGCTTTCGACCGTCGTCGCGCTGAGCCACGCCATGTACGACGGCGTCGCCCTTCTGGGCATTTGCGACAAGATCGTCCCGGGCCTGCTGATGGGCGCCCTGCGCTTTGGTCACCTGCCCGCCATCTTCGTCCCGTCAGGGCCGATGGGCACCGGCATTTCCAACAAGGAAAAGCAGCGCACCCGCCAGCTCTATGCGGAAGGCAAGGTCGGGCGCGACGAGCTCTTGGCAAGCGAAATGGGCAGCTACCATTCGCCCGGCACCTGCACCTTCTACGGCACCGCCAACTCCAACCAGATGATGATGGAGATGATGGGCCTGCACGTGCCCGGCGCGGCTTTCGTCCCGCCGGGCGCGAAGCTGCGTCAGGAGCTTTCGCGCGCAGCGACGCACCGTCTCGCGGCGATCGGCAAGAGCGGCGAGGATTTCCGTCCGCTGGGCCGCGTGGTGGACGAGAAGGCCATCATCAATGCTGCGATCGGCCTGCTGGCCACGGGCGGCTCGACCAATCACGCCATCCACATTCCGGCCATGGCCCGCGCCGCCGGGATCAAGTTCGACTGGACCGACCTGTCCGAGCTCTCCTCGGCGGTCCCGCTTGTGGCGCGCGTCTATCCCAACGGCTCGGGCGACGTGAACCATTTCCACGAGGCCGGCGGCATGGGCTACGTGATCGGCACGCTGCTCGACGAGGGTCTTGCCCACGCCGACATCATGACCGTCTGGGACGGCGGTTTCGAAGCCTATTCGCGCGAGCCCGGAATGGATGGCGATGCGCTGACCTGGCGTGATCCGGGTCCGAGCGGTGATACCGAAATGCTTCGCCCCGCATCCGATCCGTTCCAGGCGGACGGCGGCATGCGTCTGGTCGAGGGTAATCTCGGCCGCGCCTGCTTCAAGTCTTCTGCCGTCGAGCGCGAGCGCTGGACCATCGAGGCCCCGTGCCGGATCTTCGAAGACCAGCCCAGCGTCAACGAGGCATTTAAGAAGGGCGAACTCGACCGCGATGTGGTCGTCGTCGTGCGCTACCAGGGGCCGCGTGCGAACGGCATGCCCGAGCTCCACAAGCTCACCCCCGCTCTCGGCGTATTGCAGGACCGCGGCTACCGCGTGGCGCTCGTTACCGATGGCCGTATGTCCGGCGCGAGCGGCAAGGTTCCTGCAGCAATCCACTGCACGCCCGAGGCGCTTGGCGGTGGCCCGCTTTCGAAGCTGCGCGATGGCGATATCGTGAAGGTCTGCGCGGAAACGGGCACGCTTTCTACCACTGCGGACCTCGACACACGCGAACCGGCTGCAGAACCGGCTCCTGAACAGGGCATGGGCAGGGAAATATTCGCGATGTTCCGCGCCCAGGCCGACGGTGCCGAACAAGGCGCATCCTCGATGATGGCAACGGCAGGATTATAGGCTCATGGAACTCGTCACAGTCGATATCGGTGGAACCCATGCCCGTTTCGCGATCGCCACGATCGCCGATGACGGCTCGATCTCGCTCGGGGAACCCGAGACGCTCCACACCGAAGACCACGCGAGTTTCCAGACGGCCTGGGAAGACTATCGCCAGCGCCAGGGCGGCACCCTTCCCCCGCGTGTCTCGATGGCGATTGCGGGTCCGGTCGGCGGCGACGTCATTCGCTTCACCAACAACCCCTGGATCATCCGCCCGGCGATGGTGAAAGAGAAGCTCGGCGTCGAGAATTACTGCATCGTCAATGACTTCGAAGCTGTCGCGCACGCGGTCGCCCGGGTCGGCGAGGACCAGTTCATCCACCTGACCGGCCCCGACAAGCCGCTGGCTCCGACCGGTCGCCTAAGCGTGCTCGGCCCGGGCACCGGCCTTGGCGTGGCGCATCTCTACCGCGAGCCGGATGGCACCTACCGCGTTTCGGCGACCGAGGGCGGACACATCGACTTCGCGCCGCTCGACCAGATCGACGATGCGATCCTCGCGCGCCTGCGCAAGCGGCATAACCGTGTCTCGGTCGAACGCGTCGTCGCCGGCCCGGCGATCTCCGACATCTACCAGACGCTCGCCGCGATGGAGGGCAAGCCGGTCGCCGAAGAAGACGACATCGCAATCTGGACCCGCGGGCAGGACGGCAGCGATCTCCTCGCAGCCGCAGCGGTAGACCGCTTCTGCATGTCGCTCGGCAGCGTTGCCGGCGACATTGCGTTGGCGCAGGGCGGTTTCGGCGGCGTCGTGATCGCCGGCGGTCTTGGCTACCGCATTCGCGAGACGCTGCTCAAATCCGGGTTTGCCGAGAGGTTCAAGGCCAAGGGCCGTTTCCAGGAGCTCATGGCCTCCATCCCGGTCAAGCTCATCACCCATCCCCAGCCCGGCCTGTTCGGCGCTGCGGCAGCCTTTGCAAGGGAACACGCATGACCGCCATTGCCGACATCATGAAGACCGCGCCGGTCATCCCGGTGATCGTTGTCGACGAGGTGGAACACGCCGTGCCCCTCGCCCGCGCCCTCGTGGCGGGCGGACTGCGCGTGCTCGAAGTCACGCTCCGCACCCCCGCAGCGCTCGATGCCATTCGCGCGATGAAGCAGGTCGAAGGCGCGATCGTCGGCGCCGGGACCGTGACTAACCAGCAGGAACTCGCCGACGCCATCGCCGCCGGAAGCGAGTTCATCGTATCGCCCGGCCTTACCGAAGCGCTGGGCAAGGCCGCGATCCGCGAGAACATCCCGTTCCTGCCCGGAATCGCCAATGCGGGCGACATCATGCGCGGCCTCGATCTCGGGCTCACGCACTTCAAGTTCTTCCCGGCAATGGCCGCAGGTGGACTTCCTGCATTGAAGGCCCTCGCCGCACCCTTCGGCCAGTGCCGCTTCTGCCCCACGGGCGGGATCACGCTGGAGAATGCGCCCGAGTGGCTCGCTTTCGATCCGGTGCTCTGCGTTGGCGGCAGCTGGGTGGCGCCGCGCGGCGCTGTCGACGAAGCTGCGGTCGAGAAAGTGGCCCGCGAAGCAGCGCAGCTCGGCAGTTAGGCCGTCCTTCGCGGTTTCTCCGGGGCGAACGTCCAGACGGGCTTATCGTTTTCGGTAGATGCCCGCGCCTGGATGCCCGCAATGTTCACCGGACGCCCATCGATGAGGTCGGCGACAATCCTTGCCGCATCGCTGCGCGAGAGCGCGATTCCGAAATCCGACCCCATATGCGTCATCACCTCCGCAAGGAACGCGGGACGATAAATGCTCATGCGCGCAAGCGGTCGATAACGCGCCGGCGCACCGTCTTCCTGTTTCGCCCTTGCCCACTCATCGCTCGCCAACCCCGCGACGGCATCCTGCATTTCCGCGAGCATGCGCGCCGAGCGTGAAACAGCTTCGACGTCGATGAAATCCGAGGTGGCAAGCGCCTCGCGCATGCGGACACGGTCGAAGGAAGGGTCCTCGTTCGAAGGGTCGCGCACCGGCTCGAAGTCGCTGTTTGCGGCAATCTCCTCGAGCGCCGATCGCCGCCAGCGGAGCAGTGGCCGGAGCACGGCGATATCGGTTTCGGGAACGACGTTGCGACCGCGAACTCCCGAAAGGCCTGCCAGACCGCTGCCGCGGTTGGCACGCATCAGGAAGGTTTCGGCCTGGTCGTCCGCGTGATGCGCCGTGCAGATCGCCGCGACACCTTCTGCCTGCGCCCACCGTGCAAGGGCTGCATAGCGGGCAAGCCGCGCCTCGGCCTGGAGGTTCCCTTCGGCGACTTCGACCTCGAGGATCGCATGCGGCACGCCTAGCGACCGACAGATGTCGGCCGCATGGCGGACCTCGTCGGCGCTTTCGGGACGCAGGCCGTGGTCAACACTCGCCGCCGCCACCCGGTCCGGCATTGCTGTTTGGGCTAGCAGCAGGAGCGCAAGGCTGTCCGGGCCGCCGGAAAAGGCGATCCCCAGCCGTGCTCCCTCGTCATCGCCCCAAAGGGCGCGCAGATCGGTCCGGAACCGGTCGACCAGTTCCGGATCGACGGTCATGTCAGCCGCAGGTGACCTTGCTACGCGCAGTGGCGTAGCGACCCTGCAGCCGGCCGGTGGCCAGCGCGGGATAGGTTTCGGCGAACTCGCTAAGGGCAATGCAGGCGCGCTGGGTGTCGTCGAGCGCGATCATCGATTCAGCGAGGAAGAGCAGGCTGTCGCCGGCACGGGCGGCGTTCTTGTCCGCCTGGTAGTTGCGCAGGAACCAGGGTGCTGCCTCGCTCGGCTTGCCATCGTCGAGATAGGCGCGGCCGAGCAGGTTGCGTCCGAAGGTCGCGCGCGGATGCTCCGGATACTTCTCGACGAACAGCGTCAGCTGCTGCTGCGCTTCGGGGAAGAAACCGGCATCCCACAGGCGGAAGCCATAGGAATACTCGTCATCGCCCGGATCGTCGGTCTGCGGCTTGGCGATCGCCTGGACTGCGGCGAGACGCGCGGGGTCCGGACGTGCGGCGGCAGGCTGCGCTGCTGCCGGACGGGTCGCGGGAGCAGAAGTGCCGGCCTGCGCCGGTGCTTCGACCGCGGGCGCCGCATTGCCGGCCTCGAGCTTTTCGATTCGTTCTTCGAGCAGTCGAAGTGCGTTGGACCCAACCTCGTACTGCGCGGTCAGGCGCTGCAGCTGGTTTTCGAGCGCATCGAGACGCGCAAGGATATCGGTCACCGCAGTCGTCGACGGCGCGGTTGTCGTCGCCGGCTGGGTGGTGGTCGCAGGTGCGCTGATCTCGGGCTCGAAGAAGCGACCGTCGGCCCCGGGGAAGACCTTGCGCTGCAGGGCGCGGACCTCGCTCTCGAGCTTGCGGATGCGGGCGTCGGAGTTGTCCTGCGCGGCGGCAGGCATCGAGGTCGCGACAAGCGCCAGGGCGATACCGCCGAGGCCAAGCGCGCGTGCACAGCGTGCGATCATGATGGTCATGTGCTCCTTGAGGAGTGGGGGTAATACAGCGAAAACCTGCCGTAACCGGCTCAAGCTGTCGAGAGGATGAAGGTGGCTTTTCCGCCGCGGATCAGGTGTCGGCGTCCGGCGCAGCGGTGGTTTGCGCGGGCGGCGCTGGATCGCGAGCCAGCAGCGCTTCCGCGCTGACCGGTACATCGCGGACGACCGTGTCCTCTTCGGTCAGCTTGGGGACCGAGCGACCGCCGATCGTGATTGCCAGCGCATAGGGCCGCCCCGTCCATATCTGCGGACCGTCGGCATCCTCGGGAACGGTGAAGCTGTCACCAGCCGCCATCTGTGCCTCGTAGAGACGTTCGCCGTCGGCGTCGTAAAACTTGACCCAGGTACCATCCATCTCGCTGGTGAAGACCACCGGACCGCCGGTCGGCTGGGCTGCGGGAGCTTCCTCGGCGACCGAAGGCGTGTCGTTGGCTGCGAACTGCTCTTCCGGAGCTTCCAGCGGCGCCGGGCCCAGACCGGGCGCGAAATAGCTAGAGTAGAATGCGTAGACACCGCCCAGCAGCAGGATTGCCGCAAGGGCTGCAAACCATGCGAGGCCGCGCCCGGGAACGCGGGCGGGATCGCCGGGCTCGAACTTGGCCGGCTTGTCGGTGTCGATGCCATCCGCCTCGGCGAGTTCGGCGCGAACCTGGTCGAGGATTTCACCCTCGTCGAGGCCGAGCATGCGCGCATAGGTGCGGCTGAACCCGACAGCATAGGTGCGTGAAGGCAGGGCTCCGAAATTGCCCGCCTCGATTGTTGTGAGGTGACGCTGGGGAATGCGGGTCTCTGCTGCGACCTGTTCGATCGACAGGCCCTTGGCCTCGCGCGCTTCGCGCAAGCGATCTCCTACACGCGCAACGTGCGTTTCCTCGTGCTCGACTGAGACGTCTTCTTCCATGCGAATCCCGAATGTTTGACCCCGTGCGGGTGTTCCCGCTCCCGATTGGCGGCGACGAGAGAGTTTCCCGTGCGCCAAGTCAAGAGCGGCATTAGGCTACCCCATCGGGCTCGAAGACGAAACGCGCTGTTTAAGCGACGAAATCAGTCGATATCGATATCGTTGTCGATCGCCCAGGCAGCCAGCGCCGCGCGCATGTCGAGCGGCGGCGAAATCAGCCACTGCTGCATCTGCGTGGTGAGGTCGGGAAGATAGACCTTGCGGACCAGCTCCTTGATCGGACCGACCGCTGCCGGGGTGATCGAGAAACGCGTGTAGCCGAGACCCATGAGCGCAAGCGCCTCGAGGCGGCCTCCGCCCATTTCGCCGCAGATCCCTATGCGCACATTGCTGCCGACCATCTGGTTGGCGATGCGCGCAAGGAATCGGAGGATCGAAGGGCTCAGCCAGTCATAACGCTCGGCGAGCTTGGGATTGGCCCTGTCGGCGGCGAAGAGGAACTGCGTCAGGTCATTCGTACCGACCGAAATGAAGGACAAGCGGGGCAGGAGCTGGTCGAGCACCTCGGCAAGCGAGGGAACTTCGAGCATGCAACCATATTCGATCGTTTCCGGCAGCACCTTGCGGCGATCGCGCAGGAACTGGGCCTGCTCCTCGAAAATCTCCTTGGCGGCGTCGAATTCCCACGGCTCGGACACCATCGGGAACATTACCGAGAGCTGCCGCCCCGAAGCCGCTTCGAGCAGGGCGCGGGCCTGCGCCTTGAGCAGGCCTTCACGCTCGAGCGAAAGGCGCAGCGCGCGCCAGCCCATCGCGGGGTTCTCGTCCTTCTCGGCAGTATCGTTGTCGAGATACGGCACGGCCTTGTCGCCGCCGATATCGACCGTGCGGAAAATAACCGGCTTGCCATCGGCAGCATCGAGCACATCGCGGTAAAGCCGCATCTGCCGCTCGCGCGCGGGCAAGGTGGAGGAAACGAGGAACTGGAACTCGGTGCGGAACAGCCCGATGCCGTCCGCGCCGGTCAGCTGCAACGCGCTCACATCGTCGCGCAGTCCCGCATTCATCATCACCGTGATGCGCGTGCCGTCGCGGGTAAAGGGTTCGACATCGCGCAATTCGGCATAGGCTGCAGCGCGCTCGCGGCTCTTGGCGAAACGCGCATCGAATGCTTCGAGCAGCGGCTGCGAGGGACGCAGCGTGACCGTGCCCTTGTCGGCATCGACCAGCACCTCATCGCCTTCGGAGACGCGCGAACGGATACGCGGGACGCGGCCGAGCACGGGAATTCCCATGGCCCGCGCGACGATCACGACGTGGGCCGTGAGCGAGCCCTCTTCGAGCACCACACCCTTGAGGCGCCGCCGGTCGTATTCGAGCAATTCTGCGGGGCCGAGATTGCGCGCGAACAGGATCGTGTCGCGCCTGAGGCCCTGCGAGGCGGCAGTCCCGAGTTGACCCGAGACAATGCGCAGCAACCGGTTCGAGAGATCCTCGAGATCGTGCATCCGGTCCGCAAGCAGCGGATCGTCGATTTCGCGCATGCGCATGCGGGTGCGCTGCTGGACACGCTCGATCGCGGCCTCGGCGGTCAACCCGCTGTCGATCGCCTCGTTGATGCGGCGGCTCCAGCCTTCGTCATAGGCGAACATCTTGTAGGTCTCGAGGACCTCGACATGCTCGCCGCCCTTGCCGAACTCGGGTTCGCGGCCCATTGCGTCGATCTGGTCACGCATCTTGTCGAAGGCACGGTAGACGCGCTGGCGTTCGGCCTCGATGTCTTCCGCCACGACCTGGTCGATCTCGACGCGCGGTTGGTGAAATACGGCCTGCCCCATGGCGAGGCCCTTCACCAAGGTGAGGCCGTCCATGATCTCGCACTCGGTCGAGACCTCGTCGAAATCGATCGCTTCCTCGTCGTCGACGAGCTCCTTGTGGGCGATCAGCTCGGACAGCACCATCGCGGTGGTCTGCAGCGCCTCGATCTCCACGTCCTCGTAGCGGCGGGGCTCGACGTGCTGGACGCAGAGCACGCCGACGGCGCGTTCGCGGTAGACGATGGGCACGCCGGCGAAGGAGTGGAATTTCTCTTCACCCGTCTCGGGCCGATAGAGGAAGTCGGGATGCGCCTTGGCCTCGGCGAGGTTCAACGTCTCGATGTTCTTGGCAATCGTGCCGGTCAGCCCTTCGCCGATGCCCATGCGGGTGACGTGGACCGCCTCCGGATTGAGACCGCGGGTGGCGTAGAGTTCGAGTTCGCCGTCGCGCAGCAGGTAGATCGAGCAGACCTCGCTCGTCAGGCTTTCGGCGATGATGTCGACCACGCGGTCGAGCTTGTGCTGGGCATGGTGGCGACCGGCCATGACCTCGTGCAGGCGCTTGAGGATCTGGCGGGCGGATGCGGCTGCTGACATGGTCAGCGGCTATAGCAAAAATGAAGGGGTGTGGAAGCGGGGCGGATAGAGAAAAACCTTGCCGCCCCGCAATCTATCGCGGTGCCGATCAGTGGGCGGCGATCTCTTCCTTGATCTTCAGCTTCTGCTTCTTGAGCTGCTGGATCATCGCGATGTCGGGCGCGGGCCTTGCCTGTTCGTCGTGCAGGCGGGCTTCCAGTCCTGCGTGCTTGGCTTTGAGTGCGGCGACATGGGATGATTGCATCGAGGTGTCTCCTTCAGAGTTGTGCGACCCCAGGAGCGACTCGTGCCTTGCGGCACGGGCCGCGAATTAACTATCAAACCACAGCTTTCCGAATTTACAAAGCCCCTCTCACGGGCCATGCGATAGAGCGAGTTACGGGAACGACGGCAGTGAACGAGCAGGAACTTCGCAAGCGCTTGGAATCGCTCAAGAGCGAGCATCGCGACCTCGATGTCGCGATTGCCGCGCTGACCGAGGCAGGCGAAGGCGGCGGCTTCGTCGACCAGCTGCAGATCGCGCGCCTGAAGAAGCGCAAGCTCCAGCTGAAGGACCGCATCTCCGCAATCGAGGACAATCTCATTCCCGACATCATCGCCTGACCGGGTCCGGCTTCCCGTCCCGTATCGGGACGCTGCCCGAAAGAGCTATCGGATCGCGGGAGCGATCATGGTAACCGGACGTTCATCATGGACATGGACCGTACGATTCACGAGCAGGTCGTCGAAGACCTCTACGCGGAAGCATTGATGCTGGCCGACGATGCACGCGCTGCATTCGACCTGCGCGACGAGGCCAGCCGCGGCAATTCACCCGACAATGTGCGCATCGCGCTCTCGGTCGAGGGGCTTCGCACCACGACCCGCGTGATGCATGTCCTCGCATGGCTCCTGAACCAGCGCGCCTATCAGTCCGGAGAGCTCAGCAAGACGCAGCTGCGCCGGCACGGCACGCTCGGCGCCGAGCGTCCCTCGGACCCGGCCAATATGGAACTGCTCGAACCGGCCACCCGCATGCTCATCCGCGAGACCGAACGCCTCCATGCGCGCGTGGCTCGCCTCGACGAGGAAATGCGCGCGCAGGACGAGAATGGCAGCGAAGCGGTCAGCGCAATGCAGGACCGCATCGCGCAGGCTTTCGGCCGCGGCTAAGCCACCGAAAGCGCGCGGGCATAGCGCGCGAGGCGGTCCTTCCTGACAACTTCCGACATTGCAGGCGTGAAGCTGCGTGCGGCCCCGCGCATCGCGGTCGCCGCCTCTTCGAGCGAGGGATAAAGCCCCGCGCCGACGCTTGCGCAAATCGCCGCTCCTAGCGCCGTGGTCTCGACGAAATCGGGCCGCTCGACTTCGAGGTCGAGGATATTTGCCAGGTCCTGCGCCATCCAGTCGTTCGCGCTCATCCCGCCGTCGATCTTGAGGCTCGCCCACGGTGCGCCGTCGGCTGCAAAAGCCGAGGCGAGATCATGTGTTTGGTGCGCCATGGCTTCGAGCGCAGCGCGCGCGATCTGCGCCTTGCCGCTCGCAAAGCTGAGGCCGGAGATGACACCACGCGCATCGGGCTTCCAGTGCGGCGCGCCGAGGCCGGCGAGCGCCGGTACGATGACGACCTCGCCGCTATCCTCGATCGAGCGCGCAAGGTCCTCGGTCTCGCGAGCGCTTTCGATCAGTCCAAGCTGGTCGCGCAGGTACTGGACGAGGCTGCCCGCGACGAAGCAGGCGCCCTCGACCGCATAGGTTCGCTGTCCGCCCGACTGGTGGAGCACCGTACCGAGCAGGCGGTTGTCGGAACGCGGGATTTCGCCGCCCTTGTTCGTGAGCACGAATGCACCCGTGCCGTAGGTCGCCTTGGTCTCGCCGAAAGAGAGGCACCCCTGCCCGATCGTCGCAGACTGCTGGTCGCCGACCAGGCCGCAGATCGGGATATCCCTTCCGAGGCATTCCGAAGAGCAGTTCGCCAGCTGCCCGTGGGTGTCCACCACTTCGGGCAGCGCGGCCAGCGGAACGCCGAACAGCTCGCACAGATCATCGTCGAACTGGGCGCCGTCGAGGGCGAGCAGCAAGGTGCGGCTCGCATTGCTCGCATCCGACACATGGGTGCCGCCAGACAGCTTGAAGACGAGCCAGCTTTCGACCGTCCCGAATGCCAGCGAACCCTCTTGCGCCGCTGCGGCAACGGCATCGTCATTGTCGAGCATCCAGCGCATCTTGGTGCCCGAGAAATAGGGGTCGAGCAGCAGGCCTGTACGCTTCTGGACTTCGGCCTCGTGGCCTGCGTCCTTCAGCTCTGCGCAGAATCCCGCCGTACGCCGGTCCTGCCAGACGATTGCGCGTGCCAGCGGTTCGCCTGTGCCGCGATCCCAGGCCACCACCGTCTCGCGCTGGTTGGTGATCCCGATTGCCGCGATCTGCGAGGCACCCTCGCCCACCGCCTCGCGCATGCAGGCGAGCGTCTTGTCCCAGATTTCTGCCGCGTCATGCTCCACCCAGCCGGGCTTGGGGTAGTGCTGCGTCAGCTCAGCCTGCGCGACGCTTTCCATGCGTCCCTCGCGGCTGAAAACCATGGCCCGTGTCGAAGTCGTCCCCGCGTCGAGGACCAGAATTTTGTCTCCCATGCGCCCCTCCCTATCGACAAGCCGCGGTAATCGCTACAGGCTTCACCCATGGCAGGTCCTCCACCCAAACCATGGCCCACCGGCGAGGCCATGCAGCTCGAACCGCTCGTGCGCCGCGTGCTCGCGCCCAATCCCTCGCCCTATACCTATACCGGCACGCAGACCTACATCGTCGGCATCGGCGACGGCTGCGCGGTGATCGACCCGGGCCCGGACGAGAAGGCGCACCTCCTAGCGCTCGATGCGGCCATCGGCGAAGAGCATGTCTGCGCGATCATGTGCACGCATACGCACCGCGACCACTCACCCGCGGCAAAGACCCTTGCCGCGCGGACCGGCGCGCCCATCGTGGGTTGCGCTCCGCTGGTTCTCGACGACAGCGGCCCGCGCGCCGATGCGAGTTTCGACCGTACCTACGAACCCGACCGCGTGCTCGAGGATGGCGAGGCAATGACGGGCCCGGGCTGGACCCTGCGCGCGGTCGCCACGCCCGGCCATGTCTCGAACCACTTGTGTTTCGCCCTGGAAGAAAGCGGCGCGGTCTTCACCGGCGACCATGTCATGGGCTGGTCGACGAGCGTCGTGGTGCCGCCCGATGGTGACATGGCGGACTACATGGCGAGCCTCGAGAAACTCTACGGGCGCGAGCAGGACAAGGTGTACTACCCCGCCCATGGCGAAGCGATCGAGAAGCCGCGCCAGCTGGTCCGCGGGATGATCGGCCATCGCCGCCAGCGCGAGAACCAGATCCTGCGCCATCTGCGGGAGGAGCCTCTCGAAGCGGCCGATTTCGTCCCCAAGATGTACAAGGGCCTCGACGAACGCCTGCACGGCGCGGCGAAGATGTCGGTCACGGCGCACCTGATCGATCTGGAAAGGCGCGGGCTGGCTATGCGCGAAGGCGATGTGTGGAGTGCGGCCTGACCCTTTCCACACGGGAATTTGACTATCCGCCGCGCCGCAAATAGCTAGCATTCCAAAGAAAAATCCGGTCGCGAGATTTCCAGAGGGGGAGGGATACCGATCATGGCAACAGCCGCAGCCACGCCGCAGGATCAGGCGATCCGGGGAAATACGCGCTTTTTCACGATCATGGCTTTCGTCATGTCGTTCATCATCGTGGCGGGTTTTTCGATCCACCTCGCCTTTGGACGATCCACTTTCGACGTGCCCTGGCCCTATCACGTGCATGGCGTGATCTTCATGTCGTGGCTCGGCATTTACTGCGGCCAGCATTTGACCGCGTCGAGCGGCAACTGGGCGCTTCACGCCAAATTCGGCAAGCTCGCCTATCTCTGGGTTCCGCTGATGGTGATCTTCGGCACGGTGATCATGTTCACTGTCGCGCGGCGCACGGGCGGGCCGTTCTTTTTCCATGTCAGCGAGTTCCTGTGGAGCAACACCATGCTGCTGTGGCTGTTCGGCGGCCTCACCTTCTGGGCGCTGCGACGCCGTCGCTACACCGGATGGCACCGCCGGCTCATGCTGTGTGGCATGGCGATCCTGACCGGCCCGGGGCTCGGGCGGTTGCTGCCGCTTCCGCTGATGATCCCCAACTCGTGGCTCATCACCACCATCGTCACGATGATCTTCCCGGTCATCGGCATGATCGCCGACAAGCGCAGCCAGGGCCGCGTGCATCCCGCATATTGGTGGGGCCTCGGGCTCTATGTCGGCGTCTTCGCCGTTTCGATGCTGATTGCCTTCTCGCCCTTCGGGATCGCCGTGACCGAGCAGGTCATCGCCGGAACCCCGGGTGCGGAGCGTCCGATGGAAGCGTTCCTGCCTCCCGGTTTCAGCATGTAAGGCGCGGAACCCCCTCGCCACGCGGCTCGTTCCGTCTATAAGCGCCGCAAAGCCATTCAGACGGGACACGAACATGACCGCCGAAACCAGCCTGCCGACGGGCGAGGACCTGCTCTCCGAAATCGATCGCCTCCGCAAGGAGAAGAACGCGATCATCCTCGCGCACTATTACCAGAGCGCGCAGATCCAGGATCTCGCCGATTTCGTGGGCGACAGCCTCGAGCTTTCGCGCAAGGCCGCCGAGACCGATGCCGATGTCATCGCGTTCTGCGGCGTGAAGTTTATGGCCGACACGGCCAAGATCCTGAGCCCCGAAAAGATCGTCGTCCTGCCCGACATGGACGCCGGCTGCAGCCTCGAAGACAGCTGCCCGCCCGAAAAGTTCAAGGCTTTCCGCGAAGCGCATCCCGATCACATCGCGCTGACCTACATCAATTGCTCGACCGAGGTGAAAGCGCTCAGCGACATCATCGTCACCTCGTCCAGCGCAGAGACGATCATCAGCCAGATTCCCGAAGACCAGAAGATCATCTTCGGCCCCGACCGGCACCTCGGCAGCTACATGAGCCGCAAGTTCAATCGCGACATGCTGCTCTGGCCGGGCGTGTGCATCGTGCACGAAGCCTTCAGCGAGACCGAATTGCTCAAGCTGAAGCAGCAGCATCCCGATGCGCCGATCGCTGCCCACCCCGAATGCCCGCCGACCATCGTCGAGCATGCCGATTATGTCGGTTCGACCAGCGGAATCCTACAGTTCGCCCAGACCTTCGAGGGCGACACGCTGATCGTCGCGACCGAGCCGCACATCATCCACCAGATGGAAAAGGCGCTGCCCGAAAAGACCTTCATCGGTGCGCCCGGCGCGGACGGCAACTGCAGCTGCAACATCTGCCCCTACATGGCGCTCAATACGCTGGAGAAGCTCTACACCTGCCTGCGCGACCTCGAACCGCGTATCGAGATCGAGGAGGGCCTGCGCCTTAAGGCCAAGCAGAGCCTCGACCGGATGCTCGAGATGGCCAGCGGCACGATCGGCAAGGGCGACCTCGGCAGGGTCTAGGCAACTCTTTCCAGTCCTGCGCGTTTAGGCGGGCATGACAGCGGAATTGCGCTTTTTCTGGGCCCGGCTCAACGCCAACTACTGGTTCTATCCCGCCCTGTTTTCGCTGCTTGCGGCGGTTCTGGCTACCATCATGGTGTATCTGGACCGCTCGGGCTTCGCCGAGTTCCTGAACGACGTCGAATGGATCGTCCCCGCCCGGCCCAAGGGTGCGGCGGACATGCTGACCGTGATGGCGGGAAGCATGATCGGGGTCGCCTCGACCGTCTTCTCGATCACCATCGCCGCGGTCGCCTATGCCAGCGGCAATTACGGCCCGCGCCTGCTCACCAACTTCATGGAGGATCGCGGCAACCAGATCAGCCTTGCGACATTTATCGGCAGTTTCGTCTACGCGCTGATCGTCCTGCGTGCAGTGCGGGCAGAAGACGAGACACCCGCCTCGACCGGCGATGCGGCGGCGACCGCCCTTCCCGGCTTCACACCGCAGCTTTCGCTGCTGGTCGCCTATCTGTTGATGGCCGTGTGCGTCGCGGTTCTGGTCTTCTTCCTCAATCACATCCCTTCCTCGATCCGCATCAACAAGGTGCTCGAGGGGATTGGCCGCCGCCTGCTCGACGCGATCCGCGAGACCTATCCGGTAGAGGACGAATTCTCGGACGCCATCGAATCGAAGGGGGGCGAGCCGCTGACCGCGTGGGATACGGGCTACGTCCAGCTGATCGACTTCGAGGATCTGGAGAAGATCGCGCGTGATTGCGGCTGCACCTTCTCGCTGATGGTCCGCACCGGCGACTTCGTCCACCGTGACATGCCATTCATGCGCATCGAAGGCTGCAAGCCCGACAGTATCGAGGACAAGGTGCGCGACTGTTTCACGCTCGGCGCCACGCGAACGCCCGAGCAGGATCCGCAATTCCTGATCGACGAGCTCGTCGAGATCGGTCTGCGGGCATTGTCGCCCGGGATCAACGATCCCTTCACTGCGATCACCGCGCTCCACTGGCTGGGGGCGGCGACTGCCGAGATCGGCCGACGCGACCTGCGCAAGGATATCTGCGGCGAGGATGCGGAGGACTGTCCGGTGATCCCCTGCCCCGATGATTTCGAGCACTATGTGAAGCGCGGGTTCGGTTCGATCCGTAGCGCAGTCGCCACTTCGCCGATTGCCGCGGAGGTCATGCTGGATACGCTTGCCAAGGCCTCCGGTCCGATCAAGGACGAGCGACGCCAGAAAATCCTCAAGGCCGAAGCCGACAACCTCGCAGCGCAGGCGCGCACGGTCCTCGTGGGTCCGGACCTCGAACGCTTCGAAGCCCACCACGCGGAATTCAATCGCGAATTCTGGTGATCAGCCCTCGCCGGGCGCCCGCACACGCGGCGGGCTGCTGCGGGCAAGGATCAGGGCCGCACCGACGAGCACCATGCCTAGGATGTCGAGCGGCACCAGCAGTTCGCCGAACACGAACCAGCCGACAGTTGCCGCAACGGCAGGCTGGGTCAGCAGGGCCATACCGATGATGAGCGGGGAAAAGTGGCGCAGCGAATAGACGAGCAGGCCCTGCCCGACGATCTGGCTCGTGAGCGCGAGAAGTAGCACCGGGGTCCAGCCCGCTTCGCCCGGCCAGACGGGCTCCCCTGCAAGGACGGCCATGCCAAGCAGCAGCGGCGACGCGGCAAGGCTCACCAGCAGGAGCACGCTCCACTGGCCGAGTGCCGCGCGTGCCCTCTGGGCGGGCAGGAGGTAGAAAGCGTAACAGATGCCGGCGAACAGGCAGAACAGGTCGCCGATGAAAGTGGTGGTCGAAATCTCCAGGCTGCGGCCGAGCAGGATGGCGGCACCGACAAGCGCCGCGATCACGCCCCCGCCTTCCCGCCACGAGGGAGCACGGCGCAGCGCAACGAGGCCCCACAGCATCAGGATCACACTCCCCGAGTTGCCGAAGAGGACCGCATTCCCGAGCCGCGTACGCTCGATCCCGATGTGCCAGCTGGCAAGGTCGAGCGAGAAGAACACACCCGCCGCCATGACCAGCATGGCCAGCTTCCAGTCGAGCTTGCCCGGTCTGCGCGCCCGCCAGGCAAGGAACGCGATCAGCGGTATCGGGAGGAACAAACGCCAGAAAGCCGCGGACACCGGACCGGTGTCGGCCAGCCTCACCAGCCAGGGTCCGAGCGCCAGTGCAACGTTGCCCGCAATCAGCGCGGCAAAGTGCCACGCGCCGGCCTGAAAGCCATTGTTGTCGGCACTGGCGGTTGTCTGGCTCATATTCGCCCCCTAGCTCTCTTGTCACACAAGGCCAGCCAAAAAGGATCTCGCCTCCATGCACGACACATTGTTCGAACCGCTCAGCCTCGGCGCCATCGAGGCGAAGAACCGGATCATCATGGCCCCGCTCACGCGCGGCCGCTCGACCCAGCCGGGTTCGATTCCGAACGAAATGATGGCGACCTACTACCGCCAGCGTGCGGGCGCAGGCCTGATCATTTCCGAGGCAACCGGGATCAGCGTCGAGGGTCTGGGATGGCCTGCCGCCCCCGGCATCTGGAGCGACGAGCAGGTCGAGGGCTGGAAGCTCGTGACCGACGCGGTCCACGAGGAAGGCGGCAAGATCGTGCTGCAGATGTGGCACATGGGCCGCCTCGTCCATCCCGATTTCCTCGGCGGAAACCCGCCGGTCTCCGCCAGCGCCACCAAGGCGCCGGGCCATGCGCATACCTTCGAAGGCCGCAAGGACTACGAGCAGTCGCGCGAGCTTTCGGTCGAAGAGATCGCGCGCGTGGTCGGTGACTATCGTCTCGCCGCCGAGAACGCGAAGAAGGCAGGTTTCGATGGCGTGCAGCTGCACGGCGCAAATGGCTATCTCGTCGACCAGTTCCTGCGCGACAGCACCAACCTTCGCGAAGACGAATACGGCGGCTCGCCGGAAAACCGCACCCGCTTCCTGCGTGAAGTGCTCAGCGCGCTGATCGATGTCTGGGGCGCCGACCGGGTCTCGGTGCGCCTTTCGCCCAATGGCGAGACGCAAGGCTGCGACGACAGCGATCCGGCGGCAACCTTCGGCGCTGCCGCCAAGGTGGTCCAGGACCTCGGCCTCGGCTTCCTCGAACTGCGCGAGCCGGGACCGGAGGGCACCTTCGGCGCGACCGACGTACCCAAGCAGAGCCCGCTCATCCGCACGATCTACAAAGGCCCACTCGTCCTCAATAGCGACTACACGCCCGAGGAAGCCGTCGCGGACATCGAAGCGGATCGCTGTGATGCGGTAAGCTGGGGCCGGGATTTCATCTCCAATCCCGATTTGCCCGAGCGATTCCGCCTCGGCGCAGAGCTCCAGCCCAATGTAAACGTGCCGCAGAGCTGGTACCTGCCGGGGCCCGAGGGATACATCGATTACCCGATGCTAACCAAAACAGACGAAACTGCCTCCGCCTGATTCGCGCCACGGGGGCGCGCAATCACGGGCAAGGAGGTCTTTGGGCTATGGGTTCGTGGTTGCTCGTCCCTGCGGACAAGGAAAAGGCGTTGGCACAGGCCGCGTCGGCAGGTGCCGACGTGGTCGTCCTCGACCTTGCGCGTGCCTCGTCCGAGGACCGCAAGCAGCACACGCGCCTTGCCGCACGCGATTTCCTCATGTCGCACCGCGAACAGGTGGTCGCCGCGCGAAAGTTCTCCCGCTGGGTGCGGATCGGACCAATTGTCGGCATGGAATGGCGGCAGGACCTCGACGCGGCGATCGAAGGCGGTCCCGAAGGCTTCGTCCTTGCGGAATGCGTCGGCCCCGAACAGGTCAAGGAACTGGCGGCCGCTCTCTACGAACTTGAGGGCCGGCTCGGCATTCCCAACGGTTCCACCAAGATCATTCCCGAAGTGGGCGGCTCGCCGACCTCGGCATTGCAATTGCGCAGCTTCGCCGAAGAGCTGCACCCACGCGTTTCAGGGCTGGCCTGGGATCCGGCACTGCTTGCCCGCTCGATGGGGGCACGGCGCATGCGCGGCCCCGGCGGATTGTGGACCGATGCGCTGGCCCATGTCCGGGCGCTGGTCCTGCTGACTGCGCACGCACGCAACCTCGAGGTCATCGAGGCACCGTTCCGCAACCTGCGCGAACCCGAGGGCATGACCCGTGCAGCGGCAGCAGCGGCTGCAGACGGTTTCACCGGAATGCTCGCCATCGACCCGAGCCAGGTGGAAGACATCAACAAGGCTTTCGAACCGAGCCAGGAACAGATTGCCGAGGCGCGCGAACTGGTTGGCGTATTCGCGCTCAATCCGAACGCGCACAGCATCGCATTTCGTGGGCGCTACGTCGGGCAGGCCGAGCTCTCGAAGGCGCGGGCCTTGCTCGGAGAGGGCTGAGACTTACTCCGGAGGCTCATCGTCGACCGCGGGAGCCGGCGGCTCCGGCGGAGTTTCCTGTGCCGGCACAGCAGCAGGTGCTGGCGCCTGCTCACCCCCGTCACCTCCCGCTTCAGGCTCGGATGAGGCCGTTTCTCCATCCGCAGTGTCAGGCGTTGCCCGCGAGGGCGCCTGCGAAGTCAGGGTGTCGAGCGGGAGCATGTCATCGCTGATCGTGCCGCCGAGCACTTCGCCGCGGGCTGTCGCGTCTTCGTTTTGCTCTTCGACCACTTCCGCGCTCTCGCCGCAGGAGGCGAGCGCCAATCCGGCGAGCAGACCCAATCCGAAACGCTTCATGGCAGCGCACAACCCTTCTTTTCGAGCGCGTCGAGGAAATCGCCCGCGCGGCGCTTCAATGCCTCATCGAACTCCTCCGGCGCAAGCGCTATCCCGAGACGTTCGAGGCTTGTGACGCCGAATTCGTCGATGCCGCAGGGGACGATCCCGGTGAAATGCGACAGGTCGGGCGACAGGTTGACCGAGAAGCCGTGCATGGTGACCCAGCGGCGCACGCGCACGCCGATCGCGCCGATCTTCGCCTCGCGCCCGTCGATATCGCGCGTCCAGATGCCGATACGCCCCTCGCTGCGCCAGCATTCGACCCCGAGATCGCCGAGCGTGGCGATTACCCAGCCCTCCAGCGAATGCACGAAGCAGCGCACGTCGCGGCCGCGCTCTTTGAGGTCGAGCATGAGATAGCCGATCCGCTGGCCCGGCCCGTGATAAGTGTAGCGCCCGCCACGTCCGGCTTCGACCACTTCGAAACGCGGATCGAGCAGTTCGGCGCCATCGGCGCTGGTCCCGGCCGTGTATACCGGCGGATGCTCGAGCAGCCAGATAAGCTCGCGCGCGCCGTCCTCGGAAATCGCCCGGTTGCGCTCCTCCATCATGGCGAGCGCATCACGATAGGCGACCTGCGCGCTCTCGGCGCGCCATTCGATCTTTTCGGTGAGTTCGGCGGACATCGGAGATTGCGTGGCGACTGAAGCTGCGCTTATCAAGAGGCAGAAAAGGGAGGCAGCATGAAATTCGTGATGGAAAAGGCGTGGGACGAGACCGTCTCGCTGTTGAAGGGCAACATGGGGCTGCTGGCGACAGTCGCAGGATTGCTGGTCTTCCTGCCTGCCGTGGCCATCGGCCTGCTGTTTCCCATCGAGGTCGCAGCGCAACAACCGGCTGACGATGCTAGCATCGAGCAGATCCTCGAGATGATGGCGGCACAATTCAGCGATATGGGCTGGATCATCCTGGTCACTAGCCTGCTGAGCGGATTTGCGAGCCTCGCCATGATGGCGCTCCTTCGCCGCAGAGCCGCGCCGACCGTCGCTCAGGCTATCTCCGAAGCTGCCGGCATGCTGCCGACCTATCTCGCCACGATCATCCTGCAGATGTTCATCATCTTCGGCATCGGATACCTGCTGGTCGGCGTGCCCTACCAGATGGGTGCGCCGGGCTGGATGGTGCTCGGCATCCTGATCCTTCTCCCGGTGTGGATGTACCTGTTCGTGAAATTCTCGGTCAGCGTGGCAGCCATCGTGATCGACGGGGTACGCAATCCGGTAGAAGCTCTGCGCCGGTCGTGGTCGCTTACGAAGGGAAATTCTTTCCGGATCTTCTTCTTCTTCCTGCTGATCGGCCTCGCGGCGGCCATTGTCCTCGCGATCCTGTCCTTCGCCGTTGGGGCCGTGCTCTCGCTGCTGCCTGCAACGATCGAAACTATCGGGACGGTGCTCTACGACGGAGCGATCAACCTTGTGGCGGCGGTATTCGGCGCAGCACTGACGGTTGCGATCCATGCCCAGCTGCGCAGGCTGCGCGAGCCGCCGGAGGCGGCAGCCTCGGCGGACACAACCCCTATCGAATAAGGTCTAGTCGCGCGGTTCCTTCCAGCCCCAGAAGAGCTGGCACGGAAGGATGTTGAGCGCTTCGAACCCGCTTTCGATCCGTTCGAAGTGGCGGGCCATGTAGTCGCGCGCCTTGGCCGAGAACTGGTAGACGAGAAACGCCCCGCCAGGGCGGATCACGCGATATGTCGCCGCCGCGATTTCTGGCCCGACACCGTCCGGCAAGGTCGAGAACGGCAGGCCCGACAGGACGTAATCGGCATGCTCGTGGCCGTGCGCCTCGACGATCGCCTCGACATCTGCGGCAGAGCCGTGGACCGCGGAGAAGCGGCTGTCGCGGAAATGCTTCTTGAGATAGTCGATGTAGAGCGGGTTGGTGTCGATGACGATGAGCTTGCCGTCACGCGGCAGGCGATCGAGCACCGGCTGGCAGAACGTGCCGACGCCCGGTCCATATTCCACGAAGAGCTTGCACTCGTCCCACTTCACCGGGCCGAGCATCTTCTCGATCGTGAAGCGCGATGAGGGAATGATCGAGCCGACCATCCGGGGTTCATCGAGGAAGCCCTTGAAGAACACGCCCCACTGGCCGAACAATCGAGCGGCACGCTGTTTGAGGCTGCGTCGCTCGATCGCCCCGATACCTTGCTGACCTGACACGCTTTTTCTCTCCTAGACCCGTGGCTCGCACGGGGTGTGACAGGCGCATCAGGGCATTGCAAGCTGCAGCGTGCAGGCCTAGCTCAATGCGCGATGTCCGAACGCGATCCATCTACCCAACTCGCCGCAACGCCCGTGCCCAGGCAGAGGAGCATCTCCCGCGAGCGCATGGCGCTGCTTTTCACGGTCATGCTGGTCACGGCAGCCGGTAACACCGCGATGCAATCGGTCATGCCGTCGATCGGGACTGCGCTGGACATCGACGACGTCTGGATCAGCCTCGCCTACAGCTGGTCGGCCCTGCTGTGGGTGATCTGCGCGCCGCTCTGGGCTGAACGCTCCGACAGGCGCGGCCGCAAGGCGATGATGGCTGTAGGCCTGATCGGCTTCATCACATCGATGGCGCTGTGCGGACTGGCTCTCTGGCTGGGACTGGCAGGCCTCCTTACCGGAACCGCTGCGCTGATCGCATTCGCCATCGCGAGGAGCCTCTACGGCGGGTTCGGAAGTGCAGCACCTCCCGCCGTGCAGGCCTATGTCGCCAGCCGCACCCCGCGCGCCGAGCGCACGCAAGCCCTGTCGCTCATCGCGTCGAGCTTCGGGCTCGGCACGGTGATCGGCCCCGCGCTGGCGCCGCTGATGGTACTGCCTTTCGTGGGGCTGACCGGCCCCTTCATTATCTTCGCTCTCATCGGCCTCCTGGCTCTCACTGCCCTGCGCCTGCGCCTTCCCAATGACGAGCCGCAATTCCCTGCCCGCGGCCAGACCTATGATGCGCCCTATGCCGGTGGTTCGACTTCCTCGCACACAGATGAGGACGACGAGGACGAGGAAGAGGTCGAGCCGCACAAGCTGCGCTGGTTCGAACCGCGGTTGAGGCCGTGGGTGACGGTGGGCCTGATCGGCGGACACGCGCAGGCCATGGTCCTCGGCATCACCGGCTTCCTTGTGCTCGACCGGCTTGGATTGCGCGCCACGCCTGCTGACGGGACCGGACCGGTCGGACTGGTCCTCATGTGCGGCGCCATCGCGACGCTGCTAGCGCAATGGGGTATCATCCCGCGCTTCGACCTCGGACCGCGTGCTGCAACCCTTTCGGGCATCGCAATCGCCGGGGCCGGCGTGGCCTACCTCGGTGTGGCGGAGAATCTGCACGCGATCGCCCTCGCCTATGCGATTGCTTCGCTCGGCTTCGGCCTGTTCAGGCCTGGCACCACGGCGGGGACGTCACTTGCGGTGACTCGGGCAGAGCAAGGGCAGGCCTCGGGCATCGTCGCATCGGTTGCCGGTGCGAGCTTCATCTACGCACCGGCTCTCGGGGTCTGGCTTTACGGCCATTCCGACTGGCTCGGCTTCGGGCTCATCGTCGCCCTGTGCCTTGCTGTGTTCGCCTATGGCTGGTTCGCGCTCCAGGCTGACAGCACGCTGACGCGCGACCGCCGCTAGAGAATTTCCAAAACCGTGTCCTGCGGACGGCAGAGACGCACGCCCCTCTCGGTCTCGACCAGCGGACGGTTGATCAGGATCGGGTCGGCAGCCATCGCATCGAGCACTTCGTCGGCATCGGCATCGGGCAGCCCGCGTTCCTCTGCATCGGTCCCGCGCAGGCGAAGACCCTCGTTCGGCGTCATGCCCGCATCCTTGAAGAGCTGGGCCAGCTTTTCACGGCTCGGCGGATCTTTGAGGTACTCGACCACCTCGACATCAACCTTCGACAGGTTCTCGAGGATGGCGAGCGTCTTGCGCGAGGTGCCGCATTTCGGGTTGTGGAAGATCGTGGCCTTCATGTCGGGTCTCCTTTTGAGGCGCGCCTAATCGACCCTTGCGATCTGTAAAAGTGATTATTGCGATTTTTTCACCAGTGGATGGCAGATTTGGGGTTGCTAATGCGAATGTCTCGCAATAGCAGGGCGACAGCAATTGATAATCATTCTCAAAAAAGAAAGACTCGCATGAGGCACCTCACCAAGATCGCACTCCTCCTTTCGGGAACGGCCATGGCAGCCCCTGCAGCGGCATCGACCGTCGCCGCGGATGGCCAGCCGGAGCGCGACTATCTGCCGACCGATATCGTCGTGACCGGCGAGCGCGCCGAAGGCTATAACAGTGGCGACGGCTCGACCGGCACCAAGACGCCGACCCCGCTGATCGACGTACCGCAGGCGGTGAGCTTCATCACCGAGGACCAGCTCGAAGACCAGGCCATCCACCAGCTCAACGATGCGCTGCGCTATGTGCCGGGCATCAGCATGGAAAGCGGCGAAGGCCATCGCGATGAAGTCTTCATCCGCGGCCAGGAATCGACTGCCGACTTCTACATCGACGGCCTGCGTGACGATGCGCAGTATTACCGTTCGCTCTACAACATCGAGCGCGTCGAAGTGCTCAAGGGCGCGAATGCCCTGATCTTCGGTCGCGGCGCCGGCGGCGGTGCCATCAACCGAGTGGCCAAGCGCGCCGATCTCACCAAGGACTTCGTCGCCGGCGAGGCATCGGTGGACAGCTTCGGCGCCTTTGCCTTGCTCGCCGACCTGAACCAGCCGGTGTCCGACAGCCTCGCGCTGCGCCTCAACGCGACCTACGAGGAATTCGACAACGACCGCGATTTCTACGAGGGACGCTTCATCGGCATCTCGCCGACCCTCACCGCGGCCCTCGGCCCCGACACCACGCTGATCGCCAGCTACACCTACGACAATGACGAGCGCGTGACCGATCGCGGCGTACCCTCGCTCAACGGCGCCCCGCTGACCGGCTACGACAGCACCTTCTTCGGCGACCGCGATTTCAACTTCGCCGAAGCCGAAGTGCACATCGGCCGCGTTCGCCTCGAGCATGACTTCAACGGCGGGCTTTCGGCCAATGCCAGCCTCCAGTTCGCCGACTACGACAAGGCGTACCAGAACATCGTTCCGGGCGGCACCGACGGCACGACCGTTTCGCTGGGCGGCTATCGTGATACGACCGATCGTACCAACTGGATCGGCCAGGCGAATGCCATCTGGCAGGCTGAAAGCGGCGATCTGGAGTCGACCTTGCTCTTCGGTGTCGAAGTCAGCAGCCAGGACACGCAGAACGCGCGCCAGACGGTCAGCTTCGACACGACCAACGAAACCGCCCTCGATGACGTTATCTTCGTTCCCGCGTATACGCTCAATCCGACGTCGCGTTCGCGTGACAGCCAGCTCAAGACCCTGTCCTTCTACGCCCAGGAACAGCTCCAGCTCGGTGAATTCATCGAGATCGTCGGCGGCCTGCGCTGGGACCGTTTCGACCTCGAGACGCTGGACCTGATCGGCGGCGTCGAGGGCGACCGTGTGGACGAAGAGTTCAGCCCGCGCCTCGGCCTGATCGTGAAGCCGACCCCCGATCTTTCGATCTATGCGAGCTTCAGCGAGAGCTTCCTCCCGCAGGCGGGCGACCAGTTCCTCGTCCTCTCGCCGACGCGCACGCAGTTCGAGCCCGAAAAGTTCACCAATTACGAGATCGGCGCCAAGTGGGCACCGATGGACAATGTCCTCGTGAATGCCGCGATCTTCCGCCTCGAGCGCACCAACATCCGTGCGGTCGATCCCACCGACCCGACGCTGACCGTCCTCGCCGGTGAAAGCCGCGCGGAAGGCTTCGAGATCGGCGCGGTGGGCGAAGTGACCGACTTCTGGAAGGCCAACCTCGGCTACACCTATCTCGATGGCGAACTGCTCAACGACAACGCCTTCGGCGATGCCGGCCAGCGCCTGCAGCAGCTTCCCGAGCACTCGATCAGTGCCTGGAACCGTTTCGACTTCAACGACAAGCTGGGCCTCGGCCTCGGCGTGATCCACCAGTCGGAACAGTTCGCGAGCTTCTCGAACGATGTCGTCCTGCCGAGCTACTGGCGCGTCGATGCCGCGGCCTACTACACGGTCAGCGATCGCCTGAGCTTCCAGCTCAACATCGAGAACCTCTTCGACGAGGACTACTACCCGAGCGCCCACGGCGACAACAACATCCAGCCGGGCGAGCCGTTCAGCGCCCGCATCGGTGTGCGTTTCGAAATCTAGTCGGTCTGCTCGCGCTGGGCGTTGCCTTCGGGCGCGCTCAGCGCGGGCACTTCGGCAGCGGCATCCTCGGCGCTGATACCCGGCGCGGGAGCGGCGCTGATACGTTCCTGCCTGCGGGCGACGCGCCCGGCGCGCTGGATGGCCCGCACCAGCCGCGGATAGACGCCGCAGCGGCAGATATTGGGGATGGCCGCCCGGATGTCGGCCTCGCTGGCGCCCGGATTACGGTCGATCAGGGCAGCCGCAGCCATCGCGATGCCCGGGGTGCAGAAACCGCACTGGATCGCCTGCTCCGCCACGAGCGCCTGCTGCACAGGGTGCGAGCGGTCACCCGACAGCCCTTCGATCGTGGTGATGAAGCGCCCCTCCGCCTCGCCGATGGTGACGAGGCAACTGCGCAACGGTTCGCCATCGATATGCACGATGCAGGCACCGCAATCGCCCTCGCCGCAACCGAACTTGGTACCGGTGAGATTGGCAGCATCGCGCAGCGCCCACAGCAGGGGCGTGTCGTCATCCATCAGGAATTCGATGGGCCTGTCGTTGACCGTCATGCGGGACATGGCGGTGCCTTCGCTTCAAATGTCCTGAATGTCGAGAGCGCTTAGGATTGCCAGCTGTCGTCGATCTTCGACACGCGGCGTTTCCAAGCCTCGAAATCGAAGACCCCGGCTCCGCCCTGCGACGCCATGACCGACAGGTCGCGCTGGTGCACATCGACGACTTCCTGCTGGACGATGTTCGGTTCGCCCTGGCTGAGCGTTGCGACCTGGATTTCGCACGCGCGCTGGAGGGCCCACATCTTCACGAACATGCCGGGGATGGTCTTGTCCATCACGACAGGGCCGTGATTGCGCAGCATGAGGATCGAGTGGTTGCCGAGGTTCTCGACCAGACGGTCGCCCTCTTCGGCGCGGACAGTCACGCCCTCGAAATCGTGATAGCCGATCTGGCCCTGGAAATTGCAGGCGTAGAAATTGGTCGGCAGCAGCCCGTCTTTGTGGCTGCACACTGCCATCGTCGCCGTGGTGTGGACATGGCAGATCGCGGTCGCGCGTTCGCCAAGATGCTTGTGGAAGTGCGCATGCTGGGTGAAGCCGGCCTTGTTCACCATGTACTGCGACTGGCCGACATTGTTGCCCTCCACATCGATCTTCACGAGGTTCGATGCGGTCACCTCGTCATAGAGGAGACCGAAGGGATTGATCAGGAAAGTGTCCTTCTCGCCCGGGACGGCAACAGAGATGTGGTTGTAGATGCTCTCGCCCCATCCGAGGTGATCGAAAATGCGGTAGCAGGCGGCAAGGTCCTGGCGGACCTTCCATTCCTCTTCGCTGCATTCGAACTTCGGCTTCATCTGGGTGGCCATCGTGCACTCTCCTTAGGTCTCTCTTTGAAACCTCTATCGCACGTGACGGGGGCGCTCGGCAAGCGAAGACAGGGCAAATCGGCGCTTCCCAACCGCGTTCCGCCCCGCTAGCCCCTCTCCCGCATGAGCGAGACGGCCAAACTGACGCGGGGCAGCATACGCGGCCATCTCATCACCCAGACATTGCCGATGATCGTGGGCGTTGCGGCGATCATGTCGGTCGGGCTGATCGATGCCTATTTCATCGGCCAGCTGGGTTCTGCCGAACTGGCGGCCGTCAGTTTCATCTTCCCGATCACCATTGCCCTCTCCAGCCTCGGCGTAGGCGTGATGGTCGGCATCAATTCGGTCATCTCCCGCGCTTTGGGTGAAGGCGACGAGGCACGCGCCGAGCGGCGCGCCAACTTCGGAGTCGTGTTCGCGCTGGTCGCCGGAAGCGTCCTTGGTCTCGCGCTATTCCTCCTGCTCGATCCACTCTTCCGGCTGATGCAGGCAAGCGACGAGCTCCTGCCGCTGATCCGCGAATACATGCGCCCCTATGCGTTGGGCATGCCGGTCCTGCTGACGCAGATGGGTCTGCAGGGCGTGCTGCGTGGCCAGGGCGAGGCGCGCTATGTCTCGATGATCTCGATCACCTATTCGGTCGTGAACTGGATCCTCGACCCCATACTCATCACGGGCGCTTTCGGCTTTGCGGGATTCGGGGTTGCGGGCGCCGCCTATGCGACGATCGCGGGTTTCCTCGTCGCCATCCTCGCCGCGCTGTTCTTCATCCGGAAGACCAGCATCGCCATCCACCCGACCCTCGTGCGCGAATGCGACATGGCAGGATCGAGCAAGGCGATCATCAGCGTCGCGGGTCCGGCAGCCTTTTCGAACGCGATCAATCCTATTGGCCTGTCGGTCCTCACCGCCCTCCTCGCCAGCCAGGGTGATGCGGCAGTGGCCGGTTTCGGCGCCGCGGGCCGCCTGCAGAGTTTCGCGGTAGTCCCGCTACTGGCGCTCTCCGGATCGATCGGCGCGATCGTCGGGCAGAACTGGGGCGCGCGGCGGGCCGATCGTGCGCGGCGAGCGATGTACTGGGCGGGCGTCTTCTGCCTCGGCTACGGCCTCGCGACAGCGCTGATCCTTTACCTCACCGGAAGCTGGTTCGCGGACTTCTTCACCGACGAGCCCGACGTGATCGAACAGTTCTCGCGCTACCTCGAGATCTCGGTCTGGGGCTATGCCGGCTTCGGCCTGCTGATCGTGGCCAATGGTGCCTTGAACGGCGTGGGCCGCGCCTCGCTCGCGCTGGCACAAAGCGCAGCCCGGGTATTCCTCATCATGCTGCCCTTCGGCTGGGTCCTGCGTGCGAGCTGGGGAGCCGAAGCGATCTACGGCGCCGAACTCGTCGCAAATCTTGCTGGCGGTACACTAGCAGCGCTGATCGTGTGGCGCGTGCTGCGCAGCGGACCTGACGACGGCGGGACAGACCCAACGAATCGTTAACCATCTTGCGGCATAGAACTCCCATAAGGAACTGGGGGTCGAAGACCGATGGAAGAACTGCTGGCGGACTTTATCGCCGAAACACGCGAGATGCTGGAGGCTAGCGGCAGCGAACTCGTCGCCTGGGAAGCCGATCCTTCCGATACCGCGCGCATCGATACTATCTTCCGCTTCGTCCATACGGTGAAGGGCAATTGCGGCTTTTTCGACTTCCCCCGTCTCGAAAAGCTGAGCCACGCCGCCGAAGACGCGCTTGCGGAATGCCGTGCCGGACGCCGCGAACCCGATAGCGAGCTCGTCACCGCGGTTCTCGCCATTATCGACCGCATCTCGGACATGACCGACGCCATCGAGGCGGGAGAGGACTTCCCCGAGGGCGGCGACGACGAGCTTATCGCCGCACTCACCGCCGATACCGAGGTCGAAGTCCAGAGCGACATCGAAACGAAGGACCTCGAACGCAAGAGCAGCGCTTCGAACAACAATGAAGCCCGCAACGGCGGCCAGAAGAGCGCGCCGCGCCAGGGTGTGCAGCGCTCGATCCGCCTGCCCGTCGACCTGCTCGACGAAGTCATGAAGGGCGTCTCCGACATGGTGCTGGCACGCAACGACCTTGCGCGCCGCCTGCGCGAAGCCGGCGAACAGCCGACGATCGACGGCCCCTTCGAGCGCCTGTCGGCAATCCTTGCCGATGTGCGCGATTCGATCACCCGCATGCGCATGCAGCGGCTCGAACACCTCTTCTCCTCGCTGCCGCGCCTCGTGCGCGACCTGTCAACCGAACTCGGCAAGCAGGTCATGGTCGATTTCGAAGGCGGTGAAGTGGAGCTCGATCGCGAGATGATCGAAATGGTCCGCGATCCGCTGACCCACATCATCCGCAATGCCATCGACCACGGCGTCGAGGCGCCCGCGGAACGCCTCAAGCAGGGTAAGCACGAGATCGGCACGCTCAAGTTCGCCGCGCGCCAGTCGGGCAACCAGATCAGCCTCGTCATCACTGATGACGGCGGCGGCATCAATGTCGACAAGGTGACTGCCAAGGCGATCGCCAACGGTCTCTATTCGCGCTCCGAGATCGACGCCATGTCGGACAAGGAAAAGCAGAACCTCATCTTCGAACCCGGCCTGTCCACCGCCGAAGCGGTCAGCTCGGTTTCGGGTCGCGGCGTCGGAATGGACGTTGTGCGCTCGAACATCGAACGCGTCGGTGGTTCGATCGAGGTGACTTCCAAGCAGGGCGAAGGCACGAGCTTCTATCTCAAGCTGCCCCTCACCCTCTCGATCATCGCCGCGCTCACTGTGGGTTCGGGCGGCCAGCGCTACGCAATCCCGCGCAGCTATGTCGAAGAGATCGTCTTCGGCAATTCGGGTCATGTCGAGTTTGCGCAGGCCGGCGATCGCCGCCTCGTGACCTTCCGCGGCAAGCGCGTGCCCTGCCTCTCGCTCGGCGAAGTGCTCGGCGCAGAGAAGAACGAAAACTGCGAGTGGGAGAGCAAGACGCTGGTCCTCGTTCGCCTCGCGAGCGACGATGTCTTCGCGCTCGCGGTTGACCGGGTCTTCGATCACGAGGACGTGGTCGTGAAGCCGATCGCTCCCGCAATCATGGAAACGCGCCTCTACGCCGGCACCACCCTGCTCGACGACGGCCGTCCGATGATGCTGCTCGACCTGCCCAGCATTGCGCAGATGCGCGGCATGGTCGGCAATGTGCGCACCAAGACCGCTCCGGTCGAGCGCGAGAAGGAAGTGGTCGCGACCAAGGCTGTGCCGGTCATGCTCTTCGCGGGCCTCGATGGACGCCACCGCGCGGTCCGCCTCGAGCTCGTCCGCCGCATCGACACGATTTCCAGCGAAGCCATCGATATCGAGGGCGAGCGCGCACAGGCCGTCATCGACGGAGAAATCTTCACGCTTGCAGGCCACGATGTTGGCCCGCTGCCCGAAGGCCGCTGCCGTCTCCTTCGCCTGTCCGATGGTGAGAACGAGCTGGTCTACGCCGTGCGCGAAGTCCTCGATGCCGCCGATGTCACCGAAGATGTCGTGCCGAGCGAGGTCGACAAGAACATCGAGGGCGTCACGCTCATCGGTGGCAAGCCGATCCCGCTGCTCGACGGCCACGCGGTGTTCTCACGCTACAAGGCCTCGAGAAAGGTCCAGCAGACGCTCACCTGCCGCATTCCGGCCGGCAGCGAATGGGCGAAGACCATCCTCGAGCCGCTCGTGGAGGCGGCAGGCTACCGCATCGCTGGCGATGACGACGAGGGTGAAGCGGATCTCGCCATCGCTCTTGCCGAGGAAGTCGCCGCACCGGTCTCCGGCGCGCGCGAAACCATCCGCCTTCGCCCCGATCCGGAAGATGCCGGGGACGACACTATCTATCGCTATGACCGTGACGGCCTGCTCGCAGCGCTGAAGCGCTTCCGCACCGGGAGGGCGGCATGAACGAACTTCTCTTGATGTGCACCATCGCCGGACGCCGTGCGGCAATCCCTGCGGTCGAGGTGCAGTCGGTGATCGAGATCGAGAACATCACTCCCATCCCGGGCACGCATGATTTCATCTGCGGCCTGACCGCGCTGCGGAGCCAGGCGCTGACCGTGATCGACAGCTCGCTCGCGCTCGGCATCGGACATCCTTGCGATTCGAAGGACCAGCGCGCCGCCGTGGTCGATATCGACGGGCATCTCTACGCGATCCTCGTCGACGAAGCGCATGACGTGGGAGAGGCCCGCAGCGAGCCCGTCGCCGTTCCTGGGGGATTTGGCGAAGGTTGGCAGCGCGCCGCCAAGGGAATGGTCGAAACCGACGGAGGCCCTGCCCTCCTCGTCGACATACCGCAGCTCGTCTCGGGGCCGATACAGGCCGCAGCTTAAGCGAAAAGTTACCGCCTGCCTGTAGAGCAGGGTCGAACATCAGAGGGATCGTTAGAATGAAAACCTGTCTAATCGTCGATGATTCGCGCGTTATCCGTAAGGTTTCGCGTCATATTCTCGAAACGCTCGGCTTCTCGGTCGACGAAGCGGAAAACGGCCAGGAAGGCCTCAATAAGTGCATGGAAAGCATGCCCGACGTTGTCCTGCTTGACTGGAACATGCCCGTCATGACCGGCATCGAGTTCATCACCCAGCTGCGCCAGCGTGACGGTGGCGACAAGCCCAAGGTCGTGTTCTGCACCACCGAGAACGACGTCGCCCACATCCGCGAGGCAATCAGCGCGGGCGCGGACGAATACGTCATGAAGCCGTTCGATCACGAAACGCTGCAGATCAAGCTCCAGCTCGTCGGCATGGCCTGAACCGGGGGGCACGAGCCGTGGTGACCGCCCTCCGCTCAGACAGGATAGTGAATTCGGTCAGCAAGCCCGCGGCAAGGCCCGTGCGCATCATGCTGGTCGACGATTCGCTCACCGTGCGCACGGTTTTCTCGCGCATGCTGCAGCGCGAGGGCAACATGCAGATCGTGGCCAGCGCGGGCACGGCCGAGGTCGGACTGCGCGAGCTGCGCAAGCACCCTGCTGACGTTATCCTGCTCGACCTGGAGATGCCCGGCATGGGCGGTCTCGAGGCGCTTCCGAAGATCCTTGCCGCCTCCCCTTCGACCAAGGTCCTGGTGATCTCGTCGCTGACGGCGGAAGGCGCGGAACACACGGTCGAAGCCCTGCGCATGGGCGCTGCCGATACCATGCTGAAGCCGCAGCCGGGCGGTTTCAACGACGAGTATCGCGAGCAGCTGATCGGCAAGATCCGCGCGCTTGCCGGCCTTGCCCCGCACGAATTGCCGAAGGGCTCGGCTCCGCACCCCACGAAACGTACTGCAGGCAAGCGCCCGCAGGTTCTCGCGATCGGAGCCTCGACCGGAGGCATCCACGCCCTGAACCTTTTCCTGCGCCAGGTGCCGAAGAACTTCGATCTACCGATCCTGATCACCCAGCACCTTCCCGCCAGCTTCATCCCCGTGTTCGCACAGCAGATGACGCTCGCCTCGGGCCGCCAGGCAGTCCTCGCCGACGAGGACGTGGAAATCAAACGCGGCCAGATCGTGATCGCGCCGGGTCATGGCCACATGGTCGTTCGCAAGCGCGCCGGTCGTTTCCTGACCGGCCTTGCCTACCATCCGGTCAAGAGCGGCTGCATGCCCTCGGTCGACCCGATGTTCGATACGGTGGCCGAAGCCTTCGACGGGCAGGTGGCAGGCATCCTGCTGTCGGGCATGGGCCGCGACGGCACCGAGGGGGCGGATTCGATCATCGGGGCAGGCGGATCGATCTACGCACAGAACGCAGACAGCTGCGCCGTATGGGGCATGCCGCGCGACGTTACCGAGCGAGGTCTGGCAACGGCGGTTCTGCCGCCAGCCGAACTCGCAGACAAAGTATTGGCCAGCGCGGGAGCAGACGCATGGCACTAGAAGACGCATCACACCAGATTATTGCCGACTTGCTGGAATCGCGCACCGGCCAGTCGCTCGGCGAAAGCCGCCGCTGGCGCATTTCGAGCGCACTTTCGGGTCTCTTCCGTGAATTCGGTATCGACAATGTCGACCAGCTTGCCTGCCTGCTCGAGCGTCCGGGCGAACACCGCCTTGCCACCCGCGTGGTCGAGGCTCTGCTCAACAACGAGACCTATTTCTTCCGCGATCACGCCTATTTCGCGACGCTCGCGAACACCGTGCTGCCGGAATTGCAACGCAAGCGTGCGGACAAGAAGAAGATCACCATCTGGTCTGCGGGCTGTTCGACCGGGCAGGAGGTCCTGAGCCTCGCGATGACCTTCGCCGAGCAGCCGGGTCGCTGGCAGGACTGGACGATCGAAATCCTCGGCACCGACGTGTCGGGCAAGGCCGTCGAACAGGCGCGCAGCGGAGTCTACTCTCAGTTCGAGATCCAGCGCGGCATCTCGGTCGCGCAGATGCTGAACTTCTTCACCGAGACACCCAAGGGCTGGAAGGTGGTCGAGCGCGTTCAGGAGATGACGCGTTTCGAGCAGCAGAACATTCTCGACTTCCCGCCAACGCCGGGGAAGTTCGATCTCGTGCTCTGCCGCAATGTGCTTCTCTATTTCGATCCGGACACGCGCCGCCAGGCGTTCGAGCGTCTTGCCAGCGCCACCGCGAGTGACGGCATGCTGATGCTTGGCGCAGGCGAGACCGTGGTCGGACAGACCGATCGCTTCGAGCCTGCGTCCTGCGGATCGGCGATGTATGTGCACAAGGCCGCAAACAGCGTCGCATCGGCCTTGGGTGGAGCAGTTTCCAAAGTGGCGTAGGAATTTGACTCCACGGGTATCGTAACAAGGTCGCAAACCCGCAGAAAGCTTTGCCCTCGATGGTAAAATTTCGGTTTACCGTTCCTTAGCGAATGCCCGTTAGCGAGTAGTTTGTCGGCCAGTGCCGGCCAGCGGGGGGTGTTCGTGCGAATTGAGAATGAACTGACACACAAGGGAACGCGTTTGGTGATTTTCGCGCCACTCGCAGCCCTTGCCGGCATCGTTCTCGCCACGGCCGTCCTTGGCCTGATCGGGCCGTCCAGCGGCCTTGTCACGCTCGAGGCCGTGCTTGCCGGCGGACTGGTCGCATTCGGCGCAAGCATTGCCGGGTTCGCGATCATCGGCCTGCGCCACCTGCGCAAGCTCGAGAGCCTTTCCAATAGCGATGCGCTGACCGGCCTGCCCAACCGCAAGGCACTGCACCGCGATATCCAGCAGGCGATCGCAAGCGAACTCGAAGTCGCCATCGCGCTCGTCGATCTCGACGGCTTCAAGGCGGTCAACGATCACTACGGGCACATGGTTGGCGACAAGGCCATCAAGATGGTCGCGAAGATCGTCCCCGACGTCTGCGGCGACGAGGCGAGCATCTATCGGCTCAATGGCGACGAATTCGCCATCGTGATGACCGGCCAGCTGGCTGGCACGCTGCTCGAAGGGCAGTGCCGCCGCCTGATCGACCGGATGGGCAAGACCATCAAGGTCGAGGAACGCCGCCTGACGCTCGGTGCAAGCGCAGGCCTGTCGCGCTGCAACCCGGGTGACGGTATCGATTCGGCCGAGATGCTGCGCCGCGCTGACGTGGCCATGAATGCCTCGAAAAGAGGCGGGAAGATGCGCTGCACCTGGTTCAACGAGGCTTTCGACCGCAGCCGCGAGCAGTTGAAGGATCTCGAAGACGAACTGCGCACAGCGCTCTCGCGCGACGAATTTCGGGTCCACTACCAACCGCTGGTCGACGCCGAGACCCGCCAGATCACGACTGTCGAATGCCTCCTGCGCTGGGAGCGGCCGGACGGCAAGGAAGTCGGCCCCGCCGTCTTCATCCCCGTCGCCGAGGAATCGGGCCTTATCAATCCGATCGGCCTTTGGGTCCTGCGCCAGGCCTGCTGCGATGCGCTCGAATGGGAAGGCATCACGCTGTCGGTCAACATTTCGGCCGCACAGCTGCGCAATCCCGAATTTCCCATCCAGCTGGGACATATCCTCGAAGAAACCGGCTTCGCACCGGAACGCCTCGAACTCGAGATCACCGAGACCTGCCTCGTGCTCGACCCCGTGGTCGCCGAGCGCAGCCTCGACCTCATCCGCGGCTTCGGCGTGCGTGTCGCGCTCGACGATTTCGGAACCGGCTACGCCTCGATCGGCTTCCTGCGCCAGTTCCGTTTCGAGAAGCTCAAGATCGATCGCAGCCTCGTCGCCCAGGCGCACGAGGACGACGGCAGCCGCGCCATAATGGTGTCCAGCATCACGCTGGCGCGCGCCATGAACATGGACGTCACCGCAGAGGGCGTCGAAACCGAGGAACAGGCGGCAATGGTCCGCGCAGCTGGCTGCGACCAGGTCCAGGGATGGCTCTATTTCAAGGCCATGCCGGCGGACGAACTCGTCCAGCACCTCAACAAACCAGTAGACCGGAGCGATAGCGCCATCCGGCCAGACAAGGGATCGAAAGTAGCATGAACGCGCTGTCCGGAGCACTAGGCGGATCGCAGGCCGGCACCTTCCAGGAAGACTTCGACCCGACAGAGGTCAGCTGGTCGGAAACGGAAGAGAGCAACGTCGATCATCGACGCGGCGTGCTCGGCATTTTCGCCGACCTGCCGATCGCGAAGAAGCTGAACGCCCTCTCGCTGGCCAATGTCGCTGCGGTCCTCTTCATCCTCAGCTCGGTCCTTATCGGCGGATGGCTTGCGCTGGACCTGCGTTCGGAACGCATGGCCATCTCGCAGGCGATTGCGGTCGCATCGGAGCTCAAGGTGAATGCGGCCGACGGCGTCGTCGAGACCCAGTTCTATGCCCTGAGTGGAGAACGGGAGGCTCTCGAGGCGGGTAGCGAAGCGAACAAGCGTGCACGCCGCAATCTCAACGAGCTCGAGACCACGGTGAGCGAGCTGCTTCCGAGCGAACTGGACACGATCCGCGAACTGCGCGTCCAGCTCAACATCTTCGAGGAAGACATCCAGAAGTCGGCGCGTGCGACCGATGGCGAGCAACTGCGCGATATCGCGATGCAGGCGGTCGTCGACGGCCAGGCCTTCGATACTATCGCGACCGAACTGCGCGATGCGCTCATCGCTCACGGCGCAGCCAGCGATGCAGCCTCCGAAACGGTCATCACCTGGCTGTTCGTGGCATTCTTCTCGGTCGCCGGCCTCGGCATTGCGCTGATCCTTGCGACCACCAAGGTCATCTCACGCGATGTCACCCGCACGGTCGGGCGCCTGACAGAAGTCTCGACGCAGCTCGCCGAAGGCGACAAGCACGTCCACATTCCTGCGCTGACGAGGCGTGACGAACTGGGCGACCTTGCCCGTTCGCTCGACATCTTCCGCGAATCCGCGTTCCGCATCGAGGAATTTGCCAACGAGCGCGAAGCCATGCGCAGCGAACGCCGGGCCGAGCTCGAAAAGCTCGCGACCACCTTCGAAGCAACGGTCGGCGAAGTCGTAAACGGCGTTGCCGCGGCCTCGACCCAGCTCAACACCACCGCTTCGAGCATGGCCAGCAGCGCCGAGCAGGCGACGCAGCAGACCGGCGCGGTCAGCCAGTCGATGGAAGCCGCCTCGGGCGGCGTCACCGCGGCAGCGGCGGCCTCGGACGAGTTCGCGATGTCGATCGGCGAAATCAGCCGCCAGGCCTCGCATTCGGCCGAGCTGGCGCGCAAGGCAGCAGACGATGCGGAAGGCGCCGACGAGACCATTTCCACCCTCGCCGCTTCGGCGGACCAGGTCGGCCAGATCGTCGAACTGATCCAGTCGATCGCACAGCGCACCAACCTCCTCGCGCTCAACGCCTCGATCGAGGCCGCGCGTGGCGGTGAAGCGGGCCGCGGCTTTGCCGTGGTCGCCAGCGAGGTGAAGGAACTTGCCGCGCAGACCAGCCGCGCGACCGAAGAGGTCGCCGAGCAGATCCGCAACATGCAGAATTCGACCGGCGCCAGCGTCAACGCGCTGCGTTCGATCGGCGAACAGATCAAGCAGCTCGAATCCACTGCGATCTCGATCGCCAGCGCGGTCGACCAGCAGTCGGTCGCCGGACAGGATCTTGCCCGCAGCATCGACCTTGCCGCGCGTTCGACCGACGAGGTCGAGGTGAACATCGTGCAGGTGCGCGAGGCGAGCCTTGCTACCGGTGCAGCTGCCAGCCAGGTGCTCGGCAGTGCCGACGCTCTGGAATCGCAGGCTTCCGTCCTGCGCAGCCAGGTCGACCAGTTCCTGCAAAAGGTCCGCGCTGCATAACGAAGTGTTTACCATGGCTTGCTAGCTTCCCAATCACTTGGGGGAGCAGCAAAATATGAATGCCCACACGGAGTTCACGAACGAGGAATTGGTCCGCGAAATCGCGCAGGTCGAGATTGCCAGCCAGGCTGCCGAGGAATCGAATTCGGCTCTCTACAACTGGTTCATGAGCAAGTCGCTTACGGCCAAGGCCAAGATCGCTTCGCTCTACTCGCTCGGCGGACTCACCATTGTGGCGGTTGCGGCGCTGGTAGGCCTTTCCGACCCCACCTACGCGGACACGGCATGGTGGGTCGTCATCGGCGTGCTCACGGTCTGCCTCGCGGGCGGTCTATACAGCCTCGTCTTCCTGCTCCGGCACGTGATCGAGCCCTTCGAACGCATCAGCGCGCAGATGACTTCGCTTGCCCGGGGTGGCCGCGACATCGAGGTCACGGACACGCATCGCGGTGACGAGATCGGCGATCTCGCCCGCTCGCTCGAGGTCTTCGCCAAGTCCGGTCACAAGCTCGACGAGCTCTTCGCCGGCCGCAAGGAAAGCGCCGAGCAGCGCAAGCGCGAACTCGTGCAGTTCGCGGAAGGTTTCGAGAGCACCATCGGCGAAATCGCCGGAAGCGTCGCCAGCGCATCGAGCCAGCTCAACACGACCGCATCGGGCATGGCGGCAGCGGCTGAACAGTCCGCCTCGCAGGCCCACGACGTCACCGGAGCGATGGAAAAAGCCAGCGGCGGCGTGACCGCTGCTGCTGCCGCGTCAGACGAGTTTGCCATGTCGATCGGCGAGATCAGCCGCCAGGCATCGCATTCTGCAGAACTTGCCCGCAAGGCAGCCGGCGATGCCGAGAGCGCGGACGAAACCATCTCCACGCTTACCGCCTCGGCGGACCAGGTCGGCCAGATCGTCGAACTGATCCAGTCTATCGCACAGCGCACAAACCTGCTCGCGCTCAACGCCTCGATCGAGGCCGCGCGTGGCGGTGAAGCAGGCCGCGGCTTTGCAGTGGTCGCCAGCGAGGTGAAGGAACTCGCCGCACAGACCAGCCGAGCGACCGAAGAGGTAGCAGACCAGATCCGCAACATGCAGAATTCGACCGGCGCCAGTGTCAACGCGCTGCGTTCGATCGGCGAACAGATCAAGCAGCTGGAGACGACTGCAATTTCGATCGCCAGTGCGGTCGACCAGCAGTCGGTTGCCGGACAGGACCTTGCCCGCAGCATCGACCTTGCCGCGCGCGGGACCGACGAGGTTTCGGGCCACCTCGGCCAGATGAAGGATGCCAGCATGGCCGCCGGTGCAGCTGCGAGCCAGGTGCTGTCGTCCTCGAAGGACCTCGAGCGCCAGGCGAACGCGATGCGCAAGGAATGCGAACAGCTCGTGTCGCGTATTCGCTCAGCGTAACCACACCTATTACCCCAAGCAAAAGGGCGGCCGGGAATGACCCCGGCCGCCCTTTTCTTTTGGTCCGTGCCGAATCAGCCCGAGGGTCATTCCCACCAATAGGGAAGACGACGGTCGTTGCCCGTCGAGACTTCGTTCATGGTTCGCGCATCGTAGAGACGCCCACCGATCATCACCTGAGCGATATCGTCGGAATTCCGGATATCGGCAGCAGGATCGGCGGTCAGGATCACGAGGTCGGCGAGCTTGCCCACCTCGAGGCTGCCGACGTCGCGCTCCATGCCGAGCGACTTTGCCGGTTCGATCGTGCCCGCGCGAAGGGCCTGCACCGGGCTCATTCCGCCGCGGGCAAAGCTCCACAGTTCCCAGTGCGCGGCGATACCCGGCTGCTGGCCGTGCGCGCCGATGCTGACCTTCACTCCGCGCTCGGCGAGCTTCTTCGCTTCGCGCGCCGCATTGTCGTCCACGAAGGCCCAGTCGGGCGCCTTGGTCCGGCGGGCCGTCGATGCGAGAAGCATCTTGGGCGGCGTGTGGACGAGCAGCGGGTTGTCGAACACGTCGGTCGCCTGGCGCCAGTAGGGATCGCCGGCAAGGCCGCCATAGGTTACGGTCAGAGTAGGAGTGTAGTTGGTGTCCGAGCCTGCAAACATCTGCAGCACGTCCTCATACATCACGTCGACCGGGATGTTGTGCTCCACGGTCGAGTTGCCGTCGGCGATGAGGTTCATGTCCATGCCGAAGAGCGATCCGCCCTCGGCCACCACGAGCATGTTTTCCTCGCGCGCTGCGGCTACGACCTGCTGGCGCTGCTCGCGCCGGGGCTGGTTGTAGTTCTTCACGCTGATGCCGCCCTGCGCCTTGATCCGGCGGACATGGGCGAGCGCATCCTCGTAGCTGTCGATCCGGGCATAGACGCTCGGCGCCTTGGCTCCGTAGATGATCTCGCCCGTCGAGAAGATGCGCGGGGCGAGCAGGCTGCCTGCTTGCTGACGCTCCGACGCCGCAAAGATCATGCTCGCCGAGGACGAGGGATCGTGGATCGTTGTCACGCCCATCGCGAGGCCCTGCACCAGCGACCAGTTCTGCTGCGGGATGAGGTCGCCCGTACCCTGCGCGCCATGCGCGTGCGCATCGACGAGGCCGGGAATGATCGTGCGGCCACCGGCATCGACCGTCACGGCTCCCGAAGGCACCTGCACGCTCGAAGCGGGACCGATCGCGGCGATCCGGTCGCCCTCGATCACGATGACGCCGTTCTCGATCGTGCCGGCGCCCTCGCCCGCCATCGTATGGATGCGCGCGCCGGTGATCGCCACGGTTCCGCTTGCCTTGTCGGCACGGATGGTGCGCGCGAGCGAAGTGCCGGTGTCGGGCGGCGAGAACTTGGGCGCGTCGTCTCCGGGCAGCGTCGGCGTCAGCGCCGAAGTGCTGGCGCGGTAGAGCACCGGGCCCATCGACCAGTGGAGCGTCGAGCCATTGTCGGCCCAGCCGATATAGTCCGCCCCGCCAGTGCTGACCTTGGTCACGGGGAGCGAGCTTGCCTTTTCGCCGACCGTCACCGTCTGGCCGCCGGGAAGCAGCGGCATGGCGAAAACTTCGTAGTTCTGGCGGAAGGCCACATAGTCACCGCGCGGGCTCACGCGGAAGTCGTTCGCGAGATCGCCCTGCGCGTGGACGCGGCGCTTCTCACCGTCGAGATCGGCCGAGATAAGCTGCAGATTGCCGCCCGAGCGCGCGAGCATGAAGACACGGTCTCCCTCGGCACCGAACTGCGGCGTCGAGGTGTCGCGCGCGATCATGCGCGGCGTACCGCCGCTTGCCGCAACGGCATAGACACCGCTGTTCTCGGAGAACTCGGGCGAAGTCAGGTAACCGCCATCTCGCTTCTCGAACACGATGGTGTCGCCATCAGGCGAGAACTGGGGCACCGCGTAGTGGCCCTGCTGGCTCGTCACCACGCGCTCGCCGCGGCCACGGCTGTCGACGGTGACGATCTTGCCCAGCCCCTCGTCGGTCCAGCGCACGAAAGCGATCCGCCGGCCGTCGCGCGACCATGCAGGCCAAAGCTCCAGCGCATCGCCGCCACCCGCGATGAGGCGCTGCGGAGCGGCATCGCTTCCGACAGGCTTGGTGTAGAGCTTGCCGAGGCTTTCGAAGACCACCGTGCGCCCGTCCGGCGAGACGCTGGCAAAGCGCGGGATTTTCGCAGTGAAGCTTTCCGGCGCCACGTCGATCACCGGGTGCGGCGCTTCGGCGACCATGCGCGTGTCGTTGATCTGGAACGGGATCACCTCTGCGCCCGAGCCGTCGGCTGCGACCCTGCGCAGCTTGCCGCCCGCCCAGACGACCATGCTGCGGCCATCGGGCATCCAGTCCATCATCGGATAGACCCCGTAGACCGCCCAGGTTTCCTGCAGGTCGAGATCGAGCGCACCGTAGATCATGCGCTCGCGGCCCGTGGAGAGGTCCTTCACCCAGAGCTGCGAGGTGTCCTTGTCGCGCCGGACGAAAGCGATGCTCTTGCCGTCCGGCGAAGGCGTCGGTCGCACCGCGCCGCCATATCCGCCGACCGCCGTGGTCACTTCGCCGGTATCGATGTCGTAGCGCTCGATGTTGAAGATCCCGGCATTCGAATCCTGCGCGTACTCGAAAATCGGTCCCGAGCTGACGTTGCGGGTGTAGTAGATCGCGTTGCCATCGGGCGCGTAGATCGGCTCGCCCAGCTCCTTCTGGACCGCTTCACTGGCGCGTTTTACGAGCTGGACACCGCCGCCGCCCGAGACATGGTAGAGCCAGATCTCGCCCGTGCCCGCGCTGCGCTGCGTGGTGAAATGCTTCTTGGCGACGATGTAGCGCCCGTCGGGCGACCAGCTCGGCTGGTTCAGGAGGCGGAAGTTCTCCTTGGTGACCTGACGCTTGTCCGAGCCGTCGAGGTTCATCAGCCAGATATTGTCGCCGCCCCCACGGTCGGAAATGAAGGCGATCTTGCTGCCGTCGGGCGAGAAACGCGGCTGGATTTCCCATGCCAGGCCATCGGCGATCCGCGTCGGCGTGCCGCCGGAAATCGGCATGGTGTAGATGTCACCCAGCATCGAGAAGGCGAGCATCCTTCCGTCGGGCGAGACATCGACATCCATCCAGGTGCCCTCGTCGGTATTGATCGCCACTTCGCGCAGGACTGAGCCGCGCGGTGCAGTGACGTCCCAGCCCTCGTCCTTGTCTTCGGTGCCGGGGATCGGGACCGTGGCGGGTGCAGCATCGACCTGCTCTCCACTGCCTTCGGGCGGCAATTCGTCCTGCGAGGCATCGACTTCCTGCTCTTCGACCGGGTTGGGGCTCGGTTCGGGCTCCTCGCTCTGGGCGTGGGCGGTGGTTGCGCACAGGACGAGCGCAAGCGCAGAAGCGATGCTGGATTTCATTCTGGTAATCTCCCCAAGAGGCTGCGGCCTCAAATCAGGGGCAGAGGCTTAGACGCGCCGGACGGCGCTTGGCAAACCGGCTTTCGACGAACGCCTTCTCAGCGGGCGCTGGCGCGTTCGACCAGCCGCACGGGCACTCGGCGTTCCGCCTGCTCTTCCCTCGGAGCAATGGCCGTCTCGATCAGCAGGCGCCCGGCCTCGGCGAAATCGGGTTCAACCGTCGTGAGCGGCGGATTGCTGAATTCGCCCGAGCCGAGCCCGTCGAAACCGACTACGCCCACCTCGCCCGGCACCGAAACACCGCGCGATGCCAATTCCTCTAGCGCGCCCAGCGCCATGGCATCGCAAGCGAAGAAAAGTCCGTCGAAGCTGGCTCCGCTGTCGCACAGCTGGCCCACGGCATTGCGGCCCTGTGTCACGCGGTCCTCGCCTTTCGCGACGGCAGGTTCGCGCGCCTCGAGGCCCGCAGCCTCCATCGCCGCCTGATAGCCCTCGTAGCGCTCGCGAAACTGCTTTTGCGAGGAATTGGGATCACCGACGAAGACGATTTCCTTCGCGCCGCCCTTCACCAGCCGGTCGACCGCCACCTTGCCGCCGGCAAAATTGTCCGAACGCACCCAGACCGCGTCATCGAAAGGAGAGCCCCAAAAGGCGATCGCGTCGTTGCTCGAGGCTACTTCGCGGAAATAGTCCCATGCGGGGCGGTTCGTGGCAGTGCCGATGACCACCACGCCATCGGCCTGTCGCCGTCCGACATAGTGGCCGAAAAGCTCGTCCTCCTTCGCCTGGAAAGAGACCAGCGCCTCGTACCCGCGTTCAGCGGCCGCCGCGCAGGTGCTGCCGAGAAGGCTGTAGTAGAAGGGATTGATCGCGGCGGGCCCCTGCCCCTCGCGTCCGATCACGACGATCGCGATCGTGCCGGTTTCGCCCTTGCGCAGGCCGGCGGCGCGCATGTTGACGTGATATCCAAGCTCCGCGGCCGCCTGCTCTACCCGGCGGCGCGTCGCCTCGGTAATCGTCTCCGATCCCGACAGCGCCCGGCTGACAGTCGACTGGCTGACACCTGCCCGCTCGGCGACGTCGATCGACGTGACACGGTGCGGCCGGCTGCTCCCCTCTTTGCTCATGGCATCTCCTCTGTCCGCACGCCCTAGCCGAGAGATTCTGCGAAAGCGAGTGCCTGCGATGCTTGCAGCATGGCCGAACTCGTGGAAAGTAGCCCCGGTGGATGCCGGGGGATTGAGCTAATGCTGCGTCATGGGCCGCAAGACGGCATGGCCAAGCGATGAGCGACTGCGTCGTCTCTGCAGGCTCGCGCCCGCTCGTCTCGCCCGCGCCCGTCCGCTTCGTGCACAACGACCGCTTCGGTGCTGCCGAGGCGATCGCCTCCGACGACTTCGATGCGCTTCTGAGAGACCGGCCCGACATCCTCGCCTCGTTCTCCGAGAACGGCGATCTTTGCTGGACCGTCCAGACATGGTGCCGCCTGCGCGATGCCGGTTTTGGCGGGATCGAGATTGCGACCGAGCCTGCCGAGGGCCGGATCAACCTCGCGAAAGCCAAGACGCTCAGCCGTGCAGGCGCCCGGGCGGGAATGTTCCAGGTCTCCATCCAGGCGGATTACCCGCGTGTTCTGTGGGCGCAGTTCCATATCCAGCAGAATGCCGACCTGCTGTGTGACGATGCCGCTTTCCAGTATCTCTGGCCGCAGGCCGGGATCATTCCCCGCGACCCGTCCCGTGAAAGGGTCGAGAGGGTTGCCTTCCTCGGCAATGTGTCGGGCAATCTCGCAGCCAGCGCGGACGAATGGAACCGGCTCTTTGCCGAGCGCGGCCTCGAGTTCGTGGCCCGCGACCCCGATCACTGGCACGATTTCTCCGACATCGACATCGCCATCGGCATCCGCAGCTTCGGCCATGCCCGCCAGTCGCGCAAACCCGCCAACAAGATGATCAACGCGTGGATCGGCCGCGTGCCCTTCATCGGCGGCTCCGACAGCGCCTTCGCGCAGGCCGGTACGGCCGGCATCGACCACCTGCTCGCCACCACAAGGGACGAGGTGCTCGCGCAGGTCGATCGGCTTGCGAACGAGAGCGAACTCTACAGCTCGATCGTCGAAGCTGGCAGCCAGAAGGCGCTCGAGTTCACGCCGGAGCGCCTCGTCGAGCAGTGGACGGCTTTGCTCGAGGGGCCGGTCGCAGCGCGCTATCGCCAGTGGGCCGCACATCCCGTCCGCGAGAACAACCGTCTGCGCGCCCTGGGTGTGGCACAATCCGGCGTCGAGCTGGCCAAATCGGTCGGGCGCAAGGTCCTGCGCCGGGGCTACGAGGCGTGAGCGACCGCCGCCGGATATTGCGCGGTGTCGCAGCGAACCTCGCATCCATCGCGACACGCATCGCGGTGCAGTTCGCAACGCTGCCCATCTTCTTTGCGGCATGGGACGCCGAACGCATCGGCACATGGCTGATCATCTTCTCGGTCCCCGCCTATATCGCCTTGGTCGGCAACGCCTTTGCAGGAGCCGGCGGCACGGCAGCGCTCGCCGCAGCCCGGGAGGGCGCAATGGAGCGCGCACGAAGCGATTTCCGCGCGTCATGGACCATCTCGGCAGGCTCGACCGCGGTCCTCGCATTGCTGTTTGCCGGAAGCGCGATGTTCCTCGTACCCTCGCTGCTCGATCGGGGCGGCGCAGTGGACATCATGGACGCGGCCCAGGCGGCCGCTTGGCTTGCCCTCTACATCTTCGCCACCAGCCAGATGGCGGTCTTCGACATCCCTTTCCGTGTCGCCGGCCGCTATCCGGACCACATCTTCCTCTACAATGCGGCCAGCCTGATCGAGATCGTGGTGATCGCCGCTGCCGTAACATTCTCGGAAAGCCTCGCGGTTTTGGCGATGGCGCTGGCTCTGGCGCGCTGTGTGGCGGCCACGGTCATCTTTCTCTCTGCGCGCAAGGCCGCCCCGGAAATCTTCGCAGGCGAGCGCGCGGGCCAAGGCCAGAGCATGGCCAGCCTGTGGCGTCCCTCGCTCGCTTTCATGCTGGTGCCGCTGGTCTTCGGCCTCAATTTGCAGGGTTACCTCCTGCTGGTCGGCGCAGCTTTCGGAGCCGTCATGCTGGCCAGCTTCGTGGCGACACGCACGCTGACGCGCCTGCTCGATCTCTTCACCAACCTCACTTACGCGATGCAGTTCTACGAGAGCGGCTATCTCGAAGGCGAGAAGCGCGAAATCCAGCGGCGGATGCTGGCCACGATGACCCTCGTGACTCTCGCCGTATGCCTCGGCTTCTCGCTCGTCCTCCTTGCCACAGGTGCATGGCTGCAGGGTCTCTACACCCTGGGCCAGACCTATTTCGATCCGGTCACGGCAGTGATCCTGCTGTTCGCTGCGAGCCTCAGGTCCCTGTCCGCCGCGCCGGTCGCGGTGCTCGCGGCAGGCAATTCGCACGCCCGCGTGATGGCGATCTATCTCGCGGGCTCCGCCCTCGCCCTGTTCGTGGCGGTGCTCCTTTCCTTTGCGGGTGCGCCCTTGCCGCTGCTCGTGCTGCCATTGGTCGTGGCAGAGGCCAGCCAGCTTGTCCCAGCCACGCGGCAGGCGCTCGAACGGCTCGAATGGCAACTGCCCGAGTTCCTCGCCCAGACCTTCGCGAAAGAGAGATTGGGCGACATCCGGCAACTCCTGACGACGCTGCGCGGAAAGCAATGATGCTGTCCCTCATTCGGCCGAGCCGCTAAGGCAGCCGGCACCGTGTACGATTTCCTGCTCATCGTTTCCCTGGTCGTATTCGCCGCGACGGTGATCGCCTACCTGCGCCATCCGGCTGCATCGCTCGCGCACCCGGCGAGCTTCTATCTCGTGTTTCACGGATTCGTCTTCGTGCTTCGGCCCTTCGTGGCGCGGTATTACGAGTTCGACTTCGTCTACCGCCTGTATGATTTCCAGCCCTCGATGGACGACAAGATCACGGTGATCCTCGGGGCGAACCTCGCCATGCTGGTATTCGTTGCAACGACGCTCTGGATCGGCTCCCGTCCGGCCCGGCCTGTTCCTCGCGAGCAGGCCGACCGCATGCGCGCCAAGCTCTTCTGGCCGATCATCGTGTCCGTGGGGCTCTTCACGCCACTCGCGCTCTACTCGCAGCTCGGCAGCTGGGTCAGTCGCTCGAACCATTTCGAGACCATGGTTCGCGACGCCGCGACAGGGAACATGGTCAATATCCAGGGCAACGGGTGGTTCACCGATTCCGCGCTCATGATGGCGCCCATGGCGGTCATGATGGTCTGGCTCTCGCGCTATCGCTGGTGGGGCTGGGCCTATTTCGCAGGTTTCGCCTTTCTCCAGGCCGGTACCGGCACACGGCACGCAATCATTTTCGCATTTGCAGCCGTTGCCATCGGCTGGCTGCTCGAAAGAGACCGCAAGTGGTTCGACTGGCGTGCTGTCGTTCTCGCCCTCGTGGCGGCTGTGGCCTTCAACCAGATCGTGGTGGACCGCGGCGGTGCGGTGCGATCGCTCATCGTCGAGGACATGGGGCCAGATTATATCGACGAGCAGTCGCTCGATCCCCTCGAGCACATGGATTTCGCCAGCCTCGAGTACTTCGAATACATCGTCTATGCCGTGCCCCAGCGGACCGGGACCTACGACTATTTCGCCCACGTCCTGCAGGTCTTCACCGAACCGGTTCCCCGAGTCCTGTGGGAAGAGAAACCGGTGGGATCGCCGGTCAAGATGTTCTCACTGTGGGACTATGGCCGCCCGGTTGGCATGACCGCCTCGATGCCCGGCATCGGCTGGATGAGCCTCGGCTACCCCGGCATCATCATCCAGTCGGCGATCTTCGCGCTGATCTTCGGCGGGCTTTACCGCTACCTGCTCGTATCGCGCGCCAGCGCGCTCGCCCGGCTGGCCTATTCTCTCGCGATTGCCATGACGGTGCTGGGCTTTCGAGATGGAACGCTGCTCACCCTCCTCAGGACGTTTCCCTTCTATTTCGGCCCCCTCGTGGTCGCGCTCCTGCTCGCGCGATTCGCATTCGGCCCTTATTCGCGCGCGACGATCGTTCCGCAGGCCGATACTGCCAGGAATTTCCTGGAACAGACCCCTGCCGAACGCAGGAAAGCGCTGGCCGCACGCTCGCTCGACGGGCCTGCCCGCCGGGTCAATTAAGTTGCACTAGACAACTTACACTTCCCTCTCGTGCGGCCTTGGGTTAGTCTGTGCGGATGGGAGAGAGACCGACAAGCAACCGCGCCACCGATTTCGACGTGCTGATCGTGGGTGCCGGCATATCCGGCATCGGCATGGCAGCGCATATGAGAGAGAAGGCGCCGCAGCACACATTCGCCATCGTCGAGCGCCGCGAAAACCTCGGCGGGACCTGGGACTTGTTCCGCTATCCCGGCATCCGCTCTGACAGCGACATGCATACCCTTGGTTTCGATTTCGAACCGTGGAAGCACGAAAAATCCATCGCCGACGGTCCGGCGATTCTCGAATACCTCGACCAGATCGTCGACGAACGCGACATCCGCCGTCACATCCGTTTCGGCCACAAGGTGTTATCGGCGGACTGGCGCGAGGCCGACGCACGCTGGCACGTGACGCTCGAAACCGACGACGGCGAGCGCAAGATGCTTACCGCAAACTGGCTCTATCTCGGCTCTGGCTATTACGACTACGACGAGCCTTATGACCCAGGCTTCGAGTTCGGCGAGTTCGACGGTCAGGTCATCCACCCGCAATTCTGGCCCAAGGATCTCGACTACGCCGGCAAGAACGTGGTCGTGATCGGCTCCGGTGCGACCGCAGTGACTATCGTTCCGTCGATGGCCGACAAGGCCGGCAAGGTCACCATGCTCCAGCGCACGCCGACATGGATGTTCTCGCGCCCGGCAAAGGATGGCGTTGCCAATTTCCTGCGCAAGATCCTGCCCGAGAAGCTCGCCTACCGGATCACGCGCTTCAAGAACATTCGCCTGCAGGACATCGGCTTCAAGCGTGCGCGCACCAAGCCGGAAAAGGTGAAGCAGTTCCTGCACAAGAAGATCACCAAGATCATGGGCAAGGACTACGATCTAACGCCCTTCACCCCGCCTTACGATCCGTGGGACCAGCGGCTCTGTCTTGTGCCCGACGACGACCTGTTCGAAGCGCTGAAAAGCGGCAAGGCCGATGTCGTCACCGGCCATATCAAAGCATTCGAGAAGGGCGGCGTGCGGCTTGCGGACGACACCTTCCTGCCCGCCGATATCGTCGTTACCGCGACCGGCCTCAAGCTGGCGGTGGCCGGCAAGATCCAGCTTACGCAGGAAGGCCAACCGGTCGATCTGGCGCAGCGCTTCTACTACAAGGGCTGCATGTTCTCGAACCTGCCCAACCTTGCGGTGGTGTTCGGTTATCTCAATGCCAGCTGGACCCTGCGCGCGGATATCAATTCCGACTATGTCTGCCGCGTTCTCAACGAGATGCGCGAGACCGGGACGGACATTGCCGTCCCCGTGCTTCCCGAGAACCACGGGCTCGAGGAAGACGATATCTTCGATTTCTCGTCGGGCTACATCCAGCGGGCCAAGCACATCATGCCGAAGAACGCGATCGAGTATCCCTGGCGGCTCAACCAGGAATACGTGCTCGATCGCAAGCGCATGAAGACCGATCCGGTGGACGATGGCATCCTTGCCCTGCGTCGCAAGGGAGCCAATGCGCGCGGAGCCGACGAGGAACTCGAAGCAGCAGAGTAGCTTTCCGCTGCCAGCCGCACTACCAAGCCTCCCATGACCGATCGCATCTTTACCGCAGGGCTCGTCGTGATCGGCGACGAGATCCTCTCCGGCCGCACTCACGACAAGAATATCGCGCAAGTCGCCAGCTGGCTGCAGGTGCAAGGCATCCGCCTTGCCGAGGTTCGCGTCGTCCCCGATGTGATCGAGCGCATCGTCGAAGCGGTGAACGCACTGCGCGAAGCGAACGACTATCTCTTCACCACCGGCGGGATCGGCCCGACGCATGACGACATTACCGTCGATGCCGTGGCCGAGGCGCTGGGAGTCGATGTCATCATCCACCCGCAGGCACGCGCCACGCTCGAACGCTACTATGCCGACAAGGGCGGACTGAACGAGGGCCGACTGCGCATGGCGCGCGTGCCCGATGGCGCAGAGCTCATTCCCAATCGCATGTCAGGTGCGCCCGGCATCCGCATCGGCAATATCCACCTGATGGCGGGTGTCCCGCATATTACAGCCGGAATGCTCGACGCGCTCACCGGCTCGCTGGAAGGCGGTGCACCACTAATTTCGGAAACTGTCGGCGGCTTCATTCCCGAAAGCGAGGTCTCGACCATGCTGCGCGAAGTCGAACAGGCACACGAGAACTGCCAGATTGGCAGCTATCCCTTCTTCCGCGAAGGCAAGGTGGGGTCGAATTTCGTCGTACGCTCGACCGACCGGGCCGATCTCGATGCCTGCATGAAGGATCTTTGCGACGGCCTCACGAAGGAAGGCTTCGAATTTACCCACGGGGGAATTTGACCTCCGCTTGCGTTGGGCGGCGGCGCGGCTAGCCTTCCCGCACCATGCTGTGGTTGCTCACTCTCGGGCTCATGTTCGCCTGCGCCGCGCTCTACCAGCGCCTGAAGCTGGCCGAGCAGCGGCTCGAGGATCTCGAGAGCAGCCATATGGACATGACCGCGCGCCTCCTCGCGCTGTCGTCGCCGAGGCGATCCGATACGGAAGTAGAGACCGGACAGAGCGAAGAGCAGGCCGAGAGCGCCGAACCTGTCGAGACGGAAGAACCAAGCGTTCGTCTCGTGAGTGCGCTCGACGCGCCGGAAAGCGAAGCTGTCAGCGCGGGACTTGAGGACGTCGCACCACCCTCGGAGGCTGCTGCGGTTGCCGAAGAGCTCGAGACTGCGGAAGATCCGCCGGCGCAACCGTTCGATTTTGAGGAAATTTTCGGACACCGGCTTCCGATCTGGGCGGGCGGGATCACGCTGGCCGTAGGGGGCGTGTTGGCGGTTCGCTATTCGATCCAAGAAGGGTGGCTTATCCCTTCGGTCAGAGTCATCCTCGCCTTCCTCTTCGGGGTCGGCCTGCTCGGTTTCGCCGAAGCGGCCTACCGTTTCGAGGACCGGGTCGGCGACGATCGTGTCCGTCAGGCACTCTCCGGTGCTGGCCTCGCGACGATTTACGCCGGCTTCTACCTTGCGGGCACGCAATATGGCCTTATCGGCCAGACCTTCGCCTTCCTCGGCCTCGCGTCGGTCACCGCGCTGGCGATCTTCGTTTCTTTCCGCTTCGGATTGCCCAGCGCGATCCTCGGGCTGATCGGCGGCTTCATGGCACCGCTGCTGGTCGGCGGCGAGGATGCGAACCTGCCCGTGCTCGCGCTCTACCTTGCGCTGGTAACCGGCGGCCTGACGCAGACGGGCAATAGGCAGGGTCGGCCCTGGCTGGGCCTTGCAGCGCTGGTCGGCGGCCTTGGCTGGGGCTTCCTGCTGCTGATGGAGGGCGACCTCGGCATGGCGGACGTGGCCGCCATCGGCCTCTATGCGCTCGTCCTCGGCGCGATCCTGCCGACCATGCTGGTCTCCAAGCTTTACGAGAATCCGGCCCGCCTCATCTCGGCAGGCGTAGCGAGTATCCAGCTCGCCATTCTCGTCCAGTCCGCCGGTTTCCAACCGCTGTCCTGGGGCCTTTATATCCTGCTCGGCGCAGCCCTCGCGTATTTCGCATGGAACCGGCCCGAAATGCGCGTCGCCAACGTCATGGCGGGCATCATAGCCGTGGTCCTGCTCGCGCTCTGGCCCGATTTCGGCGCCTTAGAGTTCGGACTAGTCGCAGCCGCATTGACCGTGCTCTTCGCAAGCGTTCCACTCTACCATCTCGGGAAGGACCGCTCGAGCCTCGTCGATCCTGCCATGGCTGCCGGGATACCGCTCGCTGTCGGCATCGTGACCCTCGCCCAGTTCGGAAGCCTCGATTTCGATGCGGTCCGCTTTACCGAGGCACTCGCCTGCCTCGTACTGGCCGCCTTCCCTCTCTACTCCGCGCGCCTCCTCTGGAAAGAGGACCGGCCCCTCGAGACCGTGGCCGCGCTCGCCTCCGGCGCCGCGCTGACCTTCTTTGCAGCCCTATGCCTGCTGCCCGACTGGGCGACGCCCTTGGCAGCATCGGCGATCGCCCTCGCACTGATCGCGGTCATGCGAAATCGCATGGACAAGGGCCGGGCCTTCAGCGCGCTGGCCGTGATTGCCTCCGTTCTTGTCGCTCTCACCCTGGTGCCGAGCGATGGCGGATTTGCAGAGGTCGAACGCCTCTTCACCGGTGACGGCACACCGGACTTCCTCGCCGCCCTACGCTGGCTGGCCGGATTGGCGCCGTTTGCAGCACTGACGCTCGTCGCTGCTCGCAGCAATACGCGGCGCGGCGCCGAATTCGTTGCCGGCCTGCTCGGCTTCGCGACGCTTGCCCAGCTCCTGCCCCCGATCGCACTCGTCTGGGTCGCCGCACTTGGGATCGTCGCGCTTCGCCTGCGCCTTCCGGAGCGGCAGATGGCGATGCTCGCGCTGACAATCTGCATCGCCCTTTGGGCACTCACACCGCTGGGCGTGTGGCTACAAGGCGGCGGAGAGGCCCTGGCGGGCAGCCCGATGATGCTGTCCGACTTGCCAAGCCTGCGCGAAACCTTCGGTTTCCTCCTGCCTCTGGCGCTGGGAGCGGTGATGATGGAGCTATCGGTGCCCGGCGAGCGCAGGCTCATGTTCTGGCCTGCCGCATTGCCGATCGGGCTGGTCGTGCTGCACGTGGTCTTCAAGCAGCTTTTCGCGATCGACAGCATGACCGACTTCCGCGACCTCGGCCTTGCCGAGCGCACTTTCTGGCAGGCGCTGCTGCTGTCCGCCGCATGGGCCTTCGCCAAGGGCATCGCCGGTCGTGAAGGCAACCGCATCGCCGCGGCGGGGCTGGCGGGTCTCGCAGTGCTTCACCTCTTCTGGTTCGGCCTGCTGCTGCACAACCCGCTGTTCGACATACAGGCTGTCGGCCCTGCCCCGCTTGCGAACCTCGCCCTGCTGTCCGGAGCCGTCGGTATCGCCGCCCTGCTCTCGCTGAGGCGCTGGTTGCCCGATTACCGCATTGCCATCGACGGCTTCGCCATGGCGCTCGCCACGCTGACAGCGATCACGCTCCTGAGGCAGGTCTTTGCCGGATCGATCCTGCCGGAGCTGCCCATGAGCCAGTCCGAGGATTTGCTGCGCTCGCTGGTCGGCATCGTGATGGCGATCGCCTTCCTGCTGATCGGCAGCCGGCTCGGCGAGCGCACCTGGCGGGTCGGCTCGCTCGTGCTGATGACCGCGACCGTGATCAAGGTCTTCATCTTCGATACCGCCGGTCTCGAAGGCCTGATCCGTGTCGCCAGCTTCGTGGCCCTGGGTGCGAGCCTGATCGGGATCGGCTGGTTCTATTCGCGGCAATTGAAGGCCGAGCCGTCACCACAATGAGAAAGGGCCGGAGGTTTCCCCCCGGCCCGTTTCTGTTGCGCTACCGCTTCGCTGCATGAGCGCGGCGATAGTCTCCTGCTGACGCAGTAGGAAAGAGCTTTATGCTCCCTCCACCTCGCCGAGGTCGACCTTGAGGCCCGGGCCCATCGACGAGGTCAGCGTGACCTTGCGGACGTACTTGCCCTTGGCGCCCGAGGGCTTCGCCTTGACGATCGCGCCGGTCAGCGCTTCGAAGTTCGCCTTGAGGTCTTCATCCTTGAACGACAGCTTGCCGATGCCCGAGTGGATGATGCCCTGCTTCTCGACGCGGAATTCGACCTGGCCGCCCTTGGCGTCCTTCACGGCCTGTTCCACGTTCGGCGTGACGGTGCCGAGCTTCGGGTTCGGCATCAGGCCCTTGGGACCGAGCACCTTACCGAGACGGCCGACGACACCCATCATGTCGGGGGTCGCGATCACGCGGTCGTAGTCGAGGTTGCCGTTCTGCATGTCTTCCATGAGATCTTCGGCACCGACCTTGTCGGCACCTGCTGCAGTGGCCTTATCGGCGTTGTCGCCACGAGCGAAGACGGCAACCTTGACGTCCTTGCCGGTGCCGCCCGGAAGCGAAACCATGCCGCGGACCATCTGGTCTGCGTGGCGCGGATCGACGCCGAGGTTCATCGCGACTTCGACGGTCTCGTCGAACTTCGCCTTGTGCTCGCGCAGCGTGGCGATAGCTTCGTCCACGGTGTAGAGCTTTTCGCGGTCCAGCTTGGCGGTAACCTGCTGCTTCTTGGTCTGCTTGGCCATGGTCTTAGCCCTCCACCACTTCGAGGCCCATCGAACGCGCGGAGCCTTCGATGATCTTCATTGCCTGGTCGATATCGTTCGCGTTGAGGTCCTTCATCTTGGCCTCTGCGATTTCCTTGACGGCGCTCTTCTTGATGGTGCCGGCCGAAACCTTGCCCGGCTCGCTCGAGCCCGACTTAAGCTTGGCGGCCTTCTTCAGGTAGAACGAAGCCGGCGGCGACTTGGTGGTGAAGCTGAACGAACGGTCCGCGTACACCGTGATGGTGGTCGGGATCGGAGCGTTCTTTTCGAGGTCCTGCGTGGCAGCGTTGAACGCCTTGCAGAATTCCATGATGTTGACGCCGCGCTGACCCAGAGCCGGGCCGATGGGGGGCGACGGGTTTGCAGTGCCCGCGGGCACCTGCAGCTTGATATAGCCTTCGATCTTCTTGGCCATTACTGGCCTCCTTTCACACTGTCGGCTGTCTCTTTCGATGCAGCCTCATGTTGAGCGGTCGAGCGGCCTGCTTGCGGCTGGCCTCCCGCGTGGAATCCCGAACTGTCGCTTGGGAAGGCGCGCACATAGCGATTCTGCGCGCAAATGCAAGCCTTGCAGCGCCCTGTTGGACGCAGGTTGGAAGACGCTTCGGGCAGTCCCTTCAGGATGAAACGCATGGAACACGGTCCTGAAGGGAAAACTGTCCACCCCTTGCACGCGGGAGCGAGGGGAGGGAACTGCGACGAAAGTCATTCCCACCCGATACGAAAGTCATCGCGAGTAGGAAAATCCGCCTTTACCGCATCTGATGGTTAAAACGGCCCTATCTTTCCGGTCTCAAAGCCTTAATACATTGTCATTAGGGAAGTATTCGACCGCAACAGGGGGACGCAAACATGTTTCGTATCGCCATCCAGGTGAAAGAACTCATTTCCAGCAATGTGACGAGCGCATTGGACGGGGCATCGAACCCGGCGAAGATGCTCGGCCGCCTCCAGCGCGAAATCGAAGAGGCGCTGATCGGCCTCACCGGCGAGATGTCGAAGGCACGCCGCCAGAAGGATCGGCTCGAGGCCGAACTGACGCAGGCAGAGCTGCGCGAAGCCGACTGGGGAGACAAGGCGAAGATCGCGATGGACAACAAGCGCGAAGACCTCGCCCGCCAGGCGCTGCTCGCCCGCGAGGACTGCCGCGCCGGTATCGAACGCTTGAAGCAGGATATCGAGAAGCTGTCTGCCGACATGGCGGAAATGGAAGCCGCGGTTTCCGAGCTCGAAGACAAGCGCGAGGACGTGAAACAGCGCCTGTCGGACCAGATGGCGGCCGACGGCAATGCGAGCGGCAAGTCGGGCGGAGGCTCGGGCTATGCCAGCCGCACCGAGCGCCGCATGGACCACATCGAGAATCTCGAGAAGCGCACCGAATTCGCGACCGAGGACAGCGTAATCTGCCGCGGCAATGCGGGTGTCGAGCGCGAGATCGAGGAAATGCGCCGCGAGCGGAAGGTCGAGGAAGAACTCGCCGCGCTGCGTGACAGCGACAGCGCGAAGAAGGCGCCTGCCAAGAAGGCACCGGCAAAGAAGGGCGGAAAACGCACCAAGGCTGCGTGATCGCCTGAAAAAGCCATGTTAGGGCGGTGCTTCGTGGGGGCGCCGCCCTTTTTCTATGCGCAAGGGACGAGGAGCGCAGCGTGACCGACAATGCAGTGACGCAGGAAACGGGCGAAAAGCCGTTAGAGATCAGCGACGCCAAGCCGCTCGGCTGGGGGCGCTTCGTTCTCCAGTTCGTCTCCATCGCCTTCGTCTATTTCGCCGCGCAATTCCCGCCGGTCCTGATGTGGGGCTACACCAACGAACAGGGCGTCTTCACGATTAGCTCGACAGGTGCAGCCGTATCGACCGCGCTGGGCATGGCGGCCGCACTGCTCGTCGCGTGGATGTGGTTGCGCAAGGACGGGGCGCTGGGCGAAGCCTGGAACCTGAAGGCCCCTGCGAGCTGGACACGCACGCTGCTGATTGCGGCGGGTGCAACAATCGCGATCATCATCTGGTTCACGGTCGGCAGCATGCTGCTTTCGGCCCTGGGGCTGGAAACGCCCGACGTCGGCGAAGTGCTAGGCTGGGTGACCGAAAGCCCGTTCCACTTCGTCCTGTGGATCCTGCTTGTCGCGGTTTTCGCTGCGGGGTTCGGCGAGGAGCTGCTCTGGCGCGGCTTCCTGATGGACCGCCTCTCGCGGCTTGGCGGCCTTCGCGGCAGCATGTGGCTGATCATCCTGATCCAGGCGGCATTCTTCGGCCTGCCGCACCTCTACCAGGGGCTTGGCGGCGTGATCATCACCGGCGTCGTGGGCATCGGTTTCGGCTGGCTGCGCTATCGCTGCGGCGGGAACCTGTGGGCCTGCATCATCGCGCACGTTGCGGTCGACGTAATCATGATGAGCCTGTCCTATGCCGGCAAGCTGGGCATCGTGCCGACCTGATCAGCGGCACCTAGGGACAATTCCCTAAACCCCCGATTTGGCGAAACCTTTTCCGCCCTCCCGCGTTGTTCGTCCAGCTGCGCGGCGAACGGCGCAGGTGGGAGGGGTTCATGGATAGTTTTACCGACGTCTGGCAATATATGCCGCACGGCATGTGCCTGCTTTGGCAGCCTTGGCTGCTCTTGCTTTGGGCGGGCTCGGACATGCTGATCTTCCTGAGCTATTCGGCAATCCCCATCGCGCTGCTTACGGTCCTGCGCCAGCGCAAGGACATCCCGCATGCCGGGCTTGTGGTGCTGTTCGCTTCCTTCATCCTCCTGTGCGGTCTTACCCACCTGCTCTCGATCGTGACGCTGTGGTACCCGATCTATCCCTATGTCGGACTGGTCAAACTGGCGACGGGCGTGGTCTCCGCCATTACCGCCATTACCCTGTTCCGGCTGATCCCGACGCTCATCGCATTCCCCTCGCCTGCCGAGCTCAGGGAGACCAACGACAAGCTGCGCGACGAGATCGCGGCACACGAGAAGACGCTCGCTACGCTCGAGGCGACCGTGGCCAACCGGACGGCCGAACTGCGCGAGGCGAATGCCAAGCTGTCGGTCCAGGCACGCGAGGCGGTCCACCGCAGCGCCAACCTGCTCTCGGTCGTCTCATCGCTCACGAAGCAGACCGCGCGGGGACATTCCAACACTGACGAATTCATCGACACGCTGACGGGGCGGATCCGTTCGCTCGCCCTTGCAACATCCACGGTGATGCGCGGCACCGACCAGTATTCGGGCGATCTCGTCGCCGTCGTGCGCGAGCAGCTCGAACCGCTGCTCATGGCGCATCCCGATGCGGTCGAGATCAAGTCGGGCTCGCTTGAAATCGCCCCCGACGCAGCGCAGCAGATCAGTCTCGCGGTTCACGAGCTTGCGACCAACGCCCAGAAATACGGGCTATCGCAGTCCGGCGAGGGCGCGATCTCGCTTTCGTGGGAAGTGTCGGGCCGCGATGCCGACCAGCGCTTCGTTCTCCAGTGGGAAGAGACGCTGAGCGAGGCTGAACGGGAGGGCTGGGAAAGCGATGCAGGCGGTTTCGGCACCAAGCTGCTGACCCGCATCGTCCCGCAGATGCTCGGCGGTACGGCCACACGCAGGATCGACGATGGAAAGCTGACCTACCGTCTCGAGGCACCAGCTTCCTCTGTCCTGGCAGATCCCGAGGACCGCGAGGCAGGCAAGATGGCGACGCGCCTGGTGGACGAGAACTTCGGACTTAGCTGAGACGGTTTCCAGATACGGAAAGAGGCGCCCTTCGCAGTGAAGGACGCCTCTTTCGAATTTGGCGTTGGAGCCGGTCTTACTTGACCAGTTCGACCTGTTCGAATTCCAGCTCGACCGGCGTTGCGCGGCCGAAGATCGAGACCGAGACCTTGACCTTCTGCTTGTCGAAATCGAGTTCCTCGACGAGGCCGTTGAAGCTGGCGAAGGGGCCGTCGAGCACCTTGACCTGGTCGCCGATCTCGTAGTCGACGTTGATCTGCTTCTTGGGAGCCGACTTGGCTTCTTCCACACCGCCGAAGTAGCGTGCGGCTTCCTTCTCGGAAATCGCCTGCGGCTTGTTGTTGTTGCCGAGGAAGCCGGTCACCTTGGGCGTGTTCTTCACGAGGTGGTAGACGTCGTCGGTCATGTTGAGCTTGGCGAGGACGTAGCCAGGCATGAACTTGCGCTCGACCTGGACCTTCTTGCCGCGCTTTACCTCGGTCACGGTCTCGGTGGGGACCTGAACCTCTTCGACGCCTTCGGAAAGGCCCAGACGCTCGGCCTCGGCGATGATCGAATCGCGGACCTTGTTCTCGAAGCCGGAATAGGCGTGGATGATGTACCAGCGTGCCATAATGTTCTTGTTACCCTCGTAGACGGATCAGGCCAGCGTCATCAGCCAGCGCACCACGGCGCCGAACAGCGAATCGACGCCGAGGAAGAAGAGCGAGAGGATCGTCATCATGATGAAGACGAAGATCGAGATACGGATGGTCTCTTCCCGCGTCGGCCAGACGACCTTGCGGCCTTCGGTCTGGACCTGACGGACGAACTCGGCGGGCGAGGTCTTGTTGCCCTTCGCGGCCTTGGGTGTCTTGTCGGGCGTGTCTGCCATGATCTTGCTGATGCTCTCGCGTTGAAACTGTCTGCCTTCCGGGATGGGGGTTTCGCCGCCCCGGTTCAAGTCCGGGAGGGGCTTCAATCCTACATCGATGTCGGAAGACGCCGGTGCATGTAGGCTGGCGCGCCCCAAAAGGCAAGCGGTGGAGACAGGCACAATTGCGTCTTTCCAAGCGCGCGCGGCAAAGCTAGCCTTGGCGCTTTCCTGCGGGACGCATGAGGGGAATTTCAGTAATGGCAACAAGCCAAGCACCAAGCTTGGGCGAACGGCTCGTCGAGCCGGTCACCAACGTATCCGATTTCATCTGGGGCGGAACCTGGAATGGCGAGGCCGTCATTCCCTTCCCGCCGCTAGCACTCATCCTTCTCGGCGTGGGCCTGTGGTTCATGGTCGGCTTGCGGTTCTACCCGATCGTCAAGCTCGGATCGGCGATGAAGGGACTGTTCGCCGGTCGCAAGAGCGCTGGCGACGGCGAGATCTCGCCCTTCGCAGCACTATCGACCGCTCTTTCGGGACAGGTCGGCACGGGTAACCTTGCCGGTGTCGCCACCGCGATCGCACTGGGCGGTCCGGGTGCCATCTTCTGGATGTGGATCACCGCGCTGTTCGGCATGGCGCTCGCCTTCGCCGAAGGCTCGCTCGCCATCCGCTATCGCGAGCGCACCAGCGACGGTGTGCTGCGCGGCGGTCCGATGACCTACATCATGATGGGCCTCGGCAAGAAGTGGACCTGGCTCGCCATCGTCTTCTGTCTCGGCACGCTGTTCTCGGCGCTGGTCACGGGCAACTCGATCCAGGCGAACGCCGTGGCCGACGGCCTCAACGAACTGTTCGGCATCGAGGAATGGCTCGGCGGGCTGATCGTCGCGATCCTCGTCTTCATCGTCATCATCGGCGGCATCAAGTCGATTGGCAACGTCGCGGAGCGCGTCGTGCCGTTCATGGCGGCTGCCTACATCGTGATGGCGGTGATCGCGCTGATCCTGAACTTCGGCGACCTCGGCGAGACCTTTGCGCTGATTTTCCACGGTGCCTTCAACCCGCAGAGCGCGGTCGGCGGCTTCACGGGTGCGGCGATCATCATGGCGATCCGCGCGGGCGTTGCGCGCGGCCTGTTCTCGAACGAGGCCGGCCAGGGTTCGACCGCCATCGCCCACGCTGTGGCTCAGACCAACGATCCCGAACAGCAGGGCCGCATGGCAATGCTCGGCACCTTCATCGACACGGTCGTGATCTGCACCATGACGGCGCTCGTCATCCTCACCGTCCGCGGCGAATTCACCGCGGGCACCGAGACGGTGGTCCACGCATGGCAATCGGACCGCGTCGGTTTCGAAATGACCAGCGGCGCCTTTGCGGCGGCCTTCCCGGTCGAGATCGCGAGCATCCCGATCGGCACGCTGATCGCCTCGATCGCACTGATCCTGTTCGTCTTCACCACGCTTCTGACATGGAGCTATTACGGCGAACGCGCGATCACCTTCCTCTACGACCGCATGAAGGGCTCCAACCGCGCGGGCGAGAAGAAGCTGCACATGGCGTGGCGCGTATTGTGGTGCGTGGTGATCTTCCTTGGCGCCGCCCAGCCCTCCGAGCTGGTCTGGCGCCTCGGCGACATCTCGAACGCGGCGATGGCGCTGCCCAACCTGCTGGCGCTCGCGCTGCTGTCGGGCGTGGTGTTCAAGCTCGCCCGGGGCGAAAAGGATGCCGGACCGACCCACACTGCCGAAACGCCGGAGGAACCGGAGGAGTACTGACCTCCACCATCCTCCACACGAGGCAAAAGGAAGGGGCCGGGAGTAGCGATACTCCCGGCCCCGACTTTTCAGGTAGTGTCCTTACGACTGAACCTTTGCAGCTACCCCCGACCGAAGAGGCGGGCGAAAAACCCCGGCTCTTCCATCGGCAGGATCTTCCCATGGGTCATACGGCGAAGCGACGCATCGCTGTAAGCCTTGGGCTTCACCCACCGATCGGGGCGACTGCTATGGAAGGACAAGCTCGACATGGGCTATCTCCGTGAACTCATTCCCTCCGTCCTGCCGGGTAAAATCCCTTAGGCGCTGAGAGAGTTCCCGAAAAATGCCGCTCGCGCGCCCCTCTGTGCCGGATCGGGACAGCGGAAGCGCCGATTTTCGCAGCCTTCGAGGGCCGCGACCTACTTGCCGCCAGCCGCGATCCAGCGGTCGATCTTCGCCTCGAGTACGGGCAGCGGGAGGCCGCCGGTGTTGAGCACCTGCGTGTGGAAGGCCTTGAGGTCGAAGTCCTCGCCCAGCTGCTCCTCGCCGCGCTTGCGCAGTTCCTGGATCTTGAGCGCGCCGACCTTGTAGGCGAGCGCTTGGCTGGGAATGGCGATGTAGCGTTCGACCTCGGCCACCACTTCGGTGCGCGTCATGCCGGAATTCTCCAGCATGAAATCGATCGCCTGTTCGCGGGTCCAGCCCTTGGCGTGGAGACCCGTGTCGACCACAAGGCGCATAGCACGCAGCTGTTCGTCCTGCAGCGTGCCATAGCGGTTCCACGGATCCTCGAAGAAGCCCATCTCGTAGCCCAGCGTCTCAGAATAGAGCGCCCAGCCCTCGACGAAGGCCGTGGTGCCGCCGAAGCGCATGAAGGCCGGAAGATCGGTATTCTCCTGTGCCAGGCTGATCTGGAAATGGTGCCCCGGTGCGCCCTCGTGGAGGTAGAGCGTGACGTTGCCGGTCGTCAGGCGGCTCGGCAGGTCATAGGCGTTGAAATAGAAGGTGCCCGGGCGCGAACCGTCGGGCGCGCCGCTCTGGTAGGAGCCACCGGCAGAGAACTGCTCGCGATAGGGCTCGTAGGGCTTGATCTCGAGCGGGGTCTCGGGCGTCAGCGAGAAGTACTCGCCGATCTTCTCGTCGACGGCGTGGCCGATATCGTAATAGCTCTGCGTCAGCGCCTCGCGGCTCTCCGGCTTGAACTGCGCATCGGTGCGCACGTAGTCGAAGAATTCGTTGAGCGTGCCTTCGAAGCCGACCTCGGCCTTGATCTCCTCAAGCCCCTGCTTGACGCGCGCGACTTCGGACAGGCCCAGCTCGTGAAGGTAGTCGGGCTCGAGCGGCAGCGTGGTCGTGTTCTCGATCAGCTGGCGATAGAGCGCCTCGCCGCCCTTCATCTGGGAGAGGCCGACGCTTTCGCGCGCGACTTCGTAGTAATCGTCGCGCAGGAAATCGCGCAGCCGCTCGTGAGCACCGTAAATCTCGCCGATCGAGGCGCGGTATTCGCGGGTCAGCCGCTCCTTCTCCGCCTCGCTGAAGCTGTCGGGGAAGTTCGTCACCGGCATCCAGAAAGGCGATTCCTCGATATCGAGCGCAAGCTGCGTATCGAGCTGCGTGATCACATTGCCGATTGTCAGCTTCGTTTCGAAGACGCCGCTATCCATGCCTTCGCGGAAACGCGCGATCGCGCGGTCGGTCAGTTCGACGTAGTTCGCATGGCGCGAGAGGTTGTTGTCGTAGTCTTCGACCGTGGCGAAAGGCGCTGCGCTCTGGCCGCTGGCGAAGCCGGGGTAGAAGGTGTGGAAGCCCGAGAAGTGGTTGACCGGGCGAACGTCGGTAACCGCGAGGATCTGCGGCTCGAGCCCCTTCAATGTCTGGCGCTGGTTATAGGCGAAGACGTCGTAGGCGAGCTGATCGGTCGGCGAGAGCGCGCTGCGGTCGATCTCCGCCAGTTTGGCGAGATTGAGCTCGGCATCCTCGCGGGACAGCTCGTTGAATTCGTCGGTCAGGTAGTCGCCGATCCGGTCGGCATAGCGCATGTCGCCGCGGAACAGCGCGCTGATGGGGTTGAGCTTCAGTTCGCGCTCGTCCGCATCGGCAAACAGCGCGAAAAGTTCCTCGTGGGCCGCATCCTGCGCACTCGGCTCGTCGACTTCGGCCGCGACCTCTGCGGCGCTTGCCGCGGCGACCGTACCGGCATCGACGCTGCCGGTGGTCGAACAAGCTCCAAGTGCGAGAGCGGATGCGCCGAAAAGCGCGCTGCGGACGAATTTCATATGTGTTTCCCCTGTGTGATGCCCGCGCTTCTAGGGATATCGCGCAAGATTGGAAATCGTGACCGATTGCCGCGCAACCGCTCTCGACGAACGGCGATAGCGCCGCGATTTGCCTTTCGGGCCTGCCGCGGCCATCCTGCGCGCCCATTGCAAGGGAAAACACGTTGAAGATCATCGCCCTGCCTGCCGTCGCGGCCCTGCTACTTCCCGCTGCAGCGTGGGCGCAATCGGGCGAACCCGAGGGCGAGGAAGAAAAGCCCGAAGCCCCCATCATCGTGATCGCCGACCCCGACAAGGCCGAGCGCCGCGTCAGCGTCGGATCGCGGCTCCCGCGCGCCGCTCCCTTCGCCGGAACCAACATCGCCACCAATGTCGGCACGCCGGGCCTGGTCCCGGGATCGGGAATGTCACCACATGCCACCGTGCGCAGGATGCAGAAGCGCGATTGCGTGTCCGACGACGAGAAGCTGAGCAAGCTGGTGATCTGCGCTCTTGCCAAAGGCGATGCGCTGCTGGCCGAAGGCGATCTCGAAGGCGCGGTGCAATTCTATCGCCACGTGGCCTACACGGAGGCCAATTCCGCGCATGAGCGCCATGTTGCGAGCGAGAAACTCTACGCAGCCGGCGAAGCTGCCGATGACGCGAGCCTGCGCGAAGAGGCGCTGCTGGCGCTCGTCGACGGTGGTGAGCTCGCCCCGATCGAAGCGCAAAAGGCGCGGCGTTCTCTCGTGGCGCTGGCTCTGTCGCAAGGCGATGACACCAAGGCCATCCGGCGCCTCGAGGATGTTCTTGCACATGACCCCGAAGACGCGCGAAGCCTGGCCACGCTTGCCCTCGCCCACCATCGCAACGGAACCGGCGACCCGAAGGCCATCATGCGCAGCGCGATCGCGGCGCAGGAAGCCAAGGGTCGCCAGGCACCTGCGAGCTGGCGGAGATTTGCCGAGGAGGGCTAGGCCCGTCCCGTCAAAGGCGGATCACTCGATCACGCGTCCGCGCGCCATCACCCAGTCGACATTCTCGAGTACGGTGACATCTTCCAGCGGATTGCCTTCGACCGCGATGATGTCGGCCGAATAGCCCGGCGCGATCCGTCCGATTTCGTTCTCCATCCCGATGATTGCGGCGGCGCCCGTCGTGGCGCTTGCCAGCGCCTCGCGGTTGCTCATGCCGTTACTGCGCATCAGCGCGAACTCGCCCGCATTCTGGCCGTGCGGGAATACGCCCGCATCGGTGCCGAAGGCGACCTTCACGCCCCAGCGGCGGGCGCGTTCGACGATGGTGCTGGCATATTCGCTGACTGCGCGGATCTTTTCTTCGACCACCGGAGTGTAGAAGCCCTTGCCGAGGTTCCCCTTGATGCCTTCGAAGGCCATCAGCGTGGGCACCAGCGTGGTGCCGTTCTCGCGCATGGCCTTGGCCGCGGCCTCGTCGAGATAGGTGCCGTGTTCGATCGTGTGCACGCCTGCGCGGGCGGCCGCCTCGATCCCGCGTGCGCCGTGGGCGTGTGCAGCGACCTTGAGGCCGAGCGATTCCGCAGTGGTCACGATCGAGCGCATCTCCTCATCGGAGAAATGCGCCTCGAGCCCGCGACCCTGCTGGCTGAGCACGCCGCCGGTGGCGGTGATCTTGATGAGGTCCGCGCCGTATTTCGAGGCAAGGCGGACTTTTTCCGCGCATTCGACCGGACCGGTGCAGGCGAAGGAGGTGCCGAGGGAATCGTTCACCTCGCGGCGGAAACCGTTGATGTCGCCGTGTCCCCCGACGATCGCGATGGTGCGCGCGCTGGTGACGACGCGCGGTCCGGGAAGCATGCCTTCCGCGGTCGCCCGGCCAAGCATCTGCATCACCTGGTCGGTGCGCGAGCCGACATCGCGCACGGTGGTGAAGCCTGCGAGCGCGGTGATGCGGGCGTTCTTCGCCGCGACCAGCACATTCCACTCGCTCGGCGTGGTCGCCGCACGCCAGAATTCGCCGCTCGGATCGCCCGAGAGGTGGGTGTGCAGGTCGATCAGTCCGGGGACGAGCGTCTTGCCTTCGAGATGGATCATTTCCGCGCCGTCGGGCGTGCCTGTCCAACCTTCTTCCACGCTCACGATCCGGCCGTCGGTCACGGTCACGGTCACGCGGCCCTGGACCGGCTTGTCGGCATCGGTGACGATTCCGTCGGCATGGATGATGGTGGTCTGTGCCAGTGCGGGCGCGGCGCTGGCCATCAGAGTTGCGGCAAGGCCGGCAATCAGTTTGCGCATAGTCTCTCTCCCCTGTGTCGGCAGGGGTGATGCCCGCTCGGGACCCTTCTGCCAAGCCCTCGGTTTGCCAAGGGACACCACATCGCTATGAGTGCGCCCACAAGATTTACCCGAGGAGAGAAACCCCGATGACCACCCGTTCTTTCGCCATTGCCGCAACCCTGCTTGCCGGCGTCTCGATCGCCGCCACGGCACAGGCGCGCCCGATGACGCCCGAAGATGTCGCCAAGCTGGAGAGCGTCGGCGCGATCGCCGTCTCGCCCGACGGCAGCCGCGTCGCCTACACGACCGCGAGCCTGCCCGACATCACCGATGGCGAGGAGAACGGTACCACCACGCAGCAGCTCAACCTTGCCTATGCGCCGGGTAACACTCGTGAATTCCTGCCCGACGACATGTCCATTTCGGGCATCGCCTTCTCGCCCGACGGCCGCATGATGAGCTTCCTGTGGACCGATGGCGACGAAGACCGCGCGGTCTACGGCATCCCCGTCGACGGCGGTGCCTATCGCAAGCTCGCCGCGGTCGATGGCGCAGGCGTTCGCTCCTACGCATGGAGCCCGAGCGGCACGCACATGCACTTGCTGGTCGGTCCCGACGAGGACAGCGCCCGCGAGAAGGAGCGCAAGGCCGGCTTCAACTCGGTCGTCTACGAGGAAGAGCAGCAGCTCAACCGCCTGTTCCGCGCGCGTATCGGCATGGAAGTCGATGCAGAGCCGCAGGAAGTCACCGTCCCCGGCTACGTGACCTCGTTCCAGATTGCCGACAATGCCCGCATCGGCGTGATCGAGACCGCGCCGTCGACGCAGATCGACGATGCCTACACCTCCAAGAAGGTGAACATCCTCGACATGGAAACCGGCGATGTCCGCATGGTCATCGAGACCACCGGCAAGATCGACGATGTCGAGATTTCGCCCGATGCAAGCCAGCTCGCGCTGATCGCCGCAGTCGACATGAACGATCCGGCCGCCACCACGATCCACTTCGTCGACACCGCCACCGGCACGATCACGCCGCACCGCGCAGGCGAACCCGAAGCCGTGGTCGACGTCGAATACATGGATGACGGCCGCCTCGTCGCAGCCGTGCATGTCGGCGCGCAGAGCGTGCTGCGCATTCACAACCGCGACGGCTCGCTGGCGCGCGAAATCGATCCCGGCGCGCTGATCATCACCGGCATCGACACGGCAGGCGATACCGTCGCGGTGCGGGCCAATGCGCCGCAGCACCCGAACGAGCTGTTCAGGCTCGACGGCAATGGCTTCACCCGCTGGACGATGCACAATCCTTGGCTGTCGGAAATCGACTTCGGGGAGCAGCGCACATTCCGCTTCACCGCCCGTGACGGCCAGGAAGTCGAAGGCGTCCTGATCGAGCCGGTCGGCGGCACTCCGCGTGGCGGCGCCCCGCTGATCATGAACGTGCATGGCGGCCCCGAAGCGCATGACAGCAACGGCTGGCAGACCGCCTATTCGAAGCCGGGCCATGTCGCCGCGGGCCAGGGCTATGCGGTGTTCCTGCCCAACTATCGCGGCTCGACCGGCTACGGCACGGCGTTCTCGAAACAGCACCAGGGCAATTACACCGATCCCGAGTTCACCGATCTCGTCGACGCCAAGCGCGCACTCGTCGCCGAAGGCATCGCCGATGCAGACCGCGTCGGTGTGACCGGCGGCTCCTACGGCGGCTATGCCACGGCATGGTCCTCGACCTACAACAGCGCCGAATTCGCAGCCGGCGTCATGTTCGTCGGCATTTCGAACCAGGTCTCGAAATTCGGCACGGGCGACATCCCCTACGAGATGTACAACGTCCACAGCCGTGCATGGCCGTGGGACAACTGGCAGAAGATGCTCGAAGTCTCGCCGATCTACCATGTCGACAAGGCCAACACGCCGCTCCTGATCATGCATGGCGAGGAAGACACGCGCGTCGATCCGGGCCAGAGCCTCGAGCTCTACCGCTCGATCAAGATCCGCAAGCCCGACCTGCCCGTGCGCATGGTCTTCTATCCGGGTGAAGGCCACGGCAACCAGAAGGCTGCCGCGCGCTACGACTACAACCTGCGCATGATGCGCTGGTTCGACACCTACCTGAAGACGGGCGACCGCGATGCGCCGCTGCCCGATACGCGTCCGGTTCTGCCCGAGGGCACGACCGGGGCCAGCGCTTCGGAAGACTGATCGACAAAAATTAGGCTTTGCCTGCTAGACCCGTCCTCCGGAGCACTTTCGGAGGGCGGGTTTTTTGCGGGCATTACTGTCGATCGGCGTTGGCATTGCCATGATCGCGTCTGGCCTGCGCCTGTTCCCCGACCTCGAGGACATGCCGACCTTCATGGCGGTGATCTTCGTCCTTTTCGGTCTCATGCTTGTCTATGCGGGATTCTATCACGCCCGTCTGCGCATACTGCGCCGACGCGCCTATGCCGGCGGACGCGAAAGACGCGGCACAGTTCGGTACTTGAAGCCGCTCGGCGAAGACGATGCCCTCGCCTACCTCGTCTTCGCGAACAGCCATTCGGAATGGCTGATGTCGGTCGACACCTCGAGCATCAGAAAGGTCGAGGGCGACCTTTCCGAAGGCGTCGCAGCACGCGCCTATCTGGGCGACGACGACAAGATCTACGCCCTCGATATCGGCAAGGTGAAAGCGCTGCCCATATCTGTAGGCGAGCCATTCGAGGGAAAGCTCAAGGAGCGTATCGCATGGGCAGAGCGCAAGAAGGCCGAATGGGCCGAGCGCGTCGTCAGCGATTGACGAACCTTAGAACGTGTAGCCAACCCCGATTGCGGCGAACCACTGGTCCGCATCGCCACGGATCGAGGTGAACGGCGTATCGGCAGCATCGCCGGTCAGTTTCGACCAGCCGCCGATCCCCACGAGCGACAATCCGCCATCGGTCACGTCGCCGCTGAGATCGTGGGCGAGGAACAGCGTCAGACCGTAGCTTTCCATCCCGCCTTCGGCATCGAATCCCGGCAACAGGTCGGGATCGGGCACCAGCGTGTTGAGCGTCGGAACCGTGTAGTAATAATCGGCGAAATCGTCGTCGATGAAGTTGGTGCTGAAGGTGAGCGAGGCCGCCGTCGCGCGGCTCAGCGGCGTGAAGTAGGTCACGCTCGGGCTGATCGCCATGCCGCCATGAGCGCCCGCGACATCCCATGCCGCATCGACATTGAAGCTGAGGCTGTCGAAAGGATTGAGAAGCTTGGGATATGACACACCCAAGCTGACCCCGACTTCGACGGCGCGATCGAGTTCGCCGTAGCGCGCCACGATGTCGTCGTTAATGTCCTCGACATCGTCGCGGTCGGCGCGAAGCCGGATCATCGGACCGGCCGAGAACGCGATACCTTCGTCGGGATCGGGAATGAAATCGAGCGCCAAGCCGCCGGGACGAGGATTGATGTCGATGCCCCCGAGCGATCCCTGCACGATCGGCAGGACATTCACATTGTAGTCGTCGCTTCCCGAATAGCTCGGATTGTAGGCGACCCCGATACCGACGCTGAGGTAGTCGCCATCGAAGATCGTTTCCGGCGGACCGGCGGGCACCGGTGCGCTTTCCTCGACCTCCTGCGCGAGAGCCGGCGTTGCGAATGCCAGACCGGCGATCAGGGGCAAGGCGACAAGACGTATCATACGGGATTTCCCTCCGTTATTGCCAAGCCAACGTGCAGGCGCGCAGCGCGTTCCAGCCGGCGTAATTCTCGCATTGCGCCCCGGCAGTCACCGCAATAGAACCTTGGCCATGAAGACATTCCTTCCCGCGGTCGCCAGCCTGGGTCTTGCCCTCGCACTCCCTTTCACATTGCAGGCGCAGGACACTGCCCCGCCCATCGTCGCAGCGGAGGAATCCGCTCACGCGCACCTCGTTGCGGTCATGTCGCCCGACGCGCTTCACGAAGCCTCGTTTGCTAACACGGTTTCCGAGCTTCGCCGGTTCTACATGGAGAACCCCGATTTCGTGCTGCTGGACAAGGAATGCCCGGGCCTGATCGACAATATCTTCGAAAAGAGCGAAGACGAGATGCGCGAGTATCACTGGGCCGAAGCCAACGCGATCCGCAGCCTCATGCTCGACCTCGTGACCGAATACCTGACCGAGGAGCAAGCACGCGAGGGTGCCGCGCTATATGGCACGCCGCTCGGCCAGAAGGTGATCATTGCCGCAGGGCAGAACCAGAACCTCCAGAACACGATGGAAAGCGCCGTCGAGAACAAGGGCGGCGAGGTCGACCGCACCGCCTTCGACCGTGATCAGCGGGCGACCACTTCCAAGGTGCTGCGCACGCTGACGCGCGCCGAGATCGAGGAATTCGGCCGCCTGGCCATGGGCAGCAAGTTCCTGCCCGCCTTCCAGCGGCTCAACCCGCTGATCCAGCAGCGCAAGTTCGAACTGCTCAATTCCGACCGCCTCTCGGCCTACGAGACGCGCATGCAGGCGGCGATGCAGGACGCAATGAATTCGCACATCGAGGCCTGCAATTAAGGCCCGACCGGACAGTCCGGGCGCATAGGTGACTTCGACCGGTCTCGATGTCGCGATCGTCGGCGGCGGCCTTGCAGGAGGGCTCCTCGCGATCGCCCTCAGGCGCAAGGCGTCCGAACTGTCATTCGGCTTGTTCGAGGCAGGCGAAAGCTTTGGTGGCAATCACCGCTGGAGCTGGTTCGAAGGCGATCTCGACGCCGACGGCACAGCGCTGCTCGATGGGTTCGACAAGGCGCAGTGGCCCGGCGGCAACGAGGTCCGCTTTCCTGCGCATAGGAGGCGTTTGAATAGCGACTACCGGTCGCTCGACAGCCGCGATTTCGATGCCGGACTTCGCCGTGAGCTGCCACAGGAAGCCATCCGCACGGGCAGCCGCGTCATGGGGATCGACGAGGCCGGCATCACGCTCGAAAATGGCGAGAGGATCGCCGCCAGGGTCGTGATCGACTGCCGCGACGCCGGCCCGAGCGAGCATCTCACCGGCGGCTGGCAGGTCTTCCTCGGCCAGCACCTGCGTACCTCCTCGCCGCACGGGATCGAGCGCCCGGTCATCATGGACGCCACGGTCGAGCAGCCCGGCGCCTACCGCTTCGTCTACCTCCTGCCGCTCGGCCCCGACGAGATCTTCGTCGAGGACACCTATTACGCCGACAGCCCTGCCCTCGATGCCCCGCTGCTGCGCGACCGGATCGCGGCCTATGCGAAGGAAAAGGGCTGGCAGGCCGAGCTGGTGCACGAAGAGACCGGCGTCCTGCCCGTTATCACCGGGGGCGATTTTGCCGCCTATCGCGCATCGCTGGAGACACCGGGCGTGGCGCTGGCGGGCGCAAGGGGCGGTTTCGTCCATCCCCTGACCAGCTACACCATGCCCATCGCGGTAGAAAATGCACTCGCCATTGCCGATGCTGCAGCACGTGACCTGTCCGGCCTCCCTGCTTTCGTGGAGGCGCGCGCGCACGAGCACTGGCGCCGTACCGCCTACTACCGGATGCTTGGGAAAATGCTTTTCCAGGCCGCGATTCCCGAGGAACGATATCGCGTGTTCGAGCGCTTCTATTGTCTACCGGAACCACTCATCGAACGCTTTTACGCCGCCAGATCGTCCCGCCTCGACAAAATGCGCATCCTGACAGGCAAGCCTCCCGTACCTGTCACACGCGCCGTCAAGGCCTTGCTTGGCAAGGGCGCACCACTCGTCCAAGGGTAATTTCATGAACGCCGAACCGACGTCTCCGCCTGTCGCTACTGCCGAAAGCGACGGACCCTTCATTCCCGCGCCCACCGGCAGGACCGCCTGCGTGATCGGATCGGGTTTCGGCGGGCTCGCACTCGCCATCCGCCTGCAGTCGGCAGGCATCGAGACGACTGTGATCGAGGCCCGCGCAAAGCCGGGTGGGCGCGCCTATTACTGGGAAAAGGACGGCCACACCTTCGACGCCGGACCGACGGTCATCACCGATCCCGACTGCCTGCGCGAGCTATGGGCGCTGACCGGCCACGAGATGGCCGAGGATATCGAGATCATGCCGGTCATGCCGTTCTACCGGCTCAACTGGCCCGACGGCACGAATTTCGACTATTCGAACGATGAAGAGCAGCTCTTCCGCGAGATCGCCGAGCTGAACCCGGCCGACGTTGCGGGCTACCAGCGTTTCCTCGAATATTCCGAAGGCGTTTACGAAGAAGGCTACGTCAAGCTCGGCCACAAACCGTTCCTCGACTTCAAGTCGATGCTGAAGGCCGCCCCGGCACTGGCCCGGAAGCAGGCCTGGCGCAGCGTCTATTCGATGGTCTCGAGCTATGTCGAAAACGAGAAGCTGCGCGAGGCGCTCTCGTTCCACACGCTGCTCGTCGGCGGCAACCCGATGAAGACCAGCAGCATCTATGCGCTGATCCACAAGCTGGAGAAGGACGGCGGCGTCTGGTGGGCGAAGGGCGGCACCAACCGCCTGATCGCGGCCATGGTCACGCATTTCGAGCGCATCGGCGGCACCGTGCGTCTCCACGATCCGGTCACGCGGGTCCACACGCTGGGCAGCAAGGTCAGCGAGGTAGAGACGCATTCCGGCTTCAAGCAGCGCTTCGACGCGGTCGCCAGCAATGCCGACATCATGCACAGCTACAAGGACCTGCTGGCAGGCACCAAGCGCGGCCAGAGCTACGCCAAGTCATTGAGCCGAAAGACCTTCTCGCCCAGCCTCTTCGTCGTCCATTTCGGCATCGAGGGCACCTGGCCGGGCATCCCGCACCACATGATCCTGTTCGGTCCGCGCTACAAGGGACTGCTCGAGGACATTTACGACCACGGCGTGCTGCCGCAGGATTTCTCGATCTACCTGCACCACCCGAGCGTGACCGATCCGAGCGTGGCGCCGGAAGGCATGAGCACCTTCTACGCCCTCGTGCCCGTCGCCCACATGGGCAAGCTGGCGGTCGACTGGCAGGAAATGGGCCCGATCCTCGAAAAGCGCATCCTCGACGAGCTCGAGCGGCGCCTGATCCCGGGCCTTCACGACCGCATCCGGACCAAGTTCCACTACGCCCCGCGCGACTTCGCGATGGACCTCAACGCCTACAAGGGCAGCGCCTTCAGCCTCGAGCCGGTGCTGACCCAGAGCGCCTGGTTCCGCGGGCACAACCGCGACGATGTGCTTGACAATTTCTACCTCGTGGGTGCTGGGACACACCCTGGCGCCGGCATTCCCGGCGTCGTCGGCAGCGCAAAGGCGACTGCCGGACTGATGGTTGAAGATCTGGTGAGTGAATGAAGCGTCTTGCAGTCTATTGCGGATCGGCATCGCCCGAAGACCCGCGTTATCTCGAACTCGCACGTGACGTCGGCGCAGGGCTGGCGGAGCGCGGCATCGGCGTCGTCTATGGTGGCGGCAGGCTCGGCCTGATGGGCGCGGTCGCATCGGGCGCGCTCGATGCGGGCGGCGAGGTGATCGGCATCATCCCCGAAGCGCTTGCCAGCAGCGAAGTCGCCAACCACGACTGCACCGAACTGCATACGGTTTCGGGCATGCACGAGCGCAAGCAGAAGTTCACCGACCTGTCCGACGGGTTCGTGACCATCCCCGGCGGCGTCGGCACGATGGACGAGCTGTGGGAAGCGGTCAGCTGGGCGCAGCTCGGCTATCACGACAACCCTGTCGGACTGCTCAATGCCTTCGGCTTCTATGACGAACTGATCGCCTTCAATCGCAAGATGGCCGAAGTCGGCTTCGTGCGTCCGGTTCACCAGGGGATCATCATCGCCGAAGAGACGTTAAGTGCGTTGCTGGAGAAAATGGAAAGCTACCAGCCGCATACACCGATCTTCAAGATGAAGGCCTCCGACCTCTGAACAAGCCTCGCCCACTCACCACGCAGAACCTGAGGCCCACCCCGGCGCGTGCGGGTGGCGGGCGCGAGCGTGCGGCGTTGGTCCAGAAGGCTCATGATTCGATCGAGATCGGTTCGCACAGCTTTGCGGCTGCATCGAAGCTGTTCGACCGCACGACGCGCGAGCGCGCATGGCTGCTGTACGCATGGTGTCGCCGCTGCGACGATATTGCCGATAACCAGGAAAAAGGCGGCCCGCTGGGCGACCAGGGCACGCAGAAAGAGGCCGAGGACCGCATCCAGGCGATCCGCGTCCTTACCAAGCGCGCGCTCGACGAACAGCCGACGGCCGATTTCGCTTTCGACGCCTTCGGCCTCGTCGCCGACGAGTGCGGACTGACCTACGACATGGCCAAGGACGTGATCGGCGGTTTCGCGCTCGATGCGACCGGTTTCAGTCCCAAGAACGAGCGCGACATGCTGCGCTATTGCTATCACGTCGCGGGCGCCGTCGGGATCATGATGGCGCATATCATGGGCGTACATCCCGACGACGGCGATACGCTCGACCGGGCAAACGATCTCGGCCTCGCGTTCCAGATCGCCAATATCTCGCGAGATATCGTGGAGGATGCTGCGGCAAACCGCGTCTACCTTCCCGCCGAATGGCTCGCCGAAGTCGGCCTTGCGCCGGGCGAGCACGCCAAGCCCGAACACCGCTTCGTCCTCGCCAGCCTGATGCCGCGCATGATCGCGCTGATGGAGAAGCACGAGGCCGCCGCGCGCCTGGGCGCAAGCCGCCTGCGCTTCCGCCACCGCTGGGCCGTGCTCTCGGCGGCCAACATTTACGGAGCGATCGGTCGCAAGGTGCTCGATCGCGGGCAGCTCGCATGGGACAGTCGCACCCGGGTCAGCGGACCGGAAAAAGCCTGGCACATGACCACCGCATTATTCCAGGCGATCTGGAACCGGCCGGCAGGCCCGGATGAACCGATCATCTGGTCACGCCACGATTTCCGCCCTGTTGCTGGTTGGTAGCTTGAAGCGCGCGCGCCTCTGGCGTAGCGACCCCCAGCATGAGAGGACACATCCTATTGGCCGCGGCGCTGGTTGCCGCCCCCGCCCACGCAAACGACACCAGTGACAGTCTCAGCGACGAACAGCGCGCCGTTACTGCCGGGGTCGATGCCTTTTTCGACGCCTTACGCAGCGACGACAAGACCGCGCTCGCCGGGACGATGCATCCGGACGGGCTGATCTACATCCACAACCGGATGGAAGAGGGCAATTGGCAGGTCCAGCTGCGTACGACAGCCAACCACCTCGAAAACTGGCTCAGCTCGCCCGCAGGCCTTGATGAAACCATGGTCTATGAAAAAGTGCTGGTGGACGGCGACATGGCGCAGGTCTGGGGACCCTACAGCTTTCATGTTGGCGACACGGTCAGCCATTGCGGCATCAATTCGATGAGCATGGTGAAGGACGGGGACGGATCGTGGAAGGTCGGCAACGTCAGTTTTTCGATGGTCCCCCCATCGCAATGCGCCGCAGTTGGCGCGGATTGGGTCGCGAACGATGATAACTAAGCTCCTCATCGCCAATCGCGGCGAAATTGCCTGCCGCATCATCCGCACCGCGCGCGAGATGGGTATCGCCACAGTGGCGGTCTATTCCGATGCCGATGACAAGGCGCTCCATGTCCGCACGGCCGATGAAGCGGTTCATATCGGTCCTTCGCCCGCTGCCGAGAGCTATCTCGTGGGCGAGAAGATCATCGCCGCAGCCAAGCAGACGGGCGCCGAGGCGATCCACCCGGGTTACGGCTTCCTGTCAGAGAACGCGGGTTTTGCGCAGGCCGTGATCGATGCAGGGCTGATCTGGGTCGGCCCCAAGCCGTCGAGCATCGATGCCATGGGCCTCAAGGACGCCGCCAAGAAGCTGATGCGCGATGCCGGCGTGCCCGTCACCCCCGGTTACGAGGGTGAGGACCAGTCGGTCGAGCGCCTCAAGAAGGAAGCCGACGCCATCGGCTACCCCGTGCTGATCAAGGCCGTTGCAGGCGGCGGCGGCAAGGGGATGCGCAAGGTCGACAAGGCCGAAGACTTCGAGGCGAGCCTCGAAAGCTGCCGGCGCGAGGCCAAGGCCAGCTTCTCCAACGACGAAGTGCTCCTCGAAAAATGGATCACCTCTCCGCGCCATATCGAGGTGCAGGTCTTCGGCGACAGCCACGGCAATGTCGTCCACCTGTTCGAACGCGACTGTTCGCTCCAGCGCCGCCACCAGAAGGTGATCGAGGAAGCCCCCGCCCCCGGCATGGACGAAGCGACGCGCGAGGAAATCTGCGCCGCCGCCGTGCGCGCCGCCAAGGCCGTGGATTACGAGGGCGCAGGCACGATCGAGTTCATCGCCGACGCGAGCGAAGGCCTGCGCGCCGACCGCATCTTCTTCATGGAGATGAACACGCGGCTTCAGGTCGAACACCCGGTGACCGAGGAGATTACCGGCGTCGATCTCGTCGAATGGCAGCTGCTCGTGGCGAGTGGTGAACCCATCCCGATGAAGCAGGACGAGCTCTTCATCGACGGTCACTCGATCGAGGCGCGCCTCTATGCCGAAGACCCCACCGGCGGCTTCCTGCCCTCGACGGGACGGCTCGAACATTTCGACCTCGGCGTCGAAGGGCGGATCGAGACCGGCGTCGAGGAAGGCGACATGATCTCGCCCTTCTACGATCCCATGGTCGCCAAGCTCGTCGTCTGGGGCGAGACCCGCGCCGAGGCTATCGACCAGCTCGCCGATATCGCCGAGAGCGTCGAGATCTGGCCGGTGAAGACCAATGCCGCCTTCATCGCCGCTTGCCTGCGCGACGAGGATTTCGAGGACGCCAATCTCGACACGGGCTTCATCGAGGCGAAGCTCGACACGCTCGTCGCTTCGGACGAGGCGGATGACGATATCTGGCAGACCGCTGCCGACTTCATCGCGCTTGCCGAGACCGAAGAGCACGAAGACCTGCCGATCGGCCTGCGCCTCAACGCGCCCGGCAAGCTCAACGCGACGCTCACGCACAAAGGCGAAACGCGCACGGTCAGCGCAGCACGTTCGCATGTCGACAGCCTCGCAACCGGGTTCGTCGATCCCGAGCGCGCAGTGGTCTTCGCCGACGGGCAGAGCTTCGTATTCGAACGCCAGTCGCGCGGCACCGGTGCAGGTGCGGCAGGCGACGGTGCGATCCTCGCCCCGATGCCGGGCAAGGTCATCGCGGTCGATGTGACCGAGGGCGACACGGTCACCGCCGGACAGCGGCTCATGGTGCTCGAGGCGATGAAGATGGAACACGCGCTCACCGCGCCCTTCGACGGGACGGTGACCGAGCTTTCCGCAAGCCAGGGCGCGCAGGTTCAGGTCGAGGCCGTGCTGGCGGTTGTCGAGCCCAAAGAAGAATAGGGCTTCCCTTTCCGCCAGTTGCTTGCAAGCGTGCCTTCCCGAGGAGTGAGGGCACGAATGAGCTGGGAAAACGAACTCGAGGAATTGCGCCGCCGCGAGGCAATGGCCGAACAGATGGGCGGGCCGGAAAAGCTCGCGCGCCAGCACGGACGCGGCAAGATGGATGCCCGCGCGCGTCTTGCCGAACTGGTCGACGACGGCTCGTTCCGCGAGATCGGCAAGATCGCCGGCAAGGGCCAGTATGACGAGGACGGCAATCTCGAAGGCGTCCTTCCCGCTCCCTTCCTCTTCGGCAAGGCACTGATAAACGGTCGCCCCGTGGTGGCCACGGCGGACGATTTCACCATTCGCGGCGGCGCAGCCGATGCGGGGATTTCCCGCAAGATGGTGCAGGCGGAAAAGATGGCGCATGAGCTGAAAATGCCGCTCATCCGCATGATCGACGGCACGGGTGGCGGCGGCAGCGTCAAGACACTCGAACAGATCGGCGCGACATATATTCCCGCAGTTCCCGGATGGTCGGACGTGGTGAAGAACCTCGACACGGTGCCGGTCGTGGCCCTCGCGCTCGGCCCCACCGCCGGGCTTGGCGCGGCGCGGACGGTCGCCAGCCACTATTCGGTCATGGTGAAGGGTCTCAGCCAGATATTTGCGGCCGGTCCTGCCGTGGTCGATGGCCTTGGCGAAAGCTACAAGGGTTCCACCGACCACCAGCAGGCCAAGGAAGACCTCGGCGGCTCGGAGATCCACACGCGCAACGGCGTGGTAGACGACGAGGTCTCGAGCGAGGCCGAGGCCTTTGCCCGTGCTCGCCACTTCCTATCCTTCATGCCCGAGCACGTCGGCCAGCTTGCGCGCCGCTCGCTTTGCACCGATCCGGTCCACCGCCGCGAGGAGGCGCTGCTCGATCTCGTCCCGCGCGAGGAAAAGCAGGTCTATTCGATGCGCCGCTGCATGGAGATGGTGTTCGACCAGGGCACGGTGTTCGAGATCGGCCGCATGTGGGGCCGCGCCTGCATCACCGCCCTCGCCCGTCTCGACGGTTGGCCGGTCATGGTACTCGCCAGCGACCCCTCCTATCTCGGCGGAAGCTGGGAAGCGAAAACGTCCGAAAAGGTCGAACGCTTCGTAAAGCTCGCCGACCAGTTCCGCCTGCCCATCGTCCACCTCGTCGACAACCCCGGCTTCATGATCGGGCGCGAAGCAGAGATGGCCGGCACGATCCGCTACGGCGTGCAGGCGATGAACGCGGTCTACAAGGCCAGCGTCCCGCTCGCCTCGATCGTGCTGCGCCGCGCCTATGGCATTGCCGGCAGCGCAATGAGCAATGCCGAGACCTTCCAGTACCGCTATTGCTGGCCTTCGGGCGACTGGGGCAGCCTGCCCATCGCTGGCGGGCTCGAAGTGGCTTACAAGTCGGAGCTCGAGGCTGCCGAGGACCCGGAAGCCGAACTCGCCGCAATTCGCGAGCGGCTGGACAAGGTCACCTCGCCCTTCCGCAGCGCCGAGCGCTTCAATGTCGAGGACATCATCGACCCGCGCGATACGCGCCCGCTGCTGTGCGAATTCGCGCAGCTCGCGTGGCGCAAGCTCGAAAGCGAGGCCTAGGCCTCGTCGGGCATCTTCTCGCCGAACAGCTCGCCGCGTTCGGAGAACAGCACGAAGGCCAGGCTGATGACGGCCGTCACAAGCAGCGCCGCGGCCAGCGGGCGTGCGGTCCCGTCATAGGCATAGCCGATATAGGCGCCGAGCACCGATCCGGTGGTCATGCGCAGGAAGGTCTGCGCGCTCGAGGCCGCGCCCGCGATGGCCAGGAAGGGCTGCATCGCGATCGAGCCGAAATTCGCACCGACGAAGCCGAGCAGGCTCATGTTGAGCGCCATCAGCGGCACGAATGTCCATAGGCTCTCGTCCGGCTGCGAGGCGAAGTAGAGCTGCGCGGCGGCGACCGCGATAAAGACGAAGAGCGCGGTGTGGCTCACGCGGCGCGCTCCGAAGCGTTCGACGATGCGGCTGTTCGACCAGTTGGCGAGCGCCATCGAGCCCGCACAGAAAGCGAAGATTAGCGGGAACATGTCACCCGCCCCGAATGCTTCGCCGATGAGCTGCTGCGATGAGTTGATGAAGCCGAACAGGCCGCCGAACACCAGCGCGCTGCCGAGCGTGTAGCCGATGGTCTCGCGCAGCGTGACCGCGCTCACCATGTTCCAGAAGATCGTGCGCGGCAGGATCGGCTGGCGCATGTCCTCGTGAAGGCTTTCGGGGAGGCGCGCCCAGATCCACAGCGTCATCACCACGCCGAGTGCGGCCATGGCGACGAAGATCAGGCGCCAGTCGCCGAAGATAAGGATCGCCTGCCCGATGCTCGGCGCAATGGCGGGCACGAGCAGGAAGATCACGAATATGAGGCTCATCAGGCGGGCCATGCGGTCGCCGCCCACGCGGTCGCGGATGATCGCGGGCGGCAGCGCGGCGATGCCCGCAGAACCGAACCCCTGGGCGAAACGCAGGATGAGAAGCGTCTTGTAATCCTCGACCATCGCGCAGGCGAGCGAGAGGCCGATGTAGATCGCAAGGCACACGAACAGGATGGGGCGACGCCCGAAGCGGTCCGCCATTGCTCCGGGCCACAGCGCGCCGACACCGGCCGCGAGCAGGTAGATGCCGATCACGAACTGGCGGTCGTTGCCCGTTGCCCCCAGCGCGCGGCCCATTTCGTCGAGCGCGGGCAGCATGGCGTCGATGCTGAACGCCTGGCACGCCATCAGCAGCGCCATCATCCAGATGAGCTCACGCTCGCCGAGCGCAGCGCTGCCAAAGGGCTTGGTGCGGGTCATGGGCGTTGCGCCTTGCGCGAGGCCGCGGCGCTTGGCCAGCCCTTTTTGTACCTCCGGGTGGTTTCGCGCCGGGCCGCCCTGCCCTATCTCTGGAGGCATGAGCCTTGTGGACGACAGCGATGATGGCGAAGGCGAGGCCGACGGCCTGCGCAAGATCATCCATGTCGACATGGACGCCTTCTTCGCCAGCGTCGAACAGCGCGACAATCCAGAACTGCGCGGAAAGCCGGTCGCCGTCGGCGGATCGAGCGGGCGCGGCGTGGTCGCGGCGGCGAGCTACGAGGCCCGCAAGTTCGGTGTGCGCAGCGCGATGCCGAGCGTCACCGCCAAGCGCAAATGCCCCGACCTCATATTCTGCAAGAGCCGCTTCGACGTCTATCGCGAGGTTAGCCAGCAGATCCGCGCGATCTTCCGCCACCACACCGATCTCGTCGAGCCATTGAGCCTCGACGAGGCCTATCTCGACGTGACCGAGGACAAGCTCGGCATCGGTTCGGCGACGCGTATTGCCGAGCTCATCCGGCAGGAGATCAAGGCCAAGACGAAGCTGACGGCCAGCGCCGGGGTGAGTTACAACAAGTTTCTCGCCAAGCTCGCCAGCGACCAGAACAAGCCGGACGGACTTTGCGTGATCCGGCCCGGCCAGGGAGCGGAATTCGTCCAGTCGCTGCCCGTCAGGCGATTCCACGGCGTCGGTCCCAAGGGCGCGGAGAAGATGGCGAAGCTCGGCATCGAGACGGGCGCGGATCTCGCAGCCAAGGACATCGAGTGGCTGCGCGCGCATTTCGGCAGCTTTGCCGACTACCTCTACCGCGCGGCGCGCGGGATCGACCTGAGGCCAGTGCGCTCGAGCCGCATCCGCAAGTCGGTCGGCGGCGAGCGGACTTTCAGCCGCGACCTGTCCTCGGGCAGTGAGCTACGCGAGACGCTCGAGGACATCATCGACATCGTCTGGGGCTACATCGAGCGCGCCGAGGCGAAGGGGCGCACGGTGACGCTCAAGATGAAATACACAGACTTCCAGATTTTCAGCCGAGCCAAGACCGTCGAGCGCGCGATCGAGGACAAGGACGAGTTCGCGCAGCTGTCGCGCGCCCTGCTGGAAGAGGTGCTGCCTTTGCCCATGCCGATCCGGCTGATGGGCCTGACGCTGTCGAAACTGGAACGCGACGGAGAAGAAGAGCCCAAGCGCCCCGACGCGCAGCTGAGCCTGCTCTAGCTCTTCCGGTCCTGCCACATCTTGAGGCGCAGCCGCGTGCTGTCGGCCAGCGGCTCTGGCAGCGAGTGGGTCGGGAAGAAACGTGCTTCGACGACCTCGCGGCCGTCCGCCTCGGGCATGTCGTGCACCACGCCTTCGAAGAGGTGCCCCTTTGCCGTCGCGCCCGAGAGCGTTTCCTCGACGAGGCCGACCAGTTTGAGACCTTCGATCTCGCAGCCCGTCTCCTCGAACAGCTCGCGCCGCGCCGCATCCTCGGGACTTTCGCCCGAGCGAACACCCCCACCGGGGAAGTACCAGGCCTGCGGTCCGTAGCTGTGCCGGATCACGAGAATCTGGCCGCCCAGATCTTTCGCGATCACGCTCACACCGTCGCGCGTCCTGCCCGTCGTGCGGCGCAGGCGCTGCTGCAATTTATACCCTATTTTCAGGGCGAAACGGTGAAGCGGAGCGGGGATCAGGTGAAGCATGTGACAGGCTGTTTAGCGCCTGCCAGCAGCCGGGCAACCGGCAAATCGTTCTGCCCCGCCAGCGCCTCGTCGAAAACCGTGCGCTTGTCGTGACCGCGGATCACGAAGGCGATCTGGTCACTGTCGAGCAGCGCGGGAATCGTCAGGCTGATCCGGTCGAAAGGCGCCTCGGGCGGCAGCGGATCGGGCGTGAGGCGCAGGATGCTGCGCTCCTCGTCCACCTTGGGATCGGTGTTGGGGAAAAGCGATGCGATATGCCCGTCGGCGCCCATGCCCAGCCAGGCGAGGTGGAAATGCGGGACTTGCTCCATGATCGTGAGCGTGACGACCTCCGCGCCCGCCGGTTCGAACAGGGCGCGCAGCTTGCCGGTGTTCGAGGCCTCGTGGTCTTCGGGCACGATCCGGTCGTCGCCCGGCCAGACCACCAGCCGCGAGAAATCGAGATCGCGGGTCAGCAGTTCCTCGATGATGGGAAAGGGCGTCGAACCGCCCGGTACGGTGATGGTCACCGGACCCTCGGTACTCTCCAGCGCTTCGCCCAGCCGCGCGGCGAGCCATTCGGCGATATCGCCATTGCCCGCATTCTCGATGATCGTTGCTTCTGCCATATCCGCTCCAGTTACACGAAACCCGCCGCGGCTGAAGAGCCCCGGCGGGTCGTGAATTGCTATGCGTGTGCCGCTTGGCTCACTTACTTGCTGGTCTGGTTGAGGAACCAGATGCGCTCTTCGGCCTGATCGATCCAGTCGTCGACGATGCCGCTGGTGGCGTTGTCGCCCACGTTTTCGGCCTCCTCCTTCACCGTCCCCAGACGGTCATGGAGCTTCTTGTTGTCGTCGCGCAGTTCGGCGACCATCGCGTCGGCGGTCAGCGTGACGTCGTCCTGGTCCTTGATCTGCGTTTCCGACTGGATCGTACCGATCGAGGTGAGCGTGTACTCGTCGTTCTTGCGCACGCGCTCGCCGATATCGTCGACCGTCGCGATCAGCTGGGCGGCCTGTTCGTCGAACAGGAGGTGGAGGTCGCGAAAGCGCGGGCCTGCCACGTGCCAGTGGAAGTTCTTGGTCTTGAAATAGAGGGCCATCGTGTCTGCCAGCGCACCGTTCAGTGCAGTGACGAGACCGGATTTTGCGTTGTTGCCGAGTTCGGCCATGACATTTTTCCTTCTTGAATACCTTCACCCAACCAACGGATCGGCCGGGCAAGGGTTTCGCGAAGGGTTTCGAGCGCTGTGATCGCCCTTATCGATTAATTGCGCAGACTTGTTCGTTTATTGCGATCAATTCGCAATAGCGTCATACTGCCCACGGACCGGTGATGGCCACCGTGCGGGTCGGCGCATAGGCATTGACGAAGAACCACTTGCCGTCGGGCGAGAAACAGCCGCCCGCAAGCTCGGTCTGGAGCCGGAGCCTGCCGAAGACATGCGGCTCACCGTTAGCGGTAAGCAGGATCAGCCGGTTGTCGACGACGTCCGTATACTGGTCCTCGCACACGATGAGGTGGCCGTTCGGCCCGACGGTCAGGTTGTCACCGTAGTTGAACTGCTCCTCGCTTTCGCTTTCGAAGAACAGCTCGATCTCGTCCGTGCGCGTTCCGCGGCCCGGAATGAGGCGGAAGATCTGGCCGAGCTTCTTGGCCCCGCCACTGGTCGAACAGATGTATAGTTCGCCATCGCCCATGTGGATGCCTTCGCCGCGTGCGATGATGGCCGCGCCCTGTGCCGCTGCGCGCGTGCGCAGATCGTCTTCGGGAGCCTCGACATTGTCCATCGTGAACCACTCGACGGCCAGGCGCTCGCGCACCGGCATGGAGGGCGCCTCCCAGTTACGCGTATCGGCAAGGCCGGCGATGCGCATGGCCTGCAGCGTGCCGCCCCTCGCAAGCTCGCCCGCGACGTTCGGGATGAAGCGGTAGAGGACCGAATCCGGGCGATCTTCCGTCAGGTAGACGATGCCCGTTTCCGGATCGACGCAAGCAGCTTCGTGGTTGAAGCGGCCCATGGCCTTGAGCGGCGCGGGATTGACGAGCTTTTCGGCATCGGCGGGCACTTCGAACACCCAGCCGTGGGATTCGCCAAGCTTGTCGGGTGCGATCGATTCGGCGCCGGTGACCGCTTCCTCGCAGGTCAGCCAGCTGCCCCAGGGCGTGATACCGCCCGAACAGTTGCGGATCGTGCCGGCAAGCGAGCGGTACTCGCGCTTCTTCTCGAGCGTCGTGGCATCGAGGACCAGCGTGGTCGTGCCGCCGGGAAGCACCTTTTCGCCTGCAATCCGGTCGAAGCCTTCCGCAATGTCGCCGCCCGAGCCGTCGGTCGGGATCAGTTCGTGGTTGCGCACCAGCGCAAGCTCGCCGGTGGGAAGCGGGATGCAGCCCATGCCGTCCGCCTTGTCGGGGACGGTGCCGCCGTCGCTCATTGCATCGCCGAGGCTGGAGAGGAGCCGGTAGGAAAAGCCCTCGGGCAGGTCGAGCAGCCCCTCGGGGTCGGGAACCAGCGGGCCGTAGCCGTCGAAATTCGCAAGCGCCGGGCCTCGTGTCATGCAGCCGCTCAGGGACAGCGCGGCAAAGGCGCTGGCGGTTGCGGACAGGAACTGGCGGCGGTGCATGTCGGCTTTCATCAATCTCTCCATTGGCGACCGTGTGCTGCATGCGATAGCAGTGCGACAGGCAAAAGACAGTGGGAGAGAGTCGAATGCAACTGACCGAGGGTATGGCCGCAGTGGTAACCGGCGGCGCAAGCGGCCTTGGCAAGGCAAGCGCGAAGGCCCTGGCGGACCTTGGCCTCAAGGTGACGATCTTCGACATCGACGAGGAAGGCGGCAAGGCGCACGCAGAAGCGATCGGCGGCATTTTCGCGCGAGTCGACATCACCGACGAGACATCGGTCGTCGAAGGCTTCGACCGCGCACGCGATGCCCACGGGCAGGAGCGCGTGACCGTCCACTGCGCCATGACGAGCCGACGTGGCAAGACGCTGGGCTGGGACAAGGAAAAAGGCGGTTACAAACGCCTTCCGACAGAGGACTATGCCTTCGGCGCTGAAGGTATCCTCGTATCCTCCTATCGCATCGCCAGCCACTCGGCGCTCGGCATGGCCAACAGCGAGCCGCTGAACGAGGATGGCGAGCGTGGCTGCATCACGCTGACTGCCAGCGTCGCGGCGCAGGACGGCCAGATCGGGCAGGTGATCTACGGCAGCTGCAAGGCGGGTGTGAACGGCCTCGTGCTACCGATGGCGCGCGACCTGATGGACCTCGGCATCCGCGTGAACTCGGTGATGCCGGGCATTTTCGCGACGCCGCTCATGCTCGGGATGAAGGATCGCAATCCGCAGATGTGGGACCAGCTCAATGCCAGCGTACCGTTCCCCAAACGCCTCGGCGAGCCGGAAGAATTCGCGTCGCTGATCTGCGAGATTGCCCGCAACAGCTACATCAACGGACACCAGTTCCGCCTCGACGGCGCGATACGCATGCCGCCCAAGTAGGGTTCAATCGAACCCTAGATACACCAGTCGATCTGCTGGCCCTTGGGCGCATTGCCGTCGAAGCGGGTGCGTGCGTGGATCATCCGATCCGCCAGCGAGCGCACCGCCCGGCTGCCGGTGGTCTTGCACCAGAAGGGGAAGATGCCGTGGATGAGGCAAGCGAATCCTGCCGTGATCAGGCTCAACCCGAAACCGCCCGCCGTAGCCATGTGCTCCCAATAGCTCTCACCGACCGAATTCGGGTGGGCGGTAAACAGTTTCATGGACTTGGTACTCCAGGTTTGTTCGTCAGAGCGCCTGCGCTACCAGCAGCGCAAGGCCGAAAGCCGTAAGCGTCGATGCCACGACCGGCAGGAATGCGCGCCAGCCATAGGCGAAAATACCGGAAAGGTCAGCCTTGATCGCGGCCGAAATCACAGCGAGCAACAGGAAGAAGCTCGCCGCCGAAGCACCCCAGTCACCGACCACCTCGGGAAGCGCGACGAAGCTGTTCACTGCGACCACGGCGATGAACCCGGCGATGAACCATGGCACGCCCTGCCTCAGCGAGAAGCGCCTGCCTTCCCCTTCGGCCTTGCTGCCGAGGACGAAGGCGACGATCAGCAGCACCGGTACCAGCAGCGCGACCCGCGACAGCTTGACCACGGTGGCCACCTCGCCCGCGCCTTCGGAAACGGCAAAGCCGCCGCCGATCGCCTGCGCGACATCGTGGATCGACGCACCGACGAGGAAACCCGCCTGCGTATCGGAAAGCCCCATTGCTGCAGCAAGCGCGGGATAGGTCGCGAGTGCCAGCGCGCTTGCCAGCGTCACGCCGAGAACGGTTATGGCGAAGCCTTCCTGCCCCACCCGCTTCGAGCCGATGATGCCCCATAGCGCGAGTGCCGCAGAGATCCCGCAGATCGCGGTCGCGCCGCCCGCCAGCAGGCCCAGATGGATGTCGAGCCGCGCCAGCCGCGCTGCCAGCAATCCCGCTGCGATGACCGCAGCCATGATCGCGATGAGGCCAAGGAAGGGCAGCAGGCCGAGCGCCGTGATTTCCGACAGGGTAACCCGCAGCCCGAGCAGCACGATGCCGACGCGCAGCAGGGTTTGCGAGGCGACATCGAGACCCGGCAGCAGGCGCTCGTCGGCGCTGGCGAAATTCAGGGCGAAACCGAGCAGGAGGCCGAGCAGGATCGGCGGCGCGCCATATTGCTCGCTCAACCAGAGCGCTGCCAGCGCGGCAATGCCCACGAGCACGAGGCCCGGCAGCACCGCAGTCCACGCACGCTTCTCCGCCTGCGGGGCAAGCTGAAGCTCGCCATACAGGTCGGCCATGAAATACTGGTCGGTCTTGCCGCGCATGATCCCCTCTCATCCTCCCGCGCCAAAGAGTGCGGAGCGCAGAGGCGCATGAGGACGTCCTGGAGCGGGTAGCGGGAATCGAACCCGCGCGTCCAGCTTGGGAAGCTGGCAGGCTACCATTACATCATACCCGCAGCCCGGTGCGCCGCGAATTGCCTGTGGCCAGCACCCCGGTCAACATGGTTTTTGCGCGAAAGCGCCGCTAGACCCTCGCGCAAGGGACACAAGTAGACGGGACGCTCACCACATGATCACCGACGATCGCATCATCCTCGGCCTGCTGGCGGCATTGCTGGCCTTCGTTTTCGCCACGCGAGACCGGCCGGGCTGGAAGAAGTTCTACGTCTTCGTGCCGATCATCCTCGTCTGCTATCTCGTCCCCTCGCTCTTCGTGACCACCGGGCTGATCGACACCAGTGAAAGCCAGCTCTGGCCGATCGCCAAGGACTATTTCCTTCCCGCCGCGCTGTTCCTGATGACGCTTTCCATCGACATCAAGGGCATCCTCGGCCTCGGCAACAAGGCGATCATCATGTTCCTGACCGCGACGGTCGGGATCATCCTCGGCGGACCTTTGGCGCTATGGATCGTCGCGCAATTCGACCCCACGGTTATCGGCTCGGGCGACACTGCCGCATGGCGCGGGCTGGCGACGCTGGCGGGCAGCTGGATCGGCGGCGGCGCGAACCAGACGGCCATGCTCGAAGTATACGGCTATCCGCTCGAGGGCTTTGCCGCCCTGCTCGCGGTCGACATCATCGTGGCCGAAATCTGGATGATCTTCCTGCTTTACGGCGCCGGCGCGCATGAGCGGGTCGACAAGTGGCTCGGCGCGGACAGTTCCTCGATCACCAAGCTGCAGGACACGATGCAGGACTATTCGGACAGCATCGAGCGTGTGGCGAAGGCGAACGACTACGTGTTGCTGTTCGGCGTCGCCTTCGCGGTCGTCGGCCTGTCGCATCTGCTCGGCGGATGGCTGGGCAATTTCTTCGCCGAATTGCAGGGCGAGGATGCGACGCTGGCAAGCAGCTTCTTCTGGGTGGTCGTGGTCTCCACCACCGCGGGCCTTCTCGCCAGCTTCACCCGCGCCCGCGAACTGGAAGGCATCGGGGCGAGCAAGTTCGGCGTGCTCTTCATCTTCCTGCTGGTGGCGATCATCGGCACGCGGATGGACGTGACCAAGATCATGGACGCGCCTGCGTTCATGGCGATCGGCGCCATCTGGATGCTGTTCCACATCGTCCTGCTGCTTGTGGTCGCCAAGATCATCAAGGCGCCCTTTTTCTTCGTGGCGGTGGGAAGCAAGGCAAATGTCGGCGGCGCGGCATCCGCTCCGGTCGTGGCGGGCGCATTCCACCCCGCTCTCGCACCGGTCGGCGTGCTGCTCGCAGTGCTCGGCTACGCGCTCGGTACCTATGGCGCGATCCTATGCGCTCAGATGATGGCGGCGGTGGGATAGCCTCGGAAGACGAAGGTTTCATCTGAAACCGGTTGATTTCGGACCTCTCGCTTGCCAAGGCCGTTGGCAAGGAAAGAGAGGATTCTCCCATGCGTCAGGTTGACCATTTCATCGTCGGCGAAAGCCCGGCTCCCACCCGCAAGCACCAGATCTGGAACCCGTCGACCGGCGAGGTCCAGGCCGAAGTGGCACTGGGCGATGCCGCCCTCCTCCAGAAGGCAGTCGACGAGGCGAAGAAGGTCCAGCCTGCCTGGGCGGCGACCAACCCGCAAAAGCGCGCCCGCGTGATGTTCGAATTCAAGCGGCTGGTCGAAGCCAACAAGCAGGAGCTCGCAGAGCTGCTGTCGAGCGAGCACGGCAAGGTCGTCGACGATGCGCATGGTGACGTGCAGCGCGGCCTCGAAGTCATCGAATTCGCCTGCGGCATCCCGCAGGCACTGAAGGGCGAATACACGCAGGGCGCAGGCCCCGGCATCGACGTCTATTCGATGCGCCAGCCGCTCGGCATCGGTGCGGGCATCACCCCGTTCAACTTCCCGGCCATGATCCCGATGTGGATGTTCGGCATGGCGATTGCGGCAGGCAACGCCTTCATCCTGAAGCCGTCCGAGCGCGATCCCTCCGTGCCCGTGCGCCTCGCCGAGCTCTTCGTGGAAGCCGGCGCACCCGAAGGCCTGCTGCAAGTCGTCCACGGCGACAAGGAAATGGTCGATGCCATCCTCGACCACCCCGATATCCCGGCGATCAGCTTCGTCGGCTCCTCCGACATCGCGCAATATATCTACTCGCGCGGCTCTGCGAACGCGAAGCGCGTCCAGGCATTCGGCGGCGCGAAGAACCACGGCATCGTCATGCCCGACGCCGACCTCGACCAGGTGGTCAACGATCTTGCCGGTGCCGCTTTCGGCTCGGCCGGCGAGCGCTGCATGGCGCTGCCTGTCGTCGTCCCTGTGGGCGAGGACACAGCAGACAAGCTGCGCGAAAAGCTGATCCCCGCGATCAACGCGCTGCGCGTCGGCGTCTCGAACGATCCCGATGCGCATTACGGACCCGTCGTCACGCCCGAGCACAAGGCGCGCGTCGAAGGCTGGATCGACACGGCAGAGAATGAAGGCGCCGAAGTCGTCATCGACGGCCGCGGCTTCAGCCTGCAGGGCCACGAAAACGGCTTCTTCGTCGGCCCGACGCTGCTCGACCGCGTCACCACCGACATGGAAAGCTACAAGGAAGAGATCTTCGGCCCCGTTCTCCAGATCGTGCGCGCCAAGGATTTCGAGGACGCTGTCCGCCTGCCGAGCGAACATCAGTACGGCAATGGCGTCGCCATCTTCACCCGCAACGGCCACGCGGCACGCGAATTCGCCAGCCGCGTGAATGTCGGCATGGTCGGCATCAACGTGCCGATCCCCGTGCCCGTAAGCTATCACAGCTTCGGTGGCTGGAAGCGTTCGGGCTTCGGCGACATCGACCAGTACGGCATGGAAGGCCTTAAGTTCTGGACCAAGGCCAAGAAGGTCACCCAGCGCTGGCCCGACGGCGGCGGTGACGGATCGAACGCCTTCGTCATCCCGACCATGGGCTGAACCAGGGGCGGGATAGGAACAGCAGGAGGAGCGTTGGGGTGGGTATGAAACAAATCACCCTCCTGCGCTCCGCCCTTCCCCTCGCCTTGCTCACGCTCGCGGCTTGCGCCGAACCGATCGAGGAGCAGCCCGACACCGAAGAAACCGCCATCCCCGTCGAACCCGACGGTGGCATCGGCGACGGAGCGGAGCCCCTCCCCGAAATCCTAGGCAAGGACATCCCGCGCGGACTCCACGGACGGTGGGGACTGGTCCCTGCCGACTGCACCAGCACTCGCGGGCACGCCAAGGGACTGATCGACATCGATGCCGAGGGCATCAAGTTCTATGAATCGCGCGCGGTCGTGGACGAGGTCGAGGCCAAGGAAGCCACGATGATCAAGGCCAGCTTCGCCTTTTCGGGCGAAGGGCAGGAGTGGACGCGCGACATGGAATGGCGCTTGTCGGATGACGGCATGCAGCTGACCCGCTCGGAATCGGGAGATGAAGCCATTCCCGATCCGCTGACCTATACCAAGTGCGAAGCTGAAGGAGAGGCATCATGAAATCGGCCCTATTGACCTTATTCGCCCTGCCGCTCGCCGCCTGCACCACGGCCTATGCCGGCAGCGAAGCGCCTGCAGCCCCGGCCGCTGGCGGCACCTGCGATGCAGCCCCCGCCCAGTACCATATCGGCCATGACGCAACCGCTGAAATGGGTGCTGCGATCATGAAGGATACGGGCGCACAGACGCTGCGTTGGGGTCCGCCCGACTCGGTCTGGACGATGGACTACCGCGTCGAACGCGTGAACGTGCGCTACGACCGCGAGATGAAAATCACCGAGATCACCTGCGGGTGAGCGAGCGTCGGCGCACCACCAGCGGCTCGCCATTCGAGGAGCAGTTCGGTTTTTGCCGTGCCATTCGCGAAGGCAACCGCATCATCGTAGCAGGCACCGGCCCGATCGAGCCCGACGGATCCTCCACACAGGGCGACGCCGCCGCACAGGCCGCGCGCTGCTGCGAGCTGATAGTCGCGGCGATCAAGGATCTCGGAGGCAGCGCGGAGGATGTCGTGCGCACCCGCATGTTCCTCACTGATTTCGACGACCAGGCAGCCGTGGGCGCAGTCCACGCACGCTTTTTCGGCGCGGCGAAACCGGCCGCGACAATGGTCGGCGCACCATGGCTTTGCCGCAAGGAATGGAAGGTCGAAATCGAAGCCGAAGCGATTGTTCCCGGCTAGCGGTCCGACCGGCCAGCTCTATTTCCGCGTGCTGATCCCGAACGGAAGGTAGGCGGGGCAAACCGATACCATGCTCGTCACGACGAATATCGCCGCAACCACGTAGGCCGCGATGGCGAAGACTCCGCCGATGGTGCCGGTCGCCGCAAGCGCGATCAGAACTACCGCCGCGATAAGGCGAACTGTCTTGTCGAGCGATCCCATATTCTTCGTCATGATCATTCTCCGTCTGCAAGGCGCAGATGCTTCTCCGAGGCGGATTTTCGCTCGGAAGTCACTGCAGCCTCGTGATCCCTAGGCTTTCTGGGTAGAGAGGCATTGATCTGGGTCAATTTCAGCCGACGGCAGGCGAAAATCGGGGCGGTAATATTGCGCGTCCTTGCGGGGCCATTCGGCAAGGAATGGAAAGTCGAAATCGAGGCCGAAGCAATCGTTCAGGCCTAGGCGCTCGCGCCCCTTCACTTGCCCGCCGGAGAGGTCTAGAGCGCTGGCCATGACAGGACAATTCCAGCTTACCGAAGAGCAGCTCGCCATCCAGGAAATGGCGCAGCGTTTCACCGCCGACAACATCACGCCGCACGCAGGCGAATGGGACGAGAAGAGCCACTTCCCGCGCGACGTGATCAAGAGCACCGCCGAACTGGGCTTCGGGGCGATCTACGTCTCCGAAGAAAGCGGCGGTATCGGTCTCGGCCGTTTGGAAGCCGCGCTGATCATGGAAGCCATGGCCTATGGCTGCCCGACCACCAGCGCTTTCATCTCGATCCACAACATGGCCAGCTGGATGATCGACCAGTTCGGCAGCCAAGACGTGAAGGACCGCTACCTTCCCGACCTCGTCTCCATGGAAAAGATCGCCAGCTACTGCCTCACCGAACCGGGCAGCGGCTCGGATGCGGCAGGCCTCAAGACCAACGCGGTGCTCGACGGCGACCACTATGTCCTCAACGGCACCAAGCAGTTCATCTCGGGCGGCGGCGTCAACGATGTCTACGTAACCATGGTCCGCACTTCCGAGCACAAGACCAAGGGCATCACCTGCCTCGTGATCGACAAGGACACGCCAGGCGTTTCCTTCGGCAAGCCGGAAAAGAAGCTCGGCTGGAACGCCTCCCCCACCGCGCAGGTGATCTTCGAGGATGCGCGCGTGCCCGTCGCCAACCGCGTCGGTGACGAAGGCGAAGGCTTCCGTTTTGCGATGATGGGTCTCGACGGCGGCCGTCTCAATATCGGCGCCTGTTCGCTCGGCGGCGCTCAGCGTTGTCTCGACGAAGCGGTGGCCTACACCAAGGACCGCAAGCAGTTCGACACGCCCATCGCCGACTTCCAGAACACGCAGTTCATGCTCGCCGACATGGCGACCGATCTCGAGGCTGCGCGCGCGCTGCTCTACCTCGCAGCGGCCAAGGTGACCGACAATGCGCCCGACAAGTCGCGCTTCTCGGCGATGGCCAAGCGCCTTGCGACCGACAACGGCTCCAAGATCGTCAACGACGCGCTGCAGCTGTTCGGTGGCTATGGCTACCTCAAGGAATATCCGATCGAGCGCTTCTGGCGCGACCTGCGCGTCCACTCGATCCTCGAAGGCACGAACCAGGTCATGCGCATGATCGTGGGCCGCGATTTGCTGCGCCAGTAAGGACCGGCACGATGACCGATGAAGTAAACATCCATACCCATGGCCGCACCGGCCATATCTCGCTCAACCGTCCCAAGGCCCTGCACTCGCTTACGCTCGACATGTGTCACGCGATGAGCAAGGCGCTCTCCGGCTGGGCAGGCGACGATGCGGTCGAGGCAGTGATCCTCGACCATGCGGAGGGCCGCGGCTTCTGCGCGGGCGGCGACATCAACCTGTTGCGCAATTCCGCCCTCAACGACGGCGGAAAGAGCGGACGCGCCTTCTTCCACGACGAGTACCAGCTCAACCACCAGATGATGACCTATGACAAGCCGATCGTGGCTTTCATGGACGGCATCACCATGGGTGGCGGCGTGGGCATTGCCCTGCCCTGCAAGTACCGCGTCGCTACCGAGCACACGCGTTTCGCCATGCCGGAAACGGGCATCGGCCTCTTCCCGGATGTGGGTGGCGGCTGGCACCTGTCGCGCCTTGGTGGCCGCCTCGGCCAGTTCCTCGCGCTGACCGGCGCGCGGCTCGACGGTGCGGAATGCGTCTGGACGGGTATCGCCACGCACTACCTGCCGAGCGAGAAGCTCGCCGAAGCCAAGGCGCGCATCACCGAGCATCCCGACCGTATTTCAGGCATTCTGTCAGAACTCTCGGAAACGCCTCCAGCGGCGCGGATCGAGGGCAATGCCGATCTCATCAAGAAGCACTTCGCCTCCGACCGCTACGAGGACATCCTCGCCAGCCTCGAGGCCGACGACAGCGAGTGGGCAGCCAAGGAACTTGCCACGCTGCGCACCAAGAGCCCGCAGACCTGCAAGGTCGCGCTTCGCCAGCTCAGCGAGAGCGAGAAGCTCGACAGCTTCGCCGACAACATGGTCATGGAATACCGCATCGCATCGCGCGTCCTGACCCGCCCCGACTTTGCCGAGGGCGTGCGCGCAGTGATCGTGGACAAGACGAACGACCCGAAATGGGATCCGGCAACGCCCGAGGGCGTGAGCGAGGAGCTGATCGACAGCATCTTCGCCCCGCTTCCCGCAGACGAGGAATGGAAACCGCTATGAGTTACGAGACCATCACCGTCGAACAGCGTGATGCCGTCACGCTGATCACGCTCAACCGCCCAAAGGCGCTCAATGCTCTCAACAGCAAGGTGCTCGAAGAACTGATCGAGGCTTTCGCGGCATACCAGGCCGACAGCAGTCAGCTGTGCGCGGTCCTGACCGGATCCGGCGACAAGGCCTTTGCCGCCGGCGCCGACATCAAGGAAATGAGCGAGAAGGCGGCGGCAGACTTCTATCTCGACGATTTCTTTGCCCCTTGGACCAGCGAGATCGTCAAGAAGACCCGCAAGCCCTGGATCGCCGCGGTCAACGGCTTCGCGCTCGGCGGCGGATGTGAGCTTGCCATGATGGCCGACTTCATCATCGCATCGGAAAACGCCAAGTTCGGCCAGCCCGAAATCAAGCTGGGCGTTGCGCCCGGCATGGGCGGATCGCAGCGCCTGACCAAGGCGATCGGCAAGTCCAAGGCCATGGAAATGTGCCTGACAGGCCGCATGATGGGCGCCGAGGAAGCCGAACGCAGCAATCTCGTCGCGCGCGTCGTTGCCCATGAGAGCCTGCTCGACGAAGCCCTGAAGACCGCCGCGCAGATCGCCTCGATGCCCCCGATGGCAGCGATCGCGAACAAGGAAATGGTCAACGCCGCCTTCGAAACCAGCCTCGACCAGGGCCTGATCATCGAGCGCCGCATCTTCCAGATCCTCACCGCGAGCGAGGACAAGAAGGAAGGCATGGCCGCCTTCGTCGAGAAGCGTGAGGGCAAGTGGAAGGGACGCTGAGCCTTTCCCTCAAGACCATAAGAATACGCGGAGAGAGAACATGAAAATCGCCTTCATCGGCCTCGGCAACATGGGCGGCGGGATGGCCGCGAACCTCGTGAAGGCGGGGCATGAGGTCAACGCCTTCGACCTATCGGATGAAGCGCTGGCGACGGCCAGGGACAACGGCTGCGCGACCTTTACCGACGCAGCCGAAGCCGTGCAGGGCGTCGATGGCGTTGTGACCATGCTCCCCAATGGCGGGATCGTGAAATCGGTTTACGAGGGCAGCGTAATCGGCAAGGCCCCCGAAGGCGCAGTCCTGCTCGACTGCTCGACCATCGACGTGGCGACCGCGAAGGAGGTGATCGCGAAGGCCGAGGCGGCTGGATACGACATGGTCGACGCACCCGTCTCGGGCGGGATCGCGGCGGCAAACGGCGGCACGCTCACCTTCATGGTCGGCGGCACCGACAAGGCCTTCAAGCGCGCCGAGGAAGTGCTGAACGCCATGGGCAAGGCGGTGATCCACGCCGGTGACGCTGGCGCGGGACAGACCGCCAAGATCTGCAACAACATGCTGCTCGCCATCACCATGATCGGCACGACCGAGGCGATGAAGATGGCCGAAAAACTCGGCCTTGACCCGCAGAAATTCTACGAGATCAGCTCACAGTCATCGGGCTACTGCTGGCCGCTCAATGCCTATACGCCGATGCCCGGCGTGGGCGTCGAAAGCCCGGCGGACAATGACTACAAGGGCGGCTTTGCCACCGCGCTGATGCTCAAGGACCTTCGCTTGGCCATGGAGGCAGCGGGCAGCGTCGACGCCAAGACCGCGCTCGGCAAGCATGCCACCGAAATCTACGAGGCTTTCGCCGAGGAAAACGGCGGCCTCGACTTTTCGGCGGTAATCAAGACGCTCTGAGTTCGCCGAGCACCGCTGCGAGCCAGTCGCGCGGGGCCTTGCGCCGACCAATGTCGGCGACGAATTCCTGTCCGCGTGCGACGCTCCTGAGCCGGCCGCCACGCAGCCAGCGATCCGCGCGGTCGTGGTAGGATAGCCCGCCATTTTTCAACCAATCGGGCCGCTCCCAAAGCGAGGGCGGACCACCCGGAACGGTGAGGCGAAGCGTCTCGCTCGCCCGCCGCGCAGTGCCGCCCGGCCCCACGTAGATGCAGTCGTTGGAGCCGTGCATTTCGAGCGCATGCGGATGGGCGTGAGCCGCCAGATCGGCACGCTCTTCCTCTGCACACTCCGCGAGATGGACCATGCGCTCCACCTCCATCCAGCCGAAAATGCGGTGGTGCGGCTCGCCGCTGTCCTCCTCGCGGAAGAGCCCGAAGAACAGGAACACATCGCCCTCGCGCACGCCTTGGTTGGCGAGATGCGTTTGCGCTGCCCCGACCTGTCCGAACAGGCAGGTGCCGTCCTCGAGAAACATGGGGTCGTGATGGCAGAAGTCGCCCGCACCCAGCCTGCCGCGACTGGAGAGCGATGCATGTTCGCCCAGAGCCAGATCGCCATAGGTCGTCCGCGAGGCCGCGCCCGCCGGGATCGGCAGGCTCAGCGGCCTGCCGCCCACGATCGGCGACGGACCTCCGCCCGCCGCACTGTCGAAGCCCTTGCGGCTGAAGATTATCCTCATGGCCGCGGGCGGGCGGTCAACGTCCGCCCTGCTCGCTCATCGTCGGCTCGCCAGCGGGAGGATTGGGCTCTTCCCAGGCGAGGATCGGCTTGCGCGCGGCCAGCGTCTCGTCGAGACGGCGGCGCGGCGCATAATGCGGCGCGGTCTTGAGCGTCTCGTCGCCGGCCTTGGCGCGCTCGGCCACGCTGCGTAGCGCCATGATGAACTGGTCCAGCGCCGCCTTGCTCTCGGTTTCGGTCGGCTCGACCAGCATCGCGCCATGCACCACCAGCGGGAAGTACATGGTCATCGGGTGATAGCCCTCGTCGATCAGCGCCTTGGCGAGATCGAGCGTCGAGATGTCCTCGGCAAACCCCTTATCGCTGAACAGCGCCTCGTGCATGCAGGGGCCGCTGTGGCCGAAGGGTGCATCGAGCACGTCGTCGAGGCTGCGCAGGACGTAGTTGGCGTTGAGCACAGCGTCCTCGGCGACCTGGCGCAGGCCGTCGGCACCGTGGCTGAGGATGTAGCTCAGCGCGCGGGTGAACATGCCCATCTGCCCGTGGAAGGCGGTCATGCGGCCGAAGCTCTGCATCTTGCCGCCGAAATGCGCCTCGGAGAACGCATCCGCGTCCTCTTCCTCGATCAGGTGGACAACGCCGTCCTTGGTACGCGCGGTGTAGGGCAGCGGACCGAAGGGGCTGAGCGCTTCGGACAGCACCACCGGGCCGGAGCCCGGACCGCCACCGCCGTGCGGGGTGGAGAAGGTCTTGTGCAGGTTGATGTGCATCGCATCGACGCCGAGGTCGCCCGGGCGGACCTTGCCGACGATGGCGTTGAAGTTCGCGCCGTCGCAATAGACGAAACCGCCCGCCTCGTGGACCGCGTCGGAGATTTCCTTGAGGTCGCGCTCGAACAGGCCGAGCGTCGAGGGGTTGGTGATCATCACGCCCGCGACATCGGGGCCGAGGCGGCTCTTGAGCGCATCGAGATCGACGCGCCCGTCCGAATTGGCCGGGATGTCCTCGATCTTGTAGCCCGCGAAGGCTGCCGTGGCGGGGTTGGTGCCGTGGGCGCTTTCCGGAACGAGGATGACCTCGCGCGCATCGCCGCGCGCTTCGAGGGCGGCGCGGATACAGAGGATGCCGCAAAGCTCGCCATGCGCGCCCGCCTTGGGGCTCATCGCGACGCCATGCATGCCGGTGAGATCGATCAGCCAATGCGCCAGCTCGTTCATGACTTCCAGCGCACCGCGCACGGTGTCGACCGGCTGCAGCGGGTGCACGTCGGCGAAGCCGGGCATGCGCGCGACCTTCTCGTTCAGGCGCGGGTTGTGCTTCATCGTGCACGAACCAAGCGGAAAGAGGCCGAGGTCGATCGCGTAGTTCTGGCGGCTGAGACGCGTGTAGTGGCGCACGGTCTCGGGCTCGGAGAGACCCGGAATGCCGATCTTCTCGCTGCGATCGAGCCCGCCGAGACGGTTCGCGCCGCCGGTCGGTTCGGGCAAGTCGACGCCGGTGGTCTCAGTATTGCCGATTTCGAAGATCAGCGGTTCCTCGAGCATCAGCGCGCGGTTTCCGGTGACGGTGTCGGGGCCAGCCATCGCATTGTGATCCTGCACGGGGGTGCCGGGCTTCCAGCCGGATGCGTTGGGCGCGTTCATGACAGCACCTCCTTCAGCGCGGAGACAAGCGTTTCGATGTCCTCCTCGGTGGTGGTCTCGGTCACCGCGACGATCAGTCCGTCGGACAGTTCGTCATGCTGCGGATAGAGCCGTCCGAGCGATACGCCGGCGAGGACGTTCTGCTTTGCCAGCTTGCGCACCACGGCGCGGGCATCGGTGCCCAGGCGGATGGTGAACTCGTTGAAGAAGGCATCGTTGAGCACGCTCACGCCCGGCACTTCGGCGAGCTTGTCGGCGGCGATGCAGGCAAGGCGGTGGTTCTCCATCGCGAGGTTACGCAGGCCCTTTTCGCCGAGCAGAGTCATGTGGACGCTGAAGGCCAGCGCGCAGAGGCCTGAGTTGGTGCAGATGTTCGATGTCGCCTTTTCGCGGCGGATATGCTGCTCGCGCGTGGAGAGCGTCAGCACGTAGCCGCGCTTGCCCTCGGCGTCCTGCGTCTCACCGCAGAGGCGGCCCGGCATCATGCGAACGTGCTTGGGATCGCGCACGGCGAAGAGGCCGAGGTAGGGCCCGCCGAACTGCAAGCCGACGCCGATCGACTGGCCTTCGCCCACGACGATGTCCGCGCCCATTTCGCCGGGCGACTTGATCGCGCCGAGCGCCACCGGCTCGGTGTTGACGACGATCAGCAGCGCGCCCTTCTCATGCGCGGCGTCGGCGACCGGCTGGAGGTCGTTCACGCGGCCGAGGATGTCGGGATATTGCACCACGACGCAGCTCGTGTTGTCGTCGATCCGCGAGATCAGTCCGTCGGTGTCAGGCGAGGCCTGCATGGCGGGCTTGGCGTGCGCGATCTCGTCATCGGTGAACTTCGCCATGGTCTTCACGACCTCGGCGTAATGCGGGTGCAGCGCGCCCGAGAGCACGACCTTGCGCTTCTTGCCGCGAGCAATGCGGCTCGCCATCGCAACTGCTTCCCAGCAGGCGGTCGAGCCGTCGTACATGCTCGCATTGGCCACCGCGCAACCATAGAGATGCGCGACCTGGCTCTGGAACTCGAACAGCATCTGCAGCGTGCCCTGCGCGATTTCCGGCTGGTAGGGCGTGTAGGCGGTCAGGAACTCGCCGCGCTGGATGATGTGGTCGACGCTCGCCGGGACATGATGCTTGTAGGCACCCGCACCGAGGAAGAAGGCCGCGTCGGACGCCGCGAGGTTCTTCTTCGACAGCGTGCGCATATGCTTTTCGACCGCCATTTCGCTGGCGTGCATCGGCAGGCCGTGGATCGGGCCGTCGAGCCGCGCCTCTTCGGGCACATCGACGAACAGCGCATCGACGTTAGGCGCGCCGATCTTTTCAAGCATCGCCGAACGGTCGGCATCGGTAAGCGGCAAGTAACGCATCAAATTCCTCGTCAGTCCTCGAGGGTGTTCAGGTCAAAGCCCGTCGCAGAAGCTCTTGTAGGCCTTGTCGTCCATCAGCCCTTCCATTTCGGACTTGTCGGACACGGTCATCTTGAAGAACCAGCCGTCTTCCTCGGGCGAGGAATTGACCAGCGCGGGGTCGTCTTCGAGGCCATCGTTCACTTCGACCACTTCGCCCGAGAGCGGGGCGTAGACGTCGCTGGCTGCCTTGACGCTTTCGACCACGGCGGCGTCCTTGCCCTTTTCGACCATGGTGCCGATTTCGGGCAGTTCGACGAAGACGATGTCGCCCAACTGGCCTTGTGCGTAATCGGTGATGCCGACCGTGGCGGTGTCGCCTTCAAGGTCGATCCATTCGTGTTCGTCGGTGAAGTAGCGAGCCATTCGATCAATTTCCCCTGTGATAGCGGTGTGGGACGAAGGGCATGCTGGTGACCTTCGCGGGCAGTCTCTTCTTACGAACCTCGACTTCGAGTTCGGTTCCCTCTTCAGCGAGATTGGTGTCGATGTAAGCCATGGCGATCGGGCGCTCGAGCGTGGGCGAGAAGCCCCCGCTGGTCACGCGGCCGACCTGCTTGTCGCCCGAATAGACGAGCGCGCCTTCGCGGGCGGGCATGCGGCCTTCGATGTCGAGACCGATGCGCTTTTGCGCAGGGCCGTCGGCTAGCACCTTTGCGACTGCCTCATGCCCCATCCAGCCGCCTTCCTCGCGGCGCTTCTTGGTCAGCGCGAAGAGCAGGTCGGCGGAGACCGGGTCGGTTTCCTCGGTAATGTCGTGGCCATAGAGCGGCAGGCCCGCTTCGAGGCGTAGGCTGTCGCGCGCGCCGAGGCCGATCGGGCGCACCTCGATTTCGGCGCAGAGCCGGTCGGCGAGGCTGGCGGCGAATTCGGCGGGGATCGAAATCTCGAACCCGTCCTCGCCGGTATAGCCCGAGCGGGTGATGCGCAGCGGCCATTCGCCGAAATCATGCGTGACCGAATCCATGAAAATCATGTCGTCGATCACGTTGCGCATGACGCGGTTCAGCGCGGTCGCGGCGTTGGGACCCTGCAGTGCAAGCAGCGCGTGCTCGTCCATGTGGGTGAGCGTGACATCGTCGTCGAGATGCTCGCGAAGATGGGCGATATCGTCCCACTTCATCGCGCCGTTGACGACGAGGTAATAGGTAGGCTCGCCCCAGTGGCCTTCGGTGCCTGCTTCCTCGTCGGCCTCGATCCAGGGGGTGGCATTGGTGACCATCAAATCGTCGAGAATGCCGCCGTCCTCGGCCATCAGCAGCGAATAGCGCGTGCGACCGGGCTTCAGCGAGGCGATCGCGCCGGGCAGGAGCTTTTCGAGTTCTTCGGCAGCCTTCTCGCCGCTGACCAGCAACTGGCCCATGTGGCTGACGTCGAAGAGGCCTGCCTGTTCGCGAGTCCAGTTGTGTTCGGCGACGATGCCTTCGTACTGGATCGGCATGTGATAGCCGGCGAAGGGCACCATGCGCGCGCCCTTGCGGCGATGCCAGTCGTCGAGCGGCAGCGTGCCGGTCTCTTCGATATGCTCGTCGGTGTCGATTTCTTCGCTCAAGTCCCGTCCTTCAAAAGCATGGGTGCGCCCTCGGCGGGCGCAACAACAACCCATGCCCCCTCTGTCGGGAAACCTGAGAGACTGACGTGCGGATGAGCACGCTTACCCCTTCGGTGGCTGCCGCAAGTGCGGAAGCGCTTTCCAGAGTGTCGATGGCGGCGCACGGTCCATCTGCCTGAGAGTTTCCGGGGCGGTTGCTCCTTCGGCGTCGGGCGGCAGTCACAGCCCGAACTCTCCCGTGCGCGCCCGCCGCAGAATCGCTTCTGCAGCCGACAATTCAGCCCTGCGCGAACATGCGCGCCGGGTCAATCCAGATTGGGCCTGAGCCAACGCTCGGCCGTTGCAATATCCACACCGCGGCGCGCGGCGTAGTCTTCGAGCTGGTCGCGGCCGATCCGCGCCACGCCGAAATACTCCGCTTCCGGGTGTCCGAAATAGAATCCACTGACCGCCGCGGTGGGGTACATGGCGAAGTTCTCGGTCAGGGTGAGGCCGGCATTCGCAGGCGCGTCGAGCAGGTCGAAGAGGATCGGCTTGAGGCTGTGATCGGGGCACGCGGGATAGCCCGGCGCCGGGCGGATACCGCGGTATTCCTCCTTGATCAGCGCCTCGTTGGTGAGCTGCTCCTGCGGCGCATAGCCCCATAGGTCGGTGCGCACATGCTGGTGCAGCCGCTCGGCGAAGGCTTCCGCGAAGCGATCGGCGAGCGCCTTCAGGAGGATGTCGGAGTAATCGTCCTTGTCCTCGAGGAAGCGCTTCGAATGCTCCTCGATCCCATGGATCCCGACGGCAAAGCCGCCGATCCAGTCGCCCGCCGGATCGATGAAGTCGGCAAGGCACATGTTCGCACGGTCGCGGCTCTTCTTCACCTGCTGGCGCAGGAAGGGGAGCACGGTATGCGCCTCGCCGCCATTCCCGTGGATCGTCACATCGTCGCCGTCACGCGCGCAGGGCCAGAAACCGGCGACGCCCTTCGCGGTCAGCCACTTGTTCGCGATGATCCGGTCGAGCATCGCATCGGCATCGGCCTTCAGCTGCTGTGCGGTCTCGCCCACCACCTCGTCATCGAGGATTTTCGGATAGGTGCCGTGCAGCTCCCAGGCGCGGAAGAAGGGCGTCCAGTCGATGTAATCGCGGAGGTCGGCGAGCGACCAGTCGTCGAACACATGAATGCCGGGCTTCAGTGGCGGGGCAGCCTTGTCGGAAAGATAGGCGTCGAAGAAGTTCGCGCGCGCCTCGTCGATGCTGAGGAGCACGCTCTGCGACTTGCCCTCGCGCGCCTCGCGCACCTTCACATATTCGCCCGCCGTGTCGGAGACGAATTCGTCGCGCTGCGTGTCGGACAGCAGGCGACTGGCCACGCCCACCGCTCGGCTTGCGTCGAGGACATGGATGACTGGACCTTCGTACGCCGGGTCGATGCGCAGCGCGGTGTGGACCTTGCTCGTCGTCGCCCCGCCGATGAGGAGCGGCATGGTCATCTTCGCGTTCTGCATCTCCTCGGCCACCGTCACCATCTCGTCGAGCGAGGGAGTGATGAGGCCGGAGAGGCCGATCATGTCGGCATTGTTCTCGTTCGCCGCCTGGAGAATCTGCGACCACGGCACCATGACGCCGAGATCGACCACTTCGTATCCGTTACACTGTAGCACCACGCCGACTATGTTCTTGCCGATGTCGTGCACATCGCCCTTCACCGTCGCCATGATGATCACGCCCTTGGCCTTGGCGCCTTCTTCCTTCTCGGCCTCGATAAAGGGGATCAGGTGGGCGACCGCCTTCTTCATGACGCGCGCCGATTTCACCACCTGCGGCAGGAACATCTTGCCGCTGCCGAAGAGGTCGCCGACGACGTTCATGCCGTCCATCAGTGGGCCTTCGATCACTTCGATCGGGCGGCCACCGGCGGCCGCGACAAGCTCGCGCGCTTCCTCGGTATCGGCGACGACATGCGCATCGATGCCTTTTACGAGCGCGTGTTCGAGCCGCTTCTTCACGTCCCAGCCGCGCCATTCCTCGGCGGCTTTCTCGTCCGCAGCAGACTTGCCCTTGTAGCTTTCTGCGAGGTCGATCAGCCGCTCGGTCGCATCATCGCGGCGCATGAGGATCACGTCCTCGCAAGCCTCGCGCAGCTGCGGGTCGATCTGGTCGTAGACATCGAGCTGACCAGCGTTGACGATCGCCATGTCGAGCCCGGCGGGGATCGCGTGGTAGAGGAAGACCGAGTGCATCGCGCGGCGCACGGTCTCGTTGCCGCGGAAGCTGAAGGAGAGGTTCGACAGGCCTCCGCTCGTCTTGACGAGCGGGCAGCGCTGCTTGATCTCGGCCACCGCCTCAATGAAGTCGAGACCGTAGCGGTCATGCTCCTCGATACCCGTCGCCACGGCGAAGATGTTGGGGTCGAAAATGATATCCTCGGGCGGGAAGCCGATGCCCGTCAGCAGGTCGTATGCGCGGCTGCAGATCTCTACCTTGCGGTCCTTCGTGTCAGCCTGTCCGGTCTCGTCAAAGGCCATGACGACCACGGCAGCGCCGTAATCCATGCACTTGCGCGCCTGTTCGAGAAACTGCTCCTCGCCTTCCTTCATGCTGATCGAATTGACGATCGGCTTACCCGAGACGCACTTGAGGCCCGCCTCGATCACGTCCCATTTCGAGCTGTCGATCATCACCGGAACGCGCGCGATGTCGGGTTCGGCGGCGATCAGCTTGAGAAAGGTGGTCATCGCCTTTTCGGCGTCGAGCAGGCCCTCGTCCATATTGACGTCGATCACCTGCGCGCCGTTTTCCACCTGATCGCGCGCGACCTCCACGGCGGTCTCGTAGTCGTCCGACAGGATCAGCTTCTTGAACCGGGCAGAGCCGGTCACATTGGTGCGTTCGCCGATGTTGACGAAACGGGCGGTAGTGAGGTCACTCATCAGGCAGCAATCGTAAAGGGTTCGAGGCCGGCAAGGCGCATGTCGGGAGCGGTTTCAGGCAGCTTGCGGGGGGCAACGCCCTCGACCGCCCTGGCCATCGCGGCGATGTGGTCGGGGGTCGAGCCGCAGCAGCCGCCAAGCGCATTGATGCGGCCATTGTCGGCCCATACCTTGGTCAGTGCCGCGGTCGTGTCGGGCAGCTCGTCATATTCGCCGAGGTCATTGGGCAGTCCCGCATTGGGATAGGCCATCAGGTAGGTATCGGCGATGTCCGAGAGGATCTGGACATGCGGGCGCAACTGCTCTGCACCGAAGCTGCAATTGAGCCCCATGGTCAGCGGCTTGGCGTGGCGCACCGTGTGCCAGAACGCTTCGACAGTGTGGCCCGACAGGTTGCGCCCCGAGAGGTCGGTCAGTGTCAGCGAGATCATCAGCGGGATGTCGCGATCGAGTTCGCGCTCGAGCTGCTTCACCGCCATGATCGCTGCCTTGCAGTTGAGCGTGTCGAAGACCGTCTCGATCAGGATGAAATCCGCCCCGCCCTCGATCAGTCCGCGCGCCTGCTCGACATAGACCTCGACGATCTCGTCGAAGGTCACTTCGCGAAAGCCCGGGTCCTCGACATCGGGCGAGAGCGAGAGCGTCTTGTTGGTCGGCCCCATCGCGCCGGCCACGAAACGCGGCACTCCGTCCTTCGCGGTGGCCTCGTCGACCGCCTCGCGGATGATCTTCGCGGCCGAAACGTTGATCTCGTGCACGAGATGCTCTGCCGAATAGTCGGCCTGGCTGATGCGGTTGGCGTTGAAGGTGTTGGTCGCAAGGATATGCGCGCCGGCAGCGATATAGCTGTCGCAGATCGCGCGAATGACCTGCGGCTGGGTCAGGTTGACGAGGTCGTTATTGCCCTTCTGGTCGGCCTCGAGACCGGTGTCGCCCGCATAGTCTTCCGGCGCGAGCTTGGCGCGCTGGATCTCGGTGCCATAGGGACCGTCCTTGATCAGGATGCGCTGGGCTGCAGCGGCCTTGAATTCTTCGCGTTTCGACATGGATCAGGCCTTCGGGCGCAGGCCGAGCATGTGGCAAATCGCATAGCTCAGCTCGGCGCGGTTTAGGGTGTAGAAGTGGAACTGGCGCACCCCGCCCGCATAGAGGCGGCGGCACATTTCGGCGGCGATGGTCGCGCTCACCAGCTGGCGCGCCTCGGGGCGTTCGTCGAGCCCTTTGAACAGGCCCTCCATCCAGTCCGGGATTGCCGTGCCGCACAGCCCGCTCATGCGCTGGACTGCGGCAAAGCTCATCACCGGCATGATGCCGGGCACGATCTCGCCTTCGATCCCTGCGGCTACCGCCTTGTCGCGGAAGTCGAAGAAGCACTCGGGCTCGAAGAAGAACTGGGTGATCGCGCGGGTCGCGCCCGCGTCGAACTTGCGCTTGAGATTATCTAGATCGGCCTGCCGGTCGGGCGAATCCGGATGGACTTCCGGGTAGGCGGCAACCGAGATTTCGAAATCGGCGATCTTCTTGAGGCCCGCGATCAGGTCGGCTGCATTCTCGTAGCCACCCGGATGCGGGGTGTAGCTGCCGCTGCCGTCCGGCGCATCTCCGCGCAGGGCGACGATGTGGCGCACGCCCTCTTCCCAGTATTCGCGCGCGACCTGGTCGACTTCTTCGCGCGTCGCCTGGACGCAGGTGAGATGCGCTGCCGCCGGGATACCGGTCTCGCTCACGATCCGGCGAACGGCCTCGTGCGTGCGCTCGCGCGTCGAACCGCCTGCCCCGTAAGTCACCGAAAGGAAGCGCGGGTTGAGCGGCTCGAGCGTCTTCACGCTGTGCCACAGGGTTTCGCCCATCTTCTCCGTCTTCGGGGGGAAGAATTCGAAGCTCACCTCGATATCCCCGGGCAGCCCGGAAAACAGCGGGCCTTCGAGAGCGCGCTGTGCCTCGCGCATCTGGTCGAGCGTGGGGCTCATCCAACGTTCCTTTCAGCCGCACGCCTGCGCTCGGCAATCCAAATCTTCACGACCAGCTCGCCGTCTTCGAGCGAGATGGGATCGGCGGGTGCGAAACCCGCATCTTCGAGCAATTCGCGCATCTGTTCATCGGCAAAGCCGAGGCGCGCATGGGCATGGCGCTCGCGCAATTCCTCGCGCTGGTGTGCGGCGAAGTCGACGATCGCCACGCGGCCGCCGCCACGCGTCACGCGCGCGGCCTCGTAAAGGACGGCGGGCGGGCTGTGCGCAAAATGCAGGACCTGGTGGAACAGGACCGTATCGAAACTCGCCGGCGCAAAGGGCAGCCCGGTGAAATCGCCCTGCACCAGCTCGATGCTTTCGGCAGGCAGGTGTTGCAGCTTGGCGCGGGCGACGCGCAGCATGGCAAGGCTCTTGTCGAGCGCGACGATATGGTCGGCGCGGGCAGCGAAAAGCTCGGCCATGCGGCCTGTGCCCGTGCCGATGTCGAGCAGGCGGCCAAGGCTGCCTTCGCCCAGCGCATCGGCGAGCGCACGCTCGACATTGGCGTCGGAGGAATGGAGGCGGCGCAGCTCGTCCCAGTCATGCGCGTTGCTGGCGAAATATTCCTGCGCCTGCTCCTCGCGCGCCTGGCGGATCTCGGCGAGCTTGAGGCGGTCGGCTTCGCACATCTCGGCAAAGGCGGGGTCCGAACCTTCCGAACGGGTCAGGAGGCGCGCGATATCCGAGCGGATCGGCTGCTCGCCATCGCCATCGGTGCTTGACCTCAGGAAGATCCAGCTGCCCTCGCGGCGGCGCTCTGCAAGGCCCGCATCACACAGGATGCCGATATGGCGCGAAACGCGCGGCTGGCTCTGGCCGAGCACTTGCGCGATCTCGCCCACCGCCAGCTCCATTGAGCCCAGCAGGCGCATGATCCTGAGCCGGGTCGGGTCGGCCAGGGCGCGGAAGAGTGCTTCGGTACGCATCGAGAGACGAACATATAAAGATATTTTTATGTCCGTAAATGTCCTTCTCGAAAGGTTTTCTGAATAGTCAGAAATGCCTCTTTTTTGCCGCGACTTACCGGAATTTTACCATTCCACGTCAGGGTTTGCGCCAACGCGGCCCGATTTCCTCTCTGGTTTCGGGTCCGCGGATGAGCGGTCGGCGGAGCATCGCCGACCGAGACTTGCCATCTGGCGGGAGGAATCGTCGTCGCGCACTGCCATGCCCGGACCGGCAAGCTTTCAGGCGCGCGCGTACGCGCAGCGCGGAGCATGCGCGCGTGAACCGCTTCCAACCAGACCGCGATTGCGAACGGTTCGTCGCCGACATGCTGGCGCATATGACGCTGCTCGAGAAGGCCGGGCAGCTCGCCTTCCGGCGCGCTCCAGACCCCGGCGACCAGCGTGAGGCGGAAGGCTTTGCACGCGCCCTGCGGGCAGGCCGGATCGGCGGCGTACGCGGGATCGTCAGCCGCGAACAGGCCGATGCCCTTCAGCAACTCGCGCAGGAGGAAACACGCCTCGGCATCCCGCTGCTCTTCTCCAGCGATATCCGGACAGGCCACGAGACGGTCTTCCCGACCCCTGCGACCATGTGCGCGAGTTTCGACACCGCCGCGGTAGAGGCAGCCGGTAAGGTCATCGCGCAGGAAGCCGAGTGCCGCGGAATAAACTGGCTGTTCGGCCCGAAGGTCGCGCCGGGCACCGCAGCCCTTGATGACGAGCAGGCGTTCCAGGCGGGACAACTGCATCTCGTCGCCTCCATGGCCGCCGCCCTAGTCAGAGGCGTGCAGGCGGAAGACGAAACCAGTGGCCAGGCAACCTTGGCATGCCTCGACTTCGTGGAAGCGAGCGGGCCTCGCGACGATACCCAGTTCCAGAATGCGCTGGCGATTGCCCGCAACGCCATCGACACAGCAAATGTCGGGGCTCTGGCCTTCCACCACGCCGATGCCGATTTGCGCAGGTCCCTTGAAGAGGCTGCCCACGAGCTTGCCGCACCGGGCCGCTACGACGGAATCGTGCTGGCCGAATGGGACGACCTCGCGAACGAAGCGAATTTCGCCGAGAGCGGCGGGCAGAACGAGGCCATGCCGGTGGATTCGCTCGTCGAGGCCGTCACGACCGGCAGGATCGACGCGAACAGACTGGACGAGGCTGTCGGGAGGGTCCTGCGCGCAAAGTACCGCATCGGCCTGTTCGGCAGGGCACTTTCGGCTTCGGCCTCGGCACACCGCGGGCCGCTTCCCACGCCGGTCCACAACCGCGAAGTCTCGCTGGAGCTGGCGCGGCGATCTGCCGTGTTGCTACGCAACCAGCCTGCCTATCTGCCGCTCGGGATAGATTCGGGCGACATCCTCGTCGTCGGCACCGCAGCGAGCGACCGTCATCTCGCACTTGCCGGCCGCGAAGGCGTGGCGGCAAGCGTGATCGACGGGCTCGAACAACTGGGCGTACCCTACCGCTTCGTGCCGGGTCTCGCGCTGCGCAACAACGGTACGCCGCAAGACCGCATGATCGATGCCGACCGTATGGCGATCGGCATGGCGAGCGAGGCAGCGAAACGCGCCGGTACCATCGTGGTGGTCCTGCCCTGCAACGGCTCGGGCAAGCTCGGCGAAGCGCAGGAGCAGTTGCTCACATCGCTCATGGGCGCCAATCCGCGCGTGGTGCTGGTGACGATCGGCGCGAAAGCGGTCGATCCGGTGCTGCGCGAGAAACGCCTGCCGGTCATCCTCCATGCGGGCGAGCCGGGCAGCATGGGCGGTCATGCCATCGCGGAACTCCTGACCGGCGAGGCGAATCCGAGCGGCAAGCTGCCCTACGATCTCGATGCCGATGGCACCGGAGAAGACATGCGCTTCGGCCATGGCGAGAATTACGCCGACTTCGCGCTGACAGGCGTCACGATCGAGGAAGGCAGCAACTGCATCCATGTCTCGGGCGAATTGCGCAATGTCGGCGAACGCGCGGGTAGCGAGACGATCCAGCTCTATGCCACTCCCCGCACCAAGGATGGCGCAGGTCCGCGCAGGTTGGCGGAGTTCGCGCGTGTCCAGCTGCGACCGGGCGAAAGCAGGGCACTGTTCTTCGAGATTGGGCGCGAGCAGATCGGCACCGCGCTGGCAAACGGCCGGTTCGCGGTCTCGGCAGGCGAATATGAAGTGTTCCTCGGTACGAGTTCGCGCCGCGGCGATGGCGGGGTGATCCACGTGTCCGAAGACCTGGCCCTAGCCATGGCCATAGGACGGGCAAGCGGCGGCGGTCCGCGCGCCTCCTCGGCGGGCTTGCGCAGCGCCTGACCCGCTAGCGGTCGGCCAGCAAGGCGAGGAGAGCGAAGCTGGCGAGCCAGTGTTCGCCCATATAGTCTCCTGCGACATGGCCGAGGGCTGCCTCGAGATGCGCCCGGGCCCTGTCCGAAATCAGCTGCGAAGCCCGATGAGAGCCAAGCAGGCGGTCCACTTCGCGAAGGCACCAGGCGCGGCTCAGATTGAGCCCGTCGAGATGCGCGATCTTGCCGTCGCTCCGGTCGCTGACCGTGACAGGACGGCAGTCCCGCTCCAGCCAGCCATTGGCGAGGACGAGGTCCTCGAACCACGGAACGAACTGGCTGTGCGGCATGACACGGCTCATCAGCAGGCTGACGGTGAGAACGGGGGAAAGGAATTCGTCCCCGCCAGGCTCCCAACCATCGTAGGACCGCTTCTGGCCGAAAGCGGCGAGCGACCATTCGTCGATCGTCGCGAGCAGCTTTGCATCGCGGGTTTCCGCCCACTCGCGCGCAAGGACAAGTGCGAAGCTGGTGTTGAAATGCGTGCCCACGGTGATCGGATAGGTCAGCACGCGCAGGTAGTCGCCGAAACGGTCGGCAAATGCGCTGGCGAGCGGCTCGAGACGCGCTCCCCATTCCCGGTCATCATGCCGCGCGGCTTCGTGATGGAGGTAAAGCAGCCAGCCCCAGCCATAGGGCCGCTCGAAGCCTCGCGATTCAGGTCGGTCGAGATAGGCGAGTTCGACGGCCAGCTTCTCGCGCGTGAAGGTCGCATCGGCCAGCGCCTCGATGTCGCGGGCCTCGGGCATGTCGGGATAGAGCCTGCGCAGCGTGAGGAGCGTCCACCAGCCGTGGACGCAGCTGTGCCAGTCGAAGCTCCCGAAGAAGACCGGGTGGAGCGTTCGCGGAGAAAGGACGTCCGCGTCGCCCGCCATCACGTGATCAAGCTTGTGCGGGTACTCGCGCGCTACATGGCCCAGCGCGATGCGGGCGAAACTGCTGGCGAGTTCCGGTGTCAGTTCCACAGCAGAAATGCTCCCACATAGATGATTGCGACATTGCACAGCCACAGCGGGATCGCGGTCCCGATTTGCTGGCGGATCACCCCGTTCTGGTCCTTCAGTTCGAGCAGCGCGGCGGGCACGATGTTGAAGTTCGCCGCCATGGGGGTCATCAGCGTACCGCAGAAGCCCGCGAGCATCCCGACTGCGCCGATCACCGCCGGATTTCCGTCATAGGTCTCGACCAGTAGCGGGATGCCGATCGCGGCTGCCATCACCGGGAATGCGGCAAAGGCATTGCCCATGATCATCGTGAACAGCGCCATGCCGAGCGCGAAGACCACGACGGTGAGGAATACGCTGCCATCGGGAATAATGTCGCCTGCAACGCCGCCGATGATCTCGCCCACGCCGGCCAGCGCAAAGACCGCGCCTAGCGCAGCGAGCATTTGCGGGAGGATCGCCGCCCAGCCGATGGAATCGAGCAGCCGCCTGCCCTCCTCCGCTGGCGCGAGCGCAGGCGGACGCAGCCAGGCCATCGCCACCACCAGCGCGACGAGCACGCCGACGCCGAAAAGGATCAGCGTCTCGCGCCGTGCCTCGAACAGGCCAGTCTCGCTCAAGGTCGTGTAATTGTAGAACAGCGTGCCCGCGACCGCAGTGATCGGCACGATCAGCGCAGGCACGAAGAGCTTGTTGCCAAGCATCTTGGAATAGTCGCGGCGCTCCTCGATGCTCGTCGTTTCCGGATCGCTGCGCTTCAGCGCGCCCGTGCCTGCAATCGCGACCATCGCGAGGACCAGCACGCCATTGGCGAAATCGGAGAGGTTGCTGCCGAAGAAGAAGCTCGCCGCCAGCAGTCCCCAGAAGGCGGCATTGCCCCAGCGCCTGTCGCGCAGGCTAAGCAGCGCCCAGATCGCGAAGAACACGCCCGCAAGGACGTAGAGCCATTCGTAGGTGATCATTCGCCTGCCTCCGCCGGGACCCGCCCGATATTCCGGTCGAGCGCGCGGATGCGCCAGCCGTGGATGATGAAGGCGCAGATCGCGGTCGGGATCGCCCAGACCGAAAGCTGCAGCGGAGTGAGCGGATAGCCGTAGCTTTCGAACACGCCCTGGATCAGCAGGATAGAGGCGATGGCGAAGAAGATGTCCTCGCCGAAGAACAGCCCGACATTGTCGGTGGCGGCCGACATGGCGAGCACCTTCTGCCGGTCGTCCTCGGCCAGTTTTCCGTGCGATTTCTCCGCTGCGGCCTCGGCCATCGGAGCTACCAGCGGGCGGACCGCCTGCGGGTGGCCGCCAATGTCCTTCATCCCGATGGCCGCCGTGACCTGGCGGAACAGCAGGTAGACCGTCAGCAGCTTGCCCATGGTCGCACCGCGCAGGTTCTCGATCACTGCGCGGGCGCGCTGCTGCAGGCCGTATCGCTCGAGCAGGCCGATCACCGGCAGGATGATCCACGTCACCGAGATATAGCGGTTGTCGTTGAAGGCCTTGCCCAGCGCCTCGACCACGGCGACGAAATCGAGGCCCGCCAGAAGCCCCGTCGCAAGCGCCGCGCCGACCACGACCAGCAGCGGATTGAAGCGCAGCGCGAAGCCGATCACGACCAACGCGATGCCCAGCAAGGGCCAGTAATTCATTGTTTTCCCTCCCCGAAGCCGCCCCCTCCGGGCGTCAGGATCACAAATGTGTCGCCGGGCATCATGTCCTTGTGCCCGGTCGCCCCGAATTCCTCAGACGTGCCGTCGGTCCGCTCGACCCAGTTGCGACCCGGCTGCGCATCTCCGCCGCCGTTGATCCCGCGCGGCGCCACTTTGCGGCGGTTGGCGAGCATGTTGGCGCGCATCTCCTCGAGGAAGGTGACGCGCCGTACGACCCCGTCGCCACCACGATGCGCGCCCGCACCGCCGGAGCCGCGACGGATGGCGAAGCTTTCGAGCCGCACCGGCAAGCGTGTTTCGAGGATTTCGGGATCGGTCAGGCGGCTGTTGGTCATGTGGGTCTGCACCGCGCTGGTCCCGTCATGGTCGGGCCCCGCGCCGGAGCCGCCGCAGATCGTCTCGTAATACTGGTGCGCTTCGTTGCCGAAGGTGAAATTGTTCATCGTCCCCTGGCTCGGGGCGAGCCTGCCGGTGGCGGCGAACAGCGCATCGGTGACGACCTGGCTGGTCTCGACATTGCCCGCGACCACTGCCGCGCCCGGCTTCGGATTGAGCATCGAACCTTCGGGCACGACAAGTTCGACGGGTCGCAGGCACCCGTCGTTCATCGGGATCTGGTCGTCGATCAGCGTGCGCAGGACATATAGCGCTGCGGCGCGGGTGATCGAGCGCGGCGCGTTGAAATTGTCGGGCAGCTGGTCGCTGGTGCCGGTGAAGTCGAAAACGGCGGAGCGGGTCGCGTCGTTTATCCGGATCGCGACTCTCACGACCGCGCCGTTGTCCATCTCGTAGGCGAAGCTGCCGTCCTCGAGCCGGTCGAGAAGCCGGCGCACGCTCTCCTCGGCATTGGCGAGCACGTGGTCCATGTAGGCCGCGACGACCTCCGCCCCCTGGTCGCTGGCCGCGCCCTGCAGGAGTTCCGCGCCACGTGTGCAAGCAGCGAGCTGCGCGCGCAGGTCGGAGAGATTGCGGTCGGGATTACGGGCGGGGAACTTGGCGCTCGCCAGCACCTCTCGCACCGCTGCTTCGCGGAAATGCCCCTCGTCCACCATCAGGAGATTGTCGATCATGACACCCTCCTCCTCGATGGTCGCGCTTTCGGGTGGCATCGAGCCAGGGGCGATCCCGCCGATATCGGCATGGTGCCCGCGCGCGGCGACGAAGGCGTCCGGTTCCCCACCCACCCTGTCGCCGCCCTCTTCGCCATAGAAGACCGGCACGATCACCGTGATGTCGGGCAAATGCGTGCCGCCGCGATAGGGATCGTTGAGGACATAGGCATCGCCGCGCTTGAACCCGCGCCCGTCGCGCCTCGCTCCGCGCTCCTCGATCACCCGCGCGATGCTGTCGCCCATGCTGCCGAGGTGGACGGGGATATGCGGCGCATTGGCGATCAAAGCGCCGGTCCGGTCGAACAGCGCGCAGGAGAAATCGAGCCGTTCCTTGATGTTCACCGAGGTCGCGGTGGACTGGAGCACCACGCCCATCTCCTCGGCAATCGCCATGAAGAGGTTGTTGAATATCTCGAGCCGGACGGGATCGACCTCGGTCCCCACCGCAAGGTCGCGCTGCATCGCTTCGACACGGGTCAGGACCAGCGTCCCTTCATCGGCGAGCTTCGCCTGCCAGCCTTGCTCGACCACCGTCGTCGAACCCGGATCGACGATCAGTGCAGGGCCGGAGACCTTCTCGCCCTCACCCATGTCCGCCCGGGCGAGCGTGCGCCACGAGCCGGATGCCTCGCCCGGGGTCGCGACCGGATCGGCCTGCACCGTGCCGAGGCCGCCAGAAACGCCGCTCGCCTCGACGCTCAGCGCCTCGACGATGATGGGAGCTTCGGCATCCGAATAACCGAAGCGCTGCCGGTGGAGCAGGCGGAAGGCCTCGTCCATGTCCTCCGGGTCGCCGACATCGACGGTGAGCATGGAATCGCTGCCCTTGAAGCGCAGCCTAGCGCGGCTTTCGAGCCGGATCGCCTCGTCGGAAATTCCCTGCCCAGTCAGCGCCACGCGCGTTTCTTCCTCCAGCTCGGCCAGCGGCGCCATGAAGTCATCGACGAGCGGCTTCACAAGGCTCACCTCGCGGATCGCCTTCACCGGTGCGAGGCCGATGCCATAGGCCGAGAGGATGCCCGCGAGCGGGTGCACCAGCACGGTCTCGATCCCGAGATCATCGGCCACCTTGCAGGCGTGCTGCCCTCCCGCCCCGCCGAAGCAGGCGAGCGCATAGGTCGTCACGTCATGGCCGCGCGCCACGCTGATCTTGCGGATGGCATTGGCCATGTTGTCGACCGCAATCGCGAGGAAACCCTCGGCAATGTCCTCGAGCGATTTCGGTTCGGGGAGCGATGCCGCGACCTCCTCCAGGCGCCGCCGCGAGGCTTGCGGGTCAAGCGGCTCATCGCCGTTCGGGCCAAACACGCTCGGGAAGAAGGCCGGATCGATGCGCCCGAGAAACAGGTTGCAATCGGTCACGCTCAGCGGGCCGCCCTTGCGATAGCAAGCAGGTCCCGGATCGGCGCCCGCGCTCTCGGGGCCCACGCGGAAACGCGCACCGTCGAAGCTGCAGATCGAGCCACCACCCGCCGCCACGGTGTGGATCTGCATCATCGGTGCGGCGACGCGGACACCGGCCACCACGCTGTCGCCGGTCAACTCGTACTCGCCCGCATAATGCGCGACGTCGGTGCTCGTACCGCCCATGTCGAAGCCGATGAGCTTGGAGTGCCCCAAAGGCTCGGAAGCGGCGACCATGCCGACCACCCCGCCCGCCGGGCCGGACAGGATCGCGTCCTTCCCGCGGAAAGCGCCGACTTCGGCCAGCCCGCCGTTCGACTGCATGAAGCGTAGGCGGTCCGCATCGGGCAGCGCTGCGCGCAGAGTGTCGGTGTAGCGCCGCAGGACCGGCGAGAGATAGGCATCGACCACGGTCGTGTCGCCGCGCGGGACCAGCTTGATCAACGGGGCTACTTCGTGGCTCACACTGACCTGCGCAAAGCCGATCTCGCGGGCGATTTCGGCCAGTCGCTCCTCGTGGTCGCGATATTTCCAGCCGTGCATCAGCACTATGGCGATGGCATCGAAGCCCTCGCCCCGCAGTGCCTCGAAATCGCGCCGCGCCGCTTCCTCGTCGAGCGGTGTCAGGACCTCGCCGTCGACACCGACACGCTCGGTCACTTCTACCACGCGCGCCGGCAATTGTTCGGGAAGGACGATGTGGCGGGCAAAGATCTCCGGCCGCGCCTGCGTGCCGATCCGCAGCGCATCACCGAAGCCTTGCGTGATCGCGAGCGCCAACCGCTCGCCCTTGCGTTCGAGCAAGGCATTAGTGGCAACAGTGGTGCCGATGCGCAGTTCCGCAATCGGGCCCTCGCCATGCTTGGCCATGAGGCGGCGTACCGCCTCGCTCGCGGCATCACGATAATGTTCGGGGTTTTCGGAGAGCAGCTTGTCGGTCACCAGCCGCCCGTCAGGCGTCGTGGCTACGACATCGGTAAAGGTCCCCCCGCGATCGATCGCGAAGCTCCATGCGGGAGGAGTAGCTGCCATGCCGCGCACACTAGGCACGCGTCATGGCAGCGCAAGTAGGGATCAGACGACGGCGTCGCGCTTGACTGTGATCACCTGCGGATAGGTGAACTCCTTGAGGCCATCGATGCCGTATTCGGCGCCGATGCCCGACTGCTTGTGCCCGCCGAAGGGCGCGAGCGGCGAGATGTGCAGGAATTCGTTGATCCACACGGTGCCGGTTTCAAGCTGTTCGGCGATCTCGACACCCTTGTCGGTGTCCTTCGTCCAGACAGCGCCGGCGAGGCCGTATTCCGAATTGTTCGCGCGCTCGATCGCTTCCTCGACGCTGCCGAACTTCATTAGCGGCATGACCGGACCGAACTGTTCTTCGGCCACGATGCGCGCATCTTCGGGCGGATTGTCGAGAATGGTGATCGGCACGTAATAGCCGGTGCCCGAGGGATCGACGTCGCCGCCGGTCAGGAACTGGTAGCCATTGTCCTTGGCATCCTGGATCAGCTCGCAAACGCGGTCGAACTGCTTCTTGTTCTGGATCGGGCCGACACCCGTGCCCTGCTGCGAACCGTCGCCGACGACCACGGTCTTGGCGTATTCCGCGATGGCCTTCGACAGGTCGTCGTAGATATCCTCGTGGATGTAGATGCGCTTCGCCGCGACGCAGATCTGGCCTGCATTCGAGAAGCTCGACCAGAAGAGCTGCTGAGCAACCGCTTCGACGTCGGCATCGGGCAGCACGATCGAGGCGTCGTTGCCGCCGAGCTCCAGCGTGATGCGCTTGAGGTCGCCCGCAGCGCCTTCCATGATCTTCTTGCCGGTAGCGGTCGAGCCGGTGAAGGTTATCTTGTCGATGTCGGGATGCTCGGTGATCATCGGGCCGAGCTCGTCCGGGCCGGTGATGATGTTGACCGTGCCGGCGGGCACGACATCCTTGATCAGCTCGGCGATCCGCAGCGTGGTAAGCGGCGTGAAAGGCGAGGGCTTCAATACGATGGTGCAGCCCGAGATCAGCGCGGGCACGATCTTCTGGATCGCCATCATGACCGGGAAGTTCCACGGCACGATACCGCCGACCACGCCAACGGGCACGCGACGCGTACGGCTGAGGCGCGTGTCGTCATCCTGGTTGATCACATCGTCGAGCGTCAGCGTCGACTGCGCGGCGGCGAGGCCTGCTGCGCCGTAGATCTCCTGCTGTGCCTGTGCATGCGGCTTGCCCTGCTCGGTGGTGAGCAGGCGGAACAGCTCGTCGGCATTGTCCTTGATGGCGGCCGAAATGCCCATCACGACCTTCTGGCGCTCTTCCGCGCTGGTCTTTTTCCAGGTCTTGAACGCACGGCGGGCAGCGGCGACCGCACGGTCGAGCTCGTCCTTGCCGCAGGAGGGGACGAGGCCCACGACCTCTTCATTGGCCGGATTGACGACTTCGAACGTATTGCTCGTCGTCACCATCTCGCCGTCGATCAGGTTCGCATAAGTGGTGGTCATGGCTCTCTCTCCTCAAAACGCAGAATCGGTTTCGGAGAGAAACTTAGGCGTGCTTTCGGGAATCGCAAACGCGATTCCGCGCAGGGCTGGCCCGATCCATCGCGAGTGCCTCGTCAAACCGGGTGTCGAGAAGCGCCGCGGCGCGATTGCCACACCCACGCTTTCGGGCAAGAAGACTCGCCTTCCCGGACCGGAGTAACGCCTTGCCGCACCGCCTCGCCAATGGAGACTTCGAACTTGCCTTCGACGAGGCGGTCGGCGGATCGCTTGGCGCAGCGACATGGCGCGGGCTCGACATCCTTCATACGAGGCCAGGCAATTCGGTGCTCGATGCCGGCTGCTTCCCGCTCGTGCCTTTTTCCAATCGTATTGCAGGTTCGCGCTTTTCCTTCGGCGGCCGCGATGTGGCCCTCGAACCGAACCACCCCGGTGACCCGGCGAGCCCCGTGATCCACGGCTTCGGCTGGCTGTCCGAGTGGACGGTCGAGCAACTGGCAGAAACGCGGGCGACGCTGGGCTTCCGGTACGAGGGCGGCGCCTGGCCCTGGCCCTTCGAGGCTCGTCAGGACATTGCCGTACACGGGAACGGCTTCGAGCTGGAACTTGCGCTGCGCAACCTTGGCGAAGATCCGATGCCTGCGGGGCTCGGTTTCCATCCCTATTTCCCGCGCAACGATCGGACGCTCTTCAAATCCCTGCACAAGGGCGAATGGGCGACCGATGACGCGATGATTCCGACGCGGGTCGAGGAGCATCTCGCTCCGGTGGACTGGTGGGAGGGCAGGCCGGCGGCGACGCGCAATGTCGACACTGTCTACACCGACCGCGAGGGTCCGCTGCTGGTCGAATGGCCAGATCGCGAGATCGGCGTGAGGATCGAGCCCTCCCCCGACCTCTCCTTCACCACCGTCTATGTGCCCGCTGACGAGGACTATTTCTGCGTCGAGCCGGTCAGCCACATGACCGATGCCTTCAACCGGCATGGCCAAGCCACCGGTGCGCGCGTCCTTGCCGCTGGCGAGGAGTGGAGCGTAGCGATGCGCGTCGAGGTCTACGCGCTCTAGGTCACCCTCAGGAGCCGGTCGCCGAATTGCGCTTCTATAGCCGCGACATGGCCCGGCGAGGTCACCACCACGACCGATCCGCCGAAACTTGCACCTGTCATCCGCGGACCGCCATCCTTGCCGACGATCCCCTGAAGCCTGTCCACCAGCCACCTCCAGCAATTGGCGCTGCCTGCATCACAGGTTCGCCCTCGACCGCGAATGTCGTCGCTCCGCGCAGATCCCCGAGCGACGGCAGGTCACCCGGTTCGACACGTCCACCGAGATGTCGCCAGGCTATGGTCCCGTCTGCCTGCCGTTAGAATATGCAACTCCATTCCTCGCCATGGAGGGCATGGAGATCGGCGGTCTCGCTCACGCGGCAGCGCCTTCCTCGCGGGCCCCGCGGAACAGCTCGAACCCGATCCACTCGACCCGCCGACCGAGCGCGAAGCGATTGAAGGCGAGCGCGGCGGCGACCGAGGTGAACAGCGTCACCACCATGAAGTCGATATAGTGAATGCCAATGGCAGCGGCGAAGCTCTCTTCGAAGGTGAAAAGCGCGTAGAGGCCGATGCCCCAGACCACGCCCGCAATCGCCGAGCGCGCCGCGACACCGCGGAACAACAGCCCGACGATAAAGGCCGAGAGGATCGGCATGGAGGACAGGCCATTCAGCTGCTGGAGCAGGTTGATGATGCTTTCCGCATTCATGAACACCGGCACCATGACAATGGCGAGGACGGTGGCGAAGACGCTCATCGCTGCGCCCAGTTTCCAGTGATTCTTCACCTCGCCGATGAACTGTTCGTGGAAGTCGACCGCGTAGAGCGCAACGGTGGAGTTGAGCACGGCGCTGAAGGTAGTGATCACCGCTGCGGCGACCATCGCGGCGAAGGCGCCCGACAGCCAGGTCGGCAGGACTTCGGCGACTAGCCGGCCGTATGCCGCATCACCGACGTCGCCGAACAGCTTGTAGGCGACCACGCCCGGGATGACTACGATCGGCGGCACCACGAGGATGCGGATCGCGGCTGCGGCGAAAACGCCCTTCTGCGCCTCTTTCACCGTCGGCGCGGCCATCGCCTTCTGGGTGATGTTCTGGTTCGTCGACCAGTAGAAGATCTGGATGAAGGCCATGCCGGTGAACAGCGTGTGGAAGGGGATCGGGCTGTCGGCCGCGCCCACCATACTCAGCCGTTCGGAGGGAACGCCGGTGACGATGTCGAAATCGACCGCGGCGAGCGCGAGGAACACGATCAGCAGGGCGAGCGCGAGGATGCCGATCCCCGAAAAGGTATCCATCACCGCGACGGCGCGAAGGCCGCCGAAGACCGTATAAGCCGCCCCGATCAGTGCGAGGCCGAGCGAGAAGTAGATTAGCGGGATCTGCGCGCCGAACAGCGACTGGAGGAACAGTCCGCCCGAGTAGAGCGCTGCGGGAAGGTAGATCAGCAAATTGCCGGCAATGAAGATCGCCGAGATCAGCGTGCGGATCGAGCGACCGTCATAGCGCCGCTCGAGCAGCTCGGTGACGGTGGTGCAATTGTAGCGATAGTAGAGCGGCACGAAGACGAAGGCGAGCGCCATCAGGCCGACGAATCCTGCGATTTCCCACCATGCGAGCAGCAGCATCTGGTTGCCGTTCATGCCCACCAGCTGGTCGGTGGACAGGTTGGTCAGCGTGATCGCGCCGGCGACGAAAACCCAGCTTAACCCCTTGCCGGCGAGGAAGACATCCTGCTCCGAGCCGTCGTGCTTGGCGCTTCTCACCTTCCACCAGGTGAGCAGGCCGACCAGCGCGGTCAGGCCGACAAACACCGCCAGTTGCGTCGCATTTCCGAATTGCGCCGTGTCGCCAAACACACTCGCTCTCCCTAAATCCCGCTGGCATCCATCGCAGAAACGGGGATAGACGCAAGCGCATGGACCTTGGCGTTTGCTATTATCCCGAACATTGGCCCGAAGAGCGCTGGGCCGTCGACGCGGCACTCATGCGCGAGACCGGCCTCACCCGCGTGCGCATCGGCGAGTTCGCATGGAGCCGGATCGAACCCGAGCCGGGCCGGTTCGACTGGGACTGGCTCGACCGCGCGGTGGAGACGCTGCACGCAGCAGGGCTCGGCATCATCATGGGCACGCCGACCGCCACCCCGCCCAAGTGGCTGGTCGATCGCATGCCCGATATGGTCGCGCTCGACCGCGAAGGGAAACCGCGCGGCTTCGGCTCGCGCAGGCACTACTGCTTCAGTCACGAAGGCTATCGCGAGGAAGCGGCGCGCATTACGCGTGCGGTCGCCGAGCGGTATGGCAATCATCCCGGCGTGGTCAGCTGGCAGACCGACAATGAATATGGATGCCACGACACGGTGCAGAGCTTCTCCCCCGCTGCGCGCGATGCATTCCGCAAGTGGCTTGAGAAACGCTACGGATCGATCGATGCGCTCAACGAGGCATGGGGCAATGTCTTCTGGAGCATGGAATATCGCTCGTTCGACGAGGTCGAGCTTCCCAACCTGACCGTGACCGAGGCCAATCCGGCGCACTGGCTCGCCTTCCGGCGGTTCTCCTCAGACCAAGTCGTCTCGTTCAATCGCGCGCAGGTCGATATCTTGCGAGAATGCTCCCCCGGCCGGGACATCACCCACAATGCGATGGGTTTCTACACCGGCTACGACCACCACGACCTTGCCGCAGATCTCGATGTGCTCGGCTGGGACAGCTACCCGCTCGGCTTCCTCGAGATGTTCCGCTTCACCGAGGAGGAGAAGCGCGACTACGCGCGGCAGGGCCATCCCGACATCGCCGCATTCCACCACGACCTGTATCGAGGCTGCGCGAAGGGAGGACGCTGGTCGGTGCTCGAACAGCAGCCGGGCCCTGTAAACTGGGCGCGCCACAACCCTGCCCCGCTGCCCGGAATGGTCCGGCTATGGACGCTCGAGGCCTTCGCGCATGGAGCGGAACTGGTCAGCTATTTCCGCTGGCGCCAGTTTCCCAAGGCGCAGGAGCAGATGCATGCGGGCCTTTTGAGGACCGATGGCAAACCCGCGCCCGCACTTGTCGAGGCGCGCGAAGCAGCGAGGGATCTCGCGCAAATCGGGAGCGGCGGAGAGGCGCACAAACAGGCTGCGATCATCTTCTCCTACGATGCCGAGTGGATGACGCAGATCCAGCCGCAGGGCGAAGGCCGCTCGGCACTATGGGCTGCTTTTGCAACTTACAGCGCGCTCCGGAGGCTCGGGCTCGACGTGGACATCCTCCCGCCGTCTGCCGATCTGGAGGGATATTCGCTGGTCGTCGTGCCCTGCCTCCCGATCGTCCCCGAGAAGCTGGCGCGCAGCCTAGAGAGCTTCGAGGGCCAGATAGTCATCGGCCCGCGCACCGGGAGCCGCACCGTGGATTTCGCGATCCCCGACAATCTCCCGCCCGGCCCTCTCGAAACGCTCGCAGGCGGCAGGATCACGCTTAGCGAAAGCCTGTCTCCCCGCATCTCGATCGAAGGTGACGATTGGACTGCCGGAGGTTGGCTGGACCACTACGAAGGCTCTGCAACTCCGGAATTCGTCGCCGCGGACGGGACCACTTGCTGCTGGGTGAACGCCAATGTCAGGCTGCTCGCGGTCTGGCCCGAAGGCAGCTTGCTGGACGAGGTCATCCTGCGTGCCGCCCGCGATGCGGGGTTGCCGCACGAGCCGCTCGCAAAGGGCAAGCGCCATCGCAGGCGCGGCCACACACTGTTCGAGTTCGATTATCTGGATGGAACGGTGAACTGGCGCGAAACCGCCAGATAGGACCGGGCCGTCAGACCGGGGGCAAAGTGGCGGAGCAGGAGGGATTCGAACCCTCGATACGGGGTTACCGTATACACACTTTCCAGGCGTGCGCCTTCGACCACTCGGCCACTGCTCCGCATTCCTGTTTGCGCTACCGCTTCGCTGCCTGAGCGCGAAGGGACCTGGATTGACCACCCCGGCCTCAAGTAGCGCTGAGCGCGGTAGGCCAAACAAGAACGCGGGCCTCTAGCGAGGTTCGGATTTGGGCGCAAGCGGTCCAGCGCGCAGGGGTTGCCGTTTAACACCCGCGCTCAAGCAGCCCGACGGGCGGTAGCGCAAATTTAGTGCGTAAGGCGGGTCCGCATGCGGTAGCGGCCGTTCTCGAAATTGCCGAAGTACTGGTGCACGTCGGGATGCGAGACGGGGCCTGCCAGCGAATCGCGGATCAGGTTCTGCTGGCTGACGTAGGCGACGTAATCGCTCTCGTCGCTTTCGGCGAGCAGGTGGTAGAAGGGCTGGTTGCGGTCCGGCCGGATCTCTTCCGGGATCGACTGGTACCATTCGTCGCTGTTCGCGAAGACCGGATCGATGTCGAAGATCACACCGCGAAAATCGAATGCGCGGTGGCGTACGACGTCGCCGATGGCGAAACGGGTGCGGATGCGGCAAGGCGCCTCGATCGTGCGGCCTGCCGTTGCGGAAAAAAACGATGCCCTGTCCATGAGTAGGCAGAATATGGTGCGCTGCGGCAAATAGACAAGGGTGCGGCGGGATCGATCCCCCGATTTCGCGCTCAAAGGGGGTTGGCAAGGCAGCCACGCAAGGCTAATGGGCGCGCTCGCTTCGACCCGGGCCTCGGCCCATTCAAGCGCACCCGACATGCGGAGAGGTGGCAGAGTGGTCGAATGCGCTGCACTCGAAATGCAGTATACGGGCAACCGTATCGAGGGTTCGAATCCCTCCCTCTCCGCCACGGATTCCCTCGCTTCACCGCCTTTTCACGCCGCTTTTGCGCTCCGGTACAATCCGGCGGTGCAGATCGCCCTTTTGCCGGTTGACACAGGCCGAGGCAGTGCCAAGCCTCTCGCCCGGAGATAGGGGCTGCGCATTCTTGGTCTTGCTGACATTCCGGGCCTCGAGAGACTGAGGCGATTGCAGAGACGCCTGGGGGTGGATTCGTACCATCTCGTGCCCGGGCTGCTGGCTGCTCTGTTGGCCGCGATCCTGCACTTCTCCGGCTTCTTCCAATCGACCGATGGCAGCGTCTTCGACAGGCTCTCGGTCCGCGGGACGGCCGAGCCACCTGCGGTCACGCTGATCAGGCTCGAGGAAGGCGAAAGTGCAGGCGCGCTGGTGCAGGCCAGCCTTGCGCTCGGCGCCGAGCGTGTCGTTTTCCTGTCCGATCCGGGTTCCGGTCTCGAGCGCTTGGCGGCTGAAGAACGCGAGCGCACGGTCATCGGCTTTCCGGCACCGCGCCTGTCCGGCAGCCTGCCATCCGAACTGCTTGCGGCGGCACAGCGCCAAGAAGGCGAACTCGTGCGCGCCCCCATCGCCCGACCGGTCGCCGAATACGGGATCCATCGCTCGCAAAATGCCTGGATCGAGAGCGAGGACGGCGCGGTCGCCTTGCTCGAGACGGTGGCCGCAGGCCGTGAGCCGCGAGCGGGCGAATATTACGTGCCCATGCCGCGCTCGCTCTCCTTCGCCCAGCTTTCGTCCGACCAGCTGGTCAGCGCCGAATTCGTCGAAGGCGACCTTGAAGGCATGACGGTTATTGTCGCGCGTCCGGAAGAGCTTTCCGGAAACCTGCTGGCCACGCCCATCAGTCCCAACCTTGCGGCAGTGTCTCGGGCACAGTTTGCCGCCTACGCCGTGCAGGCACTGGCGACCGGCCGCGAGGCGACCAAGTCCGGCAATCTGGCCGCAGTCCTGCTCATACTGTTCGCCGCAATGCTCAGCGCGCTTGCCGCGATCCTGCTGAGGAAACGGCATGTCTCGGCCACGATTGCGCTCTCGCTTTGCGTATTCGCCGGGGTCGCAGGCTGGATCTTGCTCGAGTCGGCAGGTGTCATCCTGCCATTCGCCGGGATCTGGACCGCAGTGGCGCTGGCATGGCTCGGAACGATCATGTTCCTCGAGCGCCGCAAGGACAGCAAGCTGGAAAGCTCCGTGGTTGGCGCGATCGAGCAGACCGTATCCCACACGGCCTTTTCGAACCGGGACAACCTTCCCGCGCTACTCGTCGCAACGGCCGAGATGGTGGGGATCGAACGCATGCTGCTGGTGCGGCCTGCCGATCCCCTCTCGCCCAATCCGCCGGCCACCTTCAACGCCGAAGTCTCCGATTTTGCCGGCGACGTGCAGGGCGAACTCGCGAGGCTCGCCTCGCACCTGGCCGAGGGAAGGTCGCTGCCGGTACGCGGCCTGCTGCCCGGTTGGCCCGGACAGGTCCGGCTGCGAGCGATCGGATACGAGGACAAGCCGCTCTATTGGCTCTACACTTTCGGTGACAGTCCCGATGCCGAGCTCGGCGAATACATCGCCGCAAGCCTCGCCCAGAGCTTCGTGACGATGCAGAAGTCGCACGCGAGCCTGTCGGCCCAGCAACGCGGGCGTCGGGCGGTGGACCCGGTCGACTTCCGCGTCGTCAGCGCGATCGGGCTGATCTCGCGCAACAGCCGCCAGCTACGCAAGGCGATCGACCAGCTCAATTCTTCGGTCATGGCATTCGACGTGGTCGGCTTCCCGCTGCATGCGAGCCCGCAGATGGTCGATTTGCTGGAAGCATCGGGCATCAACCCGCAAACCGCGCTGCTTTCCGAAATCATCGAGAACCTCACCGAACTGACCAAGGGACAGGTCGAGGCGCTGCTGCGCGATATCCTGCGCGAGGGCGGCGAAGCCTCGGCCCCGATGCGGCAGATCGCAGGTGTCAGCGCCACTCTCAGGGTATCGTGCCCCGACCCGGCGCAGGCGACGCACGAAAACATCGTCGTGCTCGAGGCTTTCGACACATCGGACCTCGCACGTCTTTCGGACCTGCGCGGCGCGATCACGGATTTCATCGACGTCCAGATGCGCAACGATCTCGAGACCATCGCGCTTGCCGCGGCGCTGGCGAAGAAAGCCGCGGGCGACAAGAAGCGCGGCGAACGCATGATCGAACGGATCGTGGCGGCATCTCAGGCCGCGACCGACCGGCTCAACACGATGAACGACCTCGCGCGCAACCAGCCCGCAACGCGCGACGACATGCCCCACCCCATCCAGTTGAGGCCGATTGCCGAGAACGTCGGGCAAAGGCTCGCCGAATTCGCCGGCCGCTACGATGTGCAGCTGGATTTCGAATTGCCGGCAGTCTCAGGCTATTCGGTCGGCGATCCGGTGGTCCTCGCTCGCATGTTCGAGGCGCTGCTGAGGCTCGTCATTACCGACAGCCCGCAGCACAGCACGGTGACTTTCTCGCTGGCCGAAGACGAGACACGCTCGGCCATCAAGATCTGCGGCGGCTTCGGCATGGACCGCGCGCGGCTCGGCCAGGCGATCGCGAAACCGCCGCGCCACGACATACCGGAATTCCTGATCGTGAGCGAAAGCGCGCGTGCCCTGTCCAGCTGGGGCGGCGAATTCGCTTACGATAGCGAAACCGGCAAAGGGTATACCTTCCAGCTTAGCTTGAGGCGGATTGCATGACGGCAAAGGCCATCCTGATAGTCGATGACGATGAACTGCGCTGCGAACTGCTGGCGGAACTGCTGCAGGACGAAGGCTACGCCGTTCGCATCGCAAACGACGGTGTCGAAGGACTCGACGCGCTCGAGCGCGAGGCGGCCGATCTTGTGCTGCTCGACATCATCATGCCGCGCATGGACGGCATTCGCTTCCTGCAGGTCCTGCCCCAGCGGATCGAAAGCCCGCCTCCCGTGATAGTGATTTCCGGATCGATGGATTCGGTCGGCGGCAAGACGCTGGAAGAGATGAATGTCGCAGGGACCGTCCGCAAGCCGGTCGATCCGGCAACCTTGATCGAGACCATCGAGACAGCGCTTTCGCAAGGCGCGATGCCGGGCGACTGACCGGACAGGCGCTGGTGCGATGACGATCCCCATATTCCCCGAAGGTGGGCTTGCCAGCTCGGTGATCACCACCGTCTGGGTGGGCGTGTTCGTCGTCTGCTTCTTCAACCTTCGCTTCGGCTGGGTCCTCTCCGGCCTCGTCGTGCCCGGCTATCTCGTGCCGCTCGTGATCCTCAAGCCGCTCGCGGCGGGCGTGATCATTCTCGAGGCCGTGATCACCTATCTGATCGTCTACGCCTTCTCGGAAAAGCTGGGCCGGGGGCGATGGCACAGCGTCTTCGGGCGCGACCGCTTCGTTGCGCTGGTCATCGCGAGTATCGCGGTGCGCCTCACGATGGATGGATGGCTGCTGCCGCTCCTTGCCGACTGGCTCGGCGACCGTGTCGGGCAATTCGACTGGCGCAACAACCTCCAGAGCCTCGGTCTCGTGATCGTCTCGCTGCTGGCGAACCAGTTCTGGAAGCCGGGCCTCGTGCGCGGTCTGTTCGCGGCACTGGTGACCACCGGGATCGCCTATGTCATCGTGCGCTTCGGACTGATGGAGTTCACGAACTTCCGGATCAGCGGGATTTCTTACCTCTACGAAGGGCTTGCCAGCTCGATCCTCGCCAGCCCCAAGGCCTATATCATCCTCACCATTACCGCGATGCTCGCGAGCCGGATGAACCTGAAATACGGGTGGGATTTCTCGGGCGTGCTGATCCCTGCCCTGATCGCACTCCAGTGGTACCAGCCGAGCAAGATCCTCACCTCGTTCATCGAGGCCGGCGTGATCTATGCCGTCGCCAGCCTGGTGCTGCGCACGCCGATCTTTGCCAACACCACGATCGAGGGCGCACGCAAGATCCTGCTCTTCTTCAACATCGCTTTCGTCTACAAGCTGCTGCTCGGCTATGCGGTCGTGGCGTTCTCGATCGACATCAAGATGACCGACCTGTTCGGTTTCGGATACCTGCTGTCCACGCTCATCGCGATCAAGGCGCACGACAAGAACATCTTCCCGCGCCTCCTGCGCTCGACCCTGCAGGTCTCGCTGGTCGGCGCGGCGCTGGGCAATATCGCGGGTTTCGCGCTTTCGGCTGCCGTACCCGGCGTGGCGCGTGGCTTCAGCGAACTGGCGAGCCCGACGGCGGAGAGGCGCGGCCGCTATGCAGCCCTCGCGCTGGCCGCGGCGACGGGTGATGCGCACTTGCGCGATATCCGCGGCACGGGCGCGGAGCTTGCCGCCGGCGATGCTGCCGAGCTCGGCCGGCTGATCGCGCTGGTCGAGGCCAATGCCGGATCCCCGTTCCTGCGCGAAACATACGAAGCCGCCGGCTGGAACATGCGCGCGCTGAGCGATGACCGCCTGCTGATCCAGAGGGCAGACGGTTTCGGGCGCGATGCCCTGGTCTTCTACAGCATGGCCGAGAACGATATTTCGGTGATCGTGCCAGATCCCGCAGCCGCGCCGGGTCTCGCCATGGCAGCGCTCGAACTGCGCGAGCAGCAGGATGCGCGATGGGTCGTGATCGGCTCGCCGCTCGGCCCGACCGGGCGCGCCGAGCGCAGCCTCGTGTCGGCTTTCGCCAATGCCAGCTCGACGAGGCCCGTGGTGCTGATCGCGGGCGAGGATGACGATGGTCCGGGACAGTTGACACTCGCCGGACGCGCCGCCGCCGCGCTCGACCTGATAGCCCTCCGCACGGCCCTGCCCGGTATCGAAGTCGACTTCGGTGCGCCGCCAGCGCGCTACGCGGAACTTGTCGCGAGCGACGCAGTGACGCTGGCCCTGCGCCCCGAGGGCGTGAATGCCCTGCTCGCCTCCGAGCAGCCGCAGATCGGCGCTCCGGCTGCATGTACCGTGGAAACAGTTACGGCTAAGGAGGACATTCTCCTCGTCGAACTCGCATATCTGCGTTTCGAAGTGTTCGAGCCGCTGCTCGCCGCGCTCGACCGGGGAGAGCGCCCAGACCTCGCCATAGCCAATGCCGACCTGCTCGATTTCAAGCTCGAACGCTGCGCGATGGACGACACGCCTGCGTGGAAACTCGCCGCCGCCGACGGGAGCAGCGGGACCTTCTTCATTGCGGAGGATGCAGGAAACGATTTCGTCCTCCAGGCCAATGCAGGCCAGTCGACCACAGTCGCGCTCGGCAGGACGCTGCTGGCAAGGTCCGGCGCGGCAGCACTTCTCGTTGCGCCCGATGTGGGCAGCACGTCGGACAGCCAGCGCAGCAGCTTCGGAGTCGCTACCGAGGCGTTGCTGCGCGCTTCCGATAGCGACACCGGAGCAAGGCTCGCCCAACTGCGCGAGGCACGTGGCAAGGATGCCCTGATGCCGGACGGCGCATCGCTCGTGATCGCGCCGGATGTGTTCTCCGGAGATGGCTCGTCGGCCGAACCCTTCGTGACCCTTGCCCGTGCTGCCGGTCTTACACCTGCCGTTTCGGACCGCTCGCGCCGCCTGTCCGCCTTCGAAGCCGGACGCAATCGCAGCCTTCGCGTGCTCGACCTCGTCGAAGGTGGCCGATACGCCATCTTCTGGACACCGGACCCGTCCGTGGAGGCGGTACGGTGACGTTCAGCCTTACCCAGATCGGGCGGATCGTCATCGCCATCCTGCTGCTCCTTGCAGCAGGTCTCTTCGTTGCATCGAACGATCGATTGAGCGCAGGCGCAGCAAGCCTGCTCGGCGGCGGCGGGGTCAACCGGGTCGACGATGCGCGCCGCACGATGGTCTACCGGCTCGATCCGACACGCGGAACGGTCTTCACATTCACCGGTGAACGCCAGCAGGTGAGGCTCCTCTCCTCGGTCGGGATCGCGGCGGATGCGCCCACCGATACCCAAGGCTGGATCTACGGTTATCGTATCACCTTCCTCTCCGGCACCGGAAACATCCTCGGCGAATACGACATCTATTCGCAGGCAATGCTCCCCGAGATGATGGAGGAAGGTGGCCCGCTTCGTTTCCTGCGCATGTCGGACGAGAGGATCAGCACGCCCGATGAAACCTTCATCGAGGCTCCGGCAGGAACAGCACGGACCTCGATCGTCGCGCTCGATGCGGACGAGGGGGTGACCGGCATCGACGTCCGCGTCTACGAACGCCAGCCGCTCACCGATGCGGGCGCAATGGTCGCCTTCCTGCGGCGCAGTCCGGGAGAGCAGAGGCAGCTCACCAGCGGATCCGCCTTTCCGCCCGACACGCTCGGCGAGAACGAGATGCGGACAGTTGCCCGCAAGAGCTGGCGCCCGATCGGTCCGGGCGGCATTGCGGGAGAAGCCTACGATCTCGTGGTGATCTACGAGGTCGACCCCGAGGATGACGAGCCACAGGAAGAAGTCGAAGCGGAGGCGCCGGTCGCGCCATGACGGTGATAACGCGCCCTCGTGTCCTGCTCGCAAGCATCATGATCATTTCCGCAGCCCTTGCCGCCCTTTATTTCGAGCCACTCTCGCGGGCGATCGGCATCGCCAATCCCGATGCCGTTGCCATGCACGAGGCGCGCATCGAATTCGCCCGCGCGATCGAGGCACCGCGCTCGGAAGACTGGCACGGAGCGCTGCGCAAACAGGGCCTCAGGCCGTCGGTTATCGACGACCCGATCCCCGCCACCCGCATCGAGGAAATCGACGAGGATTGCGTTGGGCGCGGGTCCTACCTGCTCTCGCATAGCGAAGGCGCCCGGCCGATCCTGATGTCCGCCCCGCATCGCGGCTTTGACCGGTACACGGGCACGCTCGCGCTGCAGCTCGTCGGCGAAGGGGGGCTCGCCGCCGGAGCCTGGAATTCGGCACCGCGAAAGGCGCGGAAGGCTTGCCGGAATGCCGCCGATCTCGCGCGCAGCCCGCTCAACCATTTCACTGCCTTTTCTCTCGCCTTTTCGGACGCCTATCCTGCCGGCCGCATCGTCCAGCTCCACGGATTCGACCGTAGCGTGCGCCAATCGCAGGCAGGCGCCGAGGCCGACGTAATCCTGAGCAACGGCACGGAAAATGCCGGCGAGAACCTGTTCGATATCGCCGATTGCATGAGCGCGAGCTTCGCGCGCCGCAACGTGCTCGTCTATCCCAACGACGTACGTGAACTGGGTGCCCTCACCAATGCCCAGGGACAGGCGCTGCGCGAAGACGGTTTCGGCAGCTTCGTCCACGTCGAACTCTCGCTCTCCCTGCGGCGCGAACTCGTCGATGATCCCGAAGCGCGGCGAGCCTTTCTCGGGTGCCTATCGATCGGCATCGCCGGGTGAGAGAGATCGAGCGCCTCTACCGGCAGGGGCTCGTTGCGAGCACCAACCCCATGCGCGCGCGCCTCGATGCGGACCTGATGGAGGCGCTGGAGGCGTACGGAATCCGTCACGGATCGGAAGCCGAGAGCCCGGGTGAACTGATCGCGATCCCGGCAGGCTTCGCCGCCGAACAGCTCGACCGTCTCGCGCAGTTGCAGCAGGCGCGGCAGGCCTTTGCAGTGCGGTACGACAAGGCGCTTGACGATCGCGAGAGAAACGCTGCGATCCTGCAGTTTGCCGAAGTCATGGGAGCCACCGGGTCGCAGGCCCGTTCCGATGCGCGCTATGTCGGCGAGCCCTTCGATATCGATGCGGTCCTCGAGCGTTTCCGCAGGCGGCGCGGCCAGTGCGAACGCGCGCTCAGCTTCGCTGCCGAGAGACTGGCGGCAATGGCCACCAGCGTTCAGTCGCACATGGACATGGCCGACTGGCACGTCGCCCTCTCAACCCACGCTGCGCCGGCGCTAGAGCGGCTGCGCGCCCATGACGGCGATCCGCGCGTGCGCGCTGCCGCCTATCGCTGCCTTGCGCGCCTCGGTCAGGCGGCGGAGCATGCACGCGACAATTTCTGGATCGACGCCTCGCTGCGCGACGTCAGGCGCGCCTCGCTGGACAATTCCGAAGATTGCTGGGTTCAGTGCGAAGCGCTCGAGGCCCTTTTCAGGCTCGATCCCAAGTCGGTCGACGGCATCCTCGAACGACGTCTCGCGGCCCCGAGCACCAACGGGGCCACTCTGGTCGACGACAACCGCATATTCGTCCGCCGCAGGATCGCCTTCCTGTTGGCGACACACCTCGCCGAGAACCGACAGCTGGAAGCGCATCACGCCAATATCTCGAGAGACGAGGATGGCGCGGTCAGGCAGGCCGTCGCCGAGAGCCTTCCGTTCATGCCGCGCGACATTGCGCGCAGCACTGCAAGCCTGCTGGTCAAGGACTTCGACGCGCAGGTCAGGGCAACCTTGCTGGCGCGCGTCGGCTTGCTTGCCCCCACGCTCGGCGGACAGGAAACGCTCGATCTCATCCTCGAACTGCTCGACGACGATGACGACGAATTCGTCACCCGTTGCGCGATCGCGGCGAGCGGCGAGTTCGTCGACTGGGCCATTGCGGGGGACGAGGCCGAGACGCGGAATTGGGCGAAGGCGCTTCGGGGCCAGCTCGGAAATATCCGCCAGTCGGAGGCCAAGCCGCGCGTGCGCCGCTGGGCGGGCGAGGCAAGCGAGAGGATCTGGCTCGCCTGCAGCGAGGAAGGCCGCGAAGTCGCTGCCATCCTGCTCGATGCCGCGCACCGGACAAGCGAGGGCAAGACGAATCGCCTGCCCGAGATCGCACCTTTCCTCGCCAAGGACGAAGCGCTGGTCGGGCGCGTCATGGCAGTGCTCGCACAGCAGGATTTCGGCCTCTCGCTGAGCAAGGGAAAGGTCCCGCGCCTGACCCGCGGCGAGGTGTTCGAGCGGCGCATCTGGCGCACGCTGTACGAGCTGAAACAGGGTGCGACCGACAAGCGGCAGGCGTTCTACCACACCATCGGACGCGTCTTCCGGGGCACGGTCATTGCTCCGTCCGCGCATCTTGCCGAACTCGCGCCGACAGCCGTTCCGGGAGAGCCGCTGCACATCGCGTCGGACGGTGGCTGGCGCAATTACATCCCCCTGCCCGACCTTGCCCTTTCGGTCGTCGACGAGGGCGAAGAGGCGCGCATCTACACCAGCGAGGGCATCACCACGCTGTCTCCGCCCAAGGGACTGAAAGAGCGCTTCAGGATCTGGTGGCAGGTGACGCGTAATTTCGCCGAGTTGGCGGAACTGAGGAACACTGACCCGCGTGCCTATGTCGAACGGCTGACCAAGCTCGGCCTTGCCATCGAGCACGAGCCCTACCCCGAGGAGGAAGCCGACAAGGCCGGAGCGGCGCAGGACCCGGGCGTCACCCGGCTGTTCGATGTCGCAGGGGTGATCATGGTTATCCCGCTCCTGTGGGACGAGGTCGCAGCCTATGTCGCGACGGTCTACGAGAACTCGCTTCTCGAGCTCGCGATCTTCCTGCTTATCCTCGCGCTCTATTTCTTCGGGCGGCACGTCTGGAAGGCATATCGCGTCCGGCAATACCGGCGCAGCATTGCCCTTTCGCTCGGTGGTTGGGGCACGCGCGGCAAGTCGGGCACGGAACGCTTGAAGGCGGCGCTGATGAACTCGCTCGGCGCGCCACTGGTCTCCAAGACAACCGGCTGCGAGGCGATGTTCCTGCTCGGCGAGCCCTATGGCGATCTCACCGAGCTGTTCCTCTTCCGGCCTTATGACAAGGCGACCATCTGGGAGCAGGCCGACCTGCTTGCGATCGCCGAGGGCGTTGGTGCGCGCAGCTTCCTGTGGGAATGCATGGCGCTCAATCCCAGCTTCGTGAAAATCCTCCAGCGCGACTGGATGAAGGACGATATCGCCACCATCACCAATACCTTCCCCGATCACGAGGACGTGCAGGGTCCGGCGGGCCGCAACGTGGCCGAGGTGATGTGCGAATTCGTGCCCGAGAATTCGATCCTCGTGACCTCCGAGGAAGAGATGCTCCCGTTGCTGGAAGCGCGCGCGCAGAGCTTCGGCACGCGGGTCGAAACCGTGGGCTGGCGCGATGCAGGCCTGCTGCACAAGCGCCTGCTCGACCGCTTCCCCTATTCCGAGCACCCCAACAATATCGCGCTGGTCAATTCCATGGGCCGCGAGCTCGGGCTCGACCGGGATTACTGTATCAAGGAAATGGCCGACCGCGTGGTGGCCGACCTCGGCGTGCTCAAGGTCTATCCAAGGGCCGAAGTCGACGGCGCGACGCTGGAATTCGTGATGGGCATGTCCGCGAACGAGCGCTTCGGTGCGATGGGCAACTGGACGCGGATGGGCTTCGCAGATCACGATCTCTCGAGCGATCCGGGCGTGTTCGTGACCACGGTGGTCAACAACCGTGCCGACCGCGTCCCGCGCTCGCGCGTCTTCGCGAGCATGATCGTCAACGACATCAGCGCCGACCGGCACTTCCTCATTGGATCGAACATCGAGGGCCTGCTCGATTTCATCCATCAGGAGTGGGACGATTACGCCGCCGCGATCGACCTCGCCGCTGCCGAGGGAGGGACAGAAGAGGCGTTCGATGCGCTCATGAAGCGACATCGCATCCCGCGTTCGCGCAAGGAGATCGAGTGGCGCCTCACCGCCATGCTCATCGAGCAGGGAGAGCACGATACCGCGTCCCATATCGCCGCATGGAAGAAGGGCGACCTGGACGCTTCGCTCGCGGAAAAGCTCGCCCCCGATATCGCTGCGCGGATGTCCGCACATATCGCATTGCTCGACGAGCGGCTCGAGACCTGCCTGGAACTGCGCGGCATGCTCGACGGGGACCTCGATGCGCTGCACGCGAGGCTTCGCGACGTGCTGCGCGAACGCTTCCTCTCCAGCCTCGTGCCGGTGCGCGATTACTATACCAAGGGCGATACGCTGGTGCGGCAGATCGCGCGCGAGACACCGCCCGGCCTACATAACCGGATCATGGGCCTGCAGAACATCAAGGGCACCGGGCTCGACTTCGTCTACACTTGGCAGGCCTGGGACGCGGTCCATGCGGCCTGCGAGGCTCTGGCGGGAGACGATCCGGAAGGCGTTGAGGCAGGCCTCCAGACGCTTTCCGGCTTTCAGGAGTTCAATGCGCTCGCCGAGGCAAAAGTCCGCACGACCATCGCCGAGGTCGAGGCACGCGGGACCATCACCGATGCCAGCGCCGCACGCTCGCTTGCCGCGATTGTCGAGCGGATGGACGACCAGCTCAGCCGCCGGAAAGCCGATTTCGAGAACCGCTCCGACCAGGACGAAACCAAGAAGGGCGGCTCGATCGCTTCGTGGCTCACCGATTTCAGCGAGGGCTTCCTTGATGCGAGTGACGCAATCCGCAGGCGCAAGGCGGCAGAGCGGGTCTATCGCGCGGTCATGGCAGAGCAGATCAGCTGCGCCCGCGCCGCGCTCGAGCTCAAGCGCCTGACGATAAGGCAGAAAGGTGGCTGGCTGAGCGGTTGGCTGACCGAAACCGGCAATCGCCTGCGCGACCTGCCGGCACGCTTTGCGCGCAAGGGCTAGGCCCCGGCCCTAGAAGCGGTAGCCGACCTCGAGCGAGAGGCGCGGCGTGTTGCCGTCGAAACGCTCGTCATTGCTCTTGCGCATTTCGTATCCGGCACGACCGCGCCCGAAGAGCCCGGTCGCACGGCCGTAATCGACACCGACCTGCGGCGTAATCGCATTGTCCTGCCGCGTCGCGCCCGTCGCGTCGCCGCGAGCAATGCGGCCAGGGAACTTCCAAGTACGGACGTCGACGCTGGCGCGGCCGCGGAACATACGGCTGACGGGATGGCTGTATTCGACCGAACCAGAGATGCGGTTGTAGTCGCGCTCGTCATCGGTGCTGTCGATCGTATCGGCAAAGCCGCCGACACGTACCCAATGATATGAGCCGAGACGGCGGTTGTAATGCCCGCCGAAGCGTGTGCCCGTGCCGTCGGCCGGGATAAGCTGGTCGTATTGCCGCTTGCGATATTCGCCATAGGCCTGGAAGCGGTTGCCGTCGGCTTCCCATTTCACCTGCGCGCGGGCGCGCTGCTGGTCGGCAGACAGGGCTTCGACGAAGACGAGGTTCTGCGAATAGACACCGCGCAGCGAAATCTCGAAATCATCGCCGAAATCGCGCGCGATCCCGATCTCGCCCTGCAGGACCTGGCGGTTCTCGCGCTCCTGGTCGAGATACTGGAAGATGCCGGCAGAACCCTTGGCCCAGAAGCGCAGGATGCTGAAATCCTTCTCGCCGCGCAGCGATACGTCGGCGCCGAAACCGGAGCTGTCGAACTCGTCGTTCTGGAGAATGTCGCGTTTGGCGGCCACGCCGCGCGTCGAGACCGAACCGGTGAATTCGCTGTCGGCAAGGGCGGGCTCGCTGGCGAGCAGGCTCGCTGCGATGACCGGAAGGGCGATGATGCGGACGGCGTTCAAGGTGGGATACTCCGGGATTTCTCGGCGCGGCGCGCCTCAGGCGCTCAGCATCACGCGCAAATTGTCCAATTGTTCGACATCGACGCTTTGGGGCGATGTCCTCAGGCGGTCGTCCAGCTCGCTGCAGCGCGTCCCGAGATCGGCCTCGCCGAAGAAGGAGGCGACACCGGCAATCTGGTGCAGCTGGCGGGCCAGGTCTTCGAGCGAGCAGCCTTCGAGCTCGCCGGAGGCCACGGCCTTGTCGATGGCCATGAGGGCAAGCGCCTTGCGCTCGGCAAAGCGGCGCGAAAGGCCGGCGCTCGGCTGCGCGGCCGGTTTTGCGTTTTCGGCTGCAGGCGATGCCTTGAGCCATGTGTCGAGAGCGGCGGCCAACGCCTGGAGCTCGAGTGGCTTGGCAAGCGAGGCCTGCATTCCGGCATCACGGCTCTCGGCTGCGTAATCGCTTCCGACATCTGCCGAGAGCGCGAGGATCGGCAGCTTATCGGCCCCGATCCCTGCCTCGCGAATGGCTATCGCCGCGGCAAATCCATCGAGAACGGGTAGTCGGCGATCCATCAGGACGAGGTCGAAAGGCTCGCCCGCCTGCTCGGCGCGGCGCACCTGCTCGATCGCCTGCCTGCCGTCCGCGACGATCTCGGCCTGGTAGCCAAGGCGGTGGAGCAGGCCGCGTGTGACCTGCTGGCTCACCGGATCGTCCTCGGCGACGAGAATGCGCGCTGACTGCATCCTGGCGGGTACGAAACCGACCTGCGCGGTTCCCTGCTCCGGGCATTCGGGCGCTTCTGCCGCCGTCAGCGGCAGGGTGATCGTGAAGGTCGAGCCGACGCCCGGCTCGCTCGCGACCGAAATCGTACCGCCGAGCAGTTCGGCAAGCTGGGCGCTGATGGTCAGGCCGAGTCCGCTGCCGCCGTAGTGACGATCGGTGTCATTCTCTGCCTGGGTGAACTTCTCGAAAATGCGATCGAGCTTGTCGGCGGCGATCCCGATGCCGGTGTCGGTGACTGCGATGCACAGGGCCTTGCCGCCGTCCGCCTTGCGCGCGGTGACGTCGATCCTGCCGCTATGCGTGAACTTCACGGCATTGCCGAGGAGGTTGAGAATGATCTGGCGCAGGCGGGTGGGGTCGCTTTCGACCCACTCGGGCACATCGTCCTCGACTGCCAGCTCGAGGGCCACGCCCTTGCGCGCCGCAACCGGCGTCATCATCGTGAGAGCTGCGCCGAGCTTCTGGCGCAGGTCGAAGCTTTCGGACGCCACGTGGACCCGCCCCGCCTCGATCCGTGCATTGTCGATGAGGTCGTTCAGCATCGCGAGCATGGCGCGACCGGAATCGGCCAGCATTTCCAGATTGCAGCGCTTTTCCTCGTCGAGATCGCCTGCAAGCAGCACCTCGGTGAAGCCGATCACCCCGTTCATGGGCGTGCGGATTTCGTGGCTCATGTCGGCAAGGAAGGAGGCTTTCGCCTCGACCGCCGCATCGGCACGCGCGCGTTCCGCGGCAACTTTCTGCGCTGCGCGGCGCGATTGCTCGAACAGCCAGAAGATGAGAGAGCCGACGACTACGGCATTGGCGATCCAGAAGGCTGCCATCCCTTCGCTTCCCTGCAGGAAACGGTATGCTGCGAAGGCCGCAAGCCCGTAAATCGCGCCTGTAAAAACGGCAGCAGCGATGCTTCGGGAAACGGCATGGCCGCCCGGGAAAGGTCGCTGAAGAAGTGCACCCGTCTTCATATCCTTACCCCCATCGCAGTATATGGTTAACATTCTGATAGTGACGGGATCGTCCGGAAACTGCGCCGCCGTGGGTAATCCCGAAGGGCGTTTGCGACGAACCGAGGGAACCGGCTACGTATGGTCGGCGTAATTATGCTAAGCCTGCAGAGGTCGCGGTGCTGCGCGGAATGGCATTCCCTGCGAACACCGCTACAGAACCCCTTCCCGCCCTTAAAAACGCGTGGGAGGGGGTTTTTCTTTGGGCAAAGCGCTGGCAGTGTCCTTGCCCATGACCAAGCACCTGATTTCGCTAGCCGCTGCGCTGGCCCTCGCCGCTCCTCTCGCCGCACAGGATGAGAATTCGCGCTCAAGTAGCGAAGCGGTAGCGCAAACGAATATTCCCGCGCCCAGTCCCAACCAGATCGTCGAACAGGCCGATGCGGAAGAATGGGTGCCCATTGCGCCAGAGGATCTGCTGGTGATGACGCTGGCACCGGACGCCGAGGGCAACGAGCGCAAGGTCGTGATCCAGCTGATGCCCGCGCCGTTCAGCGAGGCCTGGACCGCCAACATCCGCACCTTCGCGCGCAGCGGCTGGTATGACGACATCACCGTCAACCGCGTGCAGGACAATTACGTCGTCCAGTGGGGCGATGCGAATTACGACAATCCGGAATCCGAAGGGGAACCGAAGGAACTTCCAGCCGGTCTCGGAAAGACGGACGAGAACGACTACGCGGTGTCCTTCGAGGACGCGGATCAGCAATTCGTCGGAAGGCGACAATTCCGTATCTTCTGGGAAAATTTTCGTGAGGCGAACGGGCTTTCGGTCAATGACGTCTATCGCTCCTCACATGACGACCGGCAAAAGTTCAGCGACGACGCGTATGCGCGCGCCTGGGCTTTCCATGAAGGCTGGCCCTACGCGACCGACCTCAAGGAGGCCTGGCCGATCCATTGCTACGGCATGGTAGGCGTGGGGCGTAACTATTCCCCCGATGCGGGAACAGGGGCGGAACTGTACACGGTCATCGGCCATGCTCCGCGCCACCTCGATCGCAACATCGCGCTGGTCGGACGGATTGTCGAAGGGATCGAGCACCTTTCGTCCTTGCCGCGCGGCAAAGGTCAGCTCGGGTTCTACGAAGACGAGAGCCGCCGCAAACCGATCCTTACCGTGCGCGTGGCGAGCGACCTGAACGCGGCCGAACAACCGCTGTTCGAGTATCTCGACAGCGGGAGCAAGACTTTCGCTCGGTATGCAGAAGCGCGCGCAAACCGCCGCGATCCGTTCTTCAACGTGCCTGCGGGTGGCGCCGATGTCTGCAACGTGACCGTGCCGATCCGCCGCGTGGCCGAGTGAGCGAGAGCCTTGCCTGCACCCTCCCCCTGCGCCGCTGGCAGGGGGATCGCGGGACCTATCACCTCGTCACGATCACCGGCGAGGCGGCCGAGGCCGTCGCGGCCCATGCGCTGCTGCAACGGCTCGAATTCGGCAAGCAGCGCGGCTTCGGCTCGGTGAAGGTCATGGCCAGCGTCGGTCGGACGATATGGAAGACCTCGGTCTTCCCGCAGCGCGAAAAATCCGGGTGGGTACTGCTGGTCTCGAAGAAAGTGATGCGTGCCGAGGACCTGGCCGAAGGCGATCCTGTCGAGCTGGAGCTTGAGCTGCTGTGAGCGGGGGCCAACATCACCGGCGTCTGGCCTGGATTACGGCTGGCGGCCTGGCACTTGCCTTGGTCTTTGGCATTTCCGGTGTTGCGCTGCCTCCAGGGGAAACCCTCTGGCACCTGATCGCCGCACCCGAGGAAGATGGCGGATGGAAATTCGAGACCATCGACGGCGTAGATGTCCGCAAGGACGGTTATTCGCTCGGTATTCGCTGGGGAAGGATTGTCGGCTTCCATGATGGCTGCAACGGATGCGGCTTCGACGACGAGTTGCCTTCCGGGGCTTCAGATCGAATGCTCGTTTGTACGCTGCAGGCATGCCCGGAGCGGCCCAATGACATATTATTCGGCCGCTTCGCCTATGGTTCGCCCGAGATGGAAGTGAACGGCGAGCGCCTGATACTTACCTTGCCGGGTCACCGCGCGGAACTGGTACGCGCCAGCCGCGACTAGAGCTTTTCCATCAGCTCGATGCGGTTGCCGAAGGGATCCTGGATGTCACCGCGGCGGTAGCCTTCGAGCGGCTTTCCTTCCTTGAATCCGACCCCGCAAGCCTCGAGCTTCGCCACGAGCGCGCCAAGGTTTTCGACCAACAGCGCGGGATGCGCGCGGCGCGCGGGAAGGAAGGCATCCTCCACGCCGCAGTGGATCGTGATCCCCTCGCCTTCGAACCAGCAGCCTCCGTTAAGCGCGAGATGCGCGGGCTTGGCGACTTCCTTGAGCCCCATGACGCCGCCCCAGAAATCGCGCGCATGCGGCTCGCCGCCATGCGGCATGGCGAGCTGGACGTGGTCGATACCGGTGAGAAGGCTCATGCGCGCTCTGCCTGTGCGATGGCATCGCTGGCGCGCAGCGCGCTGAGTATGCGGGTGAGGTGCGCGAGGTCGGCCACTTCGAGGTCGACCTCGTAAGTGGTGAAGGGGTGGTCGAGCTGGGTCTGCTCGAGGCTTTTCACGTTCACCGCGTTCTGCGCGAAGATGCCCGCCATCTCGGCGAGCGTACCCGGCCGGTCGTAAAGCGTCACGCGCAGGCGGCCCACCGCCCCGCGCGAACGGCGACCCCATGAAAGGTCGAGCCAGTCGCTGTCGATGCCCGTTGCGAGCTTGTGGCAATCGATCGCGTGCACCTCGACCGCCTTGTCCTGCTGGCGAAGCCCCACGATGCGGTCGCCCGGCACGGGGTGGCAGCATTCGGCAAGCGTGTAGCCCACACCCGGTGTCAGGCCGCGGATCGACAGGCTCTTGCCGCTGCGCAGCCACTCGTCGTCCTCGTCGGCCATGCCCTCTGTGCAGCCGGGCACCAGCGCTTCCATCACGGCGCGGTCGGTAATATTCGCGGCGCCGATGGCGTAGAACAGGTCTTCCGGCTCCTCCATCTCGAGCCGCTTCAGGGCATCGCGCAGCGCCTTCTTGCCGATCCTGGCAGGGACGCGCGTTACGATCTCGTCATAGAGCTTCTGGCCGAGATCGGCGATCTCGCTGCGCTCCTTCAGACGCACCGCACGGCGGATCGCGGCGCGAGCCTTGCCGGTAACGACGAAACCGAGCCAGCTCATCTGCGGCTCGGCATTCTTGCCCTTGATGATCTCCACCACATCGCCATTGCCGAGCTGTGTGCGCAGCGGCATGTGGCGCCCGTTGATCTTCGCGCCCACGGTCTGCGCGCCGAGATCGGTGTGCACTGCGAAGGCGAAATCCACCGCGGTCGAGCCCTTGGGCAGCTGGTGCAGCGCGCCCTTGGGCGTGAAAGCGAAAATGCGATCCTGGTAGATCGCCATGCGCGTGTGTTCGAGCAGCTCTTCGGGATCGTGGCTGGCATCGACGATTTCGATCAGGTCGCGCAGCCAGCCCACCTGGCCATCGGGCCGCTCGTCCTGCTTGTAGGCCCAGTGCGCCGCCAGCCCGAACTCGTTGGTGCGGTGCATTTCGCGGGTACGGATCTGAACCTCGACGCGCATCGACTTGCCGTAGATCAGCGAGGTGTGAAGGCTGCGGTACCCGTTCGTCTTGGGCGTCGAGATGTAGTCCTTGAACTTGCCCGGAAGGAACTGCCACGTCGTGTGCAGGACACCCAGCGCGCGATAGCAATCGGCGACATCGTCGCAGATCACGCGGAAGGCCATGATGTCGGTCACCTGCTCGAAACTGACGTGGCGTTCGGCCATCTTGCGCCAGATCGAATAGGGGTGCTTTTCGCGGCCCGACACCTCGACGCTGAGACCCGCCTCGGCAAGCGCATGCTTCATGTCGAGCGCGATGGCATCGACCTGCCCGCCGTCCTGGTCGCGGATCTGCTGCAGGCGCTTGGTGATGGTGGCGAAGGCCTCGGGTTCGATATGCTCGAAGGCGAGCAGCTGCATCTCGCGCATGTACTCGTACATGCCGACGCGCTCTGCCAGCGGCGCGTAGATCTCCATCGTCTCGCGCGCGATGCGCTGGCGCTTCTCCGGCTTCTTGATGAAGTGCAGCGTGCGCATGTTGTGCAGCCGGTCACCCAGCTTCACCAGCAGCACGCGGATATCCTCGCTCATAGCGAGCAGGAACTTGCGCAGGTTCTCCGCCGCGCGCTCGTTCTCGGGCATCTGCTCGATCTTCGAGAGCTTGGTGACGCCATCGACCAGCCGCGCGACGTCCTTGCCGAAATTGGCCTCGATATCCTCGATCGTGGCGAGCGTGTCCTCGACCGTATCGTGGAGCAGCGCGGTGGCGATGGTCTCCTGGTCGAGCTTGAGGTCGGTCATCAGGCCGGCGACTTCGACCGGGTGGCTGAAATAGGGGTCGCCGCTGGCGCGGGTCTGCGTGCCGTGCTTCTGCACCGTGTAGACATAGGCACGGTTCAGCATCGCCTCGTCGGCGTCGGGGTCGTATTCGAGGACCCTTTCTACGAGTTCGTACTGGCGCAGCATCTCTCAGCCACGATGTGGCCAAAGCGTGCTGCAATGCAACGCAAAAATCTCAGAATTTCTGTTCGAGGGCCTCGATGAACGGTGCCGGCTGGTCGAGACGGAAGGCAACGCGCTCGATCAGGCGGGTGCGCCCCATGAAGCCGCTGTGCTCGAGCGGGCGCTTGAGCTTCAGGATAATGTTGGGATGCGAAAGGATCGCGGCGTTCAGCACATCGGGCCGTTTCGTCTCGGGATCGCTGATCGAAGGCTCTATGCGCTCGATCGCGTCCAAGGGCACGCGCATGTCGATCAGCCAACCCGAGCGCACCCGCACGTGGCCTGCCTCAAGCAGGATCGGGTAAAGGCGGAAGGCCTTCATCAGCGCGACGATGAACAGAGCGCCCCAGATGCCGAGCGCGAGCAGCACCAGTGCAGCGGTCTCGCTCCAGTGACTGACAAGCAGGTCAACGACGACGATCTCGATCAGCTGGAGCACGAGGAAGGTCGCGATCATCGGATTGATCACGCGGTGGTAGGCAAAACCTTGCGCACCTGGCGGGACATCGGGCGCCTCGCCCCAGCGCAGCAGCGCGAGGCGAAGCATCGCGAGTTCCTTCGCCGCAAACCCAACCAGCTGCGGCGGGAATACCTGTTCCGCGGCAGACGCAAGTGAGCGACCGCGCCTTACATCACGAACGAGCACCGAGACGCTCCAGCCGGCCCAAGCCAGCACCGTCAGCCCCATGGCCATTGCGACGGCCTGCATATCGAACAGCGCCTCGCGAACCGGTGCCGCTGCGCCGATCGTCGCGACGATGCAGCCTGCGGCAAGCGCGCCGAGGAGGGCGCGAATGCCGGGTCGGTTCTTCGGCGCCTTGGCGATCAGGGCGAGCGCGAGCGCGTCCGCGCAGAGCCACAGGAAAAGGAGCGCGGCAGTGCGCGGGTGCTCGGCGGCAAGCGAAGTATGGGTCGCGAACCGTCCCGCAAGGATGGCGAGAAACGGGAGGAAGAAAACCGCGGCCCTGCCGCCAAGTGCCCGAACGGAAAGCGCCACCAGCTATCTCCCTCTTTTGCCAGGAGGGAGATACCGGCCCTGGCGCTTTCCGGCAATCGCAAGCGCTGCACGCTTTCGTGCAGCGCGCGCAATCATTCGCTGGCGAGCACCCTGTCGACGCCCGCGCGCGTCACCGCGTGATAGCTGTCGCGTGTTTTCGCATAGATGCGCGTTGCGATCGGGCGGCCCCACTCGCCTTCGTTCCAAAGCACTGCGAAGAGCGGGCGGACGAACTTGGCGCGGCCGACGCGGGCAAGGAATTCCTCGGCCTGCGGGACAGCGGGTTCGTAACGGTTCTCCAGCGCCATCTCGAGCCACAGGAAGAGGATCTCGTTATTGCCGGTCTGCGACAGCCCCAGCGCCTGATCGAGCGCTGACAGCTGGTCTGTCGAGAGTTCTGCCGGCAGGTTGTCGAGGAAGCGCATCTGTTCGGCGGCTGTCCAGCCGGCATAGGCAGCGGGCATGTGGCCGGATGCCTTGTACTCCGACACGGCCGCATCGACTTCGGCGAAGGCTGCCGGATCGGGCTTGGCGACATTGATCGGGAGGCCCGGCGCGAAGATCCAGTCGCGCAGCATCAGTGCCTCGGCCTCGGCATCGCCGGCCACGAGGTTGGCCATCATGTCCTCATAGAACATCTCGCTCGTCGCGGGCTGGAATGCGTGGTTGTCGAACCACTGGCGCAGCCATGCATCGAACCGCTCCCTGCCGGTGATGCGCTCGACCGTGCGCAGGAAGAATGCGCCCTTGTCGTACGCGATCGCGCTGCCGAGCTGGTACTCGCCATCGGTAGCAAGCGCCGTGCCGGGAGCATCCGCTCCGACCTCGGCCAGTACCTCCTGAATATTGGCGTACATCAGCGCTGCTTCCTGTTCGGCGCGCTTCTTTCCGTAGACCGCCTCGACGATGCGGTTCTCGAAATAGGTGGTGACGCCTTCGTTGAGCCAGCTGTCGCCCCACACCGCATTGGTGACGAGGTTGCCCGACCAGCTGTGCGCCAGCTCGTGCGCGACGAGGCCGTTGTTCGAGCGGTCGCCCGCGATGAAGGTGGGCGTGAGAAAAGTCATCACCGGGTTCTCCATCCCGCCGTAAGGGAAAGCGGGCGGCAGGATGATCATGTCGTAGCGGCCCCAGCGATATTCGCCGTAAAGCGCCTCGGCAGCGACAACCATCTCCTCTGTATCGGCGACTTCGGCATAGGCGCGCGGCAGAACCGAAGGCTCCGCCCAGACGCCGGTACGCGGGCCGATCGCGCGGAAGTCGATGTCGCCGGCGGCGATCGCGATGAGATAGGGCGGGACGGGCTTGTCCATGACGAAGCTAAATGCGCGGCGACCGTCACCGAGGTCCTCGGGTTCGCCCTGCACCACACCGCTCATGACGACATCGAGGGGCTTGGGAGCAGTGATGCGCGCTTCCCAGGTCTGGCGGATGCCGGGGCTGTCCTGCGTCGGGATCCAGGTCCGATTGAGGATCGCCTGTCCCTGGCTGAAGAGGAAGGGATGGACCTTGCCCGCGGTCTGCTCGGGGGTGAGCCACTGCAGCGCTGCCGCATCGGGCGCGGCGGCATAGGTGATCACGATCCGGCGCGGGCTTCCGGCTTCCTTGCCGATGGCGATCGAGACCGGGAGGCCCTTGCCTGTCTCGCCGGTGCCGTCACCCGTGTGGAAGTAGAGCGGCTGTCCTGCCGCATCGGTGACCGCAGTGATCTGCAGCCCGTTGCTGTCGAGCACCAGCTCATCGGCGTCCTCGCCTGCAGCAATGTCGAGGGTCGCAGTGCCGCCGATCGCCTTGGCGTCGAAGTCTAGCTCGAGATCGAGCGCGACGTGTGTGACACGCGCGACCTGCGGTTGCGCATAGGTCAGCGTGTCCAGCGCTTCGGGGCCCGTCAGGATGGGAGAGACCATCGGCTCCGGAATGGCAGTCGAGACGACCGGTTCGCTCGTCGCGCCCGTGCAGGCTGCGGTGGCGAGCAGGAGGGCAAGGCCGGAGGCCACTTTCGAAATGGGGCGACGCATGGTTGTTCTCTTTCCGATTGATGGCTCGCCCCGGACGGGCGATGCGATTTTGACTCGGCGCGCTCTATCGACCATCCCGGCACAGCTTTCTACCCTGCGCATTGAATACCTACCCAAGCACTTTCAAAACGCGCCACTTTGCGTATTGATAACGTTCACAACGACCCGGAGAGGCCCAGATGAACCGTTTTTCGACCCTTGCCCTGACCTGCGCCCTTGCGCTGGGTACTGCTGCCTCGGCGCATGAACACGCTGTCGGCGATGCGCTGGCCGACGCCATGACGCCGGAACGCGAATTGCTCTTTGCCGACGAATTCGATGCAGGCAGCCTCGACCGCGACAAGTGGATCGTCATCGGCACCGATTTCTGGGTCAACAACGAGCAGCAGGCCTATATCGATGATCCCTCCACCATCGCGTTCAGGGACGGCGTCGAGGGAGCAGATGGCGGCGTCTTGGTCCTGAAGCCCGTCTTCCGTCCGGGCTTCGACCCCAAGAAGGATCGCAACGCGCCCTTCGTTTCGGGCCGGATCGAGAGCCAGGGCAAGTTCGACTTCACTCATGGCCGCGCCGAAGCGCGCATCAAGCTCCCTGACAATGTCGGCGTCTGGCCCGCCTTCTGGCTGCTCGGCAACGGCAAGTGGCCCGACACGGGCGAAATCGACATCATGGAATATGTCGGCGAGAAGGACTGGATCGGCGTGGCGCTCCACGGCCCCGGCTATTCGGGCGAAACCCCGATCGTGAACAAGTTCTTCTTCCCCGAAGGCCTCGATGTGACCGACTGGCACACCTATTCGGTCGAGTGGACCGACCAGAAAGTCGACTTCATGGTCGACGGCCATGTGCTTTACCGCGCGACCAAGCCGATGGTCGAAAACTATGGCGACTGGCGCTTCGACAACGACAAGTACCTGATCCTCAACTTCGCCATGGGCGGCGCCTATCCGTTCAAGACGAACGGGATCGAGAAGCCGTACAACGGCATTCCGCAGGAGACCGTCGACGCGGTCAAGCGCGGCGAGGTGGAAATGTTGGTCGACTGGGTCCGGGTCTACGCGCCGGAGTGACATTGCACAGAACGCAACAGGTGGTGATCGCTGGCGATTAGCGTCGGGGCGAAAGTTGCATTAGGAAGTCCTCATGTTCGAGGCTTTCGACGCACTTACGCTCGCTCGCATCCAGTTCGCCTTCACGGTGAGCTTCCACTTCTTCTTCCCGGCCTTTTCGATCGGGCTCGCGAGTTACCTGATGGTGCTCGAGGGGCTGTGGTTGAAGACCGGGAAACAGCTTTACCTCGATCTGTTCAAATACTGGCTGAAGATCTTCGCGATCGCCTTTGCCATGGGCGTCGTCTCTGGGATCGTGATGAGCTACCAGTTCGGCACCAACTGGTCGGTCTTCTCCGACGTGGCGGGGCCAGTGATCGGCCCACTGATGGCCTATGAGGTGCTTACGGCCTTCTTCCTCGAAGCCGGATTCCTCGGTGTGATGCTGTTCGGCATGAACCGCGTGGGCAAGAAGCTGCACTTCGCCGCCACCTGCATGGTCGCGCTGGGCACCTTCGTTTCGGCATTCTGGATCCTGTCGGTGAACAGCTGGATGCAGACGCCGACCGGCTACGAGATCGCGGCAAACGGCCAGTACCTGCCCGGTGAAAGCTGGTGGGACATCGTCTTCAACCCGAGCTTCCCCTACCGCCTCGTCCACACGGTGATGGCGGCATACCTGACCACCGCCTTCGTGGTCGGAGGCGTCGGAGCCTGGCACCTGCTAAAGGACCGCGCGAACCTGCACGCGCGCAAGATGTTCTCGATGGCGATGTGGATGGCAGCAATCGTCACGCCGCTGCAGATTTTCGCGGGCGACCTGCACGGGCTCAACACGCTCGAACACCAGCCGCAAAAGGTCATGGCGATGGAGGGTCACTACGACAGTCATCCCGACGGCGCGCCGCTGATCCTGTTCGGCATTCCCGACAGCGAGGCCAAGACCGTCCGCTACGCGATCGAGATCCCCAAGGCCTCTTCGCTGATCCTGAAGCACGATCCGGACGCGCCTCTCGCAGGGCTCGACACCATTCCCGATGACGAGGAGCCGCCGGTCGGCATAGTCTTCTGGTCCTTCCGCATCATGGTCGGCATCGGTTTCGCCATGCTCGGCGTGGGCCTGTGGAGCCTGTTCGCGCGCTGGCGGGGCAAGCTCTACGAATGGAGCTGGCTGCACCGCGCGGCGCTGGTCATGGCGCCTTCTGGCTTCATCGCGGTGCTGGCCGGGTGGATCACCACCGAGGTCGGCCGCCAGCCCTACGTGATCTACGGCCTGCTGCGGACCGCCGATGCCGCCAGCCCGCTCGACGCGCCGGCAGTCGCCGCATCGCTGCTTGCCTTCATCGTGGTCTATTTCACCGTCTTCGGGATCGGCGTCTGGTACATCCTGCGCCTGATGAGCCACACCCCGCATGCTGGCGAGCTGGGCGTGAAGCGCGGCGATACCGGACCGATCCGCACCGCGGGCATAACCCCGGGCCCGACCCAGAACCCGGGCCACTACGAGCCTCTGCCCGACAGCAAGGAGGACGTGTGATGGACCTCACGACGATCTGGGCCTTCATCATCGCCTTCGCCGTCTTCGCATATGTCGTGATGGACGGCTTCGACCTCGGCATCGGCATCCTCTTCCCGACGTTCGATCCCGGGCGCGAGCGCGACCGCGCGATGAACTCGATCGCGCCGGTCTGGGACGGCAACGAGACCTGGCTGGTGCTGGGCGGTGGTGGATTGTTCGCGGCCTTCCCGCTCGCCTATGCTGTCGTGCTGCCGGCGACCTATCCGCTCATCATTGCCATGCTGCTTGGGCTCGTCTTCCGCGGTGTCGCCTTCGAATACCGCTGGCGCGATCCGAACCATCGCAAGTTCTGGGACTTCGCCTTCACCGGCGGTTCGCTGATGGCGGCCATGGCGCAGGGCATGACGCTGGGCGCATTGCTGCAGGGCGTCGAAGTGGTCGACCGCGCCTATGCGGGTAGCTGGTTCGACTGGCTGACACCCTATACGCTGCTCTGCGGACTGGGGGTGGTCGCCGGATACGCGCTGCTGGGCAGCACGTGGCTGATCTGGAAGCTCGACGGCGAGGGACAGGCACATGCGCGCGGGCTTGCGTTACGCTCGGCGCGCGCGACCGTCGTACTGATGGGCGCGGTGAGCCTCTACAATGTCTTCCTCAATGCCGAGTATGCCGAACGCTGGCTGACGGCGCCGGAAATCTACTTCGCCGCTCCGGTCCCGATCCTCACTTTGCTGATCGCAGTATCGCTGATCCGTGCGATCACCCGCGATCGCAACTCCAAGCCCTTCTGGCTGTCGATCGCGCTGTTCTTCTTCGGCATGGCCGGCCTCGGCGTGACCATGTGGCCCTATGTCGTCCCGCCCGACATGACGATCTGGGACGCCGCCGCGCCCGAGCGCAGCCAGGTCTTCATGCTCATCGGGGTCGCGATCACCATGCCGCTGATCCTCGCCTACACCGCCTGGGCATACTGGGTGTTCCGCGGCAAGGTCGGCGACGAGGGCTATCATTGATGGAAGAGCCTACCGCCCCGCTCTGGAAGAGGCTGGCGTGGATGGCCGGGATCTGGGCTGCCAGCGTAGCCGTGCTCGGCATGGTGGCATGGCTGCTCAGGTTGTGGATCGCCTGACACCACTGATCCGGGCGAAGGCACGTAGCCCCCGTTATCAGGCCGCTACCACCAGCCGTCCGTCCTGCTCTTCGAGCCTCGCAAGCACAGGCAACCTGCCGCACCGCCGCCGCTCTTCCTCGCCGTCGGACAGCGCGAAGCGGTATCCGTGCCAGGGACAAACGACCGCTCCATCCTCGACAGGTGCCTTGTCCAGCGGGCCGAGCATGTGGGGGCAGAGAGCGGAATGGGCGATCCACTCGCCTTCGTGCCAGCGAATGACGAGAGGCGTTCCATCATGGTCGACGCCATTGGGTTGCGCGCGGTCCAGATCGGTGATCTCGGCGAGTACGGTGCCCGCCGACAAGTCGGAGGGAGCGCGACTGCGAAACGCGTCGAGCGCCTCCTGCCTTCCCGTCATCAGCGCCTGATCCTCGTCATAGAGCGTCGCATACTGGTGGGTCAGCGCTGCCAGCAGCATCTGCCCCTGCGCCTCGCTTTCGGGCGGCTGCGGCAGGTAGAAATTGACCGAGACCACGATACCGTCAGGGCCGTTCTCGCTCGCCTGCGTATGGATTTCGACGCCCTGCCCGAACCCCTCGACCACTGTCGTCGCCCAATAGTGGCGCGGCTTGTCGACGAGCAGTTCTACCGCCTGCGTCCCGCCAGCGTTGGGCAGCGCGGTCTTGCAACGCCAGCCCCAGCTGCCCTGTTCGACCAGCTCGATATCCGCGAAGCTCGTGGGATGCACGAAGGGAAGATGCTCCCAGTCGTAGGCATTCTCCATCATGCGGGTGAGACTGTTGGGCAGCTCGCGGCGATACTCGCCGAGGTAATAGAGCTTCTCGCGCCGATCGTAATCGACCTCGCGCGGGCGGCCATCGAAGGCCGCGCGGTCTGCTGCGGTCAGCTCCACGTCGCCTCGGGCGGGAGGCTCATCAGGATGGCATCGATATTGCCGCCGGTCTTCAGGCCGAACAGTGTGCCGCGATCGTAGACGAGGTTGAACTCCGCATAGCGCCCGCGCCATTCGAGCTGCTGCGCCTTGTCTTCCGGCGTGAACTCGCTCTCCATCCGGCGACGGACCAGCTTGGGAAAGATGTCGAGGAAGGCCTCGCCGACGTCTTTCGTGAAGGCGAGATTGCGCTCGAATGCTGCCCCGTTCTCGCATTCGAGGTGATCGTAGAAGATGCCGCCTACGCCGCGGTGCACGCCGCGGTGGGGGATGTAGAAATAGTCGTCCGCCCACTTCTTGAAGCGTTCGTAATAGGTCGGGTTGTGTGCGGCGCAGGCGGCGCGGAAGCGCGCGTGGAAATCCTCGGTGTCCTCTTCGTAGGGTAGCGGCGGGTTGAGATCCGCCCCGCCCCCGAACCATGCGGCCTGCGTGGTAAGGAAGCGCGTGTTCATGTGGACCGCGGGCACGTGCGGGTTCGCCATGTGTGCGACCAGGCTGATGCCGGTCGCGGTGAAGCCCGGGTTGTCCGGAGAAGCGCCGTTGATCGAACCGGCGAACTCGGGCGCGAAATTGCCGCGCACGGTCGAGACGTTGACGCCGACCTTTTCGAACACCTTGCCCTTCATCAACCCGCGCGTACCGCCGCCCGGGTCCTCGTTAGCTTCTTCCTCGCGCTGCCAGCTGTCGTACTGGAACGCGGCATCGCTGCCCGCCTCGCGCTCGATGCTCTCGAACTCGGCGCAGATGCGGTCGCGCAGTGTTTCGAACCAGGTACGGGCAGTATCGGTTTGGCTAGTCCAGTCGGTCATGCATAGGCCCTTGCCATTGCTGCGCGCAGGCGGCAATAGCGGCGCATGGTTCCCCTTTCGTTCGCTGGCGAGGAATGGCTCCTCACCGAAGGCCGTGCGCTTTACTGGCCGCGCGAGCGCGCGTTGCTGGTCGCCGACCTGCATCTTGAAAAGGGTAGTTTTTTCGCCGGCCACGGGCAGATGATCCCGCCCTACGACAGTCGCGAGACGCTGGAGCGAGTGGCGCTGGCCATCCGCGAGACCGGCGCGCGGCGCGTGATCACGCTGGGCGACAATTTCCACGATTCGGAAGGCTCGGCGCGTCTCGAGCCGCACGCATGCGGCATGCTGGAGGCGCTGACCAAGGCAGTCGACTGGGTCTGGATCACCGGCAACCACGATCCCGACATGGAAGCGCGCTGCGGAGGCACGCTTGCCGAAGAGCTCGAGATCGGCGGCACGATCCTGCGCCACCGCGCGAAGAAGGGCGAGACCCGTCCCGAGCTGTCGGGCCACTACCATCCGCGTCTCCAGGTGAAGGTCCGCCAGCGCATGATCCGCCGCCCCTGCGCGGTAGTGAGCGCGAACGAGGGCGCGGACGGAAAGCCTTCGGGCCGCATGATCCTGCCCGCCTTCGGGGCCTACACTGGCGGAATGAACGCCGCCGACCCGGCAATTCTCAAGGCGTTGCAGCCTGCCGACCGTATCGATGCAGTGGTTCCGGCCAAGGGAAAACTCGCCCGCTTCCCGCTTTGGAAGGCTGCCTAGTTTTCGCCACTAGCGATTTGCGGTGTTTCACCCTACATAACCACCAACACAAACGGCAGAATCAGGAGATTGCCCCATAGCCCGTCCCCCCCGGCGCAGCATGCAAATGCCCGTGAAAAGCGGCCCGCGCTACGACAACATGATCAATGTCCCCAAGGTCCGCGTGATCGATCACGAAGGCGAAAACCTGGGGGTGATGTACACCCGCGAAGCGACCGAGCAGGCCAATGAACTGGGCCTCAACCTCGTCGAAGTGAGCCCCAATGCGGACCCGCCGGTGTGCAAGTTCCTCGACGTGGGCAAATATCGCTATGAGGCGCAGAAGAAGGCGAACCTCGCGCGCAAGACGCAGAAGACCCAGGACATCAAAGAGGTCAAGATGCGCCCGAACATCGACACGCACGACTATGACGTGAAGATGCGCAACGTCGTGAAGTTCATCGAGAACGGTGACAAGGTGAAGTGCACGCTGCGCTTCCGCGGCCGCGAAATGGCGCACCAGCAGCTCGGGATGGACCTCCTCAACCGCGTGCGCGACGACGTGGAAGAAATCGCCAAGGTGGAAAGCTTCCCGCGTCTCGAAGGGCGCCAGATGCTGATGGTGCTCGCGCCGAAATAAGCGCGCTGCAAATCTCGAATTCGTAGAAGGGCGGGCCCGTTGGTCCGCCCTTTTCACTTGGGAGCCCGGAAATCCAGGCGGAAACGGCCTCTCCGACGAAAGTCATGAATTCTTGGGCTGCATCGACGAAATGCATCCAGTCATCGGCAGGCCACATTGAGTGCCTATATGGCGCCAAGTATACTTGCCGCGTTATCCAGAAGTATTTGCATCTTCAGCAATCACAGCAATTTACCAGGGACTGCATCATGAAACTCCGTTCGATCGCAACAATGGCAGCGGTTGCCGCACTGGCCAGCGCCGTTCCCGCACAGGCGCAGGTCGAACAGACCGTCTTCGTGTCCGGTACTGCTGCCGATGCGGAGTTCGACCGCTTCACCCCGCGCCCCACCGACGAAACCACCCAGATCGACTACGGCTTCTTCAACGAAGCGCTGGAGTTCATGGTCCTGCGCATGGGCCCCTCAACCCGCCAGGGTGAGCGCCGTCCCGACGCCAATCTCGGCACGCGCCGCGTCTACGGCCACGATTCCCGCGTTCGCCTCGAAGGCAACCGCGTCGTCTTCTCCTTCCTCGACGAGGCAGCAGTCGCTCCTCTGGCTGAATACCGCCGCGACCTCGAGCGTATTGCCAGCGAAACCGATATCACGCGCCTCTCGCGCAACGAGCAGCTCGCCTTCTGGATGAACCTGCACAATGTCGCGGTGATCGAGCAGATCGCGCTCAACTATCCGGCGCCTTCGCCCTCGCGGCTCAAGCTCGGTCCGGACAAGACCCCGCTCGACACGACGCGCTTCATCAATGTCGCCGGAGTCGCGATGAGCCCGCGCGACATCCGCACCAAGATCGTCTTCCCGAACTGGAACAGCCCGGATGTGATCTACGGCTTCTTCCGCGGTGAAGTCGGCGGCCCGTCGATCTGGCGCCGTGCCTACACCGGCCAGAACATCAACGAACTGCTCGACATCTCGGCGAAGGAATTCGTGAACTCGCTGCGCGGCGTCGAAGCCTACGGCAGCAACCTGCTCGTCTCGGCGATCTACGAGGAGGCAGCCCCGTTCTACTTCCCGCAGATGGGCGCAGACCTGAAGGCCCACCTTTCGAGCCATGCGCAGGAAGATGTGCAAGGCCTGATCGCGAGCAAGCCCGGCGTGAAGGTCAACACCTATGTCGACACGGTCGCGGACCTTGCCGGCGGTGAGCGCGAGCCGGTCTACAACACCATCCTGAGCGACGGTAATGCACAAGGTACGCGCATCACACCCTCGATCGCACGCCTCATGATCGAACGCGGCGAGAAGCTCGAGAAGCTGCGCCGCGAAGGCCTGCTGCGCGGCCGTGTCATCGTGCTGCCGCCGACCGGCGCTGAAGAAACGCCGCCGCCTGCTCCCGAAGTCGAGTAATCGAGGCCGAGCCGGAGGCGTCGAAACCGTCTCCGGCACGGTCGACGCCGCTACCGCAGCCATTCTCTACGGACCGAAAAGCGGCGGCTTCCAGAAGGTATCGCCTTGGTAAAACCTGCCCTGTGAAATTGCGCTACGGCATCCGCGTGCTAGTCCTTGTGGAATGACGCCCAAGGGGATCGGTTTCACTCTCGGCACGCTGGCGCTCGTTCTGGCGATTCTCGCGCCCCTGCCCGCAGGGATGAGCCGCGAGGCGATGATCGTGGCCGGGCTCGTCGTGCTGATGGCAGCATGGTGGATGACCGAGGCGCTGCCGCTCACCGCGACCGCGCTGATGCCGTTCCTCGTCCTGCCCTTTGCCGGGGTGATGAATGCGCGCGAGACGGCGAGCGCCTACTATTCGCCGATCCTTTTCCTGCTTCTGGGCGGTGCATTCATCGCGCTCGCCATCGAACGGACAGGGCTGCACAAGAGGCTCGCGCTGGCGATCCTCAACGCATTGCACGGGCGCGGCGGGCAGACCGGATTGCTGCTCGCCTTCATGATCGCGGCAGCCATCCTCTCGATGCTGATCTCGAACACGTCCACCGCGCTCATCATGATGCCGATGGCGATGGCCGTGCTGGCAGGTGCCGGCCTTGCCGCCGACGAGCGCGAGGGTCTTGCGGGCGCGCTGCCGATGGGCATCGCCTTTGCCGCGAGCATCGGCGGCTTGGGCACGCTGGTCGGATCGCCGACCAATGCGATTGCGGTCGGCCTGCTCGACACGATGATCGGCGCGCAGATCAGCTTTGCGCAGTGGACGCTCTACGGCCTTCCGATCGTTCTCCTCGGCGTGCCGCTCGCGGCCTTCCTGATCTCGAAGGTCCAGCACGTGTCGGCCCATCCTTTCGATGTCGAGGCGGCGCGCGCGGCCATCGTCGACGAGACACCTATGGGCACGGCCGAGCGCCGCCTTTTGGTGGTCGTCGCCATCACATTCCTTGCGTGGATGACGCGCCTGCTGGTCGCGCCCTACCTTCCCGAAGGTTCGTGGACCGACGGCACAATCGCCATCATCGCAAGCCTCGCGCTGTTCCTGCTGCCCGACGGCACGGGTCGCCCCCTGCTCCTCTGGAAGGAAGCCGACCGCGCGCCGTGGGGCGTGATCATGATGTTCGGCGGCGGCTTGGCGCTGGCAGCGGGAATGGGCGCGAGCGGGCTTGCCGAATGGCTCGGCAATGCGCTGCTCCCGCTCGAAGCCTGGCCGCTCTTCCTCGTCGCCGTCGCGATTGTCGCCATGGTGGTGCTGATCACCGAGTTCGCGAGCAACGTCGCGACGGCCAGCGCGATCATTCCGGTGGTAGCGGCGCTGGTGGTCGCGCTCGGCGTCGATCCGGTGCTGCTTGCCATGCCCGCCGCGCTTGCCGCGAGCTGGGGCTTCATGCTGCCCGCAGGGACCGGCCCCAACGCCATCGCATGGTCGACCGGACGCATCCGGATCGAGCGCATGGTGAAGGCCGGCATACTGCTCGACCTGGTCGGGATTTTCATGATCGTGGCAGTCGTCTGGGGCATCGCGGCAATCGTCTGACAAGCGGTTTTCGTGCCGGATGGCGAGGCTCTTTAGCGTGCGCGATAAGCTGCCCTGCGCCCTCCGATCCAAGTCTTCCACCCTGCCGGGATCGTCGCAGTTGAAACCAACTCCGCGCGGGCATATGGGAGGGGCGCAATCCCGCCAGTGGAGAGGCGTTCCTGCGGAGGTTAGGAACGGGAGCCACGCGGCGGTTCTACCGGCTCCCGCCTTCCTGGGAGCGTTATGCAGGAAGGATGCTCCGCAAGATGAGCACTAAGGATATCGATCCCACTTCGCCGCGCATGGCTCCCAAGCGCGAAATCCCCAAGATCAAGGGCCGCGAACTCAAGCCCAGCACGCTGATGATGGGTCACGGCTTCGACCCGACCCTTTCGGAAGGCAGCCTCAAGGCTCCGATCTTCCTTACCTCGACCTTCGCCTTTCCCAGCGCTGCCGACGGCAAGCGCCACTTCGAAGGCATCACCGGCAAGCGACCGGGCGGCGCTGACGGCCTCGTCTATTCGCGCTTCAACGCGCCGAACCAGGAGATCCTCGAAGATCGTCTCGCGGTGTGGGACGGCGCGGAAGAAGCCCTGTCGTTTTCCAGCGGCATGACCGCCATCGCCGTGCTGCTGCTGGCGGCCTGCAAGGCGGGCGACGTGATCGTCCACTCGGGCCCGCTCTATGCGGCGTCGGAAGGCTTCATCGCCAAGACCATGGCGAAATACGGCGTCAGCTTCATCGACTTCCCCGCCGGCGCGACGCGCGAACAGCTGGACGAAGTGATGGTCAAGGCCAAGGCGCTCGCCGAGGAGAAGGGCGGCGAAGTGCCGATGATCTACCTCGAAAGCCCGGGCAACCCGACGAATGCGCTGGTCGATATCGAAGCGGTGCGCGACGCACGCGATGCGCACTTCGACCCGGACAAGTGCTCGATCGCGATCGACAACACCTTCCTCGGCCCTCTGTGGCAGCGCCCGCTCGACCATGGCGCGGACCTCGTGGTCTACTCGCTGACCAAGTATGTCGGCGGCCACTCCGACCTCGTCGCAGGCAGCGTTTCGGGCAAGAAGCGCTTCATCGATGCGATCCGCATGCTGCGCAACACCATGGGCGGCATCTGCGATCCCAACACCGCATGGATGCTGTGCCGCAGCCTCGAGACCGTCGAACTGCGCATGCAGCGCGCGGGCGAGAATGCGGAGAAGGTCTGCGAATACCTCGCCAAGCACCCCAAGGTCGAAGGCCTCGGCTATCTCGGCATGATCAAGGACGCACGCCAGCAGGACATCTATGACCGTCACTGCAAGGGCGCAGGCTCGACCTTCTCGCTGCTATTGAAGGGCGGCGAGGCGGAATGCTTCCGCTTCCTCGACGCGCTCAAGATCGCCAAGCTCGCCGTCAGCCTCGGCGGAACCGAAACGCTGGCGAGCCACCCGGCCTCGATGACCCACCTCTCGGTCGCCGAAGGCCGCCGTGCAGAGCTAGGTATCTCGGACAACCTCGTGCGTATCTCGATCGGCATCGAGGACCCGGACGACCTCATCGCCGACTTCGAACAGGCGCTGGAGGCGGTCTGACCCGCATAGGCTTCCTTGCCTGTGCAGACACCCTGCCGGGGGACGGTCCCCGGCGGGGTGATGCTTTCGAGCATGATATCGAGGTGAATGCCCTGCGCCCCGCTTTCGAAGAGGCGGGGCTTGAGCTGGTCGAGATCGACTGGCGCGCGCCGGTCGAGGACTTCGCCGATATCGCGCTCGTCCTGCTCGGGACCGCCTGGGATTACCAGGATCACCCTCGCGAGTTCCTCGCCAAGCTGGATGCGCTGGAAGAGCGCGGCGTCACGGTCTGCAATCCTTCCAAGGTCGTGCGGTGGAACAGCGAGAAGCGCTACTTGCGCGCACTCGAACAGAGCGGAGCGGCCACCGTGCCGACACTCTGGCTCGACGATGCCGGACAGGGCGACATTGTCGCGGCGATGAGCAGGTTCGGTACCGACCGCGTGGTCGTGAAGCGCCAGGTCGGGGCCGGCGGCCTCGGGCAGTTCAGCTTCAGCCGCGATAACCTGCCCGCGCAGGACTGGACGATGGGCCGCCCCTGCATGGTCCAGCCCTTCCTCCCGAGCATCCTCGAGGAAGGTGAATACACTTTCGTCTTCATCGACGGCGAATTCAGCCACGGCGTATCAAAACGAGCAGGCCCCGGCGACTACCGTATCCAGTCGCTCTACGGAGGATACGAGACCGATTTCACCCCGTCGCAAGCCGATCTTGCCGGTGCAGAGGCAATCGTAGCTGCCCTGCCCTTCGACGACCTGCTCTACTGCCGCATCGACATGGCGCGGCTACCTTCGGGCGAACTCGCCGTAATGGAAGCAGAGGCGATCGAGCCCTATCTCTATCCCGAGCAGGGCCCGGGCCTGGGTGCACGGCTGGCAAAGGCTATCCTCGCCCGACTGTGAGGAGACGGAAATGGCGGACAAGGTATTCCTGGTCATCGGCGCGGGGGCCGGTATCGGCGGGCACGCGGCGGCGCGCTTCGCCCAAGGTGGCTACCACGCCGTGCTCGCGAGGAGGTCGGACGAGGAGGGGCTGGCGAAGCTGGTCGCGCAGATCGAGGATGCTGGCGGGAAAGCCTCCGGCACGCTGCTCGATGCGTCGGCGGACGGGACTATCGAGGAACTGGTCGAGCGGACCGAGAGCGAGATCGGCGCTATCGATACCGTGCTCTACAACCTCGGCGCGCAGATCGGAAACCGCACGCTGGATAATACCCCGCATCGCACCTTCGAGCTCGGCTGGCGGCTCGGCTGCTTCGGGCTGTTCCGCCTCGCTCATGCCGTCACGCCCCGCATGGTCGAGCGTGGCAGGGGCAGCATTCTGGTGACCTCGGCAACTGCCGCGGTGCGGGGGAATGCCGGCCAGCACAGCCATGCCGCTGCGATGGGCGGAAGGCGGATGCTGTGCCAGACGCTCAATGCCGAATTCGGACCGCAGGGAGTTCATGTCGCCCATATCGTGGTCGACGGTTCGGTCGATGCGCCCGATACGCTAGGCAAGCTACTGGGTGACCGCTTCGAGGCCTACAAGGCGTCGAAAGGCGAGGACGGCGTCATCGATCCGACTGCCGTTGCCGAGACCTTCTGGCACCTGTCGCAGCAGCCGCGCAATTGCTGGACGCACGAGCTCGACCTGAGGCCATTCAGCGATGTGGCTTGGTGGAACGACAATCCCGATCCGAAGATCGCGACCTGATCGCCTAGGCGAGTTCGAGGACCTGCTGGGCTGCCGGGCTCAGCTTGTGCATGTAGCGAATGCCTGCCTCGTTGCCGCGGACCCAGACGACCTGGCCGGCAAATTCGTTCTTCTCGTCGATCTCGAAAAAGATGGTCGCGCCCTTGTTGACGGCGGAGTCGAACAGCTCGATCCGGCATCCCGTGTGCGAGATGTCGCACAAAAGCGCCTGCGCGCGGCGAACCGGGACGCGGCAATTGAGGACGATGTTGGTCCCCTGTCGATTGTTTGCACGAACCTGCATAAAGCCTCCGAGATGAGGTCGGACATACGCGAGAATTGAAAAAAAGCGGTTAACACCGCCTTGTCGAAAATTTACAATTTTCGAGGTGGGCGATTGTCAGCCCTTCCACTCGCGCCGTTCTTCGGCCGATTTCAGCACCTCGTAGGCCAGCTGGTATTTCTGGAATTGTTCGGCCGCTTCCTCGTCGCCCGGTTTCACATCCGGATGGACGGCCTTGGCCTTGACCCGCCAGGCTTTCTTGATCGCCGCGAAATCGGCGTCCGCTTCCAGTTCGAGGATCTCTAGCGCGCGCATTTCGTCTGCGCTGCGGGATCCGTCTCCCGAACCGCCCCAGCCATAATGCTGCGCCTCGGCATAGCCGGCATTCTCGGCCTTTTCGGACTTGGCACGCGCTTCCTTCTCCGCCTTGTCGAGGCCTTCGAAGTAGTCCCACTTGGAATTGTATTCGGCCGCATGCTTCTGGCAGAAATACCAGCGCTCCGGGCTGTTGGGAGACTTGGGAGCCGGGCAATCGCCTTTCTCCTCGCAGCCGTGCCGGTCGCACAGGCGCACTGTCGCGGCCTCGCGGCCCTCGTCATAGCCACGCCAGCGGGGAAAGCCCCAGTCGTTGGAACGACGGGCCTTAGGCATGTCCTGCGTGTCCAGAAGTCGTTGGTCGAGCCGGCATCGCGGTCAATCTAGGGATGCTGGCGTCTCGTGCAAGCTTGTGGGAACCAGTTTCAAATCGAAATGTTGCATTGCAAACATTGTTTAACGAATAGCGATCTACAGGTCCCGTCATGAGCAAACAGCTTAGTCTTTCCGCGACGCTCGCCGTGCTGAGCATGTCGATCTTCGCGCTTTCGACCAGTTTCGCGGGTATGGGCCACTCCGATGCGGAGCGCAGCGCGCGCGTCAATCACGCCGCCGTCTTCGACATCAGCATCGCCCAGTAAGCGAACCAGAGGGGCGCGGCGCAAGGCCGGCCCCTCCAGCACATCAGATCAGTTGATGGTGATCGTCGCAGCGCGGCGGTTCTGTGCCCACGCGTTCTCGTTCGAACCGAGTGCAACCGGGCGCTCCTTGCCGAAGCTGACGGTACGGATGCGGCTCGACGGGATGCCCAGCGACACGAGATAGTTCTTCGCCGCATTGGCACGACGCTCGCCGAGCGCGAGGTTGTATTCGCGCGTACCACGTTCGTCGGTGTGGCCTTCGATGGTGAAGTTCACCTGCGGGTACTGGCTGAAGTACTGCGCCTGCGTCTGCAGCTTGGCGCTGTCTTCGGCATCGATGTTGTAGCGGTCGGTGTCGAAGTAGACGACCGTATTCGCCTGGCCGACGGCCGCGATGAAGTGCTCCATGCTGCCGACGGCAGGGCCGGTCGGCGTAGAAGCAGGCGCCGGCGTCGCAGTGGCCTGCGGTGCGGGCGGAAGCTCTTCGGGTGCCTTCTTCTGGCAGGCTGCCAGGGCGAGAGCGGAGGTGAGCATTACAGCAGTTGCAACACGGGTATTCATGATGCTGTCCCCTTATAAACAGCGGTGGAAATCGGTTTGCCCCCGATTTTTGGAGCGCGCGCCCGACGGTTCGGGTGCACCCCCTTTTTTCGTCCCCACGAAATCTTGAATGCTTTTACGGCAGGATCGGTCCCCAGGCCGGGTCCGAAGCGTCGACCGGCGTGGGCAGGCGACGCTCGTTATCGCCGGTCAGGTCGACCTGCCAGAGCGAGGTCGCACCGGTATTACGCGCAGTGCGGAAGAACTGGATGATGCGGCCGTTGGGCGCCCAGGTCGGAGCCTCGTCCTGCCAGCCATTGGTCAGCTTGCGGAAACCGCGACCATTGGGGTTCATCACGGCCACGTTGAAGTCGCCGGCAATGTGCGTGAAAGCGATCTGGTCGCCGCGCGGGCTCCATTCGGGCGTCGCCGAACGCCCACCGAAGAACGACAGGCGGCGCTGGTTCGAGCCGTCTGCATCCATGACGTAGATCTGCTGGCTGCCCGAGCGGTCGCTCTCGAACACGATGCGGCTGCCATCGGGCGAATAGGAACCGCCGATGTCGATGCCGGGCGTATCGGTCAGGCGTTCGCTGCGCCCGCCGTTCGCCGAAACGCGGTAGATGTCGGTATTGCCGCCTACAGCCATCGAATAGAGAATCCAGCGGCCATCGGGGCTCCAGCGCGGGGCGAAGGTCGGGTTGTCGCTCTGTGTAACCAGCGTCTGGCGGCCGGTGCCGATGTCGTAGACATAGATGCGCGGGTTGCCGTCGACATAGCTGAGATAGACGAGCTGCTTGTAGTCTGGCGAATAACGCGGCGTGAGCGCGGTCGAGCGGCCCGTGGTGATGAAGCGGTGGTTCGCGCCGTCGCTGTCCATGATGGCGAGACGCTTGGTGCGGTTATCCTTGGGACCGGTCTCGGCGATATATGCGATGCGGCTGTCGAAGAACGGGCTCTCGCCGGTCAGGCGCGCATAGATCAGGTCCGAACACTTGTGCGCCGCGCGGCGCCAGTCGGCGGGCGAGACCACCCAGCCCTCGGCGACGAGCCGCTGCTGCAGCGCCATGTCGTAGAGATAGCAGCCGACCGTGAGCCGGTCGTCGCTGCGCGCGCGGACATAACCGTGCACGAGCATTTCCGCACCGCGCACGCCCCAGGTCGACCAGACCGGATCGGTGATGTTGTCGTAGCTCGGGCGCGGCAGGCTGTCGGGGCCGGTCGGCTTGAAGAGGCCGTTGTTACGCAGGTTCGCCGTGATCACCCGGGCAAGCTCGACGCCGAGCGCCTCGGTACCATTGGCATTGGCGGGAGTGGCCGTATTGCGGTCGGTCGCGAAGGCGGGGATCGCGATACCCAGATCGTCGAGATTGCCCTCGAAGCTGACCGAGCCGGTCAGGCCCTGCTCTTCCTCGATCGTCTCGACATCCTGGCCCTCGGCCATGGGCTCACCCAGGTCCTGGTTCTGGGCGGCAAGCGGCGCCGCCACGAATGCGAGCGTTACGATCAGGGCTTTTTTCATTGTGCTAGTCTCCAGTCGAAGCCGAAGGGTCCTACCACCTTCCAGGCCTCGTAATACTCTTCAGGCAAATCGAATGGGGCAGCCAGTTGCACGGCTCGGATGGCCTGTTCGCCATGGCGACCGGCCTGCGCCCGGTTGGTGTCGTTGATGCCGGTCTGCCTCACGATTGTGGGGCGGCCGGCGAGCGTTCCGTCGGCATTGAGACGGAAGCGGAGGAAAGTGGTGATCTGCTCGACATCGGGGCCTGCAGGAGGCTGCCAGTGCGGCTTGATCTCGCGGGCGATGGCCTGGACGAGCGATGCCTTGGTGCTTGCACCGATCTGAGATGCGGGCGTGCGCGTCTCGTTCGTCGTGGTGCTGCCCCCAGACCCGGCAAGGAAGTTGTCACCGATGAGCGAGCCGCGCGGCTTTTCGGTGGGCTGCGCTTCCGGCTGGCGGCGCGGCGTCTGCGGGCGCGGCGCGGCGTCGCGCGTCGTGGGTCGCTGGACGACAGGCTGGCTGGGCGCTTCGAGCGGCTCCGGGACGGGAGCCGGCGTGTCGGCGAGTTCGGGTGCGATGGCTGCACGGCTTTCCGGCACCGGATCGGGCGCGGTATCTTCAAGCCCGACATCCTCTGCAAGGCTCACCGTCATACGCTCGGTTCGCGGGATGGGAGGCGCGGGAAACAGGGCCTGGATGGTGATGGCAGCCAGCAACAGCAAATGCAGCGCGAGGGCCACGATCAGCCCCGTGCGCTCATCTCCGTGTATGCCAAGCCTCTCCATGGTGACTGGCTATTCCTCGGAAGGTGAACCGGCGTTGACCGATGCACCGGTCCCGCCGCTGTTCGTGACCAGCGAAATGCGATTGAGGCCGGCCCGGTTGAGCTCGCCCATGACCGCCATGACACGGCCATAGTCGAGGCTGCGATCTGCGCGCAGGGTGATGTCGGGACCTTCGCCGACGCGCGGAATCGCCTCGAGTGCCCCCGGCAGGCCGCCGACGGGCACCTGCGCATCGTCGATATAGACATAGCCTTCGCTGTCGATGCTGATCGACACCTGCTGCGCATCCTGCGGCAGCGCATCGGCGCGGCTGTCGGGCAGCTGGATCGGAACGCCCGCAGTCAGCAGCGGCGCGGTGACCATGAAGATGATCAGCAGCACCAGCATCACGTCGACGAAAGGCGTGACGTTGATTTCCGACATGGGTCGCCGACCGCCGCGCCCCCTGCGGCGGCGCGTGCCTTTGCCAGAGCCAAGGGCCATCGCCATGTCAGCGCTGCTCCAGCTGGCGGCTGAAGCTCGCGTTCAGCTTGTCGGAGAAACGCCCGAGCTTGCTCTCGAAACGGTCGACGTCATTGCTGAAGCGGTTGTAGGCGATCACCGCCGGAATGGCTGCGAACAGGCCGATTGCGGTCGCGAAGAGTGCTTCCGAGATACCCGGCGCCACCACCGCCAGCGAGCTCGATTCCTGCGCGCCAATCTGGAAGAAGCTGTTCATGATCCCCCAGACGGTGCCGAACAGGCCCACGAAAGGCGCCACCGAGCCGACCGTCGCGAGGAAATTCAGTCGCTCCGAAATGTCGTCGGCTTCCTGTGCGATCTGGCTTTCCATTGCATTCGCGATCCGTCCGCGCACGCCTTCGCGGTCGCGGATCTCGCCCTTGACCGAACGGCGCCATTCCGAAACGCCCGCCTGAGCCACGCGCGCCGAGGGGATGTCGCGATTGCCGCGCTCCGACATGAAGCGGTCGAAGCTTTCCGCCTGCCAGAACTCGCTTTCATAGTCGCGGGTCGCCGCCCGAAGCTTGCGCATGCGCAGGCTGAAGGAAACGATGATCATCCACACCCAGATGCTTGCGAGGATGAGCCCGAGCATGACCGTCTGGACCACGATATCCGCGTCGAAGAAGAGCTTGAGCGGGTCGAGCCTGGTCGGCGCACTGATTGCGAGAAGGGTCTGTGTAATCATCGATCCTCTGTCGAACTGACGAAGCGCGCGAATGAATCGCGCCATTCTTCGGGCTGGCGGATGGGCCGGCCACTGGGTGAAACGAAACCGACGCGCAGGTGCGCCTCGGCAAGCAGTTCATCGCCCCGGAATGCCTTCTGGTGCATCCGGCACGACGCCGCCTTGAGCTCGGTGCAGCGCGTCTCGATCAATACGTCGTCATCGAGTTTCGCGGGGCGCAAATACTTCAGGTTGATCTCGGAAACGGCATAGGCACCGCCGCCGTCCTCGATCGCGGCGCGCTGGTCGATCTCGAGCCGGCGCAGCAGATCGGAGCGGGCCCGCTCGAACCAGCGCAGGTAGTTCGCGTGATAGGTAATGCCCGAAAGATCGGTGTCTTCGTAATAGACACGCACGGCATAGAGGTGGCGGTCGCCGTCAATGATACCGTCGGGGGGATGGGGCAGTGACATCTGGCGAGGCTCTAGCGCAGCGCGGATTCGCTGCAAAGGCGGCAATCAGCGCAAGGACATGAACGGCGGCGAAACGAGTCTGGCGTGCGACGAAACTATCGCCGCGCGATCATCGGGCCGAGCGGCTGGCCGCCGAAAATGTGCACGTGGAGGTGCGGGACTTCCTGCCCGCCGTGTGCGCCGATATTGGCCATCATCCGGTAACCGGGCTCGACCAGCCCCTTGTCGCGGGCGACCTTGCCAACCGCACGGACGAAACCGGCTATCTCTTCGGGCGGAGCTTTCTCGCTGAAATCGTCCCAGCTGACATAGCGACCCTTGGGGACCACCAGCGTATGCACCTCGGCCTGCGGATTGATGTCCTCGAATGCATAGGCCCACTCGTCCTCGTAAACCTTGGTCGAGGGGATTTCGCCGCGCAGGATCTTGGCGAAAATGTTTTCGTCGTCATAGGGCTGGGTCGGATCGATCGGCATCTACTCGCTCCTGCTCGCTTTTTCTTCCAGGCCCGAAGTGCCCTCACGCCGGTCGAGCTCGGCCATGACATCGGCGAGCGGAATGTCCTTCACCTGCAAGAGCACGAGCAGGTGCATCAGCAGGTCGGCACTCTCGGCAACCAGTTCCTCGCGGTCGTCGCCCATTGCGGCGATGACGGTCTCGACCGCCTCCTCGCCCACTTTCTGCGCGATCTTGGGAAGGCCCTTGGATTTGAGCTTCGCCACGTAGCTCTTGTCGGGCGAAGCGAACATGCGCTGGGCGATCGTCTTTTCGAGGCGTGAAAGCGTATCCATGGGCACCGTCTGAGCGATCAGCCCCGCGCAGGCAAGCCCGCCGCACGCAGCGCTCGGTGCGCTTCGCCGATCGAGTGCTGGCCGAAGTGGAAGATCGAGGCGGCAAGCACGGCGCTCGCGTGCCCCTTGGTGACGCCTTCGACGAGATGTTCGAGCGTGCCCACACCGCCGCTGGCGATGACGGGTACCGAGACGCTGTCGGCGATCGCCCGCGTCAGCTCGAGGTCATAGCCCTGCTTGGTCCCGTCGCCATCCATCGAGGTAACGAGCAGTTCGCCTGCGCCGAATCCGGCCAGTTTCATCGCATGCTCGACCGCGTCGATGCCGGTCGGCTTGCGCCCGCCATGGGTGTAGATTTCCCAGCCGCGAAAGCCCTCGCCCTCGGTCTTGGCGCGCGCATCGACGCTTGCCACGACGCATTGGCTGCCGAACTTGTCGGCGATTTCGCGCACGAGTTCGGGCCGCGCGACGGCTGCGCTGTTCACCGCGACCTTGTCGGCTCCCGCAAGCAACAGCTCGCGTGCATCCTCGACGCTGCGGACACCGCCGCCGACGGTCAGCGGCATGAAACACACCTCGGCCGTGCGCCTGACCATGTCGAGCAGCGTGCCGCGGCCTTCGTGGCTCGCGGAAATGTCGAGGAAGCAGAGTTCGTCCGCACCCGCACGGTCATAGGCCTGCGCCTGTTCGACCGGATCGCCCGCATCCTTGAGGTCGACGAAATTGACGCCCTTCACCACGCGCCCGTCGGCAACGTCGAGACAGGGTATGACGCGGATACGGACGGTCACGCGCTTACCCCTCAAAAGCCCAGTAAACGTAGATCAATATGGCAATCCCAAAAACAACGTTGGCTGACCAAGCCAATAAAAATTTTCTGGGATTGGTCGCCCGATTGATCGCGTGCGCGTAGGTTATTGGAATTATGCCTTTTTTCCAAACACGGAAAAGCCATGCCGTGAAGGTGCTTCCCACAACGACGATACCCAACCATAGCACCACGTTATCCTTCATGCTCGCCCCGCAATTGCCAGCGCCGCTGCGAGATCGAGCCTTCCGTCATAAAGCGCGCGGCCGGTGATGACGCCCTCAATGCCTTCCTTGGCGTGCAGCTTGAGCACGTGGATGTCGTCGATCCCCTTCACGCCGCCGCTGGCGATCACCGGGATATCGACGCGGCGTGCGAGATCGACCGTGGCATCGAGATTGACGCCCTTGAGCAAACCGTCGCGGCCGATATCGGTGAAGAGCAGGCTGGCAACGCCCGCATCCTCGAACCGGCGGGCAAGGTCGATCACCGGCACGTCGGAAACGTCCGCCCAGCCCTCGGTCGCGACCATCCCGTCTTTCGCGTCGACCGCCACGACCACGCCGCCTGCGAAAGCGCGCGCCATGTCCTTGACGAATTCAGGGTCCTTCAGTGCAGCCGAGCCCATGACGACGCGCGAGACGCCGGCGTCGAACCAGCCCTCTACATCCTCGCGCGTGCGGATGCCGCCGCCCAGCTGCACGTGGCCGGGGAAGGCCTCGACGATCTGCTCGACCGCCTCGCGGTTGCGCGCGGCACCGGCGAAGGACCCGTCGAGATCGACCACGTGCAGGTGCCCGGCGCCTGCCTCGGCAAACAGCTTGGCCTGCTCGGCGGGATTGTCGCCATAGACGGTGGCGCGGTCCATATCGCCCTCGGCAAGGCGCACCACCTGGCCGCCCTTGAGGTCGATTGCGGGAAATACGATCACGGTTTCCACTCCAGGAAGCGGGACAAGAGGGTGAGCCCGTAGCTCTGGCTCTTTTCGGGATGGAACTGCACGCCGAGGATATTGTCGCGGCCGACAGCGGCTACGAGCCCGCCGCCATGGTCGGTCATTGCCAGCACGTCCTGCCCGCTCCTTGCGTGGAAATGATAGGAGTGGAGGAAATAGGCCTCGCCCGGCTCGATCACGCGGTGCATCTTGGCGTGCGGCGTCAGCGCCACGTCGTTCCACCCCATATGCGGGACCTTCACGCTGGTGTCGGTAGGCTTGATCAGCCTCACCTCGCCCTCGATCCAGTCGAGACCGGGGGTTTCGCCATGTTCGAGACCGCGGGTCGCGAGCAGTTGCATCCCCACGCAAATGCCCAGGAAAGGCGCGCCGCCGACGAACACGCGTTCGCGCATCGCCTCGATCACGCCCTTTTCGGCGCGCAGTCCCGATGCGCAGGCATTGAAGCTCCCCACGCCGGGCAGCACGATCCGATCTGCCGCACGCAGCACGTCGGGATCGGCGGTCACGGTGACCTTGGCCCCGACCCGCTTGAGCGCGTTTTCTACCGAATGCAGGTTGCCCGCGCCGTAGTCTACGAGCGCGATAACCTCAGCCACCAAGCTGTCCCTTCGTGCTGGGTATCGCGCCACCCTTGCGGGGATCGACTTCGCAGGCGATCCGCATCGCGCGGGCAAAGCCCTTGTAGATCGCTTCGCAGATGTGGTGGTTGTTGGTGCCGTAGAGCAGCTCGACATGCAGCGTCAGGCCGCAGGTCTGCGCGACCGAGTGGAACCAGTGCTCGATCAGCTCGGTGTCCCATTCGCCGAGCTTTTCCTGGCTGAAACCTGCTTTCCACACGAGATAGGGGCGTCCCGAGATATCGAGAGCTACTCGTGCGAGCGTTTCGTCCATCGGCGAATAGGCGCTGCCGTAGCGCGTGATCCCGCCCTTGTCGCCGAGCGCCTGGGCAAGTGCCTGGCCCAGCGCCAGCGCGCTGTCCTCGGTCGTGTGGTGCTGGTCGACATGCAGGTCGCCATCGACCTTCATCGTCACGTCGATCAGCGAATGCTTGGAAAACTGTTCCACCATGTGGTCGAGGAAGCCGATGCCGGTGGCAATGTCATAGCTGCCCGACCCGTCGAGGTTCACCTCGACAAGGATTTTGGTTTCCTCGGTGTTTCGTTCGATACGGCCTGTACGCATGGCGATTGCCTATAGGCGGCTCGCGCCTGCACGCAAGGAATTGCCGCTTTCGTCAGGGTAAAGGCCAGCTTAAACCGCTTGACCCCGGCCCCAAGCAGTTCCACCTATATTGCATGAGCGAAGAAACGCCCGACAGCCTGATCCCATACGACACGATCGTGCAGGAGGCCCTGCGCGCCGTCGTCGGTCGCGTGCTCGGCGAAATCGAACAGAACGGCAGCGAATTGCCGGGTGCCCACCACTTCTACATTACGTTCAAGACCCACGCGCCGGGCGTTTCGATTCCCGCGAACCTGCGCGAACGTTTTCCGGACGAGATGACCATCGTCCTGCAGAACAAGTTCTGGGACCTTAACGTGCGCGAAGACGGCTTCTCCGTCGGTCTCTCGTTCAACCAGATCCCCGCAGAACTCGACATTCCCTACGCCGCGATCACGCAATTCGTCGATCCGGCAGTCGATTTCGGCCTCCAGTTCCAGGCGACCGTGGCCGATATGGCCCCTGCCGAGACCGACGAGGCCGGCAATGACGAGGAACAGGCCGAGCGCACGCCCGTTGAAGGTGCTGAAGACGGCTCGAACGTCGTCACGGTCGATTTCGGCCGCAAGAACTAACCGCGGGGCGGCAGCGCCTCGCTGACCAAGCAGGGGCACACATGGGTCTGGCCAAGGAAGAAGATGCCAATCACCTCACCGACAAGGTGAGCGATGCGATCGCCCGCGTCGAACGCGAAGCGACGAATGAAACAACGGTTCCGGGCCCCAGCCCGAACCCTGCGACCAACCTGCTGATTCACGAGATTGTTCTGCGCAGCGCAGGTCGCCTGACGCGTAACACTCTCGAGAAAGCCCTGCTGGGTCGCAAGTATGGCAGCCAGTTCGCGAAGGATGCGGTCGAGAACCGTTCCATCGTGCACACGCTGGCAGCCTATGGCGTCACCAAATATGCGACGAAATCGGTCCCCGGCGCGCTGATCGTGGGCATGGGCCTGCTCGGCAAGACCCTGTTCGACCGGAGCCAGTCGCGCCGCAAGGCCCGCCGCCAGGGTGAAAAACGCATCCGGGGCCAGGCAGACGGCGACACGCTGGCCTGAGCATTCCGCCACGTTGCACACTTGATCGCTCGCGCACCATGGGCCAACAGCGCGCATGGCCGAATCCGCACAAGACAACGACAAGCTGGCCCGCCGCGGGCTGATGTTCATCCTTTCCTCGCCGAGCGGCGCAGGCAAGACGACGATCAGCCGCATGCTGCTGGCGGCAGACGACGAGATCAAGCTGTCGGTCAGCGTGACCACCCGTCCTCCCCGCCCGGGCGAAGAGGACGGCGTCCATTATTACTTCGTGGACGACGCCGAGTTCGACCGCATGGTCGAGGAGGACGATTTCTACGAGTGGGCACACGTCTTCGGCCATCGATACGGCACGCCCAAGGGCCGCATCCGTGCCGCGCTGAAGGACGGGCAGGATTTCCTCTTCGACATCGACTGGCAGGGCACGCAGCAGCTGTTCCAGAAGGACCAGCAGGACGTCGTCCGCGTCTTCATCCTGCCCCCCAGCATCGCCGAACTCGAACGCCGGTTGCGCAGCCGCGGCACCGATAGCGAGGAAGTTGTGCAGGCCCGCATGGAACGCGCCCGCGCCGAGATCAGCCACTGGGACGCCTATGACTACGTGGTGATCAACGAGGACGTGAATGCGTGCTTCGCCAAGGTGCGAGAAATACTCGATGCCGAACGGATGAAGCGCCAGCGCCAGACGGGCCTGATCCCGTTCGTGCGCGAACTGATGAGCTAGGCCCGGCGCGCCGCGCTCGCTTGCGCGCCAACAGGCGATATGCTTCAATAATCGGCAAAAATCCGGTCGCCATCCGGAGAAAACGAATGGCCGATATCTTCCTGTCCTACTCGTCGAAAGACAAGGCGCGCCTTGCGCCCCTTGTCGACGAATTGCGCGCACGCGACCGCAGCGTGTGGTGGGACCGCGAGCTAGTTGCCGGTCCGGCCTTTGCCGATTGCATCGAAGATGAACTGGGCAAGGCCAAGTGCGTACTTGTCGCCTGGTCCGAAAACTCGATTGCCTCGCACTGGTGCCGCGACGAAGCTGCGGTCGGGCTTGAGCGCAACGTGCTGGTGCCGTTCCGGATCGACGACATCATGCCGCCGCTGGGATTTCGCTCCTCCCATACACCGGACCTTGCAGGCTGGCCCGACCGCGAAGGCGAGCTGAGCCAGCTGCTGGCAGGCGTGGCGGAATGCCTCAAGGTTGCCATTCCTGTCCCCAACCGTAGCGCGCCGACAGCAGCGACCGAAAAGACGCTCCTCATCCTACCCTTCCGGCAAACCGGTGGAGGAGCGGGCGACGACTATTTTGCCGACGGGCTGATCGAGGACGTGACCTCCGAGCTGTCGCATATCCAGCAATTGCAGGTAATCTCTCGCAGCACGGCGTTCGAATTCAAGGAAAGCCCTACCCCGCCGGACGCCATTGGCAGGCGCCTCGGTGCCACGGCAGTGCTGACCGGCAGCATCAGGCGGGCCGGCGATCGCGCGCGAATATCAGCCGCGCTGATCGATACCGAGAGCGGAAAGACCATTTGGTCGGAGACTTTCAACCGAACGCTGGAAGACATCTTCGCCGTGCAGGACGAATTGACGAGCGAGATCGTGACCGCGCTCGACGTCAAGCTGGTGCATGGCGAACAGGCGCGCCTCAATCGCAGCCGTTTCAAGTCGGTCGAGGCAGGACACGTCTTCTATCGCGGGTTGTTCGAATTTCACCGCTTCGAACCCGAAACCATGCTCCACGCCAGGCGCCTGTTCAGCCAATTCGTTGAAATGGAACCGGATTCGGTGCTCGGTTACGCTTGGCTCACAACGACGTGGGCCGCTTCGCTGCTGGTCCAGTGGGAAGCGCCGCAGGACGCGCTACCTGCGATGCAGGAAAATGCAGCGAAGGCACTCGACATCGATCCCGAGAATGCAGCTGCGCTCATCGGCAATGTCTACTTCCATGTGCTGACAGGAAATCTGGATGCCGCACATGACTTCGCGCAACGCGCGGTACGCAGCGCGCCCAGTTCTGACGAGGCGTTATTCGCACGCGGGTGGGTGGAGATGTTCCTCGGCCGGTTCGACCAATCGATCGTGAGCCTCGAGAAGGCTCTGCGTCTCGCGCCAATTCCCAGCGCCGTGAGGCTGGGCGTCGCGGGCACGGCCTATCGCAACGCGCAGCGCTACGACAAATCGATCGAAATCTTCCGCAGGCTTATCGAGCGCGAACCGCAATTCCTGTTCGGCTATTCGGGCCTCGCTTCGGCACTAGCCCTGAGCGGCGACATGGATGGCGCACGCAAGATGGTCGCAGAAGTGCTGCGCATCGAACCGGAGTTCACGGTTGAACGGTTTATCACGCCCGACTTCTACCGCGACCCCGCTGTGATGCAGGCATGCGCCGACGCACTGGCGAAGGCAGGAATGCCTTCCGCCAGCGCGCAGGACGCGTAAGCAAGTGGCCTAGCGACCGCCCGCCGGATCGGCGAAATGCGTCGGCAGGTGCGCGTTCACGATGCCGCCGTCGACCGTCAGCGTTTCGCCGACCGTGTAATCGCCCGCGCGGCTCGCGAGATAGACCGCGCTGCCGCCCATGTCGTACTTGTCGCCTACGCGCTTGTTCGGGATGCCCGCCGCGCTTTCGGCTTCCATGTCGCGCGCGACCTTGTTCATGTTCGAAGGGAAGGCGCCGGGCGCGATGTTCGTCATGTAGATGTGGTCCTTCACCAGCCGGGCAGCCATGCGGCGCGTCAGGTGAATGAGCGCAGCCTTGGACGCCTGGTAGGAATAGGTCTCCCAAGGGTTGATACGCTGCCCGTCGACCGAGGTGATGTTGATCACCTTGCTCGGCTTGTCCTGGCTTGCGTTGGCGGTCAGCAGGCCGTGGAGCTTCTGCGTCAGGAAGAAGGGCGTCTTGACGTTGAGGTCCATCACCTTGTCCCAGCCGGCCTCGGGAAACTCGAGATAGTCCGCGCCCCACGCGGCGCCCGCATTGTTGACGAGGATGTCGAGACGGTCCTCCTTCGACGATATCTCGGCCACCAGCTCGTCGATGCCTTCGAGCGTCGAGATGTCACCCTGGATCGGAACCACACGCTCGCCAAGTTCCTCGGCGGTTTCGTGCAATTCGCCGCCCTTGCGCGCGGTGATGTAGACCCGCTCGCATCCGGCGGCGAGGAAGCCCTCGACGATCATGCGGCCGATGCCGCGGCTGCCGCCGGTCACGAGGGCGATGCGGCCCTTGAGGCTGAACATATCTTCAAGTGTCATTGTCTCTCTCCCGCTCAGTAGCCGCTCATCTCGGCCACCCGGCCTGCGTGGTAATACATGTCGCCGAGGAATTCCTGCAGCGCACGGTCACGCTTCATGTAGAGGCCGATGTCGTATTCGTCGGTCATGCCGATACCGCCGTGCATCTGCACGCCTTCCTTCACTGCAAGACCGGCGGCCTTTGCGACCTTGGCCTTGGCGACGCTGGCCATGAGGTCGGCCTTTTCGCTTCCGCCATCGAGCAGCTGCGCCGCCTTGATGGTGACGGCGCGGGCGATCTCGACTTCCGAATAGAGATGCGCGGCGCGGTGCTGCAGCGCCTGGAATTCACCGATCAGCTTGCCGAACTGCTTGCGCTGCTTGAGGTAGTCGACGGTCATGTCCATCGCGCCGCTCGCAACGCCGCAGCCTTCCGCAGCCGCGCCGACACGGCCGGCCATGAGCATCTTGTTGAGCACTTCGCGGCCACCATCGACCTCGCCGATCACGGCATCGCCGTCGAGCTCGACACCGTCGAAGGTGACGTGGCTAGCCATCGAACTGTCGACGAGGCGCACGCTGTCGTGGCTCATGCCACTGGCGTCCTGCGGGACTGCGAAAAGCGTGATGCCGTCGGCATCGCTGTCACCGCCCGAAGTACGCGCGGCGACGACGATCATCTCGCTCGAAGCGCCATAGACCACGTAGTCTTTCTTGCCCGACAGCTTGAAGCCGTTGCCCGATTTCTCCGCCTTGCAGGCGATGGTCTCGGGGCGGTGCTTGGCGCCTTCGTCGATCGCGACGCTGTAGACCTTCTCGCCTTCGATCAGGCCCGGCAGCCAGCGGCCACGGACATCGTCGCTGCCGTGCTTGAGCGCAGTCGCTGCGAGCACGGAAGAGGACAGGAAGGGCGACGGGGTGAGGTTGCGGCCGATATTCTCGAGCACGATGCCCGCCTCGACATGGCCCATGCCGAGCCCGCCATCGTCTTCGTCCACCAGCATTCCGGTGAAGCCCATTTCGGCAAACTGCTTCCACAAGCCGTGGCCGAAGCCATCCTTGCAATCGCGGTCACGCCAGTGGCGCAGTTGCTTCGCAATCGCGCCTTCCTCGGCCATGAACTGCTGTGCGGTCTCGGCCAGCATCGCCTGGTCGTCGTCGTAATAGAGAGGCATCGATCAGGCTCCCGGAAGATCGAGGATACGTTTCGAGATCACGTTGAGCATCACTTCGCTCGTACCGCCCTCGATCGAATTGGCCTTGGTGCGCAGCCAGTTGCGTGCAGGCTTGCCGCCGCTGGTCTCGTCGCTCTCCCATTCGAGAGCAAGGCTGCCGCCCGCCGCCATCATCAGCTCGTGCCGACGCTTGTTCAGCTCGGTCCCGGCGTATTTCATCATGTTCGGCTGGGCGGGATGCGCCTTGCCGACCTTGAGTTCGTCGAGGAATTTCTCGCCCATTGCGGAGTATGCCAACGCGTCGACGTCGAACATGGCGAGTTCCGCACGCAGCACGGCATCGAGTTCGCCGGCATTACGCTTCAGCGCGGCGCCTATAGCTGCCGTGCGATCTCCGCCGCCTGCGCCCGAGATCATTTCGCGCTCGTGGCCGAGGAGGTATTTCGCAACGTCCCAGCCGCGATTGATTTCGCCCACGTAGCCGGGGATGTCATCGCCATAGCTCTTGGGCACCTTCACATCGTCGAAGAAGGTTTCGCAGAACGGGCTGTTGCCGCTGATCAGCTTGATCGGCTTGGTCGAGACGCCTTCGCCCGCCATGTCGAACAGCATGAAGGTGATGCCCTGGTACTTGTTCTGCTTGTCGGTGCGGACGAGACAGAAGATCCAGTCTGCTTCATCGGCATAGGAGGTCCAGATCTTCTGGCCGTTGACCACCCAGTGGTCGCCCTTGTCCTCGCCGAAGGTCTGCATCGACACGAGGTCGGAGCCGCTACCCGGTTCGGAATAGCCCTGGCACCAGCGGATTTCACCGCGGGCGATCTCGTTGAGGAAGCGCTGCTTCTGGCCTTCGGTGCCGAAGTGCAGCAGCGCCGGGCCGAGCATCCAGATGCCGAAGCTGGAGAGCGGCGGGCGCGCACCCATGCGCGACATTTCCTGGCGCAGGATCTTGCCTTCAGCCGGGCTGAGACCGGCGCCGCCATATTCGGTCGGCCACTCGGGAACGGTGTAGCCCTTGTCGCGGCAGACCTCGAACCACGCTTTCTGCGCATCGTTCTTGAAGGTCGCGTTGCGGCCGCCCCAGTAGACGTCTGCTTCGTCGCGGACGGGCTTGCGCATTTCGGGTGGGCAGTTGGCTTCGAGCCACTCGCGCGTCTCGGCGCGGAAGGCTTCCAGATCGGACATGACCGACTCCTCTCAAGTCTCCTCAGTTGACGTTTACGTTAGGGTGATTCGGGCAGGTCTCGCAAGGGCGATCATGGCGAGGCGCAATGCCGTAGCGTCAGCCGGTTTGCGTTGACGTAAGGGGCAGCGCGCCTAAGCTTGCAGCCGAGGAATTCCGGGAGAGAGACATGCGATTCAGTGGCAAGACCGTCGTCATTACCGGTGCGGCATCGGGGATCGGCGCGGAGACCACACGCCTTTTCGCGAGCGAGGGAGCGACCGTCTTCGCTTCCGACATCGACGATGCCGGCGGCAAGGCATTGGAAAGCGAGACAGAAGGCGATGTCCGCTATCGCCATTGTGACGTCTGCTCGCCCGAGGACATCCGCAAGCTGATGGATGGCGCGGCGGAAGAGACCGGCGGGATCGACGTCGTTTTCAACAATGCCGGGGCCGGAGGGGCGCGTCCGGATATCTCCGAAATCGAGCCCGACGAGTGGGACCGCACGATGGACCTGCTGCTGCGATCGGTGGCGATGGGTATCCGCTATGCCGTGCCGCACATGAAGGGCCGCAAGGGCGCGAGCATCGTCAATGTCTCCAGCGTCGCAGCGGTCGGACCGGGCTATTCGCCGACCGCCTATGCCGTCGCCAAGGCGGGCGTGCTCCACCTCACCAAATGCGCGGCCACCGATCTCGCGCAGCACGGCATCCGCGTGAACGCGATCCAGCCGGGCTTCATCAACACCAACATCTTCACCTCTTCGCTGGAAGTACCCGAGGAGATGGTGAGCATGGCCAAGGCGGCCATCGCGCAGATGTCGTCCAATGCGCAGCCTGTCATGCGCGGCGGCCAGCCTCGCGACATTGCCGAGGCGGTGGCATTTCTCGCCAGCGACGCAGCAGGCTTCATGACCGGCGCATCCATGCTGGTCGATGGCGGCATCACGCTCGGCCCGCGGCACAGCTGGGACCCTGAAACGCCGGGCATGTTCGAAGCGCTCGAGGCGATGGAGAAACAGGCCCAGGGCCAGGCCTGATGGCATTCGTATCGGGCCCCATCCCCCAGCGGCTCAAGATCATACATGGCTTCGGCGCAGTCGCGTTCGGAGTAAAAGACAGCGGCTTTTCCTTCTTCCTGCTGCTCTATTACAGCCAGGTCCTCGGAATGGACGCGGGCACTGTCAGCCTCGCGCTTCTGCTCGCCCTCCTCTTCGATGCGGTGATCGACCCGATCCTCGGCAATCTGTCCGACCGCACCTATTCGCGCTGGGGACGGCGCCTGCCGTGGCTCTATGCCGCACCCATTCCGCTCGCGATCGCCTGGGTCTTGCTCTGGTCCCCGCCGACCAGCAGCACACCGACCTTCGGCGAACTCTTGACGATCGCGATCGTCGTCAGGGTCCTGCTCTCGGCATGCGAAGTTCCCTCCGTCAGCCTCGTGCCCGAGGTCACAAGCGACTATGACGAGCGCACCACGCTGTTCCGATACCGCTTCCTGTCGGGCTGGCTCGGCGGACTGCTGATGATGGTGCTGGCATATCTGGTGTTCATGCCGGGCCCGGACGGCCTGCTGCAGCCAGAGGGCTATGTCCCCTTCGGCATCTTCGGCGCTTTCCTGATGGTCCTGTCGGTCATCGGATCGGCAGCCGGACAGCATCGGATCGTCGCGCATCTTCCCGAGCACAAGCCGCCGCCCTTCTCGCTTCGTGTCGCCTTCCACGAAATCTTCCAGGCCTTCTCGGAGAAGTCCTTCCTGATCTTCGCGGCTGGCGGCCTCGCCGCCTACGTCAGCCAGGGCATGACCTTCTCGATATCCAACTATCTCAACCTGTTCGTCTGGCAGCTCGATCGGACCGAACTGGTATTCTATCCGGTCACGCTCTTCCTGTCGGTGATCGTCATGTTTCTCTTGGTCGGCCCGATGCACCGCCGTTACGGGAAGCCGAAGAGCGCAGTCATCGGCGCTATCGCCAGCGTTTCGCTGATGAGCGTACCCTACGTACTCCTCCTGCTCGGCGCCTGGCCCGAGCCGGGCACCCTGCCCTCCACTCTTGCTTTCTTCGCCTTCCTGCTGGTTTCAAATACGCTCGGCGTGGTCATGATGATCTCCGCTACGAGCATGATCGCGGAAATCGTCGAGGCCTTCGAGGAACGCACGCACCGCCGCGCGGAGGGCGCATTCTATTCGGGCAACTGGCTCGTCCAGAAATGCGCAACCGGCTTCGGCATTTTCCTGACCGGACAGATCATATCGTGGTCGCAGCTTGCGCCGGGGATCGAGCCCGGCGCGGTCGAGCCGGAAGTCGTTCGCGACATGGTCATGTATTATATCGCTTTCAGCGTCGTGCTTGCGGGCATCGCAGCCTACTGGCTCGGAAATTTTCCGATCAGCCGCGAGGAGCACGAGGCACGGGTCGATACCCTTGAGAAACGCCGCAAGAAGGCGCTCGACGCCGCTGCACGCGGTGACATAGATGCCGGAACGATCGTTCCGTGACACGGATAGCAACCTAATCCCTTGGCTTGGAACGCGCGCTCTGCCAGTTTCACGCCGCAACTGAATTGAGAGAGGAATATCGAGATGGATTTCGAACCCACTGAAAGGCAAGTCTACTGGCGCGACCGGGTAAAGAACTTCATCGAGGATCATATCCGTCCCGCCGTCCCGACCTACAAGGCGCAGGACGCCGAAGGTGACCGCTGGAAAGTCATCCAGGTCGTCGAAGACCTGAAGGCCAAGGCCAAGGCGGAAGGCATCTGGAACCTCTTCATGCCGCCGCGCAACGACGGCCACCACCATGTCGACGAGACCTATGATTTCGAAGGCCCGGGCCTGACAAACCTCGAATACGCGCTCTGCGCCGAGGAAATGGGCCGCATCGGTTTCGCATCGGAAGTCTTCAACTGCTCCGCGCCCGACACAGGCAACATGGAGGTCTTCCACCGCTACGGCACGCGTGAACAGAAGGAAGAGTGGCTCACCCCGCTGATGAACGGCGAAATCCGTTCCGCCTTCCTGATGACCGAGCCCTTCACCGCGTCCTCTGATGCCACCAACATCGAGACCCGCATCGAGCGCGACGGTGACGAATATGTCATCAACGGCCGCAAGTGGTGGAGCTCGGGCCTCGGCGATCCGCGCTGCAAGGTCGCCATCGTGATGGGCAAGACCGACTTCTCCGCCGGCCGCCATGCCCAGCAGTCGATGGTGCTCATGCCGATCGACGCTCCTGGCGTGAACGTGCTGCGCCACCTGCCAGTCTTCGGATATGACGATGCGCCGCACGGCCACATGGAAGTCGAACTGAAGGACGTGCGCGTTCCAGTCACCAACATGCTGCTCGGCGAAGGCCGCGGCTTCGAGATCGCGCAGGGCCGCCTCGGCCCGGGCCGTATCCACCACTGCATGCGCACCATCGGCGTTGCCGAAGAAGCGCTGCACAAGATGTGCAAGCGCCTCCAGGAGCGCGAGGCTTTCGGCAAGCCGATCTACAAGCACTCGGTCTGGGAAGAGCGTGTTGCGCGTGCCCGTATCGACATTGACATGACCCGCCTGCTCTGCCTCAAGGCCGCCGACATGATGGACAAGGTCGGCAACAAGGCCGCCAAGCAGGAAATCGCCATGATCAAGGTTCAGGCGCCGAACATGGCCCTCAAGATCATCGACGATGCCATCCAGGCGCATGGCGGCGGCGGTGTGTCCGACGACTACGGTCTCGCCAATGCCTATGCGCATCAGCGCACGCTGCGCCTTGCCGACGGTCCGGACGAGGTCCACGCCCGTTCGATCGCCCGCATGGAATTCGCCAAGCACATACCCGAGGAAGGCCCGACTGCCAACGCGCTGCGTGAGGGCAAGGCACCGACCGACGGCAATTCGAACCTCAGCTCGGGCGACATGGGAGCGACGCGCTGATGGCGAAGGCTGCAATTCTTGAGCAGGTCGGCGGCCTGACGATCGGCGAGGTAGAACTCGCCGATCCGGCTCCGCACGAGGTCCTGATCGACACCAAGGCCTGCGGCCTGTGCCATTCGGACTTGCACTTCATCGAAGGCACCTATCCGCATCCCCTGCCCGCCATTCCGGGCCATGAGGCTGCGGGCGTCGTGCGTGCTGTCGGCAGCGAAGTGAAGACGGTGAAGCCGGGTGACCATGTCGTTTCCTGCCTTTCCGCCTTCTGCGGCCACTGCGAATTCTGCGTCACCGGCCGGATGGCCCTCTGCATGGGTGCGGACACACGCCGCGGCCAGACCGCGGCGCCGCGCATCACGCGCAACGGCGGCGAGACGGTTGCCCAGATGCTCAACCTGTCGGCCTTCTGCGAGCAAATGCTGATTCACGAGCACGCCTGCGTCGCAATCGACAAGGACATGCCGCTCGACCGTGCTGCGGTCATCGGCTGCGCCGTTACGACCGGTGCGGGCGCAATCTTCAACGCTTGCTCCGTCGTTCCGGGCGAGACTGTCGCCGTTGTCGGTTGTGGCGGCGTGGGTCTTGCCACCATCAACGCTGCCAAGATTGCCGGGGCCGGCAAGGTCATCGCCATCGACCCGCTGCCCGAGAAGCGCGAACTCGCGCAGGTTCTCGGCGCGACGCACACGGTCGATGCCATGGCCGACGATGCCGTCGATCAGGTGATGAAGATTTCGGGCGGCGGCGTGCATCACGCGATCGAAGCCGTGGGCCGTCAGGCCTCGGCGGATCTCGCGGTCAAGGTCCTGCGCCGCGGAGGCACGGCCACGATCCTCGGCATGATGCCGCTGGACTGCAAGGTCGGCCTCGGCGCCATGGACCTGCTCTCTGGCAAGAAGCTGCAGGGCGCGATCATGGGGATGAACCATTTCCCGGTAGACCTGCCGCGCCTCGTAGATTTCTACATGCGCGGCCTGCTCGATCTCGACACGATCATCGCCGAGCGTATCCCGCTCGAGAAGATCAACGAAGGCTTTGAAAAGATGAAGGGCGGCCATTCCGCCCGCAGCGTGGTGGTGTTCGACTGATGAGCGAAACAGGCATGCCCGAAATCGACTTCGACAAGGAAATGGTCGGCACGATCGACGTGCCCGAGCGCGACCAGCTCGATCTCGACGCGCTGACCACGTGGTTCGAGGAGAATGTCGAGGGCTTCGAAGGCCCGATCTCCTATTCGAAGTTCAAGGGCGGCCAGTCGAACCCGACCTATCGTATCGACACGCCCGGCCGGTCCTACGTGCTGCGCCGCCAGCCCTTCGGCAAGCTGCTGCCCAGCGCGCATGCGGTGGACCGCGAGTACAAGGCCATGCACGCGCTGGGGCCGACGGGCTTCCCCGTGCCCAAGACCTACGGCCTTTGCGAGGATCCCGAGGTCATCGGCTCGAAGTTCTTCGTCATGGGCCTCGCCGACGGCCGCTCGCTGTGGAACGGTTCGCTGCCGAACAACACTCCGCAAGAGCGCCGCGAAATCTACAATGCCATGATCGACACCATGGCCGAGCTCCACCTGCGCAAGCCGGACGAGATCGGCCTAGGCGACTACGGCAAGCCGACCGACTATTGCGCGCGCCAGATCGCGCGCTGGTCGAAGCAGTACAAGCTTTCCGAAACCGAGCACATGCCCAAGATGGAGCGGCTGATCGAATGGCTGCCGCAGACCATCCCGCCGCAGCATGAAAGCAGCGTGGTCCACGGCGACTACCGCCTCGACAACATGATTTTCGAGAAGGACGAGAACAAGGTTCTCGCGGTTCTCGACTGGGAGCTGTCGACGCTGGGCGATCCGATCGCCGATTTCAGCTACCTCATGCTCAACTGGCACAATCCGCATGACGGGCGTGCCGGCCTGCTGGGCCTCGACCTCGAAGAACTCGGCATCCCGTCGCAGGACGAGGCCGTGGAACGCTATGTCGCGAAGACCGGCTATCCGGTCCCGCCGATGGACTGGTATTTCGCCTACAACCTCTTCCGGCTTGCAGGGATCATGCAGGGCATCAAGAAGCGGGTGATAGACGGCACGGCTTCATCCGCGCACGCCAAGTCGATGAGCGAGCGTGTCGGCCCCCTGGTGGACCGCGCCTACGAATTCGCGCAGGCAGCAGGGATGGACTAGCGCGCCCACGCTGCTAACGACCTCTCCGAAAGTTCAAACGGAGACCAGCATGAGCGCCGACCTCGAAAACCGCATCGAAGCCGCGTGGGAAGACCGCGCCAACGTAACGCCGCAATCGAGCGACGTACGCGAAGCGGTCAATGCTGCGCTCAAGATGCTCGACAGCGGCGAAGGCCGCGTGGCCGAGCCCGATGGCAAGGGCGGCTGGACCGTCAACCAGTGGCTCAAGAAGGCCGTCCTCCTCTCCTTCCGCCTCAACGACAATCGCGTGATGGACGGTGGCAGCGCGGGCCATCCGGCCTTCGACAAGGTCCCGAGCAAGTTCGCCGGCTGGGACGATGCCCGTTTCCGTGAGGCGGGTTTCCGTGTCGTGCCCGGCGCAATCGCGCGCGAGGGTGCCTACATCGCGCCCGGCTGCGTGCTGATGCCCAGCTTCGTCAATATCGGCGCCTATGTCGGCAAGGGCACGATGGTCGACACCTGGGCCAGCATCGGCTCCTGCGCGCAGATCGGCGAGAACTGCCATATCTCGGCCGGCGCCGGCATCGGCGGCGTGCTCGAGCCGATGCAGGCCAACCCGACCATCATCGGCGACAACTGCTTTATCGGCGCTCGCTCCGAGATCGTCGAGGGCGTGATCGTGGGCGAAGGCTGCGTCGTTTCGATGGGCGTCTTCATCACCCAGTCGACCAAGATCGTCTATCGCGACACCGGCGAGGTGATCCGCGGCCACCTCCCGCCCTATTCGGTGGTGGTGCCCGGTACGCTGCCCGGCAAGGACGGCGGCCCCGGCCTCGCCTGCGCAGTGATCGTCAAGACGGTCGATGCCCAGACACGTGAAAAAACCGGGATCAACGACCTCCTGCGCGACTGATCGAACCCCCGCTCGAGGGGGAACATTCGCCACTCCCGACCGTAGAACTGCCTGAAACCTGCGGGATCGCGCAATTCCAGGGAGTTTGGTGAATGTATAAAGAGGGCGATGAAGTCCACGTAGACGAAGTCGAAGCAAGCGGTGGCTCGAAAGAGGGCGTCGTTCGCTGGGTGCTGGCTGGCGGACTGATTCTCGCCATCCTGCTCATGTCGATCGTCTGGATCATTCCTGCATTGTCTGAGGGCGATGTGGAGGAAGAGGCCACGGTGAGCGGCGAACTGCAGTCGATGGAAGAGGAAGGCGACGGCACCGACAGCATCGTCGGCGTTCCCAGCGAGACCGACCTCGGCAATGACGAGGACGCGGTTGCACCATTCGACGACCAGACGACCACCGAGGACGGGATCGAAGTAATCGAGAACTGACCGTTACCAGGAGCGAGGTCGCATGAGCAATTCGAACAGTTTCCAGACCGACCAGTACGTCAAGTGGAACTGGGGCAATGGAGAAGGCAAGGGCCAGATCAAGGAGCGTTTCGAACGCGAGGTCACCCGCACTCTCCAGGGCACCGAAGTCACCAAGGATGGTGACGGGGACAATCCCGCCTACCTGATCAAGCAGGAAGACGGCGACGAAGTGCTCAAGCGCGGCAGCGAACTCGAAGCACAGGACTGACGGACATGCCCGAAGCCAGGAGCAAGGCGCAGCAGCAGGCCGCCGGCGCGGCCCTGTCGGCCAAGCGCGGCGAAACGGATGTCGGCGACCTGCAGGGCGCATCGAAGCAGATGTACCAGTCGATGAGCGAGGACGAACTGGAGGAAATGGCCTCTACGGACCGTTCCGACCTCCCGGAGAGCGCTGCGGATTGAGAGGTAGCTGTCCGGCATGACCGAAGGCCTGCCTGACGATACCCAGGTGATAGAGGCAACCTTCAACGAGCAATTGCTCGTCGGGGTCGCCATGATCGCCCTATGCGTGCTGATCCACGGGATCGGCCTCTTCACGATCCAGAGGATCCTGACAGGCGAAACCATGCGGGAACGCGTGAGCAGCCTGCGCCCCCTGTCGTTCACCGGATCGGCCTTCACCGTACTCGCAGTCTTCGCGATCATCGCGATCCATTTCGTCGAGATCTGGCTCTTCGCCTTTCTCTACGACTATCTCGGCGCGCTCCCCGATTTCCGCGAGGCGCTGTATTTCTCGACCATCAGCTACGCGACCATCGGATATTCCGATGCGTCGATCGCCGAACAATGGCGCATGGTTGCAGCGCTGCAGGGCGTGCTCGGCATCATCCTGCTGGGGTGGTCGACCGCGTTCTTCGTGCGTGTGCTGGGTCGGCTCGAAGGGGACGATGCCGAGCCGCGATAAGTGGTTTCAGCCCTCCCCGTCGCGGTCGCCACCAGCAGGATATTCGAAGGGCACTGCGCCTTCCTGGCTCGCTGCATAAGCCTCGGCCTCGCGCATGACGCGCATCATGTTGCGCATCGAGATCTTTTCGAGATCGGCCTGCGAATAGCCGCGTCGTGCCAGTTCGGCGAATAGCAGCGGATATCCGGAGGTGTCCTCCATCCCTGCGGGACCATAGGGCATCCCGTCGTAGTCCCCGCCGATCCCGATGGCATCGATCCCGGCAATGCCGCGTATGTGATCGATGTGATCGGCCATATCGCCAATGGTCGAGACAGGCTGGCGGTTCTCCGCGTCCCATTTCGCCAGGCGAGCCTCGACTTCGTCGGGCAGGCCGGAGAAGAGCGCTTCGAGGCGTGCTTGCTCCGCCGCACGGTTAGCCGCGTGATTGCGCAGGTCCTCGTTGATGAACCAGGGAAGCGCCACGACCATCACGATTCCGCCATTGGCCGGCAGCCGTTCGAGCACGCTGTCGGGTACATTGCGCAGATGGCCGGTGACGGCGCGCGCACCCGAATGGCTGAAGATCACCGGAGCGCGGGCGACATCGAGTGCGTCATGCATCGCTTCCTCGCTCACGTGGCTGAGATCGACGAGCATGCCGATCCGGTTCATTTCGCGCACCACGTCCATGCCGAAGGCGTTGAGGCCGCCATGGCGTGGCTTGTCGGTCGCGCTGTCGGCCCAGTCGAGCGTGCGTCCGTGGGTCAGTGTCATGTAGCGCGCGCCCAGATCGTACATCTGGCGCAGGACCGCGAGGCTGTTGCCGATCGAATGGCCCCCTTCCATGCCCATGAGCGAGGCGATCCGGCCATCGGCCACCGCCGCCTCGACATCATCGGCACTGAGCGCGAGCTGCAGCGCATCGGGGTTCTGCGCGATCAGGCGCTTGGTCACGTCGATCTGTTCCATCGTCGCCTGCACGGCCTCGGGCTCCTCGAGCGAAGCACTGACGTAGACCGACCACCACTGCGCGCCGACCTTGCCCTTGCGCAGGCGGATGATGTCGCTGTGCATGGCAGCGCGGGTCTCAGTCGCGGTGTCGAGCGTGTCGACGAAGTCGAAATCGCCGATCACGTTGCCGAAACGCCCGCGCAGCTGGATCGGAACGTCGTTATGCCCGTCGAAGACGGGTGCCGCGTCGAGCGCGGCCGCCGCAACCTCTTCGGGCGTCTCCTGCGCGGAGAGCGGCGCTGCCATCAATGCCAGAAATGCCAGGACGGTGCTCGTGCGAAATGCGTTCACTTGTCTCTCCTCGTCGGAACCCTATGACGTGTCGATGGCTCTTCTAGCGAAACCAACGCCATTGAAAAGGGACTGCCCATGACTGTCGTCGCACGCTGGAACGGAGAGGAAATCGCGCGCAGCGACGATACCGTCGTTGTCGAGGGCAACCACTATTTCCCGCCGTCCGATGTCGCTCGCAGCGCGCTCGTGCCGAGCGAGAAAACGAGCGTCTGCCCGTGGAAGGGCACCGCCCAATACCATTCGATCAACGCAGGCGGCGCGATCAATAACGATGCCGCTTGGTACTATCCCGAACCCAAGGATGCGGCCTCCGAGATCAAGGACCGGATCGCCTTCTGGAACGGTGTCGAGGTGACCGAAGAGTGAGCGAGGCGCGTGCGCTTATCGAGAGGCTCGGCCTCGCCCCGCATCCGGAAGGCGGGTGGTACCGTGAGACCTGGCGCGCGCCTGCCGAAGACGGCGCGAGGGCCAGCGCGACGGCAATCCACTTCCTGCTCGAGGCGGGCCAGTCGTCGCACTGGCACAAGGTCGATGCTGCCGAAATCTGGCTCTGGCATGCAGGCGACCCGCTGACGCTTTCGCTCGCCGAGAGCGACGACGCGCCTGTGACGACGGTCACACTCGGGCCCGACGTTGCTGGCGGGATGGCGGTCCAGCATGTCATCGAGCCGCATCACTGGCAGGCGGCGCGCCCTGCCGGTGACGAGCACGGATACGTCCTCGTCTCCTGCATCGTTTCGCCCGGTTTCGAATTTCCCGGCTTCGTGCTCGCCGAGGAAGGTTGGTCGCCGGGATGATCCGCACAGGCCTGCGCTGGCTTCTTTCGGCGTTCTACGCCTTCGCGGGATATGCACACATCGTGCGACCCGAAGGTTTCCTCGCAATCATGCCCTCTTGGGTGCCGGAGCCCGAAGCAGTCGTCTTCTGGACCGGCATAGCCGAACTGCTGGGCGCAGCGACGCTGCTCCAGCCGTGGCATCGCGAATTGAGGAAGGCGGGCGCAATCGGCCTCGCGCTATACGCAGTCTGCGTCTTCCCCGCCAATATCAATCACTTCGCGCTCGACATGGCGCGCGAGGACGGGGGAATGGGGCTCGCCTATCACGTACCGCGCATGATCGCGCAGCCCGTACTCGTCTGGCTTGCCCTGTGGGTTGGCGGCGTCACGGACTGGCCGTGGCGCCGCCGCACCGCATGATCAGGACATGTGCTTCGAAACAGCACCGGTCATCTTGAACATGGAGATCTGATCGTTGCCGATCACCGCGCCGAGCTTGGCGTCGGGATTGATCATCCGCTTGTCCTTGCTGTCCTGCAGGTTGTTCGCCTTGATGTGGTCCCACACCTTCGAGGTGACCTGGGCACGAGTCATCGGGCCCTTCCCGACCACGTTCTCGAGCTCCGGAGTGAGATTCACCGGCTTTTGGAGTGCGTTGTTCTTGCCAGCCATTTCAGTATCCTTTCACTTGGCTATGCTTCAATCTTCGATGTCGAAGTCTTCCGCGTCCAGCTCCTCGATCTCGTGCCCTTCAAAGCGGGCAGCGAGAACCGCAGCAGCCATGACGTGTCCCTTTATGTTCTTGACCAGCTCTTCGTGCGAAGCGCCCGGCATGAGCGTCATCGGTAGATCGAGAGCGAAAAGCTGGAATACGTAAGTGTGCTCGACGCCCAGCGGCGGGTCGGGCAGCAGCCATTCGGAATTGCCCTGTCCGTTCTTGCCAGTGCGCGGCGGGGCCTCGCCTTCAAACAGTGCGCCCTTCTGGCCTTTCAGCCCCCAGACGAGCCAGTGAACCTTGCCGTCGGTCGCATCTTCCACGACCAGCGCGAGTTCCTGGGTGCCGGGAGGCGGAGCAGTCCACTCTAGCGGAGGCGCGACGGAATCGTCCTCGATCGCGGTAAAGCTGGGATCGAGTTCGCCGCCGTGGCGGAATGCATCGCTGGAGAGCGAGAAGCCGGAGCGACCGAGTACTTTCTCATCGGCGACTTCGCCAATGGTCAGCGATGCCGAAACCTTTTGTCCGACTGCCTGCTCGACCCATGCAGGAACGCCCGTACCCAATTGCAAACTCCGTCCATTCCGGGCGCATATTACGCCCTGTGAACACGGAGCCTAGGCACACTGGCGGGCAGATGGCCATGCCACGGAGGCAAATTTGCACTGTTTTGGCCCTCAAACGGGCCTCTTATCCACCGAAAGCACCGCCCCCGGGGCCTCCGGAGGGACAAATTCCTTGCTCACCGGGAGTTCAGCGGGCAATTCTAGGGTGACAGTACGCCCGCAATGGCTGCTCGCGGGCACGGGAGAATTCACGATGAAACTGGGTCGCACCATCCTTTCCGCTACGCTTGCCGTGTCTCTTGCCGCTTGCGGCGGTGGGGACAGCAACGGTGGCAACTTCGCAGGAGGTGGCGGCGGGGGAGTCGGTGGTGGCGGCACATGCTCGCTTTCGGAGCGGCAGGACTGGGCCCTTTCGGTGCTGCAGGAATGGTACCTCTTCCCAACCCTGCTCGATACCAGCGTCAACAAGGCCAATTTCAACGACCTCCAGAGCTATATCGATGCGCTGGTGGCGCCGGCGCGGGCGCAGAACCGCGACCGCTTCTTCACCTACATCACCTCGATCGAGGAGGAGAACCGCCTCATCAACAGCGGCTCGAATGCCGGTTTCGGCATCCGCCTGATCTACGACACGGTGAACAACCGCGTGTTCGTGGCCGAGGCTTTCGAGAATGCGCCCGCTTTCCCGCAGGGCTTCGATCGCGGCACGGAGCTCCTCCAGATCAATGGCCAGACAGTCTCCTCGCTCATGGCGAGCGGCGGCCCGTCGGCCGTCAGCCAGGCGCTTGGCCCGTCCGATCCGGGCGTGACGCGCAGCTTCGTTATCCAGAACGGCGGCGTGCAAAGCAGCGTTACGGTCACCAAGGCAGAGTACGGGCTCGATCCCGTTTCGGACCGCTACGGCGTCGTCGTGCTCAACGACGGCACCGAGGATGTCGGCTACATCAACCTGCGCACCTTCATCGTGCAGGACGCCGGCCCGCAGCTGCGCGACGCTTTCCAGCAGTTCCGCAACCAGGGGATCGACAAGGTCATCCTCGATTTGCGCTATAATGGCGGCGGCCTGGTTTCGGTGGCCGAACTGCTCGGCGACCTTATGGCCGACGGTCTCGAGGGCCAGATTTTCTCCGAAACGAAGCTTCGCCCCTCCAAGGCATCCGAGGAATCGACCGACCTGTTTGCCAACCAGCCCGAGCAGATTGGCGTTACCAAGCTCGCCATCATCGGCCGCGGCGGCACAGCCTCGGCCAGCGAGCTCGTGACCAATTCGTTCATTCCCTATCTCGGCGCAAACATCGCGCTGGTCGGCGACAACACCTTCGGCAAACCCGTGGGACAATTCGCCTTCGACCGCTCGGCCTGCGACGACCGCTTGCGTGCCGTCACATTCCGCACGGTGAACGCCGATGGCCAGGGCGACTATTACGATGGCCTCGCCAGCGTGATGCCCAACACCTGCCGCGCGGCAGACGATATCTTCACCCAGTTCGGCGATCCGAACGAGGCCTCGATCTCGGTCGCGCTCGACTTCCTCGCCGGACGCACCTGCACTCCGATCTCGGGCAAGGACGACACGATCCAGGCACGCGGCGCAGAGCGCGTCCTGCTCCAGCCCGAGCGGCCCAATGTCGCGCAATGGGAAAACCCGGGCCTCTACTAGGAGCAAGGCCAGCCGCTTGACCGATCTCTCCTGAACGGGTCAAATCGAGTCATGCGGACCTATACGACCTTTGCCGAATTCTGGCCGTTCTACTTGCGCGAGCATTCCAAGCCCACCACGCGCGCCCTGCATTACTTCGGGACCACGCTGGTGGTCCTGATCGCGGCAGCGGCCCTCTGGACCGGAACCTGGTGGCTGTTCGCGGCACTGCCCGTGGCAGGCTATTTCTTCGCCTGGGCCGCGCATTTCGGCGTCGAGAAGAACCGCCCCGCGACTTTCACCTATCCGCTGTGGAGCCTCGGCGCCGACTTTCGCATGTGGTGGCTCTGGCTGACGGGCCGGCTCGGACCCGAGCTCGAGAAGGCCGGGGTCGTGAACTAGGCGAAAGCAGTCAACAGGGTCAGCGTGCCCAACCCGACCGAGAGCGGGACGCGCAACTGCATCCACCATTGCGGGGCGATCGCCGCAGCCCGTGCATCGACAGCAAGCGCCACCAGCAGCGCACTTCCGAGCATGACCAGAGAAGGCTCCGGCCAGCGCCAGCCGAGGGCAAGCGGGGCGAGGCAAGCGAGCGCAACGAGGCTGGGAAGCACGGCGGCTACCCACATCCAGCCGAGTGCTGCGCGCCTCTCCGCGGCAGGTGCGGTTGCCGCGAGCCCCCACCAGGTCCCGCCAAGGAAGCTCAGGATGAGCGCTGCGTAGAAGGCCGCTCCCGTCGATGCGACGAGGCGCCACTCCTCCGGTCCGAACCACGCGGCGAAGGCAGCGGCGATCTGGGGAAGCAATCCGGCGAGGCCCAGCAGGCGCGCCCTTTCAGGGACGTCACGCATGCCTCTGCCCTCCGGCCAGCCCCATCACGGGTTTTCCGGTCCTGTGAAGGGCTGCGCTTCGGTCCACGCGCAGCCGCTGCGCTGCTCGCCATCGACCATCAGCGTGGCGGCATAGGGATATGTCCTGTCGCTCATGCCATCCGAGCATTCCGTTGGGGTGATCGTGAGGTCGAAATTCGTACCATCCATTTCGCCGGAGAAAGCCAGCCCGTTGAACCCTGCGAACCGCTCCACCGGCACCTCCGTTCCCGTCTGGTTGTCCGGCGTGGTGTAGGTCATCGTCCCGTCGGCGATCTCCCCGCCCCAGAAGGGCTCGGTTCCAGTGAGGCGGATGGTCTCGCTTTCCGCGATCCCGTCGAAAGCTCCCACCTCGGGCTCCTCACCCGACTGGCAGGCGGCCAGCGCAAGGGCGCATGACAGCGCAAGAAGCGGACGGATCATGAGTTGCCTTTCGTGTGATGCGAGCGAATGAACTGCGCGGTCTCATCCAGCGCCTGCCGGCCTTCCGGAACGGGCAGCAGCATCCATACGTGGAACATGTCCGGATACTCCCGATAGACGTAGTCGCGAATGCCGAGCGCATCCAGTTTTGCGACCAGCCTGCGGGCATCGACCACGAGTATGTCCGACGTACCGGCAAAGATCGCCATCGGCGGCAATCCCTCGAGCGTGCCGAAGAGCGGACTGACCTTGTGATCGTCCAGAGGAAGCTGGCCGGCATAGGCCTTCCCGCAGGCTTCCAGTCCCGCAACCGAGAGCATCTTGTCCCGCGGCTCGATCTCTGCCTGCCCCTCGCCGGCGCCTGTTGCATCGAGCCAGGGCGAGAACAGCACGAGGCTCGCGGGCAGCGGGCCGCCGTCCTGCAGGATCACCTGGGCAAGCGCGAGTGACATGCCGCCGCCTGCACTGTCTCCCATGATCGTGATCGTCTCGGCCCCGTACCGCTCGGCAAGGTCGCCGTAGAGCGCGCGCATGGCGGGAATGGTCTGTGCCGCCGTCACTTCGGGCGCCAGCGGGTAGATCGGGACGGTCGCCGAAGCGCCGAGATCTTCGCACAACTTGGCCACCGAATCCCAGTGGACCGCGGCGATGTCCATCACGTAACCGCCGCCATGCAGGTAGAGCATGTGCGGGGCGCCCGGTTTCGCTCCGCCCTTCGGAGCGATCGTGACGACGGCATAGCCGTGCGCAGTGCTTTCGCTGATGTCGAGGCGCCGATGCCACTTCCCGCGCGGGCGGATCGGATCCTTTTCGCGCAGCTTTGCGATCCGCGCGTCCATCTTTTCGGGCTCGGAGAAGAAACGCTTGATGCCGAGCAGCGGCAGGGCAAGGTTGACGAGACGGGCGCGCAGGCTGGCGATGATCGGTTCTCCTGAATTGCGGGGAGAACCTAGCGTGCTTGCCTGCCCGTGCAAGCGGCTCAATTCGCGGCGTCAGTCCTTGCCGAAGAGACGCCCCATCAGGCTCTTCTTCTGCGGAGCGGCTTCTTCTTCCGGCTCGCTCTCGGCGACACGGCGGCGCAGGTCGAGACCGGTCGGCGCCTTCTCCTCGACCACTTCCTTGCGCGTGATGACGCTCGACGGGAGCATCTCGGGCATTTCCGCGCCGGCCAGCGCCTCGGCCGCAGAGCCAAGCGTTGCGCGCCATTCGATCCCGTGGACCATCATGACCTCGGGGCGCATGTCGACCATGCCGGCAAGGACCGGAATGCCGCCGGGAAGCGGTCGCGAACGGCTCGTGTGCTGCACCGCCTCGTGGAAGAGCAACGCGCGCCACCAGCAGGCCAGCACGTATTCGACATAGCGGCGCGGCGCATGGTCGGGCGCCTCGTCACGGAAGAAGTGGCGTTCCTTGTGGAAGACCAGCGCGGTATTGAGAGCGTCGAGCCCTTCGCATTCGAGGAAGACCTCGATGTCCTCGTCATAACCCGCCCAGGCAGGCCCTTCCTCGGCGCCTGCTTCGGCGATCATCTGGGCGGCACTCGCCTTGCTGAAGGCATAGGGCTCGTCGCCATAGATGCCGAGCAGCATGTAGGGGCGGTGCTCTTCGCCCTTGCCGAAAGCGGTATCCGGGTCATTGGCGATCGCAATGGTGACGCCGGTGATCGGTTCGCCCTCGTGGATTTCAACGGCCTCGGTCAGTTCGTCCCAGCCGTTGAATTCGATCGAGCGCACATTTGTCGACAGGCACTGCTGGGCGAGCGGGGTGTCGAGCGCTTCGAGCGACATCGCGAGGTACTTGCGCACATTTTCCAGATCGCCCTCGTGGAACGACTGCCGCAATTCGGCTTCCCAGGCGATCTCGCCTTCCTGGGTCGCAAACAGTGTTTGAAGCTCGTGCATCAAGGTATCCGTCGTCATGTTGGTCGCCCGCGGCGTTGGGGCCCTCTATACCCGGAATTGGTGGTCATACCATTAACTGTAGCCGTGAACCTTTGTCCGCCCCTTACCGCGCGCGGTTAAGGCGGGATGAAACAGGCTGGCCTGCGGCGGGCAGACTGCGCGGGAACCGGCGCTTGCGCGAAGGCGTTTATTGGGAAACGCTTTTGCGGAGAAACCAATGAAATACACCCCCCACATCCTGGGTGCGGTGGCGCTGGTAACGATTGGAGGCGCCCTCAGTGGCGCTGCGATCGGGGATATGCGCATGATCGAGCGCAGCCACACCGACACCCTGCCCGAAGCCCAGATGGTCAGAGCCGGGAACAGTGCCCTTCAAAGCGGCGAACGCCCGCCCGACCACTACGCGCTCGAGACACCCGAAGGCACGATCGAAGTGGGCGAACTGGCCCTGCACGGCAGGATGCGCAACTCGACCGATGGCATGTGGTGGGAAGGACGCCGCGAACGCCCGGCCGAACTCTCCGCGCGGTATGATGATTTCTACTCCGAAGCCGACGCTGCGCGACTGGCGCGCGAGGAAGCCCTGCTGGCCTTCACCGGCAGCCGCGCCGAATACCAGGTCCGCCGAGAAGAGGAAGCCGCGCGCGCCGTAGCAACCGAAGCTCTCGCGCAGGCCCGGTCGCAACCGGCGATGACCCGGGCCGAGGCGCCCATGGCGCTCGCCGAACCTGCAGAGATCGCGACACCCGCTCCTTCTGCCCGTGAACCGCGCAGGGGCAATGCCAAGACCATCGACGTTTCGGCGGCGCTGGCGGGGCAGAACTAGCGCCCTCCCCTTTCTACGACCCGCACACGAAAAAGGCGGCCCCGCGAAGGGCCGCCTTTTCCTTGTCTATCGCAAATGCGCTTACTGCGGCATCAGCACGGTATCGATGACGTGGATGACGCCGTTCGAGGCCGCTACGTCGGTCGCAGTCACCGTCGAGGTGCCGCCGGCCGCGTCGGTCAGGACGACATTGCCGTCGACCACATTGGCAGTCAGCGTGCCGCCACCCACGGTTTCGATCGTGTAGCCGCCTTCACCGGCATCGGTGATTGCCTGCGTCAGCGTGGCAGCGTCCACGTTGCCAGACACGACATGGTACTGGAGGATCGCACCGAGCGTCTCGGTGTCATTGGTCGTCAGCTCGGTCAGCGTCGCTTCGTCGATCTTGCCGAAGGCATCGTTGGTCGGAGCAAAGACGGTGAACGGACCTTCTCCCGAAAGCGTTTCGCCGAGACCGGCTGCCGTCACGGCGGTGACGAGCGTCGAGAAGTCTTCATTGCCCTGTGCAACTTCGACGATGGTGCCGGCTTCTGCTTCCGCATTCACGGCCGCGTCGGCGGCTGCAGCGTCGTCATAGGCTTCGTCGGCGGGCGCTTCGCTACATGCGGCGATTGCCAGCGAGGCTGCCGAGGCGAGCGCGATCGTGATCTTGTTCATGGTGTTTCCCTTTTGTCGGTAAATTCAAGCATTCAGACAGCCGGCTCACCCGGCTGGTGCTTCAAGATACGAACGCTGGGGCGCTGCGGATGTTTCGAATTTCGGCAACAATGTGTCGAGCCGAGCTAGTGCCGGGATGAGCCGTTCTTCGCACACGATCGCCACGAGGCTCAAATCCCTCGACTGGTGGGAAGGCCGTGAACACGGCGAACTGACGCCCTGAGACATTCGCGCCCCAGGGCAATCAGGGGCGTTCAGGGTAAATCACATCACCTTGTCGGGCCGCGGGTCGTGGCTGTGGCGGGCCTGCTTGCCGAAGTGCCGGTCGAGCCGCTGGGCGAGCGTCGAGGCAGCCTTGCGCGCGGCATCGTCAACCGTGGAGGCGCCTTCGGTGACGCCGATCGGCTTGCCGCCGCGCGGGCGCGCCTCGATGGTGCAGGCCTTGTCGTCATGCCCGTGCTTGTGGGCATTCTCGTCATGGACATGGATCTCGATCCGCGTCAGTCGTTCCTCGTAGCGCGCGAGCTTGTCCCGAACCTTAGCCTCGATCCTCTCGGCGACGTTCTCGGTGCCCATGACGCTGCTGTCGGAATTGAACTGGACCTGCATTGTGGGTTCTCCTCTTTCTGTTCTCTCACCCTCCGAGATGGGGAGTTTCGGACAGGATGGAAGGGCGGGAAAACGAATTCCCGCCCCTTTGAGAGATGAAACCGCGCTGCAGAAGGCTGCGCCCGGGAAATCAGTCCCTTCCGCCCACGGCGCCCAGGAACACAAGGTCGTTCGTGCCGTCGTTATTGATATCTTCGGCAAGACCATAGACCAGGGCAAATTCGCCTGCCTCGGGTCCGAAGAACGACCCGCGCAGCTGGAGCAGGCCATCGGCGGTCGCGATATCAGCGCTGATTTCGCCATCGTCCCCGATCGTTCCGGTACCGGTGTAGGGACCGTAGATCTTGTCGAGTGCGAAGGCGTTGGAATTCAGCGTTATGTTGAACGAGACTGTCTTCGCAGCGAAATCAGCGTCCATCTCGAATACGCTGTCCAGGTTCGTGAAGGAGCCCCGCACCCCTTTGCTGCCGTCGAATTCCCACGGCTGACCCCACCTGACGTCCACTTCGGGATAGGTCTTCTGTCCTGCCGGAAGATCGGAAGCGACAGTCGGATCGCCGGCTACACAGTAGGTCAGCGACGGTATCGTCCCCACGCCGACGATATCGGCAACGATCATGCGCGAGTAATCGTTCAGATTGCTTGGTCCGCCCGCGCCGTAAGCCGGCACGAACATCTTCAGCGATTCGAGGTTTCCTCCGCTCGGCCGGGTCTTGAGCCAGGAATACTGGTCCTCGTCCGGTCCCCATCCCGTCGTCCGATTGGCGCGCTGGTCGCTCGTCCAACTTTGCGAAAGGTTGTTCTGCGTGGAGATGCCGACCGTAAGGGCGGTACCGTCATAGGCGAGCGCCCCGCCAGCGCCGAAGCCCTGCGGGCCCGAAAGCTCGGGCATCGAATCCACAACCACGGGAGATGCGGTGAAGCAGGCCGTGTCGAAATCGACACTCCCGGCAATCGCGGCGAATTCCGTGTAGCTTGCCGGCGTGGGAGTCGGGGTCGGAGTGGGTGTAGGCGTTGGTGTGGGCGTCGGCGTAGGGCCTCCGCCGGTACGAGGAGGTGAATCCCCGCCACCACAAGCTGCAAGAGCGACACTGCACAGCAGTACAGGAAGAAACGAACGGACTTTATTCATTGGAATGCGACCCCCAGGTATTAAGGAGCCGCAGCCAATAATATCCAATACTTGGGCGTCAATCTGGACTTTTATGAATTCACAGGATTTTCAGGCGCGGCTCAAGATCTCGCCGGAAATCCGATCTCCCGAAGCCGGACTAAAGATGCAACCGCTTGCGCCAGTCGATGCGTGCCAGCAGCACCAGTGCAGCGAGCATCGCTACCTGGATCGCGATGCCGAGCGGACTGCTCAGTTCTTCGCGCAGCACCTCGCCCATGCTCGTGGAACGCACCCCCTGTGCCGTGTAGCCATAGATAGAATAACTCACGATACGGCCTGCAAAGAAGGCGGCGGTGAACGGCAAGAGACGCAGCCTCGTCAGCCCTGCCGCTTCGAACAATTGCGCCGAAGGGACCGGCGACAGTGCGAAGAGACCGAGCGCGAGCAGGCTGTTGCGCCGGCGCTTCTCCAGCGCCTCGCGCGCGGCATCGAGGTTCGCAAGTATCCTGTCCGACAGGTACCGCGCGCCCAATAACCGGGTCGCATGGGCCAGCAGGAAACGCCCGGTCGCAGCGGCAATCGCGCCGAGCAGCACCAGCGGGACAAGCTCGAGATCGCTGTTGAAGGCGTAGAGCGCGATGACCGACCAGGTAGGCGGCCCGAAGGCGGGCAGCAGGTTGATGCCCAGCACGAGGGCGAAGAAGATCAGATAGTCTGCCATCGTCTACTGGCCGCGCAGCCTAATGTATCGCTTCGCGGAAGTCGCCGGGTTTGCGCAGAGTCAGATGTTGCTCTGGTCCGGCGGTACCCCCTCGGGCAGCTGCGCCGCGCAATGCGGGTCCTTGGCGAGGCTGACATGGGCATCGATGCCGTAGCTCGTCATGCTGATCGATCCGAGAGCATGGCCTTCGAGCAGTGTCTCGACATTGGAGCCCTCCTCTGCCGCGATACCGGCGAGGTAGAGCAGCGGGAGGAAATGGTCGGGCGTGGGCACCGACATCGCGTAATCGGGATGTTCGCGCAGCTTGAGAATGTCCTCCGGTGCGCTGCGAAGCTGCTCGCCCGCCGCATCGTCGAACCTGCGACCCCATTCGGTACCGCTATCCGGCTTTTCCCACTCGACGCGGCGCAGGTTGTGCACCACGTTGCCGCTGCCCAGCACCATGACGCCTTCCTCGCGCAGCTTCGCCAGCTTGCGGCCCAGCCCGAAGTGATATTCGATCGGCCGCGTGGCATTGAGCGAGAGCTGCACCACCGGCACATCGGCATCGGGATACATGTGCTTGAGCACCGACCACGTCCCGTGATCGAGCCCCCACTGGTCGCGGTCGAGCCCCATCCACTCGGGCTTCACCAGCTCCTGGATGCGCCCCGCCAGCTCGGGATCGCCCGCAGCGGGATATTCGACATCGAACAGCTCCTGCGGGAAGCCGTAGAAATCGTGGATCGTGCGCGGCTGCGCCATCGCGGTGACTGCGGTGGCGCCGAAATACCAGTGCGCGGAAATGGCTAGGATCGCCTTGGGCCTGGGCAGGTTCCGCCCGATCGCCGCCCAGCCCTGCGTATAGCCATTGCTTTCGAGCGTGTTCATCGGGCTGCCGTGACCGATGAAAAGGGCGGGCGTTCGGGCCATTCAATGTCTCCAGTTGCGGTGGAGACTTAGGGATTGGCGGGGCGCTGTTGAAGGGGCGGGGAGGTTCCGATCACCCAAATTTCAGCGGAGTAGGAAAGTGTTACGACTTGCAAGTATAGTCTTACACCTTCAGTCTCGAAGAACTCATAGGGGAGCAATTTCTTGGAAGCGCTAGTCAATTCACCACTAGTATTTCTGGTGGCATTTGCGGTCGCGATATTGGTTCTCAAGGAACTGTTCGGCGGCAAGAAGCCCTATCGGCGCAAGGGGCGCTACAACAAGAAAACGAACTGGAAGAAGCAGGACGACCGTAATGCGCTGGCTGCCGACCAATTGCAGAAGGTTATGGCCGCCGATTTCAAACCGCGCAGCCTCCTGAATAGGTCTGAGGCCAATGTGTTCAGGGCGCTCGACGAAGCGGTGATTGCCCGTAATCCGGGTTGGCAGGTGATGGCTCAGGTATCGCTGGGCGAGTTCCTTTCATCGCCCGACAAGTCGGCCTTCTTCTCGGTGAATTCCAAGCGCGTGGATTTCGCACTGATGGACGAGAAGTGCTTCGTGCAGCACGCGCTCGAATATCAAGGTAGGGGCCACCACCAGGGCAGCGCCGCCGCGCGCGATGCGGTGAAGAAGGAAGCGCTGCGCAAGGCAGGCATCGGCTATCACGAGATCGTCGCCGGCCACACCACGCCGAGCGAACTCAGGGCGCTGGTGGAGAAGCTGGTTCCGGTGGGTTGATAGAGTATGCCCACGGCTCGAAACCTTCTCAGCCGCTCTTCCTTGGACGCAGCCATATCTCCACTTGCTTGAACACACCCCTAAGTCACCAACTTCATCCACGTCTCGCTGAGCGCAAACGGCGCGACCACTGCTTGGAACGCGATGAATACTGCGAGGGAAATCCAGCTTGCCTTGTGAACCTTGCCGAGGCGCAGCTTATCGGAGATAGGTAGCACCAGCACGAAAGCCAGATTGGCAGGTCCTACCAAGGCACCAATCAACTCGGGCTCGATCGGAGTGAAGTGCAGAAACAGCCGTCCGATGATAGTGCCAACTGCCGCATAGGCCGCCATGTACATGAAGCGCCAATGCCAGTCCGTTCGCTTGCGCAGCCAGACCGCCGCGACGAAAAAGCCGAGCATCAGCGGTAGGCTCTGGAACAGCCGGAAGGCTCCGCCGACGATATTGCTCACATCGCTTTCGGTCGTGGGGAAGGTGCCCAGTTGGACGCCGACACCGCTGAAAACGCTTAGCAACACGAGGCCCGCGCCCACCCAGCCAAGCGCCCGATGTGCCGCGAATTTCTCCCGTGCGATCAGCGATGGCTGGATGATGAAAAGCAGCGAGAAACCGAAGCCCGCAATGGCATGCGGGTGCATCCACATGTTCCACGAGGCTGGCGGATCATAAGTGCCCAGCGTCAAGGGAATAACATAGCGCGGCGCGAAGGCTGCAACCGTCATGACGAGCAACACGATCGCCATAATCCGAAGAAAACGCGCGTCCCGCTGCAGTTGCGAATTGTCCATATTGCCCCCAGCCATCGCGCACCCCCCAGCAGCTATGCACGCTTTAGGATGGGGCGACTACCCCTCCGGCAAGTACAGCTTCTCGCCCTTCTCGCGATACACTTCGCTCATCTCCTCCATGCCCTTCTCCGCTTCTGCAGCCTCTTCGGCTGAGGTCTCGGCACGCAAGTTCTCGGTCGCGAGATAGCTATCCGAGTTCTGCTTCGCCGCAAAATCCCGCACTTCCTGCGTGATCTTCATCGAGCAGAATTTCGGGCCGCACATGGAGCAGAAGTGGGCGGTCTTGGCGCCTTCTGCGGGGAGGGTCTGGTCGTGGTACTGCTCGGCCGTGTCGGGGTCGAGGCTGAGGTTGAACTGGTCGCGCCAGCGGAATTCGAAGCGCGCCTTGCTCAATGCGTCGTCGCGGACCTTGGCGGCCGGGTGGCCCTTGGCGAGGTCGGCGGCGTGGGCGGCGAGCTTGTAAGTTACCACGCCCACCTTCACGTCGTCGCGGTCGGGCAGGCCGAGGTGTTCCTTGGGCGTGACGTAGCAGAGCATCGCGGTGCCGTACCAGCCGATCTGCGCCGCGCCGATGCCGCTGGTGATGTGGTCGTATCCCGGCGCGATATCGGTGACGAGGGGCCCGAGCGTGTAGAAGGGCGCTTCGCCGCAAGCCTCCAGCTGCTTGTCCATGTTCTCCTTGATCTTGTGCATCGGCACGTGGCCGGGGCCTTCGATCATCACCTGCACGTCCTGTTCCCAGGCGCGCTTGGTGAGCTCACCCAGCGTGTAGAGCTCGGCGAACTGGGCTTCGTCGTTGGCGTCGGCGATACTGCCGGGGCGCAGGCCGTCGCCCAGCGAATAGGCGATGTCATAGGCCTTCATGATCTCGGTGATCTCGTCGAAGCGCTCGTAGAGGAAGCTCTCCTTGTGATGCGCGAGGCACCATTTCGCCATGATCGAGCCGCCGCGCGAGACGATGCCGGTGACGCGCTTGGCGGTCATCGGGACATAGGGCAGGCGCACGCCGGCGTGGATGGTGAAATAGTCGACGCCCTGTTCGGCCTGTTCGATCAGCGTGTCGCGGAAGATTTCCCAGGTCAGGTCCTCGGCAATGCCGCCGACCTTCTCCAGCGCCTGGTAGATCGGCACGGTGCCGATGGGGACGGGCGAGTTGCGGATGATCCATTCGCGCGTGTCGTGGATGTTGCGGCCCGTCGAAAGGTCCATGACGGTGTCCGCGCCCCAGCGGATCGACCAGACCATCTTGTCGACCTCGCTCGCCACGTCGGATGCCACGGCGGAGTTGCCGATATTGGCGTTGATCTTGACGAGGAAGTTGCGCCCGATCGCCATCGGCTCGGTTTCGGGGTGGTTGATGTTGGAGGGGATGATGGCGCGGCCGCGGGCGACCTCGTCGCGCACGAATTCGGGCGTGACGTAGTCGGGCAGCTCTGCGCCCCATGGCTGGCCATCGTTGCGCGCAGTGAGGCGGGCAGCTTCCTCGCGCAGCATTTCGCGGCCGAGGTTCTCGCGTTCCGCCACATACTCCATCTCGGGCGTGATGATGCCGCGGCGGGCGTAGTGCATCTGGCTGACGTTCATGCCGGGCTTCGCGCGCAGCACCTTCTTCGCGACATTGGGGAAGCCGGGGACGCCGCCCGAACGGTCGGGGCCGAGCTGGCCGTTGTCTTCCGGCTTCACTTCGCGTGCATCGTATTCCTCGACATCGCCGCGCGCGAGGATCCACTCGCGGCGCTTCTGTTCGAGACCCTTGCGGATGTCGATGGTCGCATCGGGGTCGGTGTATGGGCCTGAGGTGTCGTAGACGCGCACGGAGGGCTCGCCGCCCTCGAGATCGATCTCGCGCATGGCGACCTGGATGCCGCTGCCGCTCTTCGCGCCGACATGGACCTTGCGGCTGCCGCGAATGGGCCCGGTGGTGACGCCGATGTCGAATTTGCTGTTGATGTCGGCCATGCGAGTGCTCTCTCCATAAGGCGGAGGAAGAGCGGTATTGTCGCGCCGCTCCACTCCCTCCGCCGATGCTAATCGGTTCAGGTTCGACGGGTCGGCGGACTTCAACCGCCCTCTCAGCCTCATGGCTCCCCGGGGATGGCAATTCCCTAGGCTTCGCGCGAAGCCGAGTCCAGTAACGAAGCGCTATCCGTGCGTGCTTGCCGCCTGCCATTCGGCGATCGCATCGATCGGGAACAGCAGCATGATCACATTGAGCGTCAGCCCGTCGCGCACCACCACGCCTGCCACCACTTCGCCAATGATCGCGAGCGCTACGGTCCACTTCACCGGCAGGCGCAGCGCGAGCCAGAAACCGAACGCCATCCAGCAGATGTCGGCCGCCGAATTGAGCACGCTGTCACCCGAATAGCCGAAGTTGGCGGTGACCGAACGAAAGCGGTCGATCACAAGCGGCGTATTCTCGGCGACTTCCCACGCCGCCTCGAGGAATACCGCAAGCGGCAGGCCCCAGCGCTTGGCGGCATCCGCGCCGCCCAGACCTCGGCGCACGAACAGCCACCAGCCCAGCGCGTAGAAGATCATGCCGTGGATGATGTGGCTGGGCGTGTACCAGTCGGAGATGTGCTGGCTGTTGCCGGCGTCGTTGATCAGGCCGTGCCACAGCTTGACGTAGCCGCATTCGCAGATCGGCGGGCGATCCATGGCGAGCAGGACGAGGACGGCTGCGACAGTGATGCCGAGCGAGACGAATATCGCGGTGCGACCGGGTGCAAGCTTTCCCATCGCCACGGGAGTGACCCGCAAGCAGCCGATTGGCAAGCGCAGCAAGCAAATGAGAAGTGGATGCCCCGTGAGGATTCGAACCTCAATTGACGGAGTCAGAGTCCCATCGGTAGGGACATGGCCTCCGTTGAAAACCGCGAAAAACCGGGACGTTCGCGCCGCCATGTCGCAAATTTTCTGCACTGCGGATCAGTCGCGATCGGGAACATCATGTCGAAACGGCTGCGGATCTTCGCACGCTTTGTGACCAATTCTTGCCTTCGGCACCCTGAGCCACAACGTCGGCAACCGGCCCCAAAGCTGCCCGCCCGCTCCTTGCGCGGCGATGGCTCGGCGAAAGCGGCTTCAGATGGGTGGACAGCGGACGTGACGATTTGTCACGCCCTTAGCTCGTCGGGATATAAGACACGCGCGCATGGTGATGGCGCTGTCCCGGATCGGGGAGACGCGGCGAGCTCAGGAAAAACCAGTACTGCACGCCGTCGATCTCGACCGTCGAACCGTCCTCGTGCTGGAGCGGCCAGCAGTCCCACAGATCGCAGTCGGGCAGCAACGGCGTCACGTCCGATTGGCCGATCGCCGGCAGTTCGGCGGGCTGCCATCCGGGCCCGCAGAGCCACTTCGATGAGCCCATGGTCGGGGCGGGATCGGCTTGAGCCATCATCCAATACTCAATTATGTGCCCTGATCGTGACTTCGCCGAAGCCATGGAGCGGCTTGCCGTCGCGGTCGATTTCGCCGACAACCCGGTCGGCCTCGCTTGCTTCGCAGAACAGCACGATCGATCCGCCGAACCCGCCGCCGGTCATGCGCGCGCCGCCTTGCGCGCCGATGATTTCATTGAGCCAGTCCACCTGCGCGTCGACTTGGGGATGGCTCGCCTCGAACAGGTCGCGCATCGATGCATGGGCATCGCGCAGGAGCGAGCCCAGCCGCTCCAGGTCGCGATCGTCGATGGCGGCTGCAGCCTGCCGGGTTCGTTCGATTTCGCTGACAACATGGCGCGCCCTGAGGGCTTGGGTTTCGCCGAGCGCGGAATAATCCACTCCGGCCGGATCGACATCGCGCAAGCTCGCCACGCCGAGCGCTTCGGCTGCCGCCTCGCAATCGGTACGGCGGGAATTATAGGCGCCGTCGACCAGTTCGCGGGTGACGCCGGACTGGACGACGATGACGCTCCAGTCCTCAGGTAGTCCGACCTGCCGCCACTCGAGGCTGCGGCAGTCTAGCAGCATGGCCTTGCCTTCCTTGCCTGCTGCAACGACCATCTGGTCCATTATCCCGCAGGCGACCCCGGCGAAACGGTGCTCCACCTGTTGCGCAATCTGCGCGAGCCGTGTCGGTGAGTAGCCCATGGCCCCTGCGGCTTCGAGCAGAGCGCGCCCAATGGCGATGCACAGCGAGGCGGAAGAAGAGAGGCCCGATCCGCGCGGAAGGTCGCCCGCGATCAACAGGTCGAGGCCTCCGCCAACCAGGCCTTCCTCCTGAAGGAGATGCGCCATGCCATGTACGAGCGAGTGCCAACCGTCCTGCACCGGTGGCTCCTCGCCGGGATGGAACTGCAAGACTTCGTCGCCATAGTCGCTGGCGCGGACATCGAGCAGTTCGTCCTCGCGGCGCTTCCATGCGACTGCCGTACCCAGCGCGAGCGGCATGGGCAGGACGAGACCGTCGTTATAGTCGACATGATCGCCAATAAGATTCACCCGGCCCGGCGCGAAGGCAACGCCATCGGGTGAGGCACCGAAGCTGCGCTCGAAGCGGGTGCGGGCCGTCTCGATTGCGCCGCTCATATCGCCACCGCCTTGAGCCGTGCGGCGGCCTCCTCGGGCGTCAGGTCGCGCTGGGTTTCGGCAAGCAATTCGAAACCCACCATATGCTTGCGCACCGTCGCGCTACGCAGGAGCGGAGGGTAGAAATGCGCGTGCAGGCGCCAGTGGGCGCTGTCTTCGCCAAGTGCGTGCGGTGCGCCGTGCCAGCCCATCGAATAGGGGAAGTCGACCCCGAACAGGCCGTCGTATCGCTTGAGCAATCGGCCAAGAATGTGCGACAGGCTTTCGCGCGCGCGCTCATCCAGCTGTTCGAGCCGCGCGACGTTCTGTCTGGCCACCAGCAGCGTCTCGAATGGCCATGACGCCCAATGCGGGACGATGGCGAGCCACTCCTCGTTCTCTTCGACGACCCGTCGTCCATCCGAGGTTTCCGCTTCGATCACTTCGGCGAGGAGCGCCTTGCCGCGACTTTCGAAATGCTCGCGCTGGCGGTGCTCTTCCAGTCCGACCGATTGCGGCATGAAATCGCTCGCCCAGACCTGCCCATGCGGGTGCGGCGAGGAGGCACCCATCATTGCGCCCTTGTTCTCGAACAATTGTACATGCGCCCATTTCGCGCCGAGCTCTGCCGACAGGTCGCACCAGCATTCGACCACCGCCCGCCTGCCCGTATCGTCCATTCGTGCAAGCGTGTGCGAGTGGTTGGGCGAATAGCAGACGACCCGCGCCTCGCCGCGTGCCGGCATGGTCTCGAACAGCTCGCTCGCGCCCGCTTCCTCCCCATCGTCGAGCAGTGCGGGGAAGTCGTTCGGGAAGACGAAGGCCGCCGAATAGGCGGGATTGGCCTCGCCCCCGGTTCGCGTATTGCCAGGGCAGAGATAGCAGTCCGGATCGTATTCCGGCGCATCGGCGGGCGGCACGTCCGCTTGCTCTCCCTGCCATGGCCGCTTGGCCCGGTGCGGAGAAACCAGCACCCATTCGCCCGTAAGAAGGTTGCGCCGCCGGTGCGGCAGATCGCCGCCGCTCATGCCGCCTCCTCCAGATGGAATATCGCCACGCTTTCCGCCTTCTGGAGCGGCATCGGAAGGCCGCTCTCGGCAAGCCAGCTACCGCTGAACTCGACCGCTTCCTTGCCCATGCGAGTGAACAGGTCCGCACGCATCATTCCGTGACCTGCCTGTTCGCCGATGTCGAGCAGGCGGACCTTCCACGCCTCCCCAAGCGATGCGAAGGGCAGGCGAAGCGGCTGGGGCCTACGATCCTGCGGCGGCGAGGTGCGCACGCAGAAAAGCAGTTTCTCGCGCGCAGTCCCTTGCGCCTGCCAAAGCAGGTCGTCCGTGCCTTGGCCGAGGTCGACGCGGGTTCGGTGCAGCAGGTGGCGCCATTGTTTGTAGAAGCCGATCCAGCGCGCCAATTCCATGCGGTCCCCTTCGGCCAGCGCCTCGGGGTCGAGCTCGACGCCCAGATGCCCCATGCAAGCGATCGCCGCGCGGAAGCCCATGGCCTGGCTGCGACCGGTGGCATGCGCCGGGCTGGCGCCGACATGGGAGCCCATCAGTTCGGGCGGCAGGAAGGCGAGGAAGCCACGCTGCATGGCGACTCGCGCCACGGAATCGATATTGTCGCTGGTCCAGAAGCGGTGAACGAAGGGTGCGAGGCCCGCGTCGCTTCGCCCCCCGCCGCCTGCGCAGCCCTCGATCTCGACATCGGGATGCGCGGCCCGAAGGCGGCCGAATAGATCGTAGGACCCGCGCGTCTGGCCCGCGCCGCCCGATGGCGCATGGTCGCGGTTGTGATCCCACTTGAGGTAGGAGATCGGCGTTTCCGACAGGATCGCATCGAGCCGCGCGAACAGGTGGTCGCGGACGTCTTCGCGGCGCATGTCGAGCACGAGCTGGTTGCGCGCGGTGGGCCGCTTGCGTCCATCTGCGGCAAGCGCCCATTCGGGGTGGGCGCGGTAAAGATCGCTGTCGGTATTTATCATTTCAGGCTCGACCCAGAGGCCGAATTCCATGCCCATTTTGCGGACCTGCGAAGCGAGCGGCCCCAGCCCGTCGGGATACGTTTCGGGATCGGTTTCCCAATCGCCAAGCCCGGCGCGGTCGTGTCTCCGGCCCTTGAACCAGCCATCGTCGAGGACGAAGCGCTCGATGCCGATATCGGCCCCGGCCTGTGCAAGGCGGGCAATGCGATTAGCATCGTGGGCGAAATAGCAGGCTTCCCAGCTGTTGAGATGCACCGGGCGCGGCTTCATCGCGCCGCCCGGCCACTGGGTCAGCGAGCGCACTGCGGCATGCTGCTGCGCCATCGCGCCATTGCGGCCGCGCGTGGAAATGGCGAGGAACGCCTCGGGCGCGGTAAAGGTCGCGCCTTTTGAGAGGACCAACTCTCCGGGTGCCAGCGTGGCCTGTGCCGACAGATGCCAGTACCCCTCGTCGTCGCGCTCGACAGCGATTTCGCTATCGCCCGACCAGGCCAATTGCACCGCGTGGACAAGGCCGCGATGCCAGCCCGTGTCGGTATCGAGGACATAGGCTCCCGGAGGGCCGCCGTGGCCTGAAATGCCGCGCCGCGTGACGCGCTCCCAGCGATGCTCGGGCATGGCTTCGCGGCACTCTTTGAGTTCGGCATTATGCCGCCCGCGCCACGAGACGATGCTGTCCGAGCTTGCGTTGAGGGGAACCTGGATGCTTGCAAGCGAGGCCAGTACGACAGGGTCTTCGCCGAAGCTGGTAATCCTGGCAGAAAACCCGAAGGCGCCCCCGTCGATCACTCGGATGGTGAGCGCATGACAAATGGAGGAGACGTCGTCGAAGGACCTGACTTCGATCCGGTCATCGGCTTCCTCGACCTCGAAACGGGTCGGCGCAAACAGCGTGGCGGCGCCTGCTGGGTCCCGAAGTTCGACTGCAGCCGGACCGAACCAGCCCATGCCCGCCGGAGGTACAAGCGCTGCCGACAGATCGTGATCGGGCGCAAAGGAGGCTGGACCGCGGCATTCTGCAAGCGATGGAAGATCGCCCGGCCTCACCCGCGTGCCGCAATGGCGCCACAACACCCCGCGGTCCGGATCATGCTCCAGGACTATGCTCGCTTCGGGGGCGTTTAAAGTGACCAGCGACGGGCTCAAGGATCAGCCTCCGACCGGTTCGGCAATCAGGTCGTCTCCCGACCGCCAGCCTTCGCGCACCCAGAGGACGGCGAGCGCGGCCACGAACAGGCAGGCACCCGACACCCTCAGCACATTGCGCGGATCGCCGCCCAGCACGCCGTCGTAGAAACCGAGGCCGATGTTCACGATGCCGAGATTGAGCGAGCTCATCACGAAGGCGAAGAGCAGCATCGGGATCACGATCATCATGTTGAAGATGCCCATATAGACGCCCACGCGCTCGGGCGGGATCGAGTTGGAGAGGATGACGTAGGGATTGCCCATGATGCTGCCCCATGCAACCCCGACACCGACGATCGCCACGAATAGCAGCGCCTTTTCCTCGATTCCCGGCAGCACCAGCATGCTGACGCCGCCCGCGGCCAGGGCCAGCGCGTGTAGCGGACCGGCTCCGATCCGCTTGGCGATGGGGACCATGGCGAAGGCGGCGACAAAGGCTATGTTAACAGGGGCGCGACGATCACTTTGATGTCAGATGGGCTGAACATTTCGGCCTTTCATGTTGCATCCATGTTGCATGGAGCCACCGAGAGTGTGACGGATGCGGCGGTAATACAAGGGATTAGCTGCGCAACATGGCGCAACACGGGGAATTGGGAGTCAGCCCGCGAAGGCCTTGTTTTTGCTATGGAATAATGGATGCCCCGTGAGGATTCGAACCTCAATTGACGGAGTCAGAGTCCGTAGTCTTACCATTAGACGACGGGGCATCAGCTGCGGAGTGCCTGCGTTGAGAATCGCGTGGCGACCGCAAGAGAGGCCGCGCATCTAGTTTCGTGCGCGCGCAAGGTCAACCCCGCCGAGACGCCTTTGGCTTGCCCCTCGCGCTTTGCGTCGCTAGCGTTGTTCCCAGGTCCCCGTGCGAGGTGGTTCGCGCGGGAGGAATAACGAAAGATACCCCAATGGCGGATCAGGTTCCGCCGGACACAAAAAGGGGCCAGGAACACAAACGGGGCGGCACGTCCGGCAAGGTAGCCGATTTCCGCTACAAGCGCCCCTCCAGGCCCAATGGCAAAGGTGGCTCGGGCCGCGCCGCGAAATCGCGCGCCAAACAGGCCCCGGGCAAACCGGCATTCCAGCAAACCGAGCCCCCGCGCACGCGCCGTCAGGCCTATGCCGCACTCGACCTTGGCACGAACAATTGCCGCCTGCTGATCGCCCGCCCCTCGGGCGAGAACTTTACCGTGATCGATGCTTTCAGCCGCGTGGTGCGGCTTGGCGAAGGCCTCGCAGCGAGCGGACGGCTGTCCGACGACGCGATGGAGCGCACCCTGTCGGCATTGCATGTCTGCGCGGAGAAACTGCGTCGCCGCCATGTCCACCTTGCGCGCTCGGTCGCCACCGAAGCCTGCCGCAGGGCATCGAACGGTGCGGAATTCATCGAGCGTGTGCGCAAGGAAACCGGCATCGCGCTCGACATCATCTCCGCACAGGAAGAAGCCCGCCTCGCGGTCCTCGGCTGCCACGTGCTGCTCGAAGACGGAGCAGGCCCGGCGATCATTTTCGACATCGGCGGCGGCTCGACCGAGCTCGTGCTGGTCGAACCCAGCGGGGCCGTGCCGCGCATCCTCGACTGGATGAGCGTGCCATGGGGTGTCGTGTCGCTGACCGACACCATCACCGGTTCGGACGATACCGAGGAGCTGCGCCTCGATCGTTATCGCCGCATGCGCGAGACCGTGCTGAACAGCTTCAAGCCTTTCGCCAAGCGCATCCGCGAATACGCAAACGGGCCGGACCCTATCCGGTTGCTCGGCACGAGCGGCACGGTAACGACGCTCGCCAGCCTGCATCTGGAACTGCCGCAGTACGACCGGCGCGCGGTCGACGGGCTGATCGTCAAGAGCAGGCACATGCGCGACATTTCAGCGAAGCTGTCGCACATGAGCGGGCCCGATAGGCGCCAGCTGCCCTGCATCGGTGACGACCGTGCAAACCTCGTGGTCGCCGGCTGCGCGATCCTGGAAAGCATTCTCGACATCTGGCCCTCGGAAACTCTGGGCGTGGCCGATCGCGGGATCCGCGAGGGCATCCTGCGTAGTCTCATGGCCGCCGATGCCGACGGCGAACGCAGCCGTGCGGCCCTCCAACGCATGCGGGAGCAAGACGTATGAGCCGCTCGGGCAAGGACAAGGACACGCGGGTCCGCACTGCGAAGAAGCGGAGCGAATCCTCCACGCGATGGCTGCAGCGCCAGCTCAACGATCCCTACGTGAAGCAGGCCAAGGCCGACGGCTACCGCAGCCGCGCGGCCTACAAGCTGATCGAAATGGACGAGAAGTTCGGCCTGCTCAGGGGCGCGAACAGGATCGTCGATCTCGGCATTACGCCGGGCGGATGGAGCCAGGTCGCACGCAAGGTGAAGCCCAAGGCGCATGTCGTGGGTATCGACCTGCTCGAGACAGAACCGATCGAGGGCGTGACGATCTTCCAGATGGATTTTATGGACGACGATGCGCCGCGCGTTCTCGAGGAAGCGCTGGGCGGCAAGGCCGACCTCGTGATGAGCGACATGGCCGCCAACACGGTCGGCCACAAGCAGACCGATCACCTGCGCACGATGGGCCTCGTCGAGGCCGCGGCATGGTTCGCCGTGGAGAACCTCGAGAAGGGCGGGACCTTCCTTGCCAAGGTGCTCGCCGGCGGGACCGACAAGGACCTGCTCGACCTCCTCAAGAAGCACTTCAAGACGGTGAAGCACGCCAAGCCGCCCGCCAGCCGCAAGGGCTCGAGCGAGTGGTACGTCATCGCGCAGGGCTTCAAGGGCTAGGACACAAAAAACCCCGCTCGAAGGCGGGGTCTTTCGTTTGACTGTCGAAGCGCAGATCAGTCGACCTTGGTCGCGCCCTCGTTGTCGCCTGCGGCATTGGCCGATGCGACCGGCTCGTCTGCGGCCATTGCGCCTGCTGCTTCGGCTTCGCTCGGCGCTTCGCCTTCGACGCTAACGCCTTCCTCTTCGCCTTCGGCTGCGGGAGCCGCAGGTGCGGGCTTGGCGGGTGCCCCGCCATAGGTCGACATGAATTCCATCAGGTTGGCGCGATCTTCAGGCTTGGAGAGGCCTGCGAAGCTCATCTTGGTGCCATTGGCGAAGCCGCGCGGGCTGGTCAGCCAGGCGTCCATGTTTTCCCAGCTCCATTCGCCGCCATGGCCAGACAGGGCCGAGGAATAGGCGAAACCTGCGGCGTGGCCGCCAATGGCCGCTCCCATCACACCGTAAAGGTTCGGACCAATGCCGTTCGCGCCGCCCTGATCGATCGTGTGGCAGGCGGTGCACTTGGCGAACACGCGCTCGCCCGCAGCAGCGTCGGCCGAAGCCAGCAGCGTGCCGAGGTCGGGACCCGCATCGGCGCCGCCTTCTTCTTCCGCACCTTCGACGAAATAGCCCCAGTCCTTGTCCTCGGGATATTCATTGCTGTCGGCATGGAAATACATGCCGGCACCGATCGAAGCGCCGAGCGCGACGATGCCCGAGAAGAGAACCCAGCCGGAAGCGGTGTTGAAACGATCGTCCATTGCGTGATTGCCTACAAGAATCCGTGTGATCTGATACTCGGGCGCCGCTCTAGTGCCGCAAGGCCCCATACGCAAGTGCCGTAGCGTGTCTTTGGCGCAATAGCGCTTGCGACGCGGGAAATGGCCGTTAACACGCATCCCCCATGCGTACTTTTGCCCAGCCCGCCATCGACATGGTCGACACGATGCGAACCGCCGCCGCGGCCGATCCCGCGCGCGCGATCGCCTTTGGCGGCGCGCCGGGATCCAACTCGCACCAGGCGGCCATGCGGTTCGATCCCGAATGCCTGCCCCTTCCCTTCCTCGGCTTCGAGGATGCGCTCGACGCGGTGAAGCAGGGCAATGCGGGCTGCGCGATGATCCCGATCGAGAACAGCCAGCATGGCCGCGTGTCGGATATCCACTTCCTGCTGCCCGAAAGCGGGCTGTCGATCGTGGCAGAGCATTTCATGCGCATCACCCACTCGCTGATGGCGACCGGCCCCGGCCCGTTCGAGGCGGCCTACAGCCATCCGCAGGCGCTCGGCCAGTCGCGCCACTTCCTCCAGGAACGCGGCATCGTCGCCCTGACCCACGCCGATACCGCGGGTGCCGCGGCCTATGTCGCCGAGATGCAGGACCCGCGCTTCTGCGCCATCGCCCCGCCCATGGCCGCCGAGCTATACGGGCTCGATATCATCGAGGAAGCGGTCGAGGACGCGCATGACAACACGACCCGCTTCGTCGTCCTCGCGAAGGAACCGCGCGATCCTGCCGGAATCGAGGCCGAGCAGACAATGACCACCTTCATCTTCGAGGTGAAGAACATCCCCGCCGCGCTCTACAAGGCGCTCGGCTGCTTTGCGACCAATGGCGTCAACATGACCAAGCTCGAAAGCTATCAGAAGGGCGCGAGCTTTGCCGCCACGCGCTTCTATGCCGACATCGAGGGCGCGCCCGGCGATCCGCGGGTCGATGCCGCGCTCGAGGAACTCGCTTTCCAGACCAACGAAGTCCGCCTCCTCGGCAGCTATGCCCAGGCCCGCAAGCGGGGCTGAAGCTCGCTCCCCGACCTACCGCTTCGCTACCTGAGGTCGGGGCTGACAGTTAGGTTTCATTTTGCTATCCATTCCCACGGAAGGGAGTGGAGGATGCAGAAGGCGCTCAAGGCATTGCTGTGGCTCTTGCCGCTGATTTTCGGCGTGGGCTTCCTCGCGCCGGTGATCGCCGAGGGTCTTGTCGCCGCTGGCATTGCGGCACCCTTCGGCCTCGGCGCACTGACCTTCGGCTTGCTGGTCGGCGGCGTCTGGGGCGCTTTTGCGACGGTCACGGGGCGCTGGATATGAACGCGCCGGCCACCAATCCAGCCGATCTCTCGGCGCTGTCCGACGCTGAACTGCGCAAGCTCGAGAACAAGATCGCCCGCAAGCACTCGGGCATGTTCCCCTGGGGCATCGTGACATGGGCCTTCGGCAATCTCGCCGTGTGGCTCGCGCTCTGGCCGCTGGTGATCCTCGAGGTCATCCCGCTGTGGCTGAGCTTCATCGTCGCAACAGTGAACATTGCGCTGGTCTACCTGCCTACCCATGACGCGCAGCATCACATCATCGGCAGGCCCGGACAGAAGCTGTACTGGCTGAACGAGCTGGTCGGCCACGCCACCAGCTGGGTCATGGTCTATCCTTACGAAGTCCTGCGCGTCACGCACATGGACCATCACAGGCACACCAATGATCCCGACCTAGACGTCGACATCACCAGCCATGCCGACAACGCCTGGTCAGCGATCTGGAAAACGATCCGCCAGCGCCAACCGAACGGGAAGCGCTCCGGCGATTATCTGCGCTGCCTCGACCGTCACGGTAGGCAGGACCTTATCCTGCTCGCAATCGGGTACCGCCTCGGATTCTATGCGATCCTCATAGCGCTGGCGTGGAACGGTCTCGCGCTCGAGGCCTTCTTCCTCTGGTGGCTGCCCTACCAGATCGCGATCACCTACATCCTGTTCTTCCTCTCGTGGGCACCGCACAGCCCGGGCATGGGACAGGGCCGCTATCGCGACACGAAGAACTGGCGCTCGAAGGTCGGGAATATCCTCAGCATGGGCATGCAGTATCACGTGGTCCACCACCTGCATCCCTACATCCCGCTGATGCGCACGCCGGCGGCCTATCGCGAGATGAAACCCATTCTCGAGGCGCGCGGCGTCCAGCTGGAAATGTAGGCCGGACGCTTTCGCCCGGCCCACAAGTGTTGCGCGTCAGTCGCGCCAGACGAGGCGCTTGATCAGCACATCGCCCAGGACCTTGCGATATTTCGCGCGGTCGCCGCTTTCGGCCTGCAGCTGCTGGATGTTGCGCTGCATGTATTCGCGCATCTGCCGGTTGCGCGCTTCCCATTCCTCGTTGCTTTCGAACGTGTCGAAGCGCGTGATCAGCCACATGTCGGGCTCGCCCTCGCGGCCGTGGGTGTTCGACCAGATCTCGTAGCTTTCGATCCATCCCTGCGAGACGGCGTAGTCCATCCGCTTGCGCCATTCGGTGGCCAGCCACGTGGCGTATTTGAAGCCGCCGCCGTCTTCGATGCTGATCCCGGTAACTTCGATCCATTCCGCACCGGTCAGCGGATACTGGTCCTGTGCGGACGCGGCCTGCGGCATCGCAAAGGCCAATGCCGAAGCGATCAGGGCGGATTTCATCAGGTGTTTCATGCGGGTGACTCCCCTCGTTGAGTGCTGCGACCCAAGAGTGGCGTCAGGGCCATCACGGCCCGATTGTTGTTAGATTATTCACCAACGCGGCACGAAATCTGCGCCCGGCGCCGCGCTGAGTCAAAGCGCTGCGGCAAGCCGTTGCGAATCCGAGGTTTTACGGCTGCTTCGAGCGGATTTGTGCGCCGCAGCGACTCGAAAGTCTACTCGTCGCCGTAGATCGCGACCTCGTTCACACCTTCGCTGGTCGCGCGGCCCCGGTACATGCCCGCGGTGTTGAAGCTGTAAAGCGCATGACCGTCCGGCGTGACGACAATCACGCCGCCGTCGCCGCCAAGCGCCTTGACCTCTGCCATGACGCTGTCCGCCGCCCACTGGACCTCATCCTCGGGCAATCGGCCGCTGATGTAGATCACGTCTCTCTCTTCCGCCCGTGCTACGGCTTCCATCGCGACGGCGACATCTTCGTCTTCCACCTTCTGCGCCATGCGCAGCCGCGTGCAGATCTCGTGCGCTACGCCGACCCGGATGAAATACTCGCCCCAGCCGGTCGCCGAAACGGCGCAACTGCGGTTGTCGGCATAGGTGCCTGCGCCGATGATCGGGGCATCGCCGATACGGCCCCAGCGCTTGCCCGTCATCCCGCCGGTGGAGGTGCCCGCGGCCATGTTGCCGTTCGTGTCGAGCGCGACCGCACCGACCGTGCCGAACTTGATATCGACATCGATCGCGGAGAGCTGGCGCGCCTTCATCCGCTCGAGCGCCTCGCGGCGACTGTCGGTGTCGAAGTATTCGCCCGGCACCATTTCGAGGCCCTGTTCGGATGCGAATGTCTCCGCACCCTGGCCTGCCAGCATGACATGCGGACTGTCGGTCATGACCTTGCGCGCAAGCAGGATCGGATTGCGGATGTTGGTGACACCCGCGACCGCGCCGGCATCGCGGTTGCGCCCGTCCATGATCGAGGCGTCGAGCTCATGTCCGCCCTCCCAGGTATAGACCGCCCCGCGCCCGGCATTGAAGCGTGGATCGTCTTCCAGCAGCAGGATCGCCGCCTCGATCGCATCCATCGCATTGCCGCCTTCGGCGAGGATCTTCGAACCCGCGTCGAGCGCGCGCTGGAGCGAGGCGCGATATTCCGCCTCGGCTTCGGCACTCATGTTCTCGCGAGCGATCGTGCCGGCCCCGCCGTGGATCGCGAACGACCATCTCGGCTCGTGGTCGTCGGCCTGCGCGGGGGTTGAAAAAGCGGCGATCGCAAGTGCGATGGCGGCGACGAAACGGGCGTGGATTTCTCTCATGGCGCTGGGATAGCACGCAAAGTTATCCACTCAATCCCCACCCGCCCTTTTGGATAGAAACGACAAGCGTGATAGCCGTGACGCTACGGAAACCAATGGGGAGAGGTTTCATGATTTTCGACAGATATCGTTTCGACCAGCAACTCGCCATGGAGCTTGGAGAGAAGCTCCTGTTCGCGGCGGTTGCGCTGCTCATCACCTGGCTTGCCGCGCGCGCGGCAAAATGGACTTTCGCAAAGCTCGTCGACACGGTCGACTTCTTCAAGCGCGGGACCGGAAACGGCCAGTCGCTGGGGGAATCGCTCGGCAAGATAGTATCCTTGCTGATCTGGCTGTTCGGCTTGCTCGTCATCTTGAACATCCTCGAGCTGGGCGGGGTCGCAGGACCTATCGACAGCCTGCTCGAGAACGTCGTCGACTTCCTGCCCAACCTGCTGTGGGCCGGACTGATCTTCTTCATCGGCATGATGGTGGCGCGGATCGTGCGCGATCTGGTTGTCACCACGCTGCAGACGGTGGATTTCGACAAATGGGCCAACCGCGGCGGCGTCGACAATGTCACCGGCAATTCGGCCATCAGCAAGACCATCGGCACGATCGTATACGTCCTGATCGCCATTCCGGTGGCGATCGCTGCGCTCGAACAGCTGGAAATCCAGTCGATCAGCGAACCTGCATCCGACATGCTGCGGATGATCTTTGCCGCCATCCCGAACATCATCGCCGCGGCGATCCTGCTCGGCATCGGCTATCTCATCAGCCGTTTCGTGGTGCAGATCGTGAAGGAAGTGCTGCCGGGGCTCGGTGTCGACCGGGCGTTGTCGGAAAGCGGCCTTGTCGCTGAAGGAACCACCGCAAGCGGGATCATCGCCCGTATCGCACAGGTGGCGATCATCCTGTTCTTCGCCATCGCTGCAACGCGCATCCTCGGCTTTCCCGAGCTGACCGCGATCCTCGACCAGCTGCTCGAGCTGGGTGGACGGGTCATCTTCGGCGCGGTCGTGATCGCCTTCGGCTTCCTGATCGCCAACCTGCTCGCCCGCCTCATCGCCGGGGATGCAGGCAGCAGCACGGCGGCGACCATCGTGCGCTGGGCAACCATCATCCTGTTCGTGTTCATGGGCCTGCAGTTCACCGGCATCGGCGGGATGATCCCGGCCAATGCGCTGACGATCCTGATCGCCGGCATCGCGGTGGCAGGCGCGCTCGCCTTCGGCCTTGGTGGCCGCGACTGGGCGGCGCGCAAGCTCGACCAGATGGACAATGACCTGGGAGGAACAGGTCCCAAGACCTGACCGACCGGTCAAGAACCAGTACCCCAAGGAGAGAGGGGCCTGAGAGGGCGCGGGACCAAAAGGTCTCGCGCCCCTTTTTCTTTGTGCTAGGCCTTCCCGCGCAAAGGGAGATCGGCATGAAGGCATGGATTGGTGCGGGCGCTGCGCTGGCGGCGTTGTGGTCGGCGACGGCGCTGGCACAGGATGGCGCGGCGGACACGGGACAGGACGATCGCCGGTTCACTTCGCAGGACGTCTTCGACCTCGAATATGCCGACGACCCGCGCATCGCGCCCGACGGCCGCCACGTTCTTTACACGCGCCGCTCCAACAACATCATGACCGACCGCACCGAGGGCGCGCTGTGGCTTGCCGCGCTCGACGGCAGCTCTAACCGCCTGCTGCTCGATGGCGCGAGCGGCGGCGAATGGTCGCCCGACGGCACGCGCATCGCCTATACCGGCAGCGACGACGACGGGCGCAGCGCGATCTTCCTCCGCTGGATGGACACCGGCCAGGTCCAGCGCGTCGCGGCGCTCAGCGAGGGTGCAGGCAACATCGCGTGGTCGCCCGACGGCGAATGGATCGCCTTCACCTCCCGCGTCGACGGCGATACCGCTCCGCTCGCCAAGGCGCCGCCCAAGCCTGAAGGCGCCAAATGGTCTCCGCCGGTCAAGGTGATCGACCATGCCCGCTACCGTAGCGACGGCGCGGGCTTCATCGACGTGACCTTCAGCCACGTCTTCGTCGTTCCGGCAGGCGGCGGCACGCCGCGCCAGCTCACCAGCGGCGAATTCAACCACTCCGGCCCGCTCGAGTGGACGGCGCGAGGCGACGCGATCCTCTTCTCCGCCAATCGCAACGAGAGCTGGGAATTGCAGACGGTCGAGGGCGACATCTGGCAGGTCATGGTCGCCGACAAGAGCCTGCGACAGGTCACAAGCGGCAGCGGCCTCGAGACCTCGCCGCAGCTTTCGCCCGACGGGCGCAGCGTCGCCTTCGTGTGCATGCCCAATGTAAAACGACCCGTCTGGCAAGTGGACGTCTGCGTGCGCAATCTCGACGGCACGGGCGGGCGCAACCTCACCCAGAACCTCGACCGCGAGGTGGAGAATATCCGCTGGGAAGGAAGCCACATCTATTTCGCCTTCGATGATCGCGGCATCCGCAAGGTCGGCCGCGTGTCGCCTTCGGGCGGGGCTGTCGAAACCGTGGTCGAGGGCCTTTCGGGCACCACGCTGGGAAGACCCTATACCAGCGGCACTTTCGACGTATCGGACCGCGGCACGCTCGTCTGGACGCAAGGTGCGCACGATCGCCCCGCAGACCTTTACGCGCGTACCGGCAGGAATACCCGCAAGCTGACCGCGTTGAACGAGGACCTCCTCGCCCACCGCGAGCTCGGCCAGATCCACGAGATCACCTACGCCTCCTCGCATGACGGGACCGAAATCCAGGGCTGGTACGTGACCCCGCCGGGTTTCGACCCGTCGAAGAAATATCCCCTGCTTCTCGAAATCCACGGCGGCCCGCACGCTGCCTACGGCCCGCATTTTTCCGCCGAGATCCAGCGCTACGCGGCAGAAGGCTATGTAGTCTTCTACGACAACCACCGCGGCAGCTCTTCCTACGGCGAGGAATTCGGCCTGCTGCTCGAGCACAAGTATTCGAGCCCCGATGATGCCGCCGACCACATGTCCGGCGTCGATGCGATGATCGCCAAGGGTTTCATCGACGAGGAGAACCTCTTCGTGACCGGCGGATCGGCAGGCGGCATCGCGACCGCCTATCTCGTAGGCCTGACCGACCGCTTCAATGCGGCCGCAGCGGCGAAGCCGGTGATCAACTGGCTGAGCAAGACGCTGACGGCGGACAGCTACATCTTCCAGACCTTCCACCAGTTCCCCGGAATGCCGTGGGAAGTGCCGATGCACTACTGGGAGCGCTCGCCGCTGAGCCTCGTCGGCAATGTGACCACGCCGACGATGCTGTTGACGGGCGAGGAAGACCAGCGCACGCCCATCACCGAGAGCGAGCAGTTCTACCAGGCACTGAAGCTGCGCGGAGTGGACACGGTGCTGGTGCGCGTGCCCGAAAGCTCGCATGGCATTGCGGCACGGCCATCGCGCCTGATCGCCAAGGCCGACAACATCCTCGCATGGTTCGAACGCTACCGGACCGACAAGCCCGAAGACGAAAAGGAAGGTGACGAGCAATGAGCGAATTCGGATTTTCGAGCACGACCGACGAGGTTCTCGAAGGCAAGAACCTCTCCGGACGCACGGCGCTGATCACCGGCGGCTACTCCGGTCTCGGGCAGGAAACCGCCCGCGCGATGGCGGCCAAGGGAGCGCATGTCATCATTTCGGGCCGCGATGCGACGAAGCTCTCCGCCGCCGCCGATGCGCTGGTCGAAGAGACAGGTGCGAGGATCGATACGCTGGTGTGCGACCTCGCCTCGCTCGACAGCGTGCGCAAGGCCGCTGCCGAGGCAAACGATCGCTTCGACAAGATCGACCTCCTCATCAACAATGCGGGCGTGATGGCCTGCGAAGAGGCCAAGACTGCCGACGGCTTCGAAATGCAGTTCGGCACCAACCACATCGGCCATTTCCTGCTCACCAACCTGCTCATGCCGCTGGTCGAGCAGGGCGAGAACCCGCGCATAGTCAACCTGTCGAGCCGCGGCCACCACATCTCGCCGGTCGATTTCGACGACATCCATTTCGAACGCCGCGACTATGACAAGTGGGTGAGTTACGGCCAGTCGAAAACCGCCAACGTGTTGTTCGCGGTCGGCCTCGAAAAGCGGCTCGGTGACAAGGGCATCCACTCATACTCGCTCCACCCCGGCGGCATTCACACCAACCTCGGTCGCCACATGAGCGAAGAGGACATAGCGAACCTCACCGAGCGCCTCAGGAAGACAGCAGAGGAAAGCGGCCAGGAGCCCACCCCGTTCAAGACGATCCCGCAGGGCGCAGCGACCACGTGCTGGGTTGCAACGGCCGACGAGCTGCAGGGCGCCGGTGGTCTCTATTGCGAGGATTGCCACGTCGCGAACGAGGACGACGAGGACCTGATGGGCGGCGTACGCAGCTATGCCATCGACGAAGGCAATGCCGAACGTCTCTGGCAGGTCAGCGAGGAAATGGTCGGGCAGACCTTCGCCTATTGATCGAGGCGCTCGACGAGCCCTTCATGAAGCCAGCGGCGCAGCATGCTGCCCGCAAGTTCGACAGCCTGCTCGCCTTCGCTGGCGAGCAGCTCTTCGCATGTCTCGCCATAAGTCGCGCCTGACATCATCTCGGAAAGCGCCCTGCCCTCTGCGGTGGAGACATTGATGAAGACGGGCCGCTCGCCCTCGCGCCAGACGATGCAGGTGGCCGGTTCGGCAAGAAGGGTCACTTCGCCTTCCTCGGCCGCTTCGGCGAGCGAAGACCAGAGCGCCTTGAGATCGTGGCGGAGGTCGCGCACCGCGATGCCGGGCATGAATGCCAGGCGCAGCTTCGCCCAGTCCTCCTCGCCGAATGCGCTCGCCTGCTCCAGGAACTGCTCCGTACCGAGCGGCTCCGCGTCGCGCGCCACGAAAGCAAGGTGCATCGACCATTCGAGCCATGCGAGCTCGGCGACTTCGGGGTCATTCGCGAAGAGCTCCTCGCAGGTTTCGGCAAAGCCTTGCCCCGCAAGGTCCAGCGTCCAGCCCGAGGGCGGACAGGTAATGAGGTGATGCGCGGCAGCGCGCGCGAAGCTCTCATCGCCGACCAGCCTTTCAGTCCGTTCGAAGGTCGCGCGTAAGGCTTCGACAAGCGCGCTGCGGTAATTGTTACGATAAATTTCGAGACCGGCAGCATGGCGCGCGGTCCAGTCGGGTGGAAGCGCACGCTCGTCGTCGAGCAGGCTCGCCATGAAATCGGCCTGTCTGGTCGCAAGCGCGGTCATGCCGCTCTCGCTTGGCTGGCCTGGCGCGCGATGACGCGCGCCCGGTCCAGTTCTTCGAGCAGTTCGGCGATCGGCGGAATGCCGTCGTCACGCTCGATCATCGTCGCGACCGGGCCGGTCTGCGCGATCGTTTCGGCATAAAGCGCCCACACGGCATCGCAGACTTCGCGGTCGTGCGTGTCGATGGTGATCGGACGCTTCTCGGTCGCCGGGATATGGCCGGCGAGATGGATCTGGCGCACGCGGTCGAGCGGCAGGCCGGCGATGTATTCGCTGGCCGAGAAACCGTGGTTCTGCGCGCTCACATAGACGTTGTTGACGTCGAGCAGCAGGTAGCAGCCGGTGCGCTGCGCCATGGTGGAGAGGAATTCCCACTCGGCCATCTCGTCTTCGGGGAAAGTCAGGTAGCTCGACGGATTCTCGAGCAGCATCGGCCGCCCGAGCGCATCCTGCGCGCGTTCGACATTGTCGCATACGACGCCCAGCGCCTCGCCGGTCAGCGGTAGCGGCAGGAGGTCGTGGCTGTTGTGCGCGCTGGTGCGCGTCCAGCACAGGTGGTCGGAGACCCAGAGCGGATCGATCCGGTCGGCGAGGCTGCGGAGGCGCGAGAGATAGTCTTCGTCGAGGCCCTGCGCCGAACCGACTGACATCGAGACGCCGTGGAGGATGACGGGATGCTTCGCGCGCACCTCTTCGAGCAGGCGCAGCGGCTTGCCGCCCTCGACCATGTAGTTCTCGGAAATGACCTCGACGAAATCGACCGGCACCTCGCCTTCGAGGAAGTCGGCATAGTGTGTACGCCTGAGGCCGAGACCGAAGCCGGCGAAGTGGTCGATCGAGGTCATGGCATCGCTACCTTTCGGCAAAAGGGGCGGCCCGCTTCCGGTTTGGTGAGGAAGGGCTCGAAACTCCGGTCGAGCGGGCCGCCAAGGCTGGCAATCGTTACGAAATGTCGCCGATGGTGCCGCCCTTGGTGAGGCATTCGCCAGCCTTCATGGCCTTGAAGCCGTGGCCCTTGCACTCGTTCTGGCCCTTGCAGGCGTTCTCGGTGGTGGCGCAGTCGGCCTGGCCCTTGCAGCTGTGGACGCCGTAGCAATGGACGGTGTCTTCGGCACTGATGGCGCGGCCGCTGCTGCCGGCGGGCGGTTCGGCTGCGAAAGCCGACAGCGAGGAAAGTGCGAATGCTGCTGCAGCTGCGGCAGTGGCGGCGGTCTTGCGAGTGGCGGTGGTCATGAGATCCAATCCCTTTTTTCCAGATTGCGTGCGGGGGTGCACAGGCAATCATTCGGCGCGCGGGAGCAGCCGGTTACAGCCGGAAAATTTTTGGGATGCCGCGTAACCGGATCGGATTCCTTCCCGAATGACCCGTCAGTTCCGGCGATGTTTTCTCCGGCGCGACACTGACGACCCCCAACTTGGAAGAGAATTGCCATGAACAACGCATCGATTGCCCGCCTCGCGGGTCTCGCCCTGACCGCCGGCATCGCCGGCTCCATGATCGCCACCCCCGCCGCCGCGCAGAAGAAGCCGGCGATGGAGAAATGCTACGGCGTCGCCAAGGCCGGCCAGAACGACTGTGCCGCGGGCCCGGGCACCAGCTGCGCCGGCACCTCCACCCGCGATTACCAGGGCAATGCATGGAAGCTCGTTCCCAAGGGCAGCTGCGAGAACATCGAGACGCCCAAGGGCAAGGGCTCGCTGAAGCCGATCAAGCGCTGAGGCCCTGACCTCCCCCCCCCTCCGCCAGCACCAAGCGAGAACAGAGCAATGCAGAACGTCCTGACCCCCTACGACCGGCTCACGGCATGGCTATCCTCCCGCCTGCCCGAAGGCCTTGCACTGCTCATCACCCGCGTGGCGCTGGCGGGGATCTTCTGGCGATCGGGACGGACGAAGGTGGAAGAAGGCACCGCGTTGTCGATCAACGAGACGACCTACTTCCTGTTCGAGTACGAATACACCGGCCTCCCCCTGCCGGTGGACCTGGCCGTCCCGCTCGCCACCTATGCCGAGCACCTGTTCCCCATCCTCCTGGTGCTCGGCCTTTTCACCCGCTTCGCCGCGCTCTCGCTGCTCCTCATGACGCTGGTCATCCAATTCTTCGTCTATCCCGAAGCCTGGTGGGCGACGCACATCCTGTGGGTCGCGATGGCTGCGATCCTCGTATCGCGCGGCGGCGGCCTGTTCTCTGCCGACAGGCTGCTCGCTTCGCGGCGGGCCAGGTGATAGCCTCGTTCAAGGGGAGAGGTTCGACATGATTGCCGATGAAGCCGAAATGGCCAGCATGATGGCAGCCGCCCAGAAGGGCGATGCCGGAATGTACCGCGCCCTGCTCGCAGAGGTGCAGCTCTGGCTCGAACGCTATTACAGGAAGCGCGTGGCCCCCGCCCAGCTCGACGACCTGGTGCAGGAAGTGATGCTGGCGGTGCATCACAAGCGTGCGACCTGGGATCCCAGCCGCGCCTTCTATCCCTGGCTCGCGGCGATCGCCCGCTACCGCTGGGTCGACCACCTGCGCAAGGTCTACCGCTCCGCCGAAGACGAGCTGGGCGACCACGACGCGCCCGAGGACAGCGAGGAAGAAGCGGTGATGGCGCGGATGAGCCTCGAGAGGCTCTTCGTCCACCTGCCCGAAAAGCAGGTCGAGGTCATCGAACTCGTCAAGATCGAGGGGCTGTCCATCGCGGAAGCCTCTGCAAAGACCGGCCAGAGCGAAAGCCTGGTCAAAGTGAATATCCATCGCGGATTGAAGAAGCTGTCCGCGCTCGTAGAAAAGGCCGAATGACATGAACCGGGTCCCCAGCTCCCTGATCGACGAACTCGCGAGCGATCTTGCTCCCGTCCAGCCGCTACGGCTGTGGCAGGGTGTCGCGCTCGTGGCGTTCGCGGCCGTGGCCACCGTGCTCCTCGTCGAACTGCTCGACGGGCTGTGGCATGGCGCCTTCACCGGCCAGGCCTCGCCCGAATTCTTCATCACCAACGGCATGCTCGCGCTGCTCGGCGCGGCGGCATCCTTCGCGGTGGTCAAGATGGCCAGCCCGCGCGTCGGAAACAGCCATGAAGGCGCGCGCTGGTCGGCGCTGATGTTGGCGATCCTTCCGGTGACCGCGCTCGTGATGCTGGGCATCTCGGGCTTCTTCGGCACGGTGACGAGCGACATGTACGGCGTCGACTGCTTCCTTGCGGGTTCCGCCTTCGGCCTCGTGACGGCCGGCGCGCTGACGCTGTGGCTGCGTCGCGGTGCACCTGTCTCGCTGAACGCCGCGGGCACCTACACCGGCATTGCTGCAGGCGCGATCGGCAGCTTCACCTACGGGCTCGCCTGCCCGGTGGACCACATCGGCCACCTCGGCATCTGGCACGTCGCGCCGGTCGTCCTGTCGGCCATCATCGGGCGTTTCGCAATTCCCCCGCTCGTCCGCTGGTAAGGCACGTTCGTCGGGCGGCGGCTTGCAAAACCGCGGGCTAAGGCGCACCCCTCCCCTCAACCAGGAGGGAAGACCTATGAAGACGTTCGCCGCAGCCATCGCGCTTGCCACCGCCACGACGCTTGCCCTGCCCGCAGCCCCGCTGGCCGCGCAGGAAGCCCCCGCCACCCCCGGCTGGGTCGAGACCAGCAACGCCTACACGCAAAAAGTCATCACGATGCAGGCGCAGTTCTTCCCGACGGGCGCCTCCTCGGCGGGCTACGAACAGTATGACGGGCTGGTCAACGACATGTCGCCCGACCGCGACGAGCGCTATATCGCTGCCGCAAGATCTTTGATCGCGGAATTCGAGGCCGCCAAGGCCACCGAGACCAACCCATACGTCCTGCAGGACCTCGACATCCTGATCGGCTCGCTCGAACAGGACATCGAGGGTATTGAACTCGGCAGCCGCTACATGCTCGAGTTTGCGCAGGTCCCCCAGGGCATGTTCGGCAATATCGGCCAGCTCCTGTCCGACCAGACCGCCGAGCACCGCCGCGGCAAGGCTCTCGAACTGCTGCAGCGCTACACCGGAACCTGGCCCGATACCGAGCCGATGACCGAGCTCGCCAAGCGCCGCTTCGAGGCGAGCCGCGGTGACGGCAAGATGGGCCCCTATGTGGTCGAGGTCGAGGAATCGATCGACAAGATCCCGACCTTCATCGCCGGCATCCGCGAGCTCTTCGAGAAATACGAGATCGAGGGTGCGGATGAGGCCCTCGACGCGATGGAGACGCAGCTTACCGACTATGGCGAGTGGACGCGCACAACGGTCGTGCCAGCCAGCCGCGACAGCGCGCGCCTGCCCGAAGAACTCTATGCGCTCAGCCTCAAGCAGGTCGGCATCGATACCGATCCGCGCGAGCTGATGACCGAGGCGCGACGCGGTTTCTACGAGCTGCGCGCCCAGATGGAGGCACTCGCACCGCAGATCGCCGAGAAATACGGCTGGGAGGAAACCGACATGGCTTCGGTCATGGCGGGCCTCAAGCAGATGACCGTCCCCAATGACGAGATCGAGGACTTCTACCGCGATGTGAACCGCAAGCTGGAGGCGGAAATCCGCCGCCACGACATCGTCTCGCTTCCCACCAGCGAGCTGCAGATGCGCGTCGCATCGGCCGCGGAGAGCGCCGCCCAGCCCGCGCCGCACATGCGCCCGCCGCGCCTCATCGGAAACACGGGCGAACAAGGCACTTTCGTCCTGACCGTCGGTAATCCGACCGCCGGGCCGGATGACCGCTACGACGACTTCAACTTCCCCGCGGCGAGCTGGACGCTGAGCGCGCACGAGGCGCGTCCGGGCCATGAAATGCAGTTCGCTGCGCTCGTCGAGCAGGGCGTCAGCCTTGCCCGCATGCTCTACGCCTTCAACAGTGTGAACGTCGAAGGCTGGGCGCTCTATGCCGAGGCCGAAATGCTTCCGCACGAGCCGATCGAGGGCCAGTTCATCGCGCTGCAGTTCCGCCTGCTGCGCGCGGCGCGCGCCTTCCTCGACCCGAGCCTCAACCTCGGTCTGCTGACCCGCGACGAGGCCGAGCGCGTACTGCGTGAAGAAGCGCTGTTCTCGCCCGGCATGACCAAGCAGGAACTCGACCGCTACGAATTCCGCATGCCCGGCCAGGCAGGGTCCTATTACTACGGCTATCGCAAGCTGATCGACCTGCGCGTCGAGACCGAGCTGGCGCTGGGCGAGGACTTCAACGAGAAGGCTTTCAACGACTTCCTGCTGAGCCAGGGCATCATCCCGCTCGAACTGATCGCCAAGGCCGTGCGCGAGGAGTTCATCCCCTCGCAGCAGATGGGCGGCTGACGGTTAGAGCCAGCGCAGGCGCCTGAAGACGATTATCAGCGTCACGAAGAGCAGCAGGCAGAAGGTCACGACGGTCCAGAAGGCGTCGGGATCGTTCATGCCCGGCATGCCGCCGACGTTGATGCCGAGCAGGCCGGTGAGGAAGCCCAACGGCAGGAAAATGCCAGCCACGATGGTGAGCATGTAGGTCGCGTGCTCACTCGAGGCGAGGCTGCGCGCGCGCAGCTCGTCCTGCAGCACCAGCGCGCTTTCCTTGCTGATATCGATATCGTCGAGATAGCGGCGAAGGCGCGCGATGCTCTCGGCGATCTCGCGCCGGTCGTGTTCCTCGAACCAGAAGGGCGCATCGCGGCTGATCTGTTCGAGCGCCTCGTGCTGCGGCGCCATGTGGCGCTTGAGAGCGAGGCAGTTGCGGCGGATCGTCGAAATGCGCTTGAGCATGTCCTCGGCATGCTCTTCCACGTCCATGTCCTCGAGCTCGTCGAGCACGTCGTTCATGTCGACGATGGTGTGGCTCATCCGCGTGATCAGCAGTTCGGCGAGCAGCGTGATCGTCGCCCCGGCATCGGGCGGCCCCGCCCCTTTGTCGAGCATCGCCACGACTTCGCGGGGCGTCTGCAGCGGATGGCGGCGCAAGGTGATCAGGCGCCGCCCGTCGCACCACAGCTGCATCGAGATCATGTCCTCGGGCTGCGCACCGGGATTGAAGTTGATGCCGCGTAGCGTGCCTACCAGCGTCTCACCTTCGGCAAAGGCACGTGGACGGGTCTGGTCGCTGGTCAGGAGTTCGGCGGTGGGCTCGGGTATCGCGAGCTGGGTTTCCAGCCACTCCTGGACGCCGGGCCGGTTCCGGCAGATATGAAGCCAGAGCACCTCGCCCGGCGCCTGGGGCTGCCAGTTCATCGCCTCTTCCCAGCCGATCTCCCTGGCCCCGCCCTGCCCGTCGAGCACGCGCCCGAAAAGCAGCGCGCTGTCGGTCATAACTTCGTCTGTCGGTTCGCTCATAACCGCTTCATGCCGCAAGTCTTCGCAGCTGTCATTGCCCCTTCATGATTGGCCCACTATATCGCGGCTCATGTCTTCCATCCGTCCCTGGCGCACCATCGAGCGCCGCCAGTCCCGCCAGATCATGGTCGGCAATGTTCCCGTCGGGGGCGATGCGCCGATTTCGGTCCAGACCATGACGAACACTCCGACCGAGGATGTGGTCGCGACGATCGACCAGATCCGCCGCTGCGAGGACGTGGGCGCCGACATCATCCGCGTGTCCTGCCCGACCGAGGAATCGACCGAGCATTTCGACAAGATCACGAAGGCTGCGAATGTCCCGATCGTCGCGGACATCCACTTCCACTACAAGCGCGCGCTCGAGGCTGCCGACAAGGGCGCTGCCTGCCTGCGCATCAATCCGGGCAACATCGGTTCGTCGGACCGTGTCGCCGAAGTCGTCCGCGCGGCAAAGGCCAACGGTTGCGCGATCCGGATCGGCGTCAATGCGGGCAGCCTCGAGAAGGACCTGCTGGAGAAGTACGGCGAGCCCTGCCCCGAGGCGCTGATCGAGAGCGCGCTCGACCACATCAAGCTGCTGCAGGACCACGATTTTCACGAGTACAAGGTCGCGGTGAAAGCCAGCGACGTGTTTCTCGCGGTCGCCGCCTATCACGGGCTGGCAGAGGCGGTGGACTGCCCGCTGCATCTCGGCATCACCGAGGCCGGCGGCCTTATCGGCGGCACGGTCAAGAGCTCGATCGGCATCGGCAGCCTTCTGTGGGCGGGTATCGGCGACACGATCCGTGTGTCGCTCTCGGCGGAACCCGAGCAGGAAGTGAAAGTCGGCTTCGAGATGCTGAAGGCGCTCGGCCTCAGGACCCGCGGCGTCCGCGTGGTTTCCTGTCCCAGCTGCTCGCGCCAGGGCTTCGACGTGATCCGCACTGTCGAGACGCTCGAAAAGCGGCTCGAGCACATCAAGACGCCGATGAGCCTTTCGGTGCTCGGCTGCGTGGTCAACGGCCCCGGCGAAGCACGCGAGACCGATATCGGCCTGACCGGCGGCGGCTCGGGCAAGCACATGGTCTATCTCTCGGGCGTGAAGGATCACCACATCGAGAGCGAAGACATGCTCGACCACATCGTCAAGCTGGTAGAAGAAAAGGCAGCAAGGATTGAAGCGGGCGAAGCTGTTGCTTTCGATCCGCACGGGGGGTCGTAAATTGAAAAATCTTGTTGGCGCGGCAGCGCAGGGTTTCCGGACAGTTTTTGCCGGAGGGACGTCGCTGTTCTGGCTGGCCCCGATCATCCCGCTGATCGCGATCGTACCTGAGTTCGTCCAGCACGTTGCCGAAATCCGGATGGGAATGTTCGAAAGCCGGGAGGCGTTCTCCGCGCTTGCGAATGACGAGACCCGCTGGATGTTCGGCTTTGCAAAGATTGCCGGCCTGTTCATCGCGATACTTGCCGCTGCGCGCTACTGGGGTGGTCAGCGTGAGAGCTGGTGGGACCTGCGCAACATTGCATGGAAACCCTTCTTGATCGCGGTTGTCCTGCAAATCGCCCTGGCAGGGTTGCTCGCCGGACTTGAACAGGTCGTGCCCGCGTCCATCAAGGACGTCGTCGATCTCGCGATCATGATCCTGACCCTGCCCTTGCTCGTCTACCTTGTCGGCCCGATCCTCGGCGATCACACGATGACGCTGAAACGGGCCTATTCGAGTGGCTGGTTGAAAGCGATCGCAATCGGCGTCTTTGGTTTCCTCGCCTTCTGGCCCGCGCAACAGCTGCACGGCCTCAACCACGAATGGGCCTTTGGCGCCGCCGCATGGCAGGTCTGGGCATTGATGATCTGGGATACGTTGCTTGTCGGACTCATGGCTTGCTGGATGGGTAGCGCTCTCGCGGCAGGTTACCTTCTCGGCGAGCCAGCCGAGGATCACGGCAGCATGGCTGCGCCGGAGCCCGCAGCATGATGCGCGTCGTTCCGATCGCGAGCTTCGCGCTGGCACTAGCCGCATGCTCTACAGTTCCGGACACCCCGGCCGCGTACCACCCCGAGGCGCGATCCTACGATGTTTCGCGCGATGCCTCGGCCGATGTCGATGCCGCGCTCGAGCGCGCGATGACGAGCGGCAAGCACGTGCTCCTCGTCATGGGTGCGAACTGGTGCCACGACAGCCGCGCGCTGGCCGGATGGCTCGAAACGCCGCGCTTCCAGCAGCTTGTCGATGCCGAATACGAGCTGGTCTTCGTCAACATCGGCATGCCGCAAACGGGCGACGGACATAATCTCGAGATCGCGCGCCGCTTCGGTCTCGAAGAACTTCCCGGAACCCCGAACCTTCTGGTACTGACGCCTTTCGGGACGCTGGTGAACGCCGACACCGCTACGAGCTGGCGCAATGCCGCCAGCCGCAGCGAGGATGAAATCTACGACGAGCTGGCACGCCTCGCCAGCTGAGCGCCGGAAAGGACAAGCCGATGACCCTCGAAACCGACTATCTGGTCATCGGCGCGGGTGCGACCGCCCTGTCCTTCGTCGACACTCTCCTTGCCCAGGACCCCGACTGCGACGTCGTCATGGTCGACAAGCACGCCTCGCCCGGCGGGCACTGGAACGATGCCTATTCCTTCGTCGCGCTGCACCAGCCGAGCGCGACCTATGGCGTGGAGAGCGTCCCCCTCGGACAGGACCGGATCGATGAGAGCGGGCCCAACAAGGGCTTCTACGAGCTCGCCAGCGGATCGGAGGTCCTCGCCTATTTCCAGTCGGTGATGCGCGACCACCTGCTGCCGACCGGCCGGGTGCGCTACTTCCCCAATTGCGAGTACCTGGGCGACCACCGCTTTCGCAATGTCCTCTCCGGCGAGGAGCACGAGGTGGAGGTACGCCGCAAGCTCGTCGACACGACCTATTTCGCCACCTCCGTTCCGGCCACGCACGAACGCAAGTTCGAGGTCGCCGACGGGGTGCGGGTGGAAATACCCGGCAAGCTTCCCGAACTCTGGCGCAGCGCGGAAGGCATTCCTGAGCATTTCGTCATTCTCGGCGCCGGCAAGACCGCGATGGACGCCGGCGTCTGGCTGCTCGAGGCCGGCGTTCCGGCAGAGCGCATCAGCTGGGTCAAGCCGCGCGAGAGCTGGCTCATCAACCGCACGATCACCCAGCCGGGCGAGGAGTTCTTCGAAAGCACGGTGGGCGGGCAGATTGCCATCATGAAGGCCGCCGCCAGGGCCGAAAGCGTGAGCGCGCTGTTCCACCAGCTTGAGGAAGACGGCGCGATGCTGCGCATCGACCAGAGCGTCGAGCCCGAGATGTTCCACTACGCCACGATTTCCGAGGGCGAGGTCGAGAGCCTTCGCAAGATCGGGAACGTCGTGCGCAAGGGCCGCGTCGAGCGGATCGAGCCGGGCCGGATGATCCTGCAGCAGGGCGAGCACGAGGTGCCCGAAAATGCGCTTTTCATCGATTGCACTGCCTCGGCCGTGCGGCCGAAGCCGGTCTCCCCGCAGTGGGAGAATGGCACCATCCGCCTGCAATTGTTGCATGTACCGCTAGTCACGCTCAACGCCGCCGTCACTGCCTTCGTCGAGGCCAATTTCGAGACCGACGAGGAAAAGAACGCACTGTGCAAGCCGGTGAGCTTCGTCGACGATATCGAGGGATATGCGGGCACGCTGCTCGGCACCGGCCAGAACCGTTTCCTGTGGGCGACCAACGAGAAGATCTCGGCATTCCTGTCGCAGTCGCGGCTCGATCCGGGAGCGCCGACGGTGCGCTGGCTAAAGCAAAATGCACCCGAGCGCCTTGCCGTCGCCGCCGAAATGCCTGCCGTGACGATGGCAGCCATACCGAACTTGCAAAAGCTGGTCGCCGAGGCCGAAGCAAACCGCGGGTAGCGCCATTCTCCACGTCGTCCACCACGCCGATTACATGGCTCCCGCTCCCACACGCGGGACCTTCCGTTTCGACAAGTACATGGCGGTCATGCAGGTGCTTCGCGAGAGCGGTTATGCGCTGACGGAGCACGCCCCGCCGCCGATGCCGCGCCGATGGCTCGAGGCAGTGCACTGCCCGACCTATGTCGAGGAGGTCTTCAACGCGAGCGTTCCGCAGAAGAAGGAGCGCCGGATCGGTTTTCCCGTGACGCCGCATATCTCGCAGCGCGTGCAGCACACCAATGGCGGCACATGGCTCGCAGCGCAGCTTGCGAAGACCCACGGATATGCCGCCAACTCCGCTGCCGGCAGCCATCACGCCCTGCACGATACCGGCGCGGGCTATTGCGTGTTCAACGACCTCGCAGTTGCCGCCAACCGGCTCATCGCGGAAGGCGATGCCGACCGCGTGCTGATCGTCGATCTCGACGTTCACCAGGGCGATGGCACCGCCAGCCTTACCGCGGCGCGTGACGACATCTTCACGCTGTCGCTACATGCGGAAAAGAACTTCCCCGTGCGCAAGGCGCGCTCCAACCTCGACGTACCGCTAGCCGACGGGGTTGACGATGATGGCTATCTCGAAGCGCTCGAGAAGCATTTGCCCGGCGTCATCGACACATTCGCGCCGGACCTCGTGCTCTACCAGGCTGGCGTGGACGTCCACGGCGACGACAGGCTCGGCCGCCTCGCATTGACCGATTCGGGGCTGGAGCGCCGCGACGAGCTGGTGATCGGGGAAATCCGCAAGCGCGGCCTGCCGGTCGCAAGCGCGCTGGGCGGCGGATACGGGGCCGACCCGCTCGAAGTGGCGGGCAGACACGCCAGATCGATGCTGGCGTGCGCCAGAACGAATGCACGCTATGCCGACAGGTCAGCTTCCGGTAAAACATATGCTATAGGTTAGGACCGATGAAACGCCGCGATCTCCTCAAGGGCACGATAGCCGCAGGCGCAGCCGCCGCGCTGCCTGCACGGGTGTTTGCGCAGGCAAATCCGACCGCTTCGCGTGATCGACAGCTGATCGCCATCGCCCGCGAGCAGCTCGACAGGGTCGGGGCCGATATCTGGAAGAAGGACATCGTCGGAATCGCCGATTTCGGCCTGCATTCGGCGAACCAGCGCTTCCATTTCGTCGATCTCGTCAACGAGCGGGTTGAAAGCTTCTTCGTCAGCCACGGAACGGGCTCGGACAGCGAGCATGACGGCTGGCTCAAACGCTATTCGAATATCGAGGGCAGCGAGGCGACCAGCCGCGGCGCATATATGACCCGTAGCTGGTATCGCGGGAAATACGGCACCTCGATCCGTCTCGACGGGCTCGACCCGACGAATTCCAACGCCCTCCCGCGCGCCATCGTGATGCATCCGGCCGAATATGCGCGGCCCGAACATATCGGGCGCTGGGGCAAGCTGGGGCGTTCGAACGGCTGTTTCGCGCTGGGCCCCGACCAGTTCGCCAAGGTCCTCTTGGACCTCAGCGGCGGACGGCTGCTCTACGCCGAAAGCCTCGGCCTTGCCGAGGACGGTTCGCGGCGCATGCCTCCGATCGCGCAGACCGAATTGCTGCGCCGTCCGGGTGGAGGCACGTTCGAGAGGACCAATCCCGGGGTCTTCTGACAGGCGGCCGACGCGCCGCCTTCAATTCAGACAGTGATCTGCATGTCGTCGATGATCTCGACGGCTTCCTCGCTGGTCTCGCGGGCGCGGTTCGACACGCGTGGCGCATCGAGCGCCTCGAGCACCGGCTTGTCGCGATCATAGAGATCCTTGTACGCGCGCAGCTCGCCGTCGACGTCGGTCGCCATCGTGAAATAGGTGATGTAGACCGGCCACTGCTTGGCCATCGGATAGCGGGTGTACTTGCCGCTCAGCGTGATCTCGCTGACCTCTTCCTGGATTGCCGGAATGTCCTCGCGGCTGTTCGCATTACCCAGCATCGACATGGTCATGGCCAGCTCGCGCGCGCCCTGCACACGGATGCAACCGTGGCTGAGCGCGCGGTTGTCTTGATTGAACAGGTGGCGGCTCGGCGTGTCGTGGAGGAAGATCGCGTGCTCGTTCGGCATGTCGAGCTTCATCAGGCCGAGCGAATTGGTCGGCCCGGGCTGCTGCACCACGCCGATCCAGCCGCCGGCGCCCTTGGTCGCCTTGTAACCCTGCGATGCGGCCCACTGCGGGTTATTGAGCACCTTCTGGCCCAGCCCTTCGCCGACCACGATCGACTGCGGCACGGTCCAGGTGGGGTTGAAGATCACCGCCTCGACCATTTCGGCCAGCTGCGGGGTCGCAGTGCGGCCCGGCTTGCCCACCACGGTGCGATAGCTCTTGATGATCCTGCCGTTCACCGTGAGGCGCAGCATGAATTCGGGCACGTTGGTGATGAGGTACTGGCGGCCGAGGTCCTGCGGCAGCCAGCGCCAGCGGTCCATATTGGCGCGGATCAGGCGGATTCGCTGCGGATCAGTGGCGGTCGCGAGCTTATCGCGAAGGCGCGCATAGTCGGGGTGTACCGGATGCAGGCCGCTCAGCGTGCCGGCGATGTCACCACCCGCCAGAGCATCTTCGAGGAGCTTCCAGGTGGGCATGCGATCCGCGTCGGGATCGACCACGAACCACTGGCGCCGGTTATCCATCGGCGTGCGGCCGTCGCGAAGGTCCTCGACCAGCCAGACGAACACCTCGCTGGCCAGTTTGTTGAGCGCCTCGCTTTCGCCCTGCGCGGCGAGAGCGGCGAGCTCGTCAGCATGGTAGTCGGCAGGGCGCAGGCCTTCTGCTTCCATAGTCGGGATGAAGGCGATCAGTTCCTCGACCTGTGCGACGCTCCACTCGCCTTCGAGCGAGGGGACCTGCTGGACGACTTCGCCCGACTGCATCCGGATATCGCCGAAGGCTTCCTCGACAGTCTGCGGGGCAGTCTGTTCGGCCTGCGCCTCAGCAGCAGGTGCGGCCTGCTGCGTTGCTGGCAGAATGCTCTCTGGCTGGGCGCTTTGCGCCGATGCGGTCGAAACAAGGCCTGCTGCGAGCAGCGCAGTGCCGGAAAGGAAACGGTTCTTCTTCATCAGTCCCACCAAGGTGCGTTGGCTTCCTAAATAGTCGCGCAGGACGCGGCCCGCCATCGCTTATTGTGCATATCTTCGGCGAATGCTGCTTGCGCATCGCTGAACCGTGATGACCTTGCCCGTTCACCTGCCTATGCTCAACGGCAATGAGCACATCCGCCGAGCATCTTCGCCCCGTACTGGCGACCTTGGCGGGAATTGCGCTGTTCTCGGCGATGGACGCGGTCATGAAGAGCGCCTCGATCGCGATCGGTGCCTACAGCGCCTACCTGCTGCGCTGCCTCATCGGATTTGCGGTGATCGCGCCCTTCTGGTGGTGGAACAGCCGCAAGTTGCCCGGCCGCACGGTCCTGCGAATCCACCTCATTCGCGGCGTGGTCGTGGCCTTCATGGGCTGGACCTTCTTTGCAGCGCTGGTGCGCCTGCCGCTCGCAGAGGCGATCGCCATCAGTTTCGTGGCGCCGCTCATCGCGCTGTTCCTCGCCGCTTGGCTGCTTGGCGAGAAGATCCAGCCGAAAGCCATTGTCGCGGCCCTGCTCGGCCTTGCCGGTGTCGTGATTATCGTTGGCGGCAGGATCGGGCGCGAGCGCATGACCGATGAAGCGCTCACCGGCCTCCTGCTCGTCGGGATTTCGGCCCTGCTCTATGCCTGGAACCTCGTCCTCCAGAGGCAGCAGGCACTGGTTGCAAGCCCCTCTGAAGTCAGCACTTTCCAGAACGGCATCGTCAGCCTCGTGCTGCTGGTGGGAGCACCATTCCTGCTGGTCCTGCCACAGGGCGGGGTCTGGCTGGAAATCGGCGCCGGGGCATTGCTTGCGGTCGGCGCGGCGCTGTTCCTCGCCTGGGCATACGCCCGCGCGGAGGCGCAAAGGCTCGTGCCGGTCGAATATACCGGCTTCCTCTGGGCCTCGCTGTTCGGCTGGCTCTATTTTCGGGAAACAGTGGGACCGACGACCGTGGCCGGTGCCATGCTGATCATCGTGGGATGCTGGATAGCCACACGCAGGCGGCCCGAGCAAAGCGCTCTCTAGCGCGCTGACTTATCGCTGGGCGGCAGCGACCTGCGGCGCAGGCTCGCCCGCTTCTGCGGGCTCACCGGCGAAGGTGAACGCAGCAGTGAACATTCCGGCCACGCCAAGGGCAGCAGCAATAACGGCGACACGCAGGGTTCGGCGCGACTTGTCGGTCGCGTCCAGCAGGGCACTCATAACAAACTCCTCATTCGGGCCGCGCGCTTCCGGCGATTTGTGGCCGTGCGCAACAATTGCCCCGATTTTGCCTTAATAATCCCTGAAGTCGCCTCAGAGTTCCCGATGAGACGTTTTGCCTAGGCGGCGGACCTTGATTTTTTGGCCCATTCGGCGCAGAGGCGCGGCACATTCTGCCGCCTTGCCCATTGGCCAAGTGACGGCTTCTTACAGAAAGGACGAAAGCCCGCATGACCCAGGTCGGCCAGGACACGCTCGGAACACGCTCTACCCTCACCGTTGGCGGCAAGGATTACGCCTACTATTCCTTCAAGAAGGCGGCCGAGAAAATCGGTGACGTGTCGAAGCTTCCCTTCAGCCTGAAGGTCCTGCTGGAAAACATGCTGCGCTTCGAGGACGGTGGCTTCACCGTATCGACCGACGATGCGCAGGCGATCGCCGACTGGCAGAAGAACCCGACCACCGGCAAGGAAATCCAGTACCGCCCAGCGCGCGTGCTGCTGCAGGACTTCACCGGCGTGCCCTGCGTGGTCGACTTGGCGGCCATGCGCGATGCGATCGGCAAGCTCGGCGGCGACACCTCGAAGATCAATCCGCAGGTTCCCGTGAACCTCGTGATCGACCACTCGGTCATGGTCGACGAATTCGGCCACCCCAAGGCATTCGAGAAGAACGTCGAACTCGAATACGCCCGCAATGCCGAGCGCTACGACTTCCTCAAGTGGGGTTCGAAGAGCTTCAAGAACTTCTCCGCTGTGCCCCCGGGCACCGGCATCTGCCACCAGGTGAACCTCGAGTACATCGGCAAGGGCGTGTGGAACTCGGAAGGCCCTGACGGCGCGACCGTCGCCTATCCCGACACCTGCGTCGGCACCGACAGCCACACCACCATGATCAACGGCCTCGGCGTCCTTGGCTGGGGTGTCGGCGGTATCGAAGCCGAGGCAGCCATGCTCGGCCAGCCGATCTCGATGCTCATCCCCGAAGTCGTCGGCTTCAAGCTGACCGGCGCAATGGCCGAAGGTGTCACCGCAACCGACCTCGTGCTGACCTGCGTGCAGATGCTGCGCGAAGTCGGCGTGGTCGGCCGTTTCGTCGAATTCTACGGCGAAGGCGTTGCCAACCTCACCCTCGCCGACCGCGCGACGATCGCCAACATGGCGCCCGAATACGGCGCGACCTGCGGCTTCTTCGGCATCGACGACAAGACGCTCGAATACATGCGCCTCACCGGCCGCGACGAAGAAACCATCGCGCTGGTCGAAGCGTATTCGAAAGAACAGGGCATGTGGTTCACGCCCGAGAACGAGCCGGTCTTCACCAAGACGCTCGAGCTCGACATCTCGAAGGTCGTGCCCAGCCTCGCCGGCCCGAAGCGCCCGCAGGACCGCGTCGCGCTGCCGCAGGTGGACGAGCTGTTCAACACCGACCTCAAGTCGATTTACAGCAAGGATGCGCCGCTGCGCGTGGACGTCGAAGGCAAGGACCATGACGTCGGCGACGGCGATGTCGTGATCGCGGCCATCACCAGCTGCACCAACACGTCGAACCCCGACGTGCTGATCGCTGCCGGCCTCGTCGCCAAGAAGGCGCGCGAGAAGGGCCTCGCGCCCAAGCCGTGGGTGAAGACCAGCCTCGCACCGGGTTCGCAGGTGGTCACCGACTACCTCGAAAAGAGCGGCCTGCAGGACGATCTCGACGCCATGGGCTTCGACCTCGTCGGCTACGGCTGCACCACCTGCATCGGCAACTCGGGCCCGCTCGCCCCGCCGATCAGCAAGGCCATCAACGGCAACGACATCGTCGCCGCTTCGGTCCTCTCGGGTAACCGCAACTTCGAAGGCCGCGTGTCGCCCGACGTGCGCGCCAACTTCCTCGCCTCGCCGCCGCTCGTGGTCGCCTACTCGATCCTCGGCACGGTGACGAAGGACATCACCGAAACCCCGCTCGGCCAGGACCAGGACGGTAACGACGTGATGCTGGCCGACGTGTGGCCGACCAACGAGGAAATCCGCGAGCACCGCACCAAGAACATCGACCGCGAAATGTTCGAGAGCCGCTATGCCGACGTCTACAAGGGCGACGAGCACTGGCAGGCGATCAAGGTCGAGGCCTCGGACACCTACACCTGGAACCCGACCAGCACCTACGTCGCCAGCCCGCCCTTCTTCGAAGGCATGAGCATGGAGCCGGCACCGGTCACCGACATCACCGATGCGAAGCCGCTGGCGATCCTCGGCGATTCGACCACGACCGACCACATCTCGCCCGCAGGCTCGATCAAGGAAGACAGCCCGGCTGGCGAATACCTCAAGAGCCACCAGGTCTCGAAGCAGGACTTCAACTCCTACGGCTCGCGTCGCGGCAACCACGAAGTCATGATGCGCGGCACCTTCGCCAACATCCGCATCAAGAACGAGATGGTCCCCGGCACCGAGGGCGGCATCACCACCTACAAGGGTGAGCAGATGCCGATCTACGATGCTGCCATGAAGCACAAGGCCGACGGTACGCCGCTGGTCGTCGTTGCAGGCAAGGAATACGGCACGGGTTCGAGCCGTGACTGGGCCGCGAAGGGCACCATCCTCCTCGGCGTTCGTGCCGTGATCGTCGAGAGCTTCGAGCGTATCCACCGCTCGAACCTGATCGGCATGGGCGTGCTCCCGCTGCAGTTCAAGGACGGCGACACCCGCCAGAGCCTTGGCCTCGGTGCGGACGACACCTTCACGATCAAGGGCCTTGCCGACCTCACCCCGGGCCAGGACGTCGAAGTTGAAGTGACGCATGAAGACGGCTCGAAGGCCAGTTTCACCGCGCTCTGCCGCATCGATACGGCCAACGAGATGGAGTATTACCGCAACGGCGGCATCCTCCACTACGTGCTGCGCAAGCTCGCCGCATCGTGATCCGGAAAAGCATCCTCGCCGCACTCGCGCCGCTTGCCCTCGCAGGCTGCGCGGGTAGCGGCGGGTATGCCGGACCCGACAGTGCCGACATCGCCAGCGCGCGTGTCGCCACCGTCAATGCGCAGCAGCTCGCAACGCTGGTCGAGGCGGGCGAAGTCGTGCTGATCGACGTGCGCACACCCTATGAGTTCGCAGACAGCCGGATCGCGGGCGCGCTCAATGCGCCGCTCACGCATTTCGATCCGGCAACGATCCCCATCGACACGACCCGCGAAGTCATTCTCTACTGCGGATCCTCGCGCCGTTCGGGCATCGCGGCCGAGCGCCTTGCCGAGTATCGCGGCACGGTGGTGCGCCACCTCGAAGGCGGCATCCGCGCCTGGACCGACGCGGGCTACCCGACCGTTTCCAACGACCCGAGCGACGACCCGCGCCGCTGAGGCGTCAGGCCGGCTGGGCTGAAGGCTGGCGGCTGCCCGGTCGCATGCCGTGCTGCCAGCCGAACCAGACTGCAGCGATCCCCGCCAGCGCGCCGAGTGCCAATGTGATGGCAGGCGGGATCTGGGCGTAAAGCGCGAAGGCGGCGCTCATGCCGGGGATGTATTCGGCAAACCACATCAGTACCATCTGTGCGGCTACGAAGAACATCACGGCCAGCCACGGCGCGCCATGCTTCCGGTCGCGAAGGTAGAGCGCGGTTGCAAAGAGGAAAACGAGGCCGTCGCTGATCACGATTACGTCGAGCACATCGCGCGGTCCTTCGCTGCTGAGGAAATCGAGCCACGGAATGTAGAGATCGATCACCCGGCTGAAGGGGGATTCGAAAAGGATGGCGGGAGTGGCGAGCATGTAACCCGCATGCAGCCTCACGTTCCTGCGGTGCTTCAGCGCGTTGTAGAAGAGATAGAGATAGGCGGCGATGGCCGTGACCATCCCTATCCCGAAAGCCGGGCCCAGTTGCATGATGAATGGGTTTTCCTCGGCGGCAAAGCGGCTCGCCGAAAGATTGATGATCGACACGAAGCCGACGATCAGCAACGGGAAAAGGGCAAAGCTCGCCCGTCCCATCGTGCGGTGCCATGCGAGTTGCCGGTTATGGATCGTCAGGCTTTGCGCGATCAGGAAAAGTAGCCATGCCAGCGATGTGAAGGCATGGACATGGAACGCGAATGGTATCGGTGTCGCGAAGAGCAGGAAATAGCTCGGCCAGAAGCCCGCTATCGTGACCAGCACGGTGAACCCGACCCAATAATGTCCGTATTTGTAAGGCATCGTCATCCCCTCCCCAAAAGCGGATGCGACCCTCGTCCAATTTTTGGCAGTCTCTCACGAAGACCGCGTCTTGGCAAACAAGCTTGCCGGCGGCCTATTTCCCCTCTTCGAACAGTCCGCCCTGTGGCTGGATCGGCGGGCTCATACCGAGGTGCGACCAGCCGCCATCGTTGAGCATGCGGCCGCGCGCGGTGCGTGCGATGAGGCCCAGCTGGATCAGGTACGGCTCGATCACCTCTTCCACCGTGTCGCGCGGCTCGGAAAGACCCGCCGCGAGCGTTTCGACGCCCACGGGGCCACCCTTGTATGTGGTCGCGATCATGGTGAGGTACCGGCGGTCCATCGCATCGAGGCCAAGGCTGTCGACCTCGAGCCGGGTCAGCGCCTCGTCGGCGACCTTGCTGGTCACGGTCGGCTCGCCCAGCACGGATGCGAAATCGCGCACGCGGCGCATCAGGCGGCCTGCGACACGCGGGGTGCCGCGCGAACGGCGGGCGATTTCACGCGCACCGCCTTCGTCGATCCCCATGCCGAGCAGGCCTGCCCCGCGGGTGACGACCTTGAGCAGTTCGTCCTCGGTGTAGAAATTGAGCCGCACCGGGATGCCGAACCGGTCGCGCAAGGGCGTGGTCAGCAGCCCCTGCCGCGTGGTTGCGCCGACCAGCGTGAAAGGCGGCAAATCGATCCGCACGCTGCGCGCCGAAGGCCCTTCGCCGATAATGATATCGAGCGCACGATCCTCCATCGCCGGGTAGAGCACTTCCTCGACCACGGGATTGAGGCGGTGGATCTCGTCGATGAAGAGCACGTCGTTCGGCTCTAGATTGGTGAGCAGGGCGGCAAGGTCGCCCGCCTTGGCAATCACCGGGCCCGACGTGGCGCGGAAGCCGACGCCCAGTTCCTTCGAAACGATCTGCGCCAGCGTGGTCTTGCCGAGGCCGGGCGGGCCGAAGAACAACACATGGTCCATCGCCTCGCCGCGATTCTTCGCCGCCTCGATGAACACGCGCAAATTCTCGCGCGCGGCCTTCTGCCCGACGAACTCCTCGAGGCTCTTGGGCCGCAGCGCCGCATCCGGGTCTTCCGGCTGACGGTCGGGCGAATGGAGGGGAACGGGTTCGGTCATCAGAGCGCGCCACTATCCCGCAGGATCGCCGCACAGTCGAGAGTTTGTCGGATCACTTCACCAACTGCCTTCGCATCGTGCCGGTTGCAGTCGCCATAGGCCGCGAGATGCTGTTTCGACGTCACGCGCGGCCGCGCCCAAACAAGGATGGCCGAGTTCATTCTTGCCAAGTCCACATGCCAGGCCTCGGCCTCGAAGCCTTTGACCGAACGTGAGCCCGACAGCTGGTAGACACGCCAGTCGGTCAGCTTCGCTCCGGAATTGTCGGGAGCGTCCCCGCGATACTGGCGGAGGTGGTCCAGCACAGCTTCGCCCAGGCGCTCGTCCTCGCAGGTTCCGGCAAGGAGGGAGGGCTCACCGTATTCAGAGATTCCCGCGACGCTGGTGACGAAGTACCGGCAGGAATGGAGATAGAGGCGCGCCTTCGCCTGATACTGGACGTAATCCTCTTTTGCTTGGCCGGAGCCGGTGAAAAGGCGCATCAAGCCACTCAAAACGGGTTCACCGTGTAGCCGCGCTGCTGGAGCTTGGCGTGGGCGGTCATGGCGGAGAGGTCCATTTCGACGCCCTCGATCAACTCGTCCTTGCTCACGCCATAGGCTGCCGCGCTCTGGCCGCAGACGATGAAGCGCACGCCGTGGTCGAGCATCGCACGGATCATGGCAGCGCTGCCGTTCTCGCCTTCTAGCTCGTGCGCAGCCCAGCCCTCTGCCGAGAGCAAATCGTGGACCGCCTTGCCATGCACCACCACGGCGACGCGGATGTTCTCTTCCGCCACGCCATGCGCGACATGCATGTTGATGAAGCGCGCCGCGCTTTCGAAACCGCGATTGCGACCGCCGTCCTTGGCGGGTTCTGCGACGTCGAAACTGTGCGAAAGCTCCGTGTCGGGCTCGAAGGTCTCCACGCCCTTGACCGGCGCGTGCGGGCCGAAGTCCTCGAACACCGGACCGGTCTTGAACGCGCTCATGTCCTGCGCGGCGAGCGGCAGGGCAATCAGGGCTGCGCCGAGGACGGCAATGGATCGGATCATATGTTTTCTCCGGCAGTCTTTCGGCTGAGATCATGCCCGCAGTTGGCGCAGATGCGCGAAGGCCACCAGCTGCGCTGTTCGTTCTCTGTCGTGTAGCCCGATGGCGGCGATGAGTTGAAGATCGACTGCCCGCATGAAGGGCAATGTTTCGAAGCCAGTTTGCGGGCAATTGTTTCCCCGAAATAGGGCAGGTCATACGACCGCGGCGAGAGGCCCGAGGCACCGCCACTTGCGCCGATCACACAAGCGACCACGAAGCCCCAGATCGGCAGTATCTGCGGCTCCACCCCGTTGATTGCATCGACCAGCGCCACCATCGCCACGATCACCCAAAGCAATGCATAAGCCTGGGCCAGCGCCGTCACGACGCGCGTTGCGGCCCATACGGGATAGGGCGCAAGGGCCGTTCCAGAGGCCTGCGGTTCGCTCAACCCGCTGCCCTCTTCAATGCGACGCGGATGAGGTCGCCCTCGCTCGCGCCTTCGCCCAGTTCGCCCTGCGCTGCCGCCACTGCGCGTGCCGCCACGGCGGGCTTGAAACCAAGGTTCTCGAGCGCGCTTACAGCATCGGCGCTCGCGCCGCCCGCAGGCGTCGCCGGAGCCACTCCGCTAGTAGCACCGCCTCCCGGAAGCGCGCCGGCCTTGTCCTTCAACTCGTTGACGATGCGTCCGGCGAGCTTGGGCCCCACGCCCTGCGCGCGCGCAACGGTGGCGGCATCGCCATTGGCGCAGGCCTGCTGCACCTCGCCGGTCGACAGTGCCGAGAGGATCGCGAGCGCGACCTTGCTGCCGACGCCCTGCACCTGCGTGAGCAGGCGGAACCAGTCGCGCTCGGCGGCTTCGGCAAAACCGAGCAGGCGCATATCGTTCTCTGACACCTGCAGGTCGGTGTAGATCGTGCAGGCCTCGCCCTTCTCGCCCAGCGCGGCGAGTGTCTTGGTCGAGCAATGGACGAGATAGCCCACGCCCGAGACGTCGATCACCGCCCAGTCGACACCGGTTTCGTCGAGCAGGCCCTTCAGCTTCGCAATCATGGTTTGTTCCTGCCCCAACGTAGCGCGCTTGGCCAGAGTTGGATCGAAGTTGTGAACCACGGGGGCAAGCCCGTCAGGCTGGAACACATGGAACACGGTCCTGGGGAAGGAATCTCGGGGGGATAGCTTGGGGTCGGGTCATGGCACCACCATGCCGCCTTCGCGCCGGGTAGGAAAATCTTGCGCACCGCTCTGCTCGACAGCGACACGCGATGCGCTAAGACACACGCATGAGCTGGAACACATTCGGACGCGTGCTGCGCTTCACCACCTGGGGGGAAAGCCATGGCCCTGCCATCGGCGCGGTGCTCGATGGGTGCCCGCCGGGTATCGAGCTGAGCGAGGCCGACATCCAGCCCTTCCTCGATGCGAGGAAGCCGGGGCAGAACAAGTTCACCACGCAGCGCAAGGAGCCCGACGAGGTTCGCATCCTCTCGGGTGTGTTCGAGGGCAAGACCACCGGCACGCCGATCAGCCTGCTGATCGAGAACACGGACCAGCGTTCGAAGGATTATTCCGAGATCGCGAACACCTATCGCCCCGGCCATGCCGACTATGCCTATGACGCGAAATACGGCTTTCGCGACTATCGCGGTGGCGGGCGGTCGAGCGCGCGCGAGACGGCGATGCGCGTGGCTGCCGCTGGCGTTGCGCGCAAGGTCATCGGCGAGGTCGAAATCCTCGCCTATGTCGCCGAAATCGGCGGCGACCGGATCGACCCTGCGAATTTCGACGCCGATGAAATCAGCCGCAATCTCTTTTGGTGCCCTGATGCCGAGGCCGCCAAGCGCTGGGAGAAGCTCGTGGACGATGCCCGCAAGGCAGGCTCGTCCCTCGGCGCCGTAGTCGAATGCGTGGCGACTGGCGTTCCCGCAGGCTGGGGCGCGCCGGTCTACGCCAAGCTCGACAGCGATCTCGCCGCAGGCATGATGACCATCAATGCGGTCAAGGGCGTGGAGATCGGCGACGGTTTCGATGCCGCGCGCCTCACAGGCGAACAGAACGCGGATGCCATGTCACCGGGCGAGAACGGTCCTGAATTCGCGGCCAACCACGCAGGCGGGATCGCGGGCGGCATCTCGACCGGCCAGCCGGTGGTGTGCCGCGTGGCATTCAAACCGACCAGCTCGATCCTTACTCCCGTCGCCAGCGTCGATCGCGAGGGCAAGGCCACCGAGGTTCGGACCAAGGGTCGGCACGACCCCTGCGTTGGCATTCGCGGAACACCCGTGGTCGAAGCGATGATGGCGCTGGTGCTGGCGGACCACAAACTGCTCCACCGCGCGCAATGCGGCTAGACTGCATTCCTCCGGAAGCCTGCCCGAAATGAAGACCCTCGCAAATTCGCGCCCCTTGCTGTGGCTGGCGCTCGCCTTGCCCGGGATCTGGATGAGCTGGCGCTGGATCGTGACGCCCGATCTCTATGGCTACGGCCATGCAATCGCCGACAGCGGAGACTGGGCGGCGTGGCTGTTGCTGGTGACGCTGGCGGTGACGCCGGTCCGGCTCGCGTTTCGCAAGCGGAAGTGGGCCGTCTGGCTGATGCGGCGCAGGCGTGACATCGGCGTGGCGAGCTTTGGCTACGCCGCGTTTCACACCGCGATCTACCTCTGGAAGAAGGCCTCGGTTTCCGCAGTTCTGGCGGAGATGAGCGATACATACCTGCTCACCGGCTGGCTGGCCTTCGCGCTGTTCGTACCGCTCGCCGCGACATCGAACGACATCGCGACAAGGGCACTCAAGCGGTCATGGAAGACGCTGCACCGGCTCGTCTATCCGGCGGCGGTGCTGGTCTTCCTGCACTGGGTCCTGTCCGCCTTCGATCCGACCACCGCGTGGATCCACGTGGGCATCCTGGTGGCGATCGAAGGGGTCAGGGTCGTGCTGCAGTATCGTCAGAGAGTGACGTAGTTGCGGAAACGGGCGACTTCGGCCTCGTCCACATACTTGCCGATTTCGCGGTCGAATTCGGCCATGTCCTCGTAGGGACGATATTCTTCGAATTCGTGGACCATCTTGTCGGTCATGCCCGGGATCAGGCGGATCTGCTCTTCGGTCGCCTCGTTGAGGTTGACCGGCACGAAGACGCCTTCGAGCACTGCAGCGGCTTCTTCTGCCGACAGCGTTTCGAGGAGCAGTGCGTTGAACGCGGTCACATCTGCAAAGGGCTGGCCAGCGACGATCGCAGCGGCGAGTTCTTCCGACACGCCTTCGACAGCAGCAAGCTGTTCGGCAGTCGCCGTGCTCGCGTCAAGGACACCGGTCGTTTCGGCAGCAGCTTCCACGTCGGTGGCAGCGGCAGTCTCATCAGTATCGACAGCAGCATCTTCTGCACCACCCGAGCAGGCGGCGAGAGCAAGGGTGCTGCTGGCGAGCGCAGCGGCGAAAGCAAATTTACGCATATCGAATCCTCTTATTGCGAAGAATTCTCATTATCAGGAATTTCGGCGATGCGAAGGGATTTCTCGTAGAAAAGCCGGAAAATACTCGCGATTGCGAAAAATGCACGATAATCGCCATTCACTTGCAGTTTTCGAAAGTTCCAACAGATTGATAGAAAATTCCGATGTTCGCAATCGCAACATATCGCTTTTGTGCATCGCAACAGCGCTTATCTGGGTCCCACGAGTTTCAACCCGAATAACGGAGAAAAACCATGGGTATCATCGGAAGCACCATCAAGCCGTTCAACGCCACGGCCTTCCAGGCCGGCAAGGACTTTTTCGAAGTCACCGACGAAGATGTGAAGGGCAAGTGGGCCGTCTTCTTCTTCTATCCGGCCGACTTCACCTTCGTCTGCCCGACCGAACTCGAAGACCTCGGCGAGCAGTACGCCATGCTCCAGAAGATGGACGTCGAAGTCTACGCCGTGTCGACCGACACGCATTTCAGCCACAAGGCCTGGCACGACACCTCGGACAAGATCGGCAAGCTGCAGTTCCCGTTCCTTGGTGACCAGAACCACGTCCTCGCACGCAACTTCGACGTGCTGCGTGAAGGCGTCGGCCTTGCCGACCGCGCAACCTTCGTCGTCGACCCGGACGGTGTGATCCAGATCATGGAACAGACCTGCGAAGGCGTCGGCCGCAATGCCAACGAACTGGCTCGCAAGATCAAGGCTGCACAGTACGTTCGCGCCAACCCCGGCCAGGTCTGCCCGGCCGCATGGGAAGAAGGCAGCGACACGCTTGCACCCTCGCTCGACCTCGTCGGCAAGATCTAAGCTGACAGCCTGAGTTCAGGCGGCCGTTCGTAGAACGGTCGCCACAAGAGCCCGAGAACAATAATCTCGGGTCGCTGGAAGACCCGGGGGCAATCCTCCCCCCCTTTGGCCCCCGGGTCTTTTCCCCTCCCCCGATTGACCATCAATCCGCGACACACGCCCGGAGTCCGTCCATGCTCGATGCGAACCTTACCCAGCAGCTCAAGACCTACCTTGCCAATTTGCGCGAGCCGGTCGAACTGGTCGCCTCGCTCGGCGACGACGACAAATCGCGCCAGACGCGCGAACTGCTCGAAGAGATTGCCGCGCTGCACGACGATGTCAGCGCCAGCTTCGACGGGACTGACGAGCGCAAGCCCAGCTTCGTGATCCGCCGCGCGAGCGATGCAGAGAAGTGGGTGCGTTTCGCGGGCCTCCCGATGGGCCACGAGTTTACCTCGCTGGTCCTCGCCCTGCTGTGGGCAGGTGGCCATCCGCCCAAGGTCGATGCCGACCTGCTCGAACAGGTCCGCGGCCTCGAGGGCGACTTCAATTTCGAAATGTATTTCTCGCTCTCGTGCCACAACTGCCCCGACGTGGTGCAGGCGCTGACGCTGATGGCGCTCGAGAACCCGCGTATCACCGCGACGCTGATCGAGGGCGGCACCTACCAGGACGAAGTAGACGCGCGCGACGTGATGGCCGTTCCCGCCACCTTCCTGAATGGCGAGCCCTTCTACAACGGCAAGATGGAACTGGCCGAGATCCTCGCCAAGATCGACACCGGCGCCGATGCCAAGGCAGCCGAGAAGCTCTCGGCCAAGGAGCCGTTCGAAGTGCTGGTGATCGGCGGCGGCCCTGCCGGCGCAGCCTCGGCGATCTACACCGCGCGCAAGGGCTTTCGTACCGGCATCGCGGCCGAACGTTTCGGCGGCCAGCTGCATGACACGCTCGGCATCGAGAACCTTCCCGGCACCGCCTACACCGAAGGCCCGAAGCTGGCCGGCGATCTCGAACGCCATGTCGGCGAATACGACATCGACCTGATGAACCTTGCCAAGGCCGTGAAGCTCGTCCCCGCCAAGGAAGAAGGCGGGCTGCACACGGTCGAGCTCGGCAACGGCGCTTCGCTCAAGTCGCGCAGCCTGATCCTCGCGACCGGTGCGCGCTGGCGGAACCTCGGCGTTCCGGGCGAAGCTGAGTATCGCAACAAGGGCGTGGCCTATTGCCCGCACTGCGACGGCCCGCTGTTCAAGGGCAAGCGCATCGCGGTGATCGGCGGCGGCAATTCGGGTGTCGAAGCGGCGATCGACCTTGCCAAGATCGTCGGCCACGTGACGCTGATCGAGTTCGACGAGAAGCTGCGCGCCGACGAGGTGCTGCAGGCCAAGCTTCGCAGCATGCCCAATGTCGAGATCGTCACCAGCGGCCAGACGACCGAGATCACCGGCAAGGACGGCAAGGTCGATGGCCTCGTCCTGAAAGACCGCAAGAGCGGTGACGAGCGCCGGATCGAGCTGGAAGGCGTTTTCGTCCAGATCGGCCTCGTGCCCAACACCGAGTGGCTCGAAGGCAGCGGTCTCGATCTCACGAAGTTCGGCGAGATCGTCACCGACGAGGAAGGCCGCACCAACTTGCCCGGTATCTTTGGCGCGGGCGACGTCACCGATGTGCCCTACAAACAGATCGTCGTGGCCATGGGCGAAGGCTCGAAAGCCGGACTTTCCGCTTTCGATTACCTCATCCGCACCGAACCTGCCGAGGACATCGCCCAGGCCGCCTGAATTTGATCCAGGTCAGTTTGAAAAGCGCCGTCATTCCAAGCGAATGGCGGCGCTTTCCGTGCCTGGAGCACGCCTCGTCGTAAAATCGCCTCAGCCAATCAATTTGAACCGTTTAATCGATTGGACGAATTAAAGGCCGGGGTTCATCTTCTCAAATGTTAACTCGGACGGGAGACCCGAGTCTTTTTTAGAGGAGAGCGATTACATGGACGCCAAAACCGGAGATATCAGCGGCTGCCCGTTTCACGGAAATGCGGGCACGCGGGACCTTTTCGGTCGCCGCAACCGCGACTGGTGGCCCGACCAGCTCGACCTTGAAATCCTGACCGAAGGCGGCCGCGCGGCCGACCCGATGGACGAGGATTTCGATTACTGCGAAGCCTTCAACGCGATCGACTACAAGGCCCTCAAGCAGGACCTGACCGACCTCATGACCGACAGCCAGGACTGGTGGCCGGCGGACTACGGCCATTACGGTCCGTTCTTCATCCGCATGGCCTGGCACGCGGCCGGTACCTATCGCACCGGCGACGGTCGCGGTGGCGGCGGCAGCGGCCAGCAGCGCTTCGCCCCGCTCAACAGCTGGCCCGATAACGGCAACCTCGACAAGGCACGCCGCCTGCTGTGGCCGATCAAGCAGAAGTACGGCAAGCACATCAGCTGGGCCGACCTCTTTATCCTCACCGGCAACGTCGCGATCGAGAGCATGGGCGGACCCGTGTTCGGCTTCGGCGGCGGCCGCAAGGACGTGTTCGATCCCGAAACCGTCTATTGGGGCACCGAAGAGAAGTGGGTCGATACCGGCGCGGAAACGCGCATCCAGCCCGACGAGGGCATGGCGCTCGAAAACCCGCTCGCCGCGATCCAGATGGGTCTCATCTACGTCAATCCCGAAGGTCCGGGCGGCAACCCGCACGACGCCGAGGGCATGGCCCGCGACATGCGCGAAACCTTCGCCCGCATGGCCATGAACGACGAGGAAACTGTCGCGCTGACCGCCGGCGGCCACGCCTTCGGCAAGGCACATGGTGCCAAGCCCGCCGATACTTTCGGTAGTGCACCCGAAGGTGAAGCGCTGCACCGCATGGGCTTCGGCTGGCTGACCGACCCCGAAGAAATCGGCAAGGGCCACATCACGACTTCGGGCATCGAAGGCGCATGGACCCCGAACCCGACGCAGTGGGGCAACGACTACTTCCGCCTGCTGTTCAAGTACGACTACGAGCTCGTCCAGAGCCCGGCAGGTGCGAACCAGTGGCAGCCGATCAACCCGGACCCCGAGGACATGGCGCCCGACGCGCGCGATCCGTCCAAGAAGGTCCCGACGATGATGACCACCGCCGACATGGCGCTGAAGCGCGACCCGGAATATCGCAAGATCTCCGAGCGTTTCCGTGACGACCAGGCGGCGCTCGACGATGCCTTCGCCCGCGCGTGGTTCAAGCTGTGCCACCGCGACATGGGCCCCAAGGTCCGTTACCTAGGCCCGGAAGTGCCCGAAGAAGACCTGATCTGGCAGGACCCTGTCCCCGCCGGCACGCAGGTTTCGGACAGCGATGTCTCGGCCTTCAAATCGAAGGTTCTCGATAGCGGCCTGACTGTTTCCGAGCTGGTCAAGGCAGCCTGGGCCTCGGCCTCGACCTACCGCAACTCGGACCATCGCGGCGGCGCCAATGGCGCGCATATCCGCTTCGACGAGATCAAGAACTGGAAGGTCAACGATCCCGAAGAACTGGACAAGGTCCTGACCAAGCTCGACGAGATCCGCGGCGGTATCTCGATGGCCGATGCCATCGTCATCGCCGGTTCGGCCGCAGTCGAGAAGGCGGCGAAGGATGCCGGTTTCGACATCACCGTCCCGGTCACCACCGGTCGCGGCGATGCTAGCCGTGAAGACTTCGATGCAGAGAGCTGGGAGCCGCTGGAACCGTTTGCCGACGGTTTCCGCAACTACCTCAAGACCAAGGCTTCGGTGAAGACCGAGGACATGCTGGTCGACAGGGCGCACCTGCTCGGTCTCTCGATCCCCGAAATGACCGCACTGGTCGGCGGGATGCGGGCCATGGGTGCGGTGACCAAGCACACGACGCATGGAAACCGCATCGGTGTTCTCACGGAAACCCCGGGCAAGCTGGACAACAGCTGGTTCGTGAACCTGCTCGGCATGGGCGTGATCTGGGAAGTTGTCGACGAGAGCGGCGACGAGGAATTCGTCGGCACCTGCCGCAAGACCGGCAAGGAACTGTGGCGCGCCACGCGCACCGACCTCGTCTTCGGCTCCAACTCGCGCCTGCGCGCAGTTGCCGAGGTCTATGCCGAGAACGGCAACGAGGAGAAGTTCGTCCGCGACTTCGTCAAGGCCTGGACCAAGGTCATGGACGCGGATCGCTTCGACCTGACCTACGCCAAGTACCACAAGTAAGGCGTTATTCTGACCCTTTGTGGTCGCAGAGGGCCCCCGGCGGAAACGTCGGGGGCCTTTTTCTTGCCTTTACGGTTGGTCGAGGCGCGCTAGGGAGAGTGCATGATCGTTACGCACTCGTCCCTCTCGCGCCGCGTCGCGGGCACCATCTCCATCGCGGCATTCATCGCGATCGGCGCACAGACCTTGATCAACGAGGGCAACAACCCGCTGCTCAATCTCGCGCTGATGCTGCGCTACTTCACGATCTGGAGCAATATGGCCGCTGCACTCTTGCTGGGCTGGGTCGCACTGCGCGGCAAGCTGGATGCGCGGATCGCCTTTGCCCTGGCCACCGCGCTGGCGATGGTCGGCATCGTCTACCACCTGCTGCTGTCGGCAGATCATCATCCGGTGGGCTGGGACTGGTACACGAACCAGATGCACCACACCGTGGTCCCGCTGGCCACGGTGTTCTGGTGGCTGGCATTCTCGGGCGTGAAGGCGACCGGCTGGCGCACGCTCCCGATCGTGATCGCAGTTCCGATCCTCTACACCGGTTTCGCGCTCGTCGTCGGCGAAGCGACCGGTTTCTATCCCTATTTCTTCCTCGACCTGCCCGAGCTCGGCTGGGGCCGACTGCTGCTCAACGTTGCCGGTCTCGGCCTCGTGTTCATGGCATTCGGCGCGCTGCTGATGGGGGCGCGCAAGCTGATTACCGCTCGCGCCTGAGCACGATGTAGAGTGCGCCCTCGCCTCCATGGCGGATGTGCGCGCGTCGCACGGCCGCGATTGCAGAATGGTGGCTCGAGGCAGCCAGCCAGTCGAGAACCTTGGCGCGGATGGCCCCACGTCTGGCTCCACGGTCGGCAGGATCGACCGGTCGCGGCTTGCCTGTCACGAGCAGGATCGTGCGAGCGCCCATGGCGCGTGCCTGCGCCAGTCCACTCATCAGCCGCTGGTAGGCGGCATCGAGATTATGGCCGTGCAGGTCGAGCGTGAAATCGGGCTGGATCGCGCCCGACTTGAGGCGCTTGTCCCAATGACCATCGAGATTGTTCTGCTGGGGCTTGGGCGCCTTGGAAGTGGGCTTCGGCTCCGGCCTGGGCGCCTTCGGCTTGGCGAGCACCTTCTTCGGCGTCGCGGCCACCGGTCGCGGGGCCGGCTTGGCCGCGACCGAGCCGACGTGCATCGGCTTCACGGTCGCCGCGACCTTTTCCCAGGCCGCCGCTTCCTCTTCGCTAAGGCCGCGTGGCGCGCTCATTGCTTGAGGCGCGCGAGCGTCCCCTTGGGAAGCAGCAGGTAGGCCTTGCCGCTGCTGCTCATCTCGCCCGCAATCTGCCTTGCGTCCGCGCCATTGCCCCAGAAGGTGTCGAAGCGGTTCGCACCCTTGATCGCACCGCCGGTGTCCTGCGCGATCCAAAGACCGTCCGCGACATCGGATTCCATGTCGAGCCAGACCGGCGCGCCATAGGGCACGAATTTCGGATCGACCGCCACGCTGTCGCGCGCGAAGACCGGGACTTCGATCGAGCCCAGCGGCCCTTCGGTGTCGAGCTCGCGGAAGAAGATCCAGCTCTTGTTGAGATCGAGGATCTCGTCCTGCCGTCCCGGATTGTCGCGCAGCCAGGAAATGATCCCCTGCATGCTCGTGGGGTAGTCGGTGCCCTCGCCGATCAGGCCCTGCTCGCGCATGGGGCGCCCGATCGCGACATATTCGCGGCCGTTCTGCCCGGCGTAGCCGATGCGCATGACCTCGCCGTCGGGCAGGCGGAGCAGGCCGCTGCCCTGTATCTGGAGGAAGAAGAACTCGACCGGATCGGCCGCCCAGGCGATGACAGGCACCTTGCCTTCCAGCGCCCCGCCGGCGATCTCCGAGCGCTCGAAATAGCGGACGAATTCGCCGTTCTCGTCATAGCGACCGAGCGGCGGGCGTCCCTCGCGCTCCTCTTCGGGCACGTCCGCAGGCCATGCACGCTCGAGGTCGGAAGGATAGGCGTAGACCGGCACTTCGTATCCCGGACGCCGCTCGCGGCTGCCGAGGATTTCCGGCTCGTAGTAACCGGTCGCAAAGGCGCTGCCGTCGGCGACGACCGCGGTTTCGAACTGGCTGCGGAAGAAGTCGGCAGGATCGCTCGACCAGTTGGTCGCCGCACCGCAAGGCGCCTGCCAGTCGACGCGGCGCGTCAGACCGCTGGTATCCTCACGGAAGAGGATCTTGTCGCACGACCGGCGGAAGGCCTCGAGAGCAGGAGCAGCATCGAAACCGGCGAAAGGCATGGTCTCGATCGCCGGACCGGGCATCACGCCCGCGGCCAGCGCCGTGTCTGCCGGAACGGGCTCCGGCACCTCGACAGTGCCGAGATCCTGCGGGGGACGGGCGTCGGGTATGACCGTGCATCCCGCTAGGCTCAGGGCTACGGCCAGCCCGGCGAGAATACGCATGAAACCTCCGGCGTTTGGGAAGTGGCGTCAGCCCTGGTCGGTCTCGTCGAGGACCCAGTTGGGGTCGAGCGCGTCGACATTCCGGCTGAAGGTCCAGATGTCGCGGCTTTCGACGGCATCGTCGAGCGAACCCGCGATGACATTGCCGTCCTTGTCGCGCGTGACCGAGGCGATGTCGGCGACGAACAGCACGGCGATGCGCGCGGTACGCTTGTCGAGATCCGCCGAATGGATGGTCGCGTCCTCGATCCGGATGAGGCGGTTGTCGAGCGTCTCGCCAGCCGCTTCGCGTGCGTCGATCGCAGCCGAGAAACCGGCATAGACATCATCGTCGGTAAGGTCGCGGAGCGTTTCCCTGTCGCCCTTCCAGAAGGCTTCGAGGATCATGCCGTAGGCGCCCTTGGCACCTTCGAGGAAGGCAAGGAGGTCGAAGCGCGGGTCGGCGCTGGCGATCGCGCGAATACCGATTTCGTTGGCGCTCGAGCCGTTGTCGACGCTGCGCAGGCGCACGGGTTCGCGCGTCGGCGCGGCCGGACGTTCTGTCGCGGGCGGGATGCGGTTTTCCGGCGAATCGAACCGGTGGCTGATCGGCTCCTCCTCGTGCTCGGAACGTTCGCCGAGCACGGAATAAAGGCGCAGCCCCAAAAAGGCGGCGATGGCGGCGAGGATGACGATCTCGGTGATCACGTAAGCTTTCCGTTCAACTGCTATTGGAGCTACGCCCGGCGCGCTCCTGTAGTTCCTGTCTATCTACCCCTAGATAGGGTCGAATTACAAACGGGCAATGAACCATTGCAGATGTTCCGGTCGCAATCTGCGCCGGAGCGCCCCTTCCACCGGGCGCATTGCCCCTCGCGCGCGGCGGTGCTAGGCGCGCCGACGAACCGTGGGGTTGCGCAAGCGCGCGAACCTGCAGCACTTTTCAAATTCTCGATGCAAGAAGTGACCAAAATGGCCGACGACAACAATGTTCTGACCGATCTCGACATGGATCCCGCGGCAGGCGCGAACGGCGCCGACAACCGCCCCGCGGTGAGCCTGCTCAACCAGTATGTGAAGGATTTCTCGGTCGAGAACCCCAACGCACCCCAGAGCTACCAGTGGAACGACCAGCCGAAGGTCGACATCCAGGTCAACATCGGTGCCAACCAGGTGACCGACGAAGTGCACGAAGTCGAGCTCAAGCTCACTGCACGCGCCGATTCCGAGCAGGGCAACCTCTATATCGTCGAACTGGCCTATTGCGGCCTCGTGGGCATTCGCAACGTCCCCGCCGAGCAGGCCCATGCCTTCCTGTTCGCCGAAGCTCCGCGCCTGCTCTTCCCCTTCGCCCGCGCGATCGTTTCGGACGCCGTGCGCGATGCAGGCTTCCCGCCGCTGATGCTCGACCCGATGGATTTCGGCGCGCTCTACCAGCAGCAGCTCCAGGCCCGCGCGGCGCAGCAGGGCGAAGGCGCCCCGGCAGCTCCGACCGGCGACGCCTAAGCGGCTCGAAGCGGCTCCACCATGAGCCTGCTCAAGAACGTCGGCACGATCGGCTCGCTCACCATGGTGAGCCGCATCGCCGGCATGGCGCGCGAGATGATTTTCTCGCGCGTCCTCGGCGCCAATGCGGTGACCGATGCCTGGTTCCAGGCGTTCATCATTCCCAATGTCTTCCGGCGCCTGTTCGCGGAAGGCGCGTTTTCGGCCGCATTCGTGCCGATGTTCTCCAAGCGCCTGCACGGTGACGGCGGGCTCGAGAGCGCACGCAGCTTCTCCGACGACGTCCTGAGCATCTTCCTCCCGGTGCTGATCCTGCTGTGCGCGGTGATGATGATCGCCATGCCCGGCGTGATCTATGTGCTGGCCGACAAACCGATCGATCCGGTCGAATACGACATCGCCGTCGCCTTCGCGCAGATCATGTTCCCCTACATCCTGCTGGTCAGCCTTGTTACGCTGTTCACGGGCATGCTCAATTCGGTGAGCCGGTTCGCACCCGGGGCGAGCTTTCCCATCATCCTCAATGTAGTGCTGATCTCGGCCTTGCTGGGCGGCGAATATGCCGCCGCCACTTTCGGGTGGAGCGTCGAACAAGTGGGGTTCGTCATCGCCTGGGCGGTGCCGGTCGCGGGCATACTGCAGCTCGCCTGGCTCTATATCTGGACGCGCGTCGAGGGCTTCCGCCCGCGGATCCTGTGGCCGCGCATCACGCCTGAAGTGAAGCGCCTGTCGATCATCGCGCTGCCCGCCGCGATCGGGGGCGGTGCCTATCAGATCAACACGCTGGTCCAGCTCTACTTCCTCAACCAGCTGGCGACCGGTTCGGTCAGCCACATGAACTATGCGGACCGCCTCAACCAGCTGCCGCTCGGCATCATCGGCATCGCGCTGTCGACGGCGATCCTGCCGACGCTGTCGAAATTCGTCGGGGGCAAGAACAAGGAAGGCGCGGACCGCATCCAGTCCGATGCAATCGAGCTGTCGATGCTGCTGACCATTCCGGCCGCGGTCGCGCTTGCGATCTGTGCGACGCCGTTCATCACCATGCTGTTCCAGGGCGGTCGCTTCACGATGGAAGACGCCAATGCCGCAGGCGCAGTGCTAGGCGTGCTGGTGCTCGGCCTGCCGGCATATGTGCTGGTCAAGGTGCTGGTGCCCAATTTCTACGCCCGCTCCGACACGCGCACCCCCGTCTACGCAGCCTTTATCTCGCTGTTCGTCTTCGTGGTGAGCTGCATCTGGAATATCGGACTGTCGCTCCCCTGGCTGACTATCGAGCCGCTCGGCTACGGTGTCCCCGGCATCGCGGCGGCCAGCGTCATCGGCGCGTGGATCAATGTCGTTTATCTCTACGCCGTGCTGGTGAAGCGCGGCTATTATTCCATCCCGCTCGCCCTCGTCGGCCGGGTCGCTCGCCAGCTCGTTGCTGCGCTCGCCATGGGCGCCGCCTTGTGGTTCGCGCGCGATTTGCTAACCGGCTGGTATTCCGCAGGCCTGTTCGCCCGCGTCGGTGCGCTCGGCGCGCTCGTGCTGTGTTCGGCGGTGGTCTATTTCGGCGTTGCCTTCATGGTCGGCGCCATCGACAGGCAGCGCATCGCTGCCCTTACCAAGAAGAAAGCTCCGTAAGTCATCATGCGCGTTGTTTCCGGCATCCAGCCCACCGGCAATCTCCACCTCGGCAATTACCTGGGTGCGATCCGCAACTGGGTGCGCATGCAGGACGCGATGGAAGACGGCTCGCAGTGCCTGTTCTTCCTTGCCGACCTGCACGCGATTTCCATGCCGCATGATCCGGCCGAGCTGCACAAGGGCACGCTCGAAATGGCCGCGGCGCTGGTCGCCTGCGGCATCGATCCGGCGAAGAGCGTGGTGTTCAACCAGGCACAGGTCCCGCAGCACGCGGAACTGCAATGGCTGCTGGGCGGCACGGCGCGCATGGGCTGGCTCAACCGCATGACGCAGTGGAAGGACAAGGCAGGCAAGAACCGCGAGGGCCAGTCGGTCGCGCTGTTCACCTACCCTGTGCTGCAGGCAGCCGACGTCCTGCTCTACCAGGCGACGCACGTGCCGGTGGGCGAGGACCAGAAGCAGCACCTCGAACTCGCCCGCGACATCGCACAGAAGTTCAACAACGACTTCGCGTCTGAAGACGCGCCGGTCTTCGCCCTGCCCGATCCGATCGTGCCGCCGCAGGCCGCGCGCATCATGAGCCTGCGCGATGGGGGCAAGAAGATGAGCAAGTCCGATCCCTCGGACATGAGCCGTATCAACCTCGCCGACAGCGCCGACGAGGTGATGAAGAAGGTCAAGAAGGCGAAGACCGATCCCGAGCCGCTGCCGAGCGAGGAGAAGGGTCTGGAGGACCGCCCCGAGGCACTGAACCTCGTGACGATCTATGCCGCGCTGACCGATGGCAGCGTCGAAAGCGTCCTCAAGGACTTCGGCGGCGAAGGCTTCGGCAAGTTCAAGCCCGCGCTGGGCGAGCTGCTGGTCGAGACGCTGCGCCCGATCTCCGAGCGCTTTAATGGCCTCCTCGAAGACCGCGAGGCACTCGACGCAATCCTCGCGCGCGGCGCTTCGCAAGCGCGCGAGATCGCGGTTCCGACGCTCGAGAAGACCTACAAGGCGCTGGGCCTCGTAAGGGGATAGGTCAGACCTTCACCGCGGTGCCGCTGGCCGAGACCATCAGCATCGAGCCGGTATCGCCGATCACCTCGTAGTCGAGGTCGATGCCGACCACGGCATTGCCGCCGCGGGTCGCGGCCTCGGCCTGCAGTTCCTCGATCGCCTGGTTGCGTGCATCGGCAAGGATGCGCTCGTAGCTGCCCGAACGGCCGCCCACGATGTCGCGGATATTTGCGAACAGGTCGCGGAAGAGGTTCGCGCCGACGATCACCTCGCCGGTCACGATGCCCAGATATTCCCGGATCGGCTGCCCCTCGATGGTGGGGGTGGTCGTGACGATGACGCCGCGCGCGTCCTTCCAGGGTCCGGGCATGTGCAGTTCCTTCAGCTACTTAGGGTGTATTGCACAGATAGGTCGGCTGTCGCCGAAATCAACCCATGCCAAGCGCGGCCTTGTAGGTGTCGAGGATGGTTTCCTGCTCGCTGCGCTCGTCCGGCTTCATCTTACGCAGGCGGATGATCTGGCGCATGATCTTGGTGTCGTAGCCTACGGCCTTGGCCTCGGCGTAGACGTCGCGGATGTCGTCGGCGATGCCCTTCTTTTCTTCCTCGAGGCGTTCGATGCGCTCGATCAGCAGGCGCAGGCGGTCGTCGGTGACTTCGGCCATTTGGGTGGTGCTCCAATGAAATGAGAATCGGTTGATGGGCTCGATAGCCATCGCCGCCTTTCGGGTGAAGGCGGCGACTCGCTAGTCCACGCGATTTTTCGCGATACTCGCTTCCATCCGCGTAAGCTGCTCATCCGTCGCAGGCGTCTGGCGGGTGGTCTTCCACTCATCCTGCGGCATGCCGTGGATGAGTTCGCGCGCGGCCAGCTTGTCCCCTTCGAAGCCTGCATCGCGGATCCAGTCGGCAAGGCAGTTGCGGCAGAATCCGGAGAGCCCCATCAGGTCGATATTCTGCGCATCGTGACGATGCTGGAGATGGCGAACCAGCCGGCGAAAGGCCTGTGCCGCTACGGCATCGGGAAGCGCGTCGAGCGGGTCTGTATTCGTATCCATTTCACACTTGTCCTTGAGTTGCCACGTGGCTCTGCCATAGGCGTTGTTCATGCATAAGCTCGATCCAAAGCGTGTCGATCCGCGTGGCCGCAAGGTCAAGATCCTCGCAACCGTCGGTCCGGCCAGCCGGTCGCCCGAGATGCTCGCCCGCCTGTTCGAGGCCGGTGTCGACGCCTTCCGCGTCAACATGAGCCATGGCGAGCATGCCGACCACGAGAAAACGATCAAGGCGATCCGTCAGATGGAAAAGGATTTCCATCGCCCGATCGCGATCCTCGCCGACCTGCAGGGCCCCAAGCTGCGCGTAGGTAAGTTCAAGGACGGCAAGGCGGTCATCCGCCACTCGGGCCATTTCACGCTCGACCGCAATCCCGAGCCCGGCGACGAAACGCGCGTCGAGCTGCCGCATCCCGAACTCTTCGGCCTGCTCGAGAAGGGACAGCGCCTGCTGATCAACGACGGCAAGATCCGCCTCAAGGTGATCCGCGCCGACGAGAATGAAATCCTCTGCTCGGCCGAAGTCGGCGGGGTCATTTCGGACCGCAAGGGCGTCAACGTGCCCGATGCCGAAGTCCCGATCCCCGCGCTGACCGACAAGGACCGCAAGGACCTCGCCTTCGCGATGAACCAGGGCGTCGACTGGATCGGCCTGAGCTTCGTCCAGCGCCCTGAAGACCTTGCCGAAGCGCGCAAGCTCATGGGCGGCGCGGGCGCACTGTGCGCGAAGATCGAAAAGCCGATGGCAGTGCGCCGCCTCGACGAAATCATCGAGCTGAGCGACGGCATCATGGTCGCGCGCGGCGACCTCGGCGTGGAGCTGGAGCCGCAGGAAGTCCCTCCCCTCCAGAAGAAGATCGTCAACAAGACGCGCACCGCGGGCAAGCCCGTGATCGTGGCAACGCAGATGCTCGAGAGCATGATCGAGAGCCCCGCCCCGACGCGCGCGGAAGTCTCCGACGTCGCCAACGCAGTCTATGATGGTGCCGACGCGGTGATGCTGAGCGCGGAGACCGCAGCGGGCGAATGGCCCGAGGAAGCGGTCACCATCATGCACCGCATCGCGCGGCAGGTGGAAAGCGACGAGGCCTATCTCGAGCGCGTGCGTTTCCTGGACACCCCGCCCGACAGCACCACTGCCGATGCGCTGGCGCATGCCTGCATGACCGTGGCCGACACCGTGGCGATCGAGGCGATTACCGTTTTCACCGGTTCGGGTTCGACCGCCCGCCGTGTCGCCCGCGAACGTCCGAGCGTGCCGATGCTGGTGCTTACGCCGAGCATGAAGACCGCCCGCCGCCTCGCCCTCCTGTGGGGTGCACATGCGGTGGCGACGAAGGATATCGGCAGCTTTGAAGAGATGATCGCCAAGGGCAAGCGCATGGCCCTGCGCCATGGCTTCGGCAAGGCCGGCAGCAAGCTGATCGCCCTTGCCGGTGTTCCCTTCGGCACCCCGGGATCGACCAATCTCATGCATGTCGTCACCATCAGCGGCGACGAGCTGGAGAGGCACGGCGGCTAGAGCGCCGCACGCTCCTTCATGATCCGCTTGTTGCGCGCATCGACGATGCGGAAGGCCTTCATCACGGGAAAGTCGCGGTCGACGCGTCCCTCGTGTCCGAGCAGCCAGATCTGCTGGTAGAACCAGTAGATGCCGGCAAAGCCGCTGACCGCTTTCACCATCTGGAAGCGTTTCAGGAAGCCGAGCCAGTGCGGAAGAAGGTCAAGGTGGTCCTCGTAGCGGGCAAGCTCATCGGCTCCTGCAAGGAGCTGTTCGGGAGCATCGGTATCGACACATAGCGGACGGCCCAGCCCGATCACGTCTGCCGCACCGCTCTCAAGCGCCTGTTCCATCGCCGCTCGGGTGCGGAAGCCGCCGGTTACCATCAGCGGGACCGAGACCTCATCCTGCATGGCCTTCGCGAAATCGACGAAATAGGCTTCGCGCGCCGCGGTCGACGGCGCCACGTTCTGCGGCTCTTCCTCCTCCATCCCCTCGACACCCATGAGCTTGGGCTGTTCGTAGGTTCCGCCCGAAATCTCGATCAGGTCGACCGATGCAGCTTCCAGCCATTTGACCACCTGCAGGCTGTCGCCGAAATCGAAACCGCCCTTCTGGAAATCTGCGCTGTTCAGCTTCACCGAGACGGGGAAATCCGGCCCCACGGCCGCACGAACGGCGGCGACGATTTCCAGCAGGAAGCGCGCGCGGTTCTCGAGGCTGCCGCCATATTCGTCGTCGCGCAGGTTCACGCGCGGCGAGAGGAATTGCGAGACGAGATAACCGTGCGCGCCGTGAATTTGCACGCCGGTGAAACCTGCTTCCTTGCACGCCCTTGCCGCGACCGCCCAGCGGTTCACGAGGTCGGCGATTTCAACCTTGGTCAGCGGCGTCGGCTTGGCAAACTGTCCGCCGGGCAGCGCGAGTGCGACATCGGAAGAGGACTTGGGATGCGCGTTGACCAGCTTCTGGGTCTGCCGCCCCCCGTGACTGATCTGCGCCCAGAAATGGTTGCCATTACGCGTCGCCGCTCTCGCCCAATTTGCGAGCCGCGCCTTCATGTCGTCGTCGGGCTCGCGCTCGATCACCACATTGCCGGGCCGCTCGAGGTGGTCCTTGTCGACGATGATATTGCCCGAGAGCAGCATCCCAGCCCCGCCATCGGACCAGATGCCGTAGAGCCTTTCGAGCTCCGGAGTTGGCCTGCCGTCGGGCGTTGCCAGCCCTTCGGTCATCGCCGCCTTGGAAATCCGGTTGGGCAGGATCGCCCCACACGGCAGTTGAAGTTCCGACGCCAGCGATACGGTCATTTCCCGCTTCTCCCCTATTCGCGCGCGGCCGCCTCCAGCCGTGCGCGCGCACGCTCCTCGCCGATCAGCGGGAGCAATTCGCCCATGTCGGGCCCGTGATCCATTCCGGTCAAGGCCTGCCGCAACGGCAGGAACAAGGGCTTGCCCTTGCGACCCGTGCTTGCCTTGAGCTTCGCGGTCAGCGCATGCCAGGGATCGTCGCTCCACTCGAGCGCGCCCGCCGCAGCCGAAAGATAGCCACGATCCTCTGCGGAAAAGTCGCGCTCGGCGATCGGCCCGGTGACCAGCCGCCACCATTCTCCAGCTTCGCAGACATGGGTGAGGTTCGGGCGGATGGCATGCCACCCCGCCTCGTCCATTCCTTTCGGCAACCTGCCGGCCACCGCGTCGAAGGGCAGCGAATGCACAATCGCTGCATTGAGGCGATCGAGCTCCGTGTCGTCGAACTTTGCCGGCGCACGACCGAATGTCGAAAGATCGAAACTCTCCACCAGCTGGCCACGATCGGAGATCGGCTCGACCGGCTGCGAAGTCCCGAGACGCGCGAGCAAGGCAATGATCGCTTCGGGTTCGATATCGCGTTCGCGGAAGGCATCGCAGCCCAGCGAACCGAGCCGCTTGGAGAGCTTTCCTTCCTTTCCGACGAGCAAAGCCTCGTGCGCAAAACGCGGAATTTGCTGCGCAGCATTTCGTGCAGCAATAAGTGCGGTAAACATCTGAATTTGCACCGCAGTATTCGAGACGTGGTCCTCGCCGCGAAGGACGTCGGTAACGCCCATATCGAGATCGTCGACAGCGCTCGGCAGCATGTAGAGCCAGCTTCCGTCCGCGCGGCGGATCACCGGGTCCGACAGCTGCGCAGGATCGAACTTCTGGGGCCCTCGAACCCCGTCTTCCCAGCGGATCGGCTCATCATGATCGAGCTTGAATCGCCAATGCGGCGAGATGCCTTCTGCTTCCTTGGCGGCGCGTTCTTCCTCGCTCAGCTTGAGCGAACCGCGATCGTAGATCGGGGGCAGTCCGCGCCCGAGCTGGATCTTGCGCTTGAGTTCGAGCTCCTGCGCGGTCTCGTATGCCGGATAGACACGGCCTGCAGCCTTCAGCGCTTCGAATGCCGCCTCGTATTTCTCCAGCCGCTCCGACTGGCGCTCCTCGCCATCGGGAGACAGCCGGAGCCAGTCGAGGTCATCGCGGATCGCTTCGACATACTCCTCGCGGCTGCGCTCGGCATCGGTGTCGTCGATGCGCAGCAGGAAGCGCCCGCCCGCCTTCCTGGCGAGCATCCAGTTATGCAGCGCCGTGCGGATATTCCCGACATGGAGCCTGCCCGTGGGCGATGGCGCGAAACGCGTGATCGTGGTCATGGGCTGCGCCGATAGCGCATGGCGGACTGGTTGGCGAGACGGTTGAGCGGCTTGATAGCGTGCGTCAGGCGGCCTTGCCGCCGCGCCGCTTCACGGCCCTTGCGCGGCGCTCGCGATAGTCCACGAAGTCACTGCCGGGATGGGGATCCTGCAATGCGGCATCCTCGGCATCGGGGTCGCCCGGAACGAAATCTTCGGCCGGTGCCGGTCGGCAGATCAGGAAGCCCTGTGCCTCCTCGACACCGAGCTTGCGCAGCATTTCGAGCTGCTCGGGGTTCTCGACGCCCTCTCCCGTCGTCTGCATGCCCAACGCATCGGCGAGGCGCGTGATACTCGAGATGATTGCCTTGCTGTGCATGTCGGCGACGACGTCTTCCACGAAGACCCGATCGATCTTGATCCGGTCGAAGGGGAAGCTGCGCAGGTAGCCGAGCGACGAATAGCCGGTGCCGAAATCGTCGAGCGCGATCTTCACGCCGAGTTCGCGCAGGCGCATGAGCGTGGAGCGGCTGACATCGCTCTGGTCGAGCAGAACGTGCTCGGTGATTTCCAGTTCGACGCGTTCGGGGGCGAAACCGTGCTGGTGGATTGCCTGCGCGACCGTTGCCACGAGATTGGGATTCTTCACCTGTGTCGGCGAGAGATTGATCGCGAGCCGGAAATCGCCCGGCATGGCCGAAGCCTCCGAAATGGCTTCGCGGATGGCCCACTCGCCAATGGCGGCGATCATGCCGGTTTCTTCAGCTACCGGCAGGAATTCGGTGGGCGGGATGATGCCACGCTGCGGATGATACCAGCGCATCAGGGCCTCGATGCCGGTCGTCTCGCCGGTATCGAGATCGACGATCGACTGGTAGTGGAGCCGCATCTGGCCGCGCGTCAGCGCATCGGCGAGATCGGCCTCTACCTGGCGACGTTCGCGTGCCTTGCGATCGAGTTCGGGCTCGAACAGGGCGAGGTTGTCGCGACCCTTTTCCTTTGCCGCGTAGAGGGCGAGATCGGCCCTGCGCATCAACTCGTCCGCATCGCAATCGCCATCGATGCAGCGTGCAACGCCGACGCTGGTCGACACTCGGTAGAGCTGCCCTTCGATTTCGTACGGCGCGCGGATAACCGAGAGGAAGCGGTGCGCCCGTTCGATCAGCAATCCGTCTCCGGCACGCGTTTCGATGAGGACGGCAAATTCGTCACCGCCGAGACGGGCGACGAGATCCTCGCTGCGGATTTCCTGCTCGAGCCGGGTGCCGACCTCGCGCAGCAGGCGGTCGCCAACGAGGTGCCCGCGGGTGTCGTTGATCGCCTTGAAATCGTCGAGATCGAGATAGAACAGCGCGATGCTGGCGCCATTCGACCGGTTCTCGCCCGCCAGCCCCCGCAGCCGTTCGTTGAACAGGTAACGGTTCGCAAGGCCGGTGAGGTTGTCGTAATGCGCCATGAAGGCGACGCGGTCCTCGATCAGCTTGTCGTTGGTCACGTCGCGGGCGACGCCGCTCATCCGGCCATCGACGCGCGGCCGCGCGGAAAGGCGCCAGTAGCGCAGTTCGCCTGCCACCCTGAGCTTGACCAGCAGGTCGCGGAACGGGCTGCGCTCGACGATATGCCGGGCAAGCTCGTCTCGCTTCTCGCCGATCTGGAAAAGGTCGAGCAGCGGCGAACCCTCGAGTGTCTCCTCGTCCCGCCCGAGCGCCTCTGCGAGGCCTGCTGACACGTCGCGCAGATTGCCGCGCGGCCCGACCGTCCAGAGCCAGTCGGATGACTGCTCCTCGTAATCGTTCAGCAGCATGCGGACGGTCATGTCATTCTCGCGCCGCTCGACTTCCGAGCGCGCTGCCTGGACAAAATAGCGGTCTTGCGCGCGAATGGCGGCCAGCAATGCAAATGCGAAGGAGACGATCAGCACCATCGTCGGCCAGGCACCCGCACCTCCGATCAGCCACGCGGTGAGCAGCAGCGAGGGCGACATCGTCAGCACGTGGAAGGTCGCGGCCTGCGGCGCAGTGCGATGAACCAGAAGGACGCCGCACAGGATTGCGGTCCCGACGATGCCGAGCACGGCAATCTCGAGGCCTTGGGCATATTGCGCGAGATAGGGGAAGATCACGACATAGATCGTGCTTCCGACACCCTGCAGGATCAGGAATTTGCGCCAGTGGCGTCGCATCTCGTCGAGAGAGGCGGTTTCGATGTCGATCTGCCGGTCGAGCATGACGAATACGCAAAGCTGCGCGATCTGGGTCAGCGCCCAGGCGGCGATCATGGCCGGCGGGGCATTGTTCCAGAAAGTATAGAGGAGCGTGAGGATCGCCCCCACGGCCGGGATCAGCGAGATCGTGGCGCCGGAACTGAAGCTGCGGAGCCGGCGATATAGCAGCAAGTGCTCGAGTTTGTCCGAGTGAAGGGCCTCCTCGGGCCCCGGCGACGGCTCTGATTCGAGACCTGCGAGTTGCACGGCCTTACCCCCTTGGACACTCATCCGGGTGCGACTTATTCCCCTTCGCGTCCGGGAGGGATGGTGCAAGTTTGCCGCGCACGGGTCAAGCGCGGGTTTTCTGCGGTCCGACAGCCTTTCTTGAGGCCGATACAGAAAGACCCCGCCGGATCGCTCCGGCGGGGTCCAATCTGTCAGGTTGCGAAGAGAGGCTTATTCGCCGTCCTTCGCCTCCTCGTTGAGGTAGTCACCCGCATCGGCATCGGTGCCGTGGGTTTCACCTTCCATGGCTGCCAGCGGATCGTCGCCGATCGCAGCTTCCGGGCCCTGGGCCAGTTCGGCTTCGTGCTCTTCTTCTGCGGTATTGGCGGCGATGATCGCTTCCTGCGCCTTCTTCCACTGCGCACGGAGCGCAGCGTCGCGGCTGGATGCGGTCACGCGCATGCGGTTCATGCCCGCACCGGTACCGGCGGGGATGAGACGGCCCACGATGACGTTTTCCTTGAGGCCGACCAGCGTGTCCTTCTTGCCCTCGACCGAAGCCTGGGTGAGCACGCGGGTGGTTTCCTGGAACGACGCAGCCGAGATGAACGAACGCGTCTGCAGCGAGGCCTTGGTGATGCCGAGAAGGATCGGGGTGCCCTTGGCGGGCTCCTTGTTCTTCGCGAGCTTCGCATTGGTCTCGTTGAGCTCTTCCAGGTCGACCTGTTCGCCCGGCAGCAGCACGGTGTCGCCACCGTCGGTGATCTCGACCTTCTGCAGCATCTGGCGAACGATCACCTCGATGTGCTTGTCGTTGATCTTCACGCCCTGCAGTCGGTAGACTTCCTGGATCTCGTTCACGAGATACTCGGCCAGCGCCTCGATCCCGAGGACATCGAGGATGTCGTGCGGGTTCGGCGAGCCCGAGATCAGCGTGTCGCCCTTCTTGACGAAGTCGCCTTCCTGGACGTCGATGATCTTGGTCTTGGGGATCAGGTACTCTACCGGATCTCCCTCCTCCGGAACGATCGCGATCTTGCGCTTCGCCTTGTATTCGCGGACGAATTCGATCTTGCCCGAAATCTTGGCGATGATCGCATTGTCCTTCGGCACGCGGGCCTCGAACAGCTCGGCAACACGCGGCAGACCACCGGTGATGTCGCGGGTCTTGGCGGCTTCACGCGAAGCACGGGCGAGGATGTCACCTGCCTGCACTTCGGCACCGTCTTCGACCGACAGCGCGGTACCCGGCGCCAGCATGTAGCGCGCGGCTTCCGTATCGTCGCCGGCATCGTTGAAGAGGGTAAGCCGCGGACGCAGGTCTTCCTTCTTCGCGCGGCCACTGGTGCGGATTTCGGTAACGACACGCTGGGCGATACCGGTGGCATCGTCGACGCGCTCTTCCATCGACGTGCCGTCGACGAGGTCCTGGAACCGGACCACGCCCGACTGCTCGGTGATGATCGGCAGCGAGAACGGATCCCATTCTGCCAGACGATCGCCTTCCTTCACCTTGCCGCCATCCTTGTGCATCAGCACGGTACCGTAAGGCACCTTGTGGATTTCGCGCTCACGCCCTTCGGCGTCGATCACTGCCAGTTCGCCGTTACGGGCGAGCGACAGGATACGGCCCTTCTTGTCGGTGATGGTGGGCATGTCGCGATAAACGACCTTGCCATCCGACACCGCTTCGAGATGCGAAGTCTCGTTGAGCTGTGCGGCACCGCCGATGTGGAAGGTACGCATGGTCAGCTGCGTGCCGGGCTCACCGATCGACTGCGCGGCGATAACGCCGACAGCTTCACCGATGTTGACCGGCGTACCGCGGGCAAGGTCACGGCCGTAGCAGGTGGCGCAAACGCCCTGCTTGGCTTCGCAGACCAGCGGCGAGCGGATCTTGGCGACCTGCGTTTCCGCTTCCTCGATGACCTTGACCATCGGCTCGTCGACGAGCGTGCCGGCCTTGACGATCACTTCGTCCGTCGAGGCGTTGACGATGTCTTCGGCAACCGTACGGCCGAGGATGCGCTCGCCGAGCGAGGCGATAACGCTACCGCCCTGCACGATGGCACGCATTTCGAGCGCGTTGTCGGTCTTGCAGTCCTCTTCGACGATGACGCAGTCCTGCGACACGTCGACCAGGCGGCGGGTCAGGTAACCCGAGTTCGCCGTCTTCAGCGCGGTATCCGCGAGACCCTTACGGGCACCGTGGGTCGAGTTGAAGTATTCGAGGACGTTCAGGCCTTCCTTGAAGTTCGAGATGATCGGGTTCTCGATGATCTCGCCCGACGGCTTGGCCATGAGGCCGCGCATACCGGCCAGCTGTTTCATCTGTGCCGGGCTACCACGCGCACCGGAGTGCGACATCATGTAGATCGAGTTGATCTGCGCTTCCTTGCCGTCCTTGTCGATCGGCTGCGACTTGATCTCTTCCATCATGGCGTCGGCCACGCGGTCACCACACTGGCTCCACGCGTCGATGACCTTGTTGTACTTTTCCTGCTGGGTGATCAGGCCGTCCTGGTACTGCTGCTCGTAATCGGCAACCAGCGCCTTGGTGTCCTCGACCATCTTCTCCTTGGAATCGGGGATGATCATGTCATCCTTACCGAAGGAGATGCCGGCCTTGAACGCGTGGCGGAAGCCCAGCACCATGATGGCGTCGGCGAACAGTACCGTGTCCTTCTGGCCGGTGTGACGATAGACCTCGTCGATCACGTCGGCGATGTCCTTCTTCGTCAGCAGGCGGTTGACGATGTCGAAGGGAACCTTGTGGTTCTTCGGCAGGCATTCGCCGATCAGCATACGGCCCGGCGTGGTGACGAAACGCTTCATTTCGACCTTGCCGTTCTCGTCGGCCTGCGGGACGCGGGCCATGATCTTCGAGTGCAGCGTTACCGATTTCACCTCGAGTGCCTGGTGGACTTCGGCCATGTCGGCGAACATCGGCAGGCGCTCGTGCTTCTCGCCCTTCTTGTCGCCGTCGACATACTCGGGCTTCTTCTCCTGGCGTTCCATCGACAGGTAGTAGAGACCCAGCACCATGTCCTGCGAAGGCACGATGATCGGCTTGCCGTTTGCGGGCGAGAGGATGTTGTTGGTCGACATCATCAGGACGCGCGCTTCCAGCTGCGCCTCGAGGCTCAGCGGGACGTGAACGGCCATCTGGTCACCGTCGAAGTCGGCGTTGAAGGCGGCGCAGACCAGCGGGTGAAGCTGGATGGCCTTACCTTCGATCAGCACCGGCTCGAAAGCCTGGATGCCGAGACGGTGGAGCGTCGGGGCGCGGTTCAGGAGGACCGGGTGCTCGCGAATGACTTCGTCGAGAATGTCCCAGACTTCCTTGCGCTCCTTCTCGACCCATTTCTTCGCCTGCTTGAGCGTCATGCTCAGGCCCTTGGCGTCGAGGCGGGCGTAGATGAACGGCTTGAACAGCTCGAGCGCCATCTTCTTCGGCAGGCCGCACTGGTGCAGCTTGAGTTCCGGACCGGTCACGATGACCGAACGGCCCGAATAGTCGACGCGCTTACCGAGAAGGTTCTGACGGAAGCGGCCCTGCTTGCCCTTGAGCATGTCGCTGAGCGACTTGAGCGGACGCTTGTTGGCACCGGTGATCACGCGGCCGCGACGGCCGTTGTCGAACAGCGCATCGACAGCTTCCTGCAGCATGCGCTTTTCGTTGCGGACGATGATGTCCGGCGCGCGCAGCTCCATGAGGCGCTTGAGGCGGTTGTTACGGTTGATCACACGACGATAGAGGTCGTTGAGGTCCGAGGTCGCGAAGCGGCCACCGTCCAGGGGGACGAGCGGGCGCAGTTCCGGCGGAATGACCGGCACGACTTCGAGGATCATCCACTCGGGACGGTTACCCGATTCGATGAAGCTTTCGACGACCTTCAGGCGCTTGATGATCTTGGCGGGCTTGAGCTTCGACTTGGTGGTCGCGAGCTCTTCCAGCAGGTCTTCCTTTTCCTGCTCGAGGTCGAGATCCATCAGCATGGTCTTGACCGCTTCGGCGCCGATGGCGGCCGAGAACGCGTCTTCGCCATACTCGTCCTGTGCTTCGAGCAGCTCGTCTTCGGTCAGAAGCTGGTGCTTCTCGAGCGCGGTCAGGCCCGGCTCGGTGACGATGTAGCTTTCGAAGTAGAGGACGCGCTCGAGCTGCTTGAGCTGCATGTCGAGCAGCAGGCCGATGCGCGAGGGCAGCGACTTCAAGAACCAGATGTGCGCGACCGGAGCGGCGAGCTCGATGTGGCCCATGCGCTCGCGGCGGACCTTGGTCACGGTGACTTCGACGCCGCACTTCTCGCAGACGACGCCCTTGTACTTCATGCGCTTGTACTTGCCGCAAAGGCATTCGTAGTCCTTCACCGGACCGAAGATGCGTGCGCAGAAGAGGCCGTCACGCTCGGGCTTGAACGTACGGTAGTTGATCGTCTCGGGCTTCTTGATCTCGCCGAAGGACCACGAGCGGATGCGCTCGGGGCTGGCGATGCCGATCTGGATCTCGTCGAAGGTTTCGGGCTTCGCGAGCTGGTTGGTGAATTTGGTCAGTTCGTTCATGACTTAATTCCCTGAAGGGTAATTCAATTGGGCGGAAAGCGGTGGGGGCCGGTTAGGAAACCGGGGCCCCCTATTCCGCCGCGATCGCGAGGCCGTCGTCGTCTTCGTCGTCGCTGAGCGACTTGAGTTCGACGTTGAGACCCAGGCTGCGCATTTCCTTGACGAGAACGTTGAAGCTCTCCGGAATGCCCGCCTCGAAGGTGTCGTCGCCCTTGACGATGGCTTCGTAGACCTTGGTACGGCCGATCACGTCGTCCGACTTCACGGTGAGGATTTCCTGCAGCGTGTAGGCTGCACCGTAGGCCTGGAGTGCCCAGACCTCCATCTCACCGAAGCGCTGGCCGCCGAACTGTGCCTTACCGCCCAGCGGCTGCTGGGTGACGAGCGAGTAGGGGCCGATCGAACGGGCGTGGATCTTGTCGTCGACGAGGTGGTGCAGCTTGAGCATGTAGATGATGCCCACGGTGACCTTGCGGTCGAATGCTTCACCGGTACGACCGTCGAAGAGGACCGACTGGCCGTCTGCATCGAGGCCTGCCTTCTCCAGTTCGACCGTGACGTCGCCTTCGCGGGCACCGTCGAAGACCGGGGTACCCATCGGGACACCGGTACGAAGGTTGCCGGCGAGCTCGACGATTTCCTCGGTCGAACGCGACTTGAGGTCGTCCTTGTAACGATCGCCATAGACTTCGTGCAGACGCTCGATGACCGCTTCCGGCGGCTTGGCCTTGGAATAGTCCTCGGCTGCGTTCGGATTGGCCTTCTTCCACTCTTCGAGCTGCTCGCCGATCTGCATGCCCAGGTTACGGGCAGCCATGCCGAGGTGCGTTTCGAAGATCTGACCCACGTTCATGCGCGAAGGCACGCCCAGCGGGTTCAGCACGATGTCGACCGGGGTACCGTCTTCGAGGAACGGCATGTCCTCGACCGGCAGGATGCGCGAAATCACACCCTTGTTACCGTGGCGGCCGGCCATCTTGTCGCCCGGCTGCAGCTTGCGCTTCACTGCGACGAAGACCTTGACCATCTTGAGCACGCCCGGAGCGAGTTCGTCACCGCGCTCGAGCTTTTCCTTACGGTCTTCGAACTTGTCGTCGATGACCTTGACGCTCTCGTCGTACTGCGACTTGACCGCTTCGAGCTGTGCCTGGCGGTTGTCGTCCGCAACGGCGAACTTGAACCACTCGTGCTTGTCGACGCCCTCGAGCACCTCTTCGGTGATCTCCGAGCCCTTCTTCACACCCTTCGGCGCTGCCGAGGCAGTCTGGCCGACGAGCATGTCGCGCAGGCGGTTGTAGGTCGCACGGTTGAGGATCGCGCGCTCGTCGGCGGCGTCCTTGCGCAGGCGCTCGATCTCTTCGTTCTGGATCGCACGCGTACGGTCGTCGATCTCGATACCGTGACGGTTGAAGACACGGACTTCGACCACGGTACCGGCAACGCCCGGGGGCAGGCGGAGCGAGGTGTCGCGCACGTCGCTGGCCTTTTCACCGAAGATGGCGCGGAGGAGCTTTTCTTCCGGCGTCATCGGGCTTTCGCCCTTCGGCGTGATCTTGCCGCACAGGATATCGCCCGGGTGCACTTCCGCACCGATGTAGACGATGCCCGCCTCGTCGAGGTTGCGCAGGGCTTCCTCGCCGACGTTCGGGATGTCGCGGGTGATGTCTTCCGGGCCGAGCTTGGTGTCGCGGGCCATGACTTCGAATTCCTCGATGTGGATCGAGGTGAAGACGTCGTCCTTCACGATACGCTCGGAGATGAGGATACTATCCTCGTAGTTGTAGCCGTTCCAGGGCATGAACGCGACGAGGCTGTTGCGGCCCAGTGCCAGTTCGCCGAGGTCGGTCGAAGGACCGTCGGCGATAACGTCGCCGGCTTCGATCGTCTCGCCCACCTTCACCAGCGGACGCTGGTTGATGCAGGTGTCCTGGTTCGAACGCTGGAACTTCTGCAGCGTGTAGATGTCGACGCCCGACTGGCCGGGTTCGACATCGCCGATGGCACGGATCACGATACGCGTCGCGTCGACCTGGTCGACGATGCCGCCGCGCTTGGCGGTGATCGCCGCACCCGAATCGCGGGCAACGGTTTCTTCCATGCCGGTGCCGACCCAGGGCGCTTCCGCCTTCACGAGCGGCACGGCCTGGCGCTGCATGTTCGAGCCCATCAGTGCGCGGTTGGCGTCATCGTTTTCCAGGAACGGAATGAGCGATGCAGCGACCGAGACGAGCTGCTTGGGCGAAACGTCCATCAGCGTGATCGTGTCGCGCGGGGCCATCAGGTTGTCGCCGTTCTGGCGAGCCGAGACCAGCTCTTCCACGAAGCCGCCCTTGTCGTCGAGATCGGCCGAAGCCTGTGCGACGGTGTGCTTCTGCTCTTCCATCGCCGAGAGGTAGATGACCTCGTCGGTGACCTTGTTGTCCTTCACGACGCGATACGGCGTCTCGATGAAGCCGTACTTGTTGACGCGCGCGAAGGTCGAGAGCGAGTTGATCAGACCGATGTTCGGGCCTTCCGGCGTTTCAATCGGGCAGATACGGCCATAGTGCGTCGGGTGAACGTCGCGCACTTCGAAGCCGGCACGCTCGCGGGTGAGGCCGCCCGGGCCAAGCGCCGAAACGCGGCGCTTGTGGGTGACTTCCGAAAGCGGGTTGGTCTGGTCCATGAACTGCGAGAGCTGGCTCGAGCCGAAGAACTCGCGCACGGCAGCCACGGCGGGCTTCGCGTTGATCAGGTCGTTCGGCATGACGGTCGACACGTCGACCGAGCTCATGCGCTCCTTGACCGCGCGCTCCATGCGCAGCAGGCCGACGCGGTACTGGTTTTCGAGCAGTTCGCCGACCGAACGCACACGGCGGTTGCCGAGGTTGTCGATGTCGTCGACTTCGCCCTTGCCGTCCTTGAGGTCGACCAGTTCCTTGACCACGGCGAGGATGTCTTCCTTGCGCAGCGTGGTGACGGTGTCTTCCGCATCGAGGTCGAGACGCATGTTGAGCTTGACGCGACCGACGGCCGATAGGTCGTAACGCTCGCCGTCGAAGAACAGGCCTTCGAACAGGGCTTCTGCGGTTTCCTTGGTCGGCGGTTCGCCGGGACGCATGACCTTGTAGATCGCCTCGAGGCCTTCATCACGGTTCTCGGCCTTGTCGACCTTCATCGTGTTGCGGATCCAGGGGCCGGTGTTGACGTGGTCGATGTCGAGCAGCGTCAGGCTGTCGACGCCGGCAGCGTCGAGCGCCTCGAGGTTCTCTGCCGAGACCTCGTCACCCGCTTCGATGTAGATGCGGCCGGTGCTTTCGTCGATCAGGTCTTCGCTGGCGTAACGGCCGAAGACTTCCTCGGTCGGGAGCAGCAGGGTCTTGAGACCGTCCTTGGCAGCCTTGTTGGCGGCACGCGGGCTGATCTTCTGGCCGGCGGGGAAGACTTCTTCACCCGTCTTGGCATCGACCAGCGCGAAGGCCGGCTTCTGGCCACGCCACTGCTCGGGCACGAAGGGGATGTTCCAGCCTTCGCCCTTCTTGCCGGTGGCGCGCTTCCATTCGACCTTGTCGTAGAAGTGGTCGAGGATGCCTTCGCTGTCGAGGCCGAGAGCATAGAGCAGTGCGGTGACCGGCAGCTTGCGCTTGCGGTCGATACGCACGTTGACGATGTCCTTGGCGTCGAATTCGAAGTCGAGCCACGAACCACGATACGGAATGATGCGGGCAGCGAAGAGGAGCTTGCCCGAGCTGTGCGTCTTGCCACGGTCATGGTCGAACAGCACACCCGGCGAACGGTGCATCTGCGAGACGATGACACGCTCGGTACCGTTGATGATGAAGGTACCGTTGTCCGTCATCAGCGGCATGTCGCCCATGTAGACGTCCTGCTCCTTGATATCGAGCACGGAGCGGGTCTCGGTTTCCTGGTCGACTTCGAAGACGATCAGGCGCAGCGTGACCTTCATCGGCGCAGCATAGGTGATGCCGCGCTGGCGACATTCGACGATGTCGTATTTCGGCGCTTCGAGTTCGTAATGCACGAAGTCGAGTTCGGCGGTGCCGGCGAAGTCGCGGATCGGGAAGACCGAACGCAGCGTCTTTTCGAGGCCGGAGACGTAGTCGATCTCCTTGTTCGAGCGCAGGAACTGTTCGTAGCTCTCGCGCTGGACCTCGATCAGGTTGGGCATGTCGACGACTTCGTGGATGTCGCCGAAGATCTTGCGGATACGCCGCTTTGCAGTGCCCGAAGCAGTGTTCCGGGTTGCCTTCGCCTTGGTAGCCATAAGGGGTGTGTACCTCTTCTCGTGTGCATCTGGTCCCACCCACGCTTTTCAGGGCGGTCGGGACCGGAAATCAGTGTCTCATGCGCGTGAGAGCCGTATCGCGAGACGCAAAAAGGCCGCAGCGAATGCACGCCAATAGCGGCGGCAGCTGCAGCTCATATAAAGCGTCGCGATATGGAAACGCCGCTTCCATCCTGTGTCCGATCCCCGCGCATGAATCAGACTCGCTCGAAGCGTGCGGTCGGGAGGGCATGTAGGAAGCGTGCGGGGCTTTGTCAAACCTCCTTGGACCGCCCGAAAATCGCCGACCTACGAACTCGGAAAATCTGTGTTAGAAAGGGCGGAGGAGAGGGAGAGTTGATGCGCGCGATCCTGCTGTTCCTTGCGGCCGTTGCGGCACTCGTTGCCGCCCCCCTGCACGCGCGGGAAAGCGAAGCTGCGGCGGCCCGGATCGTCGCTGTCGGAGACCTTCACGGCGATTACGAGGCCTGGGCGGACATCGCCCGGCAGGCCGCCCTCATCGACGAGGAAGGGCGCTGGTCCGGCGCGGAGACCGTGCTCGTCCAGCTGGGCGACATCACCGATCGCGGGCCGGATTCGCTGAGGATCATCCGGCATCTCCAGTCGCTGGGCGAGCAAGCAGAGTCCGCTGGCGGAAGCGTGACGGTGCTACTCGGCAATCACGAAGCCATGAATGTCATCGGCGACTTGCGCTATGTCGACCCCGGCGAATACGAGGCCTTTCGCGACGACAGTTCGGAGGCGCGGCGCGAGGCAACCTGGAAGGCGAACCGCGAAGCCCTGGAGGCCTTTTACAAGCAACGGCAGCCCGAGCTTTCGAGCGACGAGATGCGCGACATGTGGTTCGCCGAGACGCCGCTCGGAATGCTCGAACATCGCAGGGCCTGGCGTCCCGGCGGCGAATTGGGCAGCTGGGCGGCGAGCCTCCCGGCTGTCGCGAAGGTCGGACGGACTCTTTTCGTGCATGGTGGGCTGAGCGAGGAGATGACGCGCGAGCCCATCGACATGCTCAACGGCAGGCATGAATACGCGCTCGGCAGCGGCGAAGCCATCGACCGCGGCATCCTCGAAGCACCGCTCGGTCCGCTCTGGTACCGCGGAAACGTCCGCCGCGAGGAGCCTGCGCCCGACGATCCTGCGAGGCTGTCGCGCGAGCAAGAGCTGGCAACCGTCTTGACCCGCTACGATGCGGACCGCCTACTTGTGGCGCATACGCCGTCCGTGTCGGGCATCGTCACCGATCTCGGCGGCAGGCTGATCCGCGTCGATACGGGTATCTCCTCTCATTACCGCGGCCCGAGAAGTTTCCTCGTCATCGAAGGCGATGTGCTGACGGCGCATGAGAAAGACCGCGACGGAAACTGGAAATCGCGCGCGCTGAACCCCGAGCAAGGCGAGCCAGTGCAATGATCCGGTTGGCGAGCCTCGCTCTAGCCCTGGCCTTCGCCGCGCCCGCGAGTGCGCAGGACAGCAAGGGAGAGGTGACTCCACTCTTTGCGAGCGACGAGACACTCGAGGTCACCATTACCGGCCCGGTCGGGCACATTTCGCGCCGCGCGCAACGTTCTACCGATCCCTACCCCGCGCAGATCGAGGTCGCGGGCGAGACCCACGCGATCACGCTTGCTGCGCGCGGAAAGTCGCGGCGCAAGCGCGAGAACTGCCGCTTCCCGCCGCTGCGCGTCGCCTTCCCCAAGAAACCGGATGAGAGCTCGCTCTTCCACCGCCAGGGAAGCATCAAGCTGGTTACCCACTGCCGTGACCGAGATGCATCGGAGCAGACGATCCTGCGCGAATATGCCGCCTACCGGCTCTACAATATCGTCACGCCAGAAAGCCTGAGGGTGAGGCTCGCACGCATCCGCTACATGGACGAGGGCGAGCTGGTGACGCAGCGGCTCGGCTTCTTCATCGAGGATGGCGACGATGCCGCACGCCGGTTGGGACGCAAGGAAATCGACACCTCGGACATTTCGGTCAGCTGGCTCGACCAGCAGGATGCGGCCCGATACGCGCTCTTCCAGTACATGATCGGCAATACCGACTGGTCCATGGTGCTGAGCCCCGAAGGCGACGATTGCTGTCACAACTCACGCCTGTTCGGTGAGGACAAGGCCGCGCGCAGGAGCCTCACGCCTGTCCCCTATGATTTCGACAACGCAGGTCTGGTGGACGCGACCTATGCCGCGCCCAACGCGCAGCTCGGGACGCATTCGGTCAAGACGCGCGTCTATCGGGGTTTCTGCACCTTCAACGGGCTGGTGGCAGCCGAGGCGGAGAACTTGCGTTCCTTGCGGGGCGAGTTCGAAGCAGAACTCACGCGCATCCCTCATGCAGATGCGCGGACCAAATCCGCGATGGCGAGCTATCTCGCCGGATTTTTCGAAGACATCGCGAGCAGCGAATCTATGGAGCGCAAGCTGTTCAGGAAGTGCAGATAGCAGTCCCGCTCAGCGCGGCTCGCTGCCCTCGCCCGACTGGTCATGCGTGTCTTCGGGCTCCTCGCGCTTGGGTGAGCGCAAGTAGCGATGGGTGCCGTCCTTCGCGCCGTAATCGACCATCCAGAGAAGCGCGAAGGAATAGTTGAACATGATCGTCATCACGAGCGCGATCTCGAGCGCGCCGATGCCTGCGGCCAGCCCTATACCGATCGCGAGCAGGATGTAGATCGCATCGCCCGAACTCTTGAGCGTGTTACGGAAGCGCACCCCGCCGACGATCCCGGCGAGCGAGAAGGCCAGCGCCAGCGAATTGTGCACCATCACGACAATGGCGGTCACTGCAATCGGCAGGACGATCATCGTCTCGACCAGCGCCTGGTCGTATTCCGCGCGGCTGCGGCTCGCCATGTAGGTCCAGGTCACCGGCAGCGTGGTCAGCACCGCGCCCGCTACCGCGATGAACAGCCAGAAGACCGATCCGCCAAGGTTGGCGACCTTTTCCGCGCCGATCTTCACGCCGCCGAACGGATCGCTCACTGTCTGGCTGAGCAAGGTCTGCGCACCCCCTATCGGAAGAAAGTCCGCCAACGATGGAGCGGCGGCAACGACGCCCAGCACTACCCCCGTCACCACGAGGTAGAACAGGGTGAGCCTGAACAGCAGTGCGCGAAAGATCATGCCGGAAAAATCCCTCCCCTGCTGCGACTATAAGCCCAATTCCGGCGGGCGCAAAAGCCTGGAAACCCGCAGCTTTCCGTGGCTCATATCGCAATTCGATCTACCACATATCGTTTTTCAATATTATTGATTGACAATAAATGCGACTCGGCTTATTGATTATCGATATTGAAGATCAAGGAGTTCGATAAATGACCCGCCTCACCACCCAGTTCGCCGCTGCCTGCGCAGCCATCGTCATCACTGTATTGTCGCTTCAGACCGTGACCGCCGTGCCCGCCGCACAGGTCGCGATCCTCGCAGCGCCTGCCATCGCCTGATCACCGGCCAAAGGAGACTGCCCGTGACAACTCGCCCCAATGACCCGCTGCTGCTCGCCGGGAAGGTGCTCGTCCTGTTCATGCAGGGCGTGGTGGCTCTCGGCGTCATCGCCCTCGCCATCGGCCTGCCGATCATCGTCTTCATGCGTGACCGCATCACGGCCGAAGCCGCCGCCGATCTCGGCAATCCCGATTTCGTCTTCCCGCTCGCACCCGTCGCCGGCGTGCTCATGTTCGCCATCATCCTCTTGCTTGCCGCGTTCTGGTTCCTGCGCCTCCTGCGCCAGATCATCGGCACCGTCGGCGAAGGCGACCCCTTCGTGCCGGAGAATGCCGAGCGCCTGACCCTGATGGGCTGGATTGCGCTTGCCGCCCAGCTGCTCGCCATCCCTGCCGCCGGTCTCGCGCTCTATATCGCCAAGCTGTTCGAGGATCATGAAGGTGTGACCATCGATGCCGGCCTAGACCTCTCGGGTATCGTCCTGGTGGTCGTGCTGTTCATCCTCGCCCGCGTTTTCCGCCACGGTGCCGCCATGCGCGCCGATCTCGAAGGGACCGTGTGATGCCAGCCGAAGAAGGAACCCAGATCATGGTCAAACTCGACGACCTCCTCCACGAACGCCGCATGACGCTCACCGAGCTGGCAGACCGTGTCGGCCTCACCCTCGCCAACCTCTCGATCCTCAAGACGGGCAAGGCCAAGGCGATCCGCTTCTCGACCCTCGAAGCGATCTGCCGCGAGCTCGAGTGCCAGCCGGGCGACCTGCTCGCCTACGGAAAACCCGGCGTTTAAGGGGGCAAGACCAAGAAAATGCATCGGGCCACGGGTCCGATGCATTTTTCGTATATGCGACTCGATAGAATGTGGCTATTTTATGGCTGCGCCAATCATGGCGCTTAGGAACATGAATACCATGAAGAAGATCGCTCTCGTCGCCGCTCTCCCCGTTGCACTCTCGCTCGCAGCATGCGGCGAAACCGCAACCGAAGAAGCACCGGTAGAAGAAACCGCTGTCGAAGCTCCGGTTGAAGCTACGGTTGAAGCACCGGTCGTCGACGAAACCGTCACCACCGACGAAGCTGCTGTCGACGCCACCGTCGAAGCCGGCACCGAAGAAGCTCCGGCTGCCGAATAAGCGCTTTGACGATCCCGCAATTGCGCGGGACGCCATCGACATCTCAGGGACCCGGTTCGAAAGAGCCGGGTCCCTTCGCATTTGGCCGATGCTTTCCGGCTCCGATGCCACGGAAAACTTGACTCCTGCACCCGAGCCGCTAGATGCGCGGCCGACCGGCAAACCGCAAGGCAAGCCGATCATCCGTCCGAGACAGTTGGTGACCGGGATTTGCCGGTCTTAATTTCCAGCCTAGACGGGGAAAAGAGATTTTCATGGTGGGCTTCAAACCCGCCGTTTCGCGCCATTTGGCGCACTCCTTCCCCATCAACGGACTCGCCCGTGTCGTCTTTTCGGCATGGACAAACGTAGCCGATCGTTCGGGAGCATGTCCCGTGCGGTCATAGTGAAGGAGTATGGCATGGATCGTTCGCAGAAAGCCGATTCGGTCGCCCAGCTCACTGAAGTCTTCAACCAGGCAGGCGTGGTCGTCGTGACCCGCAACCTGGGCCTTACGGTCGACCAGTCGACCGAACTGCGTACGAAGATGCGTGAAGCCGGTGCGTCCTACAAGGTTGCGAAGAACCGTCTCGCCAAGCTCGCCCTGAAGGACACGGACTACTCGGGAATCGAAGAATTCCTGAACGGTCCGACCGCCCTCGGTTACTCCGAGGATCCGGTTGCTGCAGCCAAGGCTGTCGTGGACTTCGCAAAGACCACCGACAAGATCGAAATCGTCGGCGGTTCGATGGGCGCAACGAAGCTCGACGAAGCTGGGGTCAAGGCACTCGCCTCGATGCCGAGCCTCGACGAACTGCGTGGCAAGATCGTGGGCCTCGTCAACGCACCTGCAACCAAGGTTGCCCAGGTCGTCAACGCACCCGCAGCCAAGCTCGCTCGTGTCTTCGGTGCCTACGGCGCCAAGGAAGCCGCGTAAGAGCTGGTTCGACGCACGAACACATATTCATCGGGGCAGAGTCCGCAGGACACCCCGGCCTATTTATTGGAGTGAAACATCATGGCTGATATCGCCAAGCTTGTTGAAGAACTGTCGAAGCTGACCGTCATGGAAGCCGCTGAGCTTGCCACGGCGCTTGAAGAAGAGTGGGGCGTGAGCGCCGCTGCTGCTGTTGCTGTTGCTGGCCCGGCCGGCGGTGGCGACGCAGGTGCACCGGCTGAAGAGAAGGACGAATTCGACGTCATTCTCACCGGCGACGGTGGCAAGAAAATCCAGGTCATCAAGGAAGTCCGTGCCATCACCGGCCTGGGCCTGACCGAAGCCAAGGGTCTCGTCGAAGGCGCGCCGAAGCCGCTCAAGGAAGGCGTCAACAAGGCGGAAGCAGAAGAAATCAAGGGCAAGATCGAAGCAGCCGGCGGTACCGTCGAGCTCAAGTAAGCTTCTTTCTCGTTTCGAGAATTTCGAAGGGCGGTGCCGCAAGGCGCCGCCCTTTTTCGTGCCTGCCGGCAGGGCAGTTCCGCCTGCTCCCCGCAATATCCTGTTGCCGGGCAGACACGTCTGCGTGTTTTCGACAAGCTTTGTCCATGAACGGTTGCGCAGCTGCGACGAGCCGAATATCCCGCGGCCCGCGCCTCCCCAGGGGGCGCCAATACAAAGAGGAAAAAGTGGTCGCATATCTCGCAGTTTTCTGCGCCTACCTTGGCGCATGCCTTGTCGCATCCCTGCTGCACCGGCAGATTTTGCCGCGCACGCTTGCCGCGCGTTGGACAGCAAAACAGCCCGAACTCTTTATGTTCTGGCCGGTCCTTGTCGTCGCCGATGTGATTGCCGGTGCGGGCCGGATGGTCGGCCTCGCCTCGCATGTGCCTTCGAAATCCAGAGGCGGTTCGCAGAGCCGGCGCAAGCGACGCAAGAAGCGCGTGGCGCATGGCTACTTTACATACGGCCAAACGGACCCGGCAGCGCGGCGCAGCTCTCGCAGCTGGAACAGGCCTGCCACCAAGCGCCAGAAGCGGCGCAAGCGGATCCGGGCCTGACCCCCTCCCGATTAAGCAAGCCTTGATCGCTTCTTGAGGGCAGATACCTAAGCCTCCTGCGGGATTGCCAGAGCATCCCTCCAAATCCTATTGCATTGTTAACCAAAGCGGGAAACCGATCCTTGAGTCTGTGGCCTTAGCCATGGGTCCATGGTCGGAGCCACCTTCCTTTCCCGCTCGACAAGGGCCCTTTGCGGAACTGCCTTCGGTGCGTTCGCCGCACTCGCCCTTGCCCCTTCCGCTCACGCGATGCCCGGCGCCGCACTGGTGCCCGCCGCGCTCGCCGAAATGCCGACCGGTTGCGCGCCTCTGTCGCCCGCAGCGCCGGTCGCCATAGCGGCTCCTGCGCCGAGCAAGGCTTCGCAGATCCTCGGCGGAACGAGCGCTCTCGATGCGATCCGTGCGCAGCAGGCAGCACCTGCATCGCACCCGCTGCTCGCAGGTGGCACCAACCGGAAGTTCGAACCGGCGGCTGCTCCTGCTCCGCGCGTCCAGCCGGCTTGCAGCATTGCGCAAAAGCCCTTCTCACTCGAGCCGCAGTTCACGCAGCGCAGCCCGCGCTTTGCTACGCCGCGCCCGACGCTCGCCTTCGTCGCGCCCCGTCCGAGCGGGAGCCGCGACATCGTGCTCGGCAGCCGCATGGTTCCGATCGGACGCACGAGTTTCGATGCCCAGTGGCAGCGTGTCAGCGGCGCTCGGACCGATCTCGCTCCGACACTGGCGACGATGGGCGTTTCCGGCACCAGCCGCCGCGACCTCATCGCTTCGGTCAACAGCTGGGTGAACCGCCGGATCGGCCACGCCGAGGATACCGAGCTGTTCGGCCGCAGCGATTACTGGGCCGATGCCGCGACCACGCTGCGCCTCGGCCGCGGAGACTGCGAAGATTTCGCGCTGCTCAAGATGGAGCTGCTTGCCGCTGCCGGCGTGAAGCGCGAGGACATGATGCTCACGCTCGCGCGTGACCTCATCCGTCGCCGCGACCACGCCGTCCTGCTGGTGAAGACCGACGAAGGCTTCGTGATGCTAGACAATGTTGGATCGACGCCGCTCGATGCCTCGCGCAGCCACGGCTATCGCCCGGTCATGAGCCTGGGCGCAAAGCAGAACTTCCTGCACGGCTATTGAGCTGATTTACGAGAGGCGCGGCGCTGCGGCACCACGCCTCTCTCTCCCCGAAACTATCGCTCGGTCATCGCGCGGTCGAAAGCGCGGTTCACCGGCTTGAAGAGGTAGGACAGCACGCTGCGGCGCGCGGTCAGGATCTCGACGTCGCAGATCATGCCCGGCACGATCGGCAGGCGGACGCCACCCTTCTCGATGAAGGCGGCATCGGTCTCGATCACCACGGCGTAATAGGCCTCACGCTCGACCTCGTCGAAAATGCTGTCGGCGCTGACCTGTACGACCTTGCCCTTCATCCCGCCATAGATCGAGAAATCGTAGGCGGTGACCTTGACGTTGGCGTTGTCTCCGACCTTCACGAAGGCGCGATCGCTAGGCGAAATACGCGCCTCGATCAGCAGCTTGTCGCCCACCGGAACGATCTGCATGATCTGCTCGCCCGCGTTGACGAAGCCGCCCTGCGTCGAGACCTGGAGGTCGTTGACCACGCCGTCAGACGGGGCGCGCAGCTCGTTGCGGTCGCGCCTTGCGGCAGCTCCGCGAATGCTTTCCTCATTGACCGCGATGCGGGTCGAGATCTCGCTGCGCTCGGCAAGGGCCTGCTGGCGGAAATCCGCGCGGGCCTGGCTGAGATCGGCCTGTGCCTGGCGGATCGCTGCCGATGCGCGACCGGCGGCCTGGCGGGCTGCCGAGAGGCGACCCTGAAGATCGACGACGTCGCGCTGCGCCTGCAGCAGGTCGGTCTGCGGGACGATGTTCCGGGCCGCGAGCGGTTCGAGCATGCTGACCTGTTCGCGTGCGAGGCGAAGGCTGCTTTCGAGGCTCGTGGCGGTCGCCTGCGCTTCCGAGAGGTCGCGTCGACGCTGTTCGACGGCCGAGGCGAGCGAAGCTTCGCGGGCCCGCGCCGTATCCGCACGAGCCTGCGCGAGGCGGCGTTCCTCGGCACATGCCGTGCCGGTTTCGCAGCCGAGCGTACCGCCTGAAGCCTCTGTATCGAGGCGCTGGGCACGCGCCTGAAGGCGCTCGTTCTCGGTCTGGAGCTCTCCGAGCGCCGATGCGCTCTGCGAATCGTCGAGGCGGACCAGAAGGTCGCCCTTCTTCACGCTCTGCCCGTTGCGCACGAGGATCTCGGCAACGACCGAAGGTTCGGCCGGCTGGACAAGCTGCGCCTTGCTCGAGGGGATGACCTTGCCGGTCCCGCGAGTGATCTGGTCGACCTCCGCAAAGGCAGCCCAGGAGAACAGCAGGGCCATGCCCACGGCCGCCACGATAATGAGGCGGCGTGCTGCAGTCATCGCATTCCAGCGCTGTGCGACGCTCATTGCGCTTGCTCCGAAGAAGAAATGGTATTGGCGGGAACTTCGCCCTGCCCGCTGAGGGTCGAGTGATAGCTGGCGCTCAACTGCACCGGATCGGGGATCGTCAGGCGCCATTCCTTGGTGGTGTCGATCCGTCCGCCGACGTCGGCTGCCGCGTGGCGATCCTTCACGTCGGGCGTGACGGTGGTGCCGGGAGTATATTCCGGAACCGCACTGGCTGCGAGCTCGGCCGCGGCATCGCGGCGGAAACGCGCGAAGTCGATCGCCGGCTTGTATTCGCGCCCTGCCCACCGGCCGTAGAAGCTGGCCGAACGACCGGGCGAGCCCGGAAAGCGGTAGAAGATGTGACGGCCGATCTTGGCGATCTTGCCGAGGCGATAGGCCCAGTACGGCAGGACATAGTCGGCGTGGTAATGGGTCGCGGTGCCCACTTCGGCGACCTCGTGACCGGCGAGCGCCTCGCGCGCGATGGCCTTGGCGTTGCGCCACAGGTCGGCACGCGGCTTGCGCATCAGCGCACCGTCGCAAGTGAAGCTGAACTGGCAGACCGGCTGGTTCCAGCCCTGGTACACCACGCCGCACACGCTGTTCGGATAGGCGGGATGGCGCACGCGGTTGAGCACGACCTGCGCCACCGCACGGCGTCCCTGCTCGGGCTCAAGCGCGGCCTCGTAATAGACGGCCTGTGCGAGACAGTCGGTCGCCGTACCGTAATGCGCGGAGGACATGGGAATACCGGCGAACCGCCCTGCCCGTTCGACGCCATTCTTCATGGTCGGAATTGCGAGATTGCCTTCGAGGGCTCCCTGCACATCGCTCTGCGCGAGCTCTGCAGCCGGTTCGGCGGCAGTAGTCATCGCGGCCAGGTCCTGCTGCAATTCGGGTTCGAGCTTGGCCATGGCAGCGACGCTCTGCTGCGGAACCAGCAGCGAGGAGGTGCCCACGAGGAAACTTGCCGCGCCGAGGACGACGAAGGCGCCATAGCGGCGCATTTGCTTCCTTACGAAGACGCTCACGAGGCCTCTCCGCGTGCCGCACCTGCCTTGGCGAGGACTTCGGCGACCGGGCCGTCAGCCGCGATGCGGCCCTTGTCGAGAACGATCAGGCGGTTGCAGATCGCGAAGAGCGCCGGGCGGTGGGTCGAGATCACGAGCGTCTGTTCGGGCTGCATCGCCTTCGAAAGACGCTCGACGAAGAGCTTCTCGGTCTCGCTGTCCATCGCGCCGGTCGGCTCGTCGAGGAACAGGAGCTCGCGCGGCTCGACCATCGCGCGAGCGAGCGAGAGGAAGCTGCGCTGTCCGCCCGAAAGCTGGCGACCGTCTTCGCCCACGGCGCGGTCGAAACCTCCGGCGTCACGCGAAAGATAGCTGTCGGCACCGGTCGCACGCATCGCGTTGACGAGCTCTTCCTCGGAAATGCCCATGCGGCCGAGCGTCAGGTTCTCGCGAACCGAACCGGAAAAGAGCGCGGCGTCCTGCCCGACAAAGCCGAGCGCGGATCGCAGCTGCTGCGGGCGATACTGGCGGCTGTCGATGCCGTTCACCGTCATCGCGCCTTCGGTCGGTGCATAGAGGCCGCAGAGCAGGCGACCGAAGGTCGACTTGCCCGAAGCCACGCGGCCCACGATCGCGATGCGTTCGCCCGGCTCGATCGTGAGGTTAAGGCCGGAAAGCGCGGTCGGCGATTCCTCGCTGTAGCGGAACTCGGCGTCCTTGAACTCGATGCGCGGGCGGGTGATCGCACCCGGCGCGACGCTTGCACCCAGCTTGCGCTCGTCACCGCCCTCGAACATGCGCTCGATGCTGGCGAGCGTTTCCTTCGCCTGGCGACCGCGGGTCAGCAGGAAGGCGATCTGGCCGGCAGGTGCGAGCGAACGCGAGGCAAGCATGACGATGGCGATGATCGCGCCCATCGTGATCTCGCCTGCGGCGAAGAGGTAGTAACCGCCGATGATCAGCGAGACGGTCGAAATCTGCTGGAAGACCTGCGCGAGGCTTACGGCAACCGAGTTGATGTTGCGCAGGCGCAGCTGCGAGTGGCCGCCGATCTCTGCAAGGCGGTGCCAGCGCGACAGCATGCCGCCCTCGCCGCCCATCGCCTTCAGCGTTTCCGCGCCGGTCAGCGATTCCACCAGGAGCGTCTGCTGGAGGCCATAGTCTGCCTGTGCATCCTGCGAGGCCTCGACGACCTTCTTCTGCAGGACGAAGCCGGCGATCGCCATCAGCGCGATGATCGTCAGCGGCACCAGCGCGAGCCAGCCCGCGATGATCGCGATGACCGCCACGAAGACGATGAGGAAGAGCACGTCGACCACGAGAACGACCGAGGTCGAGGCGAAGAAATCGCGCACGGTGGCATATTCGGCGACGCGTGCGGCAAGCGAACCGGTGTGGCCCTTGCGCTCTGCCAGCGGCACGGCGAGGAGGCGCGAGAAGATCTTCTGGCTCAGCTTGAGGTCGAGCCGCTGTGCGATCTCGTCGACGATCGAGGTGCGCGCGCGGCGCAGCGCGAACTCGAGAACGAAGGCGAGCAGCACACCGGTGCCCAGCACCCAGAGCGTTTCCTGTGCCTGGTTCGGGATCACGCGGTCGTAGACGTTCATTGTGAAGATCGGCAGCGCGACCGCGAGCAGGTTGATCAGCAGCGAGGCCAGCAGCACGGGCATGAACGCCTTTCGCTCACGGCGCAGCTCGCCCCAGAACCAGTGTGTGCGTGCCTTGGCGTGCCACGGCGCCTCGTCGGCGCGCATGCGGTCGGGATCACCGTGGATCTGGATCAGGCGACCGGTGTAGTTCTCTGCGAACTCGCTGCGCTTTTCCCAGACCTCACCACCCGTGTCCGGGCGCCAGACGAGAACTTCGTCGTCCTGCGCTTCGAGAAGGAGAACGTATCCGCTTTCGCCGAGTGCGACGATTGCCGGAAGCATGGTCGAACCCGCCGGAAGGCGGCTGCGTTCGACCACATCATAGTTGAGACCCGCCAGGTCGAGCGCGGCGGGAGCCTGGTGATAGGGCAGGAAGCCGTCGGCATTGCGCGGCAGCTGTGCGAGCAGGTCGCGGGCAAAAGGCAGGCCGTAGCGGCGAGCCCCCTCAGAAATGCATTCGACGAGCGGGTCAAGGACCCGCCCGTCGATCTGTTCGGCAATTGCTTGTTCCATAGCCTAAACGGCCCTTGCCCCTCGCGCGGTGTCAGTCTCCGTAGACGCGCCGCTGGAGCTCGGCATCGGTGGGCGGTCCGTAGTTGAACCGTCCGCGTTCGTCCTCGCCCGCTCCGGCACCCGGAGCAATGTTGAGCGCGTCTAGGAAGTTGTTCGTAGCAGCTAGCGTCTGATACTGCGCGAACAATTGCGAGAAGCGTGCCGTTTCGAGACGCACCTGCGTATTGAAGCGGGTGTTCTGCGCATCGAGCACATCGAGCAGCGAGCGGCGGCCGATGTTGAACTGGCTGCGATAGCTCAGCAGCAGGTCATCGCTGACCTGGCTCTGGCGACCGAGCTGCTCGGTGATACGGCGCTGCGTATCGAGCTGCTGCCATGCGAGGCGGACATCTTCTTCCGCTTCGCGCTGGCGATCGTGCAGGGCGTAGCGCGCGAGGCTCGCCTGGCGGACCGTTTCCTGCAGCTTGGCGCGATTGATGCCGCCGTCGAAGACGTCCCAGCGCAGGACCACGCGGGCCTGCAGGTCGTTCGTTTCGCCGCGGAAACCGTCGATATCCTCGCCCACGCGGCCGCGTGCTTCGATACCGATGGTCGGCCACAGGTCGCCTTCGGCCGAATCGACCAGCGCATTGGCTGCATCGACATCGGCCTGCGCTTCACGAACCAGCGGGTTGTTAAGGCGGGCCTGGCCGATGGCCGTCGGCAGGTCGCTCGGCATGGCAGCCGAGAGATCGGGCGGCAGCATGCCGGCCGAGATGTCCATGCCGGTCAGGCGGCGCAGCGAAATGTAGGCGTTCTGGAGATCCAGGTTCGCTTCTTCGCTACGTACGAGGGCCGACTGGAGGCGCTCTTCGGCCTGCTGCTGGTCGGCGATCGAGATCGAGCCTTCGTCCACGCCGCGCGACAGGTCGGTGACCAGCGACTGGTGGAACATGGCATTGTCCTGCGCCGCGGCAGCGACGCGCTGCTGGAGCAGCACGTCGAGATACTGGCGCGAGATCTGCAGCGCGATGAACTCGGAACGCTCCACGACGCGAAGCGATGCACCGTCGACACGGGCTGCCTGGCGCAGCAGTTCGCCGCGGCGGCGACCGAAGTCGAAGACGGTCCATTCACCGGTGATGCCGGCTTCGAGCGGATAGAGCTCGTCATCGGCAATGCCCAGCTGGCGACGCGTGTTGTTCTCGAGGCGGCGGATACCCGCGCTGGCCTCGATATTGACGCGCGGCAGGTAGAGACCCTGCGCCTGGCGGCGTTCGAATTCGATCGCCTCCTTGTTGAACTGGGCCTGCAGGATTTCCGGGTTCGACTGCATGGCGACCTGGATGGCCTCCTGCATCGTGACCGGTTCGGCCTGTGCGGTCTGCGCCATCACGGCCGGAGCCGAGCCTGCGAGCAGGAATGCAGCAGCGGTTGCAAGGGTTGTCTTGCGCATTGTTCTGTCCCCTCTCTTACTCGCTAACGATGATTTCGACGCGGCGGTTCTGAAGCTCGCGCACGCCGTCGGCGGTCGGCACGCGGGGCGATTCTTCGCCCTTCGCCTGCGTGGTGATCGAACCGGCCGGGATACCGCGGCTGGTCATGAGGTTGGCGATCGCCTCGGCGCGGTCTTCCGACAGGCCGATGTTGTAGGAGCTGCTGCCTGCGCGGTCGGCGTGGCCGACGACGGTAAAGCTGTCCCAGTTGCAGGTCGGTGCGTTCTCGACGACGTATTCGACCGTCTCGACAGCATCCTGCTGCGGCACGGCGGAATCGAATTCGAAGAAGATCAGGCCCGGTGCCTCGGCATTGCAGACCTCGGGCGGAGGTGCCGGCGGTGCGGGGGGCGGCGGCGCGACATAAGGCGTCGGCTCGCGGTTCATCATGTCATAGGCCATGGCGCACTTGGAAATGCTGACCTCGTCGCGGGTGTTCGACTTGAGATAGCCGAGCGCGATACCGCACTGGACCTTGGTCTCTGCCGCCCAGGTGTAACGCGGGTCGTTCGCATTCACGACGGCCGAGTTGTTGGTCATCGCAAGGCCGGCATCATAACGGCGCTCGATCTCGCCGCGCAGCTGGCTGCCTTCCATGCTCATCAGGTCATCTTGCGCGGATGCCGCAGCGGGCATCATGCCCACCGCGGCTCCGGCCAGCGCGATTGTCGCTGTCGTCTTCTTCATTGCAAAATCCCCTCTTGCAAATTCCGTATCAATTTTATGCCGTTGCTGCCAGCAGCGCGGCTTCATCTGTCTGGTCCGTCTGCACGATGCCGACGGCGTGGAACGGGTTGCCGTTGCCGACCATACCGTCGAGCAGGCCTTCGACCGGGACGGTGAGCATGCCGCCCTCGTCCGATCCCATGTCGTTGGCGGCGAAGTGAGCCACCACGGCATCGACCTGTGCTTCGGCGTGGAGTTCGGCCACCGCTTCTTCGAGGGCGGAACCGCCTCCGACGAGGCTGCCGGCCGCATCCTGGGGCACGGTGGCCTCAAGCATCAGCAGGGCTTCCATCGCGCTGCCGGTATCGCCCATGGCGATGCCTTCGAATGCGCTCGGAACGCCGGCGAAGACCTCGGCAGGATCGGCATAGTCGACCGCGTTGAGGTCGAGCCCCATGGCTTCCTCGATCCGCGAGCCGGTGAAGGCACCCGCATCGTCGAGGATATGCGCCATCGCGATGTCCTGGCCTTCCATGGCGTCGATCTCGACACGGCCACCGAAGTGCGCCGCATAGGCTTCCGGAAGCTGCGGCGCTTCGATCATCGAGGCGGCAGCAAACTCGAAATTAACCATGAGATCATTCGCGGAAGCGATGTCGCCATAGGCCTGCGAGAACTCCGCTTCGATCGCCGGCATGGCGAAGGCAGCGGCGCTTGCCGCGATAGCCGTTGCCTCGTTGGCGCGGGCCATCATGCGCGAACCGTCCATCGAACGACCGGTCATGCCGGTGGCTGCCGTGCTGTCGCTAGCCAGCTGGTAGTCGAGCAGTTCGGGCTGGACCAGAAGGTCGCTCTTGATCGCGAGCGGCGCAGCAAGCGTGAGGTCGGCATCGACGAAGACCGAGAGGGTCGACACGCTGGTGGTGTCGCCATCGTTGTCCGTCGCGCTGACTTCGAAGTCGAGCGTAACGTCCTGCGGGAGGATCGAGCGTTCGACCGTCACGTCCGCACGGAAACGCACAGTGCCGGTCGCATCGATGTTTTCCATCCGCAGTTCGCTGAACTCGATGGTGGTCGGGATGATCAGGTCGCCGGCAGCGGAGATCGTGATGATGCCGGTTTCCGTTTCGGCGACCGTGCCGTCGTCATTGTAGCGCGTTACCGTCCAGCGGAAGTCGACCGGACCCTGGCGAACCTGCTGCACGTTGAGCGTGACGCCGGTCAGGATGTCCGCATCGGTCTGCGGAGCATCGTTGATGCCAAGGTTGCCCGGCTCGTGGAATTCCATGGTGAACCACTCACCCGGATCGGTCCACTGGTTGGACACACCGAAGCCCTGGGTCGAAGCGTTCACGCCGTTTCCGTTGGACTGGAATTCGATGCGGCCGTCCTCGTCGACGTTGGTGGTGCTCGGATCGTCTTCCAGTTCGCGGAAGCCCGGGCCACCTGCCGAGAGGTTCAGTAGCGAGATCGTCTCGCTCGAACCCGTGTCGGGTGCCAGCAGCGTGTAGGTGTAGTTGCCGTCGACATCGACTTCGAGCGTGTAGACGTCGGTACCATTGGCCGAAGCCGTCAGGATCGCACCGTCGTTCTGACCGTCGTTGTCACTGTCGATCTGGGTCAGCGTGTAGTCGAGGCCGTCGATTACGGGACCGGTGTAGGCGATGTGGAACTCGCCATGACCGTCGCCGCCCGGCGAATAGTCGAACGTGCCCGTGCCGGTCGCATTCTGGGCGTTGGCAACGGTGACGTTAGCCGGCGTCAGGGAACCGATGATCGGGCTGTCGTCCTCGATCACCACGGTGATGCCTGCAGACAGGCTCGTGGTCGTGGTGCCGTCGTTCACGGAAACGGGGATGCTGAAGCCGAGGATATCTTCAACTGAAGTGTTCGCGTGATCGACCGGACGGTTGAGGATGACGTCATAGTTACCATCGTTGTCGATCGAAACGGCGATGACGACGCCTTCCGAAGTCGAACCGGTCAGGATATTCTGCGCTCCGTTGAGGCTCCAGACGATGGTCTCGCCGCCCGAAGTCAGGCCCGGTGTTGTCGGAATGCCCAACGTCACAGTGAACGCGTCGTTATCGGGATCGGAAATTCCGATCGATCCGCTAGCCGAGCGGCTGTCGGTCGTATCGGTAGGAGTGCCGACAGTGTCGGGGTTGCCGATCGGATTTGCGAGGGCGTCCTCCAGGCCTTCTTCTGAAACCGCGACATTGCTCGGCGTCAGGACCGGGGCATCATTCGAACCCGTGATCGTGATCGTCAGCGTGGTGGTGCTGGTATCACCGTCGCTGTCGACGATGGTGTAGGTGAAGGTATCGGTCTCGCTGTCACCAACGTTGAGATACTGCACCGCGCCGTTGTTGAGAACGTAGGAATAGGTGCCGTCGTCGTTGAGGAACAGGGTGCCGAACTCGCCGGTGGTCGAACCGCCGACTGTGCCTGCACCGCCGAAGCCGGAGATCGCGGTGACGGCAGGATTGCCCGCACCATCCGCGCCGAAGTCGTCGGCATTGGTCGTCACGACATTGCCGACCACCGAAGCGGTGTCCTCGGTCATGGTGTTGGTATCAGCCACAGCAATCGGACCATCGTCGGCGAAGCGGATGTTGCCGCCGAGGTCGAGGACCACGGTCTCTTCAGCAGTATCGCCGTCGCCATCGGTGATGGTTGCGGTGCCCGAGAGCGAGAGCACGCCGTCGGCAAGCACTGCCAGCTGGCTGTCGTAATTGCTGGTGTCGCCCGGCAGATCGTGATCGATCGCCTCGTACTGCGTCAGCGTCACTTCACCGGTCGAGGCATCGACCGAGACGCTGAAGACCAGCACGCCGTTGGCAAAGCCCTCGACTTCCGAGCCGTTCATGCTCAGCGTGATCGGATTGCCGCCGCTGGTCAGGCCGGAAACGGCATTGTCGATGACCAGCGAGTAGGACCAGGCGGTCGAACCCGCGCCGTCCGCGCCATAGTCGCTCGAGGCGATCGAGAATGCTCCGCCGAAGTTGGCCGTCGACACGTCGGTGTCGCTGGCAGCGCCTTCGGTGTCGGCATCCTGCGTGGTCAGCGTGATCACATCGCCGTCGGTGACCGTGGCATCGATAGCCGGGCCGTCGTCTGCGAAGCGGACGTTACCGCCGAGGTCGAGGACCACGGTCTCTTCAGCCGTGTCGCCGTCTCCGTCGGTGATCGTCGCCGTGCCCGTCAGGTTGACGAGGCCGGTGCCGAGCACTTCGAGCTGTGCGTCGTAGTTCGAGCTGTCGCCCGGAAGGCTGTGGTCGATTTCCTGGTACTGGACGAGGGTGACCTCGCCGGTCGAGGCGTCGACATCGAGCGAGAACACGATGTTGGTTCCGTCGATCACACCGCCACCCGGCGTCTGGGTCGAGCCGATGATTTCACCCGCCACGTCGTAGAGGTAGATAGCCACGCCGTTCTGGGTCAGGCCGCTGTCAACACCGGAAGATCCGACGATCGAGAGCGAGAATTCCCAGGCGATCGAGCCTGCGCCGTCGGCGCCGTAGTCGCTGCTGGTGACCGTGAAGGCGCCGCCGAAGTTCGCAGTCGAAACGTCGAAATCGAAGTTTGCGCCTTCGGTGTCGGCATCCTGCGTGGTCAGCGTAACTGCATCGCCGTCGGTGACCGAAGCATCGATGCTCGGGCCGTCGTCGGCGAAGCGGATGTTGCCGCCGAGGTCGAGCAGAACGGTTTCTTCAGCCGTGTCGCCGTCACCATCGGTGATGGTTGCGGTGCCCGAGATCGAGAGCACGCCGTCGGCGAGCGCTTCGAGCTGGCTGTCGTAATTGCTGTCCGAACCCGGGAGATCGTGGTCGATCTCTTCGTACTGCGTCAGCGTGACCACACCCGTAGTGTCGTCGATAGCGACAGTGAAGACGAGCGTGCCGTTGGCGCGGCCTTCGACCACATCGCCGTTCATCGAGAGCGTCACGGCAACACCATCGCTGGTGAGACCCGAAGTCGCATTGTCGATGACGAGGCTGTAATCCCAGGCAATCGAGCCAGCGCCGTCAGCGCCAAAGTCGCTCGAGGCAACCGAGAACGCGCCGCCGAAGTCGGCAACCGACACGTCGACACTGGTACCGCCAACGGTCTCTGCGTCGAAGGTCGTCAGAGTGACCGCGTCACCATCGGTGACCGTGGCATCGATAGCCGGGCCGTCGTCGGCAAAGCGGACATTGCCGCCGAGGTCGAGGACAACGGTCTCTTCAGCCGTGTCGCCGTCACCGTCGGTGATCGTCGCCGTGCCGGTCAGTTCAACGAGGCCCGTACCGAGCACTTCGAGCTGCGTATCGTAGTTCGAGCTGTCGCCCGGGAGATCGTGATCGATCTCTTCGTACTGGGTCAGCGTCACGACGCCGGTCGTGTCGTTCACCTCGAGGGTGAAGACGAGCACGCCGTTGGCGCGGCCTTCAACGACGTCGCCGTTCATCGATAGCTCGATGGCAACACCGTCGCTGGTGAGACCCGAAGCCGAGCTCACGACCGAAAGGCCATAATCCCATGCGATCGAGCCAGCGCCGTCTGCGCCGTAGTCGCTGCTGTCGACTGCGAAGGCACCGCCGAAGTCTGCGGTCGACACGTCGGTGTCGGTACCGCCGACAGTGTCGGCATCCTGCGTGGTCAGAGTGACCGTGTCGCCATCGGTGACCGAAGCGTCGATGGTCGGGCCGTCATCGGCGAAGCGGATGTTGCCGCCGAGGTCGAGGACGACAGTCTCTTCAGCCGTGTCGCCGTCACCATCGGTGATGGTGGCCGTGCCGGAGATCGAGAGCACGCCGTCGGCGAGCGCTTCGAGCTGGCTGTCGTAATTGCTGTCCGAACCCGGGAGATCGTGATCGATCTCTTCGTACTGCGTCAGCGTGACCACACCCGTGGTGTCGTCGATAGCGACGGTGAAGACGAGCGTGCCGTTGGCGCGGCCTTCGACCACATCGCCGTTCATCGAGAGCGTGACCGGTACACCATCGCTGGTGAGGCCCGAGGTCGCATTGTCGATGACGAGGCTGTAATCCCAGGCAATGCTGCCTGCGCCGTCTGCACCGTAGTCGCTCGATGCGACCGAGAACGCACCGCCGAAGTCGGCAACCGAGACGTCGACACTGGTGCCGCCAACGGTTTCTGCGTCGAAGGTCGTCAGAGTGACCGCGTCACCATCGGTGACCGCGGCATCGATCGTCGGCCCATCGTCGGCGAAGCGGATGTTGCCGCCGAGGTCGAGCAGGACGGTCTCTTCAGCCGTGTCGCCATCACCATCGGTGATCGTTGCGGTGCCCGAGATCGAGAGCACGCCATTGGCGAGTGCTTCGAGCTGACTGTCGTAGTTCGAGCTTGCACCCGGGAGATCGTGGTCGATCTCTTCGTACTGCGTCAGCGTCACCACACCCGTGGTGTCGTCGATAGCGACAGTGAAGACGAGCGTGCCGTTGGCACGGCCTTCGACCACATCGCCGTTCATCGAGAGCGTCACGGCAACACCATCGCTGGTGAGACCCGAAGTCGCATTGTCGATGACGAGGCTGTAATCCCAGGCAATCGAGCCAGCGCCGTCAGCGCCAAAGTCGCTCGAGGCAACCGAGAACGCGCCGCCGAAGTCGGCAACCGAGACGTCGACACTGGTGCCGCCAACGGTTTCTGCGTCGAAGGTCGTCAGCGTGACCGCATCACCATCGGTGACCGCGGCGTCGATGGTCGGGCCGTCGTCGGCGAAGCGGACGTTGCCGCCGAGGTCGAGCGTGACCGTTTCGTCGGCCATGTCGCCGTCACCATCGGTGATGGTCGCGGTGCCCGAGAGCGTGACGAGGCCGTCGCCGAGCACGGCGAGCTGAGCGTCGTAATTGCTGCTCGAACCCGGAAGCGCGTGGTCGATTTCTTCATACTGCGTCAGCGTAACCTCGCCGGTCGATGCATCGACCGAGAGTGTGAAGACGAGCGTGCCGTTTGCGCGGCCTTCGACCACACCGCCGACCAGGGTCAGTTCGATCGGAACGCCGTCGCTCGACAGGTTCGAGACCGAGTTTTCGACAACGAGGCTGTAATCCCAGGCAATGCTGCCCGGACCGTCGGCGCCGTATTCGCTCGAAACGACGGTGAATGCGCCGCCGAAGTCGGCAGTCGATACGTCGGTGTCGGTACCGCCGACCGTATCCGCATCCTGCGTGGTCAGAGTGACCGCGTCACCATCGGTCGAAGCTGCGTCGATCGAGGGGACATCGTCGATGATGTTGACGTTGATCGTGCCGGTTCCGACGAGGTTGCCGAATTCGTCACGCACTTCGTAATCGAAGCTTTCCTGTCCGGTCACGGTGTTGGCGCCATTGTCGCCGCCCTGACTGGGCACCAGCGAGTCGCCATCGACCGCGCTGGTCAGCGTGTAGGTGTATTCACCCGTATCGCTGTCGAGCGTGAGCGTACCGTAGGTGCCGGTAGCCGGCGAAAGCAGCGTGAAGGTCAGCGTGCCGGTCGCACCCGGAGCGGTGATCTGGCCGTCGGCATCGATCTCGCTGTCGCTCGCTGCATCGCTGCCCGTGGCGAGGCCTGCCTCGTTCACGGTTGCGTCGTCGTCGAGCACGTCAACGCCGACATTGTCGATGTTGATCACGAGCGTCGCGGTCGACAGATCCCCGTCAGCGTCGACGACCTGGTAGGTGAAGGTGTCGGTGGTGTCGGCGTTGGTCGAGTCCGAGAAGCTTTCGTAGGTGTAGCTGCCGTCGGCCTGGACGGTGAGCGTGCCGAGCGCGGTCGTGACCACGAAGGGTGCGCTATCGTCGCCGCCGGTGCTGCCGGTTACGCCGACCACCGTGATCGGGCCGTCTGCGCCGGGAACATCGACGCCGAAACCATTGTCGTCCGTGATGACATTGCCCGAAACCTGCGCGCCTTCGGTGACGGTGTTCTCGTTGTCGAGAGCGGTCGGGACGTCGTCGATCACTTCGATGTCGAGCGATGCGGTATCGTTCGAGCCATCGGTGTCGGTTGCAACGACGTCGAAGCTGTCGACCAGCGAGTCTTCGCCTGCGACCGAGTGGTCGAGCGTGTTGTCGCTGAGCTCGTACTCATAGGAGACGGTAGCCGCGACCACGTCGCCATTCGCGTCGAGCGTGACGTCGACTGCGGTGATACGGACGTCGCCATAATCGCCGGTGATGGTGATCGGATAGGTTTCGCCGCCACCCCAGACCTGGACGCCGCCAACGGTCAGGACGCTGAGGCCGTCCGGGCTGTCGACGGTGAAGCTGCCGCTCTGCACGAGTGCGCCGGCATCGGGCGAGGAGCCGTCGGCCAGGTCGTCTTCGTCGACGGTCAGTTCGGGCGTCTGGAGATCGAGACCGTTGATGGTCACGATGTCGTCAGCGCCGTTGATCGTGATCGTCAGCGTGGTGGTGCTCGGATCGCCGTCGCCATCGGTGATGGTGTAGGTGAAGACCTCGGTCAGGCTCTCGGTGGAGTCGAGGCCCTGAACGAGCGGATTCGTGTTGTCGAGCGTGTAGGTATAGCTGCCGTCAGCGTTGAGAACGAGCGAGCCATAGGCACCGTCGAGCGAGCTGCCCACGGTGCCGTCGGTCGCGCCGAACGCGACGCCGGTGACGCTTGCGCCATCTGCACCCTGCGTGTCCGCGCCATTGTCGCCATTGGCTTCGGCATCGGTGATGACATTGCCGTCGGCAGTCAGCGGACCGTCTTCGGTGACGCTGTCGGTATCGGCCACTGCGGTCGGGACGTCATCGACGATCGCGATTTCGAGATCGCCCGCGTCGCTGTCGCCGTCCTGGTCGGTGACGACCACGGCGAAGCTGTCGAAGGTGTCGTCGCCGCTGGTATTGGTGGTCAGCTCGTAGCTGTAACCGATGACGCCGTCCGCGATCGAGGTGATCGTGAGCGTGCCGAAGCTGCCGGTGAAGGTCTGGCCGACAGCGGTGACCGGCGTGCCGTCGATGGTGACCGTCGCCGGGCCATCGTCCGCGTCATAGGTGAAGGTGCCGGCAGTGAACTCGCTGTCGCTGGCAGCGTCCGAACCGGCCGGGAGGCCCGCTTCGTCGACCAGCGTGCCTGCGCCGCCCACGACCGGAAGGTCGAGCACGACGGGGCTGTTGGCAATCGTGATCACGAGGTTGGCGGTGGCGGTGTCGCCGTCGCCATCGGTGATGATATAGCTGAAGGTGTCGGTGACGCCGCCTTCGGTGCCCGCATCGCGGGTATAGGTATAGCTGCCGTCGGCTTCGATGGTCAGCGTACCGTACTCACCCTGGATGGTGTCGCCGGCCGAACCCGAGCCGTTGGCGCCGGTATAGGACGTGACGGTTGCGCCGTCGGCGCCCTGCGTGTCGTTGTCGAGCACATTGCCCCCGACCGGGCCGTACTCGCCTGCAGCGATGCCGTTGGCATCGTCTTCAGCCGACGGGCTGTCGTCGACAATCGTGATGACGATCGTGGTCTGATCCGTGTCGCCGTCGCTGTCCGTCACAACCATGGTGAAGGTGTCGCTGTCGGGATCCGAGAGCGTGTTGTCGGTCAGCTCGTAGGTATAGGTGTAGTCCGAACCCGAGCCGGTTACGGTGAGCACACCACGCGCGGTGGTCACGGTGCCGCCGCCGGTCACATCGACGCCATTGATGACGAGCGATGCGACGGTATCGCCGCCGGTATTCAGGTTGAAGATGCCGCCGGTGAATTCGCTGTCGCTGGCCTCGTCCGAACCTGCCGGTTCGCTGCCGCGCGCACCCAGGCCCGATTCATAGACAATGTCCGCGCCTTCGATGGTGATTTCGGGCGTGGAGTCGGGAAGCAGGGTGATCGTGACCGTGGCGGTCGAGACGTCGCCATCGCCGTCGGTGATCGAGTAGTCGAAGGTTACGGTGCCTTCTTCGCCCGGAGCAGGCGTGTAGGTGAAGGTGCCGTCACCATTGTAGGCAACGCTGCCTGCGCCCGTGAGCGTGCCATCGACCAGTGCGATCGCGTCAAGCTGGACCGAGTCGGCGCCCTGGACGTCGTTGGTGAAGACATCGACGGTGACAGGAGCATCTTCTGCGTCCTGGGTCGCGCTGTCGTCATTGGCCGTCGGGACGTCGTCGGTGACGGAGATCGTGAAGGTGCCGGTGGCGGTATCGCCATCGAGGTCGGTCACGGTCAGGTCGACGTCATAGGAAACGTCGTCGCCCGAGGTGTTGTCCTCGAGCGTAAATTCATAGGTGATCGTGCCGGCGTCCGGGTCATAGCCCGTGATCGTCAGCGTGCCTTCGCCCACGTCGAACGTCTGGCCGGGGCCGGTGACGACGACGCCATCGATCTCGACGCTATCCACGCCATCGGGCGAGACGAAACTGATCGTGCCGGCAACGGTTTCGCTGTCGGCAGGTTCGTCCGAACCTTCCGATTCGCCGGTGCGCGCGGGCAGGCCCGCTTCGTCGACGAGGGTTTCCGCATCGCCGCTCGGCAGGCGAGTGATTTCAGGAGTGCTGTCGCCGATCTCGATCGTCAGCGTGGCGGTAGCCGTGCTGCCGTCGGCATCGGTGAGAGTGTATTCGAAGACGTCCGACACGCCGCCCGGCGCATCGTCGAAACGGGTGTAGGTGTAGCTACCGTCGGCTTCGAGGGTCAGCGTGCCGTAGTCGCCGTCGATCGAATCGCCAGCAGAACCCGAGCCGCCCGTGCCGCTGAAGCCGGTGACCGAAGCGCCGTCGGCGCCTTCCTCGTCCGCGCCGGCAGCACCGGTGTCGGTGCCGTCGCCGGTCATCACGTTGCCGGCGATCGGGCCGTAGGTGCCGGCATCGACGCTGTCGACATCGTCATTGGCGATCGGCGCATCGTCGATCACCCGGATGAGCAGGCTCGCATCTGCGCTGTCGCCATCGACATCGACGACCGTCATAGTGAAGAAGCCGTCGACATCGCGATCGACCAAATTGTCGTTCAGCGTATAGGAGAAGCCGATTTCACCGCTGTCGAGATCGATGCTGGTGATGGTCAGAGTGCCGTCGTCGCTGACGAAGGTCTGGCCCACGGTCGTAATTTGAACGCCGTTGATCAGAACCGCGCTGACGCCGTCGGGCGCCTCGAACACGATCGTGCCGGTTGCGGTTTCCGCATCGGTTTCGTCACGCGTACCCGCGGATTCGTCGATGCCGTCCACGGTGCGTGCCGGAAGGCCTGCTTCATCGACCGTCGCAACTGCGTTGATGACACCCACCGGATTGTCCGGAGTTTCGACGACGATCGTGGGATCTTCGTTGACGTTATAAGGAATGACTTCCTTTTCTTCCGGCTCGGGGAAGAAAAGCTGCGTGTAGGGCAGGAGATCCCCGAGGTCGAAAGCATCCTGGATCGCGCCGGGATCGATTTCGAAGTTGCCGCCCGAACTCTGCGGATTGCCAGCTGCAGGCTGCGGCTCGTTGCCGGTCAGGAGAGCAGCAAGGTTGGCGGCCGGGATGGTGACGCCGTCGAAGACAATCTGCGGGACGATGATCGCGCCTTCGGGAATGACGATGCGGGTTCCGTCTTCGAGGACGAGGACGAGATCGCGACCGTCAGCGCGAAGGTTATCAAGAGAAGCGCCTTCCGGCAGGATCACGACGCCGTTCGCGTCGGGCTGCAGGACGAGATCGCGGCGACCGGCGGTTGCCGTTGCCTGCCCCTCGGAGTTCTCCATGCCGTCCTGGGCATCGGAGAATTCGTTGCGCGATTCGAAATTGTCCATGTCTTACGTCCTTGCCTGTGACGGGCAGGAAGGACCCCAGTCCCCCCTCTGCGGACATTTAAGGAAATGTCAGTCGCGGATTGCTGCGCCTGATTGATATCGCGAAGCAGGCATTGTGCCCCAACCGCTCCGGCGATCTTCCCTAGTGTCCGCGTCCCGACTTTTATTGTCTCCAGCCGCCAGCGAATCGTGCCCGCGTATGGATGAGCCGTTGCACGGGATGAAACCACCACTCGCTGCAGCATGCAAACCAATTAACGGTTTGATACTCTATTGATTTCTCGCACTACGCCTTTTGGGCCAACTCGATCCACCCTAACCTCATGTTTTTATGAGATAAGTGTGCCAAGTCCAATTTTGGGACACGGATTCAAGTCAAGAATGCCTTCCATATGACCGAAGCGAAGAAGGCTCTGAGAACGTTAACGACTTTCAGGAGGGGAAAAGGCCCGGCCTTTAGGCGGATCGGTCTGGGCACGCAGCGCCGAAGTGCCCGCGTGCCCTGCAGCTGGGCAAGAGCCGCCCCCGAGCCCCAAAAAGCTCCCGAAACCGGGGCTTCGCGCGATTATCGACGGTTTCCAATGAGTTGATTTAGGGCTTGCCGAATCGAACCAGGCAAGAATCGCTCGACTGCCCGTAATTTGTCAGGGATGGGAGCAACACTTTAATACTATTAACTATCAGATTTAACTAATCGGCCTACATATCTACCTGAAATACTGTGATAATGTCATTCCGTTTCAAGCAAGTTGACCGCTCGGTTCGTTTGAGTGAACTTAATAGTGCTTCGAAGGGAGCCAGCGTGCGGAAGCCGGCGTCAGGCCGGACATAATAATCGGGCCGCGCCGGTTCCAACTCTACCCCCTTCGAGCGGCCATCCGGAAATAGATGCCGGGGCCATTTATTGGAACGGACATTCCCCAAGGGGGGACGTCTCAAATTAGACTTGGGGTAAATACTATGTTCAAGGCATTTCTTCGTGACGAATCGGGCGCTTCGGCTGCCGAATACGCTCTGATCCTCGCCGTTGTTGGCGCTGGCATCGCTGCTGCTGCCTTCTTCCTGGGCGACGCAATCGACACCGCAATCGGCGCTGCCGAAACGGAAGTCGAAACCTGCTCGGCTGGCAACACCGCTGGCTGCACCGGCGCCGTCTAAGGCGACGCAATAAAGACCGCCTCCGTCCCATTCCGGGCCGGGGGCGGTTTTTTACAATGCAACTTCTGTTAATTTTGATGTATATGGGAATCAGAGACGTCAATTGACTGTCTCGTACATCAAAGGGGGGAAGTAAGATGCGGGGGCGTAATCTTATAATCCTAGGTATCGCGATCGTGGCCGGCCTTTTCGCCGTCTACCTTGCCAACGCCTATTTCAGCAGCGCCGAAGAGCGCGAAGAGCGCCGCGCGGAAGAGCTGCGCATGGCTCGCATCGCTGTCGCGACACAGGATGTCGCATTCGGACAGCCTATCACCGAAACCAACACCAGGCTGGTCAACTGGCCCGCGGGATCTGTCCCAGTCGGCGCCTTCACCAGCACTCAGGAAGCCATCGGAGGCGGCCGTGTTGCGCTTCGCCCGATCACGGTTGGCGAACCCATTCTCGCCAGCAAGGTCAGCGGGGATGACGGACGCGCCACTCTGGCTTCGAACCTTCCGGAAGACATGCGCGCAGTCGCAATCCCGGTGAACAATGTTGCCGGCGTCGGCGGATTCGTCCGCCCGGGCGATGTTGTCGACGTAATCCTGACGCGTCAGATCCCCGGCGACGGGGCGCAGACCACCGACAAGATGACGACCGTCGTGCTCGAGAACGTACTTGTGCTCGCAGCCGACCTGATCGCTGACGAAAGTCAGACCCAGCCGGTCGTCACCCAGACCGCTACTCTCCAGACCGACCTGTTCGGTGCGCAGAAACTGGCGCTGGCACGCGAGATCGGCACGTTCACCCTGGCGCTGCGCAACGTCGAGAATCAGACTGTCGGCGGAACCGAAACTGTCGTGGCCAGCGACCTCGGTGGCGGCAATCGCCGAATCTACGGCGGCGGCAATCGTGGCGGTGGTATTCGCGACGCAGGCGGAGCTCAGCAGGTCATCAATCTTGCTTCGGCTCGCGGCGGCACCTCGCAGGCCATGGCGCCTCGTCGCCCGCGCGGACCCACGATGAGCATCGTCCGCGGCACCGAAGCCGAAACCTATGAAGTGGAGCGTTAAGATGGCTAAGTATACCAAGCCGCTCGCCGCGCTCGCGCTGGCTCTTGCCGGGACCACCCTGGCACCGGTCGCCGCACAGGCGCAGGTACAGGGCCAGAACGGCATGTCGATGCACGCCGGCACAGTCGAAATCGCAGTCAACAAGAGCCAGGTGCTCACCGCTGACACCGCGATCGATCGCGCCATGATCGGCAATGACGCAATCGCCGACATCCTGCCGGTCTCGTCCAACTCGGTCTATGTGCTGGGCAAGGAAGTGGGCACCACTTCGCTGACCCTCTACGACCGCTCCAATCGCGTCATCGCGGTTATGGACATCTCGGTCGGTCCGGACGTGGCCAGCCTGCGCGAGCAGATCAACTCGCTCATGCCCGGCCAGCCGGTCCAGTCCCGCGTGTCGAACGGGGCGATCGTCCTGTCGGGCACGGTAAGCGATGCGGGCGCCGCGGACCGCGCGGTCCAGCTCGCACGGGCCTATGCGCCGGAAGACAAGATCGTGAACCTCATGACACTCGGCGGAAGCCAGCAAGTCATGCTCGAAGTTCGCTTCGCAGAGGTCTCGCGCAACATCGGCAAAGACCTGGGTGTCAGCAGCTTCATTTCCGGCGGTCGCCTGCAGGGCGCTACCGGCAATGGCGCCGGCCTTCCCGGCGGCCCCTACTCGCTGAACAACAACAACCCCTTCACGATCGATTCCATCTCCGGTGGCTTCGGAATCGTTGGCCGGGCGTTCAGCGACGTCCTCGGCGTCGATGTCGATCTCTTCATCGATGCGCTCGAGGAAAAGGGCATGGCCAAGACGCTGGCCGAACCGACCCTGATCGCGCTTTCGGGTGAACGTGCATCGTTCCTCGCAGGCGGCGAGTTCCCGATCCCCGTTGTTCAGAGCGGCGGTGGCGGCGGACAGGAATCGAACAACGCCGTTACGGTCGAGTTCAAGCCTTTCGGCGTCAGCCTCGGTTTCACGCCGACCGTGCTTTCGGACAAGGTGATCAACCTGATTGTCGAACCCGAGGTTTCCTCGATCGACCCGACGGCTTCGATCACTCTGAACGGCCTGCAGATCCCGGGTCTCCAGACCCGCCGCGCGAGCACCGTGCTCGAGCTGCGTGACGGGGAAAGCTTCGCCATCGCAGGTCTGTTGCAGCAGGACTTCAAGACCACGGTCAACCAGGTCCCGCTGCTCGGTTCGATCCCGATCATCGGCACGCTGTTCCGCTCGACCTCTTTCCAGAAGGGCGAAACCGAACTGCTGATCATCGTCACGCCGCGGCTCGTCGCACCGATCAAGCCCGAGCAGGTCCGCCTGCCGACCGATCGTGTCTACGACCCGAGCGAGGCCGACGTCCTCATTCTCGACGGCGAGGCCTACAAGCCGCGCCCGATGGAGCCGATCACGGGTACCGTGCCCGCCGATGCGGAAACTCCTGCAACCGGAGGAAGCGATTATGAATACTAAGCGCACCCGCATCCTGCTGGCCGGCGCGGCCATTCTCGCCGCTTCGGCTTGCACGAACAACGACGGCAGGCTCGACCTCACGCAAGGCGATCCGACCTGGGGCGATGCCAACCGCGCGACCATGGCCGCGCAGGTTATCGATCCCTCACCCGAGTACGACACGCCGATCCCGCCGACCTCCGCATCCAACGCGGTTCGTGCAGCGGATCGCTACCGCGAAGGCACTGTCGAACAGCCCGAGCGCATCAGCACCAGCGAAATCGGGCCCGACTAAGGAGCATGACCAGTGAAGGCGACCAAAACTAAGCGGTTCATTGGCGACGAAAGCGGGGCGGTTGCAGCCACCTACGCGCTCGCGCTCATACCGCTGGTCGCCTTTGCCGGTGTCGCCTTCGATTATGCCCGCGTCATGGGCATGGACAGCGAGCTGCAGAACGGGGCCGACCAGGCTGCACTCGCAGCGGCGAGCCAGTTGGACGGACGCGCGGGTGCATGCGCCCGCGCCTCCCAGGCGGCCTCGACCATGCTCAACAACCTCGTGGTCCTAGCCTCCGATAGCGATTTCATTACGTTGACCGCGGAAGATGGCTGCGACGCGACTGGCCAGATCCGTTTCTATCAGGACAAGGCGAAGACCACCGCGGCGACTGCGGACGACAATGCGAACTACGTCGAAGTCTACGTCGATGCACGCCAGGTCGACTATGCTCTCCTGCCCATAACAGGCCGGCTTGCTTCCGATGCGCTCGAAGGCATCGCTTTCGCGGGCCTCGGCTCCGCGATCTGCAAGGTTCCGCCGGTCATGATGTGCAACCCGCAGGAAGCATCCGACCCCGAGTTCGATACCGCTGCCTATGCAGGCCACGGCGTCCGTCTGATCGCCAACGACCAGGGTGGTCTCTACGGCCCGGGCGTCTTCGGTTATCTCGAAACCAACGCCGGTAGTGGCGCAAGCGCGACCGCGCAAACCCTAGGGCGGGTAGATCCGCCAGGTGACTGCGTCCAGGTCGACGGCGCCGATGTGAAGCCCGGTCTCCAGGTAAGCGTGTTGGACGCTCTCAACACGCGCGTCGGGGTGTTCGCAAATGGCCTCAACAACGCTTGCGGGCCGAATGAGGCTCTTTGCCCACCTCCCGCCAATGCACGCATCGATCTGCTGCAAAGGGGCGGCCAATGCTCGATCGGCAACAGCGGTTTCCAGGTAGGTCCCAATCCCTATCGACCGACGTCGCCGGTCAACGACCTGACAACGGCAGAATGGTCGCCGCTCGATCCGATGGGCTTCCCCCGCGACAAGTGCCATGCGGTCAGCCAGCTGGGATCATGCACTTTGGGCCCCATGGGCGACGGCAATTGGGACCGTACTGCCTACTATGGCACCAATGGTCTGGGCAGCATGCCAACGAGCTGGTCCAACTATGGTTATGCAGAGCTGACCGGACGTTCGACGCCGACGCGATACCAGCAATATCGCTGGGAGTATGACCAGGCAGCCGCCGGCGGGTCGCAACTCACGAATGTGAATGTCACGGGCGGCTATCGGACCCAGCGCTCGCCTCTGTGCAACGCGCCCGGTATTCCCCCCGCATCGACGCCTGACCGCCGCGTGCTCAGCATTGCTGTGATCAACTGCGTCGCCGAGGGGGTTGGTTCGAACACTACGGATGCCCGTATCCAGAAGTTCGTCGATGTGTTCCTTGTCGAACCCTCGGCCCGCCGTGGCAGCGGTTCGAGCCTCATTACCGAAGCAAGCGACGTCTATGTCGAGATAATCGGCGAAACCACTCTCGGCGGCGGGGCCAACCAGGGGCAGGAGATCCGCAAGGATGTCCCGTACCTGATCGAATGAGCCGGCTCGGAAACTTCATGCGCGACACGCGCGGGGCCGCGGCCACGGAAATGGCGCTGATGGTGCCGCTGCTTCTGATCCTTATGTTCGCAGGATTCGAAGCTGGTCACTACTTCTACACCGAGCAGAAAATCATCAAGGCTGTGCGCGAAGGCTCGCGCTATGCCGGACGCCTCGGTTTCGATGCGTTCCCCTGTGGCGGCGCAGCAGACGCCACGGCGGTCGCCAACGTCCGCCAGGTCACCCGCACGGGCACCATCACTGGAACCGTGCCGCGGGTGCGCGGTCTCGAGCTCAACGAAATCACGGTGACCCACCGTTGCGATGCCAATTTCGCAAATTCCGGAATCTTCAAGGGCAATTCGGGCGGCGCCCCGATCGTCCTCGTAACCGCCTCGACCGGCTACAATTCGCTGTTCGAGGCGCTTGGCGTTATCGACTCGAGCGCCATCGTGCAGGCAAGCTCCGAAGCAGTGGTGAACGGCATATGAGGAAGATTTCCGCCTTTGTCCGCAACACGAAGGGCGCGATGGCTGCCGAATTCGCGCTCGTGCTTCCGATCCTGATCATCTTCCTGCTCGGCATCATGGACGTCGGCTATTACGCCTGGGCCATCAACCGCGGAGAGAAAGCGACGCAGATGGGCGCACGCTGGGCCGTTGCGACCGACATGATCCCGTCGGGCCTCGCCACTTACAGCTTTGCTTCGCAAGGCGGCATCTCGCAGGGGACGGTGGTTCCGATCAGCGCATTCCCGGGTGTGACCTGCACCAACACCGGATGCACCTGCAACGGATCGTGCAGTTTTGGCACAACTGCAAACACGGCTGCCTTCGACGCGATTGTTTCGCGTATGCAGGACTTCAAGCACAACATCGAGCCGGCAAATGTCGAGGTCGAGTATAGTTGGTCGGGACTCGGTTATGCCGGGGATCCGAACGGGCCCGACGTGGCCCCAATAATAACGGTTCGCCTAGTCAATCTGGAACACAACCCGCTCTACGGCATCCTCATCGGTTCCGTGGACCTGCCCGATTTCGCTTACTCACTGACGGCGGAAGACGGCGAGGGATCCTTCTCTCATTGAACGGCAAGAACATGACCAGTTTCGAAAGTATCTTCAAAGTGGCGAGCAACGCATCATCCGGCCTTCCTGAAAAGGTCTTCGTGTTCGCGCGTCAGTCCGAACTGGCGAACCTCGAATCGCTGGCCGACACGGTTACGCTCGTCGAGATCGAACCAGGCAAGGCCCTGCCTGAGGAGCTCATTGAGCAGGCCCATATCGCCGTGGTGGAAGTCGATCCGGGCGATCGCCGTTCGATCAACAGGCTCGATGCCATGCGCGCGCTGCGTCCGAACCTCGCGGTTATCGCAGCGCTGCCCGAAGTCGACCTCAACATCACCCGCCTGATGCTGCGCAAGGGCATCGGCGACGTTGTTGCCATGCCCTTCACCGTGGACGACCTTTTCACGGCCATTCTCGAAGTCGAACGCGATCTCGGAGATACGCTTGTCGAAGAGGACGTCGTCCCCGCTCCTGTCTTTGCCGTGCAGAAATGCCACGGCGGTGCAGGCGCGACCACCATTGCTACCCATCTGGGCGATGCACTCGCTCGTGAAATGGGCGAAAGCTGCCGTGCGTGCGTCATCGATCTCGACCTTCAGAGCGGCGACGTTTCTGCCTATTTCGATCGCCAGTCGCGCCTGACCCTCAACGACCTGCTCGATGCCGGCGCCCGTCTCGACGATGAACTCATGCGTTCGGTCGCTACCGAAGCGACCCCGGCATGCGACATCATTGCAGCACCGGTCGATATCCAGCCGATTGAGGAAATCGAGCTCGCACGGCTCAAGGAAGTCGTCGCACAGGCGCGCCGCCGTTACGACGTCGTCATCTTCGACATGCCGGGCTCGCTCACCAACTGGGCAATGTCGGTCATGCTGGCAGCCGACGCGGTCGTCCTGGTCGGAACAAGTTCGATCGGCGCCCTGCGGCAGGTGAAGCGCAAGCTGCGCCTGCTTCTGGAAATGGATTACCACCCGTCGCGCGTCGCCATTGCACTCAACAACGCGGCGTCAGGCCTCTTCAAGAAGCTCGATATGCGCGGGATAGAGGAAGCCCTCGGCCACTCGATCGACGCACGTATCACCTCGGATTCGCAGCTGCTCGAGCAGGCTCAGGCGCAGGGCGTTCTGGCTCGCAACATCCAGCGCAAGAGCCGTTTCTCGGCTGATATCGACAAGCTCGCAGACCAATTGCTGAGCATGGTCGAGGAGGGAGAGTGACATGTGGAAGGTAAGGAGCGCAGTCCCTGCCGTTGAAGAGCAGGACAATGCCAATCTGCCGACCGTCGACGAACAGGAACGCATCCTGTTCGGCGAGAAGGACAAGCAGCGCGAAGCCATGCTCGACCTCAAGGTCGAAATCCACAAGGGCCTGCTCGATCGCCTGAATCTCGGCATGCTCGACAAGACGCCTGTCGATCAGCTCAAGAGCCAGATTGCCGGCATCATGCCCGAACTCGTGAGCGATCACGAACACCCGCTCAATCGCCAGGAACGCGAGAACCTGATCCAGGAAGTGGTCGATGAACTGCTCGGCCTCGGCCCGCTCGAACCGCTGCTGCAGGACGAGACGATCACCGATATCCTGGTCAACGGCTACAAGACAGTCTTCGTCGAACGCCGCGGCCAGCTGGAAGCCGTGCCCACACGCTTCCAGGACGAAAAGCACCTGATGCGCGTGATCCAGAAAATCGTGAGCGCTGTCGGTCGCCGCGTCGATGAAAGCTCGCCTTTCGTCGATGCCCGCCTTGCCGACGGCTCGCGCGTCAACGCGATCGTCGCGCCGCTTGCGATCGACGGCTCGCTGCTCTCGATCCGTAAATTCGCAAAGCAGCCGATCAGCATCGAGAAGATGATCGGCCTCGGCTCGATCCCCGAGGAGATGGCTGCAGTGCTCGAGGCGATCGTCGCCTCGCGGCGGAACGTGCTGATCTCGGGCGGTACCGGCTCGGGTAAGACGACGCTGCTCAACGCCATGTCGACCTTCATCGACGAGAAAGAGCGCATCGTCACGATCGAGGACTCGGCCGAACTGCAGCTCCAGCAGGCACACGTGGCGCGTCTCGAAACGCGTCCGCCGAACATCGAAGGTACGGGTGAAGTGACCCAGCGCGACCTCGTTAAGAACGCGCTGCGTATGCGCCCTGACCGCATCATCGTCGGCGAGGTCCGCGCAGGCGAAGCCTTCGACATGCTGCAGGCCATGAACACCGGCCACGACGGTTCGATGACCACGGTCCACGCCAACACGCCGCGCGACGCGCTGAGCCGTGTCGAACAGATGATCGGCATGAGCGGGATCGAGATCACCTCGATGTCCTCGCGTGCGCAGATCGCCTCCGCCCTGAATGTGGTTGTGCAGGTCGGTCGTCTCTCCGACGGTCGACGCAAGGTGAAGAGCCTTTCCGAGCTGACCGGCATGGAAGGCGACACCATCACGATGCAGGAAATCTTCCGCTTCAAGATGACGGGTCGCGAGGACGACGGAACGGTGCTCGGCCACTTCGAGGCCACCGGCATCCGTCCCAAGTTCCTGCAGGATGCCGAAGCGCACGGCATCAGCCTGCCGACCGACCTGTTCCGCCCGGACCTGAGGATCAACTGATATGACCTCGATTGCTATCCGGGTCCTGTTTCTCGTGGCGGTCTTCCTGGCCGTCTTCCTGACCGCGCAGTTCTTTGCGCGTGCGGCTGCTCAGAAACGATCCTACTCGAGCGCGGTGAACCGCCGCATGTCGATGATCCAGTCGGGCGCGGACCGCGACAAGCTGGTCGAACAGCTGCTCAAGAACAGCCCGAAGAAGCATTCGCACCTGCCGCCGATCATTCGCGGCCTCGTGGAGAGTTTCCAGCGCGCCGTTTTCGCATCGGCCGTACCCTATTCCACGAACACGCTAGCGATGATGATGCTGGTGGGCGGCCTTGCCGTGTTCGCGATGACCATCCTGATCGCAGCCGGCTTCGGCGCTGCAATCAGCTTCGGCGTGATCTGGCTGGGCATCCTCATGGCCGTGGCGCTGGGCTTCGTGATCCCCTTCCTCATTCTCCAGCGGATTGCCGCATCGCGCCGCAAGAAGGTCGAAAAGCAGTTTCCTGTCGCTCTCGATATCTTCGTTCGCGCCTTGCGTTCGGGTCACCCGGTTGCGTCAGCGATCGAGCTCCTGACCAAGGAAATGGAAGATCCGATCGGCACCGAATTCGGCATCGTCGCCGACGAAGTGACTTATGGCTCGGATCTGGTGGCCGCCTTGCATGCAATGGCTGAGCGGTGGGATCTCGAAGACATGCGCATGTTCGTCGTCTCGCTCGCCGTGCAGAGCGAGACCGGCGGCAACCTTGCCGAAATCCTCGAGAATCTCGCCGACGTGATCCGTGCCCGTGCATCCATGTTCATGAAGGTCCGTGCGCTCAGCTCCGAGGGCCGGATGACGGGCTGGATGCTGACTGTCCTGCCGGTCTTCGCATTCGTGACCGTCTTCCTCGGCAACCCGGAATTCTACCTGTCGGTGATCGAGGATCCGATCTTCATCTTCGGCAGCATCACGCTGACGGTGCTCTACATCATCGGCGTCATGATGATCCGCAAAATGGTGGATATTAAGGTCTGATATGCTCGAACTCGCCGTCAACAACACCTTCGTGCGCCTCATCGTCCTGGCGCTGGTCTTTGCCGTCGCGGTCGGGATTGTTCTCGTCATCATCAACTGGATCGCCAAGCGCGCGGAAGCCTCGCGCCAGCTCGCCAAGCTCAGCGGAAGCCACGGCAGCGTGAACCAGACGGCGTTGATCGACCAGGAACGCGAAAGCCGGTGGGCCAAGATCGCGGAGTCGATCGAGAGTTCTGGGATCAGCCTGACCGACACGAGCAACGACAAGCTGCAGCAGAAGCTAAAGGCGGCTGGTTATCGCAGCGCATCGGCGCCGCGCGTCTACACACTCGTTCGCATCATCCTCACCTTCGGCCTGCCTGCCATCTGGCTGCTGATGGTGGCTGCCTCGTCTTCCGAAATCTCGATCATGAGGATCTATGTGATTTCGGCGATCGTCGCAGGTCTTGGCTTTTTCCTGCCCTATCTCTTCATCGAAGCGAAGGCGGACCGTCGCAAGACGGCGATCATCAACGGGTTCCCCGACTCTCTCGACCTTCTCCTGGTCTGTGTCGAAGCCGGCCTTGGCCTTGAATCCGCGCTCGACCGCGTCGGCCGCGAGATCGCGACCACCCATCCGCTGGTCGCAGAACTCTTCACCGAGACTACACTTATGATGCGCGCCGGCGCGTCGCGCGAAGATGCCATGCGCCGCATGGCCGATGGCGCAGGTGTCGACGAGATCCGCTCTTTCGCGACGCTGCTGATCCAGTCGGACAAGCTCGGTACCAGCATCTCGAACACCCTGCGCGTCTACGCTTCCGAAATGCGTGAAGCGCGCCGCCTGCGCGCCGAGGAAAAGGCGCACAGGCTTCCCGTTCTCATCTCCATCCCGCTCGTCACCTGCATGCTTCCGACGATGATCGGGGTTCTCATCCTTCCCGCGGCAATCGCCGTTATTCGGGAAATCGGTCCGGCTCTGACAGGAGGATAATATGAAACCTGCAACCACTCTCGCGCTCGCGGTTCTCGCTACCAGCCTTGGCGGTTGCCAGTCGTTGGTCAACGCCTTCGATTTCTCGCGCAACTCTTCTGCCTCGCAGTACCAGATCGGACAGGGCGACCTCGACGAGGGACGCGAGCACCTGCAGGCCGGCCGCTTCGGTAATGCGCTCGCTCCGCTTCACCGCGCCGCGCTCAACCCGCAGACGAGCGGCGATGCGCTCAACGCACTCGGCGTCGCCTATGCCAAGCTGGGCCGCGCCGATCTGGCCGAGCGCTATTTCGTTTCGGCCCTCCGGATCGATAGCGACAACGAGCGCTATGCTGCCAATCTCGATCGTTTCTATCGCAGCGACCTTGCCCGCGATGCCCGCCTGCTCCACGCACAGCGCGAACGCGCCCGTGAAGAATACCAGCGCTTCGCATTCGAAGCGCCCGACAAGCCGTTCGAGGCCGAGCCCGAGCAGCGCCTGGTCCGTAGCGGCGGCGAGACGCGCAGCATCACCATTTCTGGCCCGCAGACCTCGAGCCGCATCGCTGTAGGTGCAGCACCTGTTCGCAAGGCCGAGGCAGCACCTGCGCGCGTTCGCGTGTCGGGCGGCTCGATCACGCCTTCGGCGACCGCACGCCCGGCCGAGATCTCGATCGGTAGCCCGCGCAGCCAGACGCGCTATCCGGCCCGTGTGCGCGTCGGCAGCGCCGACCAGCAATCGACCTATCCGGTCCGCGTGCGCATTCCTGCGCGTCCGAACAACTAAGCTCCACTCATGGCCGTGGCGACAATCTGGCTTGCCGCGCTGAGCGTCACGTCCGGATTGGGCGCGCTGCTTGACGTAGTGACGCGCAAGCTGCCCAACTGGCTGAGCCTGCTCATGCTGGTTGGCGGACTTGGCTTCGGCTTCGCGCTCGATGGATGGAGCGGCCTCGGACTCCACTTCCTCCACGCCGTGCTGGCCCTCGGCCTCGGCTACCTCCTCTTCATCTGGGGCGTATTCGGCGGAGGCGACGGCAAGTTCTACGCCGCCTGCGCCGCATTCTTTCCCGTCACGCAGATGCTCTGGCATTTCGTGATCATCACCTTTGCCGGCCTGATCCTAGCAATCATCTGGTTCACCGCGAAACGTGGCTTCGGACTGCACAAGCGCAAGAAGGACGATTTCGCGAAGCTGCCCTACGGCGTGGCAATTGCTTCCGGCAGCGTCGCGCTGGCGCTATACGGCATGCAATGACCAGCTTCAGCGCCGCTGCCCGGCCCGAGCCGATGACCGACACCCAGCTGGTCGGATGGATGCTCGCGCTCACTGCTATGACATGCCTCGCGCTGGCGATGGGCGCACTGGTGGTCGAGAAGCTCAACAGCAACGCTGCCGTGCGGATCGCACTCGACAAGGTCCCGGTGGAGAAGGTGGTCGAGTTCGGTCATGAGGACGACGCCTTTGCAGCAGCCTTGCCCCTATCCTCCGGCGAAACCTTTCCCGCCGCTTCGGAGCCGCATGTCGCCGATCGCCTCCCCGCTCCCCGGCCGGCAGTCGCGATCGCGCCCCGGCCGGACAGGAACGGCGTGATACCGATCGATTTCTCGCTCGAGCAGGGCGAGACGGCGGTCGGTGGCGGCGTTGGCGTGCAGAAGACGATCGCCCTTTCGCAGGGCGCCATGACCGGATTGAAGATTTTCATCGTCGGCGACGCCGTGATCGAGGTCGACCGGCTGGAACTCGCTCGCGCGCTTGCTGCGATCGGAGCGGAAAACAAGGCCGTCGACCTTCCCGCAGCGGGCGGCAATGGAAGGCTGTCTCTAGACCGCGTCAGGCATGCGGGCTTGGACCTGCGCTACGACGCAGTGCGCGACCGGCTCGTACTACATCCCTGATTTGTCTGGTCGGCTGCAGCCGACTACTCGCTGTCCCAGTCGATCGTGATTTCGACCTGGGCGCTGTCGACGCCCGCGGCCTTGGCGATGCGAAGACGGCATGCGCGGACGATATCCGCCAGCGATGCGTTGCTATCGTCTTCCTGCGTGACCGCACCGCGTCCCGGCGCGCCATAGACGAGTTCGAGTTCGGTCACGCCCAGCCGGCTCGCCAGCCTCTGCATGGTCTCGTGACGAGGGCGGACCTGGTCGCCTTCCCACTTCCAAAGGGTCGGCTTGCTGACGCCGATTTCCTCCGCGAAGGCGCGCATGGACGAGCCATCGGCGGTACGCAGCCGCTTGATCCTCTGCCCCAGCGTCTCGTGATCGACACCGAAGCGCGATCCGTTGCCGGATTCGTCGATCGCCGCAACGTCGTTGGCCGCTTCGAGCTCTTCCTCGCTGATCGGTTCGGGGAAACTGCATCCGTAAAGTTCGTCGGCGAACCATACGACCTTGGCACGCACGGCGCCGCTCTGCGGCAGGACTACCTCCAGGGGATCGTCGAGCGACAGGTGCGCTCCGGTCCTGACCAGCATTCCGTTTCGCGAGAGGTTCAGGATTTCCGCATCGAAAGCGCGCCCGGCCTGGCCGACACCTGTATGAAGGCGCAGAACAAGCCGCGGTTGGCGGCGATCCTGCTCGCCCAGATTATCGACTTTCGTCTCCTGCATCACCCCTCGCTTCGAAGCCCATCCCTTCCAGACCCAATGGAAGGGCGCCGAGCTTCGTCATTGAAGTAACCGTTTGCGGTTACTCGCGCGTCCCGTTCTGCGGCAAAAAACCGCGGCCGACCTCAAGCCGGCGGGCCCGCAAGGCAAGCCCTTCACCCTTCTAAACCCGGAATTGGCCGAATGCCAATAATCCAAAGGTTGGGTAACCAAATCTCTGCGCGGTAAAGTGTTAAGAAAGAGGGAAAATCGCAAGGACAAATGCCGATGCCCCTACCCATCGGGCTAGGTCGATAACCGTCTCGACCGGAAAGCAGCGTTCGGCCGGTCGGAATGCGGCAGCATATCTGCGCAATTGTCTCTGGTGCCGCTCTGGCCTAAGCGGGTCGGCTCTTTTGCCGGCACGGCAAGCACACGACATGGATACGCAAGTCTCTCCTGGGCCCCTGCCAACCGGCGGCGAAGGCTGGCGCGGCGAGTTCTCCGCGACGCTTCGGCTGAGCTGGCCGCTTGCGGCAGCGAACCTGCTGCAGATGCTGACCTATGCGATCGACGTGATCTTCATTGCGCGTCTCGGCGAGGCCCAGCTCGCCGCATCGGCTCTTGCGATTGCCCTCTTCGGCCTCGTGATGTGGGCCTTTTCGGGACTTACCGGAGCAGTCGCCCCGGTTGCGGCAGCCGAACTCGGCGAGCGCGCGCCTGCCTTGCGGCCGGTGCGCCGGACGGTCCGCATGGCCTTGTGGCTCGCCGTGATGTCTGGCGTAGCGGGGATGGGCCTGTGCCTGATGCTAGGCCCGCTGATGCGCGCGACCGGACAGGACGCTGCGATCATCGGCATGGCGCTCGAATACAATACGGTCCTTGTGATCTCGATGATCCCGATGCTCATCAACAACGTGCTGCGCAGTTTCGTCTCGACGCTCGACCGGCCGATCTTCGCGACTGCTATTACCGCGGCGGGCATCCTGGTGAACGCGCTGGCGAACTACGCCTTCATCTTCGGCAATTTCGGCGCGCCCGAAATGGGTCTGCGCGGTGCAGCGGTGGCGACGATCATTACCTCGCTCTTCGTGATGGCCGCATACATTATCGCGATCAGGCTCGATCCGCGCCTGCACCGATATCGCATCTTCGGCCGCTGGTGGTCGCCCGACTGGCAACGCTTCTGGCATATTGCCCGTGTCGGCACGCCGATTGCGCTGACCATCACCGCGGAAGCAGGGATCTTCGGTGCGGCGGCATTCCTCATGGGCAATATCGGCGCGACGCAGCTCGCCGCGCATACGGTAGCCCTGCAGATCGCGGCCCTCGCATTCCAGGTGCCCTTCGGCGTGGGACAGGCGGCGACGATCCGGGTGGGCTATTTCTATGGCGCGCGCGACAGCGAGGGCATGAAGCGTGCCGGCTGGACCGGTATTGCGGTCGGCACAGGCTTCATGATGCTCACCGCCATGGCGATGATCCTGATCCCCAAGCCCCTGCTCGCGATCTACATTGATCCTTGGGACCCGAAGAACGCGCTGCTGGTCGCCTTCGCGCTCAAATACATCGTCATTGCTGCCGCCTTCCAGCTGTTCGACGGCATGCAGGCGGTGGCGGCAGGCGCATTGCGCGGACTGCAGGACACGCGCGTGCCGATGTGGATCGCGGCCTTCTCCTACTGGGTGCCGGGCATCGGCCTGTCGCTTTATCTCGGCTTCTACACCCCGCTCGAGGGCGTGGGCGTGTGGATCGGGCTGGCAGTGGGGCTCACGGTTGCAGCCCTGTTGCTCACTTCGCGCTGGGCGCGGCGGGACCGTCTCGGCCTCACAGCCCGCGCCTAGCTCCTTATGCCGCCCGCTGCGTGACCTCGCGCTGCGGGAACGGGATCGAGATGCCGACATCGTCGAAGCGCGCCTTGGCCGCTTCGGTGATCGCCCAGCCGAGCGGGGCGAAATCGGCAGTTTCGCACCAGACGCGAAGTCCGATGCCGACCGAACTGTCGTCGAGCGACGCAACGAAAGCGACAGGCTCGGGATCGGCGAGCACGCGTTCGTCGGCGGCGGCGATCTCGAGCAGTACCTTGCGCGCCTGCTCCATCGAATCCCCGTAGGCGATGCCGACGATCAGCTCGAAGCGGCGGATCGGGTGGCGGTGGAAGTTGACGATCGCCTGGTTCCAGAGCTGCGAGTTGGGCACCATCACGAAGAGCCCGTCGAACTGCTTCAATTCGGTCGTGAACAGGCCGATCTGCTGGACGACACCGGTTACCGAGCCTGCCGAGATCGCCTCGCCGATCTTGAAGGGCCGCTGCACAAGGATCATCACGCCCGAGGCGACATTGCTGAGCGTGCCCTGCAGTGCGAGGCCGATGGCGAGCGCCATGCCGCCAAGCGCCGCGAGGATACTTGTGGTCTCGACCCCGAACTGGGTCAGCACGGTCACGATGACCATCGCCCAGAGCGCGTATTTGACCAGGTTCGACAGGAAATTGGCAACCGTTGCATCGAACCTGTCCGAGCGGTTCAGCGCGCGCTGTACCCAGCCCGAAATCAGCTTTGCGGCGAGCAGGCCGAAGATGAGGACCGCAAAGGCCCCGGCGATGTCCATCATGTTGAGCCGAAGCCAGAGCAGCGCTTGTTCGGGAATGGTGAGGGCCGAAATGGCCTGGTCGGTCTGCATGGGATGCGCTCCGCTATCTGTCTTTCCGGATGGATTGGCGGACGGGATAGGGATTGGCGAGCGCTCTGGCCACCCCGCGGCACGCTTCGGCGAAAGACCCGCAACATTTTTGTCCGCCGACCCGTTGACTCCCCGCATCGGCGCTCCCAAATGCGCCTCGCTGGCACTCTCGATGGGGGAGTGCCAATCGACACATTCACTCTCACTTGAGAAAGGTCATCATCATGGCATTTCGTCCGCTGCACGACCGCGTGCTCGTGCGTCGCATCGAAGCAGAAGAAAAGACCGCCGGCGGGATCATCATTCCCGACAGCGCCAAGGAAAAGCCGAGCGAAGGCGAAATCGTCGCCGTCGGTTCGGGCTCCAAGGCCGAAGACGGCACCGTCACCCCGCTCGACGTGAAGGCTGGCGACCGCGTGCTGTTCGGCAAGTGGTCGGGCACCGAGGTCAAGCTCGACGGCGAAGACCTGCTGATCATGAAGGAAAGCGACATCATGGGGATCATGGGCTGAGCCCGATCCGCAATCGCTTCCCAACACTAGAAACCAATTCCAGGAGAAACACCAATGGCAGCCAAGGACGTTAAGTTCGGCCGCGACGCGCGCGAAGGCATCCTGCGCGGCGTCGACACCCTCGCCAATGCCGTGAAGGTCACCCTCGGTCCCAAGGGCCGCAACGTCGTGATCGACAAGAGCTTCGGCGCACCCCGCATCACCAAGGACGGCGTCAGCGTCGCCAAGGAAATCGAACTGAAGGACAAGTTCGAGAACATGGGCGCGCAGATGATCAAGGAAGTCGCATCGAAGGCGAACGACGCCGCCGGTGACGGCACCACCACTGCAACCGTCCTTGCCCAGTCGATCGTGACTGAAGGCATGAAGTCGGTCGCAGCCGGCATGAACCCGATGGACCTCAAGCGCGGCATCGACCTCGCTGTCACCAAGGTCGTCGAAGACCTCAAGGGTCGTTCGAAGGACGTTTCCGGCTCGAACGAAATCGCACAGGTCGGCATCATCTCGGCCAATGGCGACAAGGAAGTCGGCGAGAAGATCGCCGAAGCCATGGAAAAGGTCGGCAAGGAAGGCGTGATCACCGTCGACGAGAGCAAGGGTCTCGAATTCGAGCTCGAAACCGTCGAAGGCATGCAGTTCGACCGCGGCTACCTGTCGCCCTACTTCATCACCAACCCGGAAAAGATGACGGTCGAACTCGAGAACCCGTACATCCTGATCCACGAGAAGAAGCTCTCGAACCTGCAGGCGATGCTCCCGGTTCTCGAAGCGGCTGTCCAGTCGGGCCGTCCGCTGCTGATCATCGCGGAAGACATCGAAGGCGAAGCGCTGGCCACCCTCGTGGTCAACAAGCTGCGCGGCGGCCTCAAGGTTGCTGCGGTCAAGGCTCCGGGCTTCGGCGATCGCCGCAAGGCCATGCTGCAGGACATCGCGATCCTGACGCAGGGCGAGATGATCAGCGAAGACCTCGGCATCAAGCTCGAGAACGTCACGCTGGGCATGCTCGGTGAAGCCAAGCGCGTCACCATCGACAAGGACAACACGACCATCGTCGACGGTGCCGGTTCGGAAGACGACATCAAGGCCCGCGTTTCGGAAATCCGCACGCAGATCGACAACACCTCGTCGGACTACGACCGTGAAAAGCTGCAGGAACGCCTCGCGAAGCTCGCTGGCGGCGTTGCAGTCATCAAGGTCGGCGGTGCTACCGAAGTCGAAGTTAAGGAGCGCAAGGACCGCGTCGACGACGCGCTGCACGCAACCCGCGCAGCCGTTGAAGAAGGCATCGTCCCGGGCGGCGGTACCGCCCTGCTCTACGCCACCAAGTCGCTCGACGGCCTCGAAGGCGAGAACGACGACCAGACCCGCGGCATCGACATTGTCCGCCGTGCACTGCAGGCACCGGTTCGCCAGATCGCAACCAACGCCGGCCATGACGGCGCGGTTGTCGCAGGCAAGCTGGTCGACGCAAACGACGACACGCTCGGCTTCAACGCCGCGACCGACACCTACGAGAACCTCGTGGCTGCCGGCGTCATCGACCCGACCAAGGTTGTCCGCACCGCGCTGCAGGACGCAGCTTCGGTTGCCGGCCTGCTGATCACCACGGAAGCCACCATCACGGAGATCCCGGAAGACAAGTCCGGTGCTCCGATGCCCGATATGGGCGGCATGGGCGGCATGGGCGGCATGGGCTTCTAAGCTCGGCACCCCGGCCGACAGGCTACAAACGAGAAGGCCCGGCAGGAGCGATCCTGCCGGGCCTTTTCTTTGCATAGGTGGAACGGATTAGCCGCCCTTGCGGCTGTCCTCGGCCGCCTGGACCAGTTCCTCGGGCCAGGTGACCTGCGTCTGCGTCTGCGGGTTGAAGAGGTCGCCCGGATAGATCGCACCTTCGGCCGCAGCGATTTCCTCGGCCGTCAGGTGTTCGCTCGGCTCCAGCGCAAAGACGTCGAGACCGCGCGCGATCTCGGTCGCGTAGATGCGGCCGTTGTACCAGTAGGACGACCAGTAGCCGCCGGTGACCAGCTGGTCCTTGTCGACCGGGCCGCGGTCGAAATAGGCGATCTCGAACGGGTTGGAAGCATCGGTGAAGTCGATCACCGAGATGCCGCCCTGGTACCATGCCTGGACGAAGATATCGCGGCCCGGCACGGGGATGATCGAACCGTTGTGCGCGACGCAGTTCTCCTTGTCGCCCTGCGGTGCAGGCAGCTTGTACATGCCGCGATAGGTCAGCTTGCCGTCCTCGATCGCGTAGAAAGCGTCGGCACCCCAGTTCGTCGGGTCACCCGCCTGGCAGCGCGGGCGTCCGCCCCCGCCCCACTCGTCGGTGAACAGCACCTTGGTGCCGTCATTGTTGAAGGTGGCCGAGTGCCAGTAGGCAAAGCCCTTGTCGGTCACATCGTCGATGCGGACCGGCTTCATCGGATCGGAAATGTCGAGGATGATGCCATTGCCCGAGCATGCGCCCGCGGCGAGGTTCTTCGCCGGGAATACGGTAATGTCGTGGCACTGGTTGGTGACATTGGTGCTCTGCGTGCCATCACCGTGATCGCCGCCGCGCCACAGGCCGGCGATCTGGCCGTCGCGCGCAAACACACGCGGGCTGTCGACGATGCGCGATGCCGCGGGATTGGCGACCGGGATCTCGACCACATCGATGCTGAACAGCGCGGTTTCGTCACCGGCAGTGTCGAAGCAGCCTGCCAGTTCCTCGTCGTCGCGGACATAGCTGGTGCCCGAATTGTAGACGATGATGCGAGTGTCGTCGGCATCCACGATCGAGTGCGTGTGGCTGCCGCGGCAAGTCTGGACGAGGCCTACCTGGCGCGGGCGCGTGATGTCCGAGATGTCGAAGATGCGCAGTCCGCGGAAGCGCTCCTCGTTCACCCGGCCGGCCACGCCCTCGAGGCCGCAGTCGATGCGCGCGCGGCTGTCCTGGACGCTCATGATGAGCAGGTCGCCGACGATGGAGACGTCGCCCTGGCCGCCGGGGCATACGGTTGAGGAGACCAGCTGCGGCACGCCGTCTTCGCCGAGGCGGTAGGCATTGAAACCGTGATAGCTGCCAGCCACCATCATGTCGCCGGAGAAGGCGATGTCGGTGTTGGCGAAGCTCAGCAGCGAGCCGCGCTGGCCGAAGCGGGGCTTTTCTTCCTCTTCCTCGCCATCGTCGGCAGCCGTTTCCTCGCCCTCCTCTTCATCGTCCTTCTTTTCGATGCGCGGCTGGAGCTGCGCCGGGTTTTCCGGGTCGAAGAAGCCGGTCGGCTTGGGCTGCGATACGACGAGGCGAAGGTTCGAGATGGCTTCCTCGGCATCGCGGAAACCCGCTGCGAGCGTGGCGCGCGGATCGGTCGAAATTTCGGCCAGTACTGAGTTCATCCGGTCGATCTCGGCCTGCTGGTCGCTCACCACTTCATTGGTGAACTCGAACATCACCGGCTCGTAGGCGCTGCCCGGCGAACGATGCAGTTCGCGCACCATCTCCAGCGCGCCCTGGTGGTGGGCAATCATGAGCTTGAGGAATTGTTCGTCGAAGGCGGTACCGTTCGCGGCAGCAAGCGCGGCCATCTGTTCCTTCGACGCCATGCCCTTCATCGAGCCGTGGCCATCGGGGCCCATGTGCATCGAATGCGGCATCTCGATCTGCTCGCCGCGCGATTCGAGCCATTCGCGCATGAACTTCATCTCGTCCTTCTGGCCGGCCTCGATCCGGTCGGCGGTCTTCAGGACAGCGTCGTTGTTGGTACGCGACTTGGCGAGCGTGGCCATGTCGAGCGCCTGCTGGTGGTGGACGATCATGCCCTGCATGAAATGCACGTCGGCAGGCGAATAGCGCGTGTCCGAAAGCGCGATCGCCTCGGCCTCGCCGATCACGCGCGGAGCTTCGCCCGGTGCGCCCGGAAGCACGATCGGCACTTCCTGCGCGATGGCTGCGGTGGAGGTCGAAATAAGCAGGCCTGCGGCAAGCGCACGCATGGAATGTGTCATGTGTATAGTCCCCAAGTTTTGCAGCCGCGATACAATTGCCCCGCCTCGCGCTGGTCAAGCGAAAGTTCTGCGAACGGCATATCGTATCGTGCGGAGGTCGACCCGAGCCGCTTTTTCCGGACCCCGCGAGGGGCTCGACCGTTGGTCAGGTGAACAATTCGATTCGAAAGAGGAGACTGATATGAAGCTGCCGCACAAGGCCCATGTCGCAATCGTCGATGGTGAGAACTTCACCGTGATGCAGAACCACGGACAGCCGTTCGAGCCACGCCTCGAAGGCGCCAGCAAACCCGACCTCTCGGTGTCAAACTTCAGCGCCGGCGTTCGCCACCAGGACGAGATCGGGCAGCGGCACGGCCGGACCGACCTCGGCGAACTGGCCCATGGCGCTGCAGCGGCCGAATGGCTGAATGCCAAGGCCATCTCGGGAGAGCTGACCGATGTGCTGGTGATCGCCGATCCCAAGACGCTCGGCGAGATGCGCAGGCACTACCATTCCGAACTGGAAAAACGCATCGTTGGCGAGATCGACAAGACCGTCACAGGGGCGACGACAGAAAAGATCGAACAGGTCATCGCCTCGGCCTGACCGGCCTTGTGAAATTTCATTACTCTGGAAACATGAAACGCCCGTGCGACACATTCCGTCGCATGGGCCTTGCGCATGATTCTGCATTGCCGTTAAGCTTCGCATAACCATGAAATTGGTAATGTAGGGTCATGTCGATGAAGTCATTCGGAACCTTGCTGGCCGCCGGCGCACTCGCGCTCGGTCTACCCGCTGTCGCGCAGGCGCAGACTGCCGAGAACAGCTACCAATCCCAGTTCGACAACCTGCTGGGTACGGAAGTTCGGGCTCCGCAGGATTTCAACGCGGTCTATGACAACCCGCTCGAAGAACAGATCGCCCGCCTTGCCGATGGTTCGCGCGGCCGGATCGGCGTCTACGCACTCGACCTGTCGAGCGGACAGGAAATCGATGTCCTTGCCGACCAGCGCTTCCCCATGGCCAGCACCAGCAAGGTCGCGATTGCGGCAGTTTACCTCGCGGGCGTGGATGCCGGAAAGTGGTCGCTCACCAGCGAATGGCGCCTGCCGCGCCGCGGCGGAGCCTATCTCACCGCTCGCGAACACATCGACCTGATGATCAGCAAGAGCTGCAACGCCTGCACCGATGCGATCCTCAACGCGGTCGGCGGCCCGAGCGTCGTCAACAAGTGGATGCGCGATGCGGGGATCGAGGGCTTCACGCTTACGCGCGATATCGCGACCCTGATCCGCGAGGACGGCCGGATTGACCCCGCCTCCAGCGTCGACACACGGGACAGCGCAACGCCCCGCGCGATGGGCCAGCTGCTTGCCGGCCTGTACCAGGGCAAATGGCTCAGCACTTCTTCGCGCGCCGTACTCATGGACGCCATGCGCGCTACCACCACCGGCAAGAAGCGCATGCGTTCGGCGCTGCCCGTCAGCGCGGGTCTCGCTCACAAGACCGGCACGCTCAGCCGGACCGCCAGCGACATCGGCATTTTCCATACGCCGGATGGCCGCGCCATCGCTGTAGCGATTTACGTCACGGGCCAGAGCCCTTCGATGGCCGTCGAAAACGGCAACCGCGGACGCAAGCTCGAAGCGCGCCAGATGCGCGATGCGCGCATTTCGACAATTACCGAAGCGCTGTACCGCGGCTTCACCAGGCCGGGCGACGATCGCCGGGTCTGGGCCGACGCCGATTACGGCGGTTAATCACGGAAATCATTCTCGCCCGACAGGGCAAAGGAAAAGGGCGGCGCCTTGCGGCACCGCCCTTTCCTTTTTCGAAACGGTAATCCGTCGCGAAGCTAGCTGAATTAGTCAGCCTGTGCTTCTGCTTCGGTTTCGCCTTCGACTTCAGCTTCGACTTCAGCAGCAGCTTCGTCAGCTTCAGCAGCAGCTTCTTCAGCGCCAGCTTCCATAGCTTCCATGTTTGCTTCAGCGTCTGCTTCAGCCGATTCCATGGTTTCTTCAGCTGCGTCTTCGGTAGCTTCCGAGCAAGCAGCGAGCGAGAGAGCAGCGGCCGAAGCGGCGGCGACGAGAGCGATCTTACGCATAAGATTAAATCCTTAAACAGCGAGTTCTGATTGCGAAGGGAAAGAGACCCCTACCCCTCGCGCAAGGTCCGACAAATCGGGCCTTACAGTGTCTAAATAGTGGCGGGATTGTGGCGTAGCAAGCGGATTCGCCACATTTGGCCATGATCTGGCCTCAGTTTGCCGCAATTCCGCCATTTTTCGGCCCACATTTTTCATGGTCTTAGCGCTCCCCAAGGCAGCGACTCGCTGCTAACGCCTGCCATGATGGCCGATAAGAAGCACCTCTACCTCGTCGACGGGTCCGCCTATATTTTCAGGGCGTACCACCGCCTGCCGCCGCTGACGAACCCCGAAGGCACGCCGGTCGGTGCGGTCTACGGCTACACCACCATGCTGTGGAAGCTGGCGGAGGATCTCGACAAGGCCGACGGCCCGACGCACCTTGCCGTGGTGCTCGACAAGTCGAGCAAGTCCTTCCGCAACGAGATCTACGACCAGTATAAGGCGAACCGCCCCGATCCGCCCGAGGACCTGGTCCCGCAGTTCCCGCTCATCCGCGACGCGACGCGCGCCTTCAGCCTGCCGCTGGTCGAAGAGCCCGATGTCGAGGCGGACGACATGATTGCCTCCTATGCCCGCGCAGCGCAGGCGGAAGGCTGGGACGTCACCATCGTCTCCTCCGACAAGGACCTGATGCAGCTGGTCGGCGAAGAGAACGGCGCGCGGATCGACATGCTCGACACGATGAAGAGCGCGCGCATCTATATCGAGGAAGTCGAGGAGAAATTCGGCGTGCCGCCCGAGAAGGTTGGCGACGTGCTCGCGCTGATGGGCGATTCGGTCGACAACATCCCGGGCATTTTCGGCGTCGGCCCGAAGACCGCGAGCAAGCTGATCGCCGAGCACGGCGACCTCACTTCCGCGCTCGACGCGGCTGCGGACATGAAGAAGTCGAAGCTCAAGGAGCGCCTGCTGGAGCACCGCGCGGATGCCGAGCTCAGCCGCGTGCTCGTCACGCTCAAGGAGGACTGCGGCCTTCCGATCGAGCTTGAGGACATGAAGCTTGACGGCGTTCCGCCCGATCCGCTGCGCGCATTCCTGGAGGCCCATGGCTTCACCAGCCTGATGCGCCGGCTCGACAGCGGGAACGGCAGCCCGGGTCGCCCGACGGACCTCAACCCGGCCAAGCAGGAAACTGCGGGCGCTCCGGCCAGCAGCGAAGGCAATTCGCAGCCCCTTCCGGAGATGCCCGCGATCGACCGCAGCACCTACGAATGCGTGCAGTCGATGGACCGACTTGAAGAGTGGATCGAACGGGCGCACACCACACGGCTGGTCGCCGTCGATACCGAGACCGACAGTCTCGATTCGATCAAGGCCCGCCTCGTCGGCGTCAGCCTCGCGCTCGGCCCGAACGATGCCTGCTACATCCCGCTGGGCCACGGCGGCAGCGACATGTTCGCCGAGAAGCCCGAGCAGGTGGACAAGGCCGAAGCGCTGGCCGCGCTCAAGCCGCTGCTCGAGGACGATGCCGTTCTCAAGGTCTTCCAGAACGGCAAGTACGATCTCAACGTGCTTGCGCGCGAAGGCATCATGGTCGCACCGATCGACGACACCATGATCATCAGTTTCGCCCTCGATGCGGGGCGCGGCGAAGCCGGTATCGGCGGCGGGCACGGGATGGACGAGCTTGCCCAGCGCCACCTCGGCCACACCTGCCTGAGCTACAAGGAAGTCTGCGGCACCGGGAAGAAGGCGATTCCCTTCGGCGAAGTGCCGCTCGACAAGGCCACCGAATATGCCGCCGAGGATGCCGACGTCACCTGGCGCCTGCATGCCCACCTGAAACCACGGCTTGCGACCGAGGGCGGCACGAAGATCTACGAGCGGGTCGACCGCCCGCTCGTTCCTGTCGTTGCCGGCATGGAGCGGCACGGCATCAAGGTCGACCGCACGCGGCTGGCCAAGCTGTCCGAGGAATTCGCCACCGAGACCTCGCGCCTCGAAGGTGAGATCCACGAGATCGCCGGACAGGAATTCACTGTCGGCAGCCCCAAGCAGCTCGGCGAAATCCTGTTCGACAAGCTGGGATACAAGGGCGGCAAGAAGGGCAAAAGCGGCCAGTACTCGACCGACCAGTCGGTGCTCGAGCGCCTGTCGGGTGACGGTGCGGAAATTGCCGACAAGGTCCTCGAATGGCGCCAACTCGCCAAGCTCAAGTCGACCTATACCGATGCGCTGCAGGAAGCGATCAATCCCGAAACGAAGCGTGTGCACACGAGCTACAGCCTCGTCGGTGCGCAGACCGGGCGGCTCTCGTCGACCGATCCGAACCTGCAGAACATCCCGATCCGCACCGAGATCGGTCGCCAGATCCGCGAGGCGTTCGTGGCCGAGGACGGCAATGTCCTGCTCGCCGCCGACTATTCGCAGATCGAGCTGCGGCTGGCCGCACACATGGCCGATGTCGCTCCGCTCAAGGAGGCCTTCGAACACGGCGAGGACATCCACGCGCGCACCGCGACCGAGATGTTCGGCGAGGTCACGCGCGACACCCGCGCCCGCGCAAAAACGATCAACTTCGCCATCCTCTACGGCATTTCGCGCTGGGGTCTGGCCGGCAGGCTCGGTGTCGAGGCGGACGAAGCGCAGGAGATGATCGACACTTATTTCAAGCGCTTCCCGGGCATCCAGAAATACATCCTCCACACGCTCGAAAGCGTGCGCGAACGCGGTTATTCGGAGACGCTCTTCGGCCGCAAGACCTGGTTTCCCCGCATCAATTCGAAGAACCAGGCCGAACGGCAAGGCAGCGAGCGCGCGGCCATCAACGCACCGATCCAGGGAACCAGCGCCGACATCATCAAGCGCGCCATGGTCCGCATGAACCCGGCACTCGACGAGGCTGGCCTCGGCCATGTACGCATGCTCCTCCAGGTGCATGACGAGCTCGTCTTCGAGCTACCCGAAGGCGATGTCGAGAAGGCTTCCAAGGTGATCGAAGACGTCATGTCCGGCGCCGCCGAACCAGCCGTAAAGCTCTCCGTGCCCCTCGGCGTGGAGATCGGCACGGGCAAGAGCTGGGGAGCCGCGCACTAGCATGATGACCCAGCGGTTCAGGATGCCGATGCGTTGGCCCAATGCCGTGCTGCTGCTCTTGATCGGCGGCGCGATGCTCGGCCTCATCTACCTCGTCTATCAGACGGTGGAGGCCGAGAGGGCGGAACGCGATCAGAGCCAGCTGACCTCGGACATCATCGAGGAGTTGCAGCGCGTTCACACGGCCGCGCTCAACGGCGAGACGGGGCAGCGTGGGTACCTGATCACGCTCGATCGGCGTTACCTGCGTCCCTACCAGGAGGGCAGCGAGCAGATCGAACCGGCACTGCGCCGCATGCGCGATCTCTTGGGCGACAATGCCACGACGAGGCAGCAGGAGCTGCTCGACGAGATCGATGCGCTCTCGCGTGCGAAGTTCGCCGAGCTTGAGACTTCGGTCTTGCTGCTCGAGGACGGACGCCTCCTGGACGCGCGCCGGCAGGTTCTGACCGACGAGGGTCAGGAGACGATGGAGCGGCTGCTCCGGGCACTCGGCGAAATGGAGGAGATCGAGCGCGATATCCTTGCCGAACAGGCACGCGACACGGCGCGCATCGAAGGACGCGTCTTCCCGCTTCTCGCAGGACTGATCTTCCTCCTGCTGCTGGCCATCTTCCTCGGCTCGCGGCTCGTCTCGCGCGCTGCCCGTGCCGAAGCGGAAGCAGCACAGGCTGCAGCAATCGGCGAAGCCCGTGACCGGGCCGACCTGCTCGCCCGCGAGCTCAATCACAGGGTCAAGAACCTATTCGCCGTGGTGCTTGCGATCGTCCAGATGAGCGCACGCGACAAGCCGGAGGCTAAGCCGGTCACCGATGCGATCGCCCAGCGCATCCGCGCATTGCTCACTGCGCACGAGGTCAGCCAGGGCGAACTCGACCGCGAGCTCGCATCGCTCGAAGCGCTGGTCGAGACCTCGCTCGCGCCGTACCGTTCGTCCAAGCATGTCGCGACGATCTCCGGGCCCGAGGTGCTGCTTCCGGCCAAGCGCATCACCCCGCTCGGCCTTGTTCTGCACGAGCTGACGACCAATGCGGTCAAGTACGGCGCATGGTCGGCGAATGGCGAGATCGACGTGAGCTGGACGCGCGACGACGGACTGGTGACACTGGTCTGGAAGGAAACCGGCGTGAAGCTGGACGGGGAACCCGACCGCAAGGGCTTCGGCAGCCTGCTGATGGAAAGCGCCGCGCGCCAGTTCGGCGGCAGCGTGAAGCGCGAATTCTCCGCGGACGGACTTATCGTCACGATCACGGCTCCGGATAGCGATATGCCAAGCCTTGCCACCGGCGAGCCGCGCACATAACCATTGGCGCGCATGCTGGACCGCTACGACCCGCGCAACTGGCCGATTTCCTATGAAGGCCTGATCCACACGCTGATCGTGCTCGGCGGGGCACTGGTCGTCGCCTTCCTCGTCCACTGGATCGTCTTTGCAATCCTGCTGCGGCTCACACGGCAGTCGAGCAGCCCGATCGACGATGTCATCGTGGTCAAGATCCGGCGCCCCATGCGCTGGCTCATGTTCGGCTTTGCCATATCGATTGCAGCGGAAAACGACGCGCTCGTCGGGAATGGCTGGGACCATTTTGCCGGATTCCTCACACCGGCACTGATCGGCTGGGTCGCCTTCGCTTTCGTGAAAGGGGTCGCCGCAGGTTACGAGCGCCAGATCGAGCTCGAAGGGCGCGAGGTCGAAACGCGGGGCTATCGCACGCGTATCGCGATCCTTTCGCGCACGGCGCGGGTCGCGATCATCGTCATCACAGTCTCGCTGATCATGTTCAACATTCCGGGCGTGCGCGATATCGGCACGACCATGCTGGCCTCTGCAGGTCTCGCGGCGCTCGCTGTAGGCGCTGCCGCCCAGCCTGCCTTGAAATCGCTGATCGCCGGCCTCCAGATGGCGTTGACCCAGCCGCTTCGTATCGGCGATCTGGTCAAGGTCGACGGACAGGCGGGCCGCGTCGAGGAAGTGCGAATGAGCTTCGTGACCGTGCGCACCTGGGACGAGCGCGTCCTCGTGGTGCCGACCAGCCGCTTCCTCGATCAGAGCTTCGAGAACTGGTCGCGCGTCAGCGAAAAATTGACCGGCCCGGTCATGCTGCACCTCGACCCGGTCGCCCAAATCGAGCCGATCCGCGAAGAGTTCGAACGCTTCGTGAAGGCGCACGAACTGTGGGACGGGCGCAATCTCGCGCTCCTCATGACCGAGGCCTATCCCGAAAGCATCGAGTTGCGCCTGTCGATGAGCGCAGAAACGATCGGCGATTTGTGGACGCTGCGCTGCGAAGTGCGCGAGCACATGCTCGCATGGCTCAGGGAGCACCAGCCCGACGCGCTGATCCGCCACCGTCTCGAAGTAGAGGCGGCGAACCAGCGCGCCATGGGCAGCTAGCCCTTTTCGTTCGAGTGCTTGCTGTCGCGGGTGCTCTCCAGCATGCCCTCGTGAATGAAGCCGATCGGCTGGACCTCGGCCGCACGCTTCTTCAGCTCGCCTCGCATCTTGCGATATTCGGCTTCCATCCGCGTGGTGACAGTGGCGCGGCTGTCCTTGAGCGCTTCGGTAAAGTCCGCCGCGGTAACTTCCTGCACGTCCCCGCCTGCGCGCTGCAAGGCGTTCAGACCCGCACGACGGACCACGTCCTCCAAATCGGCGCCGGTGAAGCGCTCGGTTTTCTCGGCGACAGCGCCGAGATCGACGTCGTCCGCGAGCGGCATGTTTGCCGTATGAATACCGAGGATCTGCTTGCGCCCCGGCTTGTCGGGCGTGCCGACATATACCAGCTCGTCGAAGCGACCCGGCCTCAATAGCGCGGGATCGACCAGCGTAGGGCGGTTCGTGGCACCGATGACCACCACCGACTGCAACTCCTCGAGCCCGTCCATCTCGGCAAGGATGGTGTTGACCACGCGCCCTGTCACTTGCGGTTCGCCCTGCCCGCTACCACGGGCAGGTACGAGGCTGTCGATCTCGTCGATGAAGATGACGCAGGGCGCCACGGCGCGGGCGCGCTTGAACATGCGGGCAATCTGCTGCTCGCTCTCACCGTACCATTTCGACAGGAGGTCGCTCGATTTCATCGAGATGAAGTTGGCCTTGGCTTCCTTGGCCACGGCTTTGGCGAGCAGCGTCTTGCCGGTGCCCGGCGGGCCATAGAGCAGGAAGCCCTTGGCCGGCCTGATCCCGAGCCTGTGGAATGCATCGGGGTTCTTCATCGGCAGCTCGATGCCTTCCTTCAGCTTCTCGATCGCATCGCCGACACCGCCGATATCGGACCAGCCGACATTGGGCATCTGCACCATGACTTCGCGCATGGCCGAAGGCTGGATACGCTTGAGTGCCGAAAGGAAGTCTTCGCGCGTCACGCAAAGTTCGTCGAGCACTTCGGGCGGAATGGTCCGCTCGTCGAGATCGATCTTGGGCATGATGCGGCGCACCGCGTCGATGGCGGCTTCGCGCGACAGCGCGGCGATATCCGCGCCGACGAAACCGTAGGTGGCCTTCGCCAGTTCGGCGAGGTCGACCTTGTCACCCAGCGGCATGCCGCGGGTATGGATGCCGAGGATTTCGCGGCGGCCTTTCTCGTCGGGGACGCCGATCACGATCTCGCGGTCGAAGCGGCCCGGACGGCGCAGTGCTTCATCGATCGCATCGGGCCGGTTGGTGGCCGCGATCACGACAAGGTTCGAACGCGCCTCCAGTCCGTCCATCAGCGTCAACAGCTGGGCGACGAGCCGCTTTTCGGCTTCACCCGGAACCCGGTCGCGCTTGGGTGCAATCGAGTCGATCTCGTCGATGAAGATGATAGCGGGCGAAGACTTGCCCGCCTCCTCGAAGACTTCGCGCAGGCGCTTCTCGCTTTCGCCATATCCCGAGCCCATGATTTCCGGCCCGTTGATGGTGAAGAAATTCGCATCGCTTTCGTTCGCGACGGCCTGTGCGAGGCGCGTCTTGCCGGTGCCCGGCGGGCCGTGAAGCAGCACGCCCTTAGGCGGGTCCACACCGAGACGGGTGAAGAGCTCGGGATAGCGGAGCGGCAGTTCGACCATCTCGCGCAGTGCCTGGATGGTGTCGTCGATACCGCCGACATCATCGTAGTTGACGACAGCGCGCGCATCGCGCGGCGCTTCGAATTCGGCGCGCAATTCGACTTCGGTGTCCTCGTCGATATGGACGATGCCCTTGGGCGTGGTCGAGACGACCGAAAGCCGGATCTGGGTGAGTGCATAGGCGGGCGCGTTGAACATCCGGCGCACTTCGGGCGGCATGTTCTGCACCGGCTGCTGCCCCGTCGTCGCGACGAGGTCGCCTGCGGTCAGCGGCTTGCGGAAGAAATTGCGCTTCAGCGCCTGGGCCGGCCCCTGCAATCGCATCTCGCGCTGCGCCGGAGCGAAGATCACGCGGGTCGCCGGTCGCGATTCGACTGCGACCACCTGGACATGCTCTCCCGAACCGACTTCGGCATTGCCGCGCTGGAGACCGTCGAGGCGAATGACGTCGAGTGACTGGTCCTCGTCATAGGCCGGCATGGCTATGGCGACCGTGGCGCGCTTGCCGGTAATCTCGACAGTGTCGCCCTCGGTTATACCGAGCGCCTGGAATGCGGAACGCGGCATGCGGGCGATGCCCTGCCCGCTCTCTTCCTGCCTCGCTGCTGCGACCTGCAGCCGAACCGTTTTTTCATCTGCCGCCGTCGCAGTGTCAGCATCGGCCATATGGGGTAAGCTCCCTCGCTTGCGTCATTCTCTTACGCTCCCAATTGGGTGCGCCTGCAGAAACTACAATGAGGAAGGTCGCCCAGAGGTCCGGCAATCACGGGCTCCGGGCAAGAAAAAAGCCCGGCGGGAGAACCCACCGGGCTTGGAAAGTCTTGGGAGAGGATGCCTGAAAGGCAGGCTTTGATATGCTCCCGAGACCCTTTTTGTGCAAGTGCGAAAAGAACAAGGTTTGTTGAATTAGGCGCAACTCAAATCGGGCAACTCCATGTTTTTCATAGGCTCGAGGTTTTCGCTTACCTCGCAGGTGCAGCACAGGATTGCGCTTTCCGCGGCTCCAGAGATGTTCCGAGTGTCGCCACATAGCCGGTCTGGTCACCTGTCAGCGGATTGGTGCAGGGAAGTTTTTCGATCGTCAGGATGAAAGGTTCTTCCCCCGGCACGGCGCCTTCGAGCCCGCGGAAAATCCAGGTCGTTTCGTCGCCCCCTCGCATCACGTCCACCACGCGGTAGCGCGGGCCGCCATAGGGCTGGCTGATCGACATCTCTTCGCCGCGGTTCTCGAACTGTATGAACGGCTCGCTGAAATTCACCTTGAAGTCACCTGATCGCGGGGAGCCGGCGAGGTGGCCGAGACGCTCGTTCTCGCGCTCCATGACCTTTGGCTGGGGCAGCGGCGGTTCCGCATCCGGGGTCGGCTCCGGCTCACAGGCGGCGAGAAAGGGCACGAGGGCTGTCAGGGCTACAAGGCGTATCATCAGCTCTCCTTTATCCGGGGGTGACACAGTCGCGGGTGGGCGCTAGCAGCCTCGCTTGTAACGGAGGACCGATGAACAAGCTCTTTCCAGATGCCGCTTCCGCCCTTGAGGGGCTATTGCACGACGACATGCTGATAGCCAGCGGGGGCTTCGGCCTCTGCGGCATCCCCGAGCGACTGCTCGAGGCGATCCGCGAGAGCGGGGTGAAGGGCCTGACCTTCGCCAGCAACAATGCCGGGATCGATAACGAGGGCATCGGCATGCTGCTGCGCACGCAGCAGGTGAAGAAGATGATCTCCAGCTATGTCGGTGAAAACAAGGAGTTCGAGCGGCAATTCCTGTCCGGCGAGCTCGAAGTGGAGTTCTGCCCGCAGGGTACGCTTGCCGAGCGCATGCGCGCAGGCGGTGCCGGCATTCCCGGCTTCTACACCAAGACCGGCGTCGGAACGCAGGTCGCCGAGGGCAAGGAAGTGAAGACCTTCGACGGCGAGGATTACATCCTCGAGCGCGGTATCTTCGCCGATCTCGCCATCGTGAAGGCGTGGAAAGCGGACGAGACGGGCAACCTCGTGTTCCGCAAGACCGCACGCAATTTCAACCAGCCGGCAGCAACCTGCGGCAAGGTCTGCATCGTCGAGGTCGAGGAAATCGTCCCGACCGGCAGCCTCGATCCGGACTGCATCCACCTGCCGGGCGTCTACGTCCAGCGCATGATCGTGGGCGCGCCCTACGACAAGAAGATCGAATTCGTGACGACACGCGAACGGGAGACCGCGTAATGCGCGCTGCCCTCGTTTCGATTGCCGCGCTCTCGCTGGCCGCGTGCCAGACCGTCCCCGATGCCGCCGCCCCTGCGACGGGTCTCGATGCAGCCGCGCCATCCTCGATGCAGTGGCTCTACGGTTCGGGCGAAGCGGCAGGCGCCTCGATCCAGGCGTGGCGCGCCATTGCCGACTATGCGATCGCCCGCAGCCGCGAACGCCGCGTTCCGCAGTCGGTGTCGATGGGCATCGGCGGCGCGGTCGCAGAGCCGCAGAGCTGTGCACGCGGCGACAGCTGGAAGCCGCTCGCGGTAGTTTTCGACGTCGACGAGACGGTCATCCTCAACCAGGGTTACGAATACTGGGCCACCACCACCGGCGCCAGCTTCTCCAAGGAAACCTGGGAGAAGTGGGAAAAGACCGGCGCAAGCTACGTCCGCCCGGTCCCCGGCGCAGTGACCGGCATCCGCCGCCTCCGCGAAGCCGGTATCACTCCCGTGTTCAACACCAATCGCGAATTCAGCCCCGAAGGCGCTGCGCGGGCGATTGCAGCAGCCGGTCTCGGCGAGGCGATCCACCGCGACACGCTGTTCCTGCGCGGCGATGACGGCGTGAACAGCGGCGACAAGGACGGCCGCCGCGCGCTTATCGCAGAACGCTACTGCGTGATAGCGCTTGCGGGAGACAATCTCGGCGACTTCGCCGATGTCTTCAACGACGACAGCCGCACACCGCCCGAGCGACGCGAGCTGGCGGCACGCGGCGATCTTGCCCAGCTGTGGGGCAACGGCTGGTTCGTCCTGCCCAACCCCGTTTACGGCTACTCGCTCAAGGGCACGATGGGCGAAGTCTTCCCCGAAGGCACCCGCTGGAGCCCCGAGACCGCGCCTGCAGATGCGCCCGCAATCATGAACGAAGGCAACTGACATGACCGATACGCAAGCCCGCACCGGCTGGGACCGCAACCAGATGGCTGCCCGCGCGGCGCAGGAGCTCGAGGATGGCTATTACGTCAATCTCGGCATCGGCATCCCGACACTGGTCGCCAACCACATTCCCGAAGGCATGCATGTCACGCTGCAGAGCGAGAACGGCATGCTCGGCATCGGCCCCTTCCCCTATGAAGGCGAGGAAGACGCCGACCTGATCAACGCCGGCAAGCAGACGATCAGCGAACTGCCGCACTCGGCCTATTTCGACAGTTCGCAGAGCTTCGCGATGATCCGCGGCGGTCACATCGACCTCACGGTGCTCGGCGCCATGGAAGTGGCCGAGAACGGCGACATCGCCAACTGGATGATCCCGGGCAAGATGATCAAGGGCATGGGCGGCGCGATGGATCTCGTCGCCGGCGTGAAGAAGATCATCGTGGTCATGGATCACACCAGCAAGGCTGGCGATCCCAAGTTCATTCCCGAATGCACGCTTCCGCTGACGGGGCAGAACGTGGTCGACATGATCATCACGAATCTCGCCGTTTTCCATCGGCCGGATCACGACAGCCCCTTCAAGCTGATCGAACTTGCACCGGGCGTGAGCGCCGAGGAAGTCGCAGCCAAGACAACGGCGAATTACGTCACCTGACTTGCGCATAGGCGACAAAGCCATAGTCTGCTCTCCCGAGGGAGAGAGTAGATGGCGATGAATCGCGTATGCGAAATGACCGGGGCGGAATTCCCGCTCTTTGCTTTCAGCCATTGCCGCGATGTCGTGGCGGCGGTGAGCAAGGCGGGCGGTTTCGGCGTGCTTGGCGCGACGCGCTTCAGCCCCGACCAACTCGAGGAAGAGCTCGCCTGGATCGACGCCCATGTCGACGGCGCACCATACGGGGTCGATGTCCTCGTTCCCGAAGTCATCGATCCCCGCGTCCGCGAATTGGGCGACAACAAGAGCCGCGCCGCGGCGATCGATCCGTCCTACCAGGGCTTCGTCAACGAGGTGCTCGGTCACTACGGCATTGCGCCCGAGGCCGAGATGCCGATCCTGCGCGAGCGAATGGGCATTACGCCCGAAAACGGTCTTGCGCTCATGGAAGTGGCCTTTCGCCATCCGATCAGGCTGATCGCCAATGCCCTGGGCATCGCGCCTCCTGCGATGATCGAAGAAGGCAAGAAGCGCGGCGTACCGGTGGCGGCCCTAGTCGGCGCGAAAGAACACGCGATCAGGCAGGCGGAGGCAGACGTCGATATCATCGTGGCGCAAGGCACCGAGGCTGGAGGTCATTGCGGCGAGGTCTCGACGCTCGTGCTGATCCCGGAAGTGGTCCGCGAACTGAAGCGCGCGGGTCACGACATTCCCGTGCTCGCAGCAGGCGGCATCATGACCGGGGGACAGATGGCGGGGATGATGGCGGCAGGCGCGCAGGGCGCCTGGACCGGCTCGGTCTGGCTCGCCACGCCGGAATCGGAAACGAGCGAGGCATTCCGCGACAAGATGGTCGCAGCGCGTAGCCGTGACACGGTTCGCTCGCGCAGTCGCACGGGCAAGCCTGCCCGCCAGCTGAAGACTCCCTGGCACGATGCATGGGATGCGCCCGACGGCCCTGGCACCCTGCCGATGCCGCTCATGGGCATGGTGTCCGAACCGGCTTTCGCGCGCATCGAGCGGGAAGCTGCGGCCGGCAACGAGGGCGCGCGGAAACTCGTTACCTATTTCGTCGGACAGGGGGTGGGTCTCGTCGAGCAGGTGCGGTCCAGCAAACAGGTCGTGCAGGATTTTCGCGAGGAGTTCCTGGAGGCCATCGGAGGTCTCGCCGCCAGCGTCGGCATGGAGTGACTTGACCGCAAGCCCGGCCGCAAGCACTGCGACTTCCCATGTGGCTCGATAAACCGCGCAACCAGAACGCACCGCTCGCCGGATTGAAAGTGCTCGAACTCGCCCGGGTCCTTGCCGGGCCTTGGGCAGGCCAGATCCTCTCCGATCTCGGCGCCGACGTGATCAAGGTCGAGAGCCCCGAGGGCGACAATACGCGCATCTGGGGCCCGCCCTGGGTCGAACATGCGGGCGAGAAGACCAGCGCCTACTACCACGCTTGCAATCGCGGGAAGCGCGCCATCGTGGCCGATTTTCGCGACGAGGCCGACCTCGCCCGCGTGGCGGAGCTTGCGGCCGGCGCGGACGTTGTGCTGGAGAATTTCAAGCCCGGCGGTCTCGCCAAGTTCGGGCTCGATTACGAGACGCTCTCAAGGGCCAATCCGGCGCTAGTCTATTGCTCGATCACCGGCTTCGGGCAGGACGGCCCGCGACGCGACGAGCCCGGATATGATTTCGTCGTCCAGGCAATGAGCGGCTTCATGGCCCTTACCGGAGAGCCGGACGGCGAACCGATGAAGATGGGTGTCTCGATCAGCGACCTGTCCTGCGGGCTTTGGGCGGCCAATGCGGTCCAGTCGGCGCTGCTCATGCGGCATCGCACGGGCAAGGGACAATGGATCGACATGAGCCTGCTCGACTGCTCGGTCGGCCTGCTTGCCAATCAGGCGATGAGCTACCTCGCTACAGGCGAGAACCCGCCTCGCATGGGCAATGCGCATGCGCAGGTGAGCGCCTATGGCGTGTTTCCGACCAAGGACGGCAAGGTCGTGCTCGCCCCTGCCAATGATGCACTTTTCCGCAAGCTGCTGACCGTACTCAAGCGCACGGACCTGCTGGAAGACGAGCGCTATTCGACCAATGCAAACCGCGTCGCGAACCGCGAAGAGGTCGATGCGCTGATCGCCGAAGCCACCGCGCAGTGGACACGGGACGACCTTCTCTCCGCTTGCGCGCAACGCGGCATCCCCGCAGGACCGATCAATGACATCGACGAAGTCTTCGCCGATCCGCAGATCGAGGCGCGCGGAATGAAGGTCATGCCCGAAGGCATGCCGGGCGTGCGGAGCCCGTTCGTGTTTTCGGATGCCGAGCTGGCGCTCGAGGCCGCATCACCCACTAAGGGGCAACACGACCCCAAGTAGGATCAGGCCAGCGCCGCCTTGAGATCGTCGACCAGGTCGGTGCGCTCCCAGGGGAAGAAATCGCCTTCGGCGGTGCGACCGAAGTGGCCGTATGCCGCGCTCTTGCGATAGATCGGCTTGTTGAGGCCGAGATGCGTGCGGATACCGCGCGGGGTCAGGCCGCCGAGCTTGTCGATGCCAGCAATCGCTTTCTCCAGAGCCTCGTCGGTCACGCCTTCGGCACAGGTGCCGTGCGTGTCGACATAAAGCGAGAGCGGCTTGGAGACACCGATCGCATAGGAGAGCTGGATCGTGCAGCGCTTGGCGAGGCCGGCAGCGACAATGTTCTTCGCGAGATAGCGCGTGATGTAGGCGGCCGAACGGTCGACCTTCGTCGGGTCCTTGCCGCTGAATGCGCCGCCGCCATGCGGTGCCGCACCGCCGTAGGTGTCGACGATGATCTTGCGGCCGGTGAGACCTGCGTCACCATCGGGGCCGCCGATTTCGAAGGCACCGGTCGGGTTGATGTGCCACTCGGTCTCCTCCGACACCCAGCCTTCGGGCAGGATCTCGGTGACGACCTTCCTCACATAGGACTTGAGCTCGGCTTCCTTTTCGCCCTCGTGGTAACCCTTGCCGTGCTGGGTCGAGACGACGATTGCGGTGCAGGCGACCGGCTTGCCGTTTTCGTAGCGCAGCGAGAGCTGGCTCTTGGCATCGGGCTCGAGGAAAGGTGCGGCGCCGCTCTTGCGGTCTTCGGCAAGGCGCTCGAGGATCTTGTGGCTGTAGTCGAGCGTGGCCGGCATGAGGTCTGGGGTTTCGTCGCAGGCGAAGCCGAACATGATGCCCTGGTCGCCGGCGCCCTCGTCCTTGTTGCCGCTGGCGTCGACGCCCTGCGCGATTTCCGAGGACTGGCCGTGGAGGTGGTTCTCGAAGGTCAGCGTGTTCCAGTGGAACCCGTCCTGCTCATAGCCGATTTCGCGAACGGTGCGGCGAACCGCCTGCTCGATCTCGTCTTTCGCGCCCGGTGCCCAACCGCCGTTGTCGGCCCAGTCGGGATTGTTCTTGTCGTACATCGGGGCGCAGCGGATCTCGCCCGAGAGGATGACGCGCTGCGTGGTCGTCATGGTTTCGCAGGCGACGCGCGATTCCGGGTCTTTCGCGAGCATCAGGTCGACGATGGCGTCCGAAATCTGGTCAGAGACCTTGTCGGGATGTCCTTCGGAAACACTCTCGGACGTAAACAGGTAATTGGTGCGCATGGAGACCCCGATAAAAGATATAAAGATAACTTTAAGTGTGGTCCGGTTGGTAGCGGGCGGAAAGCCGACTTGCAACCAGCGAAACGGCTAAAAGTACTATACCCCAAAATAGTGTGAGCCAGTGCCCGAAGCGGGCAAAAAGGGTGGGGTCCGCAGGCGGAGGGACCAGCGTGTCGATCTTCGCGGCCTCGCCCCTGCCGATCGCGTGACGCACGATGCCGCGCGCATCGATGATGGCGCTGATGCCGGTCGTGGTGGCACGAAGGACGGGTAGCCCCTCCTCTATTGCACGCATGCGCGCCTGCGCCAGGTGCTGCGGCGGCCCCCATGCGCCGAACCAGCCGTCGTTGGACGGATTGAAGATATAGTCCGGGCGGTGCCCGGGCTCGGCTACTTCGCCGGAAAAGACGATCTCGTAGCAGATCTGCATGCCCGCCTTGCCCCAGTTGCCGAAATCGAAGGTCTGCGGTCCGGGCCCGGGAATGAAGTCGATAGAGCCGGCCACAAGTCGCCTGAGGCCGAGCGGCTCGAGCCAGCTGCGCAGCGGCAGGTATTCGCCATAAGGCACCAGATGTGCCTTGGCGTAGCGTTGGCCGAGATTGCCCTCCGCATCGATCGGGGTAATCGCGTTGTAGGCCCCGGTTGCGCGCTCGCGGCCGTCCACTTCACCGATTTCGAGATCGACTGCTCCGGTCAGCAGCAGGCTGCCCTCGCCGATCGTCTGCCCGATACGATAGCGGGCGAATGCCGGGTCACCGCCGGCGGTCATCTGGACATAGTAGCGCTGCGGATATCCTTCGCGCAGGTAGTCGGGAACGCCGCTCTCGGGCCACAGGACCAGTCGTCGGCTGACAGGATTTCCCGGCCTGCTGAGCGCTGCGATGCGCTGGAACTGCTCTTCGAACTTGCTCGGGTCGTCGAGTTCCTCCTGCCGCAGGTTTGGCTGCACCAATGTGACCGGAAGGAAGCCCTCCTCTTCGGCAGGGGCCGGCCAGAACATGCCTGCGGAAAACACCACTACGATTGCGGCAAGGGCAATCCACCTGCGGCTGGCGAGCGACCATGCCAGCAGGCCCGAAATCGCGACCGCGATGCCGGATAGTGCGTAAGTGCCAGTTGCGGGGAGCAGTCCCGCCAGGCCTGCTCGCTCCCAGTTTCCAAGGAATGCCATCGAAAACGGTCCCCAGGCATAGCCGGTGAAGACCCAGCTACGCAGCCATTCGGTGGCAATCCAGGTGGCCCCGAAGGCAAGCGCAAATACGGGCAGCTTCTGCTTTCTCGCGATCAGCCAGCCCGCAAGTGCCGCCAATCCCGGATAGACCGCGAGGTATAGGGAAAGCAGCGGGACCGCCGCCCAGCCTAGCGCAGCAGGCAACTCGGCCTGGTAGGTGAAGGCCGTCGCGATCCAGTTGTTGGTCAGCGTGAAATGCGCGACGCCGAACACCCAGCCCACGAAGAACGCGCTTCTTGCGCTCTCCTGCCGGTGAACGAGCCATACAAGCGCCCCCATCGCGGCGAGCGCAAACGGCCAGATATGCAGGGGCTGGAAGCCGGTTGCCGAAACCAGCCCGAGCAAGAGCGCGCTCCACCTTGGGCGGCGCGCCATGAAGTCGGTGATACGATCCATCGCCCCGCCTGTTACGTCAGGCGGCGGCGTTGGCAAGAAAAAGTGAGAAGGGCGAGCGCGATCAGCCGACCGCGCTCACGTCCTCGTCTTCTGCAGGCTTGCGGCTGCGACGGCGCGGCGCCGGCTTGTCGTCGTCGGTGCCGATGGCCGGCGGAAGGGCCGATGCATCGATCTCGCCTTCATTGCCGGGCACGCCTTCTTCGCCCTTCTTGGCCTTGCGAGGGGCGCGGCGCTTCTTAGGAGCCTCGTCCTCGTCGTCCTTGCGGGTGAAGGGATTGTCGGCAGGCTCGAATTCGTCGCCGTCATCGTCGTTCGAGCTGCGGCGGGGCTTGCGACCGCGGCCGTCCTGCTGGCCCTGGTCGTCGTCACGGCGACCGCGAGCCTTGCGGCCTTTGCGGCGATCGTCACCGTCGTCGTCGGAATCGTCATCGTCCGACTGGTTCTGGCCGCGATCGTCGTTGCGCTTGGCCTTGGCCTCTTCCTGGCGGGCCTTGTTGTCGGCGATCACGCGGAAATAGTGGTCGGCGAACTGGAGATAGTACTCGGCCTGGACGCGGTCGCCATTGTGCTGGGCGTCCTGTGCAAGCTTCTTGTACTTGTCGAGCAGCTGGGGCGCGTTGCCCCGTGCCCGGCTGTCGATCCGGTTGGCCGAATTGCCGCCGCCCTGGTTGCGGTTGTTATTACGACCGCGGCGACGGTTGTTGCGATTGCTGTTCAAGGAATACTCGTCCTTTTAATGGCGCGGCGCGAACCCTCGGTTCGCCTGTTATCCGCCTTGCCCATCGAACACGCTGCGCCCTCTCGCAGCATGCGCGCCCCTGTTTGTGCATGGTATACGAGCCGCTTGGCCCGCACCGGAACTGCAATGTCGGAGCTTAGAACCGGCGGGTCGGACACGTCCGCGCACCACTGGCCTGTGGCCAGAGGTAAAGCCTCGAATCGGCTTTGCCAACCCCTTTATGTCAAAATCAGGGCGCGTGGACGGTTTGCAAGGTCGCGCCTGAGCGCAACTTCGAAGCCCGCCGCACGCGCAATTTCACTCACAGCGCCGGATTGTTCGTGTCCGATTTCGAGAATCGCTACGCCCCGGTCAGTCATTAAATTCCGCAATTGCGGAATGATGATGCGATAGTCGTCGAGACCCTCGGGACCTGCGAAAAGCGCCGAGTGCGGTTCGAAATCGCGCACATCCTTGTCCAGCTGCGCCGCTTCCTCGACATAGGGCGGGTTGCACAGGATCAGGTCGAAGCGGCCGAGGTCGTCTGCCCATCCCTCTTCGCGCCAGTCGAGGAGGTGGAATCGCACTCGATCCTCGATACCCAGCCGGTCGGCATTGTCGTGGGCGACCGCAAGGGCGGCAGGCGACCGGTCGGTGCCGACACCCTCCGCCTGCGTCTCCGCAACCACGCTGAGGAGCAAGGCGCCGCTTCCGGTACCGAGATCGAGAACGCGCTCCGCGTCACGCTTCAGCTCGAGCGCGGCCTCGACCAGCACCTCGCTGTCGCCGCGCGGGATCAGGGTATCGGGCGTAACAAGGAACTCGCGGCCGTAGAACTCCTGGTGGCCGAGAATATGGGCGACAGGCTCGCATCTGGCGCGCCTGTCCACCAGCGCCTCGAACTCCGCCGGGGCCTCGTCCCGCATCGCGCGCAGCAGCATGTCGGAACGCGCAATTCCGAGGACATGCGCCATGATCAGTTCGGCATCGAGCCGCGCGGTTTCGCTGGTTTCGAAGAGCCGGTCCGATGCCGCGCGGATGGCATCGGCGACCGTCGGGCGGGCTGCGTCAGTCATTGAGCGCGGCAAGCCGCTTGGCCTCGTCCTCGGCGATCAGCGCGTCCACCATCTCGCCAAGCCCCGGCCCTGCGATGATTTCGGGCAGCTTATGCAGCGTCAGGCCGATCCGGTGGTCGGTCACGCGGCCTTGCGGGAAGTTGTAGGTGCGGATGCGCTCGGACCGGTCGCCGCTGCCGACCATCGCCTTGCGCGCTTCGGCCTCGGCACCCTGCGCCTCGTCTCGCATCTTTTCGTAGAGACGCGCGCGGAGCACCTGCATCGCCTTCACGCGGTTCTTCTGCTGGCTGCGCTCGTCCTGGCAGGTCACCACGAGACCCGACGGCTCGTGCGTGATGCGCACGGCGCTGTCGGTCGTGTTCACGTGCTGGCCGCCCGCGCCACTGGCGCGATAGGTGTCGATCTTGAGGTCGCCCGGCGCAATGTCGATATCGACCTCGTCGGGCTGCGGCAGCACCGCCACGGTCGCCGCCGAGGTATGGATACGCCCGCCGCTCTCCGTTTCGGGCACGCGCTGGACGCGGTGGACGCCGCTTTCGAACTTGAGTTTGGCGAATACGCCCGTGCCGGTGACGTTGGCGACGATTTCCTTGAAGCCACCGACCTCGCTCGCATTCATGCTGACCGGCTCGACCTTCCAGCCCTGCTCGGCCGCGAAACGCTCGTACATGCGGTAGAGATCGCCAGCGAAGAGCGCCGCCTCGTCACCGCCCGTCCCTGCTCGGATTTCGAGCATGGCGGGCTTGTTGTCGGCGCTGTCGCGCGGGAGCATCGCAATGGCGAGCGCGCGCTCGGCTTCGGGAAGGCGCTCGCGCAGCGCGGCCAGCTCTTCTTCGGCCATGGCCTTCATCTCGGGATCGGCGAGCATTTCCTCGAGGCTCGCGATCTCCTCGCGCGTCGCCTTCACCTCGGCAGCGACCTTCGCAACGGGTTCGAGCTCGGCATAATCGCGGCTCGCCTTGACGAACTCGTCACCTTCGAGCGTGCCCGACGCCATGCGCGCTTCGAGTTCGGCAAAGCGATTGGCAATCTGGTCGAGGCGTTCGGCAGGAACCTGCATGGTCAGTCGAGCAGCTTCTCGAGCGATCCGGTCGCATGTTCGTCCGCCTTGATGCGCACATGCTCCGCGCCGTCACGGATAGCGAAGGCGACGATCTTCTCGGCGCCCGCCTTCACTGCCTTGTCGAAGCGTTTGCGGGGACTGCCCGACGCCATCAGCTCGGCCGAGTGACCGGCAGCCCTGATCTTTCCTATGGCCGCAATTGCGCGGTCGATGAGTTCATCGTTTTCGACCACGACAATCACGTCGGCAAGCGGCTCGCCCTTGTCACCGACCAGCATCGCAAGACGTTCGATCCCTGCAGCCCAGCCCACGGCAGGCGTGGGCGCTCCGCCGAGACTTTCCATCAGCCCGTCGTAGCGGCCACCACCGAGGATCGTGCTCTGGCTCCCGAGCCTGCCAGCCGCTTCGCTGCCTTCGTCGGGAATGAATTCGAAGGCGGTGTGACGGTAATAGTCGAGGCCGCGCACGAGGCTTTCCGCACGCGTCCATTTCACGCCTGCCGCATCGAGACCGCTGGTAACCGCGTCGAAGAACGCACGCGCATCGTCTGAGAGGAACTGGTCGATCTTCGGGGCGTCGGCGACGAAGCGCTGGTCGCGCCGGTCCTTCGAATCGAGGATGCGCAGCGGGTTCTTTTCCAGCCGCTCCTGCGAATCCTCCGACAATTCATCCTTCACCGCGCGGAAGTGCTCGACCAGCGCAGCACGCCAGGCTTCGCGGCTGTCGCCGTCGCCCAGAGTGTTGAGGTGCAGCGTCACGCCCTCGATGCCGAGTTCCTTCAGGAGCTGATCGGCCATGGCGAGCAGTTCGACATCGGCCTGCGGCTCTGCCGCACCGATGATTTCCGCGTCGATCTGGTGGAACTGGCGATAGCGACCCTTCTGCGGACGCTCGTAACGGAACAGCGGTCCGTGCGTCGCGACCTTGAGGGGCGCGTGCTGCTGCCAGCCATTCGAAAGATAGGCCCGCGCGATGCCCGCAGTGAATTCCGGGCGCAGCGTCAGCGATTCGCCGCCGCGATCGTCGAACGAATACATTTCCTTCGAAACGATATCGGTCGTTTCGCCAATCGAACGGGCGAACACTTCGGTTTTCTCGAAGACCGGCATTTCGACCCGGCGGAAGCGGTAGAGCTTGCGCACGCGTTCGAAGGTGTCGACGACGAAGGCGAATGCCTCGGCGTCGGGTCCGAAAATGTCCTGCGTTCCACGGATTGCTTGCGGTGTCTTTGGCATGGGAGGCGCGATTACGACCATCGTCCCCCTTCCGCAATGCCTCTCAAGGCGCTAGGGCGCGCGGCGAAGTCTTTCTGGGGAGAGGGGCCGACATAATAAACACGCAAGCTAGAGAGCCTAAATGCGCATCGACAAGATCCCCGTGGGCGATAATCCGCCCGAAAGCCTGAACGTCATCATCGAAGTCCCCACCGGTGGCGAACCGGTGAAATACGAGTTCGACAAGGAAAGCGGCGCGCTGTTCGTCGACCGCATCCTGCACACCCCGATGCGCTATCCGGCAAACTACGGCTTCATCCCGCACACGCTTTCGGACGATGGCGACCCGCTCGACGCGCTGGTCATCTCGCGTTCGCCCTTCATCCCGGGCTGCGTGGTGCGTGCCCGTCCGATCGGCGTGCTCAACCTCGAAGACGAGCATGGCGGCGACGAGAAGCTGATCTGCGTGCCGGTCGACACGACGTTCCCCTACTACTCCGACGTCGGCCAGACGAAGGACCTTCCCTCGATCATCTTCCAGCAGATCGAGCACTTCTTCACCCACTACAAGGACCTCGAGGCCGAGAAGTGGGTGCGCATCGGCAATTGGGGCGATGCCGAGGATGCCAAGCGCATCGTGCTCGAATGTATCGAGCGCTACGAGAACACCAAGAACTGATCACCGGAGGGGCGCTGAAAGGCGCCCCTTCTTTTTGGCGGTGCGCCTATTCGACGGGCCGCGACGGATCGAGCAGGTCCTTGTCCTGCTCTCCGCCGCTTTCGCGCCGCTCCCGCTCCACCATGTCCGCGATCTCGTTGACCGGCCGGACGTCCTCGTCGGTTTCGGTGACCGTGATCTGCTGGACGGTCTTTTTCGGCGGAGCCTTCGTCTCGGCTTCCGGAGAAGCACCCGCGCCTTGCTGGAAAGGGATGCTCGCGCTGCGCGGATCGAAGCGCAGGCGGTATATCGGTTCGGGCAGACCGAAGCCTGCGTCCTCGAGCGCTTCCTTCACGGCCGGGATCGCCTGGCTCTGCGCCTTCCACCAGTCTGTCTTTTCCTGGTCGATCCAGCCGAGGAATCGGATCACGACATTCGAATCGCCCACTTCCATGATCCGCGCTTCGGGTGCCGGATCGTCGAGCACGAAATCGAGCGCGGCGAGCGTGTCCCGGCCCAGCTGGCGCGCGGCGCGGGCATCGTCATCGGCATCCACCCCAAGGTCGAATTCAAACCGGCGCTGCGGGTTGCGGGTGTAATTCGTGATGACCGCGCGAAACACCTGGCCGTTGGGAATGCGCAGGTGATTGCCATCGAGCGTCATCAACACGGTCGCCCTGCTGGTGAGGCGGATGACGCGGCCTTCGAGGTCGTCGATCCTCACCCAGTCGTTTGCCCGGAAAGGCTGGCGCAGGCTGAGCATCAGCGAAGCGAGGTAGTTCTCGATCGTCTCGCGCAGTGCGAAACCGAGCGCGAGGCCGATCACACCCGCGCCGCCCAGCACTGCGCCCAGCAGCGCTCCGGCTCCGAGAATGTCGAGCGCGACGACGAGGCCGCCGACCACGAAAACAAAGCGAATGGCGCTGGCGATCAGCTCTGCGAGGAACCCGTTGGGCGCGACCTTTTCCCAGAACCAGGACCATCCCGCGATCAGGTATCCGATGATCGAAATGACCGCCCAGATGCCGAGCGCGAGGGCGATCAGCGGTAGCATGTCGACGAAACTGTTCACCCGGTCGGCCAGGCTGCCGATACCGGATCCGTCACCCGAGATCGAAAGGTCGCGCTCAAGGTCGTTCTCGACCGTGACGACGCCGGAGACACGTGCCGCAATGGCCTCGGCGCGCGCCACGGCTTGCTGGTCGGGAACGGTGCCCGACAGGGTCACCACTCCCTGTCTGACATCGATCGTCACGTCCTCGAATGCGGGAAGCTCGGAGAAGATGCCCCTTATGCGTTCGGCGATTCGCTCGTCGGCGCCTTCGTCCTGCGTATCCTCGATCGTCTGGACCGGGGCTTCGACCTCGGCGGGTGCTTCGGTCTCGGGCGTGGTCGGCAGCAGCGCTGCAGCAGGTGTCGCCGCCAGGAGAAGAAGGCTGGCGAGCAGTCGCTTCATTCGCCGGCCACCGTCATGCCGTCGATACGGACCGTCGGCACATTGACCGAACGGATCATCTCGAGATCGTTTGCCGGAGTGAGTGCGCGGAACATGTCCTTGAGATTGCCAGCTATCGTGATTTCCGCAAGCGGTTCGGCGATCTGGCCGTTCCGGATACGGAAACCCGTTGCACCGCGGCTGTAGTCACCCGTGACCATGTTGACCCCCTGGCCGAAGAGCGAGGTGACATAGAGACCGTCCTCGATATCGGACATCAGCTGCTCGGGACTGACGCTGCCCGCAGGCAAGTGGAGATTGCTGGTGCTGATCCCCGGCGCCCCGCCGCCGCCGCGGCCGGCATGGCCCGTCAGTGCAAGGCCGAGCTGGCTGGCCGACGCCACATTGGTCAGCCAGCCGGTCAGCCTGCCCCCCTCGATGATCTTGCGCGGCGTGCAGGCGACGCCTTCGCCATCGAAGGGGCGCGAACGCAGGCCGCGCTTGCGATGCGGCTCCTCGATGATGTCGATGCCGCCATCGAACAGCTGGTCGTCCTCGTGACCGAGCATGAAACTGGATTTGCGCGCAATCGCCGGTCCGCCGATCGCGCCGATCAGGTGGCCGATAAGTCCGCCTCCGATACGCGGGTCGAAGACGACCGGGAATTTCTCGCTCGGCATCGACTTGGGATCGAGTTTTGCGACTGTCCGCTCGCCAGCTTCTCGCCCGATCTCGGCGGCCGACGGCAGGTCTGCGAGAAAGCGTGCACCGCGCTGCGCGTAGTCGGTCTGCATGTCGCCGCCTTCGCCTGCGACCATGCTGGCCGAAAGCGAGAAGCCGGTCCCCTCGTACCCGCGCGCGAAACCGGTCGACGTGGCGAGCGCGACCACCGATCGGTCGGCGCTGACGCCGGCGCCATTGCTGTTCGTGACACCTTCCACCGCCCTCGCGGCATCTTCAGTCGCGAGCGCCATCTCGCGCAGCGTCTCGGGACCGGGTTCGGCGGGATCGGCAAGCTCGAGCTCGGGCATGTCGCCGGTGAAATGACGATCTTCCGGTGCAAGGCCTGCGTATTCGTCCTCGGGCGCGTGGCGGGCCATCTCGACCGCCCGTTCGGCAAGCGCCTTCAACCCCTCGGGTGCAAAGTCGCTGGTGTGGATCGACGCCGAGCGCATGCCGACAAATACCCTGAGGCCGATTTCCTCGCTCTCGGAACGCTCGACCGCTTCGAGATCGCCGAGCCGCACACTGACCGATTCCGAAGAGTTCGCGCGCGCAACGGCGTCGGCCGCATCGGCACCCATCCGCTGGGCCAGCGCGACGAGGTCCTGGCAGCGCGCCAGAGCAGTTTCATGATCAATCATCTGGGGTCACAACTCCGAATACCGGTCTTGGGGTCCGGCTAGGGAGGTGCGGCGTGTGGTGCAAGCCTCAGGCAGTTGCGGCGAAGATTGCCTTCAGGATTCCGGTCAGGACGAAGGGCAGTCCGATGGCCAGCGCCCAGAGAAGGAACTGGTCGCGGCGAAAAGCGGGGCGCAGGTCCTCGTCGGCCGCCTCGGCATCGGACAAGTCCTTCCAACGCTTTTCGAACCAGCGGCATGCCGGGATGATGGCTGCAACGAGGATGACGAGGGCGAAATAGGGAAGCGTCGAGGAAACGCCTTCCTTCAGGGCATTGACGGTCACGAAAATCTGGAGGCCGGTATAGACAATGAGAGCCGTTGCCACATTGTCACTCATCGCCTTGCGCCAGTCGCGCCGATGCTCGTGTTCGTGGCTGTTCTCGATTGCCTTGCCCATTCTCAGTCTCCCCAGACTTCCTAGCGACTCCGATAGTTTCAAAAATGTTGCGGTCTGGCAAGCGCCGTTGCGCAGATTGCGCCGCTTTGACCCGTTCATGCACGAATCTTGCCAATTCGTCGATTTGGGTGGCCTACGGGGGTTTTCCTGCAGGTTCTCCATGCTATGGCCCTGCGCATGGCCGAAGATCTCCTGAGCGCTGACAACGATGCCGTACACGACGCAGCCCCGCCTATTCCGCAGGGCGGGCTGGAAGTGATCTCTATCGCCAAGAGCTACGACAAGCGGCAGGTCCTGACCGATATCTCGCTCACTGTCGGCAAAGGCGAGGTGCTCGGCTTGCTCGGGCCGAACGGTGCCGGCAAGACCACCTGCTTCTATTCGATCATGGGCCTCGTGCGCCCCGATGCCGGCCGTATCCTGATGGACGGCGAGGATGTCACCAACCTGCCCATGTATCGCCGCGCGATCCTCGGCCTCGGCTATCTGCCGCAGGAAACGAGCATCTTCCGCGGCATGACGGTCGAGCAGAACATCAACTGCGTGCTCGAAATGGTCGAGCCGGATCCTGACACGCGCGCCGCCGAACTCGACCGGCTGCTCGACGAATTCGGTCTTACCCGCCTGCGCGAAAGCCCCGCCATGGCGCTTTCGGGTGGTGAGCGCCGCCGCGCCGAAATCGCGCGAGCCCTCGCCGCGAAGCCCTCGATCATGCTGCTCGACGAGCCTTTCGCCGGGATCGACCCGCTTTCGATCAGCGACATTCGCGACCTCGTGAAGGACTTGAAGACGCGCGGCATCGGCGTCCTTATCACCGACCACAACGTGCGCGAGACTCTCGAAATCGTCGACCGCGCCTGCATCATCTATGGCGGGCAGGTCCTGTTCGCTGGCACACCCGAAGCGCTGGTCGCCGACGAGAACGTGAAGCGTCTCTACCTCGGCGAGAATTTCACGCTGTGATGACTGCGCGCGCCTGGAGTTAGTTCGATGGCGCTCGGTCCGAGGCTAGACCTACGGCAAACGCAATCGCTGGTGATGACGCCGCAGCTCCAGCAGGCGATCAAGCTGCTGGCGCTGTCCAATCTCGAGATCGAGACCTTCGTGGCCGATGCGCTCGAGAGCAATCCGCTGCTCGAGATCGGAGAGGTCCGACACGAAAAGGGCGAGGATACAGGCGAGTCGCAGCCATCGGAGCACGAGGCGACCCCCGATTTCGACGGCGAGTCCGCGCTCGATATCGCCGAATATGCCCGCACCACCGACGCCGCTCCCGGCGACAGCGGCGACTGGGCGCAGACACCGGGCAGCGGCGGCGCGATCGATGGCCTGCCCGACCTCGAGAACCGATCCAGCGACGGGCCGAGCCTCGCAGAACACCTGTCCGATCAGATCGGCGCCCTGTCCTATTCTCCAGGCGAGGCGATCATTGCCAACCGTATCGTCCACGAGCTCGACGAGGCAGGCTATCTCCATACTTCCCTGCGCGACCTTGCCGACGACCTCGGCGCGCCGCTGGTCGAAGTCGAGGATGCACTCGAACTGGTCCAGTCGCTCGACCCGACCGGTGTCGGTGCGCGTTCCTTGCAGGAGTGCCTCAAGCTGCAGGCCAAGGAGGCCGACCGCTACGATCCGTGCATGGCGCGGCTCATAGAGAACCTCGACCTCCTCGCGAGCGGCGACATCGCGCGCCTCCGGCGGCTGTGCGAAGTCGACGAGGAAGATTTCGCCGACATGCTCGCCGAGCTGAGGGGGTACGATCCCAAGCCGGGGTGCCGCTATGGCGGCGAGAGCGAGGCGGCGATCGTGCCGGATGTCCTCGTTTCGCCTTCCGATGGTGGCGGCTGGCAGATCCGCATCAACGAAGCGAGCCTGCCCCGCCTCGTGGTCAACCGCGAGTATTACGTCGAGCTGGAAGCGGGGGCGCGCGACAAGGCCTCACGTGCCTGGCTGAACGAACAGCTGGGCGAGGCCGACTGGCTGATCCGTGCGCTGGACCAGCGCCAGAAGACGATTCTCAAGACTGCGAGCGAGATCGTTACGCTGCAGGAAGGTTTCTTCCGCGAGGGCGTTTCGGCAATGCGCCCGCTCACACTGCGCGAAGTGGCCGAGAAGATCGAGATGCACGAATCGACGGTCAGCCGCGTCACCAGCAATAAATATCTCTCCTGCCCGCGCGGGACCTTCGAAATGAAGTATTTCTTCTCCAGCGGGGTTGCGGCAGCGGGCGGTGAAGGCGCGAGCAGCGAGGCGATCAAGGCGCGCATCAGGTCCCTGTGCGATGCGGAGGACCCCAAGAAAGTCCTGTCCGACCAGAAACTTGCCGATCTCCTTAACGAGGAGGGCTTCGACCTCGCTCGCAGGACGGTGGCAAAATATCGCGAGGCGATCGGCATCGGATCGAGCGCGCAAAGGCGCCGCGAGAAGAAGCTACGTAACATTTGATGCAGTGACTGGTGCAGCCCGACAACAGTCGAAAAAGTTAACGGCTTTTACCTCACGTTAACCTTTTCCATTCACACCCATATTGGTTAACGAAGACAAAGCCCCTCATCGGGGCCGGGGAAACAGGGCTAGGGGGACTAACCCATGCGTGTACTGCTGATCGAAGACGAACCGACAACCGCCAAGGCGATCGAGCTCATGCTCACGACCGAAGGCTTCAATGTCTACTCGACCGACCTGGGCGAAGAGGGCCTCGATCTGGGCAAGCTGTATGATTACGATATCATCCTGCTCGATCTGAACCTTCCGGACATGCATGGCTACGACGTGCTCAAGAAGCTCCGCGTCGCCAAGGTCCAGACGCCGGTTCTCATCCTCTCTGGCATCGCCGAAATGGATTCGAAGATCCGCAGCTTCGGCTTCGGCGCCGACGATTACGTCACCAAACCGTTCCACCGCGAAGAACTCATCGCTCGCATCCACGCCGTGGTGCGCCGCTCGAAGGGCCACAGCCAGTCGATCATCCGCACCGGCAAGCTTGCCGTGAACCTCGATGCGAAGACCGTCGAAGTCGACGGTGCCCGCGTCCACCTGACCGGCAAGGAATATGCCATGCTGGAGCTGCTGTCGCTCCGCAAGGGCACCACGCTGACCAAGGAAATGTTCCTGAACCACCTTTATGGCGGCATGGACGAGCCCGAACTCAAGATTATCGACGTCTTCATCTGCAAGCTGCGCAAGAAGCTCAGCCATGCTTGTGGCGGCGAGAACTACATCGAAACCGTTTGGGGCCGTGGATATGTTCTGCGCGATCCGAACGAAGAGGCAGAAGCCGCCTGAATTACTTGACCGTCTAGTTGACGGGAGGAAGCTCCGGCGGCCGAAAGGCCCCGGAGCTTTGTATTTATAGTGGAAGTGTTTCTTATGTTATTTGGTCTGGGAACGATTTCTGCTACGTAACATTACGTAATTTAAACGCATCTTGCGTTTAGATAGTCCGTCTCATCAGGGGGAGTTTTGGTCGAGCGCAAGGGGGCTGCGCTTGCGATTTGTTTGCCGGCAACGGCGGAGGGTTTCGCAATGGTAGCTTCAATTCAACCGAAGGTGGCGATCGTCGAGGACGACGAGATTCTTGCCTTCATGCTCGATGAAACTTGCAAATCGGCAGGTTGCAACGTTGTCGGGCGCGCGGCCAATGCTGCCGACGCGATCAAGCTGTTGCGCGATGCCCCGCCCGATTTCCTGATCCTCGATTTCGCTCTCGACGGCGACCACGACGGTCTCGAACTGCTCGAGGCGGTCAAGCGCTCGAGCCCCGACATGTTCACGATCCTCGTCACCGGCTGGGACATCAACGACATCGCCGCGCGGCTCGATGGCATCCAGCCCGATCGTATCCTGCGCAAGCCCGTGATGCCGCACGTCCTGACGAACCTCATCGAAACGAGCTTCGCAGCCCGGCAGGACAGGCGGGATCCCGGCGAACTCGAGACCGTCACCAGGCACTAGGCCATTGTGGTCAGCCCGCCGGCAGTGACTTCATCGCCGCTGCAAGGTCGAGCCCGCTCGGCTGCTGGTAGATTCGCAGGCCGAATTCCGGCAGGATTGCGAGCATGTGGTCGAAGATGTCGGCCTGGATGGCTTCGTATTCGTCCCAGTTCACGGTGTTGGTGAAGCAGTAGATCTCGAGCGGCAGGCCCTGCGGCCCCGGCGGAAGCTGGCGGACAAGCAGGGTAAAGCCCTCGCCCGCAATGCGCGGGTGGCTCTTGAGATAGGCGATCACATAGGCGCGCAGCGTTCCGAGATTGGTAATCCGCCGCGCATTGATCTCGTCGCAATCGCTGGAAAGTTCGTGCCGGTTCCACTCGGCGATCTCCTGCTCCTTGCGGTCGAGGTAGTCGTGAAGCAGGCGGAATCGCTTGAGACCCTCCACTTCCTCTTCGGTCAGGAAGCGGGCCGAATTCTGGTCGAGCACGAGGCTGCGCTTGATCCGCCGCCCGCCGCTCTCGCTCATCCCGCGCCAGTTGCGGTAGCTGTCCGCGATCAGCCTGTGCGTCGGGATCGTCGTGATGGTCTTGTCGAAATTCTGGACCTTCACCGTGTGCAGCGCGATGTCGATGACATCGCCATCGGCATTCATGCTCGGCATCTCGATCCAGTCGCCCACGCGCAGCATGTCGTTGCTGGTGAGCTGGACGCTGGCGACGAGGCTGAGGATGGTGTCCTTGAACACCAGCAGGAGCACCGCGGCCATCGCGCCGAGGCCCGATAGAAGCAACAGCGGCGACTGTTCGATCAGCACCGCGATCATCAGGATCGCTGCGCCGAAGAAGATCGCGATCTTGAGGACCTGCACGTAGCCCTTGATCGGGCGGCTTCGCGCTTCGGGGCGCCGCGAGTAGAGTTCGTTGACGTAGTTCAGCGCCCAGTTGATCCCCATGGCCACCGACAGGACGATCAGCGACCGCGCGACATTGACGGTGACGGTCACCACCTCTTCGGGGAGGTTGGGTACTGCCTGGATGCCGCGCGATACGATCAGCAGCGGGATGACCGTTGCCAGCCAGGCAGCGGCCTTGTCGGCCGTCTTGCTGCGCGTATCGAGATAGGGCTCGGCAAAGCGCAGCAGCACCCGCTTGATGAGCCAGTTCACCGCCAGCGCGACGAGCGCCAGCCCCGTCAGCGCAATCAGCGACTGGAGCCATAGGGCGAGTTCGAAATAGTCGTTCACGAGATCATTCATGTCGCGGGGGCGAGTAGCGAAACTGCCCCTCCCGCCTCAACCCCCGAATTGACCGAGCCGACAAGCTGGACAAGCCCCGCTGCCATCGCCTAGCGGGCTGCGCATGTCAGCATTCAAGGAAGGCGATCCGACCACGCTCAACCGGCTCTATGGCCGCAGCCAGGGCAAGCCCTTGCGCGCGGCCCAGCAGGAGCTGGTCGACAAGCTGTTGCCGCAGATCGCGGTACCGGCGGAAGGGCCCGTCACGTCAGAGGCGCTGTTCGGCTTCGACAGGCCGCTGCACTTCGAGATCGGCTTCGGTGCGGGTGAGCATCTTGCCTATCGGGCGGACCTGCTGCCCGACCATGGCTTCATCGGTGCAGAGCCCTTCCTCAACGGTGTCGCGCAGGCGCTGACCCATGTGCGCGACGGCGGGCTCGCCAATGTCCGTATCCACCACGGAGATGCGCTCGATGCGCTCGCCCGCGTGCCCGACGGCGCGCTGACAATGCTCTACCTGCTCCATCCCGATCCCTGGCCCAAGAACAAGCACGCCAAGCGCCGCATGATGAACGACGGGCCGGTGCGCATGATCGCAGACAAGCTCAAGCCCGGCGGCGAATTCCGCTTCGGCACCGATCATCCGGTCTATCTGCGTCACGCGCTGATGGTCATGCGCCGCTTCACCGACGAATTCGAATGGGTGATCGAAGACCGGCACAGCTGGGAAAACCGCCCCTCGGGCTGGTGCGAAACGCGCTACGAGCACAAGGCGCGCAACACGTATGGCCACGAGGTCTGGTACTTCCGCTTCCGCCGGAAATAACCGCAATCAGAGCATTTCGCGCAAGGTCTCGAGCAGCGCGTCGGTGTCTTCGGGCGTGTTGTAGAGATGGGGTGTGACGCGCAGCGACTGGCCGCGCAGCGACACGAAGACCTTCCGTGCCGCCAGCTTCTCCGTGAGCCCCTCGGGCACGCCCTCGGGAAAACCGAGAGAGAGGAAATGCGGCGCGCGGACGCCTATCGGCGCCGAAGTCAGCCCGAGCTTCTCCGCTTCCACCGCAATACGCGTGGTCGCCTTGCCCAACTCTTGAGCGATCGCCTCGATGCCGAACTCGAGCAGGAAATCGAACGCGGCAATCGCGCCGTTCAGAAGCGGCGGGTTCGATCGTTCGCCGAAGTCGAAGCGCCGGGCGCCGGGCTGGTAGTCGTCGCGGTAGTCGACAAGCCGGGTGAAATCCTCCGACCCTCCACGGTTGATCCAGTTCTGCTCGAGCGGCTCGCCCTCGTGGTGGCGCTGATCGACGTAGAGCATGCCGATCCCGTATGGCCCCATCAGCCACTTGTAGCAGGCAGCGACAGCGAAATCGGGTCTCACCGCCTCGAAGTCGAGCGGCAGGGCGCCGAGCGACTGGGTAAGGTCGAGCACGAGGGCCGCCCCTACTGCGCGGCACTTCTGCCCCACCCTTTCTAGGTCGACGATCCGCCCGTCGGCCCAGTGGCAATGCGGGAGCGCGGCAATCGCGGTGTCCTCGTCGATCGCTTCGAGGACTGCCTCGGTCCAGCACGCTTCGCTCCCGCGCGAGACGGCCACCACCCGCGCGCCGCGCTCTTGGGCAAGCGAGCGCCATGTGTAGACGTTGGAAGGAAACTGGTCGGAAAGCGTGACGATCGTCTGACCGGCCTTCACAGGCAGGTTGCGCGCAGCAACGGCGAGCCCGTAGCTGGCCGAGGGGACGATCGCGATGTGGTCGGCGCAAGTTCCGGCAAGCTCTCCGGCCCTGTCGCGGAAGGCCTCGCTCGCGATGAAGAAATCCTGCGGCCTGTAGGTCCATGGCGAGCGCTTCAGCATCGCGCCGTCGACCATCGCTTTCGACACGCTGTCCGAAAGCGGCGCCATGTAGGCGCAGTTCAAATAGTGGATGTCGGGAGGAATCGCGAAGCGGTGTCGCTGGTTCGGAATGGCATCCATTGAGCAAGACTAGCCCGACAGCTCGCCGATTGCGAGACATAGGTGCGGAACGCGCCCGCCCCGTGCCCATTGATGGTGCAAGAGACACGAAGGAACACGTTTTGATCACGACCACCAATCCCGCGACCGGCGAGACGATCGCCACTTACGAAACGCTCGACGAGAACGGGATCGACGCGAAGCTCGAGACTGCGACCCGTACCTATCGCGACTGGCGCACCACCTCGCTGGACCAGCGCACCACGCTGCTCCATGCGCTGGGCGACCTCTACGAGGAAAAGAAGGAAGAGCTCGCCCGCCTCGCGGTCACAGAGATGGGCAAGCCGATCACGCAGGCACGTAGCGAGGTCGAGAAATGCGCAAGCTTGCTGCACTATTATGCCGACAAGGGCCCGCCGATGCTCGAATCGAAATTCTGGGACCTTTCCGATGGCGGCCGGGCAGAGGCGCGCTGGCTTCCGCAGGGGCCGGTGCTGGCCGTGATGCCGTGGAATTTCCCATACTGGCAGGTCATCCGCTTCCTCGCGCCGACGATCCTTGCCGGCAATGTCGGTGTCCTCAAGCATGCCAGCATTGTGCAGGGCGTGGCTCAGAGGATGGAAGAGTTGGTGCTTGAGGCAGGCGGGCCCGAAGGCCTGTTCCAGAACCTGTGCGTCTCCTCCGATCCGATCGGCAAGGTGATCGACGACCCGCGTATTGTCGCGGCGACGCTGACCGGCAGCGAGGGCGCGGGCAGCGCCGTGGCCGAGCGTGCTGGCAAGAACCTGAAGAAGGTCGTGCTCGAGCTGGGCGGCACCGATCCCTTCATCGTCATGCCCTCGGCAGACATGGACCAGGCGGTGAAGGACGCGGTGTTCGCGCGTATCCAGAACAACGGCCAGTCCTGCATCTGCGGCAAGCGGACCATCGTCCATGCCGCCATCTACGACGACTTCGCCGACAGGTTCATCGCGGCGCTCAAGGATGTGAAGCTGGGCGACCCGATGGAGGACGATACCGAGCTCGGCCCGCTTTCGAGCGAAGGCCAGCGCGACACCGTGCTCGACCAGGTCGAGAAAGCGAAGGAAGAGGGCTGCACGCTGGTGTTCGGGGGCGAGAAGATCGACCGGCCCGGCGCGTGGATGACCGCTGGTCTTCTCACCGATGTCCCGCTCGCCAGCGAAACGGGGACCGACGAGATCTTCGGGCCCGTCGGACAGCTCTACAAGGCCAAGGACATCGACGAGGCGACGACCATCGCCAATGCGATCCCCTACGGCCTCGGATCGGCGGTCTGGACCAATGACGAAGACGAGAAGGAACACTTCGCCAATGTCATCGAGGCAGGCATGACCACTTTCAACGCGGTCAACGGCTCCAGGATCGAGGCACCATTCGGCGGCATCAAGCGCTCTGGCCACGGGCGCGAACTGGCCGAGTTCGGCCTCCATGAATTCATGAACCTCAAGACGCTGGTCCACCCGGCCTAGGAGATTTTCGAAATGAGCAAGCACGTACTCATCGTCGGCGCATCGCGCGGCATCGGCCTCGGCCTTGCAAAGGAGTTCAAGGAGCGCGGCTGGGACGTCACGGGAACCGAGCGCTCGCAAAGCGAAGAACTTCATTCACTCGATGAAGTGGCTGTCGCGACCCTCGACGTGACCGATCCCTCGACCTTCTCGGTCGATGGCGAATTCGACGCCGTGATCGTCAACGCCGGCATCACCGGCGCAGGGCACCAGTCGAGCGAGCAGGCGACGTCCGAGGAAGTGGCCGAGGTGATGATGACCAACGCTTTCGGCCCCGCGCATCTCGGCAAGAAGCTGCTGCCGCAGATCAAGCAGGGCGGCTCGCTGTCCTTCATGAGCTCGCTCATGGGCTCGATCGAGGACAGCTCGGGTGGTTACGAGCTCTACCGCACCAGCAAGACCGCGCAGAACATGCTTGCGAAGGGCATTGCCGAACAGGATGCGAAGCAACGCGACATCGCCGTGCTCTCGCTTCATCCCGGCTGGGTGCAGACCGACATGGGTGGCCCGAATGCGCACATCACCGTCGAGGAAAGCGCAAAGGGCCTCGCCGATGTCGTCGAGAATGCGAGCGGTGGCTACGCATATGTCGACTACACCGGCAAGGCCCTGCCGTTCTAGGAAGCCCGGCGCTTAGAAGCGCAGGCCGATGCCGGCGACGATCTGGTCGGTCGTCGCTTCACCCTGGTCGATGTCGGCCAGGTCGTTGTACTGCGAGCGGCGGTACTCGAGGCGTGCCTCGAGAGCCGAGGGCAGCTCGATCTGGATGCCAGCGCCGTAACGGATGCCGTCGGTGTTCTCCTCGAGATCCGAAAGCGAGCCGCTGGAGGTAAAGGCGGTCGTGTCGAGCGAGGTGTAGCCCACCTTGCCGTAGGCCGCGATGCCCGGGGTCAGCGCAAACCCGGCGCGCGCACCGAGATAGTACTGGCCATTGGTTTCGAGGCCTTCGCGGGCACCGGCGAAGCTGCCGGGAAAGCTCGTCGAGCCGTCGCTGGTCGAAAGCTCGCCCTCGATACCGACGAATGCACCGCCAAGGCCGAGGTCGTAGCCTGCGTTGATGCCGTAGACGGCGCTGTCGGCGGTCGCCGTGGCGGTGCCATCGGCCGACTCCACGTCGACGCCCTCATAGCCGCCGAGCGCGCCGATGAAGAACCCGCTCGGAGCCTCGTTGTCGTCCGCCATGGCGGGGGTGGCGACAAAGCCGGCGCCGATGACTGCAAGTGCGAAAAACTTCTTCATTTTCTTATCCTTTCACATGCGATCCCTTGCACGTGAAGGATGCTGAAGCGCCCGCGCACTTGCACAAAGATGAACGGCTCGGCGGGCCGCGCCGATTGGGCGACGAACCGCCTCCTCAGCCCACCACGCCGGCGCTTGCGAGCACGGCGAGCGTCAGCACGTCGGGCGCAATCGCGGTCATCGGTGCGATCTGGACCGGCTTTTCCATCCCGACCATCATCGGGCCGATCGTGGTCTCGCCGCCCAGCTCGCGTAGCAGCTTGGCCGAAAGGTTGGCGGACTGGAGGCCCGGCATGATCAGCACGTTGGCGGGACCCGAGAGGCGGTTGAACGGATAAAGCTCCATCACCTTCGGGTTGAGCGCCGCATCGGGCGCCATTTCGCCTTCATATTCGAAGTTCACGCCCTCGTCCGCGTCGAGCAGTGCCACCGCATCGCGAATGTTGCCCAGCCACTGGCCCGAAGGATTCCCGAAGGTCGAGTAGGACAGGAAAGCGACGCGCGGCTCATGGCCCATGCGCCGGGCGACAGCCGCAGTCTCGCGCGCGATATGCGCCAGCTCGGCGGCGCTCGGACGCTCGTTGATCGTCGTATCGGCGAGGAAGGTGGTGTGGTTCTTGCCCACCATCATGTGAATGCCGAAAGGCGTTGCGCCGGGCTTCGGATCGAGCACGCGGCCGACTTCGCGGGCGGTCTGCGCGAATGTGCGGGTCAGGCCCGAGATCATCGCCTCGCCATGGCCGAGAGCGACCAGCAGCGCAGCGAAGACGTTGCGCTCCTGGTTGACCATGCGGCCAACGTCGCGCTCGGTATAGCCGCGGCGCTGCAGGCGCTTGTAGAGATAGTCGACCATTGCCGGGACCTTGTCCGACACGGCCGAATTCTCGATGATCCAGTCGTCGGGATCGTCCACGGCCAGCTCGACCAGCTTCTCGCGGACTTTCTCGGTACGGCCGACGAGGATCGGCTCGCCATAGCCATAGTCGCGGAACTGGATGGCGGCGCGCAGCACCACGTCCTCTTCCGCTTCGGCGAAGACGACCCGCTTCGGGTTTGCCTTGGCCTGTTCGTAGATATTGGTGAGCGCACCGGTGGTCGGGTTGAGCCTGACCTTGAGCGCGTGGCGGTAGGCCTCGAAATCCTCGATCGGGGCCTGTGCGACACCCGAATCCATCGCCGCCTGCGCAACTGCCGACGACACGACTTCCATCAGGCGCGGATCGAAGGGCGCAGGGATGATGTAATCCTCGCCGAACTGGTGGCTCACGCCATAGGCGGCGGCCACTTCTTCGGGCACGCGTTCGCGGGCGAGCTCGGCGATGGCCTGCGCAGCGGCGATCTTCATTTCCTCGTTGATCGAGGTCGCCTGCACGTCCAGCGCGCCGCGGAAGATGAAGGGGAAGCCAAGCACGTTGTTGACCTGGTTCGGATAGTCCGATCGGCCGGTGGCGATGATCGCATCGGGGCGCACGGCCTTGGCCTCTTCGGGCATGATCTCGGGCACGGGGTTGGCCATGGCGAAGATGATCGGCTTGTCGGCCATCTTCTCGACCCACTCGGGCTTGAGCGCTCCAGCCGCAGACAGGCCGAGGAAGACGTCAGCGCCCTCGAGCGCTTCTTCGAGGCTGCGGTGCGGCGTCTCGACCGCATGCGCGCTCTTCCACTGGTCGACATTCTCGCGGCCGGGATAGATCGGTCCGGCACGGTCGCACACGATCACGTTTTCGTGGCGCACGCCCATCGCCTTGATCAGCGCGGTGCAGGCCAGGGCCGATGCACCGGCGCCGTTCACGACCATCTTCACCTTGTCGAGATCGCGGCCGGTCAGGTGGCAGGCGTTGATCAGGCCGGCAGCGGAGATGATCGCGGTACCGTGCTGGTCGTCATGCATCACCGGGATATTCATCTTCTCGCGCAGCGCCTGCTCGATGATGAAGCATTCGGGTGCGGCGATGTCTTCGAGGTTGATGCCGCCGAAGCTCGGTTCCATCAGCGCAACGGCGTTGATGAAGGCCTCCGGGTCCTCGGTGTCGAGTTCGAGGTCGATCGAATCGACATCGGCGAAGCGCTTGAACAGGACAGCCTTGCCTTCCATCACAGGCTTCGAGGCCAGCGCACCAAGATTGCCGAGGCCGAGGATCGCCGTACCGTTCGAAATCACCGCAACGAGATTCGAACGCGCGGTGTAGCGCGCCGCGTCCTGCGGGTTTTCGGCAATGGCCTCGACCGGCGCTGCGACGCCCGGCGAATAGGCCAGCGCGAGGTCGCGCTGCGTCGCCATGGGCTTCGAGGCGATGATCTCGATCTTACCCGGGCGGATAGTCTCGTGGTAGAACAGCGCCTCGCGCGCGGTGAAACCGGTCTGCTTTTCTTCGGCCATCTTGGTCCTCTGATTGGTCGGCCAAGCCCCTAAGGATATTTTTCGCCAAGTCATAGGGGAAAGGCGCCTTGCCCGACTCCCGAATCGTCAGGCGGGCCGCTACGGCAAGGCGCATGGCCGCTAAACCCACCCCGATGATGGAGCAGTATCTCGCGCTCAAGCGCGAGGCAGGCGACGCCCTGCTCTTCTACCGGATGGGAGACTTCTTCGAGCTGTTCTTCGATGATGCGAAGGTTGCCAGCCAGGTGCTCGATATCGCGCTGACCACGCGCGGCGAGCATGGCGGCGAGCCTGTACCGATGTGCGGCGTGCCGGTCCATTCGGCAGAGGGCTACCTTGCAAGGCTCATCAAGGGCGGCTGCCGCGTTGCCATCGCCGAGCAGACCGAGACGCCCGACGAGGCCAGGGAACGCGCCAAGCGCGAAGGCAAGCCGGTATCAAAGGCGCTGGTGGCTCGCGACATCGTGCGTTTCGTTACAGCGGGCACGCTCACCGAAGAGGCTCTGCTCGAACCGCGGCGTGCGAACCTGCTGGTGGCGATCGCTCCAGTCCGCGACGGCGTAGGCATTGCCGCCTGCGACATCTCGACCGGTCGCATGAGCCTCGAGGATTGCGAGCCCGACCGGCTCGATGCGGCACTGGCGCGCCTCGGCGCGAGCGAGGTCGTGGCACCAGACGATTGGGACGATGGCGCTTCGGACGTCATAACCCGCCCGCGCCACGATTTCCGCAGCGACGATGGCGAGGCACGGCTCAAGGCCATCCATGGCCTCGCGACGCTGGACGGACTTGGCGATTTCTCGCGTCCGATGCTGGCCGCTGCTGCCGGATTAATCTCCTATCTCGACCATGCTGGACGCGGGAAGCTCCCGTTCCTCCTCCCTCCGGGCGCGCGCGGCAGCGGTGCGCATCTCGCGATGGACGCCGCAACGCGTTCGAGCCTCGAAATCCTGACCGCACAGAATGGCGGACGCGAAGGCAGCCTGATTGCCTGCGTCGATCGCTGCGCGACGGGTGCGGGCGCACGCCAGCTCGCAGAGGACCTGTCGGCACCTCTGGCAGACCGCGCCGGTATCGAGGCGCGGCTTGCGAGCGTGCAGCATTTCCACTCCGATCCGCTCCTGCGTGCAGACCTCCGCGCGATCCTGCGGCAGGCACCCGACATCGGTCGCGCCTTGGGCCGCCTGGTCGCGGGACGCGGCAGTCCGCGCGATCTCGGCCAGATCCGCGATGGCCTGTCGGAGGCAAGCCGCGTGCGCGACATGCTGGCGGCGAGTGCGGACCTGCCGCCGCTGCTCAGCGATGCCTCGCAGGCGCTCGGCGGGCATGCCGCCCTCGTCGACCATCTCGCGCGGGCGCTGGTCGCTTCGCCGCCCACCGAGCGCAGCCAGGGCGGCTTTATCGCACCGGAATACGACCATTCACTCGACGCGCTGCGCGAGACCTCCGGCAATGCGCGAAAGGCCATCGCCGCGCTCGAGGCGAAGTACCGCGAAGACACCGAAACAGCGTCGCTCAAGATCAAGCACAACAAGGTCCTCGGCTATTTCATCGAAGTGCCCGCCAAGCATGGCGACAAGCTCATGGCGCCCGACAGCGGCTTCACCCACCGCCAGACGATGGCGGGCGCGGTGCGCTTCAACTCCATCGGCCTCCACGAGGAAGCCAGCCGCATTGCCGAAGCCGGAGCCCATGCTCTGGCAGCCGAGGAAGCCCATTTCGAGGAACTGGTCGGCGAAGTCGTTGCCGCGCGCGAAGCGATCGCTGCGACTGCCGCAGCGCTCGCCCGGATCGACGTCGCCGCCGCGCTGGCCGAGCGTGCCGTCGAAGGCGACTGGACGCGCCCCGAAATATCCGACGAGCCCTGCCTCGATGTGACAGGCGGACGGCATCCCGTGGTCGAGCAGGCGCTCGCCAAGACGGGCGAACGTTTCGTCGCCAACGACTGCTCGCTCGGCCCGGACGATCGCCTCTGGCTCATCGGCGGTCCGAACATGGGCGGTAAATCGACTTTCCTGCGCCAGAACGCGCTGATCATGCTGCTGGCGCAGGCGGGCAGCTTCGTACCTGCCTCCTCGGCCCGCATCGGCATCGCCGACAGGCTCTTCAGCCGCGTGGGCGCATCGGACAATCTTGCGCGCGGGCGTTCGACCTTCATGGTCGAGATGGTCGAGACTGCAGCGATCCTCAGCCAGGCGACCGAGCGCAGCTTCGTCATCCTCGACGAGGTAGGGCGTGGCACCTCTACCTATGACGGCATGGCGCTCGCCTGGGCGGTGGTCGAGGCGGTGCACGAGCAGCTCGGCTGCCGGTGCCTCTTCGCAACCCATTATCACGAGCTTTCGCGCCTCGCCGACACGTGCGATGCTCTCAGCCTCCATCATGTTCGGGCGCGCGAATGGAAGGGCGATCTCGTCCTCTTGCACGAGCTGGCAAAGGGCGCGGCGGACCGCAGCTACGGCCTCTCGGTCGCCAAGCTTGCCGGCGTGCCGCAGCCCGTCATCAAGCGCGCCAAGGCAGTGCTCGACAAGCTGGAAAAAGGGCGGGCAGAAACCGGCGGGCTTGCCGCTGGCCTCGGCGACTTGCCGCTGTTCGCGGTCACTGCGCAGGCCGAGGAAGAACAGTGCGACGCGCTACGCGATGCGCTCGAAGCGCTCGACGTGGATTCACTCTCGCCGCGCGAAGCGCTCGACGAGCTCTACCGGCTCAAAGCCGAGGCGGCGAAAAGCTGAAATTAACCCTTTCCCGCTAAGCGGGAGGAATGTCCTTGCGCGCGACATTTGTCGGACTTTTCCTGATCACCGGCCTTTGTGCCGCGATGCTCTATGGCGTTTCGACCTATTTCGGCCGCGACGCCAATATGCGCAGCGCCGAAATTGCGTTTCATGAAAAGCACGGCACCAAGGCCCTGCCTGCCGGACGCCCGATGGAATCGGTCGATTCTGCCCCGCGCCGGACTGCTGCAGCGCGCACCGATACTTCTAGCGATCTCGACGCGTGGTACGGCGAAACGGCAGATGACGGCGGTTCTGTCACGCCCGACACCGGCCCTGCCGCAGCGGGCACGGATCTCGATTCATGGTATGCCGCAGCGGGCTCGAATGACGGCCCTGCAGACACAACGCCGCCCGACAACAGCTATCTCGTGAACGATACCGAGCCCTTCGTAACCACCGACCCCCTATAGGACTGTCGGAACCCTCGCGGCGCTCACCCGCTTGGACAATCATGGCACAGGACGATCCGCCGAAAGGCAAGGACAAGAGCACAGAGTGGGCGGAGTTCCGCACCGACCTCGCCGAGGACCGCAACATCATGGCGATGGAGCGGACATTTGCGGGATGGATGCGCACCGCCTTCGCCGCAATCGGCATCGGATTGGGCTTTCGAGCCGTATTCGGTGAATTCGAGCCGCCGTGGCTCGCAAAGGCCATCGCGACGATGTTCATCGTCGGCGGAGCCTGGCTGGCGGTGACGGCGGAGCGGCGTGCCTGCAAAACGCTGCAGAGGCTCGACCCGCACGAGTTCGAGGCTATCCCTACCCCCAACTTCAAGATCATGGCCTATGCCGTAGCCACAGGCGCCGCGATCCTTACCGCGGGCCTCTGGATACTCAACGATGGCGATATTGGCGGCTGATCAGTCATTCTCGTTCGGAAGGTCGGGATCGACTTCGTTCTTCTTCCCGTACTTGCCCTCGTTGTCATCATGGTTGGGTTCGCCGCGATAGGCGTCCATGTCGATCCTGCCCGAGCTTTCCATGTCACGCATGTGATCGATGGTGTCCTGGGTGGAATCGCCCATGAGACCGGACGAGTTGTTGCTCTTGCCGCTTTCCGTGGGCGAACGAGTCTCGGTTGTCAGCTGTTCTGCCTGCTGTGCAACTTCCTGCGCCTGGCTGCGATGGTCGTCCTGCTCGTCATTATGCGTTTCGGGCGCGAGGCCCGACTGGCGCATTTCCTGACTCTCTACCTTGCGTTCGGTCATGCAAATTCTCCTTTGCACAACCAACGGGCGGCAGGGGCAGCTAGTTCCTATCGCGTGGGCGCGGGGACCTCGCCCGAATAGTCGTAGAAGCCGCGGCCGGTCTTGCGACCGAGCCAGCCGGCTTCGACATATTTCACCAGCAGCGGCGCGGGCCGATACTTGGTGTCGCGGGTTGTCTTGTAGAGCACCATCAGGATGTCGAGGCAGGTGTCGAGCCCGACGAAGTCGGCCAGCTGAAGCGGCCCCATCGGGTGGTTGAGCCCGAGACGGCAGCCCTTGTCGATATCCTCGATGCCCGCAGTCGACTGGCCGAGCACGAAGACGGCCTCGTTGATCATCGGCAGCAGGATGCGGTTGACGACGAAGCCCGGCTCGTCCTGGCTGAGCACGACTTCCTTGCCGAGACTTTCGGCAAAGCTCTTGGTGCGCGCGGTTGTCTCGTCGCTCGTCGCGAGGCCCGGGATCACTTCGATCAGGCCCATGACAGGCACGGGATTGAAGAAGTGCAGGCCGATGAAGCGCGCCGGGTCGGGCGAATAGTTCGCCATGCGGGTGATCGGGATCGAGCTGGTGTTCGAGGCCATCACGGCATGCGCGCCGAGCTTCTCTCCGGCCTTCTCGAAGATGACCTTCTTGATCTCTTCTTTCTCGGTCGCAGCCTCGATAATGAAGTCTGCCTCGGTCATGCGATCGTAGTCGCCCACCGGGGTGATCCGCTTCATCGCGGCTTCCGCGTCGGCGATCTCGATCTTGCCGCGGCCGACCAGCTTGCCGAGCGCCTTGTCGATACCGGCGACCGATTTCTCGGCCACGTCGAGGCTGACGTCGGCCAGCAGCACGTCCATCCCGTGCTGGGCGATCGTCTGCGCGATACCCGAGCCCATCTGGCCAGCGCCGATAATGGCGATCGTCTTGCTCATCGAGAAATCCCTTCGCATGTGCAGCAAAGCGCGCGGTCTAGCGAGGGGACAGGGGCTTGGCTAGCGATTAGCGCCGGGAATCCACTTTACGTCGCGCTTGCCGCCATCGTTCGCCACGCGGGCGAGGACGAAGAGGTAGTCGGAGAGCCGGTTGATATAGGCGAGCGCCTGCGGATTGGTCGCATCGACCGATGCCATGGCGGTCATCGCACGCTCTGCCCGGCGCGTTGCGGCACGGGCGACATGGAGCCGCGCCGATGCTTCGCTGCCGCCCGGCAGGACGAAGCTCGTCAGAGGTTCGAGGTCGGCATTGAGCGCATCGATGGCTTTCTCCAGCCATTCCACCTGCGCCGTCACGACACGCAGGACCATCTCGCTGGGGGCGAAATCGTCACCCTCCGGAGCCGGCGTCGCTAGGTCCGCGCCGAGGTCGAACAGGTCGTTCTGGACACGGAAGAGTGCGTCGGCGTGCTGCGAACCTTCCAGCGCAACGGCAGCCACACCGAGGGCCGAATTCGCTTCGTCGACAGCGCCGATGGCCTCCATGCGCGCGGCATGTTTCGGCAGGCGCGATCCGTCGACGAGACCCGTGGTCCCGTCATCGCCGGTGCGCGTGTAGATCTTGGTGAGCTTGACCACGAGGGGCCGCGCGTCAGTTGGCGACCGCGAGCATGATGGCAATCACCACGATCGCCACGGCCTGCCACTTCACACGGGCCATCATGGCCCTGTTCTGCGCGAGCTGCATCTCCGTGGCATCGACCTGTTCGCCGCTCTCGAGGTCGATCTTGGTGCTTTTCAGGAAAGCGACCACACCGCGCACGAGTGAGACGACGACCATGATCATGGCCAGGAGCAAGATGATGATGAAGATGGTGTTCATGCCGCTTACTTAGGCACTCGCGAGCGTAATTCCAGCAGGGAATTCGCCGCGCCGGATGCGCTCCGCCAATTCGCGCCCGTCTTCGCCCTTTGCACGGCGGTCAGCCAGGCTTGGCGAATTTCGGCGCTTGGCCAGTTTCTGGTCATCGTCGCCGATCAGGATTGGGTGATGGTGCCAGTGAGGCACGGGCAGGTGCAGCAGCTCCTGCAGGACGCGGTGGATATGCGTCATCGCGAAGAGATCCTGCCCGCGGGTCACGAGCGTGACCCCGTCGGCCGCATCGTCGAGCGTAGCGGCGAGATGGTAGCTGGCGGGCGCATCCTTGCGCACCAGCACCACGTCACCGAAAATCCGCGGATCGGCGATCTGCGTGCCGTTGTTCTCGTCCTCCCAGAAAAGCTCGCCGAGTTCCGCCATGGCGCGGTCGGAATCGAGCCGCAGCGCGACCGGCTTGTCCATGACCAGCGATCGCCCCTTGCAGGTGCCCGGATAGATCGCGCCATCCGGTCCCATGCGCGGTTTGAGCGCATTGATCTCTTTTCGCGTACAGGTGCAGGGATAGAGCAGCCCGCGGTGCAGCAGGTCGCGCGCGACCTCCTCGTAGCTTTCCAGCCGCGTCGACTGGGCGGGCACCTCTTCCCATTCGAGCCCGAGCCAGGCGAGGTCTTCGCGAAACTCGTCGGGCTTGTCGGGCAGCGAGCGATCCCCGTCGATATCCTCGATCCTGAGGAGGAACCGCCCTCCCCGCTCCTTCGCAAGGTCATGCGCGACAATGGCCGAATAGGCATGCCCGAGATGCAGCGAACCATTGGGGCTGGGAGCAAAACGGGTAACCACCATGCCGGCCTCCTAACGCGCCTCCTGTGCATACGCACGGGATAAGTCTGTGGATAGACAGTGTGTAACGGTCTTGACGCTTGAATCTGCGCATGGATGTATCGACGCAGTCAGGGAGGGACGCAAGAAGTGTTCAAGGCCGAACTGATCGAGAGAGCTGCGACGTTCCGCTCGGCGGAAGAGGATCCCACTCGGAACCTCCAGTCCTGCCCCAGCCTCGTGCTGAACGCGGACTATACGCCGCTTTCCTATTACCCGCTGAGCCTGTGGCCATGGCAGACCGCCATCAAGGCGATCTTCCTCGACCGGGTGGACGTTATCGCGACCTACGACCGCGAGGTTCATTCGCCCAATCTCGACATGAAAATCCCAAGCGTGATCGCGCTGAAGCAATATGTGAAGCCGAGCGAGTTTCCCGCCTTCACCCGCTTCAACCTGTTCCTGCGCGATCGCTTTTCCTGCCAGTTCTGCGGCGACATGAACAATCTCACCTTCGACCACGTGGTCCCGCGCCGCCTCGGCGGCAAGACGACGTGGGAGAACATCGCCACCGCCTGCGCGCCCTGCAACATGAAGAAGGGTGGCCGCACGCCCAAGCAGGCCGGAATGAAGCTCTATTCAGAGCCCATCCGCCCGACGCACTGGCAGCTCCAACAGCACGGCAAGCAGTTCCCGCCGAACTACCTGCACGAGACCTGGCGCGACTGGCTCTACTGGGACATCGAGCTGGAAGAGTAGCTCAGGTCACCGCAGCTCGGGTGCGGAACTCGTCGCGTTGCCATTCCCCGCTCTCGAGCACCTCGGCCAGATGCCGTGCAGCTTCGGCCATGTCTTCGTAGCGAAGGTACGCAGGTGCGAAGCCGAAGCGCAGGATGTCGGGATCGCGGAAGTCGCCGATGACGCCGCGGGCGATCAGGGCCTGGCAGATGGCATAAGCCTCATGGTGGCGGAAGGAGAGCTGGCTGCCGCGCGTCGCAGGATCGTCAGGGCTGACGAGCTCCAGTTCGACGCCAGACTCGGCGAGGCACTGTCGGAAGAACTCGGAAAGCCTTTGCGATTTGGCGTAGAGCTTCTCGACACCGATCTCGGCGATCAGATCGACACCCACTTCGAGCGCTGCGAGACCGAGGATGCCGGGCGTGCCGCATAACAGGCGTTCGACGCCTGGCGCGGGCCGGTAATCGTCGTCGAAGGCGAAGGGAGCAGCGTGGCCCATCCAGCCCGAAAGCGGCTGTTGTGTGTCCGCGATGTGCCGCTGCGCTACAAAGGCATAGGCCGGCGCGCCCGGTCCGCCGTTCAGGTATTTATAGCCGCAGCCAACCGCGAAGTCCGCCTCGCAGCCATTGAGGTCGACCGGCAGCGCGCCGCCCGAGTGCGAGAGGTCCCATAGCACCAGCGCTCCTGCTTCGTGCGCTGCGCGGGTCAGGGCCGCCATGTCGAACAGCTCGCCGGTCTTGTAATGAGCATGGGTTAGGAGGAGCAGCGCAACGTCCTCGTCCAGCGCGTCCATGAGATCGTCGCGTTCGGCCAGCCGCCGCTCGGCGAGGCCCCGCTTCTCCAGCCCCTCGATCATGTAGATGTCGGTCGGGAAATTGCCCGGTTCGCTCAGCACCACCTTCCGGCCGGGGCGCATCGCCAATGCAGCGGAAATCAGCTTGAAGAGGTTCACCGAGACGCTGTCGCAGGCAATCACCTCGTGCGGCTGCGCGCCGATAAGCGGGGCGATCTTGGCGCCGATGCTGGCGGGCAGGTCGATCCAGCCGGCGGTGTTCCAGCTGCGGATCAGGTCCCGACCCCATTCGCCGCGCACGACCTCCTCCAGCCGCGCGGGCGTTGCACTGGGCAGGCAGCCGAGCGAATTGCCGTCGAGGTAGATCACGCCCTCGGGTACATCGAAGCGCTCGCGATATTGAGCCAGCGGATCGCCCGCATCGAGGGTCCGCGCGCGATCGATCATTCGGCCAGCTCCCTCAGGATCGCGCGGCACAGCCCCGCATCTCCGCCGCCGATCTTCAGCGGCAGCGCAATGAGTTCGTAGCGCCCCTCTGGCACGTCATCGAGCACCAGCCCTTCGAGGATCCGCATATCGTGTTTGAGCACGGCGTGGTGTGCATCCATCGTCTTGCTCTCCTGCGGATCGACACTCGGCGCGTCGGTCCCGACGAGCTTCACGCCCTGCAGCGCGAGCCATTCGATGGTCTCAGCGGCGATCGGCGTCCAGTCGCTGCGCCATTCGTCATGCGGGAAGGCGTCCCATGTGCGAAAAAGCACGCGGTCGACACTGTCGATATGCGGCAGGTCGGCGACATCGATCTCGCCCGAAACTCCGCGCGCGTCGATCACGAGGCAAGTGCCGATATAGGGATCGAGCTCCATGCTCGCCGCATCGATACCCTCCTGCGAATAGTGCAGCGGCGCATCGGCATGCGTGCCCGAATGCGTGCTCATGGTCATCCGGCCGACATTGACCGGCGAGCGCTCGTCCATCCGCCAGGTGCGCTCGAAGGCGAAGTCGGTATCGCCGGGCCAGACCGGCAGTCCGGGGCGGAGAACCTGGCTGATGTCCCAGATCAGCCGCTTGCTCTTGTACGAGCTCATATGGCGGTCCTCACGCTCAGCAATTCGGGGAAGAAGGCCGCCTTGAGAACCCCGGCAAGGTAGGGAACACCCGGCGTACCTCCCGTCCCCCGTTTGAAGCCGATGATCCGCTCGACCGTCTTGAGGTGGCCGAAACGCCAGCGCTGGAAATGATATTCGAGATCGACCAGCTTTTCCGCCAGCTCGTAGAGATCCCAATATTCCTTGGGGTCGCGGTAGATTTCTGCCCAGGCCGCCTCGACTTCGGGTGAATGCACCCACGGGCTGCCGTGGTCGCGCTCAAGCACGTCTGCCGGGATATCGAAACCCCGGCGAGCGAGAAGCGCCACTGCTTCGGCGTAGATGCTCTTGCGCGTGAGTTCCTCGCGGAGGCCCTCGGCCACGTCGGGCGTCGCCTCGTGCATGGTGATCATGTCCGGATTCCGGCCGCCGAGCAGGAATTCCATCATTCGGTACTGCGCGCTCTGGAAACCGCTCGACCCGCCGAGGTGCGGGCGGATGGTCGAATAGTCGTGCGGGGTCATCGTGCTGAGAACGTCCCAGCTCTGGATCAACTGGCCCTGCGCGCGCGCCACGCGGGCAAGCATCTTGAAGGAGGGACGCAACCGGTCTTCGCGGATGCATTCACGCGCTTCGAAGAGTTCGTGGAGGCACAGCTTGAGCCACAGCTCGCTGGCCTGGTGAACGATGATGAACAGCATCTCGTCATGGGCCTCGCTGGCCGGATGCTGTGCGGAGAGAATACGCTCGAGGTCGAGATAGCTCGAATAGGTGACGTCTGAAGCCATGGGCCGAAGCCCTAGCGCGCATTCGTCACGGTTGAAACTACTGGTCGATGACCCGCGTCTGCGGATGATGCTTGTCGAGGTGCTTTTTCACCGTCTTCAGGTTCTTGGTGTTAGACCGGTAGACGAGGTCGAATGCATCGCCGACCACGGGGATCGAGCCCACTGCGCTGTCGACACCGATGCGTCCCATCATCTGCCACAGCTTCCATTTCGGCAGGCCGAGGTTCCTCGCCTCCCACACGAGATAGCTGCCCATGGCGGCGGTGATGATGTCGCCGACGACAGGGATGAGGCCGACGATCGAGTCGAGGCCGATGCGGTAGTTCGTGCCCGGAAGCACGAAACTGCGCTCGAGGATCATTTCCATCGCCTCGATCCGCTTGCGGATGGATTGCGGATCGTTCCCCGTCGGGAAATCGAAGCGCAGCGGGCTGGCCGCACCATCCGAGGCAGACGTTTCGGGCGTGTACGGCTTGAGGCGATTGTCTTCCATGCGACCTAGATGGGGGCGCGCGAGAGCGGGAACAAGGGATGGAAAGCCCAGGCATTCTCGGCAAAGCCCTCTACGCCCGCGCGGACTTGCGACCAGCGTATCGGCGCGCCGAGAGGGATATAGAGGTTCGTCGCCAGCAGGGTCGTCTCTGCCTCGGCAAGATAGCTGGCCTCTTCCTCGGGGCTCGCGGCATCGAGGGCAAGCTGCACGAGGAAGTCGGCGTCTTCCGAGCACACGCCCGGCGACACCGAGCAATTGAACTGGTTAAGGAACCACCGCGCGCCGGTATAGCGGGCCGTCTCGTCCTTGAGCACGAGGTGCCCGCCCTCGCCCGGCGCAGCGCGCGAAACCGCGATGCCGACCCGTTCCAGGTCGCTGCGAAGCGAGGAGAACATCAGGTCAGAGCCGGGGCCCTGCGGCAATTCGATGGTGAAAGCGGCATCGCGGCCATTGGCGTTCTCCCAGCTCGAGACGGCTGCCGAAGCGCGGGCGCGGCGCTGGTCGAGAGTCAGGGTCGACCAGCGCTCCTCCAACCCTTCGCCATAACCGGGCAGGTTCAGCGGCACGATGCGGGTAGTGTCGGCCCAGCCGCCGAGATTGAGTTGCTGGACCATGGCCGAACGGTCGATGGCAATGGCCACCGCTTCGCGGCCAGCCGTACTCGACAAAATGCCCTCCTGACGTGCAACTGCGAACCCGAACAGGCCGATCGGGGAATCGAGCCTCACCGTCCCGCGTGCGAGCGCCCCGGTGATCGCCAGCGGCAGGGAGGCGGCGCGCCCGCCGAGGATCATGTCGAACTCGCCTTGCGAGAACGCCCGGGCCGCCTCTTCTGCCGCGACCGGCGTAACCGCGACGGTACGTGTCATGTCTTCCCATCCGGGCTGCTCAGCGAGGCCGCGGGCTTCCGGCGGGATCGCTTCCAGGATCCGCGTTTCCCCATCCAGCTCGAGCGACATCGGTCCGACCAGCCCTTCGGCGATCGAGACGCCCAGTTCGGGCTGCGCAAGCAGCTGCAGGAAAGCCGGCATCGGGCTGGTGAGGCGGATCTCTATGACCCTGCCGGTCATCGCCCTGACGTCGGTAACCTTGGCGAGATCGAGGCCGAGGCTGGTCCCATCGGCATTGCGGATCGTCTGGCGGATCGAGGCGGCTACGGCCTGTGCGGTAAGGCGCGAGCCGTCGGGCAGGTCGAACTCGGTAATGCGGAAGATGTAGCTGCGCCCGTCATCGGTCACGATCCAGCGTTCGGCGAGCGCCGGGACGACTTCGCCCACGGCGTTGAAGCGGACGAGGCCCTGCCTGCTGGCAGCAAGCACCGCTCGCCGTCCCGCGAAAGATTCTCCGCCATCCTCCCCTGTGGTGGCGCCCGGCTCGATAAAAGCGATATCGACCACGCCGTCGTCCTGCGCGACACCGCAGGATGCGAGCGCGACGGAAGCGAGGAAGGCGAATGCCGGGCGGGTCATTCGGCGGGGGTAGCATCCCGCCTCGAAGGCGCAAGCGCCCTTTCTAGAGCGGGCGGACGCGCCAGTCCGAGCTTTGCGGTGCAACGGCGGGGCGCGCATAGCGGGGCGCCTCGGTGTTTTCCGAGCGCACCTGCTGGCGTGCGGCCTGCGAATCAATCGGGGCGTCGAAGGCAATCCCGACACGCACACCCTGCGTCCAGGCCACGCGCCCGGCTACCGGGCCAATGGTCTTGAGCCTGACGATCACGCGGTCGCCGCGATCGAGTATCGATGCGGCATCCACCAGAATGCCCGTATCCGACAGGTTCCGGATTTTCACCTTCTCGGGCTCAGTCGCTCCCTCGGGCTGAAGTTCAGCCATCAGGAACAGGCTATCCCGTTTTACTCCGCGCGTTTCGATTGCCGACATTGAGGCGCTTCCCTTTTGTGGTTGTAAGCCTGCCCTTCGCGATCCCTTGCACGCACACCTAGCAAGCCGACGATAACCGTCGGTTGAGCAAGGTGGTTAATTTGGCAAGAAATCCGGCAGTTGCCCTAGTCGTCGCGAGAAATTTTTTCTCGTCTTTCATGGGCTTCCTGCGCCTCGACCGTCATCGTGGCGACCGGCCTTGCGATCAGGCGGCGAAGCCCGATGGGATCGCCCGTCACCTCGCACCAGCCGTATTCGCCCTGGTCGATCCGGCGCAGCGCAGCATCGATCTTCGAGATCAGCTTGCGCTGGCGATCGCGCGTGCGCAGCTCGATGCCCCAGTCGGTCTCGGAAGATGCGCGGTCATTGAGATCGGGCTCGCGGATCGGGCCTTCCTGCAGCGACTGCAGGGTCTGACCGGCCGCATCATGGATGGATTTCTTCCAGTCGAGCAACAGCACGCGAAAATAGTCGAGCTGCTTTTCGCCCATGTATTCTTCATCGTCTGTCGGGACATAGTCCTTGTCGACAGCAGCCTTCGCTTTCGCGAGTTTTTCGGAAACATTCGACGCCGAAGTGGCCATTGAGCCTTTTACCCTTCTACCCTAGTCGTATCCCGAAGAGCCGCCTGACCCGCCGGTCCGGATTTTTCCGGTACCGCAGCGCTCCGATGGCGCGGCCTATAGGAGGGCCACCGGACGCGCACAAGCGCCTTTCCAGATTCCTTCCATACCCTGTGACAGATTAAGCGCAGCCTACCGGACCGAGACTTGTCGCAAGTCTTGATACCGGCGTTAACCATTTATTGACCATAACCCCCGAACTTGAGCTTGTCCGGCAGGGGAGCCGGTCGAAACTCGGGGGAGTAAGTAAATGGAACTCAAGTCGATCGAAGGCGGCGCCGGCCGTATCGAACAGAGTGACGAGGCGATGGTCACCATCGCCGAACATCTCAATGATTATGCGAATGGCAGCATCGATGCGCTTTACGCGCTGGGGGTTGCCTACTCGACCGGAAGCCATGGTTGCAGCGTCGACATGATCGAGGCCCACAAGTGGTTCAATATCGCGGCATCGAAGGGCCACGAGGAAGCTGCCTGGTGCCGCGCCGATGTCTCCGACGAAATGACTGCCCGCGAAATCGCCGAGGCCCAGCGCCGCGCTCGCGAATGGCTACTCGACGGCTCGCGCAAGGTTGCCTGATTCAATTCCCTTTGCGGAAGGGCGTTCTTCGCTCGAGATAATTGCGGTCGGCGGCCACGCCTTCGCGCTCTCGCTCGAGGAACTCCGCCACCGCCGCGCGAAAGCCGGGATCGGCGAACCAGTGCGCGGAAATGGTCTCGACCGGTTCGTAGCCGCGGGCCAGCTTGTGCCCGCCCTGGGCGCCCGCCTCCACCCGCGCTAGGCCGCGCTCGATGGCGATATCGATCGCCTGGTAGTAGCAAAGCTCGAAATGCAGGAAGCGGACGTGCTTCGTGCAGCCCCAGTATCTTCCGTAGAGCGCGTCTCCCCCGACGAAATTGAGCGCGCCTGCGATAGGGACGCCGTCCTCCATCGCCAGCACCAGCACGATGCGGTCGCCCATCCGTTCGCCGAACAGGTCGAATGCGGCCCTTGTGAGATAGGGCTGGCCCCATTTCCGCGCGCCGGTGTCCTGGTAGAAATGCCAGAAAGCATCCCAGTGTTCGGGGCGGATTTCGCTCCCGGTCAGGCGGACGATCTCCAGCCCTTCCTTCGCCGCAGTGCGTTCCTTGCGCAGGTCCTTGCGTTTGCGCGAAGTCAGGGTGGCGAGGAAATCTTCGAACGTCGCAAAGTCGCGGTTGAGCCAGTGGAACTGGATATCGCTGCGCGGCAACCAGCCGGCCTGCTCGAACATCTCGCGCTGCTCGGGCTCGATAAATGTCGCATGGGCTGACGAAAAATCGTTCTGCAGGCAAAGCTGCTCGGCAGCCGAAAGCAGCGGGGTTGCGAGGGCCGGATCGGAAAGTAGCAGGCGCGGCCCCGTGGCGGGTGTGAACGGCACGGCGATCTGGAGCTTGGGATAGTAGTTGCCCCCTGCCCTCAGATAGGCATCGGCCCAGGCATGGTCGAAGACATACTCACCCTGGCTGTGGCCCTTCGCATAGGCCGGCATGGCTGCGAGCGGCGGTCCGTCATCGGTGGAGATGACAATCGGCACGGGCTGCCAGCCGGTCCCCGGACCCACGCTTCCGGAATCTTCCAGAGCCGAGAGGAATTCGTGGCTGACGAAGGGATTGTCGCCGGCAAGTGCATTCCATGCAGCGGCATCGATACTGCCCACCGAACCGGCAATGCGCGCTGCTAGCCCGGTTTCGCTCACGCCAGCCCGTCTCCCTCGGCGATCAGGGCATCTGCATGGCGTGATCCATTGGCGCGCGTTGCGGGAGAATTGACCGTCCAGGTCAGCACCGGCATCCCGCGCTCGCGCAGGCCGGCAACCATGGGATTGGGCAAGGCGGCGACGTGATAGGCGATGAACTCGGGACGCGCGGCCCAAAGCGCCACGTGGCGCTGCCAGGCCTTTTGGGTCATGCCGATCTCGTCCTCTCGCATGACCAGCCCGCGGATCGTCTCCGGCGAGTTCCTGGCGAACCAGGCGCAGACACGCGGATCGAAGCTCATTACCGCATGGCGTCCGGCATAGCCCACGAGCGCGGCAGCGACCGCCTCGCAGCTTCGCGCAACATCATAGCCGCGGCGCGACTTGATCTCGACGAGGATCGGCACCTTGCCGTCTACAATCGGCAGCAGGTCGTCGAGCCGTGCGAGCATGTGTTCGCTGTCGAGGAAAGCGATCTGGGCGAGTTCTTCAGCGGTGTGATCGGCCAGCGGACCACTGACTGCGGTGAGCCGGTCGAGTTCCCAATCATGAACCAGCATCGCGCAACCATCGCGGCTGCGCTGGATATCGCACTCGATCCCCAGCCCGCGTTCCACTGCGAGCGCGAAACCGGCAAGCGAGTTTTCGGGTACGCCCGGCGAATGCATTCCGCGGTGGGCATAGGTCCAGTCGCCCAACCACCCGACCCGCTCGGGATCGGGTACCTTGACGATCAGTCGGTCAAGCCTTGAGAGCAACGATCGCATCGACCTCTACCGCGGCGTCGAGCGGCAGCACCGGAACGCCGACCGCGCTGCGCGCATGCTTGCCCGGATGGCCGAAGACTTCGAACATCAGGTCCGAGGCGCCGTTCACGACCTTGGGCTGGTCGGTGAAATCGGGCGTCGAGGCGACGAAGCCTCCGAGCTTGACCATGTGCGAGACGCGTTCGAGCAAACCGGCAGCCTCGAGCTGTGCGAGGATCATGAGACCGCAGGCGCGCGCGGCTTCCTGCCCGCGCTCCAGCGACACGTCCTTGCCGAGCTTTCCGGTCACCAGATTGCCGTCGACGAAAGGCAGCTGGCCCGAAACATAGGCGGTGTGCCCGTCGACTACGACGGGCTGGTAGCTTGCTACGGGTGCGGCCGCGTCGGGCAGTTCGACGCCCATTTCCCGAAGACGTTCGTGAACACTCATGCTGTTTCCTTTTCCAATTGCCCTCTCAGCCAGGGCAGTGCCTCGTCCCAGCTGTCGATACGTGCATCGGCATGGCCCGAAGTGTGCGCGCAGTCGATATGCGGGGCGAGCATGGGTTCGCCGCACAGGTGCAGCGTGGTGATCTCGGAGATCGTTTCGCGCGCCGAGCGGTGGTGCTGCGCCAGATCGTCGATGAAGATCGCTTTCGAGGGCCGGTATTCTGCAAGGATGTTCTGCAGCGCCGGTCCCTTGGGGCCCTGGTTGGTGAAGACCCGGGCATTGAGACCGTGCCCCGCCAGCTGCTCGCGGCGCATTTCCTGCCGCTTGTCGACGAGGTTCGTGAGGATCACCACGTCGGCCTCTTCGGCCAGCGTATTGATGCCTTCGATCGCGCCGGGAATGGGGTTCTGGCGATGCATCTCGGTATCGAAGAACCCTCCCAGCATCTTCCAGATCTGTTCGGGCGCCAGCACTTCGCCGCTATCCTGCCAGCGCAGTGCCTGGCTGAAATCATTGCCGCTCATGCGGAACTCGACGCCCTGCGTTTCGGCCAGCCAGTCCTTGAACGGCGCCACCATGTAGAGGAGCACCTCGTCGCAGTCGGAGATAATCAGCGGTCGGCTCATGCATTCAATTCCCTTGCAGCGGCAACCAGCACTTCGGGCCTCGTGTTGAGAGCGTCGGCTGCGGCAATGAGGTCCGGCTCGTGTCCGGCAAGAAATTCAAGAACGGCGGCCTGCACGGCTCGTTCCGTGATCCCGTGGCGCAGGCGCTCTGGCGTGAGTCCGGTCAGCGACAGCAGGCGTTCGGCGCGGCGTTCCTCGGTCAGCGCCCAGCCGAGCGCTTCCAGCGCCAGCACTTCGGCTGCCCGATTGTCTCCATCCGCCGATTTGTCGCCTGTCGGAATTGTCAGTCCCTCCGCTATTTCCTAAGCCCTGCCTCGAAAGAGACAGGAGATTTCGGCCCCGTGGCAAAGAGAATCCTCGTTGTCGAGGACAACGACCTCAACCGTAAGCTGTTCTGCGACGTGCTGAAAGCGAGCGGCTACGAGGTTGTGCCGGTTTCGGATGGCAGCAATGTGGTGGCGACGGCAAAGAAGTTCCACCCCGAACTGGTGATCATGGACATCCAGCTGCCCAACGTCAGCGGTGTCGACCTCATCACCCAGCTCAAAGCGGATGCGGAGTTCGACGAAGTGCCCGTGCTCGCCGTAACCGCCTATGCCGGCAAGGGTGACGAGGAGCGCATCCGCGATGCCGGCGCGCAGGATTATCTCGCCAAGCCGGTGTCGATCGGGCCCTTCATGGCGGCTGTTCGCAAGCTGCTCGACGGCTAGATGCGGGCATACGCGCATTCGAATAGCCGCGTCTCGCGCTTGACAAGCGGCCTCGGAAACCGCTTTGCCGCCCCATTCGTTACGGTCCGCATAAGCGGGTCGCACTGCACAGGATAGAATTGGACCCTTTCATGGACCGAGCACAGGTAGACGCGAAGATCCGCGAACTTGCCGAACCCTTCAACAAGAAGGGCGTGACGATCACCGAGGAAACGACCTTCCAGAACGACCTGGAATTCGACAGCCTCACCGTCATGGATTTCGTCGCCGAGATCGAAGATGAATTCGACATCATCATCTCGATGAACCAGCAGGCCGAGATCGAGAATTACGGCCAGCTGGTCGACGCAGTGTGCAAGCTGCAGGCAGATTCATGAGCGAGGGCATTTCCCAGCCCGACCAGCCGCAGGAACTCGAGGGCGAGGGCAAGGACCTGTTCTCCAAGTTCGACGACATCATCGCGCTGCGCGAGGGTCTGCTCTCGCAGGGCCGCGAAGATCCGTTCAATCTCGTCATGGAAAAGGTCCTCTCGCCGACCCGCGCTATCTGCAACGGCCGCGAGACGATCCTGCTCGGCACCTACAACTACATGGGCATGACCTTCGACCCCGACGTGGTCGAGGCGGGCAAGCAGGCGCTGGCCGATTTCGGATCGGGCACCACCGGCAGCCGTGTGCTCAATGGCACCTACCAGGGCCACAAGGAGTGTGAGCAGGCGCTCAAGGACTTCTACGACATGGACCATGCGATGGTCTTCTCGACCGGCTACCAGGCCAATCTCGGGATCATCAGCACAATCGCGGGCAAGGGCGATTACATCGTCCTCGACATCGACAGCCACGCCAGCATCTGGGACGGCTGCGCGATGGGCCAGGCCGAGGTCGTGCCGTTCAAGCACAACGACATCGAGGCGATGGAAAAGCGCCTGAAGCGCATCCCCGCCGATGCCGGCAAGCTGGTCGTGCTCGAAGGCGTCTACTCGATGCTCGGCGATGTTGCGCCGCTCAAGGAGATGGTCGCCATCGCCAAGAAATACGGCGCGATGGTGCTGGTCGACGAAGCGCATTCGATGGGCTTCATCGGCGAGAACGGCCGCGGCGTCGTGGAAGATGCAGGTGTGATCGACGATGTCGATTTCATCATCGGCACCTTCTCTAAGAGTGTCGGCACCGTCGGCGGCTTCTGCGTTTCGAACCATCCGAAGTTCGAGATCATGCGCCTTGTCTGCCGCCCCTATGTCTTCACCGCATCGCTGCCGCCCTCCGTCGTCGCGACGGCAGAGACCAGCATTCGCAAGCTGATGCACGGCTCGAACAAGCGCGCGCACCTGTGGGAGAATTCGAAGAACCTCCACAAGGGTCTTCGCGAGCTCGGATTCAAGCTGGGTACCGAGGAGCCGCAGAGCGCGATCATCGCCGTGGTCATGCCCGACCTCGAGCAGGGCGCGGCCATGTGGGAAGCGCTGATCCGCAACGGTCTCTACGTGAACCTCGCAAGGCCGCCGGCGACGCCCGCCAACATGACCCTGCTGCGCTGCTCGCTCTGTGCAGAGCACAGCGAAGAAGAGGTCGGCCAGATCCTCGAGATCTTCGAAAAGTCAGGCAAGGAAGTCGGCATCATCTGACCTCGCCTGGTTCGGCAAAGATCACTGTCATCGCATTTCTCGGAACGGCTCGCGGGTAACCGCGGGCCGTTTTGATTCGAACCATCCTGTGTCCACATCACAGGAGAATGAGAATGCAGACCACTAGCAACACGAGCCGCTTCACCATCCTTGGCGGCACCTTCGGCTCCTTTGCCGCGCTGCTTTCGCTGGCGACACTCTTCGCGCCCGAAATCATGATGGCGATGTGACCGGAACCGAGGCTGCAATCATGCGTCGGGTTGGCGAAAGGAAACCGACATATGAAAACGACCAATACCGGCAGCGCGACCTACGAGGGCCTCGGCAAGGAAGGCAAGGGCCATGTCTCGACCGGCTCGGGCGCCCTCGCCGCCCAGCCCTATGGTTTCAACACCCGCTTCGAGGACGCACCCGGCACCAATCCCGAAGAACTCGTCGCGGCAGCCCATGCGAGCTGCTTCACCATGGCGCTGTCTTTCAAGCTCGCCGAGGCCGGCTTCTCCGATGGCCACGTAACGACCAGTGCCGAAGTGACGCTCGAAAAGCAGGATGGCGGGTTTGCCGTCACGAATTCGGCCCTGTCGACCAAGGGGAAGGTCCCGGGCATGGACCAGGCAAAGTTCGAAGAACTGGCAGCCGACGCCAAGGCGAACTGCCCGATCTCGAAACTTCTGAATGCTGAGATCACCCTCGAGACGCGCTTCGAGGGCTGAGAGATTTTGGCGGGTTAGAAAGGCCGGCCGGGAGGGTCGCAGAACCCGGCCGGCCTTTCCGTTCAGGCGACCTCGGCGGTCGCCCCCTCTCCAACCGGTTTTTCGATCTTGTTCTCGGGAAACACGGGCCACATCAGCTGCTGGCCGAGCGTGGCCGGTGCGAGGTTCTCGACACCGTAGCTCTTCGGGTAGCTACGCGTGATCTTGGCGGTGCCGAACAGCACGTCCCAGAAGAACAGAAGGTTACCATAGTTGCCCTTGTAGTGGGTCGCCTCGTCCTCGGCATGGCGGCCGTGGTGGGCATGGTGCGTGGCAGGCGTCGAGATCGTCCGCTCGACCACCCACATGACCGGCGAAAGCCATTTGATGGCGTACAGCGGCTTGTCCCAGGCGACGTCCGAATGGGCGCCGGTGATCACCAGCAGCTTCACCACGATGTAGCCCGCGTAGACCCAGCCGAGGCCGAGGTAGATCAGCACGCCCGACAGCCAGATGCCTGGCATCATCGCATAGTAGAACAGGTTGTTGCGGTACACGAGGCGCACGCTCATGTACTTCGCGTTGTGGTGCGCGCGGTGGAGGTTGTAGAGCCACGGGAAGGTGTGGCTCGCGCGGTGCCACCAGTACTGCATCATGTCGTCGAGGATCAGGAACAGCCCGATCGCGGCAAAGACGTTGATCCCGGCAAGCGCGCCTTCGTATTGCGGAGCCACCAGCCCTGCCAGCGCCGCCGACGAGAACAGCACCATCGGCTGGGTGAAGGCCAGCAGCACCACCATGCTGACTGCCTCGACGATCCCGTCGTCGCGGGTCTGCTCTTCCTTCGAGAACAGGTTCGAACGCCACAGCTCGAGCGCAGCGAAACCGAAATAGATCGCGATGATGGCAATGGTCGATGCAGGCATGGGTCTCTCCCCGGCAATCTTGTCGAATCTCCTCCTAGCCTTTACCCAGCCTCAATAATGTCGAGAATTTTACAATTGAGCGCGACTCGGCGCTCCCTGGTCACGCCGATGCTGTTTTCGGCGCTCGACAGCGCGCTCCAGGCGCACTTGATCAGGACCTCGCGAGAGCGGACATTTGCCGACGGACAGATCATCCAGCAGCGCGGCGATCCCGCCGACGGGTTCTGGTTGATCGAGGCAGGCGCGGTGCGCGTCGGCCAGTTCCTCCCCGATGGCGAGTTTCGTGCGGTGGCCTTGCTCGGTGCCGGCGATTCCTATGGCGAGCTCGCCGTGTTTTCCGGAAAGCCGCGGATCGTCGACGCCATCTCGCGCGGCGAGAGCCGGGTGCGCCTCATCGCGGCGCGGCCCTTTCTCGATGCGTTGGCAAACTATCCCGCCTCGACGCGAGAACTGCTGGGCGCCCTGTCCGAGCAGTTGCAGGACACGCTCTCGATCCTTGCAGGCCTGAGGCACGGCACCAACCCTGCACGCCTTGCGGGTCTGCTGTCGACCATGGCCGGAGATGATGAGGGTGCAGCGAGCGTTACAATCACCCAGCAGGAGCTCGCCGACCTTCTCGGCGTGACTCGCGCCACTGCCAATGCTGCGCTGAAGGACCTGCATCGTCGCGGGCTGATCGAGCGTGGCTACGGCCGTATCCGGATTCCCGATCCCGAACGCCTGGCACGCTTCGCGCTCGACTAGTCTTCCTGTTTCGCGGAGTTCACCAGCCATCCCGCGAGCGTCGTCGCCGCGATGGCTCCGGCAATTTGCGCAAGGACGAAGCCGGGAACGTCCGCGGGCGCGATACCGGCGAAGCTGTCGGACAGGCTGCGCACCAGCGTGATCGCGGGATTGGCGAAGCTGGTCGAGCTGGTGAACCAGTATGCAGAAGTGATGTAGAGTGCGACCGCCATCGGGATGGCCTCGGCCCTCGTGCGCAGCAGGACAAGGATCGTCAGTACGAGACCGAAGGTCGCCACGAATTCGCCTGTCCACTGGCCGAGGCCTGCTCGCGCCTTGGTAGAGAACTGCAGGATCGGCATGTCGAACATGAGATGGACGGCAAAGGCGCCGATCACTCCGGCCGCGACCTGGACGAGCACGAATGCCAGCGCCGGCCGGATCTCGATTTCGCGCCTGAGCGCGAAGGCCAGCGTCACCGCGGGATTGAAGTGGGCCCCGGAAATAGGCCCCAGCATCGCGATGAGGACGTAAAGGATCGCGCCCGTCGCCACCGTGTTGGCGAGCAGCGCCAGCGCGTCATTGCCCTGCGCCAGCGCCTCGGCCATCACGCCGGAGCCGATCACGCCCGCGAACAGGAAGAAGCTGCCGATCGCCTCTGCGGTCAGGCGGCGCGGGAGCGAATAGGTCACTTGGCCTGCTCGAGCTGGGCGCCGGAGCATACTCCGCCCTCTTCATCCTCGCTCCCACCGAGCTGCGTCAGCACCAGGACTCCGCCGACGACCAACACAACGAAGACCGTCGTCACGGTGCCGAGGTACTTGTCGATGACACGCTTGATCGGGGCGCCAAACACGCGGAACAGGATGCCCACGGTCATGAAGATGAGCGCGCGTGCAAACAGGCTCGAGAGCACGAAGGTGGCGAGGTTCATCCCCACGAAGCCCGCCGTGATCGTCAGCAGCTTGAAGGGCACCGGAGTCGCGCCCGCGATGAGGATTGCCTCGAAGTCGTACTCGTTGAGGTGGCAGGCCGCGACAGGGAAAGCCTCGGTTAGGCCGAGCATCGAAATCAGCCAGACGCCCACCGTGTCGTACAGCCCCCAGCCGATAGCATAGCCGAGCAGCGCGCCCGCCACCGACGAAAGCGTGGCGACGGCGGCGAACTTCACCGCCTTTTTCGGCTCGGCAAGGCACATGAGGCCAAGGAGCGGATGCGGCGGGATCGGGAAGAAGCTCGATTCGACGAAGCAGAAGAACGCCAGCCACCACACCGCATGCGGATGCGACGCCTTTTCCATCGTCCAGTCGTAGAGCCCGCGAAGCGGTTTCATGATCATTGCAGGAGAGGTCTCTCAGGGCAGATGAGGTGGCCCAAGGGTTAGGCGAGCGCCACAAGCTTGGCAATCATGTTGGAGCGCCTGTCCAACTAACCTATTTGGCACTTTTATCTTGACATCGTCACGCTATTTTGGCACATATAGAGAACATCGCGATAGTGTGATTCACTCGGAAAGGGCGGCCATTCGGTCGCCCTTTCGCGTCTGGCGGCTTCGCGCAACCGGGAGGCATGGCATGGCCGGACAACGCCGCGCTTACAAGGAGATGCGCCCGCAATTCCGCGAAGGGGAAAACGGCCGGGTTTCGACCAAGTGGCGCTCGCTATTCCTCGACTATCTCGCCGAGACATCGAATGTCACCGAAGCCGCGAAGCGCTGCGGCGCCAATCCGAGCAGGGCGTACAAGCTGCGCCGGACCGATCCCGAGTTCACACGCCAGTGGCGCGACGCATTGCTGGAAGGATACGAGCATCTCGAACTCGAAACCTTGCGCCGCCTTCGCGAGGGCGTTCCGCCGGACGGCCCCAAGTTCGATATTGCCAATGCGCTGAGGCTCCTTGCGCTTCACCGCGAAACCGTCGCCCGCGAGCGCGCCAAGATCGAGAACAGCGATGAGGCCAGCGTGCTCGCCTCGCTCAACCGCAAGCTCGAGGCGATGCGGCAGAACGAGCTTGCTCTGGCCGGCAGGAAACGGGCCAAACCGGACGGGGCGCATGAAGCTGGCGCCTGAGTTCCTCGCGTGGCTGCGCAATCAGGACCAGGCAACGATGCGAGGCCTCATCGCAGGGCTGGAAGAGCGTGAGCGTGCGGCCATCGCCTATGACTGGTCGCTCTGGGCCCGTGCCAGCCAGCTGCCGCCGGAGGGCGACTGGTCGTGCTGGCTCGTCTGCGCAGGTCGCGGTTTCGGCAAGACCCGCATGGGCGCCAAATGGGTCCGCGAGCAGGCAATCGGCAATCCCGATGCGCATATCGCGCTCGTTGCCGCCAATTTGGGCGAAGCGCGCGCCATCATGGTGGAGGGCGAAAGCGGGCTGCTCAACATCTGCCCGCCGATGTATCGCCCCGAGTTCGAGCCTTCGCGCCGCCGCCTCACCTGGCCCAACGGGGCAGTGGCAACGCTGTATTCGGCAGCCGAACCCGACACTTTGAGAGGACCGCAGCATTCGCATGCCTGGTGCGACGAGATCGCCAAGTGGTCCACTGCATCGGACCGCGCAACGCAGGCTTGGGACAATCTGCTCATGGGCCTGAGGCTCGGTGACGATCCGCGGATCGTCGCGACGACCACGCCGCGACCGGTGCCGCTGCTGCGCCGCCTCATGCTCGAGGAAAGCTGCGGGCTGGTGGAAGTCACGAGGGGCTCGACATTCGACAATGCCGCCAACCTCCCCGCCGCCTTCATCGGCACGATGGACCGGCAGTTCGGCGGGTCGACACTCGGGCGACAGGAACTGGAAGGCGAGATGCTCGAGGATGTCGAGGGGGCCTTGTGGACCCGCTCGCTTCTCGAGGCCTGCCGTGCGGATACATCCGCCGAGGCTGCGGTGCGCGTGGTGGTCGGCGTCGATCCGCCTGCAAGCGCGCATGGCGATGAATGCGGGATCGTAGTCTGCGCTCTCGACGAGGCAGGCGAAGGCCGAGTGCTGGCCGATTGTTCGCTCGGCCCCGCCTCGCCCGAACGCTGGGCGCGCGCAGTCGCCGAAGCTGCCGCCGCCTGGAACGCCGACCGCGTGGTGGCGGAAGCGAACCAGGGCGGCGCGATGGTGGCAAGCGTGCTGCGCGCCGCCGACGTCTCGCTGCCCCTGAAGCTGGTGCACGCGAGCCGCGGCAAGGCTGCGCGCGCCGAACCGGTCGCCGCGCTCTACGAAGCCGGGCGGGTTCGCCATGCCGGCATGTTCGCGAGGCTGGAGGACCAGCTCTGCGGGCTGATGGCAGGCGGCGAGTACGAGGGCCCGGGCCGTTCGCCCGACCGCGCCGACGCACTCGTCTGGGCACCTACGGAACTAATGCTCGGCAAGGTCTCGCGGCCCAAAATTCGAAATCTCTAGCAAGGAATTCCCATGTCATTCCTCTCCAGCCTCGCCACCGCCTTCAAGGGCGGAGGCCAATCGCGCGTGCCTGTCTCGCGCGGCTTCGTCTCGCCCTGGGCGAGCGCCTTCGACGTCACACCCGCTCGCTCACCATTCGACTATTCGCGCGAAGTGGGTGAGGCCTATCTCGCCAATCCCGTTGCCCAGCGCGCGGTCCGCACCGTCGCGGAAGGGGTCGGCGGTGCGCCGATCGCCTATCCCGACGAGAGGCTCGAGCGGCTGGTCGAATGTTCGTGCGGGTCGCAACCGCTGCTGTAAGTGCTCGCCGCGCACCTCGCGCTTCATGGCAATGCCTATGTCCAGATCGTGAAGGATGCGGCGGGCGTGCCGGTCGAGCTCTATCCGCTGCGTCCCGAGCGCGTGCAGGTGGTGGCCGGAGACGATGGCTGGCCGAGCTACTCCGCGCCGCTCGATCCGGATGGCGGCAGCACTATCGATGTAGAGGCGCGAACAGCAATTTCGGAATTGATTACCCTATTGAAGGCGTTTGGGATTTTTTCCTGACAAGCAGGGAACTAGGCCCCCTGCGCAGCGTTTGGGCAGCGTGATGGGAGAGACCTCTTTCCAGATTTCGCAACTATCGGTCGGGAATCGCGACATTCTTGCAACAGTTCCTGCCCAAAGGCCGCTTGCCAGTGAGACAAGGCAAAGTTAGATAAGTTTCACTCGGTGGCTCCAATTCGCAAAAAGGGGAAATAAATAATGCGGAAATTCGTCATTGGTATGGCGATGGCCTCTACGGCCCTTGCATCGCCAGCCCTAGCCCGGGACAATTCTTGGTACATCGGCGCCGAATTCGGCCCGATGATCGCCGAGGACATGACCCTCAACGACACCTCCGACAGCCAGCCTCTCGCACCCAGCCTCGGTATCGACTACGACACCGGCACGGGCTTCGACGGTGGTGGCTTCGTCGGTTACGATTTCGGTGCATTCCGTCTCGAAGCTGAAGTCAGCTATCGCGACGCGGATCATGAAGAAGTCGCCATCGAAGGCGTGGGCAACTTCCCCGCTCTCGATGAAACCAACTCGCTCGCGTTCATGCTCAACGGCATGTTCGACTTCGGCGACGACGACGGCATCCAGGGTTACGCCGGTGCTGGTATCGGTGTTGCACGCACCAGCGTCGAAGGCGAAATTCTCGTTCCGACGCTGAACACGAACCCGCGGATCGACGACTCGTCGAGCGACCTCGCATGGCAGCTCCTCGCTGGTATCCGCGCTCCGCTGACCGACAACATCGACGTCGGCCTGCGCTATCGCATGTTCACCGCAGAGGACGTGACGCTGGTCGACAACTTCGGCGACGAGCGTGAAGGCAAGTGGCGCACCCACTCGATCATGGGCACGCTGAGCTACAACTTCGGAGCTCCGCCGCCGCCGCCCCCGCCGCCGCCGCCGCCGCCGCCGCCGCCTCCTCCGCCCCCGCCGCCTCCGCCGCCGCCGCCTCCGCCGCCGGCTCCGGTTTGCCAGCAGGGCCCGTACATCGTCTTCTTCAACTGGGACGAGTCGGACATCACTCCGGAAGCGGCAACCATCCTGGACAACGCGGTTTCGGCATACGCCAACTGCGGCACGGCTTCGGTCATGCTCGCTGGCCACACCGACACCTCGGGTTCGACGCAGTACAACATGGGCCTTGCCCAGCGTCGTAACGCCTCGGTCCGTGACTACCTGACCGCCCGCGGCATCCCCGACGGCCGGATCAGCAGCGAAGCATTCGGTGAAAGCCAGCTCCGCGTCCCGACCGCAGACGGTGTCCGCGAACTTCAGAACCGTCGTGTGGAAGTCACCTACGGTCCGGGTTCGGGCATGTAATTCACTCGCAAGAGTTGAAATTCGAGAAGGGGCCGGAGCGATCCGGCCCCTTTTTCGTTGGAGGTAGGAATGTCTGGATCAGGTAAGGACCAAGTATGACCCGCAAAACCCTCCTCGCGTCTCTCGTATTGGGATCGGCGCTCACTTTCTCGGCCTGCTCGACGATCGGCGACCTGCCCAGCGAGAGGATCGCGGAGGCACAGCTGAATTTCGCGAACGGGCTACCAGCCGGAACGGCTCAGCTCATCAGCAACGGCCAAACCCTTACACTTGCCGCAGTAGCCACCGGGCTGGAGCCCGGCGAGCACGGCTTTCACCTTCACACGACTGGAAAATGTGAAGCACCCGGGTTCACCAGCGCGGGCGGACACCTCAACCCCGCCGGACGCGAGCACGGTTCGCTGAACCCCCAGGGGAAGCATCTGGGCGACCTCCCCAACCTGGTCGTTGGAGCCTCGCGTACAACGCGTGCCGAAGTCGATCTTGGAGAAGACAGCGCCGAGCTTCGCGCCAAGCTATTCGACGCTGATGGCACGGCCATTGTCATCCATGCCGCGGCCGACGACTACACGAGTGACCCCGCGGGCGATGCGGGGCCTCGCGTAGCTTGCGGAGTCGTCACGCGAGTGAGCTAAGGCCGCTCTTCAGACCTCTTCGCCAGCCGCCCGAGCACGCTCGATGACTGTCTGCTCGGCCTTGGGCACGGTGCGATAGGCGACGAGCAAGAGCAACAGGCCGATCGGAACTGCTATCAGCAAGCTTAGACCGCCGGTCGACAGGCTTCCGGACATCGTCGAGACTTGGCCAGCCATGTAGGGGCCGAGGGCAAGGCCCACCAGGGTGGTCGATAGGAAGAAGGTGGCAGTGGCAGTGCCTCGCATCCTCGGCAGCACGAGGTCCTGCGAGGTTGCCGCCGCAGCTCCGAGTGCCGAGCTTCCGAAGAGCGATTGCAAGAACGCGACGATGTAGAAGGTCGTCGTATCCTGAGTGGTGAACATCACGTAGAGGAACGGCGCCGCTCCAACGAGACCGAACGCGACCACGATAAGCCGGCCTGCTGCAAGACGCTTGCGCAGGAAATCGGCCATCCAGCCGCCCATAATCACCCCGAGGAAACCGCCAAGGGCGCCGGGACCGCCGATCCACCAGCCTGCAGTGGACGGCGCTTCGCCGAGGATGCGAATGGCGTAGGGAGCGGCCCAGAACGAAGCCGCATAGGACATGAATGCGACCATGCCGTAGCCAAGAATGGTCGTGAGAAAGGCAGGAGTGCCCCAGATCAACCTGAAGGTCGGTTCGTCACGACCCTTCAGCGTCGTCGCCCACGAGAAGATGGCATAGTAGCCGATGCCAACCGCTCCCCATTGCTGAGCGTTGCCGGTGAAGTCCGCCATCAACCAGGCGATGCTGCCGATAGCGAGCGCTCCCGCGAGGTTGATGGCAAGCCCGCGGGCACCGCCCTGAGCAGCACCGATCAAAGTGAAAGGCGGAATGACTGCGACCAGTTCCCTGAAGAAGCCGCGGAACGGATCCTTCGGTGGCGGAGTCACGATGCCTTCGCTCTGGCCGCGCAGAGGCTCGCGCAGGGTGAATACGAGCAGGGCCAGCAACAGGCCGGGCAAGCCTACGATAATGAACGCGGCCTGCCAGCCTGCCAGGCCGAGAGGTGCATCCACCGGATAGGCTTCGTTCCAGTTCTCGACGATAGCTCCGCCGATCAGCAGCGAGACGCCGCCGCCGATGTAAAGCCCCGACGAGTAGATCGCGAGCGCGGTTGCGCGCATCTTCTTCGGAAACCAGTCGGAGATGAGTGAGTATGCACTCGGGCTGGCGGTCGCCTCGCCCACGCCGACGCCGATGCGCGCAACGCTGAGTGTGGCAAAGCTTTTCGCAAAACCGGAAAGCGCGGTGAAAGCGGACCATATTGCGAGGCCGGCAGTCATTAGCCGTACGCGGTGCCAGCTATCGGCAAGCTTCCCGAGCGGGATACCGAAGAGCGCATAGAATACGCCGAAAGCCGTGCCGTAGAGAAAGCCGATCTGGTCGTCGCGCAGGCCGAGGTCGGCCTTGATGTCCTCGGCGAGGATGGAAATGATATTACGGTCGACGAAGTTCAGGACATACACGACCACCAGAATGCTTAGTGCATACCAGCTGTAGGCCGGGACCTTGGTCTCCTCCTCGCCTGCTGGAATGTTGGTTGTTTCGGCAGACGTGGGCTGGCTCAATTCTCTACTCCGTCAATGCGGGGGCATCCTTCGAATAGACGGTCGTATCGACAAGACCCGCCTCGGCAAAGCCTTTTCGCCGCAGACGGCAAGAATCGCAGGCTCCACAAGCCGTTCCTTCGGGAGTCGGATCGTAGCAGGACCAACTCCAGGCTGGATCGAGCCCGAGACGATGGCACTCGCGCACGATGTCCGCCTTGCTCATGTCCTGCAGAGGGGCATGGATGTTGAAAGGCTCTCCCTCCACGCCCTGCTTGGTCCCCAGCCTCGCGGTTTCCGCAAAGCTGGCGATGAACTCGGGCCGGCAATCGGGATAACCGGAATAGTCGAGCGCATTGACGCCGATGAAAATGTCGCGCGAGTGGGAGCTCTCGGCAAATGCAGTTGTCAGGGCAAGGAAGACGAGGTTGCGTGCGGGAACGTAGGTGACCGGGATGTCATCGCCCACGCCATCCTTGGGCACATCGATATCGTCGGTCAGCGCGGATCCGCCGAACCGGCGGAGGTCGAGGGGGAGTTCGACATGCCGGCGGACACCAAGCTTCTCTGCAATCGCCTTCGCCGACTGCAGCTCGCGGATGTGGCGCTGCCCATAATCGATAGTCAGGGCGTGGACCTCGAAGCCCCGCTCCTTCGCGATCGCAGCCGTGACCATGGAATCGAGCCCGCCCGACAGCAGGACGACAGCGGTTCCGGTATCATCTGGATGTGAATTGCTCATGCGCGCCAGCTAGGCGGTGATGCGCCAATCGGCAAGTCAGCGGCAGGCACCCGTCCGCCTGGCTTCCGCCGAGAACTGGAATGGACGCCCATCGACAATGCCCTGGCTATCGATCTGGACAAGGCCAGCCGATTCCTTGCGGATATTGGTCCGGCCGTAGCCATTCCCGGGGCAGGTATATTGCACCGTCACTTCGTTGCTACCATCCTCGACGACGAACCGGTTGCAGCCGGTCTCGCTATGGCGGATCTGGATAAGCTCGCGTCCGCTGCGCAGGCAAATCCTGCGCGGCGGGGTCCCGTCGCGGAAGCGCAGTTCCCATCCACCGCGCTCGAGAGAATCCAGCATGGCGAGCGAGGATTGCGCTACGACCGGCGCGCCAAGAAAGGCAGCAGGGATCGCCGCCGTAAGCGCGAGCGTTCCAAGCAACTTTCGATTCGACACGATCTTCATGGGACATTCTCTATCACAATTGGTGCAGCGCAGTATTTCCGAACATTGTAAATCTCGCCGATGAACCGTTCTGGAACAGCGGTAAACCGAGTTTGGCGGCTTTGTCGGGGTCGAAAAACTAAGCTTCGATCGGGAACTTGCGAGAACAGAACGCGCAATCGACCATGATTATCCCGTTCTCGTCACGCATTTCCTGGCGGTCGGCTTCGGGAAATTTCGACAGCACGTCGACGTAATGCTCGACCGAGCAGCGGCAGCCCTTCTCGGTCGTGGCCATGCGCTCGATACGCACCTCGTCCTCTTCATGGAAAAGCCGCCAGATGATCGCTTCAAGCGACAATTCGGGATCGACAAGCTCGTCATATTTCACCGAACCGCCAAGGATCGCGACATGCTCCCATTCCGGGTGATCGAGGCGCGCGTGCAGCCGCTCGCGTCCCTCTTCGCCGTCGGGCAGATGCTGGACCAGCATACCCGCAGCGAGGCAATTGTCGCCTTCCGACCTGACAGCAGTACGGATCAGCGTCGGCACCTGTTCTGACTGATAAAAATAGGTTTCGCATGCTTCGGCCAGCGTCTCGCCCTCGAGAGGCACGATGCCCTGATAGCGCCCGCGCCCCTTTGCCACATCGAAGGTGATCGCGAGATAGCCCTTGCCGAACAGGGCGAAGAGCGAAGGATTGGCGCCCAGTTCGGACAGCCGTGCCTCGTCGAAATCGACGTAGCCGCGCAGTTCGCCCCCACGATAGTCGCACACTAGGAGGTTGACCGCCCCTGCCTCGGTCTGAGCCTGCATGGTCACCTGCGAACCATCATCCTTGAGCAGCGATCCCATCAGGGTGGCGAGCACGAGCGCCTCGGCCAGCAGATGTGTGATCGGCGCCGGGTATTCGTGAGCCGAGAGGATTTCGTCGAGTGCCCCGTCGAGGCGCACGATGCGCCCGCGGCTATCGCGCGAGGGAATGGTGAAGCCGAGCGTGCGGCCCGAATATGTCTCGTCAGTGGCGGGGGAAGTCTGCGTCATGCGGGCGCATATGGGAGTGCACCGGCGTCTTGAACAGGGGTGCGCCTATCCGCCGAGCAATCCGAGGCTCCACAGCAGGATCGATTTCTGCGCGTGGATGCGATTTTCCGCTTCGTCGAAGACCACCGATTGCGAGCTTTCGAACACTTCCTCGGTCACTTCGTCTCCCACATGAGCGGGCAGGCAATGCAGGAACTTTGCATCCGGCTTTGCGAGGGTCATCAGCTTCCCGCCAACCTGGAACGGTGCCATGGCTGCAATCTTGTTGTGCGCATGGTCCTGTCCCATCGAAACCCAGGTGTCGGTGACGATGATGTCCGCGCCCCGCGCCGCTTCTTCCGCGTCATGGGTGATCGTGACTTGCGAACCGCCATTGCGGGCAAGCTCTACGAATTCCATTTCCGGCTCATATCCCTTGGGCACGCCGACACGGACATTGAACTTGAAGATGCCGGCTGCCTCGAGGATCGAATGCAGCACATTGTTGCCATCCCCCAGCCATGCGAGTTCGAGACCGGGGAGCGCCTTCCCGTGCTCGACCATCGTCAGCAGGTCGGCGACGATCTGGCACGGGTGCGACCGGTCGGTCAGCCCGTTGATGACCGGCACGCTCGCGTGATGCGCAAGCTCCTCAGCTTTTGCATGATCGTCCGTCCGGATCATGATCGCATCGACCATGCGGCTCAGCACGCGCGCGGTGTCAGCGATGCTTTCACCGCGTCCGAGCTGGCTCGTACCGGAATCGAGGATTAGCGCCGAGCCGCCGAGCTGGCGCATCCCGATATCGAAGCTGACCCGCGTGCGGGTCGAATTCTTCTCGAAAATCATGCCGAGCACGTATCCCGCAAGCGGAGCATCCGCGTCGGGTTTGCCCTTCGGCCAGCCCGCGCGCGCTGCCTTGCGGTCCTGTGCATCAGCGAGCATCGCGGCGATCGCGTCGCCCCCAGCATCGCCGAGGTCGAGGAAGTTCCTGACCACCGGCGCGAGGTCGAGCGCGTCGCCGCCCGCCATCAGCTTGCCTCCGGATCGAAGCTTGCCGCGCCGGCGGAGAGCTTGTCCATGAACTCGTCGAACTCGGCATCGTCCGCCACGAGCGGCGGCAGGACACGGAGCGTCTGGTCACCCGCGGCGACGGTCAGCAGCTGGTGGTTGTCGCGCAGGTGGACGAAGAAAGGCCGGCTTTCGACCTTCATGCGGATGCCGAGCATGAGGCCCTTGCCGCGCACGAAGTCGAACAGCTCGGGATAGTTGCCGATGAACTGCTCGAGGCGGCTGCGCAGGCGCTCGCCTTTCTCGGTGACCTCGGCGAGGAACTCGTCATTGGCGACCGCGTCCATCACGGCCATGCCGGCAGCCATGGCAAGCGGGTTGCCGCCATAAGTCGAACCATGCGTGCCAAAGCCCATGCCGCGCGCCGCCTTCTCGGTCGCGAGACAGGCACCGATGGGGAAGCCTCCGCCGAGGCCCTTAGCGCTGGCCATGATATCGGGCTCGATGCCGTAGTGTTCGTAAGCATAGAGCTTGCCGGTACGCGCGACGCCGCACTGCACTTCATCGAACACCAGCATCAGGTCGTGCTCTTCGCACATTGCCTTGAGCCCGTGGATGAACTCGTCCGAAGCGGGGCGGATGCCGCCCTCGCCCTGGATCGGCTCGACGAGGAAGCCGGCGGTCTTGTCGCTCACAAGTGCCTTCGCGCTTTCGAGGTTGTCGAACTCGGCATATTTGAACCCGGCGAGCATAGGGTAGAAACCCTTGTGCATCTTCTCCTGGTTCGAGGCACTGATGGTCGCCATCGTCCGCCCGTGGAAGGCGTTGGTGAAAGTGATCAGCTCGGTGCGGTTCGCATCGCCGTCCTCGTGCTGGTGATAGGCGCGTGCGGTCTTGATGGCCGCCTCGACAGCTTCGGCACCCGAGTTGGTGAAGAACACCGTGTCGGCGAAGGTCTTGTCGACGAGGCGCTGTGCCAGTTCCTCACCCTGCGGGCTTCCGTAGAGGTTGGAGACGTGCATGAGCGTCGCGGCCTGCTTCTGGATCGCGGAGATGAGGCCCTCGTGGCTGTGACCGAGGAGGTTCACCGCGATGCCGCTGGCGAAATCGAGATAGCGCGTGCCGTCTTCGTCGATCAGGTGACAGTGTTCGCCTTTCACGGGGCGAACGCCGCAGCGGGGATAAACGGGCATCAGCGGGCTGATCGACATTGTCTTGCTAGGCTCCTCAAAAGGTCAAAGACAAATGGCGGCCCCGGGAAGGGAGCCGCCATCTGCGTGTTTGCCAGCGATCTATTCCTTCGCGTGGGGCACGTCAAACCCGTCGCGAAGCTCTATCCGGTACCTTATTCGGCAGGGACCAGATTGACCGCGGAATACTTGCCGCGTCGGTCGACCTCGAGGTCGAACTCGTAACGTTCGCCCTCGTTGATGGCCGAAAGGCCCGAACGTTCGACGGCGCTGATGTGAACGAACGCGTCCGGCTGGCCGTCGTCACGCGTCAGGAAGCCGAAGCCCTTCATCGAGTTGAAGAACTTGACCGTCCCGGTCGCTTTCTCGCCAGTGAGTTCACGGCGAGGCGCTTCGCTCTTCGCTTCGACGGGAATCACGTCGCCAACGACCTGGAGATCCTGTGCGGAAACCTTGCCGCCGCGATCTACGAGGTTGAATTCCAGCTCCTGGCCTTCTGCAAGACCTTCGAGACCGGCGCGTTCCACGGCGCTGATGTGGACGAAGATATCCTCTCCGCCGCCTTCCTGCTGGATGAAACCGAAGCCCTTCTGCGAATTGAAGAACTTCACCTGGCCCTTGCCGGTGCCGACGACCTGTGCGGGCATGCGGTTACCACCGCCGCCTCCGCCGCCACGCGGGCCGCCGCCAAAGCCGCCGCCGCGATTGCCGCCGCCGAAGCCGCCGCCACCGCCGCCACGGTTTCCACCGCCGCCGCCATAGCCGCCACGGTCTCCACCGCCGAAACCACCGCGATCGCCGCCGCCGAAGCCGCCCCGGTCACCGCCTCCAAAGCCACCGCCCTGGTCAAAACCGCCGGCAGGAGGACCACCGAACGGATCGTAGCTGTCTTCGCCGATATTATCCCGCTTGTCCCGTCCGCGGCGCCGCCCTCTGTCGTAACCCATAGTCCGTAAAATACCTTGTCGCGCAGCCAAGTAATCATCGCGAGCGTACGTAGGCTGCAAGGCGTACCACTCGCATGCGGGTCGGGGATTCCTAGACGAAACCCTCCCGCACCATCTTGGGGCATAGCGCGATTCTTCGCATCATGCGAATAATTTAGCCCCGCCCGCCTGTCTGCCGCACAATTGTGACATTTTCGCAAGGACCTGCGCTCATCTGTTTCACTTGCAAGGCGGGGCGGGGTTGGGCACGGAAGGTCGCCATGGATCTCATCGCCCTCTTTTCCGATCCGGCCGCATGGCTGGCTCTGCTCACGCTCATCGCGCTCGAAGTTGTCCTCGGTGTCGACAATCTGATCTTCATCGCGATCCTCTCGAACAAGCTGCCCGAACACCAGCAGCAGCGGGCCCGGCGGATCGGTCTTTCGCTCGCGCTCATCATGCGCATCGGGATGCTGATGCTGATCGGCTGGCTGGTCACTTTGCAGGCGCCGCTGTTCGACCTCGGGATCGAGGGCCAGCCCGGGCCCTATGGCGAGCCCACGTTCGAGACGGCGTTTTCCGGTCGCGACCTGATCCTGCTGGCGGGCGGGCTCTTCCTCCTGTGGAAGGCGACCAAGGAAATCCATCACTCGATGGAACCGGAAGACAACTCGGGCGACCTGCTCGACAAGACCCCCGGACCGGTCGATGCGGTCAAGGCAACCTTCGGTGCGGTGATTGCGCAGATCGTCGCGATCGACCTCGTCTTCTCGGTCGATTCGATCCTCACCGCAGTCGGCATGACCGACGAGATCCCGATCATGGTCATCGCAGTTGTGATAACCGTCGGCATCATGATGGTCGCCGCCGATCCGCTGGCCAAGTTCATCGAGAAGAACCCGACGCTCGTCATGCTCGCCCTGGCCTTCCTCGTGATGATCGGCCTCGTCCTGATCGCAGACGGCTTCGGCTTCCACGTGCCTAAGGGATACATCTATGCGGCGATGGGTTTCTCGGTGGGCGTCGAGATCCTCAACATGCTCCAGCGCAAGCGCAGGACGGATACGCCCCAACCAGAGGGACCGAACCAGTGAGCCAGTTCAAGACCATCACCGACAACTTTCTCGCTTCTCCGCAAATCATGCCGGAGGATATCGAGCAGGCGAAGGCAGAAGGCGTCACCCTCGTCATAAACAACCGGCCCGACGACGAGGCGCCCGACCAGCCGGCCGGGGCCTTGATCCGCAAGGCAGCGCTCGATGCCGGGATGGACTACAAGGCAATTCCCGTCAGTTCGGCCGGCTTTTCGATGCCGCAGGTGGACGCGATGGCCGAGGCGCTGGCCGGCACGACGGGCAAGACGCTCGCCTTCTGCAGGAGCGGGACGCGCTCGACGCTACTCTGGGCCCTCTCGCAGGCGAAGAACGGGGCCGACCCCGCGACGATCGCGGAACAGGCGGAACGCGGCGGCTACAATGTCGCGCCGGTCCGCCCGACCATGGACATGCTCGCGGGCAAGTCTTCCGACTGATTACTTGCGGTAGTCGAGCGGGGGATCGCGATCTCCCAGCAGCGAGACATATTCGTAATCCGCGCCGCGCGATGCGTCGAATTCGGCACGCGCCTGCGTGCGAAGCTCCGGATTTGTGAACAGTTCGACCGCCATCAGGGTCATCGCTTTGGCGGCATGCTGCGCACCTTTCTGGCCTATGGAATGACCGCTGGCCGCCACTGCCTGCCAGCTGTGCGCACTCGTCCCGGGCACCCAGGTTGCCGTCCTCACGCCAACGGTCGGCGTCGCCCATGATACGTCACCGACATCGGTCGAGCCGTAACCCAGGGTCTTACTGTAGGGCTGGACCCGCTGCGCTTCCTCGAGCGGGATCGCGTTCTCTCCAAAGCTTTCCGAGATCGTTTCCGCCCATGCGCGCTCTTCGGGCGTGTATTCGATGCCGCCGAGCGATCGCAGCTTCCTGTCCATGACGCGGGCGAGTGTCTCGTTCACGAGCAGCGGGTTGTTGCCGTGGATGATCTCCCAGTCGACCTCGGTACCGGTGCCGAGCGCTGCGCCCTTCGCGGTGGCTTCGAGACGGGTCCACAGTGCGCGCACTTCGTCCGCATCCGAATGGCGGACATAGTAGAAGACTTCCGCGAAGTCGGGGATCACGTTCGGCGCAGCCCCGCCCTCGGTGATGACGTAATGGATGCGCGTATCCATGCTCGTGTGCTCGCGCATCATGTTGACCATCATGTTCATCGCCTCGACCCCGTCGAGCGCGCTGCGGCCGCGTTCGGGGGCACCTGCAGCATGGGCGGAAACTCCGCGGAAACGGAACTTGGCCGAACGGTTGGCGAGGCTGGTGCGCGCCGCTGCGCTGTTCTCGTCATCGGCGTGCCAGTGGATCGCGATATCGACATCGTCGAACATAGCGGCGCGGGTCATGTAGACCTTGCCCGAACCGCCCTCCTCGGCCGGAGTGCCATAGAGCCGGATGCGGCCTGGCGTTCCGGTCTGCTCGAGCCAGCGCCTGATCGCGATCGCGGCGGTGAGCGAACCAGCGGCAAACAGGTTGTGCCCGCAGGCGTGGCCTGCCCCGTGTTCCGATTGCTCGCGTGTCGCAGATGCGGTCTGGCTGATGCCGGGGAGCGCATCGTATTCTGCAAGGATGGCGATGACCGGACCTCCCTCGCCCCATTCGGCAAGGAAAGCGGTGGGAATATCGGCGATGCCCGCTTCGACAGTGAAGCCCTCGCTCGTGAGTTCGTCCTGCAGGAGCCCGCTCGACCGGGTCTCGAGGTAACCGAGCTCGGCCCAGTCCCAGATCTGCTTCGCGACGCGATCCGTGCGCTCTTCCTGTGCCGCGACCTCGGCCAAGGGGTCGGCAGTCTGTGCAGCAAGCGGCACGGCGCTCGCCATGGCAAGGCTGGCGAAAACGGCGGTTGTCCTCATATCTCTTCTCCCCGATTGCAGCGATGCTTGCCGCAAACCGGCGCCCGTGCCAATCGATCAATGCAATGGAACTGCCGCCCGCCCTTCTCCAATTCCTCGGCTCGCTCGCCGCGATCCTCGTTCTTGCCGCCATCGCTTGGGGCCTGAAGCTGGGTCCCGAGCGTAAGCTGGCGAGCGAGGAAGACACCCGCGCCGCAGCGGCAGAAGCGGTCGATGGATTCGTCGCGACCGACATCGCTCGCGACCGGGACGGCAGGGCCGCGCTGCTTGCGGATCACGGCGGCCGGATCCTGCTCCTCCGTTCGCACGGGACACATATGGCCGGGCGGGTACTGACCCGGGAGGCGAGCGCGCAGATCACCGATGGCGCGCTCTTGGTCGACACGGGCGAGCGCCGTTACGGTGCCGTGCGGCTCGAGCTCGACGATCCTCAAGCTTGGGTTAAGCGCATCGAGGCTATAGGATAGCGCCACGACATGCCTGATTTCTCGCCCACTGAATATGCCGTGCCCGGCTTCGTTGCGCTGGTCCTGATCGAGATGATCTGGGCCTGGCGGCGCAATCCCAGTGCGTACGAACCGAGGGACACGCTCACCAGCCTTGCCTTCGGACTGGGCAGCACCGTGGCAGGCCTCCTGTTCGGCGGGCTGTTCTTCGCGCTCTATCTCTTCCTGTGGGAATACCGGTTGTTCGACATCGGCTGGGCCTGGTGGGCATGGATCGCCTGCTTTGTGCTCGACGATCTCAAGTATTACTGGGTTCACCGATTCGGTCACCGGGTGCGCTGGTTCTGGGCGAGCCATGTGAACCACCATTCCAGCCAGCACTACAATCTGAGCACCGCGCTCCGCCAGACATGGACCGGCTTCCTGACGCTGGGCTTCGCTTTTGCCCTGCCGCTGGTCCTGCTCGGCTTCCACCCGGCGATGATCGCCACCTGCGGCGGGTTCAACCTGATCTACCAATTCTGGATCCACACCGAGGCGATCGACCGCATGCCGCGCTGGTTCGAGGCGGTGATGAACACGCCGAGCCACCACCGCGTGCACCACGCGACCAATCCGCGATATCTCGACCGAAATTACGCGGGCGTCTTCATTATCTGGGACAAGATGTTCGGCACTTTCGAGCCCGAAACGAAGGACGAGAAAATCCGCTACGGCATCGTCAAGCAGCTCGGCAGCTTCAACCTGCTGTGGGCCGTCTTCCACGAGTGGATCGGCATCGCGCAGGACATGTGGCGCGCACCCTGGAAGCACAAGCTATCCTACCTGCTGCGCGAGCCCGGCTGGACGCACGACGGCAGCCGCCAGACCAGCGACGAAATCCGCGAGGCGTGGCTAAAGCGCGCCTTTATCGACTCCGGGGGCAAAACAGTTTCGGAAGAAAACCCGATTGCGGGCGAGGCCGAGCCTGCCTAACCTCTCGAATCGAGAGGAGACCCCATGGACGAATTCGATGTAGTGGTTGTCGGCGGCGGCAGCGGCGGCAGCGCGGTTGCCGGAAGGCTGGCCGAAGCGGGTAAGAGCGTGTGCCTGCTCGAGGCTGGCGGGCGCAATGACGGTTTCCGGGTGACGATCCCGGGGATGCTCGCTTTCAGCAACGACAAGATCAATTACCGCTTCGAAACGGTCCCGCAGAAAGGCCTCAACGGCCGGATCGGCTACCAGCCGCGCGGCAAGGGCCTTGGCGGGTCTTCGGCCATCAATGCGATGGTCTATATTCGCGGCCACCGCTGGGATTACGACAACTGGGCGAGCCTCGGCTGCACCGGCTGGGCCTATGACGACGTCCTGCCCTATTTCAAACGCGCCGAAACGAACGAGCGCGGCGAGAATGCCTATCACGGCGACGACGGGCCGCTGTTCGTTTCCGACCAGAAGTTTCCCAATCCCGGAAGCAAGGCCTTCATAGAGGCGGCGACCCAGCTCCAGCTTCCGCACAACACCGACTTCAACGGCGAGAAGCAGGAAGGCTTCGGCCTCTACCAGGTCACGCAGAAGGACGGCGAACGCTGGTCGGCCGCGCGCGCCTATGTCGAGCCGCTGCGCAGCAACAAGAACCTCGACGTCCGGATCGGCGTCACCGTCCAGAAACTCGAGATCGAGGACGGGCGGGTCACCGGCGTGACCTACTCGGCGGGCAATCGCACCCGCACGGTGAAAGCGCGCGGTGGCGTCGTGCTGAGCGCAGGCGCGTTCAATTCTCCGCAGATCCTCATGCTGTCGGGCATCGGACCGGGCGCACACCTCAAGGAGCATGGCATAGATGTGGTGCTCGACAAGGAGGCGGTCGGTTCGGACCTGCAGGACCACCTCGACTACGTGTCGAGCTGGGAGAGCCCCGACAAGGACCTGCTCGGCGACAGCCTCAAGGGCACGATCCGCATGGCCAAGGGCCTGATCGAACACCGCCGTCATCGCACGGGGCCATGGACGTCTCCCTATGCCGAGGCCGGCGGTTTCTGGACGGTGATGGACGATGCCCCCGCCCCCGACGTGCAGTGGCACTTCGTCCCCGCCATGCTGGAGGATCACGGCCGCACCAAGGTGAAGGGCCACGGCTTCTCGCTCCATGCCTGCGTGCTGAGGCCCGAGAGCCGGGGCACCGTCCGGCTGGGCAGCCGCAACGCCGCGGACGCGCCGGTGATCGATCCCAACTTCCTCGGCGACGAACGCGATCTCGACGTTCTGCGCCGCGGGGTGCGCCTGTCGCACCGGATTGCCGGGGCCCCCGCGCTACAGGCGTTCGAGCCGAAGGACCGCTACCCGATCGACATCGACAATGATGCCGAGCTCGACGAACTGATCCGCAACCGCGCGGACACGGTCTATCACCCGGTCGGCACCTGCCGCATGGGCCCGGGCGAGGACGACGTGGTCGATCCGACGCTCAAGGCTAACGGGATCGACGGCCTCTGGATCGCCGATGCCAGCATCATGCCGCGCCTTGTCTCGGGCAACACCAACGCACCGAGCATCATGATCGGCGAACGCTGCGCGGACTTCGTGAAGGCGGAGCTTGCTGGGTAGGCTGCGCGGCTGGGCGAAAGCGCTCAAACGGAACGTCTTCGCGCTTTGGATCGCAGCGCGGGACAAACGGACGCCGCTGGCAGCGAAGCTGGTCGCCGGGCTCGTCGCCGCCTATGCGTTCAGCCCGATCGATCTGATCCCCGATTTCATTCCGGTGCTCGGCCTGCTCGACGACCTGCTTCTCCTACCGGCAGGGATCTGGCTCGCGATCCGGCTTATACCGGATCCGCTGATGACAGAATTCCGCAGCCAAGCCGACCAAGGGATGGACCTGCCCGATGCGAAGGGCGCGGCGGTCGCCGTCGTCATGATCTGGATCGTGCTGGGCATCATCGCGGGTGCAGCGATCATGCAATGAAAAAGGCCGGGAGCTTGCGCCCCCGGCCTTCCTCCCTCTCCCGAAGGGCTCGTGCCTTACCAGGTCTTGCGCATGGTCAGGCCGAAGGTCCGCGGCTGGTTGGTGCGATAGGCGAGACGCGCGCGGCCACCGCGTTCGCGGTCGAAGCTGAGCAGCGCGTTCTCGTCGAGCACGTTGTTGACATAGGCGATGAGCGACAGGCCGCTGTCGAAGTCGATACCGGCACTGAGGTTCACGATGTCATAGGACGGCAGCAGCAGGTCGACCGTCGTCTCGGCATCCGCCGGAGCACCAAGGTAGGGCAAGCCATGGACGAAGGTCCGCGGGTTGTTTTCCTGGTCGGCAGGCTGCGTGTAGCGATTGCCCACGTGGCTCCACGAAGCCGCGAGATAGGCATTTGCGTCGCCGCTGATCGGCCATTCGTAGCTGCCCGAGGCGGTGAACTGCAGCTCGGGCACCGAAGGCAGTCGGTTGCCTTCGCGAATACCCGTTGCCGTCACCAGCGCCGCATCGTCGGAGATCGTGCTGTCGAACTCCGCTTCGATCCAGCTGCCCGAGAAGACGAGGTCGAAACCGTCGACCGGCTCGAAGCCGATTTCCGCCTCGACACCCATCGAGTGCGCCTCGGGGACGTTGAAGACGACGCGCGACGAGCAGCTTCCGGCATCGAGCGTGACCTGCAGGTCGCTGATGTCGTTATAGAAGCCCGCGACATTGGCGTAGAAGCCGTTGCCGGTCGCCTTGGCGCCGATCTCGTAGTTCCACAGCGTCTCGTCGTCATAGGACTGGAAGGAGCCGAACAGCGCCTCGTCCTGCGGTGAACACAGCGTGACGTTGAGCGGATCGTTCACGCCGCCGAGACGGAAGCCCTTCGAGGCCTGCGCGTTCACCGTGAGATCGTCGCTCACGTCGTAGCTGAGCAGGATACGCGGGCTGATGCCGTCGCTTGCGGTCTCGTCGCGGGCATTGTCGCCATTGGCGAACAGGCCGCCCGAGTTGAACTCGCGGTTCTCCTTGTAGTCGTACCAGCGCGCACCGACGGTCACGTCGAACTTGTCGTTCAGCGCATAGGTACCTTCACCGAAGACCGCGATCTGCTCGAGATCGTAGGGAAGGTCGGCATTGTACGGCGAATCCAGGTTGGGGAACCCGTTGGCCACTGCTGCCGAGGTCCCCGCACCGAGCACCGCGTCGGTCACGTTCGCATAGCCCGGTGTGGGCAGGCGCTGGCGATAGAAGCGATCGGTCTGCGAGTAGAACCCGCCGACGACCCACTGGAGCGGGCCATCCGTATCCGAGGAGAAGCGGATCTCCTGGGTAATCGCCTCGACATCGGTCGTGTCGCGCAGGTTCGATGCAAGGTCGATGCCGCCGGCATCGGGATAGCCGAGGTCGACCGAGACCGAGCCGGTAAGCGCGCTCGCATCACGGCTCACGAGGATGTCGCGGTTGGTGTAGGAACTTACCGAGGTCAGGATGACACCCCCGAGATCTGCTTCGGCGACGAGGTCCGCGATCAGCGTCTCGTCCTCGAAAGCCTCGCGCAGCTTGAGATACTGCTCGCGCTCGTCGAACACCGTCGGGTTGGTCTGGAAGGGGTTGGCGTAGAGATTGAATATCTCCTGCCGGTTGAACCCGTCGGCCTTCACCTTCTGGTAGATCAGGCGCGGCGTGATGCTGAAGCCTTCTCCGGTGTCGACCCGCAAGGCGATACGGCCACCATAGCGTTCGCCGCCATTGATATCTTCGCCGCCGGCAGGGCCGATCGCATCGATGAAGCCGCCGTATTGCGTGTAATAACCGACCGCGCGCATGGCGACATTGTCGCCAATCGGGAGGTTCACAGCCCCCTTGAGGTGCCAGCCGAGATCGTCGCCGTCGACGAGGTTCACATTGGCTTCGACCGTACCCTCGGTAACGCCGGTGACCGGCTGGTTGGTGATGTAGCGGATCGTCCCGCCGACGCTGCCCGAGCCGAACAGCGTGCCCTGCGGGCCGCGGAGCGTTTCCACGCGGTTGAGGTCGAACAGGTCGAGATCGGGCGTGAACAGCGAGAGCGAGATTACCGACTCGTCGAGATAGACGCCGACCTGCTCCTTGACGCCGGGCTGGTCGCGGACGACCTGGCCTGCCGAGACACCGCGTACCGAGACCTGGCTCTGGCCCGGCCCGAGGTTCTGGACCGAGAGGCCGGCAACGTTGCGGCTGATGTCCTCAAGCGAGTTTGCGCCCGATTTCTGGATGTCTTCCTGCGTCTGCGCGTTGATCGAGAACGGGACGTCCTGGATCGCCTGGTCGCGCTTGGTCGCGGTCACGATGATGATATCGCTGTCGCCGTCGGCCTCTTCGACCTCCTGGGCGTTTGCGGATGTGGCCGTCAGGGCCAGTGCGCTTCCGGACAGCAAAGCTGCACGCAGGGCGCCAGACGTCATCTTGTGAGTCATTCGCATGGGTTCTCTCCTCCTGATCGGGGCCTTCAGGCCTTCTCGATCCGGGGAGACTGAATCCGTCGCTTCCTAAAGACAATCACCCCCAGACGAATGTTTCGCCTTTGTTACAATCTGGCCACACCCGCAAAACCCCAAGAAAAGGGGGCCGGAACCCTTGAGAGTCCCGGCCCTTCGATAGGCTATGTTCGCAGGAGGAACATGGGTGGGCGAGGCCGCTCCGTTTGGAGAGAGAGGAGAGAGGGGCGGCCCCGCCGAGCTTGTGATCAGTTGTAGGCGCGCTCCCCGTGTTCGGAGATGTCGAGCCCGTCGACTTCGACTTCTTCGCTGACCCGCAGGCCGATGAGAGCCTTGACGATCAGGCCGGCAATGAGCGTACCGACGCCCGCCCAGACGATCGTGACAAGTACGCCGTAGGTCTGGATCCCGAGCTGGGCACCGAGCCCGGTCGACCCGTCACCGGGCCCTCCGAGGAACGGCTGGTAAACCACGGCCGTGCCGATCGCACCGACGATGCCGCCCACGCCGTGGATGCCGAAAGCATCGAGGCTGTCGTCATAGCCGAACTTCGCCTTCACCTTCGCGACGAAGAAGTAGCAGACGGCTGCCGACAGGATGCCGAGCAGGATGGCGCCGAACGGGCCGCTGTTACCCGCTGCCGGAGTAACGGCCACGAGACCAGCAATCACGCCCGAGCAGAAACCGAGTGCGGAGCCCTGGTGACCCGCCATCTTTTCGATGACCATCCAGGTCAGGGCACCTGCCGCGGTTGCAACGAAGGTATTGATCATGGCGAGACCAGCCGAACCGTCCGCTTCGAGCGCCGAGCCGGCATTGAAGCCGAACCAGCCCACCCAGAGGAGACCGGTGCCGACCATGGTCAGCGTCATCGAGTGCGGCATCATTGGCTCCTGGGGCCAGCCGCGACGCTTGCCGAGCAGGTAGGCGAGCACGAGACCCGAGACACCGGCGTTGATGTGCACGACGGTACCGCCGGCGAAATCGAGAGCGCCGTCCTCGAACAGCAGGCCGCCGCCGGCCCAAACCATGTGCGCGATCGGGAAATAGACGATGGTCAGCCAGATCGGCACGAAGGCCATCACCGCGCTGAACTTCATGCGTTCAGCAGTTGCGCCCAGGATGAGCGCGGCGGTGATCGCTGCGAAAGTCATCTGGAAGCTGATGAAGACGTACTTGCTGATAACCTCATCGGTGAAGGTGGCTGCCGTGCTGCTCGCATCGGTTCCGGAGAGGAAGTAGCTGCCGCCACTGATGAAGAGACCGAGCGTGCCTTCGTAAGTGGTGTCGCCGAAAGCGAGCGAATAGCCCCACATCACCCAGATAAGCATGGCCAGCGCGGCGGTCGCGGCAATTTGGGTCATTGTCGAGAGCATGTTCTTCGAACGGGTCAGGCCGCCGTAGAACAGGGTCAGGCCCGGGATGATCATCAGCAGAACCAGGATGGTCGCCGTCATCATCCAGGCGTTGTTGCCCGGATTGGGAACCGCTGCTGCAACTTCGGCCGCTTCGGCAGCGGCTTCCTGGGCATAGGCAGCGGTGGTGGTGAACAATGCGGCGCCTGCCGTGACGGCGGTGCGCGCGAAATTACGCATGGTCATGAGATTGCTCCTTCGCGTCACAGCGCGGTTTCGCCGGTTTCGGCGGTGCGAATGCGAGTGGCGCTGGCGAGGTCGAGCACGAAGATCTTCCCGTCGCCGATCGCCTCGGTGCTGGCGGTCTGCTGGATGGTCTCGACCACCTGCGGCGCGAGATCGTCGGCAACCGCGATCTCCAGCTTCACCTTGGGCAGCATGTTGGTCGAATATTCGGCACCGCGATAAATCTCGGTCTGGCCTTTCTGGCGGCCGAAGCCCTTGACTTCGGAAACGGTCATCCCGGCCACTCCAATGCCGCCGAGAGCCTCGCGGACCTCGTCGAGCTTGAACGGCTTGATGACGGCGATGATGAATTTCACTGCCACACCCCTTTGAATTGCGTGCCGGACCAAGCACCGGCGTTCGCACATGCAGCAAAGGGCGTGCCAAAAGCGAAATGGGGGAAAATTGCGCGAATTCACCGCTTCGCGCAGGAATTGTTGCCCAATAATTGGGCGCCAGCCTATTTTTTAATCAGTTCGAGCTTCGCAACGATAGGCAAATGATCTGACGCAACTGCCGAGAGGCCCGTGTGGTGCACCTCTGCCTCGACGCAGCCCCAGTGCTTGCTCGCCACGATCCGGTCGAGCGTGGCCACCGGCTGGCGGGAGGGATAGCTGCGCCCCGGGGTCACGACCATCCAGCGGTCGGCGAACTCGCGCATCGCGCCGGTGCTGCGGCCCCACTGGTTGAAATCGCCCATGATGACGGTCGGCAGGTCGCGCGAACAATCGTCGACGAAGCCCACGAGCGAGCGGATCTGGTCGCGCCGCCTCAGGCCCGACAGGTCGAGATGCGTCCCGATGATGCGGATGCGCTGGCCTTCTACAGTGATCTCGCCGCAGGCCGCTCCGCGCGGCTCGAGCGTCGGCAGGTCGAGCGCCTCACCTTCGTGGACTTCGATACCCCTGCGCACGAGCAGCGCATTGCCGTGCCAGCCGATGCTGCGGGGGCGCTTGGCGACCTCGACCAGCCGCCAGTGCGTATCGTCGATCTCGGCGCGGGGGATGCAGGTCTCGCGCGCACCGATGCGCCGGTCGGCTTCCTGCAAGGCAATCACGTCGGCATCGATCTCGTGCAGGACCGAGAGGATCCGTTCCGGATCGCGCTTTCGATCGAGGCCGACCGCCTTGTGGATGTTGTAGCTGGCGAATGTGAGCTGCACGTGGCTTCAACTATCCGCTGCGCAGGTGGTTGCGGGCAAGCTCATTCGCCGGCGATGAAGCGGTCTGTCGGTCGGGTCGGAAGGCCGTCGATGCTGCTGGTCCGGTCTTGGTATTTTGAAACCCATTCTTCCGGATCTGTCTGGCGATGCGCTTTCTTCAAGGTCTCGCGTTCCTCGCGATATTCCATGAAGGGGACGCCCCAACCGCAGCTGGTCTGGACGCTCTCGACCTCGATATCGAAGATCTGCCGAGTGCCGGGCATCATCTCGAAATGCGATGAAAGCTCCGCCCATTCCGGGTCCTGCGGAAGCACGGCCCGCCCGCGCCCATAGATGCGTAGGATCAGTGCCGGCCGGTCGAAATTGCAGAACATCAGCGTGATGCGCCCGTCGGCTGCGAGGTGGGCATGGGTCTCGTTGCCCGAGCCGCCGAGGTCGAGATAGGCTACCCTCTTCGGACCGAGCACGCGAAAGGCGTCGTAGCCCTTGGGGCTTAAATTGATGCGGGCATCTTCGGCGGCCGTTGCGACAAAGAAGACCGGCTGCTTGCCGATCATCGCGATGTGCTTGTCATCCAGCGCGTCGAAGAAGTCTGCCATCAGAGAAAGTCCCGTATCGTCCTCATGAAGCGGTCGAACTGGTCATGGTGCAGCCAGTGACCCGCGTTTTCGAACTCGATCACCTCGGCATTGGCGAAATGGTCGAGCCTGCCGTCGCCTTCGGGGTTCGAGGCCCAGCTGTCGGCGCCGTAGAGCAAAAGAGTGGGCGCGGTGATCGCGGCCCAGGTCTGGTGCAGGAATTCGTCGGCAATGTCCTCGACCGCCCAGACATTGAGGTGCGGGTCGAACTTCCAGCTGTAAGTGCCATCCTCGTTGCGGTTCACGCCGTGGATGGTGAGATGACGTGCCTGTTCCTCGGTGAGGTAGCTGTTCTCCTCGATCATCCGGGCAAAGGCGGCTTCGATGCTTTCATACTTGCGAGGAATGCGGCCCGAGGCGGCGCGCTTCTTGCCGATCCACTCGTTGAGGCGCTCGGGATAGCTCTTCTCGCGCATCTCGGCCTGCCGCTTGGGGCTGGGCCCGAGGCCCTCGATGGCGACGATTTTGGTCACCATCTCGGGAAAGGTCCCCGCATATCGCAGCGAGACATTGCCGCCCATCGAATGGCTGACGATGGTCACCGGACCCACTCCCAGCTGGTGAATGAGCTGGGCGAGATCGTAGACCATGTCGTTGGCCGAGTAATTGCCGTCCGACACCCAGTCGCTGTCGCCATGTCCGCGATGGTCCATCGCCACCACGTGCCAGTCGTCGCGCAGCTCTTCGGCGACCCAGTCCCAGCTGCGCGCATGGTCGCGCCCGCCATGGACGAGCACCAGCGGCGGCTTTCCGCGATTGCCCCAGTCGAGATAGTTGAGGCGCAGGCGCTGCGAGATGAAAGTCTGGGAAGTAGGGCCGGGAATGGTCATGCGGTGGCTTTGCATCGCCTCCGCGCCGGATTCAACCTTACCGTTCCTTCGTGGCCGAGAAGGTCAGGTCCGGGTTCTTCTCTTCCTGGTAGTTCACGTCCCACGGGCTCTTGGCCATGAAGACGAGATCGCCGTCGCGGTCCTTGGCGAGATTGGAGAGGTTGAACTTCTCGAATTCGGCCATCGCCTTCTCGTCGCCCTTGATCCAGCGCGCGGTGGCGAAGGGCGACGCTTCGAGCTTGGCCTCGACCTTGTACTCGGCCGAAAGGCGGCTGATCAGAACGTCGAGCTGGAGCTGGCCGACAACGCCGATGATCCACTGGCCGCCGATCTCGGGATAGAAGACCTGGATGACGCCTTCTTCGGAGAGATCGTCGAGAGCCTTGCGCAGCTGCTTGGTCTTGGTCGGATCGACCAGCGCCACTCGGCGCAGGATTTCGGGTGCGAAATTCGGCAGGCCGGTGAAGCGGACCTGGTTCTTCTCGCTCAACGTATCGCCGACGCGCAGCGTGCCGTGGTTGGGAATGCCGATGATATCGCCCGGCTCTGCCGTATCGGCGACCTCGCGGTCCTGCGCGAAGAAGAGGATCGGCGAATGGATTGCGACCGGCTTGCCGAGACCCGAGGGCGTCAGCTTCATCCCGCGTTTGAAGGTGCCCGAGACCTGCCGCATGAAGGCGATGCGGTCGCGGTGGTTGGGGTCCATGTTCGCCTGGACCTTGAAGATGAAGCCGGTGACCTCGTCATGGTCGGGCGCGATCTGCTCTTCACCGGCAGGCTGCGGGCGCGGCGGCGGGGCGTATTTGGCGATCGCCTCGATCAGTTCGACCACGCCGAAGTTCTTCAGCGCCGAGCCGAAATAGACCGGCGTCAGGTCGCCATTGCGATAGGCGTCGAGATCGAACTCGGGATAGCCGATCTGCGCCAGTTCGACATTCTCCGCGATGTCTTCGGGCAGGTCGAAATCGGCAACACGCTTGCCTTTGAATTCCTTCGACGGACCTTCGGGCACGACCACTTCGCCGCTCGCGAAATCGAGGATGCCCTGGAACTCGCCGCCCATGCCGACCGGATACATCTGCGGGCTGACATCGAGCGCCAGCATGTCGGCGATCTCGTCGAGCAGTTCGAAGACCGGGCGGCCTTCGCGGTCGACCTTGTTGACGAAGGTGATGATCGGCACGCTGCGCAGGCGGCAGACCTCGAACAGTTTGCGCGTCTGCGGCTCGATACCCTTGGCCGCGTCGATCACCATGATGGCGCTGTCGACCGCGGTGAGCGTGCGATAGGTGTCTTCGGAGAAGTCCTCGTGCCCCGGCGTATCGAGCAGGTTGAAAGTAATGCCGTCGCGCTCGAAGGTCATGACCGAACTGGTCACCGAGATACCGCGCTGCTGCTCGATCTTCATCCAGTCCGAACGTGCACGCCGCGCCTGCCCGCGAGCCTTCACCTCGCCAGCCAAGTGGATGGCGCCGCCGGTCAGCAGCAGCTTCTCGGTGAGCGTGGTCTTACCGGCGTCGGGGTGCGAAATAATCGCGAAAGTACGGCGATCTGAAGTCATGGTTCTCTTACGAGCGCGCGACGCGGAAACCAGCGAAATCCTGGCTCACCGGCATCAGCTCTATGCGATTGATATTGAGGTGCGGGGGCAGCTCGGCGATCCAGCGGATCGTGTCGGCAATGTCCTGTCCGGTCATCGGATCGGCGCCGCGATAGAGGTCGTCTGAAGCCTGCTGGCTGCCCGTGCGCACGACGGTAAACTCAGTCTCGACCATGCCCGGCTCGATGCTGGTCACCCGCACACCGGTGCCATGGAGGTCGGCGCGCAGGGCGAGCGTGAAGTGATTGGCAAAGGCCTTGGAGCCTGCGTAGACGTTGCCGCCCGGATAGATGTAGCTGCCCGCCACCGAGCCGATCGCGATGATCGCACCCTTGCGTTCGATCAGCACGGGCAACAGCTTGCGGGTCAGCACCACCATGGCCGTGACATTGGTGTCGATCATGGTCTGCCAGTCGTCAAGATCGGCTTCCTGCGCGGGCGATAGCCCCTGCGCGAGACCGGCATTGTTCACGAGAAGATCGATGCCTGCAAAGTCCTCGGGCAAGGCAGCGATGGCAGCGTCCATCGCCTCGGTATCGCGCACGTCGAAACAGGCGGCATGGACCTTGTCCGCGCCGAGTTCGGCCACCAGCGTATCGAGCCGTTCCTTGCGCCGCCCGGTCGCCACGCAGCGCCAGCCGCTCGCGACAAGCGTGCGGACGGTCGCCTCGCCAATGCCTGCGGTGGCTCCGGTGACGAAGGCGGTCTTCATCCGCGAAGCTCCGCGCCCTGCTTGGCGGCGTTGTTCACGATGTTGTCCGAGATCGCCTTGATCTCTTCGTCGGTGAAGCTCTTCTCGCCCGGCTGGAGGATGACTTCGACCGCGACCGACTTCTTGCCTTCGGGCACGCCCTGTCCGGCAAAGACGTCGAAGACGCGCGCATCGACGATGGTCTTCTTGTCTGCACCGCGCACGGCCTTCACGAGGTCGCCTGCCGCCAGGTCTGCTGGGACGAGGAAGGCGAAGTCGCGGGTGATCGCCTGAAGCGCGGGCGGCGAATAGGCAGCGCGCGCAAAGCCGCCACCCTTCCTTGCCGGGATCGCATCGAGGAAGAGCTCGACAGCCATCACCGGCCCGTCGATGTCGAAGGCCTTGAGCGTATTGGGATGCAGCGCGCCGAAACGGGCGAGCACGTTCTTGGGGCCGAGCCGCAATGTGGCCGACTGGCCGGGGTGGAACTGGTCACCCGCCTCACCCATGACCATGAGGTTGCCCACCGGCGCACCGGCGGCTTCGAGCAGCGCCTCGGCCTCGGCCTTGGCATCATAGGCGTCGAACTTGGCGCCCTTGCCATTGGACCAGCCGCGAGCGGTCTTCTCGCCCGAGAGCACCAGGCCGAGCGTCGGCTTCTCGTCGCTCGCGCCATTGGTCCCACGAAAATAGCGGCGGCCGATTTCGAACAGGCGCGCACCGTCAGCACCGCGGTCGGCATTGCGCTTCGCAGCCGAAAGCAGGCCCGGGATGAGCGAGGGGCGCATCGCCTTCATGTCTTCGCTGATCGGGTTTTCGAGGACCCAGAGCTCGGCGCCATCGGCGAAGTGTTCGGCCTCGTCCGTCGGCAGGAAGGACCAGGTGATTGCTTCGTTGAGACCGCGCGCAGCAGCAGCGCGGCGCAGCTTGCGCTCGGCCCGCTGCAGCGGGGTTGCCGTCGGCAGCGCAACGCCGGGGCGACGTGGCAGCGGCTTGCTTTCGACCTCGTCGATCCCGTGGATGCGCACGACCTCTTCAACGAGATCGGCAGGGCCTTCGATATCATGGCGACGCGGCGGACAAGTGACCGTCCAGTCGTCGCCGACCTTGAAATCAAGCGATTCCAGAATGGCCCGCTGCTCTTCCTGCGGCACTGCAAGGCCGCCGAGCCGTTCGGTCAGGCGCGGGTCGAACTTGATCGTCTGCGCGGTGACAGGCGGCTGGCCTGCGCGCACGACCTCGGTCGGTTCGCCGCCGCAGGTCTTGGTGATCAAGCTGGTGAGGATCGCGAGACCATCGTCGAGATATTCGGGATCGACGCCCCGCTCGAAACGCGTGCGCGCATCCGAGGCGAGGCCGAGCTTGCGGCCCGTCACGCCGATGCGCTCGGGATCGAAATAGGCAATCTCGAGCAGAACGTCGGTGGTCGTCTCGGTGGCACCCGAGTGCTCGCCGCCCATGATGCCGGCAATGTCGTGGACGCCATTGTCGTCGGCGATCACGGTCATCGTGTCGTCGAGCGTGTAGGTTTTCTCGTTGAGCGCTTCGACCTTCTCGCCGTTCTGTGCACGGCGGGCCACAACCGCGCCCGAAAGCTTGGCGAGGTCATAGACGTGCGCCGGACGCCCGAAGGCGAGCATGAGGTAGTTGGTCGCATCGACCAGTGCAGAGATCGGGCGCTGGCCCGCCGCGATCAGGCGGCGCTGCATCCACTCGGGCGAAGGCTTAGTGTTGTCGACACCGCGAATGACGCGGCCGTAAAACGCCGGGCAGCCTTCCGGATCGTCGGTGCGGATCTCGACCGGGCACTCACCCGAGGCCGCGATTGCCGAGGCTTCGACCAGCTTGAATGTGCCGAGACCGGCAGCGGCGAGATCGCGCGCGATGCCCTGCACGCCCATGCAATCGGGGCGGTTCGGCGTGATCGCTACGTCGAAGACGGGCGAGGCATCGTGATATTCGGCGAAGGTCTGGCCGACCGGCGCATCCTCGGGCAGCTCGATGATGCCGTCGTGCTCTTCGCCCAGTTCGAGCTCGCGCACCGAACACATCATGCCGTTCGATTCGACACCGCGGATCGCGCTCTTGCGCAGCTCCATGCCGTTCGCAGGGACCACCGCGCCAGGCAGGCCCAACACGCCCTTCATGCCCGCACGCGCATTGGGCGCGCCGCACACGACCTGCAGGGGATCGCCCTCACCCGTATCGACAGTGAGGACCTGCAGCTTGTCGGCATCGGGATGCTTGGCCGCGGTCAGCACCTTGGCGATGCGGAAGCCTTCGAGCTTGTCGGCCGGATCCTCGATGCCTTCGACCTCGTGGCCGATGCGATTGAGCGCAGCTGCGATGTCCGCAACCGAAGCGTCGGTTTCGAGGAAGTACTTCAGCCATTCGAGCGAGAACTTCATGCTTGCGCTCCCACACCTGCGGAAAGGGTCGGCTGGTCGAATGGCGAGAAGCCGTAGTGGTCGAGCCAGCGCTGGTCGCCGTCGAAGAAGGCGCGCAAATCATCCATCCCGTATTTGAGCATGGCGAGGCGGTCGACGCCCACGCCGAAAGCGAAACCCTGCCATTCGTCGGGGTCGAGCCCGGCGAATTCGATCACGCGGCGATTGACCATGCCGCTGCCGAGAAGTTCCATCCAGCCGTGACCGGGCGCATCGCCGTCACCGCCGAGAACGCGGCGGCCGTTCACGTCCTTCCAGCCCACATCGACCTCGACCGAAGGTTCGGTGAAGGGGAAGTAGGAGGGGCGCAGGCGCAGCACGATGTCGTCGCGCTCGAAGAAGGCCTTGAGGAAGGTTTCCAGAGTCCACTTGAGGTGGCCGAGGTTGATGTCGCGGTCGATCACCAGTCCCTCGATCTGGTGGAACATCGGCGTGTGCGTTGCGTCGCTGTCGCTGCGATAGACGCGGCCCGGCGCGATGATGCGGATCGGCGCGCCTTCCTTCACCATGGAACGGATCTGAACCGGCGAGGTATGCGTGCGCAGGAGCATGCGGTTTCCGTCGGCGTCCCTGTCCGGGAAGTAGAAGGTGTCGTGCATGGCGCGCGCGGGGTGCGTTTCGGCCATGTTGAGCGCGGTGAAGTTGTGCCAGTCGTCCTCGATTTCGGGTCCGGTGGCGACCGAGAAGCCGAGGTCGGCGAAGATTTCCGCGAGTTCGTCCATCACCTGGCTGACCGGGTGCACGCTGCCGCGCGGGGCTTGCGGCGCAGGAAGCGTCAGGTCGAGGCGCTCCGAGGCGAGCTTGCGCTCGAGTTCTTCCGCTTCGAACTGCGCCTTGCGAGCCGCAATCGCATCCGCCACCGCGGTGCGCGCGCCCTGGATCTTCGGTGCCTGTTCCTGACGCTCTTCGGGGCTCATCTTGCCCAGCGTCTTCATCAGCGCCGAGATCGAGCCCTGCTTGCCAAGATACTCGATGCGCAGCGCTTCGAGCGCATCGGCGTCGCTCGCTTCTTCGATGCGCGAGAGCGCACCTGATTGCAGTGTCACAAGATCGGTCATGAATCTCTCGAGGGTAAGGTCCTTTGCGGCCTGCCTCTAGCGGCAGATGCAAGAATCCTAAAGCCCAGTTTCTCGGATGGCGGAGTTCAGGCCATCCGAGTGCCTGATACGCAACGTGCCCGTGCGGATTCGGAGCCGCCTTTAGATAGGAACGGATGGAAACAGGGCGGGCGCCCCGTCAGGTGGCGCTGGCGCTTTGCGCAGCCTGCGGCTCCTCCGCCTTCGCCGGAGTACCCCAGACCCGCTTCTGGTTCGGCATGAAGGCGTTGAGGATCGGATGCGGCATCGAAGCATACTCGCTCGGGCTCATGCCCATGAAGTCATGGAACTCGTGCACGAAATGCGCTTGGTCGTGGTAATGCGCGTCGATCGTGCGGGTCCAACTCTTCTCGTCCGAGAGCATGAAAGCCGCGAGGCTGCGCATCATGCGCTGCCGGCGCAGGAGCGCTCTCGGCGGGAGGCCGAAATGGCGCCCGCAAATCCGCTCGAGAGTGCGAACATTTAGCCCCGTCCTCTCGGCAAGCGCCCTGACTTCCAGCAGGTGCGGATCTTCCATCGCGTGCTGGATCGCAAGAATGCGCTCTTCGTCCCGTGGCGGCGGGGCAAGCGAGCGGAAGAATTCGCACATGTCTTCCACCTGCTCTTCGGGATCATGCGAGAAATTGCAAAGGATGCCGCACAGCGGAGCGAGCGACGCAAAATCCGGATGCTTTTCCCCGTCCCAAAGTCCGTTGAGATAGTCCTTCGCCGGTCGCCTCACGAAGCGGGCCCAGCCGAGCGGGGATAGCGCGATGCCCCACAGGCAGGTCGAGCCGATGGTGAAGCGATTGGCCTTGTTGGTCGGACCGGTCACAGAAAACCGCGCGCTGAGCTCCGTGTCGCTATCGAGCGGCTGCGCCTTGGGCGGGTTCTTGTCGGCGAAGCGCAGGTTTGCCCAAGCGGGCTGGAGATAGTCGGTGACGGTCTGGCCGCGCGGCAGGCTGACTTCGAGCCGGTAGAAATTGCCGAAGCACGTCTTCAGGTCTGGCGGCGGAGCAAAGAACTGCACCTCCAAGCCCGGTTTCCTGTCGGATGAGTGGCCGACGTGTTCCATAGGCCTGTATTAGCGGCATAAGACGATTTGCGCCACGCCCAAAAAAGAAAACGGGCGCCTCCCGAAAGGGGAAGCGCCCGTTTCTATTGTTTGTTTTCGCGCGGGTTAGGCCGGAAGGGCCTTCTTCGCCTGCTCGATGATCGCCTTGAAAGCCGCAGCTTCGTTCATGGCGAGATCGGCCATAACCTTGCGGTCGAGTTCGATGCCGGCAAGCTTGGTGCCGTGCATGAACTGCGAGTAGGTCAGACCTTCGGCGCGAACCGCAGCGTTGATACGCTGGATCCACAGGGCGCGGAAGTTGCGCTTCTTAACCTTGCGGTCGCGGTAAGCGTACTGGCCAGCCTTTTCGACGGCCTGGCGAGCGACGCGGATGGTGTTCTTGCGGCGACCGCGATAGCCCTTGGCCTGGTCTAGGAGCCGCTTGTGCTTCTGGCGCGTGGTAACGCCGCGTTTAATGCGAGGCATATCTCTTTCTCCTTAGTTCGCGATCAGTCGAGGCCGTAAGGCGCCCACTTCTTCACCGTCTTGCTGTCGGCTTCCGACAGGACAGTGGTGCCGCGGTTCTGGCGGATGTACTTCGCATTGTGGCTGATCAGGCGGTGGCGCTTGCCGGCCACACCGTGCTTGACCTTGCCGTTGGCGGTGATCTTGAAGCGCTTCTTCACACCGCTTTTGGTCTTCAGCTTGGGCATTTTCATCTCCTTATCAGAGACACGTCCAACCAGCCCTGGCAGCCCTTACGGCCAGACCGGCAGATGAATCACGTGTCGGTGAAGGCCGCGCAGATAGCGATTCCCCCACCAAATGCAAGTCAGAAGTGGGTGACGTAGCCGCCGTCGACGATGAGCGTGTGGCCGGTAATGTACGACGCGGCATCGGATGCAAGGAAGGCGACGGGGCCTGCGATCTCCTCCGGGTTGGCCCATCGGCCGAGCGAGGTGCGCCGCTGCAGGTGCGCTGCGATTTCAGGGGTGCCGGTAAACCATTCGTCGTTCGCCTCGGTCAGCACGAAGCCGGGCGCGACGGCATTCACCGTGATGCCGTCGGGACCAAGTTCGGCCGCGAGCGAACGGGTCACCCCGTCGAGCGCTGCCTTGCTCGCCGTATAGGATGCATCGCCGCGCGCGATTTCCGAGGCGATCGAAGTAATATTGATGATCCGCCCCTGCGGCGATGCGCGCAGCAACGGGGCAGCACGGCGCGCGAGGTCGAAAGGAGCGACGAGGTTCGCATCGAGCAGGCGCGCCATGTCCTCGCGGCCGATCTCCTCGAATGCGCGGCGATCGCGTTGGCCGACATTGTTGACGAGAATGTCGAGGCCTTCTTCGGCGATCTGCGCAAACGCGCGCTCGCATGCTGCATCCTCGGTGATGTCGAAGGCCAGCGGGCGGGCATTCGCGCCGATGCGCGCAGCGGCATCCAGGAGTGCCGCCTCGTCGCGCCCGTTGATCCAGACACTCGCGCCGCAATCGGCGAGAGCTTGCGCGATGGCGAGGCCCAGCCCTCGCGCCGCGCCGGTGACCAGCGCGGTCTTTCCCTCAAGCGAAATGGAAGCCGTCATGCCGGGCTTGGTAGCCGATCCCCCGCCAAGGGCCAGCCCCCGCGGCCAAGAAAAAGGGCGGAGCGGCTGATTGCCGCCCCGCCCCGGAATGCGATCCTGTCGGTTGGCTTAGAAGCGCACGCCGAAAGCAGCGCCGATGTTCGAGCGCTGGAAATCGAAACCGTAAAGGTCGTAGTTCTCGCTGATGCCGACTTCGAGACGGCCGTAGGCGTTTTCGCTGAAGCCATGCTCGTAACCGAAGGCGAAGTTGTAGCCGCCGCCCTTTTCGGTTTCGTCGAAGGTGAACGTCTGGTCGAGCACCGGATCGTAGTAGCTGCCCTCGAGGGTCAGGCTCTGCTGGCTGTAGCCGAGCTTGCCGAACACGAGGCCGCTGTCACCGGTGGTGAGACCGATGTGCACGCCGGCAGCCCAGAAGCCGTCCGACGAAAGGCACAGGTCGATATCGCACGATTCGACGGTCGAAACGTCGTAGGTGAAGTACGGACCGACAACGAGGTTGTCGCCCGCTGCGATGTCGTAGCCGATTTCACCACCGAAACCGACGGCATCGCCGAGTTCGTAGATGATGTCGTCTTCGGGATCGCCGATACGCTCGTAGAAAACGCGGCCTTCGAAGCGGATGCCCGACTTCTCGACCGAAGCAGGAGCGGGACGCTCGTCTTCATAGCCGTAGTCACCGTCCTGTGCCTGTGCTGCCACAGGCATGCAAGCACCCGCCATTGCGAGCGCAAGTACGATCTTCTTCATAGTAATATTGACCCTCATTCAATTGCCGAAACTCCGGCACGAGGGATTGCTAACGCGAGAAACCTTGCCCGCAAGTTTACAGTTGCGCTTTTACTACAGCGACACGACTACTGTTGCAGAATTACGCCAATCCCATGGCCTCGAGGACATCCTCGAGGCGCGCAGGATCGCCGATCGCAAGCGCGTTGCCGTCGCTTCCGGCATGCAGTGGTTCGCCCGACCAGTCGCACATGATGCCGCCGGCACCTTCGACGACGGGCGCGAGCGCAGCGAAGTCATGAAGCTTGAGGCCGGCTTCGCACACTATGTCGACATGGCCGCTCGCGACCAGACCGTAATTGTAGCAGTCGCCGCCGTAGATGATCTTGCGCTCGGCAACCGACTTGGCGAGCCCCATGAAGTGGTCGGCTTCATGATCGGAGAACTGGTGCGGGGTCGTCGTCGCCAACACCGCGCCCGACAGTTCGCGGCAGGCGGAGGCGCGGACAGGCTTGCCGTTGAAGGTCGTGGTGTGCCCGGTACGCCCGGCCCAGCGTTCGCGCCCGATGGGCTGGTCGATAATGCCGAGCACCGGGAAACCGTCCTGCAACAGGGCGATCAGCGTGCCGAAGATCGGACGACCCGCGATGAAGCTGGTGGTTCCGTCGATAGGGTCGAGTACCCACTTGCGTGAGGCGCCCTCGTTACGGGTGCCGTATTCTTCGCCGACGATACCGTCGTCCGGAAGCTCGCTCTCGATGATGGCACGCATGGCTGCCTCGGCCGCCCGGTCCGCCTCGGTGACGAAGCTGCGGTCGGCCTTCTGCTCCTGAGACCATTCGCCGCGATAGAGCGGCCTGATCGCCTCGCCGGCTGCATCGGCGAGACGGTTTGCGAGTGCGAGATCCTTGCTGGAAGCCATGCGCGCGCCGCTATCAGGCCAGCCGATTTGAGGCCAGCGAATGTTGCAGGTGCAAAACCACAGAAACAGTGTACAAAGCCGACAGGGGCCACAGGGGAACCCGAATGAGCCGTGAAGGCCAAGGAACATCCCCCGGCCAGGAACCGGGGAAGCTTTTATCTCGCACGGGTCGCACCCGCGGTGGGGATCCGCTCGCCTTCAATCACCAGCCATCGCCCGACCTTGCGCCCTGGTTTACTTGGTTCAGCGTAACCGATGCGGAGATCCCCGACGGCCACGAGATCGTCGACGGGATGTTCAACGATCACGCGATCATCCGGATCATGTTCTGCGGCCACTGGACGGCGCAGACCCGCGATGGCGAAGTCGTCCTCGATCCCGGCGAAAAGGGCATGACGGTCTATTTCGGGCCGCAGACGAAGGTCATGCCGATCGTGGGTAGCGGCAAGATCAAGGTGCTGAGCGTCCACCTCGGCCCGGGCGCAGCTTCGGTGCTTGGCGGACCACGCCAGGAAGACATGCTCGACCGAATCGTCGATCACGACAAGCTGGTCGGCCACGGCAGCCTGAGCTCGCGCTTTCACATCGACGGTACGCCGCACGAGTGGCTGAAGACGTTCGAGCACGAACTGCGGAAGTTCCTGCAGATCAACGACACGGCACCACCGGATCCGATCACGCTCGCTTTCGAGCACGAAACGCTTGCGAACCCGTCCTTCGCGCTCACGGAATTTGCCGCGCGCCAGGATTGCAGCACGCGTACCGTGGAAAGAATTATCAAGCGCGACTACGGCTTGTCGCCGAAGCAGGTGTGCCGCAGGGCGCGCGCGCTCGACATGGCAGCAGCGCTGCTAGGCGTCGCCATGGAAGAGGAAGAGGCCGAACTGCGCCTGCGCTACTTCGACCAGTCGCATCTCATCCGTGAAATCAAGGCGTTCTTCGGCACCACACCGCAAGAGCTGAGGAACGGAAACCACCCGTTCCTCCGCCTCAATCTCGAAGTGCGCCAGTCGCGCCGCGTACAGGCCCTGTCGCTTCTCCCGCCCGACACGATCGAGCCGTGGCGCGATCCCACGGCCGAACCCTTTTCAGGCGAGTGAGCAGAAGGGCCTCCGGCAGGTTTGACAGAGAGCCTTCGATCCGCAAGTTGAAGGGGAAGTTTTACCTGCCCTTCGGGTCGCGCTGGGGGATGCAGAGATAGTTCGCGAAACACGTTCCAACAGGGCGCAACAGGCGCGGAAAGCGCGAACCCCCGCGCTTGTTTCACTCACCGGCTCCACGCCCGAAGGCCTTCCGCTCGCCTACAGCCGTCCGCCCGCCGCGGACATCGCTCCATGGATACAATCATTGGCGGTTGCCGACATCGTCTCGCCCGATGGCGAGCAGAAGTGCCAGCTGTTCTCGGCCAATCCCGCCATTCGCGTCCTCCTGTCCGGGAAGTGGCGTTTCGACACCATCGGCGGGATTCAGGAATTCGACGCGACGAAGGCAAGCCGGACGCTTTACTTCGGGCCGCAAACCGAGGCGATGAATGTCTCGGTAGAAGGGCCGATCAGATTTCTCCTCGTACAGTTTCACCCGGGTGCGCCGCCACTCGACCAGAGCAAGACCCACAAACAGACTCTCAACACAATCGAGTGCTTCGACGAGGGCTTGCCGCCGGAAATACGAAACGCGCACTACAATTCCGGAACACGGCGCGAAGCCTGGCTCGACAGGTTTGAGGAACTGACCCGGACCGTTCTTTTCCAGCGGGTGAAGAAAAAGCCGTCCGAAGTCGTACTGGCCTTCTACCGGCGCATCCTGACCGATCCCGATTTCGACATGGAGGAATTCGCGCGGGCCTTCGGGATCAGCCGCCGAACGCTCGAACGGAAGGTCAAGAAGGGCTTCGGCCTTTCTCCCAAACAGGCAATCCGGCGTGCACGCGCGCTCGACATGGCGGCAGCCCTACTGGGTGTCGCAATGCCCGAGGACGAGGCGGAGTTTCGCCTGCGCTACTTCGACCAGCCGCACATGACGCGTGAGATCCAGGCCTATTTCGGAACTTCGCCGGGCGTGCTTTCGAAGGAAGCCGCAATCCTGCTGCGGATCGATCTGGAGATCAGGCAGATGCGCCGCGCCGAAGCGATGCACGAGCTGGGGATCAAGGATGTCCCCTGGCGCGATCATGATGCGGAACCCTAGTCGAAGAGCGAGCTGACCGAGCTTTCGTCGGCAATCCGGCGCACGGCCTCGCCGATCAGCGGAGCGATGGTGAGGATGCGGATCTTGTCCGAATCCTGCGCCGCGTCGGTCGCGCGGATCGAATCCGTGATCACCAGTTCCTTCAGCGCGGAGCCGTCGACACGTGCCACGGCGCCGCCCGAAAGCACGCCGTGAGTAATATAAGCGGCAACCGATTTCGCGCCCTGGTCGAGCAGCGCCTGTGCCGCGTTGCACAGCGTGCCGCCCGAATCGATGATGTCGTCGATCAGGATGCAGTGCCGGCCCTTAACGTCGCCGATGATGTTCATCACCTCGCTCTCGCCGGGGCGATCGCGGCGCTTGTCGACGATGGCCAGCGGGGCGTTGTCGAGACGCTTGGCGAGCGCGCGGGCGCGAACCACGCCGCCGACGTCGGGCGAGACAACCATCAGGTCCTGGTCGCCGTAGCGTGCCTGGATGTCCGCAGCCATGACGGGCGCGGCATAGAGGTTGTCGGTCGGGATATCGAAGAAGCCCTGGATCTGGCCTGCGTGCAGGTCGACCGAGAGCACGCGGTCGGCGCCGGCTTCGGTAATGAGGTTCGCCACGAGTTTGGCCGAGATCGGCGTACGCGGGCCGGGCTTCCGGTCCTGCCGGGCATAGCCGAAATAGGGGACGACCGCCGTGATGCGCCGCGCCGATGCGCGCTTGAGCGCATCGATGCAGATCAGCAGCTCCATGAGATTGTCATTGGCCGGATAGCTGGTCGACTGGACCACGAAGAGGTCCTCCCCGCGCACGTTCTCGTGGATCTCGACGAAGATTTCCTCGTCGGCGAAGCGGCGGACACCTGCATCGACAAGCGGCATTTCGAGATAGGCTGCGATCGCGCGAGCGAGCGGCAGGTTCGAGTTGGCGGCCATGATTTTCATGTAAGCGAATCCCCGTGAGCGCGGCTGTTGCCCCCGCCTAGCCGAGAGTCATGGGATTGCAACATGAAGGGGCGCGGTTTTGCGCGGCTCTCGTCAGATTTTGTGCTCGCCCTTGATCCAGCGGACGGTTCCGCTCGAGGCACGCATCACGACGCTCTCGGTCGTCATGGTGCCGCCGCGGCGATACTTCACGCCTTCGAGCAGGCTGCCCGAGGTGACGCCGGTGGCAGCGAAAATGCAGTCGCCTTTCACGAGGTCGTCGCGGGTGTAGATGCGATCGAGGTCGGTGATGCCCCACTTGGCCGCGCGCGCCTTCTCGTCATCGTTGCGGAAGACGAGGCGGCCGTTGAACTGGCCGCCTACACAGCGCAGCGCTGCTGCAGCCAGCACGCCTTCGGGTGCGCCGCCCTGGCCCATGTACATGTCGATCGTGGTGTCTTCGTCGGTCACTGCGATCACGCCGGCAACGTCGCCGTCACCGATCAGCACGACGCCGCAGCCGATGCCGCGCAGTTCGGCGATGAGGTCGGCATGACGCGGGCGGTCGAGGACGCAGACGATGATGTCCGACGGCTTCACGCCCTTGGCTTCGGCCACCGCGGTGACGTTCTCGGTCGGCGTCTTGGCAAGATCGATGATGCCCGCCGGATAGCCCGGACCAACGGCCAGCTTGTCCATGTAGACGTCGGGCGCGTTGAGCAGGCAGCCCTCTGCTGCCGCAGCAAGCACCGCGAGCGAGTTCGGTCCGGCCTTGGCGGTGATGGTGGTGCCTTCGAGCGGATCGAGCGCAATGTCGATCTTCGGGCCCTTGCCCGGCGCACCGCCGACCTTCTCGCCAATGAAGAGCATTGGGGCCTCGTCTCGCTCGCCTTCGCCGATGACCACGGTGCCGTCCATATAGAGTGTGTCGAAAGCCTTGCGCATCGCCTCGACCGCTGCCGCATCGGCAGCCTTCTCGTCCCCGCGGCCGATGAGCTTCGAGGCGGCAACCGCCGCAGCCTCGGTCACGCGGACCATCTCGAGAACGAGGACGCGGTCGAGCGGATTATCGGAAGGCGAAGGCGAGTTCATGGGTGGTTCAGTCCTTGAAGCGTGTTTGGCAAGGCGCGGGCGAGCAACCCGTGCATTCGTATTCGCAGGGCGGATAGCCGCAGGAGCATTGCATTGTCGAGACATCTGGCGGTTGTTTTTGCAGGCGGTTTGCTCGCCGCATCGCCGCCAGCGGCAATCGCACAGGAAGAGCCACTCGAAAAGCAGGGCGGCGAGCCTCCCGAGCGCATCGACATTCTCGCCGAACCGATCACCGACGAGCCCGAATACAACCAGGAATGTATCGAGGAGCAGGAAGCGGCGATCCTGTTCGGCGAAATCGTCGTCTGCCGTGAGCGGACAGGCGATGAGAACAGGCTCTACGACAAGGAAACGGCCGAACGAAAGCACGCCGAGCGCACGGCGTTTCACAACGACATCCTGGCGCCCGATACCGCCGGACCCGGCATCTTCCGAGGCAAGGCGACCGTGTCGGGCCTTTGTTTCGTGCCGCCCTGCCCGCCGCCGCCCGCCTATATCATCGATTTCGACGAGCTTCCCGATACGCCCGTTGGCTCCGATGCCGACCGGCTCGCCCGAGGTCTCGCACCGCGCGGCAATGACTATGGGCCGGACGGTTCAGTCGTCATCGCCCGCGAGGCTGGATTGCAGTCCAATGCGGCAGAGCTAGGCCTTCCGCCTCCTCTCGCTACCGGCGACGAGGAGGAAGGTGATGTCAGTCCTTCAGGATCGGCATCACCAGAGGAGCTGCCGTAAGGCTTTCCGATCCCTCGAGCAGTGCGAGCGCCTCGCTTACACAGCGCTCAGGGCCTTCGTGCGTGACCATCGCCACCTGTACATCCCCGCCTTCGGCAGCACGGCCGCGCTGGATCAGGCTCTCGATCGAGACCCCCGCATCGCGCATGGCCGCAGTGATTTCAGCGAGCACACCCGGTCGGTCGGCCACGGTGAAGCGGATGTAGTCGCGCCCGACACGGTCGCCCGGATCGGCTTCTGCACAGGACTGAAGCGAGGATACGGGAACCGAGAATGGCGCGCCCGACTGGCCGCGGGCGATCTCGATCAGGTCGGCCACGACCGCGCTGGCGGTGGGCTTGTCGCCCGCGCCGGCGCCCTGGAACAGCAGGCGGCCCGAGAAGTCGCCCTCGGCCACTACCGCATTGGTCGGGCCGGTCACTGCAGCCAGCGGATGGCGGAAGGGTACCAGACAGGGGCGCACGCGCTGCAGCAGGCGGCACTCGCCATCACCATTCTCCAGCGTCGCGATTCCGACCAGGCGCACGACGTAACCGAGCGCGTCGGCCTGCGCGATATCGCTGGCGCGCACCTGCGTGATGCCCTCGGTCCGCACCGCTTCGAAATCGATGCGCGTGCCGAAGCCGATGGCCGCGAGGATGGCCAGCTTGTGCGCTGCATCAACGCCCTCGATGTCGAAGGCAGGATCGGCCTCGGCATAGCCCTTGTCCTGCGCGGCGCAGAGCATCTCGTCGAAGTCCGCGCCGGTCTGCTCCATTTCGGAGAGCACGTAGTTGCAGGTGCCGTTGAGGATCCCGTAAATCCGGTTGAGCGCATTGGCCGCAGTACCTTCGCGAAGGCCCTTCACCACCGGGATGCCGCCGGCAACGGCAGCCTCGAACGCGAGTGGTGCTTTCTTGATCGCGGCAAGCTCTGCAAGCTCCATCCCGTGGTGCGCGACCATGGCCTTGTTTGCGGTGACGAAGCCCTTGCCCGCATCGAGCGCAGCGCGCGCAAGCGTCAGCGCCGGACCGTCCGACCCGCCGACAAGTTCGACCACCACATCGACATCGTCACGTTCAGCCATGGCCTGCATGTCGTCGACCCAGGCATAGGGCGAGAGGTCGACACCACGGTCGCGGCCACGCTCACGCGCAGTCACGGCAACGATTTCGATCGGGCGGCCTGCACGTGCGGCGATCATCGCCTGGTTGGTCTCGATCAGGCGGATCACGCCGGTCCCGACCGTGCCGAGCCCGGCAAGCGCGATACGAAGCGGCTCAGCCATCAGCATTCTCCAGCTCGGGGAAACCGAAGGCCTTGCGCACCGAGTTGGGTACCGGTGTCGGGCGGCCCTTGGGCAGGTCGACATGCACCGCGAGAAGGCGGATCTCCGCGCGCAGCGAATCGTCTTCGGCACCGTGCAGAGTGATGACCTGTTTCATGCTCGAATTTCCGATTCCCTCGATCGTCATCCGCCCCTCGATCAGCTCGTCGAGACGGATCGGGGCGATATAGTCGACCTCGGCCTTGCGGACGTGGAATTCGACATCGGCCGGCATCCCGCGGCTGCGCGCGTCGCGGAAGAACTCGGTCACCAGCACGTCGGCATATTCGAGATAGCGCGAATTGAAGACGACCGCCTGCGGGTCGACCTCGGCATAGCGCACGCGGAAAGTATGTCGGAAAGGCTCCATGGCTTTGCCGACTAGCGCACCCGGGCCGCGCAAGTGAACCAGTTTGTCTTGTGGGGGGCTAAGCGCGGATTCGCGCAGGGCCGTCAGCGCGGCAGGTTACGCTCGCAGGGGCCGAGTTGCTCGATCACGAAAGCGTAGTCCCGCGCGGCGAGCGCGCGGGCACGGGAATCGCGCGAAAGATTGGCGGCGCCGGGCAATTCGGCGGGGAGCGAACAGGCAAGGCGGTACCAGGCGAGCGTGCCAGGCTGGGGTGCGCGCGCCGACTGGTCGACGATTTCGGTCCAGGACACGCCCCAGCGCGGCGCCTGATTCGGGCGGCGCACGACGGTGATCGAGACGGGCCCGTCCGCCTCGGTGTCGAGGAAGAGCTGGGTTTCGGATTCGCCCACCAGCGTGCCCTCGACGGCCAGCGCATCGGCAACGCGGGTAACGCGCGGCGGGGCATCGGGCGCTACGAGCGCGCTCAGGACAGGGCGCAGCTGTGCCTCGAAGGCGGGCGTGTAAGGGCGTTGGGCGCCTTCGCCCACGAGCTGGATCTCGCCCGGGCGACCGGGCACGGGGCGTGCGAAGAGGATCATTTCGCTCTTCTTGAGCTTGGGCGCCTTGCCCTTCGCCGTCAGCGGCACGTCGACGAGGTAGCGCAGCTCTTCACCCACCGGCACGTTGCCCGCGATCAGCGCCAGGGTGCGGGCCTTGACGAACAGGCGGACATGGCCGGGAGCCACGTCGGGCGCGCGTTCGGGCTTGAGTGCGACCTGGTCGCGAATCTCCACCCGCAGGACCATCGCCGCGTCTTCGGCGAGCGAGACTGTATCCGCATAGGTCAGCGCAGTCGCCCCGTCGCCCTGCGCCTGCGTGGCAAAGGGCAGGCCTGCGGCAAGGGTGGCACAGAGGAGGAAGTTGCGGAGGCGGAGCATGGGCGGGAAGGAACCTTTTGAATCGTTTGCTTGGGCAGCTTGCACACGGCCCGGTATGCTTTCAGGCACGGCTTGCATAGGGTGCCGTGAATCGCCGGTTAACCGATAAAGCGTTTGCCCCTGCCCTTTATGGCAGCTAAGGGGAGCACCTGAACCGGGTTCATGATACAATATTGCTTCAATGCCTCTTTTGGAGGTTTTTTGGAACAACCCGGGTCGATCGCCGTCGTTCCTGATAGGGTTCGCGCAGGTGAATATGGAATACGGCGCCAGGGAGATCGCCAGATCTACCCAGCCCCCATGGCGTCAGACTGGCCCGGTGCGAATCGGGTCGACACGATGGAGTGATGCAACCGAATGGCTTATGCTGACCAAGAGATGAGTGGCAATCGCGTCGTCGCGATCATCATCGTTGCCCTCATCCACATTGCACTCGGTTATGCGCTGATCACCGGCCTTGCATATGATGCGGTCCAGAAAGTGGTCGAACGCGTGACGACTATCGATGTGGAAGAACCGCCGCCGCCGGAGCCGGAAGACGAACCGCCGCCGCCGGAAGACATCCCCGACACCGCGCCGCCGCCCCCGGTCGCGCCGCCGCCGCCGATCAACATCGCGCCCGCGCCGCCGCCGATCCGCACGCAGACGACGATTCCGCCGCCTGCACCGCCGGCGCTCGTGATCCCGCCGCCCGCACCTCCGGCACCGCCGCCCCCGCCTTCGCTGGCGCGTGGTGCAAGCCCGGACAACCTCAACCGTTGGGCTGCCCGGATCCAGGGCGACTATCCTTCCAGCGCTCTGCGCCGTGAGGAACAGGGTACCGTTTCCATGCGGATCACCGTGGGTGCCAACGGCCGTGTCGAGGCCTGTGCGGTCACCGGCAGCTCGGGTTCGAGCGCGCTTGACCAGGCAGCCTGCCGCGGGATGCAGCGTTACGCACGCTACAACCCGGCTCTCAACGCTGCCGGCAACCCGATTTCTTCGACTACAAACCAATCGATCCGTTACGTGCTGCCCGACTAGGGACAAGTCGGCAAAAACGACAATTTTCTAAGAGGACTTCTCGCTATGAATATCTCGCTTCTTTCTGCGGCTCCGGCCAACTCCTTCGGCTTCATGGAAGCCATGGAACAGGGCGGCTTCGTCGCTTGGTTCATTCTCGGCGTCATGGTCATCATGTCGGTGGGTTCGTTCTACATCCTCTTCACCAAGCTGTTCGAACAGCAGAAGGTGATGAACCAGTACAAGGCAGTCCGCACCAACTTCTGGCGCACCAACAGCCTCAAGGAAGGTGCTACCAAGCTTGAAAAGAACAGCGCATGGCGCCAGCTCGTCGACGATGCCGTCGCCGCTGAAGAAAAGCACGCCAAGCTGAACGACAAGCTCGAAGCGCACGACTGGATGCACGGTTCGCTCCAGCGTTCGGAAGATTCGATCAACGCCAAGCTCGCAGGCGGCCTGCCGTTCCTCGCAACCGTGGGTGCAACCGCTCCCTTCGTCGGTCTGCTCGGTACGGTTATCGGTATCTACCGCGCACTGATCAACATCGGCATGGCCGGCTCGGCATCGATCGACAAGGTCGCAGGCCCGGTTGGTGAAGCACTGATCATGACCGCCATCGGCCTCCTGGTCGCTGTTCCGGCCGTGTTCGCCTACAACTGGCTGCAGAGCCGTAACCGTCGCATCGCGGAACTGCTCAGCGGCTTCTCGACCGATCTGCTCGCCAACATCAACTCGAATGGTTCCATCAAGCCGATGACCGCCACTTCGACCAAGACCGCAGCCAAGGCTGCAGCCGGCCGCACGGTTCCGGGTGCCAAGCCCGCTACCGGTACGGCGACGACCACGCCGAAGAGCTAATGGAGGATGGCGCGGGCGCAGGCACTCGCCCGTCCGCGCCCCTCGATTTCTCAAGCGTGAACTCAGGCAAGAATAGGATTTAAGCTATGGCGATTTCGATGGGAGGCGGCAGTGAAACGCCCATGTCGGACATCAACACCACGCCGCTCGTGGACGTGATGCTGGTGCTTCTGATCATCTTCCTCATCGCGGTCCCGGTCGCGATCCAGACGATCGAAAAGCTGGAAATCCCCATCCTCGAGTCGCAAGAATCGAAGGATAAGGTGGAGAACCTGCTGCTGACCGTAAGCACCAGCGATGCGGCCGGCCGAAGCGCAGGCGAACCCGGCTTCGAAGGTGCCGCGCGCAACGGTGAATGCCGCGTCTACTTCAACAACACGACCCCGGTCACCTCGGAAGAGCTGTATGACCAGGCGTTCGAGCGTCTCGACACGATCGTTCAGCGCGCAGGCGGTCCGGAAGCGATCATGGAAAACCCGGAGGACATCCCCCAGGTCCACATCCGTGGTGACGTGAACGCTCCTTGGTCCTGTGTCGCCGGTGCGATCTACAACGTCCAGTCGGCCGGCTATCCGACGGTCGGTTTCATCTCGAACCCGGTCGATCCGAACGGCTGATCGGTCCTCACGGGCCGGACAGCACGTCCAATTTTCTAGGAGTATCCCACCATGGCAATGTCAGGCGGCAAGGACGATGGCAGCCCGATGATGGAAATGAACATGACGCCGCTTATCGACGTCCTGCTCGTTCTCCTCATCATGTTCATCATCACCATCCCGGTCGCGACCCACTCGGTCGATATCGACCTGCCGCAGCCCAACCCGAACCCGCCGCCCACGACGGTCGAGCCCGAGAAGAACAAGCTCGTGCTCACCCAGGACGACCGGATGCTGTGGAACGGTGACGAGATCAACGAGGGCGACCTGGTCAACCTCCTTCAGCAGTCGCTGACGATCGATCCCGAGCCCGAACTGCAGTTCGAGCCCGAAGCGCTCGCCAGCTACGAGCTGTCGGCCCGCGTGCTCAACATCATCAAGGCAAGCGGCGTCACGAAGTTCGGCTTCGTCGGCAACGAACGTTACCGCACCTTCGGCAAGGCCGGCATGCAGTAAGTTCGACCGGAACCAATCACGAAAGGGGGCGGAGCGATCCGCCCCCTTTTTTGTATCCGTGACCGGCGACGCGGCAGGGTCGCGGAGGCGAGACAAACCCCTCGATTTGCATTTCTCCAAATTCTGTGATGTTATTACATTGCACTTGAGAGGAGACTGCTCATGCCCTTCAGCGCCCGTCGCATCCCAGCCAGCAATTCGATGTTCAGCGATATGAACGTCACTCCGTTCATCGATGTGCTGCTGGTTCTCCTGATCATGTTCATCATGGTGATCCCGATCGCCACCCACAGCCTGCTCATCCCGCTGCCGAACGGCGAAGGGACGGAAGATGTGCTGGAGACCAACGTCGTCCACATCGACAGCAGCGACCGGCTCTACTGGAACGGCACCCAGATGGACCGCCAGGCATTGCTGAACCAGCTCGCCACCGCCGCCGCGCAGGAAAACCAGCCCCTGGTCCGTTTCGAACCCGATGCGCTGGCCAGCTATCAGACCTCCGCACAGACCATCGCGCTGATCAAGGACGCCGGCATCGAGAAGTTCGCCTTCGTGGGCAACCACAAGTACCGGAACTTCGATACCGTGCGGTAAGCCTGCCCGCTCGAACAGGGGCGACCTCCCCGTCCGCACTGCATGACGGAAACCTCATAGACAGCTTCCGTCCCTGCTGGGATAAACGCGCGCCAAGGGAGGCTGCATGGGCGCAATCAAGGCCGTTTTCGGGTGGATTTTCCGCAACGCACTCCTGTTCGCGTTGATCGTCGCCGCCCTTATCGCACACAGCGTCTGGAGCGAGGCGCAACAGGCCGAACAGGCCGCGCAATCTGAAGCGCAGGCTGAAATCGATCGATTGGAAACCACAGCCGAGCAGGCTGCGACAGCACAGGCGCGGCTCGAAGAAGAGGCCGCTCGGGCCCGTGAGGAGCTCGCCGCATATCCCGAGACCGTGCGCCGCGCAGGAATCGAGGAGCTGCGCGACAAGCGCCGCGACGCGGTGAAAGAGCGCGAGCAATTTCGCGCACGCCTCCCTGGCGACGCGGAGCGTTGGCGACAGGCCGCCACCCTCGATGCGGATGCAATGCTCGAGCGCGCACTGGTCGAATTGCAGATTCGCCGGCTCGACCGCCAGATCGCCTTCCTCACCGACAGTATCGAAATCGTCCAGGATCGCAGGCAGCTCGATCAACGCCTCGAAGACTTGCGCAATTCCCTGGCGAACCAGGAGGACATCGTCGCGCGCCTCAAACGCGACTACGACAGCAAGGATGCGGCTCTCAAAGAGTTCGAACGCCGCTGGGATGTGATCGAGTGGTTCCAGAAGAAGAAGCATGACGAGCTCAAGGAGGCCCGTTCGAAAGCCAAGGACCGCTACGATGCAGCCGTGCGCGCCCGCGACCGCATCAAGCGCAGCATCCAGCGGCTCCGTGCCACGATGCAGGCAGGCCAAGCCACCATGGATGCCGTCATGCAATCGGGCGCCGACGAGTTTGCCCAGCTGGAGCAACAGGCCGCCCAAGAGCTCGATGCGCAGGAAGATCGGCTGATGAAGCTGAACGAAGAGCACCCGATCGCCCAGATCATGCGCAACGCCCTGCTGATCCTGCTCGGCATCATCGCGATGCCCTTCATCATCCGCACGCTCTTCTATTACGTGTTCGCACCCATGGCCGCCCGCCGCGCGTCGATCAGGATCGAGATACCCGGCCTCTCGGCGGCTCCCGATCCGGTTGCCGAACCTTCGAGGGTCTCGGTGCCGGTAACGCTCGACGAGGGCGAGGAATTGCTGATCCGGCAGGATTACCTCCAGACCAGCGCGGTCGAGGGTGAAAAGGCCACGCGGTGGCTGCTCGACTACAGCCATCCGGTCTCGAGCCTCGCTGCAGGACTCGGCTTCCTCACCCGCATTCGCGGCAAGGGCACCAGCACCGTCTCCGCCGTACGCGATCCCTTTGCCGAGCTTACGGAGATCGTGCTGCCCGAGAACTCCGCCTGCGTCCTCCATCCACGCGCGCTTGTCGCGTTGGTCCAGCCGACAGGCAAGACGATGCGCATCACGAGCCACTGGCGCCTGTTCAACCTCAACGCCTGGCTGACCATGCAGCTACGTTTCTTCGTCTTCCACGGGCCGGGAAGGCTGGTGGTCAAGGGAGGGCGCGGTGTGCGGGTCGAACGCGCCGAGCAGGGCCGCATTTTCGGACAGGACCAGCTTGTCGGATTCAGCGCCGACCTTGCCTATTCGGTGACGCGCACCGAGACCTTTGCGCCCTACCTCTTCGGCCGCGAACAGCTGTTCAAGGACAAGGTGCAGGACAGCGGCGGCATTTTGATCATCGAGGAGGCGCCTCTCGCCGGGCGGCAGGGCGGCGAGGTTCGCCGCGGCCTCGAAGGCGCCTTCGACGCTGGGCTCAAAGCCTTCGGGCTCTAGTCGAGCAGGTCCTCGCCGAGGTCTTCGACCCGCATCGCCGCATCGGCGAGGCTTTCCGCCTCGAGAAGCAGTTCGTCGTCGACCGAGCCCTGCGGGGTAGCCTCGCGGCCGATCATCACCATAACCGGAACGGCGAGCGGACTGACACGATCCAGCTTCACATGGACCAGCTGTTCGGCCGAGCGGTCCAGCAGGTCGCCGAGCCTGCCAACATCGGTCATCCGCTCGCGCGCATCAGCCCAGGCGGCCTCGAGCAGCACGTGGTCGGGCTCGTATTTGCGCAGAACGTCGTAGATGAGGTCGGTCGAGAAGGTGACCTGTTTGCCTGTCTTGCGCTTGCCCGGGTGCTGGCGCTCGACCAGTCCGCCGATCACCGCCACCTCGCGGAAGACGCGGCGCAGAAGGTGGGAGTTCTGCACCCACTCGATGAACTCGTCCTGCAGGATATCGGGCGAGAGGAGCGGGGCGGGATCATCGACCGGCTTCAGGCCCCATACTGCGAGCGAATAGTCGTTCGCAACGAAGCCGCCCGGCATCAACCCGCGATCTTCCATGCGCCGCGTGATGAGCATGCCGAGGCTCTGGTTCGCGTTCCAGCCTTCGAAGGTGTAATAGACCGAGTAATGCCGCTTGGCGTGCGGGAAGCTCTCGACGAGCAACTGCCCCGGCCCCGGCATCTGGCTGCGCCAGTCCTGCACTTCGAGCCATTCGCGCACATCGTCGGGGAAGCGCGCCCAGCCTGCGCGGTCGACCAGCATGGTGCGCACGCGCTCGGCGAGATGCGTGGTAAGCGGCATGCGAGCGCCGCCATAGCTCGGGATCATGGCGTTGGAGGTCGCGGCCTTCACCAGCACCTCCATGTCTTGCAGCTTGACCACCTCGAGGCTCATGCCGGCAAAGGCGAAGGTATCGCCCGGGCTCAACTGCGCGGCAAAACGCTCCTCGACCTTGCCGAGGCTGCGCCCGCCCCGCCCGCGCCCGGAATTGATCCGCACTTCCAACATCTCGCTGTCGATGATGATCCCGGCATTGAGCCTGTGGCGGGCAGCCTGCTCGGGATGGGTAAGCCGCCACACGCCCTGCGTGTCCCGCACGATGCGCTTGAACTTGTCATAGGCTTGCAGCGCATAGCCACCGGTTGCGACGAAAGTGAGCACGCGCTGCCAGACCTCGTCGTCGACCCAGGCATAGGCGAGGCTCGACTTCACTTCGCGCAGGAGCTCGTCTTCCTGGAAAGGCGCGGCGCAGGCGCAGGCCATGACGTGCTGCGCGAGAACGTCGAGACCACCCGGGCGGAAGTCTTCGCCATCGCGCTTGCCCTCGTCGACCGCTTCCTTGGCCGCAGTCGCCTCGAGGAATTCGAAGCGGTTTCCCGGCACCAGGAGCGCGCGGCTCGGCTGGTCGAGCCGGTGGTTGGCGCGGCCTATTCGCTGGAGAAGCCGCGAAGAGCCCTTGGGGGCACCCATCTGCACGACGAGGTCGATATCGCCCCAGTCGACACCGAGATCGAGGCTCGCGGTCGCTACCAGCGCGCGCAGCTCGCCGCGCGCCATCGCCCCCTCCACCTTGCGCCGCGCCTCTTTCGAAAGCGAACCGTGGTGGATGCCGATCGGCAGGTTCTCATCGTTCACATCCCACAGGTGCTGGAAAATATACTCGGCGAGGAAACGCGTGTTGGTGAAGACCAGCGTCGTGTTGTTGCTTCGGATTTCTTCATAGAGCTGCGGGATCGCCCATGTCGCGGCGTGCCCGCCCCAGGGCACGCGCTCTTCGTCGGGCAGCAGTATCTCGACCTCGGCGGGCGCGCCCTCCTCGCCCTGCACCAGCGCGACCTCGTCGATCTCGCCCCACGGCGCGAGCCATTCGCGAAAGCCTTCGGGGCGCGCGACAGTGGCTGAAAGCGCGGTCCGCTGGAGGCCGGGCGCAATCGCCTGCAGGCGCGACAGCGCAAGCGCGAGCAGGTCGCCGCGCTTTCCGGTGGCGAAAGCATGGACCTCGTCGATGACGATACGCTTGAGGCCGGCGAACATCTCGAAGCTGTCGGGATAGGAGAGCAGCAGCGAGAGGCTCTCAGGCGTGGTCAGGAGGACATTGGGCGGCCTGGTGCGCTGGCGCTTCTTGCGGTCCGACGGCGTATCGCCGCTGCGCGTTTCGACCGTTATGGGCAGGCCAATTTCCTCGATCGGCGTGAGCAGGTTGCGCTGCACGTCATGTGCCAGCGCCTTCAGGGGGGAGACGTACAGCGTGTGCAGGCCCTTTGGCGGCTCGGCACCATCGAGGCGGGATGGCGCGAAGGCCGCCAGTGTCGGCAGGAAACCGCCAAGCGTCTTGCCCGCCCCCGTATCGGCCACGAGCAGCGCGTGACATCCCGCATCGCTCGCCTCGAGCATCTCAGCCTGGTGCCGCCGCACGCGCCAGCCGCGGCCGGAGAACCAGCTTTCGATTTCGGTCGGGACCTGCACCTTGCTCACGAAGGGAAAGCGCTGAGAACGCCGCGACGTTCCGCGATCTCCCTCACAGGCCCCGCAGCGTCTCGATAGGAACGCGGGAGGGAACCGAGAGCATGTTCTCGATCAGCGCGATCTCGACCCCGCATCTTTCGGAGTCTTCCGGGTCCTGCAGGATCTCGCCAAAGCGCGCCTCCGACAGTCCAGTATCCTTGCGCGCGGCATCGACCAGCCAGCCGGGAATCTGGTAGGTCGTGCTGCCGGTTCTCGACGGCAATGTGAGCAGCTTTTTTTCGAGCAGGTCGCGCGCCAGTGCGCGTTCTCGTTCCTCGGTTTCGGCGCTCACCTCGGGCGCTCCGCCGGAGAAGCTGCCACTGAGGACGTCCCCACATGCGTCCCCGCCCGCCTCGCTTGCAGCCTTGAGCCATTCGAGGTGCACAGCCTGGATAGCGAGCAGCGTATCGAAATCAGCCCTTTCGCGCGCAGCAAGCATGCGGTTGCGGAGCAAGGGCCGCACAAGGCGGCCATCCAGCACTTTTGCGCGCACCAACGTGTCGATCATCGTACCGAGCTGCGCAGCGAAAGCCGGGTCCGTTTCGACAAGCTGATCATAGCTGAAGCCGTCCCCGAACAGTGCCGCCGCGATCGTGTCCTTGCCCTCGTCACGGATCGCCTGCTCTTCCTCTGCCGAGAGCGGGGGCTGCACCGGCGCGCGATCGTCGGCCGAGGCGCAGAAGCGGAGCGCCTGGATCACGACGAACACGATAAACAGCCGCTGGACGATCCACGAGACGACGTCGCTGGCCGGCTTTTCCCAGCTGTCGATACGCTCCCGGCTGAGCAGCGCCTCTAGCTCGGGAAAACTCCCTCTGATGGCGAGCAGCAGCTTGTCGATCTGGTTTCGGTTGATCTTGAGGCGGTCGATCATGCTCGCCTTGCCCGGTCGCGAGAGTTCGAGCCAGGCCTTGTGCAGCGGATGGTCCTCCTCGAGCACGGACTCGTGGAACCGCATGCCCTGCGTGCGCGCGTTGAGGAATTGCAGCGCGGGCCGCTCGTCCAGCCCGCCGGCTTCGCCCAGCCAATGGAAGGCCACATTGGCCCGCTCCACCAGCGGCGCGCTGCGCGGCCATGCTGCCGCGAGCATCTCGGCGAGGTTGTAATCGACGCTGCCGTGGCGATTGAGGTCGCCGTCCTCGGCCCAGGCGATCAGCCGCTTCAGCGCGTCTTCGGCCTGTTCGTATTCTTCTGCGGTGAGGCCCTCGTCGGAATGCTGGCGCCCAGGGAAAAGGATCGCGTGCAGCTCGTCATAGCCGTCGGGCAGTTCCGGCGGCTCGATTGCTGCAGCGGCAAGCTCGTCCCCCGACAGGCCCGCATCGCCCAGATCGCCGCCCTCATACCCATCGACGAAATCGCGCCGCTCGATCTGCCACTCGAATTCGGCATCATCGTGCCATTCGAGTTCGTCGAAATAGTCGTCATCCTCATAGGCGTCATCGTAGTCGGGCTGGGCACCGCGCGGCGGCGAGGCCGGTGGCTGCGCAGCCAGCCTCAGGGCATAGTCGCGGGCGTCGCGCAGCTGCGCATACTCCTGAACCTGCTCGTCGAGGTTCATGGTCTTCAGCTTGACCGAATAGGCCTTGCGGATCGCGGATTTCTCGCGCGTCTCCTCGATCCCGAGAATGCTCCAGGGATAGCCGCTCATATCGGCGGGTTCGCCTCGATCTCGTCGATCAGCCTCAGCAAGCTCTCACGCGCATCGGCGATCACGCGCGGATCCTGCTTCTCGAGCGCCGCCTTGAAGTTGTCGAGCGAGCGGCCGATGTATTCGCGCACCGGTCCGGTAAAGCCCTCGTAGCTACGCTCGGCGCGCTGCATGGCGGCGACATTAACCTGCTCGTCGCGAGGGTGGACCTTGAGCTTTTCAAGTGCCTTGCGGCTCTTGTCGATTTCCTTGCGGCTGCGCTTGTCCTCTTCATCGACGATCACGACGTTCTTGTGAAAACCGGTCTCGGGAATATCGACGTCGATCTCGAGCAGGCCGTTCGTGTCATAGGTGAAGCGCACCTCTACCTCGACCTCGCCGCGCGGCTTGGGCGGAACGGGGACGACGAGTTCGCCAAGCTTCACATTGTTGGCAACCTGGCGCGCCTCGCCCTGGTAGATACCTGTCTTGAGCTGGCGCTGGCCGTCTTCCGACGTGGTGTAGGACTGCATCCGGCTGACGGGCACCGGCGTGTTGCGCTCGATAATCGGCGAGAAGATGCCATTGACCCGGCCGCCATAGGCATCGTCCATGCCGATCTCGATTCCCAGCGTGAAGGGAGCGACATCGGTGATGCGGATCTCCTCGAGCCCTTCGCCATCCGAAAGCAACCCTGCCTGGATCGCCGCGCCCAGCGCGACGGCGTGATCGGGGTGGACGGTCGAATTGGGGAAGCGCTTGAACATGCGGGTGAGCGCCTTGCGCACCACGGGCATACGCGTCGCACCGCCGACCAGAACGACATCGGAAAGGCTTTCGACATCGACACCGCTGTCGCGCAGCGAGCGGATCACCGGATCGCGTAGCCGCCTCACGAGGGCTTCAGCCGCTTCCTCGAATTCCTGCGTGTCGATCTCGGCGGTGAATTCCTCGTCGCCGACAGCGATCCGGAAGTCGGCCTTGTTCTGGCTCGACAACGCACAGCGCGTCTTCTCTGCGGCAAGCTGCAGCAGGGCCGCGCGGCGGTCATTGGGCAGCCGGTCGAGCACGTCGGCCGCATCGAGCTTGGGCTCCGCCAGCTTGACCATGACCTCGTCGAAATCGTCACCGCCCAGCCGGTTGTCGCCCGCCGAGGCGCGCACTTCGACGATGCCTTCGAACATCTCCACGATCGAGACGTCGAAAGTGCCGCCGCCCAGGTCGAAAACGAGGAAGGGTTCGCGCTCTTCCTTGTCGATGAGCCCGAATGCGAGCGCGGCCGCGGTAGGTTCGTTGATGAGCCGCTCGACCTCGAGGCCGGCGATCTCGCCCGCACGGCGCGTGGCGCGGCGCTGGCGTTCGTTGAAATAGGCGGGAACGGTAATGACCGCGCCGGTCGGACGCTCTCCCGTTGCCGCCTCGACATCGTCTACGAGGCTGCGCAGCACGATCGCGGACAATTCTTCCGGAGTGTAGGAGCGCTTGCCGAGCGTCGCCTTGCTCTCGGTGCCCATCCGGCGCTTGAAGCTCGTGACCGTCTCCGAAGGATGCGTCGCCAGGCGGTCGAGCGCCGCACGCCCCACCCAGCTCTGTCCGTCATCGTCGATCGACACGGCCGACGGGGTCAGCAGCTCGCCGAGCGCGTTGGGCACGAGCTCGCTCTGCCCGTCGCGCCAGATCGCGACAGCGCTGTTGGTGGTGCCGAGATCGATACCGATGATCATGCGGCCTGCCCCTTGCTGATTCCACGCGGCCCGCCATGCGCAACCGGCGCGAAAATCGAAAATTTCATGAAAGCGTCCCCTCGTCCTCTGAGCTTTCTGCCGCGCAGTGCAGTAAGGCTCAAGTATTCAGACAGACCTAATCGAAAACGCTTAGCGATGCGCGTGTTTTTTACAACGCCGCGAGCGCCGGCAGGGCTTCGTCGCGCGGTCGCTCGAGCAGCGTTTCGACGAGTGCGATTGTCACCGCGCAGCGTTGGGGGTGGCGATCATCCGCAAGCGCTTCACCCAGCCCCTCCCGGGTAAGGCCGGCGCGTCGCTGCGCCCCGGCCACCGCCCATTCGGGAAGCGCGATACTATCGGCACCCTCGGTCGGAAGCAGCAGATGGCCGCGTTCCACGAACAGCAGGGACAGAGAGCGTTCGCTTGCGAGTATCTCCGGGTCCTCGATGAGGGCCGGCTGCAGGAAAGCTTTGGTATGAATGTCCCGGCAGGCGTCGGCACCTTGCTTTCCCGCGTCTTTCAGCCACGCGAGGTAGAGCTGGCTTGCGGCAATCAGGTCGGGCGCAGGGATTTCCGTGCGTACACGCATCATCTGGTCGCGGACGTAGGCGCGAGCCAGAGCCGGATCATGGCCCTCTTCGGCGACATGGAATGCGAAGACATCGGCGAATTCGGAATTGCGCGCGGTGAGCTCGGCGAAGGAGATGCCCTCCCCGAAGATTTCTTCGGAGATGCTGTCGAGCATTGCCGGATCATAGGCATTGCGGGGTGCCGGGACTGGCGGGATTTCCCTCTCCGGCAGGCTTTCCTGCGACACCGAAGAGGGTTCGTAGGCCTCACGCCGGGGTTCGTCATCGCCCGAGCACATCGCCACTAGGAAAGTCAGCCCGACGAGCCACCAGAAGCCGTATTTGTCGAGCCTGTAGCGCTCGAAGAACGTCGAACTTTGATGTGCGGTAAAAGCGACATCGGATTCATAATTGGAGGGCGAGGAAGTCTCGTACTCCGTGTCGTAGGAGGGGTCGGTGTAGGTGCGCGGCACCGAAACCATGGCCTCGACTTCCGGCTCCGGCTCCGGCTCGAGCTCCGGTTCGGGTTCGGGTTCGGGTTCGGGTTCGGGTTCGGGTTCGGGTTCGGGTTCGGGTTCGGGTTCGGGTTCGGGTTCGGGTTC